>NZ_BAABWJ010000001.1:0-1452652 GCF_040372805.1 Pseudoteredinibacter isoporae
ATCGATAATTTTCAAAATCTTTAAAGCCATACGTTCGTCTCGACATCATTTCCATTTCGTTGTGAAAGCCTTCTGTTATGCCATTGGTTTTGCTAAATCTCCACACTCTCAAAAACCCACCTGTAGGCAGTTTTTTTGCCTCAAATCAATATACTTATATAGTCCTTTCAAGACACATTTACCTAAAGAAGGGGTGATTAATAATTATCCGTCCCTATATGCAAGGAATCGGCTTTCTTTGACAGAGTTTTATAAGTGGCTAAAGAAAACGACCCAAGGTGGAAATCGTTTTGTCATACTACTGCCCAGTGCCTTAGAGGCCGTAAACGATCAAAAACGATTTCAATCATAAGATGACGGATTCGTCTTTGTCCGCCCACAAGACAAAGGAAGGTTTATTGATTACGAGCATCTAGAACGACTATGGAAAAACGTTCTTGAACGTTCTGACGTCCGTTATCGAAATCCGTATCAAACATGACACACCTATGCGAGCCAGTTACTCTCTGGTGGAGAGAACCTGCTATTTATTGCTGAGCAGATGGGGCATAAAACAACCGAAATAATTATGCGGCACTACGGGCGCTGGGTAGAACAAAGTCCTGATGAGAAGCGGCATGTTTTTGCATCGAAATTTGGGCAATAACATGTAGTAATTCAGACTCGATCTGACAGTTACCCATTTTTTAATCCCGGTGTTTGTCAGTTTAGATCTGAATTACTACATCTAAATTTCACCCTAATATTTTAGGTCCGCTTTTGAGTGTTAAGTTACTAGTTTGCAGGTAAAAAGCTCATGGTCCAGTTGGTTTCCCAAGTGGCACCATTATCAAAAGAGAATGCTTGTTCCCACTTAGGGTTTTTCTGTATGGAAGAGTCCCATTTAAATCTTATTTTTGTTTGAATCCCGTTCAAAACTTCTTCAGCATAAAATAAGCCGACTTTGTTCTTGAAGGAGCCGACAACTGGGGCATCCAGCTTGTTTGGCGATCGTCCGTCTAACCACCAAATTGACCACTTTTTTGTAGCTGAATCGTAAGAGCGTATAGCGACAGCCCGAAATGAATCATCAGGAAAGTGCAGGACATTGTCTTCTAGATTTCCATAACCTCCTAAAATCTTGGTCGTCGAAGAGCTTCCTTCAAATTCCAGCCATTCTTTCTTATCACTAAACATATTTTTGAGCCTTCGGTGTTTAACCTTCCATGTACCTAATTCAAAGTCAAAGTCTTTAGGGGCAATAGATTCTTCCTTGGAATATTGATGATTTATATCATTTGTTTTTTCTGCCATGGCTTGCATTCCAAAAATAAAAGAAATCAATAAAAGTAAGTAAGTTGTTTTCATTCTGTTTCGCTTAAAGTTATATGGGGAATGTAAGACTATTAACAATAGTGCCATTTTATGGCATATTAGGTTGATGAAAAGAGCGAATACTAACAGTCATTTAGCGAGATTAGATTTACTTGCTAGCATGCTTAAGTCGGATGATTTTTTGACTGCCAAAGACTTGTCCAAAGCCTTGGAAGTTTCTCAGCGAACTTTATTTCGTGATCTAAATATACTTAGGGAAAGGGGGCTACCTATAGATGCTGACAAAGGTAGAGGTGGAGGCGTCAGACTACACAGGAGTTGGGGGTTAGGAAAAATCAACCTTACGGATAGCGAAACAATTGATCTATTAATCAGTATCGCCATTTGTGAAAAAATGAACTCTCCGCTTTTTATGAAAAGCCTAAATTCAATACGGTACAAACTACTGGCATTGTTATCTCCTGAACAAAAAGAAAAAATCAGAAGTTTGCGTAATAGGGTATTGATTGGAAGTTCGGCATCGCCACAAGTGCATTCTTCATATGAGAAATCGGAGTTTCCAGACTGTGGGGAGGTTAATGCGGCTTTTGTTTATCAAAATCTATTGTCGATTAGCTACTCCGATGAAAAAAGAAACGAATCGAAGCGAATAATTGAGCCTCATTATTTATATTTCAACTACCCCGTGTGGTATATATTTTCCTGGGACCACCTAAGAGATGACTATAGAACTTTTCGAATTGACCGAATTCAGCAATCGCAAGTACTTGAAGAGCAATTTATATTAAAATCATATGAAGAGTTTTCTCATTTAATAGCAACAGATACCCCGACAATTCTTTAATATGGCTTCTCAGACTTTCTTGCTACCTGATAAATGAAAGTTTACCAAAGATGATTCAATGTCTGCTTATGTGTAGTGATTCTATTCTGGCTCTGTTGTCTGCAAGGTGAAATCAATGATCCTTCTCACCCCACCTTCGCGCAATTCATGAACGCATAAATACGTTTGAGTTCCACCTGACAGCACAACAAATATATCATTGAGTAGTAGTGGAGCAACATGCAGAAACCCATCCAGTTTTGCTTTCCCATACTCCTATTGATCAACCCAATACCTTTAGGGGGAGCATAAGTCTCTTCTAGACATGTCCTTATTTCGGTTTTTGCTTCTTCCTTGGCAAAAACAAACATTCGTGTGCTCAAATCAAACAGCTTCACACCGTGCGCACCACTTTAGATTAACCAAACTGATCACTATAGCTACCAATTTTCTTAATAATGGTAATTATAGTGACCACTTCCAAGCCGAAATAGAACTGAAGGCTCAAGGCTGGAAGGTTACTCTGTTTGATGATGTCTATGAAATAGACCCACACTCAATATCGACTGTCCCTAGTCCTAGGACTAGGGACAGTCTGTTTAAACGATCTTTTAGGCTGGCTACTTTCGCTGACCTGAATTATGGGTAAATATCCACTGCAACCCCTAAGCGGGCCTACCCATCACACTTGTCTTGACTGGCCGATAAATGGCCGATATATTGAAAGCCGCACCAAAAATGGCCGATAAATAGCAATCACGCTTGCTTATCGGCCAGGATTTGGCTGATAAACATTGAGAAGATAGAGCAATGGCCGATAAACAAGCGCTTTTAGACTACCTGAACCGCCAAGATCCTGTATGGCAGAGTGCATCAGAGATCAAATCGGCAATGGGTGACGTGGCCGATCGCAGTTTGAGGCGATGGCTGGTTGAGCTGGTGGAAAATGATCTGTTGGAACGCCGAGGCCAGAATAAGGGTACACAGTATCGTCGTTTGACGCCTCCCCTCCCTACACCACCTGCCAGTAGGGAGGATAGCCATGTAGGCTCATTCGATGAGATTTTTTCTCGCTCCAGTCTACAAGCATTGGAACAAGTCACTGCGCCTATTTATACCCGTCCTCCCGTCACCTATACAGAAGCCTGGGTAGAGAGTTACCGCCCCAATGAGACCTATTATCTAACAGCAGAACAACGGGAGACCCTACACCAGCAGGGTAAGCGCATGGGTATCCAGGGACGAGCAGGAACATATATCAAGAAAATATTCCAACGCCTGTTGATCGATTTGAGTTACAACTCTTCTCGCTTGGAGGGCAACACTTACAGCATTGCTGATACGGAGCAATTGCTGTTCCAGGGCATTAGCGCCGAAGGAAAAATGGACGAAGAGCGGTTGATGATTCTTAACCACAAAGAGGCCATCGAATATTTAGTTCGCAATATACAAACGCTAATACCTGATGAGGAGTGCATTCGCACGCTCCACTATTTACTGGCAGACAGTTTGGTAGCTCCAGGTGCGGCGGGCCATGTACGCGATGAAGGTATTGGAGTTTCTGGCACCACCTATGCCCCCCTGGAAGGCAAAGAGCGCCTGACAAGGTTGCTGATCAATATGCTTGATGCGGCACGTCAGATCAAAGATCCGTTTGAACAAAGCTTTTTCTTACTGGGGCATATATCGTACCTACAAGCTTTTGTTGATGTTAACAAACGCACCGCCCGCCTGGCCTGTATTATCCCTTTGATTGCAGAAGACTATGTGCCGCAATCATTTATAGATGTGGACAAGGATGCTTATTTAAAAGCAATCATCTGTTTCTATGAGTTAAACAACGTTGCTCCACTTGCGGAGCTTTACTGTTGGTCTTATATGCGATCCTGCCTGCATTTTGACAATCAGTTACAAGCAGTTGGTTTTGATGAGATTGCAGCTCTCTACCGCAGCCAACGGCGAGCGCTGGTTGTCGAGGTTGTTCGTCAACAATTATCGGCTGGAGTGATTCCTCATTTTTTACAAGCACAATTCCCTAAAGGAATTGCAGCTGAACACCGGGAGAAATTTTTACAGGATGTGCTGGAAGAAATAAGGCACCTGGATGTAGCTCGAATTGCGGGAATGGGGATTACCCGGAGGGAATGTGAGGCGTGGCTTGCAGTCGCTGGAGACTTGTCGACGCTAGCTTGAATTCACGAATAAGCCTGTAGAGCCGCAATAGAGCGCCAAAACTAAAAAGCCTCCCAAGCATTTGATTTTATTAAAAAATTTAAAACTCAAATGTGGTTCAAATCCTCTCCTGGGCACCATCTTCAAAGAAAGCCGATCCCTGAGATCGGCTTTTTTATGTCTGTTTTTCAGTCATCTCGCTGAGCCATAAACTCCCGGCGACCCAGCCAATCCAGCTCACGCTTTATACAACTTCCCTTTTCCGTCAGGCTGGGTTTTGAAGCGTCGATGTGTCCACATATATTGTGTGGGGGCTTTGCGTATATTGTGCTCAAGAGCCTGATTAATCAGCTCGGCATCTTTACGCTCATCACCGCTGGGGAATCCCTCAGGCGGGGCCTCGAACTCCATGGTATAGCAATCATTGTCGTCGTCGCGTCGATAGGACAGCATCAGTACCGGGGAATCATTGAATTTCACCAGCCTACTGGTGGCCGTGATTGTGGCTGCATTAACACCAAAAAACGGTACATACACGGAATGCTTTTCGCCGTAGTCCTGATCGGGTGGGTACCAAACAACATTCTCATTTTTCAAGGCACGAATAACCGCCCGCATATTGTCTCTGGGGATAACATCCTTCAGGATATTTTTGCGGCCTTTGAGAATAAAATGGTCCATCAATAGGTTGTTGTTGGGGCGGTATATCACAATGACGTCAGAGACGAGCGAAATCAATGCTGCGCCAAAATCCAGATGACTGTAGTGCGCACCGACTAATATTACGCCCTTGCCCTTAGCCTTCGCTTTCTCCAATAATTCAGCGCCGCGAATTTCAACTTTCGAATGAAATTTTTCAGGAGGATAATGGTAGGCATTAAAAGCTTCTATCATACCCAGTGCATTGTGATAAAAGACTTCCTTAACTCGCTTGCGCTGTTCTTCTTGATGCCACTCAGGAAAACACAACTCCAGATTTTTCTTTACAATTCGGCGTCGCTTACCCGCTAGAGTGTAAAGCAGGAACCCCAAGCCTTTAGCCAGCCCTTTTTGCACAGACCAGGGCAAGCGCACCAATAAATACATTGAACCCACTAATAACCAAACCGGCCAGTACTTGGGGTGATAAAAGTGCGTTGGCAGCTTATTTTCCATAAAATTTTGTCTCTCCCATCATCTTGCTTGGGATTATTGTAAATCAAGAGGGCCAAGAATTATAAATTTAGATCGCTCAGATTACAGGCAGGGAAGTAAACAGTGGGATGGATGGGGACAATAACACGACGATTGCCCATTGCTAAGCCCGGTCATTCCGGGCACCATATTCTTTTGAATTATTTATCTACTCGAACTTTCTACACTTCAGAGTCAGATTAAAAGTGGGAATTTCAACCGATAGTAATAAAAAGCCCCACCCTTTCCATGGTTGGAGCTTAGAAACCCTCTACCCTTTTTGAGGAGAGCAATGTTTATAGGCGTATAAACACAAAAGATCCAAGCCAATAGTCGCCGCCGCCAGCGCCGTTATCTCGCTCACATCATAGGCCGGTGCGACTTCTACCACATCCATGCCCACAACATTGATTCCCGCTAAGCCCCGAATGATTTTCAGAGCTTGATGGCTGGACAAGCCGCCAACCACAGGGGTACCGGTACCGGGCGCATAGGAGGGATCCAGGCAATCAATATCAAAACTGACATAGCACGGACGATCACCGACCGCTTGACGAATAGCCGCTACGGTTTTTTCGATACCTTCTTCATGCACCCATTCTGCCGTATACACATTAAAACCATGATTGTTGGGGTTAAAAAGGCGCATACCAACTTGAGCAGAGTGCTCCGGGTCAACGATGCCCTGCTTTGCCGCATGATAGAACATCGTGCCATGATCGATTCGTCCATCTTCATCTTCCCAGGTGTCGCTGTGAGCATCAAAATGAATCAAGGAAATAGGGCCATGCTTTTCAGCATGCGCCTTAATCACAGGATAAGTAGAAAAATGATCCCCGCCCAACATCAGCATTGCGGTACCCTGATCGAGGATACTCTTAGCGTGATGATAGATTTCGTCGGGAATTTGTTCTGGCCTACCAGAATCAAACGTGCAATCACCATAGTCCACGGCCGCTAAGTTATCGAACGGATCAAAACCCCACCCCATGACCGTACCCCAAGAAAGTGTTGAGGAAATCGCTCTGACGGCGCGTGGACCCATGCGAGCACCAGAGCGGTTAGACGTCGCCAAATCATAAGGCACTCCGGTGATCGCAACATCGACCCCGTTTAAATCTCGACTGTAACGCCGACGCATAAAACTGGTCGCTCCGGCAAAGGTTGCTTCTACGGTCGTGCCGTAAAGCCCTTCTCGAGTAAACGCTAGATCACTGGCTTGAGACATAATACTTTCCCTCACTCTTTCCTTACTTCGCACTGCCATTGGGCAGGTATTTTGCGACCCCTAACATGGGCAACAAACTCAACACAAAAAATACAATGGCGATAGAAATCAATGGCACATAACTGCCTTCGCCCAGAGTAAAACTGAAAATCAACGGCCCCATCGCATTCCCAATCAGATTACTGCATTGCCCGGCCGCAACGACAGAGCCACTTTTATCAAAACTCGCCTGCATACTGAGAAAAAACGGCCAACTAAAAGCCCAAGCCAGGGACCACACAACAACCCCAACAAAATAAGCCCAGCCAGCCCCCTGCAACAAGCAGAGCATAGATAACACCTGAACCAAAATACCGACACTCAGCGGGCGTAAAAACCCATGCTTATCACCCAGATAGTACACAAGCGCCGCCCCGGCGACGGCCAAAAAATTGGCCAGTGCCAGCACATCTCCCACTTGTTGATTGCCCAAACCATTGTGCAAGCCGAAGCGCTCGACGTAGGCATAGAAGCCCGCATTGGCGATCCCGTAAAAACACAGAGCAAATAACGAAAGCAGAGAAGGTTTACTGAGTAACAGAGCCAAATCACTTGAGCCCCATTCCCCCTTCATTTGAGGAGAAATGGCTTGAGGCAATGGGTAACTATTGAGTACTTTTGCGAAAAATACAAACAGAAGCTCCAAAAACAACAGCAACAACATCAAGCCGTTCAGGCCAAAACTCTGCAAAAATGCCGGTAATAAATAAAACGCCATTGCAGGCAATACAAATTGAAAGCCAATGTAGATACCATAACCCCGGCCCGCAATTGAAGAGCGAGCAATCGCGGCTGCCACAACAGCTTGTACCGCGCCGCCCCCCAGACCCGACATAAACCGGAAAAACAATAATTGATTTAACCCATCACTCAGCATCGACAACGCATCAAAAACCAACATCAGGAGCAAGCCCCAAAACGCAATCTGATGAAGCGAGCGATGTCGAACTTGAAAAGAAACAAACAGAGACATCAGAGCAATGCCCGCAAGGTTCGCGCTGGTTACCCAACCCGCCTGGCTTTCACTCAAACCTAGAAAATCGACATAAGCGCCCAATAAGACTGGCAATAACATCAATCCAGAGAGACCGATAACACCGAGTACACTAAGCAGGCATATACCGACAATGGAATCTGAGCGCAGTTGGCCAATTTGCATGTAATGCCCCGTTGTTAATTTTTATTATCTATTGACGAATTTGAGTGTAGCGAGAGGCTGTAGCGAACGATATACCCAATTAGGGTATTTTCATGTAGGCATCCAGTGGATCGATATCTTCTTCAAGATCAAGGCAGCTAAGCGAATCAATAAACAGATGAAACAACTCTGACTGTGACCCAATATCCAACTTTTTATAAATATGCTTTCTATGCAGCTTCACCGTTGAAATGGAAATGCCTAATCGATCAGCTGCAGACTGATTGGAATGCCCTTGAAGAATAAACCCCAGTGTTGCCATTTCCCGCTCAGTCAGAACCGAACTGCCAAACAAGGATAAGCCTCGAATCAACTCTTGATGCAAATGTCCGCGTGATGAACTGGGCTTGGTTTCAATACTACGCCAATGCTGTTCATTGAGTGCAATAACCACCGGTGCAACTGTTTTGATAAATTGCACCATCGCTTTTGAAAAAGTGCTGCCATCAGCTTCAGGGGTAAGCGAGATATGCAATGCATCACCATTCTGCAATGTCTGCACAAACGACAACTCATCTTCAGCCTTAATGGCTTTGTAGTAAAGATGATAAAATTCACTGTGCTTGTAATTATCGGGGGCAATTTCTCGCAGGCGATACACGCCGTTGGGAGCTTGATTTTCACTCAAACGATAATACGGGTCGAGAATATAAGGGCCACAGACATATTGCTCGATTTGCAAACGGTAGTCTTCTGCTTCGGTGTAGTCACTGTATACCGCGACCGGGGGTTCACCTTTGGGAAAATAAAGCACCAACGGGTGACTCATTTCAGGCAAAGCTGCCAGGCCCTGGCACAGAGAAGAATAGAACGACTCAGACCCCACGGACTGCACAGATTGCCCAAGAGCCTCGCTCCAAGCTGAAAACGGTTCGCTGTATTTTCTTGAAATCATATGTTTTCGGCAAACATCCACTCTCTGGCCAAGAGTAGGCCAGAGAGCGCTGAAAATCAAAAATTATAGCGCAGCGTCAAACCGTAAGTTGCTCCTTGCTGACGATAGACTGTACGCCCGGCAAAGCCGGTAAATGCATAAGTCTCAGACGCTTTGTCCTCCAGATTGCGCCCCCAGAAACTCAGTTGCCATTTGCCATCACTCTGCTCAACACTGACTCGTGCATTCAATGCACGCACGGGACCATATTGAGCATTGCTGTCAGCGAGCTGAGCGAATTGCTCATCAACCCAGCTGTAACTGCTCTGCAGGCGCATCATCAGCGTTTCACTTAGATCAAACTCGTAGGCCAGCAATCCGTTATAGCTCCATTGTGGTGCCTGGGACAGATCAGAACCGGCATTTAAAGGCGCGCCCAAGGCATCTACAAATCCACTGCCGGCCAATATCGCTGCATCATTAACACTGGGATCAGGATTGATACCTCTTAAGTTATTCAGGGTCGGGGCTTCCGTGACTTCCGCATCCAGATAAGACAGGCCTGCCTGAATGGTCAAACCATCCATCGGCAACCAATTCAGATCCATTTCAAAGCCTTGGGTTCGGGATTCTGGCACATTCGCTAGAGTCGTATCCACAACAGCCACGCCCAACAGATTTGAGAAATCATCAGATACAAAGGTGAGTAATGACTGACGATCGCTGTAATCCATTCGGAATATCGCGCCATTTAACTGCATACTGCCGTCAAAGCCTGTCCACTTAAAACCCAGTTCATAAGACAATACAGATTCAGGCCCGATGTAACTCCAAGCACTGCTATCAACTACGGCACCACCATAAAATATTCCGCTTTTATAACTGCTTGCGACATTGGCGAAGAGCAGAAGGTCTTCGTGAACAAACCAATCCAATCCAATTTTTCCCGTTACTGCTTCTTCATCATGGGATTCACGCAGAGTGGTTACCGGAAAGAGCTCGCCGAAACTCAGGTTATCGGCAGAACCATTAAACTGGCGATCGTCGTACGAGTAGCGTACACCAGCAATCAACTTCACCTCATCACTCAAATCCGTTTCTGTATGGACATACACACCGTAGGAATCCGTTTCTTGGACATAATCAGCAATAAAGAGGTCATCACCTCGATTGTTGATGTCAAATGGGTTCAGCACGCCATCGAATGCAACGGAGTCACTCAATAATATCGAATCATCAAATGAGTCTTTCACGTCGACCTCTTCACGAGAAACGTTGACACCCGCTATCCAACTAAAACTTTCCCCAATATCACCCACCAGACGTAATTCCTGGGACCATTGTTCCAACTCATTGTCCTGACTCAAATCCGTCGCGGAATGCGCTCCGCCGTCATAATTATCCAACACTTGGCGTTCGTAGCTGTCCCACGCCGTAATGGATACCAGATCAAACGCGTCGAAAGCGTAATTCACTTTTATCGAGAAACCCTGACCATTTTCATCACGGAATACTGGCAAATCCCCCACCGTAACTCGACTTGGGTCACGCGGAGAGTTCAATACAGAAAAGGAAGAATCACCCAAAACATCATCGACACCTTCAGCATGAGGAGATGCAGGTGTCGATTGATCCTGACTGTAATAGGCCTTAATCAGAACATCACCGTCACTCCCCAAATCGAAATCCAACAAGCCACGCAACACGGCGCGATCCTGATCACCAAACTCTCGCCCAGTGTTAATGTCGGTTTGCCAGCCGTCTCCTCTCACGCCGTTGAATGCCAGGCGCCCTCGCAGGCCATCACTTAATGGGCCGGAGACAACTGCGGTCAGTTCACGAGTATCGTGACGCGCAAGAGATAATTCGGCATAAGCTTCAAATTCATCGGTAGGCTTATTAGAAATAAAATTAATCGCTCCGCCGGTAGTGTTTTTACCATAAAGCGTGCCCTGCGGCCCCTTGAGCACCTCCACTCGTTCGACGTCAAACAACCGCCCACCCAAATAGGCAGGGCTACTGGCAAAGACCTCATCGGTATAGACACCAACCCCACTGCTATTATTTGCACTAAAGTCATCGAGGCCAATGCCACGAATCGCAAATATTGGGGTGCCGCCCGACGTTGCATTTACCGTAATCAAACCTGGTGTGTGATTACCCAAGTCGACGGGGCTGTCGACACCATAATCCTGCAGAGAATCTCCTGCGAACGCATTGGCGGAAACCCCAATATCGTTAACCGATTGACTTCGTTTCTGAGCGGTAACGACCACTTCTTCGATAACTGCGGCATAACTGGTACTACAGGCAAGGGTTACCCCCAAGCTTAACAGTGTTTTCAGCGAGGGCACGGCACTGGATTGGGACATGGAATCTCCTCAGTTTCGTTATTATGATGACTGATTGACAGTATTCCCCCAAGCTGAAGCCGACGGTACTACCCTAAGTGGGTAGCTTAGAAAGGAAGGCGAAAAAGCCTTTTAAAATAGCAACATAGCCTCAACACCGGCAAACGTTGACAGCCAGTAAATAGCCTACTGGCCGCATTCCTTTATCGTTTTTCCATCTTTCCTCGCCCATGGAATACCGATTGTTCTACGCCCGGCACTTACTATTTTTCCATTGGATTTAACGTTGCCCAGAACGGGGAAATGGTATATTTGAACATCGAGATTTCTATACGAGAAAGACGATGACAACAAGACACTCACTTCTCAACAAATGTGACGCTCCGCTCGCCCATCCTTCCCTGGACCCAAAAGGCTTTACAGACTTCTAATCTTGAATTCGTTTGGAGAAAAACTGAAAGGACATTAAATCAAAGGACAGGAAGTGCTCAGCTTGACGAAAAACTCTTATGCCACAATTGCAGCAGCTTTTATTTGAGCCCACAAGTCTACACCTACACTTAAATTCATTTCTTCCGCTGAGAAACGGCTTATGCTTGCCCAAAGGCGACGACCAGAAATATCCAAGAGAACGTCTACTGAAAAGTTATCATTCATAGCCTGGAGACTTATTATTTTCGCTGGCAACAGGTTCAGAATACTGCTGTGTTCCGGCTTGGTAAGTGTCAAACTGACATCTTTCGCAGCAATACACAGTCGAACCGTACTGCCTACAGGTACATCATTGTTTTTCACTCTGAGAGACAAGCCCCCTAAAGCAAGCTCTTGAAGCCCCCACTCATCAAGCTTTGCCCTCACAGAAGCTTCCAACACAACTTCCTTAGCCTGTGCGTTTTCTGAAGGAAACAACGCCTCGCTGACGTTTTCCCGAAGAGCGAAACGTTCCTGTGTGACCATCAATACTCGATCCGCCAAGCGCACTAGCTCGCGTTTGGAGTGAGTCACATAGAGAATACAACAATCATCCAAAGATTTGAGCCGTTCTATATAGGGCAGAATTTCTTCTTTGCGAGCATCATCGAGGGCAGAAAGAGGCTCGTCCAGCAACATAACCCGAGGCTTTAATAACAGAGCTCGAGTTAACGCGACTCGTTGTTTTTCTCCACCGGACAACTGTTCAGGAAAACGCTTCAGGCAATGTTCTATGCCCATCATTGCAATGACTTTTTTTGTTGAATCCTGTAACCAAAAACTTTTGGAAAAATGCTTCAAACGTCGCCTTAGAGCATAATTAATATTTTCTTGAGCGGTCAAATGGGGCAGCAGATTGTCTTCCTGCATCACATAGGCAAGTGAACGTTTATGCACTGGGATAAATACCCGCTCGGACTGCCACACCTCACCCGCCACATTAACATGGACATTTGGCGCTTGGAGCAAACCCGCAACACAGCGCAAAAGCGTTGTTTTCCCTGCACCAGATTCACCATAGATAGCACACAACCCTGACATAGGAATGTCGGCAGACAGAGACAAAGCAAACTGTTCGCTTACACGGTGATCAATATTGAGTTGCAAGATGGGATCTTGATCAGAACTGGCCAAAACGCACCCCTATTGCTTTTGGCCAGCTCTACTCAACTTCGGCCCAAGCGCAAACATGGACGACCCCGAGCCCGTAAAGCGATACATGGCAAAAAGTAAGAGAAAAGATACCGTTAGAAGTATTGCCGACAATTTATGAGCAGACTCATAATCACCCATCTCGACGTATTCATAGAGCAAAACCGACAACACTTGCGTTTCACCTGGGATATTTCCGCCGATCATTAGAACGACACCAAATTCACCAATAGTGTGAGCAAACCCAAGAATAGAGGCCGCAATAAAACCATCTTTAGCGAGTGGCAGCGTAACCGTGAAAAAACGGTCAATAGGTCCCGCCCCCATCGTAGCCGCCAGATCATTTGGTGCCTGACCTACGGCGTTGATGGCATTTTGGATGGGTTGGTATACGAATGGCAGGGAGTAGATGACAGAGCCGATGACCAGGCCTTCGAAGGTGAAGGCAAATTCAGTCCAATCAGTGTTTGCATTCAAAGCTACACTAAAAAAAACAAGGAGATAAAACCCAAGCACAGTGGGTGGTAAAACAAGGGGTAAAAATAAAATCGATTTAACGATAGAGCCAATAACTGACGGCAGTTTTTCAACTATCAAACTGAGTAAGGTGCATAGAAATACTAAAGAAATAGTAACAAGCCCAGCTAATTTTATCGTCAATAAAAGCGATTCGGTAAGCTGGGCTGAAATCATATTAAGCCAAGTTATTTCTCTGGTTTCACTACAGGCTTATCAAACAA
Source organism: Pseudoteredinibacter isoporae (assembly GCF_040372805.1). Classification (GTDB taxonomy): domain Bacteria; phylum Pseudomonadota; class Gammaproteobacteria; order Pseudomonadales; family Cellvibrionaceae; genus Pseudoteredinibacter; species Pseudoteredinibacter isoporae_A. The sequence goes on from NZ_BAABWJ010000001.1 coordinate 13,536, forward strand.
TCCAGCTTCTTCCAGTTGCTTGCCGTACTTTACGATAAGCTTATCCATCTGTTCTTTATCGATGGAAGATGCCGCCTCAGTACGCATATTGGTTACCAATCTTTCAATAAACGCCTTCTCTTGAACAGCTTGTAATTCAGCGATAATGCCACCCTTCACTTCATCAAAAGGCTGTTTGCTTGCAGGCTTTTTATCTAATAGCTTGATAACGTGATAGCCAAACTGCGATTTCACAACATCGGAAATATCTCCGACTTTCTCAAGTGCAAAAGCAGCTTGCTCAAATTCTTTAACCATTCGGCCGCGGCCAAATTCGCCGAGATTTCCTTGATTGCGGCCGACGGATTTATCTTCTGAATTCTCAACTGCTAGCTCAGTGAAATTTTCACCAGCGATAGCCCTTGAACGCAACTCTTTAGCAAAAACCAGAGCCTCTTCATGGCTACGCTCAACCGGCTTAATAAGGATATGTGCGGCTTGGATTAGCTCAGGAGTTGCAAAACGTTCATTTTCTGCCAAATAGGTTTCTTTTGCTCTTGCCTCCCAATCAGGGGTGCGATCCAAATCTCGCTGGGATAAGTCAAGCATCTGGGCCTTCATATTAGCTCGATCTTTTTCCATTAGGGCAACCCAGTTCAACAAATCATGATTCAGCCTTTGATTTGTTTTTGCTTCTTTGGATAACGCGCGGATTGAATAAATATTCTCAATCGTTTCTTTTAGAAATCCAGGACGAGCCATAATTCGGAATTTGTCAGCCTCGGGCAACCGCGTTTCGATATAGTTGTCAATGTCATCCGCTGTTACGGAAATACCATCTTTTTCCATTATCACCTGTGCATTAACAGAAATGGAAAATAAAGCCAGAAAAGCCGCAAAACATTTAAGCATAGAGATCACTCAAAACCTTTAAAAAACAAACTATAGATAAAAAAAACGCGGCCGAAGCCGCGTTTTTAATCAACAAATAACTCTACTATTAAGGAGTAGCGTTAGTGTTGGTGTAGTGGTGACCAATAGAGCCAGCGTAGTTAGCCAAAGCACCAGCAGAAGTCGCAGAGTTGTTAACATACTTCTGAACAGCAAAACCAATTACTGGCAAGCCATTTACGTTAGTAGCTCCATCAGTTTGAGTCTGACCAGAGAAGCTTACTCGGGCCCAACCATTATTGAAGCCGCTAGCTAAAGTAATACTCTTAGTAATGCGAGCAGAACCGCCTAACACACCCTTGTTATTGAAGTTCAAGATGTTGGACTCGGTACACAGAGCCAGAACATCTGGAGTAGTTACAGGGGCCGGAGAGAAGTCAAAACCAGTAGTAATCTGGTTAACACCTTCTTCGCGATCCCAGTAGTCAATAGTGATTTCTTCACAAGATTCTGTCTTAGTGTGATCCCAAGCTTTAGAGAAAGGGGCAACACCTTCAGTACGGTTCGCGGCAACCAACTTAGCAGCACCAGCAGTACTCAGGTTAACGAAGTCACGCTTAGTTGGGAAAGTGATAACCCAATCAGTAGCAGCATTCAAACCAGGCTCAAGAACATAATCATTAGCGATGGTTTGACGAGTCAATAGAGCAGACAATGCCTCTAGAGAACCCTGACCCAGGATTGCAGCAGGAGCAGCAGCACCAGCAGCAGGTACAGTTACAGCAGCCTGAGCTGTAGCAGCTGTCGCGATGTTAGTTACCAGGGAGTTACCACCACCGGAAACACGAGAGCCAGTTTTACCACGAACCACATCAACGTGTAACAAGCCACTACCGGTTTGGGTGCCAGTTGTAGCAGTCTGGCGAGCAGCCGCAACACCATCAAATGATACTGGAGCACCACCACGGTTGATAGTTGAAGACGAAACACCATCATCCACACCAGGCTCATCATCACCTGGGGTTGGGTGGTATGCATCATTCATAAAGCCGTCTACAGCAACAGCGTCAAACATAGCTGCAGTACCATCAGGTACATTGATGATTACACCGTAACCATATAAACCACCAGTAGGTGCGTCTAATTGGGTGTGAGTAGCTGCTTTAGCATCACCTGGAGTTGAATCATTGTCGGTGTAGAAGAAAGCACCGCCAGTGCGCCACATAGTTTCCAAGTCAGAACACTTACCTGGCACACCATTAACGTGCTTAATGGCAGCACGCAAAGCAGCACCAGTATAGGTGCCGGCACCAGTAAGAGCAGTAGTAGGAACAGCAGAACCTGTTGCCAAGATACTACCCATTTCGATAATTTCTACGTGACCTTCCAAAGTACGATCAATACCATTATTGATTGTATCGGCTTCTGCACCACCAGTTGCATACTTAGCAGTACGCATTGGAGCAGTAGTACCCAACTGACCTACAGCTTTCGCAGCCAGTGAATTAGGAACGGTACAAGAAGTATCACCAGTTTTCAGAACCGCACCGTCGCCTTCTTTAGTTACAACACCAGACCAGTGATCCTGCGGAGACAGGTACAGGTGGAAGTCCAAAGAATCCTGAGAGTTCATCGCATCTACAAAGCGAACCTTAACAGCTTTGTAAGTATCGGTAGTGTTAGCTACGGAAATGTAAGTATCGTTACCGCCATTAGCAGTATAGATAGGGTACATCAACAGCTGACCAGTACCGTCATGGTTCTGAGACATTTGAGCCTGAGCAGTAACGCCAGTGAAACCAGCCGCTGCCGCCAGCGCTAAAGGTAAAAGTTTTTTCTTCATTTATGTTGCTCCTAGGTTTACAACAATTTTAGTTTTCTCTTTAACACAACTGCATAAAGCACATTTATGCAGTACTCCCTACTGATAAAAACAGCGTACTGGGCGTTACCGCATAATCTACACAGCATGAGCCATGTAAACACGGGGGTGTAAAATAACATAGCGACTAGGGCTAAACAACTGAATTTTTTATCAATTCGCTGATTTAACCGCTTTTTTTGCCGCAATATGCAATTTCACACAAAACAGGTTTACGCAATAGCCAACTGGTTAAATTTTAGACTCCCAATTGGCACATAAACTCCCAAATTTTTGGGAAGTTTACTATGAACTGAAACCAACAAACCGGCCTCAACTCAATCCATAAACGAACGTTTTATGCATGACCTCAACAAATCTGTAACACAGAGATCAGTTTGCTTTTGAGCATTACGGAAGGCATCCACCTACCCGCAACTAACATTCGTTTTCAATTCTTTCCGAATTCTACACTCAAGCTAAAGCTTGGAGACATAGCGCTCTTAATATAGACCGCAATAAACGGAACTCAAGTATCTTTCTTATATATTACAGTTTTGTTTAAAGCCGTAAATTGATTGAGTTCAAGTCTTTATCTTTATTGAGCCGTACAGGCCTTTATACTCTTCAAACTCAACCCTTGGCCTATCTAAGGTTCAACAAACAACCTTTGAAACCGGAAGTCCATTCGGTTTAGCGCTAATCTTGTCAATCTAGCTGGCAAGCCTAGCCAGTTTTACAAACAAGTTCAAGTATAAATTGTAAGTCATTGATTTTTATATACTTAAAAACCAAACCTCAAACTTCAGAATCAAACTATTTTCGAGATCCTGCCTAGTTACCAGCCTTAGGCAACCGCCCAGCTTCAGTAATAGCCGAAACATCGGGCTGCTCTATATAAATGCTCTGATATTCCCCCAGACGGGAAAACTCAGCATACCCTTGCCCTAAGCGATGAAGCTTCCAATCCCCCAGTTTTTCACCGAGCACCAAACGAGTTTGATCCTTTAGACCGGAAACGAGCACCCCACCGCCATAAATACCCAAGAGTTTAATCTTACTCAAATCAGCAGAAGCAACTGGAGTTGGAGCCATGTCTTTTTCAGGCTCTACAGCTAACAGCTGCCTTCCTCGCCAAAATAACGGCCTGGTAGTAATTATACTGCTATCTTCAGCCGTTGCTTTTTCTGGTACGACCAGCGGCTGCATTGTATCCGCGGCCGGCAAAACTGGCCCAGGCACAGGCGTTGCCAGCACCTTATAAGTGCACCAAGCAAGTAATAATGTGAACCCCAGCACGCACAACAGCAAGATTTTTTTAGCGCCACTTTCCGGACCATCGACAAATAGCTTTTCGATCATGGCGTACGCCACCTTAATGCTTCCAAGGTAATTCTCATATTAACGCGCTGCTCATTACTGCGGGATCGACCAGGGCTCAGCTGCGCATTGCTGATGACAACAACGGGCTCCAGTAGAGCAAAGCTGTCCAGCATAGCTACCAGGGACGACATCGGACCATTCAAGGTCATGTTAATCGACAAACGCTGGAAACCATCGCCTTCCGACGACGGTAAAATCTGGCTTCCTGAGACAGTGAAGCCTTGCTCAACAGCAAGGTTTCGGACTTTTTGCTGTAAAGCGGCGGCAGCAACATCGGCCCCCCCCTGATCAGGGAAGACGAAACGCTGAATATCGGCTTCAGCGCGCGCATTAGCTTCTTGTAATTGCTCTTCTGCACGTTCAATTCCAACCAAACGGGCCATTAAGGGCTGGAAGCGATAAATGTCCTTACTGGACTGCATATAACTATTAAAGAAACCCAACCACAAGTAACACAAAACCAATACAGCCGTGCCCGCAATCAGCCCGATCAGCAATTGCGCTCTTCTTTGGGCATTCAACCGCTTACTCATTGACTCTCACCTTCAACACGCGTCGCCGACAACTGCATTTCAACGGTAAAGACTTCCTGCCCACTGGCCCTGTCTTTACGGATACCACCTCGTTGTTTTACTTGTTGGAAACTGTCATGGGAAGAAAGCTGCTGCATAAATTCGGCTGCATTGGTGGCGTATCCAGTCAGTTGAAGTTTGTTTTTATCGAGCCTGACATTACGAAACCAGACATCATCCTCAGCAAGACGAGTCAACTCAGACAGCAATGGGAGTAAACTGGGGCTTTCTATAAGCAGTGCCTCCACTTCGGCAAGCACGACATTTTTTTGGGCTAGGCTTTCTTTCAAAGCTACCGCTTTAGCTGAGCTCTGTTTCAAATTCACATATTGCTGCTCTACCTTTTCAGCCTGGATAGCCCGAGCCGAAGAAATAACGGCCGGAGCAAATAAAAGCAACAGGTAACTCGCCACTACAAGCACCGCCGTGCTTAGCAGGCGCCTTTTATAGCGCCCCTCTCGCTTATCAACAGCTTGGCCATCAAAACAAGCAACCCCAGAAGGCGTCATTGCCCAAATTTCGGTCTTACCAGCATCAATGGCGTTTTCCAATAGACAAGCATCAATATCTGCCTGTCTTGCCATCGCGACCTGTACCGTTATGGTTTCAGCATCACCTTGCTCAGCAAGCCAAGCATAGGTCGCCTCCTCTATCGCAAATGGGCAACTTGCCAACACCTCAAGGCGTACAACTTCCGCAAGCTCAACCTCTACAGCTACCGGCAGCTGTAAACTTTTGAACAGCACGATCTCATCGGGAAGGATAAAAGCATTCGCTTGCACTTTGGGAGCAGCAAGATTCTGTTTTTGCCCCAGGCGGTAATACCCCTCCTGCTCGACATCCAAAGAACGGACTCTCACGGTTTCAGCAAAAGCTCGACGCAGCGGCGACACCTGATTCCACAGCAAATCACGCCAGGCCAACTTTATATACCCAAAAGCCTGGCTTAAATCCAAACCAAAGAGAGATAGATCATTCGTTTCTATTTTCATGTCACGCTTATTTCTGGACCTCTAATTCGAACCAGATTGTTTAATTGACTGGGAAACCCTCATAGGCTCAGCTCGAATGATCTCCCATGGCACTGAATTCGTAAAACCTGCCGTATCCACCCACAATCGGCGCGTCATTATCTCTTGCTCAACGCGCAATTCAATATCCAGACGCACCAAAGTTGACGCATTCTGACCGAAAAAATCCGCATTGAACTCAGCATGATTGAGTAACTCCGAACTGTCCTCGGCCTCTGCGCGCATAGTTTCGTAGTTCAGCGCCACTTCCTGGTTCCCGTTCGCCAATACGCTCAATACTTCTATAGGCGAGCTGGATGGATCAACACCGCCACTAATAGAGCGCTCAACATAAATAACATCCTGCAATTTCTGCAACATCTCAAAGTTAAAACCATTCACCGCCAGTAAATCCGCAACTGACAATAAGCGGTCATGGCGAGGAACCGGCAAACCCAAGGCCTCATACTCCGCATGCAGGCCAGTGAATTCACCGCTGACCGGGCGACGCCAGTCAATCAAATTTTGAGACAATTCCAAAGCTCGCTCTGGCTCCATCTCCAATCTCACTGACAACAGCTGCGCCATTGCCTCCAAACCAACGGAGTTCAGATCAATCAGGCCCTTCACCGATACCATGCGGCCATTCGCAGCCACGCCAAACAACTCACTCTGCCAATGATAAGGGCCCCTTAACTCTTGCTGCTCTTCTTCAGCAAATTTGTAGTCCCTCAATAGCAGTTTTGCGGCACCATCAGCAAGTGCCTCATACTTGGCAAACTTACTCTGCAGCTGTACCTGTTTGACATCCATTCTGGCGCTATACAAAACGCCAGCAACCAAGAGCGACATGGCGGCAACCAGCCAGAGCACCATAACCAAAGCCAAACCTTGGTTTGCTTTTCTATCTGGCGTTCCAGGCTTATCGATACCCAAGCGCGACATCAGAAACTGGCCCTGGAACTGCTATTCAATACCAATACCATTTCAGGCCAATAGATCTTTTCACGTGCAATATTAAGCCTTAACAATTTGGGCAAAGTCATTGAATAGGCCCATTGCTCCGACCAATCGGACTGATGCCCCCCTCTATACCCGATCTCCAGCTCAGCTCCCTCATCGACCAACACGAACTTCTCAACCTGATCCCAGTCAGGTCGGCTGTTCGCATTTACATAGGGCGACATCTGTAATACCAGTGGCTTTTTCTCGCTATCGTCATCAACTGACAAGCGCATGATCTGCAAACCCGTCGCCGCCACATGATTCAATGGGGCCACCCAAATCAACTCATCTTTCTGACCACCAAAATAACTTTGCAAACCTCCAGAGCGCGGTACTGATGTCGCCTGGGTCAAACTTCTTTTCAGAAACGCCAAAGTTAAGCGCATCGACTCAGTTTTGATAATCTTGCGCTCTACCGCTTCTTGGCTTTGAGCAAAACTGCGCATGGCACTCACAGCCGCCAAGCTGATCAATGAGAGAACCGCTAAGGCAATCAACATCTCAACCAAAGTGAAGCCATATTCTCGATTCGTATTGTTTGGAGAAATCATTGCTCTGACTCCGCACCCAGCACTATAGATTCGAGTTGAAATTGGCGTTCTTTCTCACCATCGTGCCAAGAGACTCTCACTTCAATATTTTGCAGGGAACCCAAAGCCATGTTTTCAGGGTAATCACCCGAGTTCGGCTGGGCCACTACCTGCCAGGCATAGCCCCCGTCTGTTTCACCATTCTCCTGCATCCCCTCTATCGGGACGACCTGATAGTTGGCCAACAATGATTCAGCCAACACCGAGGCATAGGTATATTGCTCATCCAGATGAACGTTGCGGCTTGCCCCCGCGACAGCTTGATAAAGCGCCCCCAAACTGAATCCAAGCACAGCCATCGCCACCAGCATTTCAAGCAGAGAGAAGCCTCGGCACGCTTTGCGAATCATATAAATTCTTCATCCAAAGAGTGCTGACTTATTCGCCCAAATAGCCAGTCGACTTTTATTTGCATGCCCTTGCCGGTTTCATGTTCGATGCGCACATCCCCCCCACTGGAGCTGCCATCAGGGTAGAAGCGAATAACCGCCCGGCGATCATCGCCACTCAAGTCTCGAGCCGAAGTAATTTGCACCGAAAAACTTTCATCCAGTGTCTGTTGGAGCTTATCGTTTACAGAAATTTCTCGGGCATTAGCGTTGTATACCCAGTCCACGGAACGCCCTGTACTCAAGGCTTTAAATCGAGCCGCTTTCGTACTGCTGAGAATAGAGCGCACGGTATCACGATACTGCATGGCATCATACATACGCCCCATCGCCGGCAAAGCCGCACCGGCAGCAGCAGCCATAATCGCCAGAACCACCATAAGCTCAATAAGCGAAAAGCCTTCTATAACATGCCGGCGAGTCATTATCGTTGAGCCAAAGGATCAGTTACTGATATCAGAGCTGTCGCCCTCACCACCAGGCTGGCCATCTTCGCCGTAGGAAATAATTTCCATACCACCATTAGCCCCTGGGTATTTATATACAAAGTCACGCCCCCACGGATCCTGAGGTACTTCTTTTCCTTTCAAATAAGGTCCATTCCAACCCTTTGCGTTACTGGGCTTACTAACCAGAGCCTGAAGCCCTTCTTCAGAACTGGGGAAACGACCCACTTCCAATTTATAAATTTCCAGGCCGGATTCCAGATCTTTGATTTGAATGCCGGCAGTTTTGTGTTTAGCGCCATCCAACTGATCAAGAATGGCCGGGCCAACCAAGCCAGCAATCATTGCCAAAATTGCCAACACCACCAACAGCTCAATCAAAGTCATACCTTGAGCTTTGTTTGATTTCATAGTTTTTTTCACGGTTTCCATCCTTTTACTCTACAGCTTGATTTGCCACGACTTATCTCGGCGCGACAAGCCTTAAACCAGATTGTTAACGGAGATAATCCCCATCAAAATAGCGATAATAATAAGAGCAATAGCGCCGCCCATAAATAGAATTAACACAGGCTCGATAAAAGTTAGGGCTCGCTTTACCCCCACTTGAACATCGTCGTCATACACTCTGGCCAATTCCAACATCATTTCGTCAAGGCTGCCTGCCTCCTCGCCCACTCGAATGATTTGCACCACTTTGGGCGTGAAGCTGCCACTTGATTCCATCGTTGCCGATATACGGCCGCCCTGCTTGACCGCTGGCGGTAAATTCTCCAAGGATTCTTTTACGTGGCGATTACCCACCGTATTGATGCCAATCGTCAACGCCTGTAGCAGGGAGACACCACTCCCCAACAGAGTACCCACCGTGCGAGAAAAATTGGCCATCTCATACTTAAACAACACACCACCCAAGATCGGCAATCTGAGCAAAATTCCGTGCCAACGGTATTCACCTTCTTCAGTGTTAACCCAATGGCGAACGTACCAAACGGCGGCGGCGATCAGTAACAATAACAGCCACCACCAGCCTTTGATAAAATCACCCGCAGCAAGAACTCCTGCGGTCATCGCCGGCAATGCGTCCCCCATATCGGCAAAGAGGGATTCGAACTGCGGTACAACAAAGCCCAACATAAAAGCGATGGACAACACGGCCACGCCCATCAAAATACCCGGGTAAATCAGTGCCGAAACCACACTGGAGCGCACCTCCTTAGCATTCTCCAGATATTCGGTTAAATGTTGCAGCACATGGGAAAGATTGCCACTGGCCTCACCTGATCGGACCATATTGACATAAAAACCACCGAAATCGCGTTCGTACTGTTCCAGCCCGGTACTCAGTCCCTTTCCGCCTTTAACTGTTTTCAACAGCGCTTCCAACACCGCTTTGGGCTCATCTTCCTGACTCATATCGATCAGCACCTTCAATGCACGATCAATGGGCAGACCGGCACGCAGCAGTACGGACAATTCCGAAGTGAGATTCAGCACCTGCTCACGGGACAGCCGAACACTTGAGGGGTCAGCTTTGAGTTTCTGAGCACCCTCATTGACGGTTACCGGGGTCAATCCCTGCTGCCGGAGGCTGCGAACGGCCAGCTCCTTGCTGGTGGCGCTGATATTCCCATGCACCATCGCGCCCTGGCGATCCGCCGCTTTATAGGAAAACTCTGCCATGATCAGTTGCTCACACCGCCAGCATCAACGGCACGCAATTCGGCCCCCTGATCGTCATCACTTTGATCTTGTGTGACTCGCAACACTTCTTCAAGGGATGTTGCACCTTCGGCCACTTTGCGCAGACCATCCTCATACAGGGTGATCATGCCTTGTTGGCGGGCCTCTTGATGAAGGCGAGTCGCATCAGCGCCATCTAAAATGGCGCGGTGCATCTGACCGTCCATAACAAACAATTCATGAATCGCTGTTCGGCCACGATACCCCGTTTGCTTACAGGAAGGGCAACCCTTGCTGTGATAAATCGTATCCTGCCCATCTGGCATAAAGCGATTCAAGCCCGCTTCGCGCTTGGCCTGAGCGGATAACGTGACAGGCTCACGACACTCTTTACACAAGGTTCTGACCAGTCGCTGAGCCAGCACACCGTTCACCGATGACGTAATCAGGTAGCGTTCAACACCCATATCCTCTAATCGCGTGATAGCACCTGCCGCGGTATTAGTATGCAGAGTGGACAAAACCAAGTGGCCAGTGAGAGCAGACTGAACGCCGATCTGGGCGGTCTCGGTGTCACGCATCTCACCAATCATAATAATGTCTGGATCCTGACGCAGAATCGAGCGCAGTGCGGCCGCAAAGGTCAGATCAATCTGGCTTTGCACCTGAATCTGATTAATGCCTCGCAACTGATATTCCACCGGATCTTCTACGGTGATGATTTTAGAGGCCGCTGCATCCATGGACGCCAATGACGCGTACAGGGTCGTGGTTTTACCAGAACCGGTAGGGCCTGTGACCAGCAAGACACCATGAGGCCTGGCCAATAAATCGAGATAGACCTTCAAGGTATCTTCACTGAAGCCCATACTCTGCAAGCTGAGCTGGATACTCTGGCGATCCAGCACACGCATAACAATACTTTCGCCGTGAACCGTCGGCGTTGTCGATACACGTAAATCCAGTTCATGCCCTTTTACACGGGTCATGATACGACCATCCTGAGGCAGACGACGCTCGGCGATATTCAAACCCGCAAGCAGTTTGATCCGAGAGGCAATGGCCGCAGACAAATCAGGGGATGGAGGATCGGGCATATCCTGCAAGACACCATCAATTCGATAGCGCAGCTGCAGACCGTCATCAAAAGGCTCAATATGAATATCTGATGCGCCAAGATCCAGCGCCTGGTGAATAATCTGATTCACCACTCGGATAACCGGCGCTTCACTGGCCAAGTCACGCAGATGCTCGATAAATTCATCGTCGCCGACAAAGCTTTCACCGCCTTCTTCAAGCTCCTCGTCATCATCACTTTCGCGATACTTCAACAACGCCGCAGTAATGTCGCTGTCGAGGCCAAATTCGATGGTTACCGGGCGCCCCAATGCCAGTTTGAGCGCTTTATTAATAAAGGGGTCCTGAGGCACAGAGGCAGCAAACACCACTGCACCTTCGCGGCTCTCAACCGGAACCACGGAATTATTGAGCAAAAACTCTTCGGCCAGACCGTCCAGCTTGATCGCCTCTTCAGGATAATCATCGCTGCCAATCAGGCGTTTACCCAGCTGTTGGCCGAGTGCTTTTAGGAGATCCAGCTCTGAAATTAAGCCCAGGCTGACCAGCACCTGCCCCAAGTACCCCCCCATTTCTTCCTGGGCGGCCAGAGCACGGTCAATATCACGGCTGGATACCTTGCCGGCGGCCACTAACTGCTGGCCAATCTTTTGTTGCAGCTTATCTTCCACAGAGTCTTCTCAGTTCATTAGTCAGGGCATCTTGCCCGATTCGCGTACGCTTGGGCTGCTTACACACTCAAACGAAACAGCAGTCTTCTTAAAGACATCAAAACCTTGCGTTTTATCCGTCCACGCAAACGGCGTTGCGGTTTATGGAATACGCCTACAGTGTCGCCCCAGGCATGGCTGCATTCAGCTTCATGGGGTTCCCAATCTGTCGTCACCTCATCCAACCCTAAACCACCAAACTTGGCCAAGGCATGATAGCCGTCCGGGTAGAAGCGCCAGCAATCCTGAGGATAGCGGTGCTCAGGGCCACGTGAAGGGGCAATCAAGAGGATACGGCCACCCGGTTTCAGGGCTCGCTCCATTTCCATCCAGGTTTCCCAGAAGAACTCGATATGCTCAAAAGCCTGGCCGGAAATAATCACATCAGCACTGTTCGAGGGCAAAGGCCAGCGATAAGGGTTTGTCAGGACGATATCCACATTGGGGCCTTTTTCCAGGTCAATGCCGGTATATTGCCAATTTGGATTATCGAAAATAGGCTTATAGCTGCCGTTCACATCGTAACTGCCCAGATCATAAATGGTCAGTTTCTCGTCAGCGTCCAGGTATTTTTCGGCAACGCGCTTCATATGGTCATATGAGCTTATGTGCATCCATTACTCCTAAGATTCAAGGGTCGATCGCCATTTGAAATCGGTACCACCACCCGCCTCAAATATCGAGTGTTTTTACATCTAAAGTGCTAATTAGAAGTCACTCAAAGGCTTGCTGTAGCCCCAATGGGCGAAACAAAAGCGCGCAGTATAAAACACCGCATAGTGTATTGATACTCAGCCTTTTCGAAACTCCAACTCATCCAACAAAGCCGCTGACCAAGCCACCGTTTATCGGCATCAGCGGGCTGCTTATGACAACAGGATCGCTAGAAATCTCCCAAAGCACTGATCGCTTCTTGCAAGGTTTTCACCCCCAGGACTTTCAAGCCTTCAATTGGCTCGGCCGGACAGTTGGAAATCGGAACGATAGCGCGCTTAAAACCATGCTTTGCTGCTTCGCGAAGGCGCTCCTGGCCGCTGGGCACAGGGCGAATCTCACCCGACAAGCCCACTTCACCAAAGACAACCAACCCACGATCGAGAGCGCGATTTCGAAAACTGGAGATCACCGCAAGCAACAAAGCCAGATCAGCACTGGTCTCCATCACTCGCACACCACCCACGACATTAATAAAGACATCCTGATCTCCGACCATCATGCCGCCATGGCGGTGCAGTACTGCCAGCAGCATATTCAAACGATTGTGATCCAAACCCACCGCAACTCGGCGAGGGTTTGCCTGATGACTGTCGTCCACCAATGCTTGAATTTCCACCAACAATGGGCGTGTGCCTTCCCAAACCACAATCACCAGAGAACCAGCCGACGCTTCTTCCCCCCGCTGGAGGAAAATAGCAGAGGGATTACTGACCTCTTTCAGTCCCTGCTCGGTCATGGCAAAAACACCCAATTCGTTCACCGCGCCAAATCGGTTCTTATTCCCCCTCATGGTGCGAAAACGGCTGTCATGCCCCCCCTCCAGCAGAACGGAGCAGTCGATCATATGCTCAAGCACCTTGGGTCCAGCCAGACTGCCATCTTTGGTGACATGCCCGACCAGAATCAGCACCGTACCGCTCTGCTTGGCGAAACGCGTGAGATAAGCCGCACTCTCACGAACCTGGGAGACGCTGCCCGGGGCCGAAGAAATATCCGCCAAGTGCATCACCTGAATGGAATCCACTACCATGACGCTGGGCTTATGGGTTTGCGCCACAGTGCTAATCGCCTCAACGCTGGTTTCCGACAGCATTTTTAACTTGTCAGTGGGCAGGCCGAGTCGCTTGGCTCGCATGGCCACCTGTTGCAATGACTCTTCCCCTGTGACGTAAAGCGCTTCTCGCTGCTCAGCTAAAAAACACATGGTTTGCAACAGCAAGGTGGATTTACCAGCCCCTGGGTGACCGCCTATCAACACAACAGAGCCAGGGACCAAGCCGCCACCCAAAACTCGATCGAACTCTCCAGCCCCCGAACTGAATCGCGGAACATCCTGCAGATCGATATCCGCCAGGGTTTTCACGCCGCCATCCACGGCACCGGCATAGCCCTCGAACTTCGCCGCTCGATTACTTGGGCTTGGCCCAATTTTCACCTCGGACAAACTGTTCCAGGCACCACAATCACTGCACTGCCCCTGCCACTTGCGATAGTCGGAGCCGCAATCATTGCAAACATAAGCGGTTTTAGCTTTGGCCACGTAGGAGTTCCTTACTGTCTTTTCCAGCAGCGCAGTATACCTCAGCCCGGAGAGACGAGTACGCCATTCCCATCGTATTCTGCGCCGATCAGAAGCACGATTAAACGCCAATGCCTTTTGCTTCGAGGTGCACGATTTTTCCAAGCCTAGCCAGCCAATCGATGGTAATATTGGCCCATGATTTCCCCATTTGACCACGAACGAATTTTACCTGTCTCCCCCGGCCTGGCTTCGACCATCGGTCTTGAGGAGGCCTGCCTGTTTGCCGCTCTATCCGAGCTCGCCGATATTCGCGAACCCGACCAGCAGCAGTTCTGGTCACTGAACCAGCAGGATCAACAGAAACGCCTGCCGTTTTTCAGTGATCTGGATCTTGAACGCGTCAGTAAAAGCCTGGCCGCTAAAGGATTAATCCATATCGCTTCAGCTCCCTTTCAACAAAGCGGTGTTTTGTTGTTCTGCTTTGTAAACCAGCAAGGGCAATCGAATTCGCCAAGCCATTTCCAGAACGCTAAGCCGGGCTTGCCGATTGTCTCCACCGGCCCTCGACAGGCCGCTCAAGCCGGCGCGACTCTGATTGCCCCCAACTGGCAGCCGGACTCGGACACCCTGCAGCGCTTACGACAGATGAATGTTGACGAACATTTTGCCCGGGCACAGATCCCCGAATTCGTCACCTTCTGGCGTGACAGCGGTGAATCCCATAAATCCTGGAGTGCTAAATTCATCAATCGCGTCATTCATAAATGGCGTGAGCGTGAAACATTCACGCATCAACGCGATCAAATGCGCCCCATCGATTTCAACTGGCGCCCAAGCCACGAAGCGATGGAGATGATGATCAAACACGCCGGCATCACGCCGCAATTTGTTGAAGACGCCATACCGGAGTTTATTCTGTATTGGCACGAAAAAGGCACCAGCGCAGACACCTGGAACACCAAATTCATTCAACATGTTCGTCGACAATGGGCGCGATTCCAGTCCTCGGTCGTCAACGATGCCAACCCGCAGATCATTGCCGACAATTGGCAACCCAGCGCAGATGTATTTGATATCTTAGGCATGGCCAATATCGACATGGATTTTGCCCGACGACAGCTGCCCGAGTTTGTGCTGTACTGGAAGGAAACCAAGCAGGCTCACAGCTCCTGGAACACAAAATTTTTACAGCATGTAAAATACCATTGGGCACAACAGCATAAGCTGCAGCAAAAAACGTTGCAGCCCAACTCTGCCACCAACGGCCAACAACCACGCAGCACAAGAGAACGCAGCCTTGTCGAAGACCTCACTGACACATCCTGGTAATCAAAACAGCGAAGACATCCAGGGCCGTAAAGAGACCATCAATCAGGTCTTCAGCCTGTTTCGCATCAATTACCACAACCAGTACCACAGCGCCTTTGGCAGTGACGAGCTGCTCGGGCAAGCCAAACGGCTGTGGCTGGACGGTTTGCAGCGTTTTGATAACGACAGTATTTTGCGCGGCGCCAAACGGGTCATGGAAACCTCCGACTACCTTCCCACGCTGAATAAAATGATACGAGCCTGCGAAGGTGAACCCTCCCAGCATGGTTTACCCGCACCATACAGCGCTTATCAGGAAGCCTGTGGCGCTCCCAGCCCCAAAGCAGAAGTGCAATGGAGCCATCCTGCTGTATATTTGGCCGGGAAAGAGGCTGGCTGGTTTATGCTCGCCAGTAATGCAGAGAAAACCGCCTTTCCTATTTTTAAACAATGCTATGAAAAATATTGCGAGCAGGTTTTAGCGGGCAACACCCTGAGCATGCCCGAACAAAAAGCCTTGCCAGAAGAAGTGGGCGAGCCCCTGTCGAAAGAGGAAAACCTCAAGCGTATGGCCGAGCTGAGATCCCAACTGGATTTATAAGCTGCCCAAAGACTCTTGGGAAACGTTGAACCTTGGCGGCTCAACTCATCACACCGTCAGTTCATGACAGCTGCTGCTGAAACACCGGCCACCGCTCACTGACACGACCGTTTTCCAAAACAGCGATGTCCCCAAATTGCAAAAACACAAACTCGCTCTGGGTCGGTCTCAGAAACACCCAGTCATCCGCCTGCAATTCCACCGAGCGGGAACCATTGAGCATTTCCTGATTTGTTGAACGCCCAAATACCGGATTCGGACTCAAACCTTTTGGCGACTCAGCCAGCGCCTTCCAGTACCCTCCGTAGGTAAAAAAACTGCGTTCGCGATTCGGGTTCCACCAGGCCATTACCTTGCCTAGTGCCGCCACACCGGGCAACTCAGTACTAGGGAGGGCTTTAATCACCGGCGTAGCAATAAAAGAGGCCGCTTGATGATCAGCCAGACTAGGAAGGTCGAAATCTGTCGGCTTAACCAAACAGGAGCCCGCTGCAAGCTCATTATGGGGAAATTCACCTTCATCATACAACTGATAGGTTGGGCTGCCCGCCGCATTGAGTGTCCACTCAGGGTCTTTCCCACCAAAAACATTCACGGCAACATCCAGGTATTTTTGGTACTCCGCCATCGCCTTATCGCGATGGGATAGCGCATCCCCTGGCAGTTTCACTACATGAGGTTCATACCCCATCAAACCGGAAAAATTCAACAAAGTACTGTCTTTGATCGTCGTCAGCATACTCAGGAGGTCGGCTTCATTATTAACACCACCACGATGCAAGCCGACATCGATTTCAATATTGATTCGCATGGGCTGCTTGAGCGCCTCTGCGAGCGCTTGGTACTGGGCCAATCGGCTGGGACTGTCAACCAACCATTGCATTTGCTGCTGAGGTTGGAACTCACCCTCTAACTGCTGATAAAAGTTTCGTGCAGCGGCAACCGGCATTGGCTTGCCAAACAGAACATCCGAATCTGGAAACGCTTTCGCCACCTGGTTTGCAAAAGGCTGATGAAACAGCATCAAACGCTTGGTATTGGCACGCTCCATAACCTCACGTAACAGGTCTACAGACGGCAGTGACTTAGCTACCACGCGGAAATGAAAACGGCCATTAATATGCTTCGTGAGCGTATCAATATTTTTATGGAGACGGGATTTATCGATCAACAAACTGGGTTGTGCCAGCGAGGCGTCCTCCAGCCCCACACTCAAGGATTTAAAATAATCACTGTGAGCTCCACCCTTATCCTTTGGACGCAAGGCCACTGCGGCAAGGGTTCCAGCACCAAGGCCAAGTAACATATTTCTTTTGGTTTTCTGCATGTTGAACTTCCACATTTGAGCCCGCAATCTTTCGATGACGACTTATGAAAACAGCCCCTTTAGATAAGGATTCAAGAACTTTCCATTAGGGTCCAACTGTTGACGCACAGCCTTAAAATCTTGCCAATGGGGATACAGCTTCGCCAATTCATTCCCACTCAGGGTGTTTAATTTACCCCAGTGTGGGCGGCCGCCGTATTTTTTAAAGATAGGCTCTACCGCGGCATACAGAGGCTTAAAATCTTCCTGGAAAAAACGATGCACAGCAATTGAACAGCTCTCCCGACCACTGAAAGGGCTCAACCAAATATCATCGCTCTTGACGACTCGTACTTCAAAGGGGAAAAACACCTCTGGAAAGTTGTTTTCCACTTCGGCACGAATTTCTTTAAAGGCCGGCACCAGACTTTCCCGCGGCAGGTGATACTCCATTTCGTTAAAGCGCACATTGCGCTCTTTAGCGTAGTTCTCCCAGGAGTTGGCGACCACCACCTCTTTATCGATGCTGCTCATATATGAAGACAAAATAAGTTCGCGAATTTTCGGCGACCAGCTCAACCAGTCACGTACGCTCTTCAAAGTATTGGCGCCGTCATTCTGGTCCATTTCTTCCGTGCGTGAAGGTGGCTCGTCCGTAATGTTATGCACATCCGTAAAACCCATGCCCGAAAAAGGAATATAATAGAATTCAAAGTTCCGATTATTGTCCGCCAGCTTATCCACCTGACTCAGAATATCTTCTACCGGCATCCATTCGGTTTCGCGGCGCAAACGATAAAGCGGTTCATTACGCATGCGAATCTGTGTCACGATTCCCAAAGCCCCCAAACTCACTTGAGCAGCTTTAAATATTTCGGCATTTTCATGCACGCTGCATTCCAAAACCTCACCGCTGGCTGTCAAAAGCTGAAGACCTTCCACATAACTCGACATGCACCCCAGGGAAGCCCCCGTGCCGTGCGTGGCCGTCGCCAATGCACCTGCCAGACTTTGCTCGTCGATATCAGGCATATTAATCAAAGCCTGGCCACGCTCAGCAAGTGGGCCGCCAATGTCGCCCAATCGTGTTCCTGCCCAGATGCGAGCTGTGTTATCCATCGCATTGTGGTCGATGACTCCCGTCAGTCGGCTCAGGGAAATAATCGTGTCATCCGTGGGCACCAAAGGCATAAAGGAATGCCCTGCACCGACTGGCCGCACAATGCCTTCGGCGCCTGCCACTAGCTCCTGGAGCTCATTAAGCGATGAAGGCGCCTTTCGCGCGGCCGGATAACACTGCTGCGAACCGGACCAATTACGCCAGGGGATACGACGCTTTTTTTTCGTCGCCGCATCGCCGGCGGCATCTCCAGAACGGCTTGCGGAAGCCGCCAAACTGATACTTGGGTTTACCGCTGCAACGGTAGCGCCCGCCACCAGGGCACTTAAAAACTGTCTTCGATTACTCATGATTTACCTTGAATACCGTGTTCTCAACATCGTGTCTTGAAAGCCCTTCGGCCTCTCAGTCGACCTATTGGGAAAGCGCATCGCCTGCCATAAATTGAATCAATGCTTCAAATTGCTCCGGCTCGCAATCCATGCACATCCCTAGAGGAGGCATCCCACCAACACCATTAATGACGTTATCCAACAACACCTCCATGCCCTTCTCCGCGCGTGGCGCCCAGGCGACCACATCGCCACTTTGAGGAATAGCGGGTGCACCCGTACCATGGCAGGCTTTGCAACTGCGTTGATAAATCGCAGCCAGTTGAGGATCACTCGGTTCAAGTGCACGAAGCGAGGTTTTGGCCGAGCCAGTTTCGGAGGCCTCTTCTGAACCACCACAGGCACTGAGCAACAAAGCGGAGCTCAGCATCAGGACGAGAACGCCCCCAAAGGAGAAAATATTGGTTTTTTTGCTGTTCATATTCAGGCCCGTTTATACGACATATTGAATATACTAGTTATAACTAACTTTTAAGATACGACGACACGCTGCTCAGGTCAAGCATTGAACGTCAGAACGAGAAACGAACGGCGAGCTATCCGCCCACCAAGCCCTTAAGGGCCAATGTATTCGAGGCCTTTTATCATATCGCGCCAATACAGCACGATAATTCTGGCCGCCTCCTCGACCGCAACATCTGCCGAGGTATCATCGTCTTCAATGGCCATCTCCACCGCAGCCATCGCCACCTCCATGGACAAACGACTTTGCAGCGCAATGCGCCCTTCATCCTCATCAACCTTGTAGTAGGCCTGCCACTGAGACAGTAGCCATTGGGTCATGCGCTTATGAGACTGCAGGCGCACCTCCTGCAAAATGGGGATCGCACGCATAGCCGACAACACCGCCAAGCTTGCCGGCTGCTCGCAAGTGACATCATAGGTTTGCCGTACCAGACCTTCCACTTCCGTAAAGAGCTTTTCAGGATCACTGGGATCAAAATAGGTTTCATGCCACTCCACCAAAATCTGGTTTTGGCGATCCATCAAGCGGGCACCCAAAGCATAAAGCACGGCGTATTTATTTTTAAAATAGCGATACAGGGCAGGCACTGTGATCCCGGCACGCTCCGCTATGAGATTCGTTGAAATGCGCTCCACACCGAGCTCGACCAGCAATTCGCTGGCCGCTTTTAGAATCCCCTCATAGGTCTGCACAGCACGCTGTTGCTGGGGACGGTTTTTTTCCAGTAAATCGGGAGGGACATGGGATTTTTTAAAGGGCACAAGCTTACCTTCAGCAACAGGTCTTGAAATAGAAACGCAGCTTAACCATGGTCGATATACTTGTCCACGGCACTTAAGTCTGGCGTTTTGTCATTATTTTGATACGCAAGGCCAAATGGCAACGGCAATATATTTCACCGACATCATTCGGCAGCGGTCTGGCTTACACACCCAAATCTCTTAGACTGGAAGACAATCCGGGATGACCGTCCGCTTTGCATACTCGAAAACCAGCGCCGGCTTCTTCGAAACGCACGATTTCCATATCGAGTAACGATTGCGGTCTTGCGGTCCCCAGCACCTGCCCCTGGATAATGGTCCCCATAGGCGGGAGAATTTCCGCATCCAACAATAAGAAGAGACCTTCATCAGAAACATCTCGGGTATTCACTTCCTTCTCACCAAAACTCGAATGATAGATTTTCATTCGGCAAAGAACCTTAACCCGACGCGATGAGCGTTTTTCTTGCTCCATATTCCTCACCCGTTTCCCCGCCAGCTGCTAGGCATTATATTTACGCTAAGTATAATAGCGCCGCTTATTCATTATAGCCTTCAACAGAGCAACCCGTACTGAGACCCACTATGCCCTGGTTACAACTTAAAATTGACTCCAACCGCAATCAAGCCGAAGCCATCGAAGATCTGATGCTGGCGACCGGAGCGGTATCCGTCACTCTGCAAGATAATGCAGATCAACCCATTTTGGAACCGGCACTTGGCGAAACTCCCCTGTGGCTGGAAACTCGGGTCACCGGTCTGTATGAAGCGGATATCGACACTCAGGCGGTTTCTGAGGTGTTCACCCAACAAGATATATCAGGTCGTTGGGAGCAATTGGAAGATAAAGACTGGGAGCGGGAGTGGATGAAAAACTACCACCCCATTCAATGCGCCGACGACTTCTGGATCTGTCCGAGCTGGATAGCCCCCCCTAAACCAGCGGCGATTAACTTAATGCTTGATCCAGGCCTCGCTTTCGGTACCGGCACACACCCGACGACGTATTTGTGCCTGCAGTGGCTGGCCGCTCAGGAACTCAGGGGCCTGGACATTATCGATTACGGCTGCGGCTCCGGCATTTTAGCCATAGGTGCGCTTCTGAAAGGCGCCAACAAAGCCATCGGCGTTGATATCGATCCACAAGCCCTGATCGCGACACGCGAAAACAGCCAGCGCAACCAGCTACCAGAAGATGCCATCACCGTTTTCCTGCCGGAAAAATGTCCCCAGGAAGCTACCGATGTCATGCTTGCCAACATTCTCGCAGGCCCATTGGCTGAGCTTGCTCCCAACTTAAGCACGCTGACCAAACTGGGTGGAAAACTTTGTCTTTCCGGCATTCTGTTCAATCAGGCCGAAGTGGTTATGGCGGCCTATCGCCCTTGGTTCAAATTCGACGAACCCAAGCAGCACGAAGAGTGGGTGTGCCTTACCGCAACCAAAATCAAGAACTGATCCTGGAATACAGGATGGGGGAGTGGCCCATTTTCCATAGAGTCGCTACACTGTCGGCCACTAAGTAAACCATTTGATCGAATTGCTGACGCCGAACAGTGTCAGCCCGAGATGGACAAGATCAGGAACAAACAAGACCACAGTGGATACCATGATCACTCGCTGCCCAGCCTGCAGCACCGCATTTAATGTGAACAGCCAGCAGCTTGCCAGCGCCCGTGGCGCTGTGCGCTGTGGTTCCTGCCTGCAAGTGTTTAAGGCAACCGATCATATTGTGTTAGACGGTCTGCAAACCAGCAGCCCGCAGCCAGATTCCACGACCGACACACTCGGTCAGAGCGAACAGGACAGCGCCGACGTTTTTGAGATCGACACCCATTCGCTTCCCGAAAAACCAAGAGAAGAGCCAAGGGAAGAGCCAAGGGAAGTACCGACATACAACAGAGATGCATTGGATGGCCTACCCAGCTGGGACCAGTACCCCAATGACCATACCGATCGGAAAGATCCAGATTCAATCCAGGATTTTCAGGAGCTGGCCAGCGATTTGGATGAAGACCCATTCCAACAGGTCGATCAACAACTCGCAGAACAGCTGGATCAGGAACTTGAGGCCGCTTTTGCCAGCAATCTGGATATCGAACCCCCCAGTGAAGCACCATCGGATGACTACATCAGCTCCTTTGACATTGCTGACACGGGCGCAACGCTATCCGAATTGGAACCGGAACCCCCGCTTGCTCCAATCAACGACGAAGCACCAACAGCACCGCCCTCTTCCGCAGAACTCGACAACCACAGTGATTTTTTTGATGAATTGAGTGAGCTGGCCGAACAAAGCCTGGAAGAAGCCACTGGGACACCGGCCGAAGCATCATCTGACACAGACGAGCAGGCCGAATCTGACGCGGAACAAGCAGCCGCAGAAGACATCCCGGCCGAGCCGCCCGCATACAACGAGCCCGCTCAAACCCGCGCACCGAACTCGTCTGAAGAACCCCGTTTTATCGACGACGATACCGAGCCCTTCAATCAAAAGCCGGAAACCAATCGCAGCCTCCCCCAGGCGTTCAGCCCTGAATTACCCGAGGAAAACGACAGCGAACAGGATGAGAGCTGGGCGCTCGATATGATGATGAAGGAGCTGGACAATGCCAGCGACCTCAACCAGCCATCCAAGATCGAGCAGGTGCTCGATGGCCGCACCATGGAGGACAGCAGTCCTCTAGAAGAAATTTTGAATGACCGCCCCGCGCCTGATCTCGATAACGATCCCCACCCACAGGAAGTTGAACTCAGTGGGCTGGATCTGAGCTCAGAACTGGAAGATGCGCTTAGCATGGAGTCCATTGAAAGTGGTCACCTGAGCCTCGCGGCGGACAGCGAATTTAATTTGGAGCAGAACAACACTGACACCGATTCGGCGATGGCGAGTGCCGAGGGCAGCTTCAGTGGTGCCACAGAGGAAGACGACACGCAGGAAACATCGGCCGACACAGAGGACACAGAGCCTGAACTGGACGCTCACATTATTCCCCAACAGGAAGAGCCCAGCAAAGCCGAAATGATCGACAGCATCGAGCCCGAACCGCTGGAAATGGAGTTCCGCCAGGAAAAACCCAATTGGAACTGGCTATGGGGAACCGGCGCTGCGCTCGCACTGCTTTTGGCGGTGGGTCAATTGGCCTGGATTAAGTTTGACGATCTCAATCGCCAACCTCCTTATCGTGGCTATTACCAAATCGCCTGCAACATCCTGTCTTGTTCACTGCCACCGCAAATCGATTTGAGCAAGCTCAAAGCCTCAAACTTGGTCGTTCGCAGTCACCCGGAAACCGAACACGCTCTGGTCGTCGACATGGTGCTACTGAACCTCGCACAGTTTGAGCAGGAGTTCCCCGACATTCAACTCACCTTCAGTGATATTCAAGGCAAAGCACTCGCCAGCCGCGTGTTCCGTCCTTCAGAATATCTTGCCGGCGAACTGGCAGGGGCGAGTCGCATGCCCATCCAACGTCCCATCCATCTCTCTTTGGATATTGTCGATCCTGGCAATGAAGCCGTGAACTACAAAGTCGACGTTCGCTAAGCCGAAGCTGGGGGCATGGCCAATTCCCCTCCAGCAAGCCCGCTTCACTGACGATCAACATGCAAATTCAGGCGACAGTCATTCCGACCTACTGAAGGCCGATCAAAAAAACGGCAAATCGAACAAATTCCCACTTCCCTAAGCGGGTGCTCTACAGGTATTATATGCGCCCTTTTTCGGGAGCCTGGTGGAAAAATAAGCAGCTCATTTTGCTCGCCAATCACCAGATCCCCAAAAACCGACCATAATCTAAAGCGCATTGAAAACAAAGGCTTAGATAAGGTCTTGAACCAGCTTGCAGGAAAGAAACTTGTTTCATATCGGCCCATATCAGATCCAAAGCCCAGCAGTACTGGCGCCTATGGCTGGTATTACAGACCAACCCTTCCGCCGACTGTGCAAGCAGTACGGTGCTGGTATGGTAACGGCCGAAATGTTGACCTCCGACATCAAGCTCTGGAACAGCCGTAAATCCCAGCAACGCTTGATTGACAAAGACGAAGCCGAACCCCGAGCCGTACAAATTGCCGGCGCCGAACCCACCATGCTGGCCCAGGCGGCGCAAGCCTGCGTTGAGCACGGAGCCCAAATCGTCGACATCAACATGGGCTGCCCTGCTAAAAAAGTCTGCAACAAAGCCGCTGGCTCAGCCCTACTGCGTGACGAAATGCTGGTTGCCGACATCCTGCACCAGGTTGTCGCCGCAGTGGATGTACCCGTGACACTGAAAATTCGCACCGGCTGGTCACCAGAGGAACGGAATGGTTTGCGTATTGCCCGCATTGCAGAAGATGCCGGCATCCAGGCTCTCACTGTGCATGGCCGCAGTCGTGCCTGTCGCTTTAAAGGCAATGTTGAATACGACACGATAGCCACCATTGCGCAGGCCATATCGATTCCCGTCATTGCTAATGGCGACATCAACGACGCCCGCAAAGCAAAACAAGTGTTGGACTACACCCAGGCTGCGGCCATTATGGTTGGCCGTGGAGCCCAGGGGCGCCCCTGGATTTTTCGCGATATTAATCACTACTTGGCCGGGCATGGCGAAGCGCCAGCGGCCGAGCTCTCCGACATTCAACAAACGATTACCCTGCATCTCGAGGCCCTGCACCAATACTACGGTGACTACCTCGGTTTGCGCATCGCCCGTAAACATATGGGCTGGTATTTGCAGACACTGTCTGAAGATACCCAAAGGGCTGCTTTCGATTGGTCAGGCTTGCGCCAGACTTTTAATCGCTTGGAAGACAGCCAACAACAACAGCATTATGTCGAACAGCTGTTCGACGACTTAATCAAGACTAAAGAGGAACAAGCCGCATGAATAGCGTAGAAACCTTCGCAACTGAAGCTCCAGTAGCGAACACGCCTGTTGAGACTAACCAGCTGACCGATACCAGCCGCAACCAGTCTCTGCGTGACAGCGTTGAAATTGCGATGGAAAACTACTTCCGCAACTTGGAAGGCCAAAGCGTAACCGATGTATACGAGCTGGTTATGGCTGAAGTCGAAGCTCCAATGTTGGAAGTGATCATGAAACACACTCGTCACAATCAAACCAAAGCCGCACAGGTGTTGGGTTTGAATCGTGGCACCCTGCGTAAAAAATTAAAGCAGTACGGCTTACTGTAAATCGTTATTGGGTCATTTATCCGATTTCCTATTTGATCACTGACAGGATCTACCCATGAGCTCTAGCAATGACCAAGGCCTGGTTGCCGTAAAGCGCGCGCTAATCAGCGTGTCCGATAAATCAGGTATTGTTGAATTTGCCCAGCAACTCAGCGCCATGGGCGTTGAATTGCTTTCCACTGGCGGAACTTTTCGCTTGTTGCAGGAAAACAACATTGCCGTCACCGAAGTGTCCGATTACACCGGTTTTCCGGAAATGATGGACGGCCGAGTGAAGACCTTGCACCCTAAAGTGCACGGTGGCATTTTGGCACGTCGCGGCCAGGACGACAGTGTGATGGCCGAACACGGCATCAACGCCATTGATATGGTTGTCGTCAACCTATACCCCTTCGAGCAAACCGTTGCTAAAGAAAACTGCAGTCTGGAAGACGCCATCGAGAACATCGATATCGGCGGCCCTACTATGGTTCGCGCAGCCGCAAAAAATAATACCTTCGTGAACATTGTGGTTAACGCCAGCGACTACGAAGCCATTATTGCTGAAATGAAAGCGAATGACGGTGCGACACGTCAAGCCACGCGCTTCGATCTGGCCATCAAAGCTTATGAGCATACCGCCGCTTACGATGGCGCTATCGCAAATTATTTTGGTCGCATGGTACCCGGTGGTAATGAGAAGTTCGCCCGCACATTCAACAGTCAATTCGTCAAAGCTCAGGACATGCGTTACGGTGAGAACTCTCACCAAGACAGCGCGTTTTACGTTGAAAAAAATGCTGCCCCTGGCACCATCGCCAGCGCACAACAAATTCAAGGTAAAGCACTGTCTTACAATAATATCGCCGATACCGATGCGGCACTTGAAACGGTCAAACTCTTCGACGAAGCCGCCTGCGTGATCGTAAAACACGCCAACCCTTGCGGTGTCGCCGTCGCATCTGACATTAACAGTGCCTATGAACTGGCTTTCGCTACCGACCCTGAATCAGCCTTTGGCGGCATCATTGCCTTCAACCGCGAGCTGGACGCAGAGACCGCGGCCAACATCTGCGCCAAGCAGTTTGTCGAAGTGATCATTGCTCCGAGCATCAGTGCGGAAGCCAAGACAGCCGTTGCTGAAAAGAAAAATGTTCGCCTGCTCGAATGTGGCGAATGGGGTCAAACGGCACCAAGCTTCGACCTGAAGCGTGTTGCTGGCGGACTGCTGGTTCAAGACCGCGACCTCGGTATGGTTGGCGCCAGTGATCTGCAAGTCGTGACCAAACGTCAACCTACGGAAGAAGAAATTCGCGACCTGCTGTTCACCTGGAAAGTGGCCAAAATGGTTAAGTCCAATGCCATTGTCTACGGTAAAAACGGCCAGACGATTGGCGTGGGTGCCGGACAGATGAGTCGAGTTAATTCAGCCCGCATTGCAGCCATTAAAGCCGAGCACGCTGGTTTGGAGGTGAATGGCAGTTGCATGGCTTCCGATGCCTTCTTCCCGTTCCGCGACGGCATTGATAACGCGGCTAAGGTTGGTATCAGCTGCGTTATTCAGCCCGGCGGTTCCATCCGCGACGAGGAAGTAATTGCGGCGGCCGATGAGGCCGGCATGGCAATGGTGTTTACCTCAATGAGACACTTCCGTCATTAAGGTTTTAAGGGCGCGATGACAGCCCAGGCTTCGGAACTCAGTCGGTCATGTTTGGATACATTCCCGCCCTGAGCGCCGGAGCACCTTGTCAGAAAGACCAATCCACCACTTAGCTTCTTATTAATGCCTGAATTAATGAGTGGTGACTTTAATTAACTGGAAGGAAAAAGAGTCAGCTTGCTTGCTCAAACTCTTTCCCTCTCATACCTGACGTTTATTATGAATATATTGGTTATTGGTTCCGGTGGGCGCGAACATGCCCTGGCCTGGAAAGCGGCGCAAAGCGCTGGTGTTGAAAAAGTATTTGTGGCCCCAGGTAATGCCGGTACAGAACTGGAAGACAAGCTTGAGAACATTGCCATTGGCGTTGGTGATTTTGAAGCGCTTGCTGATTTCGCCGAGCAGAACAACGTAGGCTTAACCATTGTGGGCCCTGAAGCGCCTTTGGTTGATGGTGTTGTCGATTACTTTGCTGAACGTCAGCTACGCTGTTTTGGCCCAAGTAAAGGTGCAGCCCAGCTGGAAGGCTCAAAAGCGTTCACCAAAGACTTTTTAGCTCGCCATAACATTCCCACTGCCGAATACCAAAATTTTACGGAAGTGGAACCTGCACTGGCTTATCTGCGAGAAAAAGGGGCGCCCATTGTTGTGAAAGCCGATGGCCTGGCCGCCGGTAAAGGGGTCATCGTTGCCGAAACCCTGGAGCAAGCCGAAGACGCCGTAAAAGACATGCTGTCTGGAAACGCTTTCGGTGATGCGGGCTGTCGCGTCGTGATTGAAGAGTTTCTGGATGGGGAAGAAGCCAGCTTTATCGTTATGGTTGACGGCAAGAATATCTTACCGATGGCCACCAGCCAGGATCACAAACGTGTTGGTGATGGTGATACCGGCCCGAATACCGGCGGCATGGGCGCGTACTCTCCCGCACCTGTCGTCACAACGGAAATTCACGATCGTATTATGGCGCAAGTCATTGTACCTACCGTGGAAGGTATGGCGAAGGAAGGGAATGACTACACCGGCTTCCTGTATGCCGGCTTGATGATCAACGCCGACGGCCAACCCAAAGTCATTGAATACAACTGTCGTTTTGGAGACCCGGAAACGCAACCTATCATGATTCGTTTGCAATCGGATCTGGTCGCACTGTGCAATGCTGCTCTGGACAAAACCCTCGATTCAGCAACGGCCAACTGGGACAACCGCGCCGCGATGGGTGTGGTGCTCGCCGCAGGTGGCTACCCAGCCAGCTACAACAAAGGCGACGTCATTCACGGACTGGAAAACAGCGGTAGTGATGTCGCAAAAGTCTTTCACGCTGGCACAGCGATGAAAGACGGCCATGTTGTAACTGCCGGTGGACGCGTTCTCTGTGCAACCGCACTGGGAGATTCAGTCAGCGAAGCACAGGCCGAAGCATACAAACTGGTGAAGTCCATTCACTGGGACGGCAGCTTTTATCGTAACGATATTGGCTACCGGGCTATTGCTCGCGAAGAAGCGTAATTCAACACGCCTCTCCTGAAAACCCAAAAGGCCAGCTTAACGCTGGCCTTTTGGGTTTACGGGCACAGAACCTATGCAGCCCTGAAGGCATTAGGCCGGTACGGCTCGATCCTGGGCCCAGCTCCTCAAGGCACTCACCTGCTCAGACATGGTCTGTGACAGCGGCACACTGACAGACAGTTCCGCCAGCAGCTGATCTGTCGACAGACATGTAACATCATGCTTGTCAGCACCCGCGCTGTAACCCGCCGCAATGACCGCCTGTTCGATTTCAGCACCGGTAAAACCCTCACTGGCGCGCAGCAAAACCGGCCAATCCAACTCGAGTCGATAACCGCGCTTGGCCAGATGGATTTCAAAAATTTTCTGCCGTGCTTGCGGCCCAGGTAAATCCACAAAAAAGATTTCATCGAAACGGCCCTTGCGGACCAACTCAGCAGGCAACGCGCTAATGTCATTACTGGTAGCAACAATGAATACCGGCTTATCGCGCTCTGACATCCAAGTCAGTAATGTGCCCAGAACCCGCTTAGAGGTACCGTGATCTTCACCGCCCTGGGCCAAACCTTTTTCAATTTCATCCAGCCACAAGACGCAGGGACTCATATTGTCGGCCAATGACAATGATTCACGCAGATTACGTTCGGTTTCGCCAAAGTATTTGTTGTACAGTGCGCCCATATCCAAACGCAGCAATGGCAGGTCCCACATGCCAGCCACCGCTTTGGCCGCCAGACTTTTTCCGCCGCCCTGCACACCGAGCATCAACATCCCCTTTGGCGTATCTTTGGCGTCGCTGCTGCCCGTTTTTAAAAAGGCTTGCTGTCGTTGTTTCAACCAAAGCTTCAAATTGTCCAAGCCACCGACCTGGGCAAATTTTGCGGTTCGATACTCAAAACTGAGCACGCCCTCCATGTCCATCAGAGCAAATTTAGCGCGATTTAACACCGGGATATCGTCCTCGGTGATTGCGCCATCATCTGCAATGGCACCCCGAACCAAGCGACGAATTTCCTGATGCCCAAGGCCTCGGACATTCGCCACCAACATATCCAGCGCTTTTTGATCCGCTTTCACTCGATCGGCGCTTTGCTCTGAAGCCCACTTCGTCGCTTCCTCACGCACAATATTCATGACCTCATCATCCGTGGGAGGAATCAGTTCGACACGCGCACTGTAGCGCACCAACTCAGGAGGCAATTCGATTTTATGGCTCAAAAATACTAGGCAATGCGCCATGGCGGCATGATTCAACACGATGTCTTTGAGCAGACGGATGATTTTAGGGCTTTCTTTGAAGTACGGATGAAAATCACAGAGTACGAACAAGCCTGGCTTGCTGGCTGTTTTAATATGTTCCAGTACTTTCTCAGGCTCCGTCGTACTGGAATTCAGATTGATCTGTGAACCAAAGGTCAGGCGAGTCAAGCCATCGGTGACGGACCAGCGATACACGGACTGACGCTTTGGCCTGCCCTGCTCCAAGATTTGATCCAAAGCCGTTTTCTCGTCGTAACTTTCCAACACCACCAAAGGTGGGCGACTATCAAATACCGCTTTCAGATCTTCATTCATTGCACTGCTTCCCGGATAGATTCAAAGCTTAGACGAGCGAAACAATCCCCATGGATGGTTTTTCCCTTGGCATCAGGATACAGTAGAATAATGTTTTGAAAACCCGAAAATGAGAAAGCCCCATGGCAAGTTTACGTCGTCACAGCCTTCTGGATCAGCTGATCGGACAAGCAGACCGAGCCCTGCGAACGCTGAGCCCGGATACACAGGCCCACAGCCGTCCCTCGCCCGCCCAGCAATTGGATGAGGCAGAAATGAGTGAAACAGAGCGCCAACATGCCGCGGGCCTGATGCGGGTCAATCACACCGGCGAAGTCATGGCACAAGCTCTGTACCAAGGCCAGGCCCTGACCGCCAAATTGCCTGAAGTGCGCAAAGAAATGGAACATGCGGCTGACGAAGAGATTGACCACTTGGCTTGGTGCGAAGATCGCACTCGCCAACTCGGTAGTCACACCAGCCTCTTGAACCCTATGTGGTATGGTCTGTCCTTTGGCATGGGGGCCACCGCAGGCTTAGTCAGCGATCGGGTCAGCCTGGGGTTTGTCTCTGCCATCGAAGATCAGGTATGCGAGCACCTGGAAGAACATCTTCAAACACTGCCGGCGCAAGACCAAAAAAGTCGGGCAATTGTTGAGCAAATGCTGGAAGACGAGGCCAAGCACTCTCACGCGGCACTGGAAGCAGGAGGCATTCGCTTTCCCGGCCCCATCAAACAGGCAATGAGCTTAATGTCCAAAGCAATGACAAAAACCAGCTACCGTATCTGAGGACACCATAGCGGGTTTTCTGTAGGGGGAAAGGGTTCGCCGATCAATCCAGTTCGACGATTTCATAGGAGTGTGTCATTTCGACACCAGCCTCTTGCAGCATAATAGACGCCGAGCAGTATTTCTCTGCCGACAGTGACACGGCCTTTTTAACCTGGCTCTCTTTCAATTTACGTCCACTCACGACAAATTTTAGGTGCATCTTGGTATAGACCGCCGGCACCGCATCCGCACGCTCGCCTTCAACAAAGACTTCACAAGATTCAACGTCTTGTCGGGATTTTTGCAGAATGCCAATGACGTCATAACTAGAGCAACCGCCGACCGCGACCAGCATGAGCTCCATTGGGCGTGCGCCCAGATTTTCCCCACCTTTTTCTTCAGGGCCATCCATCGCGATGGTGTGCCCGGTTCCGGTGGTTGCCACAAAATGAACGTTTCCGCCCCACTTCACTTGCGCTTTCATGTTTTTCCTCAGCCAACCAAAAGCGATAGATTAACACATGCGCCAAATCTGAATGAGGCATTCCCTTAGGCTATGTCTCTATATCCTTATGCTGAAATATCAAAGCCTGTCGGCCAAATATTCCGCAAATCCTGTATTCCCAGGAAACTTTTAGGCGTTTGGCGATGTCTATCACAGATTAATCTACAACCGGTAAACACAATCGCCGTGGTGGCTATCACAATTCCTTTTAGGAGCAAGTCACAATTCATCGGATAATTGCCAAGTAAACGATTTAAAGTGTAGATTAAGGGGAGTATTAGCGCCATAATCGCTGTCTAATTTCGCCACAGACTCGCATTAGAGCTGTGGAATAAAAAAAACAAAAACCCTTTATTTTAGAACTATAAAGACCCGGTCAAAACGCGCCTGCGAAGCCTGTAGTATTATCGCTTGATGGGACAAGCGCTGAAGGTTCAGCAAAAACGGCAAAGGATGCGATAACGGGTCAGACGCAGAGGCGACACCAGGAGTCAACATTGAACAACGTTCCATTAACACCACATATCGAACATGTGGAAGAGTTTTTAAGTTATTGCCATAGACGCAGGTATCCCGCCAAAAGCACCCTGATCTACGCTGGTGATAACAGTGACTCCTTGTATTACATTATTCGGGGCTCAGCCACAGTTGTCATCGAGGACGATGAAGGCCGTGAAATGATCGTGGCCTACTTGAACGAAGGCGACTTCATCGGTGAGATGGGTCTGTTCGAGGACAATGACGCTCGCAGTGCATGGGTACGCGCCAAAACCGAATGTGAAGTTGCGGAAATCAGCTACTCAAAATTCCGCGAAATTTCTGAAAGTCATCCTGAATTTATTTACGCCCTGGGCCGCCAAATGGCCAAGCGTTTACGCAATACCACACGCAAGGTTGGCGATCTGGCCTTCCTGGATGTGACCGGTCGTGTTGCTCGCACCCTGCTGGATTTAAGCCAGGAGCCCGATGCAATGACTCACCCCGACGGTATGCAAATTAAAATTACTCGCCAGGAAATTGGCCGCATTGTCGGCTGCTCCCGAGAGATGGTCGGTCGAGTTCTGAAAACACTGGAAGATCAAGGCCTGGTTTCCGTTAAAGGTAAAACCATGGTGGTGTTTAACACCCGCTGATCGATACAGCAGTCATTCCAAAAGGGTTAACGCTGTGCTGCGCTAACCCTTTTTTATTGCCCCCAAAATGTAACATCAAGCATCTCTCGAGCTCGGACTGGGAACGATTGATAAGCAAACCGAAACCATAAAGAAACCGTCTTTCACGGTAAGTTTCACCTCACCATCCATGGCGTTCACCGCCGCCTTAACAAAACTCAAGCCCAAACCATTCCCATCCTCTTTCCGACTCTGATCAGCTCGAAAGAAACGTTCAAAGACATGCTCTTGCAAATAATCTGGATCGGCAGATGACGAACCCTGCTCCCATGGATTACTGCACTCAATACACAAATGACCATTAGATTTTGTTATGCCCAAATGGATTGTGGCCCCCTCAGGGCTGTACTTGCTGGCATTGTCCAACAGATTACACAGCGACTGCATCAGCAAGGCCCGATCCGCCTTCACCCAAGCCAAACCTTCCGGGCGGGCTTCCATTGGCTCATTCACACGCCATTTCAAAGATTGCCGATTGGCTTGAAAAACCGGTTCATAGAGTTCAATAGCATCGACACAACAAGGGAACGGATCCATTTCCGACAGATTGGAAAGCTCGCTGCGGTTTTCCAGGCGATTGATTTGTAATAGCAAACCAAAAGTATTCTGCAGATTGGCCAGCAGCTTCTCGCTGTGCTCCAATTCAGGGTGCTGCTGTGCCGCTGCTTGCAATTGATTGTAAGCCGCAGTAAGAGGCGTACGTAAATCATGGGCAATGTTATTCGCCTGCTGACGCGTCGACAGCATGGCCGTTTCAACATCGCCAAGCATGTGATTGATATTATCAACGGTTACCGCCAATGGACCGCTCAGTTCACTATCAATCACCCGTTGGCTCAGATCCCCACTCGCCACAATGGCTGCGGTTGTACGATTAATATCAAGCAGGCGCGCCTTAATACGCTGCTGCAACCACCAACTGAGAGCCAGTCCCGCGGTCAGTACAATGGCCATAATGGTAAAAAAAATGGCCGGCCAATTATGATTTGGGCTCAAAATACTCGGGTCCAGCGCAACCGTCAGCTCGGCCCCAAAGTCATCCAGCGGAGCTGTTAATGTGGATAAGGTGACTTCTTTGCCATCATGCAAAAACGTAAACGCCTCAAGCCCTTCTGCCTCACCAATCAATAAGGGAACGTCGGGAGGAACGATCCCGACCCCAATTCCCATGCTGCTGATCAACTCACCTTCTTTTGACAAAAAGAATTCATAGGCTTTATCGGACTCAAATTCCTTCCGCAGCAACTTTTCCAATTCTTTATGAGTCTCCTTCATATCCGGCAAGGCCTCAAGCTGTTTCTGGATCTGTATTTCCAAACGTTCCATTTTGGTTTCAAGGGCCAGCTGAGCGGAGTCTTCTATGTACCAGGCCCCTAACCAATCAGCCAGTAGAAAGGCCAACACCAGAAACACCATCGCAACAGCGCCGTATATCCACAGCAAACCACTGAACGGATCTCGCCACACGGTTCGAAACCAGCGGAGGCGCTTCATTCAAGCACCTCCATCTTGTATCCCGCACCCCGAACGGTGTGCAAGAGAGGCACGCAACCTGGGAGATCGATTTTCTTCCTCAAACGGCTGATGTGCACATCAATCACATTGGTCTGGGGATCAAAGTTATGCCCCCACACCTGCTCAAGCAACATGGTGCGGGTAATTACCCGCCCAGAGTTTTGCAGGAAATACTCCAGAATGTGGAACTCACGGGTATTGAGCTCAATGTAGTTTCCACCACGGTTAGCCTTTCGGCTCATACGATCCAGTTCGAGATCCGCCAGAGTTAAGGTATTGTCGACTTGCGTACTGGCCGGCGCAAAGCGGGTGGCCAATATTTCCGCTCGAGCCAGTAATTCACTGAACGCAAAGGGCTTAACCAGATAATCGTCGCCTCCAGAGCGCAAGCCCTTAACACGCTCATCCACACTGTCGAGTGCACTGAGAATCAACACCGGCGTTGTCAGATTGATCGCCCTCAAGGCTTTGAGCATATCGAGGCCATCCATTTCCGGCATCAATCGATCACAAATAATCAATTGGTAGTCACTCTGTGCCTGCGTCGCAAGTTGAAAACCTTCACGGCCATCTTTCGCCCAATCAACGCAATGCCCCGATTCCTGCATTCCCTTGCAAATAAACAGAGCCTGCTCCTGATTGTCTTCAACCAATAGAATTTTCAATGACCTCAACCTTTTGTGCTGCGTGTTTGCGGTGAACCACTTTCGTATTTTATACCTGCCTGCAGACCAAAAAACTAGTCCAGGACTTTCTTCTCACAAATGACTTCAAATTCCTTATGGATGTGCTGTCGAACATCTTCGGGAATCTCGGGCATGTCCATAAAGCCTTTAACATCCATATCACCCAGCATCATCCAAGCCGCCTTGTCATCGAAAAATTCGATATTAATATCCTCATCAGCAAAGACGCTGTGAAGTTTGCTGTCATGAAACATACCACGCTCCATGGACTTGATTTTGAAGCTATCACCATCGAGTACGATTGCGCCGAACCCCCTTTCCAGTTTCATCTCCACCCAATAGTCACCGCTTTCCGGATCAAATTCGATGCCTTCCACTTCACCCTCAACCTGCTTCGCTGCGGCACTCAGAGCCTTGTTCATATCGGGCTTGCGCGGTCCTTTGGATTCCGAGCCAGAACCCAACCGCTTTCCCGTGTCAGCAGCCAGTTCAATAAAATGAGGAAGGCCATCTTGCAAAACCATCAAGCGATAGATACCTGGGCCATCTTTTTTGTCTTTATAGAACGCCGATATGACGGTACCTCCACTCAAATTTTCGGCGCTTTTTATGGCCTCTGCCACGCCGATTTTATCCTCATCAGCATACGCCCACTGGCTTACAAACACAGTAGCAATGACCACCAGAGACAACATTGAAAGACGGCTGGAAACAAACCCTGATTGAAATCTCATACTCACCTCCATAGTAATAATCGAAGCCAGAGTCTTACTCTGACATCGCTTATTCTGCCAAAGGGGCATGAAGGGCTTCTTCCAGAAAGATGACAAATAGTTCATCTGTTTCAAAACGAAAAAGGGCCATGCCTCACGACACAGCCCTTACCAGAACCATAAGATTCACAAATGGGATCAAATGTCTTTAATCCCTGATGACGCTCAACATCATCAACTCAGTGAAACATTTCCATTAATTTTAGACCTGGGTCCTCAGCTCGCATGAACGTCTCACCCACCAGGAAACCATTAACGTTATGACCGCGCAATGCCGCCACATCATCAATCGTGGCAATCCCACTCTCAGTAATCACAATGCGATCCTCAGGAATCACATCCAGCAAAGCGAAAGTATTTTCCAAAGACACATCAAACGTATGCAAATTACGATTGTTAATTCCGATCAGCTTATTGGGCAGATCCATCGCCAATTCCAGTTCTTCACGATTGTGCACTTCAACCAGCACATCCATACCCAACTCCAAAGCCTGGGCATTGAGATCTTGCAATTGGTGCGCATCCAATGCGGCAACGATAAGCAGAACACAATCGGCACCAATCGCACGAGCTTCCTGAATTTGATATTCGTGAATAAGAAAGTCTTTACGAATGACCGGCAACTTGGAAGCGCTTCGCGCTTCTTTCAGGTAATCCTCATGGCCCTGAAAGAAATCAGCATCTGTCAACACAGACAGGCAAGCAGCAGCCCCTTTTTCATAGCTGCGGGCGATATCCGCCGGAAAAAAGTCTTCACGAATGACACCCTTGCTGGGCGATGCTTTTTTAATCTCGGCAATCACAGCCGCTTGGCCCGATTCGATTTTATTCTCAATAGATTGAACAAAACCCCGCGCAGGCCCCTGCTCTTCCGACAGGCCACGCAAATCAGCCAAACTCACTTTAGGGCTACGCTCAGCGATTTCTTCCAGCTTTCGGGCCAGGATCTTATCCAATACGGTATTTGTCTTTTTAAAACTGCTCACAATTACATACTCTTTCAGTTGCCGCTTCAGTCAAGGCAACGGGTAAATTCTGCCAGTTCGGCAATTTTCTCTTTGCCCAAACCACTGGCAATCGTGTCCTGTGCTCGCGCAACACCTTCAGCTAAGGTATCCGCGATGCCACTGACGTAAATCGCGGCACCGGCATTCAGTGCGATAATATCCGCTGCTTTTTGTGCGTATTGCCCCTGGCGCTTGCCTAAGGCATCGCGAATCAGGGCCAAGGACTCATCGGCACTGTCGACGCTCAAGCCGATCAAGCTCTGGCTATCAATATCAAAATCTTCCGGCTTGATTTCATATTCGCTGATGTCGCCGTTTTTCAGTTCTGCCACATGGGTGGCTGTCGCTAAAGAAATTTCATCCAAACCATCTTTGGCATTCACCACCATGACATGCTCAGCGCCGAGGCGTCGTAACACTTCAGCCATGGGGCGACATAGATCACCATTGAACACACCGACAACCAAACGCTTAACACCCGCCGGGTTGGTCATGGGGCCGAGAATATTAAAAATCGTGCGTTGAGCCAGCTGTTTGCGAGGAATGATCGAATACTTCATGGCACTGTGATGCGCTGGCGCAAACATAAAGCCAACACCCACTTCTTCGGTACAGCGAGCCACTTGTTCAGGTGTAATATCCAAACGAATCCCCGCCGTCTCAATCACATCCGCACTGCCGGAGGAACTGGAGATGCTGCGGTTGCCATGCTTCGCGACATGAGCACCGGAGGCGGCGACCACGAAACTCGCCGCCGAAGAAATATTAAACAGGTTAGCGCCATCCCCCCCCGTACCCACGATATCGACCAGATTGTCTGCATTCACCGTCACTTCACTGGCCAGCTCACGCATCACCTGCACTGCACCGGTTATTTCATCGAGGCTTTCACTCTTCATGCGCAATGCCACAAGGAAGCCTCCAATCTGGGCTTCGGTCGCTTGGCCGGTCATGATTTGACGCATCACCGATGCCATTTGCTCAGTCGTCAAATCCTGGCGCTGGATAACAATGCCTAACGCTTCTTGAATATTCATGGGTTTATTGCTCTTGCTGGTTCACATCGTTTGCCGAGATCAGGCTTATTGTAAAAAATTATTCAGGAGATCATGGCCGTGGTCACTGAGAATCGACTCAGGGTGGAACTGCACCCCTTCGATATCCAAGGTTTTATGCCGTAAGCCCATGATCTCATCGATGCTGCCGTCATCATGTTGGGTCCAGGCTGTAATTTCCAGACAATCGGGAAGGCTGTCTTTATCCACCACCAGGGAGTGATAACGGGTTGCTTCAAAAGGATTGGCCAGCCCAGAAAAGACACCGCTGTTGTTATGGTAGATCGGAGAAGTTTTACCGTGCATCACCTGCTTTGCACGCACCACATCACCACCAAAGACTTGTCCGATGCTCTGATGGCCCAGGCAGATACCCAGAATCGGCAACTTGCCCTGAAAATGCTCGATGACCGCCATAGAAACCCCGGCCTCATTAGGCGTACAGGGGCCGGGAGAGATAACAATTTTCTCTGGCGCCAAGGCCTCAATGCCAGCAACATCGATCTCATCATTGCGCAGCACTTTCACGTCGGCCTGCAACTCGCCCAGATACTGGACAATGTTATAGGTAAACGAATCGTAGTTATCGATCATTAGAATCATGGTGGCTGCGATATCCTATGGTATAGCGATTTATAAAGGTTTTTATCAGGGGCGGTATTTTCCCCTGAAACGCCTTAGGAATAAAGGGGTAGCGCTCGAAACATTGAGGAAGGGGCCCTCTCGGCAAGGTGCTCTGGTGCACCGTTCTATTCCACAATTTCTGCATATTCACTGCACAGTTGTCACCTAAGGTGGGCAATGAGAACCCACACAGGAGATCGCCATCATGATGCCGTCACCCCGGATTAAAATCACCCTCGCGGTACTCATCCTCTTGGGCGGCCTGGCCCAAAGCCAGCAGTCCATCGCCCACAAAGTAAAAACCACCACAGTGCATAAACACAATGGCCACCATCAACTGCCCAAGGTTCACACCAAGTTCGTTTGGAAGGGCGGGCACTATGTCGTGGCTGGAGGCCTGTTTTACCGATACACCAACCACCATTACACGGTTGTGGCGACGCCTCATGGCGCTCATTTGAAGGTCCTGCCGGGTAAAGCCAACATCGTGGTGATCAATCACCAACGCTATCACGTGGTCAATGGCCATTATTATCGGTACAACAAAAAGCGTCATGACTATGTGCTGGTCAAAACACCACGCCCCAAACCCATCAAGGTCGTTGCTCATCGCTGAACCCGTACGAGAACCCTTCTCGGGGCCATGATTACGAGATGGCCCCTAATAAAGAATAAAGCGCCAAAGGCCACTCTCTCTTAAAGCGTTTCCATTTATACTCCGCGACTGGCCTCGTCACTTGTCTGTTCCATCCCCAACCCGAATGCCCGGCGATTGGACCAACGGCCGAATCAAAAGCCTGGATAACCCATTATCGGCGGAGAAGCCAAACGTCATTCGTGGGCGACATAAAACGGACATGATAGACTACTACCCTAATATAAGGTGCTTGCAGAATTAGCAAACACTCGCATACTTATAAGCGCACCCTACGCGCCTGAACCTGTATGCAAAACCAACAGGTACAGGGAAGAAGCCAAATATCGTTCATAGGCGAAAAGGCAAGGCTGCTGTTATTCGCGTCACTCTCAATTGAGATAACAATATGGATATTCAGGGGTTTTAATTCATGACCAGCAGTAATTCTTCATCCTCTTCCCAACATCCACACCGTTTGCGTAAAGCGATCATTCCGGTTGCAGGCCTCGGCACCCGGGTATTGCCAGCCAGTAAGGCTATCCCCAAAGAAATGTTGCCCGTGGTCGACAAGCCCGTCATCCAGCATGTGGTTGAAGAGGCCGCCGCCGCTGGGTTTACGGAAATTATCTTGGTGACTCGCAGTGCAAAGAGCGCCATCGAAGATCATTTTGATGTGCATTACGAGTTGGAGAACGAGCTGTCGCGTAAGCACAAACAGGATCTGCTTGAGAGCGTTCAAAGCACCTTACCGGAAGGCGTCAATATCAGCAGCGTGCGTCAAGCCAAAGCACTCGGCCTCGGTCATGCGGTACTGTGCGCCGCGCCGCTCGTAGGCGATGAAGATTTCGCCGTTATCTTGCCCGATATGTTGATTCCCGACCTGCCCGGACAAGGCGCGGATCTGACGCAAATGGTCGCAGCCTATCGTCAGCATGGTTGTGGCCAAATCATGGTGGAAGCCGTAGCTGAAGATAAAGTCGAACGATACGGCATTGTCGATTGCGCAGGCCAAAGTCCGGAACCCGGCAACTGCGCCAATATTGTCAATATGGTGGAAAAACCCAAACCTGCCGACGCCCCCTCGAACTTAAGCATTAACGGCCGCTATATTCTGCCGGCTCGGGTCATGGAATTACTGGTCAAAACCGAGGCGGGTGCCGGCGGTGAAATTCAATTGACCGACGCCATGGCCAGCCTGATCGAAGAAGGTGGGCAATTGATGGCCTACACAATGCGAAGCAAAAGCTACGACTGCGGCAATAAAGCCGGTTATCTGGAAGCCAATTTGGTGTATGGCCTGGCGCATCCGGAAACTAAAGACAGTTTGCGTGCTCTATTAAAAAGCTTGGCCTAAAACCGATTGTCGATATCCGCTGAGGCGCACCGTCGCTCTTTTGCCACTGTGCCTGCCAACGCAAAGTTTATTGAAATGAATACAAGAACAATATGAATAACATCAGCGAGAGTTCCCAGTGGCAGGCCCTGCAAGACTTGGCCGATCAACAGCGCCAGCAACCTATTCACCAGCTGTTTAGTGAGAACCCTAAACGCTTTGAGCAACTCAGCTTTCGTCATGGTGAATTGCTGGTGGATTTTTCCAAACAGCATTATCAAGCCAACACGCTGGAAAATTTAATTGCACTTGCCGAACAATGTGAACTGCCAAACTGGATCCATCAGCTTTTTGCAGGTGCGGAAGTTAACCACACAGAACAGCGCCCGGCCTTGCATACAGCCCTGCGCCTGCCCGAAGGAAAAGAGTGCTGGCTGAATGGTGAAAACATCAGTATCGATGTTCAGCAAAATTTGCAGCGCATGGACGAACTTGTTCATTTAATCCATACCGGACAATGGCGTGGGTGCAGCGGCGAAGCCATCGATACAGTGGTGAATATCGGCGTCGGAGGTTCAGATCTCGGTCCCTTAATGGCCTGCAATGCGCTGGCTGAAACTCCCGCTCGCGACGACAATGGCAAGCTCGCACAACAAGCTGCTATTGATGTGCACTTTGTCAGTTCAATGGATGGCAGTCAGCTCGCTGATTTATTGAAAGTGCTCAATCCCATGCGCACGTTGTTTGTCATTGCCTCGAAATCGTTCACCACCATCGACACTATGGCCAACGCCGCTACCGCCAAAGAGTGGCTGAACCAGAACGCCAACTGCAGCGAAACTGCTCTGATTGCCAGGCATTTTATTGCGGTTTCCTCAAAGCCGGAAAAAATGCAGGCCTGGGGAATTCCAAAACAAAATCAATTGGAGTTCTGGGAATGGACCGGCGGGCGCTACTCGATGTGGTCGGCCATTGGCTTGTTGATTGCTCTGAAGCTCGGCATGAGCGCTTTTAAAACCATGCTGGCCGGAGCGCACAGTATGGACGAACACTTTCGACTGGCGCCTTTAAAAGAAAACATCCCGGCACTGCTGGCATTAACCGGTATCTGGAACATAAATTTTCTGAACATTGGCGCTCACGCCATACTGCCCTATGACGGTCGCTTGAAAAATTTACCTGCTTATCTTGAACAGTTGGAAATGGAGAGCAATGGCAAAAGTGTGAACCGCCAGGGTGAAACCGTTGACTACAACACCTGCCCAATTTTATGGGGTGAAATCGGCACCAATGCCCAGCACGCATTTTACCAGTTGTTGCACCAGGGCACCGAAGCCGTTATGTGCGATTTCATTGTCGCCGCCAAGCGATACGGCCCGGATGCCAGCCAGGAATTACGTCATCAACACCAACTCAATCTGGCCAACTGCTTTGCCCAGAGCCGTATTCTGGCCTTGGGCGACAGCGTCCTGGACGATGCTCACAGCGCACCGGCACACAAACGTTATCAAGGCAACCAACCTTGCACCACTATTATGCTCAACGAACTGACGCCATTTACATTTGGACAGTTGATTGCCATGTACGAACACAAAGTCTTTGTGCAATCCGTGATTTGGGGAATCAACCCTTTCGATCAATGGGGCGTTGAGTTGGGCAAGCAGGTGGCAACCAAACTACTCGGCCAATTGGATGGGCAAGAAACCAACAATCTGGATGCCTCTACCGCCGGATTAATTCAGGCCATCAATCAATAACAACAGACAAGAACAGTATTCGCACTTATGAAAATCGCAATTTGGGGTAATGAATTAATCGCCTGGACCGCGGCCGCTTGCTTTGCCGAAATGGGCAATGAGGTCTTATTTGTGCCACTGTTTTCCGGTGACCACAACAGCGGTGAAAACCGTTCGAACAACAGCCCCAATAAACAGGCAAAACTCCACGACGCACCAGCCAATGTTAAAGAAGAACCCAGTTTAGTCGAACAACTGCAGCAACAGTTGGACGCCGGCCGCTTGCGATTTACCGATACAGAAACAGCTCAGTCGGCCATGCTGCATTTCCTGGCTTTCCTCCCC
Organism: Pseudoteredinibacter isoporae; assembly: GCF_040372805.1. Classification (GTDB taxonomy): domain Bacteria; phylum Pseudomonadota; class Gammaproteobacteria; order Pseudomonadales; family Cellvibrionaceae; genus Pseudoteredinibacter; species Pseudoteredinibacter isoporae_A. The sequence goes on from NZ_BAABWJ010000001.1 coordinate 55,367, forward strand.
AAGCAATTAGAATACGCCACATCACTTTGTCAGTTGGTCGCTGCGGACAGCAAACGACAATTGATTGTGATGAACGCCAGTAATTTCGGCATTGGCGCCAGCGATAAGCTGCAAGCTTGCTTCCGTGGCGAACAACAGATCATAGCCTATATCCCGGATCAGCTGCCTGCCGGTAGCGCGCTGGCGCATTTTAAAAACCCTGATCATTTGATCATTGGCTGTCAGCAGGAATGGGCACTGATGCACATTCGGGCCTTATATCGTCCTTTTAGTCGAAACATCAATCAATGGTTATTGATGAGTGCACGAGAGGCGGAATACACCAAATTTGCCATCACCGGTATGCTGGCCCTGCGCCTCGCGTACATCAATGATTTGGCCAACCTCGCTGATGAAATTGATGTCGACATTGATATCATTCGCCAGGCAATGGGCAGTGATGAACGTATTGGGCAACACTATTTAAACCCAGGTTGCGGCTTTGGTGGTGAACATTTCCCACAATATATTGAAGGCTTGGCTGGCACCCTAAGTGAAGCTCGAAATTCCAGTTTACTGAGTACAGTGCTGGAAGAGAACGAAAAACAAAAAGAACTTCCCTTCCGCAAACTTTGGCGCCATTACGATTGCGACTTGCAAGCCAAAACAATCAGCATTTGGGGACTGGCATTCAAACCCGGCACCGCCAGTATCAGTAATGCGCCTAGCTTAAAAGTGATTGATGCCCTATTGAATCAAGGTTGCAAAGTGAAAGTGCACGACCCCATGGCCATGGCAAATATCGAAGCCTTTTTTAGCACACACCACCACCGCGAACAATTGGCATTTTGCGACAGTGAAATGCAAGCACTTGAGCACAGCGATGGTTTGCTATTGCTGACAGAATGGGCACAATATTTCTCTCCCGATTACCAAGTCATGCTCGACACCATGAACACCGCACTCCTCATTGATGGCCGCAATGTCTTTGACAAAAAATTAATCAAAGAACTCGGCTTTACTTACTACGGTGTTGGTCGCTGAACAAGCAAATCCATCAACCCCAAGATCACAACCAGCGTGGCAAGTTACGTACGGAGCACTACACTTAATGTAGAGCACCACAGCAAATACTTGCTATGCCCATCAAAAAAATCCATCTACCCAGCCAAGCCGAACAAGAGTTGATTCGACAAGAGCTTGCACGCTTTCAAGATATTCCCGGCGCATTGAACATTGAGCAGGCAGACGGATACTTTACCGCCTTGAACTTAAGCCCAGTCGACTACGACATCTCGGATTGGCTGGAATGCCTATGGGGTGGAGGCGATTTACCGGTTGGCGGAATTTTCTTCCACAGCAGTGATATTCTGCAGTGTTTTAGCACCATGATTCAACACTGGAAAAATGTCGACACGCGGCTCAGAAAGGATAACTTATTTCTGCCACTCGCATTTTTAAAGCGGCCTGACGGAAGCTATTGGGCTCAAGGGTTTCTACTAGGAATACGGCTCTACCGTGATGAGTGGCAACGCTATTGCGATAAAACCGAGCATAGCTTCGAGAAGATATTGAGCAGCCAAGCGTATCTTCATCACCGCAATAAACGGTTGCAACCACAACAGGAAATCAACATCTTGAATCAACGACTGATTATCGCGATAAATCAATTCAGACAGGAATATCCGCCAAAAGAACAACCGAAACGTAACTTGAAAAAGCAGCGCTAAACCAGCCATTCGCCGAAGCGAAACTACAAGCTGGCAGCTGCTTGAACGCCAACCCTCTCACCTGAAAATGATGTCCACGTATCGTGTCCGAATTATTATTCAAGCTCAGAGAACACCCTATTTCCCTTGGCTTTTTCCAAATTCCTTTTTAGACATCTCCCTGGTTCGGCTATGAACCTTTTGAAAAATAATTCAATTGCCCTGAATTGGCTTTTGCCAGCCACTATATATTTTGTGGGCTTTAAATTACCTCTTACGGCTTTTTTATAAGCGAGAGATGGGTGAAGTCTAAGTAATTAACTTGATACAGGCAACACAATTAGTGTGAATCAAATCACGCTTTCACTCTTATCAAGGAAATAAACGACAAAACACGACAGGAGCGCTGGACAATAAAATTTTTATAATAACTAGCTATTTCTGTCCAATTTTTTAATAACCGATTTATCTGGCTCTAACCGGGTAATTCAGCTTTGAAGTGATGCGATGTTTTGAAAAAACCCATCGATGAATCAACATTCAGAACTTGCAACTTTTGATTGGGAAATGAAACCTATGAGCGCGTTAATTATTTGTCGATCGACCAAATGCCGTTATTGAGCAATGACGAGACTGTACGCTGACATTTTCGATCTCAAATTCTTTTTTGGCTTTCAGTGCAGTGGCCATGCTGAATACACCACTGCCCTGCTCGATCCGATAGACTTGCTCTTGATGCCAATGATACTCAATCGCTTCACCATTAAAGACCTCGACTCGAAATTCAGATTCACAACGAACCTTGGCACGAGTGATATCTGCCTGGCTTCGCAAACCAAATCGCAAACTGAAATTACAAAGACGAATACGCGCGCCTTCCGCTTTTTGACAATTTAGCTGCTCATCTTCCAAGTTTATACTGACAGGCTGATTGGACGGGAAGTGCCGAGCGGTATGTGCGGTGGAAACCGACGAAGATTGGGTTTGGCTTGTTTTTTCAGCTCGGCCCCCAAGTCGTCGGGAAACCGGGTCGACAGCAATGAATTCAGAACGAATCCAGGCGCGTTGCTGTTCAGAGCTGCGGTTAGGTTCAGTCGAGGTGAAACGAATCTCAGTCCAGTTATCTCGAACCTGCCGCCGACTGACCATTTTTCCTTGTTTTAAGCGTGTCACGACGGCGAAGTGTTCACCCGGCCCCTGATACACCGTCACCCTATCGCGAGTTACGATTCCATATTCAGCGGCTTGCACGGTGCTCACCAGAACAGCGCCTAAGCATCCGACTAAACTCACATAAAAAACGCCATCGCTCAGCAGACGAAGGACATAACCCTTCCAATGTACTCGTTTTGCGATTGGCATACTGTTTCCTTGCCATACCGGCGCGTAGTGTCAGTACGGAACGGGCTCCATGGTTCACCGTAAATGCGCTGTTGCATCTATTCAGCTCAGAGCCCTGAGTCCTACATTACCCCCGTCCGTAGTCATCCTGCAAGCGTACAATGTCATCTTCCCCCAAATAAGAACCGGATTGCACTTCAATCAGTTCCAGAGGGATCTTGCCAGGATTCTCCAAACAATGAACCACACCGATAGGAATGTAGGTTGATTCATTTTCACTGACCAGCAGCGTTTTTTCACCATTGGTCACTTTTGCTGTGCCGCTGACAACAATCCAATGCTCCGCTCGGTGGTGATGTTTCTGTAAACTCAGCTTGGCACCGGGATTCACCGTGATACGCTTGACCTGATAACGTTCGCCAGCATCTACCGAATCGTATTTCCCCCAGGGGCGATACACTTCCCGGTGCTGGACATGCTCGCGACGGCCAAGACGTTTAAGATCTCCAACAATATCTTTAACTTCTTGCACGCGGTTGCGATCTGCCACCAACACGGCGTCCTTGGTATCCACTATCACCAGATTATCCACGCCAATCGTGGCCACCAATTTTTCCTGGGCAATGACAAAGTTATTGTGACTGTCTTTATCAATCACATCACCCTGATGAACATTGCCTTGAGCATTTTTGTCCTTGATGTCCCAAAGCGCAGACCAGCTTCCTACATCACTCCAACCAGCATCTAGCGGAAAAACCACAGCTTGATCCGTTTTCTCCATAACCGCATAATCAATCGAGTCATCCGGACAGGCCTCAAAAGCGGTTTTATTGATGCGCAAAAAATCCAAATCCGCACTCAGATCCCGAGACGCCGATTCACAGGCATGATAAATATCGGGCCGGTATTCTTTTAATTCTTCCAGATATCGATCGGCTCGAAATAGGAACATACCGCTGTTCCAAAGATACTCACCACTCGCCAGATATTGCTCCGCAGTGGCTAAATCCGGTTTCTCGACAAACGCATCAACCTTAAAGGCAGCGGCTTCGCTTTCCCCCTGTCGAATATAACCATAACCCGTCGCTGGACTGTCTGGCACAATGCCGAACGTCACCAACTTCCCATCGCGGGCGATCGGCAATGCCTGTTCAACTACGCGCCGAAACTCCACATCGTTTTCAATAGCATGATCCGCCGCCAACACCAATAACAGCTGCCTGCCCTCACCTCGTTGCTGTGCCCTAAAGGCAGCCAATGCAATAGCAGGCGCGGTGTTACGTCCAACCGGTTCCAGTAGAATGTCGGCTTTTTTACCCAACTGGCGTAAATGCTCGGCCACCAGAAAACGATGCTCTTCGTTGCTGATGATCGTGGTCTGGCTTTCCGGCAGGCCTACCAAGCGCTGAATGGTTTCCTGCAGCATGCTGCATTCACTGTTCAGATTCAGGAATTGCTTGGGGTAGGCCGTACGCGACATAGGCCACATACGAGTTCCCGAGCCACCGGCCATGATGACGATATTCAATGCTTCAGACATGAAACAAGCCTTTTATAAAAATCGACGGAGCGGACTTCGCGCATTATTGCAATGTTGTTGTCCGGGGGTGCTGGCCTGAACGCCAGCTTGAATGGTCTAAATCTAACATTTAAGGCGGGAAAGCCCAATGGCGAATCCGCCGAAAGGACTGGTCATTTTGAGGCCCGCACTGCGCACGAGCCCAGTAACTTACAATCAGTTCAGACCACCATTTCAGCGGCACGGAAAATAGCTCTCGCTTTGTTCATGGTTTCTTTCCACTCCAGTTCTGGCTTGGAATCCGCCACGACACCGGCACCGGCTTGAACATACAAGGTGTGATCTTTAATCACTGCGGTGCGAATAGCGATGGCCGTATCCATGTTGCCATTCCAAGACAAATACCCCACAGCCCCACCGTAAATCCCACGCTTTTCAGACTCCAGTTCATCGATAATTTCCATCGCACGAATCTTGGGTGCTCCAGACAAGGTACCCGCCGGTAGTGCCGCACGCAGCACGTCCATTGCGTTCAAACCTTCACGCAGTTGCCCGGTGACGTTCGACGTAATGTGCATCACATGGGAATAGCGTTCCACCACCATTTTATCGGTCAGCTTCACACTGCCAATCTCTGACACTCTGCCCGCATCATTCCGACCCAGATCAATCAACATCAAGTGCTCGGCGATTTCTTTGGGGTCGTTCACCAAATCCTGTTCCAGCTCGATATCTTCTTCCGGCGTTTTACCTCGGCGTCGAGTACCGGCAATGGGACGAACCGTCACTTCATTATTTTCCAAACGAGCGAGAATTTCCGGACTGGAGCCCACAACATGATGATCGCCAAGATCCAGGAAATACATGTACGGAGATGGATTCAAGCTTCGCAACGCCCGATACAGATTCAGGGGTTCAGACTCAAAGGGTAGAGACAGACGTTGGGATACCACGACCTGCATGGTGTCTCCGCTTAATACATAATCCTTGATCTTATCCACGGCCTGCTGAAAATTGGCTTCACCAAAGCTTGAGCGAAACTGCGTTTCCGTGTCACCTTTCGCTTCCAAAGACATGGGCGCGGTTTCAGGTGTCGCTCCTCGCAGTCTTTTTTCCAGAGCATCCAGACGTTCTTCAGCGTCTCGGACAGCGGTCTCGTCCCGCGCCTGATCACCAGAAATTTCTGCATGATTGATTAAAATAATCTTGCCGGAAAGATTATCGAAAACCAAAATATCTTCTGAAACCATCAATAAGATATCCGGCGTACCAATGGTGTCATCGTTAACCAGTGGTTTTAATTTAGGCTCAACATAACGCACGCAATCATACGCAAAATAACCTACCAAGCCGCCAGTAAACATAGGTAAGCCTGGGATTTCTGGGCTGCGGTAACGGGCCTTAAAATCTTCAACAAAACTCAATGGATCGGCCATGGTATGACTCTCGATGAGTTCTCCTTGCTGGCGAATCTCGATGTTGTCGCCTCGCACCGTCAACACCGTTTGGGCTGGTAATCCCAGAATCGAATAACGTCCCCACTTCTCTCCGCCCTGGACAGACTCGAACAGATAACTGTAAGGGCCTTGGGCCAATTTCAAGTAGCTGGACAGCGGCGTGTCCAGGTCAGCCAACACTTCACGCTGTACAGGTACACGGTTATAGCCCGATTGGGCCAACGCATCTAAATCGATAGAACTCATGATATTGCCTTGCTATATATCCCAACGCCAACGGACACAGGCCTGGAGCCAAGTCCGTTTTTACGGCGATCCACCGCCAATTGCATTGCGGCTAAATAATTAATGTGTAAATGGTTTTCGAGAAGTGCAAAGATGCTTGCGAACTTTGCTGAAGATTCGCTTAGGGGCGCCATCGCCAGCTGAGGGCGTGGTAGTTGAATTGCGAAGGCTTATTCACAGCCCGGGCTCCTTGAATGCTGGGAGTTGCATTACGTTATGCTGGCGGGCAGTTTACTGGCTTTTGAGCATATTGGCTAGACTTGGCAACGCCTTGATCTGAGTCGCTGCCAACAAGCCCGCCTTTGCGCTCGCCCTGAATGGATTGAGAGACCATGAGGAGGAGATCAAACAAAGGCGATACAAAGGCACTCGGCTCAGTGCATGGAGGAGTTGGGTCTTGCCAACTTTGTAATTTTGTCCCACTCCCCCTCGATCAATGCACGTTTTTTATTTCGATCCCAGGCTTTAATGCGCCGCTCGGAGCGCTTGGCCTCCTCCTGGGTGTCGAACTGATCTTGAAATACCAGCTTCACAGGCAGTCGTTTGTACGTATAACAACGCGTATCAACCGCCTCATTGATTTCATTCAATCTTGTCTCTAAATCATCGGTATGGCTGGTATAAAAACTGCCATCAGCGCATTCGAGAATATAAACTACGTAAGACATAGCATCCGTCCTTGCTCGTACTGTGTTCGTTCTTAAATGGATAATATGCCGGACTTACTGCACTTTACTCCGGAAAATGTCATTGTCATGAGAATCAGTTCGGCGTCCCTGGTTTCATCTCCACGACTATTTTAGGTATATCAAAAAAATTCAACTTGCGTCGTGCAAAATGACCGAACGGCAGAAAAACGCACAAAAAACCTTACTTGTAACCACTGCGTAGGTTTTATGTGTCGTAGGGAAGTTTTAAATGAAATTTCGGGTAACGGACAAAAACACGAACTAAAAGGAAGAAAATTTAAGCACAGAAAACTTCAATCGAGAATGGGATGCGAAAGATTGGAAACAACACAATCGGGTTGCCAATTTTCGATCGGGACACCATTGCTGTAGCCATAATTGACTGCAACCATTTTTACAGCTGCCGATTGAGCCGAAAAAACATCCGCTTTAGAGTCCCCCACCATGACCGCATCCTGAGAAGACACAGCGTAGTATTCCAGGGCGTGCTGCAAGGGCAGAGGGCTCGGTTTTTTCTCAGGCAAACTGTCACCCCCAAGTACTAAGCTGAAAAATTCAGCAATACCCAAGCCTTCCAAAATCGGCAACGTTAATGCGATGGGTTTATTGGTAATGACCGCCATCTGAACATTATTCTCAAGCAGAGATGCCAAACACGCTTCCACTCCGGGATACAGAACCGTCTTATTCACGGGCGTTTCTTGGTAAGCTCGCAGGAATTGTTGCAGGTATCGCTCAACCTCCTCGTCCGACAATTCATCAGCGGCCTGCTCGTACTGATCAACTGGCCAGTCACTGGCCCGAGAATCATTTACCCAAACTAACGCCCGACGCACCAGTCGTTCAGCGCCATTACCCACCCATTGGCGAACGCGTACCTCACCAGCCAACGGCAGATCATTTTCAGCCAGCATATCATCGATAGCCGCCGCAATATCATAGGCACTGTCCACTAAGGTTCCGTCCAAATCGAACATCACCAACTTAGGGAAAACATCAAAACCAAGGGATCGGAAAATACTCGGGTGCATAGACAAAATGCCAAAGGCGAATAGGCAGATTACAACTTCATTCGCAACAGCAATTTAAACACTGTTGCAGGAAAAGCGCCCGCAATGGCAAGCCATTACAGGCGAGTTAGATCAAGAAATTACAACAACCCTAAACTGGCAAAGAAGGCTCGCAGGGCCTTTTCTTCACCCTGTTCCCAGGCTTTCAGCGCCGCAGTGCCAATGATTCCCATGTCGGCGTGTTTGGCCAGAAATTCCAAATCTTCTTTCGCTGCCACACCAAAGCCCACGCCAATCGGGACCGGAGACATTTCTCGGCACTTATCCAGAAACTCACCGACCTCGGTATCCATATCCGTTTTGCTGCCGGTGACACCACGACGAGCCACAACATAGACAAAGCCATCCGCCGCTTGAGCAATGGTTTGCAAGCGCTGCTCAGTGTTGGTGGGGGTCATCAAAACAATCGGGGCAATGTCTTGACTCTTAGCATAGTCATGCAGGGTCCGGGCCTCTTCCAATGGCAAATCTGGAACAATAAAACCGCAACCTCCAGCCGCTTTCAAGGCATCGACAAACGCTTCGTGGCCCATTTTAAATACGGTATTGTAGTAACCCATCATCAGCACTTTAAAATCAAAACGCTGACTGACTTTGGCCATAAACTCAAAGCACTGATCTACGGTCACACCGCTTTCTACAGCAATTTGATTCGCTTTCACAAACAAAGGACCATCGGCCGACGGTTCTGAGAATGGGAATTGCAGCTCTACAAAATCCACCCCTGCTTCCGCCATGATCTCGAGTTCTTTCAGATTGGCTTCAAACGACGGGTAGCCACATACCACATGAGTCATCAGCAGCAAGTCTTTGTGTTGCTTGCGGCTAGCAATGTATTCATTAAGCGCCATAGTGCTCGGCCTTTGTTTTAATAAATGATTTCCAGTGATCGTCATCCAGTGCATCCGCGACGGTGAAAATATCTTTATCACCACGACCAGACTGGTTAATCAGGATCACTTCATCCTTACTCATTTTGGGCGCTTCTTCGATCGCGCGAGCAAAGGCATGGGAGCTCTCCAAAGCGGGAATCAAACCTTCGGTTCTCATACACAACTTCAGAGCTTCGGTGACTTCAGCATCGGTCACAGCCTCGAAGCGTACGCGCGCCTGTTCCCACAAATGCACCAGCGCTGGATTGACACCGATGTAATCCAGACCAGCAGCGACCGATTTGGTATGCAGCATATTGCCGTCTTTGTTTTGCAGGAAGTATGTTTTAAAGCCCTGTGCAACACCCACACTGGCATCTTTGTATGCCAATCGTGAGGCGTGATTGCCTTCACCCGGCCCCAGACCTCCCGCTTCACAGGCAACCAACTCAACCGATGAATCATCCAGAAAACCCTGGAACAAGCCCATTGCATTGGACCCTCCGCCGACACAAGCAAAAACCCGGTCAGGCAGTTTGCCGGCGATTGTTTGAATCTGTCCGCGCGCTTCGCGACCAATAATCGACTGGAAATAGCTCACCATTTCAGGGAAAGGGTGTGGCCCAGCCGCCGTACCCAACACGTAGTGGGTATCGTGCATATTGGTTACCCAATCTCGCAGGCATTCGTTAATGGCGTCTTTCAGGGTTTGCTGGCCATCCTGCACCGCCACCACATCAGCACCGAGATTTTCCATCCAGAACACATTTGGACGCTGGCGGGCAACATCAACGGCCCCCATATAAATCTTGCAGTCAAAACCAAAACGCGCTGCCATAGTGGCTGTCGCAAAGCCGTGTTGACCTGCACCGGTTTCGGCGATGACTCGACGTTTCCCAAGGCGCTTACACAACAGGCCCTGCCCCATGACATTGTTGATTTTATGGGAACCCGTATGGTTGAGATCTTCTCGTTTCACATAAATCTGGGCACCACCGAGCTTGGCCGACAGATTGGCCAGGTGGCTGACCGGCGTCGGACGGCCGGAATAGCTTTGCATCAACTGCTCGAATTCTTGCCAGAAGCTCGGGTCGTGCTTGATATCCTGAAAAGCCGCTTTCAGCTCTTCAATCGTAGTGGTCAAAATTTCGGGCAGAAAACAACCGCCGTACTCCCCATAGTAGCCTTCACGGCCGGGTTCGAAATCGAATAAATCCATAGTGCTATTACTATCGTTAATGGTTGCTATCGTGCAGGCAGGGTTCACCAGCGGCAAAGCTCCACCGCAGCTGGGGGCCATATCAGAAATGAAAAGGGCCGCTGTGCTGGGACTTCCAGCGGGGTACCTGGCGCAAAACAGGCCACATTATGGTTTTTTGCAGCGGTTGATTCAAGGGCAGAGGCCGTTTGACAAGCTTCTGCTCTGTTCTGGGAGACATTCCTCGTGCAATTAACGTTTGACCCGGACGTCAATCCAGCAGCAAATCCAGGCTGAGTGTCACGCTGTAGAGCATCATCAGCAGAGCTGTCTGTCCAAGCTGTCGGTTCAAACCGGAGCCCTCGCGCCGATGGATGAGCCAGGCGAGCAAGGCCGTTAGCGGGAACAAAATATAACTGAAACGCGCCGGCTGATGCAGGCTCAACACCGCCGCCTGAAGTGCCAGCAACAATAGGGCACTGTACAGAAATTTACTGCCGCGCTCGCCAAGCACCCCAGCCAATGTGTGTTTGCCAGCAATCTGGTCACTGGCGATATCTCGAGTATTGTTCACCAACATCACGGCCGCAGCCAATAACCCCATCGCCAATGCCGGCCAGATCAGCACAACGTTCAAATAGGCCAATTGCGCATAAAAGCCTCCCAGAACCGCAACTGGACCAAAAACCAGCAACACGGTTACCTCACCCAGGGCATTGTGGGACAAGGGCGCAGGCCCTGCGCTGTAGGCCATGACAGCCACAACACACAACAAGCCCAGCCAAGATAGGTACACATGACTATGCCACAGCAAAAGCAAACCGGTTAAAATGCCCAAACTGAGGAATATCAGGTATGCCCGGTGGATTATTTCGGGGGATAATGGGCTTTGTTTAGAGAAGCGCTTGGGGCCTAATCGATTGGCGCCATCGACCCCGGAGAGAAAATCATAGTAATCGTTCGCCAGGTTAACGGCGATTTGCAGGCACACAGCACAGGCAAGAATCAGAGCCGCCAGGCCGGGGCTAAAGAGGCCTTGTCCACGCTGACCGCTTTGGCAGATCTCCTGCAAGACCAGCACTTGGCCAAGCAGTATTGGAGCAATGGATATCAACAAGGTTTTGGCTCGTATGGCAGCCAGCCAACATTGTAGTTGCATAGAAGTCGGATAAAGTCATTCGAATAATCGTGGCAGGAGCCTGTACTTGGACGCGCTTACCGTAAATAAAATCGTCTTGCCTATTATGCTGGCAAGCATGATGCTCACCATGGGCTTGTCCCTGCAAAGGGTCAATTTCCTCAATTTGCTGCGACAGCCAAAAGCACTCGCTCTGGGCATTACACTGCAGCTCATCATTTTACCGCTATTAGCCTGGTTGATCATTCTTGTCTTTCAACTGCCCACTGAGCTGGCCGCAGGTTTATTGCTGATCAGCCTGGCACCCGGTGGAGCATCCTCGAACGCGATCAGTTTTTTGGCCGACGGCGACGTTGCACTGTCAATCGCCCTAACGCTGGTCAGCTCTCTGGTGGTGCCTTTTCTCCTGCCTATTGTGCTGCTCTGGCACTACAGCTTTTTGGGTATGGCTGCTGAGCCATTCCATATTCCGGTGTTGCCCACGATCACCCAGCTCTGCTTGGTCTCTCTGTTTCCTATCGCTTTGGGTATGTTATTGCAGTACCGCTTCACTTCGTTGTTTCTGCCTCTGCAAAAACAACTTCAGCGTATCACCGCTGTCATTATGGTGGTACTGATTGCATTAATGGCCTGGACCAATCGAACAGCCCTGATAGACGTCGCCGAAACCGCCAGTTTTCTATTGCTCTGCCTCTGTGTTTTAGCCTATAACTGCGGCATGCTCCTCGGTCGCGTATGCGGATTGAACGACCAGCAGCAACGTACATTAGGTATCGAAACCGGAATCCAGAATGCTGGCATTGCCATGATGGTCGCCGCTACCCTGATGGATCGCCCCTCTCTTGCCATGATCGCTGTCTTCTATGGCATCGGCATGAACCTTCCTGCACTTGTCATCATTGCCCAAGTGCGCTGGCGCAGATTGGCCGCCTACAAGACGAGCTAAAGGTCAATATGAAAATGGAGGGTTCTACCTTTCATATTACTCGTCTAAACCTATGCTTGACCGATTCGGTTTTGAAATGTAGCCAGCTATGGTACTTTCTGCGTCGACTAATTTGAGGACTATTAGAATGAAAAAAATGACTTTGGCTTCTGCCCTGGCGGTCGCCAGCCTGGGCTTTGGTGCACAAAGCTACGCCAATGAAGGCATGTGGCAGCCCCATCAGCTACCTCAGTTGAAAAAAGAACTTAAACGCATGGGGTTGAAGATCCCAGTTAAACAAATTTCCACTCTTACCGGCTTCCCAATGAATGCCATTATCAGCCTGGGTGGTTGTACGGCCTCCTTTGTGTCTCCGGAAGGCTTGGCAGTGACCAACCACCACTGTGCCTACGGCAGTATCCAGTACAACTCCAGCGCCGATAACAATTTGCTCGCCAATGGTTTCCTGGCCAAAACCAAGGACGCCGAGCTGAAAGCGGCACCAGGCTCACGCATCTACATCACCGAATCCCTGGATAATGTAAGCGATAAGATTCTGGGCAATTTAGACGCCGAGCTTGATGGCAGCGAACGCTACCAAGCAATCGAAGATAAAGAAAAAGCGATGGTCGCCGAGTGTGAAAAAGACGAAGGTTATCGCTGCGAAATATACAGCTTTCACGGTGGCCTCGAATATTACCTGATCAAACAGCTGGCGGTGCGCGACGTACGATTGGTCTACGCGCCACCCGCCAGTATTGGTAAATTCGGCGGCGACACCGATAACTGGATGTGGCCGCGCCATACTGGCGACTGGGCCTTTTATCGCGCCTACGTTGGCAAAGATGGCAAGCCAGCCGACTACAGTGAAGACAACGTTCCGTACCAGCCTAAAAGTCATCTGAAGGTGTCTGGAAAAGGTGTAAAAGATGGCGACTTTATTATGGCCGCCGGTTATCCAGGTCGTACTAATCGCTATCGCACCTCAGAGGAAGTACTGAACAATTTCACTTGGGCTTATCCGACCGCAAAAGGTTACCGCGAGCAATACATCGACGTGATCAAGTCGGTTGCTCCGGATGGCAGCGATGCCCGCATCAAATATGAAAGCACCATCGCTGGTCTGGCGAACTACGCCAAGAACTATGGTTCGATGATCAAGAGCTACAACAAAGGCGATATGCTGGAGCGCAAACAATCGCTGGAAAGTAAACTCCAGGCCTGGATTGACGCCGATGCCTCGCGTAAGGATCAATACGGCGCAGCCATTGCCGAACTGCAACGCCTGATTAAGGAAGGCCAGGAAGGTCAGGAGCACGATCTACTGTACGCCTATATCAAACGTACCAACATGATCCCGGCGGCTCAGCGCTTACTGCGCTTGGCCCATGAAAAGCAAAAAGCCGATGCCAAACGCGAACCTGGCTACCAGGATCGTGATATGACCCGCTTTACCCAGCGCATGGAGCGCATTGATCGTCGTTACGACGCCAAAGTAGATGCCGCGGTATTGCTGCACTTCTTGGAAAAGTACGCAGCGCTCCCTCAAGAGCAACGGATTCCCGCGATGGATAAAGCTTTTGGCCTGAGCGACGGTTTTAATGAAAACAGTGTCGCCTTGATTTTGAAAGGCATGCACGAAAAAACGGCTTTGGGTGACAAACAGTCTCGCTTGGATTGGATGAAGAAATCCGTTGCGGACTTCGAGTCCAGTGACGATCCTTTCATCAAGTTAGCCGTGGCCTTGTACGATCATGAAATGGCCGAAGAAAAGAAAGAGAAGGCCCGCATCGGTGAACTGCAACAAGCTCGTCCAGCCTACATGGCTGCGATCATTGCCTACAATGAAAGCTTGAACAAGCCGATTTATGCCGACGCCAACAGTTCTTTGCGCGTAACCTTTGGTAAGGTCAAGGGCTACAGTCCTCAGGACGGTTTGGTCGCCAAGCCATTTACCACACTGGAAGGTCTGGCTGCTAAGTACGTAAAAGGCGACGACGAGTTTGATTCGCCACAGAAGCAACTCGATGCCATCGCCAAGAAAGATTACGGTCGCTACAAGCAAAAATGGCTGGGCTCCGTTCCAGTAAACTTCCTGGGCACCCTGGACATCACCGGTGGTAACTCCGGCTCTCCAACGCTGAATGGCCGCGCAGAACTGGTTGGCCTGCTGTTTGACGGGGTTTATGAAAGCATCATCGGTGACTGGGATTACGACGACAATCTCAACCGTTCAATCTCTGTAGACTCTCGCTACATGCTGTGGGTCATGGAAAAAGTCGATGGTGCCGACAATCTGATTGAAGAAATGGATGTGGTGTATTAATCACCGCCGTCCGGTGCATTGATCCACTGCACCCACTTCATCAAAAAAGGGCAGCTTGCTGCCCTTTTTTATTGGCGAAAGAATTCACGCGGTAAAACCACTTGATTCAATAAATCTGCCGAAACGTAATATTGATTCGCTGGCGTCCAAGCAATGAATGCTCCCGATCTTTCACGGTTTGAACACCGTGAAAACAGAAACGGGAGGCGCCGCCCCAAACCACGACATCCCCATGCTGCAGAATGAGCTTCTGACAAGAATCCTCTCGCCGTAAACCACCGAACAAGAAAGTGGCACTCATTCCCAGTGAGACGGAGACAATCGGTGCGGCACGATTATTTTCATCTTTATCCTGATGCAAAGACATTTTGCTTCCCGGCCGATACTGATTGATCAAACAGGCCTGGGGCTGAAAACGGCGATACCCTGCTTCACTCGCCGCCCGTTGCGCCAAATTTAAAAACACTTCCGGCATCGCGGGCCAAGCTTGGCCGCTGCGCGGATCAAGCGCCTGATAACGATAACCTTTGCGGTCACTCACCCATCCCAAATGCCCGCAATTGGTCATCGCCACCGACATCGTGTGCCCGCCCGGGGTTTGCAAATACCGATAGGGGGCTTGCTCTACAATGGGGGTCAATGCATCGAGTAGCTCATGGGCCTCGTTCAGCGCAAAACCCGGCAAGCAAACGGCTCCCTCAGCAATTATCTGCCGTTGTCGATTGTCATCATTGAGTTGATCAAACAGATCGGCCATGCCCCACCCTATTCACCTTCCAGGAAAACAGCGCCACTGTGATCCTGTCCCACGATATCTTCTGGATTCCTAAGTGGACAGGCTTTCAGACTCAGACAACCACAGCCAATGCACTCACCCAGTTCATCTCGCAATTGATTTAATTGTCGAATACGCTCGTCCAGCTCTTGGCGCCAATGCCGCGACAAACGCGCCCAATCCTGTTTGTTGGGGGTTCGCTGGTCAGGCAATGTCGACATCGCCTCCTGAATGCCCTGCAAACTGATGCCGATACGCTGTGCAGACTTGATCACCGCGACTCTTCTCAACACGTCTTTATTATAGCGACGCTGGTTGCCAGCGTTGCGCCAACTGCTGATCAGACTCTTACTCTCATAGAAATGCAAGGTGGACACCGCCACCCCGCTTCGCTTGGCAACATTGCCCACAGAGAGCCCCTCCTGTTCTTTTGCCATGTTCATCACCTTATCGTATCGGACAAATTATCAATACAAGCCTTGGAAAAGGCTCAAATCCTATCCATCCCTGATTTTGTGATTTATAGCAAAAAAAAGTATTGACCTCAAGCTAACTTGAGGTTTTATAGTCTCCGCCGACGTAACGAAATACAGAAAACATTCGCATGGGAAGCACGCACACAGGAGGCATAATCATGCACGTAAGTAAGTTGATAGACCGCTCTAAAAAAACCATTGCTATTTTGTCCAGCTCACGTCGCAACGGTAACACCGCCAAGTTTTTGGAATTGCTGCAAGATTACTGGCCCATGGATTTTGTTTACCTGGAAGACCATGACATCCAACCATACGATTACCACTACCGCCAGCAAGACGATGACTTTCATCCCGTTATGCAGCGAGTATTGGCTTATGAACACATTATTTTTGCGTCCCCGATTTACTGGTACTCCGTACCACCGGCAATGAAAGCGTTCCTGGATCGCATCAGTGATTATATGTCTTTGGAGAATTTGAAGGACGATGGCCGCAGACTCAGAGATAAAAAAGCCTATGTGCTCACGACCTCTTGCAACAATGAGGCCTCAAAGACCTTCATCAATATGTTTCGGGACACCTTCTCTCATTTGGGCATGGACTATCAGGGGTTTATTCACGCGAATTGCAAGGAGGGTTTTATTGCGCAGCGCGAACGTGCCCAGTGTGAAGAATTTGCTCTTCGCGATAAGAGAATCTGGCGACAAATCAAAAACAGCCTGCAAGCTTGCGCTTTTTGACAGCAACCAGGATGAATTGTCGTGACATAAAAGCATGGTTTCTCACTCAGCATTTTGAAGAAACCATGCCTATTAAGCCTTACAAGGTTACGCCACCCCAATGTTCAATCTCGCTGACAAACGCTGACAACCAAGCGTTAGTTTGATGGGCATCGACCGCGCGATGATCAATGCTTAGAGACACATAGCATTTCGGGCGAATGCGCATTTCATCGCGACCATCGACATCCACCACTTCGACACGCTTCTCCATTTTGCCAATCCCCAAAATTGCCACCTGCGGCTGATTAATGATGATCGGGGCGGCCATCAAGCTTCCACTGACACCGTGATTAGAAATGGTAAAAGTTCCACCTTTCATGTCGAAGGGCGTCAGCTTGTTATCGCGAGCTCTTTGCGTTTGATCGTCCAGGGCCTGAGCAATACCAAACAAGTCCAGTGCCTGCACATTTTTTACAACGGGTACGACTAAACCTTTATCACCCAGAGCGGTTCCAACACCAATATTAATGGATTGGAAGATCTCCAAGGCATCTTCATGGAACTGAGCATTCATATCTGGCACAGCCGCCATCGCTTTGGCACTGGCCGCCAGGAAGTAAGCGGTAAACGTCAGCTTGACGCCCTTGTCTGCAAATTCCTGTTTGTGCCACTTTCGATGTTCAATGATATTACTCATATCCATTTCAAACACAGAGGTGACGTGAGGTGCTTTTTCCAGCAGGCTTTCCACCATATGCTTAGCAATCGCTTTACGCATGTTGCTGTGGGGCACCATACGACTGTTCATATCGCCCATGGCAACGGCTGTACTAACGGTGCTAGAACTGACGCTTTTTTCCGCCTGCCCAGAAGCGATATAAGACAGCACATCTTCACGGGTAATACGGCCACCGCGGCCACTGCCCTGCATCCGTTCAATATCGAGATTGTGCTCGGCCACCAGCTTGCGAACCGCAGGTCCCATAAGGTGGCGGCAGGACTGGTCACTCGCCTCTCTCACCTCAGACGTGCTCGTCTGGGGCAGCTCAACTGATTTTGATTCATTGGCCGGGGGAATCTCGGCCACTGCGGCACCGGCCTCAGTGCTGATCAGAGCCATGACGGAATCTGGCTCGACTTTATCGCCTGACTGAAATTTCTGTGCTTGCAAAGTCCCGGAACAAGGAGCAACAACTTCAATGGCCACTTTATCGGTTTCCAATTCAACCACTGGCTCACCTTCCTGAACCGCATCACCGACATTAAACAACCACTGGCTCAAGGTAGCCTCGGTTCCCTCAAGCTGCTCTGCGGTCAATTTCAATTCTTGTACACTCATGATCACAGCTCCAATAAATCCGTCATTTCACGAACAATATCGTCCACACCGGGTACAGCCGCTTCCAACAAATGAATATTGTGAGGGCTCGGAATATCGGGCATCGTCAAGCGGCGCAATGGCGCATCCAGGTCAAAGAAACATTCATCACTTAATGTCGCTGCAATTTCAGCACCAAAGCCAGCGGTCTTATTGTCTTCATGTACAATCAAACAGCGGGCGGTTTTTCGGACCGAGGCCAGGACGGCTTCTTTATCCCACGGTTGAATACTGCGTAAATCAATCACATCAATCGCGTCTTTTTCGGGATTGATTTGTTCAGCTGCCAACTCACAGCGCTCAACCATGGCGCCCCAACTGACGACGGTCAGGCGCGAACCTGTGCGCAGAGTTTTGGCCTTCCCAAAAGGCACCACAAAATCATCGCCCGGGTAGGGGCGACGCGCCCAGCTATTATCAATCAAGGCACGGTGTTCAAAGAAAATGGTAGGGTTGTTGCTGCGCAATGCCGAGCGCAATAGGCCTACGGCATCTTCGGCATTGGAAGGCATCACCAATTGCCAACCCACTTTATGCGCCCATTCCACTTCATCCGACATGGAGTGCCAAGGGTCGCCACGGCGAGCAAAACCGCCCGGCACTCGAACGACCATAGGCGCTGCAAATTTGTTGGCCGTGCGCCAACGCATAATGCCTGTGTCAGTCAACTGCTCAGCTGCCGGCTCTGCGTATTTGCGAAACTGAATTTCAGGAACCGGCATCAATCCACTTAATGCCATACCCACAGAGCGGCCGATAATGCCTTCTTCAGAAAGACTGGTGTCAAACACGCGTTGCTGTCCGTATTTTTGATGCAAACCTAAAGTGGCACCGTGCACCCCACCTTTCGGCCCCACATCCTCACCGAAAACCAACACTTTGGGGTTGCTCTGCATTTCAACATCCAATGTTTGGCGAATGGCCGCCAACATATTCAAGCGACGACCTTCTGGTTTAGGCTCTGTGTTGCCCTGTGGAAAGGCATGATTTTGCGTCGCCAGCCCACCGCGAGTTTGCACAATCGGCTGACCCGCCTCATCTTCTTCACTGTACACAAAACGGGTAATGGCTGAAGGGTCAGGCTGAGGTCGATGCATGGCTTCGTCGATGGCATGACGCACTTTGGCTTCGGCACGCTCTTCAATTTGTGACCAATGGGTTTCGCTCACCAAACCATTGTCGAGCATAAACTGTTTTAATTTGGGCAAAGGATCTTGTGCCTGCTCTGCTTCGATCATTTCCGCCGGCTTATAGGTTTGGGTATCCTGAAAAGTGTGGCCACAAAGACGAGGCACCTTCAATCTCAGCAAACAACAGCCCTTGCCTGAACGCACATAGTCGACCGCTTCTTTGATTTTGCACGCCGCTTCCAGAGGGTCAGTGCCATCACCATCAACAATATGCAATTGTTTATACGCCGCCAGGTTAGCCACCTGATCACCACCGGGGGTCTGAACCTCCTGAGGCACGGAGATGCCATAGCCGTTGTCTTCAATGTAAAACAAATGGGGCAGATTATTGGTGGTGGAAATATTCAGAGCGGCCCAGAAGCCACTGGTCGACATAGACGAATCGCCGCCCATGGAAACCCCCATCGCGCCGCGGTAGCGGGTATCGTTCAATTCGTCTCGGTGATAGACAATGGACTGCGCCCAACCACTGATGGGTGAAAACTGAGAGCCCACACCGCCACACATCGGGAACAAGGTTGTCCCGGTAGATTCACCATTGCGCATATTGGGGTAATTGCACACCACACCGATGTCGCGACCATCGCTGTAACCACCGGAACGGGCCAAGGGTCCCGCCACGGCTTCCACAAAATCCAACCCCAATGACAAGACAAAGGGACGCGAGCGGTAGTAACCCGTTGCTCCATCGTGTTGGTGATTGAGCAAGCTGCCCAATAAAACCTGTGCTAGGTCGTGGCCACGCGCAGAAAACTGATTAAAAACCAGCTTCTGGGGCACCAGCTCCTGTTCTTCAATGGTATCTATGGCTCGGGACGCCAGAACAATATGGGCAATATGGGGCCAATCAAACGCTTGAATGGCCTGGGTGGAATCGGCTGTATCAGTCATCGTCACTTCACGTAGTCATTATGGTTGCACCGCCGGTTGGCAGTGGCGAAGAGCAGTGCTCAAATCGCTTTTTCAGTAGCGAATACTGTAGCTTTTGACGCCCGAAATGTGATTGCGTTTATTGCCTGGAGCCAGCCCACAATGGAAACCAATTGCCAAAAGAGCCTACAATTAGGAAACCATATTGCTTTGTTATCGTGAATTATTAACTATATGATATGTAAACGATTCAGCTGTGGCGCAAATCATGCCCTGCGGCCGCCCATGACAACGACAATAAAACACGAGGCCAATGATGGATAAATACGACGCGCAAATACTGCACGAGCTGCAGACCGAGGGGCGCCTTTCCAACCGGGATTTGGCCGAACGCATTGCCCTGTCCCCCGCCCCCTGCTGGCGGCGGGTAAAACGCCTGGAAGACGAAGGCTATATCCGAGGCTATAGCGCCCAGGTCAATCACAAGAAAATCGGCCTGCAGATTATTGCGTTCGTCGAAGTCAGCCTGAACATCCATCATCCGGAAACCATTCAGAACTTCCTGACCATGATTGCCAATGAGCCTGGTATTCTCGAGTGTCATTCCGTAACCGGGCAATGCGACTATCTGTTGAAGATTGTGTCGAAAGACATGGAAAGTTATGAGACCTTTGTCTCGACTCAATTACTGACCGCACCCGGAATCCGTTCGGTCAATACCCTGATTTCAATGCGTCAGAACAAATTGACCAGTGAATTGCCTGTCGCCTTGGATTAGTCCGAAATAGTTTACGGTCATCCCTTGCCCTGCCGTAAGGGTTGACTACAATGAATGCCTTTTCAATCGCTCAGCGGAACGAAGGAAAAAGCCATAGCACACTTGGGGCGACGGCCCCTCATTTAACTTGGAAACTATCATGTTTGAGCAGCTCAACATTATCCCCCAGGACCCCATCCTCAGCCTGATGATGGAGTTCCAAAATGACAATAACCCCAACAAAGTCGATCTCGGTGTTGGCGTATACAAAACACCAACCGGCGAGACCCCGGTACTGGCCAGCGTCAAAACCGCTGAGGAATATCGCTGGCGCAATGAAGCCACCAAATCCTATATTGGTGGGCCAGGCAACGTCGACTTTAATCGCTTGATGCGCGAACTGGCTCTTGGCAAAGATCACAAAGTTCTGGCCGAGCAACGCGTTGCGTCCATCCAGGCTCCCGGAGGTTGTGGGTCTCTGCGCTTGGGCGCTGAGCTGATCAATCGAGTGAAACCCGGCAACAAGATCTGGATGAGTAATCCTACTTGGGCCAACCACGTTCCTCTGTTTGGCGAGGCCGGTTTGACGATCGCCGAATACCCTTACTACGATCGCGAAAATTGCGCAGTGCGTTTTGCCGACATGTGCCAGACCCTGGAACAGGAAGCGCAAGCGGGCGATGTTGTTTTGCTGCACGCCTGTTGCCATAACCCCTGCGGAGCGGATCTGAGTCCTGAGCAATGGCAGACCATGGCCGAACTGTGCAAAAACAAAGGTCTGGTGCCATTTTTGGATATGGCCTATCAAGGTTTCGGCTCCGGATTGATTGAAGACACCATCGGCGTGCGCACAATGGCCGACACCGTTGACGAAATGTTCCTAGCCATTTCCTGCTCGAAAAACTTTGGCCTCTATCGCGAGCGCATTGGTTTATTGATGGCGATTACCAAAGACCGCCACGCCGCCGATGCGGTCAGCAGCCAGCTCATCAACCTGGCTCGTGGCATTTGGTCCATGCCTCCCGCCCACGGTGCTGCCTTGGTTGCCACCATCCTGGGGTCCGATGAGTTGACTACCCAGTGGGAAGCAGAAGTTAAGGAAATGCGCGATCGTATCAATGGCTTACGTAGCCAGGCCGTGAGTAAACTGAACGCCGCTTGCAATGGTGTTGATTTCAGCTTCATCGAGAAAGAGTTTGGTATGTTCTCCTTCCTTGGAATCAACCCAGAGCAGGTTGCCAGACTGAAAAACGAATACGGCATTTACATGGTGAGCTCTTCACGTATTAGTGTGTCCGGATTAAACGAAAGCAATTTGGATTATTTCGCAAAATCGGTTGCCAGCGTTCTGTAATACGAAAACGGGGTCAGAGTAGACACTCTGACCCCGGCTATTGCCACAGCCTGTTAAATTTTCAGGCGAATTGTTCTCTCAATTTCTTGGTCGCTTCCACCATATTTTTCAGTGCTGGCCACACTTCTTCTTGCTTGCGGGTTTTAAGTCCGCAATCTGGATTGACCCACAATTGTTGTATATCGATCGTTTTATTTGCCGCTTTCAATAACGTCTCAATACTGTGCGGGCTCGGAATATTCGGGCTGTGGATATCGTAAACACCCGGACCAATATCATTTGGATAATCAAACTGCTCAAAAGCCGCTAACAGTTCATTGTCCGAGCGCGAATTTTCAATCGTAATGACATCAGCGTCCATCGCCGCAATATGTTCGATGATATCGTTAAACTCGGAATAACACATATGAGTGTGGATCTGCGTAGTATCTTCAACACCATTCGCCGCCAACTTGAAGTTATTCACGGCCCAATTAAGATATCCTGACCAGGCGCTGCGCTTCAATGGCAAACCTTCGCGCAGGGCTGCTTCATCAATCTGAATCACCTTGATGCCTGCCGCTTCCAAGTCCAGCACCTCATCACGTATGGCCAACGCGATTTGTGCGCAGGTCTCTTTCAACGGCTGATCATCACGAACAAACGACCAATTCAGAATCGTTACCGGTCCGGTTAACATCCCTTTTACCGGTTTCTGGCTACACGATTGAGCAAATGCGGCCCACTCTACGGTCATCGCTTCAGGTCGTTGCACATCGCCGTAAATGATCGGGGGTTTTACACAGCGTGATCCATACGACTGGACCCAGGCAAAACGCGTAAAAGCAAAGCCATCCAGCTGCTCCCCGAAGTATTCCACCATGTCATTACGCTCGGCCTCACCGTGCACCAAAACATCGAGGCCGAGCGCTTCCTGCTGCTCAATACACTGGGCGATTTCATCACGCATCAGTTGTTTATACTGTTGTTCATTCAAACTACCAAGTTTGAATTCTCTGCGCGCTTTACGGATGTCAGCGGTTTGCGGAAAAGAACCAATGGTTGTGGTGGGAAGCAAGGGCAGATCAAGTTGCGCGCGCTGCTGCTTCTGGCGCTCGGCAAACACCGACTGGCGCCGATACATATCCGAATGCAAATTGTTCAAGCGCTGTCGAACTTCAGAATGCTGACGATCTTTAAACGCTTGCCATTCCTGAAGAGCGACACGAGAAGCTTGCAATTCTTGTGCTACAGACTCTTCGCCCTCATTGACCGCTCGCGACAACACAGACAACTCCGCGAGCTTTTGTCGGGCAAAAGCGAGCACCGAACGAATGTCACAGCCCTTACCGATCGCCTCTTCTTCCACCTCGAGGTCTACTGGGACGTGCAACAGTGAACAACTTGGTGCCAACCACAAGCGATCACCCAAACGCTGATGCAGAGGTTGGATGATTTCCAGACAGCGGTCGAGATCAGCACGCCAGATATTGCGCCCATTGATAATGCCCAGCGAAAGAACTTTATGTGAAGGCAGCCAATCCGCCACAATCTTTGCTTCTTTTTCCGCCGCGACGGCATCAATATGCAAACCCTGTACAGGCAAATCACAAGCCAGGCGCACATTATCACCCAAGGATGAAAAGTAATTCGCCAAGAGCAGTTTCACACCCATGTTATTCAGCTTGTGATAACTCAGGTTTAAGGCGTGTCGCCAATCGGCATTGAGTTCCAGTGACAATACCGGCTCATCAATCTGAACCCACTCGATACCTTTTTCAGCAAATGCATGCAGTAACGATTTATAGGCCTCGATAACATCCGGCAGCAAATCCAGCGGCGAAAAATCCTGCTTGCTCTTGGCTAAATACAAATAACTGACCGGACCAATCAACACAGGCTTAGCCCTGTTCGCGGCATACCCTTGCGATTCAAATTCTTCCAGCGCCGATAGCCAATGTTGCGGGTTGGCTGCAAACTGGGTGTCCTGACCAACTTCCGGGACAATGTAGTGATAGTTGCTGTCGAACCACTTGGTCATCTCAGCAGCTTGGGTACACCCGCAATCCGACACCGAACGTCCGCGCGCCGTTTTAAAATAAGCATTGAGAAACGCCTCACCTTCCACCGCCAGAGTCGACGGGTCAGCGTCCACCCGAGGGGGAATATTGCCCAAGGCAAAACTCATATCCAGCACTTGATCGTAGAGAGAAAAATCACCAATGGTGACCAGATCCAAATCTCGCTGCTGCTGCCACATCCAGCTTCGCATCTGTTGGGCTTTTTCCATTAATTCTGAAGCACTCGAATGGCCGGCCCAATAGGCCTCGAGGGCAAATTTCAATTCGCGCTTAGCGCCGATACGTGGAAAACCCAAACTGTGGATGCGTGCCATGTTTTACTCCTGGCTATAGTCTTCCCCTAAGCGGGGTAATGAATAGAGGCGGGTATTGTAGGAGTCGAAAAGCGTGAATAATATTGATATATTTAACCAAACCAATGAATATTACTCATAAAAATGATAGAACGACTGCATCTTGAGATCGTCCATGCCATCTCGGAACACAAAACCCTGACCCGTGCCGCCGAGCATTTATGCCTCACCCAATCGGCTCTCAGCCATTCCATCAAGAAGCTGGAGAATCGGCTGGGCACAGCCCTTTGGGTGAAAGAAGGTCGAGGTTTACGGCTGAGCCCGGCGGGAGAACGATTGCTGAAACTGAGCCAACGCATACTGCCCCAGCTCAGCCATTGTGAAGACGAGCTGATGGAATTTGCCGAGGGACGACGCGGACAGCTGCGCATCGGAATGGAATGCCACCCCTGTTATCAATGGCTGCTGCGCACCGTATCGCCCTTTTTACAACAATGGCCCGATGTCGATGTCGACGTAAAGCAGCGTTTTCAGTTTGGTGGCCTGGGCGCCATTCTGCACCATGACATCGACCTGCTCATTACGCCGGACCCCATTCAACACCGTGCTTTAGACTATATGGCGGTCTTTGATTATGAGCTGGTCTTAGTGGTCAACGACGAACACCCACTGGCTGAACAAAACTGGATTCGCGCAGAACAATTGAGTAATGAAACCTTAATTACCTACCCAGTAGACAAAGATCGTTTGGATATTTTCAGCCAGTTTCTGGCGCCCGCCCAACAGGCGGTAAAGAAGCACCAGAGCATCGAAACCACAGACATCATGCTGCAGATGGTTGCCGCAGGACGGGGCGTTACGGCCTTACCGGCCTGGTTGTTGGAGCAATATCAAAACACCCTGCCTTTGCAATCTTGCAAACTCGGCAAGCAAGGCATTCACAAACATATTTATTTGGCGCATCGAAAAGAAGACGAAGAAATTGACTACCTAAAAGGCTTTATCCAACAGGCCAAAAACACCACCGCGGATATTGTAAAAATCAGGCAATGAGCTGCCAAATAGGAAACCGAGTATGCACTCGGCTCCCCAATCTTTACGGACCGTTTAGTGAACTGGATTGGAATAGGCTTTACTGATGTTCACCACCTTCATCGCGGTGAACTCATGGAAACCTTCCTCACCCCATTCCACACCCAAGCCGGATTCCTTAGCCGGTGCAAACGGAATATGCGGACCGAAAGCGCAGTGCTGATTAATCCACACGGTACCCGAGTCGATTCGGCTCGCCACGTCACGCGCCCGATCCAAATTACTGGACCACACCGAGCCGCCCAAACCATAATCGGAATGGTTGGCTCGCTCGATGACGTCATCCAAGTCCTGATACCGCACAATGGGCAGTATGGGACCGAACGGCTCTTCATCCACCACCGCGGTGCCATCTTCGATGTCTCGCACAACGGTTAAAGGAACAATAAAACCTGGAGCATCAGGCACGTCGCCACCGGCAATGATTCGACCGTTGGCTTTTGCATTGTCGATGTACGAGCAGACCTTATCGAACTGCATGCGATTCTGTACTGGACCGAACTGAACACCTTCATCCAAACCGTTGCCGACTACCGCTGCACTGGCAAGCTTTCCGATCTCTTCGCACAATTCATCGTAAATCGAGTCGTGTACATAGAGGCGTTTCAATGCAATACACACCTGACCGGAATTCAAAAAAGCGGCACCGAAAATACCTTCCGCCACTTGTTTGGGGTCAACATCGTCCAGAACAATAGCCGCGTCGTTCCCGCCCAATTCCAGAGTTAAACGTTTGAGCGTGCCGGCCGCACTGGCCATGATTTTCTTACCGGTTGGCGTTGACCCCGTGAAGGAGACTTTCGCGATGCCTGGATGGCTGCTGATTGCCGGGCCAAGGTCATTATTATCACACAGAATATTCACCACACCCGGCGGGAAAATGTCCGCAATCAGTTCCGCCAACGTCAAGCTGCTGAGTGGTGTTGTTGGCGCTGGCTTGATAATAATACTGTTGCCCGCCATCACCGCTGGGGCGATTTTATACAGACTGATTAACAGGGGAAAGTTCCAGGGACAGATGCCAGCAACGACCCCCAGGGGTTCACGCAACACTTCAATGCGACCGTTGTCATCGTCACTGAGCACCCTGCTTTCTATTTCGCAATCCGCAAAGTGATTGGCGAAAATCTGCGAAAACATCACTTCGTCGCGAGCCTGCGCGAGAGGCTTACCTTGTTCCAGAGTCAGAATACGTGCAAATTTCTCAGCGTTTTCTTCTACCGCTGCGGTCAACTTTTTGAGATAACTGCCACGTTCTGAAAAACTCAACTTGCGCCAGGAAAGATAAGCTTTATGGGCCGATTCAACCGCCTGATTCAACATGACTTCATCCGCCACCGGACATTGCGCCACCACGCTTTCGTCAGCGGGATTGACGACATCAATTGAAGCCACCCCTTCGCGTAATTCACCATCGATCAGCATTTTATACTGGGTCATTATTTTTCCTCGCTTGTTGTCTATGAGGCGATTCGCTCTACCATCATTTCCCGCATCTTAAATTTCTGAATCTTTCCGGTGACGGTCATCGGAAATTCGTCCACAAACTCGATAAACTTGGGCACTTTGAAATGAGTAATTTTGTCTTTGCAGTACCCGCGTAATGCATCAGCACTGAGGTCTTGATCAGCTTTGAGCTGAACCCAGGCACAAACCTGCTCGCCATATTTTTCATCAGGAATACCAAACACCTGAACATCCTGAATAGCCGGATGCGTAAACAGAAACTCTTCAACTTCTCGGGGGTAAACATTTTCACCGCCACGAATGATCATATCTTTCAAACGCCCGACCACTTGCACAAAGCCCTCGGTATCCATTACGCCGAGATCTCCAGAATGCAACCAACCTTCGGCATCGATGGTTTCCGCTGTACGTTCGGGCTCGCCCCAATATCCCTTCATGACGGAATAGCCTCGAGTACAGATTTCCCCGCGTTCACCAATGGGAACAACGCCGCCTTGCTCATCACAAATTTTCACTTCCAGACGCGGCCCAGGGCGCCCTACGGTTTCCACCCGCTTTATCAACGGATCATCAACGGCCGTCATATGATTCACCGGACTGAGCTCTGTTTGACCATAAGCGATCAACACTTTGTCCATATGCATTCGGGCAATAACCTGCTTCATGATTTCAGCCGGGCAAGGCGCTCCTGCCATAATGCCCGTGCGCAAACTGCTCAGGTCAAAGCGATTGAATTCCGGGTGATCCAACTGGGCGATAAACATGGTCGGCACACCATGCAAAGCGGTGCAGGATTCCTCTGCAACAGCCTGCAATGTCGTCAAGGGATCAAAGGCTTCATCAGGAAAGACCGCAGCACTGCCGTGACTAATGCAGGCGAGGTTTCCCATCACCATGCCAAAACAATGATACAGAGGCACGGGAATACAAAGGCGATCACGCTCGTCCAGCTGCATACCATCACCCACGACTTTGCCATTATTTAAAATATTGTGATGACTCAGCGTGGCCCCTTTAGGATTACCGGTGGTCCCACTGGTGAACTGAATATTGATCGCATCATGGCAATCCAGTGTGGATTGTACGGAACGAACGTGCTCCTGATGATTATCGCCAGCCAGATTCATTAACTCAGAAAAGTTCAGCATCCCTGCCGAAGAAGCATCGCCCATCCGAACCACCCATTTTAAGTCAGGCAGTTTCCTGGACGTCAAAGCCTGAGTGGGCAAGGGACTTCCATCACAACAAGGAGAATGATCTTTCAACTCTGGCATCAACTCATTGAGCATGTCCAGGTAGTGACTCGTTTTAAACGATTCTGCAGAGATGATGACCTTACAAGCCACTTTGTTTAGGGCGTACTCCAGTTCAAACAAACGATACGCCGGATTGATGCATACCATAATTGCGCCGATTTTGGCGGTGGCAAACTGAGTAAGGCACCACTCCACCCGATTCGGCGACCAGATACCGACGCGATCTCCGGGCTGAATACCCAGCGCCAATAAACCAGCAGCCAAACGTTCGACCTGCTGCTGATACTCTCGATAAGTCCAGCGTATGTTTTGGTGCCTGACGACTAAAGCCAGAGAATCGGGAAATTGCTCTGCCGCCTGGTCAAAGGCATCAGGAATCGTCACATCCAATAATGACACCGTATCCGGGCCGTTCAGTTGTGATTGCGTTAGAGGATTAACCGGCATTGGCCCACTCCTTCTCTCGCAGTTCAACCCGGCGTATCTTTCCACTGACCGTTTTCGGAAGCTGTTCGACGAACTCAATCTTGCGGGGATATTTGTAAGGGGCCGTTACTGACTTCACATGTTGTTGCAGCTGTTGCTTCAAGTCATCCCCAGCCTCGACACCATCGGCCAGAACAATAAAAGCCTTGACCACTTCACCACGTTCTGGATCTGGACTGGAAGTCACAGCCGATTCAATAACCGCCGCGTGTTCCAACAGCGCACTTTCGACTTCAAACGGACCAATGCGATACCCTGATGATAAAATGACATCATCGGCGCGAGACACGAACCAGAAATAACCGTCGTCGTCTACCGTGGCCCGATCTCCCGTGATGTACCAACCATTACGAAAACAGGCGGCGGTTTTTTCAGGCAGTCCTTTGTATTCTTTAAACAACCCCAAAGGTGGCATTGGGCTGACATTCACGGCGATATAGCCTTCCTGATGAGACGGCAAACGATTCCCCTCTTCATCAATGACAGCCAGATCAATACCCGGAATGGGTTTGCCCATGGAACCAGGTTTGGGAGACATTTGTGGTGTATTGCCACAGAGAATCACCGATTCTGTTTGGCCATAGCCATCGCGAATAGTAATGCCTGTCGCGCGCTTCCAAACATCGATCACTTCCGCGTTCAGCGGTTCACCAGCCCCCACACAATGACGCAAGCTACCAAAATCAACATTGCTCAGATCACATTGCACAAACATGCGATACACCGTCGGTGCCGCACAAAAGGTCGTGATGTTGTAACGCGAAAACATCGCCAGGCTCTGTTCTGGATTAAACCCCTGAGCGTGATGTACAAAAATTGCCGCGCCTCGCAACCAAGGTGCAAAGTAACTGCTCCAGGCGGCTTTGGCCCAACCGGTATCGCTCAGATTCCAATGAAGATCATTGTCTCCGAGGTCCAACCAGTATTTTCCGGTTGTTGTATGCGCCTTGGCATAAATGTGATTGTGAATACACATTTTGGGGTAGCCGGTTGTGCCCGAAGTGAAATAACACAAGGCGTCTTCACCTGACTCCGTATTTTCGGCGGGGAAATCTGCCTGCGCATCACGAATCAAGTCATGGTAATCAAGCAAACCTTCGCTCTGATGTTCACCCACAGTGATGATGTGCTTCAATTGAGGACTGACGCTTTTCAAGGCCTGTAATTTTTCAGCCTGCCCGGATTCTGCGATCAGACAACTGGCACCGGTGGCCTCCAATCGATAAGCAATATCTTTTTCCGACAACTGAGTGGTCCCCGGCGATGCCACCAGCCCCATGCGTAAACAAGCCGTCATGGTGTACCACCACTCCAACTGACGCCCCATAAGGATGATGACGGTATCACCGCGTTTTACCCCCTGAGCTTGCAGCGCTGACGCCAGGCGTTGAGATTCCTCACTGAGCTTTGAAAAGCTGACCGTTTCTTCCTGCCCCTTATCGTCTACCCAAACAATGGCGGTTTTATCCGCTTGCTCTGCCGCAAACTTATCGACCACTTCACGCGCAAAATTGTAGTGGGTGGCTGTGGCATTTTGATCTTTCTGCATCGTTCTTATACTCATTTAAAAACCCCGCCTTACGACGGGGAAACACACACTACTCAGACCAACTGTAATTGAAGGACACACCCCACCAACGTGGTAGACCATAATAATTTTCCACCAGGCCAAAACCACCCACTGATGGCTCACCCGCCAAATCAAATGCCATGGTGCGGTACTCTTCATCCGTCAGATTGTTCACGAATAACTCGACTCTCCAGCTCTCATCGGCACTTGCATAACTCAAGCGGGCATTGCTCAAGGTGTAGGCGCTTTCCTTGCCAACAGGGGAGTTCTTCAGCTGGAAGTAATGATCGTCCATATAAGTCGCATCCACCTGTGCTACCACTCGGGCATCACCGAGATCCCACTGATAACGCAACAAACCATTCAAATTCCACTGTGGCGTCAGTACTGCCGTACGATCGACCGGCGTGCCATCTGGTAAGGTGTAAGCATCTTCAACATTGTTGTCGATATAGCCCGCACCGAAGATGATTTCCAGACCGTCGGCAGGTGCTGCAAACACTTCAATTTCTGCGCCCTTAACTTCCGCATCAGTGTTAAAGACATAGGTGGTTAAGCTTTCCAACGCAAAGGCTTGATAGTCTTGATAGTCGTAGTAATAGCTCGCGCCATTAACTCGCCATTTACCATCGTCGGAAGACCATTTGAAACCAAGCTCATACGCATTTAAAACTTCCTCATCGAACTTCATCTGGCTGGTAGGGCGACTGCCGTTATAAAACAGTGTCGCGTCGAGCGGAGCATTAAAGCCACCGGCTTTGATGCCTCGGTTATAACTGGCGTAAACCAGCGTGTTTTCATCCGGTTTCCAATCGAGTTGCAACTTCGCCGTAATCAAGTCTTCGTCGATGCTGGCATCATTGGTGTCACCAAGCACCAGCGCCTCCCCAAAGCCAGTCCCACCGGGATCGTTGGTCACCGCTTCAGGGCTAAAGGTAAACAAGGGACCACCCAAGCCCAGACCATCGATGGCCGATACTTGACTGGAATCCGTTGCCGCAAACAAAGACGCGTATTGCTTGAAATCCGTAGTTTTGTCTTCATTGGACCAACGCAGACCTGCGTGCACAGTGAACGCTTCACTCAAATCGTATTCCACTTGCCCGAAGAAAGCAGTTGATTTGGTTTCGGTTTTAAACGGGCTGTAAAGGCCGAGGGTGTCGAGACTCGCATCGTCTAAACCTGCGCCGGGAAACGCGGCGCGGAAAAAGTTTGCGGCAATACCACCGTTGGCGAAATCACCTTCGATTTCCAGATAATAAGCACCAGTAACCCAACGCATATTGTCGCTGTCGCCACTGAACCGAAACTCCTGAGACCATTGGTCTAGATCACTTTGTAAAAAGAAGGAAAAGAAATCGTTCGGAGAAGCATCCGAGTCTTCCAGATAATCCTTCTCCAAAGTTTGGAAATCGGTGATGCTGACAAAATCGAAACTTTCAAATTCCCATTGAATATTGCTGGTAAATCCGCGCGTCTCTACCTTGTTGTGCCCGATGACATTGTAAGCCCCGGAATGCACATCGCTGTTATTTTCTTGGTAGGCCGGGACCAAAGAATCACCCAATCCCTGCAAGTCAGGGCCATTGAACGGCAAGCCCAGACCGGTGTTAGGGTCAACTCTTGCAGAGCTGTGTTTAAAGAAACCTGAATCAATATCCTGTTCCCCCGCACGCGCACTCAACAGCCACTGGCCGGATTCAAACTCCCACAGCAATTGAGCGCGCAGGGCCCAATCGTTACCGTCATTCAAATCGGTACCAATGCGATTCTCAATATAGGGATCATGCTTATTTCTCAGGAAGGACAGACGCCCGGATACCGACTCGCTCAAACCTCCGCCGACAGCACCCTCCACTTTTACTTGGTTATGATCGGCCAGTGTTAGATCAATATACCCTTCATTTTCCTGGCTGGGCTTGGCCGTAATGTAGTGCACCAAACCCCCGGTTGCGTTGCGACCAAACAACGTTCCCTGTGGGCCACGCAGCACCTCCGCACGCTCCATATCGAAAAGCTGGAATCCCGCCCCCGAAGCAGCGCTCACATAAGCTTCATCCACATACACTGCGACGGGTGATTCCTGGTGATCACCAGAGAAGTCGTTTTGACCGACACCTCGGATACTGGTGAAGAAGGAGGAAGGACCATTGGGTTGAATGGTGGTTACACCGGGTGTCATCGCTGTAATCTGCTGGGCGGTGTCATAACCCAGTTCCTGCAATTGGTCACCACTGAATGCGGTCACCGCAATACCAACATCCTGCAAACTTTGCTGACGTTTCTGGGCGGTAACCACGACTTCTTCTATGACCGAAGAATAGCTGTTCATGGCTATAGGTAGGCTCAAGGCGATAGCCGCGGCCAATGCTGAGTGCTTCATCTTACTTACCTTCTATCATCGTTATTTTTTTGTAGGTCAACCGTACTATATTTTTTACAAATAGGTCAACCGTACAATTTTTAATAAAAAGCGATCCGCTTATAATTATTTATATGTTACGTGTACTAATTCTGGCTTCTGATATAATCACCGACGATGCTCAACAGCGATTAAAGAGGTTATCTTGACTAGCGCGAACAAGGCCAAGAATGGCGTTTACAACAAAGGCAAAAATCGAATTAACGATATTCTCGACGCCGCTCATGAACTGCTCATTGATGCCGGCTATCACAATTTTTCCATGCGCAAGGTTGCAGACGCTGCCGGCATTAAACTCGGCAATTTGCAGTATTACTTTCCCAGCAAAAGCGTTTTAGTTTCAGCAATGCTGGACAAAACCATTCAGGTTTACCTCGACGAGTTCGATGAAATTCGTACCCACGGCAGCCCTGAAGAGCAATTTCAGAATCTTCTCAAGCACGTCATCACCGACTTGACCAAACGTGAAACCACGCAGTTTTTCCCCGAGCTCTGGTCACTGTCCAATCACGAAGAAGAGATGACCGTGCATATGGATCAGATGTACGCCAAATACCGTAGCACTCTGGGCGATATCATTACCGAAATGAATCCGGCGCTAAGCCCCAAACAAGTCGAGAAACTGGCTTTATTTATCAGCGCTTCCGTCGAAGGTCATACTGTGTTTATTGGTCACAACAAACCCTGGACAAAAGAAGTCGATAACATTATTAAAATGGCCACCCAGAGTTTCAGCTGGCTGGTTGAGCACGGCGACATTCCCAAGCGCTGAGTGTTGCTTTTGATCTCCCGCGACATAGGCAGGCAACGCCCACTCAAGGCGTTTTGGCAAACTGGCGAACCAGAGCCTCGCGGGTTTTCATAACATCAACCAGCACCTTCGATCGTAGTTTTTTCACTTCCAGCTCGGTATAAGGCAAAAAACTCTTGCTCGTTGAACCTTCACGCTTGTCCGTCGACAGACTCTCTAACATCCAGTTCAGTAACTCAGCCAACTCGGCGTCATTCAACGGTGCATTTGCCGAGCCAGGAACCTGAACCAAAAATTCTCGTCCACCGGGTACCGCCAGAAATTTGTGTAACTCGCCTTTCATACTGGGCACGCTGCCCGCTTTTCCCGTACCATCAGCAAGATGACACCCCTGACAATTAATCATGTAATTGATTCGAGGCTCCATTGCTGCCGACGCCAATGCGGGAAGCACAGCAAAGAGCAAACTTATCTTTTTAAATGTATCGAGCATTTTGAATACCTGTCGCCAATCAATGTATCACTTCAATTCTGGTTGTTTCTCCAGTAAGCGTTTACGCAAGCTTCCATTGCTCATGGGATTGCCTTTATGTTTGCTCAGGTCAGCAACCTCTTTCTCGCTGAAAGGCACCCAACCCTCGGGCTTTCCTTCTTTGTCCACGGTGTCAACTGCATAATTAAGAAGGTCGCTGACATCCTTCGCGGTTAAATCGCCCGCTTGAGCAGGCATTACACCCGAGTAGTTTTGTCCGCCCACGGAAATCAAGCCCATTAACCCTCCGTATACGACCTGTACAACGTATTGCCTGCCCAGCTCGCTGTTGCTTAATTTTGCCAGGCGGTTTTTCAATGGAGGGAAGGCACCTGGTATGCCCTGCCCATCAGCCAAATGACAGGCGACGCAACGCGAAAAGTGTTTTTCAGCTTGATCAGTATTGGCCAGTAAAGGGGCCGATAATGAGAATCCGGCTAACAGAAGTCCGGCAGTTATCAAATGCTTTCTCATCTACCTTACTCCGCGGAATCCGTCGCAATGCCTAATACAATTGCGGTTGAACAGGTGTACACTGTGCTCGACGCCCCCAAGCACCAGTTGGTATCGTTATTGGTCTGCGCTCGGTAAATCGGCGTGTCGCGCTCATTGCGATTACAAAGGCAACGGCCGCAACTGCTGGTGCCACAACAATCGTTATACGAAATAATGTAATTCTTGCCATCTTCAGGATTTAAACAGGTACCAATCCAAGTGATAGGTGACATCTCAGTACCAGGTGGACAGGAATTTTGTGTGCCTCCGCAACAACTGCACAAAAAGCCATCGATGGCACAGTAACGCCAATAATCACATTGACTCGGATCACCCGGGTCGCCCTTCACACCCGACGCTTGCCGCGCGACTCCCGGATACATACCTTCCGCAGAAGACGCCGCACTTGCGCGCGCCACAGGCAACAGAGGGATAGCCGCACCACCAACGAGGGCGGTACCAAAACGAGTCAGAAAACTGCGACGCGAAGAATTCTGAGCCAGGCGGCGTGAGGTGTTTACTGTTAATTTATCTAACCACTTCATCATTCGTCTCCTTCACACTGCGTTATACGCGAATTTCTTTTGCCAAATCGTCGCTACTGCCCTGCTGCAAGTAACTTTGAATGGAATCGACGCCCAACTCTTTGGATTCAAATAAGCTTTCCAAATGTTCGCGCGAATTAATCAACCCCATTGAACTCACATCACCTTGATCATCGATCAATACGGCATAGGGCAACTTGGCGACGCCATACATTTTCCCCAAGCGCTCGGAAAGCACATAATCAAACTTGTTCAGCTTGTACTCGGAAATAAAATCGATATGTTCCTGCGCCTCACCGTCACTGGCCAAAGTGACATTTAACCAGGAAGCTTCCGCTTGGGCGCTGGATTTCAGAACCGGCAGCAATGTCTTACATACCGGACAACTCGGCGACAGGAAAAAGAGCAACCGGGCTTTATCCTGCTGAGCGCCTATGGTGATAGCACGTCCACTTGTCAATTCTTCTACTTCCAGGGCTGGCGCTTTGTCGCCGACCTTTAAGGTTTGATTCATCATTAAGGCCCCCGCCGGTGCAACGCGCTCGTACAACACGCCAATTTGACGAGCAAGTGCTACTACAGCGATCAACAGCGCAATCACACATAACCAGAGAATGGCATTGGATATCAGGAGTAATTCAGTCATAACATTATCTCTTCTTATCTTTTTCTTTCAGCGCTTACGGGACATAAGCATCTGGTTTTGATACAACAGGCGGCCACCCTGCTGGAATAAAATCAAGACCGCACTGCACAGTAAGGCCAGCAATCCTGTCATCGCTTCGACCATGTAAGGCAACTTCAGACTTGCTACCAGCAGCGTCACGAACACTAGATTACGAGCAATCAACCACCAGGAAATGTCTTGTCTGGCATCAGGCCCGTTGCAACCACAATCCAAGCGTTTGCGACCGCGTAATAAATTGATTCCCATGGCAAAGGCATACATCAACAGCAATACGGCCGCCACCAAAACGGCAGCACTTCTTGTCATTGGAATAAGCAGGGCAAGGGCCAGCACAATTTCAACCGCAGCCAGGCACTTCGCGAGACTCGCGCTCCAGTTTTCAGGCGTCAATTGATACGCGGTAATTGATTCAGCGGTGTAAGCGGCATGGCGCCACTTCGCCAGTCCCGCAGTCAGAAACAAATAGCTGAACAGTAAAATGCAAATGCTGAGCATCAGGTTCATGGGAACCCCCTATTTGCGCAGAGCGTGTAAGCTTAAAGGCATGGCCGCTGCACCGCCCACCATGGTTTTCCAAGCACCTTGATTGGCCTCATAGACATCGATCTGCATGTCACCATTTGTGACCGCCAATAAAGGCTTCTCGCCACGCGTGACTTCAATGGATACGCCCCAATTTTTGAGGACTATTTTCTGTACACGTTGTTTGTTTTTCACATCATAAACCCATACCTCAGGCCCACCGGATTTGTGTGTGCCGTCCTTCCCGTCTTTGTGCATCAACACATAGAGCCTTCCCGCATCATCCATTGTGGCAATCTGCCATCCGCCTGGGCGCCAATTCTGTTCCTGCTCAGTTTTTGTGAGCAGCGACCAGCTGCCCAAATCCTTTGGCACTTTGGAGCCCATGTCTACCACTCGCACAAGACCTTTATAGCTCGGGAAATACGCTCGTTCCTTATGAAAAGCGGGCTTATCGAATAAAGGATCTTCATCCACATTAAACAAGGGCGGTAACTTATCCTGACTGGCCAGCTTTCCATCAGCACCCAATTGCGCGGTGAACATGGCGCCATTACTGCACAAGGAAGAAAACCCTCGCTTGCCCGTTGGATAAATCAATCCACAACCTGGAATCTGAACCTCTTCGACAATTTTCCGGCTGTCCATGTCGATCACCGTCACAGAAGCCGCAGGTGTGAAATTGAAGACCAACATAAAGCGATCGTTATCGACCAAGCGTAAGGTGTAGCGATGACTCACCACCTGCCCACGCTTGCCGCCCGGCAAAACAATTTCGCCGCTTTGCTTCAGACTTTCGCTATCGTAAATACTGATGACATCGGTTCGTTCGCCACGGGTCGTACGGGAATAATGTGTTTCGGCAACATACAACTCAGATTTGCTGCGAGACTGAATAAAGCTGGCAAATTGAGCAGCATCCATCGCGCCCAGATAGCGACGCGTGGGTTTTTCCAAATCCAACACGACAACTCGCCCTGCCACTAACGCGTCAAAATTCGCATCGTGAGCAAACAATACCGAGTCCGGCAGTTTCTTCGGCAGGGATTCATACACCGGCAGGGGTTCTGGTTGAATTTCCGCTTGCACCACAAGCGCGGCCAGCATCAGCGGCCAACTGATCAACGAACGGATAAAGTCTACGCGAGCCATTGGGATACCTTCACTTATGTTGTTATTTTAGACGAGTCTAGGTCACTCGTACTATTTATGTCAACCGTACAAAATTGAGAAATTCGATTTCTCCCATCAAAACCCCCTAAGGCATTGAGAATAAAAGATTTTTATTTGATAAGATTTTCCAGGGCCATACTCATGGGCCGCGGCTTAAGACTCGGGAGGACATTGACGCTTAAAACATCGGCCACCAACATAGCCCGTCATATCGGCCAGCCAATACGCAAAAATGAACTGAGGCCCGCAATGGAATGGCTTTCCGAAAGAGTGAACCGTGCTGTACCCGTTGTGCGGGAGGTACAACACCTTATATCAGTTATAGATCGTGGAATTGTGTTGAGAGAGGCATATCACGCTGCGGACATTGTATCGATCTTAAAAGACCCCACTGTGAAGAAAAATAAGACGATTTAGACTTCACTGTCTCGACGGTATTCCTGAGGGCTGACTCCGGTCCATTGCTTAAACGCACGAGTGAAAGACGAAGATTCGACAAACCCTAACTGCAAACCGATTTCAGAGATCGCAGTACTTTCTCGAACGAGCTTGTCGATGGCGATGTCCCGTCGCATGGTATCTTTTAATTGCTGATAGCTGGTATTTTCACTGCGCAGCTTGCGTCGTAGCGTGGCCGTAGACACATTAAGCTTCTCAGCCACACGTTCAAAATCCGGAACCGGCCCTTCCTTTCCAATGGTTTGCAATAAAATTGCTTTGATTTGCGCGGTGTAACTGTTGTCACTTCCGGGAATGACCATCAAGCCTGCGGGCGCGTTTTGAAGGAAACTCCGGGTTTCCGTCCAATCTCTTACTCTAGGCAACGACAGGTACTGGGCATCGATGTAAAAACCATTGACGTCGCTATTGAACACTCGGCGCTCAGGAAACAGCAACTCATAAGCCCGCTGATTTTCCGGTGCCGGGTACGCAAAGTGGTTTTCAAGAATGGGAATTCGAGTATCCGTGAGCCAACACATCATTCGGTGAATACACACCGTAATGAACTCCATCAGAAAGACACTGACTTTTTCATAGCCCTGAGCTCGTTTCAGCAAAAAGCCAACACGCCCTTCTTCCTGCACCAGGCTGAATTGCCACTCCACTCGAGTCGTGTTTTGAAAACGACAACACTCGTTCAGCATGCCTTTTAAACTGTCAAACTGCAGCAAGTAACGCGCCATCAAAGCAAAATAACCTAATTTGCAACGTTGGCCAGTTAACCCCCAATACTCATCCCCGGATAACTCACGCAGCTTCTGTACCAAACGAACATACTGCTCGGCATGCACAACCGCCGAGTCTTGAGCAAAAATATCGGCGGAAATATCCAGTTCATTCAATAATTCTGCGGTATCGATGCCCAGTTCAGCTGCCTGTCGCAGAGGCGCACGAATGAAATGAATATCGATAGTCAGCATAATGAATAGCTACTTTTACGTGGTGGCGAGAGCGGTAAAACATAACAAAGAAAAAGCCCCTGACCAAGCCTTCGCTGTGGTCAAGGGCTTTTTGACAAAGCAGGTAAATGCTTAGACTTCAACCACCGCCTCGCCCAGTAAGGTTGGTTCACCATTGGCTTTGGCCGCTTGAATTTCACAGCGCGCTAAGGTCTTTCCGTCTTTTTCGAGTAATTCCACAACTTTACCACGGCAAGTGATGACATCCTGCAAATGAGTGATGGCGGCAAACTTATTATTAAAGCTCTTCAATCGAGCCTGTGGTTGCCAGTTTGTCAGCATTCGTCCCAGGTAGGCCATCGACAACATACCATGAGCAAAAACATCAGGCATACCTGCCGCCTTGGCAAAATCACTGTCAATGTGGATGGGATTGTGATCACCCGAGGCGCCTGCAAACAGCGCCAGGGTATAACGAGAAATTGGCGCCAGCTCTAACGCCGGAATTTCAGTACCAACTTGAACATCAGACATGCTGTTCTCCTTATCCGTTACGGTATACCAGGATATTCGTCGACGTCGCCACCAAATCACCATCTTGATTAGTGAATGAATACTGCAACGTTACAAATTCGAGGGCGCCTTCTTTTTTATCAAAGATATCAACAATCTTCGAACTAACCGTGATCTCATCGCCAGCATAAATGGGCGCGAAATACTCGAAATGTTGAGAGCCATGCAGAATTCGACCGATCTCCAGTTTGAGCGCTGTGACAACGGGGAACGGATCATCACTTTCCAAAGACAACGTAAACGGAAAGGTCGGAGGTGCAAGGATCGATTTATGACCCGCGGCTTTCGCCGCCTCTTCACAGGTATAAATCGGATTGGTTTCACCAATGGCCTTAGCAAAAAACTTCAGCCGCCCCTGTTCAATGGTCGTGGTAAATGGCGTGAATTCATAGCCAATAAAATGTTTATCTATCATGCTGTCATCCTATTCACTCAAGACCTCAGGCCGCCTGATACAGGGTAACCACCACCGCACCGCCTAAACCCAGATTATGCTGCAGGCCCAACCTAGCACCCGCCACCTGGCGCTGATCAGCCTGACCTCGCAACTGATTCACTAATTCATAACATTGAGCCAGGCCCGTCGCACCAATGGGATGCCCCTTCGACATTAAGCCCCCTGACGGATTTACCACAAACTGTCCGCCGTAGGTATTATCACCATCGGCAATAAACTTGCTGGCTTCACCTTCAGCACACAAGCCCAACCCTTCATAGGTCACGACTTCGTTGGTGGTGAAACAATCGTGCAGCTCAACAACATCCACATCATTGACATCAACAGCGGCCGATTCAAATACTTGTTTTGCTGCGCGGCGTGTCATATCTGCACCGATCAAGTCGATAGGGTTGTCCCAGGATTGCGGCGTATCGGTAGCCATAGCTTGGGCAACAATACGTACGCCAGCTTCAATGCCATGCTTTTTAGCAAATGCTTCACTACAAACGATGGCCGCTCCGGCACCACACGTAGGCGGGCAACACATGGTGCGAGTCAGGTAGTCCATAAAAACCACTTTGTCGTTTAACACTTGCTCTTCGGTAAGTGGTGTATTGAACAGGGACAAAGGGTTATTCAATGCATGATTACGAGTCTTCACGGACACCTTGGCAAAAATGTCTCGGCTGGCATTGTATTTTTCCATGTAGTAATGACCTGCCGCACCAAAGCAACGCAACGCCAAAGGCGCCGCCGGGTATTCGGCCCTGTCCAAGACATCCAGAAAGTTATCAAACGGAGACTCTCGATCATCCCAATGAGAGCTCAAAGCGCCAGGTTGCATTTCTTCAAAACCAAAAGCCAGCACGCATTCAGCGGCACCGCTTTCCACGGCTTGCCTTGCCAGAAACAAGGCTGTCGAACCCGACGAACAGTTATTGTTCACGTTAATGACAGGAATGCCCGTCATAAACGCATCGTATAAAGCGTGCTGGGCACAAGTGGAGTCACCGTAGATATAACTGCCGTAGGCCTGTTGCACTGCTGAAGCATCAATTCCAGCGTCTTTCAAAGCACCTTGAATCGCTTTCGATGCCATGACTCGATAAGGTTCCTGTTGGCCGGGTTTGGCAAACTTCACCATGTCCACGCCAGCAACGATTGCATTGCTCATATTCGTTTCCTCTTTTAATTTGCCCACTTACATGCCTGGAATGTTGATGCCCAGATTCGTGAAAACAGGGACAAAGGAATCGTTTGCCGTCTTGGGTTTTTCTGCGTCGGTAAAATCGCAAATTTGATCCCAATGGTCCTCAACATCTTCCGCACTGAAACCTTCGCTGGGGTTGAATTTTGCACCTTGCGTACGCTCCCACTGCAACTTTGAAATCCACCCAGCGCCCACTTCATACAAGCCTCCGCTCGCGTTGTTTTGCTCGGCGCAGAGTTTCACTACTAATGGCGTAATAAACTCGGGTTTCAAGGCTGTAACCACTTCCGGAGGCAAAATGGTTTCGGTCATGCGGGAACCGGCTACCGGTGCAATAGCATTAACGTTAATATTCTTTTTTGCGCCTTCTATTGCCAGGGTTTGCGTCAAACCAAACAGGCCCAGTTTGGCCGTTGAATAGTTTGCCTGCCCAAAGTTTCCATAGATACCTGCGGCGGACGATGTATTGATAATACGACCGTACTCCTGCTCTTGCATGTAAGGCCAGGCAGCTTTGGATACTTTGTACGCGCCCAATACGTGTACACGATAAATCAAATCCCAATCTTGATCCGTCATCTTTGCGAAGCTCGTGTCACGCAAAATACCAGCGTTGTTGATCACGACATCCACACGATCAAAATTATCAATGGCGGTCTGAATAATCGCTTCGCCATCTTCTACAGAATCGTAATTGGCAACGGCCTGCCCACCCATGGCGGTAATTTCGGCAACGACTTTATCAGCAGCTTCACTTCCTTTGCCTTCCCCATGAGTGCTGCCACCCAGATCATTCACCACAACTTTGGCGCCACGACGGGCAAATTCCAATGCGTGGGAGCGGCCAAGGCCGGCACCTGCACCGGTGACAACAACAACACGATCTTCAAATTTCAAGGTATCTGCCATGGGCTTTGTCTCCATTGGGATTAAAAAGCCAAAGTATGTGGCCCAGAAACAACGATAGGAATGCTTAAGATGGACAATGCGCTTAGCAAAATGTATCAAACGGCCCAAGCAACAGACCAAGAAGAGACGTCAAAAGACCTAGCAACAGCGGGCTGGACGGTCGTCCATGGCCTCCAAGCGCTTGAGATTAGTTTGGGTCCAGCTACGGTTTTCATCACTGGATAACTGCAATAGTTGCCGAGCCCATTCCGGCAAATCGGGATTAATGGAATAAAACACCCATTGCCCTGAGCGACGATCACTCAGCACCCCCAGTTTGCGTAACTGGGCCAGGTGGCGGGAAACTTTGGGCTGACTGAGATCCAGTGCTTCGGTCAGTTCGCACACACAAAGCTCATCCTCTTGCACAATCAAATGCAAGGCACGCAAGCGGGTATCGTCCGCCATGGCTTTGTATAATAGAACGGGATCCAGGGTCACGAGACTGCCTTACGATTGAGAAAAAACAAGAAGGGGTGGCACTTGGCCACCCTCAGGTCTTATTTAGTACAGCTTAATCAACATCACTTATTTAACTTCAATGATGCCTTCTTCGATTTTAGCCTGCCATATTTGCGGGCCTGTCTGGTGCGCGGATTCACCGGTGCTGTCCACGGCTACCGTAACCGGCATATCTTTAATATCAAACTCGTAGATCGCTTCCATACCCAGA
The DNA here is from genome assembly GCF_040372805.1 of Pseudoteredinibacter isoporae. Classification (GTDB taxonomy): domain Bacteria; phylum Pseudomonadota; class Gammaproteobacteria; order Pseudomonadales; family Cellvibrionaceae; genus Pseudoteredinibacter; species Pseudoteredinibacter isoporae_A. The sequence continues at coordinate 97,992 of NZ_BAABWJ010000001.1, forward strand.
TCTTCAAAGCCCGCAACTTTCGAGGCTTTAATCGCTTTGGAGACCAAGTACGCAGAACCACCCACCGCCATCAAATAAACGGCTTTATTATCTTTAATGGCCTCAATCGCGGTGCTGCCACGCTCAGCTTTACCGACCATACCGATCAAACCGGTTTCTTCCAACATGGTGCGAGTGAACTTGTCCATACGAGTCGCCGTCGTCGGGCCAGCAGGGCCAACAGCTTCTTCGCGAACCGGATCAACCGGGCCCACGTAGTAAATAAATTTGTTGGTGAAATCGACGGGCAGTTGTTCACCTTTTGCAATCATATCAACCATGCGCTTGTGGGCAGCATCACGACCAGTATACATTTTGCCCGACAGCAAAATGGTCTCGCCTGTTTTCCACTCCTGAATGTCGTCTTTGGTCAGCTCATCCAGATTCACGCGACGAGCATCACCGACTTCCCAAGTAATTTCAGGCCAGTCATCCAGGCTTGGCGGCGTCTGCAAAGATGGACCGGAGCCATCCAGCGTAAATTTCGCCAAACGGGTGGCCGCACAATTTGGAATAATCGCCACGGGTTTGTTTGCCGCGTGGGTTGGACAATCTTTGATTTTGATGTCCAGAACCGTGGTCAAACCACCCAGGCCCTGGGCACCAATACCCAGGTTATTGACCTTCTCAAACAACTCCAGGCGCAGTTCTTCGGCACGATTACTTGCGCCTTTCTCTTGCAGGTCCTGAATATCAATCGGGTCCAACAGAGACTCTTTCGCCATAGCCAATGCTTTATCTGCGGTACCGCCAATACCAATGCCCAAAATACCCGGTGGACACCAACCCGCTCCCATGGTCGGAACCATCTTCAATACCCAATCCACAATGGAATCCGAAGGATTCAGCATGGCGAATTTGGTCTTGGCTTCACTGCCACCACCTTTGGCCACAACGTGTACGTCAACTTTATCACCCGGAACAATTTTGTAGGTGATCATCGCCGGCGTGTTGTCACCTGTATTTTTACGGGCACCATCAGGGTCGGCCAAGACAGAAGCGCGCAGTTTATTGTCTGGGTGGTTGTAAGCACGGCGAACCCCTTCGTTCACCATGTCTTCGAGGCTCATATCGCCTTCCCATTGCACATTCATGCCCACTTTCAGGAAAACACTGACAATGCCGGTGTCCTGGCAAATCGGGCGATGCCCTTCGGCACACATACGCGAGTTGATCAGGATCTGGGCCATAGCGTCTTTCGCGGCCGGATTGGCTTCTTTTTCATAGGCGCGGTGAACGGCCTGAATGAAATCTACCGGGTGGTAATAAGAAATAAACTGTAGGGCATCGGCAACACTGTCGATCAGGTCCTGGGGACGAATCACGGTAGTCATGGTGTTCTCTCTAATCAATTAAGGCTAATTACGGCTATGGTATTCGTTGCGTTTTGAGATTGCGTCAGCAATGCGGCAAAGGCTGTGACTAAGCCGCCGGCTTAGTACCACCCTGTACGCTATCGAGGCGCTTTTTAATATTCAGTAACTCTCGATTGGTCGTTTTACGGTACACAGTAATCGACTCAATGGCGTCTTCATTTTGTTTGACTCGCTCAAGAATACCGTTACGCAATTGATCCAATTGCAATGCCTGAGCTTCCAGGTCATTGAGGGCATTCTGTAAATCCTTGGCACGCTGTTGCAAAGTGGATTCCGCCTGAGCTAATCGTGTTTCCTGGGTATTGCTCAAGGTTTGCAGCTTACTGAGACTATCAGCCTGAGCCGCCGAGGTGCTCGCCGCTTTGGCAGCATCGCTGGCGGTCCTCTTCAACTTTTTATCTATGCTGGCCAGCTGCTTCTTATGCTGGTCAATGGTTTTGCGGTTGCGGTCATAGGCCACACCCCACAACTTACGAATTTCTGAATCCGCCCACTTCATCTTGGCGCGAATTGCTTCTACGGATTGATTCGATTCTTCGTTAGAAAAATCCAGTTTCTGCTCCAGAGCCGCGATACGATCTTCTGCTGCCGACATGGCCGCTTGAGACGCCTGTTTCTCCAGCTGGCCCTGCCAATAAAGATAGCCTGCCGCGCCGCCGGCCGCCAATGCCAAAAGAAAGGCAAAGACTGCAAGCCAAGATACAGAGGAGCCCTGGCGAGCTTGGGGGGCAGCCTGTGGGCTGGATTGAGAATGAGCATAAGCTCTGGGTTCCGGGGCCGCTGCCTGTCCGGTGTTTGCTTCAGGCTCAGTAGAGCCAACATCTCCAAAGGTCGGTTCGCGACGCTCAACACTCATAGATAGACCTATCCTCTTTTAACGACAACACACAGCTAACAACACACAACAACGGCGTCATCAGGACCCTGATGGCCCGGCCAGCTGGGCGGCTCACAGCCCCAGCATTCTACACGATCGTACGCCCCTGCACGATACCCGCCAGCGGCGGACATTACTGGCGATACTCTCTCTAGACCATGGCCAGAGCAATCTGATCAAACTTCATACGGTGCTTAATGAAAGTTTACCTTTGTTAGCTTTTACTGTCGGGAGGCCGTAATCGCGGATACGTTTGCGGATGGGCTCAAACCTACACTGTGTCCATTGTTTCAACCGACATGGAGTACGCAATGAAAATGTCATTTACTATGGGTCTTGCCGCATTGGCATTGGGCCTGAATTCCCCGCTCACTTACGCTGCTGAACCCAACTACGATTATCTGGAGATCGGCGCCGGTGTTGCCCGGTCCAAAGTCAAAACCGCAAACCGGGATTTCAAACTCGACACCCAGGTTTTACGCACAGAATTGAGCAAGCGCCTCAATGATTTCAGTTATATTCGTACCGAGTTGGCACATGCCCGCACTCATGACAGTGACGGTCCCACCAATACACGATTGCGTTTGAACGATAAGGAAATCAACGCCAATGCTTCAATTGGGTTTATCGCCAAGCTCAATGAAAGCAACCACCTGGTTGCTGAGCTCGGCATCAATCACAATGACTATGAAGATCACGGAGTGCTGCGCCTGAACAACAATTCGATTCCGTTCAAAAGCTCAGGAAAGCAAACCGACGCACTGTGGTCTCTGGCCTGGAAAACGGCAATTAGCGATGGCTGGGAATTCAATGTCCGTTATACTAAGGCTGGAGATGTGAGTAGCTGGAAGCTCAACAGTCCAATTGCCATAGGCAAGGACCTGTCGCTGGATCTGGCCCTGATTCACAACAAGGATGACAGCGACAAGCGCCGCTATGAATCCAATGCCGCCACTGTCGGTTTGCGATTCCACTTCTAGCCCTCATCACCGTTAAACAACGGTCTCTCTTATTGGCTGTGGGCACCTGTCCACGGCCTTTTGCGTTGACGGCCGCGAACCTGCAGCAATTGAATGTGCTCACCGCGCCGCGAATATCACTGCCATAGAGATTTCGACTATGTCAAAAAAAGACGCCACTGTGCTCATTCCGGAAGCTCAGCTTATCGGAGACCTCGCCCCACACTGGAAAAAACGCTTCATTAAAGCGACACAAATTATGCAGGACCGGTTCAGCGAAAACCTGAACTGGAATGACATTGCAGATGAATGCGCCATTTCGCCCAGCCATTTTCACTACATGTTTAAACTCGTCTTCGGCGAATCACCGGTGCACTATCTACGCAGGATGCGTTTAAAGCAGGCCGTATACAGCTTGTCCCTTGAAAAAAAGGCCGTGACGGATATCGCGCTGGAGACAGGCTTTTCCTCTTCACAGGCATTGGCCAAGGCGTTAAAGCGGGAATTAGGCTTATCGGCTTCGCAAATTCGGCGCAGCAATAAACTGGAAGACGCTGACCTCTGGGATCAAATCATGATCAAACTAGGACAGCCAACCGAGAGCGAAACCAGCCTTGAAAAAGATTTATGCAAACAGCTGACCTTTGAATTGCTGAGCTTCCCCGAACGCCATTTCTTTACCAGCAAGCAACAGGGCCACAACCTGGAAAACATCTTCGATGTCTGGTTTCAGATTACCCCGAAAGATATTTCGACGGGCGTTTCCATTTACCATTGGGACGCAGCTGTTTCTCCGGCCTCACAACCTTTTCTGGTCGGTTATGAATGTGCGGCCCATCTCGCCAACAAAACCCTACCCGCATCACACTATCTGAGCACAACGGTCATTTTGGATTCGGGCACAGCCTATTCCGCCGCCTGGGACGCATTGTACACCCACCTGTTCGAAAGAGACCTTGAGCCCGATTATGGCGCTGAAGTCATAGAGCACATGAGCAATTTGCGGGATTACGAATCCAGAGAAATGGAAGTGTCTCTGTTTTTACCGGTCAAAGTGAAGGACTAGAAACAACGGAAAACAAAGCGGAACAGAGAAAGAAAAACAACAAGGAAAAGGCAAAAGAAAGAACAGAAGAGAAACCGCCAACCGAAACGGTTGGCGGTCAATGGCATTAGGCCATGTTCGCGTTTACGAACTCCCAGTTCACCAAAGCCCAGAAAGCTTCCATGTACTTAGGACGCGCATTGCGGTAATCGATGTAGTAGGCATGCTCCCACAGATCAACAGTCAACAATGGCGTTACACCGTCATCAGTCAAAGGAGTAGCGGCGTTGCTGGTGTTAACAATAGCAACACTGCCATCAGCATTTTGTACCAACCAGGTCCAGGAAGAACCGAAGTTGTTGATCGCAGAAGTTGTGAAGGCTTCTTTAAACGCATCAAAAGAACCGAAGGCCTCGTTGATTTTGTCAGCAACAGCGCCAGTCGCTTCGCCACCGCCGTTCGGGCTCAGGCAGTTCCAGTAAAAGCTGTGGTTCCAGATTTGAGCAGCGTTATTGAACACGCCACCGTCGGAAGTCTTAACGATGTCTTCCAGAGACTTGCCTTCAAACTCAGAACCAGGAATCAAGCCGTTCAGCTTATCCACATAGGTTTGGTGATGCTTGCCGTAGTGATACTCAAGAGTCTCAGCAGAGATGTGGGGGGCCAGGGCATCCTGAGCATAAGGCAATGCAGGTAATTCAATTGACATAGTCGTTTCCTTATCTAGCGGCTATCGGTTGTTTGTATCACGGTTGTCTTTTTCGATCTCACGGACATCGAATTTTATGGACGAGATTTTAGCACCTTTTGCTTTTCTATTTGCTTAAAGCTAATAAATTTTTTCTATGGCTCTTTTGCGCACAAGCTCACAATCAACATTGCAAATCATTTGCATTCGCATTAGCATCACCAAAGTTGAGCGAAACATCCAATTCAGCAAACCCAGAAGGAGCACAACATGAAAAAATGGTCACTTGGCCTGACAACCAGCAGTCTAAGCGGAATCACCATGGCGCACCCCGGTCACGATCACGGCCACTGGGCTGCAGACCCCATCCACCTGCTGACGGCCCTGGCGATCGCCGCGGTCATCGCAACAGGCATCTACGTATGGCGCAAACAAAAAGTTGAAAAACAAGACTAGGCTCAAGGACCAATCGGAGGAAAAACCATGCACAAGCTACTGTCTTTTTTCGACAAATACATTCCGAGTGCGAGCGCTCACTGTGATATTCCCTGTGGTATTTACGACCCAGCAACCGCACAAATTGCAGCATTAACGGCTATCCGCATGATCGACCAAATCAATGAGCTGGCCGATAAAGGCGAACCGAGCCTGGCGGATCAAGCCAAATTTGGGCGCTTGGTCGCTGAAAAGGAAAACCACTGCAACAAGGCTAAGGAAGAGATCCGTATTATTTGGGGGGATTATTTCAAGGCACCACAGTTCGAACAATTCCCGAACACTCATGAACTCGCCCACAACATCATGTTGCAAGGTTCCAAGGTACGTCAGCACATTGACCGCGCCATGGCAGTTGAGTTTCTCAACCTGATTAATCAGTTCGCCGAAAACTTCTGGGCAACAAAAGGCATCGACACGTTCACGGCCACTTGCCCTTACGCCCCGGCAGAGCAGGTGATTTATCCGAAACTGACTTAAAACCCTATGCTGCGTTTATATAAAGTCACAGGCGACAGTATGGCTCCCCGCTTTCAAAGCGGGGACTACCTTCTATTATCTACGGTTTTTTTTCGCCTCCAGAACGAAGACCTTCTGGTTTATCAACACCCGGCATTCGGCGCTATTTTCAAACAAGTCTCCGGCATTGAAAACACCGGCTTTCAATTACGAAGTTACAATCCAGCAGGCATCAGCCAGGAAAAAATTGGCCTTTGCAACAGAGATCGAATTGTCGGCAAAATGCTCTGGCACTTTGCTCGACCGTCATAAGAATAATAAAATTTTTTCAATGAGGACCGGAGCGCTGTATGCATTCCCGATAGAGCCCTACGATTCGTCTTCTCCACAATCCACCTTGCTGCGCTTATGGCCGGCCATGACCGCATTACGTTCTTCCTTGTTGACCCACATAGGTGGCAGTTCCTGAACCAGTAATCGATAATCATCACCGGACAGCTTTTCCCCTTCGGTCACCGCCGTCACATAAACAATATTAAGATCGGGATTCAGCTTCAACAATTCAGCACCGGTCCCGAGGCCACCCTCGGTATGAAATCGGCCAGCCACATGAAAGACTCGACGTTCAGGGTGTTGCTCAACATGCAAAGCAATGGATTCCGCCATGGTGGCATCCCAGGTCATTTGAGCGCCAAACATTTTGCCAATGCGCTCTTCCGGGAGACTCATTCCTTTCATATTACCCAGGAATTTTTGACGATAAGGTGAGTCGCTGATATCCACCTTGGCCGCAACCAAAGCACGCTCTTCACCTTCGATGGAATTCAAATAGTCTGGCCCAATACGCCCGACACATTTCACGTATTTGCGTGGCGCGTTTGCCGCGATCACCGGCAATTTTTGATGGCGAGCAATTTCGACCAGTGGGCGATAATCACTTTTGTAGTTATCCCAGGCCTTGGTATTTTTCAGGAGCGTACTCTCGCCAATTTCACCAGCCAGATAGCGATTTAATTCAGCCTGGTCCGCACGGGAGAAATGCTCCATGGACAAACTCAGTGGCCGTTCTTCAGAGGCAAGGGCCGCCATTAACTTGGCCTGGAAAAGATGTACCGCCGGGTGAGCATGCCACTCGCCCACCATTACCACATCCGCATCACTTACGTCTTTTAGCAATTGCTCCATCGCAAGCGGCTGACCGGCCGCATTTTGCAGCTGGTAGTCATACAGACTGGCAACGACCTCCATAAGAATGTTCTCCTCCGCTGAATCAACGCGCCCCTGGGTCACAGTAGTACCCGCACAACCACTTAACAGAACGGACAATGGTAATAACACATACCCGAAACGGCGTAGCTTGGTAGAAACCGTAGACATAAAGACCCCAAGTAAAAACCAAGCATTTTAGTCCTCAGCGACACCAATGGCAATGATTACCATTTGCAATTAGCTTGGCAAAGTCGATCCATGCCTTGCTCGCAGCTATATACAGGCACAAAAAAGGGCGCTTGCAGAACAAGCACCCTTTTCAGGCAGGCTCCATCAATCAGAGCCTTTGAATGGTGGAGGCTTACATCATGCCGCCCATGCCACCCATTCCGCCCATGCCACCCATATCTGGCATGCCGCCACCGGCGCCAGCTTCGGCAGGCTGATCCGCAACCATTGCTTCGGTAGTGATCATCAGACCAGCGATAGAACCTGCGGCCTGCAATGCAGTACGAGTTACTTTAGCTGGGTCCAGGATACCCATTTCCAGCATGTCGCCGTATTCACCAGTACCGGCGTTATAGCCCTGGTTACCGTCGGCTTGTTTCACCTTGTCGGCAACCACAGAAGCTTCGTCACCTGCATTGGCTACGATTTGACGCAATGGTGCTTCCATTGCGCGACGGGCGATACCAACACCAGCCGTCTGGTCGTCGTTAGCGCCTTCCAGATCAGCAATCGCAGCTACGGCACGCAACAGTGCAGTACCACCGCCAGGCACAACGCCTTCTTCAACCGCAGCACGAGTCGCATGCAGAGCATCTTCTACGCGAGCTTTCTTCTCTTTCATTTCAACTTCAGTCGCGGCACCCACCTTGATCACAGCAACACCGCCTGCCAATTTGGCAACGCGCTCTTGCAGCTTCTCACGGTCGTAATCAGAAGAGGTTTCTTCGATTTGAGCACGGATCTGAGCAACACGTGCTTCGATCTCAGTTGCTTCACCAGCACCGTCAACAATGGTGGTGTTTTCTTTGCTCATGGTAACGCGCTTGGCGGTACCCAGGTGCTCCAGAGTGGTGCTTTCCAGATCCAGGCCGACTTCTTCAGAGATCACAGTGGCGCCAGTCAGAGTAGCAATGTCTTGCAACATGGCTTTACGACGGTCACCGAAACCAGGTGCTTTACACGCTGCAACTTTAACGATGCCACGCATGTTGTTTACAACCAAAGTCGCCAGTGCTTCGCCTTCTACGTCTTCAGCGATGATAACCAGAGGCTTACCCGCTTTAGCTACGGCTTCTAGAGTTGGCAGCAATTCGCGGATGTTGGAAATTTTCTTGTCAACCAACAACAGGAATGGCGCTTCGTGTTCTACCGCCATGTTGTCCTGATTGGTGATGAAGTAAGGAGACAGGTAACCGCGGTCAAACTGCATACCTTCCACAACGTCCAGCTCGTTTTCCAGGGAGTTGCCCTCTTCAACGGTGATAACGCCTTCTTTACCGACTTTTTCCATCGCTTCAGCGATGATGCCACCGATGGACTCATCGGAGTTGGCAGAAATGGTACCGACCTGGGCAATGGACTTGCTGTCTGCACATGGCTGCGCGATAGACTGAATGTGCTCAACCGCTGCAGAAACGGCTTTATCGATACCGCGTTTCAGATCCATTGGGTTCATGCCAGCCGCAACGCTCTTCAGGCCTTCGTTAACAATGGCTTGAGCCAGAACGGTAGCAGTGGTCGTACCATCACCAGCGGCGTCAGAAGCTTTGGAAGCCACTTCTTTCACCATCTGAGCGCCCATGTTTTCGAACTTGTCAGCCAGTTCGATATCTTTTGCAACGGATACACCGTCTTTGGTTACGGTTGGCGCACCAAAGGACTTATCCAGAACAACGTTGCGACCCTTAGGGCCCAAAGTGGTTTTTACTGCGTCAGCCAGGATGTTTACACCAGCCAACATTCTCTGGCGAGCGTCATCACCAAACAATACGTCTTTAGCCATGATTCAAATTTCCTTCAAATTTGTGTCTTAAGGGGGTATACGAGAGCTGGTCTTAGCCTTCCAATACGCCGTAAATTTCGCTTTCGCTCAGGATCAACAACTCTTCGCCACCAACCTGTACGGTGTTGCTGCCAGAGTACTTGCCGAACACGACGATATCGCCTTCTTTAACCGCCAATGGGCGAACTTCACCACTGTCAGTTACGCGACCATTGCCTACAGCAACAACAACGCCCTGAGCTGGCTTTTCCTGAGCAGAGCCAGGCAGAACAATACCGCCAGCGGAAGTAGCTTCTTCTTCCTGACGACGAACCACAACACGATCGTGCAAGGGACGAATTTTCATCAACTTTCTCCAAACGTTTGCCTTCTTTGGAAGGCCTATTGAACTTGATCCGTACCAGCGATGCGCCGGCCTAGATGCCTATATTGTGCCGCACACAGGGGTTTCAAGCCTGTGGGGCGAAATTCTCTCGGGTTTATCCCGACTCTAGGCAATGATGGGGGTCGAAATTGGCTTTTCAAGCATTGGAGGGGAATTTTTTTACCGATGCGCCCAGTCTGGGCAGATTGTCCTGGGAGCTGCTATCAAAGCCCCCAGGACAGGAACTGAAAACCGCCCCAAGTGCGAGCTGAAAAGAAATGGGGATGGCTCAGGGGTGAACTTCGGCGCGTGAAACCTTATTTGGGCTTCACCTCATCGCCATGAAGGGAGGAACGAGACTCGGCAGATTCCCATTCACCATCAATGACATCACCGGATTGGTCAGGCCGGGCGCCCGGTCCCTGATGAAAAGAGTGACTATGGAACGACTGACTGTGCACCGTGTGCACCTGCATATTTTTGATCACCCCGGCAATAATGGCGCTACGCAGCCCCGGAATCAGGCAGGCAAAGCCAATGGCATCCGTGATAAAACCTGGGGTAAGTAACAGAGCACCACCAACCGCCAGACACAAACCCTCAGCCATTTCTTTTGCTGGCATTTGCCCACTGGCCATCTTCGAGCGGGCCTGGAACAAAGTACGCAGGCCTTGCTGACGCAGTAGCCAGGTGCCCACTATCGCGGTGAGGAACACCAGAGCAATGGTATTCAGAGCGCCAATCTGCCCACCTACCTGAATCAGCAGCCACAGCTCCAGAACCGGCATGACAATGAACAATAAAAAAAGACCGCGCACGTTGATAACCTCACTCGTTTAAATCTGGCTGTTGCCTTAGGGTAGATATGGCCTCATTCCCTCTCAAAACAAGGCCCCTTAGCCAATCTTAACCCATCTGCAGCTCGGGAAAACCTCCGAGCAAGTTACCACTGATAGGCCACTCCTACCGTTAGACGAGTATCTTTACGCTTTGCGCCTTCGGCCGGCAGATTATCAAAGTCATACTGAAATTTAACATCGGAAGAAAGCCCATAGCCCAGCGGCACTTTGAGCCCGGTCTCGGTATCCAGTTCCCAATCCTCGGCCAACTGCATGGAATAACTGAGTTGATGCTTATGAAACAGCGTTGCCGAGAATGGCAGGCGATAATCGAGCTGCAGAGCCCATTGCCAGTTCAGACGCTCTTCGGTACTGGCAGAGCCGGTCTGCTCTTCGTTTTGCAAATTTAAGCCGCTTTCCAACGCCAGGCTTAAGTCCTGCCGTTTAAACCACTGATAACCAACCCCAAGACCCATGCCATGACGTTGGTCGATGTTCTTGGATTCCAACATTTCAGTGCTAATGTCTGTATAGAGGAACCAGCGCTCTTTAAAAAACCAGTCCAGCTGATAACCCAGTTTGTAGTCTTCGGTCTGCTGAGACTGCAAGAGCTTATCGGTGTTGTCGTACTTAAAATCAGCTTCATGGCGGTAATCACCATGTTCCGCTCCGATCTTAGCCGACACATCCCAGTCGTCTTCTTCTTTGTTGCCTCGAGATAAGACACCCGCCACCGACAAACTGCCGTTAATGCTCAGGTCCTGAGTATAAAATTGCTCAAAGGGCTCCACTTGGTCGACAGCGAGCAAATCCATTGTATTGCCCTGGCTTTGTGAACAGCTGTAGTGCATTTCGCCCTCACTGACCAAAGTGATGCTGCAAGCATCTTCGCGCCCCTGAATTTTTACTAGCGTGTCGCTGTTAAAACTTTCCACCTTACTCAGCGGTACCGACAGCTCTCCCAGCATTGGAGAATGCCAGCGCAAGGTATTCCCCTCGATTCCGAGCAAATCCCCCTGTAAGCTATCGCCATTCATCAGCGTCAGTCGCGCCGCAGACAGATGAGCGGAAAATAAGAACAACAAAAAAATACTGATCAATCGAGTCATGAAACAATCTATTGAATGGTGGTTAAACAATGTCGATGGAAGAATTCAGTCAAGCGGTGTATCAAATTATCGCCGCCATTCCCAAAGGGAAAGTCGCCTCTTATGGTCAAGTCGCCAAGTTGGCCGGCTACCCCAATCATAGCCGCCATGTGGGTAAACTGATGGGTCGCTTACCCAAGGGCAGCAAAATCCCCTGGTTTCGGGTTATTAATAGTCAGGGGAAAATTTCTCTGGCACCGGGCCCAGCCTACGACAAGCAACACTCACTCTTACTCGCCGAAGGCGTCGAGTTTATCGGTGAACGCGTTGCTAAAGGTTGCCGCTGGGAGCCGTAAAGCCAAAACTATGTTGAATATTCTAGAAAATATTCAACCACAAAGCTTATTGATTTTAAAATCGCTCGTTTTTGGTGGGCTTGCACGTCAAGGCCAGGCTATTCTTTATTGCACTCTGTTATAGGAATTAACCTTTGTAGAATCAACACCAATACAACAGCCGGTATCCCAAGCACTGCTGTCACGTAAAAGAAGACCTCATACCCTAGAGCAAGAGACATCATTCCAGAGTATCCTGCCAACAGCTTGGGGAATAATGTCATTAGAGAGCTAAAAATTGCATATTGCATTGCCGTAAACGAGACGCTTGTCAGACTTGATAGATAGGCAATGAAAGCGGCAGTGGCCAACCCTCCAGACAAGTTGTCCGCTGTGATAGCTGCCGCCAGTAAGGCTGAGTTGACCTCCGATGCAGCGACATATGAAAACAAAATGTTCGTTAAAGCGGACAAAACAGCCCCCAACAACAACGTCCTGTAAACACCATACCGGATAGATAAGGCTCCCCCAATAAAACCACCAGCTAACGTCGCGAACAAACCATAAAACTTAGAAAGGGAAGCAATCTGCTGTTTGGAATACCCAACATCTGCATAAAAGACATTCGCGATAACCCCCATGACGATATCCGACAGACGATAAAGAGCGATAAGCCCCAAGATCATCATGGCGCCCTTTCCATATCGATCAAAAAAGTCGGTAATAGGGTCCACATAGCTCCGTTGAACAATGTACGCTGGGACTACGTTCACTTTCACGACCAACCTAACAACGAAGTAAACACACGCTACTGAGAGGAGCATCCTCGATGCCTCTACAAGAAACCCGGCCAAAGCCTTATTGTTCAAAAACTCAAATAATCCTGGTTTAAAACTGCTCAGTTGTGGGCCTAACCAAACAAAGGATGCGGCAAAAGAAACCGCGCATACGATAAAACCAAGCAACAAACGCAAGTTGTCAGAACTGGAATTAACTTCCTGCCTGACATCCGCGTTGGGTTCGCTTATAGACAATGTTGTTATCACCCCCGCCAACATAGCGAAAGCCATAGCCAAATAAGCAATGGACCAAGATAAAGAAGAATAACCATCGCCACCAAAAAAATCTGAGATCAACAGTGCGCCAGCACCGCCTAACAACATACCGCCTCGATATCCCGCAATATATGCACTGGAAAGTATGGATTGCAAGTAGCTATCAGCAGACTCAATACGATAGGCATCAATGACAATATCTTGTGTCGCTGCAGCAAAGCCTAATGAAATAGCCGCTCCTGCCGTAAGCCACAAGCTATATTCCGGGTTACTTAATGCCATAAAGCTAATGGAAATAATCACCCAGATCTGGCTAAATAATAGCCACGACCTCCTGCGCCCTAACCAGTTGGCAAGATAAGGTAATCGCATCTGATCAACTAAAGGAGCCCAGATAAACTTAAACGAGTAGCCCAAAGCTGCCCAGCTGAGGAAAGCGATAGTGGAACGTTCGATTCCCGCTTCTTTAAGCCACAGGGACAATGTGCTGAAGATCAAAAAGTAAGGTATGCCCGCTGAAAACCCCAACAACAAGATTACCGCTACTTTTTTTGACAAGATAAGGCCGAACGTCTCACGCCAGCTGAACTGCTCAATTTTCGACATTGAAATTACAACAAGCCTTAATCGCGGAAGTTATTAAACTGCAAAGGCATTTCCAGTTCAGCGGAACGCAACATCGCCATTACGGCTTGTAAGTCATCGCGCTTCTTACCGGTCACTCGGACCTGCTCGCCTTGTACTTGAGCCTGGACTTTGAGTTTCTTCTCTTTAATCATTTTGACGATCTTTCGTGCGAGATCGCTATCAATCCCAGTGCGAACAACGACATCCTGTTTTTTCTGTTTCCCCGAAGAAACGATGTCTTTGCATTCCAGGCACTGAATATCAATTTTGTTTTTGTGCAAATCACTTTGCAGGATATCCAGCATCTGCTGCACTTGAAACTCTTCATCCGCGCGAATCGTGATCACAAAGTCATTGCGAGTGAATTCGGCATCAACACCTTTAAAGTCGAAGCGGGTTTTCACCACGCGATTCGATTGATCGACGGCATTGGTTAAAGTGTGCTTATCCACTTCGGATACGATGTCAAAAGACGGCATGAAAGTCCTCTGCTGGGCAATTGAATTAACTGCTCAGCATCATACCTAGCAGCCCAATGAAAAACTATCGGATTGCTCAAATGGCTTCATTTTTGGCAACAAGACGAGTTCAACTGCGATTCAGCAATCACATCTGGAAAATAAAAAAGGAAAGACGAAAATTCGATAGAAGGAAAAAGGCCCTTACCGGTTCGACTCTAATGCAGCTAGTGTTTCAGTGCTAGGCGTCCATGCGAATCGAGGAGCTGTATATTTGTACAGTCAAACCGGCAAGGCTAACCATAATAGGTCTTGGCCACCTGCCCCGTCAAGGCCTGCTGTAAGTTATTTTAAAAAGACTGACAAATGCCCATAGAGACCACAAACAGCATAGGCTAAGGGGTTAGCGACTACCCACTAACCAGTTGTGAGAATAAAAGACGATGCAAGCGCAGATAGACATCCTCACGACTCAGCATTTCCGGCACAGCCAAGCGACGAAAGCGCAAAAAATGAGCAACATCCAACAGCAAGTGAGCATCGGTTTCAGGATCCGTTGTTTCCATCTGACGGTAAAACTCGTGGATTCTTGGGTACAAACGATTACACAACTCATAGGCGAAGTTGCGCTGCTCTTCTTGAAGATGAAGGTCAAAATGGAAGGTCATCTCCACGGCTACGCCTTCACTGCGCTCGCTAATGTCGGATTCAATCAGCTCGGCCATATACTTGGCAAGCATGTCTACCAGGCCAGTGCGGTCATCCTCACGACGGGCCATGTCCAAACCCGGTTGTAAATATTCGTCATACAGGGCCTCCCAACGCCCTTCAAACTCACTCAATACCGAATGCTTATAGTAAGCAAAAGCGTCGTGAAGAAGGGCTTCCAGGTCTTTGAAGTGGTATGTGGTTAAGGAGAGACTGACACCCGCTTCCTTGGCGATTGCTCTGTGAGTCAAGGCGCGATAACCCTGCTGGGCAAGAACCCTAAGGGCGGCATCCAGGATTTGCTGGCGAGTTTGCTCACCTCGACTGCTGGTTTTCGCCGACTGCTGGGCCATGAAAAGATCCTACTCAAAAAGCGCCATGATAACAGGCTGGGGCCAAGCTGTAGAGACAACTTGGCCCAAAGGCGACTCCATTCAGAGTGCCAACATCAGGTACACAGCCAGTGCACAGAGCCAGAATAGCCCCGTGCGGAAAAACAGGGATTGCAAAGCTTCCATCTCGCAACAGATCGCATCGCAATCAAGTTTACAATCCACCTCAATGTCCAGAGCACCACCTACGGCATTGCCTAACACCTTCTTCGACGGCGTTTTGAAACAAAGCAAGCTGTCACGCCAGCGTTGCATACAGCTGATGAAGTTTCCGGTAATGGCGAAGCTCAACCCCAGAACCCGAACCACCGGCCACTCCAGCAACCATATCAACTTAGCGAGAGGGCCCGCAGAGATAGGCCCGTCTTCAGAGGCGACACTCGGTTCTTCCGCACTCGACTCGGCCAATTCTGTACCCACGGCCTCACCTTCTTTCGTAGCCTCTACTTCAGCCGCTTGAATCTGAGCATCGTGGGCTAATAGCTGGGCTTGGTTCTCATTGTAGAAAATACGCAGAATCCGGTAAGCCAGAGCCGCTAAAGGCCCTAGCATGGCAAACCAGAAAAACACCACAAACACCCGTTCCATGGCTCGATAGGCCGCATTCAACAAACTCTGGTGGTACAACTCGGCCCGCTCCTCTGGCAGTTGCTCATTGGCCGGGCTGGCCTGTAAATCAACCGCGGCTGCTTTCAAGGCTTCTTCATCTGAGCCTCTGACCGCCGCAATAAACGCCTGAACCTGTGTTTTGAAATCGTCTCGACCAACACTGTAGAGCAAGATAAACGCCGTAATCGCAAATTCGATCAATCGATTGTGCCCCGCACTCCACTGCAAGGCATACGCCGCCACTGCCATCGGAACCAGAGCCGCAATTAGCCAGTACAGCCAGGGACGGTTTTTGAGGCTATTACCGGAAATAGCATCGAGCCAAGGCTTTGCCCATTGATCAATATGGAGCCAGGAAGGTATCCCAAACCATCGCACACAGATCAAGGCAATCAATAAAACAGTCAGTTGCATAGTCTCACCCACTTTTGAAAGTCTCCCTGGTTAGACGAGGCTAGTTACCAGATTTGTCATCAGGGGACGTAAAAAACTGCTGTAATTCACTTTCGTAACGTGTCCAGTCGAAGCATGGGCCGGGATCGGTTTTTCGCCCTGGCGCAATGTCACTGTGGCCACATATATTAAAACCCTGTACTTTGGAGGCGCTCTTATCTTCTGTACAGACGATCCTGGGGCACTGCCGGACCAGTTGTCGGCTCAAATCCGCCAGAGCCTGGTATTGCGCATCGGTGAAGGCTTGCTCATCACACCCCTCGAGTTCGATGCCAATACTGTAATCGTTGCAATTCTCTCGCCCAGAAAAACTCGACTGCCCGGCATGCCAGGCACGCTCAAAGATATCCACAAACTGAATGACATCTCCGTTGCGATCGATTAAAAAATGGGCAGACACTTCAAGATCGGCAATGGTTTCGAAATATTCATGAGCCTTGCAGTCGAGTTGGTTGCAAAAGAAATCTTCAATGTGATTCGCACCAAACTGCCCAGGGGGCAAACTGATGTTATGAATAACCAACAGGGACACGTCCTCAGGCTCTGGCCGCTGATTAAAGTTCGGGGACGGACATGCCCGAATATGGTGCAGCCAACCGCTGTCTTTCTCGTTCAAATGCTGTCCCCTACAAACCCAAAGCCGTTGATATATTTCGCTGACGCGATGAATGACATAAAATGTCCACCTGTTAATTCTAACGCCCAACTAAGCGAGATAACACTATGCAAGCTGCAGACATTATTGCTGAAATGAAAGTACTCCCGGAGATCGATCCTGCACGGGAAGTGGCACGCCGAGTTGCTTTTATCAAAGCTATATTGCAGCAAGCCAACAGCAAAACGCTGGTATTGGGTATCAGCGGTGGTGTTGATTCTACCACCTGTGGCCGACTGGCTCAGTTAGCCATTGAGGAGTTGAATCAGGACGGAGAGGAAGGCTATCAATTTATTGCCGTTCGCCTCCCTTACGGCACACAAAAAGATGAAGATGAAGCCCAATTGTCCCTACGCTTTATTCAGGCCAGCCATTCGCTCAGCGTGAACATCAAAGCCGCAGCCGATGGCGCTCACACCTCAACATTGGGTGCGATTGCCGAAGCCGGCTTGGATCAAGGCAGCGATGCCCAACAGGACTTTGTCAAAGGCAATGTAAAAGCGCGCTGCCGAATGCTTGTGCAATACGAGATTGCCGGCCTCTACAATGGTTTGGTTCTGGGAACGGACCACTCTGCCGAAAACATCACTGGCTTTTACACAAAATGGGGTGATGGCGCCTGCGATATGGCACCGCTGTTTGGCCTGAGCAAGCGACAAGTTCGACAAGTTGCTGCCTACTTGGGCGCACCCGAACAGCTGGTTCACAAAACACCTACGGCCGACCTGGAATGCCTGGTTCCTCAAAAAGCCGATGAGCAAGCACTCGGCTTGTCCTATGAACAAATTGATGATTTTCTGGAAGGGAAAAATCAGGATCCTGAAGTGGAAACCAAGTTGATCCACATCTATCTGCGCACTCAACATAAACGCCAGCCTATACCGACCGTATACGATCTGGACAACTGAACCCATGAGCACAGCCGAAGCCCCCAATCGCTTACCGGAATCCAGCCTGCGAATACTGAGGGTGTACAGCTACTATCGCTTTGTCCTGAGCGCCTTGCTATTGGCCATGTTTGCCGGTGGTATCAGCCGAGACATTTTTGGCTCCAGTGATCCACGGTTGTTTTTTCATACGGCAATTGCCTATTGCCTGCTAAGCGCCTTCAGCTTGATACGTGTTTGGTGGGGGTCGCAAACCGCACGAACCGAGCAGGTGTTTGCAACCATTGTGATCGACTTGCTGTTTATCAGTTTGTTGACCTACAGCAGCGGCGGCACCAGCAGCGGCCTGGGGTATCTATTTTTTATTACGGTAATTACCGCAAGCCTGTTTATCCAGGGGCAAATACATTATGCCCTTGCGGCATTGGCAAGCATCTTCCTGCTCACCAGTGAGCTTCTTATCTCCCCGATTGATCAACGTAATGTGTTTTCCGCTGGCGCCATTGGTGCGCTGCTGTTTCTGGTATCCGGAATTTTCCAGAACGTCAGCCTACGCCTCCAATTGAGCGAACGAGCCGCCTTGGAGCAAGCGGCTCACGCACGCTACCTTGAACAACTGACTCACCGGATTGTCGCGCGGCTGTATACCGGCATCGTCGTCGTCAATAAACATAATGAGGTGGAAATCATCAATCAATCCGCCAAACTGTTGCTGAACTGTGAAAGCGATTTGACGGAATTACCCTTCTCTCTCGATCAATTACCAGATCTGCAAGAACATCTGAAACAGTGGCAAGAGAAACCTCAAAATACGGCACAGATCATTCAGTTTCATAACAACCCTCAAGAACTTCGTATCGGCTTTGTTCAACAGGGCGAAGACACTCTGATCTTTATCGATGATAACCGGCAGATTCACAATCAAGCCCAGCAACTTAAGCTGGCCTCTTTGGGCCGATTGACCGCCTCGATTGCCCATGAAATCAGAAACCCTCTGGGGGCTCTTAGCCACGCCAATCAGCTGCTACAGGAATCACCAGAAATCCACGAGGACGACAAACGCCTTACCGAAATTATCGACAACCACTGCATGAGAGTGAATGGCATCATTGAAAGTGTCCTCCATATGTCTCGCCGTAGGGCCGCTAAAACTGAAGCCGTAGAGCTCAACCAATGGTGCAGTGAATTCTGCAAACGGTACAGCAGTGAAAACGGAGCGTATATTCGCACTCACTCCCTGGCAAACAATTTGAACAGCGCCTGCGACCCTCACCAGATGGATCAGGTCCTAAGTAATCTGGTGGATAATGGCGTTCGATACAGTGAAGAATTCAGTAGCGACGCAAAAGTCGAGTTGATTCTCGA
Source organism: Pseudoteredinibacter isoporae (assembly GCF_040372805.1). Taxonomy (GTDB): domain Bacteria; phylum Pseudomonadota; class Gammaproteobacteria; order Pseudomonadales; family Cellvibrionaceae; genus Pseudoteredinibacter; species Pseudoteredinibacter isoporae_A. The sequence continues at coordinate 116,985 of NZ_BAABWJ010000001.1, forward strand.
TCGAGAGAAGGACACCCAGCGTCCAATAATTGATATTGTGGACAGTGGCCCGGGAATATCCGAAAAAGAGCTCGGGAAAATTTTTGAACCTTTCTACACGACACACCATGCAGGCTCTGGGCTGGGCCTGTACCTGGTGAAAGAACTGTGCGAAGCCAATCAAGTTTCTATTTTTATCAAAGAAAGTCGCCCCGGACATAATTGTTTTCGACTTCGCTTTCCTGACCCAGAGGCACTATTGCAATGAGCAAAGCTCGTAGAGTTTTAGTAATTGATGATGAACCCGATATCCGTGAGCTATTAGAAATCACACTCGGGCGCATGGGGCTGGACACCATTGCAGCCGGCGATTGTAAAAGTGCCCGCCGCCTGCTGAAAGAAGAAGAATTCGATCTCTGCCTCACCGATTTAAAACTGCCCGATGGGGATGGTATTGAACTGGTTAAAGCCGTACAGGAGCTCGACTATGCTCTTCCTGTTGCTGTTTTTACCGCTCACGGTAACACCGACACAGCTATTACGGCGATGAAGGCGGGTGCTTATGATTTCGTTTCAAAACCCGTCAATTTGGAGCAATTACGCGCACTGGTACACAGCGCACTGGAAGTAAAAAGCAAAGCCGCCAAGTCAACCAAAGATAAAGGTCCGGGTTTCGTCGGTGAATCGAGTGTCACCAAACAACTGAAAAAACAAATTCGTAAACTGGCTCAATCCCAAGCCCCCATATACATCTCCGGAGAGTCCGGGAGTGGTAAAGAAGTAGTCGCTCGCTCCATTCATTATCAAGGCCCGAGAGCTGAAGGGCCCTTTATTCCGGTGAACTGCGGTGCTATCCCGGCAGAACTGATGGAAAGTGAGTTTTTTGGGCATAAAAAAGGCGCGTTTACCGGCGCTCATCAGGACAAAATTGGCTTGTTTCAAGCGGCCGATGGAGGCACTCTGTTTTTGGACGAAGTTGCCGACCTCCCTTTGGATATGCAAGTCAAACTGTTGCGTGCCATCCAGGAAAAAGCCATTCGCCCGGTCGGCGCACAAGCAGAAATATCCATTAATGTGCGAGTTCTCAGTGCAACCCACAAAGATCTCCAAGCTGAAGTCGCCTCACAACGTTTTCGCAGTGACTTGTTCTACCGCATCAATGTGATTGAGGTTTCCGTACCGGCATTGCGTGAACGCAAAGAAGACATTGCCGCTCTGTGTGATTACTTTCTCAGCCGAATTGCCAATGACATTGGACTGGACCCGGCCACCTTAAGCGAAAAAGCCAAACAGCGGCTGCACAACTATCACTTCCCAGGTAATGTCCGGGAACTGGAAAACATCCTGGAACGCGCCTTCACACTTTGCGAAGACGATGTGATTCATGAATCTGATCTGTTTATCAGCGAGGCCCCTAGCAGTCCAACCACGCCAAGCAAACAAAAGCATGCGCTCGAAGGACGAAGCCTTGACGATTACCTGATTGAAATTGAGAAGGAATTTCTCCTGAGCGCATTGGAAGAATGCCGCTGGAATAAAACCGCTGCCGCCGAGAGTCTGGGCATTACCTTCCGCTCTTTTCGCTATAGGCTTAAGAAACTGGGATTAGAAGACGCCTAATCAAAGCGCCATTTGGCCTATACATAACAGGATAAAAAGCCCCGCATGCCCTAGAGTCAAAACCATACCCAATGGTTAGCGTGTGCCTCGTATTACATCCCGAGGCACACCATGGCAATTCGATCAACAAAGATGATAAATGTTGAGGGTTTCAGCATTATTGAAACCCTCATCATCATAATATTGATAGCAATCGTTGGCGCACTGGCTCTGCCCAATATGCGCAGCTTCTTCCACAAGAGCAACGCTGAAACCAGCGCCCGTCAATTGCTCGGTGCGCTCCAGGCAACACGGGCCGCAGCCGTGCAATCAAGAAATATCGCCACCCTATGCCCGACTTATGACGGCATCAGCTGCAGTCGTCGTTGGGATGACCAATTGATGGTATTTATTGATTCCAACAAAAATGGGAAACGTTCAGAAGACGAAGAAATTATCCATGTGCGAAGCGGTTTACAAAGTGGCGCATATATCCAATGGAGCGCTTTTCGTAATCCCAAGTATTACATTCAATATCGCCCTGATGGCAGCACAAACTACCACAACGGCACCTTCGCGTACTGCCCGCCAATCGACCCGAAGATTAACCACAGGCAAATCAAAATCAATCGGGCCGGAAGACCCCGAATCGCCTTTAAGCACGAACACAAAAAGAAGTTCTGCAAAAAGAAAAAGGCCAAGTGAGCATCACTTGGCCTTTTCTTTGACAACAGTTAACGCGGAATTATCGCCAGCATTTCTTGATTTTGGTTTGGTCACTCACATCCTTTACGCCTTTTACCCCTGAATTAGAGTACGTTAGCGCATTGCAATCCCCATCTTTAAACTTACCGTTTGGGGTCGCCGTCAATGTATAGGTCCGGCAAATTGTATCGGTATCAGGCGCACAACCTGCAGGCCCGACCGCAATAGTGAGTTTATAGTTTTCATTTTCGCTTAAGTCGCTGGCCATCCCCAAACCACAAGCAACACCCGAACAGCTGCTATTACCCTTAACAACCGTGGTATAAGAAACGTACTGGGCAAAGAATTGTTCTTGCTTTGATGCTGCCTTCAACAGTATTTCTCTACCTTCTACGCGTTTACCACGCATCCCAGCTTCACCAAAATAAGGAACAGCGACCGCTGCGATAATGCCAATAACGGCAACCACTATCATCAACTCTATCAAGGAAAACCCGCGCGTCGCGTAACTTGGTGCTGCCATAAACCCCTCCCATTAGGCGCTGTCAGTTAAATACCATCTCAGTTTAGCAGCTTCAGCCGTTCAATATAGAAGATATTCGACTTTTCATCATATCGCACAAAGTATTCTACACTCTGACCGATTTTCAGAGCAAAGCGGTTAACGGTTTTGCCTTTGGCATCACTAACCTTAAAATTCAATGGCATGGAAAAGCGTCGATCATCGATAACGAGCTGCTGATCATCATGATGGACGTAATCAACTGTACCACGCAATAGGCCAACCAACTGAACGGGTTGAGGCCCCTCGTCCTGAGCAAAAGCAGGTGTCACAAAACCTAATACGGTAAGCGTACACAAAATGGCAATTGCTTTCATCTCGCTCTCCTTACTTCAATGTAGTCCAAGAGGTAACCCTGGCAGGGCTACCGGAACCTTTCAAGGTAATAAACTGCACATTACCCTCCTGATCAGCATAAGCCACTTTAGTATCACCATTAGTATCGCTAATCGGGGATAGCGCTCCAGGCATATTATCCAATCTGATACCGGCTAAGGGCACAGAACCGATATTGGCCTTAGTGAAGACCTCAAACGGAGGCTCTCCGCCAGTGAATGCATCTACTGCCATTAAGAAGCCGCTAGGGTCGCCCTCACAGGTGGCGGCATCCGGGATAATACTACCGAAAACAACAACCGAGCTACCCACCACAAAGGAGTTAATAATGCGCTCGCGGTCAGCTGGCAAATCAATTAGCCATCCCGCTTCAGACAAGGCATCGTCATAATCCACTGCATTATTGCTCAAAGTACGACTGTCAGCACCAGAAGAGATGGACTGAGCTTGCAAGTTACTGCGCGTCAAACCACCCTCACCAGAATCCCATACGCCATAGGCAGACTGAGGGGCATCGATAGCCTGATCACCATTAGCAATAAACTGGCCGGTTCCGAAATACACCAACAAGCTTGGCACATGGCTCTGAGACAATCTGAAACGATGTGATTTTACGACAGGCATGCTGGTAATCGGCTGACGATTCGCCACCTTACCATTCGAATTACAAGGAGATTGATAACAGGCAGTGAAAAGCGGTTGTTTATTTCCGCCATTCTTATGAGCGACCTTCCACTCATTAGGATTGGAATTACTCAGGTCAAACGCCCACATATTGCCATGCAAATCTCCTGCATAAGCACGGTCAGCAATGTAATCGCTGTCCAGATCCAAAACCAGAGGACTCGACATACCATTACAATCACTATCAACATCCTCGCAGTTACCTGCTGCGATCAGATCGGCATCACCACTATTCTTGGTCTCAAGAATACGGTAGGAAGGAGTTTGGTCATCCAGGTAGACAACAAAGAGTTTTGCATGTCCGTCGCTGTTTGGGCCGCTGTTATAACCATTGCCCATCACAGCGGCCCAACGACCGTCGTTCAACCGTACAACTGCTGGCTCACTGAATGTAAAACCCAAGTCGTCATGAGTAAACTCTTTCACCACTTTGCTAGCAGCACTACCCTCATTGACGCTATCAGGATTGGTCACATCCAATACGTAAATACCGCGACCCCCACCCCGAAGTGCACCAACCAGATAGGATTTCCATCCACCGTTGACATAAACATCACGTACCGTTATCGCGCCATCAACATAGGGAATGTGTGAATAATTCACGGAAGACAAGTAATGCAAACCAAAGGCCGCATTTTCATTAAACATTAAAGAAGGCACATAAGCGAAACGCTCATCACCGTTTTCAGCATCAAAGCCGTGCAACATGCCATCGTTCGCGCCCACATAAACCATTTTGCGACGGTTCTGTTTAGACTTAGCAAAAGCAACGTAGGATTTTGAGCTCTCTTCACCTTCGATTTTGTCGGGGTAGTTTTCTTTCGGTCCAGCAACAAATTCTGGTGTCGAGTGCGCAATATCCCCTAAACGCTCACCTACACGATCACGAAAGACTTTATTAAAGTTACTAAGAATAGTAGCGCTATTAGCAACCCCTCGTTCATAGGTATGTTCACCTCGAAGATAACTCAGCAGACGCTCGCCGTAGATTTTATTCTCATTGATTTGAGTGGCAGTTGCTGCCGAGGCATGAGGTGCATCGTACAGTAGATCTTCAATCTGTCCCGCTGACAATTCTGTGTCCGCACTTGGTGACACGTAGTCACTAGGAAAGCGGAAAGGTACGCCTTTAGTACCGTTAAAAGTCAAAATTTGTCTCGCATCAGGTGATACTGACTTCAATTTCTCAGCCGCTGACCATTCATCGGTCAGAATAAAATCACCATTGCTGTTTCTTTCAAGCTTTTGTCGAATCAAATCACCTGACCAGGATTTTTCAGGTGCAAATACTGCTTTAAATACGGCCGAATCGGAACTGATCGAGGAACTGTTTAAAGCGATACCCGCCGATGAACCCACCTTACTCTTAATGGAGTTAATCGCATCTGACAAACGCTGAATCAGCTCCTGTGGGTTCTTGGCGCTCAGGAACTCACCGCGAGAGTTGTAAGCAGCGTGCAGCATATCATCGATAGTGGTCGACTGGTTGCTCACCGGCTGTGGCCAATTACCATTGACCGGGGGCTCTTCAAGGGTACCGTTAACACCAAATGCGACGGTGTAACTGACCAAATGTTGAGCGCGATTCAACAACGGATCTGGCTGCGGAGCCAATGGATCTGTACTTGGCTTGGGGCCAACCAAATCGGGCAAACCTGGAGCCAAATCGCCTTCGTAATAGTGCATGGCCACGTCAGCAAGCGTATTTGAATAATCATCGGCGTAGTTACCACCATCAAAATTGGTATTGTTATCTCTATCCGCATTACCTACGTTAGGGCGACTACCATTCCAGAAACCATCACTCATTACTACCGCAAAGTTCTGCTGACAAGCACCGTTTTCTGATGCAGGTAAAATGGGTGAAGACGGCGTCGCACCACCAAATAAACTGCTAGGTGTTGACTGGTTTTGATGAAAGTACTTACCAACACGCTCTAAACTTCGACGTAATGGCGTACCGCCACTAGGGCGAATCTCAAACAAGCTTTGCATCAAATCATTTTTATTAGTGCGATTATCGGTATCTATCGGCGTACTCAAGTCATCAATATTTTTAACTGGAATGCCAACGTAATCATTATTGTGCAAAGTGGCCAAACCCATCCGGGCATTACTTTCAATAATAATCTGTGAAAGCGCGCGCTTGGCTACAAAGTCACGTTTACGATAATAGGTATACCAGTTGGCAAAATCTATTTGCTGCTCAGCAGGCAAATCTCGGGCATATATCCGCTTATTTGTTTTACACTCACCTGGATCGTAACGACCATTGCCTTTGCCATCAGCCTCAGGCTCATCTACCCACTCATAAAAGTACCAATCACGAACATTTCGGTAGTTATAAGGATCGCCATGAGGGTCTCTCGTGGCGGTTGTCAATGTGCGATCCGTATATTCATTTCCATTCACATCGACGCCACGCCAGGGCGTATATGCCAAGCGTTTTTCACGGGTATCATTCGCAGGGTCAGCCGCTTTTTCTCTATACAAATTTGCGTTGTACCACATCGCATTAATAGCGGTGCATCGATATAAGCTCGTATTGGCATTATAGGCAGCATTATTGGTAATCAGATACTCCCAACCCATACTACCGGAATCATCCACCAGAAACATAATGTTCGATTGCGGTGTTTTACCAACAAACAAAGGCTGAGAGGCGATCTGGCCGGGGGCGGCACTGGCGACACTCGCGCCCAGAAACATCCCCGATGAAATCACCATAGCTTTTTGTAAAAACTTTTCCATTTTCGTATTACTGTTCATAGTGATTCACGCTCAAAAAGATTCAGCTGTTTTGTAGGTGGTTTGAACAATTGAATAAATCTGGGGATCTTGAGCCCATCCAATTGCAACAATTCGGTAGTGAAAAACCGGCGTTGGTTTTGCCTGATTACCATTCAAGGAAACCGGCTGAGTCCCAAGCACTTGAGTACCGAGAAATTCAATAATGTATCGTGGATCCTTCGCTGTGCTCGGCAGGGTATCCGCCGTCGCGGCCACTGCCACACTGTTATCATCAGTCCAAGCCCCTGGGTCATGATAATCTGCAAAATTGGCATCAACAGATACAGCTTCCAACAAGCCTTCCTGATTGTTTTTTGTATTCGAATACAAACCATCAGTTACGCTTTTAAATTTAGTGTATGGGCTGTGTGCGTTTTGATTCAGATATAAAACTGCCGCCCTTGAGCCAGCTTCAGCAGCGTGCAGAGACATTTGGATTTGCTTCTCATTCGAGGCCATACGAGCCTGCAAAGTGCTGCTCGACATGGAGGCAATCGCCACAACAGACATAACCAACAGAATAACCAGAGCCACAATCAAAGTGACCCCACGCTGTCGAGAGAGAGGAGAGAGCATCGGTCGTTGAGTATAAACGCTCATCACAACTCCACCACCGGATTCTTCAACATAATGACCTGGGACAACTCGCGACTAATGCGTTTTGAAGCAGAATTATCGTTTGTGCCAGTAACTTCAATAGCGCTCAAGGTCACGTCCATCTTGATTCTATCAATCCGATTCCAAGTATCAGCAGCGGCAACGGTAGAAGCATCACCAAAACTCACCAGATTGTTATCACGCCACCCATATTCAACCTGAAAATCCAGAACTCCATCCATAATTTCCTGGCCGTTACGGAATAAACCGCAATACTGTGGGCTGTTCATGTCGCATTGAGCACTCCCACCATTGTCATTAATCTGCGTGGCGGCTTCACTTAAACCAACCTCATAGCTGTACCCCCCCTGCCCTGCCAGGTATAAACGAGCACGAGGACGGCCGTCTGAAATATCGTCATTCAGTCCGCGGAAGCTAATTGTGGTATCGACATTCTGATTGGTTTGACCCGCGTTAGGGCGACCTGTAGGGATGGGAGTTCCGCGTGCAAGCTGAACCACGCCGTTTGAACCGGGATCATTTGTGACCAGAAAAACAGCGGCATAATTACAATCTGTGAGTACCGCAATATCCCACTGCTTAATGGAATTGTACGCCAACTGAAAGTTAATGCTGTTATCGAGGGTCATGGACGTATCCGTACCCACAGCAAACTCACTCATCAACGGGACGGATCTTGCGGTTGCAAAACGGAAAAATACTTCGTCGGTATTATTGATCCCGGAATTATCCAGACCACTAATAGACGAACCAAAATTATTCACCTCAGGAACGCCATTGGCATCAACGCCAGTATTATTCGCCAGCAGATTAATGACCCTGCTGTCATCGTCTAAACGTGGCACACAACCAAGAAAGCCGGAAGACGCGCCCTCGTCTGTAATGCGATTACTAACAAAACGAATATTTTCCTGAATTCGGGATAGCCCTTCTTGGCTACGCTGAGTCTCTATCGAGGTGAGATACAGTTGAACAACTCCCGCCATAATCAACAAACCGATGGTAATCGAAACCATCAATTCGATTAAGCCAACACCGCGTTGTTGGTGTTTAAATGTCATAAGTGTATTCACAGTCTAAACTCCAACTTTACGCAGGTCAGATCCACATCAGGGTTACCACCACAGGCTGTTCCAGAAGCACCTGTCAACTGGTCATCCCACATTACCGTGACTTCATGTACGCCATCAGCATTTATTGCAACAGTGCCGCGTCCCGCTGGCAAACGACTTTTAATCTCTTCGGCCCACTGACCTTCGTCCATGGTCTTTATGGTGGCCTGATTACAATCCACGTTACATACCGTCGCGGAACCGCTCACACTTTCAGTATCGATATTGTCATAAAGACCATCATCTGCCGTAGTAAACTGATTGTTGTTCGCACCTATACGGTTGGCCATATCTCTGGCCAGCACAATAGCAACCGAGGAAAACATTGCGCTTTGATTGCTTCTTTGGCCGGAATTCTGCAGTGCCAATGTACCCAGCAAACCAACCGCCAACAAAAACAAAGCAACCATGACTTCAATCATAGTTGCGCCAGACTGACGATCTATCACGGCTGATTTCCTTAACATGAGTTTGTTCCTTTGCGTACTGAAAAGGAGCCCGTTGGCATAATCGTAATCGTTGCCGATCGGAACTCATCATTGTTGTCTTTAGCATTACCTGCACACACCTGAAGAGCATAGCCTTCAGCTCTGATTGGCGTCCCATCCGCGTTAAAGCCAATTTCGTTATTCACCGAGGAAATGGTCATACGACCTGAAGAGAATCGCTCCGAATTCAACAGGCAATCTTCGTTATCCGCACAGTTACCAGACCCCAAATCAGCCGCAGTATTGTTGTCACGGTCGAGAAACATGATCCAACCATCACCAAATTGCTGCTTGCCACTTCCGCGACATGAAGTGCCGTTAGTGCTCCCACAAATAACCACGGGTGCGCGACGAGTCACGGCCTCAGAGCGAGCCATTTGAAGAGAGGTTTTAAACTTATCGAGATTGGCTCTCATTTGACCTCGTTCACTCATGGATGTGAGACCAGGCACTGCGTAAGCCATGATGATTGCGATAATAGAAACCACAATCAGCAACTCGATTAAGGTAAAGCCATTTTTAGGGAACTTTTTCATATCTTAGGTATACCAGAATGGACCGTTCAAATATTCTTATGGAGGATCGGCGGTGAAATGTGGCGATAAAGTGCTACGTCACCGATCAGCGGTCGATGATAAGCGGATGTTGGCTGTCAATGCAAAGCAGCCATCCAAGAAAGAAATCACTGAAATTCAGTAACTTAGAAAGAGCGGGTTCTAGCGCAGCTCTTTAGGTAAGGAAAAGCTAACATTCTCCTCCTGACCGTTCATCTCCGCTGGTGCACTGGCACCCAAACCTTGCAATCGCTTGATCACATCCTGTACGAGCACCTCTGGCGCAGAGGCGCCGGCACTGATGCCAATAGATGAAATGGATGCCAACCATCCCGCATCAATATCTTCTGCAGTATCGATCAAAAACGCTTTGGCGCCACAGCGCTCGGCCAACTCGCGCAAACGATTGGAATTCGAACTATTGGGTGAGCCGACCACCAACACCAACTCGTTTTCCAAGGCCAACTGCTTGATTGCATCCTGGCGATTCTGAGTGGCGTAACAAATATCGTTCTTTCTGGGCCCGCGAATCTCCGGAAAGCGCTGACGCAGAGCATCAATCACCTTTGCCGTATCATCCATTGACAGGGTTGTCTGGGTCACATAGGCCAGTTGAGACGGATCTCGGACCTCCAGCTGAGCAACATCTTCCTCGTCTTCCACCAAGTAGATCTTGCCACCAAAACTGTCATCGAACTGCCCCATGGTTCCTTCAACTTCAGGGTGACCATTGTGGCCAATCAGAATGCACTCACTGCCTTCCCGGCTGTACTTGAGCACTTCGATATGGACTTTGGTGACCAATGGACAGGTTGCATCAAACACCTTTAGGCCTCGGTGCCTGGCTTCTTCCTGCACCGCCTTGGAAACCCCGTGAGCACTGAAGATCACAATGACGTCATCTGGCACTTCGTGGAGTTCATCAACGAATACCGCGCCCCGATCACGCAGGCTATCGACCACAAACTTGTTGTGGACAACCTCGTGGCGCACATAGATGGGTGCACCGTGAATATCCAAGGCGCGATTCACAATATCGATCGCGCGATCAACACCGGCACAAAACCCTCTGGGATTGGCAAGATTAATATGGATCATCAGTGCTTTTGCACCCCATCACAAACCGCTACTGCAATGATTTTGACCTCAAAGACCAGTTCTCGTCCAGCCAATGGATGATTGAAATCTACCTTGACGCTTTGCTCACCCACTTCGGCAATCACTCCGGGAAGCTCAGCCTGCTGAGCATCAGCAAAAGACACCATCAACCCCTCTTCCAGTTCCATATCGTCAGTAAAAGCGTCACGTGGGATGTCTTGAATATTATTGGGATTACGTTGACCAAAACCCTGCTCGGGAGAAATGGGAAATTCCTGTTCATCACCCGCACACAGTCCCATCAAAACCTGCTCGAACCCCGGCAACAAATTACCATCGCCCACACTGAAGGTCGCCGGGGCCCCATCAAAGGTGGAATCCACCAACGAGCCATCTGCCATCTTAATGGCGAAGTGCAAAGTAACTTGGGTACCTGGGCCAATGGCCAGCTCTGTCATATCAGTCATAGAAGCTTAATCACATTTGGTAACAAAAGTTGCGTGCCAGTCTTAGCACTATGATGCCGAGTCCTTGTCGCTTTCTTCCTTGTGGCGCCACAGATCAATCAGCAGCATGACAGCCCCAACACAAATGGCACTGTCGGCAATATTAAAGGAAGGCCAGCGATGCTGTTGGTAATGCAGGGAAATAAAGTCCACCACATACCCTAAAGTGAGCCGATCGTAGAGATTGCCCAAAGCTCCTCCCAAAATCAGAGCCAGCGCAAAAGGCTCCCAACGTTGCTTGGGAGAAATACGGGCAAGCCAAACGACCAGCATTCCGCTCACCACGAATGCAATACCGGAAAAAAACCAGCGCTGCCAACCACTTTCATCGCTCAAAAAGCTGAACGCTGCACCGTAGTTATATAGCAGCAACCAATCAAAAAACGGCGTCACTTCAACGGGTTGAGCGTACTCAAAGCTGGCTAAAGCCCAAGCTTTGCTTACCAGATCAGAAGCAATAATCACTGCGGCCAGGGCATACCACAGCAAGGCCTTACGCCAATACCATGGCCCTGCCAACAAACCTTTAGAATCAGGCGAACTCACGCACTTCACCTTCGCCCGCAACATTTTCGACGCAGCGACCACAAATGGTTTCGTGCTCGGTAAACTGCCCAACATCGTCACGGAAATGCCAACAACGCTCGCACTTTTCATGCTCGGATTTGTTCACCAGAATGCTCAACCCGGCCAGCTCAGTGCCCACAGCGTCTGCGGGCGCCTCGGACAAAGGCTTCACCTCAGCCGCCGAGGTAATCAAAACAAAACGCAACTCATTGGCCAAACGTTTCAGTGAGGCCTCCAACGCTTCATCACAATACAAAGTCACTTCAGCCTGCAATGAACCACCCACAACACCGTCACTACGCTTGGCTTCCAGTGTTTTATTCACTTCGGTTTTCACCGCAGCCACTTGCTGCCAGAAGGCATTATCCAAATCGGCACTGGCCTTCGCCGTTGGTATTTCATACCAGTGCTGAACAAACACAGATCCCTGACGCTCACCCGGAATATGCTGCCATAACTCATCAGCGGTGAAGCTGGTGATCGGAGCCAGCCAACGCACCATCGCTTCAATAATATGGTACAAGGCAGTCTGAGCCGAACGGCGGGCCCGGCTGTCTTCTTTACAGGTGTATTGGCGATCTTTGATGATATCCAGATAAAAACCACCCAAGTCTACTACACAGAAATTGTGCAGCTTTTGATAAATCAAATGCAGGCTGTATGCGTCGTAGGCGGCTACAAGTTCTTCTTGCAGTTCAGCTGTCCGCTCCAAAGCCCAGCGGTCCAGAGCCAACATATCGTCTATTGCCACCTGATCCTGAGCAGGATCAAAACCATTCAGGTTTGAGAGCAAGAAACGAGCGGTATTACGGATGCGGCGATAGGAATCCGCCGTGCGCTTGAAGATTTCCTTGGAAACCGTCATATCACCACTGAAATCAGTCGCCGCGACCCACAGACGCAAAACATCCGCCCCCAGCTCACCGATAATTTCTTTTGGCGGAATCACATTGCCCAGAGATTTGGACATTTTGTGGCCATTGGTATCAACGGTAAAACCATGGGTCAACACCTGCTTATAAGGCGCCTCACCATTGATCGCCATAGCCGTTTTCAGTGACGACTGGAACCAACCACGATGTTGATCAGAACCTTCCAAATACAAATCTGCGGGATACTTCAGATAGTCACGACGCTTCAACACCGCGTAATGTGTTACACCGGAATCAAACCAGACATCTAATGTATCGGTGACTTTTTTGTAGCGTTCGGCGTCCTCGCCCAGCAGCTCAGCGATGTCTAATTCAAACCAGGCTTCCATACCGTCCTGCTCGACACGCTTGGCCACTTCTTCGATCAAGCGGGGCGTATCCGGATGCAACTCTTGACTCTCTTTGTCGACAAACAACGCAATCGGCACACCCCAGGTGCGCTGACGAGAAATACACCAGTCTGGACTGGAGTCCAACATGCTATCAATGCGAGCGCGCCCCCAACCCGGGATCCACTCCACATCCTCAACGGCCTTTTTCACATCATCGCGCAAGCCTTTCTGGCTCATGCTGATAAACCATTGGGGGGTCGCACGGAAAATCAGTGGCGTCTTGGTGCGCCAGCAGTGGGGGTAACTGTGCTCGATTTTTTCCTCGCACAGCAGCGCATCTTTTTCTTTTAAGAGCTCTACTACCACAGGATCAACTTTATACACATGTTGACCCGCAAAAATCTCAACGCTGTCGCGATAAAGGCCACCATCATCAAGGTAATTCAAGGTGCCCAAACCGTAGCGCTTTCCAACATTGAAATCATCCACACCGTGATCAGGAGCCGTATGCACGCAACCCGTACCGGCGTCGGTAGTCACATGATCACCCAGAATCACGGGAATATCGCGATCATAAAATGGATGCAACAAAGACAGGTTTTCCAGAGCCTGGCCCTTGCAGCGAGACAGGATCTCAAAATTTTCCAGACCGGCCCGAGCCAGGACGGATTCGTGTAGCGCGTCAGCCAGAATCAAAATTTGCTCGCCCGCTTTGACTGCAACGTAGTCCAGATCCGCATTCATGGAAACCGCCTGACTTGAAGGCAGGGTCCATGGTGTGGTTGTCCAGATCACCACGAAGACATTATCGCTGCCGGCCAACTCCGGCATCGCGTCAGCCAATTTCGCAGACTCTTTTACCGGGTATTTAACGTCGATAGAAAACGAGGTTTTATTTTGATATTCCACCTCAGCTTCTGCCAGAGCAGAACCGCCCACGACACTCCAGTACACGGGCTTAAAGCCACGATGCAAATGGCCGTTCTCGGCGATCTTACCCAGGGCCCGAATGATATCGGCTTCAAACTGGTAATTCATGGTCAGGTAGGGATTCTCCCACTCACCAAACACACCCAGACGAATAAACTCTTTTTTCTGCCCTTCAACTTGGCGCGCAGCATAATCGCGGCATTTCTGGCGGAAGGTTTTGAAATCAAGTTTCACACCAGCTTTGCCGTTTTTCTTTTCAACCTGATTTTCAATAGGCAAGCCATGGCAGTCCCAACCGGGAACATAAGGCGCATCAAAGCCGCTCAAGGTTTTTGACTTGATAATGATATCTTTCAGAATTTTATTAAGTGAATGCCCCAGGTGAATATCACCATTGGCATACGGAGGACCGTCGTGCAGGATAAATTGCTCAGCACCTTTACGAGCTTCGCGAATCTGTTGATACAGATTATCGTCCTGCCATTTCTTCAACATGCCCGGCTCACGTTGAGCCAGGTTTGCCTTCATGGCAAAGCCAGTTTTTGGCAAATTCAATGTGGCTTTGTAATCACTCATTTGTCGTCACTTAATAATACGGGCGCAGGGTTTGCGCATTTTCACCGAGCATCAAACCAGGCCTTGGCCTGATCTCTGTCCCGATAGATCTGTTGCTTAAGCTCGTCGAGCGAAGCGAACTTCTGCTCGTCGCGCAGTTTATGTTTAAACTCCACGGCAATTTCCTGCTCGTAGATATCCCCCTCGAAATCGAACAAATGCACTTCGAGGATCGGAGTGGCTTCGCCACCAATCGTTGGGCGAACACCGACATTGGCCACACCATTAAACTGTCGGCCATCCACCAGCGTCACCTCTGTTGCAAACACGCCATTGAGGGGTGAACGGTAGCGATGCAACTGGACATTGGCTGTTGGCACATCCCATTGGCGAGCCAGCTGCTGCCCGCGAATCACCTTACCTTCAATTTTATATGGTCGCCCGAGCAGACGCTCCGCCAAACGGAAGTCACTGACTTCCAGAGCGGCCCGAATACGGGTGCTACTGATACGCTCACCGTCCAGCATCAAGGTTTGGGTGTCGGTGACTTCAAAACCGTAACGCTTACCCGCCTCCAGCAAGAACTGATAGTCCCCACTGCGATCGCAACCGAATCGGAAGTCATCCCCCACGACCAGGTATTTCACCCCCAAACCGTCCACCAGAACCTGTTTGACAAAATCTTCGGCCGACAATGAGCTGAATCGCCGGTTAAAAGTCACACAGAAAACCCGATCGATACCGGCTTCAAACAAGGCTTTAGCCTTGTCGCGCACTCGCATCAGACGGGCAGGCGCCTTCTCTCCAGAAAAGTATTCATGGGGCTGAGGCTCAAAGGTCATAACCACGGAGGCCAGTCGCAAACGCTGGGCCTGATCGCGCACTTGGCGAACAATCGCCTTATGCCCGAGGTGCACCCCATCAAATGAGCCAATCGTCACCACACTACCGCGGTGACGAGGCTGCAAATTGGCGATGCCACGAATAAACTCTTGCGCGCCCTGCTGCATGCTCTACCAGATTAGCTCGTTAAAAACACAAAAGGGCGAGTATACCGAAAAGCCCCGGACGGGCCTACCGGCGAAGCATGAATTGCTGGAAAAAACCGTCTTACTGCAAGCGATGAGGAGGCAGTTCTACGGACAGGTTGCGAGAGCCTTGCATGATTACCCACCCCTGATAGCGGTGATTACCTGTCGATGTGAATTCAAAAGCAAATTCCCGACGCAACCCCATATTGCCATTGCTTCCGCGCTGGAACTTAATGCCTTTCAGCGCGATGCTATCATCCAAGAGCTGTACGCCCTCCATATTGCAGCGTCGCGCAGCCGCCTGAAACGCCAATTCTTTCACCTTCACCGCCGACAGCCAATACCAGGCAAAAACAGCAACAGGCAACAAAGGCCACCACTGGGACAGGGTATACAACATCAGGCCTTCGCCTCCTGACAACGTTTCAAGCTCATGCGCAAAGCCTCCAGGCCCAAACGTTCGGCGTGACGGCGATTACGCTCCGGGATCTTTTCAGGGGAACTCACCTGATCCAGCGCCTCACTCAAACTGCGCTCGCGCAACAGATGAAAAACAGGCCAGGGACTGCGATTGGTATAGTTTTCAGCCGCTTCATCAGCAACACCTTCAAAACAGTAATCAGGGTGAAAACTGGCCAATTGAAACTCCCCCAGAAACCCCTGGGCTTCCAACAAGGCCTGCAGCAAATCCAGCCGCTCGAGATAATCATCGAAATCACTCAAGCCCTGAGGGGCAATCAATAGCGCGGTCTCAATACCCGGTTCAGCCTGCAGCTGATAGCAACTTTCCACAAAATCCTGCAACTGCTTCTCAAGATCAGCGGCCAGAATCTGATAATGCACCCGGTCGAGCGCCGGTGCCGCAAAAGGACAGAAATTCTCCGCCACCACGACATCTTTCACCCAGGCCTGCACCTGGGCAATGATATCCTGCGAGTTCACTGACGCATTCAAGACCGAACGCCTCTAGTTATACTCGTAAAAACCGCGGCCGGACTTTTTGCCCAACCAACCGGCTGCAACATACTTACGCAGCAGCGGCGCGGGGCGATACTTGTCTTCACCCAACTCTTTGTGGAGCACTTCCATGATGGCCAGACAGGTATCCAGGCCGACAAAATCGGCCAGGGTTAGCGGGCCCATCGGGTGATTCAAGCCCAAGCGGGCACCACGATCAATGTCATCACGGCTCGCAACCCCTTCTTCGAGAGCAAAAATAGCTTCGTTCAGGAAAGGCACCAACAAACGGTTAACAGCGAAACCCGCTTTGTCTTCGCAGCTCACGACTTCTTTGCCCATTTGTTCGGCCAAAGACTTAACCGCAAGATAGGTTTCTTCACTGGTAGCCAAACCTTTGATGACCTCTACCAACTTCATCACTGGCACAGGATTAAAAAAGTGCAGACCAATGAATTTTTCAGGACGTGAGATCGCACCCGCCATCAAAGTAATGCTGATAGAACTGGTGTTGGACGCCAGAATAGTGGAGGGCTTACACACCTTATCCAGCTCGGCGAAGAGTTTTAATTTGAGATCCAGATTTTCACTGGCCGCTTCGATGACCAGATCACAGTCGGCCAGATCAGCCAAACCATTCACTGGGGCAATGCCTGTCAGCATGGCTTGAGCCTCGGCTTCAACCAGCTTACCTTTAGCCACCTGGCCCATCAGGCGCTTCTCAATGACGGCCTTGCCTGTTTCAGCTGTTGCCAGATCGACATCCGCGAGTTTTACATCCAAACCCGTGGCAGCCGCTACTTGGGCAATTCCACCGCCCATTTGACCGGAGCCCAACACTCCCACAACTTTAATCTGTGTCATCGTCACTCCAAACGCTTTGCTATTTGCTATTAAAAAACCGCGCTAGGATAGAGCCCCGAAGAGCGTTTGGAAAGGGAAACTTGTGATCAAGAGAGGCCGGAGCGACTAGTCGTCGCCCCCGAAAAGGCTGTTCAGGGCATCCTTTTCATCACTGGAGACTTCAGCTTCCGCCTCCACTTTATGGATACCGTAACAGACCTGATTCCGGCCTTCGTTTTTAGCTTTGTACAAAAAGTCATCAGCTTCCTGTATCAGCTCTTTGGGGGAAACCTGGCTATGACGCGTATAAATACCAATCCCCAAGCTTGCCGTCATATTGATCTGCAAAGTGTCTCCCTGCTGATTGCACACGGTAACGGCCATGGATTCGATATTCTTACGCAGACGCTCAGCGACCTGCACCGCCACCAAGGCCTCGGTTGCCGGCAGAATAATGGCAAACTCTTCACCGCCATAGCGGCAGACCACATCGAGCTTTCGAAAGCTGGACAGCATGCAGTTCGCCAGGGCTTGAAGAGCCATATTGCCCGCCTCATGGCCGTAATTGTCATTGATGCTTTTAAAGAAATCGATATCCAACATGATCAGAGAAGTCGACGCACCGCTTCGACGAGTACGCTCCATCTCCTGTTCCAACGCTCGGATGAAATGACGGTAATTGGCAATGCCAGTAAGTGGATCGGTCAGCAACTGCTCTTCCAGCTTGCGCACTTCCGCAGGCCAGGGGCAAGCCTCCCCCGCTGGGCATTCGACATTCTCATAACTCGAAAACTGATAATCGCTGCTGGAAGTTTCTTTATCCATAATATGTAAGATAGTACATCTATCGGTTTAGCACGCTAATATTTCTTTTGTTTCAAATGCTTGGGACGCACTCCCGCCAGTACCAATACCAAGGCATAGCTGCACAAACCTGCCAGCACCAAGGCCAACATCGTGTAGGTCCGCTGCCACCAACCCCACTGATACCAGTCTTGCCACTGGGCATTGAGGTACAGCAAAACGGCCGCCATCGCGACATTCGCTACCAGCATACGCAGAGCAAATGCCCACCAGCCCGGCTCAGCCCGATACACGCGGTCACGCCGTAAACCTGAGAGCAGCAGACCGGCATTAATAAACGCCGAACACGAGGTGGCCAGAGCTAATCCCACATGGCCCAAATTCATATACGTATAGAGCGGCCAAACAAAGGCAATATTGAGTGCCATATTCGAGACCATGGCAATAATGCCGTATTTAACGGGGGTTTTTGTGTCTTGCCGAGAGAAATACCCGGGGGCCAGAATTTTAATCAACATGAACGCTACCAGGCCAAAAGCATAGGCCCGCAAGCTCCAGGAGGCCATGAGGATGTCTTCCGCTGAGTATTTTCCATACTGGAACAGCGTGGTCAAAATGGGTTCCGCCAGCAGAATCAAAGCCAAGGCAGCGGGCACCGCAATCAACAACACCAGGCGCAAGGCCCAATCCATGGTGGCACTGAACTGTTCTGGCTTATCCGCCGAATGCTGGCGCGACAAACTAGGCAGAATAACCGTCGCCACTGCAATCCCAAACACCCCCAGAGGCAGCTCAGCCAAACGATCAGAAAAATACAGCCAGGTGACACTGCCTAAGGGCAGCAGAGAGGCCAGCACAGTGTCCAGCAAGAGATTAATCTGGCTCACCGACACACCGAAAATTGCCGGGGCCATTAAAGCCAGAATCCGGCGAACACCTGAGTCCTTCCAATTGGGAGCCGGGTAGGGTAACAGGCGCAATTGGTACAGGAACGGCAACTGGAACAGCAATTGAACAACACCCGCCGCCAATACTCCCCAAGCCAGTGCCATTACCGGCCTCTCAAAATAAGGGCTTAAGTAGATGGCGGCGGCAATCAAACAGATATTCAATAAAACCGGCGTAAAAGCTGGCACCGCAAAACGGTCATAACTGTTGAGAATTGCTCCGGCAAAACCCGTCAAGGAAATCAACAAGAGATACGGAAAGGTGATGCGAATCATATCGCTGGCCAGCGCGTAGCGCTCACCACCTTCCATATAAAAGCCTGGCGCGAACAGCATGGTCACCAAGGGGGCTCCGGCCACCACCAAGACCGTCAAGAGTATGAGCGTGGAGCCCAAACAGCCCGCCACGGCGTTCAGTAGTTGGCGCACTGCAGCGTGGGAACCCTGCTCGCGATATTCTGACAAGACCGGAACAAAGGCTTGCGCGAAGGCACCTTCCGCAAATAGTCGCCGCATGAAATTGGGAATTTTAAAGGCAACAATAAACGCATCAGCGTTCGCGTCCGCGCCGAGAAAGCGGGCCAGAACTACGTCCCGAATCAAGCCTAATATACGAGACAAAAAGGTGAAGGTACTCACCACCATGCTGGATTTTAATAAACCCGCGCTTGCCTTAGGCTGTTGCTCCGCCCCACTCAATTGATGCACTCCCCCAATGCAGAAACCTCAGCTCGCCATTGCGGCGATATAAGCCCTGCCAAAAGCCGCCATTGTCGCACAGATCTCACCGGGGAAGACAGGCAAGCCAAGGGTGATAAATTATTTTTATCACCCTTGGCAAAGAGCATCCATTGGACATTCACCGGGCAACTCGTACCATTTCCCGTCTTGACCTTAGAATGAAGGAAGTCGGCGATGAGCACCCTTAAACAGAATTCCCAGCACCTTAGCCCCCAGCAGTTGCGGCAGGCCATTCGGAGCGGGGAACATACCGGCAACACCTCAGGTTTTTGCCCCGGTTTCGTGCAGTGCAATGTCGCCATCCTGCCCGCCGACTGGGCCAATGAGTTCCTTCAGTTCTGCCAGCTCAACCCCAAGCCCTGCCCCATCGTCGCCATGAGCAGCCAGCCCGGACAGATTGACATGCCGGAGGTCGCTCAAGATTTCGATATCCGTCAGGACGTACCCAGCTACCGTATTTTCCGCGATGGTCAATTCGAGGAAGAAGTTCACGATATCCAAGCATACTGGCGCGATGATCTGGTCACCTTTCTCTTGGGGTGTTCATTTTCGTTTGAAGAAGCCCTACTGGCAGACGGCCTGGATGTGCGTAACATTAGCCAGGGCAAAAACGTGCCCATGTACCGCAGCAACATCGCCTGCAAGCCCGCGGGACGTTTCCGCGGTGATATGGTCGTCAGCATGCGCCCCTTCAAGGCCGCTGATGCCATCCGGGCCATTCAGATCTGCAGTCGCTTTCCCAGCGTGCATGGAGCCCCCGTGCATTTTGGCGACCCGAGTCTGATCGGCATTCACGACATTCTGCAGCCGGACTACGGCGATGCGGTCGATATTGCCGAAGACGAAGTGCCGGTTTTCTGGGCGTGTGGCGTAACACCCCAGGTCGCCCTTGAGCAAGCCAAACCGCCCTTTTGCATTACCCACAGCCCTGGCTGCATGGTCGTAAGCGATCTGCCCAACAGCCGCCTGGCCATCCTGTAAGACCTAATTCAACCTGAGAGAAGAACCATGAGCCTGTTATTGAATTGCGACCTCGGCGAAAGCTTTGGCAACTGGACCATGGGCATGGATGCTGCCGTCATGCCCCACATCGATCAAGCCAATATTGCCTGTGGATTTCACGCCGGTGACCCCTTGATCATGCAACACACCCTAGCGCTGGCAAAAACCCATGGGGTCAGCGTCGGCGCCCATCCAGCCTACCCGGACCTGGTCGGCTTTGGGCGTCGCAGCATGAACGTCAGCAAAGCCGAGCTCAAAGCCATGATCAGCTATCAACTCAGCGCCCTCGAAGGCATGGCAGCCAACCAGGGCCTGAGTGTCGACTACCTCAAACCCCACGGCGCCATGTACAACGACATGATGGCCAAGACTGAGAACCGCCTTGCGATTATGGAAGCCATTGCCGAACATCACCGGCCAGTGAAGCTGATGCTGCAGGCCACCCCGCAATGGCAAAGCCATCAGGACGAGGCTCAACACATCGGTATCGACTGCTTGTTTGAAGCGTTCGCCGATCGCTGCTACGACGACGATGGCAAACTGTTGGCCCGCAGCAAGCCAGGTGCCGTTCACGACAAAGAGAAAATGCTTGCCCAGGTGATTCAGCTGGCCAAAAAAGGCACCATCACCACCGTAAGCGGACACACCTTGGAACTCCAGGCTGACACACTCTGCGTGCACGGTGACAACGCCGAAGGCGTTGCCGCCATTGCCTCAATTCGTGAGGCAATCTGCTGATGAGCAACACCTTTACGCCGCGCATTGACATCGCCGGTGCAGACGCGCTGATCGTGTATCTGGGCGAAGAAACCCGCGCCGAAATTTCCGCAGAGGTACAAAGACTCGCCCAGGGCCTGCAACATCATATCGGACAGGAATTAATTGACCTGGTGCCCTCCTACGCGTCGCTGCTGATCATTTTCAATCCTCAACAATGTGACCACCTGTGGCTGCGACAGCGAGTTCGCCAATGCCTGAGCGGTGAACACAACCGCCAACAAGACGACAGCCGCCTGGTCGAACTGCCCAGTTATTACAGTCGTGAATCCGGACCGGATCTCAGCCTGTTGGCGCAAAACGCAGGACTCAGCGAAGACGAGGTCATTGCCATGCACAGCGCAGAAGAGTACCGGGTCTATGCCATCGGTTTTGCCCCCGGTTTCGCCTACCTCGGACAAGTCGATAAGCGCATTGCCGCCCCACGTCTCGCCACACCTCGGAAAAAAGTCCCCAAGGGCGCTGTCGCCATCGCAGACAGACAAACCGCGGTCTACCCGGCCGTGTCTCCAGGTGGCTGGAACCTGATTGGCCTTTGCCCAAGTCCGATGTTTGATCCAGAACAGAAACCCCACATGCCCGTTGCAGTGGGAGACCGCATTCGTTTTCGTCCAATCAGCCGGGAAGAGTTCCTGGACCTCGGTGGCGAACTCCCAGAGTTTGAGGTGTAACCGTCATGCCAGGATTTACCGTAGTTGCCCCCGGCATTCTCAGCTTGCTGCAAGATGCCGGTCGTTTTGGCCAGCAACAAATTGGCCTCACCAATGGCGGTCCGCTGGACCCGTTTGCGTTTACATTGGCCAACCGCTTATGCCACAACCCCGACGACAGTTGTGCCATTGAAATCAGCATTGGCGGGCTCACTCTGGAATCATCTATCGATACCTGCATCGCCTTGAGCGGCGCTAAGCTGGGCTTGAAAGTGAACGGCCAAAGCCAACCTCAATGGCAAACCATTGCCATCAAAGCCGGCGACAAAATCAACGTTGGCTTCGCCAGTGATTCCCACAGCGGCAGCCGCGCTTATCTGGCGGTTGCCGGTGGTTTCGACATTCCCGCGCAATTCGGAAGCCGCTCCACCGTATGCCGTGAAGGTATTGGTGGTATCCGTGGCGGCCCACTGCAGAAAGCCGACGAACTTTCCTGCTCAGCCCAGGACGATTTTGAAGTCCTTGCACTGCCCGAAGAACAACGGCCGGAATACCCCTCCCAGATCAGTTTGAGGGTCATTTTGGGTTACCAGCAGAGCCATTTCAGCAAGGTGAAGCAGGCTATTTTCTTCAGTAGCGAATACATCGTCAGCGATCTCTGTGACCGAATGGGTTATCGCCTGGAAGGCCCCAAGGTCAATGCTGATATCGATGGCATCCTCTCCGAAGGTATTTGCCTCGGCGCCATTCAGGTGCCCGCCGATGGCCAACCCATCGTACTGATGAATGACCGCCAAACCATCGGTGGCTACCCCAAAATGGGTTCGGTGTTCGCGCCGGATCTGGCCAAGCTGACGCAGCTGACCGCCGGCGGCCGTATTCACTTCAAAGAAATGGACATCAATGAAGCCCATCAGGAATTACTGCTGACTCAACGCCAAATGAGCCAGCTGACTCTGGAAAAGCTATAACATCATGACACTCAAAAATATTACCCTTAGCGATAGCGAACTGGGCCTCAGCCGAACCATCGAGAACCTTCTGGTGGCGCGCAATCTACGTGGCATGGCTCAAGTGCAACCTCACCTGGAAGCCGGCTATTGCATGCGCGCAGCCAAAGCCATGCACACCGCCGTACTCAAGGGCGCCGTCGTACTGATCGGTACGGGCTTTCCCGTTGTCGATACCTTTGAAACCGATGGACCACCGGGTGCCATTTCCCTTTACCGGGCCATTGAGGCCTGTGGCGGCACACCTTACATTTGCTGCGGCGCGCCACTTTCCGGCGCCATCGTGGCGGATTATCGGGTCATCGAACTGGCTGTGGGTGAAGATTGCGAACAGCAGCAGCACCAGGAAGCCGAAGCGATTCTCAAGCAGTATTCACCGGGCCTGGTGATTTCCATTGAACGCCCGGGCAAAGCCGCCGACGGCGGTTACTACAATATGCGCGGTGAATCGATCAGCCCCCGCAGTGCCTGCTTCGATGAAATCATGCAGCTTTGCCAATGCACCACTCTGGCGATTGGTGATGGCGGCAATGAAATCGGGATGGGCAAAGTGCACAATGCCCTGAGCGAACTCAACATTGTTCCTGCCGCCACCAGCTGCGATGAGCTCGTGGTTGCGGATGTTTCCAACTGGGGCGGCCATGCCCTGGTTGCCCTGCTCGGTTATTTGCGTAACCAGGACCTATTGGCCAATTTCGACAACCTCGATGTCCTGCGCTACCTGAGCGAGCGAGGCAGTGTTGATGGCGTCACACGGGAAAACACCTTAACGGAAGACAGTCTCGATGCTGCAGAAGGCAGCAAACTGCTCTACGCCTTGAGACAGCATTGCGGTTTTGTTGACTGACGGCACACAATTGCAACGCCAAGCGGATGAGTTCACAGTCCCGCCACAGCTGTGTAAGATTGTGCCCTCACCCGTAAGTTGCAGGAATTTATGAACAAGTTCGTTATCGGCCTGTGCTGCCTGTGCCTCAGCATCAGCGCACAAGCCACCAGTCCCGTCTGGAAAATAAGCAAAAATGGCCACCACTTCTATTTGGGGGGCACCATCCACTTGCTGGCCAATTCTGATTACCCCTTACCCGAGGCCTTCGATAAGGCCTATGCGGAAGCCAGCACATTAGTATTTGAAACCGACATTGAAAAAATGAAGGCAGCCTCCAATCAGACCCAATTGCTGCGCAAATTGCTTTACCCCAGCGGTGAGAACCTGCGACAAAAACTAAGCCCGGAAACTTATCAGCGACTGGATAATTTTTTTGCAGCGCGCGGAGTGCCGACATCGGAAATCACCCGCTTTCGAATCGGCATGACCGTGATGACTCTGACCTTAATCGAGCTGCGCCGGAACGGTTTGGCTGAAGAAGGGGTCGATATGTTCTTCATGAAGAAAGCCAAAAAGGACCAGAAAACCCTGGATTCCCTTGAAGAGCTGAATGCTCATATGGACTTTATCGCCAATATGGGGACAGGCCAGGAAGACGAAATGATTCGCCAAACTCTGGACGACTTGGAACAGATACCCACCATGATTCGCAACATGAAGGCCGCCTGGCGTGCAGGCAACAATAAGCAGCTCGCCGACATTGCCATTCGCGAATGGAAAGCAGAATTCCCCAATGTGTTTAAACGCCTGCTCACCGATCGCAACAATGATTGGATGCGAGAACTCGCGCAATACAATAACGATGCTGATGTAGAATTTGTTCTGGTTGGCGCCTTACATCTGGTTGGCAAAGAAGGCTTGTTGGCACAACTGAAAAACAGCGGCCACACCCTGAAACAATTACCCTGATGCCCCGAGGCAGCTGCAACAGGCTGCCTAATACTTGATCCTGTTATGCGCCTTGGCTACATTGGAGCTTTCAAGGCCAGCAAAGGATCAAGCACGTGCGCACAGAACTCATCATTGGCAGCAGTTTATTCCTCTCCCTATTCAGCGCGCATGGCTTGGCGGCCAAACATTGCGTCGAGGCCGACCTGGCCTTCAGTGGGAACATCTACACCGCAAACGATCATTTTCCAAAGGCCAACCACCTGGCCATTAAAGACAATAAAATCGCTGCTGTCAGTCTCGAACCGATTAAATTATGCGACGGCGCTCGCCACTTTCGCCTAAAGCAAGGCGCTATCTTTCCAGGCTTTAACGATGCTCACGTGCATCTCAAAGGCATTGGCTATCGTGAGAAAAATCTGAACCTACAGGGCATCAATAGCCTGGCAGAAACCATGCAGGCCGTCGCGGACCACGCCAAAGCCAATCCAGATGCACCTTGGGTAGTTGGCCGTGGCTGGATAGAAAAAGTCTGGCCGGAAAAGCGTTTTCCCACGTTGGCAGATATTGATGCCATCGTCAGTGATCGACCGGCTTATCTCAAGCGTGCCGATGGCCACTCAGCTCTGGCCAACAGCGTCGCCCTGAAGCTCGCGGGTATTGATAAAAACAGCCGGGCTCCTAATGGTGGCGCCATCGAAAAAAACAGCGATGGCGAGTTGACAGGTTTGCTGGTCGATAACGCTATGGCACTGGTTGAGAAACTGATTCCGGAAAACACCCGCGCCGATGACAAAGACGCCCTGGCCCGGGGACTTGCTCGGAATGTACAACTCGGCTGGACACAAACCCAAAACGCCGGGGGCAGCTGGAACGACCTACAGCTCCTACAGGAATTACAAAAAGAAGGACGACTGGCACATCGCGTGTACTACGCACTGAGTCAAGGCGACAATGCTGACACACTCTTGAACAAAGGCGCTCAACTGGATGACAGACATTGGATCAGTGCTCGTGGCATTAAATTGTATTCCGATGGCGCCCTGGGCTCTCGAGGTGCCGCTTTGATCGAACCCTACCACGATGCCAAGGGCAAGGGCTTGTTGCTGATCGACGAGCAAACCATCATGCCCATTCTCGAAAAAGCATTACGCCGTGGCATTCAAATTCAAACTCATGCCATCGGTGATCTCGCCAATCGCCTGGTGCTCGACTGGTATGAGAAAGCGTTCCGTAAAGTGCCCCGCGAAGAATGGGCCCTTGCCAATCCACGTTGGCGTATCGAACACTCTCAAAATATCACGCCAGAAGACCAGGACCGATTTAAGCAGCTGGGCGTGATTCCCTCCATGCAGCCATCCCACGCGATTGGCGACTTGCACTTCGCCCCTGATCGATTGGGGAAAACGCGTTTGCAACACGCCTACCCCTGGCAAAGCCTTCTCGACAAAGGTTTGATCATCGCGGGTGGTTCAGATGCGCCGGTTGAAATTGGCGACCCACGCATCGAGTTTTACGCCGCCAGCATCCGCAAAGACACCCGTGGCTTCCAAACCAAAGGCTGGCACCCAGAACTCGCGGTGAGTCGAGATAATGCCCTGAAGATGTTTACACTGTGGCCAGCCTACGCCGCCTTTGAAGAAAATCTCCGAGGCAGCATCGAGGTAGGCAAACTCGCTGACCTCACCATTTTTGATCGCGACATCATGATGGTTCCCGAGGAGCAGATTCTCCAAGCCAACGTCCTGTTTACCGTTGTGGACGGCAACATCGCGTATCAAAAACCCTGAGTCGGCAGTTCACTCGCTTAAACCTGCCCCAGGCACACTCCAGCTCACCCGCCGGTTCTGTTGAGAACCGGCGACGTGCTTTTGTCATATAGCTTGCCTATAATCCCGTCAGTCATTTTTAAGGAGACCAATATGCGTCGCATCAGTGTTTTAATCAGCGCCCTGGCGTTAAGTCTCAGTGCGCAGTATGCCGCCGCCTGGGGTAAACAAGGCCACCGAATCAGCAGCCAAATCGCCGAACATTATCTGAACGAGGATGCCAAAGCGATGG
The DNA here is from genome assembly GCF_040372805.1 of Pseudoteredinibacter isoporae. Lineage (GTDB taxonomy): Bacteria > Pseudomonadota > Gammaproteobacteria > Pseudomonadales > Cellvibrionaceae > Pseudoteredinibacter > Pseudoteredinibacter isoporae_A. Next base: position 143,932 of record NZ_BAABWJ010000001.1, read on the forward strand.
TGGAATCCGTTCTGGGTGTTGAAACCCTGGCTGAGGCATCAACCTGGCCTGACTTTATGCGCTCGAACCCGGATACATTCTGGCAACGCCAATCCATGTGGTTGCATTTTGTGACCATTCCGGAGAATGAACGCCAACACAGTAAACACGGCGATGCCATTTCCGGCATTAAAGATTTCACTGCCAAAGTCAAAGACAAAAGCTTGCCTTTGGCTGAACGCCAAAAAGCGCTACGCTTTCTAGTCCACATCATCACTGATTTACACCAACCGTTCCACGCTGGCAATGGTACAGATCGTGGTGGCAACGATGTCAAACTGAAATTCTTTGGTGAAGACACTAACTTGCACAGCGTTTGGGACAGCAAACTGATCGACCACGAGAAGCTGTCATTCACTGAATGGACAGCATGGCTGCAACCCAAAATCACCGAGCAGAACGCAAAGGATTGGTGCGTAACCGACCCAATGGTCTGGGCCAAGGAAAGTCGTGCTCTGATTGACGACCTGTACCCGGGCCGTAAAAGCTTGAAGTGGCAGTATATTTACAAAACTCGTCCAATCCTGAAAGATCGCCTAATGAAGGGCGGCGTTCGACTGGCGTGCTATTTGAATGAGATGGCGGCAAAATAAGAACGGTTTTACTTTCAAGCAGTAGTCAAGCGGTCGAGAGGGGCTCTATGAGCACCTCTCGACCTCTTTTATTACACCCGAATATCACCTGAGGTGAATCAGATACCCTTCGGCTGGGGTTCCTCGTTGACTTTAAATACAGCCGCATAATGCCACCCTTCTGACTCATCCCCTGTTTCTATGACGGCCTCCTCCCCCATAAGCACCAATAATTGAGGCTCGGTTAACACCTGCAGACCATCACCTAACTTAAGCAACGTTGTTGAGATTAAAATTGTGTCCTCTTCTTTTTTGCTTAGCATCAGATTCAGCTGAAAACCATTGTCGAAACTGAATGTAAATTCCTCATTATAGTGCAACCATACGCTCGAATTAGACAGGCTGGAATCCATCATCCCTTTTGACTTCCAACGCATTTCTGCCTTCAATTCAATAACGGCTCCAGCCCGTTCGGATTGCAAGGCAAAAGCCTGAGAACTCCCCAACAAACTCACCACTGTTACCATCAGCATCGTGATGAACAAACTCAAAAAAACCACGTTCAACATCGTTAACTTTTTCTGCACCATTCCATTCTCCATCCTTTTCAGTCTCCAAATCAGATTACCCATAGCCATAGAACAGGACATATCAAAACCATTTACCTGCAAGGCCATCCGACTCAAAGCTTCGCGATACGCTACCGGGTTCGCAGCAGCTACCTGGGCATCGCATTGAGCTTCAATTAAATTACGTTGCTTACTGATCAACTGTCTTACCAGGGGATTCCAGAAAAACAGGCATTGTAAAAAAGACAGCACAGCAACACGCCAGTGATCTTTGTTTTCTCTGTGAGCCAGCTCATGCTGAACCATAAACTCAAACGCTTGCTCGTTATCGACCCGAGCGGGCAATAATATCGCAGGCCTCCAGAAACCCAACAGCATCGCTGATGCCAGATTATTCACACGCAAAAACACACCACCATATTGCTTCTCAAGTGACGCATCGTGTTCGGCATGGACGAGAAGTGCTCGGTAATGTCGTCGATACTTATAGAGTTGAAACAGATACAACAACACGCCACTACCGACGAGCAGGGCCAATAATGACCCCAAATATTCATCAACCGTAGGGCTGTGCACCTGGATAGGTTGTGCAGCCAGAAATACCGGCAAGGTCTCAAGCGGCTGACTGGGCACCAGCTGAACACTGGACGCGGAAACCCAGCGTGAGAAAAGAGGCCAGGGCAAGCACCACATCACAATAGCGGACGCGCATAACACTCGCTGAAAGCCCAGGTAGACCTTGTCGCTGCGCAATAGCAGAAGCGACAACACACTATACAACCCGGACAGCACCAGATAACTAGTCATCTTTTAGCGCCTTTTTGCGTTGCTTCAAAATTTTCTCAAGATATTGAATATCATCCAGACTGAGTTCCTCTTCTTCCAACAGGTGTACTGCCAGGCTTTGACTCTTGCCCAAGAACACTTTGTTAATAAACTGCCTGATCATAGGCAAACGCACTCTCCCTCGCTCCACGGCAGCCGAATAATAAATGGTGCGACCTTCCTGGCCCGCCCTGTTCACAGCGCCTTTTTTCTCCAAACGATCAATAATGGTTTTTACCGCCGAATAACTGATATCTCTTTTCTGATCAATCGCCTGATGAACCTGAGGAGCGCTCAAACGCTCACATTCCCAAAAGTAGTGCATCACTTCCAATTCAAAGTCGCTGAACTCCATACGCAATTCCTTTAACCTCTCACCTACCAATCTCTACACTTGTAGATATAATATCTACAAGTGTAGAGATTGCAAGGCGTTTCATCATATGAATACGCAGGCACTAGCGCTTTTCAGCACGAAAGACTCTGGGCGAGCAACGGTGCACTCTGCGAAAGGCGCGATTAAAAGCGCTGGCATCGGCATAGCCCAGCGTCTGAGCAATCAGAGAAATAGGGGTGCCGCTGTGACGAAGACTCTTGCAAGCAAGCCCCATCAAAATGGACTCCCTGACCTCCGTAAAACTGGTTCCCAGGTCTTTCAAGCGTCGACTGAGGGTTCTTCGACTCATCCCCAACTCACGGGAGATACTGTTCACATCCAGCTCTTGTCTCGGCACCGCCGCAGTGATGATGGTTCTGAGTGCAGACAATAGAGAATGGTGGGAATAATCTGCCAATGCCTGCAAGGCACTGGCCTCTAATATTTCCAGTAATCTGGGGTCAGCGGACTCCAATGGCCGCATCATGAGAGACTGATCAAAATAAATGCCGCTCACACTCTGCTCAAAACGAACGTTTCCACCCCCAGGAAACATTCGAGCGTCGCTGTCGTTCAACGCTGGATGCTGAAAGCAAATTCTATTGGGCAACCAATTTTCATCATCCAAGACCCTCTGAAACAAAGTAATCAACTGAGCAATGGTACCTTCACAATCCTGATAACTGAGCTCTGGAGGGATGCCTGGGTGAGAATATATGAGAACAAATTGTTCTTTGTCTTCCTGCAAATGAATCTCCGCTGCCGGAGAAATCAAGGCGAGATACTTTTTCAGCAATTCAAGCAGCATTGCCAAATTACTGGCACTGCGAAGCATGTAGTTCAGGACGCCGAAATCCCTGTCATCCATTAATGCAGCAAGCTCGACAGCAAGAAAACGTCGCTGATAGAATTCAGCAGACGCATTCAGAAATTCAAGGTAATCACTGTATCGAAGTCCAGCGTCTGAAAGTTCAGAAAGGTTTAGCCCCAATTTTTTCAGACAAGGCTCTGGGTCCAATCCGAGCTGAAAAAAAGCATCGATAAAACGATCTAGATTTGGCTTTTTCATCGGCTGCGCATATTTATCCATGAACCACCAAAGACTTAAGTCAGCAAAGAGATTCTATTTACCCTTATATACTTAAACAGTAGAAACGACAACATCAACAACAGAGATAAATACACAGGATAAAACCAGTGCTGTAACAGTTCACGGGGCATTTTTGCGTGAAACAAAGCAAACAAAAGGTGTGAGCACAACACTAAGACGCCACAACTGAGGAGTTTCTTCACCCAGAGCATACCGTTCAAACCCGCTCTTCCCAAATGGTAAAACAGCAAAGCAGAGATCATCATGAAAGTGGGAATGACATAGTGCCCCTGAACAAAGCTCCAGGGAACAAGACACAAGTGCGCGGCCGCGAGCAATAAACAGATATAGTCAAATGAGTATCGATAGAGTGAGTTCATCCCACCTCCTGGCAAAAGTTATTCAGAAAGCATTCAACACATTGAAACTGCTTTTAAGCATCAAGCTTCGATAGTAGTCACCGAGGAAAGAAACATGTTGATTCAATCGGGACAAGTTCCGCCAGTCCTCGACTTCCTCACCCGTCATTTTCAAGGCACTTAAATATGCAGAGTAGTGACTGGGCATAATACCCAAGCCATTGTAAGCGCAACATAAGTAGATGCGATCTGACAGCACATTGGAAACAATTGACCGACTATTCAAAGTATGGGCCGTAACACCATGCCATTCATGAGCAATACCAAGCTCACCAATCTGGGGATAGCGCTCTGCGAAGACTCGTCGGGTCAAGGCACGTGCATACTCAAGATCCTGCCACTCACTGGAATCATGACTGGCATACCCCAAAACAAGCCGTAAAAAGAAATGACCACTGGCGCTCAAACCGAAGGTGATTGGCAGCGTATTGGGCTCAAAGCGCAGATCCCAATTATTCAACCCTAACGCTTCAATCTGCTCCCGACTCAACATTCCGGTGGAACAGGAGTATTGATGCACGGGAAACATTTTGTCGTCCGCGACCCCCAGACGGGGCGTATAGGCATTGGTTGCCAGTAACACCTGCTTCGCTTGTACACTTGCTTTGCGACTTGTCAGCGTATTCCACTCGCCCGACTCAATAGACAGTACTGGAGAGTTTTCATATATCTCCACTCCCAGCGATAACGCAATACGGCAATACGCCTGCATCAAACGAACGGGTTGAATTTTATAGAAACCGGCACTCGCCTTTGCTCCCGAGTAAAAATCACTGGCAATGCTCTGCTGAAGCTCTTCGCGATCCAGCCAACGTTCGTCATCTTTCAGTTCCCGTTGCGCTTCGCGAGCAGCAGACTCTGACGAGTAGAGAAATAAGGTGTTAGCCGGCTGAAGATCGCAGTCGACGGATTCTTCTTCCAAAAACGCCATGAAGCGGCGAAGGCCTCGCTCAGCGATCGCGTGATCGTTCAGGCCAGTAAATTTCGCATACACAGCACCGGAATTGCGCGAGCTGGCACCAGCCCCCAGATGGTGGGACTCCAGAAGCACAACCCGCCAATCTGGACGACGCTTTTTCAGATATATCGCGGCCACCAAACCAGTGTAACCACCCCCAACAATACCGACATCTGCGCTGATATTATTGCCAAGAGACGGTAGCACGCGTTTTTGACCCGACAGCTCATACCATAAACTGTCGCCACCACTTCGCGCTTCAGGTAATTCAATGCCCTTGTCTTTCTGCACAAAAGAGGCGAGCCCCGGTGCAAGCAACAGACCCGCGCTGCCGCCCAGCAAGAGGTTTCTTCGATAGATGTTCATAGCGCCTCCATTTTTTCACCAATGACTGTCTGGTGATGTTTAACGTATGGAGGCTAAGTGTAGAGCGTTAGCGCGTTCGTTAATTGGCATCTGGAGCCCGTCATCGGACATTTGGGGCCAAGATAATGAACCGCATGTTTCGAAACAAAAAAGGACAGGCATAAAAAAGCCGCAATATATCGCGGCTTTTTTATTGGAGTTTGCTGAAAGCGGAATTTCAACAAGCAAACTGTGAGCGTGTTAAGAAGCCAAGCTCAGCTCAGCAAAACGCTGTTGCTGATAGTCCGCATCACCAAACGCCGCATTGATGGTTAGCAAACGACGTACGTAGTGACCAACATCCAACTCATCGGTCATGCCCATACCGCCGTGCAATTGAATGGCCTCACCACCAATCAGTTTTCCGGCTTTGCCCACCATCACCTTCAGCGCTAGAACGTTCTTTTCAATATTCGCGACATCTTCGCCCTGCTCAATCGAACACACGGCACGATACAGCAGCGACTTACACTGTTCGCTCGCCATAAAGGTGTCTACCATGCGGTGCTGCAATGCCTGAAAAGAACCGATCGCCACACCAAACTGTTTACGGGTTTTACAGTATTCCAACGTCGTAGCGTTCAGCTTTTCCATAATCCCCAACGCTTCAGCCGCCAGAGCTACAATGACCTGCTGACGCATTTGCTTTAACAAAGCCAAGCCTTCATTAGCACCACACAGGGCTATCGCCGTCACATTCTCTAATGCGATATTCGCGACAACTTGTGCATCCATTGTGCGCAAAGACGTCTTACTCAAACCCTCAGCGTTGGCATCCACTAAAAACAGGGCGATACCCTGCTCATCACTCTGCTCACCGCTTACACGAGCACTGACGATGATTTTGTCAGCCGACATGGCATTGAGCACCAATGACTTCTCACCGCTCAAACGATAAGCATCGCCATCCTGCTCAGCACGACAACGAACATCTTGCATTTCAAAACGCGACTGGGGCTCAGCGTAGGCAACCGCTCCTTGCACGGAACCCTCAATAATGCCGCCAATCAAAGCGTCTCGCTCATCGCTTTGGGCAGTACTCTGCAATAGGCCACCAAACATTAAAACTGACGCAATAAAAGGTTCGGCAACCAACCCCTTACCCAGTTCTTCCATCACTACCATGGTATCGGTAGCGCCACCACCAAACCCGCCTAGGGTTTCAGAGAACGGGATGGACAACCAACCCAGTTCTGCAAACTTCTGCCAATTTTCCTGGCTGAAACCGGCCTCATTGGCAACGACTTTGTTGCGCGCTTCAAAGTCGTACTCGTCCTGAACAAAACGAGCAACACTGTCTTTGAGCATTTGCTGCTCTTCGGAAAAATCAAAATTCATGGTCTTTATCCTATGCTGTTGCTGCCTTACAGGCCCAATACAAATTTCGCGGTAATGTTTTTCTGAACTTCATCAGAGCCACCGTAAATGGTTGCGGCACGACTCATCATAAAGCCACGGCGCGCCACATCACCAAAGGCGTGACCAACCGCTTCAGCGCTTGCCGCATCCTGCACAACCGTACCGAAGTAACCGGCCAGATCCAGTTTCAGCTCTTGAATGGATTGCTGAATTTCCGTGCCCTTCAGTTTCAATAGAGAGGATTCAACACCCGGGCCATTGCCTTTCGACATCGACGCCAGCACTCGCAGCTCAGTAAATTCCAAGGCCATTAATTCGATTTCAATATCGCAGATACGCTGACGGAAAAGCGGGTCATCAATCATCGCTCGACCACCGTTCACTTCCGCCGCAGCCAATGTCTTCAACTCAGCCAAATTGCGTTTCGAATCGGCCACGCCAGCAATGGCGGTACGCTCATGTGCCAACAGGCTCTTGGCATAAGTCCAGCCTTTGTTTTCCTCACCAATCAGGTTTTCAACAGGAACACGCACATCTTCAAAAATGACTTCATTCAAGTGGTGCTCACCATCAATAGTGACGATGGGACGAACCGTGATTCCCGGGCTATTCATATCGATCAACAAGAAGCTGATTCCCTGTTGGGGCTTACCTTCGTTGCTGGTGCGAACCAGACAGAACATCCAATTCGCGTGCTGGGCAAGCGTCGTCCAGATTTTGGCGCCATTGATAATGTAATCATCGCCGTCTCGTTCCGCTTTGGTTTTCAGCGACGCCAGATCGGAACCCGCACCCGGTTCGGAATAGCCCTGACACCACCAATCGTCTGCATTCAAAATGCGAGGCAAAAACTTCTGCTTTTGCTCCTCATTACCAAAACTGTAAATGACCGGCCCCACCATTTTCAGGCCAAAAGGGGACACGTCCGGCGCGCCGACTGCAGCACGCTCGGATTCAAAAATATAACTTTGGGTCGGAGTCCAGCCCGCACCACCATGCTCAACTGGCCACAACGGTGCCGCCCAGCCTTTTTCGTTAAGCTTGCGCTCCCAGCCCACTTGCACGTCTTTGTAGCTACCTGGCTGTTTGGCTTTCTCAGCCAGTTCGCCGTTCCAGGCTTCTTTTAGAAAGGCACGTACTTCATCGCGAAAAGCCAATTCCGCTTCGCTAAAGTTGATATCCACCTTGCAGTCCTCTTGGTTTTTGTATGACGAACTTAGCAATAAGCTCACTTTTAATTCAGACCTTAGTGTAGAGGGAAAAAACTCAAACATCTTTATGTTAAAGTGACAGCTTTCTTAGCAAAAAGTGACAGCTGGGCGATCTCGCAAGTCGATTGATTCATTATGCAAATTAAGAACCTGATTAGCTTTGTCAAAGTCGCCCAATTGGGCAGTTTTCACGCGGCCGCAAAACACCTGCACAGCTCCCAACCGGCTATTTCGGCTCGCATTAATTCTCTGGAAAATGAACTGGGCGTACAGCTCTTTGAACGGGATGCCAGTGGGACTCGCCTGACCACTCGAGGGCAGCAATTACTGCCACTTGCACAGCGCATGTGCTCATTACAGCAAGACATTAAGAAACAGCTCCACGACGTCTTACCCGAGCGAGGCATTGCCCGCATTGGCGTATCCGACACGCTCGCGCATCTATGGCTGACAGAATTACTGACAAGCTGGCAACACCATTTACCACTGATGGAATTTGAAATCAGCGTTGATGTCAGCACCCATCTGCACCAGCAGCTTATGCGCCATCAACTCGATCTCGCCTTTATTGTTGGCCCCAAGCAAAGCGACGAATTGTGCAGTGAACCTCTGATTGAATACCCGCTGTGCTGGGTTGCCAGCCCCGAGCTCAGCACAAAACTAAGCGATAAGGGAACGGAGCTTGATCTGCATACCCTCGTCGAATTCCCTTTGCTGAGCTTTCCGCGCAACAGTTTGCCCGGGATTCAACTGCAACACGCCCTGGAAAATGCCCACATCGAGCAGGCACGGGTTCACAGTTTCAGTTCAATCACCAATTTGCTGCCACTGGCTGAACAAGGACTGGGCATCGCGCTCATGCCTGAGGCGGCGGCCAGAGAGGCGTTGAATGACGGACGGCTGTGCAGCCTTCATGTCTCTCCAGGCCCCGCCCCTCTGCCCTTCATCAGTTGTTGGAGGAAAGACGATGAACGCCATTTGGCTCCTCTGTTGAATCAAATAGCGACGGAAATTATTCACTTCAACCCCACCGAAGCAGAATAAAACTCTGATATTTTGGTTTTTTCAGAATAATCCTCTGTTCATCTTTGTTAAAATGCCGCTCATTGGAAGCACTGCTTCGCAGTATGCCCTGCCCGTTGCCACAAGCGACTCAGCTCGGCCCCCAGCCCACCCGGCCTGTACCTGCGTCCACCCGACGCCGACCACAATCTGCACTACAATAAGCCCTAGCCCCTGCTCGGCATATACGCCAGTACGCTTTTGCTGACAGCCGGGTTCCATCTGCTTGCTTACATCTATCGAGGACACTATGACCATAGCCTATTTGAATGGAGAATTTCTGCCCCTGGAAGAGGCCCGTATTTCACCCATGGATCGTGGCTTTCTATTTGGCGACGGCATCTATGAGGTGATTCCTTCCTATGATGGCAAACTGGTTGGCTTTGGCCCACACATTGATCGCATGCATCAAGGCATGGGCTTTATTGATATCAAACACGATCTGACGCACGAAAAGTGGCGCGATATCTGCGAAGGTTTGATAGAGAAAAATGGCTCCGGCAACCTGGGCATTTATCTGCACGTCAGTCGCGGCGCCGATGTGAAACGCTTTCACGCCTACCCCGAAGATGTTGAGCCCACCATTTTTGGTTTTGCCTTTGATATTGCACCGCCACCGGTCGCCGATCGCAGCAAAGCCACGGGTTATAAAGTAGCGACCACGGAAGATTTACGCTGGCAGCGCTGCCACATTAAATCAACCGCGCTACTCGGAAACGTGATGCACTTTCAACACGGGTTCAGCAGTGGTCACAATGAAACTCTACTGTACAACGCCAACGGTGAACTCACCGAAGCCAGTGCCTGCAATGCTTACATTGTGAAAGATGGCGTGATCGCAACACCACCTTTAGACAATCAAATTCTACCCGGCATCACTCGCCTGATGCTGCTGGACATTTTGCACAAACACAGCGATATCACCGTTGAAGAGCGCATTGTGACCATGGATGAAGTGGCCAATGCCGATGAAGTCTGGATCAGCAGCTCAAGCAAAGAAGTTGCCGCCATTATTGAAGTGGATGGCCGAGCGGTTGGCAATGGTGACGTCGGACCGGTCTGGGAAGCGGCACAAGCGCTTTACTCTGCCCATAAATTCGATTACTAAGATGTTGATGTAAACGCTGCGGAGAGTTCAGTATGAGCCGCCCTTGCTACGCCCAAGTTGATCTGGAAGCACTGCGCCACAATTATCGTCTGGCTGGTGAACTGGCCCCGAGCGCCCAAGCGGTCGCCGTTGTCAAAGCCAATGCGTACGGTCATGGTGCTGTCGAAGCCGCGAAGGCTCTGGAACCTTTGGCGCCCGCTTTAGGCGTAGCCTGTATTGAAGAAGCGCTCGAGCTTCGCCATGCCGGCATTCAAAAACCGATCCTGTTATTGGAAGGTATTTTCAGTGCCGATGAAGTGGCGATAGCCAGCGAGGAACACTTTTTCCTGATGGTGGAAAATCTGGAGCAAATCGAAGCGATTATCCAGGCCGACATCGATCAAGCTCTGCATTGTTGGTTGAAAGTAGACACCGGCATGCATCGTTTGGGCCTGCTGCCTGAACAGGTTGACGCGGCACTGGCCGTGCTAAAAGCCAGCCCCAATGTGCAACCCGACATTATTATGGCCAGTCATTTCGCCAGCGCAGATGAGCTCGACAACCCCAGCAATGCTGAACAGCTCCGCTGCTTTGACAAACTGATTGCAGAGTGCGAACAGGCGCAAGGGCTGGACCAAAGCCTGGCTAACTCCGCCACCATACTGGCTCACCCCTCTGCGCATCGACAGTGGTTACGCCCCGGGTTTATGCTCTACGGCGCCTCGCCCTTCACCGAAGACAATGAGAATGCCGCCAAACTCAAACCTGTCATGAGCCTGATCAGCGAAGTCATTTCTCTGCGTCCGATACAGTCCGGCGAACGTGTTGGCTACGGCGGTAAATGGCAAGCCGAACGAGACAGTATTATCGCCACCATTGCCTGTGGTTACGGTGACGGCTACCCGCGTCATGCCTCGAATGGAACCCCCGTATTAATTGATGGTCAGGAGGCCCCGCTGGTAGGCCGCGTTTCCATGGATATGATCACCGTTGATGTGACGGACATAGCCAATGTTCAATTAGGCAGCCGAGCTGAAATGTGGGGGAAAAATCTGTGCGTTAATCGTATCGCTGAACACGCTCACACCATTGCTTATGAATTGCTGACGCGGATGCCCGCCAGACCACCGCGCGTTTATCAAAACGAGCACCCTAACCGCGAAGCCTAAACAACGTCAGCCATCAATGGCGGCCGGTTTTTTGTATCGCATCGCTTAGTCCTCACGCCATAATTGTGTATATATCTTTTGCATTTCCTCAAGACTTGGCACACGTGGGTTGTTCCCTGGAGAACCTGAAGCCCATGCCTGCTCAGCCATAATTGCACGCTTTTGCATAAACGTCTCACGATCGATACCGAAATCCTCGGGGCTGGGAACGCACAAGTCTTTATTCAAATCATCGAGATAAACCAGTAACGCCTCACAGGCTTTTTGATCATCAACATCAGCAGAAACAATCTGCATTGCTCGGGCGCAATCAGCATAACGTTCGATCGCCGCAGGAATCGAATACCGAGTCACCGCCGGCAGCAACATAGCATTGCTTAAACCGTGAGGGACATGAAAGTGCGCACCAATGGGGCGACTCATTCCATGCACCAATGCTACAGAAGCGTTGGAAAAGGCGATACCGGCAAGATGCGAACCCAACATCATTTGCTCCCGCGCAGACTGGTCGTCGCCATGGTGAAACGCTTGGCGTAAGTTCGGGGCGATCAATGTCATTGCCGCCAAAGCTTGCTGATCACTAAAGTCGTTTGCCCGGCGAGATACATAAGCTTCAATCGCGTGAGTAAGCGCATCAATACCGGTATCCGCAGTGACGCGCGGAGGAACCGTCAGACTCAAGGTGTAATCGACAATGGCCGCCTGGGGCAAGAAGGCCAACCCTTTGCACAGCATTTTTTCATCACTTTGGGCATCAGTAATGATCGTAAACTGTGTGGCCTCAGAACCCGTTCCGGCAGTGGTAGGAATAGCAACCAAAGGCAGACCCGGTTGATCACAAATGACGGGGACTTTGTAATCGCTCATACGACCGCCTTTCGCAACAAGGAAAGCCATCGCCTTGGCGCTGTCGATGGCACTGCCGCCTCCAAGAGCAATAACACCATCGTATTCATTCGCCGCCATCGCCGAGATGGCCGCTTGCAATGAATCCTCCGTCGGCTCAGGCATCACATCGCGGAACACAGCCTGCTCCGGGAGTGCAATTCCCGCGTCTTCACAAACGCCTTGCACGCGGGCCTGCACACCAATCTCAGCCATCAAGGCATCACACACCAAAAACGGACGTCGACAATTCAAACTGTTTAACACATCCGGCAATCGACTCAGGCTATCACCGCCCAGTTCAATTAAACGAGGCAAGGAAATGCGTGCGGCGGCAACAGAGCTCTGCGGCGTTTCGGAATTGCGGTCAGACATACAAGGCTCATTTATCATCATTATTTTTATCCATCGTGACAAAAGCAGGGGCGGCACGCAAGCGACTCCGTGCTAGAATCTTTAGATGAATTCAGCCGCTCTCATCAACCTCTATTACTGGCTCAGCCCGGTTTTCTTAATTCTGTACAGCTCCGCTGGTCTGGATATGCGAATCAGCATTCCGGGGGCCAGCCCAGCCTGGCACTACCTTTATCTGGGCGCCTGTTTTCTTCTACCCTGCGTTCTTATTAAGCGCCCAACAGCACGCGCACTCTTCGCCTTGGGGGAATCCAGTGTGAATATCTTTTTGCTGCTGTACGGTCTGCTGAATCGCTATTTCCAGCAACTCGACGCCCTTAGTAACGGCATGGAAGGGCCAGGCATTATCAACAGTACCGATATTTTGCATTTTGCCTTGGCCGCTAGCGTATTGGCTCTGGGCTTTTACGGGAACCCTTTGGTTCGCACCAAAGCGCTCGACTGAGTCCCTCCTTTCACGTTTTTCAGATCAGCACTTGCACCCAGCCAAATATACTGTATATTTAAACAGTATATTCATACAGGAGATTGGCTCATGGCTGTGGTAGCTGTTTGGAAGTGCGACCGAGACGGAAAAATGTTTGAAAACAAAAAAGATGCGGAAGAACACGACAAGATGCTGGAACTGGCAGCAAACATCACCTCGCTGTTGGAGACTCATATCGATGGCCTGGATGAAGATGCCAGTGAAGCGATTGGCCTGTTATTAGCTGAACGCCGTGAAGCTCTGGCCAAGGCCTGTAAAGGTAAGCCCTCTGTTTTACTTGAAGAACCCAGTGTGGATTCAGACAACACTGACAACGTAACACCTCTAACAGCGCAAGCTTGATCGTTAGCGGTAAGGGAACCGATCTCCCCTTTGGCCTTTTCGGCTCTCCGGTTTCCTAAACTGATGCTTTAGCGCGACGCTGTTTTTTGTACCCATCTTCCCCCAATTGATGGGTACGCTTTTTATTTCTATGTATTTACTGACGGAAACTGCCTTCGCGGTCAGAGCTTATATCCCTGTTCAATTCAACTGATTCTTGACGTTCAGCAACCGCTGGCAAGCTGGCGTGTATTTTCCTGGCTTCACGTAAACCTGATAAATATGCACCATGCACCGTGGCGGGAAACTCACGTTGACTGGCTTCACCGGCAAAATAAACCAGGCCTTCGGGCTCCGCCAAAATATCGCGGTGCTCGGGACGCCCGCCCTGGCGCAAATAACTGTAGGCCCCCAAAGAAAATGGATCGTTCTGCCAGCGGCTGATATAACGTTTGCTGGGCTCTGGAATTTCATCACCGTAGATCGCACGCAACCCCAACATGGCTTCCTCGACAATTTCAGCATCACTGCCTGCCTCGAGATTACCAGCCGTGCTCAAGGCCAACAGATAAGCTTGCCCGGAAACCGCATGGATATTCACCCACAGACTGAAACGCCCCTTTTCCGGCCCGACTCTCAAAATGGCATGGTTTTGATCCCAAAACACCTCTGGAAACTTCAGCCATACTTTATTGAGTTGCCCCATGCCTATCACATTAATGGCTTCACGTTTGCGTGCTGACAACGGTGGAGTAAAACCTATGTTGCCTGCCTGCAATACCGACACAGGAACGGTGATCAGTGCCCGCTTTGAACGCAGAGCCGTCTGCTGCCCCTGATACTGTGCAATTACCTCAACGCCTTCTTTCGATTGCTGTATGGCGGACACCTGGTGCCCCAATCGAATGCGGATATTTTCGCTGAGATGTTGTTGCAAAGGCAGAAAACCCTGGAGGGGAATCGGATCGCCGCCCAGATAGTCTTCACCATCCTCAGCAGCTTGTACCGATAAATCAGCGGCATCCGCTGACCAGTCCTGTTCGAACATAAAATTAATAAAACTGCTGTGCAGCTCATCGCTGACAAAGCCCAAATCTCCAGATTTTTGAGCATCGTCCATCAACATTTGAATGCTGGCGTTAGGCTCTCGCCTCAGATATTGCGCTAGGTAATTCTCAACGACGTGATTCCAGCGCCCGAGCAGGGCGCCGGCGTCATCAATCTCTTCGCCAAACTCATCGTAAACGATTGTCTCGCGCCATTGAGTTGCCGGACTCAGATTGATGCCTTGTTCTTTGGCCAGAGCGACCAGCGGATTGTTGTCCTGGCCATGCAGCCAGTTCGCCCCCATTTCAATGGCTTGCTCGCCATCAAACACGGTGTGGGCACGACCGCCTATGCGCTCTCGAGCTTCCAATAATAATACCGAGTGCCCCTGATCGTGCAGCTGTTTGGCTGCAGCAAGTCCGGCAAACCCAGCCCCCACAACGATCACATCTGCATCATATTGCATCGGTAAAGAACCATTCTTCAGGCTGCTGGCGGGCAGGTTTTGCGCCCAAGTGAAGGGAGACAGCAATGACAAACAGGCCAGCAGAAAACACTTTGCCTTTGGCCACAACAACATTGCAAATACCTCTATTTTCATTATTGGATTAGGAGCGCCACTCCTAATCCAATTTCTTAGAAGCCCGCAATTCGTTCAAAAAACCAGAAACTGGCTAAGACACCTACCGCACAAGCGCTAAAAAACTGCCCTTGCTGGTGCAATGTGGCCAACTCGTTAAACAGTCGTCGTAGGACCGCAAACAGCAATGCCGCTATACAGACAAAGAAGAGCTGGCCGAGTTCGACGCCGATATTAAAAAACAACAGGGCAACTGGCAACTCGGTTTGCGGTAAACCGATATCCGCCAACACTGCCGCAAAGCCAAAGCCATGCAATAAACCAAAGCTACTGGCCACAAATACCGGATGGCGCCAGGTCAGGGTGTCCCGGCGATTCAATATCAGCTCGCGCGCCAGAAAAATAATACTCAAGGCGATCACGGCTTCAATAGCGGGTACGGGCAGACGAATGACCCCGAGGGCAGCCGCAGCCAGGGTAATCGAATGAGCAAGGGTAAATCCCGTCACCGTGATCAGAATGCGCCGCCAGCTGGCGGCGATAAACACTAAGCAAGCAAGAAACAGAAGATGGTCCAGGCCAATCAGAATATGCTCAATGCCCAATATCGTGTAGTCCTTGGCAAGCACCCAACGCTCTTCAAGAGCAGGAATTTCCCATTGACTTTGTTTGGGCCCTAAGCGCGCGTTATGGACCTGCCCATTGGCTCGTTGCAAACGAATCAAGGTCGATATCGACGGGTTCGCCAGGGGGAACACAATCTTTAATTCAGCGCCCTCAATACCTTGGCTGCAGCGAAAGCGTCGAACACTGCCCTGCCCTGGCTGTTGATACCGGCAAAAATCAGGCAATTCAATTTGGGGCCGATTAAAGGCGGGCACAGAGGAAGGCACCCTAGCAAGCAAACTGAACTCACCGGCCTCGACTTCACGAATTTCGATATAGAACGGCCGGCTTTCATGAGCCTGAGATACCGCGCTGACGCCCAGCAGAACCAGAAGCAGCAGCTGTTTGATGCGATTAAACAAAGGGAACATGGCTTATTCCCCCTGCAATATATCAATAAGCGCCGCGTCGCCCTTAGCCGGGTATTTTTCACTTAGGGCTTTTACGGCCGCCTGTTTTTGCACCCCTTGCTGGTATCGCAAATAATCCTGCTCAACACGCCCCAACACTTCTTCCAGTTCAGGCTGATAAGCCGCCTTGCGTTCTTTTAACAACAACAAATGTTGGCCATGTTCGGAAGCTATCGGGCCAATCCAACGCTGGCCATCCAACTCTTCTTCTGGCCAGCGGAACAATGCCTCCGCAAACGCTTCACCAAAATGGGCCGCCACATAATCACGAGTACGCTCGACATAGTTGCGATGATAAAGAAAGCGTTCACCATAACGTCCCGCATCAGAAAATGACACAGACTGCTCGTTCAATTCAGACAAGGTTTTTTCGGCGATGGCCTTGCTGTTCTCCGATGCGGGCAGAAAAACATGGGTAAAACTGGCAAATGGTTGCACAACATAATCATCCGCGTTGGCCGCCATAAATTCTTGCAAAGCAGCCTCCTCGGGTTTTTCCGGCTCAGCCTGGGCGGACTGGAGAATAAAGTCCATCTTCTGCACCAGACGACGTTTAATAATGTAATCGTCTTCCATTAAACCCAAACTGTCCGCCTCCCGGAACAACAGCTCTTCTTCATAATAGTCTCGAAGTAATTGTTGACGTTCCATTGCGCTCATTGCGTCCCAACGCTTTTTCGCCAACTCAGGGGAAAAAGCCTTACTGCGATACTGAATAAAAGTAAGAATACTATTTTCATCCACCGCAATGGATTGGTCGTCCTCTTCGGGATTAATGCTGTAATACAGCACAAACAGGGCAAAACCGGCCAATAGAAAATACAACAGTGGCTCTTTGAATAAACGCATAGCTAACAGATCTTTTATCAATCACCCATGCCAGCGAATACTGGACATGGGATGGAAATGGGAAAAACAGAATCAGGGAGTGTACCAAATAGGTGAGCTGTACGCTCTTTCCTGGATAGTGCTGGCCAGGCGCTGGGGGTGATCTTTCCCCATTGCTACCGCGTCCATCAGGGTGTGTCTCGGTGTCGGGATCTCCAAAACTCGAACATAATAAAACGCTCGCTGCTCGGCTTTAAAGTCCGGGTCGGACCAAAGCAAGACGAACTCATCCTCTCCCACCGAGTTTTGATAGCTGGCCTGGGCGATATCAACCGTATTGGCAACTTTGCTTGTCTTGCCTTGCTTATCCAGTTGACGTTCTGAGGAAACCGCCACGTTATACACATCCTCTCTGGCTTTTCCGCTCTCATCCAGATACCCCTTGACGACCTGGACTCGATCGAGTTTGGCGCCCTCCGGATCACGTACTGCCTGAATCAAGAAGCTTGGCGATTTCCCTTCTGGGGCTGCGCTTAGATCGCCCCCCATCGGGATCCCTTTGCGATACCCCACAGCCGCAATCTCTTTCGCATCGCGGTCGCTGCGATCAAAATCCCAACCGGCATAAACGCGTAAGGCAATGCGAGTGCCGGTTGTGGCGTAAACTTCTTTGCGCTTGAAGGCCGCAAAGATCTCCTCACGAGTATTGTCTTTAGCCCAAACCGCAGCCAAACCAGACGCGGAGAAATCCCAACCGTTTACCGTGGTGGTATTGGTGCTGCTTACTGGACGATCGTAACTTTCAGGCTTGCCGTAAATGCTGACTTTACCCGCGAAATTATGTTCCTCGGCAGCCCCCTGCCCGGTATGGGCATCACTGGAACCGATCAACGCAAATTTGTACGGGTTAACACCCAGGGACTGTTCAAAGCTCAAACCTCGCAATAGCGCTGAACGAATATAATCTCCAGCCGTAACCGGCGCCAAGCCTTCTGCCGTTGCACTGAGCAAATGCCGGTAGGTCTCGAAATCCGCAAATTCATCGGAAGGCGACAGCAATGGATGGGTCTCTGAATCCCCTTTAATCTGAGTCGCTTCGACAACAGGTTCCCAACGCATACGACTGCGAGCATAGTCTGCGGTGAGCGGCCGGCCTTCACTATCAACGGTATCAAACATTAAACCGCCACTGATATTTGAGTTATGCGGAATGGAAATGAAATCGGTTTGATATTGCTTACTGGTTTTATCCAACCACCCCCACAGGCCCTCTGGCGTTTCATCGTCGAGCGCACTGAACGGAATAAAACCGCTGGCCAGTTTCCCAGACAAAGGACTCATCACCACTCGGTGCAAATTGCGCCCGCCCGGCGTAGAGGTCCATTCCCAGCCCACCAGAGTGGTGAATTTTCCCGGTTGATAATACTGATCAGCCAAGCGGGTGGTTTCTTGCCAAATAGAATGACGGATACGGTCACTATTAAATTCCGGTGTCGCTCGCTTGGCATTGATGTCGCCAAGAAACTCAGCAAACACATCCGCACCACGCCCTTCCTTCACCATTTTGATAAAGCGCTGTCCAGTTTTGGTGCCTGCCAATTCAGGGTCACCTCGAAACAGACGATACGGTACCCCCATCATTTCGGCATGATCAGCAATTAATAAAAAATCCAGCGGGCGGTCGATTCTCACTCGGGCACCGGTTGCGGCATTCACAATCGGAAGTCCCTGCGCATAGCGATAAGCACCATGGGGATCAACACTGCGATTTCCAAGAAAATAAGCATCCGGAGAAAAAGAGGTATGTAAGTGTGTATCCCCCCAGAGTAATTGAGTTTCACCCTCGGCTACGCCAAGTGTGCTAAACCCGGCAAGGAATGCCACCGCCAACGCTTTCGTTTTATGATGTTTATTGATAAAGCACTTTTTACTCAACATGCTCACTACCTGTTATCTCTTATGGGGTATACCAAACCGGGGAACTGTATGCGCGTTCCTGGATGCTCGTCCGGTTCGGCTCAGCTGCCTGCCCTAAAGCCACTTTGTCAAACGTGGTGTGACGAGGAGTCGCTATTTCAAGTACCCTGACGTAATACACAGCGCGATGCATAGGATTAAAATCAGGGTCTTGCCAAAAGCTGCTGAACTCCTTCGCCCCCACGGAATGAGTGTAGCTCGCACGTTCCGCATCAACCGTCGATGGCAGGGCTTCTGTGTTCGTCAATGAGCGACCATCCGATACGGCGATGTTGTAAATTTTCTCTTGTGGATTGCCCTTGGCATCCAGATAGGACTTCACCATTTGCACGCGATCCAAATTCGCACTCTTGGGGTCTTTCACCGCACGCACAATAAAGCCAGGTGCTTTATTTTTAGGAGCTTGCGCAAGGTCACCGCCCATGGGAACGCCTTTGCGCTGACCGACGTCGGAAAACGTTTTACTGTGTGCGTCTTTGGAACGGAAATCCCAACCGGCAAATAACTGCAACCTGATTCGCGGTCCGGTGGTGGCGTACACCTCGCGTCGCTGAAAAGCGGCCATGATAGCGTCGCGAGTGTTTTCCGGCGCCCATACAGCGGCCAGTCCCTGGGCGCTCATATCCCACCCTGTTGCGCCTTTTTTACCGACACGCATGGCATTTTTACCATTGGGCGTGCCATCCAAGGCCATCTTTCCGTGAAAATTGTTTTCTTCTGCAGAAGCCAAACCGGAATGGGCATCTGTCGAACCAATGACACCAAACTTATAGGGATTAACACCCAGTTCGTTCTCGAGCTGCAAACCTCTTTGCAAGGCCGAACGCATATATGAACCCGTATTCACCGGGGCGGTTGTTTCAACGCCGGGACGAGTTTCAATCAGGAAACGATAGGTTTCAAAATCGGCAAATTCATCATTAGGAGACAAAAGAGGATGGGTTTCTGAATCGCCTTTAATCTGAGTCATTTCGATAATTGGCTCAAAGCGCATTCGCGTGCGGGCATACTCGGCACTCAAGGGACGTCCATCGGAGTCCACATTATTAAACATCTCACCTTTCGAGATATTTGGGTTGTGTGGAATGGAAATCATATCGATGGACAAATCTTTCGATGTCTCGGCCATCCAATTCCAAAGATCTTCGGCCTTCCAGCTCTCCAAGGAGCTGTATGGAATAAACTGCTTGGCTTTATCTGCCCCTGCCGAGGTCAACACAATACGATGCAGATTGGCACCTTGGTTCATGGAGGACCATTCCCAGCCCACCAACGTCGTAAACTTGCCGGGCTCATTGTGGCGCTCTGTCGCATCGACAATCTCGCTCCACATGGTTTTACGCACCTTTGGTGAGCTTAATGCTTGCATTTCGGCTGACCGTTCGCCGCTGTTTGCGCCAGCGACCAATTCCGCAAATACCTCTCTGGCGCGCCCTTCCTTCATCCAGGTCATGTATTTTTGTGCAAGTGGAATATCGGCCAGAATTTTGTCGCCTCGATCCAGGCCTCGCACAACGCCCATCATTTCCGCGTGATCGGAAACCACCAGGAAATCCAGAGGTGTTTCAATCTGGACTCGACCGCGATGCAGTGGATGAATGACCGGATAACCTTTGGCATAGCGATAGGAGGTGTCTGGGTCCGCCGTACGATTGCGAAACAAATAGGCATCAAATGAGTAACTGCTGTGCAAATGGGTGTCCCCCCAATACAACTGCTTATCGTCAGCCAGCGCGGGCAGGCTGCTGCATAGCCCAATCGCCAGGCAAAGGGGGGAGACGCGTTTGAAGGCAGACGTTACCGCTGGAAAACGGGAGGCTTCTATCATTGGGCTGGCCCTGTATTATTCTTGTCAAAACAACAGCTTACCCCTTCGTTTCCCCGAACACGTGACACATAGGTTACACCTGGAACGGGAAGATACAGCCCACCCTGCCATATTTGGTCATTTTTGATCTCAAACTGCCTCTTTCTCGCCCTCTGCCAGCCAGATTACTTCGCTTTAATAACCCCAACGCAGAAAACAACAGCCCAGACAGGAGCGGTTAAGGAGACAAGATGAATACTTCACACTCATTGAAAAAAATAACAACAGGCATCGCCATCGGTGCCGCTCTGGCCAGTCCCATCAGCCAGGCGGAAGTATCGACCGAAGCCAAGCAAGGCATGAGCTTTGTTGGCGCCACCCTGGCAGGTGCGGCGGCAGGCGGCCCGGTCGGGATGATGATTGGCGCCATCAGCGGTGCCTTTATCGGTGAAACCATTGAAAAAGCAGATACAGCGGAGGAGACGGCTATGTCACTGAGCCAAGCCCAAGCCGAGCTTTATGACTTGCGCCAACAACTGGCCAACAGTCAGGTGCAGATGGAACAGCTTGAACAACTGGCCTGGCACAACCTTGAATTTCAGCTGTTGTTTCAGACCGGATCCGATGAGCTGAGTGACAATGGACACCGCCGATTGACTCGACTCGCTGAATTTTTGCAATCCAATCCGCAACTGCGTGTTCGCCTGGACGGTTATGCCGATCCGAGGGGCACGGATGAATACAACAATGTTCTGTCATTGTACCGCGCCAAAAATGTTCGTCTGACCCTTGAACAGTTGGGGGTAGACGGTTCACGCATCGAAGCCTTCAGTCATGGCTCTAAATACGCCCAAAGTCAGAACCCGAAACAATACGCCCAGGAACGTCGCGTCAGCATTGAGCTGTTCAAAACCGAAGACGACTCAGAACAAACCGCCAGCCGGTAACTTTTTGCTTCTATTAACCTCAGCACCATCCGAGGTTTTGGTTTTCCTTTGTACTCGCTGTACACTTTTCCGCGGCCTTTGGGTCGCGGCTTTTTCCGTGAACCCTCGTCATGGTGCCTCCATACTTGCAATACGCCTTTCCCTGCTATAGCGTTGATCGAACACTTCATGGCTATTCATACAATAAAGAGGCGTGCCCATGAGCTTGGTCATCGATTTATTTTTTTCTTTTCGAAGCCCCTATTCTTATCTTGTAACGCCCGGTGCTTTAGAAATAAAAGCCCATTACGATGTCGACATTCAGCTTCGTCCGGTATTACCACTGGCCGTGCGGCAGCGGGATTTTTTTGACCCCGACAATTTAAAACGCGGCATCTATATTCTCAAAGATTGGCCGCGTCGTGCAGAGATGATGGGACTGCCTCATGCCTGGCCCAAACCGGATCCAATCGTTACCGATATGGACACCTTCCAGGCTAGCGAAGAACAACCTTATATCTACCGTCTGGTGCACTTGGGAGTGGAAGCCAATCGTCGCGGCCACGGACTGGAGTACGCTGCGGAAGTATCGCGCCTGATCTTTGGTGGTACCGAACATTGGGATCAAGGTGATCATTTAACCCAGGCGGCTGACCGCGCCGGACTCGATTTAGCCAGTATGGACGCGGCCATTGCAGCAGACCCGGAAAGCTATGAAAAAGAAGTGGAACTGAACCAAACCAATCTGGAAGTTTGCGGCCACTGGGGAGTGCCCACCTTCAACATTAATGGCGAGCCCTTTTTTGGCCACGACAGAGTTGACTCAGTGTGTTTTGAGCTCGACAAATTGGGGTTACGACGCCCTTAAACTCTCATTTGTCTGCATGCCTGGATACAAGCACAGTAATAATATCGGTCTGTTATAGATTTGTGAGGCTTGGCGCGGCAATTGGAATCACACTGCAAGTCAGACAATTCCATACCCTCGAGACTTTATGGTGTTCTCATGAGTCCTTACCGC
This sequence comes from Pseudoteredinibacter isoporae, assembly GCF_040372805.1. GTDB lineage: Bacteria > Pseudomonadota > Gammaproteobacteria > Pseudomonadales > Cellvibrionaceae > Pseudoteredinibacter > Pseudoteredinibacter isoporae_A. Next base: position 166,442 of record NZ_BAABWJ010000001.1, read on the forward strand.
CCGATGATGATCTTAAACAGCTTGCTGATTTTAGTGAGCCTTATCCTTCCTTCAAGCGCGCAATCTAAAACGCTGGAATCGCAAGCGACAAACCCCATGCTGTTGGAACTCTACACTTCACAAGGTTGCAGCAGTTGTCCGCCAGCCGAACGTTGGTTTACAAAGCTGAAGCAATCACCGGATTTGTGGAGCCGCCTGATCCCGATTAATTTCCATGTTGACTATTGGGACTACCTTGGCTGGGAAGATCCTTTTGCACAACGTCAATTCAGCCACCGCCAGCGCATTTATAAGCATCTGGGACACAGCAAAACCGTTGCCACTCCGGGTTTTATGACCAACGGCGAACAATGGAACGGTTGGTTTTATCGCCGCTCGGTTCCCCAAAGCGACGACAAAGCAATTGGTAAACTGACGGCCGATATTTCCGACGAGCATGCTCAGCTCACCTTCCAGCCTGAACACTCAAGTGGAAAAAAAACATACACCGTGAACTTGGCTATTTTAGGTTTTGGGCTCAAGCACAAAATCAAAGCGGGCGAAAACCGCCGAAAAACCTTGCAACATGACTTTGTGGTACTCGATGTTGCCAAGGCCGACTTAAACGCACAAGGTAAAGCGGTAATCAGCTTACCGGATGTCAACGCCTTCCATGCTGAAGAGCAGGCAATTGTTATATGGCTAAGCGAAGGACGTGACCCAAGCCCATTACTGGCGATGGGCGATTGGCGGTAAGCGAGGTCGCGGTCTGAACCTCTACACGTCTCAAACGCAACACGAATCGAAGCGGCCCGCCCGCTTCGATTTGTTCAAAAGGATAGCAACTCACGAGCAGTAACTCCCCTTCTCCCAACCATAGGCGGTCTTTGTTTATATCGTGAATTTCGGCAAATTCAACCTGCCAGGATTGCCACACACCATCACGTTCCTGCAGCTCGATCGTATCACCTACGTGCAGTTTCGACAGGAAGCGAAAATGCGTATCGCGGTGAGCGGAAATCATTTTTGCGCCGTTGGCCGCTTCCGCCAAACCAGGAGCAAAAGCCAAGCTAGAGCCCTGGGCACCAAACAATACCAGCATATCAATATTGGCATCTGACCAACGCAGGCGCGCAACGGGCCAACTGTCGGCCCAAGGCCAGGGGCGCACATTCCCCCCCTTTTCGATGCTCTCCACCCAGGCCTGTTGCAACAGATATTGCGCCAGCTGCGCTTTTGACAACATCCAGAGGCCTTGTAAGCCTGGCAGGCAAGCTGCGAACAACAGTAGCCCAAACAAATAACGCGGCCGAACAAAACGATGCAAACCCGAACGCTTTGGCATCATTTAGTCTCCGCTCGCGCAAATGACATACCTTGAGACCCGAAATGGAATGCGACATAAACAAGCGCGCACAGCAACAACATCAACAGAGACTGATACAACTTAAGCTCCCAACCAAGCGCCGTTTTCGGGTAAGCCATGGCCGTTTTTTGCTGCACCTTGGCCACGGCTGGTTTGGCACTGCCCTTGGGCAGTTGATTGGGCACCGCCACACGATCAGACACCGCCGTCATTGGGCGGGAAATTTTCTCTTCCACTGCGATGAAACTGGTATAGGGGGAAAGTAACTGTTCGGCCAAAGCAATTTTCAGAACCTCGGCTTTGACTGCACTCGGATCTCGCCCCAAAGTTTTTTCATCTTCCAATTGGGCAATCTTTTTTCGCCCCCATAAATTCGACAAACCCCGGTGTTGACGATCAGCCAGTGCTGCCAGTGAAATAGTTTGCTGCCACGCTTGAGCGGCTAGCTGGCCTCTGATGATGACATTGCCATCCATTACCTGGCTGGCATTTTTCTCGGTCAATTTGGCCTGAATCAACACGGCTTCACCCATGTACAAATCGGAAATATTTTCAGGCAATGCATTGACCTTAAGATGTTCCGGCCACTGAATACGAACATCACGTAACACTGGCGCAGCCAATTGTGAAAACAAATGGCCCATCTCATCCTCTACCTGATCCAGGCGAGAAATATAGCGATGGCTGCCGCGACCAAACTCCGCGGCTTTGCGCATAAAAAAACCGTTCGGGGCGGAACCAATGCCCACTGTAAACAAGCGGCTATCCCCCAACAGCTTGTGAATTTCCCGAAACAATTCCGCTTCATTACCTACACTGCCATCGGTAATAAAAACAACCTGTTTCAAAAAACCTTCCACAGGCTTGCCCTGCAATGCTTCTCGCAACGCCGGCAACATTTCCGTACCACCGCCTGAGTGCAAACTGGCAACAAAATCCAGAGCCTGTTGACGGTTTCGCTGATTCATAAACAGAGGATTGCTTGAAAACATGCGGTAATTAGAGTTGAACTCAATAATATTAAAACGGTTACCATCACCCATCTGTTGTATCGCGGTGCTCAGTGCCGCCTTCGCCTGGATGATCGACTCGCCGTCCATTGAACCGGAAGTATCGATAATAAAAATAACTTCTCTAGGAATTGCTGATGCCAGAGTCTGAGGGGGCAACAACATGACCATGGCGTAATCATTCTGCTCCTTACTCTGGCGGAACAACGCCGCACGCGGCTGAGATGAGGGATTCGGGGACCACTGCAAAATGACATCGCGATCCATCGCTGCTACACCATTGGCCAGGCCGATTTGATGACGTTTATCCAATTTTCGAACCGAGAGTTTGTGGCTCGGACTTTCAACCCGTGCCAAAGGCAAACCCGCATCAAGACTGATGTGCAAACTCATTGGATTCACAATCTCATTCGAAGCCACCATCGGCGGACTGATGTCGCTTGCGTCCGGAACCTGAGTGGTCGCTTGTGCCCAACCATGATGATCGAGCTTCAATTCCGATGGGGTACTTGGATTACGCAACACCTGTCCCGGCATATAGCGCGGAGTCAGGGTTGAGGGAATACGCAAACTGAACTGCAGGCCACCTTGTTCAGGGAAATCACGGAGGTTTACACTTTGCACAACCTTGAGTTCGACTTCAATTTCTTCCCCCGGAGCAATATTCGCCACACGCTGGGTAAAGAGGTTGGCTCGCTGCTGCTCACTGAGAGCCGCTTTCTGGCCACGCTTACGTGCCAATTGATACTGTTTACGCGCAGCCTTCTTTTCTTTGATTTTTCCCTTGATCAAGCGGTCTCCCACGCGCATTTGCATGGCACCGATCGCCGCCTGCTCGTCCATGGGAAACACATACACGGCTTCAAGCCATTGTTTGCCCTGATTCTTAAAACGTTGCTGCAAGGTAATCTCAGCCACCATGCCATTGATCTCAACATTGAAATCACTCGACATATGCAAAGCCGGCGCACGACGACCTGAATCATCGAGAAAGAACAAATCCCCGCCCTTTTCCTGGTGACGCGTTTGCCACTGATAATCATCTTCTGCCCGCACTGAATCCGCAAAGGCGATAAACAGAACAAGCAAAGGCAGTAACAGAACGCCCAGAATATATTGACGCCAACGTCGACTCTTTACCGGCGACTCAAGCAATAAATGTTTTGGAATCCGCCCGCGGCGAAAGCGCTGACGACATAAATGTAACGCCGGTGAAGAATCTAAAGCCATCATATTTCTACCCTGTAAATTGTTTCAGGGTATTAAATCAAGCAGCTGTGGCAGCTCGATGCCACAACCATGGCAAGTTGGAGTCGAATTATGATCAATTATGGCGGGGATTTATTTTCCACGACATAGCGATACACTATGCCCCTCAAACAAGGGAAGGACACAACATGCCAAGGCATATCGTCATTGTTGAAGATGAAGTTGCTATCGCGGCCAACTATCAGGAAGCTCTACAACGTCAGGGGTTCCAAGTCAGTCACTATATCGATCGCCCCAGTGCGCTGCAGGCTTTTAATGAAGCTCTACCCGATCTGGCGATCATTGACGTGGGGCTGGGCGAGGAAATCGAAGGCGGCTTTGATCTTTGCCGGCAACTGCGCGCCCAGGCGCCCCAACTGCCTATTATTTTCCTCACTGCCCGTGACAGTGAGCTGGACATGATCAGCGGCCTGCGTCTCGGAGCCGATGACTACCTCACCAAAGACATCAGTCAGGCCCATATGCTCGCACGCATTGTGGCACTGTTTCGCCGCATGGAAGCCCTGCAAGGGCCTGAACAGGAAGCTGAAGAAAATTGTCTGCAGCGCGGCCCTTTGGATATCAATCTCGATCGCATGCATGCCCGCTGGCAAAATCACCTCCTGGATCTGACGGTCACCGAGTTGTGGATCGTACACGCACTCGCCAAACACCCTGGCCACGTTAAAAATCGCCAGCAGTTGATGGACGCGGCCAACGTCGTATTGGACGACAACACCATCACCTCCCACATCAAACGTATCCGTAAGAAATTCCAGCAGATTGATCCCGAGTTTCGCTGCATTGCAACCGCCTATGGCATGGGCTACCGCTGGCAGGAAGCCGCTGAATGAAACTCAGTCGGCAGTTGTTGCTCCTCAGCTTGCTCACGTTGATGATCCCCTGGGCGGGCTACCAGCATCTGCAGGAAATGGACCAACTGCTGCGTGACGGGCAGAGCCGAGCTCTGCTCGCTCAGGCCAGAGCCGTCGCCACCGCCTTGAGCAACGAAGAACACTTGTCGGTCTGGCCGGAGCCAAAGGCAAGCAATCGTCAGTCGGGCTTTTTTGCGCCCCTGCAACAAGGGCAACTGGTCCTGGATGGTTATGACGGAGATTGGCCCGCCTGGCGCCATGGACCTTTCTATCAAGCCGGACAAGACGACTACCATGCTCGTTGGCGCCTGATGATTCAACGCGCCGAGGCGGAAACCTTTGCCAATCGAAAACGCCTGCGCAGCCCCCACGACCGACTGTTTGTTTTTGTTGAGGTCACAAAGAGCGAGTTAAGCTATTACCACCCGGGAAAACACGGTCTCGCCAATGGCGACCACTTGCTGCTTCAGAGCGCCTCCCAAACCTATGCACTCAGCACCAGCTCCCCCGGTAAAATCATTGCCCGCTACCGTAGCGGTGAACACATTCTGGTTGAGCACCGCCTTCAGGGCTGGTGGCGTGAAACCAGCAAAGGGTATCAAGTGGAACTCCAACTGCCACTGGACCTGTTGGACGATCGCTTTAATCTGACCGTTGTCTCGGATCAAGGCGAGCAACTGGGTTTATGGGACAGTGAGCAGCAAGCTCCAAGGCTCGTTTATCAACAGGAAAGCCTCGACAATGCGCTTAAACCATTTCGCCAGGATGGTATTCGCCTCAGCGTCAGCGGCCGCCAGGGCGAGCTGTTAGCTGATCAGGCGCCGACAATGTTGAACCACTACCTGGATGCCCCCAAGCGACTGCACCCGATCAAGGCCTGGATCTATCAGCGACTGCTGCAAAGCCAGCAGCTCGAGCGCCTGCAGGACTGGCAGCGCAGTGGTTGGTATTTCGGCAATGAGCTGCAAAGCGCACTCACAGGTCAAGCAGACCATCGTTGGTATCAGGGGGACGGACAACTCAAAGTACGAGCCAGCGCCCCGGTTATAGGCCCCAGCGGTGCGATTCAAGGCGCAGTAATCGCTGAACAAAGCAACGATACCCAAGCAAGCCTGATGAACTCGGCTCTGCTCAACCTCTTACTCTATTCCAGCCTGGGCAGTTTTGTCCTCGGGGCCGCCCTATTGGCTTATGCCAGTTGGCTGGGCTGGCGAATCACCAAACTCAGCCAGGCGGCGGAACAAGCGCTGGATGAATACGGCCGCCCCAAACCCGAACATTATTTGCAGCCCCCCAGTGAGGCCAAAGACGAACTTGGCGACCTGAGCCGGCATCACCATACTCTGCTGCGCCGATTGCGGGCTTACAGTGATTACCTCAGCAGCCTGTCCAGCAAGCTCTCCCATGAATTGCGTACCCCTCTGGCGGTGGTCAAAACCTCCCTGGACAACCTTCAGCAATGCGACCTCAATGAAGAGCAAAGCAGTTACAACAGCCGAGCCTTACAGGGCAGCGAACGCCTTTCAGCCATACTCAATGCCATGGGGGCAGCCAGCCAGGTCGAAGCGGCTATTCAAAGCGCCGAAAAAGAGCCTTTTCACCTGGACCAATTGCTGCGTGATCTGGCTCTGGCTTATCGTGACACCTTTGCTGAACACTGCCGCATTGAGCTTGAGCTGGACGAGAACCGCAACATCCCTTACCAAGGGGCCCCAGAACTGCTGGCCCAAGCTCTGGATAAATTGATTGAGAATGCCGTTGATTTCTGCCCCCAGGGTGGGCGCATCACCTTGTCACTGAGCGAGAGCCCATCGGCCTATCGCCTCGAAGTCGAGAACGATGGCCCGCTGCTGCCCGATCTGCTCAGCGAGCAGCTGTTTGAGTCGCTGGTCTCGGTACGAGAGAAAACCGATCGTGAGCGCCCTCATCTGGGGCTGGGCCTGCGTATCGTCCAACTCATTGCCGAGTTTCATCAGGCCAAGGTTCATGCGAAAAATCGTGCCGATCTGGGAGGTGTTCGCTTTACCATGGTGCTGCCCAAAGGCCTACGCAGGGATATCGCCACACCCCCTAACGACGATTTGCGCTAAGATCGCCAAAACAGGGGGAAATTCACCGCTTGGATCGCGCAAAAGTCTTGACTTAGAAATCGAAAACGGCATAATACCGCGTCCTTAATTTAGACCAAAACGTTATAGGAGCATTACGGTGGCTAATTCACCTCAAGCTAAAAAACGTGCCCGCCAGAACGAAAAGGCCCGCCAGCACAACGCCAGCCTTCGCTCCATGGTGCGTACTTACATTAAAAAAGTTATTGCCGCAGTCGACTCTGGCGATGTTGAAGCCGCAAAAGCTGCTTACGCAGCGGCAGTACCTGTCATTGACCGCATTGCAGACAAAGGCATTATTCACAAGAATAAAGCCGCTCGTCATAAGAGCCGTCTGAACGCGCAAGTTAAGGCGATGGCCGCTTAATTGCAGCTTTGCTAAGACAGTCAAAAAGCCGGCTTTTGTCGGCTTTTTTGCGTCTGGAGAAAGGAAAAAGCGGCCCGGTGTACCCATCTCACGCTCTCGTGGGAGTTCCAACGACCACTTGTCTCTATCGCTCAATACTAAGGATGAAAATAATAACGATATCCGTAGTTAAGTAGGCTCATTTTCCGCAATCGGTAGCGACCACGCTGCACTTGCATGACATAGTTCACGAAACCTGACGCCTCCAACTGCATTGACGAGACCCGAATGAGACAGTTTTTTTCGCGAACGACCGGCTTACGCATCACGATCTGCAGCCTATTCTTGCTCACCAGCCAACTGAGCAACGCCCAAGCCGAGAATACAGCAAACCCGAACACCGGAAGCGAGCCCCAGACAATCAAGGGGATTAGCGCCCTAAACCACTGGGCCAATATGGTTGAAAGACTGCGCAATCCACAGCTCGATCCCATTGAGCAACTCAGTGCCCTCAATCAATATTTCAACCGCTTCTCCTGGCGCAGTGATCGCCAACAATGGCAATCTGACGACCATTGGTCCAGCAGCTTTGACACCATCCGCACTCAACGAGGCGACTGTGAAGACCTTAGCATCGCCAAATTTTCCACACTGCTCGCACTGGGATACAGAGAAGATCAGCTACGGCTGCACTATGTCTTTTCTCGCCACATCAAGAGCAGCCACATGGTAGTCTCGGTGCGCTTCGATAACGGTCAGGAAGTGCTTCTGGACAGCCTGAGTGACGACTTAAAGCCCATTGCCCAGAGAAACGACCTGCAAGCTATTTATCGCTTCAACCGCGATGGACTTTGGATTCCCAAGCTCGGTCAGGGGAAGCGCAGCTTGAGCCTGATACCCAGCTGGGAGCGCCTGCTGCAGAATGATCCCATCCTGCGCAACCCCGAGTTGCTTTCTCAACAGTTTTCCAGCTTATAAAGCCTAGCCTATTCAGTTCGTCCACTGCCCGATATTCATCTGGCAGTCGATACTGTCCAGTGCCATATGAATTACCAAGCCCAGCCCCACCCAACGGGTTTTGCTGAACAAACACAGAGCCACATAGCCCAGGATCAAGGGCAAGCGATGCAATGGATGAAAGCCAATACTGCAGCGATTCGGGTCATAAATGGGTGTTGCCAACAGATGATCAATATCCACCAACATGGTTAACATCATGAGCAGATAAGCTTTACGCCAGTGCTTGGGAAAGAAGCACACAGCAACCGCGAAGGGCACGATAAAATGCAAAGCGATGTGAAAAATAACCAACTCCTCAATGCGCATCTGACCGAACGCCAATGCTCAAACGGCCTCATCAATAAGGCCCACATCATACGAGCAGCATTGCTCGAGACCAAGCATCATTTTCCGAAACTGAACATAAAAAAAGCCCCGCGGGAGAACACTCCAGCGAGGCATCGTCGCACCTGGCTAATGCCAGGGTTTCAGTTGATTAGGCTTTTGAAAGAGCGTCGTCACTCTTTTCAATCTGCTTATCCTGTTCACCATGGATGCTGTAGTGAATACCAAACCAGGACAAGACACCCGATTTAATGCTGGCACCCAGCGAATAAAGAGCTGGGACAAGCAAGAGCGAAACAAACAGCGCAAACAGAACACCAAAGGCCAAGGCGATCACCGCAGGATGAAGGAACTGTGCCTGGGTGGAACGCTCAGCCAACATAGGCATCAAACCAATAAAGGTTGTGATGGATGTCAGTAGAATCGGACGGAAACGATTAACACCACCCTCGATGACCGCCTCGCGAACCGACATGCCTTTCGCACGCAATTTACCAATGTAATCCATCAATACCAGATTGTCGTTCACCACTACGCCCGCCGCCGCACCGATACCGAAGTAAGAGAACAGCGCCATTGACGTATCGAAAATCAAGTGACCGTAAACGGCCCCCATAAAGCCAAACGGAATCGCCGTCATAATAATGATTGGCTTGAAGTAAGACTTAAAGGCAATCGCCAGCAGCGCGTACATGCCGAAAAGGGCCATGGTGTAGAGGGACGTAATTTCCTTCATAAACTGGGCTTCACCTTCCGCCTGACCCGCTTTATTCACCAGCAAGCCTGGGTAACGAGCCTTCCAGTCTTTCAAGAAGTTTTCTTCCATATCGTCCATGATGTCCTTGCGCACATCACCACTCAATTCAGCGTCGATGTAAGCACTGCGACGACCATCGCGGCGATTGATACGCTTGATACCCGGCGCATATTCCACCTCGGCAATTGAGAACAAGGGCAACTCTCGGCCATCGGCCGTACGAATGCGGAAATCATCCAGGCTGTCCAAGCTGTGGCGAGCAGAACGTGGGTAGCGCAACATCACACGCACATCACCGTTAGCTCGCGGTAAACGCTGAACTTCTTCGCCATAATAAGCCTGACGAACCTGGCGGGAGACAGCAGCCAAATCCACTCCCAGTTTCTCGGCACCCGGTAACAGACTCAAGCGCAACTCATCGGCACTGCCTTGCATATTGTTGCGAACAAAGAAGATGGCATCGTAGGACTGCAACTGCATCTCCAATTCAGCAACCGCTTCACGCAAGGTTTCCAGATCTTTGTGCTGCAGTGAGTAGTTAATACGTTGGCCACCGTTGTTAAAGGTATACTCAACCGACACACTTTCGGCATCTGGAATTTCACCCACCAACTCACTCAAACGTTTTGCCGTATCCTTTGCGGACAACTGGCGCACTTCCGGTGGTGCCAACTTCACAATGGCAATCACACTGTCACGGCGCGAACGCGTATACCAGTTTTCAATCAGCTCAGCCTTACCACCTTCGGCACTGCTGTTCACCTCAGCTTCCAGCTGTTTTTCCGCTTTTTGCAGCTGATCAAGCACTTCAAGTGCTCGGCTGTACGGAGACCCGGAAGGCATTTGCACATTAATAATGACCTGGTCACTTTCAATTTCAGGATTGAATGAGAACTTCACCCAACCTGTGGCAAACACGCCTACACTGATAATAAACAGGGAGACAAATGTCGCAATGGTCAGGCCACGATACTTAATCGCTTTCTCGATCCAACCACGGTAAGTGGTATTTGCAAACGTCACCAAGGTGTGGGCAATCTTCTGCTGAGTGCGCGCCAAACCGTGCAGGTTTTGACGTGGGTGCAATTTACGCAAGTGCGCCGGCAAAATTAAGAACGCTTCCACCAGAGAAATCACCAAGGCCGCCGTAATCACGATGGACAACATACGAGTGATTTGCACATCATCGCCACTCAGGAACATCCAGGGCATAAAAGCCACAATGGTGGTTAACACCGCAAAGATCACCGGCTTGGATACCGCCTTGGTGCCTTCAATTGCTGATTCCATCCCTCCACCATGATCACTGCCATGATGGTGAATGCTCTCCCCCACCACGATGGCATCATCAACCACGATACCGAGAACCAAAAGAAACGCGAAAGTGGACAACACATTCAGCGATACATCGTAAACCGGCAGAAAGCCCATGGTTCCGATGAAGGCCACACCAATACCGACCGTTACCCACATAGCGACCTGGGGGCGCAGCGTCAGAATCAGCACCAAAAACACCAGGATCAGACCGGAAAAAGCCGCCCAGGTAATGGTGTCCATACGGTTCTTATAAATGTCCGCAGAGTCCCACCACAGTGTCAGACTGATGCCTTCGGGCATATTGCCCTGACGCTCTTCCAACCATTCGTGCATGGATTTACTGGCCGCCACGATGTCCATGGAATCCATAGTCATCACTTGAACCAATACCGCAGGCTCTCCGTTCAGAGTGGCCAGAATTTCATTTTCTTCGTAGCCATCAATCACTTTGGCAACATCACCAAGACGAACCAGCCCACCATCTTCACTCTGACGCAGAATAATCTCATCAAAGTCCTGCTGATTGTTCGCCATATTGCGAGCGCGCAGTTGCACGTCACCAGTGCTGGTGCGCACGCTACCGGAAGATAGGTTAATGGAGTTTGCGCGAATCACTCGAGCAACTTCATCAAAGTTCAGGCCATAACGACGCATCGCGTTTTCAGACAACTCAATGGACACTTCTTCTGAACGGGCGCCAAACAATTCCACAATAGAAATATTGGGCAGGGCCGCAACTTCATCGCGGATCTCTTCCGCCATATCGGTCAAGCGTTTTTCACCTACATCACCATGAACCGCCAAGCGCATCATTTCATCGCGATAAATAGCTTGTCGAACTTGCGGCGGTTCAATATCACGAGGCATGGAATTGATACTATCAACACGCAGCTTGACGTCATTCACAAACTCGGCCATATCCACCTGGCCCAGTGCATCAACGCGCACCTGCCCAAAACCTTCGGAGGCGAACGAATTAACGCGGTCGACATTATCGAGATCCTTCAAAGCCTCCTCGATACGAATGACAACCTGTTCTTCCACCTCTTGAGGCGCCGCGCCCGGCCAGGGCACATTCACTTCAACTCGGTTGGCTTCAAAAATTGGGAATACTTCCCGCTCAACATTGGCGTAGCCCAAAAAACCAGCGGCCAACAAACCAACCATTAACAGATTGGCGGCTACCGGGTTTTTGGCAAACCAGGCAATTAACTTATCCATTCGCGCTGTCCTCCGCTACAGTAGCGGTTTGCACTTTACTTTGTTCATCACGTTCAAGAATATTGATCGCCATGCCCTGAGTTGGATTACGCAATGGCGACACAATCACCATTTCACCTTCCTGAACGGCACCTTCAATCAACACTCGTTCTGGCGTCTTATCAATCACATTCACTTCGCGAACATCCAAACGTTTTTCGTCATTCACCACAAAGATGCGATCGTTGGCTCGCAATGCAGCACGCGGAACCACCAAAGCCTGATCAATAGTATCGCCGTACACTTCCGCACTCACATACAAACCAACCGCCAAAGGCGTACTTAATTCGTAAGGATTTTTCACTTCCGCTACGGCGTACACCAAACGAGTACTCTGATCAAAAGCGGCATCGACACGTGTCAACTGCGCATCCCACTCTTGCTGCTGACCGGCAAAGTTGGCCTTCAATTTAACCAGTGGCGTACGCTCTTCAGTGGCCACAAAACCGATGGGCAAGTTCAACGAGGCCAACTGGCGATCTGTCAACGGCAAACGCAGCTTCACTTTGTCCGTCGCGAATGCGCGCCCAACATTACTGCCCAAAGCAATGTACTGACCGATGTTTGCAGAGATGGATTTCAGGCGCCCATCAAAAGGCAGAGAAATTTTGGTACGTTTCAAGTTTAACTGAGCCTGAGCAAGGTCTGCCTCGGCGGCCTTCAGGTTGGCCTTAGCTTCCGCAAGCTGTGGCTTTTTGAGTGCCAGAGCGGAGGGGTTTTTCACACCGCGTAACTGACGGCGCGCCACTTCGGCATCGGCTTCTACCTGCTCTACACGCGTTTTCGCCTCAGCCACACGCGCTTCCGCACGCTTCAACGACAAACGATAATCCGCGTCATCTATTCGCAGAATGGTCTCACCGGCTTTGAATTGACCACCTTCAATATATTCCGGAGAAACCCACTCGACCATACCGCTCACCTGGCTGATCACATTAACCTCGGTGTTCGCTTTAACTTCGGCCTGGGTACGAATTTTCAGGGTAACTTCCTGGCGCTGTACAGGTTCGACAAAAAGCGATGGCGCCTGGCTCACTTCTTCTTTCTTTTCAGGTTCAGGTTTGGTTGCATCCAACACAGCCCAGACGGCGACGCCACCAGCGAGAACAGCAACAGGAGCGAGGAACTTAAACAGGCGTTTCATTATTGTGCCTTCCTTTATCATTAGCATGACCGGCTAAATTTTTTGTAATGGCGTCCTTCTTAGGAGCCCGGTTGTAGCATTAGACGAGACTGGGAAATAAAAGGTTGCAGCTCACGTTAAAACGAGTGAAATTCCGGTTAAAACTCCAGTGAGTATAGAAGATTCTGAGCGACAGGCGAATGCACCTACGCGACGGCAAGTTAGCCAGGATAAGGCATCGCGGCCGAGGAAGGCGAGGGACGGATGAAGGCCAAGGAAATCCAGCCGCTCGAGCAGCTGGATTGTTTGCGTCCCCGATGGATCAACAACTTATAAACACTGTTCCAAAATAGCGATCAGCTGTTCAGTTTGTTCAAGCGTACCAATGGTGATGCGCAACCCCAATCGCCCTTCAGTATCGGGTTTAGGCCGTACCAAAATTGCAGCACGCTGCAAGCATTCGTTGACCGCTTCGGGATGATCAGGAAAGACCCAAAGGTAATTTGCCGCCGACGGCCAGAAGACGACATCACGCGCCTTGAGAAACGCTTCCAGCCGGGGCTTCGCCGCCTCCATCACCTCGGCAACATAGCGCTCGGTATACTCAGGGTGTTCCAGTGCAGCTGTCGCCGCCACCACCGCCAACTGATTGATATCGTAAGGCCCCCGCACATTGAGCAGGGCCTGAATGTTTTCCTGTGCCGCCAGAACATAACCAAAGCGTAAAGACGGAATACCCCAGGTTTTGGAAAAGGTCCGGGTAATCACGATATTAGGGCAGCGATCAAGCGCAGAGGCAACGGTACACTGGCTGTACTCGTAGTAACATTCGTCGATCAAAATGGCGACGTCCGGCACACTGCTTGCCAAGTCAATGATATCGTCCGAACTCAACAGCGTGCCGCAAGGATTGTTAGGGTTCGAGATCACAATCATTCGGGTTTTTGATGTGATCGCCGCCCTGACCTCCGCCAACGGATAGCCGCCTTCAAGCGTGTAAAGTGGTTGGACAATCTTTAAATTCTCTACCTTGGCGACTTGTTCATACATGGCAAAGCTGGGCGCCGGGATAATAATTTCATCCCCTTCTCGGCAACAGGCCCGAATCATCAAATCAATGCCCTGATCAGAACCATTCGTCACCATCACCTGCCCAGCCTGGACACCACAATAGCGCCCAAGACGATCGCAAATATCACCATAATGAGGGTACTGCTGCAAACGATTACCCTGCACATAATCGACCAGCGCCTGTTTGATGGCCTGACTTACGGGAATGGTGCGTTCATTGAAGTCCAACAGGGTAAAATCATCGGGATTCCGCCCCTCTAATGGCGGCGCGTAAGCAGCCATTGCCTCAATGTGATCTTTAAAAATACCCATCTCTTTCTCCAGACAACCGGGCTACAAGGATTCACTCAATACCAGATTATCGCGATGAATCAACTCGTCATCACCACCATAGCCCAGTGCCGACGCAATCTTCTCACTCGACAAACCAATGATGCGACGCGCCTCATCACTGTTGTAATTCACCAGACCACGGGCAATCTCGGTGCCTCGCTCATCGCAGCACAACACCAACTCACCACGGGTAAATTCACCTACCACCTGAGTCACCCCGACAGGCAATAAGCTTTTGCCCTCACCACGCAGAACCCGACTCGCCCCAGCGTCGAGCATAAGCTTGCCTTTGGCCTGCAAATGCCCCGCCAGCCACTGCTTCCGGGCAGCCTCCGGCTGGCGGTCCGCCAGCAATAATGTACCGAGGTTTTCACCTTTTCTCAGGCGACTCAATACATCATCAATACGCCCACCGGCAATCACTGTATGCGCCCCGGAGCGCGCCGCTACGCGTGCAGCACGAACCTTGGTGCGCATACCTCCGCGCCCGAGCTTGCCACCACCGCCCGCCTTGTCTTCCAGACTGCCATCACGAGCACTGGCTTCACTGATCAGTTTCGCATCAGGATTGCCACGAGGGTCAGAATCAAACATGCCCTCCTGGTCGGTCAGAATGACCAACTGCTCGGCGTCCATCAAATTGGCCACCAGAGCCGCAAGGGTGTCGTTGTCCCCAAAACGGATTTCATCGGTTACCACCGTGTCATTTTCATTAACAATGGGGATGACACCCAACTCGAGCAGGGTATTCAATGTGGAACGGGCATTGAGGTAGCGCTGACGACTTGAAAAGTCATCGTGATCCAGCAAGACCTGTGCGGTTTGCAATTGAAAACGCTGGAATTTCTGCTGATAGGTTTGCACCAACCCCGCCTGCCCGACAGCAGCGGCAGCCTGCAGTTCATGAAGCGAACTCGGGCGCCGACTCCAGCCCAGCTGGGTCATGCCCGCCGCAACTGCGCCGGATGAAACCAGAATGATGTCGAGACCCGACTGACGCAGGGCAGCTAACTGCGCCACCCAGGCATCAATCGCCTGCTCGTCCAGACCCTGACCATCATTGGTTAGCAGGGCACTGCCAATTTTGACCACCCAGCGGCGGCTTGTACTTAAACTCTTGCGACTCATTTTTTTGCTATGTTTGGTATTTGCTATGGTGTGCGTCGCAGGAAAGAAGGACTATCTAGGGGACATATTCCACATCCACATCATAGTCATCATCATCCCAATCGTCGTCACTCTGTTCTTTCGCTGCTTTACGTTCAGCGCGATGTCGCTCACGCAGAGACTCAATGCGCTCACGCGCCTCATCCTGCATTTGCTGTTGAATGTCAATTTCTCGCTCAACCAGCTCAGGGTTAACCTTCTCTGCATCCCAGACGGATTCCAGATACTCCAGAATCTCATGACACATGTCATGGGTTCCGGTTTTGTTGATCGCCGCCACTTTGAAAACCGGCCCCTGCCAATTGAGCTTCTCTATCACTTCCTGGCAAGCGGCTTCAGCGTCTTCCTCGGACAACATATCCAACTTGTTTAATACCAGCCAGCGCTCACGCTCGGCCAAGGTCGGGCTGAACTGCTCCAGCTCATTCACTATCGCCAGGGCATTCTCTGCTGGGGTCGTGCCATCATAGGGGCACATATCCACCAGATGCAGCAGTACTCGACAACGGGTTAAGTGCTTCAGGAAACGAATACCAAGACCCGCCCCCTCACTGGCCCCCTCAATCAAACCAGGAATATCGGCAACGACAAAGCTGCGATGCTCATGCACCTTTACCACACCAAGGTTGGGCACCAACGTTGTGAAAGGGTAGTTGGCCACCTTGGGTTTCGCCGAAGAGACCGCTCGAATCAGCGTCGACTTGCCGGCGTTTGGCAAACCCAATAAGCCAACATCCGCCAGAACTTTAAGCTCCAATTTCAAATTGCGCTGCTCACCGGGCTTGCCGGGAGAGGTTTGACGTGGCGCCCGGTTTACACTGGACTTAAAACGGGTATTCCCCAAACCATGCCAGCCGCCCTTGGCCACCAGCAGGCGGTCGCCGGCTTTGCTCAAGTCACCCAACACTTCCTCGGTATCGATATCGATGGCCGTCGTGCCCACAGGCACCTTCAAGACCATGTCGGCACCTTTGGCCCCGGTACAATTCCCACCACGCCCTGACTGACCGTGTTCCGCACGGTACTTGGGCTGGTAGCGGTAATCCACCAGGGTATTAAGATTATCATCCGCTTCCAGATACACACTGCCGCCATCGCCACCATCGCCACCATCGGGGCCGCCTTTGGCAACAAACTTTTCTCGCCAGAAACTCAAGCAGCCATTCCCGCCATTACCGGCTGCAACAAAGATTGGCGCTTCATCAACAAACTTCACAATCACTCCACGCCCAAAGGCTTCGATTGGTATAAAAACAGTGTAACCCGAGAAGGGAAAATTAGAAAAAGCCGAAGCTCTATCTTCAAATCATAAATCGAGGTAATTTCATGCTAGGCCAATACGGTATAAATGCACATCACATGAAAGAACGTGCTGTACTTGCGTGTAAGACATTGACCCAGGACCAATGCACACCCTGTACAGCGGACGGCTTCGCACAACCACCTCACAAAGCAAGATTTATATCAAATCAAGGGATTCGGTATAAACCATAGGTAAAACATAAAAAAGCCCCATTCATAAATGAATGAGGCTTTTTAAGCTTTCGCGAAAGCTGAAGTGTCGCTTAGCGACAGGTCACGCAATTAAGCAGCAACGATGCTGATGAATTTGCGGTTTTTAGGACCTTTAACTTCAAACTTAACTTCGCCGCTAGCCTTGGCGAACAAGGTGTGGTCTTTACCCATACCTACGTTCTCACCAGCGTGGAACTTGGTACCACGCTGACGAACCAGAATGTTACCAGCTAAAACTTGTTGGCCACCGAAACGCTTAACACCAAGGCGTTTACTTTCCGAATCGCGACCGTTACGAGTACTACCACCAGCTTTTTTGTGAGCCATGATAATCTTCCTCTGTTAGGCCTTACTTTAGATTTATATGCCCAGTTGCTCACGAGGCCCAAAGTAAAGCGAATTGATCGAATGGTATTAGCTTAGCCTTTAATACCGGTGATTTTTACCTCGGTGTACCACTGACGGTGACCTTGGCGCTTCATGTGATGCTTACGACGACGGAACTTGATGATTGTTACCTTTTCGCCGCGGCCGTGGCTAACTACTTCTGCAGTTACCTTGGCGCCTGCTACCAGAGGCTCACCAATCTTGATGTCGTCACCATTGGCAACCATCAATACTTCGTCGAAGTCGATCGTTTCGCCAGTGGCTACTTCAATTTTTTCCAGCTTCAGGGTTTCGCCTTCCACTACACGGTGCTGTTTACCACCGCTTTTAATTACAGCGTACATTGTATGCTCCATGGTTTGCTCCCGGGATCACCGGTCGCACTTGGACGACACGAAGCAGCTAAGTCATTAATATTTAACAACTTTTGCTTTCAAAAACATCGGTTAACTCCGATGCTCCACAGGGCTTGCGTCGTATAAAGGGCGGGCATTCTACTGTATTTGAGTACCCACAACAAGCCTAATGCACCCAAAAGCGATTAAAAAGCAGGCAAGCCAAGGACTTACGCCACCCCAACTATTGAGCTTGCCCTGACTGACTGCTAGGATCGCGCCTTTGACGTATCAACCCTAAGGCCCGAGCTATGCTGCCCTTCCACCAAGCGGTAAAAGACGACTTTACCGCCGTTAACCAGTTAATCATCGAACAACTTCACTCTGATGTGGGACTGGTTGAAAACATTGGGCACTATATTGTCGATGCCGGAGGCAAACGCCTGCGCCCGCTATTGGTTCTGCTGTGCGCCAATGCTCTGGGCTACCAGCAGAAACAACATATCGAGCTGGCCACGATCATCGAATTTATCCATACCGCCACACTGTTGCACGACGATGTCGTGGATGTCAGCGAATTGCGCCGTGGACGCCCAACCGCCAACGCCCAGTGGGGCAATGCCCCTAGCGTACTGGTCGGTGACTTTCTCTATTCCCGCGCCTTTCAAATGCTGGTAGCGATTGGAAGTATGGACATCATGGCCATTATGTCTGATACCACCAACACGATCTCCGAGGGCGAAGTGCAGCAGCTTGTTAATGCCAAGAACCCAGAAGTCGATGAAGCCAATTACTATTCGGTGATTCACAAAAAGACAGGCGCGCTGTTTGAAGCCGCTTGTGAAACAGCCGCCGTGTTATGCCAAGCCCCTGAAGGCACTCGCGACAGCTTGCGTCAATACGGCTACCACCTGGGACTGGCCTTCCAACTCATCGACGATGCCCTGGATTACGAAGGTGATGCCGAAGCTCTGGGCAAGAATGTTGGTGACGATCTCGCTGAAGGCAAACCAACCCTGCCCCTGATTCGCGCTATGGCCAAAGGTGAAACCGGCGATCGGGAACTGATTGCCAATGCCATTCGCGAAGGCGCGGTGGATCAATTGAATGCTGTCGTCGATATCGTACGCCGCACCGGCGCACTGGAAGACACCAAAGCCGCCGCCATTGATCACGCCGAGCAAGCCAAGGCGGCGCTTTTCAATCTCGAAGATTCCACGTTCAAGACCGCGATGGCACAACTCGCGGATTTTGCGGTCGGCCGCAACCACTGAATAATCGTCTCACGGCAACATCCGTTGAGACATAAAAAAACCGGCTCCATTGCCGGTTTTTTTATGTCTGCCAGCGAGGCACGAGCAACCGCTAGAAGGTATTAATCAATGCCAGCAGTTCGTCTCGCTTTTGCTCCATCAGCGGCACATCCGCTTTCGTTTCAACATTCAAGCGCACGACCGGCTCGGTGTTGGATCGGCGCACGTTGAATCGCCAAGCCCCCATATCAAATGACAAGCCATCGGTCTCGTCGAGCGCACACGCTTCTGCCGAGTAACGCTCAGCAATAGCCGCCAACAATGCATCGGTATCACCTACAGTACGGTTAATTTCGCCACTGCAAGGGAACGCCTTGGTGCGCTCAATCACCATCGATTCCAGGCTTTCTTGCTTACGGCTCATTAATTCGCTTACCAACAACCAGGGGATCATGCCACTGTCGCAATAGGCGAAATCTTTAAAATAGTGGTGGGCGCTCATCTCACCACCATAGACCGCATCTTCCAGACGCATCCTCTCTTTGATGAAAGCATGGCCGGTTTTACTCTGAATGGCCTGACCACCCGCCGCGTCACAAATAGCCTGAGTGTTCCAGATCAAACGCGGGTCATGGACCACTTTGGCGCCGGCATGTTTCGCCAGGAACGCATCCGCCAATAAACCCACAACATAATAACCTTCGATAAACTGTCCTTTCGCATCAAAGAAAAAGCAGCGATCGAAATCCCCATCCCAAGCAATGCCCAAGTCGGCGCCGTGGCGAATCACTGCCTCGGCGGTTGGTGCTCGATTCTCAACCAACAATGGATTGGGGATCCCATTAGGAAAATGACCATCAGCCTCATGATGAACTTTGATGAACTCGAAGGGCAGATGGGACTCAAGGGCATCAATGACCTCACCTGCACCGCCATTGCCAGCGTTCACTACAATTTTAAGTGGCGACAAATGCTCAACATTGACGTAGGACAGCAGATGCTCAACATAACGAGGGCGGGAATCCACATGACTGACCTGCCCTTTGCTTTCAGCCTTGCTGAAATCATCAGCTTCGGCCAAAGCCTGAATCAGCTTGAGCCCGGTATCACCACTGATTGGCTTGGCGCCTTCACGGACAAACTTCATGCCGTTGTAGTCCATGGGATTGTGGCTGGCGGTTACACAAATACCACCATCAACCGGCTGATCAAAAGCGGCGAAATAAACCTCTTCGGTTCCACAGCGACCAATATGGAGCACATCCGCTCCCATATCAGTAATGCCCTCAATCAGGGCATTGGTCAGTGATTCACTGCTCAAACGAACATCATGACCCACCACCACCGACTTTGCGCCGAGAAACTCTACAAATGCACATCCTATGCGATAGGCGATAGCCTCATTCAACTGGTCTGGAACACGCCCGCGAATATCGTAGGCCTTAAAACACGTTAGTGTGCTCACCCGAAACCCCTTCTTTTCCAGGTTAGTAATACTTGCTTAAAGCAAAAGCGGCCAATATACCACAGCCATACGTCTTAAGTGTGACATAGCCTGTCCCCCTGAGCCCTAGACATCGCTTATCTAGACGGTAGAATGTGCGCTCCCTAGCCCGGCTGGTACTCCCTCCAGGCTAGACTGCCGCCACTCAAGGCTGCACAAAGATTAATCAACCAGAGTACATTATGGAATTCCAGCCTAAAAACGCTTACAACCGCGATGAGCTGCTCGAGTGCGGCCACGGAAACCTGTTTGGCCCGGGTAATGCCCAACTCCCAGTGCCCAATATGCTAATGCTGGATCGCATTACCGACATTAATCTTGATGGCGGTGAGTATGGCAAAGGCAAAATCGTTGCTGAACTCGACATCACTCCGGAACTCTGGTTTTTTGACTGCCACTTCCCTGGCGACCCGGTAATGCCTGGCTGCTTGGGTCTGGATGCCATGTGGCAGCTGGTTGGCTTCTTCCTGGCTTGGAAAGGTAACACCGGTAAAGGTCGAGCCTTGGGCTCTGGTGAAGTTAAGTTCACCGGCCAGATTTTACCCACGGCCAAAAAAGTGACTTATGAGATTGACCTTAAGCGCGTCATTGAGCGGAAGCTGGTGATGGGGCTGGCGGATGGCAAGGTCTCCGTAGACGGCAAAGAAATTTACTTTGCCAAAGATCTGAAAGTCGGCCTTTTCCAGAATACCGACTCTTTCTAAAGCGACCGATATCAACATTATACGGGGGTGCCGACTGAGGCACCCCCGTTTTATTTGTGCAATAATAAGCGGCCACAATGGCTAATGGCCCGATGAGGAAACAACAATGAAACGTGTGGTAGTCACCGGCATGGGTATTGTCTCTTGTCTTGGGAACAATATCGCAGCGGTAAGCGAATCCTTGCGCAACGGGCGCTCTGGTATCAGCCGTCAACCTGTCTATGAAGAAATGGGCTTTCGCAGCCACATTGCCGGCCAGGTTGATATCGACCTGAAAGAACATATCGATCGCAAAACTTTGCGCTTTATGGGCAACGCGGCGGGCTACTCGTACATCTCCATGCAGCAAGCCATTGACGATGCTGGCTTGAGCGAAGAGCAGGTTTCCAATATTCGTACCGGTCTGATCATGGGTTCCGGCGGCGCCTCCTCTGAAAATCTGGTGGAAGCTGCCGACATTTTACGCGAACGCGGCTTGAAGCGGGTTGGCCCTTATCGTGTTACCCAGACAATGGGAAGCACAACATCGGCATGCTTGGCCACGCCATTTAAAATCAAAGGCGTGAACTATTCTATTTCGTCCGCCTGCTCCACCAGCGCACACTGTATTGGCGTTGCGATGGAACAAATTCAGCTGGGCAAGCAAGACATCGTTTTTGCTGGCGGCGGCGAAGAAGAGCACTGGACTCTGACCGCCTTGTTTGATGCCATGGGCGCGCTTTCCACCAAATATAACGACAACCCCGAGCAAGCTTCACGCACCTACGACGCAAACCGCGACGGTTTTGTGATCGCTGGCGGCGGCGGCTGTCTGGTTCTGGAAGAGCTTGAGCACGCAAAAGCACGCGGCGCAAAAATTTATGCTGAAGTGGTTGGCTATGGCGCAACCTCTGATGGCCATGACATGGTCGCCCCCTCAGGAGAAGGGGCAGTTCGCTGTATGCAATTGGCCATGTCCACTGTTGATGGCGATATCAATTACATCAACACACACGGTACCAGCACACCCGTTGGCGACGTCGCCGAACTGAAAGCGATTCGCGAAGTCTTTGGCGATAACATTCCGCCACTGGCCTCTACGAAATCTTTATCAGGCCACTCCCTGGGCGCCGCAGGTGTTCAGGAAGCCATCTACTCCCTGATTATGATGAAAGATAATTTCATCGCGGCCTCAGCCAACGTTGAGACGCTTGATGATGCAGCCGACGGCATGCCGGTTGTCACCGATGTTCGTGAAAACGTTGAGATCAAGCGCACTCTGTCGAACAGCTTTGGCTTCGGCGGCACCAACGCCTGTTTGGTAATGGAAAAATACGAAGCCTAAGGTTTCGCTGATTTCCCAAAAACAAAAAAAGGCCCTTTGGGCCTTTTTTTGTTTTTGGCTTTGCACCGCAAAATTAATTCACAGCTTTGGCTTTGCCGTCCCAATACGGTTTACGCAATTCCGTTTTTAGAATCTTTCCTGCACCACTCAAAGGCAATGGGTCGGCTTGCAAACTGACGCTGCGTGGACATTTAAAACCAGCGATCCGTGTTTTACAGTGCTCAATAATGTCAGCCTCACTGACATGCATACCAACCTTGCTTTGAATAACCGCGTGCACCTGCTCACCCCACTGTTCACTCGGAATACCAATAACCGCGCAGGACTCAACCGCAGGATGTTGATAGAGCGCATGCTCAACCTCAACCGAGTAAACATTTTCGCCGCCACTGATGATCATATCCTTCACGCGGTCAACGATGAAAATGTATCCCTCCTTATCCATGTAAGCACCGTCACCGGTGTGCAGCCAGCCGTTCTTCAGCGTTTCTGCCGTGGTCTCTTCCATACCCAAATAACCGATCATGACATTATCGCCTTTCGCGCAGACTTGACCTATTTCACCGCGAGGTAATTCCTGATCATCGTCATCCAAAATCGCAAGTGTTACACCAGGCGCCGCTTTACCTGCCGACTTCAACAAGCGCGAGCGTGGGCCTTCCAACACATGATCTTCCGGCATTAACACCGTCAGCACAGGCGCCGCTTCGGTTTGGCCGTAGGCCTGCATAAATTCAATATCCGGGTATTTACCCATCGCCGCTTTCAACACCGCCTCGGGCATTGGAGAGGCACCATAGAAAATAGATTTCAACGAAGAGAGGTCATAGCCATCCAACTCCGGATAACTCATCACCATTCCCACCATCGTGGGCACAAGAAGAATACGTGTCACACTTTCCTGACCGATCAATTCCAATACCCGCTTGGGATCAAAACCAGGAGTAAACACATGGGTGCCACCCAACAAACAAAAACAAATCGCGTTGTAGGCATCCGCTGCGTGGAACATTGGGGCTGCGTGCAAATAAATCTCTTCACTGCCGTATGATTGCAGGACCATTCCCTGCATCGCATTGAACAACATATTGTGATGACTCAGCATCACACCTTTAGAACGCCCGGTAGTTCCGCCAGTATAATAAAGCGCAACCAAGTCGTCGGGCTGCACCGGAAAAGCATCTATTTCACCCGCATCAGCCAATAAACCCTCGTAGTGTGGCATTCCCTCGGGCGCCTCACCGTTATCCATAAAAATAACGTGTTTGAGATTAGGCAAACTGGCATTGAGATGATCCAACATGGGCAAAAACTGGCGGTCAATCAGCAGCACTTCACTGTCACTGTTACTCATCCAGTACTCGACCTCAGGAGCAGCAAGCCGAGTGTTAATTGGTACATACACCCCCCCCGCCCATGGGATCGCAAACATGGCTTCGAGATAACGATCGCTGTTTAAGGACAAGATTGCCACCCGAGAGCCCTGACCAACACCGAGCGTTTGCAGTGCGCCGGCAAACTGACTGACTCGCTGCTGAAACTCTTTCCAATTGTGGCGACGATCACCGTCAATGGTGGCGATTTTTTCCGCGCGCTGCTGAACCACACGCTGTAGGGTGTTGGAGAACGTGAGCATAATGCACCTTGAATTTATTGTGACTTATTCTTAACGAGGTTGTATTCAAGGGTAAGGATAATCAGCAGCATGAGCCCTTAGCAAGGGCACAATTCGCCAAATCAGTAGACAGCAGCTATCAGCTGCACCGATCTTTCAGGTTAACGATTGTCGAGATAGGCTTTAACTCGGGATTCAAGGCGCAAACGCCAGGACCGTTGCTGCACACCGAAATCATCCCGACTCGCCAGACATCCCAATACCGCACTGGGGTACAACGTTCCGGAATCATCCTCCTGTAGCTGTCCGGTTTGATGCCCCAATGACCGCACAATGTCCTCCAGGTACTCCGCAAACTCTTTTTCATCGCAGGGATCTGAACTGGCGTAATGATAAATTCCCCAGTTTTCAGCACCGGAAAAGATTTGTTTTATCATGGCCACCAACACCCGACAGGCGTCATCGATAAATGTTGGCGACGCTCGACGCTCCGAACTGACGGCTACGGTTCCTTTACTGAGCAACAGGTCCAGAAGGCGCGTAAATACACTGTCGCCATGCTGACAAATCAGCCAGCTGAGACGATAAATAATATAGCGCTCACACTGCAATTGGACTTTACGCTCTGCATCCCAAAGCGCCTGCCCCAAGGCCGTCAATGGCGATGGGTGATCGTCCTCGCGATACACCGTCAGGTTCTCCCCGCCGAAAACTTCATGACTGGAGAGCTGCACAATGGGGATATCCAGGGACTTTGCCGCAGCCGCCAACACTTCGCTGGCACTGACCAACAATGCTCGCCGCTCTGGGTCATCTCCCACCGAGTAAGCCAACGTATTGATTAGTAGATCCACCTCTTCCTCTGCAAGAAAGCGCTCAGTGGCAGCCTCAGCATCCTCAGCCGACAGCAATCCAGCGGGCAAACATTTCAAGGAAAAAGGTTCTTGCTCCAAGGCTTCAATAAGATGCTGGGCAAAAATGGACTGATCACAACTGAGGATAATTTTCTGGGCCACGAAATCCGATTACCTAATCAAACTTTTACTTCTGCTCAGATCATAACAAGCCGAAGGCCGGAACACTATCCGGGCTCGATCTTGATATGAACGGGAAAAGAAAAGGCCCGCACAGCGAGCCTTTAGTAACACAATATACAACGATTCTCAGAATGGAATATCGTCGTCAAAACTGTTGTCGAAGCCCTGCGGCTGAGGCGCGGCTTGAGGAGCAGCAGGCTGTTGCTGCTGGGCCGGCGGAGGCGACATTGGCGCCTGTTGTTGCGGAGCTGCAGCTTGCGGTGCTTGCTGTTGCTGATAGCCCCCCTGCTGCTGATACGCTTGCTGCGGCTGCTGCTGTGGCATACCACCACCCTGTGGCGCGTAACCCTGATCCATACCTCCTTGGCGCCCACCCAGCATCTGCATTTCATTGGCTACGATTTCAGTCGTGTAGCGATCCTGGCCAGACTGATCCTGCCATTTACGCGTTTGCAGGCGACCCTCAACATAGACTTGAGACCCCTTGCGAAGGTACTCTCCAGCAATCTCCGCCAGTCGATTAAAGAACACAATGCGGTGCCATTCGGTACGCTCTTGCTTCTGCCCAGATTGCTTATCTGTCCATGAATCACTGGTCGCAACACTGATATTGGTCACCGCACTGCCAGAAGGCAGATATTTGGTTTCCGGGTCCTGACCGCAGTTGCCGACAATGATGACTTTATTAATGCCTCGGGCCATGTTTTTCTCCTAAATTTACGTCACTGGCCAATCAACTGAGTCTTACACGGCCAAAGTGCTATTCTATCTTATTTTCTACCCTGTTTGCTGCCCTGTTTACAGCCCGACAGCGGCATCCAATTGCAAGGCAGCAAGTCGCTCTTGCTGGAAGTCTTTTTCATCCACCCGGACACTCGCAACACCCGCATCGCTAATGGCCACTTCGAGCACACCCGGCAAAGCCGATAACTGCGCCACCGCAGCCAGCCGCCTATCCGCGTGCACATCGACAAACACTGTAGAGAATTCCGGCAGAGGCGGTAAGCGCCAGAGCACCAAGGCAATAAGCACCACCAGCAACAGCAACAATATAAACACCCCGGAAACTCCGTAAAGCTGCAACAAGGCTCCACCAGCCAACCCACCCAGAAACGTGCCGACAAACTGACCGGTAGAATACACGCCCGACGCGGCACCACGCTGCGCCATAGACAGCAAACGGGTGAGCATTGAGGGCAAGCTGGCTTCAAGCACATTAAAGCCGATGAAAAAGAGCAGTAAACCCGCCAATAGCACCAGCGCCCCCGCCCAACCGGTACCCACCGACCACAACAAAACGCCAGCCAGAAATAACGCACCCACGGCTCCGCGCAACACCCATTGGTGACGCTTGGCACGCTCGGCCCAAATAATGGCAGGCACCATAAACGCGAAAGCAAGCAGCATTACCGGCAGATAAACCTGCCAGTGCAAAGTGACCTCAAGGCTCAACGTCTGCAATAGCACTCCAGGTACTGCAACAAAGATAGCCATTAAGGCGAAATGCAAAGTAAAGACCGCTGCACTCAAACGCAGCAAGGCTACATTAGCCAACACATGAGCAAAAGAGACCGGCTCCGTAACCTTCATCTTCGGAGGCTCAGGCAAGCCAAACTGGAGCATCAACAACCCCAACAGCGCGAGAACCGCCGTCACCACAAACAACAATGGAAGCCCACCAAGAGACGCAAGCAATGGCCCCAACACAAGTGAAATGGCAAAAGCAACGCCGATCGCCGCACCAATGGACGCCATCGCTTTGCTGCGATTACGCTCAGCGGTAACATCCCCCACCAGCGCCATAATCACGCCTGCGATCGCCCCAGCTCCTTGCAACGCCCGTCCGGCAATCAACCCCCAGACACTCTCGCTAAAAGCCGCCAACAAACTGCCCAAGGCAAACAGTAACAAGCCCAAAGCAATCATCGGCTTGCGCCCCCAGCGATCGGAACACAAACCGAAAGGTATTTGCAGCAACGCCTGACTGAGCCCATAAACCCCGAGCGCCAATCCCATCAACACCGGTGTGGATCCCTCATACTGATCGCCGTATAACGTCAGCAACGGGAGCACCATAAACAAACCAAGCATGCGAAAGATGTATAGGAGCGTGAGAACGAGTACAGATCGGCGTTCGAACGCTGACATTTCCGGCACAGCAGTCATAATTGAGAATTCCGGGGCAAATGGGCAATTTTAACAGCAGGTGCCAGCGAAATATATTCCCGACACGACAACTAAACCCGTATGTCGCCAGGCCGCGCCAGAACTGGGCTAGCACAAGTTTGCTGAATACAAGATTAAAGAAAAACCTTAAAAATAAGGGCTTATAGGGCAAATTTATAAGCTCTCACGTCAAAACCACAGGCAAGAAAACTAAGCTTCTGGCGAATTCCCAAAAGCAGAACCATACTTATTACTGAATTTTGAAAAAGCATGGGTTCTTTTTATTGCAGCTATCATTAGGGCCACTTATTCTTGACAGGCTAGCCCTCAGTAATGTGACTTAGATCAGAGTTTTCCACTCTAGGAAGTAGTAGGCGAGGTATTAGATAAAGCTCTTTTTATCTCTTCATTTCCAATTCTAAAGACTTAGCTGACTCAGCACGGTCATAAATAAGCCCTAGAACTCCCTAGCTGGGATTTGAGGGGCAAACATAACCTATAAAAGCGAACCGTAACTACATGTAACCATGACTTAAGTATATACCGCACAGGAATGCATTATGCAGCCAAAGGCTAACACCCCAGTTGAAACCAGCCAGCCCTCGGTGGCCTTGGTTTCGCACCAAAGCAGCTTGCAAACATCTCTATTGGCCCACTTGATCAGTCACGAGCTCAACATCGAGTGCCCCATTGTCGAGCTATCCACTTTTTCTCAACTCAAAACCACATTTGCACTGGTTGATTGCCAGCACCACCGTCGGGAAGACCTGGCCAAATGGCTGCACGACTGCCAGGACTCCGAAGATGCTCCCATTATCGCCCTGTTCAACGTTACGCCCCACAGCGAGCACGAGGATTTGCTCGCCTGGCCCTGCGTGCATGGCTTGTTCCACACCACCAGCAGCCAGGAATTGTTGCTCCAGGGTTTAAACCAGCTTCTCAGTGGCGAATACTGGCTGCCGCGCCGTCTTCTGCATCACTTTCTGCAAAGCCGTCGACCACCGGTCTTCAATCCGATTGCAGAAAAATTAACCAAACGTGAGCGTCAGATCCTGACACTGATTCGCGAAGGTGCAACCAATGCCAACATTGCCAATATGCTGTTTGTAAGTGAGCATACGGTGAAAAGCCACCTTTATAACGTCTACAAAAAAATCGGCGTAAAGAATCGCCTGGAGGCCTGTAACTGGGCTCGAGTCCACATACCCGAGACCTAAGCCATTTGCTACTGAGGGCGGACGGAGCCCCCTCTACGGCAAAACCATTCTTTCTTACACATTTTAAAATACCTGTTTATTTATCCAGCATTTTCGCATTATACTAATCGGCTGTTTTCTCAGACTAAGATTGGTACAGGCATTGGACACCATACACGTCAGGGGCGCTCGCACCCACAACTTGAAAAATATCGACCTGGACATCCCTCGGGATAAGCTGATTGTGATTACTGGCCTGTCGGGCTCAGGAAAATCCTCACTGGCTTTCGACACCCTCTACGCCGAGGGCCAACGCCGCTATGTGGAATCCCTGTCCACCTACGCCCGGCAATTCCTGTCCATGATGGAAAAACCCGATGTCGATCATGTCGAGGGCTTAAGTCCCGCCATTTCCATCGAACAAAAGTCCACCTCCCACAATCCGCGCTCAACCGTGGGGACCATCACTGAGATTTACGACTATCTCCGCTTGTTGTTTGCTCGCGTAGGCGAACCTCGCTGCCCCATCCATGGAGAGCCTCTGGCAGCCCAGACCATCAGCGAAATGGTGGATCAGGTGCTCGATCACGCCGAAGGCACAAAATTGATGCTGCTGGCACCGATCGTGAGAGACCGCAAAGGCGAACACCTACACACCTTCGAGCAATTACGACGAGAAGGCTATGTGCGCGCTCGCATTGATGGCCTGGTCGTGGACCTGGATGATGCCCCCAAGCTCGACAAGAAAAAGAAGCACACCATCGAAGTTGTGGTCGATCGCTTTAAAGTGCGTGATGATCTGCAGTTACGTATTGCAGAATCCATCGAAACAGCACTCAATTTGAGCGAAGGCCTACTATTGCTGAATTATATGGACGGCGCGAAAGATGATCGCATGTTTTCCGCCAAGCACGCCTGCCCGGTATGCGACTACTCTCTGACGGAGTTGGAACCAAGACTGTTCTCTTTTAACAATCCTGCCGGCGCCTGCCCAAGCTGTGACGGCCTGGGGGTGAAACAGTATTTCGATGAAGACAAGGTCATCCAGTTTGAAGAAGCTTCCTTATCTTCCGGAGCCATTCGCGGCTGGGATAAACGCAATGTGTATTACTTCCATATGCTCAATTCCCTGGCCGAACATTATGGCTTCGATGTCGATACACCCTGGAAAAAGCTGCGCAAGAAAGATCGCCAAGTCATTCTTAACGGCTCCGGCAGAACCGAGATCGACTTCAGCTACGTCAACGATCGCGGCGATCTGCATCAACGTCGACACAGTTTTGAAGGCGTGTTGCCCAATATGGAGCGACGCTATCGCGATACCGAGTCCAACTCAGTGCGTGAAGAATTAGCCAAATACCTCTCTACTCAGCACTGCCCTGAATGTGACGGCACTCGCCTGCGCCGGGACGCTCGTCATGTCTTTGTTGATAACAAAACCCTGCCCGAGCTGACCACCCTGCCCGTCGGTGAAGCATTTGATTATTTCAGCAAACTGAAATTTAAAGGCGCCAAGGCCGAAATTGCTGAAAAGATTTTGAAAGAACTGCAAGATCGCTTCCGCTTTCTGGTGGATGTGGGCTTGAACTACCTCAGCCTGAACCGCAGCGCTGAAACTCTCTCGGGCGGTGAAGCTCAACGTATTCGCTTGGCCAGCCAGATCGGTGCGGGTCTGGTAGGCGTTATGTATATTCTTGATGAGCCGTCCATCGGCTTGCACCAAAGAGACAATGACCGCCTGCTGGCCACATTGACTCACCTTCGCGATATCGGGAATACAGTGATTGTTGTCGAACACGATGAAGACGCCATCCGCCAGGCTGATCACGTCATCGATATCGGTCCCGGCGCCGGGGTACACGGCGGTGAAGTTATTGCGCAAGGCGATGTAAAAAAAATCATGCGCAGCAAGAGTTCGTTAACCGGACAATATCTGTCAGGCAAAAAATGCATCGCCATTCCAGAAGAACGTACACCCACCCAAGACGATAAATGGTTAAAACTGTACGGCGCGAACAGCAATAACCTGCGCGATGTCGACCTGGAAATTCCATTCGGCTTAATGACTTGTGTGACCGGTGTTTCAGGCTCAGGGAAATCAACCCTGATCAATGCCACCTTGTACCCACTGGCGGCCACCGAACTCAATGGCGCAACCACGTTAAGGGCCGCGTCACATGATCGTGTTGAGGGTCTCGACCTGTTTGATAAATGCGTCGACATCGACCAAAGTCCGATTGGACGCACACCGAGATCCAACCCTGCGACATATACCGGTATTTTCACCCCGATCCGTGAGCTATTTGCCGGTACACAAGAAGCTCGCTCTCGTGGTTATAAGCCTGGACGCTTCAGTTTTAACGTTAAGGGCGGACGCTGTGAAGCCTGTCAGGGTGATGGGGTTGTCAAAGTGGAAATGCATTTTCTGCCCGATGTCTATGTGCCCTGCGACAGCTGCAAAGGCAAGCGCTACAACCGTGAAACTCTGGAAGTGAAATACAAAGGCAAAAACATTCACGAAGTCTTGGAGATGACCGTTGAAGACGCTCGTGAATTCTTTGATGCTATCCCAGCTGTGGCCAAAAAATTACAAACCCTGATGGATGTCGGCCTGACGTACATTTGCCTCGGGCAAGCGGCAACAACCTTATCAGGGGGTGAAGCCCAACGCGTCAAACTCTCACGAGAATTGTCCAAACGCGACACTGGCAAAACGCTGTACATCCTAGACGAACCCACAACTGGCTTGCACTTTCACGACATCCAGCAACTGCTCGCCGTTTTACATCGCTTGCGCGATCACGGCAATACCGTTGTGGTCATTGAACACAACCTTGACGTCATTAAAACCGCAGATTGGATTGTAGACCTTGGCCCGGAAGGTGGCAGCGGTGGCGGGCAAATCATTGCCACGGGCACACCGGAAGAAGTCAGCAAAATAAAAGCGTCTCACACCGGGCGTTATTTAAAACCTATGCTGAAAAAGTAAGGGCATGCTGGAGCCCGGATCAGTCCAGGCTCCAGCTATCTTTCTCTAGATCGTCTCAAGCACTAACTCAAAACTGAAACTGCCACCTTTACCTGCAGCAAAATGACCACTGCCACGATAGCCTTCAAAGGCTCCACGGCTCGATAGCACATCAAAGCGGCTGCTCGCCACACCGCCATTAAACTCACCATGATGTTCCAGCACCAGATCAACATCCTTTCCTTGCCATTGACCACTGAGGTGTTCAAAACCCACAAATTTTGCTCGGGTTTCATCGGGATAACACATCAAATACCGCAACTCGCTGCGGCCTTCGAGATCGCCAGTATAACGCTGATGAATGTCCGCCTGGCTCTGCTTATGGATTTTCGAGGATTCCATATATTCATGCTCATCCCATTTTTCCACTTGAACCTGCGCCGTAATTTTCAAAGCCATCACTCTTCCTCATGCCAGTAAAGGCTCAGTATAGTCTGGCCATTTGTTGAAATCTTGAATTTCTGCGATATGGAAGGCTTTCAACAGGCAATATCAACCCCAGCTGAAAGGATCGCATTGTATGGATCAATACAGGCGCGGTATTGTGCTCTAAGAGATAACACACTAGAGCTATCCGCAAGTGCGAGGAGTCAGCGCCGGGGTCGCCCGGCGCCTCTCATGGAACGGCGTAAAACCCTAGCCTGCTTTCAGAGGCTTACTCATTTCAGCCCAATCGATTTCACCGTCGTCCACCAGGTTTTCATATTCAAGAACCCCTAGGGCCTCAAACTTGGGACGAACCTTGTCCGTCAGCAAACCGATACGGCGCAGATTGGGGATCACACGTGAAAACAGGTGGTTACGGAATTTTGCGGTACCGGAAGATTCCAGGAAGATCTGACGAGCTTCCTCAACATCCCAACCGTAGTATTCAAACACATCCGTCGGCACCAGGCGCTCACGACTCACCACACATGCCTGATACGCAAATTCAGCACGTTCTTCCCGCTCCTCATCACTGAGCGACTTCACAAACTCTTCGAGATAGTGAATACCAAACGCCACGTGACGAGCTTCATCGCGAATCACATAACCGAGAATCTCTTTCAATAATCCGTCTTCGGCAGCCAACTCATGCATCGTATTGAAAGCCGACAAAGCCAGACCTTCAATCACAATCTGCATACCGATAAATTTCAGATCCCAACGAGGGTCAGTCAGAATTTTATCCAAAATACTCTTCAGAGAGGTATTCACGGGATACATCATCCCGAACTTTTTCTGAATATACTTATTGAACACCTCGACATGACGAGCCTCATCAAAGGTTTGGGAACCGGCATAGAGTTTGGCCGCATAGGTAGGCGCGCAAGACACCAATTGCGAAGCAACCAATAGCGCACCCTGCTCGCCGTGAAGAAATTGAGACAGCGTCCAGGAATCACTGTGGTCGTAGAATTCCAGCTTCTGCTTTTCGCTCAACGCCTCAAAAGGCCCCCAGCCCGCAAAGCCGTTTTGAATGGCTCGGATCTCATCGTCCATCGTGCCCAAAGGCTTATTCCAGTCGATGTCAGTTTCAGCATTCCAGTTGAGCTTTTTACCCAACTCATAAAGCTGTCGAATACGATTTTCCTGGATTCGGTAATCCCAGTTGTAAGCACCCGTAAGCGGCGTTTGAAAAATCTCCGCGATATCATCCACCGCCTCAGGCGTTAAATCGATATCATCACTGGCGCCCGCCAACTCTTGAGCGGCTTCGTAAAATTTCACTTCTTTCGGGGTTTCATCAACAAATTCGACCGCCATCACAGGCTCCTTGTACTCAATTATTATCTTCTTTTTATAGTCTCGTACCGAAGTGCTTGCTTCTCAAGGTGATCTTATGCCATATTTTTGGTCATAAGAGGCCAACAAAAATCAATAAGGATCAAGGCCATATGGCAAACCCGCGCTTTCCTGCCAGTTATGTCGCAATCTTGAGCGAAATGCTCAGAGATTACGGCCACCCTACCGACGCCATACTGGCGACGGTAGGCCTGAGCAATCAACACCTCGACCAACCCGACGCCAGCATCAGTGATCAACAGTTGCGCCAGCTGCTGGAAACCGCTGCCAAGGTCAGTAATGACCCCGCTTTGGGCTTGCACTTCGGCCAACGCCTGACCCTGACCTCTCACGGTGTTTTAGGTTACGCGCTGATGAGTTGCAACGATCTGTTTTCAGCTCTCGATCTATTGATGAAGTACTATCGTCTGCTGATGAATTCAGCCATGTTAACTCTGGAAAAAAAAGACAGACACATACTGATCGAACACAAAAATCTGGGGCAAGACCTGATGAACCCCAATTTTGATGAAGAAATATTTACGGCTGGTATCGTGACGGCCGTCAGGCAGCTCCTGCACCGAGATCAACTGCCGATGGAGTTGTATTTTGCCTACCCTGAACCCGCACACAGCGCGGAGTATCACCGCACCTTCGATTGCCCAATCCATTTTGATCATCATCGCAATGCAATAAAACTGGAAAAAGGCTTACTGCAGGAAAAACCCGAGTTTGCCAACCCGTCGATGCTCAAAATTTATCAACAACAGTGCGACAAGTTACTCGCTCGACTTGACGACAAGGCAGACTTAAGCAGCAGCGTGCGGCGCGTGCTGGTCTCTGAAAACAGCGGATTCCCAAAACTGGAAGCCATGGCAGAGAAGTTCCACATGAGCCCACGAACCTTCAGGCGTCGACTGCAGGATGAGGGCAACTCATTTCAGAAAATTTCTGATGAAGTAAAACGTCAACTGGCCGAGGATTATTTACGCAACTCAAACTTTTCGATCGAAACGGTTGCGGGTCTGGTCGGGTTTAACGATATCTCCAATTTTCGGCGCGCCTTTATTCGCTGGACAGGAGAGTCTCCGGCAAACTTTCAAAAACGACAACGACCTTAAGTTGTAAAACAAGATTTCCAGTTAAGGGCATAATTTTTCACGAGCAAATATCATTTATTTACCCGTGCGATACACGTTCGCAATATTACCCAGCAACATACACAGGCCACCTGCGATCAAAGCAAACGTGAACGGCTCCTGATAGAACATCACCCCCACCACACCAATCAACGGGAGCCGTAGAAAGTCCAGAGTCACCACCAGAGTAACATCTGCCAGCTTCAGCGCTTGGTTTAAACCATAGTGGGCACTCAACGCCGCCAAACTGATCAAGACAATAATCAACAACTGCTGACTATTGATAGCCGTCCACTCCGGCCATGCCAATAACAGTCCCATTGGCATTTGCAGCAGACACATATAAAACAAAATCGTCAATGGCGTGTCAGTAGAAGTCAAAGCTTTGGTACTGATAAACGCCACCGCAAATCCTATCGCGGCAGCAAGAACAACCAAGGAAGCGGGATTAAAAATGTCGGTGCCTGGCTGCACGATAATGAAGACGCCCATCAGGCCCGCCAGTATGGCGAGAATGCGCTGGACGCTCAATCGCTCTTTGAGAAAGACAGCCGCCAGAATCGCTGTCCAGAAAGGTGCTGTAAATTCCAGGGCAAAAACTTCAGCAAGTGGCAACAAGGCAATGCCAACAAACCACCCATACTGCGCCCCAAAATGAAAGACACTGCGCACACCGTGCATGGTAATACGTTCGGTTTTTAACTGCTCAAGCTGCCCACGATAAAAAATGATGGCAAACAACACACTGGCACCGATAAGACTCCGGAAAAACAGCGTTTGAAAAATACCGACCTCACCACTGAGTTCCCGTACGCCAATCGCCAGCAGACAGAATGACAACAAGGAGGCAAGCATCCACAGCAATACCCTCATTGCATTGATTCACTCACACGCAGGAGCAAGAGGGTTTCTGCCTCTTTTAGCGGGCCAGCACTCCCCAAAGCAGCCGAAAGACTTAGCGCCCCTTCCAGGCTAAATACGGTGCTGAGAGCCACATCGGCAGCCTTAGATTCACTCAAACCCTGTTCTTGCAACAGCTGCGCCAGCGCTTCCTGAATGCATCGGTAAGAGTCCTTCAGCGACGCCTTTAATGCCAGGTCCTCAGGCTTCGCCTCATGGCTTAGCGTCGCAAACAGCGAACCGCAACTCCAGTTATTCGATTGCAGCCAAGTATCGGCCTGACGTACCAGCTGAGAGATCAGCTCTGAATAACTCTGCTGGCTCAACGTTGCTCTCTGCAAATGCAACACAATTTGCCCTGCCAGAGACTCAACACAGGCAATCGCCAGATCGACTTTGCCACCACGAAAATGATGGTAAAGCGAGCCTTTGGGCAAGCCCGCCAAACTCAAGATTTCGTTCAGCCCAGTCGCATAATAGCCCTGTTTCTGAAACAAGTTCGTTGCCGTAACGATCAAGGTCTGGCGACTGTCGAGGGTCACTGTCTTGGAAGGTGTGCTCATAAACGATCTAATGAAAAAGCGGTTTGCAAACGTCAGGAGGATAAAATAGCAATTGATGCCAGGGCGTTAGCAACCAAACGCTCAGCCTCGTTTTCCCCAAGACAGTATACCTTAGCTTCCACAGAAGCGGTGCTCCGTGTTTTCTTGATAACGCATGCTCTCACCCGTAAATAAGGTGGTATCGCCGGTGCCAGAAGTTGCAGAGTATAAGACGATGTCACCACATCACCCGCCAAGGTAGCTGCCGCCCAGGAACACGCCGTATCTGCCAAGGCCCCCACCACGCCACCGTGCACAAAGCCATGATGTTGCAACAGGTCATCATTCACCTCCTGACGAATCTCAATCTGCCCCTGGCCAGCCGCCAGCAATTCAAAATTCAGCCAGGCATTGAAGCCTTTAGCCATCGCAAACTCTCTCAACAAACCTTCAGTTTCGGGTTCTGAATAGGGATAAGTTCCCATTGTGCACTCTCCTCATTTATACATTTAGGCATCTAGACCGATTGGTCTACAAATATAGACCAATCGGTCTGGTCGTGCAATGTGGGAGATCTGACAGAACGACGGGCAATATTTACCCATTGAGCGATCAGTCTGCAGTTTCGTTTATTTACTATGCGTGCGACGCGTAGCCTTTGCATCTTTAAACCAATAACACGAGAGCAATGATGAAACCTCTAAAAATTCTACCTTTGATCATTCCCAGCCTGGCGATTGGCTTCGCGTCAGGCGGCCTTGCCAAGGAACCTAAAGCCGTTTCCAGCATTGAAAACAATCACGTATTTGCCCCCTGGAAAGGCCCTTACCAGGGCGTTCCTGCCTTCGACAAGGTAAAGCTTTCAGAACTTAAACCCGCCTTGGAAGCAGGTATGGCAAAAAATATGGCCGAGGTGGAGGCTATCGCCAATAACCCTGAGCCGCCAAACTTTGCCAATACATTAGAAGCTTATGAGGCCGCAGGAAAAGATCTGGATCGAGTATTTACCTACTGGACGATTTGGAGCTCCAACCTGTCGAGCCCAGAGTTTCGCGAGATTCGTTCGGAAATGAGCCCTAAGATCTCAGCCTTCTACAGCAAGATCACACAAAACAAAAAGCTCTTTGCACGCATCAAGGCCGTTTATGAAAGCGACGAAATGAAGACGCTTCGCCCAGATCAGCAACGTCTACTCGAAAAGACGTATCTTGGCTTTAAGCGCAGTGGCGCCGAACTGACTGGCGAGAAAGCCAAGCGCTATTCCGAAATCAATCAGCGCCTGTCTCAACTGCAAAACCAGTTTTCCAACAACGTGCTGGCGGATGAAGAATCCTATGTCACCTTTTTCAGCAAAGCGCAAAGCGCGGGCTTGCCAGAGTCCTACCTGAGCGCAGCGGCCGCTTCAGCAAACGCCAAAGGAAAAGATGGCCAGTATGCCGTGAGCAATACTCGATCTTCCATGTCACCCTTCTTGACTTACGCAGATAATCGCGAGCTGCGCAAGCAGGTGTGGACAAACTACTACAGCCGAGGCGATAACGGCGGGGAGCATGACAACAATAAGATCATTGCTGAAATTCTAAAACTGCGTCACGAACGTGTTGGCCTGTTAGGCTATAAGGATTATGCCAGCTGGCAGCTGGAATCACGTATGGCGGGTAAGCCGAAAAACGCCATGAAGTTGATGGAAGCCGTTTGGCCTGCGGCTATCGCTCGAGTCGACGAAGAAATTGCCGACATGTTGGAAATCGCTAAAGCCGATGGCGTGAGTAAAATCGAGCCTTGGGATTATCGCTATTACGCCGAGAAAGTTCGTAAAGCCAAATACGATTTGAATTCCGATGAAGTGAAGCAGTATCTGCAGCTAGGCAAATTGCGTGAAGCCATGTTTTATGTGGCCGACCGTTTATTTAATTTCAAATTCACGCCTGTTGTCGAAGGTTCTGTTCCAGTTTTTCATCCCGACGTGAAGGTCTGGGAAGTGACCGATAAAGCGACGGGCAAGCATATCGGCTTATGGTATCTCGATCCTTTCGCTCGTAAGGGCAAGCGCTCCGGCGCCTGGGCG
Organism: Pseudoteredinibacter isoporae; assembly: GCF_040372805.1. GTDB lineage: Bacteria > Pseudomonadota > Gammaproteobacteria > Pseudomonadales > Cellvibrionaceae > Pseudoteredinibacter > Pseudoteredinibacter isoporae_A. The sequence continues at coordinate 204,223 of NZ_BAABWJ010000001.1, forward strand.
GTAAGCTATCGCAGTCATACAGACTTCCAGGGGAAAACCAATGTTCTGTCTTCGAACAATTCCAATTTTGTGAAAGGCGAACCAGGCCAACCTGTCCTGATTTCCTGGGACGACGCCGAAACCTACTTCCATGAATTTGGGCACGCCCTGCACGCGCTGTCTTCCAATGTTGCCTATCCATCGCAGAATCGCGGCGTCCGTGACTACACTGAATTTCAATCACAGTTGCTCGAGCATTGGTTGAGCACCGATGAGGTAATCGACAAATATCTGCGCCACTATAAAACGGGCAAACCCATGCCAGCTGAGTTGATTGCTAAAATCAAAAAAGCCGCATCATTTAATGAAGGTTTCGCCACGACTGAGTATTTAGCATCCGCATTAATTGACATGAAATTGCACAGTACCGATCCCGAAAACATCGATCCAGATGCGTTCGAGCGTGACACGCTCGCCAAGATGAAAATGCCCAGCGCCATTGTTATGCGTCATCGCACGCCGCACTTCAGTCACATCTTTAGCAGCGAAGGCTATGCCGCCAGCTACTATGGTTATCTGTGGGCAGAAGTACTGACAGCGGATGCTGCCGAGGCATTTGCGAACGCACCGGGTGGATTTTACGATAAGGCGATGGCTAAAAAGCTGGTTGACCATCTGTTTAGTGTACGTGATGCCGTACCACCTTCAGAGGCTTATGTGAAATTTCGAGGACGCGACGCAAATATCGAAGCGCTGATGCGCCTGCGCGGCTTTCCAATTCCAAAAAAATAGTTGATATACGAGTAAGGGAGACGATGGATTCTTTTTCTTCGTCTCCCCCTTCTCAAGCGAGTGTTTTAAGCTCCATCATCAAGCTCGGCGTTTCCTAAAGCTGCTTATCCCGGCAGAAACCAACGTCCTGAAAAAGACCCCCCATTCACTCAGATTCGGCTTCGGCATCAACCCTCGCGCCATTCTCGCCAGCTGAAATTCATACCAGACAATATCCAGCATCGCAATTCTATCCAAGCCTGAATGGCCCGTCGTCAATGGTCGTAATTCCTGTTTATAATGTTCATTACTCATTAGCTTGTTAGGAAAATCAGGATCAACGGCCATAGTCCGAGCCAAACCGACAAAATCGGTCGCTTTAGATGCTAAAGCGCTGCTCATTGCTGCTGCCGAACGAAATCCGCCAGTCAACACTAACGGGGTTTCAACCATTTCTCTCACTTTCTCGATATAGTCTAGAAAATAAGCCTCTCGCTTCAAGGTTGATTCCTTGACATTGTGGCCCACCATCGACGGACTTTCGTAAGTCCCTCCAGAAACCTCAATCAAATCGATTCCTGCTCCAGCCAGAGCCTTTACGACCTCCATTGATTCCTCTTCACTGAAACCACCTTTCATAAAATCAGCCGAATTAAGCTTTATCCCGATTGGGAAATCTTTGCCCACTTTCTCACGGATTGCCTGATAAACAGACAGAACAAAGCGCATGCGGTTTTCTAAAGTTCCCCCCCATTGATCACCACGTTGGTTATGTCGTGAGGATAAAAATTGATTGACAAGGTATCCATGTGCCGCGTGAATTTGAACACCATCAAACCCCGCCCGCTTCGCCAATTCGGCACTGCGAGCAAACTTGCGAATAAGGTCTAAAATTTCTTTTTCACTCAAGGCTCGAGGCTTATTGAAACCTTTTTCTAGTCCCTCACCGAGACTCATCGCGGATGGGGCAACGGGCACCTCGCACAGAAAACTGGGGATTTGCTTACCCGGATGATTCAGCTGCATCCACAGCTGAGAACCCTCGGCTTTTCCCGACAAGGCCCATTGTTCAAACATGGCAAGGTCTGACTGATCATCTAAAACAATATTATTAGGTTCACCCAACGCCGTTCGGTCAATCATGACATTTCCCGTCATCGACAACCCGACACCTCCTTTCGCCCAGCGGGCATAAAGGGTAGCAACCCCCTCAGTGGGATTATGCTGACGATCACCCAATTGCTCACTCATTGCCGATTTGAACATCCGGTTTTTGAGCACTCGGCCATTAGGTAGGGAGAACGGAGACGATAGCGAGGGGGGAGTATTGCCCTCTCTCTGTTGAGCATGTTGCATAGAAAACCTCGATATTTGAATCTACAACGCCAAATTCCAAATTAGTGGAAGGTATTATTCATATTAAAAAGTGTAGAAATAGATACTATAATGAGAATGTTTTTTGTCTTTTTGGCAACAATAGGACACCGAGGAGCATCATGGACCAACTTAAAGCCTTGAGATATTTCATCAAAGTAGCCGAAACCGGCAGTTTCACCCTGGCTTCAACACACTTTTCCGTTCCGCCATCTTCCTTGTCACGACGTATAGCCGATCTAGAAAAACATCTCGGTGCAGACCTGCTAATTCGCACAACCCGGACGGTAAAGTTGACGGAAATCGGAGCTGAGTACTATCAACAGGTCAGTGAAATCGTTAAACAACTCACGCTGAGTGATGAAACTGTTAAAAACTACCAAAACCAAGTAATGGGAACACTCAAAATAAGCAGTTTAGTCGGATTTGGCGAAGCAATATTATTGCCATTGCTGGACGAGTTTAAAGATCAGCATCCCATGGTCACCTTGGATGTTCACCTTAGCGATAACTTGGTCATGCTCGGTAAGGATGATGTCGACATTGCCATTCGTGGAGGTTATGCCCCAAACGAGCGAGTTGTCGCGGTCAAATTAATGAACAATCATTTCATTCCCGTTGCTTCGCCTCAATACCTACAAAAACATGGACACCCCCGACACCCGCAAGATCTAAAAACTCACCGAGGCTTGTACTATCGAAATTTGGAAGGTCCCATCCCTTGGCTGACGCAATCAGATGGACAATGGCAGGAAGTTTCCGCTCCCGCCGACACCATCAGTAATTCGGGAGAATGGTTAATTAAGAAAGCCACAGAAGGCAAAGGAATATTGATGCTGCCCTATTGGACTATTGAGCGAGAATTGCGTTCGGGAAAACTGACGAAACTCAATATAGAACCGCCATTAACTAACAGCTCAAATGAAAATTTTGCCATTTATCTCTTATATCAACGACAACGCTATCACATCCCCAAAATCAGAGCCTTGGTGGATTTCTTAAGCCAGCGGCTGGGGAGGCCAGCCTGAATCTCGGCTGTCTGTGTTATTGCCGTTACGTTTCGCTATCGCCTTCACCTTCCAACAAATGCCCAAGCTTACCCTTCTTGGTTTCCAGGTATTTTGCATTGTGAGGATTACGCCCTGTTTCGTGGGCCAAACGCTCGACCACATTCACCCCTAAGTCGTTTAACGCTTTCACCTTACGAGGGTTATTGGTCATTAATTTGAGCGCGTGAATATTCAAGTGCTCCAACATTTCTCGCAGAATGGAGTAATCACGCATGTCAGCGCCAAAACCCAAGGCCTCGTTCGCTTCGACGGTATCGGCCCCTTTATCTTGCAAATTGTAAGCTTTAATTTTATTGAGCAAACCGATGCCACGACCTTCCTGACGTAGATAGAAAATAACGCCGCGTCCTTCTTGCGCAATACGATGCATGGCGGCCTGCAACTGGGCACCACAATCACAACGTAAACTGAACAGGGCATCACCGGTTAAACACTCTGAATGAATGCGCGCAAGAACTGGTTCTTCGCCTTCCAGATTCCCCATGCTCAGCACAACATGTTCTTTATCATTTGCCGTATCTTCAAAGCCATGCATACTGAAAATACCCCAAGGGGTAGGCAATTTTGAAGATTCAATATAGCGGATAGTCACAACAAGTCCTCATCTCTTTGGGTGCATTCACCCATCTGCAGCTAGGCCAGGTAAAAGGCCGCCAACTGCAGTATTAGCCAGGCGTATACGCCGGCCAATACATCATCGATCATAATGCCAAAACCACCACTGACTTTTTTATCCAGCCATCCGATGGGCCAGGGTTTGGCAATATCAAATAAACGAAACAACACAAAGCCAGCCAGTAACCAAGGCCAGCCTTGTGGGACGGCCAACATGGTCAGCCAGAGCCCAATAAATTCATCCCAGACAATACCGCCGTGATCGTGCACGCCCATTACTTTGGACGCGTGCTCACACAGATAAACACCCACGACGAAACCAATCAGCAATACCAGGGCGTACACATACAATGGGCACGCCTGCAGGAAAAACACAAAAGGGACGGCGGCAAGAGTGCCGAACGTTCCAGGCGCTTTTGGCGACAACCCTGAGCCGAAACCAAACGCGAGTAACAAGCGGGGATCTTTTATCAGATCAGTTAATGTGAGTTGTGCCGTTGTCATTAGAAATGCTGATAACCTGTTGAGTCCAGTTCAGTGGGTTCCCCGCGAAACAGTGCCTTCACCCCCTGATGTCGAGCGCTGCTGCTACCTACCAAACTGACGGGCATGCCTAAGCTTGCCGCCGTATCTTCAAATTGTTTCTGCGCCGTTTGGGGAACGAACATGCACAACTCATAATCATCACCGCCGCCAGCAGCCAACTGCACGGCGTCTTTTTCATCAAAACTACGAATCAACGGAGCTGATAGCGGCAAACGATCCAAATTGACCGTCGCGCCCACGCTACTGCGTTCACAAATATGCCCCAGATCAGCGATTAAACCATCGGAGATATCAATGGCAGCGGTCAACAACGGCGCGAGCGCCTGTGCTTCCTGAACTCGGGGTTGCGGACGATAATAACGCTCCAGAAAATAGTTCGCGGATTCTTCGTCGGTTTGAACCTCACCATGAAAGCGCTTAACCGCAGCGGCCGCATCACCTAATGTGCCGCTGACATAAATCAGCTCCCCAGCAGACGCTCGATCTCGGCGCAACGCCAACTTGGGTTCAACTTCGCCGTGCACCTGAACACTGATGCTCAACGGACCCTTGGTGGTATCACCGCCGACCAGATGAATATCGTATTGACGGGCAACGCGCAAAAGCCCTTGTGAAAAACTCGCCAGCCAACCTTTGTCCATCTCAGGCAAAGTCAGCGCCAAAGTAAACCAGCGTGGCCGAGCCCCGCATGCTGCAAGGTCACTCAGATTAACTCGCAGCGCACGTTCGCCAATTAAAGCCGGGTCACCCTGGGCAGGGAAATGCACATCCGCCACCAGTGTATCCATGGAGACCGCCAGTAGACGATCAACCGAGGGATACAATAAAGCACAGTCATCCCCAATACCAAGTTCGACCCCATCAGCTACCGGCGGTGTCAAACCACCGCTCTGAAAGTAGCGCTTAATCAGATCAAACTCGTTCATAACTATTTGCGTTTGCTCGCCGCCTTAACTTCGATGGCACGTTCTTGCTCAGCCATTTTATCGAGCACAGCGTTGATAAACTTATGGCTGTCTGTAGCGCCGAATTTTTTGGCCAATGACACCGCCTCATTGATGACCACTTTATAGGGCACATCAATGCGATGTTTTAATTCAAAACTGGCCATCATCAATAGTGCATTGGTAATGGGGTCCAATTCTTCCAAGCTGCGATCTTGCAGGAATGGCTCAAAACCTTCACGCAATTCGCTATATTGCTTGGGGACACCGTGTAAAATTTCACGAAAATATTCGACATCAACATGAGTCATGTCGTTATCAGAATGAAATTCCGCTTCAATGATATTTAAGCTCGCACCGGCCATTTGCCATTGATACAGAGCTTGCATTGCATAATGCCTCGCCTTGCGGCGAGTTGCTGGAGTTACAGACATCGTATTACCTATTTACACTAAAGAGCGCGCGACCAGCTGGCAGCCGCGCTTGTTCACATTACAAATTGTTCAGTAGAGAAACCATTTCCAAAGCGGTGCTGGCGGCTTCTTCGCCTTTGTTACCCGCCTTGGTGCCTGAGCGCTCAATGGCTTGCTCGATGGAATCGACCGTCAGAACACCAAAGGTCACTACCGTGTCGCTGGCCAGGCCAACCTGAGCCAAGCCTTTGGTGCATTCGCCAGCCACATAATCAAAGTGTGGTGTGCCACCACGAATCACAGCACCCAGCGCAATGATCGCATCAAACTCACCTTTTGCCGCCAGGCGTTGGGCAACCAACGGAAATTCAAACGCACCCGGTGCATACACAATAGTGATCTGATCTTCGCTAATGCCGTGGCGTCGCAATGTGTCCAGAGCGCCTTCTTTCAGGCTTTCCACAACAAAACTGTTCCAGCGGCTTACGATCAACGCGTACTTACCCTGGCAATTGGTAAATTGACCTTCAACGGTTTTAATACTCATAAATAATTCCTTCGTCGCTAATTCAAGGCTCCGCTGAGCCTCATTCGCTTTACTGAATTCGTGTCTGCTATTCGCAGTTTAAATACTCATCAACTTCCAATTGGAAGCCAGACAATGCACTGAATTTAAAGGGTGCGCTCATCAGACGCATTTTATGCACCCCCAGGTCCTGCAGAATCTGTGAGCCGGTGCCTACGCTTTTGTAGACCATATCCTGACTTGGGCGCTGCTGCTTACCGGAAATCATCCAATCGATACTTTCTTCAATATCATCGGTGGTTTCGTTGTGACACAACAGAATCACGACACCACTGCCCTCTTCACTCACTTTTTGCAGAGCGCGCTGGAAGCTCCAAGGTTTATAGGTCTTGTCGCTCTCGCGCAAAATGCCCAAAACATCACGAGCGGTGTCGCTGTTGTGCACACGAACCAATACTGAATCTTCGTTCTGAATATCGCCCTTGACCAGAGCAAAATGCTTTTCCTGGCGGGGCTTATCGAGATAAGTGCGCAGGCTGAACTCACCAAACTCGGTGCTGACGTTGCGCTCATTTACACACTCAACGGTTTTTTCGTTCAGGGTGCGGTACTGAATCATATCGGCAATGGTGCCGATTTTCAGATTATGGATTTGGGCAAATTTTTCCAAATCCGCCCGGCGAGCCATAGTGCCATCGTCGTTCATGATTTCCACAATCGCAGCGGCAGGCTCAAAACCCGCCAAGCGGGCCAGATCACAACCCGCCTCTGTGTGACCTGCGCGGCTCAATACACCACCGGCTTCGGCTTTTAATGGGAAGATGTGACCCGGCTGGACAATGTCTTTGGGCTGGGCATCACGGGCAACCGCAGCGCGAACTGTTCGGGCGCGATCGGCGGCAGAAATACCCGTGCTGACGCCCTCGGCCGCTTCAATAGAGACCGTGAAGTTGGTGGAATGCGCAGCGCGGTTATCACTTACCATCAAGGGCAAATCCAACTGGCGGCAACGCTCTTCGGTCAGCGTCAAACAAATCAAACCGCGTGCATGGGTGGCCATAAAGTTGATATCGTCGGGACGAACCTGCTCAGCGGCAATGATCAAATCGCCTTCGTTCTCGCGATCCTCATCATCCATCAGGATAACCATCTTACCCTGACGAATATCGTCAATCAGTTCTTCTACGGTATTGAGTTGCATAATTCGCTCTCTATCTTTGGGAGGCCGGTGTTATTTGCGACCGGCGAAGCCATGCTCTTGTAAAAATGCCATCGACAGGTCCGAGCTGCTATCGGCTTGTGCGGCCTGCTCTCCCTGCAGTAAACGTTCCAGGTAACGGGCAATCACATCCACTTCCAGATTGATTTTACTGCCGCTGCGATACTGCCCCATGACAGTTTTTTCCAAGGTATGGGGTACGATGTTCAATTCAAATTCTGCGCCTTGCACAGCATTCACGGTCAGGCTGGTGCCATCAATCGTGATTGAGCCTTTGTGGGCAATATATTTCGCGAGTTCGTCCGGCGCACGTAAACGAAAACGCTCCGAACGGGCATCTGCATGCCGGCTAACCACTTCACCCACACCGTCCACATGGCCACTAACGATATGGCCACCCAATCGGGTTTGCGGGGTCAGGGCCTTTTCCAAGTTAACGGCCTGCCCCACCTGCCAGCTGGCGACAGTCGTGTTATCCATGGTCTCCACCGATACATCGGCCCAGTAACCATCTCCGGGTAATTCGATGACGGTTAAGCACACACCGTTCGTCGCTATGGAATCACCCAGCGCCACATCGCCCAGATCCAGACCATGGCTCTTGACCCGCAGGCGAATATCACCACCTCGGGGCTCTACGGCGACAATCTCGCCAACTGCTTCAATAATGCCGGTAAACATATCAATCCACTACTCTAGTGCCTATGGCCGATGCGATCTCATTGTCGACCTAATGCGCCAATGTTGTCATTCAAGACTCTATATCGGGGCGCGCGGTGATTTTCCAATCCTGACCGATCGATTCAATGCTATCGATCATCAACGGCAGATGAGCTGCCATGGTATCCAAGGGAAGCTCAAAAATCGGTCTTGCATTGCTGCCCAGTAATTTGGGGGCCATATAAATAATGAGCTCATCCAACAGGCCGCGACGTAAAAAGCTGCCAGCCAAAGAAGCCCCGGTCTCTACCAGCACTTCATTGCATTCCCGCCTGCCCAGTTCGCCGACCAACCAATGCAGATCAATTCGACCTTGCCATTCTTTAGCCTGAACGATCTCCAGATCCGGGCAAATAGCCCTCAATCCCTGCGCCTCATCCCCATCGGGGTCGGCCAGGGTACAAATCAAAATTTTTCCGGGCTTGCTCAGCAACTGAGCTTTCGGGTCCATGCGCAAAGAGGAGTCCAAAATCACCCGCATCGGCTGTTTTTCAGTGGCCAAATCGAGGAGATCACTGGACAAACCCAGATCATCTCGGCGCACATTCATCGCCGGATTGTCCTGAATGATAGACTCTATGCCACTGATAACCGCGCAACTGCTGGCACGCAATCGCTGCACATCACTGCGAGCGGCAGCCGAGGTGATCCACTTACTTTCGCCATTGGCCATAGCGGTTCGGGCATCCAGGCTCATTGCCAACTTCAGGCGAACCAGCGGCCGACCGTGCAGCATGCGGGAGATAAAACCCGGATTCAGGGCACGGCACTCATCTTCCAGCACAGGACCATCAACGGCAATGCCCTGAGCCCTCAAATATTCCAAACCGCGAGCGCTTACCTGGGGATTCGGATCCTCCATGCCATATACGACACGGTGCACACCCACGGCAGCTAAAGCTTCACAACAGGGCCCGGTTTTACCGTGATGACTGCAAGGCTCCAGGGTCACGTAAGCCGTAGCGCCTGCCAGGCTCAATCCCGCTTGCTCAGCGGCCGAGATTGCTTCAACCTCGGCATGCCCCTGGCCCGGGCGTCGATGCCAACCCTCAGCCAAGAGTTGCCCATCCTTCACGAACACACAAGCCACACGCGGGTTTGGCATCGTACTGAACCGACCATTTCTGGCCAACGCTACGGCACGCGCCATCCAATGCTCATCATCGAGCATAGCGGGCGAGTTTTGTGATTCATTCGATTGCACAGCGCACCTTTACTCTTTGTGTTCGGGGCTGCTTTCCAGTCGCTCAATTTCCTTGCGAAACTCATTAAGATCCTGAAATCGGCGATAAACCGATGCAAAGCGGATATAGGCCACCTCATCGAGCTTCTGCAGCTCTTCCATGACTTTCTCACCCACCCTCATGGCGGGCACTTCGCGCTCTCCAGTTGCCTGCAAATAGTGCTTGATCTGGGTCACCGCCGACTCAATTTGCTCCATACTGACCGGGCGCTTCTCCAAAGCCCGCAGGAGACCGGCCCGCATCTTCTCTTCATTGAAGGGCTCACGACTGCCATCCTGCTTGATAATCCTTGGCAATAGCAACTCAGCCACCTCATAGGTGGTGAAACGCTCACGGCAACTCTGGCACTCACGGCGACGACGTACCTGATCACCCTCGGCGACCAAGCGTGAATCGATGACTTTGGTGTCCTCTTCGCTGCAAAATGGGCAATGCATGTGCAATCCTTATCTGGCATAGGCAATATCGGCGGGCGGCATAATAGCACACTAGCCTTTACGCATCTTCCTCAGCTGGATCCAGGGTAAGGGCATACTGATAACGATGCACAACAAGGCCCACCACAACCCCAATTGGCTTAATAGATAAGCCACCGAAAACACCAGCAAACTCAGCAGTGCACCCTGCCACAGAAAGCGCTTATAGGCCTCTGGCACACGGCCCTGACGGATCAGTTCGACCAATAGCGGCAAGCCCAAGTGTAGTGGCAAATAAGTGATAAAGCCTATCAACCAGATAAGCTGTGTACTATTCATATCCCCACCTCAATGGTCGTATCGCGCACGCCTTCGCCAAGCCCTATGCCACAGACAAAAACGCCCAGACGGCAGCACCGACTGGGCGTTTCAATTCTGATATCAAGACTTATCCGTAAACGGGGAAGTCCTTACAAATGGTCAGAACCTTGTCTTTAACTTCAGCAATAACCTGCTCAGAATTCCCGCTTTCAAGGGATTCCAACACATCGCACATCCAGTGAGTCAGCTGAACAGTCTCTTTTTCACCAAAACCACGAGTGGTAATCGCCGGTGTACCGACACGCAAACCCGAGGTAATAAACGGAGAGCGAGGGTCATTCGGCACGGAGTTTTTATTTACGGTGATATTGGCATTACCCAACGCCTCATCGGCGTCTTTACCTGTGTATTCTTTGCCAATCAAATCAACCAACATCAGGTGGTTTTCAGTGCCGCCAGACACAATCTTGATGCCGCGCTCAATAAAGGTTTCAGCCATCGCCTTGGCATTCTTAACCACCTGCTGCTGATACGCCTTGTACTCATCGCTCATGGCTTCTTTAAAGCTAACCGCTTTTGCAGCAATCACGTGCATCAATGGGCCACCCTGGCCACCAGGGAATACCGCAGAATTCAACTTCTTCTCAATCTCTTCATTGGCACGCGCCAGAATGATGCCACCACGAGGACCACGCAGAGTCTTGTGGGTGGTTGAGGTGGTTACATCCGCGATCTGAACAGGGTTCGGGTAAACACCGGCAGCAACCAAACCTGCTACATGAGCCATGTCTACGAATAAGTAAGCACCCACTTTATCCGCAATATCGCGGAAACGCTGCCAATCCATAATCTGAGAGTAAGCCGAGAAACCGGCTACGATCATCTTCGGTTTGTGCTCTACGGCCAGGCGCTCAACTTCTTCGTAATCCACTTCGCCGGTTTCAGGGTTCAGGCCATACTGAACCGCATTGTAGGTTTTGCCGGAGAAGTTTACCTTGGCGCCATGGGTCAAGTGACCACCGTGCGCAAGGCTCATACCCAGAACAGTGTCACCCGGTGCACACAAAGCTTGATACACCGCCGCATTGGCCTGTGAACCCGAGTGTGGCTGAACGTTGGCATAGTCGGCACCAAACAGCTCTTTCGCACGCTCAATGGCCAAAGCTTCTGCAGTGTCGACATACTCGCAACCACCGTAATAACGCTTACCAGGATAACCCTCGGCGTATTTATTAGTCAGCTTGGTACCCTGGGCCGCCATCACCATTGGGCTGGTGTAGTTTTCAGAAGCAATTAACTCAACATGCTCTTCCTGACGAGTCTCTTCAGCTTGGATCGAAGCCCACAGCTCGGGATCATAGGAGGCAATGGTTTGGTCTTTATCAAACATGGCAAGCCCTTATATGGTGAGGGTTAAAGAGAAAATAAGGCGCGGATTGTACACCAATCCGCCGCTGGAGGAAGCCCTTGCCCAGCATTCCCAAGCTCGACCTGTAATTTAAGCTGGCCTAATAGCCAAATCCCCGAGCTTGGCTTGCTTTCATCTGCAACGAGCGAGGAATTCAGAGGGACAATTTCTCATGCTGTGGACGCCTGAATCACGCCACAACCCCAGCGGCCATGCACGAGCATAGACAGAGCAGCTCCTGAACGGCACACTGCTCCGACTGACAAAAGGGAATGACATTATGATGGGAACTTACCGACTGACCATTTTGGCTTCGCTCTTGATCTTTTTTGGCCCTCCTTCCTATGCAAATGGCCGCAACGTCGAAAGCCTACATCATACGATTTACCTGGTACGTCACGCGGAGAAGCAAAAAGGTAAAAATCCCGCGCTCACCCGCGAAGGACAATGCCGTGCTCAATTCTATGCCCAATACTTTTCGAGGATTTCTCTGGATCGGCTGTTTGCAAGTCACTATCGGCGCAATCAAGAAACCGCAGCACCGGTGAAAGACAAGCAAGGTCTGGACGCTCTGCCCTTCGACCCGAGTCAACAACAGGCTTTTGCTCGACAACTTGCCAAGCTGGATGGCGACACTCTGGTTGTTGCGCACAATCACCTACCAGAGATCATTCGCGCGCTGGGTGGCCAGTACGACGGTGACATTGACCATAGCGAATATCGGTATATCTTCAGCCTGGAACTGAAGGACGGCAAACTACTCAAACAACACCTGTTTATCGGGCCGTACTTTTCCAAAGATTGCCAAGCCAAGATTTAACGAAAAAGGCCCCAGCTATCCATGGGGCCTTTTTCGGAACCTATCAATCATGACAATCGCCGAACAATCACAACACCAATGCTCTCAGGCGACGCTGCTCAGCCGCTTCGTAATTAGACAATAAGTCATCAATCATTTGGTTTTTCGCCTCATCCGTTGACCCAGATTGTCGAATTCGGGTCACCTCATCGCGAAAACTGTCGACCGTCCCCTGCCAGCTTTCTCGCGCAACATCCATTGATGCCAAGCGCTCGGCCGCCTCCACACCAAACTCCTGTGCTCTCACCGAGAATATCTCTTCTGAACTGGCGCCACTTTGTCGCATCTGCTCCACCTTGCTACGTAAATCGTCTCGGCGAGCTTTCTCCCTCATAGCCTGAGCGGTGTAGGTGGATTGAGACGCGCTCCATTCATTCAGCTTTCTAAGGCGCTCTTTGTCACTCAGACGGTCATCTTTGCGAATTTCGGCCAACTCCAACTGCCCTTTGGTATAGGCTTCTTCGCCAGCAAAATACACATCCGCAACCTCTTCCCCCAAAATGGAACGTCTCAACTGATACAGTTCGGAAAAACTGTCCCCGCTGAATTCTGGAGCCGACGACACCGACTCACTGTATAAAGCATCAGCGGCTTTTAAATAAGACAGATATCGCTCGAAGGCCTGCATAACCTGCTCAGCCCCAACTTGAGGGGTACCCGTGTGTTCAGCTGCTATCAAAGCAAAATCAAATAACCAAGTTTTGATTTTCGACAATGACCACTCGCCCTGCAAACTCAGAAGCTGATCGAACAAGCTGCGATTGGCGTACTCGTTAATCAAGTTGGCTTGCTCATCGAAACGCAGCCGGCCGTTAATCTCCGTGCCCATCATGGATTTTGGCAATGGATTATCTTCCAGATAGATTTCAAGCTCCCTTTGAACAAGAGGTGAATGATCTTGCTGGGGATTCACCTTGGGCCTCTCCAAATCATAAAGGCGATCTTCACCTTGTTGTTTTCTTAGGGCTGCTTCCTCCACCGAAGCGCCCAAGACCACCTCATCTTGACCAAAGCCTGGGTGAAAATTCTGATACCAAAGACCTGCCGCGATGAAAAGTATTGGGACCAGAAAGTAAAGCAATTTACGCATACTGAACACCTCAAATACGCTTCACGCAAGCGGCCAGCTTGCGTGAAGATTTATTGTTACAAATTGATATTTTTCAAACGATTCGCATGAACTCGAATCACCATAACAGGGTCAGCAGAAAACCAACGTCTCACGCCAAAAAGATGATTGATTTGATCCAGATGATTCCATTTGTAGTTATCCTTTAGGGTCAAGCCAACATGGCTGGCACAACGCCCTGACAAACCATCGCCTTCTTCATTATCGAAAAGTGCTGTCACACTCAACGCCCAATCACTGAGATCAATCGGGTTATTGAAAGGACTGGTGCCCGTCCATGAATAGTAAGGAATACCATTGACGACATGATCACGTTGACCGCAAGGCGACGTCGGCACAGCCTGCGGATGCAAAGCTATAAATTCCGCAGCACCAGCGTATGAAAAACCATAGGCCGCAGCGACAGAATCCTGAGAATCTGAATCGCCGCTAGCCGCTTCAATCAATGAGCCAAAAATATTTACACCGCCATAGATAAGAGTGGAAAGAAGCCGGTTATCGCCAAACGAATCAAGAAGAAATTGTGCCAATCCGGATCCAGTGGTGGGAGAACCAATCGCCGTTACGGATGCAACAAGATCGGGCCTGACAGAAGCTGCGTATCGAACATCGTACCCCCCTTGTGAATGCCCAATTAAATTGAACTTTTGATGGCCATAACTGGCTTTCAGTTCGTCCAGGTAGTTAATTAATTGTTCTCCACGTACGGTGCTGCTATTCACCGAAGATAGATTCGGGGCATAAACTACCGCGCCGTTTCGCGACAGATCATTCTCGATGCCAAACCAGTAATCCACACCCAGGATGTCATCAAAGCCCAACAGACCATGCACCAACACGATTGGGTTATCGGTTTTTGCATAACTACCCGCAGCATACCCAGGCATTGAGAACGAGACTGCCATCGTCAAGACAGCGAAAAATTTCGTTACTCTTTTTATCATTGTAAACAATGGTGATTTCATATTTTCTCCACTTTATCGATCTAACATCAGCCGCCACAAGAAAATTCATATCTAATGAAACGATCTCAGTGAGACTAACAATTGCTACAGTATGGTTAATGCCAATATTTGAACTCACCGAATCGCATCAATCCTTCGATCAACAAGGCCGTTCAAACAACCTCAGGCAAAGCCATTATCTTTTGGCAACACATGGCCCACAACCGGGACAAAATCATGAAAAACAATGACCAAACAACAAGCCAACGGAGCATATAAAACCATCCTAAAAACACCGCACTTTGCACACAGACATTCCAGGCCTATTGGTTTAGAGGCAAGCCCAAGGCTCCTTGACTACGCAACTCAATAAAACCAACCCGAGCATAACAGACCAAAGGTTTAACGCTCGAAAACCATGCCTAGGCTTTGCTGGTTTCGCCACAAAAAAAGAACTAGGTGAGTTCGAACGTACTCAGCCTTAACTCCTGAGCAAAAACAGACAAACAAAAGATAGGGGAAATAACGATCCGCCCTGTGCGGCAGCGCTTGCCGCACAGGATGGTCCATTTATAGACCTTGATTCTTCAGACGATTCGCATGGCCGCGAATAACAGAAAGCGGGTTGGCAGAGCCCCAACCGCGCAAACCGAATAGATTGTTGACTTGATCCACATGGTTCCACTTGTAGTTGTCTCTGAGCGTCAAACCTACGTGACTTGCACAACGTCCTGCCAGACCATCACTTTCCTCATTATCCAATTTTGCAGTGATCGACAACGCATAGTCGGTCGCATCAAGGAAGTTGGTGAAAGGTTTGGTACCAGACCACGAGTAGTAAGGAATACCGTTAACGACATGGTCGCGAGAGCCGCAAGGGCTTGTAGGCATAGCCTGTGGATGCAACACCGCAAATTCGGCCGCACCCGTATAGGAGAGAACATGGCCAGCCGCAACAGCATTTTGAGGGTCTGTATCACCGCTCAACGTTTCGATCAGCGAACCAAACAGGTTTAAGCTGTTATAGATAAGGGTCGACGCCAGAGGATCATCACCGAAGGTATTCAGCAGAAATTCCGCAGTACCAGAACCCGTTGCAGGAGAACCGATAGCGGTAACCGAAGCGACCAACTCAGGTTTAACCGAGGCGGCGTAGCGCACATCAAAACCACCCTGTGAATGGCCAATTAAGTTGAACTTGCTGTGGCCGTAACTGGCTTTGAGCTCCTCTAGAAAACTGATCAGCTGTTCGCCGCGCACATCACTGCCATTCACCGATGATAAGTTGGCGGTGTACACCGTTGCGCCGTTACGTGACAGATTGTTGGCCACGCCGTACCAATAATCCACACCAAGCACTCTATCAAAACCAACAAACCCATGCACAAGAACAATGGGGTTTTCCGTTTTTGCATAGGTCCGACCGGCATGACTGAGAGTTGAGACTGAGAAGAGAAGAGCAACCGCAGCAATAAATGCTGCTGAACGTTTTAATTTTTTCAGTTGCAGTAAATTCATATCCTTTTCCATTTCCTATTATCTAGATGCATCCATCAGAAGATTGAACGTTTAGAAACAGCTTTGCGCTGCAGACACAACATTCAACAATATGACGATGAATTATTTTTATTAATATAAATGCCAACATTAGAAACAGGGCTTATCCGAAAATAAACAAGACAAACCATCATTCCGAATTACTTCAAGCGAAAGCATTATCTTGCAGAGGTTGTAATACTTCAAGCAGCACTAATTTACTAACTCTTGGCGAGAATCAAAAAAATATCTTGAAAATCGAAGGTTAATTTTGAGTTAAAAGAGCGCGATGACTCCGCCTCCAATTTTCCATGAAACGCTTTAATAGCAAGCGCTGACAAAGTTTTTAAACTCGACTAGCGCGAAATATAAATTATTTTTTAAGATCATTTTTCGGAATAAGAAACAGGCATTTTTACAAGAAAGCGTTTTAAACGGCCGTATAAAAAAGTAAAACTATGTCGCAAAAACCAACAAAAGAACCACGAACGCACCATCATGATTCATCTAAAAGAACCAGAAAAAACCGCCCACAGATGAAAACCAAAACAAGCAACGGAAGTTGAGCGAATTTTTTGTATCACTTTATCCCGCGTTATTATGAATAATAGACAAGGACGCAGAGAAAAAATTTGTGGCGTAAAAATCGAGAGCGATAAGTGGAAAGGGATGAAAAAAGCCCCATAGGAAATGGGGCTTGGGTTTGCAGTAACGATTAGAGGCTGAGGACTTTTTCTCCGCGGGCGATTCCAGACACACCGGAGCGCACCACCTCGAGAATCTGCGCATCACTCACCGCTTGCACAAAGGCATCCAGCTTATCCGATGCGCCCACAATCTGGATGGTGTAGACCGTACTGGTCACGTCAACGATCTGTCCACGAAAGATATCAACACAGCGCTTCACTTCTTCGCGCAAAGCACCCGTCGCTTTCACCTTAACCAACATAAGCTCGCGTTCGATGTGAGAACCCTCAGTCAGGTCCACCAGCTTCACAACATCTATCAGTTTGTTCAGGTTTTTGGTGATCTGCTCAATATTATGCTCACTGCCAATTGTTGTCAGGGTCAAACGCGACAAACTGGCATCGTCAGTTGGCGCCACATTGAGCGTTTCAATATTGTAGCCACGCTGGGAAAACAAACCCACAACACGAGACAAGGCACCCGGAGCATTCTCCATCAACAGGGAAATGATTCGTTTGGATTGCTTCTCTGACATTTTACGTTCGCTCCGTCTTGCTTAACCACATATCCCGCATGGCACCATTTGGAGCAACTTGCATCGGGTATACGTGTTCGGATTGATCCACATAAATGTCCATGAAGACCACTCGGTCTTTCATCGCAAAACATTCTTCGAGTTTTTCTTTCAGCTCACTGCGTTCGGTTACGGTGATGCCTACATGACCATAAGCTTCCATGAGCTTTTTAAAATCAGGCAACGACTCTTCATACAGGCTTTCGGAATAGCGACCATCATAGTGCAGATCCTGCCATTGGCGAACCATGCCTAAGGCCTGGTTATTCAGGCAGATAATTTTGATCGGCAAATGATACTGAGTGCAGGTCGACAACTCCTGAATACACATCTGTATCGAGCCTTCGCCGGTCACGCAGACGACTTGTTGATCGCGTTCTGCAAACTGCGCACCCATAGCGGCTGGCAAACCGAAACCCATAGTGCCCAAACCACCGGAATTCACCCACTGACGCGGACGATTAAAGTGGTAGTACTGCGCTGTAAACATTTGGTGTTGACCTACATCGGACGTAATGATGGCGTCACCACCGGTCACTTCATGCAAGGCCTGAATCACTTCCTGGGGCTTAATCTGACCGCTCTGCTCAAAACGATTCTTGGTATACAAGCCATGGCGATTACGCCAATCCTCGATCTGCTGCCACCAGTCGGCTAACGCCTTCTCATCCGGCGCCTCTTTAGTTTGCGCGAGTAACTCCAGCATTTCATTCAAAACACTTTGCACCGATCCCACAATGGGAATGTCTGCCGGAATGGTTTTGGAAATCGACGCCGGATCAATATCGATATGAATGATCTTGGCACCAGGACAGAACTTGGATGGGGTATTCGTAACACGGTCATCAAACCGTGCTCCCACCGCCAAAATCACATCCGCATGATGCATCGCCGTGTTCGCCTCAAACGTACCATGCATGCCCAACATCCCCAGGCATTGCTTGTCCGTTCCCGGAAATCCCCCCAACCCCATCAAGGTATTGGTGACCGGGTAATTCAGCTTGTGAGCCAACTCCGTTAACTGCTTGGATGCCTCACCCAAGACCACACCACCCCCGGAATAAATAACCGGGCGGCGAGCTTCCAACAATAACTGAACGGCTTTTTTGATCTGACCACTGTGGCCCTTCTCCGCCGGGAAGTAAGAACGAATCTTGACCTTCTTGGGATACTCATACGGAAAGGTTTCTGCCGGACTGGTAACGTCCTTGGGAATATCAATCACCACAGGCCCTGGGCGTCCGGTTTCGGCAATGTAAAATGCTTTTTTTACGATATCGGGAATATCAGCGGCATTCTTCACCAGAAAACTGTGCTTCACAATCGGACGAGAGACCCCGACCATATCGGTTTCCTGGAAGGCATCTTCACCGATTTTATCACTGGGAACCTGACCCGAAATCACCACCATGGGAATGGAATCCATGTAAGCGGTGGCGATTCCAGTAATCGCGTTGGTCGCCCCCGGACCAGAGGTCACCAAGACCACACCAGCACGCCCGGTCACACGAGCATAACCGTCAGCAGCGTGCGTTGCTGCCTGCTCGTGGCGCACCAGAATATGTTTCACCGCTTTATTGCGGAAAATCGCATCATATATATGTAGGGCTGAACCACCAGGATAGCCGAATACGTATTCAACACCCTGATCTTGTAAGGAGCGTACCAGCATATCTCCGCCGGATAGCATTTCCACTTGAATTCTCCTTAAAAATTATCAAAACACAACAAGCCCGGTTCTACACAAAGTAGCCAGACTAAAAATTTGTCAATCGCCCTTTTATGTCCGTCACAGGTTAGTGGCCGGATCCAGGGAGGATGCATCGGTTGATACACCCCCGCGGTGAGGATGGTTTTGCAAACGGTTGGCTTGCTCGGGTAGACACTCTTTACTCCGGGGTACTGGAGCTTCATTTGCTGAGGTTACAGCTAGGATCTACACCCATCTTGCGTAAGCTTAATTCTGTACAAGTCTAGGCTAATGTCAAGATCTTCCATGGTCTAAGCGCACTTTGCAGAGAAATTCTCAAAAATTCGGGTGATTTCATAGGAAGCATCGGGCCGCTTGTCATAGAATAACGATGTTCAGCGGTATATTTAGCCAAGAGATAGCTTTGGCTTTTATAATAGCCGCACAGAAGGAAGGGGACATCACCATGCCATTTAAAGCCACACTCATATCGACAAGCTGCATCGCGCTGTGCTGCCTGGCCACGGGCCTGATCAGCAACGACGCTCTGGCCGCCAAAAAGTTTTACAAATGGGTCGATAAAGACGGCGTAACCCACTACAGCGAAAGACCACCACGAGGTCAAAAAGCTCAGGTTGTCACCACCTACGCAGGCCGAGGAACCCCAGCCACTTCTGCTGCCCCAAAGGCTGATGAAGAAGACAGCCAAGAGACCAACAAGCAAGAGGCAGCCGCTCAACAGAGCGAACCTGCCGCGCCAACCAAAAACCCGCGCATCTGCCAATCCGCACGACGCAATCTGGATATTTTGGAGCGCAGCAACCGGGTAAGATTGCAAGACGAGAACGGCGAACTGAAAACACTCAGCAATGAGGAAAAAGAGAAACAGCGCCGAACCGCCCAGCAAGCCGTCGAGCAACACTGCGAATAAACCCGCCGTAGCGAAGCATGACCGCTCCGACAGACATAAAAAAGCCGAACATTCCGTTCGGCTTTTTTATTACTTGACCACTTTCAGGCTTGGGCGCTTGGGCACACTCTCGGGCTTGCTGGGCTTGGGTGGCTCAGGACTCGGGTCCACCTCCGGCTCAAACACCAAACCTTGGCCATTTTCACGAGCGTAAATACGCAAAACCGCACTGTAGGGCACATAGATATCAGTAGGCACGCCACCAAACCGCGCCCCAAAACTCAGGGCCTCGTTATCCATGGCCAACCCACTGACCGCCGTCGGGGAGATATTCAACACCACCAGGCCATCTTCGTTCACGTACTGCTGAGGCACTTCCGTACCTTCAGTGTAAGCACTGACCAGCACATGAGGAGTGCACTCGTTGTCGACGATCCACTCGTATAAGGCACGCACCATGTACGGGCGACTGCTGCTCATGCTCATAGACTGGGCCTTAGGCGCGCATTTCACGCTCAAGTTCAGACAAGCTTTCCTGGAAAGCTTCACGCTCAAACAAACGCCCCATATAGTCGTGCAATGGCTGAGTCTGTTTACTTACGGGCATTTTAATTTCCATCAGATCCAGGCGCCACAAAATCGGAGCCAAGCAGCAATCCACCAAAGTGAACTCCTCGCTCATAAAGAAAGGCATTTCTGAGAAAATTGGGGCAATGGCCAATAAGCTATCTTTCAGGTCCTTGCGCGCTTTCGCTACCGCTTCTTTGCTCTTACCCGACAAAATGGTATCAACCATCGGGCTCCAGTCTTTTTCGATGCGATGCATCCACAAACGACTCTGAGCGCGAGCTACCGGGTAAACCGGCAACAGAGGAGGATGAGGGAAGCGCTCGTCAAGATATTCCATCATCACTTTGGATTCGTACAGAGACAGGTCACGATCCACCAGGGTCGGCAAATCGTTGTACGGGTTCAAGTCCGCCAACTCTTCAGGCTTATTGTCCGGATCAACATCAATGATATCGACCGACACACCTTTTTCGGCCAAAACAATACGGACTCGGTGGCTATAGTGATCTCTAGCATCCGAAAAATATGTCATGGAGGAGCGTTTTGCGCCTACGCCAACTGCCATTATTCCACCTCTATCTTCAAACTGTAAAAAAAACGAACGGGCGGCCCTCCTAAAAGAGCCGCCCGGTAGCTGTAAAATCCTTATTGGATTCTAGTGAATATCGCGCCAGTACTCGCGGTTCAGCAAGTACACAAATACGAACAACACCAAGATAAACAGCAATACATACACACCAATGCGCTCACGATCCAGTGCCGCCGGCTCAGCAACATATTCCAAGAAGTTGACCAGGTCGTATACCGCCTGCTCATATTCTTCCGGACTCATGCTGCCTTTGACCGCACCCACTTTCAGGGTGCCACAAGGATCTTCCATTACCGGGTCACCAGTAATGGGGTCGCGCTTCACTTTGCCGTGATCGTAAATTGGACCCGGGGCACATTCTTGCAAACCCTGCATTTCCAACATGACATGTGGCATCGCTACTTTATCAAAAGTGCGGTTGTTGACACCGGTAGGGCGACTGTCATCTTTGTAGAAAGTCAGCATGTAGGTGTACAACCACTGTGGGTTGCGAGCACGAGCGACCAAGGTCAAATCTGGAGGCGCCGCACCAAACCACTTTTTGGATTTCGCCGGGTCCATAGAGTTGGTCATCAAAGAACCCACCGCAGAACCATCAAAGATCATCTGCTGGCTCATCAACTCTGGATCGATACCCAAATCTTCGGCAACACGGCCGTAGCGAGAAAAGCGCGCTTCGTGACAACCCATGCAGTAGTTCACAAACCACTTGGCGCCCGCCTGTAATGATTCCTTGTTATTCAAATCCGGAGTCATCTCATAACAGTCAATGGCACCACAGGATTTCTCGCCACCTGCACCCACCGCTTTAATAGGCACAACTGTCAGCACAACGAATAGCAGGAAACCACCCCAAACCAAGACCGCAGGCAAACCTTTCATCTGCACACGCTCAGGCTCAGGCTTAACACCGTCCTTCGCCGTCAACCAAGGCGTCAAACCAACCAAGGCAGCTACCGCCGTACCAAACAGACCGATAAACAGACCCGTTTTCTCAAGACCCGACCAGGAGACATTCAGCAGGGCAAGCGCCAGACCAACACTGATTCCAATGTTGATTAAACCCGTTTGCTTCTTGGTTGGATTGGTAAACATTGGCATCTGGATAAAGTAGGCAAAGTAGTAAATCGTTGCCAACTGCGCCAAGGCGGTACGGGCATCCGTCGGAGATTTAACACCCAGGTAACCCAGGATCACAAACATCGCCGCAAACACCAACAGAGATACACGAGGCATGAAGCCTTTGTAACGCATGGACTTCACGGGTGATTTATCCAGCCAAGGCAGAACAAACAAAATCGCAATCGCAGCACCCATGGCAACCAAACCCAGGAACTTGGAACTCAAGGGCCCAATATCGAAGGTGACCGCACGCAAGATGGCGTAGAACGGCGTGAAGTACCAGACCGGAGCAATATGCGGCGGCGTCTTCAGATTGTTCGCTTCTTCGAAGTTTGCATACTCCAAGAAGAAACCACCCATCTCAGGCATGAAGAAGATGACGAAACAGAACACGAACAGGAATACTGAAATACCGATCAGATCATGAACTGTGTAGAAAGGATGGAAAGGTACGCCGTCTTTAGGAACTCCGTTCTCATCTTTGTTCTTCTTGATTTCAACACCATCAGGGTTGTTAGAGCCCACTTCATGCAGAGCCAGCAAGTGCAGAACCACCAGCAGTAACAGAACGATTGGCAACGCAATCACGTGCAAAGAGAAGAAACGCGTCAACGTTGCACCGGAGATCAGATAGTCACCACGAACCCACTGCACCAGGTCTTCACCAACAACCGGAATCGCACCGGCCAGGGATACAATCACCTGAGCACCCCAGTAGGACATCTGCCCCCAAGGCAGTACGTAACCCATAAACGCTTCGGCCATCAGGATCAGGTAAATCGCCATACCGAAGATCCACACCAATTCGCGGGGAGCCTTGTACGAGCCGTACAGCAAACCGCGGAACATATGCAGATAAACCACCACAAAGAAGGCCGAGGCCCCGGTGGAATGCATATAGCGAATCAGCCAGCCATAATCGACATCACGCATGATGTACTCTACGGAAGCAAAGGCACCATCGGCACTTGGCTCAAAGAACATCACCAGCCAGATACCGGTCAACAACTGGTTAACCAGAACCAACAGTGACAAAACACCGAAGAAATACCAGAAGTTAAAGTTTTTCGGGGCATAGTATTTGCCCATGTGGGTATCCCAGGCACGCTGCACAGGTAAGCGAGCGTCGACCCAGTTCCACAAATTTACGAGCATGTTCATCAATTAGGCCTCCTGATCCAAACCGATAGTAATCACCGCATCGCTGTCAAAGCGGTAAGGCGGGATTTCCAGGTTGATGGGAGCAGGCACGCCTTTGTAGACACGGCCAGCCAAGTCGAACTTGGAACCGTGACAAGGGCAGAAGAAGCCGCCTTTCCAATCAGCACCACCCAAGTCGGCCGCACCGACTTCAGGACGATACATTGGAGCGCAACCCAAATGAGTACACAAACCCAGCAATACCAGAAACTCGGGCTTGATGGAGCGAACGTCGTTATCGGCATAAGGCGGCTGCACCGACTCAGTCGAATTTGGATCGCGCAACAGGCCGTCGAGAGTCGGCAGGTCGTCGAGGACTTCCTGTGTGCGACGCACGACATAAACCGGCTTACCACGCCACTCTACGGTGACCATTTGGCCGGGTTCAAGCTTGCTCAGATTATATTTAACCGGCGCACCAGCAGCTTTCGCTCTAGCACTCGGATTCCAGGACCCAACAAAAGGAACAGCAACACCCACTGCCCCGGCACCACCTACAACGCAGGTAGCAGCGGTTAAGAAGCGGCGACGCCCTTCGTTCACTCCGCCATTGCTCATGACGATCTTCTCCCATTCCAGTACTGCAGGCAGTAACTGATTGAATTACAAAGGTTTACGGTTGATTCTTTGATTATGGTGTGGTTCTAAAAATTGACACATGGTATAGAAATTGCGGGAAACTGACAAGGATAACCGCCTGTTTTTCAAGGCTTTAGGCCAGTTTTGCAGAATCTGATGACTTATATCATGCCCCGCCCCACAGGGATGTCATTTATCCCGCAGCAGCAACGCAATCATCACTCGGCAGCCGCCACCGCATCCTAAGCATAGATGCAATTCGAAAAAATTCAGGCAAAAAAATACCCAGACCATAACAGCCTGGGTATTTCGAAAGCCAATTCGGCCAGCGATTAACGCTTGGAGAACTGTGGCTTCTTACGTGCTTTGCGCAGACCAACCTTCTTACGCTCAACTTCACGAGAATCGCGAGTAACGTAACCGGCTTCACGCAGAGTTGGGCGCAGGCCTTCGTCATAAGACATCAACGCGCGAGTCAGACCGTGACGGATAGCACCCGCCTGACCGAAGCTACCACCACCTTTAACGGTAACAGTAACATCAAAAGCTTCAACGTTGTCGGTTGCTTCTAGAGGCTGACGCACGATCATGCGAGCCACTTCACGACCGAAGTAGTCATCAATAGAGCGACCATTGATGGAGATTTTACCAGTGCCCTGGGCAATAAAAACACGAGCAGTGGAAGTTTTGCGACGGCCAGTGCCGTAGTATTGAGTAGCTGCCATTGTCTTTATTCCTTATACGTCCAGTTCTTTTGGTTGCTGTGCAGCATGGGGATGCTCGGTACCAGCGTACACTTTCAGCTTGCTGAACATAGCTCGGCCCAAAGGACCTTTTGGCAGCATGCCCTTAACAGCGCTCTGGATAGTGCGCTCAGGAGCTTTCTCAATCAGCTTTTCGAAGCTGATTGATTTCAGACCACCAGGGTAGCCGGTGTGGCTGTGGTAGATCTTATTTTTAGCCTTGTTGCCGGTAACATGTACTTTCTCAGCGTTAATCACAACGATGTAGTCACCGGTGTCAACGTGTGGAGTGTACTCAGGCTTGTTTTTACCGCGCAGGCGGTCGGCAATCGCCACGGCCATACGGCCCAGGGTCTTACCTTCAGCATCGATCACGTACCAGTCACGCTGGACGGTTTCGGGCTTGGCATTGTAAGTCTTCATGTTGTATCTGCCTTTTAGGATTAGGGTTTGCGGCGCCTGTTTGCAAAGGGCAAACCAGTTAGCCACAAAAATGGAGCGCGGATTCTATAGCGGCCCTGCACAAAAAGCAAGCACCTTTTAGAGGACTCGGCAGCTAGGCAGAGTCCAGCAACACCAAAGGCCTTCTACAAGGAATTCGAGGCCATCAGCAGTAGGCAAGCTGAGCCTAGGGCTTATGGGCTAAGGCCAGGTAATCGTGACTTTGCATTTCAAGCAGTCGACTGACAGTGCGGTCAAACTCAAAGCTCAAGCGCCCTCCCGCGTAAATCTGCTCCAGGGGCACCTCACAGGAGATAATCAGCTTTACACTTCGGTCATAGAACTCGTCAACCAGACTAATGAAGCGCCTGGCCTGATCGTCGGTATCACGACCCAACTGAGGCACATCGGACAACAAGACCGCGTGATACTCACGGGCCAATTCAATGTAGTCATTCTGTGAACGAGGGCCATCACAAAGCGCCATAAAATCAAACCAGACCACATCTTCAGACTCGAACCGGGCCATGATCTCGCGCCCTTCAATTTCCAGCGGCACATTGGCGCGCGCCTCCTCCAAATCTGGCGCCAGCCCCTCAAAACTTCGCTGCAGGCTGATATCAGCCTCCTCATCCAGCGGGTGATGGAACAACTCCGCCTGCTCAAGTGCGCGCAGACGATAATCCACGCCACCATCCACATTGACAACCAGCGTATGCTCATTGAGCATTGCTATTGCGGGCAAAAAGCGAGCTCGCTGCAGACCATCTTTATATAAGCCATCCGGAACGATGTTGGAAGTGGCCACCAGAGTCACACCTCGGGAAAACAAACCCTGCATCAAATTCCCGAGAATCATCGCATCGGTGATATCGGAAACAAAAAATTCATCAAAGCAAATCACCCTGGCTTCTTTCGCCAGACGAGTAGCCACGATATCCAGAGGGTTCTTCTCACCCGGCAGAGTTTTCAACTCTTGATGCACCCGGCGCATAAACCGGTGAAAGTGCACACGCATTTTATTGCTAAAGGGGAGGGATTCGTAAAAATTGTCCATCAGGTAGGTTTTGCCGCGCCCAACGCCCCCCCAGAAGTACAAACCTCGCTCCGGCTTTTTAGGGGCCTCTTTTCGACCCAACAAGCGCGAGATAAAACCTGGACTGGACGCCCCCGCCCCGTCAGTGGTCAGGCGCTCATACAAATCCTGGAGGTGATCCACCGCCATCGCCTGAGCCGGATCATGGCGAAAGTCTTCTCTCTGTAAGTCACGCTGATAGCGTTCGATAGGGCTGCTCATAAATTTATCCAGAGGGCGATAGCAAAACCGCGCCACTTTACCCAGCCGCCCCCCGAGAAGCAAGCGCGAGCCATGCCACCAAAGTCCAAATCCACACAGTAGCCATTTATCCTATATAATAGAAGTCAGGATCGGTTGATACTAATTTAAATACCTCTGCGGGAAACAAATTACCATCAACGGGTCCTAGCTAGGCGGAATATAAGCCGCCTAGCTAGTGATGTATGTTAAGGAGACCATCTGTGACCGAGTTCGACCTGAGCCACCTGATTATTGTTGCTGTCGGCATGCTGCTTGCCGGCGGCATTATAGGCCTAGCCATTGGCCGTAGCACCAGCCCCCAAAGCAAAGCCACCGAAACGCTGAAAGAAGAGCTGGAGCAATTGAAAGAAGAGCAACGCGACTACCAACACGAAGTGGCGGAGCACTTTGCTGAAACCGCCGATCTGGTTAACAACATGAACCAGAGCTACAAAGCCGTGCATGAGCACTTGGCTAACAGCGCCCTAAAACTGTCCAACCCGGATATCAGCCGCCAGATTCTGGAAGCTGGCACCAGCCAACCGGCACTGGAAAGTCAGGCCATGGGCGAACTTCAGGAACAACCTAAAGACTGGGCCCCGAAAAACCCAGGCGACAAGGGCACCCTGAGCGAAGACTTCGGCCTTGAGAAACACGGCACAGCTGAGCCGGAAGAAAGCGAAGCCAAAGAAGAAGAAAAAGCCTAAATCAATCAGGCCACGGGGGAAGGCAACGTTGAAAAAATTGCTGGATTTTGTTGGCCTACCGGTTTTTGCAGGCGTCATCATTGCGCTGGCCCTGCTCTTCCTGTTCCCTCAGCTGCGCGAACCCGGCTTTTTACACATCAGCCAACCAACAAGCGAACAGCAAGGCCCCGTTTCATATTCCCGAGCCGTTCGAATTGCCGCACCAGGCGTGGTCAACATCAGCACCAGCCAGAAACGCAATTTCCCTGATCACCCCCTGCTCAACAATCCCCTGTTCCAACAATACAGTGACATCAACAATAACAACCCTCTGGGTTCCGGTGTGGTCGCCAGCAGTGATGGTTACATTCTCACCAACTACCATGTTATCGACAACGCCCATGAAATTCTGGTGCAGTTCTCCGATGGCAGCATTGAGTTTGCCGAACTTGTCGGTACAGATCCGAAAAGCGACCTGGCAGTATTAAAAGTACCAAGGGAAAACCTGAAACCTCTACAGGCCAGGCGCTCAGAAGAAATGCAGATTGGTGATGTGGTACTGGCCATTGGCAACCCATGGGGTGTTGGCCAGACCGTGAGCCAGGGCATCATCAGTGCCACCGATCGAGGCCTGCAGCAATTCAGCCCTTACACGTATTTCTTTCAAACCGATGCCGCCGTAAACCCCGGCAACTCCGGCGGCGCCCTGATTGACGCCTATGGCAATCTGGTTGGCATCAGCACGGCCATCCTGAACAACAGCAAAGCTACCGGCATCAGTTTTGCCATTCCCGCTGACTATGCCATGCAGGCACTGGAAGACATCGTCGAATACGGTTACGTAGTGCGCGGCTGGCTGGGGTTTTCTGCAGATTTGATTTCTCAGGATGTCGCGAGAGATCTCAAACTCCAAACCAATGAAGGCATTATCGTCACCCAGGTGTCAGTAAACAGCCCCGCTGAGCAAGCAGGCCTGCGAGCCTTCGACTTCATTACCGGCATTAACGACATCCCCCTGTCGGTGAACAACACCAACCTGAATCAATACATCAATCGCCTTCGCCCAGGCAGTCAAATCAATATCGATTTTATTCGCAACGGCAAGGCCATGAGCACCATCCTGACCGTTGGTTTACGTCGTCCCGATGAGGAATAAGCATGTCCCACTTTCATCGCGGCCACGACTGGGTTGAGGAACTCTCTCCCGATATTCAAGAAAAAATCTATCAACGCATGGAACGCCGACAACTCAACAGTGGCGAACCTCTGTACCAACCCGGTGACCAGGCCAAAGCCTTATATCAGGTTGAAAGCGGGTTAATTGTTTTAAAACGCAGTAATAAAGAAGGTGAAGAATACCTGGCCACCTTTCACGGACCAGGCGAATGCTTTGGCGAGATTCCACTGCTGGCAAAAGACCCCACTCGCGGCTTCAACGCTCTGGCTCGCGGAAAAACCATTGTGCGCAGCCTGAACCACAGCGATTTCAACGAATTAAGCCAGGCACACCCGGAAATATTCACTCGCCTGACCCAAAAGTTGTGCATGATTATCGCCAACCTGCTGAATCAGGTTGAAGCTCTGTCCCAGGCCAGCTTGAAGCAACGCCTGGCGCATTTAATTATCGATGCCGCTGAACGCCACGGCAAGGAAGAGGAAGACGGCATCAGCATTAACATTCCTCTGTCACAAACCGATATCGGTAATATGCTCGGTGTGACACGTCAGAGCGTGCAGAGAGAATTAAAACCCTGGCGGGATCAAGGCTGGATTGGGCGCAGCAGTGGACGCATTCTGATTCATCAACTTGATGCTATTCGCAAGCTAGCGCCCTGACACGGCCGCCTATATTTTCAAATTTACTGGGCACACACGGAACACGTCGACTTGGCAGGTAAGCGCAAGTGTTGCCAGGAAAAAACCCGAGCATCAAATCTCATCAACTCACCCACATTAACCGGTCCTTCTACCAACCAACGCAAGGCCATAGTAGCCTGCAAGCTGCCAACGACCCCCAATAACGGAGACAGCACCCCCTCCTCCGAACAGCTCCGACCTTCGTCACCATCGTCATCGTATAAACAGGCGTAGCATGGCGTCCCCTGCTGAGCCGGAGCAAAACCAAGCAACTGCCCATCCATCCCGATTGCCGCCGCCGACAACCAAGGCGTGCCTGTATGCAAGCAAGCTTGATTAATGGCGAAGCGAGAAGAGAAACGATCTGTGCAATCCAAAACCAGATCAACCGAATCAAAACAGGCATGAAGCTCAGAGGGCGATAATTGCTTTGCCACCGTATGCAGTTGCACATCGCTATTCAGTGAGGCGATTCGCTCAGCCGCAGAATCCACTTTAGCGCAGCCGATGCTGTCGTTGGTATGTATGATCTGACGCTGCAGGTTGCTGAGCTCTACCGAATCAAAATCGATCAAGGTCAGCGTGCCCACCCCTGAAGCCGCGAGATACATTGCTGCCGGAGAGCCAAGACCACCCAAACCGACAATTGCCACATGGGAGGCCAATATTTTTTGTTGTCCGGCGATATCAATCTCAGGCAAAAGAATATGCCGACTGTAACGTAATAGCTGCTCGTCTTTCATAGGCAATCGCTTCCGAGGCGTTACAACACTAAATCAGGATCGGACCTTCAGGACCAACGGCCAAAGCTGATGCGCTCATTCCCGGCCAAATCGTTTTGACTGCCAACCGCACCAAAACCACGAGCAAGCAAGGCCTTTCGAACATCACTTGCTTGTTGATAGCCATGCTCCAACATCAAACATCCCCCTGCCTTCAGATAGTCAGGGGCCTGCTGAATAATAACATCCAAATCAGCCATCCCCTGGTCAGCAGCCACCAAAGCAGAGCGTGGCTCGAAACGCACATCACCCTGCTGCAAATGTGGATCTGACTCATCAATATAAGGGGGGTTGCTGACAATCAATTGAAAGCAAGAGTCGTCAGCCAGGCTCTCATACCAACAACTCTGAATAAACTCGACATTCTCAATTCGATTGGTTCGGCGATTCTGCTCTGCTAAAGCAACCGCCGCTGGGCTGCTATCCACCCCCACCACATGACAAGTCGGCCACTCACTTGCCAAAGCCAATGCAATGGCTCCGGTACCGGTACCCAAATCCAAAACGCTGTCGACGCCCTTAGGAAAAAAAGCCAGCGCCTCTTCAACCAGCGTTTCGGTATCCGGACGCGGAATCAGCGTGCTGTTATTCACCGCTAACTGCAAATCCCAAAAATCACGTCGACCGATAATATGGGCAACCGGCTCTCCATTGAGGCGGCGAACCAGCAGCTCCCGAAAAGCCTGAACACTCTTGTCGTCGAGCGGTTTTTCGGGCCAGGTAAAAAGATAACTGCGCTCGCATTGCAAGCTGTGACACAACAGCAACTCAGCATCCAACTGAACCGTGTCGCTCTGTGTCGCACTCAACTCATCACGAGCGCTTTTTAAAAGACTGGCGATTGTAATCACCGAAGGCACCCTGCCTGTTTATTCAGCCAAGGCCGCCAGTTGATCGGCCTGATATTCGTTCACCAGCGGCTGCACAACATCATCCAAACGCCCCTCCATCACCTCCGCCAACTTGTACAGTGTCAAGTTGATGCGATGATCCGTTACCCGCCCTTGCGGATAATTATAAGTACGAATTCGCTCAGAACGATCACCGCTGCCCACCAAATTACGGCGCTCATCGGCAATTTCCTGAGCCGCTTTTTCCGCCTGTGCATTGTTCAGGCGTGCCGCCAACAGGGACATAGCACGAGCTTTGTTCTTATGTTGAGAACGCTCATCCTGACACTCAACGACCACACCCGTTGGAATGTGAGTAATACGAATCGCCGAGTCCGTTTTGTTCACGTGCTGGCCGCCAGCGCCCGATGCCCGGAAGGTATCAATGCGCAAATCCGCTTTATTAATATTGACCTCTTCGGTTTCGTCCGCCTCAGGCATGACTGCCACTGTACAAGCTGAGGTGTGGACTCGCCCCTGGGATTCGGTTTCCGGTACACGCTGAACCCGATGGGCACCGGACTCAAACTTCAGCTGGGAATACACCCCCTGACCTGAGATACGAGTAATGACTTCCTTGTAGCCGCCATGATCACCATCGCTCTGGCTCATAATCTCAACGCGCCAACCCCGGGTCTCGGCGTATTTGCTGTACATTCGAAACAGGTCGCCAGAAAAAATGGCTGCTTCATCACCACCGGTTCCCGCACGAATTTCCAAGAACACGTTTTTATCGTCATTCGGATCTTTGGGCAGTAATAATTTTTGCAGCTCCAGTTCCATCGGCTCTAATTGAGACTCCGCATCCTTCAACTCCTCCTGAGCCATTTCTCGCATATCGGCATCACCGTCTTTCAACAGTAATTTTGCTTCCTCAATATCGTCAAGAATGGTGGTGTAGCCGCCATAACATTTCACCACCGGCTCAATTTCCGCATACTCTTTCGACAACTCGCGAAAACGATTCTGGTCAGCAATCACTTCACCATCACTCAATAGCGCACCGACCTCTTCGTATCGATCTTGCAAGTGATCCAATTTATCTAAAATAGACTGTTTCATAATGTCGCTAAACTCTCAGGGTATTCTGCTGGCGCAGCAAATGGTTCTGCTTTGCGCCCGTCGCCACAATGCCAGACAGCTAATGTGGTTTGGATGGTTCCTTGGACAAATCGATCCCCAGCAATTCCTGGGAAATATCAATCACTTCAGCTCGGCCATCAGCACTGGCCTGTTTGAGTTTTGTCGTAGGAGAATGAATTAGTTTATTTGTTAACGCTCGCGCCAACTGAGTCATGGTCTGTGCGGCATCAGCACCGGACTCCAAAGCCCGCAAGGCTTTATCCAACTCTTTATCGCGCAAATGCTCAGCCTGCTGGCGGTAAGCTTTAATGGTTGACACCGCTTCAAGCGCCCGCATTTCCGCCTGATACTGTGCCACGCCTTCCGCAACAATCAATTCCGCTTTTTTAGCCGCTTCTTCACGGGACTTCCGGCTCTCATCGATCACCGCACGCAAATCATCCACGGTATAGAGATAGACATCATCCAGCTCATCGACCTGGGTTTCGATATCTCGCGGCACCGCAATATCCACCATAAACATGGGTTTGTGTTTGCGTTTTTTCAAGGCGGCTTCAACAGCGCCTTTACCCAACAATGGCAACTGACTGGCCGTCGATGAAATCACAATATCCGCACGCGGCAATTGCTCAGGAATATCAGACAACAAAATGGCTTCGCCATTAAGCTCATCCGTTAAGAGCTGAGCTCGCTCCAAAGTACGATTCGCCACAATGAGATGCTTGATGCCATTATTGTGCAAGTGCCTGGCAACAAGCTCGATGGTTTCACCCGCCCCTATCAACAAGGCGGTGTCTTCTTTTAAATCGGAAAAGATTTGCTGGGCCAGACTCACGGCAGCAAAAGCAACCGACACCGGGTTGGCACCAATCTCGGTTTCACTGCGTACCCGCTTGGCAACGTTAAAGATTTGCTGAAAGCTGTAGTGCAATCCGCGCCCTACCGTGCCGGCGTCGGTAGCATCAGAATAC
Source organism: Pseudoteredinibacter isoporae (assembly GCF_040372805.1). Classification (GTDB taxonomy): domain Bacteria; phylum Pseudomonadota; class Gammaproteobacteria; order Pseudomonadales; family Cellvibrionaceae; genus Pseudoteredinibacter; species Pseudoteredinibacter isoporae_A. The sequence continues at coordinate 236,949 of NZ_BAABWJ010000001.1, forward strand.
GCACTTTTCATCTGCCCTAGAATTTGCGGTTCACCCAGTACCAGGGAGTCCAATCCTGCGGCCACTCGCATCATATGCTCAATGGCCTGGGCATTGCTTAAGGCGTAGTGATAAGGCTCCAGTGCGCTGTGGGATAATTCATGAAATTCACCCAACCACCGCAAAACATCAGCGCTGTGAATCTCGCCCCAGGTATACAACTCGGTACGATTACAGGTCGACAGAACCGCTGCCTCTTCGATGGAGAGGGCATCACACATGGCTTGCAGAGCTTCGGCAACCCGGTCTGGCGCAAAGGCCACACGCTCGCGAATATCAACGGGCGCAGTGTTGTGATTAATGCCTAGAGCAAGCAGCATATCGACCTTAAGAACGGGGAATTATCGGCTAAAACAGCCCGCTATTGTCCCTTAAAGCCAGCCGCAAGGCTACTGCGATATAAACTCCCCGCCAATATAAGCCATTAGAACTCATCCAGATTAGTGCTCCGAGGTACTATATTGCCAAGGTACTATATTGCCGAGGTACTATGTTGCTATAGTAGAGCAATAACTGTCACAAGCCTCCGTCACCAGACTCCGAGGCCGAATACGAGCATAAGTAGTGAGAACACAATATAGCGTTATTGCCGGCCTCATCAGCCTGGGCCTCGCCGCCTGCAGCCAGCAACCCCAGCCCGAGCCGGAACCCGTTGTAGAGAAAGTCGAAGAACAGCCCGCCGAACCCATTCCCGAGCGCCCCTTCGCACAGGACACCCTGTACTCATTGTTAGTCGCCGAATTTGCCGGGCGGCGCGGCAACACCGATATTGCTCTGGACAACTATCTGGAACAGGCCCAACAGACCCGCGATACCGGATTGGCCATGCACAGTGCCAAGATTGCACGCCAACTGCGCAAGCCCCAAGCCGCCCTTGAAGCAGCCATGCTGTGGAGCGAACTTGACCCCAATAGTGAAGAAGCACTGTTTATTGCGACAACCGAACTGATCAACGCCAAACGTTTTGTCGAAGCACTGGAATATTCCCGCAAGCTGGAACAACGAGGCAATCAAGCCCTGCATTTGACCATCGCCAGCCAGGCCAGCAACAGTGAAGGTGCCAATCTCGGCATCATGGCCGAGCTGATTCAATCTTGGCTGGAAGAAGAGGGGGAAGACACCGAGTTACTTACCGCCCTGGCCATCTTGCTGCAACAACAGGCTCCAGATCAATCTCTGGCGCTGGCCCAACGCGCACTCGCACAAGACCCGAACTACACCAGTGCCGCCATTGTTGAAGTCAAAGCCCTGCAAAGATTGAAGCGCACTCTGGAAGCAAAATCCCGGTTGGAGGCACTCTTAAAGGAGCAACCTGAGAACAAACGCCTGCGCGTGCAATACGCCCGCCTGATGGCCAATGTCGATCTCGCCGCAGCCGAAAGCGAGTTTGCCGGCCTTTATCGAGATTACCCCAAGGATACCGAGCTGCAACTGGCTTATGCGCTGGTGCTTTACGAGCTGGGCAAAATCAACCCCGCCGAGGAGCAGTTCAGCCTGTTGCTGGATAAAGAACACAGCTACTCCATGGCGAACTATTACCTTGGCCGCATCGCCATGAACCGCCAGCAACCTCATGTCGCCATGGGCTACTTCGACGAAGTTCGAGCAGGCGATCCTAATTACCTTCCCGCATGGGTCTTTCGCAGTGACCTTCTCGTCGAGCAAGGGCAAAGCGACGAAGCCATTGCCTTGCTGGAGCGCTCGGCCAAACAATTTCCCAAGCTGGCCCAACGCTTCTTGCTGGTGACCGTGGAAGCTTTTAACAAGTATGGCCAAAGCGATATGTCCATTGCCCTGCTGAATAAAGCACTGGCGCAAGACCCTAGCAATCGCCATCTGCTTTACGGAAGAGCGATGAGCTATGAAAAACAGGATCAGCTCTCCGCGATGGAAGCCGATCTGCGCGCTATATTACAAAACAAACCGGACGATGCCAGCGTACTGAATGCACTCGGTTACACTTTGGCCACTCGCAGCGACCGAAAAGACGAAGCCTTCGAGCTGATCCACCGTGCCTTCGTCCTCAACCCCAATGACCCGGCCATTATCGACAGCATGGGCTGGATAGAATATCTTCGCGGCAATCTTGAACCCGCCTTAGGCCATTTGCGCCGCGCTATGGAAGCCTACCCTGACCATGAAATTGCCGCCCACCTGGGTGAAGTACTTTGGCAAATGGGCCGTCAGGATGAAGCCGAAGCGGTGTGGCAAGCCGGCTTTAAGCTCAACCCCGGCAGTGGAATATTGCAGGAAGTTATGCAACGTTTGAAGGCAAACCAGCCCCCAAATACGTCGGAGTAAACATGCTAAAACCATCGCTTCGATTCTGCTTAGTCAGCGCCGGTGCGTATCTGGCCGCCTGTAGCCATGTTAACCAACAGACTGAACCTGATCAGGCCAACGCTCCTCTTCAGCAACAGACCTCTGTTGAACAAAGCGCGCGCCTTGAGCAATTAGCCAAACAAAGCAACTGGCGGCTGCGAGGGAAAATTGGCCTGAAAAGCCCACAAAAAAACGGCTCAGGCTTCATCGACTGGCAACAGAAAAACGATCAGTTCCGCTTGCAAGTCAGCGGCCCCCTCGGTCAGGGCAGCACGACCATCACCGGCGATCAGCACACACTGCAAGTACAAGGTGCCGATGAAAGCTCTGCCCAGGACCCCAATCGACAGGCCGAAGAGGCTTTGGGCTGGCCGTTGCCACAACGGGAAATGCCCTATTGGGTTCGAGGACTCGCCGCCCCAGAAACCCCCCATCAAGGTGAATGGTCGAACGGTTTGCTGCAACAACTCGAACAAAATGGCTGGCATATTGAATACCAACGTTACAGCCGCCACCGCACCCCGCTGCCAGAAAAAATAAAGCTGCGGCGCGACGAAATTCACATCACCCTTGTGGTTAAACGCTGGCAATAGGGCGGTAAAGAGACATTGGATACACGGCAACACTGGGACTTAGAGCTGCCCGCCCCCGCCAAACTCAACTTGTTTTTGCACATTCTGGGCCGCAGAAGCGATGGCTACCACGAACTGCAAACCCTGTTTCAACTACTGGATCACGGTGACCAACTGAGCTTTCGTCGTCGCCAGGACCAGCAAGTTCTCCTGACACCCGACTTTCCAGACATTCCCATGGAAAGCAATCTGGTCTATCGCGCCGCCCGAATGCTGCAGGAACACGACAAGCAACAACAGGGCGTGGACATCCATTTGCACAAGCGGCTACCCGCAGGCGGCGGCATTGGAGGCGGCAGCAGCGATGCCGCCACCACGCTGGTTGGACTGAATCATCTGTGGCAAACCGGCTTAAGCAAAGCGGAATTATGCAAGCTGGGCTTACGGCTCGGCGCTGACGTTCCCGTCTTTATTAACGGGCAAAGCGCCTGGGCTGAAGGTGTAGGCGAACGACTGCAAGCCATTGAATTAGAAGAGAAATGGTATGTCGTGTTGGCACCAAACAGCCATGTTTCAACCGCGGAAATTTTTTCAAATAAAAATTTGACAAGAGACAGTTCGGCCATTACAGTAGCGGCCTTTCTTGAGCAGGGTGGTCAAAATGACTGCCAGCAGTTGGTCAGCTCACTCTACCCTGAGGTCGCTGAAACGCTGAATTGGCTAAGTCAATTCGCACCAGCTAAAATGACGGGAACTGGCGCTTGTGTCTTCGCCAGCTTCGCTGATCAAACAGCGGCTGAAGCGATACTTAAGCAAAAACCTGAACATCTCGATGGCTTTGTTGCCCGAGGCATTCAGGAATCGCCAATCCTGACACTACTTTAAATGCTCAACACCTTTACTGGGGTGTAGCCAAGCGGTAAGGCAGCGGGTTTTGATCCCGTCATGCGAAGGTTCGAATCCTTCCACCCCAGCCATCTTTTATCTCCCTGATAAACGCTCAAATTTCCAGCAATTCCCTCTTTAATCACCCCCGAAAACAAGGTAGAATGCGCGCCCCTGAATTTGCCCAATAGACAGAGCAGGGCAAACTAACCGTGAACACCAACGCTAAGGAAATACCGTGGCCGATTTAATGGTTTTTACCGGGAACGCTAACCCGGAATTAGCAAAGAAAATTGTCAACCGCCTGGGCATCCCTCTGGGTGACGCTACAGTCAGTCAGTTTTCCGATGGCGAAGTCGCGGTGGAGATTAACGAGAATGTACGCGGACGCGAAGTTTTCGTTGTGCAGTCGACCTGCGCACCCACAAACGACAACCTAATGGAGTTGATCGTCATGGTGGACGCACTGCGTCGCGCCTCTGCAGGCCGCATTACAGCGGTAGTGCCCTACTTTGGCTATGCTCGCCAGGATCGTCGCGTACGATCTTCCCGAGTACCGATTAGTGCCAAAGTTGTTGCCGACATGATGGTCGGTGTAGGCGTTGACCGAGTATTGACGGTTGATCTGCACGCAGAACAGATCCAGGGCTTTTTTGACGTGCCAGTGGACAATGTCTACGCCTCCCCGGTTTTGCTGGATGACATCAATCGCCAGAAATACGAAAACCTGGTGGTGGTTTCTCCAGACATTGGCGGCGTAGTACGCGCCCGAGCCGTAGCGAAACAGCTGGATGTCGACCTGGCCATTATCGATAAGCGTCGCCCAAGCGCCAACGTCGCCGAGGTGATGAACCTGATTGGTGAAGTGGACGGTCGTACCTGTTTGCTGGTCGACGACATGGTGGATACTGCAGGCACCTTGTGTAATGCCGCTGCGGCCTTGAAAGAGCAAGGTGCAACCAAAGTTGTTGCCTACTGTACTCACCCAGTACTGTCAGGCAATGCACTAAAGAATTTGAACAATTCAATTCTCGATGAAATGGTCGTCGCTGACTCTATTCCATTGAATAGCGAGATTGAAAAGCTGGGCACGGTGCGCCAGCTAACCTTGTCAGGCATGCTGGCTGAAGCCATGCGCCGTCTGGCCAACGAAGAATCTTTGAGTGCGATGTTCCGCTAAGAACATCCTGCTCAAGCAACACCTCAGCATACGCTGAGTATATTAACCCCGCTGCGATTCTGGTCGCGGAGAGCAGCGGAAGACAGATGAGGAAAAATCATGTCTAACGATTTTAAATTGAATGCCCAAGCCCGAGACCTGCAGGGAAAAGGTGCGAGCCGCCGCCTGCGTCGTCTGGAAAACAAAGTTCCTGCTATCGTTTACGGTGGTAAGAAAAAGCCAGCTAACATCACGATTGCTCACAATGAGCTGATCAAGCAGCTGGAAAACGAAGCGTTTTACTCTCACATCATCGAGCTGGACATCGATGGCAAAGCTGAGAATGTCATTCTGAAAGATCTGCAGCGTCACCCATCAAAAGCTCTGGTTATGCACGCCGACTTCCTGCGCGTATCCAAAACCAAGAAGCTGAAGACGACAGTACCACTGCACTTCATTAACGAAGACTCTTGCAAAGCGGTTAAGCTGCAGGGTTGCACCGTTGCTCACAGCATGACCGAACTGGAAATCACTTGTTTGCCAGCCAACCTGCCTGAGTACATCGAAGTTGACTTCGCAGAAGCGGAAGCCGGTTCTGTAATCCACATCTCTGATCTGAAACTGCCAAAAGGTGTTGAGTCTGTTGCTCTGAGCCATGGCTCCGATCACGATCTGACCGTTGCTGTTGTTAACAAGCCTAAGGGCAGCGCAGCTGACGAAGAAGAAGGTGGCGAAGAAGAAGCAGCCGAGTAATCGACTACGTTTTCTTTCTTCGAAAAAGCCGGCTTCTGCCGGCTTTTTTATTGCCCGAAAAATACCCACGACCACCAAAGCGGATCTGGCACACTCAAACGACTGTGATCCCGTAGAAGTTTCTTATAGACTGCATTTTTTACCGACTCGAGCCTACCGACGATGCTGAGACTGTTACTACTGTGTTGCTGTACCCTGACTGCCTACGCACAGGCTGATGCCCAGCAAGCCGTGAATAACACCCTGGACCGCTTCCATCAATATGCTGCTGAAGCGAACGGCCAAGCGTATTTTGAGCTGATGAGTGATGACATGGTCTACTTGGGCACCGATGCCAGCGAACGCTGGAGCAAGTCCGACTTTAAGGCCTACGCTCTGCCCTACTTCAATAAAGGACGCGGCTGGCTCTACACCGCACAGGAACGTCACATTATCCTCAGTGCAGACGGCACGTTGGCGTGGTTTGATGAACTGCTCAACAATGAAAAATACGGCGTAGTACGCGGCTCAGGTGTATTGAGTCTGACTAAAGACGGCTGGCGCTTGCGACAATACAATCTGGCGTTTCCCATTCCCAACGCATTAGCTGGGGAATTTACCGCCCGCATGAAACAACACGGCCAAACACCATGAAACGCTTCACCTTCTATCTGGCTCTGATCGCCAGCGCCGTCGGCTCGCTTATTGCTCTGGCCGCGCTGTTTGGCCTGTTATCAAGCGGACAACGGGAAACCAGCGCGTTTCTCGGCGCCATGTTTGCCCTGAGTAATGCCGCCATTGCCTACTCGATCCACATGGTGAATCAAGGTAAAGACATTGGCCACAAAACCTACCCGGCAAGCTTGGTCTCTCTGCTGCTGGTTATTTTGATGATATATCGCTGGTGGTCTTTCTAAGCCTAAGACCACAGCACGAGGAACCTTATGAACAATCCCATTCGCCTGGTTGTCGGGCTCTGCAACCCCGGCAGCGAATACGAAGGCACACGCCACAATGCCGGCGCGGACTTCGTGGATGAATTGTTGCGCCAGTACGGCGGTCAGTTCAGCCCGGAAAGCAAATTTTATGGCGAGGCAGCCCGCATCAGCATTAACGGCAAAGACATTCGCCTGCTGAAGCCCACAACTTTTATGAATCGCAGTGGCCAATCCGTCAGCGCCATCGCCAAGTTCTTTAAAATTTCACCGGAAGAAATTCTGGTGGCACACGATGAGCTGGACATGGACCCCGGTGTCGCCCGCCTGAAAATCGGTGGCGGTCACGGTGGCCACAACGGCCTGCGGGATATCATCAAGGCGCTGGGTAACAATAACAACTTCGCCCGCTTGCGACTCGGTATTGGCCACCCTGGCAGTGCCAAGGAAGTCGCCAATTATGTCCTCAAACGCCCTTCCGGCAGCGACCGCCAGGCCATCGACGACGCCATCTATGACGCCAGCAAGGTTCTGCCTCAAGCTGCACAGGGACAGTGGAACGATGCCATGAAAGAGCTGCACAGCAAGAAATAAAGCTTGCTGGCAGCGCTTCACACCTCCGTTATATCGCAGCTCATCCTGATTAGCACTCTGTTGAGCTGAACAGCACAGTAATCCCACAACAATATCGCCTCACAACTGAGCGCTATCGTGCATTATTCGTTTAATTAAAGGTTCAACTAATTAGGGCTCTACCGATTAAGTGCCCAGAAGCGGAGATAACTATGAAGCCATTAGCCCTCGTAACATGCGTGTCGGCGCTAGCCTTGTTTGGCTGCAACGAACAGGCAACCGAAACAACGGTTCAAAAAGAAAATCAACAAGCAGCGGCCCCAACCGCCCAACAGGCCAAAGCGTTTCTGGAAAAGGCCAACGAAGAATTAGGTCAGTCTCTGGAAGACTACGCCCGAGCCTCTTGGATTGCCGCCACCTACATCAACGACGACTCGCAGTACCTGGAAGCCAAAGCGGCTACCGAATTCAGCCTGCTGAGCGTTAAGCTGGCCAAAGAGGCCGCCAGCTACGATAAGGTCGAATTGGACAGCTCCAGCCGCCGCCAGATGGACGCCCTGAAACTCACCCTGAGCTTCCCGGCCCCCAACGACCCAGCACAGGCCAAACGCCTTGCTGAAATTGGTTCCAAAATGCAGGGCATGTATGGCAAAGGGAAATACTGTAACGATGAGCGTTGTTACAACTTAGGTGAAATGAGCGCTGTTTTTGCCAATCAACGCGACCCAGAATTGCTGAAAGAGTTGTGGGCAGGCTGGCGTGAAGTATCACCACCAATGCGCCCTCTTTATGAAGAACAAGTCAGCATCGCCAACAAAGGTGCCCAAGACCTGGGCTTTGATAACCTGAGCGTATTGTGGCGCTCCAACTACGACATGGATCCCGATGCTTTCGCGGCCGATGCCGACGCCCAATGGGAAAAAGTAAAACCGCTGTACGATTCTCTGCAGTGCCATGTTCGCACCAAGCTGAGTGAACACTACGGCAGCGATGTAGTACCAGCCGACGGGAAAATTCCCGCGCACCTGCTGGGCAATATGTGGGCCCAGACCTGGGGCAATATTTACGAGCTGGTTAAACCCGAAGGTGTTGAGCAGAGCTACGACTTGACGGAGTTGATCGAAAAGTCCGGCATGAGCGAAATGGACATGGTAAAAACCGGTGAAGCATTCTTCAGCTCATTAGGTTTTGAAGAATTGCCCGAAACCTTCTGGGAACGCTCCCAGTTTACCAAGCCTCGCGACCGCGACGTAGTGTGTCACGCCAGTGCCTGGGATGTGGATAACGTTGACGATCTGCGCATCAAAATGTGCATCCAGAAAAATGGCGAAGACTTCCAAACGATTCACCATGAGCTGGGCCACAACTATTATCAGCGCGCTTACAACAAACAACCGATTCTATTCCGTGGCAGTGCCAATGATGGCTTCCATGAAGCCCTAGGTGATGTTGTCGGCCTGTCCATTACGCCAAGCTATTTGGTGCAAATCGGTTTACTCGACAAAGAGCCACCTGCATCTGAAGACCTGGGTTTCCTGATGCAACAAGCACTGGATAAAATTGCCTTCCTGCCTTTCGGTTTATTGGTGGACAAATGGCGCTGGCAGGTATTTAACGGTGACCTGAAGCCGGCCGATTACAACAAAGGCTGGTGGGAACTGCGCGAAAAGTATCAGGGCATTACACCTCCTGTTGCACGCAGCGAAGCAGACTTTGATCCAGGTGCCAAATACCACGTGCCCGGCAACACGCCTTACACCCGCTACTTCCTGGCCTTTATTCAGCAGTTCCAGTTCCATCGCGCTCTGTGTGAAAAAGCCGGCTATCAAGGCCCATTGCATCGCTGCTCGGTTTACAACAACAAAGAAGTTGGCGAGAGCTTAAAGGCCATGATGGAGATGGGTTCCAGCCGCCCATGGCAGGACGCCATGCAAGCCGTTACCGGTCAACGTGAGTTGGATGCCTCCGCGATTATCGATTACTTCGCACCACTGAAAGTGTGGTTGGACGAGCAAAACAAAGGCCGTCAGTGCGGCTGGTAATGTGCTCAATCACCATCGAATAAAGGTCTTTGTTCGACGGTAAATAAGTTGATGAGCAAAACCGCAACATAAAAAAGCCAGAGCCCCTCGCTCTGGCTTTTTTATTGATGGTCCCAGTAAGGCGTTCCCGAAAAGCGCTCGACCAGAAAATCGATGAATACCCGCACCTTGGGCGCCAATAAACGGGAACTTGGGTACACCGCCCAAATCGCAGTTTGCGACTGCAGAGGATAATCTTGCATGAGCGGTTGCAGCTCTCCCCGTTTTAAATGCTCATACACACTCCAAGTAGAATTAATTGTGAGCCCCAAACCGTTCACACAAGCATCTCTCACAGCCTCACCATTATCCGTTCGAAAACGACCTTTAGCCTTGATTGTGATGTCATTTTTTTCGCCCCGAAACTTCCAGGTTTCCAAGCCCATTAAGGTAATACATTGATGCTTTTGCAGTTCATCGGGATGACGGGGTTCACCGTATTGTTCAATATAGGCAGGCGAGGCACAGAGAATACGTTTGTCTGCCGCCAGCTTCCGTGCATTCATAGTGGAATCTTTTAGCTCCGAATTTCTTATGGCGACATCAAAGCCGCCCTCAACCAAATCGACAATGGTGTCTGACAGTTTGAGATCAACGTTTAAATCCGGGTAGAGCGCCAGCCACTCTCCCATCGCCGGCAATAAGTGCATACGCCCAAATGACGCTGGCGCAGCAACTCGCAGGGTGCCACCTGGACTGACGGTTCCGGCCCCAACTGACGCCCGAGCACTGTCCACGCTGGCCAGAACGTCTTCAGCGTGGGGTAAAAAAGCAATGCCGTCCTCGGTGAGCGATACCTTACGAGTCGTACGGTGAATCAAGCGCACACCTAAAGCCTGTTCCAGCTTATTGATGTGGGCACTGGCTACGGCTGGTGACAAATCAAGTTCGTGACCGGCCTGACTGATATTTTGGCTTGTCGCGATTCGAACGAACAGTCGCAAATGCTCAACATTCATGATTATCAACAAATTCAATAAAGTGATTAAACATTATTGAATATTATCAACAAAAGCAGCAAGCCATATACTGCCCTCATCAATTATTGAGGAGCCCGCTATGAAAGCAATGATTATCCAACAGTTTGGCGATGAAGGTGTTTTTGAACTTGCCGAAGTCAGTAAGCCCAAACTACAGGAAGGCCATGTTCTGGTGAATATAGCGGCTACCAGCGTCAACACTGTGGATACCATGATCCGGGCAATGGGCGCCGAACTCCCTATTGCTCCTCCGCTTCCTGCCATTTTAGGAATGGATTTCGCCGGTACGGTCGAAGCCGTAGGAGAAGGTGTGGACGAGTTTTCACCTGGTGACGAAGTCTATGGTTGCGCGGGTGGCCTGGCAGACTTGCCCGGCACACTGGCCGAATATATCGTCGCCGACGCTCGACTTATCGCCCGCAAAGCCAAAAACCTCAGCATGCGTGAAGCCGCAGCACTCCCCTTGGTTGGCATCACTGCCTATGAAGGTTTACAACGTGCCGGTGTAACTTCGCAACAAAAAGTTCTGGTACATGGCGGCTCTGGCGGTGTCGGTCATGTTGCCCTGCAACTTGCCAAACATATGGGCGCCGAAGTGTTTTCAACCGGTGGCGGAGCACCTCAGCTTGCACTTATTGAGAAGCTCGGCGCCATTGGCATTAACTATAAAACCGATTCGGTAGAGGACTATGTTACCAAGCACACCTCAGGTGATGGCTTTGATGTGGTGTTTGATTCCGTCGGCGGTTTGAATATGCTGAATTCATTTTCCGCTGCAGCGTTAAATGCCCAAGTTGTCACGACGGTCGCCATGGCGGAACTGGATCTCGGCGAAGCACACTTTAAAGGCTTGTCTCTACACGTCGTCTTTATGTTGATTCCAATGCTGCACAATAAATACCGCGAACAACACAGCCATATTTTGCGCGAGCTAAGCAATATTGCCGAAGCCGGCGCTTTACGCCCTATAGTTGATGAACAGCATTTTTCATTAACCGAAGCTGGCCAAGCCCACGCTCGACTGGCAAGTGGTGCTACGATGGGGAAAGTGGTTATCGATATATAAGGACATCATTATGAGCAAAAAAATTCTAATTACCGGCGCAACTGACGGTATTGGCCTGGAGGCGGCAAAAATGTTTGCTGCATTGGGCCATCAAATACTTCTGCACGGCCGAAACCCGGAAAAAATAGCTGCAGCCGAGAAAATACTGGCAGAGTTGAGCAACGATGGCTCGGTTTACAGCTATCAAGCCGACCTTTCCTGCCCACAGGAAGCCAAACATTTGGTCGAACGCATAAAAAAAGATCATCAGACTCTGGATGTTCTCATCAATAATGCCGGTGTACTCAAAACCCCGGTAACGGTAACGCTCGAGGGCCTGGACATTCGTCTTGTGGTGAATACGATCACTCCCTATTACCTCACCCTCGAACTGTTGCCTTTAATGGGCCACTCCGGGCGAGTTATTAATCTTTCTTCGGCCGCACAGGCAAAAGTGGATACTCAGGCAGTGCTGGGTAAAACTCGAGTTGACGATATGACAGCGTACGCCCAAAGCAAATTGGCGATACGCCTATGGACTCGGTACCTGGCGAGAACACTCAATAAGGCATCACCGAAACTGCTCGCCCTTAACCCAGGCTCCTTGCTGGCCAGCAAGATGGTAAAAGAAGGTTTTGGTGTAAAAGGTAATGACATCGGCATTGGTGCGAAAGCCATTTTGCGCATGGCTCTGGAAGAAGATGCTGAACATCATAACGGTGACTATTTCGATAATGATATGGGTGAATTTGCAGCGTTGCCCATGGAACACACCTCAGCAAATACATCCAGCGAACTGATGGACGCTATTGAAGAGGTGTTAAGGAAATTCTACTAGGCCTCACAACAACCAAAGCCGCCTTTCTGAATAAGCCGCCTTTTCAGAAAGACGGCCTCAGGACTGGCCCAGATAAGGGGACAAAAATTCAGCCACTTCCTGTTCACAACAGGAGAGTTCAACCGAGACTCCAGCAGCCTCCAACATAGCAATACCTTTGCCATTGTTTCGCGGGTCCGGGTCCAGCATGGCAACCACAAGCTTTTGAATTCCGGCATCAATCAATGCCTGAGCACAGGCACCGGTACGCCCCACAAAAGAACAAGGTTCTAACGTCACATACGCTGTCACACTTGAGTAATCACCAGAGTAGGCATTCAAGGCCTCTACCTCGGCATGATTCCCGCCGATCGCCTGCGTATAACCTTGCGACACGATCTTTCCTTCGTTCACCAGTACACAAGCAACAGGAGGGTTCGGGCAACAAGCGGGTAAAGCCTGGCGGGACAGTGCCAGAGCGTGAAGCATAAATGAACGATGCGGATTCTCTGTCATTACACCCTATCTCTCACTTGAGATAAGCCAAAATTCTATCCGTGTTGAAACCTTTAATGACCTTTCCGTTAACCAATACCAATGGCACACCTCGCCCGCCCAGCGCTTTGAATTGTTCATAGCCTTCACTGGAAACTTCGACATCATATTCATGGTAAGGAATATTCTTCGCCTCGAGAAACTCTCGGGTCTTTGCACAATAAGCGCACCAGCTCGTGGCATACAGAATAACCTTCTCTTGGTGCATGGCCGCGTATTCCGGCGCCGGGCTGTGGAAACTGAAAATATCTTCTCTGAATTGATAGAGAAGCACCAGAACCACAATGATCAATAGCTTTTTCAAATCTCAAACCTGTATCAGTAAACCGCAGATCAGAAGAACCAAGAACGAAGACGTAAGTAGCGAAACAACGGCGCTTGCTTCAACTGTGTTTTAACAAGTTACCCAGAATGCGTTCAAGGTCACGCAAAGAGTTGCAACAATGCAATTCCGAACAGTAGGGACGGTAACTCGCCATAATGGAATCGCCGGTATCCCAACTATTAATATGCTCGGGGTTTAACCATAACACTCGACCGGCCTGTTGATAAACTTTTTGCCAGATATCCGCTCGACCATTGCCATTATTATTGCGCGCATCTCCCAACATAATGACCGTGGTTTTCTGATCAACATCCTGCAATGCCTGTTCGGAAAAATCAGCCAGAGCCTTATCGTAACTGGTGGACTGATTCGCCCACGTTGTCATAATGTCACTCAACGCTTCCTCAAGGCTTTGATCCTTGAAGAGATTCGTCACTTCGCCCATATCGGAAGAGAAGACAAAAGATCGAGTCCTAGGCAATACTTCCTGCAAACTGTGAACAAACAACAACAAAAACCGGGCTACTCGACTGACCGAACCACTGACATCGCAAATCACCATAATCTTAGGGCGATCTACAACCGTTGTTTTCCAGCGCGTATGAAACAGCACCCCGTCATAAGCGGCATTGGCAGCAATGGTCTTACGCACGTCCAACAAGCCGCGCTTACGCAGTTTACGCTTACGACTGTGCAAACTGGCAAGACGTTTGGCCGCCTTGCGCACCAAATCTGCCATTTGGTGCGCATAGTGATTGTCGATATTGGTGAGCTTTACTTTCTGCAGGGTATTCTCACGCAATTGCTGTCCCTTGGCTTCCGCATACAAGAGATATTGCTGTTCAACATAATCGCGCACCTGTTCCTGCAAATGCGCCTGCGCATTACGCAGACGCGACGCCAAACGTTGCTGGGCAAGCTCATTACTGGCATCCAGTTCAAGCAACTCCTGATTCAGCGCCTCATTTCCCATTTGGTTCATCATGCGATAACTGAACAGGGGCTTTTGAGTAAACAGCTGAATATTTTGAACCCCCTCCTGCTGTCCCGCACGGGCAATCGCCATGGCAATCTCAGCAGCATCACCGGCCTGAAGCATCTGCCCTAAGGGAGATTGCGCTTGAACAGCCAAATCACCCGAGAGCATCAATTCACTTTCTGATTCACCAGCGTCTTCGGACTCCCCACCACCCTGCCCGGAGCTGCTTGAAATATCGCTCGGTCCGTCACCATTGGCTGACAGGTCCTGATTTGGCTCCGAAGGCTCGTGAATACCGTCTTCGCCCTTTTCACCTTCAGAATCCTCCCCTTTGGTACTGGGTGTGACTTCGGTAAATTTAAAAAACTCATCGAAGTAATGTTCGTAGGTCTGTTTATCCTGCTGGTTTTTGGCAAGAACCAACCCCAATCCATGGCGCAATTGATGGCGTTCCTGCACCCCCAAAAGTTCAGCCACCTTTAATGCATCCAGAGTTTCCGCTGGAGAGACCGGTACTCCCTGCTGCCTCAAGGTATGAATAAAATCTGCAAACACTTTCTGCACGGTTTAGACCTGTCGAATGAATAGCTAGGCGTTAATCTGGTTCATAATTTTGCGCAGCTCAGGCTCCACAATCTCGATATCATCCTGATATTTCAACAACAGGCTCAAGGTATCTCGCACCCATTTTTCATCAAGATTATCGACGTTCAACAACAGCAAAGCTCTGGCCCAATCGATGGATTCACTGATAGCGGGCACTTTTTTCAGAGCCATCTGACGCAACTCATGGACAAAATCGACCAATTGCCCTCGCAGATTTTCGTCCATATCAGGCACTTGGCTGGCAATAATCTGATTTTCCAAATGGGTTTCCGGAAACGGAATATGCAAGTGTAAACAACGTCGCTTCAAAGCATCACCCAGCTCTCGAGTGTTGTTACTGGTGAGAAACACAATCGGTTTGCTTTTGGCTTTTACAGTACCGATTTCAGGAATGGAAACCTGATAGTCCGACAACAGTTCAAGTAAAAAGGCTTCAAATTCCTGATCTGATTTGTCGATTTCATCGATCAATAACACGGCACCGTCGGGTTCGCGCAAAGCCTGCAACAAAGGACGTGTTTCCAAAAACTGCTCGGAATAAAAAATATCGCCAAAGGAATGCAAGCGCTCAACCGATTCATCCAACCCTCTCGCCCCACGCATCACATCCCCCAGCTGATCTTTCAACACCTGGGTATACAGCAATTGCTTACCATACTTCCATTCATACAGCGCTTTGGCCTCGTCCAAACCCTCATAGCACTGCATGCGAATCAAAGGCGCGGCCAAATATTCAGCCGTCACTTTGGCCAGTTCTGTTTTACCGACTCCCGGAGGGCCTTCAACCAGAATAGGCTTTTGCAGGTGGCAAGCCAGGTAGACCGCCGTGGCAATCGCGTCACTGCAAATATATCCGCGCTGCTCAAAAGCACCTTGCAAGACTTCCGGAGAAGCTATTTTATCGGCGTGTTTAATAATCATGCCAAGCTCACATTAATCGTAAAAAGCAACGTTCTCAGCCAACTCGGCTCGAACGGTACGGGTTTTATTCGCGGCATGGTGGGTGTCTTCATAGCCGAAAGAAATGCCACAAAGAATCTGCATGCTGTCATCTTCTGGCAAGCCCAACTCTTTGCGAACCAAATCTGGATAGTAGGCCAAGGCGCCTTGAATACAACTGCTGACACCATATGATTCCATTACCAAATTCAAGGTTTGCAGGTAAATCCCAACATCCAATGCATTCACAATACCAAAGCTTTTTGGCATCGCAATAAATGCCACATGAGGTGCACCGAAGAAATCGTAATTACGCAGCATTGCCGCGCCCCGCCCCGCCTTGTCACCTCGCTCGATTCCCATTGAACCATACAAAGCATAGGCGCAATCTACCTGGCGCTGGCGATACTCGTCGAAAAAGCCCAGCGTCACATCAAAATCAGGTTTAGAGGGCGCACCACTGACCACAGCCTCCGCCAAGCTCTTGGCAAAGCTACGGCAGCGTTCACCGGAAATCACATAGGCCTGCCAAGGTTGGGTATTGCAGTTTGAAGGCGCCTGTTGTGCTTTTTGAAAGATAGTTTCCAGGAGATCTTTCTCGATAACTTGTTCGGTAAATCCCCGCACACTGTAACGCCCTTCCAGCAGGGCATATAAATCACTTTGCTGTGGTGTGATACTCATACTGATATCCAATCCTTCTCTTAATCTCTGCATCTCAAATTGTTGCGGCTTCATACAATGGCCAGTTCGACTGAAAAGCCCCAACCACTGAAATAATGCTCCTACCTTAACGCCCCTAAGCGGTTTGTCTATGTCTAAAACGTCTTTTCTACCGACCACTGATGCCAATGACCGCAATCGGACTTTCGATTGCCAACAACTGTCACTATTAGCCAAGTAGAGAGCCTCAAAATTTGATAGCCTTGGGATTTACCATAGCCACCCCATAACAATAAAGAGGCACCTATGTCGCTGCTGAAAACCCTGGCCAAGGCCTTGACCGGTATTGTATTGCTGCTTACGGTCATCGCGGTTGCCATTTACATGCACTTCAACCCCCAAGCTGACGATGAACAGGCATATATCAATGCCCGGATTCTGACGATGGATGCAAATGGCCATATTGCAGAAGCCATGTACATCAAAAAAGATCGCATCGTTGCTGTCGGCAGCAACAGCGACATCAAAAAACGCATCGATGACCGAATCACGGCTCGTGATATGAAGGGCGCAGTGATGATGCCGGGCATTATCGACGCTCACGGACACTTCCCCGGCTCCGGCCTCGCAGCCGTGGCAGCCGACTTGAACAGCCCCCCAATCGGCGGGGTGAAAACCATTGCGGACGCCCTCGAACTGCTGCGACAACAAGTAGAACAGAGCCCTAAAGGCAGCTGGGTCTACGCTTTTGGTTTTGATGACACTCAAGTCGCCGAACAGCGTTTTTTAACACGGCTTGAACTCGACAGTGTTTCCACGGAACATAATATTTATGTCAGTCACGTCTCGGGACATATGGGCATTGCCAATAGCATGGCGTTTGAAAGCGTCGGCTATGACAACACCACCCAAGCCCCTGTCGGCGGCGTCATTGCGCTTAGCGAAGATGGCCAGCTTGCCGGCCTCGTCGAAGAAAATGCTCAATATCCTCTGGTCATGAACGCACTCGACTTTGGCGCCAAACAGTTTTACGCCATGTCCCGCTACGCCAGTGACGAGTACTTACGTCAAGGTGTGACCTCAGCGCAAGTCGGGCTCGCCAATAAGAAATTTATTCAAGCCGTATCGACGTTCGGCCAGCTCGGCATCTACCCACAGCGCGTTGTTATGTGGCCCGACCTTGAAGCTGCACGCGCGATTCGCGCCGGAGAGTTAAGCGTAAATAATATTGAAAGCGAGCGGGTAAAACTGGGCGCCCTGAAGCTGATCACCGACGGTTCCATCCAAGGTTATACCGGCTTTCTTGGTCACCCTTATCATGTACAAGCCGAAGGTAAAGACGACGATTATCGAGGCTATCCCACAATGGAACGAGAGGAACTGCTCGCGACCGTCGAAGATTTTCACAAAGCCGGATGGCAAATTGCACTGCATGGTAATGGTGACGCCGCCATCGACTTGATCATCGAAGCCTATCGCCTTGCCCAAGAAAAACACCCAAGAGAAGATGCACGCCCCATCATTATTCATGCGCAAATGACCCGTGATGATCAGCTCGATCAGTTTGCCGAACTCGGCATGACCCCCAGCTTTTTTAATAGCCATGTGTACTACTGGGGAGACCGTCACAAAGCCTTGTTTATGGGAGCAGAACGCGCCGCTCGCATCAGCCCAATGGCGGGAGCCAAAGCGCGTGGAGTTCCCTTTACTCTGCACCTGGACACCCCTATCGTGCCGATGACACCATTCCTCGCCGCCTGGTCTGCTGTCAGCCGCGAAACCGCAGGCGGTGATGTACTGGGTCCAGAACAAGCGATCAGCCCAATGGATGCTCTACGCGCAATGACGATTGACGCCGCTTGGCAAATATTTGCAGAAGACGATCGCGGTTCGATTGAAGCCGGAAAACTCGCGGACTTTATTGTGCTGGATCGTGACCCACTCATTAGCGCGGACGCGCTGCGAAACGTCCAGGTGAAAGAAACGTTTATCGGTGGCGTACCACGCTTCCAATCCGCTGAAAGCCCATAAATACCGTCAGTCACAAGCGGACGCAAGCAAGTTCGTCATTAAAGAATTTGCTTGCGGCTCAACAACTGACAATATTCCCCGGCCAAATTACTCAATAAAATATCGTGAATTTGCTCTGCGGAGTATTCATTGCCCGCCAGGGTTTTCATTGCCATGGCCGGGCAGCATTCGGGAATCAGATAATTCCGAAACCCCAGGCCCGCGGCCATCCTCACCGTCGCGTCCACTGAGTGATTCAGCAACACCCCCATAAACACCAACTCGGTAATCTTATGTTCATGGAGAAGCTCATTTAAATCCGTTTGAGCAAACGCACAATTCTCCTGCTTGGTAACAAGCAGCTCGCCCACCACAGGTTCCAAGTCGGGTTTAAACTCAAACCAGGGTGAACTGCTATGGTAAGGGGATTGCGTAAAACGGGAAGAGTGGCGTATATGCAACACGGGCCACTGTTGCTGCCGCCAGAAACCCAGAAGTTCAGCGCTGTGCTGCTCCGCCTCCGGATGGCTACGAGAAAATTCACTAAAATGATCAATTGCCTGCTGCCAGTCAATCAACAACAGCGCCGGCATATCGGTCTGAAATTCAAAGCCTGAAGAACTCATTGCATTTCTCCGTTGAAACACAAACGTGGTAGCGCGATTAATCAAAAGCCAGAAACAAAAACAGGAGCCGAAGCTCCTGTTTTACTAACACCTTATTAATGAACCGCTTAGCGCTTTTTAATATCCGGTGCCAGTGAAACGTTATAAACGTTCGCTTCGCGAGCCGCATCGGCAATAGCGATGTACTTTTCAGCGCTCGCTTTACCATCAGCTTTAATAATGACAGAAGCTTTCGGGTTCTCTGCGTGTAAACGCTCGATGTTTGCACGTACAGCGCGTACATCAACACGACGGCCTTCCATCCAGATTTCATCAGTAGCACTGACTTCAACCAAGATGTTCTGCGGTGCATCTGGTGGCGGAGGATTGTCATTCTCAGGTGGAATATTGACCCCAATACCCACTTCCTTCACGAATGAAGCCGTTACAATAAAGAAGATCAACATGATGAAAACCACGTCCAGCATGGGCGTCAGGTCGATATCCGCTTTCTCTTCAACTTCTACTTTGTTCTTCTTACGACGGCTCATTATAGCTCCGTTATTCTACTCTTGATTTACTCTGCTTGATTTCCCCTACCAACAACCTGGACCAACCACACACCTGAGTACAGGAAATATTGGATTTGGCCATATGATTGCACAACTTTTAGACAGCTATCTGGTGGGAAAATTCTGCTGTTTTATCATCGCCTTGGGCAGCTAGTGCCAGCAAGGATGACATGTTAGCCGTTTTGCTTGCCAAGGCCAAGTAGCAAGTCACCTAAAGCTGAAAACCGGGGATATCAGACCCACTTCTAAGCACTGAAGTTTACCTAATCACGCCAAAGATTGAATTCCTTAAGCCTGTTTTAGTACATTTGTGCAATTATTTGGTACTGTGCAAACATGGCCGTAGCCTTCCGCTCGGCCTCGGTGGCCATCAAGGTCCCCATAATAGAGAAGAAAAGGCTATTGATTGACACCACATCAATAGAACGACTGAACACAACACATAGCTATATTCAGGAGACCTGCACCATGAATCAGGCAGCCAGCCCACATATGAACGTCGACGCATCCGCCCAGCGCGTTCAGGAAGTCTACGAGAAACAACGACAGGCTTACCTACAAAACCCTTACCCTAACTATGAAGAGCGCCTGGCGAATCTGCAGAAGTTGGAGAACATCCTGAAAGAGAACCGGGTGGCCATCACCGAGGCCATCAACAAGGATTACGGCAACCGCTCCATTCACGAAACCGAATTCCTCGAACTGTTTGGCTCAATCGATGGCGTCAAATACTGCCGCAAACAACTCAAGAGCTGGATGAAGCCACAAAAGCGCCACACATCCATCTGGTTTTTCGGTGGTAAAAATAAAGTTCTACCGCAACCTAAAGGAGTGGTGGGTATTGTCGTACCGTGGAACTACCCTCTGTTTCTGTGCATGAGCCCGCTGGCCAACGTTCTTGCCGCCGGCAACCGCGCGATGATTAAAATGGCGGCCAATTCTCAAAACCTGTGTCGCCTGCTGGCCGACCTCGTCAATAAGGAATTCGGTGAAGACACGCTCGCCATACTTCCTGGTGTCAGCGCCAATGATTTTACCGATATGCCTTACGACCACATCGTCTTTACCGGCTCTCCGGGTGTCGGCCGTCAGGTCATGGAAAAAGCCGCCAAGAACCTAACCCCGGTCACCCTGGAACTGGGCGGTAAATCACCGTGTATCGTCGCTGAAGACTTCGATATTGAGCTGGCCTGTGAACGTATTCTCCAAGGCAAGCTCTATAACGCCGGCCAAACCTGTGTGGCGCCGGACTATGTCTTTTTGCCTGAAAGCAAAGCCCAGGCTTTCGTTGAGCACGCCAAGAAAATTGTGCCCGAGCGTTATCCGCAACTGGACTCCAAAGATTTCACCTCCATTATCGATACCCGAGCGTATTCCCGCTTAATTCAAACTCTCGACGATGCCAGGGATAAAGGTGCACAAATCATCAATTTGTTGGGAGATGTTCCCCCCAGCGATGAACTGGAAAAAATTCCACCCACTCTGGTTCTCGACAGCACCGGCGACATGACCGTAATGCAAGAAGAAATATTCGGTCCAATTATGCCGGTGAAAACCTATCGTAATATCGAAGAGGTTATCGAGTTCATTAATGTGCGCGAACGCCCATTGGCTCTTTATTTGTTCAGTAAAGACAAGTCGCTACAAGACAAAGTGATTAAGAACACCATTTCCGGTGGTGTCAGCTTGAATGATGTGATGATGCACGTTGCACAACACGACATTCCTTTCGGCGGTGTTGGCAACAGTGGTATGGGCCACTACCACGGCAAAGAAGGCTTTATCGAGTTTTCCAAATTGCGCCCCATTTTCCAGCAAGCGCCAGCTCCCGGTACCAAGTATATGGTTGCACCGTTCGGGAAAACCATGGAATTTATGCTGCGTATGATGCTGGGCAAGCGCTAGGAATCATATAAGCTAAACAAACCAAAAAAGGGCCTTCATGGCCCTTTTTTGGTTTCAGCCGACTGCGAATGCTACAGCTTGCGTTTGTAACTCGCAGCGGCTTTATTACGCTCATCCAAGCGATTCAAAATCGCAGCCATTTCATCAGCCTGCGATTCTGCCTGTTGACGCTTGGCTGCGTCAATGGCCGCTTTTTCCTGGGCAATCGCCTCTTTAATGCGCTTCTCTTTGATACTGGAACCCGTGCGACCTTTCGCAACAGCGACACTGGCTTCAGCCGTCTTACGACGAGACGCTGTGGCAGTGCTTGCTGCAGTCGATGGGGATTTGGGCGGCTTGCTGCTCACCGCTGAGCGTAAAGAATTCTTGCTCTTTTTCGACTTGGCAACAGGCTTTTTCTTTTGGGCCAAACGACGCTGTTCGATTTGCAACAAGATCGCCTGCATTTCTTTGGCTTCCTGGCTGGCTTGCTGCTGACGTAACACCGCGCGCTGCTCGCGCTCGGCATTAATGGCTTCCTTGATGCGCTTTTCCTTACTCGCAGAGCCACTGCGACCACTGGCCAGCTTCTCACTGGATGATGCCGCACTGCTCAAGGACCCTGAGCTCTCTTTTTTCTCAGGTAAGCTTGTAGGCGCTCTCGATGTTGACTTTTTCTCCAGCTCCTCAGCGGGAATCAGCTCTTCTACGAGCTCGCTTTCATACTCGGCTTTCGCCATAGAAAAAAGTTCGCGAATATCGCTGCTCACCTGAGTTGCGCCGCTGCGTTTTGGCGCAGCATCTGGGCCGCGCAGCAACTTAATCGGCTTGGCACTCAGAGCTTCCCGCGCCTCACTTAACAGCTCGCGTAATTCCCGGCTATTTTCAGCAAAGGCCCACTCTTCTACAGTGAACATTTCAACACCGTGCAAACGAATAGCCGCCTGCAACGTCCCCTCTTGACCTTCATCCGCAGCCGCCACAATCGCGGCCCATTGAGCTTCAATCGAATCTTTCGCTGAGCCCACATACACATCTTGGCTCGCTTCACAGCTCACAGTAAAAACAAACACACCTGCTCCCGGCTTTCACTAACACCGAACCCAAAAGGGCCACTCAAAAAGGTGGGCGATTATAATGAGTTCGGCGCGAATTAGTAGCGCCACTTGGGAAAAAACTAAGATTAAGCAAAGCCGGGCTCAGAATCGGCGAATTGTGCTGACTGAAAACGGTCAAAAGTGGACAACTCCGAATGAGCCAGCACCGGGACTGGTCTTTTTTTACGCAAAAAGGTCACTTTGTGGCGGTTCGCTTTCGGGCTCACGGAACCGGACTCCCAACCCTAATAAGCGAACAGGCTGGAAAGCGCGCTCAAACGCCTCGGCCACCAGGTCTTGATAAGTGTTTAGTGAGTAATCAGCCCCCTGCTTTTCCACAGTTGTGGATGAAAAATCATGAAACTTCAGCTTCACAAAGGGCTTGGCGATGAGATAGCTGTCATCCAGAGCCGTCAGGCGCTTTTGCAGGCTGTTCAGCAGCTCGGGAATTTGCTCAATACAGGCATCTAAATCGGGTAAATCACTGGCAAACGTATGCTCTACACTGAGTGATTTTCGTCGACGGCTGCGCTCGACAGCTCGATGATCTCGCCCACGAGATAAATCATATAAACGCTGTCCAAAACTGCCAAATTTCTTTTGCAAAAGCTCGAGATCCATCGTTTGAAGTTGATGGCAGTGAGTGATTCCCATGGACAGCAGTTTTTGCTCGGTAACTTTTCCAACGCCGTAAATTTTATTCACCGGAAGCGCTGCAACAAATTCAGCTTGTTCAGTGTCACTGACAATCGTCAATCCATCGGGCTTTTGCCAATCGCTGGCCACCTTGGCAATGAACTTATTGGAAGCGACGCCAGCCGAAACGGTTATCTGTAATTCTGAACTGACGTCTTGGCGAATTGCCTCAGCAACACTTTTGGCATCTTTAAAACGCCCCTCATTGACGCCCAGACTGACGTCCAAAAATGCTTCATCCAGAGAAAGGGGCTCAATGATATCCGTATAGCGATAAAAAATATCCTGCATCTGCCGGGACACATCCCGATATTTTTCCATATTGGGACGCATGGTCAGAATACCAGGACAAAGTCTGCGGGCATACGCCATTGGCATCGCTGAACGAACCCCGAACCGACGAGCTTCATAATTACAGGTTGCAACAACACCTCGGCCCTTCGCTTCACCACCAATTGCCAAAGGGCGGCCACGCAAATCCGGATCATCCCGCATTTCGACTGAAGCATAAAAACAATCGGCATCGCAGTGAATAATATGGCGCTGTTGTTTCATCGCGTAACGAATAGGCCCTGTAATATAGAGAGTTATGGGGTTTCTTGACCGTAATCGGGTATATAATAGGAAGTATCGGCCGACTGTTTATTATTGTAACACTCAGTCAGGCTTTCATTGAGACAGATTTCACTAGCCGATCTAAGTAAAAACTAAAGAGACTCAACTATGAGCGTAGAATCCTGGGATCCAAATGCCGACGCCCAAAAGAAAAGCTATACGCTGAACCATGACGTGTTACTGAATATTATCGAGCAACGGCAAAAGCACCCTGAGCAGCCCATCGCCGAATATTTTGATGCCGAAGCGCTGCAAATCCACAGCGCGATGATGAAAGTGGATCGTGAAAGTTGGCTGAACACCATCGGACGTTTTACCGAAGCTCAATTGCTCAGTTTAATCGAGTTTTTGACCCTCGCCGAGAAGCAAATTTCCAGCTGGCAGGCTGGCGCTGACTCGCCTGTCATATATATTGTTAAATTCATGCGACAAAGCAAAATGCCTTTGAACAAAGACATGTTGCTATGGATTAAAGCGAACAGCGATAACCGCTTTTTGCCCAATGGCCCGCTATAAAAAATGAAATTTTCTGTTTTTTTTCTAAAATTAATGTGAATTCAAGAAAAACGGCCAATAAATGCCAAAATATGCTATTTTTTTGACCATAAACTCTTGAATTTTGTCAGTAAAGACGTACCTTATACACGCGTCGTAGTCGGCTGGATATTTTTACGATCAGATCCGCATAGTAAGCGGGCTGGCCAGCCACTCAAATGAAGTTTCAGTGCTAGATTTATTAACATTCAAAGGAAAATAAGATGGCAGCTCGCAAAGCTAACGACCCAGTCGCTAAATTAGAAGCAGAACTGGCCAAAATCCAAGCCCAACTGGTTAAGGCTCGTGCCAAGCAGGAATCTGACCTGGGTAAAGAAACCACCAAACTGGAAAAAGCCGCTGCTAAAGCCGCTGCCAAAGCGAAAGCTTCTGGTAACAAGGTTGCAGCAATTCGTAAGAAGAAGAAGTCTGCTGCTCAAGCCAAGCAATTGGCTGCTGCTTCTAAAACTGCAGCTGCTGACAAAAAAGCCGCTGCTGAAGCAAAAGCTGCGGTTTCTGCCAGCAAAGCTGAGTTGAAAGCGATTAAAGCTGCCAACAAGAGCGCCAACGACCAAGCTAAGGCAATTGCCAAAGCTGAAGCGGCAATGGCCAAGAAGCAGAAAACTGCTGACAAGAAAGCCGCTGCCAAGCAAAAAGCCGCAGATAAGAAAGCGGCTGCTCGCGCTAAAGTAGCTGCCAAGAAGAAAGCTGAGCGTGAAAAGGTTGCTGCTAAGAAAGCCGCTGCTAAAGCCAAGGCTGCTGCCAAAGCGAAAGCTGCTCGCGAGAAGGCTGCTGCTAAGAAAGCCGCTGCTAAAGCCAAAGCTGCTGAAAAGAAAGCTGCCGCTAAAGCCAAAGCCGCTGAGAAGAAAGCTGCAGCTAAGCAAAAAGCTGCTGAGAAGAAAGCCGCTGCTAAAGCCAAAAAAGCCGCTGCTGCTAAGAAAAAGCCTGCGGCTAAGAAGAAACCAGCTGCCAAGAAGAAGCCTGCTGCTAAAAAAGCTCCAGCCAAGAAAGCTGTTGCCAAGAAGAAGCCTGCTTCTCGTCGTGGTCGCCCTGCAAAGAAAGCTGCTAAGAAGTAATTACAGCGATCTGAGCAAAAACGGCGCTTCGGCGCCGTTTTTTATGTCCCTTGTTTTTGTCCAAGCACATTATATCCCGACTTCCCCACCGCCGCTCAGGCATCCCCAATCAGATAGTCCACAAAAGCCCGATTGGCCGGTGACAAATATCCCCCTTTTTTCCACCCAATGCCCATTTCGATGAATTGTGGTTCATTGAAAGGTAACGCCAAGAGTTTTTGCTCCTCTTCGACCAGACGTCGTAAGCACAGACACATTCCCTGCCCAGACGCGACCATACTGACCATCAAACGCAGAATATCCGTCTCTACAATAATGTTTGCTTTATGACCGGCTTGCGCTTCAAGGTGATTCAAAATCTGACGTAAGTGATAACCCTGGTGATAAACCAACAAGGGCTCATCCTTAATATCATGAAAATCAATGGCCTTCTTTTTTGCAAAAGGGTGATCAAGCGCCATACAAAGCACGACTTCTTCTTTTAATAGGTAGCTGGATTCGATCAACTCTGAATGCTGACGCACATTGACAATGGCCATATCCGTTGAGCCATCCAACAGCATTTGCTCGGCACGCTGGGTTCCTTCAGCCGTAATATGCAAATCGATACCAGGATAAGCCTGCCGGAAGCCAATCAGCTTTTCCGGTAAGTAATAAGAACCCAACATCGCCGGTGTATCCAAACGAACCTGACCACTCATTAAGGCTTCTAATTCTTTAAGCTCATCTTTCGCCTGCTGAAACTCACTTAGAATTCGCTCGGCACGAAACAAGAGCTTTTCTCCGGCGGCCGTGAGTCCAATTCGACGATCAATGCGATTAAACAGAGGGGTCGATAATTCTTCTTCCAATTTCTTCACGGCGATACTGACCGCCGGTTGAGCCATATGCAATTCCAAGGCAGCCTTGGTGAAACTCTGACTGATCGCTACTTGGCGAAATATTTGTAGTTGTCGCTTGTCCATGGGCCCTCGCAAGATCGATTCACGAACACAAACCATATATAAAATATATGCCAACAATATAAACGATATATTTTATATATGCACACAGCTGGAGTATAATTACATTACACGTGAAGCATTTACCTATGACTTATACAGCCTGGATAAATGCCTTAATTAGCGAAACCACACTCAAGCGGAGCACACCATGGCGAAGTCCCCCTGGGCCAGCTTTAACTGGCAAGACCCATTCCTGATGGATTCAATGTTGACTGAAGAAGAGCGCATGGTGCGTGATTCTGCCCACCAATACGCCCAGGAGCAGCTGCTGCCTCGCGTACGTGAGGCCTACCAAAAGGAAGAAACCGATATCAATATCTTCCGCGAAATGGGCGAGATGGGCCTGTTGGGCGCGCCTCTGGAAGGTTATGGCTGCCCTGGTGTGAGCTATGTTGCCTACGGTTTGATTGCCCGTGAAGTTGAGCGTGTGGATTCGGGCTACCGTTCCATGATGTCCGTACAATCCAGCCTGGTTATGTTTCCGATCTGGAGCTACGGCAGTGAAGAACAGAAAGAAAAATACCTGCCGAAACTGGCCAGCGGTGAATACATTGGCTGTTTCGGTTTGACCGAACCCGATCACGGCTCTGATCCAGGCTCCATGATCACTCGCGCCAAAAAAGTTGATGGCGGCTATCGCTTGAGTGGCGCCAAAATGTGGATCACCAACTCCCCAATCGCCGATGTATTTGTCGTGTGGGCCAAAACTGAAGACGACGTAATTCGTGGCTTTATTCTGGAAAAAGGTTGGGAAGGTTTAAGCGCACCGAAGATTGAAGGCAAGCTGGCCTTGCGTGCCTCCATCACAGGCGAAATCGTTATGGACAATGTATTCGTTCCAGACGAAAACCTGATGCCGGGTGTCCAGGGTTTGAAAGGCCCATTCGGTTGCTTGAACTCCGCTCGTTTAGGTATTTCCTGGGGCGCTCTGGGTGCCGCAGAAGCTTGTTGGCACTCCGCTCGTGAATACACCATGGACCGCAAGCAGTTTGGTCGCCCATTGGCACAAACTCAGTTGATCCAGAAAAAATTGGCAGTCATGCAAACTGACATCAGCCTGGGTCTGATGGGCAGCTTACGCGCGTCTCAATTGAAAGACGCTGGTCAATTGGCGCCTGAGCTGATCTCTATGATGAAGCGCAATAACTGCGTAAAAGCATTGGAAATTGCCCGCGAAGCTCGTGATATGCACGGTGGCAACGGTATTTCTGATGAGTATCCGGTTATGCGCCATATGTGCAACCTGGAAGTGGTGAACACCTATGAAGGCACCCAGGACATTCACGCACTGATTCTTGGCCGCGCTCAAACCGGCCTGCAGGCGTTCTTCTAAGCAAGACCCTATCGGAGGCGGGCTTCATAGCCCGCCCCCTACTTCCGCGCATTCGCGCACGACGTACTTATTTTATTTTTGGAGCAGTCATGTCCAGCCAGGTTTCCGAATCCCAAAAAACTGGCCCACTCAGTGGTTTCCGCGTTCTCGATATGAGCCGCATTCTTGCCGGCCCATGGAGCGCACAAACACTGGCCGATCTCGGTGCACAAGTGATTAAAGTTGAGCGCCCAAAGGTGGGTGACGACACCCGACGCTGGGGACCGCCCTACCTGAAAGATAAGAACGGAGAAGAGACCGCCGAAGCCGCCTACTACACTGCGGCCAACCGTGGAAAAGATTCCATTACTATCGATATTACCCAGACCGAAGGTCAGGCAATCATTAAACAGCTCGCCGCAAAATGCGATGTGCTGATTGAAAATTATAAAGTCGGCGGCTTGAAAAAATACGGGCTGGATTACGATGCCTTGAAAGAAATTAATCCTGCCCTGGTGTACTGCTCTATTACTGGTTTCGGCCAAGATGGCCCATACGCTCAACGCGCGGGTTACGACTTTATGATTCAGGGCATGGGCGGCTTAATGAGTATCACCGGCGAAAAAGACGGTGAGCCAGGTGCCGGCCCACAAAAAGTAGGCGTTGCTGTGACCGATTTATTTACGGGTCTGTACGCCACCATTGCAATTCAGGGGGCCTTGCTGGAACGTGAGCGTTCCGGTTTGGGACAACACATTGATCTCGCCCTGCTGGATGTTCAAACGGCAGTACTCGCCAATCAAGCCAGTAATTATCTGGTCGGAGGTATCGTTCCGCAGCGCATGGGCAATGCCCACCCAAACATCGTTCCTTATCAGGCCTTTGCCACTCAAGACGGCTTTATCATTTTAGCCGTAGGTAACGATGGTCAATTTGAAAAGCTGCTGCAGTTGGCTGGCCGCGAAGCGCTAATGCAGGACGAACGCTTTGCCACAAACCCTGCCCGTGTTCAGAACCGAGATATTGTCTGCCAGGAAGTGGCTGACATTATGGTGCTGCAGAGCAGTGAATACTGGCTGGAAGAACTCTCCGTTCGCGGTGTCCCTTGTGGCCCGATCAATACTATTGAACAGGTTTTTACCAACCCTCAGATTCAACATCGCCAGATGCAAATTGATGTTGAGCATCCTTTATCAGGCAGCATTGCCCTGTGTAACAGCCCCATCAAATACAGCCGCACTGCGATTGATATCCAAAAAGCGCCGCCACTGTTAGGCAGCGACACTGACAATGTACTTTCTGAAATGCTGGGAATGGATACCGCGCAACTCAATCGCCTGAGGGAAAAGGGCTGCATCTAAATCGCCATATGATGCGACGGGGCTAGGGAGTGTCTTCCTCACGCCCTGTCAGCTTCAAGCGGTAGCTGGTGCCGCTGGTAAAAATGCATTCCGCTCGAAACGCCAGACGCTCGCCAATTAAACTCACCGCATCGAAATCAATCGCAATCCCTACCGTCGCATCTTTGTAGAGTGTCGGCTCCGGGCGCTCCCGAGTCAGCACACGAATGGTCCGAAAATCTTCATACATATCCGCCACGGCTTTATTACAAGCCGTCCAGAATTCACGCATAGAGCGCTCACTGGGACCTTTATGGAAACGGGATTTAGTGCGGTCGTAGGTTTTGAAACTGGTGCCATCAAGCAGCAGTGAGAAGGTTTTACGCTCATCGTCCCGACAAAGTATTTTGAATACAGGAACCTGCTGACTGCTCAAGTCGACATTCACCGTACCTTTGAGCACTCGGCTGCAACGAGGGTTCTCCCTCGCCACCTCTACCGCCTGTTTTAACTGCGGCAGTTTCCCCTTGTAGCTGGTGGGCAACCACAGGTAGGGGTCAGCCGCCTTCGAGGCAGTGGTATAGAACAGGAGAGAGAAGATGAATATACAACGGGCCAGCATCGGAGATTCCACATATTTTCTTACTATAGTTATAGCGGAAAATTTCCATATTGCTTGAGCGAGAGTATCAAGACGCATAAAAAAGCCCGGCATACGCCGGGCTTGTCGCGACCACTTCGGACTTAAGCCGCCTGTCCTTTTCGCCCGCTGGGCAGGACATAACGACGGAACAGATATACGATCCGCTGAGGTAATACCAGCAGCACTGGAGTCACGACCAAGGTCAGAATCGTGGAGAACACCAAACCGTAGACCACAGCACTGGCCAATGGCACGAAGAATGAGGCAATCACACCACCCGAAACAATCTCGCGCCCCACAAAGTCCACACTCGTTCCCAGAGCAATCGGCAGGAGACCCAAAACCGTTGTGACCGTCGTCAGAAACACCGGACGCAAACGTTGTGCACAAGCACGTACCACGGCCTCGGCCGGAGTCAGTTCAGAATCCTGCTGACGGACATGATTGTAGGTATCGATCAACACAATATTGTTGTTCACCACAATACCTGCCAGGGCCACAATACCCACCCCGGTCAAAATCACACTGAAGGTCTGTTGGGTAATCAGCAAGCCCAGCATTACACCCGCCGTAGACATAATCACAGCCGATAGAATCAGAATGCCCTGGTAGAAGCTATTAAACTGGGTAACCAACAAGACAAACATCAGGAACAGGGCCAGAGAGAACGCCACCGACAGGAAAGCCGCCGAATTGTTTTGTTCTTCATTAGCGCCACGGAATTCCACTTTCACCTCGGAATCTCTTGGCTGCTCGGCCAACCAGGCTTCAATCTCCTTCACCTTGTTATCGGCGAGAACCCCGGGTTGCACGTCTGCACGTACCATCATGATTTCAATGCCGTCGACCCGCTTCACTTTATCCACTTTGGGTTGAGCTTCACGACTGACGAAACTGGAAATTGGCGTGGAACCGGAATGGGTATTCACGCGCAGATCATCCAATGCCATCATGCCGCGTTCGGCATCCGGATAACGCACACGGATGTCCACTTCTTCGTCGGCATCGTCGGGACGATACTCACCCACTTTCACACCGTTGGTGACCAGCTGAACCGCGCGGCCCACTTCCACAATATTGGCACCCATCTGAGCGGCCAGGGAGCGGTCCACTTTTAATTCCCACTCAATACCCGGCAAGGGGGTCGTGTCAGTCACATCACGCAAACCTTCAAACTCAGTGTCCAATGCATGGTGAATACGACGCGCAGTTGCCACCAGTTTGTCGTGGTTGTGCGAAGCGATTTGGATTTGAATCGGCTTACCCACCGGCGGGCCACCTTCAAAGGCATTCGCACTCACCAGGACACCCGGAATGTCTTTGGTGTTCTTGTTAATATCGGCGAACACTTCACGGGTTCGTTTGGTCAGTTTCTGAGGGTCATCCAATTCAACCAGTAAGGTGCCCACCTGGTCTTTTTCTGGAGGACGCGCGCCACCACCTTGGGTACCGCCGCTACCACTGGCCGAATAAGTTGAAACCACACCCGGGGTCGCAATCACTCGGCGTTCAACTTCCTGCACAATATCGCGCACTTCTTCTACGGATAAATTACCCTGGGCACGCACCGCCACCTGGCCATACTTCTCTTCGGTTTCCGTAAAGAACTCAACGCCGGCATTGCCAGCACCATAGGCCATAAAGATAACGATCAATGTAAACAGACTGACGCCGAACATCACCACGGGGCGTCGCAATAAAGTCGTCAACAAGCGAGCATAGGCGCCCGTGACACCCGCCACTTTAGTGGGCGACTCCGTTTCCAATTTACGTAAATACTGTTGGACGTCCTGCTCCATTTCACTGCGGCCCATTAATGACCCCAATACAGGCGCAAATAAAAGTGCATACAGTAAAGAGCCGGTCAGAACGGCAAAGACGGTGGTGGGCAAATAACCCATAAACTCACCCGCCACACCCGGCCAGAACATCAACGGTAAGAACGCGGCAAGAGTGGTTGCGGTTGAAGCCACCACCGGCCAAAACATACGCTTCACTGAAATCTGATAGGCCGCTTTCGCGCTTAAGCCTTCAGCCATTTTCCGATCAGCAAACTCGGTAATGACGATGGCCCCATCGATTAACATCCCCAGGGCCAGCAACATGCCGAACATCACCATAAAGTTAAAGGTGTACCCCATATAGGAAATAATAATGATGGCGAACAGCAGGGAAAACGGAATACCCAAACCCACCAGCAGGCCCGAGCGGAATCCCAGTGCGGCAACAACAATAACCATCACCAATAACATGGCGGTCACAATATTACCTTCCATCTCTCCGATCATGCCCAGGGCAAATTCGGACTGATCGAGAATGTATTCAACGGTGACGCCCTTGGGAATATTGGCGGCATTCTCATTCACAATCGCCTGGACTTTTCGAGTCACAGCAATCTGGTTCGCATCACGGCGCTTGGTCACTTCAACGGCAATGGCGCTCTGACCATTTACGCTGGTAAAACGACTTGGGTCTTTAAAAGTTCGGCGAATATCCGTGACTTCGCCAAGTGTCACGACACCATCAGCGGTGGACTTGATCGGGATACCGTAAACATCTTGAGCGGTTTCGATCAGACCGGGAACCTTAATTGCAAAACGGCCCTGGCTGCTGTCCAACTCACCAGCCGGCACCAACAGGTTGTTGCCGATGACGGCATTGATCAATTCAGTACTGGTAATACCGTAGTGTTCAAGCTGATCGGGATTAATGATCACCTCAACCACTTCTTCACGGTGCCCCACCATATTGGCTTCGAGAATATCGGGCAAACCTTCGAACTGACGCTTCAGATTCTGCGCCGTTTTAAACAAAGTACGTTCAGAAACATCGCCTCGGAAGGTTACAACAATCGCTGGAAAATCACTGGCCGATGCCTCTTCCACAACCGGCTCTTCCGCCTCGGTGGGTAACTTGGCCTTGGCACGGTCAACGGCTTCACGCACTTCGGTCACAGCCAGTTTGATATCTTTATCCGATTCAAACTCCACCAGAATATACGCGGTAGATTCACGCGCGGTACCACTGAGCTCTTCGAGACCTTCAAGCGTACGCAGTTCCTGCTCAAGAGGACGCAGCAATAAGCGAGCACCATCCTCAGGAGAAATACCCTCCTGAAAAACAGACACAATCACAAACGGCAGGCTGACGTCCGGCTGCATTTCCACCGCCATTTTCTCGCGGGAAAACATGCCAACCAGCACGATCAGAAACAATACGCACAAGGTGCTCCGAAAGCGACCTACGGCTACATCAAGAAATTTCATAGACTGGCCGCCTGCTCCTCTGCCTTAGCTCCGCCGGCAAATTGGTAAGCGACTTTTTCACCTTTGGCCACGTACTCCTGGCCAACAGTGATCAACAGAGAAGATTCCGGAATTCCGAGCACCCAAACACCGTTGTCATCATTACCAATAATGTCCACCAGATAGAACTGAACCACTTTGGTTTCATCCACGATGCGAACACCGACCTGGCCATCGTCGTCCAGTGTCAGCAATGACGCCGGAATATGAAAAGCTTCCACAGAACCGACCGGAATCACCAGTTTGCTGGTAATACCCGCCAACAGTTTGCCTTCGGCATTGGGCACTTCAACTTCAATGGGGAAAGTACGTGTAACGGTGTCAGACTCGCGACCGATATAACGAATGCGACCGGTCACCTGCTCACCTGTGCGCAGTTTGGCATGCGCCTCACTACCTACCTGCAAACGAGCCACATCGGTTTCAGAAACCTGGCCAGCCAACACCAGAGGATCAAGATCAATCACGCGGGCACAGGTGTCACCTTTGCGCATATAGTCGCCCAGCTCAACCGGACGCAGATCCACGACGCCATCAAAAGGCGCCTTAATATTCAGATTGGCCAAATCCAGCTCACTGCGCTGCAAATTCGCTTTTGCGGTCTGCAATCGAGCTTTCGCGCCAGCAATCGCT
The DNA here is from genome assembly GCF_040372805.1 of Pseudoteredinibacter isoporae. Taxonomy (GTDB): domain Bacteria; phylum Pseudomonadota; class Gammaproteobacteria; order Pseudomonadales; family Cellvibrionaceae; genus Pseudoteredinibacter; species Pseudoteredinibacter isoporae_A. The sequence continues at coordinate 270,482 of NZ_BAABWJ010000001.1, forward strand.
GTTTTGGACTGATAGCCACCCGACTTCAAACGCAGGGCGCCGTCATATTCCAACTGGGCTTGCTGCACAGAAGCTTTGGCTTCATCCAAACGCAATTGACGATCTTCCATGGCAATTTGACACATGGTATCGCCAATCTTCACCTGGGCACCTTTCACCACGGGCTGCTGGGCCACACGGCCTTCAACTTCGGCACGCACATCAACCATACGATGGGCCTGGGTGCGGGCACGTACTCGCACCTGGAGGGCATAGGGTTCGCTTTTTAATCGCTGAACCTGCACAGTGGTCAGCTTATCGTCGGCTTTCACTTCACGCTCAGCCTCTTCGGAATCCGAGCTAATCACCAAGCCCGACAACATCCACAACGCTGAAAACAAAGCGATGACCGACGCGATGCGATAATTTTTACTTTCCCATAGGGAACTAAGACTCTGCATACTTATGAACCAAGAGCATCAACATAAAAAAGAAGGGTAAGTTTGAGGCTAGTAATTTAGCGTCAGCAAGCGAAACCGCAAGCCAATAAATGTAAAGCGCTACAAAACCTACTAATTCTAGCAGAGATACAGACAATCGCGGCATTTTAGGCATATTTATGCAATTTTCGAATGCATATTCGCACATGCTGATAAAGTATCGAAGGATTGACTTTTACCGTTGCTTAGCTTGCATCTATATAGCCGCAAGTTACAATCTCGCCTTTCTTTTTTTGCCCGCTTGGACGAGTTATGAATATCCGTGAAATCCTGAACCAGCGTTTTGCCGAAGCCATGTTGGCGGCCGGCATCCCGGCTGACTGTGCGCCTCATGTTGCGCCCAGTAAAAATCCGCAATTTGGCGACTATCAAGCAAACGGTGCCATGGGCGCCGCAAAAGCTATGGGCCGAAAGCCGCGCGACATTGCCCAGGAGATTTTGGATCAGGTCAAGCTTGATGATCTGGCCGAGAAAACGGACATTGCCGGCCCAGGCTTCATCAATATCCACTTGCGCCCACAGTGGATGGCCGAGCAACTGACCCAACAAGACAGCAATGCGCGCAGCAACGACGAGGCCCAAACCGTCGTGGTCGACTACTCATCTCCGAACCTGGCGAAAGAAATGCACGTTGGTCATCTGCGCTCCACCATCATCGGTGACAGCCTTGCTCGTGTGCTGGAGTTTATGGGGCATAACGTCATTCGCCAGAACCATGTCGGCGACTGGGGTACCCAGTTTGGCATGCTGACTGCCGAGCTTGAAGAACAACTCGGGCAAAACCAGGCCGCCAGCATAGCCCTGAAGGATCTGGAACAGTTCTACCAGCAGGCGAAAAAACACTTCGACGATGACGCCACCTTCGCCGATAAAGCGCGCGATTATGTGGTGAAACTGCAGAGTGGTGACGCCAAATTACTCGAGCTGTGGGAACAGTTTCGTGACGTTTCTCTGGAGCACGGCGAAGAACTCTATGAGGCACTGGGCGTTACCCTGAGCCGCGACGATGTGAAAGGTGAAAGCTTTTACAACGACGATCTGGCCAATGTGGTCAGTGAATTGAAAGCTCAAGGCCTGGCCGTCGAAGATGGGGGGGCCATCGTGGTCTTCCTGGAAGAGTTGGCCGACAAAGAAGGCAAGCCTTCAGTGGTCATTATCCAGAAAAAGGGTGGCGGCTACCTGTACGCCACTACCGATTTAGCCGCCATGCGCCATCGCGTCGGAGCGCTAAACGCCGACCGTATCATGTACTTTATCGATGCACGTCAATCACTGCACATGAAGCAGATGTTTATCCTGGGCCGCAAGGCCGGTTTTGTTGATGACAACGTCAGCCTGGAGCACCACGCCTTTGGCACCATGATGGGCGAAGACGGCACACCGTTTAAAACCCGCAGCGGCGGCACCGTCAAACTCGCCGACCTGACCACCGAAGCGGTTGAGCGCGCAAGTGCATTGGTCAAGTCAAAAAATCCGGACCTGAGCGAGGACGAGTGTGCTGAGATTGGTCGCAAAGTGGGTATCGGCGCGGTGAAATACGCTGACCTGTCAAAGACCCGCACCAACGATTACATCTTCAGCTGGGAATCGATGCTCAGTTTCGAAGGCAATACTGCACCGTATCTGCAATACGCCTATGCGCGTATTCAAAGTATTTTCCGTCGTGCCGCGGTGAATGCTGACGAGATCAATGCTACCCTGACTCTGAAGGCGAGCGAAGAACAGGCATTGGCCCTGAAACTGCTGCGCTTTGACGAAGCCATTGAACAAGTCGCCAAAGAAGCCTACCCACATATTCTGTGTACCTACCTCTATGAAACCGCCAGCTTGTATATGAAGTTCTACGAGGCCTGCCCAATCCTGAAAGACGGAGTAAGCGAGGAAGACAAGATGAGCCGCCTTCAACTGTGCGCCGCCACGGCCAGCATCCTGCGAACGGGCCTCGGCTTACTTGGCATCGAAACTATGGAAAAGATGTAATACAACAACCCGGCCAAGGCCGGGTTTTTTATTTCCGTTGAATAAGCACACTGAAGACCTCCCTGACCCGCCAAGTTTCACTTTTGACCATTTTTATTATTTTTTGCCAAGGCAATGACGCATCTGGCCATTGCGAGTCACTCTCAACTGGGGTTTTATAAGCGCTGACTTTTCGCAAAGGACACAAGCCCATGGCACTACCCGAGATTCTTAAAGGTCGCTTATCTGTACCCGCAGTGGCCTCACCGATGTTTATTATTTCCAATCCTGATTTGGTATTGGCGCAGTGTAAGGCTGGCGTGGTGGGTTCGTTCCCATCCCTGAACGCCCGTGGGGAAGGTGAATTCGAACAATGGCTTATTCATATCACCGAGGAACTGGACCGCTACAATCAGGAAAACCCTGACAAGCCGGCTGCACCCTACGCGGTTAACCAGATCGTACATCGCTCTAACAATCGATTGGAGCAGGATATTGAGCTCTGTGTGAAGTATGAGGTCCCAATTGTTATTACCTCTCTGGGTGCTCGTGTGGAACTCAACGACGCGATTCACTCTTACGGCGGCATTACCCTGCACGACATCATCAATAACACCTTCGCCAAAAAGGCCATTGAAAAAGGTGCGGATGGTTTGATTGCGGTGGCCGCAGGTGCGGGTGGCCACGCGGGTGTGCAGTCCCCTCTCGCCTTAATCCAGGATATTCGCCAATGGTTTGATGGCCCATTGCTGCTGTCAGGCTCTATCGCCACCGGTGACGCCATTTTAGCCGCCCAGGCCATGGGTGCTGATCTGGGCTATATCGGTTCAAGCTTTATCGCCACCACCGAAGCCAATGCGGACGAGCGCTACAAGCAAATGATCACCGACTGTGACGCGGAAGACATCGTCTACAGTAATCTGTTCACCGGTGTGCACGGCAACTACTTAAGGCCTTCCATTGAAGCCGCAGGTCTTGACCCCAATAATCTTCCCGAAAGTGATCCCTCGAAAATGAACTTCGGTTCCGGCGGCGATCAGAAGAGCAAAGCCTGGCGTGATATCTGGGGCTGCGGGCAAGGCATTGGTGCAATCAAGGATGTTCAGCCAGCGGGAGAATTCATCGAACAACTTGGTCGAGAATACAAAGCAGCCCTGGCGCGATTAAACGCCTTGCAGGGCTAAAAGGAGCACATAAAAGTAATAAAGTCGCCCGAAACCGATGGGGGCTATAAAGCAGGAAGGGGGCTTTATAGCTACCTTGGGGTATGAAGGGCGGCGTCCCATCGGTTCGAGCAGTTTCATTCTGACTCTGCTCTAGCCCCCAAATCATCACGCATTTATCACAAATTTCTCATCCCTTCTCGTCGCATATTTTCACCATAAGCTCATTCATTTTGAATCTAAACAAAGCCTTGCACAGCGAGGTAAGCTCAGCAAAACTTCGCCCGTTAAAAATTCCTACAGTCATAAATTTTGGTGCGGATTAAATTATGAAAGCTTGGACCTTGCTGTGTACCCGAGTCTCAACAGGCTTATTACTCTTAATTTGGGGCGCAATAAAAATTGGGGCGCCCGACAAAGCCAAAGGCGTTTCTGAAAAATATTACGGCGGCCTAGTCAGTGCGGATGAAATTGTCTTGCTGATGGGCGTCGCGCAAATCGTTGTCGGTTTGTTGGTTATTGTGGGCTTGTTTCGTAAATACGTTTACCCCGCCCAGGCCGTTATCCTGGGCTTTGGTTTGTTTGCAATCTGGCAATACATTCTCGACCCACTGGGCATGTACCTGGCTGCAGATCCAAAACCACTGTTCTTCCCATCCACGACCGTTTTCTTCGCCACACTGATCATGTTGCTGTACAAAGAAGACGATCAATTGGCATTGGACAATAAATTCGGCAAGCGTTAATTGCTCTGCTGCCGCGACAGTTATCACTGGCAACTGGGTACCTGTTTCTCTTATGAGTAACAGGCATCATTTCAGTTGCCAGTTTTTTCACATTCTTCGAAACATCATACATTCCACCTCTCACTTCCTTCTTTCCTTTGTCATTTGCTTTCGACCTTTCTCATCCTCCTGCTCTTGACAAGTTGAGTGTTTTTGATAGATTTGCGCTTTGATTAAGCAATACCACGCTGGAGGGTAAACATGATTGTCGTCAACACCTTCCGGGCAAACAGCTGATACTGACATAAGCTGACTTCTCTGCCCGGTTCCTGAACCGGGGCATTATCGCCCCTATTGAATCATCGATTGGACGCTAAGCTACGCATGCGTCAGGGGTTCTTATGACTACAATTTTTTCACTGCCTCAGCTGGGGTGGTCACCTTTTTTTCAACAGCAACTCAGCCTGGAAGAATGCACCGAATTTCGGCCGGCCAGGATTGCTGCACAACATCGCTCCCACTTCGAACTCTATAGTGAACAGGGCCAACAACCGTTAAATCTGACCACACAGATGCCTTTGCTGACCGTGGGCGACTGGGTGTTATTGAACAGTGATGGCAGCTTCTATCGTCGGCTCGACCGACTCTCACTGTTTTCACGAAAGTCTGCGGGAAGCAAAGTGTCGGAGCAGTACATTGCGGCCAACATCGACACCGTCTTTATCACTACGGCTCTGAATCAAAACTTTTCTCTCAATCGGATAGAACGGTATTTGGCTCTGGTGAAAGACGCAGGTGCCGAAGCGGTGATTGTGCTGACTAAATCCGACCGGTGTGAAGATCCACAGATATTGGTAGAACAGGTGCAAGCGCTCGATCCTCTTCTCGTCGTGGAAGCGGTAAACGCAAAAGATCAACTCAGCGTCGAAGCGCTCAGACTCTGGTGTCGAAGCGCAAACACCGTCGCGGTACTGGGGTCTTCGGGTGTCGGCAAATCCACTTTGATTAATACCTTGTCGAATCAATCTTCACAGAAGACGGCGGCCGCACGTGGTGACGATGACCGAGGGCGACACACCACGACCTCACGCAGCCTGCACTTTATGGAAAATGGCGCAGTCCTGCTCGACACACCAGGAATGCGTGAACTGCAACTGAGCGACTGTGAAGACGGCGTTCGAAGTACGTTTGCTGACATCAACGATTTGGCAGAACACTGTCGTTACAGCGACTGCCAACATGAATCCGAACCCGGCTGTGCCGTTCAGCAAGCCATCGATGCGGGAGTAATTGACCCGCGCCGACTCAGCAATTACAGCAAGCTGATACGCGAACAGGCGCACAACCGTGCGTCTCTCGCTGAAAAGCGAGCTAAGGATCGGTCGCTGGGTCGATTTTATCGCAGCGTGAAAAACGATGTCGCGCGGCGTAAAAAAGGGCAATAAGGTAAACGCAAGCCGCCTTATCAAGTACGGCTTTTGCCGTGCCTGATAAGGCCTTGTTAACGGGAATTAACCAAGCGAATTAATGGCTCAGTTCATAGCAAGGTGTGTACTCACCTTTTAATTTCATACGACCTGCGCTGACGAAATCTCTCAGCAAAGCGTCCATCGCCTGCATGATATCAGCGTCGCCCTTGAGCTGGTAAGGACCATGCTCACGAATTTGCTCGATACCGTAGGGCTTCACATTACCTGCAACAATTCCAGAGAAGGCGCTGCGCATATTAGCAACCAACTCATGGGCCGCGACATTTTTATTCAGCGCCAGCGCCGCCATGTTTTCATGGTCAGGAATAAAAGGTTGCTGCATGGATTCGGGAATGGTCAGCTGCCAGTTGTAAACATAGGACTCGTGAGAGCGACGACGCTGGCGCTTCACTCGTTCAACGCCCTGCTTAGCCAAGCGCGCAACCTGTTCGGGTTGGCCCGTAATAATCTCATAATATTGCGCGGCATCATCACCCAACGTGAAGCGAATGAAACGGTCCAGATCCGCAAAGTACTCGGGCTTTTCTTCCGGTGCCGCGAAGATTAACGGCACTTCGATATTTCGGTTATCCGGGTGCATTAAGATGCCCAGCAGATACATTACCTCTTCTGCGGTGCCGGCACCACCGGGAAACACGATAATACAGTGGGCCATACGCACAAAGGCTTCCAATCGTTTTTCAATGTCTGGCAAAATCACCAGTTCATTGACGATGGGGTTCGGAGATTCCGAGGCAATAATGCCCGGCTCCGTAATACCGACATAACGGCCGTTGTGAATTTGCTGCTTGGCATGGCCTACCGCTGCCCCCTTCATCGGCCCTTTCATAGCTCCGATGCCGCAACCGGTACCGACGTCCAGACCGCGCAAACCCATCTGATAACCCACTTTTTTGCTGTAGTCGTACTCCAGCCGGTCAATGGAATGACCGCCCCAACATATCACCAAATTAGGAATGCGCTCGGGTTTGACCACACCAGCGTTACGCAAAATTCTAAATACCGCATCGCTGATGCCTTCGGCATTGCTGAGGTCGAAGTTCCCGTGTTCACTGAGTTTATTGTGCGTAAACACAATGTCGCGCAACACATCGAACAGTTGATCCTGAATACCGCGAATCATCACGCCATCCACAAACGCACTGGCCGGGGCATTGCGAACTTCCAGCTTTACGCCACGCGATTGCGGTGACAGTTCAATGGAGAAATCTTTAAAACTATTGAGCAGCAGCTCGGGATCATCATCTTCCGAGCCCGCATTAAGAATCGCCAAAGCGCACTCGCGAAACAAGCGATGCACTTCGGGGTGAGAATCCATCAGACTTTCCATCTCACGGTGGGAAAGCAGGTTCATGCTGCGTGTCGGCCGGACACTGGCGTATTTGATTTTATCACTCATACGTAATACTCCTTTTAATACAGAGCCAGCATGAGCGATCAATATGACAGACGGTAGAGACTTGTAAAATTTAAATATTTTTTCTAAATATGTACTCGGTTACATCTACTCGCTCTATTGCTGAGCTTCCTGAGGTGATTCCAGCCTATCGGCAATTGTGATAATTATCAAGGCCAGGGCGGAACAGACCGCAAAACTCAACACCAGCGGCATCACGCTCCCTTCGTAATAACTGCCGATTACCGCACCCAGCGCAAAGGAGATAAGCGTAGACACAGAGCCCACCACCGCCGCGCCGATGCCCGCCAGCTTGCCCAACGGTTCCATTGCAACCGAGCTCATGTTGCCAAATACCAATCCCACACAAAACAGTAAAACGCCCAGGAACAACATAAACGCCAACAGATTCGGCTCACCTAAAACCCAAACACCCATACCAAACAGGCAGGCCATTGCCATCACACAAATGATGGCTCTGCGGCTGATCAGACGCATCCCGTAACGCACCACGATGCGAGCATTTACCACCGACGCCGCCCCCAGGCATAGAGCCAAACAGGCGAACAACAAGGGGAAATATTTACCGCCCCCTAACTGTATTTCCAGAATTTGTTGGGAAGTGGATAAAAACGCAACAAAAGAGCCGGAAACAAAACCTGCCGCAGCGGTATAGCCAATGGCAGTTGGCTGTTTGAAGACAAACGCAAACCCTTTCGCGATATCGATAATATGGAAACGACGGCGCTGATCTGCAGACAAGGTTTCCGGCTGGCGCAGCCCCAACCAACACCAGATCAACACCCCCAGAATCACAAAGGAACTGAAAATCATGCGCCAGTCAGCCAGCCATAGCACCAACTGCCCAAGGCTCGGCGCCAGAGCGGGCACCAGAATAAAAATCGTCATCATAAACGACATGACGCGAGCCATTTCTCGCCCTTTATACAAATCGCGAACGATGGCCATAGTAACGACTCGCGGCCCTGCCAGCCCCAAGCCCTGCAACAAACGGCCCATCAGCATAGTGTCAAAGTCTTCAGCAAACATCGACAACAGGCAGCCTAACAGATAAATCCCCAAACCAATGTAAATCGTCGGTTTGCGCCCGATGCTGTCAGACAGTGGACCAAAAACAATCTGGCCGACACCCAAGCCCAAAAAGAGATACGCAATAATCAACTGCACCTGATTGGGGTTGTCAACATTCAACTCATCACCAATTTGCGCAAGCGCAGGCAACATAGCGTCGATAGCAAGTGCCACCAGCGCCGTCATTAACGCCATAAGTGCGATAAATTCAGGCAGTTCCAAAGGCTTTTGGGGTTTATTAAACACGTTTACTCCGAGGGCCTGTTCGCCCTATCTCACTTCATTTCCAAGGCCCGGCACAGACGGAATCTTGCGAGCCAACATCAAAGAACCCAGCGCCATCGCTGCCCCAAGCAGAAACACCGCAGCACTGGATGTCATCCACAACAGACCGAAACTCACCGGGATGACAACCGCCGCAATATGATTGATGGTAAAACTCACACCCGAGGTTGCGGCGATGTCCTTCGGGTCGGCAATTTTCTGAAAATAACTGTTGATGGCGATTGCCATTGAAAAGAACAGATGGTCAATGATGTATAAACCGGCGGCCAACTCAGCATTGTCGACAAACGCGTAACTGATAAACACCAGGATCAAACCGATGTATTCAACACTCAAGGCGGTACGTTCACCGACACGATTAATCCAACGCCCGATGGGTGCAGCAATCACACTGTTAATGGCATGGTTGATCAGATACAGGGTGGCGATATCGCTGACGTCGTAGTGGAATTTCTCCACCATCATAAAACCAGCAAACACCATAAAAATCTGTCGGCGAGCACCACTCATAAATACCAATGCGTAGTATAGCCAGTAACGGCGACGCAGAAACAAGCGTTTATGCTGTGGCTCCCGTTCAGGAAACAGTGGATACGCCAGAAACATAAAAAGCGCCAGCACAATACACAAGCCACCTCCGAGCAGGTAAGTTGACTCATAGCCCAGGGGCTGCCAGATAATGAACCCATACACCACCAGAGAACTGGCCGAACTTAAGCCCAACAGCTTGCCCAATAGGGCCGGCGCCTGATCTTTCGGCAACCACTGCAAGGCCAGAGATTTCTTGAGAGTTTCAAAATAATGAAACCCCACCGACATAAGAAACGTCGTACACAGCAAGCCCATGCTACTCGGGAAAAAGCCCGTTAAGGACACTCCCAAGCCCAATGTCAGCAGAGCCAAAATGGCAAAACGCTGCTCGCGCAATACCAACAATACAAATACCGCGGTAAACGCTAAAAAGCCCGGAATTTCACGCACACTTTGCAGAAGGCCGATATCCGCTCCGGTATATTGAGCGCGTTCCACCACGAAATTATTCAGCAAGGCATACCAGGTGGAAAACGCCAGCGGCATTGCAATGGTCATCAAGGCCAGCAACACATAGGGCGAACGCCAACCCGAATATTGCAAGGCTTGCGACTCTTTCACTTCAGCATTCATTAGTGACGCGCCTGTTCAACGCCCTGCCCCAAACAACCATCTATCGCCCGCAGCACCGGCAACAACACCGACGAAACCTCAGCTTGTTGACGATACACCTCTTCCGCCATAGCGGTGATGCCACTAACCACAGGTAACGGTGCTTGCTGCGCTAACATAAATTGAATGCGAGCGATAAAAATAAATTGCAGCCATTGGGAAAATTCCAAGGTATCGATGCAAAACGGCTGAGTGCTGGCCAGAGCCTCTGCACACGGTGATTCCGATTGCCACAAATTGAGCTGACGCAATGTCGCCTCCAAATCAAGCAATAATGCCGCCATTTCGGCAGCTTGCTTCTCGTTGCGGGACATCAGGTCAACTCCTTACATTGTGATTTAAAAACGACGTGCAAACGGTGGCAGGGAATTTAATATGGCTTGTCCATATCGACGACTCAGCAAACGCTTATCCAATAAAGTCACCTGCCCGGTGTCCGATTCTGTACGCAGTAACCGACCACTGGCCTGAATCAAACGCACACAAGCATCCGGCACGGTAATTTCCATAAAAGGGTTGCCACCACGAGCCTCAATCCATTCCGCCAAAGACGCTTCCACGGGATCATCTGGCACCGCAAAAGGGATTTTAGCAATCACCACATGACTGCAATATTGTCCGGGCAAATCGATACCTTCTGCAAAGCTGGCCAGCCCGAAAATCACGCTCTGCATGTCACGGTCGACAGCTTTTTTGTGGGCGTTGATAATTTCCTGCTTGGACTTTTCGCCCTGCATCAAAATTCGGCCCTGCCAGGAAATCGGTAGGCCTTCAAACACTTCGCGCATCTGTCGACGCGAAGAAAACAGTACCAAACTGCCCAATTCCTCTTTCAGCAGCTTGGGCAACAATTCAATAATACTGTCGGAATGCGCCATGGCATTACCGGCATCCGTCGCCTCAGGCGGAATCGCCAGCAAGCCATTGCCCTGGTAATCAAACGGACTCGGAACAGAATCGTAACAGCTGTCGGCCGGGGTGCCAGCGCGCATACGAAAACGATCAAACGTCTGCAACGCCGTCAGTGTTGCTGAGGTTACCACCGCACCACAGCAGCGGCTCCACAAACCATAGGCGAGGGTTCCCGACGCCAGAATCGGGCTGGAACACACTTCCAAATCGATATAACCGCTGATTTCCACCACCGTAATCCAACGCGCGGTCGGTGGCACACCGTCTTTATCGGGAATGGCGAAACTTTCCCACAACGCCGCGTTTGCCTCCGCCCTCGCTTGCCAGGTGCCGACCAGTGGGTACCAGTTTTCCAGGTCCACTTTGGGGACTTCGCAGTAGCTGTCCTCCATGGCCTCTTCCAGTTCCCGGGCAATTTTTCCCAATAAATCCTGCAAGCGATCAAAGGCGCGGTAAATTTCTTCACACTGCTGACGCTGCTCAGGGGGGATAACACCGCCTTCAAAGCGATAACGCAACTGGCGATCATCGTCATCAAGGGTGTCCGTCAGCGCCTGAAAATCCGGGTAAATACGATCCAGCTCCTGGCGCGCATCCAGCATGGCTGCCGGCAATTGTTCTGCAAAACGATCCACATTACCCGCTCCGGAAATATGGCCCAACATCGCCGCCAATTGTTTATTGCTTTGCTCCAACCACTTCGAGGTCGAGAGCATGCGACTGTGGTGGGCAAAATGCCCCAGCGCTTTATCTGGCAGGTGATGGCCTTCATCGAAAATGTAAATGGCGTCTTCCGGTGCGGGCAAAATGGCGCCGCCTCCCAGAGCCAGGTCAGCCAACACCAGGTCGTGGTTGGTCACAATACAGTCGACATTGCCGATATTGTCTCGAGCTTTTAAAAAGCTGCAACTGGAAACATTGGAGCAACGTCGGCCAGTGCATTGCCGATGATCCGTCGTGACACGACGCCAGATATCATCTTCCACCCCATCGGCCCAGGCATCTTTGTCGCCATCCCATTCGTTCGCCGCCAATGCATCGACCATATTCTGATAAATTTTGATCGACTGCTCGTCCACACCACTGGCGTATTCTTCATACAATGCCTGACTTGGGTCGACGGGCACAGGCCCCTCGGCCTGCTGTAAGAGGTTGTCCAGTTTGCTCAAGCACAGATAGCGCCCACGCCCTTTGGCCAGCGCGAAACTGAATTGCAGCCCGCTGTTATTACGCACGTCGGGCAGGTCTTTATTGACGATTTGTTCCTGCAAGGCCACGGTCGCCGTGGACACCACGAGTTTTTTCCCCAGCGCCTTGGCAATCGGTAAGGCCGCCAGCAAATAGGCTACCGTTTTACCGGTTCCGGTACCCGCTTCCACCACACAGATATGCCCATCGCCATGGCGCTGATCATTATCATCCAGCACGATGCCGCCTAATGTGCGGGCGATGTCCGCGATCATCAGCTTTTGCCCATAGCGCGGCTGTAGACCTTTGGTCTCTAAAAACTGGCTGTACGCGCCCTGGATCTGGCGCTTGAGATCATTTGTGAGCATGGAACAAATTTGATGTTAACTTGTGGAACCAGAGAAACTACTGGATATATATCAGGTAGGGCATTCTACCTTGTTTGGGGCGATACGAATAGCCGGAGGCTGACGGCCTGGACGAAAAGGGAAGCGATGTGAGGGCGCGGGGAAATTTGGAATGTGGCCTGAGCCGCCTCATGCTCGAGCGCGCCTAAGCCACCTGGGGCGCATGAATCGCAACGCCCATGTCGATTGTGGCGCGCCCTCTGGGATTCGCCCGCAGATGGCGGCGTAAAAGAGACTATTTTGACAGCTTATTGCTGACCGGATTGGCGTACATCGCCAAGTAAATATCTCGTTGTGCTTCGGGCACTTCGGCTAATCGCTGCTCGAATTCAGCTTGTTCGGTGCGGTGGGCATCGGCTTTGAAATCCGTCGCATCAGGGCCCACTTTGATCATCGGCCATTTCTTATGCAGTTTTTCATAGGCGAAGCAATTACTCGGGAACAGGCGATATTCAAAACGAATCTGTCGGTCAATCTCTGCGGCAACATCGTCGGTATTTTCAAAATCACCGCGCAATACATCACCGAACGCCACGTGCACCCGGCCTTTATCCCCGACAATACCTTGGGCAATACTGGTGATGTCCTCGTGCTCGTCCTTCTCATAAGCCCCCTCCTGAGCCTGGCAATGCAGCTCATTGGTTTTCATGGCATCACAAGGGTCCAGCTCATAGGAAATGGCCACAGGAACAATATGCAGTTCATTGATGTATTCACTCAAACTGCGCTGCTTACCTTTGCTGAGCGCAATCATGCTGATTACCGCAGGGTTGGTCACATCCAGGCCATCCTTCGCCCGCCCTTCACGATGGGCAATCCAGATATTGGCTTTCTCTTCATCGATAGAGTGATGAATGTAACTGGACAAATGCTTGGCCGCCTTCAACTTTTCTCGCGGCGCCGTTGCCGAGCGGTTCACAATAAAGCTCTTGTTCAAACGCATCAGGTCAGACACATACGGTTTGGTCAGCAGATTGTCCCCGATGGCGATACGCACAGTATCAAAACCATTTTTGTACAAAGCCATACTCACAAAGGCCGGGTCCATGGCGATGTCCCGGTGATTACTGATAAACAGATACGCGTTGTTAGGGTCCAGATTCTCAATACCCGACACCGTCAAACCGCGCGAGGTGCTGGCGATCATTTTATCCATATAGGCCTTCACTTCGGCCTGGAAGTCCTCAACATTTTTCACCTTGGACAATCGACGCTGCAGCGCCCACTTAATCACCGGGCGAAGCAAGCCTCCAATCAAACCGCTTAAACGGGGAAAGCGAAATGCGGCGATCGCTTGTAATAATTCCGGATCGTGAAGGATTTTATCCAGAGTGGGGCGAACTTCGGCATCATTATAGGGGCGAATATCGTCAAACTTGCTCATAGTGTTCCTGTAGCGACAAACAGCGGCCAACAAGCGGCTGGCCAAAGCTTGCCAACATACCGAAAAGGCGCCGCAAAAGCTATACGTCAAAGCCGCCGATATAGGCGTCTATAGCGTCCTTTCAAGCCATCTCGGAGCTCTCATGATAGAATGCCGGGCTTTTCACAATGAGGGTGTACCCATGTCGGCCAGCAATTGCTATTGCCAAAGCCAGGCCCGCTTTGAAGACTGCTGCCAACCCGTTATCGCCACACAATCGGCTCAAACCGCCGAGGCCCTGATGCGTTCGCGATACACTGCCCATGTTCTGGCCGACATCGATTACCTGATGGCCACCTGGCAGCACAGCGAAGGTCAGGCTGCCGACACCCGTCAATGGGTAGAATCTCACGATTGGCTCGGCCTGCAGGTTTTGCAATGCCGCAAAGGTGGCTCGACGCACAAGGAAGGCCGTGTCGAATTTATTGCCTATTACCGCCCTAAAGGCACTCAGGAACGACGTGCCCACCATGAACTTTCCGACTTCGCCAAAGTCGATGGTAAATGGCTCTATGTCGAAGGGCAGACACCCCAAAGCGCACCGAAAAAAACCGGCCGCAACGACCCCTGCCCCTGTGGCAGCGGCAAAAAATTTAAACGCTGCTGCGCCTAGCCCGCGATCAGTTCGTGAGAGGAAGATCAACATGAGCGCCCCTGTAAGCACCCTTTACCAACTGCTTGAAAGTATGAAGGTGCACTGTCGCTGGTTTGACGCCGGCCATCGCATCAGCAAACTCAGCCCCGGACAATGGCAGCAGTTTGAAGACGGACAGACTGCCTACCCACAGCCCTATTTGAAACACGCCTATATAGGCTTGGCTTTTTGGCCCGCAGATGATCAGCGCAAACAGCAGGTGCAACTCTGGTGTCTGCGCTTCCCTCTGGATGAACAGGGCAAGCTCGATCTCGCCAGCCGCGATCAATTTTTAAAGCACCTGCTCACCGCCCTAAGCAGCAATCTGGAAGCTGCGAAAAAAGACGAGCAATTAACCGCTGTCTTGGAAGGCAACCCCTATGTATTCAAGCCCAGTGACGAGAAACAGGCCAACCTCCACGCCGTTGTCAGCCAGCAACTGAAACAACCACACAGCGCGTTTATGAGCACGGTCCTGAACTATTTTGCCAAACCCGAAGGGGATGACTGGCAACAGTTGGGTATCCAAGGCCTGGCCGATCTCGCTTGTCGCTGGCAAGACCACCAGAACGAAATTTGCGCGGCCATTCCACAATTACCCAGTCCGGTGCTGTGCAGCTTTTGTCACTGCCTGGAGCACCATGCCATCAACGGAATTGTGGCCGACGCCCTGCTGGAAAAACTGAAGAACAGCGAGGATAAAGCCGAACAAATTGCCTTGCTCCGCGGCATCAGCTACTGCCAGGATAACGCCCGCATTGAAGCTGCCCTGAATTTGGCCTTATCCAGCCCGGTGATGATGGATGTGGAAATGCTGGTGAGCTTGAGCAGTCGTTGCAGCCAACAACTCGTCAGTGAAAAATACGCTCTGGTATTTCTGGAGCACTTGGCCGCCGCCGGTCACGACGTGTTTGCCGCTGTGATGCAAGAGCTGCTATTCCAAGCCACACTGAGAGAACCCCTGCTGGGCTATATACGCTCACCCGAACGCTCGGAAACCCTCAGCCAGGCCATCGGGCATTTGTTCTCGCAACCCAAACCCCAAGCAAAACCCGACTCCCCAGCCGAACCAACGCACTAAGCCCTCGTATTATGAAAGCGCCCAGTCACATCTTGCAGACCATTGCCGACGGATTGGATTTAATCGCCAACCGCTGGACACTCAGCATTCTGCAAGCGGCCTTTCAGGGCTGCTGCCGCTTTGATGAGTTCCGAACGCACACGGGTATCAGCCGTGCCACATTAACGCGTCGCCTGGAAGAATTAACCCGACATGACATTCTGATTAAGCAAGCCAGCGATCACCCTCGTCGCTTTTTGTACGTCTTCAGCGAACGTGGCTTAGGTCTATTGAACGCCTCACTGCTTGCTCGCGAGCTGGAAGCCGCTTGGAGCGGAGAGCCGCCTCGGTCACTCAAACACACTACATGCGGCCATGAATTTCGCGCCCAACTGATTTGCGAACACTGCAATGCCGAACTGCATGACAAAGACATCGCCTGGCAGAAACGTGACCATGGCATAAACGAGCTGCAAGAGCTCAATCAACTGCAAACCCTCAGCAGCAACGGTCAAAGCAAACGCCCAAGAGACAGCGCGCTCAATAGTAAAAACGGCCAAAGCGTCGTCGCGAATATCATTGGGGACCGCTGGTGTTTATTAATCATCATCGCCAATTTGCTGAACGTATCCCGCTTTGACGATTTCCTGAAACTCTTAAACATTGCTCCCAGCACCCTGAATGCCCGTTTGAAACGGTTGCAGGAACAAGAACTCATCAACAAAGAGCAATACCAGGAAAACCCTCCACGCTATAACTACCAACTCAGTAAAAAAGGACTGATGGCCGGGCGATTTATCAGCGAACTTCGACAGTGGATATTGGCCGATAGCAATGAAAGTGTTAGCAGCCAATTGGTGCATACGCCCTGCGGAACCCGTTTACAGCAGAAACTGGTTTGTGAGAGCTGCGGGAAAATACCACGAGCGGATACGCTTTTACCTGTTTAATAAAAAACAATGGAAAATAAAGAAAATAAAGAAAAATACCTTCATTTTTTTCTCGGCATCTGTTTCGTTGTGCTTGGGGTGGTGATTGTTTCGAAAACCAACGTATCTTTTTATGATATGAAATACGGGAGAGATTTGATCTTTTCAGGTGCAAGCAAGCATATATTGGCCTTATCCGCCTTTAGCTGCGCCCTGGGATTCTTTTCCTATTTCAAAGAACTGAACAAAGGCTATGAAACCCTGAATTCCAATGATTTCCACATTTTTCCGTTTTTGGCCTCATTTATTTTTTTACTTCTCGCTTACGCAGTAGAAAATGGTCTATTTCAATAAGCAATTTTCGAGCATCAGTTACCCGTCTTCCTGGCGTTAAGCAAACCAGAACCCCAGAGCCTGCTGACACATCCTGTCAATACGACTTGGTATCGTTTTCCTCACTTTAGGAGAAGGATACGAGCAATGAAAATAAACTACGTCGTTCTTGGCACCAATGATATGGAAGCTGCCGTTAGGTTCTATGACTCACTGTTTGAACAAACAGAGTTTCAACAAACCTTTGCGACAGAGCGAATGACCTTTTGGCAAGGTGAGGATAAAGACTCGGCCTTTGCCGTGGCCAAGCCTTTCGACGAAGGGCCTGCCACCCATGGCAATGGCACAATGATTGGGTTGAGTGTTGGCTCTATTGATGAGGTTGAGCGCCTGTATCAAAAAGCCCTCCAATTGGGCGGCCGCTGCGAAGGCCAACCCGGTCAACGCGGACCTCGCTTTTCGGCCTACATAAGAGACCTTGATCACAATAAAATTGTGTTTTCCGACTGACAGGCCGACAACGCTAGTTCACCAGACGCTGAATATAAACGGCACCAGATTTTTTGCCATTATCCGCTCGATTGGGTGAAGCGATAATGGCATGATTTTCTGAAAGTGCGACATTCCCCCCCAAACGGTCACCAACAGCACCATCATTGGCCAAAACTTTTGAGGAATACGTCCAAGTACCCGCGACCTTCTTATAGACATACAAAGCGCCAGCATTGTCTTCTTTCTCATCATTGTGCATCGCGCTGATAATGGCCGTATCGCCTTCCAAGCTTACACCTCGGCCAAATCGGTCGTCGGCCTTGCCGTCTGGCGCAAGCAGTTTGTGTTTCTGCGACCACTGGCCATTTGATCGCTCGAAGATATAGGCCGACCCCGCATCAACCCCCACACCCTCAACATCATCACGTCGTGCAGAAATTAATGCGGTATCGCCTGATAGCGAAACTCTGACACCAAAAATGTCCACGGCCCCAGCATCAGTAGCCATAAGCTTGGCCTGCTGATGCCACTGCATGCCATCATAGGTAAAGGCATAAACAGCCCCCGCCTTTTCGGCTTTTTCATCATTTAAATCAGCGCCCACCAGAATGGTATTCCCGTCAATGGCCACACTGATACCAAACAGATCACCCTCAGCGCCATCGCCTGCTGTAAGCTTCGCCTGAAACTGCCATTGATCGTTTTTGCGCTGAAAAACATAGGCCGAGCCAGAATCTATTTCCGATGCGTCACTACGCGGAGCACCAATCACCAGAGTATTGTCTGTGAGCGCGATACTTTGGCCAAAGGAATCACCCTTTTTTGCATCAAAGGCCGTCAACCACTGCTTTTCAAACCACTCCCCAGATTCGCGCTCGAACACCAACACAGCACCTGCGTTTTCAGCAACATCATCTCGACCGATAACCCCCAACACCGCCGTGTCTTTCTTCAACGCTAAATTCCCACCCAGCGTGTCCCCCTCAAGAGGCGCATTGGCGACAAGCTTGGCCTCAAAACGCCAACCTTCAGGGTTTAAGGTATAAACATAAGCCGCCCCAGAATCCTTCACGTTTCCTTCGTCGGCCCTGAACGCACCAACCAGCGCAGTACCACCATCAATAGCGACACTGTAGCCAAATTGATCCTCCGCCTGCCCATCGTTGGCAAGCAGCTTCTGCTGCGCCGCCAGCGTCTCACCGACCACCAACAAACTCAAGACAAAAGCGGCCTTTACTATTAACATTTGTCGCATGGAAATCTTGTCCTCATGTTTTAGAATGCTAGCGGTTGATTTTTAACGCACAGGTTTTTCCGATAATAATCATTATATACACTGTGACAATAAGCGTTTAGGTAGAAAGACCGATAAAAAGGATGAAAATCTAAGCGCCAACCGAATACGCGTTCAAAAGCAACCTTCTAAAGCTAAGCACAGGAAACGCATAAACAACCAAGAACATAATTAGTTTTTACGCCCCACAGCAATGAAGAAAAATTAACTTTCACAAATTTCCCCGCCATTGTTGAGAAACATCGGTGACATTTAAAACATCCAGACTCTGCTCCACAACCACCTTGAATAAGAGTTTTTTTAAAATACTATAGAAACTCTTCTTACTGAAAATCGCACATCTCTTCGTAATAACGTAAAAAGCGACACTTTACCTAAAACGCAAAGTTTTTCTCTTAAAAGACGAACAACCAATATCGAATTGTCGCGCCATGCATCACCCCTCAATGTAATTCATGATAAGTTGTAGGAAAGATAAAATTACTGTTTTAGATTATTAATCGAAAATCTGAGTCGAACTTATATTCAGCGTCAAACTAACAACAGGAGCAAAACATAATGAATCGCATATTCTCTCTAACAATAACAATTATACTAGCTATTTCAATTATCGGCTGCTCAAATACACCGCTCGAGGGTAAATCTGCCACTCTCAATAAAGAGGGCTTGATTGATAAAGACAGTTCGTACATTAAATTAGTTCACTACGGCACATCTAGAACTGACAATTGCAAAAACACTAGCTGCAATGACGACCCCTCGAGATTAAACAGTGGAAATTCTAATAGCGAAAGCCACATTACATACGGAATAGTTAAAGTAAGAATTCCATACTCAAAGAAAATTGGTGGGACCTCTGGAATGTCTCCCCTATCAATTCAACACAACATTCCATGGAATGACTTTATCTCGAAACTCACCAATGATGACTTACTAATTTTCATCCATGGATTTAACACATCATTTACCAATGGCGCGAAACGAAGCGCTCAGCTGGCACATGACACAAATTTCAAAGGCAAAGTAGTTTTTTATAGCTGGCCATCAAGTGAAAATCCAGTCTCATATTCAACAGACAAGAAAAGAGCCCAAGAGAACTTTGGAATGCTAGCCGACTTTTTACAAAATATAAGCGAAAAAACAAATAAAAATATACATATCATTGCTCACAGCATGGGAACGTATTTACTAATGAACTCTCTATCTATAATAAAAAATAGAATCAATCAAAACGACATATTGCTATCAAAAAGAAGAAAAGAAAACAATGGTAAAATATTCAGCCAAATCATTCTAGCCGCACCTGACATCAATAAGGATGATTACTATAAAAATTTCTTTGCACATGAAATTTCTAATATTGCAGATAAATTTACACTGTACTCCCACAAAAATGACAACGTTTTAAAGGCATCACGAATAGTAAACTATTTTGTAGAAGGCTCTAATCAAACGAGACTTGGTGATTCATCCGCTAACTTTTTTGTAATTGAAGGAATGGACACAGTCGATACAAGAGAGGAAATTCCACACCAATTTTTCGGACATTCTTTTTATGCCAACTACAGAGCCCTAATTTCGGACATTTATCTTTTACTAAACTATGGAACTGCTCCAGACAATAGAATGCTGCAAAAAGTCACAGACAATTCAGGCAAGTCATTATGGTTTATTCGAGATTGATACATACAGGGCTGATAAAAAGCCTACAACGCACTATTGAACTGTAAGCCACATTAATCGAAGCAGCCCACAAGAGCCAAATACAATCAATGTTTTAACTTCGGAATCAAAACCGGAGTATTCTGCTTATAAGCCTGATACTCCGCCTCTTCTCCCCAACGCTTATCCGCGCCGGCTTCCAAACCTGGAATACCGGAAATACGAGTCAGCAACAGAATGACAAACACAGGGCTTAACAATGTGGCGTACTGCCAGGATTGCAGTACTGGCACGGCAAGAATCGCTACACCAATCCATAAACAGATTTCGCCAAAATAATTGGGGTGGCGAGAATAGGCCCACAACCCGGTATTGATATAGCGGCCTTTATTGGCTGGGTCAGCACGGAAGACTCGTTTTTGGCGATCTGAAATTGCTTCGAAAGCGAAGCCCAAAACCCATAGCGCGATGGCGAAACCATCCCACAGCTGCAGCTCTAACACCTTGTCACTGCTGATGGCAGCCAGTGCGGCTGCGGCGGTGAAAGATACCCATAGGCCTTGTAGCGTCCACACCACAAAGAAGCGAGGCGCATTGGGCTTGATCTGATCGAAACGATGGTCTGAGCCGTCCTGCAAGATGCGAGTAAATAAGAAACTGCCTAAGCGCAATGCCCAGATAAGCACCATGGCCGTCAGCACAATGCTGCGCATATCTTCTTTGGCAGCAAGAAAAACAGCGAGTAGTGTCACACTGATGTAGGTAAGGCTGCCGGTCAAATCAAAGTAGCGCTCGGTTTGCCAGATATAAGCCGGAATAAACATCAACCACTGCACGACAAAGGCCAAGCCCATGCACAAAGCAAAAATCGGCCAATCGAAGGCCACCAAACTGTGGCTACTGCCCGCATAGCCCAGCCCTACCGCCACCACCGCGATAAGCAATAAGAATTTCAATGCCCGTATATACTTCGCCATAAGGCCTCCGCTTTTCATTATTTTCTACGCATTGCCAGAGAATTAGGATCATAAGATCAAGTTACTATCACTATAAGACTTAAAGGAATTTCAAGCAAGTGATACCTGCCAATGCGAAAACGACGTGTATCTACTGATTTAGACTTGATTCGGAGGTACGGAGCGGAAAACAAACCACAAAGCTGATTGCCCGCATCTCTGACCTCACGCATCTTCATACTGATCAAAGGGGCCCAAAGCCCTGCTGAACCATTCAGAGCGCGCGCCGAGGGAGCAAAAAAGACTCGCGCCTTTGGCGAGGCTTTTTTGTGAGTGAGGGAAGCCTGGAAGGCCGCCGATCGTGAAGCCGGGCTTTGGGCCCCTTTGATCAGCTACCGAAGTTTAAAAGAAACCCACCTGAAAGCTAAAACGGATTCACCGTATATCCATCCTGCTGCAAAAGCGCATGCGCCGTCATGGCCGACAGCGACATTTGCACACCTTCGTACAAATCGTCGTTTTTAATATCGTAATACGCTGCTGTCTGACCGCACAGGAAGACTTGAGTATTATTGCCCATCAAGGCTTGCAACAAAGGTAAATTAGGGTTGTCTGCCAGCTCTTTGGCTTTGCGTGCTTTATTGTGCAGAAGATCAAGACCGGCTTTTCCGTGCACCACTAAGGCTAACTCGATATTCTCTGGCTTTACGCCAGCGGCTGCATGCATATTGATAAAACGGGCGAGGGAATTGAAATTTCGGTTAAGCTTGCCGGGCTCAGCAGCTTTGCCAACATCAAAGGCCACTTTAAACTTGGCGTCTTTGCTGACGGGCTTGCTTTGATTCACCTTGGCATTTTCACCAAAGTTTTTAATTTGCGGGCCAGGAGCAAAGACTTCTGCGCCAGCCGCAGCCGAACCATAAGGCAGCAGCAACAAACACAACACCATAAAAAAAACGGAAAGTGACTTCATATTTAATTCCTTTAACATTACGTGTTCTGGTCTTCTTATTGATAACTATTTGATGGCAATCGGCTCAACACCACAACGTTTTTCATTCGATGTCGCAAACACAAAGCGGCATTTACTTCCCCAACACTCTCGGACATAAGCTCGCACTCGCCTTTCAAAAGCGATAACAAAATATAGATCATCAAGGGTTAAGGAACGACTCACTTCAGCACCGGATAAATTACTCAACTCCAGCTCATTTGAAGGTTTAATATTGAGCTGCTGCTCTTTTGTATAATGATTCAGTAAAGCGATAGCGTCTTTTCTGGAAATGTTTTTGTAGAATACTTCCTGAGTTTGGCCATCGCCAAAAGTATCTACTTTCAAGGAGTGCTTTGCTGGCGCCGCACTGCAGGCCAGCAAAGGGAGTAGGATAAAACCCAAAAGTAGTCTTGTCACAGCCTCTCCCTGGCAATCAGCGCTTAGTTCAGCCCCTGACGAATAAATCGCATCAGGTATTCTTTCACTTCCTCTTCAGTGTAATCCTGTACGCTCCAATAACGCAGCGACCAGACATTACAGAAGAAGTAGACCATATTGGCGGCCAAACGAGATTTCGGGGCATCGAATACCCCTTCTTTGTTGCCTTCGATAATGATCGCTTCCCACAACTGAGTGAACTTGCGCTCAATATCAAAAACCTTTTCGCGGTTATGGCGACTCAGTGCGCGGGTTTCGCGGTACACCAGATTAATGTAACGGCGATTTTTGGAAATGTATTTCATATACGCCGACACCGCCTCTTCCAACTTTTGAACAGGCGGGTGGTCTGTGCTCATTTCTTCGTACATATAATCGAAGATTTCTTCCATGCAACCACTGGTAATCATAAAGAGCAGATCTTCCTTGCTCTCGATGTACTGGTACATAGTAGAAATAGGCAGGCCAGCGGCCTTAGCTACCTTACGAATCGTGGTTGCCGCATAACCTTCGCGACCAATAACCTCACAAGCCCCTTCAAAAATCCGGCGTTTCTTATCTTCAACAGCCTGTTCTTTTGGACTGAGCGGCTGGCTCTTAGTCGTTACCACCTGTTCTTTGCGAGCGGCCACAATCTCTTCCGTTTTGGCAACAACGTCACCGAGGTCATACCACAGCCCTTGCAGATTGTATTCCGCAATAAGACTGTCTGGGCTGGCCTTATGTTCGGGGGCACCTCGGAAGAGCTGTACACGAATGGCGCAACGCTCGGCATTTTTAAAAATCACTTCGGCAATGGCTTGCAGACTGTCGCCTTCGCCTTGGGCAAAGGCATTCAAGTGGGTGTTTTCGATGCGTAACAGACGATCTTTTTCCTGGCTGCGCAACAACTCATGGGCGGCTACCCAAGCCATCCGAGCACAGGCATCATCCAACACCCAAGCGTGATTCCCGATGTCTTCCTTGGTTAGATCCGACTCTACACAGACGCCCTTTTCATGGGCGCGTTTGCGTATGCTGTAGCTGCTTTCTATTTTGTTGAGCTTATGCTCCAAGCTTTGTTCTGCAGTTTGTGTGACTTCGGCCATTGGGTCCCCCAAATTTTGCCCAATTGTAGCAAATCCATTGAATAATGAACGCATTATTATACAATTATTGATCATCAATACTTACAATTAACACCATGCCCGACAAGCAAACCGCCCCCGAACAAACACCTTCCCCGCAAGCGGTCAGCCACGCTCCTGCTGGCCGAACCTTTCTAAAGTATTTACTGCCTTCACTGATTGGTTTGCTGGCTATTTCATCGGCCTCGATTGTCGATGGCATCTTTATCGGACGCTTTGAGGGTGAAGCGGCATTGGCAGCCATTAACCTGCTGATTCCGATTTTTTCGGTTTACGCCGGGCTCTTTTATATGCTGTCGGTCGGAGGCTCTGTTTCCGCCGGCAAATGGATTGGCGAAGAAAACTACCTGGATTGCTCAAATATTTTCAGCAAGTCCCTGATGGCTCTCGCAGGCACCGCTCTGATATTTTGTGCACTGAGTTTTACGCTGGCCGAGCCGCTCTACCGCCTACTGGGTGCCGACGCCTCCCTGCAATCTTTGCTGAACGATTACTTCAAAACCCTTCTCCCCTTTCTACCCATTCAGGCCTTGAGCATCGGCTTGTATTTCTTTGTGCGCATTGCTGGCAAACCTGCTCTGGCGTCTGCGGCTTTGATCGCTGCCGCTATTATCAATATCGCCCTGGACTATCTCTTTATCGCCCGGCTCGATCTCGGCCTGTACGGAGCAGCGTTGGCAACAGGCTTATCTCAACTGAGCGCCCTACTAGTGCTGTCGCTGTATTTTCTGCACAAACAGAGAATATTAACGTTCTCATTTCGCCAAAAGAACTGGGCCAGCCTTGCCCAAAGTTCGTTCAATGGCCTATCTGAATTCATTAATGAAATGTCGGCCGGCACGGTCGCTTTTATTATTAATCTGCTGATCATCAAACAACTGGGCACCCAGGGGCTAGCGGCATTCAGCCTGGTGAACTACACCATGTTCATTGGCCTGCTGGTGAGCTTCAGCATTGCCGATTGCCTACAGGCGCTCAGCAGCCAGTGTTACGGCGCCAAGCAGTGGCAACAGTTACGCCGGTTTTTATTGATTGCCCTGGGCGCCAGTGTCGGCGTCGGCATGGCCTTCAGTGTTCTGTTGCTCAGCTCAGCAGAGCACATCATGTCGGTGTTTATTCAGGGCGACCAACAGGCGCTGCTGAATCAAGCCAACCTGTTTGCCGACATTCTGTGGCCGGTATTTATCTTGAATGGCTTGAACATCACCCTGTCGGCGTATTTAACGGCCCTACATCGGGCAGCCGCTTCGTCGTTTATTGCTCTCAGCCGCAGCCTGATTTTGCCGCTAACGTTTATTGCCGTATTTATCTACGCTCTACCCCAGTACTCTCCGGTCTTGAGCATCACCTTGGCCGAAGCAGGCACCTTAATTCTGGCGGTGTTGCTGTACAAGAAATACAGCATTGCCACCTTAATGCGCCGGGGGCATTTATAAACCCATGGGGTTATCAATCACAAACTGCCATTCGCCCTCGGGAGATTTGCGCAGCATATCAATGGCTCGTTGAAGCTCTGGCGTCTCGGATTGATCATCGGCCCAATGCCAGACGACCACCACTAATGCGATGTCATCAACAACATGAATGCTGCGGCTAAGCAGGGCCATATTGGCGATAATGACCGAGAAACGCTCAAGTTCGGAATGAAGCTCCCCATCGTTTTGAGTCAACTCACCGTCGGATTTCACATAGGCGCCCTGCTCAACATAGAGCGCACGGGCTTTGGCAAAATCCTTTTTCAGCAAGGACTTGACCAGGGTTTTATACACCCGCTCAATGGCTTCTTTGTCATCTGTGTTTGTCATATTTTTCACCTAAACGATTCTGGCCCGAAGGTATCAGGCCGGGTTTTTGCGATAAGAATCTTTCACCAGAATTTTCTCACCTTCAAAAACAAACAAATCACAGCCCATCAGATTGACTGAACTGCCATCCGCCTTGGTACCGGTAAAGCGCCACTCGGATACACCACGATCACCATCAACAAAGTGCGTATCTTCATTCCACTTGGCGTCTGGAAATACGTTGAAGATCGCCTCGTAGCTGGCTTTAACGGCGTCTTCACCTTCGGCGCGATTGCCAAAGACATCGTTGCCTGCGGAACTGTCAAAACGGCAGCCCTCGGCCATGCAAGCCATCAGCGCGTCGATATCATGATCATTCCAAGCTTGGGCAAAATCTTTTAAGAGCTGCAAGCGAATTTGAGTCAGTGCATTACTCATTATGTGTGTCCTCTAATTCTGTTCGATAAACTCAGGCCAAAGTCGCGGGATAACATCTCCGCTTTGACTCAAGCCGTAACAACTGTCGATCAAGGGTTTGAATACTTGGGGGTTTTGGCGGTAATCGACCGGGCGGTATACGGCGTCGGTGACGGCCTGATAGGCGACCGTCGCCATAGGCCCCAGCAACTCACGCAAATGCGTACAGCCCTCAACACCGCCAAGGCGCTGTTTAATTTCCCGCTGCCAACCAGGGCCAATCACCACACCCAGCAAGCGTTGGTAGCTTGCCAATACTTCCGGACAGCGCCGATAAGGGGTGTCCACCATACCCGCGTCAACTTCGCGAATGTTCATATCCAGATCAATGCTGATCCGCAGACTCATATCATGTAGATACTCATCAGTGGCGATCAAAGCACGATCGGGTGTCCCCAATTCAAAGTGCTTTTTATCCGTTAGGTGCGCTTCAATATCCCACAAGCCGTCGTCACGCTCATAGGCTTGCACCTGAATATTACGAGTATGCGATAGAGTTCGATTTGTCATCGTTCACTCCGTTTGAATTTGTAATATCGTGCAAATGGTAATCGGCTATTGTTTGATTACCGGACTCAATGGACGCTGCCAAAGCGGCGATGCGTGGCAGAATGCGAGCCACATAAAAAGTCAGCAGGCTCGTTTTTTGTTGCAGAAATTCAGGACTGTAATCCGACCCTGAATACAGCTCCGCTTTGCAGGCAGCACGCAACAAATAATGGGCCGCAACGATATAACCGCAATACATCAAGTATTCGCTGGCCGCTGCATTGACTTCTGCCGGATCAGCACTGAATTGAGGGAGACACACAGCGTTTAAGCGCTGCCAATCTCGAACCGACTCGGCGATGCGGCGAGCGCTCTGGTTCAAATGTTGATTATCCAAATTCATTGCCCGCTCGCAGTTTTGCTCAATCTGCTCAATAAAATGATTCAACTGCACTTGCTGATCTGCGATTATTTTTCGTGAAATCAAATCGATTCCCTGAATCGCGGTAGTGCCCTCGTAGATCGCTGTAATACGCACATCCCGATAGAGCTGCTCCATGCCGTATTCCTGAATAAAGCCGTGACCACCCAAGACCTGAACCCCATGACTGGTCGCCTCCATTGCCACCTCGGTAATAAAACCTTTGGCAATGGGGGTCAGAAAGGCCAACTCTGCCTGAGCGTTCTCGGCCACGTTACCGCCGTCATGCAGACGATCGACCTTTGCGGCCAGCTCATAGGCCATCATTCTCGAAGCTTCTGAAAAAGCCTGCTGGGTAAGCAGCAAACGACGAATTTCCGGGTGAGCGATAATCGGGTCAGCCGCCCTCCGATCATCGAAGCGTGGGCTTGCCTTCATCTGCAAACGCTCTTTGGCATAGGCCAGTGCATTTTGATAAGACTTTTCGATTTGCCCCTGGGCCTGAAGACACACATCCACTCGAGACTCATTAATAAAAGTGAACATATTGGCCAAGCCACGATTCGGCTCACCGATAAGAAAACCCTTGGCATCATCGAAATTGATGACACAGGTCGCGTTGCCATGAATGCCCATCTTGTGCTCAATGGAGCCACAGGCCACCGAGTTGCGCTGCGTAAATTTACCTTGCTCATCGGGTAAAAACTTTGGCACCAAAAACAGAGAAATACCGCGCACACCTTCGGGGGCACCTTCGATGCGCGCCAGCGTAATGTGCACAACATTGTCAACCATGTCGTGCTCACCAGAAGAAATAAAAATTTTGCTGCCACTCAAAGAATAACTGCCATCATCATTGGCAAGCGCTTTGGTTTTTAACAGACCCAAATCGGAACCGCAGTGCGCTTCGGTTAGACACATTGTGCCCTGCCAGCGCCCACTGACCAGCTCAGGCAGATAGTCTGCTTTTTGAGATTCTGTACCGTGGGTTTTCAAAGTGGTGATCGCACCCCAAGTAATTGTTGGGTATAAGGTCCACGCTAAATTTGCGCTCACCAGCATTTCATAAATAGAAAACTGCAAGCTCATGGGCAAAGCCTGCCCACCCAGGTTTTCGGGCTGGGCCAGAGCGGGCCAACCATTGTCAACAAACTGCTGATAAGCCGCTTTAAACCCCGCAGGTGTCGCCACCTCAGTGTCTTGCCACTGACAGCCTTGCTCATCACCACTTTGATTCAGGGGGGCCAGCTGCTCTTCTGCAAAGCGACCCGCCTCCCCCCAAACGGCGGAGACGAATTCCATGTCAAGATCAGGTGAATAAGAGGCAGGAATATCCATTACCTGTTCAAAGGCAAAGCGAATGCTGTCATAGGGTACGTGATACTGAGTCACAATAATTATCTCTCAAAAACAAAATATTTTTTTGTGCAGCGTTGCCGCTGTGAAAGCACAACGGCAGACAGAGGGCTTACAACACCTCAAATAAACCGGCTGCACCCATGCCGCCACCCACACACATGGTCACCACCACATAGCGAACACCCCGGCGCTGCCCTTCAATCAAGGCGTGCCCAACCAAACGGGTGCCGGTCATGCCGTATGGGTGACCAATGGAAATGCCACCGCCATTCACATTGAGTTTTTCCAGTGGGATCCCCAGCTTTTCAGCGCTGTAAATAACCTGGCAGGCGAAGGCTTCGTTTAATTCCCACAGGCCAATATCATCAACGGTCAAGCCATGAGCTTTCAGTAATTTGGGTACAGCGTAAATCGGGCCAATGCCCATTTCTTCAGGCTCCAGGCCCGCAACCATCATGCCGCGGTACGCGCCCAGGGGCTCAAGGTTTTCCCGTACCGCCACCTCACTGGAGACCAATACACAGGCAGCAGCGCCATCGGAAAGTTGCGAGGCATTGCCCGCCGTAATGCAACCACCTTCGACAACCGGGCTGAGTGCTTGCAGACTGTCGAGTGTTGTTTCTGGACGATTGCCTTCGTCTTTGGACAGTGTGACTTCCGCAAAACTGGTTTCTTTGGTCACTTTATTGAACACGGCTTTCGTGGTGGTAACCGGAATGATTTCCTGATCGAACGCACCCGCAACTTGCGCCGCAGCAGTGCGCTGCTGAGACAACAAAGCGTATTCGTCCTGGGACTCTCGGGAGATATTGTATTTTTTACAAATGTGCTCTGCCGTGTGCAACATGGGCATGTAAGCGGTATCGGAATGAGCCAGAACACGGTCGTCTTTTTCTTTCATGATCCACTCGAACGCCGGTGTCTGCACCATGGAAATGTGTTCATGACCAGCGGCAACCACGGCATCCATTCTGTCGACCACGATTTGTTTTGCCGCCGTGGCCACCGACATCAAACCGGATGAGCACTGACGATCGATGGATTGCCCGGAAACCGTCAGCGGCAATCCGGAAGCCAATGCCGCCATACGCCCCAGGTTCATGCCAGCGGTGCCCGCCTGCAGTGAGGTCCCCATGACGAGATCATCAAAGCGCTCGGCGGCTACACCACTGCGCTCCACAGCCGCTTTAATCGCGAAAGAAGATAAACTGGGTGATTTGGTGATATTAAACGCCCCACGAAACGCTTTCGCGATTGGGGTGCGCGCAGTAGACACAATATAAGCTTCACGTTGGCTCATGCTTAAACTCCTAAACGTTGGAAAATGATTGGGCGCTGCGATTGGTTTGGGCTAATGTTTTCAGCAGTGGCGCAACTGAGAACCAGCGCTCACCATAAGCACCCAGGTTTTTCTGTAGGGCTTCCAGTCCCTGCAAAACCGTTTGCAGGCCCAGCTCATCGGCATACTGCATGGGACCACCTCGCCAGCGCGGAAAGCCGTAGCCGTTCAGGTAAATAACATCGATATCACCGGAACGCTGCGCAATGCCTTCTTCAAGAATACGAAAACCCTCATTAGCCAAACTGAATACACAACGTTGAATAATTTCGTCTTTGGTAAGGCTGCGCTGCTCGATGCCCAGGGATTCAGCAATGCTTTTTGCCAGAACCAGAACTTCAGGGTCCTCTTGCTTTTTGCCATCGTCGTAACGGTACACGCCGGCCGATGTTTTCTGACCCAAGCGCCCCTGCTCACGCAAAGCGAATTGCAAGGCCTGGTAGCTTTCCTCTCCCTGCCATTCCTGCTGATTAGCCAGAGCCGCCATACACCCCACATCAATGCCTGCCATGTCGGCCATTTCAATGGGCCCCATTGCCATGCCAAACTCACGCAGCGCCTCATCCACTTGGCTGGGACGTGCGCCTTCCAGAATCATGCGAAACGCTTCGCGGGAATAGGGCGCCACCATGCGGTTACCCACAAAGCCGTAACACACGCCCACGGTGACCGCGACTTTATTAATCCGCTTCGCAAGTTTGAGCGAGCTCGCCAGAACCGGCGCTGAGGTTCGCTCGGTGCGCACCACTTCCAGTAATTTCATAATATTGGCGGGGCTGAAAAAATGCAGGCCGATCACGTTCTCCGGACGGGCACACACATCGGCAATCGCATTGAGATCCAACGTTGAGGTATTGCTAGCAAGAATCGCATCGGGTTTGCAATGGCGATCCAGCTCTTTAAACACCGACTGCTTAACCGCTAAATCTTCAAACACCGCCTCAATCACGAGATCCGCATTCGCAATGTCTTCATAGTCACAGGCTGTCGCCAACGCCATGAGAGCCTGTTCGTATTTCTGAGCGCTGATGCGGCCCTTGTCACGATTGGACTCGAGAGTTTTTTGAATATAGGCGCGCGCCTTTTCAAGGGCTTCAACATTGACATCAAGCAAACGAGTTGGAATGCCCGCCAATAAAAAATTGATGGCAATACCGCAACCCATCAATCCCGAACCAATGATGGCCACTTCCTGAATCGCTAAATGAGCATCGTCCCGGCCAATACCAGGGACTTTCAATGCTTCTTTTTCAGCAAAAAAGGCGTGCTGCAGCGCCCTTGCCTGCGGGCTCGCCGCACAATCATCAAACAGCGTTCTTTCCAAGGCCAGGGCTTCGCCCAACGGCATTGCCATTCCCTGTGTCACAGCGTCGACAATCGCGAAGGGTGACTTCAATCCGTACCAGCGTCGCGCCTGCTGCTCTTGATAAGCGTTCAATGCAGCCGCTTCATCGGCCTCAAGCGTATAGGCTTGCTCAAACATATTGACAGGCTTCGTGCCTGCACAGGCTTTCCACAATTGAAGAAGGGCAGCCTCGGCATGCTCGGCAGATTCCAGCACCACATCAATCAAACCCAACTCAGCAGCCTGCGCGGCCGAGATCGGTTTGCCATCGCACATCATTATTGCCGCCGTACTTGAGGCAATTAAGCGAGGCAAACGCTGGGTGCCGCCGGCTCCGGGAAGAATGCCCAGATTGACTTCCGGCAAACCCAGCTTGCAGCCCTGGGTCGCTATGCGCTTATCTGCCGCTAAGGCCAACTCCAAGCCTCCGCCCAGGGCGTAAGTCGAGATTTCGGCAATGACCCATTTTGGAAATTGATCGATACGATCACACAACGCCGGCAAACTGGGTTCCGCGAATGATTTTTCTGTACCGAACTCACTGATATCCGCACCCGCGGAAAATGCCACCAGATTCGAGCGCAACACCACGACTTGGACATTGTCATCCTGCTCAGCAACGCTCAGGTAGTGATCAATGGCACAGCGCAGTTCGTAACACAAGGTGTTCACCGGGGCGTGACACATGCTCAAAAAAGCCATGTCACCTTCTCGACGATAGTCGACATATTGGTTCACTTCAGACATTCGATTTTATTCCTGATATGAAAAATCGCGGTATTGCTCACGCAGATCTTTTTTACTGACTTTGCCCGTCGCGGTATGCGGCAACTCACTGGCAAACAAAATGGTTTCCGGGATCCACCAGCGACTGACCTGAGTGGATAAAAATTCCTTGAGCTCGACTTCATTGACGTTAACGCCGGGCTTGCACACCACAATCAGTAATGGGCGCTCAGACCATTTAGGGTGATACGCCGCAATGGCTGCGGCTTCCAACACAGCGTCATGAGCCATGGCGGCGTTTTCCAGATCTGCCGAGCTGATCCATTCGCCACCCGATTTAATGACGTCTTTACTGCGATCAGTAATAGAGACATAGCCTTGCTTATCAATCACGGCGATATCGCCGGTGTCGAACCAACCGTCTTTGGTATGAGCGTCGGATTGCTCGATGCCAAGATACTCAGAACACACCCAAGGGCCGCGCACCTGAAAGGCGCCCGGCGTTTTGCCATCCCAGGGAAGCGCATTCAAGGCTTCATCAACAATACGTACTTCCACGCCGAAGGTTGGGCGCCCCACGGTTTTACGCAATTCGAATTGCGTGTCTTTGTCGAGCTTTGCCATGCTTGGTGTGAGAACATTCATGGTGCCGAGAGGACTGGTTTCAGTCATGCCCCAACCTTGCTGCATGAAAATGCCTTGCTCGTCTTCAAAAGCTTTCATCAAAGCCAATGGCGTTGCCGCGCCCCCTACCATCAAACACTCAACCGTTTCCAGCTTAAGCTTGTTGTCCCGCAAATATTGCAGCAACGCCAACCAAACTGTTGGCACTCCCGATGCAAACCGCACACGCTCTTCATTCATGAGCGTTGCCAATGCCTGACCATCGCCCATAAAGCGACCCGGGAAGACCATTTTTGCTCCGGCCATCGCCGCAGCGTAGGGAATATTCCACGCGTTCACATGAAACATCGGCACAACCGCCAAAAGAGAATCTTCCACCTGCATCCCCACCGAACTGTTGGTGTTGGCCGTCAGGCTGATTAAAACCGTTGAGCGATGGCTGTAAACAACACCTTTGGGATTGCCGGTCGTACCGGAGGTATAGCAAATACCGCACGCCAGATTTTCGTCCAGCTCGGGCCAATCGAATTGCGCAGGCTGCTCCGCCAACAAGCTTTCATAGCAATGTACATTGGCCAGATTGTGCGCTGGCATATCGGCTTCATCGCACAATACGATGTAACCTTTTACGGTATTGAATGTGCCCTGCAAACGCTCCATCAGCGGCAGAAAATCAGGGTCGACAAAAACCCATTGATCGCGAGCATCATTCAAAACGAAATCAAATTGTTCGTCGGAAAGGCGCGGGTTTATGGTGTGGCAAATCGCACCGATTCCGGGAATACCGTAATACAATTCAAAGTGGCGATAACTGTTCCAGGCCAGTGTACCGATGACATCACCCTGCTTGACGCCGAGCTTGGTCAAGGCGGATGCCAGTTGCGCAACCCGCGCAAAGGCATCGGCATAGCGGTAGCGATGCAGGCTGCCATCCCCCAGCTTGGACACAATTTCGGCCTCGCCATGAATGCTTTGGGCATGACGCATCACGGCCGGTATGGTTAACTGAAAATCCATCATTTTACCGAGCATGTCTTTTCCTCTTACAAGCACGCTTCTGTGCCAAAAATCGTAGTGGCCTGGCTGGATAAGGTCCCACCATTGCCGTGCGCTAATGCGAGTTCAGCCGAGGGGATTTGTCGATCGCCACAGTCGCCTCGCAGTTGGCGAATCGCTTCGATCATGCAGAACAATCCATACATCCCAGGGTGCACACAGGAGATACCGCCACCATTGGTATTCACCGGTCGTTCACCTCCTGGCGCGATTCTTCCACCCGACACAAAAGCACCGCCCTCACCTTTCGGACAGAAACCCAGGTCTTCCAAAAACAAAATCACATTGATCGAGAAGGCGTCGTATAGCTGAATGACATCGATATCCCGAGCCTGCACACCGGCCATTTGATAAGCACGCTCACCGCTTTGTACCGCTGCAGTGGTCGTAAGGTCGGGCATTTGGTCGATTTGTCGATGCGTGGTCGCGGAGGAAGCGCCCAAAACGTAAGCCGCTTTTTTGCCATACTCTTTGGCTCGATCTTTTGCTACCAGTACCATCGCCGCAGCACCATCTGTTACCAGACAGCAATCCATCACCGACAGGGGGTCTGAAATAATTTTTGCCCCCAACACCGTTTCAAGATCGATCGCTTCCTGCACAAACGCTTCCGGGTTCATAGCGCCCCAGGCTCGCGCCGCCACGACCACTTCCGCAAGCTGCTCTCGACGAGTGCCGTATTCATGCATATGACGCGCCGCCGCCAGGGCGTAACCGGTGACCGGAATTCGAGGGCGATACAACTGCTCCCACTCCGGGGTTTCAATCAAACCGGCATGATTTCCGCCATTGCTGCGGGCGTTACTGCCGTAGGCAATCACCACGGTTTTACACAGACCCGCTTCGATGGCCATCACACCTTGCAATAACTGCGACATAAACGATGAACCACCATTCATATCGCAGCTGCTAAAACTGGGCTGAATACCCAAGTACTCCGCCGCGCTCAGACTGGCGAAATAGTGGGAACCGGTTGTCGCACACAAACCGTCCACTTCATCCAAGCCGATACCCGCATCATCAAGAGCCCGCTGAACGGCCACCCCCATTAACTCCAAGGGCTGCCAGCCTGCACAATGACCGATGCCCGCCTGGGCAACACCGACAACCGCCGTTTTTCCACGTAAATATTCAGCACTCATTTAAACGGCCTCCCCATGCTGAAAGACCAACAACGCATCCGCGTCTTCCGAATGTTCAATGTGCGCTCTCACCGAATCGCCGATAACAGGCGGCACCTCGGAACTCAAACGCAACTGGCTCATCAAGCGCGGCCCTTCGGCCAGCTGCACAATCGCAACGTAGTAATCGCCCCCACGCTCCGGGCGCTGGGGAATACGGCTCAAGGAATAGATACTGGCCTGACCACTGGCTTCCACCCATTGCCAGTCGTCACCTCCGATTGCGGGCGTATTGACCCGTGGATAAAAGAAATAATGGCCGTTACCGCCTTGTTGAATGCAAAACTGACCGGCGTTCAGGCGCTGCTGATACTCCGCCCATGGCCCGTGACCATTGATTGATTGCCCCACTCTGTGCTCCTCGTACCGCTTGTCTCTGGGTATGGCTTTGATGGCGCTATACTTTCATCGAACGATCGTTCGTGTCAAGACCAATTTATGCAAACGACAATGCCTAATATTTGACACAAAAGAGAATCATACTTAATATTACCGAACGTTCGTTCGACGCATGAAAACGGGCCAATGACACCCGTAAAGCACCGGCACAAGCAAGGCAGACGCAACGAACCCCCTGAACCTTCTAGACAGTGAGTACGGAATCGTGGAATCAAGCCAAATCGACCCAAGAGAATTGAGAGATGCCCTAGGCCAATTTGCAACCGGAGTAACCGTCGTCACCTGCTACGACAAGACAGGCAATGCCGTCGGCATGACCGCCAGCAGTTTTAACTCCCTGTCCCTGGACCCCGCTCTGGTACTCTGGAGCATCGGCAAGAACAGCAGCAACTTCGACGCGTTCAATACCTGCAGCCATTTCAATATCCACGTACTCAAACGTGAACAGGACGCCCTGGCGTATCAATTTGCCAGTAAGGATGGGGACCGCTTTGCCGATGTGGAACTGGCACAGAGCGACAGCAAGGCGCCGGCCATTGAAAACTGCCTGGCACGATTTGAATGCGCGATGCACGCCAATCATGAGGGTGGCGATCATCGCTTGCTGATCGGTAAGGTCGAACAGCTGCAACAAAATGAGGGGGAAGCACTGGCCTTCCACCGCGGAAAATTCGCTGGGTTGTCGGCATGAAATTCTGCAGCGATTGCGGTCACAAGCTGATTGTTGCCATTCCTGCAGGTGATCTGCGCGAACGTCATATTTGCAATCACTGCAGCCGTATTCACTATGAAAACCCCAAATTGGTTGTCGGTGTTATTGCCCATTGGCAGGATCAGGTCTTGCTGTGTCGCCGGGGCATTGAGCCCCAGAAAGGCCTTTGGTGCTTGCCCGCTGGATTTATGGAAAACGGCGAGTCCAGTGACGAAGGAGCAATGCGTGAGGCCAAAGAAGAAACCTGCGCGCAACTGGAAATTGAATCGCTGTATGCGGTGTACAATTTACCGCACATCAACCAAACCTATATGTATTATCTCGCCAAACTACTCACACCCCAGGTAGAAGCCGGACTGGAAACGCTGGACGCACAATTGTTCAAACAAGGCGATATTCCCTGGTCTCAATTGGCCTACCCGAGCATCGCCGCAGCCCTTCAGCAATTTTTTATGGATCAAAAGCGAGGTCAGTTTCCACTGATTCACGAATCGATCAGCAGCCAAGCCAATTTGTTAGGAAATGCCTCATGAGTGATGTGTCAACCCTGAGCGCCCTGGAACTCAGCCGCCTCTACAAAAGCAAGGCCCTGAGCCCTGTCGAGGTCATCGACTGTCAATTGAATCGCTTGGCATCCCTCAATCCAAAATACAATGCGTTTTATTTTATCGACCACGACGGTGCGCGAGAAGCGGCGAAAAAATCCGAGCAACGCTGGCTCAATGGCGAACCAAACAGTGCGTTTGACGGCATTCCTACCAGCGTAAAAGACGCACTGCTCAGTCGCGGCCAAACAAGTTATCGCGGCTCCATTGCCAACAATTCCGACGAACTTGACTGGAAGGAAGATTGCCCGCTGGTTGCGCGACAAAATGAAGCCGGGATGATTTCTCTGGGTAAAACAACGATGCCTGATTTTGGCATTCTGGCCTCGGGCTACAGTTCCCAACACGGCATTACACGTAACCCCTGGAATGGCAGCGCCACCACCGGCGGCAGCAGCTCGGGAACCGCCGCGGCGATTTGCGCGGGCCTGAATCCGGTGGCGGCCGGTACGGATATCGTAGGCTCAATTCGCTTGCCGGCTTCCTACACAGGCTTATTTGGTCTGAAGCCCAGCCAAGGGCGAGTACCCTATTACCCAAGCAATGCAGACACGTTAGTGGCGGGCCCAATGTCTCGCTCTGTAAGCGACTCAGCGGCGTATTTAAATATTTTGAGCCGCCCCGATCACCGCGACGCTCGATCTTTGGCCTGGCAGAATGTGGATTACAGCAAGCACTTGCAGACCGCTCGACCCTCCTTGCGCTTGGGGCTATTGTTGGACATTGGCTTTGGCAGCAGTCCGGATCCGGAAACCATTCGCGCGGTCAGTGCGGCGGCTCAGCAATTGGAAGATTTGGGCCATCGAATAATTCCCATCCAAAGCCCATTCACATCCGGCGATGAAGATTGCGCAGAACTGTATTATCAACAGCGCTGCTATCACGAATTCAAGCAATACCCAGAAGCACTCAGAAAACAAAGTCCGTATATTGATCAGTTTACTCAGCACTGTGAAGACATTTCAGCCGTAGATTTATTCGATGCCACTATGGCGATGCGTAAGCTGGGCGTGCAAACGCTAGAGATGTGCTCGGCGGTGGATTACCTGCTGCTGCCGTCAACGCCACGACCGGCTTTTGCGGCGGAACTGCCGGCCGACGATTGCAATAAATTGTTTGATCCGTGGTGCAATAATTTTCTGTTTAATATCAGTGAGCAGCCGGCCGCTTCGATTAATTGTGGCTACAACGAAATGGGCTTGCCGATTGGTTTGCAGATTGTGGGGCCAAGGTTTGATGATGTCGGCGTGTTACAGCTGGCCAAGCAGTACGAGAACATCCGTCCGCAACAGAGACCCTTCCCGATTTGACACCATTCTTTTATTGATAAGTTTGGAAGTCGAATCCAATCGACTCTGTAATACCCTGGAGCATCAACAAGCGGATGCTCCAGGTTTTTTCATCGCAAACTTTTCAGCAATGTTCTCGCCGCCTGCAAGCTGCTTTCTTGAAAGGTGTGACCACTTCCCAGTGGCGCAATGGATAAACTACTCAGGGAAATGCTGGCCAGCCCCCAAGCTACGGCAGCGCATTGCGGCTCATCGGCCTTAGGGTAAACGCTTTGCAATATCGCCTGCAGGCTTGAGATAAAATCTTTGTTCCATTGGAACAAAGATTTTTTAATGCTGGGGTAATTTTCGACAGCGGCCAGAAGCGCTAAGGCGACTTTTATTTTAATCCGTTCCGCCTCAGGCATCTCTCCGAACAGATACGCAATAATGGCCTCATCCGACGGATCCGGTTTGCTGCCCTCTTTTTCGATACCTTCGAACAGTAACCTGATGTCGTCCTGCTCGGTGTCGATACAACGCTCAATCAAACGATCCAACAGAGCTTCTCGATTGCCAACGTGGTGACGCAACAAGCTGCGGTGCAAGCCCGACTCCTTGGAGATACGCTCCAGGGTGGCGCCCTCCACGCCGTACCTTGCCACACATCGCTCGAACGCCGCCAAAATGGCCTCTGCCCTTTCCTCTTTTACGCTTGGTCTTGCCATAGCTACCTCGATTTTCCAACGAGGCCATCTTACAAAGCATTGCGGGCAAAAAAAAGCGGGCCAGAGGCCCGCTAAGCAATTGGGTGAGGATCTCACCTAACCGTCGCTAAACGCTATAAACGATATGACAGTGTTAAGCCAACGGTGCGAGGCTTGCTATACGTAGAAAAAGTCGTTCCGAATGAGGCCGTAAACTCGCGGGTGTTGGAGCTGTTGTACACCTCATCCGTCACGTTCTCTACAAACAGAGTGGCGTTCAATCGTTCATCGGAACTTGACCAGTTCAAACGTACATTGGTCATCCAGTTGTCATCGGTTCGACCTAATGGGTTATTGCCGATGTCGGTAAAGTAAGCATCGGTGTACGACCAATCCAACTGCGGAGTCAGGTAACCCCAATCGTTCATCTCAATGGTGTAACTCAACACACCGTTGAACGTGAATTCAGGTGCGTAACGGAACTCGTTACCGCGAATGTTTGGAATGGTGCCCGCACTGACGGTGGGCTGCTTATCCACTTTGGAATCCAGCCAGGAGGCCCCCAGAGTTAACACCAGATTCGTGATCGGGTTGTAGGCCATTTCAAGCTCGGCACCACGAATGGTGGAATCCGGCACGTTCACCAGTTCGTTGACAACCGTCGTGCCCTGCAAGGCCGATGGCAGAGTAACTGCGATCACCGCCTGGAAGTCGGTGTAGTCGTATTGGAACAGAGCCGCGTTCAATGTCATACGACGGTCCAGCAGATAATGCTTGGTGCCCAACTCGAAGGAGGTCAATTTTTCTGGCTCGACTTCAACCAAGCGATTGTAGAAGGTTCCGTTAAAGCTGCCGCCTTTAAAGCCGCGAGACACACCGAAGTAGTACAGAGATTCTTCGTCAGGCGTGTATTCGAAAGAGAGCTTGCCGCTGAGGGAGTCCCAACTGGCATCGCCACCAAAGTTTTCCGGCTGGCCATTATTCACGCCACAGATTTCCGGGTCCATCACCAAACTGGCAAGATCGAAACCACCCGGCGCATTCAGGTCGATCCCAATGCCCTGCAGAAGATCAAAACGGCCCTGACCCCGATTCGGATTTTGCCCAACATAACAACCCAGGTACTGACCATTCAGGTCTTTTTCATCACGACTCCAGCGCAAACCCATGGTCGCGCCCCAGTAATCGTTGATGCGATATTTCAGATGCGAGAATACCGCCATGCTTTCCAGGTTTTGCTTGTGCTTGTTCGCTCGGGTAGAAACATTGCCCTGGGGTAGGCGACCCACGGCCTGCAAAACGTTGTAGGCTTGCGCGACTGAAATGCTGTCCGTGGCTTCAAAGCCGGCCAGTTGAGCAGAACCAATCCAGGCTCCCCCCAAACCCAATGCAGCATCAAAACCACCAATGGTGCCATCGCTGCCGGGAACAAAACCATGAGGCAAGGCGGCCAAAATGCCGTTGATGTCGTAGGAGGTTTGCGATTCAACTTCCTCATCCATAAAGAACACACCCGCAACCCAATCGAGTCGGTCGGTCTGTCCCTGTAAGCGAAACTCCTGGGTCAATTGACGCTGCCCGGTGAACGCCTGGCTGTGACCTAATGCCTGAGTGCTGGCGTCTTCATCGTTCTGGTATTGGAAATCGTGATCCACAATGCCCGTTACCGACACCAGATTCACATCACCCAGATCCCAATCCACGGTGAGCGAGCTCATGATGGTTTCACCTTTTTCCTTGCGCTCGTAGCTCGGGCTCAAGGTAACTCGGCGGAAATCAGAGGCCGAACCGCCCGGCGAAGTGGGGTCAAACACGTTCGTCGGCAATTGGTTATGAAAGACTACTGGCTTGTTATCAATCTGCTGGTGAGCAAGACGCCATTCAACTTTAAGCGCTTCGGTAGCATCCCAATCCAGACTGAAACGGGCTGCTTGAACATCTTCGTTCTGGGCATCGCGACCGAGCTGATCTTTCACATAACCTGAAGAGCGGTTGCTGACATAGGCCAGTCGTGCGCGTGCGCTGTCGGTCAGCTTGCCGGAAACAAAAGCTTCCTGACGGGAGCGATCAAAGCGCCCGAGCGTGACCTCAACACCCGCACTGAATTCTTCGGTAGGGCGGGCGGAAAACACCTGCATTGCGCCCGTGGTGGAGTTCCGCCCAAACAGGGTGCCCTGCGGGCCTCGCAGAATTTCCACGCGCTCCAGATCAAACATGGCAAAACCATGAGTCTGGATATTGTTGAGAATCACCCCATCGCTATACACCGCAATCGGGGTATTTGAGATGGCACTAAAGTCTACATTACTCACTCCGCGCATACTGATAATCGGGGCCGACAGACCAAAGTTGCCATCAACCGCCACCATGTTCGGGGTTTGCGCTGCCAGCTGGCTGCTGCGGGTAACATTGACAATTTTCAGGTCTTCCGCGCTGTACGCCGTCAGGGAGACCGGTACATCCTGGGCGGACTCAGTTCGCCTCTGGGCGGTCACCATCACTTCCTCAATTTGTGCCGCTGCCCAGTCGGCAGCCAGCATCGATCCCGCCAACATAGCCCCCAGCAGGGGTTTTACAGGGAAACTCCTCATTTCAGACATACTCCTAGCCTCTCACGCTTTATTGTTTTTAAAAATCACTACCACTCGACTGCCGCCATGATTCACAGCATTGAATCATTGCATGACCGAACGTTCGATCGTATTATTGGCGAGACTACAAATTTCAATAAGCCCTTGTCAATGAGAATTTGATCGGAATAACGATTTTTAGCCGAGAAGCGAACGATGATTCAGACCAGTTTTAATAAAAAACAAATAAGCAGCCTTCTGTTTCTAGCGGTAATCGGCGGTTCAGCCGCCAATATATTGCCCTTTATTTTTTCCTCCTTTAGCCTGGTGTTTGATATCGAGGCAACCGCCACCCTGACCACAGCCGAGCTATTTGGTATTTGTGTTAGCGGCCTGACTTTTCGCTATTGGCGTAACGGCTTGAGCCTGACCCTCAGCTGCCTGCTCGGCTTACTGCTCTTTGTGGCGGGCAATGGCATCACCATGG
The DNA here is from genome assembly GCF_040372805.1 of Pseudoteredinibacter isoporae. GTDB lineage: Bacteria > Pseudomonadota > Gammaproteobacteria > Pseudomonadales > Cellvibrionaceae > Pseudoteredinibacter > Pseudoteredinibacter isoporae_A. Next base: position 311,672 of record NZ_BAABWJ010000001.1, read on the forward strand.
CTGCCGATGGGGATTTCAGTGTCACCCTGTTTGCCCGCCTCCTCTGCGGGCTGGGCGCCGGCATTGTCACCTCCCACGCCTTCGCCATTATTGGCAGCCACAAAAACCCGGAGCCGTTGTTCGCCTTGGTACTGATCGCCCAGGTGCTGTGGTCGGCTGTGGCCTCTTTTGCAATGCCAGTACTGAGTGAGAGCACCCCTCTACTGTCGTTTTCGTTTTTGCTGGTGTGCGGTCTGATCGCCATCATTCCCACCACACTGTGGACGCCCACGAACAACAAACAAGCAGCGGATATGGAGGATTACCGGCAGACCCCGCTGCTCAAACGTTTAAAAATCATTGTGGTGATGACGACAGTGATTTGGTACGCCGCGCTGGGCTTGTTCTGGGCTGACTCGGCGAATCGCGGGATGGAAATGGGATTATCTGCTACCTTTATCAGTAGTATTTTTGCGTCTGGCTACCTGGCCAGCTTGACGGGCAACGGCATCGCAATTTACCTGGCCAATCGTTTTGACCGCAAATACCCGATGCTGATTTCCGGTGGGGTTCACCTCATGGTTTACTTTATGTTTTACCTCTCGACCACCCCGGAAGCCAAGTGGATATATGCCTTGGCCGTACTGATTTATTCAGTCTCATGGGCGATATTCACCCCCTTCCAACTGGGTTTATATAGCGAATTCAGTATCGACGGTCGTTTCGCGGCGATGTTCCTGCCGGCCACGGTGGTGGGAATGACCTTTGGCACTCAATTCAATGGCTTACTGGATGAGGACGGAAAAATGATTCTGGCAACGTTTTTTATGGCCATTTGTTTAGGCTGTTATGCCTATGTCTTCAAGCGTTTGCCCCTGTTTTATGGTGAGCTGGAGGAGCAGTACGGCTCCGATGCGCTTAATGACGAAAACTATTCCCAAGTGTAAATGCGTGATGATAGGTAGGCCTATGAACTTTTTTATCTCTGTTTTAAGCACCTTACTGCTCGGTCTGGTGGTTGGCTTTGCGTTAAGTCTGCAAAAAGCAGAACCCCCAACTGAATTTGAAAAATACAGCAGTGCCAATATGGATTTTGCGACCATGAGTGAGGTCGGTTACGCCATGGCCGCTTTCGGCCGCCAATCCACGGCTGACTATTTTGACCTGAAAGACTACCAGGCCTATGAACAAATGGCCGCAGCGGAATTGCCGGAAGAGCAACAGCAACACAGCGATGCGCCGCTGCAGGTTGCCACTGCCGCGCCTGAACAAAACCAGGCCAAACCACAGGCAAAACCACAATCCAAAGGGAACAACTGGCCCAAATCGGTTGTGGGTATTCAACGCACCACTGAATTAATGAAAGCCGATACGGTCTGGCAGGAATTTTCCAACAACAAAACCCTCAGCGATCAGCTGAACAGTTACACCGTGAGCGTGTTTGCCATATACAGCGATTTCAACAGCGACTTCAGCCGAGCCACCATCAGCATTGGCTATAACAAAGCCAACATGAGCGGCGAGCATTACCCCATCCCAAGTGGGGATATTAAAACTCTGTTGAAACCCAGTAAATACGGAAACAATGATCTGTTCAATGCGTGGCAGGATATTGACTACAGTCGAGCTGTTGAGGCCGTAGTCGAACGCCGCGACTACACCCAGAACAGCGAACTGACGTCTTTATTCGTGATTTATAAATAGAGTGCCTGTCATGATAGATTTTCTACAACAACGCCTGACCGATCTCGAGTTTCATGGCTGGAATGAATACATTAATTATTGGTTTTTTCTGGCCATGATGGGGCTGTTCGCCTTCGAACTTATCGTCATGGCGATCAAACGAAATTTCAGTTGGGATCTGGTGGGTGACTCCATCACCAACTTTATTACGCTGTTTGCCTATCGCTTTATTGGTGGTTTGATTTACCTGTTGTTTTACCTGACCGGTTTTTTCTGGATCTACGAAAACTTCAGCATCACTCAGCTCCCGATGACCTGGCTCACTCTATTGGGCTGTATTGTGTTGGCCGACGTTATTTATTACTGGGAACATCGCTTTATGCATGTTTGCGGTCTCGGCTGGGCAACCCATACCGTACACCACAGCTCACCGCACTTTAATATTTCTGTCGCCTATCGCTTTGGACCGCTGGATGGATTCTTTCCGTTCTTCTTCCACGCGCCATTGGTGATGCTGGGATTCCACCCCTTCGTAGTCTTCCTGGCCGAGGCGCTGGTTCAGCTTTATCAAACCGCCCTGCACACTCAACTGGTAAACAAACTGCCACGGCCAATCGAATACATTATGAACACGCCGTCGCACCACCGCGTGCATCATGCGACCAACTCAAAATACATTGATAAAAATTACGCTGGTATTTTTATCATTTGGGATCGCATGTTTGGCACGTTTGCTGAAGAAGATGAAAAAGTTAAATTCGGCGTATACCCACGCATTAACAGCGTGAATCCGATTACCGTGTTCTTCCATGGCTTTACCAAATTGGGCAAGCAACTGTGGGAAGCGCCGAGCTGGGGCTATCGCTTCCAATTATTGGTTCGCCCACCTATCTGGGCCTGGGAACAGGAGCAAAAGCGAAAACGCGAAGCCGCTAAGGCCGAAGCAAACGCCAGCTAAACCCAGACAACCTTTTGCCTCCCGCTTACACGCACCGGGGCAAAAGGTATTTTTTTAAGCAGTTGTTTGTAACATATTACAATAAACAATTTAAACTGATTTCAGCCAAAGATGGCTTGAAGGAGATGACGATGACACTTTTAGACTCTATTAAGCAGGTCGCCAGCGCCAAGATTGATGACGCAACCGGACTGCCATTTGCCGCTTATTCTGACAACGAAGTTTATCAGTTGGAAATGGACAACATTTTTCGCAACGATTGGGTATTTGTCTGCAACGAAGGCGAAGTTGCCAAACCCGGTGATTACTATGCACTGACCATCGCCGATGAGCCTATCATTATCATTCGCGGTCGCGATGGCGAGTTGCGAGCCATGTCCAACGTCTGCCGTCACCGCGGCACCCCCCTGAACGACGAAGGCTTTGGAAACAAGGGTCGCATGGTCTGCCCGTATCACGCCTGGACTTACACCGACACAGGTAAACTGATCGGCGTTCCGCACCCGGGCACCATCGCCGTCGAAAAAAGCGATCATTGCCTGCCCCACTTCAAACTGGAAAGCTGGAACGGACTGCTGTTTGTGAACATCAACGGTAATGCGGAGCCACTGAAAGAACGTTACGCCGGCATCGACAAGTATCTGAAGCGATACAATATCGGCTCGTTTACTGAAGGCAGCGGTGGTGAAAACGAATATTGGAACAGCAATTGGAAACTCGCCATCGAAAATGGCATTGAAAGTTACCATCTCTTCAAAGTGCACCAGGAAACTCTGGAGCTTAACACCCCGACACGCGAAGCGTTTTATATTGAAGGCAAGCCCGACTGGACATTGACCGGCGGCAATCTGGTGGGAGAGAGCCGCAGCTTTACCGAGTCCGCCATGATGGCCTTGATGCCTAAAGCTACTCAACGGCTGTATGAACATTATGTGTTGTTCAGCTTGCCCCCCAACTTTGTTGGCATTTTGCTTGGCGACAGCCTGGGTTATCTGTCGGTCATTCCTGTGGACGCCGAAAATTCCATTATCCGTGCAGGCACCATTTCCTCCAGCAAAATTAATCCTGGAAAATCCGAGCAGGAATTTGTGGAAGCGTTCTTCGCAGAAGACAAATGGATTTGCGAACGCAATCAAAAATCCATGAAATCCCGTCACGGGCAACCCGGTAAGCTGGTTGAACTGGAGCAGGTCGTTGTGGATTTTCACCACTACCTCGCCGAGCGCCTGTTCGACCTCAAAATCGACAGCCATATCGTCGATGAGAAAGCCAAACCATTGATGGATTAAACCGAACACAACCCGAAGGTCGGCCTTGGGCCGACCTTCGGGTTTTTCAGCGCGACCATATCGCTCCCAAAGTTCTCCCGCCGCACCCGTTTTAAAAAACACTTTACGATCAATGACCTAAGGCCATAAAGGCCTGAAAAACCGGCGTTTCGCCCAGCCGTTTACCCAGTCGAAAACACACTGATCTATACAAACGCGAGACGCCGCCCTATAATCGAACGAACGATCATACTACAGAGGATTTGCAATGAAGGCCCATATACTTGTACAGCCCTATATGCGCAGCAAAGGCGAAGACGTTGAGCTTCCTGGTGGCGACCCGGATCGCTTTGACACACTGTTACAGCGCACCACCGAACAGATGAAATTTGCCGACGAAAATGGCTTCGCGGGCTTCTGTATGACCGAGCACCACTTCCAGGTGGAAGGCATCGAAACCACCACCAACCCCCTGCTGTGGAACCTGCACATTGCCCAGAACACCAAGAACCTGATGGTGGGCCAGGTCGGTATGGCCCTGACAGCACATCACCCCATGCGCCTGGCGGAAGATCTGGCGATGCTGGATCACATGACCGATGGCCGTTTATTCGTCGGGTTTGTACGCGGCAACACACCCCGCTGGTTGAACAATCTGTCCCAGTATCTGGACATCACTACCACCCAGTCGGACCGCTCCAAAGCCGATGCCCGTAACCGCCGTCTGATGGAAGAATCCTGGCAAGTCATCAAAAAAGCCTGGACCAACAAAACCTTCAACCACTACGGCGAGTTTTGGGACATCCCGCCTACGGACATCACCTGGCCATTCCCACCGACCAAAGCCTGGGGCGGTGAAGATGCATTGGGTGAGGGCGATATTCTGAAAAAGACCGGCATCGTGCCACGCCCCCGCCAGCGAGAGGGTCGAGACTTCCCACCGTTGTATGTACCGTTTTCCTGGTCAATGGAAACCGCCAAATTCTGGGCCAAGGAAGGTGCCAAGCTGGTGGCCTTTGTATCGAAAGAAGAATTCATCGATATGACCATGGATCTGTACATCGAAGAAGCCCATAAGCACGGTCATACCGAATGCACCGTAGGCAATACCCTGGTGCTGGGTGGTCACCTAACCATTGGTTCTACCGAAGCCCAGGCCGAAAGCCACTACCGCGATTTTGAAGAGCTGTTTAATTTCGCCTACAACGCGCCGCCGTACAATGTGCCGATGGGCCGCGTCTGGAAAGGAACCGTAAACCAAGTGATCGACCAGGTGGGTGCCCTGAAAGAAAAATACGGCACCGAAGAATTTGTCTGCTGGCACCACGTAGGTTACTTCGAACAGGAAGAAGAGCTGGAAATGTTGGACAACTTCTCCCAGGTGATCAAAGCGGTCTCTTGATCACACGGTCTTGTATCAGGCCACACAAACCCTTTGTGTGGCCTTTTTTGTTTATGGAAGTTTGATTATGCACTGTGTCATTGTTGGCGCCTCCCACGCCGCCGCGCAACTCATCGCCAGCCTTCGACAGCAAGGCTGGACTGGCCCGATCACGCTCGTTGGTGAAGAAACACTGCTGCCCTACCAACGGCCGCCTCTGTCCAAAGCGTTTTTGAGTGGCGAGCTGAGCGAAGAAAAGTTATTCATCCGCCCGAGTCAGGCCTATGACAAGCTGGACGTGGATGTGAAATTGGGCGTTAAAGTTCAACACATCAATCGGGAACATAAACAGCTACAACTCAGCAATGGCGAACAACTGAGCTATGACAAACTGGCGCTGTGTACCGGAGCCCGCCCAAGACCGTTACCTCTCGCGGGCGCAGAACTTCCTCAAGTTCATTATCTGCGCAATGCCGAGGACAGCAAACATATCCAACACCAACTCAAAGCCGGCTGCCGGGTGGTGATTATCGGCGGGGGCTATATTGGCCTGGAAACCGCAGCCTCCTTACATAAACTGGGTGCAGACGTCACTGTATTGGAAGCGGCGGAGCGTATTCTGCAAAGAGTAACGGCCCCAGAGGTGTCTCACTTCTATCGACACAAGCATCAGCGCGAAGGTGTTTGCATTTATGAAAACACGCAGCTGGAATGCATCAAAGGTGAACACAAGGTCGATGCCGTTGTCACCTCGGACGGCCGCGAATTTCCTGCCGACATGGTCATCGTAGGCATTGGTGTTGTTCCCAATATTGAACTCGCCGAAGCCGCCGGGCTTAGCACCGACAATGGTATTGTCGTAGACGAGCAAGGCCGCAGCAGCGATATGGATATCTTTGCCGCTGGCGATTGCTGCGCTTACCCTCACCCCAAACTCAAGCAAATGGTACGCCTGGAATCCGTGCCCAGTGCTAACGACACGGCCAGGATTATCGCCGCCACACTGTGCAACAAACCAGCTCCCAATATAGAGCACCCCTGGTTCTGGTCGGACCAGTATGATGTCAAATTACAGATTGCCGGCGTCAATATGGCTTACAGCGAGTACGTGCTTCGAGGCCAACCAGACGAAGAACAGTTCAGCGTTTGGTATTTCCGAGAAGGCCAACTGATTGCTGCAGACTGCATCAATCGCCCCAAAGATTTTATGGCCGCCAAGCAAGTGTTAAAGCTCAAGATTCCATTAACAGCGGAACAATTGGCGAATGAGACGGTGGAATTAAAAACCTTGATCGAAGAGTGCCTCGAAAAAAGTAGAGCTGAAGCAAACTGAATCACATACCGTATATGAAGGACTTAAAGGTCCTTCATATATCGCTTAACCATGTCTTCCTGGGTTTCAACGTCACCGGCTATATTCAACTGATCATTGATCATGCGCCCCATGGTTGGGAAACTGCTGCGCTCAATCTTGCTGTCTTCTGCCCACAAACGGGAGCGCATCAGAGCTTTGGCGCAATGCAAAAACACCTCTTCAATGTCCAACACGATGCAGCTGATTGGCGCTTTGTCCTGACCGTCAAAATTCTCCAGATAAGAGGCATCTCGACTGATTTTCGCACGCCCATTAACTCTCAGAGTCTCGTCTACGCCAGGAATCAGAAACACACAACCCACGCTCCCGGTATCGAGAATATTGACCAAACTATCCAGACGCCTATTGCCCTTGGCGTCGGGAATTAGGATGCAGCGCTCATTAAGCACACGAACAAAACCCGGTTCGCCACCTCGAGGTGAACAATCCATCCGCCCAGCTTGGTTGGCAGTAGACAACAACATAAACGGGGAGTGATGGATAAAATGAATACTGTGCTTTTCCAACGCCGCTAATTGTTTGTCTTTAGCACGCCCAACCGGATAACCATAAATTTCCCGCAATTCAGATTCGCTTTCGATAAACACCGCATCGCTCCTGCCTTGAAAATTTAGTCTGCTTTCTGATCTGTGTCGGCCTCGGGTGACAATCCATCACTGGCATCAATAATCTTATCCTGATTTTCCAGGCGCTCTCGCCAGAGCTCCTGAGCCTCGGCCTGCATATCACTGACGCGATCGTGCTCGTCGACAATTTCGACACCAATCAGTGACTCCAGCAGATCTTCCAGCGTTACAATTCCCTGCACTGCGCCATACTCATCCACTACCAAAGCAATGTGCTCACGACGTTGCAGCAGATTTTGAAACAGGCTGGGCGCCGATAAAGTTTCCGGCACGGTGTACAAGGACTTCACCAGCTTCCCAACCCGATAATCATGACCGAGGCGATGGTAAGCCAGCATCAAATCATTCTTGTGCACAAAGCCAATGACATCATCGCCATCTTCATCGTAAACCAGCACTCGGGAGAACGGCACTGAACCATGCTCGGATAAATACTCGTCCACAGTCATGTCTTTGTGCACTTTAAAGAGCACCGTCTGGGGTGTCATCAGATCTTTTAAACTGGCCGTCCGGAAATTCAGCAGGCTACGAATGGTATCCGATTCGTCCTGATTCAAGGCACCCGCTTTGGAACCCAGTTCAGCCATCACCTCGATTTCCTGGCGAATATAGTGCGCTTCGTCTTCCTTCTTACCCAACAAACGCGTCAGGCGATCGGCCATCCAAACAAAGGGCTTAAACACTTTTACCAAGAACAACAGGCTGATCGACACGGAAGGGGTCAGCGCACGCCAATAGCTCGCCCCCAGAGTTTTGGGAATAATCTCGGATAACACCAGCACTAAAAGAGTCATCACCGCCGAGGCAATACCCACAGCGGCATCTGAAAACACCACGGCCGCCTGGGCGCCCACACCCGCAGCGCCAGCGGTATGCGCAACGGTGTTTAAAGTAAGAATGGCCGACAGAGGTTGATCGATATTGTCTTTCAGGGACTGCACTCGCTTGGCCAGGGGCTCATTGTCTTTGCGCAACACACCGATATAGCTCGGGGTAATGCTGAGCAGCACCGCTTCCATCACAGAACATAAAAAAGAAATAACAATGGCCAACACCATATAGGTGATCAATAACAGCAAGGGAGGGTCTCCGGGTCTATATTAAGGAGGGCTAACCATATCATTATCATTTGAGTTCAACCAAGTCGGCAGATACCTACCGCGAACGAGGCAAAATAGCCGGGTCGGCGCCTCAAGGTTAAACACGCCTCACGCAAAGCGTAAATACCCTCAAATTTTCAGCCTAGGTTCATATTGCAAGTCCCATGCTGCCGCGTCTTGTCAGGCTCCGGGAGACCGGTCCACTTAGAGGTCCCGTCATCAGTGACGTGTGCCCAGTCTCAAACTGGAACGTTGTTCAGCCTCTTTCGCCCTTATCAATAGGATTTGTCGGTTTTTTTGATAGACTAAGCCGTCATAAGACATGGAAAGGGCGCGAGATCGACTCGTCACGACCCGAGTAGAGACAACGGCGAAGCCGACGACTGGCCCCTACATAAGACATACAAAGATTCAGCCGTTTCATCGTTGGAATATAAATATGATGCGCAACCATCTGCGATTCAAGCTGGCACTATGCCTTCTAAGCCTTTGTTTTACCCACAGCAGTCTGGCGGACCACTGGGTATACACCGTGGTCGACGGCGATAATCTCTGGAACTTCAGCGAAAAACATCTCGATAAAGTTACCCGCTTTGAACAGTTGCGCCGAATCAATAACATCAGTGAACCCACCCGTATGAAACCGGGCTCGGTCATTCGAGTACCGATGGCCTGGATCAAATCCAATGTGGTTCCCGCTCGCATTCATTCCATTACCGGCCAGGCGGAAATCGAACGCGCCCAAGGCAATCAACAGCTGCAAGCCAGTAAGTCGATGGAAATCTACCTCGGCGACATTATCCGCACTGGCGAAAACAGCGGCGTGGCCATTAAGTTCGCCGACAACTCCATTGTTTCCATTTTTGATCAGAGTATTGTTCGTTTTGATCACCTGAGTGCCCATGGCAGCACAGGTATGGTGGACTCTCGCATTAAGCTGCTGCAAGGGCGCTTGAGCTCTCAAGTGACGACGGCTGTTGGCCCGGGCTCACGCTTTGAAATCCACACCCCTTCTGCCATCAGTGCCGTGCGCGGAACCGCCTACCGTGCCGTCGCGGATGATTCTGGCGAGGTGTCCAATATCGAAGTCGTCGAAGGTAAAGTCGCTGTGTCCGGCGGCCAATCCCAAACTCTGGTACCTGCCGGCTTTGGTACCCAAGTGAAGGCTGGTGAACCACCTAGCAAACCCCGTGAGCTGCTGCCTCCCCCAAGCTTCAAGGCGATACCCTCTGCCATTCGCCAACTGAATTGGCGTTTGGAATGGAACGCTCTGGCCGGTGCCAAAGCATACCGCACCGAAGTTGCGGACAATGAAGCGTTCGAAACGCTGCTGTGGCAAGGCGTCGGCGAACACAATAAAGCCGCACTGCCGGATCTTCCTGACGGCGAGTACTTTGTTCGCGTTCGCGGTATCGACGAACTGGGCCTGGAAGGCTTAGAACGCATGGCCCGCTTTGTTCTCGATGCGCGCCCGCAACCCCCGCTGCCACTCAAACCTCACAACAAGCAGAGCTATCGTGGCGAATGGCCAACACTGCAGTGGACCGAATCTACCGATGCACAACGCTATCTCCTGGAAATCGCTGGCGACGAACAATTTAATAATGTACTGCTAAAAGAAGAAACCAATGCGCGTCGCTTCGACAGCAATGCCGTTGCCCAGCTGGGTGATTTCTACTGGCGCTTAACCAGCATTGCTGCGGACGGTGAACATGGCCCGGTGGGCGTCACCCGCCACTACAAGGTGAAACCCATCCCCAAAGAACCTGAAGCCTCACTGGAAACCCACAATGGCAAGCTACTCGCCAGCTGGGAAAAAACCGGTGAAGGCCAGCGCTATCAAGTGCAAATTGCGCGCGATAAACACTTTAAGCACATCATCGTCGATGAAATGACCAACGTGCCGGAGTTTGCTTTTGATCCACACAGCGGGAATAACCGTTATATGCGCGTTAAGACCATCGAGTCGGACGGCTATGAAAGTCCCTGGGGCAGCACTCAAGTCATTGAAGGGTTGCCCGATAACAGTCATTGGGCACTTATTCTTGGTATTATTGCCATTTTGATTATCTAACAGGCGGCGACATGCCCGGGCAACATCGACAAACACTGGGCATTGCACTCCTGCTACTCGCTGGCCTGCTGCTCTTGGCCAGCGGGTTACGCTACAGCCAATTGCTCAATCGTTTCGATACCCTGAGCTATGATCTCCTGCTGCCGGTTCAAGCCCCTACCATGTCTCCGGACATTGTCATCATCGACATTGATGATGCCAGTATTATGGAACTGGGCCGCTGGCCCTGGCCCCGTAATATTCACGCCGATCTCATCAATGTTCTCAGCAAGTACGACAGCAAAGCCATCGCCCTGGATATTATTTTCTCTGAATCCCAACAACCCGATGTCGATCAGGCACTCGCTGAGGCCATTGAAAATAACGGCAAAACGTTCCTGATTACGGCCCCGGTTTTACTCAGCAAAGCCTCGGGAGTGAGCGAGCTTTTGCCCATGGCCAGCTTGGCCGCAGGCGCCGCGGGCATCGGTCATGTCGATGTCGAACTCGACCTCGATGGTTTAAATCGAAAATTTCACGCCTACGCCGGAATGGGAGACGCCTATTGGCCATCACTGCCACTGGCGATGGCGCAGTTTACCGGGGAAGAGATTCCACAACTCGACACGCTGAAGGGGCATGACCTGGACGCACAATTGACCGTAGGCTGGGTTCGAGACAAGCGCGGCCTGATTCCGTTTACCAAACGAGAGCATCAAACCCTGCGCCTTTCCTACGCCGATGTTCTGCGTGAACGAATTGATCTTGATGTCCTGAACCATAAATATCTATTTGTGGGTGTCACCGCCGCCGGCATTGGCGATCGCATTGCGACCCCGTTGTACCGTGAGCACGAGCGCATGCCCGGGGTAGAACTGCTCGCCCAACAACTTAATGGTTTGCTGCAGGGGAAAATTCTGCAAGAGTTCAATGGCATTCAACAATGGTTGATCAGTTCCGCCATTATCCTATTGGGCGCGATCGCCATCATGATGGTCCCACTGCGGTATGGCTTTGCACTCACGCTCATATTCATCGGCTTATGCATTGCCCTCTCAGCCTTTCTCCTGGCAAGCACCCGATACTGGTTTGCACCTGCAACCGCCATTGCCTGTCTGATGATTTGCTGGCCCTTGTGGAATTTGTGGCGCTTGCATTCCCAAGCTCAATCCCAGCGTGCACTGCAAGAAAAACTCGATGAGCTTAGCAGCCGCAACCCTCTCACCGAGCTACCCAATCAGGGCGCACTGGAACGAGAATTGGCCGACAGCATTCAATCCCAGAACCACAAGCAATTGGCTTTGGTGATCTGTCATTTTAACTGGAGTGATGCCAGCCACAGCATCTACGATCAAACACTGGGAAAAAGCAGCTTGCTGCAAATCGCCGAACAGCTGAAAGAAATTAACCGCCCGAATTATTTTATGGCGCAACTCAACAGCGATGACTTTGCCTTTTTGGTGCCTGACGATGCCCAGAACCATCATACTATGGAACTGCTGGACAGCCTGTGCTCTAGTTTCAGCCGCCCCATTACCCGAGAACGCCAGAGCCTGATTCTGTCGACAAATATGGGCGTCAGCTGTTGGCCCAAAGACAGCCATGACGCTGGCGAAGCCTTACGCAATGCTGCAACGGCGCTGTTTAAAGCCCGCATGGATGAAAAAAACAGTTACTGTTTTTATTCCGAAACCATCGGCCAGGAAGTCCAGGCGCGTTACGAACTGGAGCAGGCTTTAGTACATGCCATTGACCGTCTGGAATTTGAATTGCACTTCCAGCCTCGCATCGATAGCCAAAGCAATTGCGTGAACGGCGTGGAAGCACTGCTGCGTTGGAAAAACCCCAAATTGGGCTGGATCATTCCAGACAGTTTTATTCCTGTCGCTGAACACTCCGGCATGATTTCATCCATTGGTGATTGGGTGCTGAAAAAAGCCTGCCTGCATTTGAAACAATTGCGCGAATTGGGTTTTGACGATATCCAAATGGGGCTCAACATTTCACCCCAGCAATTCATGTCGGACAATTTTGTCAGCCGAGTTCAGTTGATTGTACTGGAATTAGGACTGCCACCGTCGAGCCTGGAATTTGAAGTCACCGAAAGCACGCTGATGCGAGACATGGACACCGCCATCAAAGTCATGAGTGAATTGACCCAGTTCGGCATTGATTTCACCATCGATGATTTTGGCACAGGTTATTCCTCACTGAGCCATCTTAAAAAATTACCGTATAAGCGCATCAAAATCGACCATTCCTTTACTCGGGAAATTGGCCAGAGCCAGAACGCTCGTGAGATTATTCTCAGCGTGATTGAAATGTCCAAACGCCTGGATCTGGCGATTGTGGCCGAAGGGGTCGAGGAACAAGAGCATGTCGAATTCCTCAGTAATAATGGCTGTCATGAATTACAGGGCTTTTTATTCAGCCCCGCCCTGCCGTTCAACAAACTGTGTGAATATCTGGAACAGCAGAAAGAAGGATTGAGCGCCTCAGCGTAACGGTGTCTTTATACCGGTTTGATTACTCACTTTATTGACCTTCTCCCATTAAACGGCGCCATTGAAACTTGATCAAAATCCAAAGGCTTTGCCAGAGCGTTGGTCGCTCCGTGTTGTTGATGCCCGCCATGGTCGCCAAGCCGAGCTTCTCCGTTTTGTTTCCAAGGCGGCCGTAAGCCATCAGGGTTTCCTCCATCGGCACACCGGTGGGGTCGCTGGTGCGGTTCAAACCGTTAAATATGGCGACAACTGCGGCCAATTCCATCGCCCCTCGCTCACCGAGCAACACTTCCAACTGGGCGTACTGTTCATAGGCTTTTTCCGGTTCTCGATTGGCGAACTCGGTGTAATCCAAAATCAATTCACCATGCGCCACTCCAATGTCTTTCACTTCCGCACCCTGTGGCGCAGCCAAATCAACCGAATCCCCGCTGGCCTTGGCGGCCATATCCAAAATCATTGTGTGTCCGTTAGCGCAGTAAAAACATCGATTAATCACTGAGGTACGAGTAGCCGCTATTTCCAGTTGAGTACGAGAAAGGGATTTACGATCCCAGAGCTTATCGAAGAAACTGTGACCTTCCATGTACATGGCGTCCACCAAATCCCGACGCAAGCCATTTTCGATTGGGCAGACACTCAGGGCACGCGAAACGTTCACCAGCTCTTTATTCGCAACCGCCGACGCAGTCTGGCGAATCCAAGCCCCGTTATCGACCAGATCTTCGGGGTATTCACGCAAAGGCTCTCCGGCCTGAGGGTCAGGTAACGCTTGCAGCTTGCGCCCGACGGCCAAACAAAAACGATCAATGGGTAAGACAAGAATGACAATGGCCACCAGCTCAGCGTAAGCCCCTTCACCGATTCGTGAGCACACGGTTTTGCACCAGGCCTCATCCAATTGACCCGACTCGGTGCTCACTCGCTCAATGGTATCGATCAACAACGGGCTGAGCTCGGCACGGCCGTGATCATGTGCTAACAACTCTGGCGCGATACGCTGCCGGTCATAAACCGGCCTGGGTTTGGATTCTCGCATAGCTTGAGCAATAGCAATGCGTTGCTCCGCCGACCACCAGTACCCAGGTTCGGACAAACGCTGCCAAACACGATTAAACTGTAAACAGAGTTCATCGCTGACGAGATGGGGAAAAGAGTCTACGGAGAAAAACATAAAGAAGCTCCAGCAATCCTGGTACACCGAAAAGATTCAGTCGAGAAACTTGGCGGCAAAACCGATTCATTTATTATGATTTAAACCAAATTCTAGGGGCTTTTTAGGGGCGCAACAAGCCATTGGCGCTGTGTCGAACTAGCAATTTCAATCAATCGTGTTTCCACTGCATCCAATCTCGCTATCCCTGCCGTCTAAGCTCGCACAACCAACAAAAATCGCAGTGAACAATGGCCCACTTATGAATAAGACTCTCAAACTTGCCCTGCTGGGTAGCGCACTCACTCTTGCCGGCATCAAAGCCTTCGCAGACGACTTCAAAACCTGCACCGCCGCCCAGCAACATCCAGCTCTGGAAAACTCACTTTGCGCTAATGTGGCCATGCCTCTGCACCACGATAAGCCTGAATCGAAAGAGAGTATTGAGATTTTTGTTCGTAAATTCCCCGCGCAACAAAACGCCGAAGGCAGCATCTGGCTGATTGCCGGCGGGCCTGGCGAATCCGGCGCTAGTTTCTACAGCATTATCGACCACTACCAAAGCGCTTTTCCCAATCTGGACATTTATATTCCCGATCACCGTGGCACCGGTGCCTCAGGTACCATTTGTGAAGAAGAACAATTGGATTCCGAAGGTGGCGTTGCCTTGGTCGGTGCCGAATGGGGGAGCTGTTTTGGTAGCATGTACGCCAAACCGGATCATGTGAAGGCGTTTTCAATTAGCAATGCCGCTCAAGATCTGCGTCAGCTGATGAAGCAGTTCCGTGGCTCAGGCAAGCAATACTTGTACGGCGTGTCCTACGGCACACAATTAAGCCTGCGCCTTTTGCAATTACCCGAGGTAAACGTTGACGGCCTTATTCTGGATTCTCTGGTGCCCTTGCAAGACGATCAGGATTACGAATTGAGTCGTCGCTCCTTCGTCATTGATGAGGTGGGTAAAACCCTTCTTACGCGATGCGAACAAAGCAACGACTGCAGCAAAGGTAACAATCTTCTCGCTATCAGCAAATCGCTCAGCGCACAATACCGCAGCCTGGAATCACTCGACCCCAAATTGAAAGCCCTCAGTTTATCAAACAGCTTGGGTACTTTGTTGGACATTCCTCATCTGCGCAATGAGATCCCTTCCATTCTGTTGGCTTTACACAATGGCAACAGCCAACCCTTACTGGACGCTCTGAAAAACGCACAAACATATTATGGTGAGTTTAACGAGGACTATGCCAACTTCGGCAGTTCAGTCCCTCTGGTACAAGTCATCACTGCTGCGGAAAATAATTTGCGCCCGAATGCCAAGAAATCTGATATCGCCCAAGAAGAAACCGAGTTGAGTTTCAGTAGCCCGCTGCCCATGCTCATGGCCGAAGTAACCCTGCCTCGCTATACGCGCGATCACTACTTTGCTCAACTGCCCAAAAAAATGCCTCGCACGCTTGTCCTGCATGGCGATATGGACCCGAAAACCCACTATAAGGGTGCTCAGAAACACGTCCAGAAACTGAAACACTTGAATAAACAGTCCACCATTGAACTCGTAACCATGAGCGACGCTCCTCACTTTGTTGCTCTCAATGCGCCAAACTGTTTCAAGGAATATTCACTGGCCTTCGTCAACAACGCTGAACTAAAAGGCAGCCGTTGTGTGGACCAGACCAGCCGAATCCATTTCTAAAAATAGGTTCGCTATTCTTTGGCTTGCAGGCAACTCAAACAAGGCCTGCAAGCTCTTTCAAAACCTTCTTTGACACCTGCAGTGCTTCGTTCGGACATCCACACGCCTCATATCGATTCATCGAGCTTGTTCTTGATCGCATCCAGGCACACCGAAACCCCCAATGGCATGTGCTGCCGATAGGGGTGCAGGGCATACACGGTATTGGCGGGCAACTGATAACCCGGAAATGCCTCACAAATCATCCCAGCGGATGCCTTCACGAGAAAGTCCGGAATCAGGCCAATGCCAGCGCCGCTTTGAATCAATGCCATCGACGTGTGGTAGGAATCCACCCGGCACAATGTATCGGGCACATAATTCAAACGCTTGCGACGGCTAGGATCATACAGGCGATGTTGAATGGTCGAGCCCTGCCAAGTGTTGGCAATATACACCGTTTGATCATTAATCTTCTGACTCGCTGTCGATGCGCTCCGACACAGCACGTCTCTGAACTCACCAATTCGTCGCTGTTTTACATTGCTGGCGAGAGATTCCCCTACCCGTATCGCCAGATCGATATCATCGGCGTTGATTGCCAAACGCTTATCACTGCTGATCAGCTCAATGCTCAATGATGCATACTGCTGTATCACCGGGCTGATCGCAGGCGCGACCAATGTGCTCATAAGGGCGTCGGGAGCGGTAATGCGAACTCGCCCCTGGGGTTCTTCGAGCGTTTGCCGAGCGTGCTGCCAGGCCTGTTCGGCCTGCTGATTGATCGCATGGCAGCTTTCGTAAAATGCCTGTCCAGCCGGGGTTAGAACTTGTTGCCGCGTGGTTCGCTTCAACAAACTCACGCCTAACGCTTTCTCCAAACGACTGAGGTACTGACTCACCACGGACTTGGAAACGTCCAAATGTGCAGCTGCGGCCGTAATCGAACCTTTCTCAACAATATGGGCAAAAACAGACATATGCCGTAATTGATTCATAAGTATTGTTCTATTTAATTAAACATACATTTTTTATTAGACTGTTTTTTCGAGCCAATAGCAAACCTATACTGCTCTCGACTCCCCCACTGACCAAGGACAAGATTATGTCGAGTAAAGACGAACTCACGCTGTGCAAAGAAGGCATCAGCAACTGGCAAAAAGCGTTCAATCAACAAGACGCGGCGGGCTGCGCACAGCAATATCGAGAAGGCGCGGTTATGGAAGCACGACCGTTTGGCGTGTTTAAAGGCCGACAGGCCATTCAGGAATTCTGGCAGGGTATTATCGACCAAGGCTATGCCGATGTAGATTACTCTGATGTGAAATGGACAGCGTCTGAAAAAGGAGGTTATATCCTGAGCTCAAGCTGGACGATGAACAAAGCCTACGGCGTGGTTCATTCCGAGCATTGGGTAATTGATGAGGACGGTAAAGCCCGCCTGGAAGATGATCTTTTTGAAATTCAGGGTGAGCGCTGATAGTCCTGTATCGGCCTATCAATGTTTTAGAGGCAAGATGCTCACGCACCTTGCCTCTTTTACTCATCACTTAGCAAACTTCAGGGCTAAATGTTCGGCGTGAAAAACCAAGTGGTCTTCAATAAAGCTCGCGATGAAATAGTAGCTGTGATCATAACCTTCCTGTCGACGAATCGTAATCGACAAATTCTTATTACGAACAGTATTTTCTAATACATCAATTTTCAATTGCTCAGCTAGAAACTCATCACTTTCTCCCTGATCAATCAAAGCAGGCGGACAGGCTTTGCCATCGTTTAACAGCTGCACGGTATCGTATTCACCCCATCGGCTGCGATCCTTACCAAGATAGCTTTCAAAGGCTTTGCGCCCCCAAGGACAATCACTTGGGTGAGCAATGGGACTGAATGCTGAAACCGAACAGTATTGATCTGCATTGCGCAGCGCACTGACCAACGCCCCATGCCCACCCATTGAATGGCCGGCAATAGACTTTCGTTTTGTAACCGGAAACGTAGACTCGATCAGGTCTGGCAGCTCGGCATTGATATAGTCAAACATCCGATAGTGTTGATCCCAAGGCGCTTCGCTGGCATTGATATAAAAACCGGCCCCCTGCCCAAGATCGTAGCCCTCATCATCCGGCACCGCGCTGCCGCGAGGACTGGTGTCTGGTGCAACAATCGCCATTCCTAAGCTCGCCGCTATCCGCAAGGCACCTGCCTTTTGCATAAAGTTTTCATCACTACACGTCAGCCCGGACAGCCAATACAGCACCGGCACCTTGTGTTCGGCAGAAGCCTGGGGCGGCAAGTAAATCGCAAACCTCATCGCACACTTCAATACTGATGAATAGTGCTGATATTGCTTGTGCCATCCCCCGAAGCTCCTATTTGCACTTACATGTTCGATCGTCATGATGTCAGAACCTCGCCTTGCGTCTTCAGAAATGAATAACGGAGCGAATGCTCTCGCCTTTGTGTAACAAGTCAAAGGCTTCATTAATTTCAGACAGCGCCATGGTGTGCGTGATGAAATCATTCAGCGGAAACTCCCCCTGGAGATAACGCTCTACGTATTCAGGCAATTCAGAACGTCCCTTTACACCACCAAAGGCCGAGCCCCGCCAAACACGACCCGTCACTAACTGGAAAGGTCGAGTTGAAATTTCCTGCCCGGCACCGGCAACCCCAATGATGACCGACTCTCCCCAACCTTTATGGCAGCATTCCAGTGCGGACCGCATGACATTTACATTGCCAATACACTCAAAAGAATAATCAACACCACCGTCGGTTAACTCAACAATTACATCTTGAATGGGTTTGTCGAAGGCCTGAGGATTGATGCAGTCAGTAGCGCCCAGCTTTTTTGCCAGCTCGAATTTTTTCTCATTGATGTCGACAGCAATGATGCGGGAAGCCTTTGCCATGGTCGCCCCGATAATGGCGGACAAACCAATCCCACCCAATCCAAAAATGGCAACCGTGTCCCCCTCTTCCACCTTCGCCGTGTTCATTACGGCCCCCATTCCGGTGGTCACACCGCAACCCAGCAGACACACTTCTTCCAGCGGCGCCTCGGGGTTTACTTTGGCCAAGGCAATTTCAGGCAATACGGTATATTCCGAAAAAGTGGAGCAACCCATATAGTGGTAAATGGGCTGGCCATCTTTGTAAAAGCGGGTAGTGCCATCAGGCATTAAACCCTTGCCCTGGGTCTCGCGAATTTTCTGACACAGGTTGGTTTTTCCAGACAAGCAGAACTTGCACTCTCCACATTCCGGTGTGTAAAGGGGAATCACGTGATCACCCACTTTGACACTGCTTACGCCCTCTCCCACGTGGGTAACCACACCCCCACCTTCGTGACCAAGGACGCAAGGGAAGATGCCCTCTGGGTCATCACCTGACAACGTGAACGCATCGGTATGACAAACACCGGATGCCTGAATGTTAATCATGACTTCACCGGCTTTCGGCAACATGACATCGATCTCTTCAATGGATAGGGGCTGACCTGGCCCCCAGGCGATTGCGGCATTGGATTTAATAAACTGCTCAGACATAGATAACCTTTTCACTCGTGGCAGGATTCACTCAGGGAACGGACTCCAAAAGGCCGCACCCGATTAGAGCCCTATTATAATAATTGCCAAAATAATGATAATTGGGTATTTTGGTAAAACATTATTACCAATGAGTAACAATAGTGAAGTGGGAAGGCATTACTGAATTTGTTCACGTTGCGGAAAGCGAGAGTTTCACCCGAGCCTCTCAAAAACTGGGCATATCAACAGCACAAGTGAGCCGGCAAATCAGCGCATTGGAAAAACGCCTGAACGTTAAGCTGCTGTACCGCACCACTCGCAAAGTATCTCTCACTCAAGAAGGCAACACCTTTTACCAGCATTGCCGGGGCATACTGGACGGCCTGGAAGCCGCCGAACAAGCGGTCAGCCAACTGCAAGAACTGCCACGTGGAAAGATAAAACTTACCGCTCCGGTTACCTACGCCGAACGTATCCTCGCCCCTCTGCTGAATGATTTTTTGATCCAGCATCCAGATATTGAAATCAACGCTTATTTCACTAACCGCCAGATTGATCTTGTGGAAGAGGGTTATGACATTGCGGTTCGACTGGGAAAGCTGGAAGACTCCGCCCTGATCGCAAAGCGTTTGAGCAACCGCTGTAATTACGTGTGCGCCTCACCCGACTATTTGGAACGCCAAGGAACACCACACAGCCTTTCAGAACTGAAACAGCATAATTGCTTGCTCGGAACTCTGAACTACTGGCGTTTTAATCAAAAAGGACATGATAAAAATATTCGCCTGAAAGGTCGGCTAAGGTACAACAGCGGAGAAGCCTTATTGGATGCGGCCCTCAAAGGCATAGGCATAGTGCAATTGCCCGACTATTACGTTCAGCCCCATCTGGATAACGGCAGGCTGCACGCTTTACTGGAACCGTATCAGGATAAGAGTGAAGGGGTTTGGGGGGTGTACCCCCCCAACCGATATCTATCGCCTCGGATCAGAATTTTGATCGATTACCTCGCTGAACATCTTGCCAAAAGGCAAAACTCATAAACAGGGTCGATCAAAACAATCGGCGGACTGCTGACCATAGACTTATTTCTTCGAGCCAGACGTTTTTGCCAGTTCTTCATCCAACAGTTTAATCAATTGCTCGCGATTGAATTGATGAACCTGTTCTGCATTCAGCTCCAGCATTTTGCTGATTTGTCGGCGCAACGTAATGTCAGCCTGAGCCGGTGTTGCTGTCACCATGTAACGGCTTTTCGGTGAATCGCTCTGCATAAGGTGCAAAGCTGCCTCGGCAACATCAATCGGGTCCGGACCTTTTTCCGTTTGATCCAGTCTAGCCAACAAACCCTGACGCTCTTTGTTATAACGGGATTTTTCATTCCAATAGTTCTGTGCCAATAGACGCTGTTTTGCGGCATTGCCGATGTTGGTGCCGTAGTTGCCCGGCTCAATAACATGCACACTCACATCGTATCGTGCCATTTCCTGAGCCATGGCATCGGTGTACGCTTCGATGGCATGTTTGCTCATACTGTATGCGCCCATAAAAGCAGGAGACAAAATACCCGCAATCGAACCGGTCGTTGCAATTCGCCCCTTACTTTCCATAATCAGTGGAGCAAATGCCTGGGTGACTCGAAATGGCCCGTAAACATTCACGTCCATCTGGTATTCCAGTTGCTCAACAGGAAGCTCGATCATCGGACCAAAAATCGATACGCCTGCGTTATTAATCAAGCCATAGAGGCCCCGCCCCTGCGCTTGAACAAACTTGGCGGCCGCATCGATTTCGTCCTGCTTACGCACATCAAACTGAACCGCCGTCACATTGTCCAGCGCATTCAACGCTCCCATTTCATCTTTATGCAAAACGCCGGCGTAGACATAGAAGCCATTTTGGGACAACAACTGCGTCATTCGCAAACCAATTCCGGAGCTGGCGCCGGTAACCAATATTGCTTTTTGGGCAGCCGTATCTGTTTGTTCTTTTGCCGCCTGGGAGAAACCCGCAAAAGACATAATCACCATAACAACAATAAGCTTGAAGTGCTTCATAGAATGATCCCGTGAATTGGAAGTAAATCGATATGAACGTCTGCACCTACAGTAAGGGAGGCCGTTTGGAAATAATAGGGTCAAAAGTGATAACTAGTTTAAGAAAACCATGGAATGAGACACATCGTCAAACGATTGAAAAGACGACCCACCCGACAAACGACGCTATTAAAACAACAAGAAAATTGTGGCTTTGAATCGAGCCAACACTGCAGTATAGTTTCTGAATCACGACAACACCTTAGTGCCCATGAATTTTCCGGATCACTCCAACATCCCCGTACTCGCCATGGGCGCTGAGGATCTCAGTCATTTTTACCATGCTCAGCATAACGCCCCCAACCGGCCTTTTGGTGTTCATACCTACAAGGATTCGGAATTCAGCCACTGTATTAATGGGCAATACTGGTTGTATCCCTATCAGGATATCGGCCTCATCGGTATTCGTGATTTCACTATTGAGAAAGACTTTATCAGCCACAGTCGACTCAATGACATGCTGAGCCTGGAGTATGTCTTAAGCGGTGGTAGTGACATGGAGTTAAACCACAATACGGTGTTGAGCGATGGCATTCCTAGAACCTACCTAACCCATTACGGTCCAGCGGGGCGGCAAACGCGGTTTCATAAATCAACCGAGACCATTCGAGGGCTCGGGCTTTGGATGAACACCGATAAGCTCATCACCATGTTTCAACCGGAGTTTGATCATCTCCCTGCAACCATACAGGAACAGCTACAAAGCAAAAACGATAAAGTGTTCAGTACACATTTGAGTAAGCCAATAAAGGATACCTTGGAAACCATCCTGGCAATGCCCTTTGAACATCATATGGCGGGTATTTATCTGCAAGCCAAAATTACAGAATTGCTTTTTCACACCTTCAATGGTTTTTACCAACTCAAACATGGCCCAGGCGAAGGTGCTCAAATCAGTCACCACAAAGCGAAGGCACTGGCCTTCGTTCTGCAAAGCATCAATAACAACCTGGCCGTTCCACCCGACATTGATTGGCTCGCCAAAGAGACGGGGTTGAGCCGAAGTAATTTACTGAATACCTTCAAAGCCAGCGTTGGCATGAACCTATCCGATTACCTGCTACAACAGAGAATGGAATCTGCCCGCAGTTTCATTCGCAGCGGCAAGAACACTGTTTTGGAAACCGCACTGTCTGTTGGCTACCAGGATCAATCTGCTTTTGGCCGAGCCTATAAACGTTATTTCGGTCATTCGCCTAAGAACGATCGCCCCTGAGCTGCTGCCACCAAAGGACAAAACCACAAACCACAGCGACACCATTGAGACTCAGCGCAATGAAAAGCGCTGTACTTTCCTCTCCGATGGAATACCCGCGAGAAGCCCAATACCGCCAGTGATTGATCAAGCCGCCATACGCCAAGCCAAGCAGGCACAAGGGAAAGACGAGTTTAAACAAACTCAGCCAAACTCGCCGGACACTCAAAACCATCATGAGGATGGAAATAAATATTATCCCTCGAATGGGCTGACTTGTAGCCAATAAAACGTCACCATTCAGGGATTGATAATAAGCATAAACATTGTAGGCAACGGCCAATACATACCAGAAACCAAGACTGATTTCCCACTTAGTCAGTAACAATCAATTGCTCCAGGCTTTCGGGTGCCTCGGTCATTTTTCGATAACCCTTGTCGGTAATCAATACCGTATCCGAGAATCGGAAACCACCAAGGCCAGGCACATAAATACCCGGTTCAATACTGAAAATCATATTGGCTTTGATTTCCCGCTCATAACCGTCTGCGAGAAATGGCCCCTCGTGATCCGTCACCCCGAAACTGTGGCCGGTTCTGTGCAGAAGATTGTCGCTGTACCCCAGCTCGCTAAGACGCTGATTCACCTGCCGATCCAAATCGGCCATGGATTGGCCGGGTCTGAGCAAGTCGTAGGCCAGCTCCCTGGCCTCCAACATAGCATCGAAAGGTTTACGCGCGGCTTCAGGAATGCTGTTGATGAAAAAAGTGCGCTCCAATTCAGCACCATAACCATTCGCCAAACCCTGAACGATACTGACATTCGGTCCTCCCTCTTCCAAAGTGGCAAACACTTCTCGGAAATTATGCGGATCATCCGACAGGGCACCCACCTGGGTAACCGCGTTGAACTTGCTATTGAGCAGGTTCACCGTGGGATTTTCCAACAGCAGTTTCTGCATAAGTTGTGAAGACACATCTTTATGAATCAATAGCGGTAACTGACCGGGACTGGCCATCTCCATAAGGGTGTTATGGCCAAGGCTCAACAGGTCGCAACAATACTGTATGCGCTGAATTTCGAAATCTGATTTCGTCATTCTCAACTCATCGACAATATCACTCTGTATCGCCGTTCTCGCCAAGGCGCGACAGACCGACAAGGGGCACTGACTCTCGACCCCAACTCTGTGGTGTTCCTGAATGTGATCAGCCATACGGTCATACCAGTTGTCACCGATGGTGGCCGGAAATTCCCGATAGTCAGCGTAGTCCAAATCTATAACCACACGCGACTTCACATGCTCCAGTTCTAAGGTGGGCACAATAAACGTAGGGCGACCGCTGCGAGGGATCAGCAACACAAATGGCCGCTCGTGCACAAAGTTAGCGAAGTTGGAGAGGTAAAAAATATTGGCGGGATCGTGGCATAAGTAAACATCCAGCGCCTGCTCATCCAGTTTCTTTTGCAGCTGATGGATACGGCTCATCACTTCAGCGTTTTCAGGGTGTTGACTATGGGCGATAGCGTGCACAGAAATGACCTCTTTGACGGTTTCCTCCATATTAACGAGCCCCGCCGTTCATGCTCTGCTGCCGAACCGAGTTTTTGTGCCGACAACGCAACCCTTCAGACATTCCTGCGGCGTATATCAACGCGCCTTTTCATCATCCACATCGGACTTTGTTCTTTACAAACCACCTATATTAGATAATACTAAATTAGATACAAATTAATCATGGTATTACAATGAAACACCGTTTGATGCAGTGGTCATTCGATCACCCTAAACGCGTTTTTTGGGCAACCGGCCTGTTATGCCTGCTGGCGCTGGTAATGTTCCCGCGTCTGTCAGTCGATACAGACCCGGAAAATATGCTGCCCCATCAGCACCCCGCACGGGTACTGCATGAGGAAATCAAGCAACGCTTTGGGCTTTCTGACATGGTGGTGCTGGGCATAGTGAACGAGCGGCACGCGCAAGGGATCTACAATGCTCGCAGCCTTTGGAAGCTGGCCCACATCAGCGAAGCCGCCCTGGCGATGGAAGGTGTAATTGACGAAGATGTGATGAGCCTCTCTCTCAGTGACAACATTACGCAGGGCACAGATGGGGAAATTGCCTTTCACTGGATGATGCGTACCCCCCCTGTCAATGACGAAGCTGCTGAACAAATCGCCCGTTGGATAAAACGCCTGCCCCTGCTGAACAACACACTGGTTTCCGATGATCAAAAAGCCGCAGCACTCTATATTCCCATTGTTGCCAAAGACCAGAGCTATCGAATCTATCAGCAGCTTTTGAGCGTTATCGAAGAGTTACCCGAAGGCGACGAACAGTTTTATATCACCGGTTTGCCAGTAGCCGAAGATACCTTTGGCGTGGAAATGTTCAAACAGATGGCAATCTCAGCACCAGCCGCAGGCCTATTGATCTTTGCGCTGATGTTGTTTTTCTTTCGCTCTCTGGCGCTGGTTGCCGCCCCCATGATTGTCGCAATGGCTACCGTCATTATCACCATGGGAGCCATGATCGGTCTTGGTTTTCCCGTCCATATCATGTCATCAATGATTCCGATTTTTCTGATGCCCATCGCCGTCGTGGACTCCGTACATCTCCTTTCGGAATTCAATGACCACTACCGACCTGGCATGGATAAAACCAAGTTGGCCCGCGAAGTCGTGGAGAAACTGTTTCAACCTATGCTCTTCACTTCCATCACATCAATGGTTGGCTTTGCCTCTCTCAATACTGCAGACATTCCACCGGTCAGAGTGTTTGGCAGTTTTGTCGCTTTAGGTATCGGCGTCGCCTTTTTGTTGAGCATTACCTTGGTTCCCGCGTATATATCGAGTCTATCTGATAAGACGCTGGCAGCCATGGCACGCCGGGTACACAGCGATGAAACACCCAATAGCCCGTTGGCTCGCATGCTGCGTCTACTGCCTCAGTTCAGCCATCGTTTTCGTTATGCAATTATTGCGACCGCAATAGGAAGCTTATTGTTTTCCGTCGTGGGCATTCACAACATTCAAATCAATGACAACCCTATGAATTGGTTTGAAAGCGAACACCCCATTCGCAAAGCCGACCGAACACTCAACCAACATTTTGCGGGCACCTATGAAGCGTACTTGAGTTTTAGCGCCCAACAGCCCCAGGAAAATCATTCAGAGCTTAAAACCATTCTCGAAAGAGCACCCGAACACATTCAAAGCCGATTCAAAACGTTGCAGGCAAACAGCAACGACATCGCCGAAACCCTGATTGATCAGCAGATGAACTCCAGCGATGACGATTTGCTCTGGTGGGATGACATTGCTCTGGCCATCGATCGAGCCAACGATGAGCAACGCTTGTTTCTGCAACCCGAATATCTGCAGTATCTCGAAAACGTGCAAAAGGCCTTGATTGCCACAGGCCATATTGGAAAAACCAATGGTTTGGTTGATCTACTTAAAACCGTCAATCGAGAGCTGCACGGCGGAGATACATCGTTCTATCAATTGCCTGACAGCAGCCAAGCCACGGCGCAGGCGCTTCTGACATTTCAAAGCTCCCATCGCCCTGGCGATGTTTGGCATTTTGTTACGCCGGATTACCGTTCTTCCGTCATCTGGTTACAACTCAGCTCCGGCGATAACCAGGATATGAGCGCAGTTCTCGAGGCCATGGATCGCTGGTTCGACAACAACCCACCTCCGGCAGGCCTCGACATTCATTGGAGCGGATTGACCTATATTAATGTCGCCTGGCAAGAGGCCATGGTCAGCGGCATGCTAGAAAGCTTACTGTCTTCATTTGTGATCGTTGCCGTGATGATGATGGTGCTCTTTCGTTCAATCGGCTGGGGGTTAATTGCCATGCTGCCACTCAGCATCACCATCAGTTTGATTTATGGATTGATTGGTTTTAGTGGTAAAAATTATGATATGCCTGTTGCAGTGCTGTCAGCATTGACTCTGGGCATGAGTATCGACTTTGCCATTCATTTTATTGAACGTTGCCGTGCTCTTATGCAGCATTATGGCAACTGGTCTGACGTGCGCACAGCAATGTTTGAAGAACCGGGACGAGCCATCAGCCGCAATGCCATTGTTATCGCGCTTGGTTTTACGCCACTGCTATTAGCCCCCTTGGTGCCCTATCAAACCGTAGGTCTCTTTCTGGCGTCCATTATGGTGATCTCCTGTATCAGCAGTTTATTGCTCATCCCCAGCATCATTTCTGTATTGAATAACTTTTTGTTTGCGCCAGCCACATTGAAGCCCCACGCTCGCGGAGAACTTACCCATGAATAAATACCTCATCACTCTAATCAGTGCTTTATCCGCCTGCGCGAATGTACTGGCATCGCCTTCTCCTCAGGACGCTGACGCTCTGAAAATCATCCAACGCTCAAACCTCGCGACGGTTTACGCCGGTGACGATGGCCGCGCTCAGGCCCGCATGTTGATCGTCGACAAGCAGGGGCGTAAACAGATTCGCCAGTTCACCCTCTTGAGGCGAAATATACAGAACGGCGGCGATCAACAATTTCTATTGATTTTCTCTCGTCCAAGCGATGTCGCGCGCACCAGCTTTTTAGTCGACAAACATCCCGGTAGCGACGACGATCGCTGGCTGTACCTTCCTGGTCTGGATTTACTGAAACGCATCTCCGCCGGAGACAAACGAACCAGCTTTGTGGGGTCAACTTTTTTCTACGAAGACATTTCAGGCCGGGACATCCATGCTGACACTTACGAAATCGTCCAGCAGGATAAGCGGGCCTGGACGCTCAAAGCCACCCCAAAAACCCCAAATAACGTAGAGTTCAGCTATTATCACATCCGTATCGATAAGCAGACATTGCTGCCCATTTCCGCTGACTACTTTGATTCAAATAACGAAGTCTATCGACGCCTGTCCGTACTCAAAACAGCCCAGATACAGGGGTTTCCAACGGTTGTCGAAATGAAAGCTGAAAATCTTCGCGATGGCAGTTTTAGCATCAATCAACTGCGCAACGTGGAATACGGCCTGGGATTACCTGACTCCATTTTCAATGAACGCTCGCTGCGCATGCCCCCCAGAAAGTGGCTTCGAAGCCAATGACTGTTTTGAGAAACATTAGATGGAGGCATGTCAGTGGAGCCTGTCTGGGTGTGTCCCTGAGCATCAGCATCGCGTCCACACACACACTTGCCAGCCCCAATGAAGGCCCAGACCCATGGGCTGATTCCTGGCCGGATTCCAACTGGACGGACAGCGCGAACCCCATTGAGTGGGGAGCTTACAGTGAGCTCGCCCTGGGCGTCTTTCGTCGGGCAAGCCCCAATCCAGACGGCAATAGTTTAGCCGAGTGGCGCAATCAGTTTTCTGCCTCACGTTATTGGGGCGAGCACTACCTCAGTGCAAAGTTGGACATTCTATACGATGACGTCGATGACCATTCATTGCAATTCAGCTGGCGAGAGCTGTACATTGACTCCCCTCTCACTGACTCAATCAATGTGCGTTTCGGCCAACAGGTTCTAACTTGGGGTACTGGAGATTTTGTTTTTCTCAACGATTTCTTTCCCAAAAACTGGCAAGCTATGTTTTCCGGGAGGGACGATGAATACCTTAAAGCTCCATCAGCCAGCATCAAATTAAGTTATTACAACACAGCATTTAATGCGGATATCGTGTGGACACCTCAATTTCACCCAGACATTTATATTAGCGGTGAACGCTTCGCCTATGCACAACCAAACTCTCGAGAACCAACAAACCAACGCTTGCTCGCAGATAACCCCGAAGATCGTATCAGCAATGGTCAACTGGCGATGCGATTATCAAAGCAACATAACAGTGTTGAATACGCCGCGTATTTCTACAACGGCTTTTATACCCAACCTAACAGCATCAACCCAGAAAATAATCGTTATTATTTCTCAACCCTAAACGCCTACGGAGCCAGCATTCGACTGCCTGCAGCCGGTGGAATAGCCAATGCCGAATTTGCCTATTGGCAATCCCGGGATGATACAGCCGGCACAGATCCATTTCGCCCCAATAGCCAGATCAAAATGCTACTCGGCTTTGAGCGAGAATTGGCTTCCGAATTTACCCTTGGCCTGCAGTGGCTCAGTGAACTGACACTTGACTACACGGCAGCCCGATCTGCCCAGCCGGAGAACCTTCCTCTCAATGCACGCTGGCACCACACCATCAGTTTGCGCCTGAACTATCTGAGCATGCAGCAAAAATTGCACTGGTCTTTGTTTACCTTCTATTCGCCCGATGAAGGTGACGTTTATCTCAAACCCAAAGTCAGCTATCGCCACAATGATCACTGGAGCTTCACTTTAGGAATGAATGAATTTAGTGGCCGCAACCTGCAACAACAATGGGGACAATTCGAGCCTTCCAGCAATGTCTACCTTCGAGTCCGCTTTCGTTTTTAACAGGAAACAACAATGACCGTAAATCGCGTCCTGCACATTATTGCCGGTACTTTCATCATGATCAGCGTTGTACTCGGCTATTACATGAGCCCTTGGTTTTTCATCTTTACATTTTTTGTGGGTGCCAATCTGTTTCAATCGGGTTTTAGCAACTGGTGCCTGATGGCCGATATACTGAAAAAATTCGGCCTCAGAGATGAGACCTGAAAGCGTGGGCATAGAGAATGAAAAATCATGAATGCCTAGTACTTTCGCAATAGCCAAGATTGATTTGGCCACTGCATCAGTACTTAATCCTGCGTTTTTTGTCGGCGTAAACTTATTTCATTCCCGCTGTCACCATTCGTGTTGGATAGAGGCCACCCTAATAACTTGGCTTCGAGGGCACCGATAAACACACTTTTCAGGACACTCCTCCGACACTATTGGCTTTCAGTTGCCCTTAAGACCCTGGCGCGAAACCATCCATCGATTGGCAAACGGCAACACCTTTCATAGCAAACAACAACATGACGACCACTGATAGAATTTTAAGAGAAAAAATTGACAAAACGGTCTAGAATTATTTGAGAGGGTCGCGATAGACCTTTTGAGCAGCATGCCCCATCCAATTGGACCGAGAGACAATGTCAGATTCAAAGTCGCAATCAGTACCTTTGAAATCAAAAACTCCAAAAGGCCCTTCCAATCTCGAATTTCAAATTGATCTTTGGGCATTACTGTCACCCCCAGATGAACTGCCCGAGTCTCAGCAAAAAGTCATTATCCTGGTTTCGATTGCCGCGTTTCTGGTTATCATTCCCAGTACGATATATCACCATAGCCGTGGGCAAACCCTATTAACCGTTCTGGATGCAGCATTTCTTCTGGTGATCGGCGGCTTGCTTTATCAATACTTTCGAAAAAAAAACCTGCTCTTACCCCCCGCAATTTTCACCTTGATGATATCCACCATTTCCTTGAGCAATATTTATATTCAAGGCGTGCCCTCCAGCTATTGGCTATTCCCCTTGATCCTGGGCCATGCAATCGTGGTCAATAGATCCATCTCAATCCCATACAACCTCTTCATGATTACTACCAGCGGTCTGCTGCTCTACAGCAGCACAAAAATATTCAGTGTGGCGTTTGAGTTTGTCGGCGCAGCACTTGTGCTCATGGGGATTTCCTACGGTATGCTGACCATTCTCCTCAACCTCCAACACCGCCTGGTCATGCAGTCCAAATCTGACTCGTTAACCGGACTTAAAAACCGACGCTACATGTCTGAACAAATAGCAAAGGCCATGAGCGATTTTTCAGACAACCCCAAAACTGTCTATGGTGTAGTCATGTTGGATGTCGATCTTTTTAAAAGTATTAACGATGAGTACGGACACTCACAAGGAGACGATGTGCTCATCGGCATCGCCTCAATACTCAGCAAAACAGAAGAGCTCGGGAACATAGAAGCTATGCGCATCGGAGGAGAAGAATTTTTACTCCTGGCAAAAGACTTCCAACTTTATGCATTGGAGAACCTGGCCGAAACCGTGAGAGTGGATGTGGAGAAGTTAACTCTTTTGCCAGACAATACTGTCACCATCAGTGCGGGAGTCGCCATGTTAGAGCGGGATCATGATGAAAGCGAATGGTTAAAACTCGCAGACATCTGTTTATATGAAGCCAAACGAAGCGGCCGAAACAAGGTCGT
The DNA here is from genome assembly GCF_040372805.1 of Pseudoteredinibacter isoporae. Taxonomy (GTDB): domain Bacteria; phylum Pseudomonadota; class Gammaproteobacteria; order Pseudomonadales; family Cellvibrionaceae; genus Pseudoteredinibacter; species Pseudoteredinibacter isoporae_A. The sequence goes on from NZ_BAABWJ010000001.1 coordinate 342,374, forward strand.
CTCATCCCATGAAATCGATGAAACATTGTTGGCCACTGCACTCAACGAGAACCACCATCACCGACGGAAGAGTCGCAGCTGAGGAAAAAGGGGTTCAGAAAATCATCGTGCTTTTATTGTTAAACGTTGAAAGATTTTAAGAATAGCTAACGAATTGCATACACCAGCGTTAGCGTAGATATCTCAACGACGGCACATGAAATATTAAAGCCACTTCAAAGCCATCATCGAAAACCTCGAAAAAGTTGAAACAGCCCGGCCTTCAATTTGGCAAGCGAGCTGCATTCAAGACTACACGTCCGCCAAGTTGCCCTTCTGTTCCAGCCAAACTTTACGGTCACCTGCACGCTTTTTCGCCAACAACATATCCATAACTTGATTAGTGTCATCACCGGGCTCTAGAATCAACTGAACAAGACGACGAGTATCGACGGCCATGGTGGTTTCACGCAGCTGCATGGGGTTCATTTCCCCCAGACCTTTAAAGCGCTGAACGCCGACTTTACCTTTTTTCTTTTCGGCTTTGATGCGTTCAAGAATCCCTGCTTTTTCAGCCTCATCCAATGCGTAGTAAACGTCTTTGCCCACATCGATACGATACAGGGGGGGCATAGCTACATACACATGCCCTGCCGCAACCATTGGGCGAAAATGACGTAAAAACAAAGCGCATAACAACGTTGCAATGTGCAAGCCATCGGAATCCGCATCGGCCAGAATGCACACTTTGTGATAACGCAATTTGGACAAATCATCGCTGCCTGGATCAATGCCCAGAGCAACCGAGATATCGTGCACTTCCTGAGACGCCAAAATTTCACCGCTATCGACTTCCCAGGTATTCAGAATTTTTCCGCGCAGCGGCATGATCGCTTGAAACTCTCGATCACGAGCTTGTTTTGCCGAACCGCCCGCTGAGTCACCTTCCACCAGAAACAGCTCACCGCGCTCTGGCTCTCCGCTGGAGCAATCGGCTAACTTGCCGGGCAACGCAGGCCCCTGAGTCACTTTTTTACGAGCAACTTTTTTCGAGGAACGAACACGCTTTTGCGCATTACTGATACAGAACTCAGCGAGCTTATCGCCTTCTTCGGTATGCTGATTCAACCACAATCCAAATGCATCTTTTGCTACACCGGAGACAAAGGCGGCCGCTTCACGGGAAGATAAACGCTCTTTGGTTTGTCCCGAAAATTGCGGGTCGGCCATTTTTGCACTCAAGACAAAACAGCAGTTGTTCCAGATATCATCGGGCGCCAGTTTTACACCGCGCGGTAAAAGATTTCGAAACTCACAATATTCGCGCACCGCATCCAGCAAACCCGATCGCAGACCATTGACATGGGTGCCACCTTGGGCTGTCGGAATCAGGTTCACATAGCTTTCCTGTGTCACTTCGCCACCTTCAGGCAACCACTGCACAGCCCAATCAACGGCATCGGTGTCGCCACTGAAACTGCCTACGAAAGGGTCGGAAGGTAATACTTCCCAACCTTGAGTGGCCGCCTTAAGGTAGTCGCGCAGACCATCCTCATAATGCCATTCGTCTTTTTCGCCGGTCTGCTCGTTTTTGAACACAACCTTTAGGCCGGGACACAACACGGCCTTGGCACGCAAAACATGGCGCATGCGTGAAATGGAAAATTTGTTCGAATCAAAGTATTGCGGGTCAGGTAAAAACTTAACGGCCGTACCCGTGTTGCGTTTGCCGCAACTGTCGATTACCGCAAGATCACTGTGCTTATCACCGTCGCGAAATTCCATTTGATGAACTTCGCCGCCGCGGCGAATAGTGACCAGCAACTGCTTGGAGAGCGCATTAACAACACTCACCCCCACACCGTGCAAACCACCAGAAAACTGATAATTGTCGTTGCTGAACTTGCCCCCGGCATGAAGCGTCGACAGAATAACCTCAACCCCTGGGCGCCCTTGTTCCGGGTGGATATCCACCGGCATGCCACGACCATCATCAATCACCGTCATGGAATGATCTTTGTGCAGCACAACCTCTATCTGACTCGCGTGACCAGCCAATGCTTCATCCACGGAGTTATCAATAATCTCTTGCGCCAGGTGGTTAGGGCGAGTGGTTTCGGTGTACATCCCCGGACGTTTTTTTACGGGGTCTAAGCCGGTTAAGACTTCAATATCTTCGGCATTATAATTTGCCATAAATACAGGATCCTTATTGCGTCTGTATTATCATCAAGGCACTAGGCCTTCTGATAGTGCTGGGCGAGAAACGCGATGCCCGGCTCAATAAATCGTTCAAACCCCTGAAAAGCATGGTCGCCGCCCTCTTCAATGGTCAACCGGGCTTTCTGATAGAGGGCCTCGGCCTGACGGTAATCCAGGGTTTCGTCTTCAGTTTGCAACAGCACCCAGTAGTTCCCCGGACGCGTAATGCTTTCTGGAAGCAAGGTTTTAAGGTGGCCAATATGCCTGGCCTCCAACTGATAAACATCGTCGGTATGGTAGTTTTTCAGTGATTTGCCTATGTACTCCGGCATTAACATAGAGGGCCTGACAGCGGGGTTAATCAGCAGGGCTGGCAGGTCGTATCGTTCGCCCAAATAGGTGCTCCAAAAGCCCCCCATCGAGCTGCCCATCACGTATAGGTCTTGCCCGCGTGCTTGGATATCGGCAACCAGAGCATCGAGCTCGGCCTGCACCTGATCGGGATAGACCGTCAGAAACGGACAATGGTATTCAATATCCGGGCGATGCGTCTGCAGCCAGTCTTTTACCTGAAGGGCTTTAAAGGAGTTGGGTGAGCTGAGAAAACCGTGGATGTAAAGCAGAGCGGGCATTCGTATATCCTAAAGCACAGCCGCCTTGTGCTGCTGTTCCGAAGCTAGGATATTAATAGCCATTGGAGCTGTAGTCTATGGGGTAATTCCGCTCATTAATGCGTTCAACACGAGTCCCCAACTGGCCATCAGCCGTTAATTCAAACCAGCGATAACCGGGCATTTTTCGATCAAGGGCAAAATCCGAGGAATTCGGTTTGAATTGAATGCAGGTTGATGGGCTTGCCATATACCTCACATCACCCAGAACACTTTCAAACGCCTGGTGAATATGCCCCCACAACACCACTTGGACATTTCCGGCTTCAGCCACCAATGCCTTAAAACGATCTGCAGAGGCCACCTGATATTGATCAATCCAATCACAGCCAACGGCTACGGGTTGGTGGTGCATGCAGACAATGATGTGCTTCTCTTTATGAGCTGCCAGGGTTTGCTGTAAGAAATTGAGCTCCGCCTCACTGAGGTTTCCGTGTTCACAGTTCGGAATAGTAGAGTCTAATAACACAATTAACCAATCACCCAACTCCACCAATCTGGGCAAAGCCGCTTCGGGAAAAGCTGAAGCCATGATGTCTTTGGTGTCGTGATTCCCCGGCACACATACATAAGGAATGTTTGGGAACGCTTTTTCCACATGATAACTGAAGCGCTGATAGGCTTCGTGAGAAGCGTGACCAGCAATGTCGCCCGTCACCAGGATCAAATCGGGGCTTTCTTCACGGACAAGGGCGTGCTCCAGCACGTCAACAAAGCTGGCCTCTACATTCAAGCCCAACAATGTTTCTCCGGATTCCGCACCTAAGTGGCAATCTGTTATATGCAGAATGCGTGTCGGACGCTCTGCATTAATGGGTAGAATCACCGCATTACCTTTATATTACACCCGCGTTTCAGGCGTTTTATTTGGGGCAAATTTAGCACCTACGACTGAACCCTAACTTAATAATTCTCAATTACCTTTAATATGGCACGAGAGTTTTAATTTTACTTTATATCCCTTCACCCAGTTTAGTGAAGTTTGGATATTCCAAACTGTGACCCTGTGCAATACAGAGACTTAACCAGTCTGAAAGAAATTGATTTAACTGAGCTTTTTCATCCATCTGATGCATATCTTTATTCGGATAGGGATAACGACCTAAAAATTGTCGGTATTGTGCCCAATTCACCACTTCCGCCATTTCGGCATCATGATAAATTCGAACCCCCAGCGATAAATCCCGCAACCACTTACTAATGTTGCCTTGCTGTTCCACCGCAATCGTTGTGGTGTATGGCGCCCGATCCAAAATGCGAATGGTAATAGTGTGCACCCCATTGGGGCTAGCACTGTAGTCCCAACTGTCCCGAGTCTCTCGACCAGGCATCAGCCGAAGCAGTTTCGCGTAGTTCATACCACACACTGCCTGTAAGCCTTTCAGATCTACTTTATAACGGGACTTCATAAAAATACGTTCAACTTATGGTTGCGAATTCATGCCGGTTCAGCGGCTTCTTTTTGAAGTCGCTCACGATGCAATTGCAGCCATTGTAAACCAATCAAAGTCGCCGCGTTATTCATCCTTCCGTTAAGCATAGCAGCAAACACCTCATGCGCTGGAAAAACCAGTAATCGAATATCTTCATGCTCCTCGTCCAGGCCATGAATACCTTGATCAGCCCCACTCAAATCACAAAGTAAGGCGTAGAGGAAAACCTCTTCATCGGTTCCACCCGGGCTGGATAAATAACGACAAATAAATTCCATATGGTGGGCATCGAGCCCCGCCTCTTCCTGAAGCTCGCGAGCCATAACCTGCTCCGGCGCCTCACCGTCCTTATCCATCATTCCAGCGACAACTTCCAAACACCAGGGACCGCAGGGGCTGTCATGTGCACCGATTCGAAACTGCTCTATCAACGCGATCTCGTCTCGCCAGGGGTCGTAAATGATGCCAGCCACAGCATTGCCTCGACGGAAGATTTCGCGTTGAAATGTCTCTGTCCATTCGCCTGAAAACAAACGATGACGGAGTGCCCAGCGCTCCATTTGAAAGAAACCCTTATAAGCCGATTCCTGACTCTTGACATCGACGTCTCCAACCTCAAACTGACTGTCTCGTAACAACGCCTTATCCGAATCCGATGTCATGAAGTTCCCATCCTTACTATCGATTTAACTGCTCAAGCTGACGTAAAAATTGTTGACCCTGAGCATCCAACAAAAACTGTTTGGCCATCGAACGCATTTGCAGCAACGCCTCTCGGCTCCGATTGCTTGAGTGCAGAGCCACCGCATAGACATACCCATAGCGCCTATTACTCGGCTCAAGCTTGGCGGCTTCTTTCAGAGCTTGCAAGGCTGACTCATAATCTTTGTGACGCACTAAAGCCAACCCTAAAGCGTGCTGCGCGGCAGCCGACTGAGGTAATGCTCGACTTATTTTTCGCAATAACCTTAAAGACTCTTGGGTTTTTCCTCGCTGGCGCAAAACATCCGCTAAGTTCAAATGCGCCCCTAAATGCATAGGTTCCATAGTGATAGCTTTGCGATAGCGCGCTTCCGCCAAATCGAGTTGAGCAAAGGCCAAATGATACAAACCCAAATTCAATTGTCCGGCCGCTGTATCCTGATGAAACAGCAAGCTTTGCCAATAGTCCTGCCATAGACCTTTCAAAGCCCGGCTTTGTTCACTATCCAATGTCGATAAATCAGCACCTAAGGTTTGTCGGGCAATGGCCAGGCGAACCGCCATTACCGGCTCATCCAAACTGGCCAATAATTCCTGAACTCGTTGCGGCAACGGCAAAACAGCAAGGAAGTTCACCGCCGCTTCTCGCAACATCGGTTCTGCATGGTGTAAGCGAGATTGCGCCACCAACAAGGACTGATGGCTTGGCGCCTGCGCCAGTCGTTCGAGAATCGTGGCAGCAACTACCGGAGGCTCCTGACTCACACGAGACAATAATTTTCCAGGCTCCGTTTCAGCCAGAGCGGTTTTTTTCGGCAGAGGTTTGCCAGCGTCACGTAACCAGTTTTTAAAATGCTTGCTTGCCCATTCATTGCTGCGATCCTGATGACATTGCACACAGGCATTTGGGCTGCCTGATTCATCACTTAAATCCGGGCGGGGAATTCGTAAACTGTGATCCCGGCGAGGATCAACCACCATATAGTTGGTTTCCGGCATATGACAATTCACACATTGCGCACCGCGACTATCTACCGGATGATGGTGGTGTTTTGGCTGATCATAAACTGCTGGAACATGGCACTGACTGCATACCGCATTGCCTGGCGCCTTCAATGCCAAACTGTGAGGCTCATGACAGTTGCTGCATTCCACCCCGTGTTGATACATTTTGCTTTGCATAAATGAGCCCAACACAAAAACCTCATCTTGTATCTGACCATCCCGATGGTACAGAGGCTCCATCAAACTCTGAAGCGCATGTTGTGCCTGGAAAGTCTCGCCGGCATCATGCGGGCGTTTTTCACCCAGCAGGCGCCGGCGCGAATGACAACTGCCACACACGCTGATCTGATTGCTTTGCTCACCCTGAACTCTCGGCCCTTGCTCACGCTTTGCAATGAACTCACCCGCTTTTAGTACCCAACGTCCATTGGCATGCAGACGGCTGATTTTTTTATCCGCACCATTAGCGCCCGCTTTAGCCCATTTTAAATGAGCGCCACCAGGACCATGGCAGGCCTCACAGGCGACATTCACTTCAGACCATTGGGTCTGATAACTGTGAGTCTCGGGCTGGTAATTTCGCTGTAGATTGGTGGAATGGCACTCAGCACAACGGCTGTTCCAATTGAAATAAGCACCGGTCCAATGCAACGGATCGTCTGCACCGATCTTTTCATTCGGGTAGAGATGAAACCAGCGTTGGCCACCTTCCGTTGCGGGCCGCGAGTCCCAAGCGATGGTCAGGGCCTGCAAATGCCCCTTGGGCATTTGCAATAAATACTGTTGTAGCGGGTAGAAACCAAACGTGTATGCGACGTTAAAACTTTGTAACTTTCCCTGAGCATTTTGCGTATCGACAAAGTAATCTTCGCCTTTCCGATAGAAACGGCTTTTATCTCCAAAATGCTCAAAAGTTATATCTGAAAAGTCTCCGAGCACGAATGGCGCCCGTGCTGGCCTCATGGCCCAATCGTGATGGGATCCCTGCCACTGTTGATACTCCACTTCATGGCAGGTTTTGCATTGCTCGCTGCCCAACCATTGCGCTTGCACAGAGGCCCCCCAAAGCAGACACAACATAAAGGTCCATAAGCGCAATGAACGGCCTAAGATTTTGGTGAAGGGTTGAGAGGGGGCAAACATGGGCTCGTATCAGCAACTGTGGTTTTTTTGCTCCCCTTTAATTGTCGGCGGAGCGCTTGCAATTCATTGAGTAACTGTCCCTGTTCAATGGCGTCTAATGTCATCATTCTAACAGCACTGCCATCTCGACTATAGAGCGTAGACAAATATTTTGGTAGCGCGGTGTAACGGCTTGTAACCAAAACCCTCACGCGAGTTGGGTTCACATTCCAAAACCGAGCCCATTGCGACAAGTGGCGATTAAAGGCCTGCCTATCTTGCTGTCGAAGTGATGCGCAGAGCGCTCGCCAAGCATCAGACTCCCCGCTGTATTTTGAACGCTTCAAGAGAGGCTTCTGAGCAAGGAATGCGAACCCGTTTCTTCGGCGATACGTCTTTAAGAACCACATCAACAAGAACAACGCCAAGCCTCCTCCCGCAACACCCCACGCTGTACGTCGCCATTGAAAGGGGGCAGAAAGATCCACCGATTGCGCCGGCAGGGTTAACCGCTGTTGCGCTTCTTCAGACAGATTCCAATAACTCAATACCATTGCAGGTATGACAAATTGCCCACCTTCATTAAACTCATAACGCCAGATCTCCTCGCGTACCGCCAGGAACTCACCCCGATTGTCTTGATCGCCCAGCTGAGAAACTTGTCGATAAAGCTTACCACCGGCAAACGTCTGCTGACTGAATTGCACGCCCGTAACGGACTCATCGCCCTGCTCACTTTCAATCTGCAACTGTCTGAAGTCGGGCAACAATATTGACGTAGTCCGGCCTGCTTTGAGAGTGATTTTTCGCTCAATCACATCTCCTTGTTGCAAGGACCAGAGTTCGCCCAGCGGAAGGCGACTCGAGCGTTCACCTGCAATCAGCCGGTACTCTTCTTCCCACTCAACATTGGCAGCGATAAGACCTTCACGTTGTTGCGCCACCGTAAAGATCAGATCATTGCTTTGCACCCTCAAAGGTTGAGCCGTGCCACCCACTCGAGCCAGGCTCATAGACAGCTGGACGGGCGGAACATAAAACGCCCCGAGGCGCTGTGGATACACTCGATAAATCTGTTCTTGCACAATATAGTCATGGCCATCGACCGTTTCCTGGCCGTGTGTTGCAAATGACAGGGGACGAACAACCAATGCTCCCTCGACATCAATCTCGGGGTACCGGGGCGCTTTGCGCAACCAGGTTCCGGTATACAGCTTTACACTCAGCGGATATTCCTGACCCTGAACCCGTTCTTGTTCGCCGCCCGGCAGACTCAGGACAACATAAGCCTCAGGCGTATCCGCCGCCACAGAAAACGCACTTTGCAGAAGTATCAACACCAACAACTGGATTCGAGCGAGCGCGGTCATTGAGAACCCTCGCTGTCGTTTTTTTGTTGCTGCCATTGATAGGCAAATTTTCTCTGTAGAAAATCAACAGGCTTTCGATTTAACTGGCGCAGCCATAATTTTCGCAGAGAATGTTCACTGAGCTCTCCCATCGCCAGGGCATCGTCTACTGCCTGATCGCTATTCTGCTTGTCCAGGTCAAACGAAATATCGTCGGCAGCGAAATCACTCTTTGTATTCTGTTCTTTCTTACCCGCCTGGCAGGGTTTGTCTTTTAGCACTTCTGCAAGCTGTCGATTGTATTCAGCCTCTGGCCACTTCGGCTGAAGTGCCAGGGCCATGCGATAAGCAAGGATAGCCTCATCATAAGACTCTTGATGAGCCAGACTATTACCCAACGCGAAATAAGCTTCGGCATGATGCTCTCGGGAAAATCGCTTTGCTGCCGATGCAAAACCCTCACTGGCATAATACGCCTGTGCCGCCAGTGGCGAATCAGCAAGCAACTCGGCAGCCTTGACATAGTTTCCTTGCTTCCAGTACTGCGCGGCCTGTTGGTCCTCTGCCCACCATATACTGGCAATGCTTTTACCCGGCGACACATAGTAATAAAGATGAATCACCAGGAAACCCACCAGCAAAGAACTGATGCTGATATTGAAGCACATGCGAATACGCGTGATGGTTTGTCGATATTCCCAATACATACTCTATACCCAGCTCAACACCATGCCGCGACGAAACCACAGCAAGGCCAAAAGCAACAATGGCCACAACAGCACGTAACCGGCATCCTGCCAATTGTCTTCCTCCCCCTGGGACTGACGAGACTGTTGTCGCTTCAGCAACCAAGCAATGTGATCAACATCGTCCGACGTGTGATCCATTAGCAATTGCTGGAACCCCTGTTGACGATAAAACTCGTCCAACTCATGCGCTTTGGTTGACCAATGAATTTTAAGAATCCCCTGTCCCCAAAACTCTGAGGGAACCACATGACTCATCATTTCGTCATTCCCTATGACAATCACACTGCTCTGTGAGAAGTGTTCAGGGTCAATCTGTGCGTCAAGGGCCTGCAATGCCCGATCGGGACGAAATCCTTCTTCCGGCATGATGCCTGCACTCAAGTCTGACAGATACAAATGAATGGCTTGTTGATCCAAACTTAAAGGCAGCACTGTATGTGCACTGCCAGAAAATACCAGCAAGCTCATAGGCGTGGATTTATGCGCGGCCATCAGCCGTCTTATTTTTAATTTTGCTCGCAACAATTGCTCTTCACCATCGTCCTGCATGCTCGCATTCAATTGCAACACCAGAAAAATAGCTTGCTGCTTTTGCTGCAGTGGGTTCGCTTTCATTTTCCAGCTTGGCCCCGCGGCAGCCAACACTGCCAAGGTGCAGCTGATGAGCAATAACCGGGCAGGATTAAGCCAGGCCCGAGCAGGACTGCCGACCCCTAACAATTCGAGATATTCAACCTTAATCGCCCGCCCCCACAAACTGTCCTGCTGAGCCTGCCAACGAGCCAAACCATAGAGCAGTAATACAGGAGCAATAAACAACAATACCCATGGGCGCAAAAAGTGAAAGTCCTGCCAATACAGGGAGAGCTCAGGCATTACCCACCTCATGTGATGGCTCGCTCAGCGTGACCCTCTTTTGCCTTATGGCCTCAGCAGCAAGATAAAAATGCACGCTGTAAATCAATAATAATGACAGCAGCACCGGCCAAAAAAATAAATTTCTACTGGGTTGATAATAATGTACCGCAAAGCGACTGGGCTCGAGTCGATCCAACATTTTGGACACTTCAGCTAAAGCGATGCGGTCCTGAGCATGAAAATAACGCCCCCCGGTGATGTCCGCCAACGCTTTGAGTTGCTGTTCATCAACCGCCTGATCCGCCACTGCATCCAGCTTTCCCAACAGGACCGGGTATATTTTAATTCCCAAAGAAACCGCCAGGCGGGCGGCTTCTTTGGGTGGCACGCGACTGCCGGAATCGTTTCCATCACTCAACAGTAGCATGACTTTGTTGCGCGATCTGGAATTTTCCGAACGACTAAAGTCATCCTGTTGAAAATGCTTATAAGCAAAGCCAATGGCATCACCTAACATGGTTTTCGGGCCAGCCATACGCACACGGCTTTCTTCCAACAGCTGCACAAAGAGTGACTTGTCTTCGCTAAACGGCAACTGCAAATAAGGGGCATCGCCATAGACCATCAGACCAAAACGATCCCCATCCCTTGCTTGCACAAAATCAGCCAAGACTTGTTTAGCACCACGCAACCGAGACACTGGAGCTTGCCCGGGTGGCGCAAAATCCTGCTCAGCCATAGAGCCGGACAAATCTACCGCGACCAATAAATCCCGAGCGGGCTCTCGAATTTCAAGCGGATCTGCCAGCCAAACCGGTTTTGCCAAAGCCAGCAGCAACAAACACCAAACACTTAATAGAAGAGCGGTCTGAATTTTCCGACGACGCTGAACCGCCTGAGTATTCAATAGCTCACCCTGTTGTTTAAGCAAAGCATTGAAAAAAGGGACCTTCAGGGAACGTCGTTCACTGCCATAGGCAGGCGCAAGTTTTCGAACCAGCCAGGGAATGGGAAGCAAACAAAACACCCAGAGGTTCTCAAACAACAACATGAGCATTCCCCGGATCGTGCCATTGCAGCCAATGCTCTAATCGGCATATCAACATAGCAATCTGCGCTGAATCGATACGATCGATATCGGCGTGATAACTCAATTTTTCCAGCAATACGCAGTCCTGTGTATCCAACAACAACTCATCCACTTGGGCACCAGATGGCAACAGGCGATTCATATAGTCTAATTGCTCATCGAGTGCGATCCCCGACAGAAAGGAACGTTCAGTGAACACCAGCAGGCTGCGCTTGATCAAATCTGGCAACTCACGCGCTGCCTCTACTTTTCCTTGAGTCACATCATTGGATATTTTCTTGAGTATTGAAAATGCTTCCCTGCGATAGGCATCCAGCCTTCGCTGCAAAACTCGCAGAACCCCAAACCTCATAACCAGCATTGCCGCTAATGAGACCAGTATCACAACACCCCACTGACTGGGCATGTACATGGCCCAACCTTCAGGTAATTTTGTCGCGATGGAATCCAGCTCGTAGAAATGCTCTAGCCAATCATTACCGAAACCTTGAAACCAATAATCCGGCTTGGCCGCCTCCGAGGGAGGAAGAACAACATCAACAAAGGGTGCTTCAATATCGTGTTCAACGTCACCGCCTTCAATCTCAGAGGCCTTCATAACAAGTCCTCACGGTGCCGCATGAAACCATCAAAGGCCAGGAGTTGAATATTCGGCTCATCCATTGCCAACTGTTGCAGAGGCTTCAAGCGTTGGTCAAAGGCTTCTTTTAACGCAGGCGCCAGATCGGGGGCCGAACTGTTCATCTCGGCATGATGAACACCATCGGAAATAGGCAGAAAGCCCAAGCTCGGAAATCGATATTCCAGCTCATCAAACACAAAGAGCAGACGAACGCTATTATGTCTCGCCAGTGCCGACAAGAGTTGCAAGCATTCGTTACGCAGTTCCGGATATTCCAAACCAGAAAAATCACCGATGAGGTAAACGTGGTGCCCTCGGTAGCGGGACTGCACCATTTCCTCCAAACATTGACAAAAGCTCTCAGCTTGCGGTTCGGCAGACACCTGGAGCTGCTGATTTTTCTCGAGCAACACGGCCAAACTATCAAACCAGTGATTTAAACGGCGGCTACTGGTGCCTCGATACACTCCAGATACCGACACGACCGAACAAGCGCAAGGATCACCTTGCTGAATGGCCCGCCATCCTATTTGTGCAGCCAAGCGCGCCGCCACAACAGCTTTGCTTTCACCTTGGGAACCAAACAGCATATCGATACGCTGGTCGACAACAATATCAAAACACTGTTCTTTTTCTTCCTGAAAATGGCGAACATACGGGCTTTGTTTTCGGCTACTTAATTTCCAATCCAGATGACGCACGTCGTCACCCGGCTGATAATGAGCAAGCTCTGAAAAATCCAGGCCGCTGCCCTTTTGAGGGCCACTCCTATGCCCCTGCAACGGCCCCAGCAACCCCTGTGACAGCAACGACAACAATGCCTCCGACAGCTCAGCCTGCTTAAGCAGCGTGTCCATATCCAGCTGTATGCCCGCGTCGACCAAGCGTGCAGCCTCTGGCGTGGAACGGCCCCAGGAAAACATCAGACGAGAACCTGCTCCAGCAACTCCTTACACACCTCAAGCGTCGTATAGGAATCGGCCTGCGCTCGGTAATTCAAATGAATGCGGTGAGCAAAAACCTCGGGCAAAACCGCGGCCACATCTTCTGGCAGAACATGATCTCGCCCAGCCATCCAGGCTTTCGCTCGAGAACACTTATCCAAAGCGATACTCGCTCGTGGGCTAACGCCCAATTGCAGGTAGTTGGCCAACTGGCTGTGAGGGTACAAGTCAGCATGGCGCGTCGCCACAACCAGATTGACGATGTATTGCTCTATGGCGGGTGCAATGTGCACACCCTGAAATGCTTTTCGTGCAGCAAGCAAACTTTCCTGACTCATCGTCTTACTAAGCGCAGGAATCGAACTCTCTTCAGCGCGAACCATGCGAATAATATTCAGCTCTTCATCCGCATTCGGGTAGCCGATACGAGTTTTTAATAAAAACCGATCCAGCTGAGCTTCCGGTAAGGGGTAGGTTCCTTCTTGCTCAATGGGGTTTTGGGTAGCCACAACTAAAAACACATCCGGCAGTGAGTAACTTTTTCCCGCAACGGTTACCTGGCGCTCTTCCATAGCTTCCAATAAAGCCGACTGCACCTTCGCCGGAGCACGATTGATTTCATCCGCCAACACCAAATTATTGAATATAGGGCCTTCCTGAAAACTTAAGCGCTGCCCCTCAGCTTCCTGATGTAAAACTTCCGCACCACTCACGTCGGCCGGCAACAAATCAGGCGTAAACTGAACGCGCCCCATGCTACCTTCAATACTCTGACCTAACAGTTTTACCAGACGAGTCTTGGCGGTACCGGGATAGCCTTCCAAAAGAATATGACCATTGCACAACAAAGCCAGCAACAAGGAATCCAATAAGGCTTCCTGGCCGACCAAATGCTCATGCAAACTGCTGCGTAAATCAGAAAATTCCTGATGCAAAGCATCCATGATAAAACCTGTTATTTATTATTGCATTGGCCTTTACAGCATAACAAAAAACCCAGCGCGAGGCTGGGCAATTGCACAACAGTGCCAAACAAAGGCGTTCGATTAAACGGCGCTGTGATCAACAGAGCGCCATTTGCATTTATTTGTATTGCACGTTGTCCCAGATTTTGGCGTCTTCTACGATGGTATCAATCGTGAACGTATCGGGTTTTTGACGAGGCGGAAACTTTTTAAAGGAGCGCAAAAACGGCACCAATACCGTAGCAGCCATCGCAGACTGAGGCCCAAGCTTACGCGCCCACCATTCATTATAAGCATTGGAATGTTCGTCAGCTCGCTCGTAAGGGTCGCGACGCAGATTAAACAGTTTGGGAATGCGTAAAAACTCGAACTGATCACGCCAGACATCAAATCGTTTTGCACGCTGTTCCGCATAAACAACCTTCCAATCCTCACGGCGCAACCCCACAATATCCGAAGTGTCTGACAGATAAATAAAGTGATTACGTGGCGATTTTTCCGCATTCCCGGTCAGGTATGGCAAAAGATTATAGCCGTCGAGATGAACGTTATAATTACGCCCATTCACGGTTTTCCCTTTCAGCAATTGTTTACCGATATCCCCTTCGCCAACCGTAGCCATCAACGTCGGAAACCAATCGAGGTGGGACACAATTTCATTGGACACTCCGGGCTTGATCTTGCCCGGCCAGCGAACCATAGCTGGCACACGGTAAGCGCCCTCCCAGTTGGTATTCTTCTCGGAACGGAACGGCGTAATGCCCGCATCCGGCCATGTATTGTAGTGGACACCGTTGTCAGTGGAATACAATACGATGGTGTTATCCGCAATGCCCAACTGATCCAACTGATCCAACAGGCTACCCACTTTTTCATCGTGGGCGACCATGACGTCGTTATAGAAACCTTGACCTGATTTGCCCTTGGTTTCCGGCGCTGGGTGAGTATAGAAATGCATCCCTGTGGTGTTGACCCAGACGAAGAACGGCTTTTTCGCTTTATGCGCTTTGTCCACAAAACCCTTCGCCGCATCGACAAACTCCTGATCAACCGTTTCCATGCGCTTGCGTGTTAACGGACCCGTGTCTTCAACACGGCCATCCGCAAAGGAGTGGACCACACCACGTGGTCCAAAACGCTTACGGAAACCGGGCGCCTTGGGGTAATCCGGATCTTCCGGATCTTCTTCGGCATTCAGGTGATACAGGTTACCGAAGAATTCATCGAAGCCGTGATTCGTTGGCAAAAATTCATCACGATCACCCAGATGGTTTTTACCGAACTGGGCTGTCATATAACCTTTGTCTTTCAGTAGCCAAGCCAAGGTAGGGTCTTCTTTGCGAATGCCCTTATCGGCACCGGGCACCCCAACTTTGGATAAACCGGTACGCATCGGGCTCTGGCCAGTAATAAAGGCGGAACGCCCTGCGGTACAACTTTGCTCACCGTAGTAGTCGGTGAACATGATGCCTTCGCGAGCAATACGGTCAATATTCGGGGTCTGATACCCCATCAAGCCATGGCTGTAGGCACTAATGTTGGTGATTCCAATATCATCCCCCCAAATCACCAGAATATTGGGGCGGTCTTGAGCGACAGCCGTCCAGCTGGCACCCAGGGCGAGCATTCCAGCCATCCCTCTCAGTATGGACTTAAGCATTGTCTTTATGCCTCTTTTATCGTTATCGTTCAGATAATCAGCAACTGTGGAGGAGCACAGTAACGTGCCCATCCATGCAGATGCGCTTTATGCACTCTAAACAAATGCAAGACATAATTGAAATCGATTTTTTCCTGGCATATCATAACCAAAAGGAATGCCTATTCAGGACTAACCGCCATGAGACCGGATCTGAACCTACTCACCGCCCTACGTGTTCTGCTGGAAGAGCGGAATGTCACCCACGCCGCCAAGCGACTGCATGTGTCACAACCCGCCATGAGCAAAACACTGCAGAAGCTGCGCGAGGAACTGGATGATCCATTATTCACTCGCTCATCTCATGGTTTGATTCCCACCCCCCGAGCCAAACAATTAGAGCAACGCTTGCCGGAACTGCTGGATCAAATCAACAATCTGGTGCATCCAACGGATTTTGCACCCGCCTCTTATTGCGGTCGTTTTAATATCGCTGGCCCGGGCGTCATTCTGGAGCAACTTATTCCGGATCTGAGCATTACTCTGCAGGAACAAGCCCCACAAACCAGTTTGACCGTTTCCGAAGTGACGACGGATTTCACTGAACAACTGGGCTCAGGCCAGTTGGACTTTGTGATTCACATCAATCGCTCCATGCCGGAAGACCTGATCAAAACCAGCGTAGGTTTTGGTGAAGTGGTGTGCGCGATGAGAGCCGAGCACCCCCTGGCCGAGAAAGAACAAATCACCCTGGAGGATTACCTTCATTTTCCTCATGTGCGACTCTACGTGGCACAGATCACCCACGCCAACATCGGTGTGGTGGACGAAATTTTGAATCAGAGTGGGCGGCAACGCCGAATCATCCTGGAAACCCCATCACTGTCTGCGGCCTTGAATGTTATCCGTAAATCCGATTGCCTGATGGTGATCGCTGACAATCCAGTGGAGCTTCAGGACCCAGCATTCATCTGCAAAACCATGCCCCTCGAGCTCGGCTACCCAACACTGGAAACCGTCATCATTCAGCACCGCCGAAGCATGAACAGCCAACCGCACCTCTGGTTGCGCGGGGTGATGTCAGACTTGATGTCTCGCTTTGTTAGAGAGGAACGCCTGTTTCGCTCCACCGCACTGTTGTAAATTCACAAACAGGCAATCGATCGTTAAACGGGGTAGCGCAGCCCACTACCCCGATTGTGCTTACAGAGACAGCCCAACCAAGGCGATACAGAAACCGTAACCGGCAATCCAGACAACGCTGCGCAAGGTTGCCCAGTCGGCGAGGTAGCACAGCTGATACAGCACGCGTGCAAGCACAAAGCCACCCGCACAAAGATGCAACTGACTCGCTGGTAACTCCAAAAACGCGGCCGTTAGCAGGGCCAAGCCGAAGATCGGTATCGCCTCAAGGGTGTTGTGGTGTGCCGCAAGTGCACGCTTTCCCCAACCCGCCAGTTCCCGTTGTTGATCCCGCGGAGAGGCGTTGTCATAACCCAACTTGGCCATAGCAATGGCGACTGGAGCTTTACTCAACACCAGCAACAAAAGATTGAACAACATATAGAGAGCAAGTGCGTTCATAGCGAATCCTTATGATGTGCGCACCGTCATGATCGGTGCACTGTTTATTGTTGTATCGAGAATGTATCGAGCTTCCGCATCTTAGCCCCATGTGCAGAGAATTCGCCTTTGCGTATTGACTTTTAGCGCCAGAAAAACACAATTGAATTTTTCACCACAGCGGCTTGGCCATGTCAGTCCCCCTGATCAACAGCGAGTATCTAGACGGCTTCAGCGAATATGTTAGCGAGCTGGGCGGCGACCCCGTTGCTTTATATAAGGAAGCCGGGCTGGATCTACCTGAAAACAACAAGACTCTGCACTTGCAAAGCGGGACACTCAACCCATTCGATCGCCATGTGCGCTTGTTGGATTTGGCCCGGGAGCGCTTGAAGAGCCCAAGCTTCTGCCTTGAACTGGCAAGCCGCCAGGCAGTTGGCGTGTATGGCCCGATCGGTATTATGGCCACTGAAAGTGACAGCATCGGCGTCGCCCTGCAGATGCTCGCTGACCATTTGCAGTTCAATGTACAGATGATTCGCCTTGAATTACGTCAGCAAGGTGAAATTGCGCAGTTTATTGTCCATTGTGAATACGAAGCCATCGCCAAAAGTCAGGCCCTGCAAGATCACGCTCTGGCCCTGATCTACAACCTGCTGCAAATTTTATATGGCGAACCGCTGCGATTGCGCGCGGCTTATTTGCAACATGACGGCTGCGACCACGCCAGCATTTACAGCCGGTTTTTCAAATGCCCAGTGGGCTTTAATCACGATTTTGTTGGCTTGTCCTTTGAACCCAGCCAGCTTGAGCAACCCATTGCCCAATCGGCTCGGGCCCTGCCTCAGCTGCTGCGTCAGTACCTGGAACGACGTCACAAAGACAGCCTGATTGAGCAAGTTCAGCACGTTATCTGCATTATGTTGCCGAGCTGCCAGTGCAAACTGGAAAGCGTGGCCCACGCCATCGGCTACAGCAAGCGCACGCTGCAAAGACGCCTTCAGGAAGAAAACACCAATTTTCAGGACATGATTGATGGCGTGCGCCACCAACTCAGCCTCGATTATCTGTCAGAACCCCATTATCGCCTGACCGATGTGGCCGCCGTATTGGGTTACTCCGAACTGAGTGCTTTTACGCGCAGTTTTAAACGCTGGCAGGGGATCAGTCCACAGCAATGGCGAGCTCAACAACGCAAGCTCCCGCAAAACGAACACCTCGATTAACAATTATTTACGGCACGTTTGCTATCCTTTAAGGCGTCTTGGTCGACCACTTGCGGTGAACTGGCTAAAATTAGCGGCTAAATTTTGGAAGCTGCCTGCTATTTTTTGCCGCAGCATCGTCTAATATGCAAACTCGGTGCATCAGGCACTTTGCTTTATTATCAGGGAAAAATACCTATGTTAAGAAAAACCCTCATAGTCGCCATTAGCGGCCTCGTTGCTGCCAGCGCCAGTTACGCTGACAGCCTGCAAGAAGTGTATCTGCAAGCACTGCAAAACGACCACCAGATTAAAGCAGATGAAGCCGCATTCCTGGCAGGCAAAGAAGCGGTTAATATCGGACGTGCAGGCCTGCTGCCGAATGTGTCAGCACGCGCGCAGTATTCCAACACCGAGCAGGATTCAGTTGGCGCCTTATTCACCGGAGGCCCAGCCTCTACGACTGAAATCGACCGCGAAAACGAAGCTTATACCGCCTCTCTGACGCAACCCCTGTTCGACATGGCCGCTTGGTACAACTTCCAACAAGGCAAAGCCCAATCCAAGCAAGCTGAATATCAATTTGCGTCTGCGCAGCAAACTCTGATTGTTCGTGTTGTTGAAGCCTACTTAAACGTTCTGCAAGCCTTGGATACCCTGAGCACGGCCAAAGCCGAACAAAAAGCATTGTCACATCAGCTGGAACAAACCAAGCAACGCTTTGAAGTGGGTCTGGCGGCCATCACCGATGTGCATGAAGCTCAAGCCGCGTACGATTCCGCCAACGCCAGCACCTTGCAAGCTCAGGGTAACGTCGGCATTCAGTTCGAAGCCCTGGAAGTTCTGACCGGAAAGAAAGCCGATGCGATTTCACCTCTGAAAGATGATTTCCCTGTCGTCAATCCAACTCCGGCTGCCCGTGCCGACTGGGTCGACTTCGCCCTGAAAAACAACTACGCACTGAAAGTTGCCAAAGCGAGCTCCGAGTCTTCCAAACAGGGAGCCAAAGCGGCCAAAGCTGGTCACTTGCCAACAGTAAACGGTCGAATTTCATATACCCACTATGATGACACCAACACTGACATTACAGCACAAGGCAACACCAGCGCTTCTGACAGCCGCACCGTCGATGGCACAACCTTCGCCGTAACTCTGGATGTTCCGATTTACTCAGGTGGCGGCACTTCTGCCCGTCGTCGACAGGCCTACCAGAATTGGATGCAAGCCCAGGAGCTGTACAACAAGTCCCTGCGCGACACCATTCAGCAAGCACGCTCCGCGCACTTGCAAGTCGTCACCGACGTTGCCCAGGTAAAAGCTCAGAAGCAGGCCCTGACCTCAAATATGAGCGCCCAGGAAGCCACTCAAGCTGGTTACGAAGTCGGTACTCGAAATATTGTTGATGTCTTGCAGGCTCAGCAGCGTTTGTATGCCGCCCAGCGTAACTACGATAACTCACGCTACGCCTACATTCTGAATAATCTGCGTTTAAAGCAAGCCGCCGGCACCTTGTCACCGGAAGACATTCAGTCTCTGGACCAGTGGATGAGCAACAGCCAATCCATTAATCGCGATGAGGTTGACGCTCTGTAAGAAGCCGCCAGCCAAACAAGAGGTCGCGGTACTGATACCGCGACCTCTCTTGCCTGTCTCAAGCCATTCCGCCAACAACCTTCCATTGCAGACCTAAAGAACCAGCAAATGCCCGTTCTGTTTTAACCACTCCTGCGCGTCTTCATAATCCGGCTCACATTGCTCAACCAAACGCCAAAACTGCGGACCGTGATTGAAATGACGCAGATGGCAAACTTCGTGAGCAACGAGATAATCAATCACCGATTCCGACGCCAGCAAAATCAACCAATTGAATTGCAATACACCTGTTGATGTGCAATGCCCCCAGCGACGCTTGTTTTTTCTGATTTTCACTTCACTGATGGACAGATTCAGACCAGCAGCCAAGCGCTCAGCTTTGTCTGTCAGCACCCGTTTGGCTTCCTTGCGATACCAGGCCTGAACCCGCTCAGCAATGTGCTCGACGCTGGCTTCAGGCGTATAAAGCTCATCGCCTATCCTCTGAGTGCTGCTGTGCCGTTGATGCACACGCAGACATAGGGAGCGCCCTCTCAACGGGAAATACTCACCATCGACATATCGGCGGTTGGGGATTTCTGCGAGCTGCGCGGTTTGTTCTTTCACCTTGCGTAAAATCCAACGTTGCTTCTGAAGAACAAACGCCTGGATCTCAGCCCGAGCCAAACGCAGAGGCGCACGAACAATCACCTGGCCATGCTCAATGGTAATCGCCAGGCTTTTGCGCTTGCTGCGAATAAGTTGGATACCGGCGACATCACCGACGCTTTCAGGAGGCTGATTCATGACCTTAGTTTAGCGTTTCTATGCGGATTTTTTAATGTTAAAACGACCCTCTTATTTTAAAAAATCGCGAATACGTTCTGCACATTCCAGAGGTCGTTCATGGGGGAGCATATGCCCGCATTCAGCCAAGCTGATTAGCTGATCCTGAGGTCTGAGTTTTTTCCAGCGGCGCCAGGATTTATCCATCAAAACGTCTGAATACTCGCCTCGCAGACCCAGTACCGGCAATTGCAGTTTAGGTAACTGTCGCCAGATATACGGCACCGAACTGTAGATGTGGGCTTCCCAGTCGCGACTAAAACGCAGACCAAACCCCTTATCCGTTTCCTTAATTCCAAAATGCCCGTAAGCCTCCATGGATACGTCGGTAAAGCGACAGAAAGCGCGCTTACCACGGTGAAAGTTCACCGCCTCCTCGCGAGTACTCCAATGATTCGGACGTCGTTTTGCTATCGCAGCCATAGGCACTGGCTTCTTGATCAAATGAGCGAGGCGCGACATGTACCAAAGTGGAGGCGCGACAAATACCGGGTCAATTAACACAATCTTGGAAAACAGATCCGGGCGCTTGATGGCCGCAAACATGGTTGTCACACCGCCAATTGAATGCCCCATGCCAACAACCGGACCACGCTTCTGCTTGTCGAGAAATTCGATCAGATCATCCGCATAATTATGCCAGGCCACACTGGATTCCGGCTCTGCCTGATCTTCCCAACAACCACGATGAGCCAAGCCGAAAATCGTGTTGTCTTCCGCCAAACGAGAGAATAAATCGGCATAACTTCCAAAAGGGAAGCCCGTGGCATGATAAAAATGAATGGTGTCTGCAGCATCTCGTTTAGCGCGTACTTCATGAAAATGCCCCTTGCCATGGATCATCTCACTTCGCTGCTCTTGAATTCTCTGATACATACCGCCACTCACCGTTTATTCTTGTCAGGGCAAGCGCCAAAGTTCCAACTCGCCAAATTCATCACACACATTGCTGTTGACCAGCCGCTCAATCTGAACCGGTATCGCGCTGGGCAAGGTTTTATTGAGCGTCTCTATCGCCAGCAGAAATTCGTCGTTACTACCCGCCAAAGGCTTACCTTTAAACGCCAGCATCACGACATTATCACAGCCCTCAACAGGCATCATCAGGAGCTTTTTCGAGAAGACACGGCGCAATATCAACGCTAACTGCAATAGAGATGAAGGCTCATTAATCGAAACATTCAATGCCAACACACCACGTTCATCGAGACATTCAAAACAGTTTTGAAAAAAAGCTTCCTCTCCCAGGCAGTCGGGCTGATCGGAGCCGGAAAATACATCCAAAACAATTAAATCAAACTGACGTTGACATTGGGGAATAAAATCATTGATATCTTCTTGCAAGATCTCAAGCCCAAGCTCACCAGATTCAGGCACAAAGTATTCATGGTAGGCATGAAGGATATCCGGGCAGAGTTCACAGCAGCTGAAATGGCTGGCCAGACCAGCCCCACGAAACTGTCGAATTAAATCTCCACCGCCAAGTCCGGCCATTAATACCGTGTTTGGGCGAGATAACAAAGCCACATTCAACCATTGCGCATGGGGCAAGCAAGCTCGATGGCGCTCCCTTAAATCCATTACGCTCTGCACATGGCCGTCCACCTGCAAATAACGGTAGCGATCGCTTTGCAGCACCTGAAGATCCCCAAAGCAACTGTCGCACTGCCACATCAACTCGGCATTTGCCGCTTTTAATTCATCCAGAATCCTATTCATAATTATCAGGAACGCGTCCAGCGCCCTCGTTGTCCTGTTCGACCGAAAGCTGAATATGGGTTGTCATCTTCTTCTAGTTCAACATTGAAAAGCTGCGACAGGCCGACAATCTTTTCAGCAAGCCAGTTGTGCAGGGGGGAATTCTCCGTGCGCTTATGAGCAACCAGCACATAATTGATCTGAATTTCCTGATGTGTCGGTAACGGCAAGCTCATTAGACCACCACCAAACTGCGCAAAGTCTGTCAGAAAGGGAGGCCCCATCATGATGCAATCCGTACGCCGCACTACCTCCATTGCCGTATATAGATGAGAGGTCTCAAAGACCTCTCGCACATCGTGTTCCAACTGATAAAAAACTTCACCAACTTGGTCTATCAGCTCCATCTCTTCAACATTGGGCATATACAGAGCCACTCGAGGAAATTGAATAATCGAATCCCAGTCAGGCTTGCGCTGGCGACGCAACGGATGCCCCTTGCGCACCAACAAAACAGGCTTGGTCGAACCCAGGTTTTGCAGATTGAACTCCGGTCGATAATGGCTGCGACGAACGTGGATGGCGAAATCCAGGCTCCCCTCCGTCAACTCATCCAACTGCCTCTCAACGCGGGACAGGGTCGTTACTCGCAGCAAAGGAGCCTCTTTCTGCAGAAGCTGCATCAAGGCTGGCAGCAAAACAACTCCCACATACTCCGATACCGCAATAGAGATTTCACCCTCGAAGGTCTTCGGGTCAAACTGCTGGCCCGCAGTGATCGACTGTACCTGGGCTAAGACCCCCTGTATCTGGGATTGCAGTTCCAGAGCCCTGGGCGTCGGCACCATACCGTGGGAGCTGCGGGTAAATAGGGGATCATCAAATAACTCACGCAGCCGCCCGAGTGTTTTACTCATGGCGGACTGGGTAATGAACAGGCGATCGGCTGCCCGCGAAACGTGCTTTTCTTCCAGCAGAACCTGAAAGGCAACCAGAAGGTTTAAGTCCATTCTGGCCAACTGACGTGTATCCATGGTGTATTTACATCGTTTTTATTAGTTATGAATTGAATTCATTATAGCTAGTAATCTAAACCATTGGAAACATATCAGCTCAATAACTAGACTACACACATCTTAAAGAACACGGCGAATTACTCGCCACCAACCCTAACTTAGCAGGAGATTAGACACATGTTGCAAGCAGCATTCGGTATTTATCTAGCCCTGTTGGCTTTCATCGCCGTACAGGATTTAACTAAGTAAGCTTGCGAGGCTTACTTAAGCAGTCAGTTTCATCATCGCTTCTTCTCTATTATTTAGAGATTTTTTTAGACCGCTAAGCCCCAATGGCCTAGCGGTTTTTTTATGTCTGTTCTTCAGTAAATCCCCAGCATACTGCCGTCACTCAATGGCTGATACACTCGTCTAAGCAATACAAATGCAGTAGATGGAGCCATCATGTCAGCGAGACCCGCCGAAATTCAAGAGTGTTTGGAACGCATAGACCAGCAACTGGGCATTCCTAAACATTACAAAATGAGCTCGAGCCCTTTTATCTTCTTCCGAGGTTCAGCGTCCCTGTTTTATCAAGATCTCGCTTCTGGTTTGCTGCAGGTACCAAAACCCCTGCAATCATTACCCCTGACCACGATTATGGGCGATTGCCACAGCTCCAACTTTGGCTTTCTGAGTGAAGAAGGGTCCCACAGTAGTGACATCATCTTCAGCCCCAATGATTTTGATGATGCCTGCATCGGCCATGCCAGCTGGGACCTATTGCGTTTCTGCTGCAGCTTGTTCCTATGCGCCGCACATTGCCAGGCCATCAGTCGGGGAGACATAGCGAGCGACGCAGGCCAAGGCAAAGCTTACGTCGACCAAAGTGGGGCTGAAGACGCCGCCTTCGCCTTTGTGAGCGCTTATGGCAAGGCCTGCAACAGTCAGGAGAAAGCAGGCTACCAAAGTGGACTCGATCAATTTCCCGAACAGCACTTCTTGTTTAAAAGCTTTAACAAAGCCAGACGACGGGCCGCGGGCGGTGAAGATTTCTACCGTAAAAGCGCCATTGCCAAATCCGTTGACTTGGACTCCTACCCCTTAACATTCGCCCGCCGAGCAGAACGTTTTGAACGACTCCATGAAGATGAATTCAGCACCCTTCATTTCGATCTATCCCCTTTTGTTGATGATTGCATTCTGGATATTGTCAAACGTCTCAATGCCGGAACCGGCTCAGTAAACATGGACCGCTACTATCTGCTCGTCGGCCCCAAAGACGCCGGTAAACATGAGCTGGAATTGTGCCACCTGGTCGAAGTTAAACATCAGCGAGAGGCGGCACCTATTTATTATTTTCCGGAACTGAGCCCTAACAATCGTCTGAACCCGGCCCACTTAACCGTCATGTGCCAACGGCGCATGCAGCGCTCACCCGATATGGTACTGGATGAAACCGAGTGGCGAGACGGTCATTGGCTCATCCGCTCAAGGCACCACGCCCGACTGGGTTTCGACCCGGAAGATATTGCTCTCGGGAAAAAAGCCACCAAAGGTGGATTCAAAGAGTACGCTGAGGCTTGCGGCACCGCCCTGGCCCTTGCCCACAGCCGAGGCGACAGACGTTCGCAACAATTTGAACAATCTGTGCGGCAATATCTCATTGGGCAGGAACACCATATTGTCAAAGCCGCCAAAGCCTATGCGGATCAGGTGAATGAAGACTGCCAGATTTTACAGCAATTACTGACGAACAAAGGATAAGTGATGCCAACACCGCGTGAGCTGCCCGATGTATTAGCGGGGCCCATTCTGCGTCATATTGATCAACACACATTTACCTTATGGCTGGCTACCCGCAAACCTTTGCAGGGGCAACTCCTGATAAGCGACGAGTACGAACAAGAGCAGCGTTTTGACATAGACGACAACATCTGCGACAGCATCCAGCTGGGCCAACATTGTTTTATCCATTTATTGCAGGTTGCGGTAGAGCTTAACAGTGAGCACGATTATTTTTATTGCCTGAGCGATCTGCACGAAGCCTGCGACGCGCCTTTATCCTATCCAGGCGACAGAGGTACGCGCTTTCGACGTAAAGCCGAGATCGACAGAATTTGGCACGGCTCCTGTCGCAAGCCCCACCACCCTCAACGTGATGCTATCGCCAGCATGGATGATCGCCTTGCCCAGATGAGCGACAGCGAAGAGCGTCCGGCTTTGCTCATGATGAGTGGGGATCAAATTTACGCCGATGATGTTGCTGGCCCAACCCTGGCCGCGATCCACCAGGTTATTGAACATTTTGGTTTATTTTGCGAGCGCTGGGAAGGCGCAATGGCAAACAGTCAGGACGCACTCCTGAATCACCCTTATTGTTATTACCAACGGGAAAAGCTCTTACCTCAGGATAAAAGCAATCAAGAAGTTAGCGACAGCTTTTTCCGGGGCGCACGCAAACCAATATTCACGTCAGCAGGTGCCCACAATCATTTGATCACCCTGGCCGAAAGCATCGCCATGTATTTGCTGTGCTGGTCACCGGGTTTATGGAAAGTCATTGACTGGCAAGAAGCTCGCAACCGAATTCCGGAGGAGTATCTCGAACGATACGACCGGGAAAAACAGACCTTGGATGGGTTTATTCGTGAACTACCCAAAGTTCAACGCGTATTGGCCAGTCTGCCCTGCTATATGATTTTTGATGATCATGACGTGACTGATGACTGGAATTTGACGCGTGGCTGGGAAGAAGCGGCCTATAACAATCCTCTCTCACGGCGCATTATCGGTAACACACTGATCGCCTACTGGCTGTGCCAGGGCTGGGGCAATCAACCGGAAACGCTTCAACCATTGCGTGACCGCACTCGGCATTGCTTCCAAGCAGACGGCATCGCTGAGCATGAGGCGCTTATTGATACTGTTCTGGATTGGGAACACTGGCATTACTGTATCGACACAAAACCGAAAGTGATTGTGCTGGACACGCGCACCCATCGCTGGCGCTCAGAAAGCAGCCCCGGAAAACCTTCAGGATTGATGGACTGGGAAAGCCTCAGCGAATTACAACAGGAACTGATCGGTGAAGAATCGGTCATCATGGTTTCACCGGCGCCCGTATTCGGGGTCAAGCTGATTGAAGTTATCCAACGAATGTTTACCTTCTTCGGCAAACCTTTATTGGTTGATGCCGAAAACTGGATGGCTCACCCCGGTGCGGCGAATGTCATGCTGAACATTTTTCTGCATGCGAAAACACCCCCCAATTTTATTATTCTCTCTGGCGATGTGCACTACTCCTTTGCTTACGACATCACTCTTCGCTTTCGTAAAAACAGCCCTCGCATTCTTCAGGCAACTGCCAGTGGCTTTAAGAACGCCTTCCCTGGGACCTTGTTGAGCTGGCTCGACCGGCTCAACCGTTTATTTTACGGATCGCGTTCGCCACTCAACTGGTTTACTCAACGACGCCGTATGCGCATACGCCACCGACGCCCCAACGATAAAAAAAGCCGTACGTTATACAATCAAGCTGGCTATGGCGAACTGCTTCTCGCTGACAACATTGAAGATGTTGAAGTCAAGGTGCACGCCAGCAACGGTGAAACGGTTACATTTTTTGATTAAGAAAATCAGTTTATCAAAAGAGGAATTCCCTTTAAGATTTAACGCCAACAGGAGGGGCAAACATGTATCAGAATCGACCAGCCATGGCCATAGGTACATTGGCAATACTGACCATCATCTTTATCGCATTGATTATGCTGGCCTTTTGGGCCTGGCCAAAGTACAACGTATACAAGCAGGAACTCAATGGCCAAGCAGCGCTGAAAGAAGCCGAATGGTCGAAGCAAATACTGATTGAAGAAGCCAAGGCGCGTGAACAAGCTGCATTAATGCAGGCGAAAGCACGTGTGACACTGGCTGAAGCTGAGGGAAAAGCAAAAATTGCTCGCGCCAAAGCAGAAGGTCTTGCCGATATTGAACGTGCGAAGGCCGCTGCGGAAGCTAATCGTATTATTGGCGAGTCCTTGAAAAACAATGAGGAATATCTGCGCTATATATGGATCAAGGGATTGCAGGATGGCAAAGGCGAGCGCATATACATCCCCACCGAGGCTGGCCTGCCAATTCTAGAGGCAGGACAAGCCCGAAAATAACTCTAGAGACGAGCACCTTCACCATAATAGTGCTTCAGTAAACGTTGGTAGTCGGCGCTGGAATAAAATTCTTTCAGCGCTGCTTCCATCTTACTTTTTAACCGCTGATGTCCACGTTTCTTTGAAAACACAATATAAGTTGGCCATTCAAGTACGGTACCGTCTTCGCCATCTGAAAAATTGACTGCGACCACCTTCTCACTCACACCCATTTTCTTCAGGGCCCAAGCAACCCGAATCGCATCGCCAGCAATCACATCGACACGCCCCTGCAAAAGCATTTTTACATTACTCTCGGTGTCATTAGAAATCGTATTACTGGAAAAACGCTGATCAATTGCCTCGCGCAAAATACCGTGACCATATAAACAACCACGCTCGGTTCCGATACGGTATCGTCCCGCCTGCTGATAATTCGAGGCCAACTCAACAGCACGTGACTTCAAACGATACAAACGATAGCGCTCCACAATGATCGGCGTAGTCATATAGTCTCCCCAGCGTTCACGCGCTTTATCGACGCCCGACATAAAAACAAAATCGCTGGTACCATCTTCGGCCCAACGCAGGGCGCGCTTCCAGGGTTGAATACGAATATCAATGGGAGCCAGGCGAACTCGCTCTTCAAGCTCCCGGATAATATCGACAGCCAAGCCCTTGAGCTGCCCATGTTCTTTATAGACATAGGGAGGCACCAAAGTCGTACTGGCGATAAGAGTATTGGCGTAAGAGACAGAAGGTGTTGTCGAGACTGGATTGGCCAAGCAGTCTAATGCAAACCAGTTAATCAGCAGAAAGAAAACAGCAGCTTTATACATCGTAATACTCGCCACTTCTTGTTGAATTTAATTATTGTTGAAGCATGATTAAAGCCCTATCAAAGGTCAAATACCATGACCAATTTAAGTGAGAAAGCGGTTCAAAAGCGGACCAACGGAATCCAGTAGGCACAAAAAAGCCGGACATAAAATCCGGCTTTTTTGAAACCGCGAATCGCTTAGGCGAAGGGCTGTCGCAGAATAATGGTTTCTACGCGATCCGGACCGGTTGAAACGATATCCACAGGCGCACCGACCAGCTCTTCAAGTCGGGCAATGTAATCCCGGGCCGCTTGAGGGAGTGCGTCAATGGATTGGGCACCCACCGTGGAATCGGTCCAGCCAGGCATCTCTTCGTAAACGGGTTGCACATCTTCCCAACCTTCGGAATCGAAAGGAACGGAAATCGCATTGCCTTCTTTATCCTGATAGCCGACACAAATTTTCACGCACTCAAGACCATCCAATACATCCAGCTTGGTCAGGCACAAGCCTGAGATGGAATTAATACGAATGGCATGCTTAACGGCTACCGCATCGAACCAGCCGGTACGACGCTCGCGACCGGTAGTGGCACCAAATTCGTGGCCAACGACACCGAGGTGTTTACCCACTTCACAAGACAACTCGGTCGGGAACGGACCGGAACCTACACGAGTGGTGTAAGCCTTGGTAATGCCCAACACATAATCCAGATACAGCGGGCCAAAACCGGAACCGGTTGCCGTGCCACCGGCGGTTGTGTTGGAAGACGTTACAAACGGATAGGTACCGTGATCGATGTCGAGCAACGAACCCTGGGCACCTTCAAACAGAATATTTTCACCCGTTTCGCGGGCGTTGTGCAGCATATCGGTCACATCGGCAACCAATGGGCGCAGCTCTTCGCCCCAGGCCAAAGCATCTGCCAGCACTTTATCGTAATCCAGTGGTTCAGCTTTATAGTAATGCTCGATCGCAAAGTTATGGTATTCCAGCACGTCTTTCAGCTTTGTCGCAAAGCGCTCTGGATTCATTAAATCACCCAGTCGAAGACCACGGCGAGCAACTTTATCTTCATAGGCCGGACCAATACCGCGACCTGTCGTACCGATCTTCTTACTGCCACGGGCCGCTTCGCGAGCCTGATCCAGAGAAACATGGTAAGGCAGAATCAGCGGGCAGGACGGGGACAGACGCAGACGCTCGCGAACCGGTACACCTTTGGCTTCCAGCTCAGCCATTTCCTTCAATAACGCGTCGGGCGCCAACACCACACCGTTGCCGATCATGCAGGTCACACCATCGCGAAGGATGCCCGAGGGGATCAGGTGTAAAACCGTTTTTTCACCTTCGATCACCAGAGTATGGCCAGCATTGTGTCCGCCTTGGAAACGAGCCACCAGAGAAACTTGATCGGTGAGCAGATCTACGATCTTGCCCTTACCCTCGTCGCCCCACTGGGTGCCTAAAATAACTACGTTCTTGCCCATGTTTTCACGCTCTTAAACTGAATAAAGCTTTACTGGCTTAGCGCCATTCAACGACTTGGTAGTCGCCATTAATTAACTGCAACTGGCGATCACAAGCCAGCTCTTCCTGAATGGCTGGCTGATCCGCCAAACCACAAACAACTCTTTCGCCCTTCGCACGCAGGTCTCGTATCACTTGCCATTGCTCGGGATCATCACTCGATGCAGCATAAATGCCACGCTTGAGGACAGGGCCATCGGAGATCAACTGAGCCAACTTGGTCACATCCACCGCAAAGCCTGTTGCCGGACGCGCTCGACCAAACACTTCACCAATATGGTCATAACGGCCGCCATTTGCGATAGCCTGGCCAATGCCATCGGCATAGGCTGCGAAAATCAAACCGGTGTGGTAGTTGTAGCCACGCACCTCGGAGAGGTCAAAATACATCTGCGTACAGGGGTAACGCTGCTCGATCACTCCAGCAATAGCCTCCAGCTCATCCAGAGCGGCCAGAGCATCCTCGGACACACCGTTAAACCATTGACGGGCTTTATCGAGAACCGTCTTGTCGCCTGCCAAACGCGGCATCTGTTGGAGTAGGTCAACAAATTCAGCAGACAAGGACAGGCTTTCCAGCCATTGCTCCAGTTCTGAAATCGCTTTGTGTTGCAGCAGCTCAAAAAAGGTCTCTTGCTCCTCGGTACTCAAACCGGCAGCTTCGGCTACCGCGCGGTAAATACCAACGTGACCCAGGTCGATATTGGCGGTTTCGAGCCCTGCCAGCTGCAAGGTTTCCAACATCAGGGAAACCACTTCAATATCGGCATCCAATCCCGCTTCCCCAAACAGCTCCACACCCGCCTGAATCGGAGAGCGAGTAGCCAGTGGGCCCTTCGGTTTGGTATGCAGCACATGTCCGGCATAGCACAGGCGATTAGGTCCCTGGCGACGAAAGCTGTGCGCGTCCATACGGGCAGTCTGCGGTGTAATATCCGCTCGAATGCCCAAGGTACGCCCACTCAACTGATCGGTCATTTTAAAGGTCAGCAGATCGAGGTCATGCCCCAAGCCAATCAGCAGGGAATCGGTGTATTCAATCAATGGGGGAATAACCTGGTCGTATCCCCAGCTGCGATAGGTATCGATCAAACGGCGACGTAAGGCTTCAATTTTTGCCGCCTCGGCGGGCAGCATTTCTTCCACGCCATCGGGCAATAACCAGCGGTCGACATTAGCCGGGCCAGTGCTCATGGTGACAATCCTTCACGTTTAATTAATCAGGTACATTGAGGCCTGCCAAATCACGCGGCAGACCTGCTACACGAATGTGTGAATCGTTCACCTGTGCCTTTGTACGACCAGGCGGCGCTTTCGGTGGGAGTACAGAAACGGGATCACCCTTTCTAGCACGGTTAAGCAGATACAGGGCCTGGCCCCAATCCTCCCACATGCGAACGTTCTCTTCACTGGGCTCATGCCCAAACACAACAAGGCCGAAGCCCACACACAAAAAAACCGGAGCTAGCCCCGGTTTTTCTGATTTTACCATTTTCTTCACGGTGGAAAACAGCCCCTAAAGGCCATTTCCTGCCGGTCAACGGTGTATTTCAGGTCTACTTGTCAGATTTACCTTTGGAATCATTCAAGTAGCGGAAGAAATCGCTGTTGGGATCCACCAACAACATGTCTTCACGACCTTTAAAAGAGTTCTTATAAGCATTCAAACTGCGCACAAAAGAGTAGAACTCAGGATCACGATTGTATGCATCCGCATAAATACCAGCAGCCTCAGCGTCGCCATCACCACGAATCAATTCAGACTCACGATAGGCTTCAGCTTCGAGTACGGCCTTCTGACGATCCGCATCGGCACGAATAACTTCAGCCTGCTCACGACCCTTTGCTCGATAATCGCGAGCTTCTTTCTCACGCTCTGAGGTCATACGGTCATAGACCGAGCCACTGACATCATCAGGTAGATCAATCTTCTTGACCCGCACATCGACCAATTCAACACCAATTTCTTTTTTGGTGATTTCGGTGAGATTACGCGTCAGGTCCGCCATCAGCTCATCACGCTCACCACTGACCACCTCCTGCAAAGAACGGCCACCAAACTGGTTACGCAAACCTTCGTTTACACGCTGGCTCAGAAGGCGTACCGCAGTGCGCTCTTCACCTGAGGTTGCTTGATAGTAAATACCCACATCGGTGATACGCCATTTGGCAAAAGAGTCCACCATCAAGGCTTTTTTCTCAATCGTAAAAATCCGCTCTGGCGGTGAATCCAAAGTTAGAACCCGGCCATCAAAACGACGAATATTGTTCACGAAAGGAATTTTAAAGCCCAAACCTGGCTGCAAGTCATCCTTTTCGATCGCACCAAAGCGCAGCATTACCGCACGCTCAGTCTCATTGATGATGTATAAGCTGCTGGACCCAACCAACAGCAATACGCCCATTAGCAATAGGCCAAATAAGGTTTTAGTCGTCATTAGCGTACCTCCCGGCGACGATTGGCGGCTGCGTCACGACGCAACTCGTCAATTACTCGACTCTTAATATCGCGAACGACATCCGGCGAAACTACCTGACTGGACGGATAGCTGGTACCGGGCCTGGCGATCTTATCCAGTGGTAAATACAACATATTGTTACCGCCTTCGACATCGATCATCACCTTGGAAGAACGGGACATTACCTGCTCCACAGCATCCAGATACATCCGTTCGCGAGTCACTTCAGGGGCCTTCTGATATTCCACCAGCAAGTCGGTAAAGCGCTCAGCCTCACCCTTAGCACGACTGACCACTTCGGCCTGATAGGCATTTGCTTCTTCGACCATACGCTGTGCTTTACCACGCGCTTCCGGAATAATGCCGTTGGCGTAAGCCTGGGCTTCGTTCTCAGTCCGGGTCTTATCCTCACGGGCCTTGATCACATCATCGAAGGCATCCTGGACTTCACGTGGAGGCTCTACGCCCTCCATGTTCACTTTGCTCACCAAAATACCGGTCTGGTAGTTATCCAGATATTCCTGCAAGCGTAATTGCACGTCTTGCGCGATTTTCTCTCGCCCAACCGTCAAAACGTCATCCATTCGAGAGGAACCAACAACATGACGCAAAGCAGAGTCTGTCGCCTGAACCAAGGTGCCATCAGGGTTGCGAACGCGAAGTGTGTAATCCACCGGATTGGCAATGTTGTATTGCACAGACAGGTCAACCTGAACGATATTCTCATCCTTGGTCAACATAGAGGACTGTGCCGAATGAACACGCTGCTTGGTGACATTAACGATCAAAACTTGATCAATCAGCGCAGGCGCAAATTTCAAACCAGGCTCAAGAGTGCGATTGTATTCACCCAAGCGAAGCACAACACCGCGCTCCTGCTCATCGATCTGATAGAAACTCTGGACGATGTAAAACACACCCAAAACAATAAAGATCAACATGAACGGAAGGCCAGAACCCTTGCTGCCGGAGTTCTTACCGCCACCATTGCCAAACAGGTTATCTAGGCGATCCTGAACCTTTTTGAACACCTCATCCAAATCTGGCGGGCCTTCATTATTATTGCCACCGCCGCGGTTTCCACCACCGCCCCATGGGTCTTTATTGTTTCCACCCGGCTCATTCCAGGCCATAGATTTTCTCCAGTCAAAAGGCAGCAGTACTACCCGTGAATTGTTATAAATCAATATAAGGCTGATGCGCTATTTTACAAGCAAACTTACGCAACTTAATAGCCAAGCCAACAGGCATTTTAAGGCAACCAGCGCACGAAACGCCTTAATGCTTGGCGTCGCCAATGTGGGGCACATCCGCCTCTTTCAGCTTTTCCGACGCCAGAATTCGCCGGAAATCACTGCGAGGCAACCGTAACTCAAGGCGCATGTCCCCAACTTCGTCATAACTTTCATTGATAACGGCGTTGTTTGCATAAAAACGAGAGCGCAAACGACCACTCGCCGCTTGCTCGACGCCTGCCATAGAAAACACATCGTGAATCATGTCTCGCCCGACGCGCTCGGCAATGGCTTGCCGTAATAAATCCACACCCTCACCACTGTGGGCCGACAACCAAACCGCCACGGGTCGATTTTGATCATCTCGATCAATTCTCGGTTCTAACCCCAGCAGATCGATTTTATTCATGATGTTCAGTGCCGGAATATCACCCGCACCAATTTCATCCAGCACTTCAGTCACGGCTTCAATATTACGATCCCGCTCTTCGGCTGCAGCATCGATTACGTGCAATAACAAATCGGCATTGGACGCCTCTTCCAAGGTGGCGCGAAATGCTTCAACCAATTTATGCGGGAGATGTGAAATAAACCCGACCGTATCGGCCAGCACGGCACCGCCAACACCATCGAGCTCAACCCGGCGCATTGTCGGGTCAAGCGTCGCAAAAAGTTGGTCCTGAGCATACACTCCAGCCTCAGTGATGATATTGAACAAGGAGGACTTGCCGGCATTGGTGTACCCCACCAATGACAGGGTCGGCAGGTCGGCACGCTGCCGAGACCGTCGCCCCTGATCACGCTGCTTGCGCACTTTTTCCAGCCGCTTTTCAATCGTGCTGATGCGTCCGCGCAACAGGCGGCGGTCGCTTTCCAACTGGGTTTCACCCGGGCCACGCAGACCAATACCGCCTTTTTGCCGCTCAAGGTGCGTCCAACCGCGAATCAGGCGGGTAGACATATGGCGCAGCTGAGCCAACTCAACTTGCAATTTACCTTCATGGGTACGGGCACGCTGGGCAAAAATATCCAGAATCAATCCAGTGCGATCCAGAACCCGGCATTCGAGCTCTTTTTCCAGATTGCGTTCCTGGCTGGGGCTCAACACATGGTTGAAAATAACCAGTTGGGCACCGTGCAGCTGCACCGTCTGCTTGAGTTCCTCAAGCTTGCCGCTGCCAATAAAGTAATTAGGGGTGGGACTGTGACGATGCCCGGTCATAAAAGCGACGGGGTCTCCACCGGCCGAGAGCACAAGCTCTTCGAATTCGCGGGGATCGTCTGAATCTTCACTGCGAGAGAGATCCAGGTGAACCAAAACCGCCAGTTCACCCGAATCAGGTCGATCAAAAAACAAGGTTACCCTCTATTGATTAACCTTCTTCGCCTTCACCTGCTGCTGGATTCAACATAGGTACACGTACAGGGCGAGAAGGAACAACCGTAGAAATTGCGTGTTTATAAACCATTTGGCTAACAGTGTTTTTCAACAGCACCACGAACTGGTCGAATGACTCAACCTGGCCCTGAAGCTTAATACCGTTTACCAAATAAATGGACACTGGAATGCGCTCTTTACGTAGCACATTCAGGTAAGGGTCTTGTAGGCTATGCCCCTTTGACATTGTTATTCTCCTTAAAAATAAGCAAAAAAACTTCCTGCAAAAACACTCTCTAGAGCCAAATATAGCTGGGGACGACTCTGAAGAGGCAGAAACAAGCGTAATAAAGGGCTCAAATGAGGCCTTTTACAACTGACCTACCTATTATATGTCGTTTCGGCCAATAAATCCCATCGCTTGGGAGATAATTTCATCTTCCGGTAATATTTGCCCATTTTCTTTGTCAATGTAGACCCAATTTAGTTCAGACCACCCTCTCAACCAGGTTAACTGGCGCTTGGCCAGTTGGCGTGTCGCCACAATAGCTTTTTCAACAGCCTCATCCAAACCCAATTCACCATCGAGATGTTGCCAGATCTGGCGATACCCAACCGCTCGTACGGAAGGCAGGGCAACATGCAAATCTGGACGACAATGCATGGCTTTCACTTCTTCCAGCAAACCCTGATCAATCATGGCGTGGTAGCGTTGTTCAATACGGCGGTGCAATAAGGCTCGATCATGGGGAGCAATGGCCATTTGCAGAACACAATAGCGATCCGCAAAACCCTCACGTCTCTCGGCTTGCTGCTGACGACGCAATTCCGTCATGGTTCGCCCACTGGAGCGATACACCTCCAGGGCCCGACTTAATCGCTGGGAGTGATTAGGGTGGATCGCAGCCGCGCTGTCAGGATCAACCTTGGCCAACTCGGCATGGACAGCCGGCCAACCGTCCTTTTCCGCCAGTTGCTCAATCCCCAACCGAATGCTCGGGTCCGCCGCCGGCATATCAGCCATGCCGTCCAAGAGCGCCTTGAAATAGAGCATGGTGCCACCGACCAGCAAAGGGGTGTTACCCCGAGCCAGAATGCCGTCGACTAATGCTTCCGCATCGCTTTTGAAATCGGCTGCACTGTAGGGCTCAGCAGGATCTCGAACGTCGATCAGATGATGAGGGACCTGTGCCAACTCCTCGGCATTGGGCTTGGCCGAGCCGATATCCATGCCCCGGTAAACCAGCGCCGAATCGACGCTGATGATTTCAACAGGGAGGCGTTTGGCAATCTCGAGGGCCAGGGCAGTTTTGCCCGACGCCGTCGGGCCAAGCAGGAATATTACGTTAGGCAGCTCACGCTCGCCTGTGGATGTCGATACAGTCATGTCCGCAGTATAACGATGATTCAAAAGATTCTCTCGGGCATATTTATTTGTGCAAATACTGGACACCTAAAACTTAATAACCAGATAACTTGAGCCAAAAATCCCACAGTAAGCATGACAAGCTTTCCAATTTTGAACAGTTCCCCATAAATTAGTTTGTTATTCAGGGATAATCGGCCCTTCTGGCTTCAAGCATTGAAAAAAGCCATTAACATTGAGCTAGGTTTTACGATAAACAACACGGATGCCTTTATTCGAGACTATGCTTATTTGGGTGGCAGAGAAGTTCTATAGAAGGATAGGGATAAACTGGATGTTTTTGTCACCAGGCCTTCCTCCCACACCCAAGCACAGGCGACCAGACTGCGATTCCACATCATCGGTAACAATGTGCCCCTACCTACGCATGGCGACAGAAAGGCAGCAGCAAGAACATAAGGCGAGTGTATAAATGTTTATCAGTCTGAGATGGAAAGCGACGCTTGCGGTCAGTCTATTACTGGCGTTTTTGTGTGCAGTCTTCTTTTACTTCATTGATCAACGCGCTGATAAAACCAATGCAAATGAACGCGCTGAAATGCATCAGCAACATGTCGGTTTATTAACCGGATTGATCGAGCAATCCGAGCAACGTCTGCAACAAGTTGCCAGCGGTATTCCAGAAGCTCTCAAATACCCCCAGAACAGCAGCCTAGAACAAGTCATCAATCGCTACTGGCTCTATTTGCAAGCGGATTGGGGGATTGAGGGCATCAGCTTATACAACAGCAATGGAGAAATGTTGAAGCGCTGGGGCAGCTCTCCTCAAATGCCTGTCGCGGTTCTACAAGAAACCATCAGCGGCGAGAATCAATCGGGCTCCAAGATCAGCTGCCAGACACGCTGCAGCCAATCCATGTTAATGCCCATCAAAGGCCCACAGGGGCATCGACTGATTCAAATCGATGTACAACTTAGCCAGTTACTGGATGATTTTCGACAGGTAACCAAAACGGACATTGGTATCATCAGTCGCCGCCCCAACATCGACACCCCGGACATTCCCAACTGGGCCCAATCCGTGTTGCATTTGACCCAACGTCGGAAGAACTTGCCGCATATTATCCGCCTGTCTCACCAAAGTAGTTTTACCGACAGTATTGGCACAAACCAAACTCTGGAATCTGACAACCGCAGTTACGACATCAGCATCTTCAGCATGCCTCAGTTTATGGATGCTCGTTTAAGCATGGTGATCCTGTCCGACATCAGCCAATCCGTACAAGCCACCAAGGCCGCCGAAGAGCAATCCCTCAGTCAAATTTTGCTGCCGCTGCTGACCGGATGCATCGTCTTGTTCATGATGATGCTTTTGCCCTTGAATCGCATGATCAAACAGACTCGCATTATGCGCACCTTGATCAAAGGCGATTATGAGCTGGCCTCTTCCCTAATCAAACGACAAAAACCGCGCCGCTTTTTCGCCGATGAGGTCGACCAGTTGCTGGAAGCAGAAGGCGAACTGTCCACTCAACTCGACCAGCTTCAAATGCAATTGCAAGAGAGCACCGACGAGCTCAAAAACTTGGCGATGTTCGACAATCTTACAGGGCTGGCGAACCGATATTGTTTTTTGAAAGAAATCAAACTGCGTCAACGACGTTTCAAACGAAACAAAACCGGCTTTGCCCTGCTGTTCCTGGATCTGGATAATTTTAAGCGCATCAACGATTCCCTGGGTCACAGCGCAGGAGACAAATTACTCGGTATTGTTTCTAACCGTTTGAAATCCTGTGTTCGCGCTGCGGATGTCGTCGGGCGACTGGGCGGCGATGAATTTTGTATTTTGATCGACACCGTAAAAGATCCTCACGAAACCCGCTCGCTGGCCAGCCATATTCTCAGTACCCTGATCATGCCCATCCACATTGCGGGAACCGAGATCAACATTTCCGCCAGCATCGGCATTGTTGTCGCCCCTAACGATGGCATCACCACCGAAGAATTATTACAGAACGCCGACTTGGCCATGTATCAAGCCAAAGCCATGGGCCGAAATAAATACTGCGCGTTCAGCAAGGAGCTCACGCTTCGAGCGGCGCGCCAGCTGTCTCTGGAAAATGAACTGCGAAACGCATTGGCCAATCAGGAATTCGAGTTGTATTTCCAACCTCAGGTGCACATTAACAGCAGTGAAATTTGTGGCATGGAAACTCTGATTCGCTGGCAGCACCCCAGCAAGGGTTTGCAGTACCCGGATCAGTTTATCGATACCCTGGAAGAAACCGGTTTGATTGTGCCCGTTGGCGAGTGGATTTTAAAAGAAAGCTGTCGCCTGGTATCCAGCTGGCTGAAAGCCGGTCTACCACCCATTAAAGTGGCCGTGAACATTTCAGCTCGACAATTTACCGACCCGGGCTTTCTTCGTTCAGTAGAAAAAACATTGGCAGCCACCGGTTTACCAACGGAATACCTTGAACTGGAAATCACCGAGTCTATGGTGATGGGTAACATAGATGAAAGTTTCGAGTTGCTGCAAAAACTCCGGGAGCTTGGCGTCACTCTGTCCATCGACGACTTTGGAACCGGCTATTCCTCATTGAGCTACCTCAAGTCCTTGCCCGTCGACATTTTGAAAGTGGATCGTTCCTTTGTGATGGATATTCCCAATAGCCAGAGCGACATGGAAATCACGGCGGCCATCATCGCCATGGCCCATAAGCTGCAGTTAAAAGTCGTGGCCGAAGGCATTGAAAACCCGGAACAACACGACTTCCTCAATCAAAATAACTGCGACTATGGGCAGGGCTATTTGTTTGCCAAGCCGCTGACTCAAAAAGAGCTGATTGAATTGCTGAACAAACAACGCTTGGAGCAGGAAACCAACTCCCTCACTGTCCCCGCATAAAGAGTTTGTCCATCTCAGCAAGGCTCAACATGGACCAGGTTGGACGGCCATGATTGCATTGGCCACTGCGTTCGGTGGCCTCCATATCCCGCAACAAAGCGTTCATTTCCGCAATACTTAATTTGCGATTTGCGCGCACGGAACCATGGCAAGCCATAGTCGCCATAATTTCATTGGCATGCTCAGTAATGCGTCGACTATCGCCGTATTCAATCAAATCGGAAAGAACATCACGCACCAGCGTTTCCACATCCGCTTTATTCAGTAACATAGGTACCTGACGAACCAATAAGGTTTCAGGCCCCGCCCGTTCAATGACGAAACCTAAAGAACTGAAGTTTTCATTAAACTGTTCAGCAAAGTCCGCTTCTTTTTGACTGAGCGCCAGGCTCTGGGGCACCAGCAGCGGTTGCGCCTTAATGCCTTCTGCGGCATGGGACAACTTCATGCGCTCATAGACAACCCGCTCATGGGCCGCGTGCATGTCGACAACCACTAACCCTTGGGCATTTTCAGCCAGAATATAAATACCTTTAAGCTGAGCAATTGCATAACCCAAAGGTGGAATCTGTTCATTTGAAGAATCCAGGCCTGCGCCCTGATGTTCTGGTGGCGCAACAACTTGGGCGTAATTCGCCATTTGTTCACGCAATTGATCTTCCGCAGGACGCTGCTCAGGGCGATAACCTGAAGCCGAACTCGAGGAAAATCCGGACGAAGCCATACTGGCAGAAGGCGCATTGAAGGGCGAAGATTGGGGGCGAAAGTCCATCGCCTCCTGTTGCTTAAACTCACCCGCAGCGAGACCGCCAGTCGGCGCCGCCGTTGCTTGTAAAACATTGGCATCAGCACTGGGCAGTTGATCATCCGGTCGGACTTCAGCCAACGCTCGGTGCAAACTCCGAAACAGAAAGTCGTGCACCATTCGATTATCCCGAAAACGCACTTCATGCTTAGTTGGGTGCACGTTTACATCTACCGTGGCAGGATCAAGCTCTAGATACAAAACATAAGCCGGATGGCGGCCGTGATAGAGCACGTCTTGATAAGCTTGCCGCACAGCATGAGTAACCAGCTTGTCGCGAATAGCGCGCCCATTCACGTAAAAATGTTGCATGTCTGCCTGACTGCGAGAAAAACTCGGCAGTGCCACCCACCCCCATAAGCGCAAGCCACTGCGTTCAATATCCAGATGCACAGCATTTTCCATAAACGCCGGGCCACAAATCTGCGCCAGGCGGCGT
This sequence comes from Pseudoteredinibacter isoporae, assembly GCF_040372805.1. Taxonomy (GTDB): domain Bacteria; phylum Pseudomonadota; class Gammaproteobacteria; order Pseudomonadales; family Cellvibrionaceae; genus Pseudoteredinibacter; species Pseudoteredinibacter isoporae_A. The sequence goes on from NZ_BAABWJ010000001.1 coordinate 382,669, forward strand.
TCCTTTTCGTGCTGATTACCGGCTGCAGGCAAGTTATGAATAGCCTTACCGTTGTGCCGCAATACGAAATTCACATCAAAACGTGACATAGCCAAACGCTTGATGACGTCGTCAATGCGATTCATCTCGGTTTTTTCAGTGCGCAGAAATTTTCGGCGAGCCGGCGTATTAAAAAACAGATCGCGCACTTCCACTGTGGTCCCTCGAGGGTGTGCAGCCGGTTTCAGTTCGGCCACCATATCTCGCCCTTCGGCACTGGCCTGCCAAGCCTCACCGGCATCACCCGCATTACTGGTCAGGGTCAATCTCGACACGGAACTGATACTCGCCAGAGCTTCCCCACGAAAACCCAAAGTACCCACAGCTTCCAGATCATCCAATTCATAGATTTTACTGGTGGCGTGACGTGACAACGCCAAGGGCAAATCGTCTTTGCCTAAACCACTGCCGTTGTCACGCACGCGCATCAACTTGACGCCACCGGCTTCGATCTCCACCTCTACCCGACTGGCACCAGCATCCAAACTGTTTTCCAGAAGCTCTTTGATTACCGATGCTGGGCGTTCCACCACCTCACCAGCAGCAATCTGGTTAGCGAGACGTGGGCTGAGAAGCTTGATTTTCGACATGTGATTCCAATCCGTACAGACAAGGCAGGCAGTTTAACGGGCTTTGGAGGCTTTCGCATCCTTCGATAGTCGGGCTTTAAACAGCCCCATGCAATTCAATGGGCAGAGAGCGGTTAGGAGGTGGGAATTTTCAAACGCTGCCCGATACGAATGCGGGAATTACGCAGCTTATTGGCCTTTTTCAATTCCGCGACCGAGACATTATATTCCAATGCAATACCCGAGAGAGTATCGCCTCTTGCGATGATGTATTCTTTCGGCCGACTATCCTTCTGACCACTTTTCACCCAAGCCAGATAACTGCCCACGGGCGGTTTATCATCAAAGTAACTGCGCACCCCTTTGAAAATCTGACTGGCCATCTTTTTGCGGTAGCGACTGCTGCCCAGGTTTTTCGCTTCTTTCGGATTTGAGATAAAGCCTGTTTCCACCAAAATCGAGGGCACATCAGGTGACTTCAGTACCGCAAAGCCCGCCTGTTCGACTCGGCGTTTATGGAGCTTGGCGATTTTCCCCATCGACTTCAATACCTTATCTCCTACCTGCAAACTCGAACTCAGGCTGGCAGTCATGGAGAGATCGACCAATACCCCCGCCAACACCTCATCTTTATCTTCGAGGCTCACGCCACCAACACCACCAATCAAGTCCGCTTCGTTTTCCTTGCGAGCCAGAAACCGAGCAGTCTCAGATGTTGCGCCGCGACGGGACAAAGCAAATACCGACGCTCCACTGGCACTTGGATGCTTGAACGCGTCCGCATGAATAGAAATAAATAAATCGGCGCGCATATCTCGCGCAATATTACGACGCTTACGCAAACCAATGTAGTAGTCGCCGGTGCGCACCAGTTTCCCCTGATAGCCTTTCACTTGATTGATCTGACGCACCAGTTCCTTACTGATGGCCAAAACCACCGCTTTTTCACGCAAGCGTCCCGGCCCTATCGCGCCCGGGTCTTCACCCCCGTGTCCAGCATCAACGGCGATTATAATGTCGCGCTTTTTACTGGGCTGAGTTTGTTCCAGTTTCTTTTCGGTCTTCAGGCTTTTATCAAATAAATCCAGCACCAGGCGATCGGGCTTATCGCCGTGACGCTTCAACAAGAAGCTGCGCGGTTTTACGGCCTCATGCAAATCCAGAACAACCCGCAAATCCTGTTTATCACGAGCGCCACTGCGAATTCGACGAATCGGCGTTTTATCAAGATCCAGATCAGCCAGGGCAAATTGATTCCCTGCCGATTCCATATCGAGAACCAGACGGTGAGGGTTTTCAAGACTAAACAATTTGTGTTCAAGAGGCGCAGAAAGATCAAAAACCACGCGGGTATGGTCGGGTGCCCGCCACAGACGAACCCCTTCAATTTGCGCTTTCGCGTACGCGAATTCGGCAACAGAAAAGCAAAGAAAGGACAGCACCATCCATAGGCGCTTGGGCAGCACTAATTCGCTTGCTCGAAAGCCCATTGCTTCCCCCAATTTCGGTCAATAACAGCAAACACAATCGCTGTTTTATCAGTCTTATTTTACTGCGGGCAAATATTATGGTTGAACTGCCCGTCACACACGCTATACGCCAAGTATAGCCGCTTTTTTCGGGAAACCGAACCAGCCAGCCCGGCACTCCCGATATCCTTATGCTGCCCCTTAGGCAAGGGCATTCAAAATTCGTTCAGCGGCCACGTTTTGGGCCTGTAGATCCATGATTCTTCCCGGCCCATCTACGTCAATTTGAATCACGATATCCGGCGTCGGCAAAAAGCCTTCGCCACGACTCGGCCACTCAATCAAACACAGGTGCCCCGGTGCAAAGTAGTCCCGTATGCCCATGTATTCCAGCTCTTCTGGATCGGCGAGGCGATACAGATCAAAATGAAAAACCGGAACGCTCAGCTCATAAGGCTCCACCAGTGTATAAGTTGGACTCTTAACCGCACCTTGATGCCCAAACCCACGCAATATGCCGCGGCTGAAAGTGGTTTTCCCGGCCCCCAGATCTCCGAGCAGATAGATCACCAGTCCATCAGGGAAATCACTCTGTGACTTGGACGAGTCATGACGCAATTGTGTTTGCAAAGCCTGTGACAACTCCGTCGCCAATGCCAGACTGGCGGCTTCATCTTTCAGTGTTTTTACAATATTCACGACTAGGATTCCGCCAGTAACTCAGAAAGGTGAGGGATCAGATCGGCGGCCAGCATACCTCGCTGACCCAACTCATTGGCGGCCAAATCACCGGCATCACCATGCAGGCACACCCCCAGTCGACAGGCATCGCCCACATTCATTCCCTGAGCAATTAAGGCAGCAATAACACCGCTGAGCACATCCCCCATGCCTGCGGTTGCCATACCTGGATTACCCACACTGGCCAGGCCAATCGCCGCTTGATTGCAACAAATCAGACTGCCTGCACCTTTCAACAAAACCGCCCCACCATAGCGTTGTTGCAGCTGTGATACGGCGGCAAAGCGATCCGCCTCAACACTTGGAATATCCGTGTTAAGAAGGCGAGCCGCCTCGCCAGGATGGGGGGTCAACACCCAATTATCACGCGCGCCTTCAAGTACTCGCCCCTCGGCCAACATATTCAGAGCATCGGCGTCCATTACCATAGGGACGCCCTGCTCAGCACTGTAATCCGCCGCTTTTTGCAACAGCTGCTCTGACCAGGGACTGCGTCCGAGCCCTGGTCCAATCACCAGTACAGATGCTTTTTCCAGCAAAGGTTGCAGCTCCTGGCCGGAGACTACAGCCTGGGCCATTAATTCAGGGCGTCGGGAAATGATTGCACCAATATGCTCAGCGCGGGTCGCGACACTGACCAAGCCTGCCCCGCAGCGAGCGGCTGATTCCGCGGATAATAATGCCGCACCCGCGAAACCATAGTCACCTCCAATGACGAGAACATGCCCGAAACGCCCCTTGTGTGCATCCGCTTCACGAGCAGGTAAACGAGCGAGCAATTCGGTACTTTGTATACGCTCCACCTCTGCGGGCAGCGATTGGCAGGCCTCTGCGCAGGCCAGATCATGATAATAAAGCTGGCCACACAATTTCGGTCCTCGAGCTGTCAGCAATCCACGCTTTAAGCCAATGAAGCAGACCGTCACATCCGCCCTCACTGCCTCATCAGCATGACCACTGTCCGCACACAGGCCCGAAGGGATATCCAACGCCAGCACCGGTTTATTGGCTTCATTGATCTGGCGAATGGCCGCCGCATAGTCACCGCGCGGAGTACCCTGAGCGCCAATACCCAGCAGACCGTCAACAACCACCTCACCGGCAATGGCACCGTGCTCACCAAAGGGCGCCATAATGACCCCCTCCTGGCGGGCAAACTGGTAGGCCGTGTAGGCATCGGCCGGCAATTTTTCTGGATCGGCCAATTGCACAATGTCCACGGCAATGCGTTTTTGCGCGGCCAATGCCGCCACCACATAGCCATCACCAGCATTATTGCCGCCGCCGCAATACACGGTCAGGCTGTCGAGTTCAGGCCAGTGTTGCAACAATCGCTCAAAGGCAGCGCGTCCAGCACGCTTCATCAATTTAATGCCCGGAATACCCAGCTCATTAATCGCCTTTTGGTCCAGGGCTTTTACCTGCTCTGCGGTATATAATGCGCGCGGTAGCGCTTGGCTTTGCGTATGGTTATACATTGTCATCCCAATGTGCTTTGAAGGTATTCAGTCAAATCTCCAGGGCAAGCATCCCGGTCTGGAGCACACTTCACTGATGTTATTTTTTGAATTATACCCAAGCCACAGCAGCAGGCGAAAGGCAGCAATATGAACAGTGCGGACAAACTTGAAGAACTCGCCAGGTTGATCCCGATTTGGGGACGTGAGCTGGGTTTTCAGGCCGTCGGCATCAGCGACACTGATTTACAGCAGCAGGAGAACGATCTCCAAACCTGGCTCAACAAAGGTTACCAGGGTGACATGAAATGGATGGGCGAGCATGGCCATAAACGCAGTCGCCCCGATGAATTGCTGCCTGGAACCAAGCGCGTCATCAGTGCTCGAATGAATTATCTGCCCCCATCCACTGAGCCTATCCGTGTGCTCAAAGATTCCAGCAAAGCGTATGTCTCACGCTATGCACTCGGTCGCGACTATCACAAACTGATTCGTAAACGACTCAGTCAACTCGCGAAACAGATTGAAGATTTTATTGGCCGGGAGCACGGCGCACGCGCATTTGTCGACAGTGCCCCGGTAATGGAACGCCCCCTCGCTGAAAAAGCTGGACTGGGCTGGACCGGTAAGCACACTCTATTGATAAATCGCGAAGCGGGCAGTTGGTTTTTTCTGGGGGAAGTGTTTACCAATCTGGAACTGCCTCTCAATCCAGAACCTGAGCCGAATCAATGTGGCGATTGCAAAGCCTGCTTGCAGGTCTGCCCAACGGATGCCTTTCCAAAACCCTATGTGCTTGATGCACGCCGATGCATTTCCTACCTCACAATCGAATACGATGGCATTATTCCCGAAGAGTTTCGCGATCCAATGGGCAACCGGGTCTTTGGCTGTGATGATTGCCAGGCTATCTGCCCCTGGAACAAATACGCCCAACAAACCCAAGAACCGGATTTCTTACCTCGCCACAAATTGCACGATAGTGATTTACTGGAATTGTTCGCGTGGAACGAAGAAGCATTTCTGCAACGCACAGCGGGTTCCCCGCTACGCCGAATTGGCTACCAACGCTGGCAAAGAAATCTGGCTATTGGTCTAGGCAATGCCAAACCCAGTATGGAAGCGCGCCAAGCTCTGGCCGGAAAACTGCCTGAAGCAAATGCCGTATTAGCGGATCATCTGCACTGGGCGATTGCCCAACAAGAAAACCCCCAGCGTCGCCGCAAGCGAAAAATTAAACGCCAGGACAACGACTGAAGCTTCACTCGTCCGCAAAGACTGGATCAATAAATGGCCCGCGATAATGCTTGAGTTCCGCAATGGATTCTCGAATATCATCCAAGGCCAAATGTGAGCCCTTTTTACTGAAGCCGGCTAACACACTCGGACGCCAGCGCTTGGCCAACTCTTTAATCGTGCTCACATCCAGATTGCGATAATGAAAGAAGGCTTCCAGTTCAGGCATATAACGCGCCATGAAACGGCGATCCTGACAGATAGAATTTCCACACATGGGCGAGGCACCCGCGGGCACCCACTGACGCAAAAACTCCAGAGTATCCTGCTCCGCCTTGCTCATGCTGATTTGACTGTTTAAAACCCGCGCCGTCAGGCCTGACTCTCCATGGGTTTTGGTGTTCCAGGCATCCATTTTTTCCATCCGCCCTTTGGGCTGTTTGATGGCATAAACGGGGCCTTCAGCGAGGATATTCAAATCGGCGTCCGTGACAATAGTGGCGATTTCAATAATCACATCACTGACCGGAATCAGGCCTGTCATTTCCAGGTCTATCCAGATGAGATGGGTATCTGATACAGACATTGATTATCCTCTTAATCACGCGCGCGGATGAAATACTTGTTGCCAGAGCATTGTACTGGCACCATGTCGATCTTTCTAACCTAATTTTAGCACCCCATTTGTATGTCGAAGCGCAAACTCAGCCGCCGCCAAGCCTGGCGTATTGAAAAAATACAGGCCGAGAGGGCTGAACGAGCTTCCAAGAAGCGCAACAAAGAGCTGGAAAGCCTGGAAGCAGACAGTCTGGGGGACGAGCAAAACGGCCTCGTTATCGCTCACTATGGCACACAGGTTGAAGTTGAAAGTCTCGATCTGGACGACACCATCAGCCAGCGCTGCCACCTCCGGGCCAACCTCGGTTCCATTGTTACCGGCGACCACGTGGTCTGGCGCCAGGGCCAAAGCATTGGCGTTATCGAAGCGGTTCTGGAACGCCGCAGCGTACTCACTCGTCCGGATAGCCACGGCAACATGAAAACCATTGCTGCCAACATCGACCGCCTGGTGATTGTGGTTGCGCCTTACCCCGAACCGTTCGGCAATCTGATTGACCGCTACCTGGTGGTGGCTGAACTGTTGGGCTTTGAGCCTCTCTTACTGATTAACAAATGCGATCAACTGGATGGCGGGCAGGAATCAGAAAAAGTGCAAACCCTGGCTCAAATGTACCGCGAGCTGGGTTATCAAACCCTGAAGCTATCCGCCAGCACCGGTGAAGGCGTGGACGACTTAACCGAACTCCTCAAAGACGGCAACAGTGTTTTTGTCGGGCAATCCGGTGTCGGTAAATCATCACTGATCAACAGTTTGATACCCGGCCTCGATCTCCGTACCGGCGCCCTTTCTGAAGCGCGCCAGAAAGGCACCCACACCACCACCACAGCGATTCTTCTGCATTTCCCAGGAGGCGGTAATCTGATTGATTCTCCGGGAATCCGTGAATTCGGACTTTGGCCATTGGAAGTCAACGAGCTCATGTCTGGCTTTCGTGAGCTGAAAGATTATATCGGCCAATGCCGCTTCCGCGATTGCCAACACGAAAAAGAACCGGGCTGCGCGCTACAAAAAGCCGCTGGAGAAGGCCATATCAGAGCAGAAAGGCTCAACAGCTACTATCATATCCTGAAGAGTTTTGAAGACCCGGCCTGAGATCCACTCGAAGCTCTTGTGTGTTTATTGAACTCCAGGGGTATGCATGTCAGAACCGGTCAAGCTCGTAATCAAACCTCAAGCCGAAGGCGATCGTTACTGCTTACAAAAACTTAACCGCATTGAATGGAACGTCCTTCCCGGTACTCGCCAGCAAGTCTTACAAGCATGCCAGGCACCGAACGCCAGTGCTGCCAGTATTGCCAAGGCTTGCCTGAACGACCCACTGCTGTGCTGGATACTCAGCGAACGCGCCAACAGCCTCATCCCACAGCGCGAAAAATGGCCTCATCATCTGGAGTCACTCATCAGTCTGGTCGGCATCCCACAGGTCAACCATATCGTACAAAGTTGCCGTGAACTTTCACGAGAGCAACTGGACACCCACTACGCGGTACTCAGCCGAAGTATCATCACCAGCCTGTTAGCCTCCCAGCTCTTCAACGGCATTTCTGTTGCTTTAAAAAAAGACTGGTCCCGACAATACCAACTGAGCAGTTTGCTGTATCGCCTTCCCGAATGGGCGATAGCCATCGACAGCCCGGATCTCCAGCTGCAAATTGAAACCCTGCAGAAACAGGGGCGTGGCAACCCACAGGTTCAACAATATATGCTGGGCTGTCGGTTTTCAGAACTGTCACAGGATTTCCATTCTCAACGCGCCGTTCTTCCCACTTGCCGCGCCGCCTGGCAATGGCCGGAACACAAAAGCTTTGCACAGCTGAAATCCATCCTGCAGGCTTTTCGTTTACGATGCGCAGGCCGACCGGTATCACAAAGTGCTGATGCTCAGTCTGTGTTAATCGCCTGCCACCGTCTGGTTTCGCAACTGTGGCAACCACGTCGCCAACAACAAAATATAAAGTTTCTCAGTGGGGTTAGCGGATTGAGTCGCGCACTCCTCATACGTATTCTCAATAACAGCATGTTGACAATGCCTTGGCATGACAGCCTGAGCATCGACTTGCATCCTATGCGCTGGCAACACTGCCAGTGGCAACAACAACACTGGTTACCGGATTTCGCTCTGCAGAAACAGAATGATACCGCCGATACGTCAACTTCGGATTCACCCTCCTCTTCGCCTGCCAGCGCCCCCAAAAATGAGCCTTTGCTCAAGCAGTGCCTGAAACGCTTACTCGGTGATCAACGCTTTTCCAGCAGCCAACATTTGCTGGCGTTCACCTTACAAGCTTTTCGGCGAGGCTTGGCCAGCAGAGGGGCCTTTATCTGGGTATACCAGCAAGGCCAATTGAGTTGTCGGCATTTCTATGGATTGGATGAAGACAGACAACCACAACCTTTCAAACCCGAAGCGGTGAGCAGCGATATATGCCACCGCCTATTGCAAAAGCCGGCCGCCATCCGGATCAATGCACAACACCCAAGCCTCAGCCCGGAACTGAAAAGCTTGCTCTACCCTCAACAACAAGTTGCCATGATGTCGATTTTGGTGGGAGGCAAACCTGCCGCCGTACTGATGTTGATCGAAGAGCACAGTATTGACGATGAGCAGTTTCGCTTGTTCAAGCAGTTGAGCCATGGCTTCCACCAAGCTCTGTTGCGGCAATTGCAGGCAAAATAGTCGCGAGCGTTAGCGCTTGCCCAGCCCTTGGCATACAATAGCCTTTTGCGTTTTTCAGCGAGAATAAGGACTTGTCATGCCCAGTGCCCCCGCGCTACTGCCCCTTATTGTGGAGCCCGAAGCTTTCCAGCAACTCGATCAGAGTCAGCAACTGATTATTGTCGACCTGTGTGATAGAGAAACCTATCTGAATGGCCATATTCCCGGCGCCATACATATCGACCCGAAAGCCACCACAAGAGGCGGCCAGCCACCGGGCTTGCTTCCTGAGATCAATGAGCTCAAGGCCATCGTTGAAGCCCTGGGTTTACAAGAAGACAGTCATCTCCTCATCTACGATAACGAAGGTGGCGGCTGGGCCGGACGCTTCATCTGGCTGCTCGATTGCATTGGCATACAACGTTATAGCTATCTCAATGGTGGCCTGAGTGCCTGGCAAGCCATCGGTGGTGAGCGACAACCTGGCGAAGTTCAAGCGACACAGACAAGCAACGTTACGGTAGACATCTCCGAAGCACCGAGTGTCAATCGCGAGGAAATTGAATTTCTGCTAGGGGCGCCTGGCAGTGTCGACATATGGGACGCTCGCAGCCCGGAAGAATTCCGCGGAGAAAAAGTACTTGCGCAGAGAGGTGGCCATATCCCCGGCGCCATCAATGGCAACTGGTTGGATTTTATGGACCGCGATCAGCACCTGAAAATTCGCAGCGACGCCCGAGAATATTTAAACACATTAGGCATTGATGGCAGCCGCCCGATCATTACACACTGCCAAACTCATCATCGTTCCGGCCTGAGTTATTTAATTGGCAAAGCCCTGGATTACGATATTCGCGCTTACCCAGGCTCCTGGTCTGAGTGGGGAAACCTGAGTGATACCGAGATTGAATAGGTAGAATCATCACATGGATAAATTATTTATTGTCTTTCAATACATCGTGCCACAACACTTGTTGTCGCGTTTGATGGGAAAAATTGCTAACAGCCAGCGTAAGTGGTTAAAAGACCCTTTTACTCGGTGGTTTGTTGATCGTTTTGGCATCGACATGAGCGAAGCGGCTGAAGAAGACCCCTGCGCTTATGCCAGTTTCAATGACTTTTTCACTCGTGCCTTAAAAGAAGGTGCCCGCCCTATTGACGAAGGCGAAGACAGCATTGTGTTCCCGGCTGATGGTGCAATCAGTCAGCTGGGTGATATACAACACGGCCGCATTTTTCAAGCCAAAGGACAGAGCTACAGCACACTGGAATTGCTCGGCGGCGCCAATGAATTGGCAGCCGAGTTTAATGATGGCAAATTTGCCACCGTATATTTATCACCCAAAGATTATCATCGCGTTCACATGCCTCTGGCAGGCAAACTCCGCAGCATGATTCATGTGCCCGGTGATTTATTTTCCGTGAATGAAACAACGGCGGAAAATGTTCCTCGCCTGTTTGCTCGCAATGAACGCGTAGTGTGTGTATTCGACACAGAACTGGGCCCGATGGCCGTGGTGCTGGTTGGCGCAATGATTGTGGCCAGTATCGAAACCGTATGGGCCGGCCAGATCACCCCTCAGCTGCGCCAGATTATTCGCAAGAATTACGACCAGCTATTGGATGACATCGAACTGGAAAAAGGGGAAGAAATGGGTCGCTTCAAACTCGGCTCCACCGCCATTGTACTGTTCGGAAAAGGCGTCATGGACTGGAACGATGAGCTGCAAGCGGGTAGCCCTACGGTTATGGGCCAACGCATGGGGCAAAGATCCTCTCAGGAAGAACAGCCAGCAGAACAGGAAACGAAGGAACATTAAAAAGCCAGCTTGGCTTCTCCATTATTATTGAGCGCTTAACCCATCAGCGAATGCTTTAAGCGCTCAAACAATCCTTTTTTCTCTTTACTGAACAGGTAGTCGTCACGCACCTTGGCAATATCGATAGGGTAGCTTGAGGGTTCAAGGTCGTGAGAAATTTCGACCCGCTCCACATCCTGCGCCCGCTTTTTGCCCTTGTCGATTTGGCGTTGAATACGCATATCTTTTTGAGCCAAATCCAGAACACGTAACTTCTTCAGTGGTTGCTTGGCACTGTCCAGAACCAACATTACTTTTGGTTTTAAACGGCGTTCGAAATTCTGTTCAACCACCACCGCAACTTCCCCACTGCTCAGTTCCACTAGAGTTCCGGTTGGGTACAAACCAATAGCGCGGATAAACTCAACGGTGAGATCTTCCTGAAACGCTACGTTGCGTAAATCGTACAGTTTAGCGACCGCTCGCGAAGGAGAGAGTGCTTTTTTATTGTCGCGAGGGTTGGTGATTTCATCGTAAAAACTCACCAGGCCGGCAATGCGTCCTAACACTGGAATTTTGTCGCCTTTGAGGTGCTGAGGGAAGCCGCTGCCATTAATGCGCTCACAATGGCTATGCACAACCGCGATAGCCCGCGGTTCTACTTGACGACTTTTACGCAGCATTTCTACGCCGTAATCAATAAATTTTTCGTATTCCAGCTCTTCTTCATCGCTGCGATTTTCCTTGCGCAACAACTCGCCGTCCAATTGGATTTTACCCACATCTTTGAGCAAGACACCAAAGGCCAGAATATCCAGATCTTTTTTAGTCAATCCGATATGACGACCAAACAAAATAGCCCATATGGCGCTTCTTACGGAGTGGCTGTAGCTGTGCTCATCGGCTTCCCGAACACGATTCAACCAACTCAATGCATCCGGATTGCGCAGCACACTGTCGACCATGTCACTGGCGACTTTTCGGGTCTTGGCCAGCACTTCGCCATCCAGCTTCTCCAGGCCTTTGTCCACTTCCGCAATAGCCTTGGCCACTCGCTGATTTAACTGGCGCGCGCCATCGATTTCATTCTTCAAGGGCGTGTAGTGGCTGTACACATCATGACGCACTTTAAGGGGCGAGACCTTAACATCCACAGGTTGGTTTTTCGGGCTGCGCTTGGGCGCTTCGATGGTTTTCTTGCGAATGGGGGCAAGGGCGTTAGGCCGATTTGCCGGACCTTTGCCTTTTTGAATGTCGATATAGACATGGCGGCAGTAGCGTTTGAGCTGGTTAATTTCTTCCAGGTCACGCAGGTAGAAGCCTTGCAGAGGAAAAGGAGTTTGCGTCCACGGGCGATCCAATCCGGATACAAACATACCCAGAACCAGGTCGTTAACGCCTACTTTCGCCTGCTTTAAGCCCAACTCCCGCTCCTTGAAAAGCCTCTCGGGGCCCACTCATCATAAGCCCGAGTTATACCCGGGCCTCAAACAAATACTTTGGTGGTATTTTAGTCTAATCAAGCTATGAGTGATAGTCAGCCGATAGTTCATGAACGGCTGAAATAAAGGCGCCAGCGTGATCTGGGTCTACTTCTGGAGTAATACCATGTCCCAAATTAAAGACATGCCCTTCCCCCTTTCCAAAGCCCTTCAGAATGGTCGCTACTTCCTGGCGAATGCGCTCAGGAGACGCGTACAGGATGCTTGGATCCATATTCCCCTGCAGGGCCACGCGATCACCCACACGGGCGCGGGCATCTGCGATATCGGTTGTCCAATCCAGTCCCAGTGCCTGAGCACCGCTGCCCGCCATGGCTTCCAACCACTGGCCACCGCCCTTGGTAAACAGAATAACCGGCACCTGGCGGCCATCGTGCTCCTTAATCAAACCATCGATGATGCGCTTCATGGGCAATAAGGAGTTCGTCAGGTAGGCATCGTGAGCCAGTGCGCCACCCCAGGAATCGAAGATCTGTACCGCTTGGGCACCCGCACGAATCTGGGCATTGAGGTAATCGATGATCGACTCCACCAGTTTATCCAGCAGCATCTGGAACAGTTCAGGCTGATCGTACATCATCGCCTTGGTGCGTCGGTAATCCTTGCTGGAACCGCCTTCGATCATGTACGTCGCCAGGGTCCAGGGACTGCCAGTAAAGCCGATTAGAGGCACCATGCCATTCAGCTCGCGACGGATCATAGAGACCGCATCGGTCACATAACTGAGATCCTGAGCGGTGTTCACGACCGGCAACTTTTCGATATCCTCAGCAGTACGCAGTGGTTTCTTGAATTTAGGCCCTTCACCGGCTTCAAAATACAAGCCCAATCCCATCGCATCAGGTACCGTCAGAATGTCCGAGAACAGAATGGAGGCATCCAGGGAATAGCGGCGTAAAGGCTGTAAAGTCACCTCACAGGCCAGCTCGGTGTTCTTGCACAAGGACAGAAAATCGCCCGCCTGGGCGCGGGTGGCACGATACTCAGGAAGATAGCGACCGGCCTGACGCATCATCCACACAGGAGTGACATCGACGGGTTGGCGCAACAAAGCACGCAGGAAACGGTCGTTTTTCAGTTCAGGGAACGCTTGGGACATGGGTAAATTCGCTACCTTTAACAATGCAAAATTGGCCCGCACTATACCACAAGCTGACCCGGGATTTATTGGGCTTTACCCGGTAAAGTACCCCAAGCCGCCCAGGACCGGAAAATGGCAGGAACAAATAAATTGTACGACGGACAAACGTTTTCAGGGACAACCCCGTCATAATCAACAAAGCCACACACTAGGAGACACTATGACGGCTGTTGCAGAAGCCTATGCTGGAGAAGATCCAGACAGCGCTCTGGTGGATCAGGCAGCCAGCGGCGACAGCCGGGCCTTTAAGCAGCTCTATGAGCGACACTACAAACGGGTTTACGCCCTGTGTCTGCGCATGACTGCAAGCCCGGAATCCGCTGAAGAATGTACCCAGGAGGCCTTTATCAAGGCCTGGCGCAAACTCGACACCTTTAATAAACAAAGTCGATTCAGCACCTGGTTACATACGCTGGCAAGCCGGACCACTCTGGACTACCTGCGCAAGCACAAATCCTGGCTAAAGCTGGTGTTTAGCCAGGAAGAGGAAGCGATACCCGAAGCACAGGGCCCCAGTCTGGAACAGGGCAACCTTGAGCTTTCCAGCCTCGATAAGCTGCTCTGTCGCTTACCCGAACGGGCCAGGGTTGTTTTTACTCTGCACGGCGTGGAAGGTTACCGCCATGTGGAAATCGCCGAAATGCTGGGCATTTCATCCGGCGCAAGTCGCGCGCAGTACCATCGCGCACGCAATTTATTGCAGGAGTGGTTAAACCATGAAGCAGAATAAAACATTAGATGAGTTGCTGGCCGATGAAAGCCAATGCCCAGAAGAAATCAGCCCCAGTAAAGATCTGTGGCCGGGCATCGAACGGGCCATCAATCAGGAACAGCAAAAGCGATCCTGGGGCATGTCCATCAACAGCAAAATTGCCCTGAGCAGTGCCGCTTCGGTTTTGGCGGCGGTGTTGCTGATCAAAACGGATTTTAGCTCATTTAATCAGCCACAACAGAATGAGGGCATCGCCGCCCTGGTGGAAACCTATGAGCAGGAAAAACAGCAGATGCTGGTGCGCTACAAAGGACAGGAAGCTCTGGTCAGCGACTGGCAGCAACAATTACACGATATGGAGGAGGCCGCAAAGAGCCTGCGCACAGCCCTCGAAAATGATCCGGACAATGCTGTTCTGATTCGGATGCTGGGGAATGTGTATCAACAACAATTGGACCTGATCAATAAGGTTCACGCACCACAATGGCAACAAATTTAAGGTGAACGACATGAAGCATGCAATTTTAACATTTGGTTTAGCTGTTCTTTCCAGTGCCGCCATTGCGGGTCAAAGCATTGAAAAAACCCTGGACGCCGAATCCGACGGCCGAGTTTACATCGACAATATGCGCGGTAACATCACCATCATTGGCTGGGACAAAAACCAAGTCAAGGTCAGCGGCGAGCTGGACGATGAAGCTGAAGGCTATGAATTTGAACGACAAGGTCAGCGTGTGGTTTTTGAGGTCGACATGCCACGCGGCAATTACCGTAACAAATCCCGAGGCTCGGAACTCACCTTCCACATTCCCAAAAACAGCAAATTGTTTGGTGAAGGTGTTCTGGTCGATTTCGAGATCAGCGATATTCATGGCGGCAGCATTGTAGAAACCGTGAACGGGAGCATCAAGGCGGAATCCCTGAGTGAAGAAATTCGACTCGAGACCATCAACGGCCATGTCTCCACTGAAAACCTCAGCGGGCAAATTGAAATTCAAAGCATTAATGGCGGCATTGAAGACAGAAATTCCAGCGGCACGCTGGAGATCAAAACCGTCAACGGGCCTATTTCCAGTCACACAGATGCGCCGGTAATTGAACTGGAGTCGGTCAATTCAGTGATCGAACTGGAATCCAAAGAAGTTAGCGATCTGCGCATTCAAACCGCCAATGCCCGCGCGAACATTACCATTGACAAGCTGCTGCCTAATGCGGATGTCAGCATCGATTCCGTCAGCGGGCGCATCACCTTGAATCTGGACGCCGATGTCTCCGCGGATTTCAGTTTGAGAAATCACGCCGGCGGCCGTATTAAAAATCAACTGAGCGACCAAGAAGCGGTACGACCACAATACGGACCCGGCCGCTCTTTGGATATGACCTTAAACAATGGCTCTGCCGACGTTCGAATTACCAGCGTCAGCGCACGTATCGAATTAAAAGCAAACTAGCTCGATCCAATAGCAACCCCACCGGCACAAGCCTTAAAAAGCTTGTGCCGAGCAGCCCCAGGCTCTACTCTTAGGCGTTTCGTTTCAAACCAAAAGAAGTGAGCCATGCAAGCCTTACAAGAACAGCTGAATCAGGCATCCCAAGCCCTGCGTAGCGGCCAGGCCCAACAAGCCAAACGACTCTTTCAGTCTGCACTGCAACATCCCCAAGCTCAGGCAAATGCCGGCGTATGGCTCGGACTGGCGTTTGCCTGCGGGAATGCCCAGGATTCACAAGGCGCACTCGATGCTGTCAATCAGTCCCTACAGCTGCAACCCAGAAATCCCCAGGCCCTGCTCTTCAAAGCAGACAACCTCTGGCACAGCGGAGACAAAGCTACGGCGGCAGAGTTCTATCAAGGTTTTTTGATTCAGGCAGAACAAGACCCACAACTCGCCCCTGACTTACGCGCTCAAATTCCACGCGCCCAAGCCAATTACGACCGTGTTGAAACCGAACAGCTGAATTATCTTCAGGATCAAGTAAACGCCCTGGGACTTAACTCGGAAAGTACCGGCCCCCGTTTTCAGGAAGCGCTCGATATCAGCATGGGGAAAAAACAATTTTACCCTCAACAACCATCCAAGTTTTTCTTTCCACGACTGCCCCACATTCAATTTTTTGATACCGAGCAATTTGACTGGGTGGACGAACTGGAATCCGCTACCGCAACTATCAAGCAGGAACTGGAGGCCGCGCTGGCCAAAGGGGTAGATTTTGAACCCTATTTACAAAGCAGCGAAGAAGTGCCCACCTTAAGTCGGAGTAAAAACTGGAATAATAATGATTGGGGCGCATTCTATCTTTGGAAAAACGGCAACTGCCTGGACGATGCCAAAGCGCATTTTCCAAACACCATCAGCGCTCTGGACAACATTCCGTTCGCCCGAGTTCCCGGCAGCTCCCCTAACGTATTGTTTTCTCGCTTGCGACCAAAAACACGCATAGACCCACATCACGGATTTTTGAATACTCGTTTGATTTGCCACCTGCCATTGATCATTCCAGAGAACTGCGGCGCCCTGCGCTGTGGTAATGAGAGCCGCCCCTGGCAAGAGGGTAAAGTGATGATCTTTGATGATTCAATTGAGCATGAAGCCTGGAACGATTCCGACTCCGAACGCGTAGTACTGATTTTTGAAATCTGGCGCCCGGAGCTAAACGAAGCCGAGCGTGACGCCATTGCCAAGTTACTCAACAGCATCAAGTCGTATCAATCATAATTCATAAGCATTAACTACCAGCCGGGCATAGCAACCATGAAACCATCATCGGACTCGCGCAGTGATTATTTTTGGTTCACTCAGATGAGCACCAAATTTCAGGACAATGATATTTACGGCCATTTAAACAACAATGTTCATAGCCAGTTTATTGATAATGCTGTGAACTTATTCCTGCATCAGGAAGGCGGATTGAACATGGCCAGCGACCCGATCATTGGCCTCATCGTCAATTCCGGCTGCGACTATTTTAAAGAATTGGGCTGGCCTGAACATCAAACTATTGATGTCGGTGTACGGGTTAATAAAATCGGACGCAGCTCCGTGCAATACGCTGCCGCATTGTTTGCCCCCAACGACGATGAAGCAGCCGCCCAGGGGCACTTTACCCATGTGTGGATTGATCGAACGAGTCGTGCGACCGTGGACATTCCATTGGGGTTACGTGCAGCTATGGAATCGGTGTTGCGCAAAGCGGAATAGCACTTAACGCTTCAGCGGCACCACCGCCATTGTCAATCGGGAAATACAGCTCAAACGCCCTTTATCATCTTCGATGTGAATTTCCCAAACCTGGGAACTGCGACCGCGATACGCTAACGTCGCCGTTCCGATGACATGGCCTTCTCGCACACCGCGAACATGGTTCGCATTGACTTCCTGGCCGACACTGAATTCTTTACTGGGATCGATCACCAGATTCGCACCAATACTGCCCAAGGTTTCCGCCAACACGACATTGGCGCCACCGTGGATTAAACCGAAGGGCTGGAACGTACGATGATCCGCTGGCATGGTGCCACGAATATAATCATCACCGATTTCGGTGATTTCAATGCCCATGGCCTCTACGGCTGTGTTTTTATGGCCCTTGGTGAATTCTTCAAGGCTGGGTTCTGAAAACCAAATACGCTCAGTCATAACACTCTCTACTACGGCAGTTCAAAGCTCGCTGAATGTGTCTGCGATTTGCGCTGATAAATTGCGCGAGCTTCTCAATGGAATTAACCGAAATTTTTATCGGAAACAAACGGGTTAGTCTTACGCTCATGGCCAAATGTTGACATCGGGCCATGTCCGGGAATAAAGCTTACATCATCGCCCAGTGTCCATAACTGCTCACGGATAGACTTCACCAGGGTGTCAAAATCCCCACGAGGAAAATCAGTACGGCCGATCGATCCTTGAAACAAAACATCGCCTACGATTGCCAACTTAGTGCCTCGGTGAAAGAAAATCACATGACCCGGAGTGTGTCCGGGACAATGACGCACTTCCAAAACCTCTTCCCCAAAGCGGATGTCGTCACCCTGTTCCAACCAACGGTTCGGTACAAAGGTACTGGCCGGTGGAAAACCCATCATCTGAGCTTGATTGGGGAGCGATTGAATCCAGAAATCATCTTCTTGATGCGGGCCCTCAATCGGCAATTCGAGTTCTTTTGCCAACGCGGCCACCCCTCCCACATGATCCAGATGGGCATGGGTATTAATAATTTTGACCAGCGTAATGCCCAACTGCTGAACCGCTTGCTTGATACGATCCAGATCTCCACCAGGATCGACAACAACACCCTCCATGGTTTTTTCACACCATAGCAGGCTGCAATTTTGCTGGTAAGGGGTCACGGGGATAACTTGGAATTTCACAATAACTCTCTGATCGGGCCTGAATTGATTTATAGTCGTCTCGTATTATGCCCAAATTAGCCGCTGGGCTCACTGGCCTATTCCGACGATGAATTGACCAAGGTAACGATTACTCACTATTATCGGCAATGCTGGCACTCAATGCCATAGCCTATCCAATCAGGTCGGAAACGCCACCTGAACAAGAGACACTAAGGACCTTCCATGAAAAAGCTCAGTATAGGGCTAGCCATTTTATTGCTCACCACCTGTGTGATTGTTGGGCTGGTACTGCCGAACCATATGCTCGCCGCGAAAAATCAAATCCCCAAGCAAACCCCAGCCGATTTGGGCATTGCTTATGAAGACATTCATTTCGAGCCGAAAGACCAAGCCCTCAAGCTCCACGGCTGGTGGATGCCTGCTGAAACCCCCAAGGCCATCCTGTTGATGGTGCACGGTGCAAACGGTTCAAAAGAAGGACGCTTCCCCAATTCATTGGCAATGTACAAAGCTCTTTTGGCTGAAGGTTTGTCTCTATTGGCCATCGACCTGCGTAATCACGGAACCTCAGCACGCAGCGAACAAGGCGAGCTGGGAATGGGCATTGCTGAGCGCCCGGATCTCATTGCAGCTCTTGATCAAATCGAGCTGAAAAACCCGCAGCAACTGCCCATTTTCAGTTTTGGCTTGTCCATGGGAGGCGCAGCGGTCATTCATCTTGCCGATGTCGATTCCCGCAGCCGAGGCCTGATCTTATTTGACCCGATGCTCAATACCAAAGATGCTTTGGAACTGGGCGCCCAGGCCAGCACCGGGGTTCCAAGCTGGCTCGCGGAACTGGTCGTTTGGAGTACCTTGCAACAACGTGACTTCGAACCGTCGGCCTTTACCGTCGCCAGCCAACAACGTTTGCCCACCCTATTGCTGCAAGACGTTGGCGATCCGGTCACGCGCCTGGAGCACGCTGAAGCCCTGAGAAACACTCGAAAAGATATTGAATATCACGCCTTCGCTGATCCAGCCAGTGACCACTGGATCTACGACAAGCACGGAGCCTGGGGCACTCATGTTGCCGCGTTTTATTTCGAGCCCGAAGTCTTTATTCAAAACATCGTGAGCTTTGTCGACAAACACAGCACGCTGTCTGCCGGCCAATGAAAGAAGCAACTGCGTTTATTCGTAGGCCTGCCAAAGCTGTTCAAACAGCACAGAAAATTCTCGCAGTAATTTACGTTCGTAGCTCAGCACAATATTTTCCTGATTTTTTGTGCTGGCGCTGCGAGTCCAATTGAAACTCCCATTGATCAGCAGGCGTTGATCAAATAAGGCGAATTTATGGTGCATATGGTATGGGCTGTGGTCCAAGCGCAGATTCACACCTGCCTCTTGCATACGTTCAATATCGCTGCCCAGGTCGTGGGATTTATCATTATCGCTGATGATACGCACATCGATATTGCGCTGATGCGCATCCAAAATTGCCTTCGTAATAATATCGTCTGAAATAGTAAACACACAGATTTCAATCTGTTTCCGAGCAGCGCGGATCTGTTGAACAATGGCCTCTCGACAGGTATTTCCGGGGCTGAAATAAACCTGCTCAGTTTTATAAAAACCGCTGTCCTGCTTACAGACCTTAACCACCTTTCTCAACCACTCCAGAATCGCAGCGGGCTCGCTGTCCTCTTCGTCCATCGCATCGCGGGCCAGATCAAAAGCCCGATTGCGCACAAAATTGCGTTCGGCGTCACTCAATTCCAACACAAAACCCCGCAGCTCACGCTTCTCCTGATTGTCCAAACGTTCATCGCTGAGAGACTGAGAAAGAAACGATTCCAACTGAGCCTTATCCATGCCACTACCCCAATTCACCAAGATCGTTGGAGGCTCAGGATAGTGAGAGGTCAAACACAATACAAGGTCTGGCAATTCAGGAAGGCGAAAGAGGGTATCAGGTCGGCCTGGATTCAGATCGCTTCGGCCATATCAGGCTCGGCGAGGTATTTCATCAAGGTGTTGTGCTCAGAAACGATTCGAACTGCCCGAAGGCTTGACGGGAAACCAACCCAGGTATAACTGGCGGTTTGGGGGCGCAACAGACGATAACTGGCCAAGCTGTTTTCCGGTTCACCGCCGCAATCACACGAGGCTGCCCCCATGCAGAATTCAAAATCGAAGATGCCTCGGTCTGCATCAGGCTGCTCTTTCGCCAAACAGAGTGTGGCACGGTCGTGCTGTTGGCAACAGTGCCCCAAGGCCACCACAACCAGATGAGGCACGATGCCCCGATACATCTCTATTTCGACTTGTTTGACACGTTGAGCTTTGATATTTGGCATGAAACTTCCCTTTATGCACAAATGGTTATTGTTATTATCGGCAAAATCCCAGGGGGCTTAAGCGAGCTAGCTGGCAATCCTACGCCGGGTTTCCCCGGAGGAATGTGAAGGACTTGGCAATTTGATGGATACAATGCCACAGACATCAACCTCAAACGAAGGATGGATCCTGTGCACGTATCAAGCGCCAACTGACTCACTCTTTAAGTGCGACATCCTGTCAGTATTCACCCTAGGCGCTATAACTATTGGCTCTTACAATGAGCCCTCTTTTAAAGTCAGCCAGGAGACAGCCATGCAGGCACTATTTGATTTACAGGGTAAGGTGGCCATTGTGACCGGTGGTTCACGGGGAATTGGCGCCATGATTGCCCAGGGCTTTGTGGCCGCTGGCGCGAGAACCTACATAACCGCGCGCAAGCAAGCGGAACTGGACGCCACGGCTGAAGCACTCAGCGAACAGGGTGAATGCATCGCTATCAGTTCAGACCTCAGCACAATGGAAGGCATAGAGCAGTTTGTCGCTGAAATTCAGGCGCGGGAATCGCAAATCGACATTCTGGTCAATAACGCCGGCGCAACCTGGGGCCAGGACATTGATGAGTTCACCGAGCAAGGCTGGGATCGAGTCATGGATTTGAACACCAAATCCATTTTCTTTTTGAGCCAACAATTATTGCCACTGCTGCGCCAGGGCGCCAATGCCGATGACCGCAGCCGGATTATCAACATCGCCTCCATCAATGGCTTAACCAATCCGAACATGGAGAACTATTCCTACTCAGCAAGTAAGGCGGCGGTTATTCACTTAACGCGCCATATGGCGGCACGTCTGATCAAAGATAATATTCTGGTTAACGGTATTGCCCCGGGCTTTTTCCCGAGCAAGATGACCGCCTTTATTTTGGATCACGATGAACAAGCGGCGGCGTCTTCCGTTCCCGCAGGCCGAATTGGCACTCCGGAAGATGCAGCCGGAACGGCAATCTACTTGAGCTCACGCGCGTCGGCCTTTGTGAACGGTCACACCATCGTGTTAGATGGCGGTCAGGTTGCAAACGCCCACTAATCAAGAGACCTTATTAGATCTTCCGGCTTGTCCACATCTTGGTAGAAACCAGGATGTGGACTGTCAATTGCCTGCAACATATCAAGCTGCGACTGAATAACAGGGCGGGCACCCTGATCACCTTTGAGCTTCTGAAACTCAGGCAAAAAGCGCCGAGCAAACACCACCGGGTTCCCTAAACGCCCTTCTTTCTCTGAGTAAGGTGCAGCAATCACATCGTCTCGCCAGATAATTTTTTTCAGAAACGCCTTGAGCGCTTCAGCATCCAGACTGGGCATATCAGCCAAAGCAAATAAAGTGAACGGGTGTTGCCCAGAAAGACAAAAGCTGGCCGCTGCCCTCACAGTAACCGACAATCCTTCGCGGACATCGCCCAACAAATTGAAGGCAATATTTTGCGCACTGAGGTGTGAGCGCAAATCATGATCGTCTTCCCTGAGAAAGACCACCAACGGCAGATTCAATTCCAAATAAGCTTGCAAACTATGATCGATCAGGCGACGCCCGTCCGCCATTTTTTCCAACAGTTTCGCTCGACCGAAACGCCTTGAAAAACCAGCCGCAAGAACACAAACCTGCAATTGATCAACACTCTGGTGATCAGGCATTTTTAACCGAGATCAAATCCGCCAGAATTGCGACAGCAATTTCAGCAGGCGTTTTGCTGTGAATATCCAAACCAATGGGAGCTTTCAGTGCAGCCAATTCTTCCTCACTGAAACCGAAATGTTCCTGCAATCGCTGGCGACGTTTGGCACTGGTTCGAACTGAACCCATTGCCCCAACATAGGCAGCGTCAGAACGCAGGGCTAACATAATCGCCAAGTCATCAATTTTTGGATCATGGCTGACGGTGGTGATAAAACAATGCCGATCAACACCACGAGCAGCCAGTACATCATCCGGATATTGCCGATACAACGGCGCCCAGTGTTCTTGCCATTGTTCAGCGTATTCCGGACGGGGGTCAATCACGGCGCAGCGAATGTTCACCAGCTCAGCCATTTGCACAAGGTACTGAGCAATCGGCCCTGCCCCGACAATATAAAGCTGCCAACGTGGACCCAATACATTGAGCCAACGTTCACCATCCCATGAAGATTCCTGTTTACTGTCGCAAGGTTGTACGACACAGTGCTTGTCGCTGAAGGTACTCAATAGCGCAATGGGTTGACGATCTTTGAGTGCTTGCAAGGCATCACGCAACACATTGTCTTGCAACGGTTGAACATACAAACGCATGCAGCCACCACAAGGCAGCTGCAAACGTGCACGCTCTTCTTCGCTCTCACCGTACAACAACACTTCAGCCTGCCCTGGCCAATGGCCTCGCAGGCGCTCCAGCAGCTCTTCTTCAACGCAGCCGCCGGAAACGGACCCCCAAAATTCTCCACTGTCGGCCACTGCCAACAGAGAACCGACTGGCCTCGGAGAACTGCCAAAGGTCTCTATGACCGACACCAGACAAATCTGTTTTCCGGCATCAGCCGCCGTCAATGCTGCTTGTAAAATTTCTTCGTGTTCAGCCTGCATGTCTCTCTAAAACACTCTTAAGCCAGACGCAAAGGCAATTCACGCAAACGTTGACCACTGGCAGCAAAAACAGCGTTTGCCACCGCAGGCGCTATCGGCGGCACAGCGGGTTCACCCGCGCCGGTAGGTGCTTGAGTACTCGGAACAATATGCAGCTCAATATCCGGCGCTTCGCTCATGCGCACAACCGGGTAGTCATGGAAATTGCTCTGCTCCACTACACCATCTTTCAATGTGATGGTGCCACTCAATGCTGCAGACAGACCAAAGACAATACCACCTTCAATCTGCGCGGCCACACCGTCGGGATTCACCACTCGGCCACAGTCCGCTACGCAATACACTTTATGCACTTTGATCTGACCACCCTCGACCGACACTTCGGCCACCTGAGCAACGTAGGAGTTAAAACTGAAGACCGAGGCAATGCCGAGATAGCGTCCCTGGGCAGCCAATTGCTCGCGCTGTTTCCAGTGAGACATGTCCGCAACTTTCTTCAGTGCCGCCGCCAGGCGAGGCATATCGCCACAGTGCTGCAAGCGATAATCCAGTGGATCAATTTCTGCTTTCTCGGCTAATTCATCCATAAAGCCTTCTTTGAAAAAACCACTGAATGAGTGCCCAACAGAGCGCCAGAATCCCAAACGCAAACCAGGATCAATGGTCACTTGGCGAACGGTTTTATTGGCCACACTGTATTCTTCCCACAGGCCTTCGACGCTGCTGGGATCAACCGTCCAGTTTTCAAAAATGCCGTGGCCGCGCTTACTGATCCAATCGACAAAACCGCCCGGTAAAAATTCCGGCAAATACATGCCCGCAGCTTCATCAATGGTGTAACCCATAATATTGGGGCCGACACGGGTCACATCCCATGCCTGCAGCTGACCATTCTCATCCATGGCCGCACTCATTCGCGCCGACGCCGCCGGACGATAGAAATCATTTTTCATATCGTCTTCACGGCTCCAAACCAGTTGGATAGGATAACCACTGGCCTTGGCAATCGCCACCGCTTCAGCAACGTAATCCTGATTCACGCGACGGCCAAAGCCGCCACCCAGAAACGTACTGTGAACACGAATATTATCGCGGGGCACATCGCAGTGTTCAGAGGCTACCGTCTGGCTTACATCCGGCCCCTGGGTTGGCACCCACACATCCGCCACATCATCTTGCAACCACACAGTGCAGTTCATGGGCTCCATTGTTGCGTGCGCCAGATACGGCACGTGATAATCAGCCGTTAAGGTATTGTCGCCTGCTTTGGCGATCGCTGCGCGACTGTCGCCTTCTTCAAAGGCAGTTTGTCCATCTTCCGACAGGGCTTTTTCAAACGCCCGTCGAATATCCGCTGAATTCTGTTTTGCGAGCTCGGGCAAATTCCACTCGACCTTTAATTCGGTCAATGCTTTGCGAGCCTGCCAATAATGCTCTGCAACAACGGCGACGCCATTAAAAATGGTCACGACATCGATAACACCTGGCAGTGCTTTGGCGGCACTGGCATCCACGGTTTTTACTTCACCGCCAATTACCGGGCAACGCAACAACGCCGCACGTTTCAAATTAGGAATATGTTGATCGGAACCATTAATGACCGATTCAGCGCTTGGACTACCCACATCAATACCAAAACGCGCCTGCCCGGTCACCTTGGCTAAGCCATCAACTTTTTTCTGCGGCTTGCCAATAAAACGGAGACTGCTGTTGGATTTCAGAACGACTTTCGTGGGAGGCTTTATTTGGCTGGCTCGCTCAACAAAATCTCCAAGGCTGTAAGCCTTTTCAGCTAACCACAGCTTTCCGTCGCGAAGCTGCAAACTGCTTGGGTCCATATTCAGTTTTTCAGAAGCCGCTTGCACGATCATTTCCCGAGCCGTCGCCGCTGTTTTCCTCAGCGGTTCATAGTGCGCCATGATACTGGTGCTGCCACCGGTCATTTGCATACCGAACAAGGGATTTTTGTAAGGCTCGCCAACACCCGCATGCAGAATGGTGATCAGTTCCGGGGGCGTGTTCAGCTCCTCAGCAATCAACATACTTAAACCGGTGTTGGTGCCCTGCCCCATTTCTGCACGTGGCATCAGGAAAATAATTTCACCGGCAGGTGTAATCTGCAAAACACCATCGCTGACCAGCGCATCGCCCTGGCTGTACAACAACGGCTTATCCTTCGCGAGCGCGGGCATGCTGAGCATCAAACCACCAGCACCCAATAGTTTTAAAAAGGAACGACGCTGAATCGCCATATTGGACTGACTCATGCCTCACCCCCTGCGGCTTGAGCCGCTGGATCAAACTGCTGAACGCCAGCAACACTTTTAATGGCTTTGCGAATTCTTGGATAAGTACCGCAGCGGCAGATATTGCCACTCATGGCAGCATCAATTTCGCCGTCACTCGGTTTGGGGTTGTTAGCCAACAGTGCACTGGCTGACATGATTTGCCCTGGCTGGCAGTAACCGCACTGCGGCACATTGTGCTCCAGCCAAGCTTCTTGAACAGGATGCAACTCCTCAGCATTGCCCAGCCCCTCGATTGTGGTCACGGATTTTCCGGCAACCGCAGCAATTGGCAGGATACAGGTACGACTGGCAATACCATCGACATGCATGGTGCAGGCACCACACAAGCCCATGCCACATCCAAACTTACTGCCGGTTAACTGAAAGTGTTCGCGGACAATCCATAACAAGGGGGTATCGGCGGGCAAATCCACGGACACGGGCTCGCCATTGAGCTGAAATTCGATCATGAGCTAATCCTGCCTGAAGGCTTATTATCTCTGAGCCAGACAGGCCCAGAATCTATAAATAGCAGTCTAATTGATGACTCTAATTGGGGCTTTGGGTTTAACCAATCTTTACCGAATAGGACATTTGTACAAATTAAAATTCACCTACCGATAGAGATTCATCAGCATGCCCACCATTGCCGAGGCCGGCGCAGACAAACCGTGACGGCGGCGACTCAGAATCACAACCTTTCGCTTAAACACCGGCTTGGCGAGAGGCATGCATTGCAAGCCCATTTGTTCCATCTGCTGCTGACAAAAACCAGGAACAATACACAAACCCAAACCCTCAGCCGCCATACGTCCCACCGTGGTGAGTTGGTTGGCTTCATAGATGCGCTCGGGCACTGCATTTTGCTCCAACATAATGGTGTCCAGACTGCGGCGAAAACCAGAGCGAGCATTCAAACTGATAAAAGGGAAGCGTGCCAGATCCCGCCAGGCAAGCTGTGGTTTCGACGATAATTCATGGGCCGCCGGCAAGGCGACAATGGCCCGATCGCTGAACAACACCTGCTGGTCAATATCGTCCGGGGGCTCCTGCTCAAACGCAATGCCCAACTCCACTCGCCCAGAGTGCACCGCACTGAGCACATCCTCCATCACAATATCTTCCAAGCTGAGATCAATTTCAGGGTATTGCTCATGAAAACGGGCCATCAGTGCCGGGAAGACACTGGCCGCCAGCGAAGGCATGCACGCCATCGCCAGCCGCCCACGACGTAAAGCAAAGCGGTTATGCATCTCATCAAAAGCGCGCTCCCAATCTTGCAAAATACGCTCGGCGATGGGGTAAAAGGCCTCTCCTTCCGGGGTTAAAGAGACACTGCGGGTAGTACGATTGATCAGTGGCCCACCCAATTGCTCCTCCAGATTACGGATCGTAATGCTCAAGGCTGGCTGGGAAAGGTGCAGCTCACCACAGGCTTCGGCAAAACTCTTATGCTTAGCCACGCAGACAAAAGCACGCAGTTGCTTATGGGTAAAAGAAGGGCGCTGACTCATGACACTCTTAGTTTTATAAAATTTATTAATAGTGAATTTTTTTATATTTGATAAATATAGCGAATTCCACCAAGCTAGGCCACCAATGCATAATTGAATCATAGATAACGAGGTGGATGATGTCCGGTTTCAATAAGGTTGTCGGCAGCTATGAAGAAGCCATGGCCGGCCTGGAAGATGGCATGACAATCATTGCAGGCGGTTTTGGCCTGTGCGGTATCCCCGAGGGCTGTATTGCCCAAATCAAGAAGATGGGCACCAAAGAGCTGACCATTGTGTCCAATAACTGTGGTGTTGATGGCTTTGGCCTGGGCATCTTGCTGGAAGACAAGCAAATCAAAAAAATGGTGTCATCCTACGTGGGTGAGAACAAACTGTTTGAAGATCAGTTACTGGCCGGTGAACTGGAAGTCGAGCTGACTCCTCAAGGTACCCTGGCTGAAAAAATGCGCGCGGGCGGCGCGGGCATCCCGGCTTTTTATACCGCTACCGGTTACGGCACACCTGTCGGTGACGGCAAGGAAGTACGTGAGTTTGACGGTCGCAACTACATTCTGGAAGAGGCCATCACCGGTGACTACGCCATCGTTAAAGGCTGGAAAGCCGATACATACGGTAATGTGATCTACCGCCATACAGCGCAAAACTTCAACCCAATGGCCGCCACAGCCGGAAAAATCACCATTGTCGAAGTAGAAGAAATCGTTCAACCCGGCGAACTGGACCCCACACAAATCCACACCCCTGGTATTTATGTGGACCGCCTGATTCAAGGCACTTTCGAAAAACGTATTGAACAACGCACCGTACGCGCATAAGGAGATTGATCATGGCTTTATCTCGTGAACAACTGGCAATGCGCGTAGCGCAGGAATTACAAGACGGCTATTACGTCAATCTGGGCATCGGCATTCCGACACTGGTTGCTAACTATGTGCCTGAAGGCATGGAAGTGATGCTGCAATCCGAAAACGGTCTGCTGGGCATGGGCCCCTTCCCTACAGAAGAGGAAGTTGATGCTGACATGATTAATGCCGGCAAACAAACCGTTACCACCATCACCGGCGCTTCCATTTTCAGCTCTGCAGAATCGTTCGCCATGATTCGCGGCGGTCATGTCGACTTGACCGTACTGGGCGCCTTCGAGGTGGACGTGCAAGGCAACATTGCCTCGTGGATGATTCCCGGAAAACTGATTAAAGGCATGGGCGGCGCGATGGATTTAGTCGCCGGCGCAGACAATATCATTGTCACCATGACCCACGCCGACAAACATGGCAATTCGAAGCTGCTAGGCGAATGTACCCTGCCGCTCACTGGTGCAGGCTGCATTAAGAAAGTGGTGACCGACTTGGCCTATCTCGAAATTGAAGATGGCCACTTTGTTCTTAAAGAACGCGCACCCGGCGTGAGCGTGGAAGAAATTGTCAGCAAAACCGCCGGCAAGCTCATCGTGCCTGACCATGTTCCTGAAATGAACGTATAAGTTTTTTCTACACTGAAACCGTATCGATTTCCGTACGTAGGGCTCCCAAAGAATCTTCTAGGGGGCCCTTTTTTTATCTCCCGACTTTTGTTTTCCCTGTTATTGAGACGGGCGATATACCAACAAGCCTCCCATACTGGCATGAGGTTTCAAACCGAAGAGAAAGCGCAGTAAACGTATACGCCGAATCACCTCATAGCTGACATAACACGCGAAAACTGTGGTCATCAGTAGAATAAGAAACTCCGACATCCCTCCCAGTCCCAATGGCTTTAACGCCATCGCGATGATGATGATGTAACTTTGGTGCAGGATATACCATGGCAACACGGCCTCTTGAAAGTAACGCCCCAATGGCCCCTGCTTCTGCAAGTAGGCATAGGAAAATGCACAAGCGCCGAGTATCCATAACCACGCATTACTCTTGCCCCAAAGTTGCAGAGCGGCCCACTGTCGTCCATCCGTCCAATCCGTTTCAATCACTCCATTGTGTACCAGTAGCACCCCTCCATAGCCAATGAGCGCCGCCGCGAGAATCCAACGTCGATACCCATTTAAAAACTGCCAGCAGGAGGTATTTTTCGCAAAACAGTACCCCAACAAAAACACCAGAAAATAGCGCGCTAGATTGAACCAGTCTCCCCAAATAGCGTGATTACTCGGGTAATCGGCCTGAAGCCAAAAACCCAAGCCCGCCAGCGCCAGCGAAGGAAGCAGCAGCAGGGCAAAACCGTGGATGGAACACTGGTCCAAACGATCAGCCAATCGCTTCACCAAAGGCCGGATGAGCAAAAACACGAACGTAAATACGAGCAAGTACGCCAGATACCAAAGATGGTTCCAGGTTAACAGCCAACCGCCATGCCGGTATTCAGGAAAACTCTCACCGCCGGTTGCCCAATACATCCGCAGAAACTCGAGATAACTGCCCTGGTACTCATGCCCTTGCTGTAATTCAAAAAAGAGCTGCGGCGCCACAATGACATACATACCAAACAACAGGGGCACCAAAATACGACGCAACCTTAAGCGCAACAATGAGAACGGTGTAATTGAGCGCTCCGCATAACGCAGAGCCAAACCCGAAATGAGAAAGATCAAAGACATTCGCCACGGCGCCGACCACAGCATCAGACTTTGGAGAAGCTCACTCTGATGGGCACTTTTGATATGCCATCCCCAATCCGCCACGAAATACATGCCGCAGTGATACACTATCAGCAGCAGGAAGGCGATACTGCGCATATTATCGATATCATGTCGGCGTTCAGAAGGCATTGGCATAGCGGCATCTCACTTTTCAAAGCTCATACAAAGAAGCCCGTACCTTACTTGGCTCGACCACAGCAAAAGAGAAAAAGTGTTTATAAAACAATAACTAGGGACAAGCGGTGGCGATGAGGGATGAAATTCTTGCGGCGCAAAAGCCAAATCGTTAGGGTGGCACCGAATGTGGCACCCCACCAACAGTGCCCTTGCATGACATCGCCGTACACAAAGGTAAACTATGAACCTTCAGCATTATCAAAAGCATCAATCTTTCTATGAGATTGGCGCTTTTGTTCTGAGCCTTTTCATCAACAACAGCATCATTGCAACCTCCCGAATCATGGAAGCCAGCCGTCACAGCGACGGACCTATTCCTCTATGGCCCCACTGGGTGGATGAATACAGCAGCGCGCTCGGCGTCATTGCCATTGTTCCTTTGTTTCTGTGGTTGCTCAGGCGCTTCCCTTTCGACCTGGCGCATATCAAGCGCAGTTTAGCTATCTACTTTCTGGCCTCCATTGTTCTGTCTCTGGGTCATGTTCTGGTGATGTCTCTTCTGCGATGGATGATTTACCCTCTGTTTGGCAGCGAACGCTTTTTTGGGGACATCGGCTTTGAATTACTGTACGAATACCGCAAAGACGCTTGGGGCTTCGTCACCGCCTTGGTTATTGTGCACGGCTACCAGTTTATCCTGGCAAGACTGATTGGAGAAGCCAGCCAACTCAGTACTGGAGAAGATTCTGAGGCCAACAGTCACGGCGATCGCTTGCTGGTCAAAAAACTTGGCAAGGAATTCATTATCAAAGTTCAAGACATTGAATGGATGGAAGCCTCCGGTAACTACGTCAATCTGCATATTGCGAATCGGGTTTATCCGATTCGCTCGACTCTGGCTCATTTTGTAACAACAATGGCTGAGCGCGGCTTTTGCCGTGTTCATCGTTCCCATGCGGTCAATCTGGAGTGCGTTCATTCAATCGACAACCTCAGCAGTGGCGACGGCGAAATCACTCTTGAGTCAGGCAAGGTACTCGGAATCTCAAGGCGCTATAAAGATGAGCTGAAAAAACAATTGAGTCTGGATGGTAGGCCGCACCCCACAGACGACATTAGCAAAAGCTAATAAGTCGCGTCACTTTGTCACATCGGAAACATTCCCAAGCACTGCTAGCATTGTTCTGATTTCGACATTGTTTAAGGGGAATAAACGTTGCGATTACTTAACCCACTCTGGTGCAAACCTCTATGCCTGTTCATTTCTATTGGCCAGCTATCCGCCAACCTCTACGCAGAGAGCGCATCAGACCATAACGAAAACGACATAGAAGAAATACATGTAATCGCCGACCGTTTATTCGCTGATAGCACACGCCTCAGTCCCAGCAGCCGCATCACCGCTGACGATTTAAAAGCCATTAGCCTGCTTACCGCCGAAGACAGCATTGCGTACGAGCCGAATCTGGTTGTCCGCCGCCGTTATGTTGGTGACCCGAACGGTGTCTTGGGTATTCGCGGCTCAGGCATGTTTCAAACTGCACGCAGCCTCGTTTTTGCGGATGGTTTGCCACTGCACTATTTATTACAGACACGCTGGTCGGGTTCTCCCCGCTGGTCTTTACTGGGCCCGGATGAAATTGCCAACGCCACGGTCATCTATGGCCCCTATTCCGCTGAATATTCCGGTAACGCCATGGGCGGCGTTGTCGACATTAAAACACGCACGCCTCAAGAACGTCGTTTTATTGTGCAAGGGCACCTGCTCAGTCAGGATTATGATGCGCTAGGCAAGAACGACAGCGTCAATGGCAATAAAATCTATATGGCCTATGAAGATAACATCGGCGACCTCAGCTTAAGCGCTTCCTACAACCGCCTGCGCAATGACAGCCAGCCCATGAGCCAATATTTCACCGAGGCCAACGAAGCCGAAACTCTGGATGAGCTTGGTGTCACAGGCTACGTTCGCGGGCAAGACAAATACGGTAACGACGTTATTTATATCGGCGACTCTGGCGCGGAGGAATCCACGACAGAACTGTATAAACTGAAACTGAATTACCAATTGGGCAATATGCAATTGCGTGGCACCATTGCGTATGAAGATCGCATTCGAGAGGAACACAATAAACGTAATTATTTGATCGACGCCACCGGCAATACTTACTGGGGGCTCGGCAACAGAAATTTCGAACAGCGCTCACAGGAAAGGAATAGTTTGTTGTTGGGTTTCGGTGTCAGCGCTGAAATCTGGGGCAATTGGTTCTACGATATTTACACCACTAACTTTGAAATCATCAAAGACAAAGAACAGCGAAGCGGCTTGAACCCGAATGACCCTAGCTTTGGCAGCCGTAACGGTCGACTGACTCAGTTTGGCGACACCGGATGGAACACTCTGGATATCAAACTGGGCACTGACACATGGTTTGATCGCGATGATATGCGCCTCTCGATAGGATTTCTGAAGGATCGCTATCAACTCGCCATCAATGGATTTAACCTCAACGCCAGTGATGGCTCGGTTGTGTCCACCCGTTCGCCCAGCCAGGGTGAAACCTCAACCACAGCCGTATTTGCACAATGGGGCTGGCAGAGCAATGAACATCTGGATATCGCACTAGGGCTGCGTTACGAACAATGGAGAACCCAGGATGGGCTCTATAACAATATTCAAGCACCCAAACGAGACGAAAGCAGCTGGTCACCTAAATTCTCTATCGGTTATACACTGAATGAACAGTGGAGCTTACGGTATTCAGCCGCTGAGGCTTACCGTTTCCCCATCGTAGAAGAATTGTATCGTAATGAAGCTGCCGCTACGGCGGTTCTTATTGCCGATGCGAGCCTTGAACCCGAACAGGGCTTTCACCAAAACATCAGTTTGATCAATGAGTTTGATTCTGGAAAGCTACAGATCAATGTCTTCTGGGAAACCATTAAGGATTCTATTTATAACCAACGTGGTACCATCAATGACGGCGGCAACAATATCAGTGTATCGACTTTTCTTGCCATTGATGAGGTCAACACTTCTGGCGTCGAATTCATATACGAACAGCGCGACTTTCTCTTAAGCAAGCTCTCCCTGAGATTCAATCTGAATTATACCGATGCAGAAATTAGCGAAAACTCCGCCAACACCCGCATCGAAGGCAATGACCTTCCGAGGATTCCCAGTTGGCGCTCGAATCTTATGCTCAGCTATCCGCTCAACGATCAACTGAGTCTGCATTCCAGTTTCCGCTATGCCAGCAACAGCCATGGCGATCTCGACAACAGTGACGGTGGCAGCGAGGTCTTCGGTGCAATTGACGACTACTTCTTTGTTAACAGTAAAGTCAGCTGGCGGATGAATGACGCGCTGTCCATTAGCGCTGGCGTTGACAATATATTTAACGACACGGCGTACGTGGCACACCCATGGCCATCGCGCAGTTATTATCTCGAAGGGCGATATCAGTTCTGATGCTGTCATCGAAAGAACAAAAGCGCCTTGCCTTGGAAAGAGTGCTTTGGCGCTGGCATTTTTGGGCAGGCCTTCTATGTCTGCCAGTAATCCTGACGCTTGCCACCAGCGGCGGCATTTATCTGTTTAAAACAGAGTATCAACAGTGGCATGATCAACGCCTGCTGGATAACGCGAAGTCCATACCCGTCTCTCAGAATCCCCACGATCTTGAGCGCAGCATCACTCAACTCCTGACAAGTCGCCCGGACGCGCGCTTCAAGAAACTCCAAATCAGCCAGCCAGACAATCCCATCGTTCAGATTGAACTTAAAGAAGGCAAACAACGAAAACTGTACTGGCTGAATCGTCAAACCGGCGAAGTGCTGAAAGAAGCCATAAAAGGCCAGCAATTGATGTCATGGCTAAAAAAGCTTCACGGCGAATTGCATGCCGGCAAAATGGGCTCCTATGTCGTTGAACTGGCGGCACAATGGTGCATCGTTTTGATTCTCTGTGGCCTCTGGCTGAGCTATTTGCGCCAACAAAAACGAAGCCCCAATAAAAGAACCGCCTTTCGGCAGGTATTTTGGCCCTCAGGTAAGCAATCCGCATACTGGCCCAGGCATTGGCATCAACTGCTTGGCAGCTGGTTCGCGTTTGCCATTCTTCTCCTGTTGATTTCAGGGTTGCCCTGGACTCAACTCTGGGGCAGCGGATTCAAAGAATTACAGAAGCTCGCTGGCTGGAATAGTCCTGGACAGGAATGGCGAATTACTTTGCAATCGAACGATCAACGCGCGTTGATCGATAATTCACTCTGGCAGATTACCAACCAAGAGGAACAGACCAAGCCATTACTCTCACAAGACCGGCCCGGCCCGGCTTCCAGATCCAAGGACATTGGACTCAATCAAGTCCTGAATAGAATGCACTCGGAATCCTGGGCGTATCCCATTACCATACAGCCCCCCAATCACCCCAAGGGAGTATGGTCAGTACGGGCCATGCACAGCGACCGCAGCCGCCGCAAAACCGTTCACTTTGATCGCTGGAGCGGAGAAGAGTTAATGCGAATTGAGTTTCATCACTATCACCCGGTCAAGCAACTCGCCTCCCATGGCATCGCCATGCATGAAGGTGCCTTGTTCGGACGCCTGAACCAATGTCTGGGTGCACTCACGGCACTTGGGCTTGTCGTCCTCAGCTTATTTGCTTTTGTCAGCTGGTGGAAACGTCGCCCTCAAACCACACCCACGACGGCCGCACACACGTTCCGACGCAGCCCATCAACACTGCTCGGCCTGCTGATGCTCATGCTCCTCCTCCCGTTGTTTGGCGCCAGTCTGATTCTGGTGTATCTCGCCGACAAAATATTCACTCGGAGCAAATCAACCGTTGAGAGCCGACTGAGTTCTGACGATACCCAATAACCGTAATTCTCACGCCCCAAAGTATTAAATAGCAATACCATCAACAAATCGGTTGACCCAAAAGTTCTATTCCCTAGTATGGTGCTCTGTATTTGACTTATTAGGGACTGTCATGAAATCCAGCCGCCAACTCAGTAAGATTGTCAATATCTTTCTTCATATCATCGCCCTGGTGTTTACCTATTTTCTGCTTCAAGGGGGCTCGTTGATTATTGAGAGCCTACCCAACCGACACACTCAAACACAACTGGAAGACTACCTGGACAAAGCTCAGCTGGATGCTCTCGATAAGTCACTCGATGCCAGCAATCTCGAAGCCGAAACCCTGAGTTTCAATCAACAAAGTGTCAAAACAGAGCTGAAGGGCTTAAAAGACGTCCTCGCCATTCAGCAGCAAAACTACAAGGAAATGCTCGCTTCGCGTTATGTTACCGAAGACAACCAGAGTAACCGCCAAGTTGAGCAGATTCGCCAAAAAATTGAGCAAGGGCGCGTAGCCATCACGGAAGTCACCCAGAAAAGCAATCAGCTGAAACAACAGCTGCTGCAAAATCAACAAACGCGAAATCAGATCCAACAGGAAATTCAAGACCTCAAAGGCGAAGCACGTAAAGTCCTGCGTCAGGAACAACGCAGTAATACGTTAAAAGCGTTTTTGATTCGCCTCTTGTTTGTGTTGCCCTTGATGGCGATTGCGGTGTTCCTGTTCAAGCGTTTTCGCGACTCAAGTTACTGGCCCTTTGTGTATGGTTGGGGTTATTTCTCGTTGTATGCTTTTTTTATTGAATTGGTTCCTTATTTTCCAAGCTACGGTGGTTACGTGCGATCCATCGTCGGAATCGTCGCCTGCTTCCTGGTTGGGCGCTTCCTGATCCACAAGCTTCAGGACTACCTGGAAAAGAAACGGGAAATGGAGCAACGTGACGAAGAGAGTCGTCGCAGCAGCTTGCAAAACAATGAACGTAATCTGGAAAATTCTTTCGAGAAAATTCACAAAGGTATTTGCCCATCCTGCGATCGAAAGTTTGTCAGCCCGGATAACAAATATTGTGTCTACTGTGGTCTATGCATTAAACGTGAATGCCAAACCTGCAACACTCTTCAGGTGAGCTTTAATCAGTTCTGTTTCGAATGCGGAGAACCTCATCGTGAAGTGCAGGAAAACGAGCACTCCGAAGAGCACGCCGCTGAACCAAACGACGGCATCAATAGCAGCCCACCAACGCCCTCGGGGGTTTAGAGCACCGCAGGTCAAGTGAAACCTTAGATTTAGAAAACCTTAGGCTGAGTGCTGGTGCTTTTCCAGCCACTCAGCCTCTTCCCCTGGCTCAGGCAAGATAACACCCCCTTCCATTACCCAACTCGCGGGCACTGGAAAAAGCTGATACTCAATCCTCGATCGTGGTACTGAGCTTATGCATTCTATGCGTTGGACAATGTCTTGTTCAATGTCGTCATTCAACTGCTGAGTACGCCCCGCTCGGACAGAAGCCAAAACGTGTAAATCAATGCCTTCTCGCAAAGGTAGGTTTTCCGAGAAAATAACTTGCACGAAAGTTCTTGGAGCTTCGGTATGAGCACAATGAACATCCGTAATCATTCCCGCTACCTTCGCTTTGATCCCAGCCGATAGCTCTCCACGCGTTGAAACAGTATAAAGAGGCATAACAGATTCCTCAGGACTTAAGATTGACACTGAATGATGTGTAACCTCGAAACCACTTTTTCAACAAAGCCGCGAGAGACATCAAAACAAAATGGGACTTGGCTTTACGTTTATTCAAACGCCCTCTGGACAATTGCATGTATTTCGCCACCATTTCTTCGTTCATCGCATTGGCAATGATTTCATTCACACTGCAACCCGTTACCTTCATCCAATCCTGACAAATCGCATGCATAAACTGCTCGCGATTCTTTTGCTGAATGTCACTGGGAACTGGCAGCAAGAGGGTTGAAGTTGTGGATGGTCCTCCGGCGAGGAAAGCTTGCCCCGCAGGTATCCTCTGCCAGATCACACTGACCGACACATGGGAATCCACAAGACCATAGGCGTTCTCTATAGCAATCTGAAGCTCTTTAAAACACGACTCCCACACTCCGCCTTCATGTACCGACGCCATTACTTGGTATTTTTTCATTGTCTTTCCCCGTATTCATTTACTGGTTCTTTTCAAAGATGCCAGCAGAGCAATAGTCTAAAACCGGACCACTACTCTGGGTACTGAAATCATTTTCTCAGGGCTACAAAAAAAGGTTATACCCCCGATCGATTCTGGCGACATTCAATAGTAGATTTTGGCATTCACACGATGCACACTGGGCTGACATTAAGCCGCTAGGGAGTTTGACGTGCTAGACATCTCAGACATCACGTTAATCAGCACGATAACCGCAGAAGGCAGCATCAATAAAGCGTCCGAGAAGCTCAACCTCTCTCAGCCCACACTCAGCAAGCGTCTTGGTCGTTTAGAAGAAAAACTGGGCTTGGAACTTTTCTACAGAGGCTCCAGCGGTATGATTGCCACGGAAGCAGCGCTCTATCTTCAAGCCGCAGCCGTCGACTTGGAAAACCAACTCTCAGCTGTCTCTCGACAAATACAGCTGATGAGCAATAAGTCCTCAGGTTTTGTGTCTATTGGTGTCGGACCTATTGTCGAACAGCTGTTTGTTCCAAAAGTACTCTTGGATTTCGCTGAAGCAGAGCATCGTTTTTCAGTTCGCATCCATGTCGACTCAGCCGAAAACCTACTAAAGGCCCTGCGACAAGGCAGCATCGACTTGGCCATAGGCCCTTTCAGCACCGAAGAAGCTGACACAGACCTCAAGGAAATTTTGAACCATTCCGAACCCTGCTCCGTTCTAATGAGGTATGACCACAAACTGGCGATCAATGACAATATCCGCTTTGAAGACATTCAATCTCACAAACTGATTTCAGCCACCGTTCCTGCGTCAATGGCTTCCGATGTTGACCATGTTGCTCAAGAGCAATTTCAGCCCAACATCGTGTACAACAGTTTTTCGATGGCGAAGAATATTATTTCCAACAGTGATTACCTCACCATTGGGCCTGCATCGATGTTTCACCAAGAAATCTCGAATAAAGAACTTGTCGCCAGACCTCTGGAAAGCCAGCCCCAGTGGACCTGTCGGTGCTTCGTTAAACCTGAAGTACGGTGCATTCCTATTGTGCAGGAAGTGATTGGATTGTTTAGTCAGTATATGGAACCTGTGCCGAGTGAATAGATCAGCGTCAACCTTCTATTATCCATCAACATCAGCGTTTGGAAAAACGTTCCATATTTTCCTGCCGTTTTCGATCGCTTTTTTTCAACATAACGTAAGTTGCGCCTGCGCCACCATGATGTTTTTGAGCGGAATGAAACGCCA
This sequence comes from Pseudoteredinibacter isoporae, assembly GCF_040372805.1. Lineage (GTDB taxonomy): Bacteria > Pseudomonadota > Gammaproteobacteria > Pseudomonadales > Cellvibrionaceae > Pseudoteredinibacter > Pseudoteredinibacter isoporae_A. Next base: position 420,729 of record NZ_BAABWJ010000001.1, read on the forward strand.
GCACGGCGTCAATTTGTGGAAGCCAGTGAGCAACGGCACTTTTTAGCAGGCCGGACTGTTGCCGTCCTTCGCCTTTACCGTGGGTAATTAAACTGCAGCGAATATCGTGCGCGAGACAATCTTTAATGAATTGATACACCGCGCGACGCCCTTGCTCGACGGTCATATGATGCAAGTCCAGACGGGCTTCGATTTGATATTTACCCAAGCGTAGATTTTTATACACCCCATGTTGAACACCTGGGCGTTGATAGCCGATAATTTCCAATGGATCAATTGGCTCAATACACTCATCCGAGAGAGGGTCGCCTTGATGGCTGGGCATTTCTTCTACGGCGGCTTTCTTCCGATGCTCCAGACCGGGACTTTGGGCTTTCCCCGATTGCAGGTTCACGCGCTTAGGCTGTTTAATGGGTTTGACATCCGCCATGCTCTGACGGAAAAAGTCTTCATCGTCGCTCATCATTCAAGCCTGCCTAACTGATTCTTACTCGCCGGAATCCACCAGCACCGCTCCGTAACCGTCACGGAATTCGGCTGGCATACGACGCGGGCGACCACTGCTCATTTCAATGCAGACAACCTTCCATTGGCCACGCAATACTGTGGCAGCATCACTTGCACGTACGATTTGAAACCGACGGATCATGCTCAACTTACCGTCGCTTTCAGTAATCCAGGTGGCTACCCGTAATTCATCGTTCAACAAGCTTGCCTGCAGGTATTCGTACTCGGCTTTTTGAATAGCCATAGCGCGATCAAGCGCACGATACGCTTCGATATCCAACCCAAGATGGCAGGAATGGGCCCAACCGGCCATTTCACACCATTTCACATACACGGCATTATTAGCATGATTCAGACCGTCAATATCTTCCTCAGCCACCGTTACATCAACCGTAAAAGGATTTGGGTAATCCCAAGCAATCGCTGTCATCTCGTTCAATCCTGTTACAAGCCCCGCTGCCATTCCTGACGCAGCGGAATCATTCCCGGTTTGTTAATCGCGGTACGAACGGTATTGAGTAGGGTATGTTTATCTTTCCCCAACACGCCTTTCAACACCAAATAATTCGATGCATGGTCGCTTCGGAATATGGTTTTATCCAGTTCGAGATTCTCGAGCAACAACTCCATTTCTCGAAACAGCTCAAGTTGTTCCAGTTTGCGCCAGGGAATTTCAAAAGCGTCTTCAAAATCACTACTGCCTTGGGGAAACTCCACCACCAGGGTAGACAAATAATCCGGCTGAGCTTCGTTCATTAAACGTGCGGAGTTACGTGCGTGCTGCTCGCTCAAACTTGGCCCACCCAAACCGTTTAAAATCATCACTGAGCTTTTCATACCGGCGGCTTTGATTTTCTTTAAAGCATCCAGGGAGCTGTCGTAGCTTTCCCCTTTGCGCACTCTCGCCAACACCTCGTCATCACCGGATTCACAACCCACATACATCAAGCTCAAACCGAGTTCACGCAATGTTTGCAGCTCTTCTACGGTTTTATTTTTTAAGTTGCGAGGCAGACAGTAGGAAGACACCCGGCTAATATGAGGGAAGTATTCTCTGATCAACTGCAAAATTTCGCGCAACCGCCTTACCGACAGAGTCATCGCATCGCCATCGGCCAGGAAAATCCGCTGGACCGGATAGCCCGCCTCCGCGATTTGGCGCAGTTCAGCTTCAATCACATCGATTTTTTTGGGCTTAAAGCGCTTCTGCTCCAGAGTGTACATCTCGCAGAAGGTGCACTTATTGTATGAGCAACCGTTGGCGACTTGCAGGATCAGCGATTTCCACTCGCTTGGGGGGCGAAAAACCGGCTCAATATAGTTCAGAGGGTACATATCAGCTGATTTCGTTTTCGAATTCTTCCAATAGATCCAATGGCTCAATTTCCATGCCTTCCATATCCTTGTCCCAGTTGATCCCAACCAGATAGACATCGTCGTGCATGCCTGGCAACCACTTATCCAAAAACTCTTCCACCGAGACGGCAACGGGCTGATATACAGACCAATCTTCGACACAATGCTGCTTGGCAAATTCAGGTTGGCTCCAGAAGGGCATTACATCGGTTTCGCTGTACTGTTCGGAGGGGCAAAGGGCCCAGCCATCAGGGCCTTCGAGACCCCATACACAACCGGTTTCAAGGGCTTCGACAATAAATCGGTCGAAATTCTCTTCAATATTGGATGACAATACTTCCGTCATGGGGCTCTCTTCTGATCAGGCTGTTTAGGCGTGCCATTGTACTGGATTTTGCAGCCAGCGATTAGACTTTGTGATGAGCTTTACATGTCGCTAAGGCAAATTTCTGAATTTCATAGTTGGTCTGGCTGGCCAAAGGGCTTTTGGCGTACACTTGCTCCCTGCGGCTTAGATACGGCCCTTAGATCGTATGGTAATACGAAAGGATTTAACCTCAGTAAGGAAGGATATAATGTCGGACGCTCCAGAAACCTCCCCAACCGAACCCAACGCCTCGCAGCCCCCAGCACCAGAGCAACCCTGGCAGTTGGTGACATTTCACGGAACAGGAGGCGAATACTTCCGTATCTGGATCGTTAATCTCGTATTGACGCTGCTGACATTGGGCATTTATTCCGCTTGGGCTACCGTTCGCGAGCGCCGTTATTTTTACGGCCATACCGAAGTTGCTGGCGGCCGCTTTGACTTTCACGGCAAACCACTGCAGATCCTTTTTGGTCGAATTATCGCCATCGTCTTATTGATTGGCTGGTCACAAGGCGCCCTGCTGCATAGCGCCATTCCCTTTATCTCAGCAGCGATTGTTCTTGGCCTGCTGCCCATGTTTTTGGTTCGGGCATTGGGTTTTCGTCTACGTCACACCAGCTTACGCAACATCCGCTTTGGCTTCAGTGGCAAGATCAGCGACGCCTATAAAGCGCTTTGGCCCTACCTGGTTGCGCTTTTGATTGCGGCCGCGGGAATGATCTACGTAGGCAATGAACTGCTTGCCTGGAGCGCCGACGTGGAGGAACGCAACGAGCAACGCTATCAAGAAGAATTGGAGACCGAAGAAGCTGAACACTACCTCGAAGAGTCGGAGGCTGAACTCAGCGAGTACGACTTGACAGAGAGTGAGAGCGAAGGCGTACTCAGCCCTGACGATGGATGGGCACAACAATCCAGTGACGATATGGATATGCCTGAAATGGAAGAGTTTCAACGCTTGATGGGCTTCTACGGTCTAATCATGATCACTATGGCCTTTATTTTCCCCATCTTTATCTGCGACGTCCGCAACTTCACCACACGCCACAGTCAGTATGGCCGCAGCCTGTTTAATGTGGATTTAAAACGTGGCAAATTCTTTGAGCATTTCTGGATCGCCTTTGGAATCTCCATTGCCGCGGGCCTGGTCATTATGATTGCTGGCGGTATTGTTGTCGGTATTGGGGTCGCCATTGTTCTTGGCCTGGGCCTGGAATTTGACGGCAGCCCACTGATGGTCGTGTTGATGATCCTGGCTTTTGTGTTTATTTATGGCCTGATGATCGCCTCCTATATGGCCGCTTACGCCTATTGGAGAGGCCGTATTTTTAATGACACCTTCAACACATTGGGATTAGGTGATATCGAGTTTCGCTCACAACTGAGTGTACTCGCCTACGCCAAGCTGTGGGTTATCAATACGCTGTTAATGGTGGTTACCCTGGGCTTTGCCTATCCATGGATCAAGATTCGTCTATTGAGAATGCAACTGGAATCCATTGAATATCGCGGCGACAGCGATCAATTCATCTCGCATAATCAGGTTCACACAAACGCTGTAGGCGACGAAGTGGGCGAAGCCTTTGACTTCGACTTTGGGTTTTAATTAGGCATGGCCATGTTGGGACGATATTACAGAGCGGGCAGCTCTGAGCAGATTCAAGCCGAGATCCTGTATCAGGAATCTCGCTTGACACTGCACAGCCACAATGGAGAAATACTGCAGAACCTCGCGCCGAGCGAATGCACGCTCTCTTCGCCCATCGGCCGCATGCCCTATCGTATTGAATTCCCAAACGGTGACGCTGTTGAGTGTGAGGATCACGCTGCCGTAGAGGCAATATTCCAACCCAAATATCACTCGCACTTCGTGCATTACTGGGAACGCAGCCGCCATTTCGCATTGCTCGCGCTGCTGATGCTGCCACTCATCACACTCCTGTATATCAAGGTGGGCCTTCCCCTACTCGCCAAGGAACTGTCTCCTCGAATTCCCGAAGACGTGCGATTGAGCCTGGACGAGCAGGCCCTAAAGCAAATGGAAGGCTATTTTAAGGAAAGTGATCTCAACCAAGAACAGCAAACACTCCTTAATCAGGCCTGGCAGCGCTTACCCAATAACGAGCGTTACATCTTGATCAGCAAAAACAGCCCGGCCATGGGCGCCAATGCCTTTGCTTTGCCGGGTGGACACATTTTGGTCACCGATGAACTGGTGAGCGCGCTGAACAATGAAAATGAGATTCTCGCCGTTCTGGCCCACGAAGCCGGTCATGTTGAGCAATACCACGGCCTGCGCAATGTCATTCAGTCCCTTGGCACCGTCGCACTGCTCACGGTCATTGTCGGTGACATCAGCGCTCTCGCCGAGACGGTTCTGGTTTCAGGCCCAGTGTTGTTCCAGCAGCTTTCTTACAGCCGGGATTTGGAACGCGAAGCTGATCAATTTTCTATAACGCAATTAAAGGAACTGCAAGTGCCGAGCAGTTGCCTGGGAGCCGGCCTGAACCACTTGATGGCCTCCCATGGCTTTAAAGACGTTACCGATGTGATCGTCGAAGATGCCAAACTGTCACCTGCCGAACAGGCCACAGAGCCCGCTCAGGAAAACGAGGAGGTGTTCACTGAGAACACCGCAATAACCGAAACATCAACATCCGATACAACCGTTATCGAGGAAGCACCCAATGACACTGAAGAACCCGATTGGAAAGAACGCCTCAAGAAACAGCTCGGCTTAGACGAAGAAATCGATTTTGGTGAAGTGCTGAACTATATGCAAACACACCCTGCCACCGAAGAACGCATTGAGGCAGCAGGCGGTACCGACTGCCCAGCACCACAGAGTAAATAAAACTAGAGCCTTGCGCGTCTAGTCATGTCTTAGATGGGCAGCAATGCCCGTCATCATTTTATCCAAAGCCCCACGATTTCCCTCGGCAACACCCAAGGCCTTCATCGACATTGTCTTGGCCACTTCCGGCTGAGTCATCAGCTCTTCCCAATGGGCCGCCAAGGTTTCCGCATCATCTACCTGTAACAAAGCGCCCGCACTCTGCAGCAGCGCATCGGCTTCAGCAAAATTAAAACAGCTCCGACCGGTCACTATCGGCAAACCCCAGGCCGCAGCTTCAATCATATTGTGGCCACCCCGGTCCACCAGACTGCCGCCAATGAACGCCGCATCCACCGCGCCAAAGAAGCACAACATCTCACCCATGGTATCGCCCAAGATCACCTGGCAGCTTTTATGTAAAGCTTCAGCGTTTCGAGTTTCGCTGCGCCGCTGCATGGAAAGCCCCCGATGTTCGATCAAACGAGCAACATCGCTGAAACGTTCTGGGTGGCGGGGGACCAACAACAAACGGACATTCAGGCCTTGAGCCAGCAATTGTTGAAACGCCTCTAAAATGATCTCATCCTCACCGGGGTGAGTAGACGCAGCAGCGAGAATAAAATACTCAGCCCCACTCTCGTACTTGCCTTGCCATTGCTCACGCAGTTGACTGGCTTGGGCTCTTAACTCGTCGCTCAACTGCAAATCGAATTTAATATTGCCACTCACCTGACTCTGCTCGGCATGAGCTCCTGAGGCAATAAAACGCTCTCGGTCCGCCGACGTTTGGGCATACACCCCATTCAGTGCCGCAAACATGGGACGACTTAATCCTGAGACTCGCTGATAGCCGCGGGCAGAACGCTCGGACAAGCGGCCATTTAATAGCAAACTGGGGATTCCTCGCTGTTTGCATGCAGCAAGTAGATTCGGCCACAGCTCGGTTTCCATTATCAACAGAATCTCTGGCTTTAGCTTATCCAGAAAACGCGCCATGGCATCAGGTAAATCGTACGGCAAGTAAACGTGCAAGACATATTCCCCAAACCGTTCTTGCAGCAACGCCGAACCAGTAGGTGTTGTCGTGGTGACCATTAATTGGTGCCCGGGGTAATCTTTCAGTAAACGCTTGATCAATGGACTTGCCGCAATAGTCTCACCTACCGACACCGAATGCAGGCAAATCAGTGGGCGCGTATCTTCCGGCTTGGGAAATATCGCAAAGCGCTCTTGCCAACGTCGGGCATAGGCAGGCGCCTTAATGGCTCGCCACAACAAACGCAAGAGCACCAAAGGCAAAGCCAGGTAAAAAATAAGACTGTAGAAAAAACGCATTTAAAGCCTGTCTGCACTCATGGTTGACGCTTTTTTAGACTCGCCAGGCAAGTTCCGCCCACATGAACAGACACCAGCAAGATTCTTCATTAATTCGCGGTATAATAAAGCAATCTGCCAATACCATACAGCTCTTGACTGAAGGGGGCCCTCGCACCATGGCTCAAGCCTATATTGAACTCGATACCGCCATTATCGGTGGTGGCATTGCGGGCCTATGGCTGCTCAATCGACTGCACCAGCAAGGGCGTCATTGTGCTCTGTTCGAACGGGACGCCCTCGGTGCAGGACAAACCCTGGCCTCTCAAGGCATGATTCATGGTGGCATCAAATACACTCTGGCCGGTGCCTTGAGCGGCGCCTCCGAGGCCATCGCCGATATGCCTCGCCGCTGGGGCGACTGTTTTGCAGGACATGGCGAGATCGACCTGAGCAAAGCGAAACTGCTCAGCGAAGACTTTTACATGTTCTCCAGCAAGCAAAGCCACTCCAAGATCAGTACTTTTTTGGCCAGTAAGCTGACTCGCGGGCGAGTGGAAGCCGTCAGCGAAGAGAACCTGCCCGAGATTTTCAAAGGGCAAAGCCAGGCTCAGGTGTATAAACTTCTCGACATCGTGGTAGACACACCGTCCCTGCTAAAAGTCTTAAGCGACCCCTTAAGCGAACGAATCTTTAAACTGCCTGCCGAACACCGTTGGCAGCGCGAAGGCAAAACGGCGGTTCTCGTATTGAATAACAATAGCGATGAACCCCAAGCAATCCGAGCCAGAAATTTTATCTTCTGCGCTGGCGAAGGCAATGCAGCGCTATTGGAATCACTGGGTTTGGAAAAGCCCGCCATGCAAAGGCGCCCACTGCAGCAGGTCTGCGTAAAGCATAAACTGCCCTATCGTTTTTACGGTCACTGCATGGGGGCTGAAAGTACACCGCGTCTTACCATTTCCAGTCACCCCTGTGCTGACGGAGAACAGGTTTGGTATCTGGGTGGCAGCCTAGCCGAAACCGGAGCCAAACAACACAGCGAAGACGTCATCGCCAATGCCCAGCGAGAACTGCGCGAGCTTTTTCCCTGGCTGGATTTTAGTGATGCCGAATGGAGAAGCCTCCCCATCAATCGCGCGGAGCCCAAACAAAAAGGCTTGGTTCGCCCCGACAAAGCCTTCGCCTCTCGCGCTGAAGAGGTCGACAACATTATCGTAGGCTGGCCAACCAAACTGGCCTTGAGTCCCAACTTTTCCGATCAGGCGATGGCCTTGCTCCCGAAAACAGCGATCGCCTTAACGGAAGATTCACTATTGCCTCAACTGACCAAAGCTGAGATCGCCCCAGCGCCATGGGACACACTCTTTGCAAGCTCAAACAGCCGTAACAGCGATATGGAAAACGTAAAATGAGCCAAACACGATTGCCCCAAAAACCCGCACCTGGTTTGGATTTTTCCATCAGTCCACTTGGCTTGGGCACTGTTAAGCTGGGACGCAATCAAGGGGTGAAATACCCTAAAGCTTTTGAACTGCCCAGCGACCAAGAAGCAAAAACGTTACTCGCCACCGCCAGAGATTGCGGTATCAATTTGATCGACACCGCACCGGCCTATGGCCACAGCGAAGAACGATTAGGGCAATTGCTACAAGGCAGCCGACAAGATTGGGTAATTGTCAGCAAAGCGGGCGAAGAGTTTGACGGTGGCCAATCCAATTTTGATTTTCGCCCGGAACATATACGTTACAGTGTAGAGCGCAGCCTGCGCCGATTAAAAACCGACTATATCGACATGGTGCTGCTCCACTCCGACGGTAACGATATGGACGCCATCGCCCAGGGCGGACTCGATGCACTGAATGAACTCAAGCAAGCCGGTTTAATCCGCGCCAGCGGCATGTCCACCAAAACCGTCGAAGGTGGCATTGCCGCCGCCCAGCAATCCGATTGCGTCATGCTGACTTACAATCTCCAAGAAACGGCCGAAGCCAAAGTGTTGGACTACTGTGCCGAGCACAATAAAACGGCCCTGATTAAAAAAGCACTGGCCAGCGGACATATTGCTCACCACGATGAGAAGAATGGTGTGCTGGAAAGCATGAAGTTTGTCTTCGCCCATCCAGGCAGTACCTCGGCTATTATTGGGACGATTAATCCGAAGCACTTGGTAGAAAACGTGGGCAATTTTCTACACACAATTTGAGATGACGACCGACGGCATATATGAAGCAGGAAACAAGATGCGAACAAAGGAAGTTATTCAACAATGGGTAGACGCTTTCAACGAAGGCAATGCCGATAAAATTGCGGCTTTCTACGCTGAAAACGCCATCAACCACCAAGTGGCCAATGAACCTGTCGTTGGCAAAGCCGCTATTCACAAAATGTTCTCTGAGGAATTCGCGAATGCGGACATGGTCTGTATCGTTGAGAATATTTTTCAAGAGGGTGACTGGGCCATATTGGAGTGGAAAGACCCTCTTGGCCTTCGCGGTTGTGGCTTTTTCCAAATTGAAAATGGCTTGATCGTTTTTCAACGTGGCTATTGGGATAAGCTGAGTTTTTTACGGGCACATAACTTACCCATTCCTTCATAATGAATAATGCCGGCCCCCACCATCAGGCTGGCAATCCCTCTCGCCTTTGTTTTCTCCATAGAAGGTCTGGCACCATCTGTCAAACCACTCAACTTAAACACAAACGCTTTTCATTACTATAGCGTCAGACGTTAAGATAATAGAGTGACCCTTTCCCCATGTACGACTACATTATTATTGGCGCTGGCTCAGCGGGCTGCGTGTTGGCGAATCGCTTATCAGCGGATCCCAAAAACCGTGTTTGTCTAATTGAAGCCGGTGGCAGTGATCGCAATCCTTTGGTGTATACCCCATTAGGTATTCTCGCCAGTCTCGCGGGTGGGCTGTTTAACTGGAACTTTAACTCCACCGCTCAAAGAAATATGAATAATCGCGAGATCTATTGTCCCCGCGGAAAAGTGTTGGGAGGCAGCAGCTCCATTAATGCCATGTTATACGTGCGTGGTCAAAAAGAAGATTACGATGGCTGGGCCGCCGCAGGCAATCATGGATGGAGCTACGATGAGGTTCTGCCTTACTTCAAACGATCACAACATCAGGAGCGGGGTGCCAATGAATTTCATGGCACAGGCGGCCCTTTGAATGTGGCTGAGTTGCGCAATCAACATCAGCTGTGCCAGGCCTTTTTGGATTCTGCGATTGAGCAAGGTGAAAAGGCGACTCAAGATTTTAATGGCGCCGATCAAGAAGGTGTGGGCTGGTATCAAACGACACAGAAAAACGGTCTGCGCTGCAGCGCAGCGGCAGCCTATTTGCACCCTGTATTACATAAGCGCAACAATCTGACACTGATCAAGGGCGTACGCGCCAGTAAGATCGTCTTCGAAGGCAAGCGGGCTTGCGGCGTGGAGATCATTGAAAACGGACAAACTCGGATTCTAACAGCCAATAAAGAAATCCTGTTGAGTTCTGGCGCCTTTGGTTCACCTCAGCTGTTGCTGTTGTCAGGTGTCGGCCGAAAAGAACAACTCGATAAACACAATATCGATTCAATACATGAGTTGCCTGGTGTGGGTGAAAACCTACAAGAACACGTTGATGTATTGATCACCACAGAGGAAACCACGGGCACCAGCTTTGCACTCACCCGCCCCAAAGCTTTGTGGAATCAAACCAAAGCCTTCTTTCAGTTTATATTTGCTCGTCGCGGCAACTTAACTTCGGTCATTGCTGAAGCTGGCGGTTTTATCAAGGTTGGTGAACACGCTGAAACCCCCGACGTTCAACTGCACTTCTCTCCGGTAGCCATGGGCGACCACGGCCGCGATACCGATTATTACAGCACGTATGGTCACAGCCTGCATGTTTGCGTCCTGCGCCCCAAAAGCCGCGGCCAAGTAAGCTTGGCCAGTGCCGATCCTAGTGCAGACCCATTGATTGACTTGAATCTTCTAAGCGAAGAAGAAGATTTGAAATTGCTGAGTGCCGCGGTAAAACGTGGGCGCCAACTTCTCAAAGGGGAAGCCTTGCAGAATCTCAGTGGCTTGGAGATGACTCCGGGAACGGACTGTACAAGCGACGAAGATATTGAGGCCTTCATTCGCAAAAACGCCCAGCACATCTACCACCCTGTGGGCACCTGTAAAATGGGTTCAGATGATATGGCCGTGGTGGATGAAGAGCTTCGCGTTCACGGCCTCGAAGGTTTGCGTGTTATCGACGCCTCGATTATGCCCACGGTGGTCAGCGGCAACACGAATGCGCCTACCATGATGATTGCTGAAAAGGCATCCGATATGATTTTGGAAGCACACAAGGCCGGTTAGGGATCGGCCCCTAAATCGAAAACTGCTTTTTGAGATACTGCGCTTGGCGACGGCTTACATCAATAGAGTGGCCGTTGCTAAGCTGTACCACCAAACTCCCCGGATTCATCCCTTCCTCAACCTTATGTATTGCATCGATTCGCACAACATCGCTTCGGCTTGCTTTAAAAAAATCGCTATCGTTCAGTTTAGCTTCCAGGCGGCTGAGGGAGCTTTGAATATACGATTTTTCCTTTTCCAGATGCACAACCACATGATTGCCCAACGCTTCGAATCGCAGGACTTCCTGTAAACGAACAATTCGATAGTCGTGTCCAAATTTCAAAAGAAAGCCATGGTTTTCCGGCAGGATATCCGGTGTTGACTCTTTTTCTTGCTGCCCATGATAAGACTTACCGGAAAGAGCCAAATCCACCTTGGCCATCACTTGGTCGAGGCGATTAGGGTTGACCGGTTTGAGTAGGTAATCAAAAGCATTCAAATCGAAGGCTTCCAGAGCATGTTGGCTGTAAGCGGTGCAAAACACAAACAAGCTTCGGTTTCCCACGCTGGATACCAGTTCAATGCCGTCCATTTCGGGCATTCTGATATCAACGAACACCAAATGAAAGTCTTGTTCCTGCACAAGGGCCAAGGCTTCCAGGCCATCTGCTGCCTCGACTATCGATTCTATTTGTGAGTAACGCCCCAATAATCGGCGAATTTCCTGACGTGCCAGCGGCTCATCATCTACGATCAGTATGTTCATTTTTTGGGTAATTCCAGCAGCACATCAAAATTATCATCGGAGCGTACATTCATGGTGGCTCGCTCACCATACATTAACTCAAGGCGCTTTCGAATATTTCCAAGACCAATACCATTGCCCTGCTCTACTTTCTTTTCCGGAAGACTGTTTGTCACCTGCAAACAAAAGTGCTCAGAATCCAGTTCTCTCGCGGTTATCGTTATCCATCCACCTTTGCGGGATGGCGCCACGCCATACTTCACAGAGTTTTCCAACAGCGTCAGCATAATCAAACTGGGAATGGTTTCTTGAAGCAGGGTTTCTTCTATATCCCACTTAAGCTGCAATCGGTCTCCAAGGCGCAGATGCTCTATCTGTAAATAGTTTTCGGCCAGCTCTCTCTCCTGCTCAAGACTGCTCAACGCTTCCACTTCAGCATGCATATGAACCCTCAACAATTCAGACAGTTGAGTGATGGTTTCAGCCGCTTTATTTTGATCGCTGTAAACCAGCGCACGAATACTATTCAAGGTATTGAACATAAAGTGCGGGTTAATTTGATTCGCGAGTTGTTTTAGACGGGTCACTTCCAATTCTCGAGTCAACTCATTCCGCTTACGGTAAAAATGCCAAGACAAGTACAGAGCCGACCAGAACAGTAAAATGATATAGTTTTGCCCCGCAACTATCATGTAAGCAGCGGTTGACATGTGACGTGAGGACACTTCCCCACTGTTGCTTTGGAATTGGATACTGGCTATATCAAACTCTGAAAACACAACAGTTTGCCCAATAGCAAACATCAACAGGGTTAGAACAATGGCTATCGGAATAGTGTAAATAAACACAGCAGCTATTGAGGATATACTCAACCCCCAACGCAGTATTCCCAGACGTAAAAACGGCCGTATAAAGACGTGGCAGATCACCAACAACGCTATAGACTCACACAATATTCGCAAAAGTAGCAGCGGTTTATTGTTGATCATCTTGCCAAGAAAGAGATCGGTCATTAAATACGCCATGGAAACATGGGTAAGGACCGCTATACAGCAAGCAATTTTATAGGCAGTACTTGGCTGGCGACATTCAGCCAACCAAGTACTAAGGAACTGTGGCATATCCAGGATAACCATTGTTGTTGGTTGATTTCGTCCATGCAGCATAACAATGCCCAGGCCCCAAGGTAAACCGTGATTAACATCCTTCCTTTTCCTGCTTACCGCTAATCGCCCAAATCAGCACACCAAACCAGGCTATCCAAGACAGACCTGCCGGAATATTCGCCAACATGATTTTCTTTTTGTGCTCCCGACGCAGCAGCAGCGCCACCAAGCTGGGCAAAAAGTAAATGGCCAGGAAAAGCGGAACAAACACCAGCAGAAAAGCACCATGTTCGGCCCATAGGGTGTTAAGCATCAAATCGATTTTATCAAGCATCTCTGTCACCTATTTAAGTGTGTTATTGGGTACAGGATGAATAGTAGGGGAGAGGCATTCCCAAAAGAGTCAAAAAGTGAATTTCGGCTGGATAACGTGATTTTTGGTTAATCATAGACAACGCCCCTATGAATAGCAGTAAATTCGGGCTGAAACAGGATTTGAGCATAAAATAATCACGAATGTTATAATGCCGCAAGCTAGGCTCCACGACCGAACATAGAATATGTCTATTGAAACCATTTGGAACGAGTACCGCTCAGCACTCACACGCTTTCTGAATTCTCGAGTATCGAACCCGGAAGATGTCGAGGATTTGTTGCAAGATATACTCATCAAGAGCTATAAAAACCTGCACACCATAAAATCGGCAGATAGTGTTAAAGCCTGGTTGTTTCAACTGGCTAACAACACCATCATCGATCATTACCGAAAAAAATCCAAGGCTAAAGCGTTGCGTGCGGAAGATCTTTGGTATGAAGAAGACCTGCCTAACATCAAGGCTGAGCTGTCCACCTGCATTCTGCCATTTATCAATGCGTTGCCAGAAGAACAATCTGAATTGCTCAAAGCTATTGATATCAACAATATTAAACAGAAGGACTATGCTGAAGCGAACAACATCAGCTATTCGACACTGAAATCCCGAGTCCAGAAGTCTCGCCAGGAATTGAGAAAGCTGTATGAAAACTGCTGCCACCTGACTCTGGACGCCCAAGGCAATATCATTGACTACCAACGTAAAAACCCAGATTGCGACCGCTGCTCTTAGCTCGGACAGTATTCAAAGCTCCCCCCAGGTACATCTTTATAGATGCTCTCTGAATTCACTTTTCATGGTTACCCACACCTCCATTCCTAAAGCGCATGTCAGTAATGTTAAGGCTGACAAGTTGTTACCTTGGCCGAAAGAATAAAACTGATTAAAGAGACAACCCCAAGGAACGCCAAAAACATCAGCACGGCATGGTAGCCACCGCCGATGTACCAAATTGCGGCCGCTAACCAGGGAGAAAATGCCTGTATCAATTTGACAGGAATATTCATGGCAGCATTGATGGCTCCATACGCGTCTCGGGTCAACAGTTCAGGAACGGACATGCCTTTCACAATGGTCATGATGCCACTGGCAGCACCAAATACCACGGCCAGAGGAATCAACAACCACATCGACACTGGTAAATACGCCAGGGCAATGAATACGACAGGCAATGCCGATGCGGTTATCACACCAAGCTTAACGATACTCATAGATTCCATGATCGCGGACAGCAATACTCTTCCAGCCACTTGTGCTGGCCCCAACACCGCGATAATTATCACGACCTCAGAAGCAGACAATCCTTTTTCCAGCAGCATGGGATAAAGGTGAAACTTAAAACCTGTTCCGGCAGCCGAAAAGAAAGAAAAGCACAGAAGCAAACTCCAAAACATGGGTTGCCTTAGTGCCCAACTCAGCGTTCGCGCGTGTGAATTTTTTTTGATTCGCTTATCGTGTTTTTCTCAACTGAAGCACCAACCTTATGCTCAGCTCTCTCAGCTTCGGTTCGAGCCCTTGGCTGAACCGATATCGGCAGGCGGCGATATATCAGCAGACCGACGAGTATATTGATACCCGCCAGGGTAATCATCACTTGGCGCCAATTCCCAACCAGCAACAACCATTCGATCAATGGAATAAATAGGGTGGCGGCAAAACCACCCCATAGCGTCAAGGTTGTGATGTGTCGGCGGCTTGTCGCAACATCGAAGTGATTAGCGATGACTGAAAAGACAGCTTCGTATAATGTCCCGGCTTGCAGAAGACCAATACCCGCAAATACCACATAAAAACTCCACAGAGCACTCAGTTGTGAGCCCAACAGAAACAGCAAGCCCGCGAACACCGAGGCTCCGGTCATAACTTGTCTTCCCAAACCCTTATCAATCGCTTGACCAACCGGTATGGCAGCCAACGCTGAGAACAGAAAACTTAGCGTCAAAGCGCCATAAACCTCGGATTTAACCCAGGAAAACTCCGCCATCATTGCATCGGCCAGCTGGGGAAAACTGTAATACAACGTGCCCCAAGAGCACAGCTGAGCAAAGCCCAGTGAGCCTATTGAAACATCGTCAAACGCATCCGCTCCCGTGAGCTTTAGAGCCACCATGGACTCGTCCTTTCTATGCACAGCAGTCGCTAGCCTTTGTTGATCCCGCCCCACAACAGTCCACATGATTTTCGAACATGCGCCTCATAACGCGCTGTCCTTTGTGCTGTGGTTTTCGGGCTATGCTCGTTGCGTTTGCTGGTATCTTGTTTTGCAAGTGGCTCAGGCCCCATAGTGATAGACCGCGTGTTTCTCATGAGGATATCTCCATTCAATGTCATTACCCGTAAGACGACGACCATGTCAAAAAGACGAAATATCTGAAGTGATTCGCCCGAATTGGGTGACCTCAGGCCGTTCGCGTCGTCTTTTTTAAAAGCCTAACGTCTTACGGGTAGAACACATATTTTTTGGAGGGAAAATCTAATGGAAACAACGATGAACTATTTGAATCAAGAAGCCTTTGAACTGAGCACAAACCCAGTATCAACAAGCACGCACAAACCCCGAGTCCTCATGCTTTACGGCTCATTACGGGATCGCTCATTCAGCCGCTTTTCAGCTGAAGAAGCCGGACGCATATTGGAAGCCATGGGCGCCGAGGTACGGTATTTCGACGCTGCTGGCCTACCATTATTTGATGGTAATCGATCAGCCGATCACCCAAAGGTGTTGGAACTTCGAGAATTGAGTCAATGGTCAGAAGCGCAGGTCTGGTCATCCCCTGAAGTGCACGGCAATATGTCCGGCGTCATGAAAAACCAAATTGACTGGATTCCTTTGTCCATCGGAGCAGTGAGACCAACACAGGGAAAGGTGCTCGCCGTAATGCAGGTAACCGGTGGCTCGCAGAGTTTTAATGCGGTGAATAATATGCGCATTCTTGGCCGCTGGATGCGTATGCTAACGATTCCAAATCAGTCTTCGGTTGCAAAGGCGTATCAAGAATTTGATGAAGATGGACAGATGAAGCCTTCAGCCTATCGAGATCGGATTGTCGATGTGATGGAAGAACTGATGCGTTTCACTTATCTCACGCGTGATCATAAACATTTTTTGGTCGATCGATACAGCGAGAGAAAACGCTCAGAAACAGCCCAGTAACATTCCTTTCCAGCGTGCTCCCTTGGCCGCGAATCTGCACAAGGGGGCGTTTGACCACCACAAGCGACTAGGCAGGCTTATCCGCATCCGCAATGACTTTTTCAACAATAGCCGTAGTTGAACAGTTGTCGAAAAAGCTCAACACATTCACTTCGCCGCCGTAAGCTTTCACGATTTCCCAGCCGACTACTTGCTCTTCGTTGTAGTCACCGCCTTTTACTAAAACATCAGGCTGAATTAATTCCAGCAATCGTTCAGGTGTGTCGTCAGGAAAAGACAACACCCAGTCTACGGCAGAAAGCCCTGCGAGCACCGCCATACGACGATCCACTGGATTAATGGGTCGGGAAGGCCCTTTCAATCGAGACACGGACTCATCGCTGTTAATGGCCACGATCAGGCGATCACCTAATTCTCGTGCATCCGCCAGATACCCAACATGGCCGGCGTGCAGAATATCAAAACAACCATTGGTGAATACCAATTTTTCACCACGCGCGCGCGCCGCCTGTAAAGAAAGCACCAACTGCTCTTCGTTCACCACACCACACTCAACCTCCTGCCCTGCTGCAACAGCCTGGCGCAATTCCGGAGCAGAAATGGTTGCGGTACCGAGCTTGGCGACCACCATGCCCGCGGCGACATTGGCCAAAGCAACCGCCATGGGCAAATCACTGCCTGCCGCAATGCTTGCAGCCAGAACGGCAATAACCGTATCGCCCGCACCCGTCACGTCAAACACCTCTCGGGCTTTTGCGGGAAGATGCAACTCACCTTCCATATTGGCCTGCAATAACGTCATACCCTGTTCACCACGAGTGATGAGCAACGCATCCAAGTCCAGGCTTTTCAGAAGTTCCTGTCCCTTGCTGACAAGCTCTGCTTCGCTCTGACAAACACCAACGACGGCTTCAAATTCAGACAGATTGGGGGTTAACAATGTCGCGCCGCGATAGCGTTCAAAATCATGGCCTTTGGGATCGACCAAGACAGGGATATCCTTCTTGCGAGCCGATTCGATCAGTACCTGGCAGTGTTGCAAGCTGCCTTTGGCATAATCCGACAGCAGCAAAACCTGAACACCGTCGAGAGATAGATGTTGACTCAAGTTTTCACTGTCTTGCGCACTGAACGGTTTTTCAAAATCCATGCGCAACAATTGTTGCTGCCGACTGACCACGCGAAGCTTGGTAATTGTGGGCTTATCTGCAACGGTGGTAAACAGGCAGTTCACCCCCACTGAGCTCAGAGAATCGAGTAAACTGGCCGCTGCATCATCATTCCCCACCAAACCAGCCAGATTTGCAGCGGCGCCTAGTGCGGCAATATTCATGGCCACATTGCTGGCGCCACCAGGGCGGTCATCAGTCGCCTGTACATTGACAACCGGTACCGGCGCCTCGGGCGAAACCCGTCCAGTGTCGCCCTGCCAATAACGATCAAGCATTACATCGCCGACAACCAGCACGGAGCCCTGGTCAAAACGTGGCATGCTTAACTGCATGATAATCTCCTCAATCTGTGCACTGGGCTTAACATGTATGCGAGCTTAGCTGGCGTCGTCGTCTTCACCAAACTGCATGGCATGCAGCTTGGCGTAGGCACCGTTTTTTTCCAGCAGGTCTTTATGGCTACCCTGCTCAACGATTTCACCCTGTTCCATCACGACAATGACATCCGCATTTTCAATGGTGGATAGGCGGTGAGCAATCACCAAGGTTGTGCGGTTCTGCATCAGTTTATCCAGCGCCGCTTGAATTTTACGCTCCGATTCCGTATCCAACGCCGAGGTGGCTTCGTCCAAAATCAGAATCGGCGCATCTTTTAACAAGGCTCGCGCCAGAGCAATACGTTGACGCTGACCACCACTCAGGCGAGTACCATCTTCACCCACCAGGGTGTTGAAGCCTTCACCAAACTGATCGATAAACTCACAGCAATGAGCCGCTTCAGCAGCCTGGCGCAATTTTTCATCGCCAACATCTGCCAAACCGCCATAGGCAATATTATTACGCAGAGTGTCGTTAAACAGCGTGACGTCCTGATTCACCAAGGCAATCTGCTGTCGCAGACTGGAGAGCTGATAATCGTTCAGAGCCACATCATCAATACAAATGCTGCCCTGCTCATGGTGATAAAAGCGTGGGATTAAACTCGCCAGCGTGGTCTTGCCACTGCCGGAGCGTCCCACTAAGGCGATGGTCTGACCCGCTTTAATATCCAGATTGATATTTTTCAGTACATTGCCTTCACTGGCATTGTAAGCAAAGCTCAAATCCTTAATCGAGATATTGCCCGCGACACGCTCAACACGGTGCTGGCCATAATCCGGTTCGGGTTCGACATCCAATTGTGCGAAAATGTCTTCCGCAGCGGCAATGCCTTTTTGAATTTTTGAATTCACTTCGCTGAGTTGGCGCACCGGTTTGGGAATCAGCGCCGCCGCACCCAGGTAAGCGATAAAATCGCCGGGACTGGAAGAGCCCATAAAACTCAGCGCGATGTACATCAACACACCTAAAGCCACCGCAACAATCAATTGCAACACCGGCGTATTAATCGCGGCGGTGGTGACCAACTTCAAATTTTGTTTGAAATTGGCAACGCTGGCTTTTTCAAAGCGACCACGCTCATAGCGTTCGCCCCCGAAACTGCGCATCACTTTGTATCCATTAATCATTTCTGATGCCGATTGGGTAACGTCCCCCATGGTCAGCTGAATATTGCTCGACAGACGACGCAGCCGTTTCCCTACTTTGGAAACGATAAAACCAAGAATGGGGGCAATGGCCACAAACACCAGAGTGAGCTTCCAATCTTCCCAAATCAAATAGCCCAGCAACACGATGACCGTCAGTCCCTCCCGAATCAACACTTTGATGGCTTCGGTACAGGCATCTGTAACCTGAGTAACATTGTAGGTAATTCTGGAAACCAGATGCCCTGAGTTATTGCTGTCGAAATACTCACCCGGAGCGAGTGTCAGTTGATCGAACAGTTGCACCCGCAGATTGTGCACAATGCCCAGAGATACTTTTGACAGTGCGTAGCTGCCAATGAAGGTGCCAACACCGCGGACAAAGAAAATACCAACCACTGCCAAGGGGATGATGACTTTGTAGTCGCTGTCGCCACCATTAATGGAATCAACCAAAATGCCAAACAGTTTGGTAAGCGCTGGCTGGGACGCTGCAAAAATGGCAAAGCCCAGCAGCCCCATAGACAACATAAACTTATGAGGCAATAAATAAGACAGCAGACGGCGATAGGTTTGCGCCCCGCTGGTTTTGTTCTCAGCTTCGGTAGAGCTAAGTTCTGTCATACCAAGATCCCGTAATAAGGCTGTTTAGCTGGCTTGCTGACTTGGGTACAGTGCCTGCTTCAAGGCGCTGAGATTGGGCCACTGGGGGCTGATATCTACATAAGCTTTGAGCAGGAAATCCAGTTCGGTGTCACCCACAACAGCGACACTGTCTAAAAAGCTCTGTACATCGAGCAGGAGATCGCGCCCTTTGACCTGAGTGATAAATTGCGGGCTGGCCAAGCGCCATTGAGGGATTTGGGTGAGATCAATAATGATGTCATCCGCCTTCAGACGGCTGTGGCCCAAACCCGCCGCATGCAAACGCCCCAAAGCTTTACCTGCGGTGTGAAGGATGGACTCTCGCATATGCCTTTCCAGGCCATACCAATGGGTCAGAATATCCTGCAGCGACTGGTAGCCATCCAGTGCCCTCACCACCAAAATGGCCGCCGGCCCTACCGTCATTTGACGCTCAGCGTAGTAAACCGGTTCCAAGGTGGGGATATGGTACTGCTCGCAAAGGCGGATATTGCGGAGCTCCTGAGCAAAAGCCGGCTCTCCGAACGGGCGCCGCCAGGTACGAATACTACGATTCAACTGACGCTTGAGATAGAAAGCCCCCTGGCCGTCAGGCAGCTCAAATCGATCTATCAGGCTGTGCCCGGATTCAGGGAAAGAGACTTTATGACTGTCGAGAAACTGCATTTCCCACAAGGCGTGAAAATTCAGCAGATGCGCGGGGCGAAACTGCTTGCGGAAATGGGCCTCAATATAGGCTTCGCTGTTCTTTTTAGCCGATGTGGGCCACACGATATCTTGCCTTGTCTTCAGTGAAACGCGGATTATAACAGCCCTAAACGCAAAACGCCGACCACTTAAGTGATCGGCGTTTCATCAGTAGCACTTAATCCCTTGGGAAGACTACTTCACCGGTGCCAACCAGTCATAACGGTTGGGCAGACGGCCTTTTACGGCGTCGAAATACATTGTCTGCAAACGCTCAGTGATTGGACCGCGGCGGCCATCGGCGATCTGACGGCCATCCAATTCGCGAATCGGCAGAACTTCAGCCGCCGTCCCGGTGAAGAAGGCTTCATCAGCCACATACACTTCATCGCGGGTAATACGCTTTTCGCGGACTTCATAGCCACACTCTTCTGCCATCTGGATCACGGCATCACGGGTGATTCCATCCAGACAAGAGGTCAATTCAGGCGTGTAGATCACCCCTTTATTCACCAGGAAGAAGTTTTCACCGCTGCCCTCAGCGACGTAACCTTCGTTATCCAGCAGCAGGGCCTCTTCACAGCCACTGTCCAGCGCTTCGCGCAGGGCCAGCATAGAGTTGATGTAGTGACCGTTAGCTTTCGCCTTGCACATGGAAATGTTCACATGGTGGCGGGTGTAGCTCGATGTGCGGATTTTGATGCCCAGCTCTTTCGCCTCAGGGCTCATGTATGAAGGCCATTCCCAAGCCGCGACCATGACATGAGTCTGCAGGGAATCGGCACGCAGCCCCATCCCCTCAGATCCCAGAAAGGCCATTGGGCGCAGGTACGCTTCGTTCAAATTGTTTTCACGCACGACCAATTTCTGGGCGTCGTTCAGCTCTTCTTTGCTGTACGGCATGTCCATCATCATAATTTTGGCAGAGTTGAACAGGCGATCAGTATGCTCATTCAAGCGAAAGATCGACGTACCGTGTTTCTCTGTTTCATATGCACGGACACCTTCAAACACGCCCATACCGTAATGTAAGGTGTGAGTCAGCACGTGGGTTTTCGCTTCGCGCCAGGGTACCAGTTCGCCATCTAACCAGATGACACCATCGCGATCTGCAAAAGACATAGTTATCTCCGTCATTAAAGTCGTTAGCAAGTTTAGGTACTCGCTCGCCCCTGCTGGACAGGAAAGCTAAACACCCCGACATAGGCCACTATTCAGGCAGCTGCATAAACCGCTGCCATAGTCGCTGTACCGTTTGGCGCTCAGCTTGAAAATCGGTATTTCCGTGCAAGACACTTTTTTGGCGCTGTAGCGCGAGTCGGTGTCCGGCGGATCGATAGGCCTTGTAAGCTTCGATAAGTTGGGCAGTGTCTTCTGCCGATAAATACCCGGTCTGTTCAAGACATCCCAGGATACGAATATTATCCGTCCACTGTGCCAGGGAGGGCTGCTCATGAGCCCAGGCAAGTACGCCGTATTGAACCATAAATTCAATATCCACGATACCTCCGACATCCTGCTTGATGTCGAAGCGCAGGGCTTTTTCACCCTCCGAACCCTGGGTCGCGAGATGTTTGCGCATTTTTTCCCGCATTTGCACAACATCTTCACGCAATGCTGCTAAATCCCTGGGCTGACAGAGAATATTTTGGCGAACCCTATCAAATTGCATAGCCAGCTCAGGATGACCGGCAATTGCCCGTGCGCGCACCAGCGCCTGCTTCTCCCAAGTCCAGGCTTCCTCCTGCAAGTACTGATCAAAAGCACCAATCGTTGTGACCAACATGCCGGAATTTCCGTTAGGACGAAGGCGCATATCCACCTCGTACAACTGACCGGAAACGGTTTGGGTGTTCATGATGTGAATCATCTTCTGGGCCATGCGGGTATAGAAGATCAGATTGTCCAGACTGCGCTCGCCGCTGTCGTCGCGCCCGCTGGTGCTCTGGCCAGCTGCGCCACCGTGAATAAAGACCAGATCGAGATCCGAACTGTGTCCCAGCTCAATACCGCCAACTTTGCCGTATCCCAGCACCAGAAACTCCGGACGCTCAACAATATCGCCGTCAAGGTTGCGTGGCCGACCATGGCGAGTAACCATTTGCTGCCAGGCAAGTTCTATCACTTCTTCCAGTAACAACTCTGCAATATCCGTCAAGTGATCACTCACCTTCATCAAAGGCATGGCATCCGTGACTTCACAAGCCGCAATGCGCAGCACATTGGCCATTCGGAAATAACGCAACGCTTCCATATACTCTTCGAGATCGTCCCACTCGATACGTAAACATTCCTGGCGCAATTGATCCGCCAATTCCTGCCGGCTGGGTGGGGAATACAAACTGCGATGGTCAAGCAGCTCATCCAATAACGCCGGGTGCTTGGAGAGTTGATCAGCAATCCAGGGACTGGCTGCACAGAGTCGCACCAGCTGTGCTAACGCCACTGGGTTTTCGGTCAACAGCACTAAATAAATCGTGCGTCGGGCCACCGAACTCACCAATCCCAACACTCGACTCAACGTTTCGGCAATATCCTCATTGGGATTGCGGCCGAGGCTGAGTGTGTGTAACAAGCGAGGCATAAATTTATCCAGGCGATTGCGCCCTTCGGATTGCATAGCAAGCACGGCGCGACTCTGTCGCAAGTCCCGAAGCTGTTGCAACAATTTATCCGCCTGCTGGTATCCGCGCTGTTCAAGTAACTCTATAGCCGCCGCGCTGTCCAGCTCATCCAGCCAAAGCGGTAAAAACGCTTCAGCTTCATCGTCTTCTTTTGCGTCGTCTTCCGGTTCAGCAATCACGGCCTGGAATTCGGCGTTCACCTGCTCGCGATGTTGCTGCAGATCTTCGGACAAAGCGTCCCAACCGGAATAATTCAGCACCCAGGCCAAACGCTCGAGATCATCGACATCCATTGGCAAGGCCTGGGTTTGCTTATCCTGATGACCTTGAATGGCATGTTCGACATGACGCAGCAAACGATAGGCGTCGGCAAGCCTGTCACCCGCACCCTCCGGAAGATAACCATCGCCTTGCAACAGAGGCAGTAGCTTTAACACTCGACGTTCCTGTAAACGTTGATCGCGGCCACCGCGAATTAACTGGAACACCTGCACAACGAATTCCACTTCACGAATGCCGCCAAAACCGAGTTTCACATCGCTGTTGATGCCTTTGCGATGCACTTCTCGATTGATCATGCGCTTCATATCTCGCAAAGCATCAATGGCCGAGAAATCAATGTAGCGGCGGTAACTGAAGGGGCGCAACAACTCCATCAATTCTTCGCCTGCCGTTTGTTCTTGCTCAGGTTCCTCTTGCAAACACTCAGCTAAAGGGCCACCCTCTGCAATCACCCGTGCCTTGATCATGGCATAGCGTTCCCACTCCCGCCCCTGGGTTTGGTAATACTCCTCCATGGAACCGAAATTCATAACCAGAGAACCACTTTCACCGTACGGGCGTAAACGCATATCCACGCGAAACACAAAACCGTCGACCGTTTGCGCATCCAGACTTTTAATAATTTTTTGGCCCAGCCGATTAAAAAATTCCTGGTTACTTGTGGTTTTCTTACTGCGCCCTCCCACCTCAATATGCCGATGCTGAGTTTCACCTGACTCAGGATAGGAGAAAATTAAATCGATATCGGAAGACACATTCAGTTCGCGCGCGCCGAGCTTGCCCATGCCCAACACCACCAAAGATTGCACCTGCCCACTTTCTTCGCCAATGGGCAAACCAAAACGCTTGACCAAAGCACGATAATGGAACTCCAGTGCCAGCTGAGTACAGCTTTCAGCCAGGGCACTCATATCGGCAGTGGTTTCTTCCAGTGACGCCAGTTGATTCAAATCACGCCACACAATTCGAATCATCGCGCGGCGACGAAATTGGCGCAGGACACGATCCAACTCGCTGTCCTTTTCCACACTCTGGGCATACTTCTGCAGTTGCTGGGTAAACGTAGCGCGCGACCAGCTTTGCTGGAGTTCATCACTGTCTAGCAGCTCAAACAAAAGCGCGGGCTGATCACGGCAGCAATGAAAAATGAACTCACTGCCCAACCACGCTTTCGCCAACTGTTTCGCAAGGGTTTCATTCTTCAGGAGCGACACAAGAGCGGCTTGCTGCTCATCACTGACTCGCTCCTGCCACTGCTGGGAATATTGCTCTAGGGTGGACCTGAAATTGGCCCGATCTGGCACGTATGACGCTAACACAATGCTCTCTTTTTCTATGATGCTATTTATCTACAACCCGAATTGCTGTCACGGTTAACAGGCCAGCCGGGCATATCGTTATAAGATCAACTCATAAGGGCCTTGCCGATTGGCCCATACCCAAGAAAGCCTATCCGAAAACCCGGAGCAGTTGTAGGGTCAGGATCAAACAAATCCGCCTTCCCATGACATTATAGAAGCTATTAACGACAGTATTTCACAGTAAATGCTAAGGGGCGTAAAGAGCATTGAAGCCGGTACAAAAGTTTGTAACTCTTAGTGTCCGTTGTTGCAGAGCGACTAACCCCTCAATGAGCCAAGAGCTCATAAAATCAATAAACTCAACAGGAGCGATTCCATGTTTAGCCATATTATGATCGGCGCAAACGATGTAGCAGAATCTAAAGCTTTTTACGATGCCGTACTGGGCACACTGGGCCACGGCCCTGGCGTAATGGACGAGAAAGGTCGTTGTTTTTACTTTACCGACGGTGGCATTTTCGCCCTGACGAAGCCTATTGATGGTAACCCCGCCACTCATGGTAATGGTGGCACCATCGGCTTCGCTGCAGCCAGCACCGAAGCCGCCGATGCTTGGCACGCTGCCGGCCTGGAAAGCGGCGGCACTGCGATTGAAGATGACCCAGGTGTACGTGAAGGCGCAGGTATGAAATTGTACTTGGCGTATTTGCGTGATCCTGCAGGCAACAAGATCTGCGCGATGCACCGCTTGTAAGCAGTCATCCGAAGGTAGGGCACTCTATGGGTGCCCTATTTTTTGAAAAGTTTTACCGGCCGCTCAGGCAAAACACGTTCCACCTAATCCCATCTCACGGCTTATTTTTCTGGCGGCGGCGCCACTCGAATCACTTCTTCTATCGTTGTTGTACCTGCCGATACTTTTTGGGCACCCGACAAACGCAAGGTGCGCATACCTTCGCGCATGGCTTCTTTGCGCATGGTTTGCAGATCGAGATCATCACTGATCAAACCGCGTAACGGTTCACTGAGAAGAAGTATTTCGTAAATACCCTGGCGGCCCAAGTATCCAGTATGACGACATTCATTGCAGCCGGCAGGTTGATAAATATGAGGCGGAGGAGTCACTTTCCAAGGTGCAACGAGCGAATTCCATAAATCCAAGTCCACGGGCGCTTCTTTTTTACAGTGATGACATAAAGTGCGTACCAAACGCTGTGCCACCACTCCGGTCAACGTGGAACGTACCATGTAAGCGGGCAAACCAAGATCCAGTAGTCGACTTAAGGCGCCAGCAGCGTCATTAGTGTGCAAAGTACTTAACACCAGATGGCCCGTCAGCGCGGCCTGAGATGCCATCTGCGCCGTTTCTTTATCGCGAATCTCACCGACCATAATAATGTCTGGATCTTGTCGCATCAGAGTTCGTACGCCGGCCGCAAAATCCAGACCGATATTATTTTGCACCTGAGTTTGATTGAAGCTTTCTTCCACCATTTCGATGGGATCTTCAATCGTGCTGACGTTGACCTCACTGGTCGATAAGGATTTCAAACTGGTGTACAAGGTAGTGGTTTTACCCGAGCCCGTCGGACCGGTTACCAACACAATACCATTTGGGCGCCCAACCATATTCTGCCAACGGTTTAAATCATCACCGACTAACCCGAGGTCCTCAAAACTGCGCAGAAGCACATCCGGATCAAAAATTCGCATTACCAGCTTTTCGCCGAAAGCGGTGGGCAACGTCGACAGACGCAACTCCACTTCGCTGCCATCCGGACGTTTGGTTTTTACGCGCCCATCTTGAGGTTTGCGCTTTTCAGCAATGTCCATACGACCGAGAATTTTCATTCGGCTCAGGACGGCAGTGGACACACCTTTGGGCAATTCATAAACCGTGTGCAATATGCCATCGATGCGGAAACGCAACTTACCGGTTTCGCGGCGAGGCTCCAAGTGGATATCACTGGCGCGCTGATCAAACGCGTATTGCAGCAACCAATCCACAATATTAATAATGTGTTGATCATTCGCTTCGGGATCTTTCAGCTTGCCTAATTCCAACAACTGTTCAAAGTTGCTGACCGAGCTGCCCCCCGGCATGGACTTGGCACCAGAGATTGAGCGCGACAATGCGTAGATTTCAGTGCGGGATTTATCAACATCACCCGGGAACGAAAAGACCCGTTTAACTTTTTTACGCGCCACATGCTCAAGCTGCTCAACCCAACTGTTGTTGTAGGGCTGGTTGCAGGCAACGGTAATGTATTCCGGGCTGACTTCCACACAGAGAATGTCGTGACGTTTGGCAAAGGCAAATGACATCACCTTGGTGACTTCAGCCGCTCGCAACTTCAAGCTGTCCAGATGATAGAAAGGCAAACCTGATTTTTCCGCCAGCCAGCGGCTCAACACCTCCGCATTGAGAATCGTTCCTTCCTGGCTTTGGTCATCCAAACGCTGATTGGCGATATAAGTTAACGGGTGCATCGCCGCTTCTTCTTTGCTTCGGCTGGAGCCAATCAGGACATTGGCATCGGCTAGACTGAGGCGTCCATCCGAGCGCAAATCATCCAGCACGCTGCGTAAACTCAATAATCGGTCCGAAACGGCATTCATAGTGGAATCTCACTCTTCCTTTGCACGGTGGCTAGCTTAGCATAGTCAATCGGGATAACACGATAAATCATACAGCAAATCAAAGGCTTAGCGCACACTGAAATATAGAGGGGCCATTCCCGCTCAAAGCCAGAAATGACGCTAACTAGAGCTAGATCAGCCGCTGTCAAATAAAGTTCATTTTTTTGTCATATTTGTGATGACGACCAGCTCGGCTGGCACTATACTTCGCCCACTTTGCCGACCCTCCGGCAAGCCCGAATTAACCCGATAGGGAGCTTTATATGGCTATCTCTAACCCGCTGACGAGCCTGTTTGGCAAGTCGCCTATTACCCCTATGCAGGAGCATATGAAGGTAGCCACCGTGGCTGCTGAATTGCTGCTGGAGTTCTTTATCGCCGCCACTGCGGACGATTGGGAAAAAGCCGAACAGGTGCAAAAAGCGATCTCTGACAAAGAACATGAGGCCGATGAACTCAAACGTGAGCTGCGCCGCCACCTGCCCAAAAGCCTGTTCCTGCCGGTACCGCGTACCGACCTGCTGGAGCTATTGGCAATGCAGGACAAAATCGCCAACCGCGCAAAAGATATCGCCGGCATTATGTTGGGCCGCCAAATGGTCCCCCCCGCGGCGATTACTGCCGAGCTGCAAGCGTTTGTTCAGTCCGCCGTCGACACCGCCCGCTTGGCTCACAAAGCCATTAACGAACTGGATGAACTCCTCGAAACCGGTTTCTCTGGTCGTGAAATGGACCTGGTTGAAAAGCTGATTGAAGATCTCGATGCCCAGGAAAGCCATACCGATCAATTGGAAATCCAGATGCGTCTGGCCCTGTTCAAAATCGAAGAAGATTTGCCTCCGGTACAAGTGATGTTCCTGTACCGAGTCATCGAATGGATTGGCGATCTGGCCGACCGAGCTGAAAAAGTAGGCTCTCGCCTGCAGTTGCTTATCGCACGCTAAACGCTCAGACAATAAAACAACAATTAGATTGATTCAGCGCCCATTGCTTTCGGGCGCCATAAAACTGATGTGGAGTTAACTATGACCGTGCTCGCAGAATACGGCAATGTGTTTTTAATTATGGCCTGTATTTTTGGCCTGTTTATGGCCTGGGGGGTTGGTGCCAACGATGTTGCCAACGCTATGGGTACTTCCGTGGGCTCGAAAGCCCTGACCATCAAGCAGGCGATTTTAATCGCGATGGTATTTGAATTCCTGGGTGCCTACTTAGCCGGTGGTGAAGTGACCTCAACCATTCGTAAGGGCATTATCGACCCCGGATTATTTGATGACACCCCCGAACTCCTTGTGTATGGGATGCTTTCTGCCTTACTCGCTGCCGGTTCCTGGCTGTTAATTGCCAGCATTATGGGCTGGCCGGTTTCCACTACCCACTCAATCGTGGGAGCTATTGTGGGTTTTGCTGCGGCAGGTATTTCGGTTGATGCCGTCGCCTGGGGCAAGGTCATGAAAATTGTAGCCAGCTGGGTCGTATCACCTCTTCTGGCCGGCACTATTTCCTTCTTCTTGTTCCGCAGTGTTCAAAAATTGATTCTGGACACCGACAATCCCTTCGCCAATGCCAAGCGTTATATCCCTGTCTATATGTTTGCCGTGGGCTTTTTGATCGCGATGGTCACCATCCTTAAAGGTCTGAAACACGTCTTTAAAGATTACGGTTTTAAACTCAGTTTTATCGAGTCTATCGGTATTGCCGCCATCATTGGCATGGCCGTTGCCGCCTTTGGCATCTACCTGTTGAGCAAGGTGCAGTATCAGGAAGATGAAAACAATCGCTTCGCCAGCGTTGAAAAAGTCTTTGCCATTCTGATGGTTTTCACCGCTTGTGCCATGGCATTTGCCCATGGTTCAAACGATGTTGCCAACGCCGTAGGGCCATTGGCTGCGGTTGTGAATGTGATTCAAAGTGGCGCAGTGGCCGCCAAGTCCACCATGCCAAGTTGGATTCTGCTACTGGGTGGTGCCGGTATTGTTCTGGGTCTGGCCACTTATGGCTTCAAAGTGATCGCCACGGTCGGTAAGAAAATTACCGAACTCACCCCAAGCCGCGGTTTCGCCGCTGAGCTGGGCGCTGCTGGCACCGTAGTATTGGCCTCAGGTACTGGCCTGCCGATTTCCACGACGCATACTCTGGTGGGGGCCATTTTGGGTGTTGGCCTGGCCCGCGGTATCGGGGCACTGAACCTGCGCGTTATTGGCACCATTGCCATGTCCTGGGTTGTGACCCTGCCCGCAGGTGCTGGCTTAGCCATCGTCTTCTTCTTTACGTTTAAAAATGTGTTTGGTTAAAACACTTACCGGGTAAGAAGAGCTGCCTTACTGTCACAAGCTATAGGGGCATGCACGCGCCTATAGCTTGCCTTCCCCCTTGTTTTTGTCACTATAATTTCATAGATAAAACTGAAACTGGCCATATTGGCCAAGCACTCATTGCACGAGTGCGTTATTCCTTAACCCTATTGCGAGAGTTCTTGAGATGCTCGATGAGAAAATCATTGTCGGCAGCGAAGAGTGGTGCTGCTTTCCTAATCTAAATGTTCCCGCCGTTAAGGCGCGTGTAGATTCCGGTGCGAAAACGTCTTCACTGCATGCCTTTAACATTCAAACATTCAAACGCGACAATGCTGCCTGGGTGAGCTTTGAAGTTCATCCTTTGCAGCAAAACCGTAATACGGTTATCCGTTGTGAAGCGCAAATTATCGATCGCCGAACGATCAGAAGTTCCAGCGGTAATACGGAAAAACGTTACGTCATCAAGACCCCGATGAAAATCGGTGACCTCCAATGGGACATCGAAGTCACCTTGAGCAATCGCGATACCATGGGTTATCGAATGTTGCTGGGTCGCGAAGCGATGCAACATAGAATGTTGGTCGACCCCGCCAGCAGTTTCAATCTGGGTGACCTCAGCGAACCTGAAATCAAGGCGCTGTATGGCAAAGAAGATTCGCTGAATACGGGTTTAAAAATTGGTGTCCTGGCCAGCAACCCAGAGCTATACAGCAATCAACGTATTATGGAAGCCGGTCAGGCCCGTGGGCATCAAATGCACTTCTTAAACATTAAACAATGTTATATGAAGCTGGATGCCCTAAACCCGGAAGTGCATTATCGCGGCGGCAGCCTGCTTAACGATCTGGATGCGGTAATTCCGCGCATTCGCCCTAGTGTTACGTTTTACGGTTGCGCATTGACCCGACATTTTGAAAGCCTTGGCGTCTATTGCTTAAACCGCTCAGAGGCCATCAGCCAATCCCGGGATAAATTGTTCTCCCTTCAGTTGCTGCAACAAAATGGCTTGGATATTCCCACATCCGGTTTTGCCAACTCGCCCAGTGACACCAGCGAACTGATTGACATGGTTGGCGGTGCTCCACTGATCATTAAACTGCTGGAAGGCACACAGGGCCGGGGTGTCGTCCTGGCGGAAACCCGCAAAGCAGCCGAATCGGTAATCAATGCCTTCAAATCCTTACGGGCCAACTTACTGGTGCAGGAATTTGTGAAGGAAGCCCAAGGCAAAGATCTACGCTGTTTTGTGATTGATGGCAAAGTCGTAGCTTCCATTGAACGAACCGCAGCACCCGGTGAATTCAGAGCAAACATTCACCAAGGTGGCACCGCCAGGATCGTGCGCATCAGCAAAGAAGAACGGGCGCTGGCCATCAAAGCCACCAAGGTACTTGGCCTCAAAGTCGCCGGTGTGGACATCATTCGTTCTAATAAGGGTCCCTTGTTGCTTGAGGTGAATTCCTCACCCGGGCTTGAGGGAATTGAATCGGCAACGGAAAAAGATATTGCAGGCCTGCTCATTGGCGCCATTGAACGCAAACTGAAGTGGCAAGCCGGCTCCAGCCACGGCGCTTGATACTCTGTTAAATACGCCGCTGGATCTTTCAAAAAAAGTTCACATTAGGCTCCCCAGGCTGATCTACACTGAAATGAATCATGCGATGAAATGGATTCAGCATTTCAAGTCAGCCGGGAGCCAGGGAAATGATAAAAACCCCTCTGAACGTACTGCATCAACGCCTGCCATCGATATTGGCGCTGCTGACCGCAACAGTCATCAGCGTTACTATCAGCATATATCTTGCGTCTGGGCTCGGACAGCACTTGGGTGATGTTCTGCTGGCAACCTTGCTGTTGTTTATTGGCATTGAGTTTACACGCCTCAGCATCAACGCCCTGTTGGCTCCCCGGAATATACATTGGCAACAATTATTACGGTTTCGTTACGACGCCTACAGTCGCGGCGCGATGGCCATTGCATTGACCTACGGTTTTATGCAAATCAGTGCCGCCGGGCAACTGCAGGACATACTGTTAGGCACGTTGTTTTTCAGTGGCTTTCTCTACTTCGTTTGCTTCCCCATGCAACATCGACGGATGAAGTTCTAGATCTTTGCACACAGAGGAGCGGTATAGTGTTATGCTGCGCGGATGTTTAGTGTCGACATTATTCTTGCTTTTATCACCGCCTCCACGCTCCTTGCATTCGCCCCCGGGCCTGACAATATCTTCGTCTTGACCCAATCCGCAATGAATGGCCCACGCGCAGGCATCCTGATCACACTGGGTTTGTGTACTGGGCTCATTGTCCATACGCTTGCAGTTGCGGCCGGTGTCGCGGCCATATTTCAAGTCAGCGCGATGGCCTTCACCGCACTGAAAGTTGTCGGTGCAGCCTATCTTCTGTATTTGGCCTGGGGAGCGTTTCGTGCAGATGCGCAAGCTATCGACACTGAAAATGGCCGTCGCCTATCAAATGCAGCGTTTTACCGCCGTGGCATTATTATGAACATCACCAATCCGAAGGTGGCAATCTTCTTTTTGGCCTTCCTGCCCCAGTTTACTCACCCGGAAACCGCCAATGTCAGTCTGCAGGTTTTCGCTCTGGGGGCGGTTTTTATGCTTGTGTCTTTGCTGTGTTTTTCTCTGATCGCCATGCTATCGGGTGCACTCAGTCAACTGCTACGCCGATCACCCGAAGCACAGACCAGACTGAATCGCCTTGCCGGAGGTGTGTTTGCAATTTTGGCTGTCAAACTTGTCACCAGTGAGCGATAGCCATTTACGCTCACTTGATTGATTCACGTTACTTACCTTACCGCTTTGCGAGACAACTCAAATACACCCAAATGCCTTTGGGTGGACCGCCTTTCTGCTGTCAGCCCCTGCTCTTTATCTCTAGAGAATTTTCGTCAAACACCTACTCTCGTTGCAAGGCCGTAATTGGGTCAAGCTTCGAAGCCTTTATCGCAGGATAAATACCAAACAATAGGCCCACGCCACAGCAAAACACCACCGCAATCAAAACCGCGACAAACGACCAAGCCACTGGCCAGCCAGAAAACACTGAAATAATGCCCGCTAAGGCAAAGCCCAGAAAAATTCCCAGTAAGCCGCCCAAAGCCGAAATCGTAAAACTTTCTACAATAAACTGATTTCGAATATCCTCCTGGGTCGCCCCGACGGCTCTCAGCAAACCAATTTCTTTGGTTCGCTCCAAAATGCTTGCGAGCATAATATTCATAATCCCAATACCACCCACCAGCAACGAAATCCCGGCTACACAGGACATGATGATATTGAAGATTCTCTGAGTGGCTTTGTGCTGCTGTAGTAATGCCGCAGGAACCAGCACATCGAAATCCTTTTCCTGTCCATGTCGCTTTAACAACAAATGCTCAAGGCCTTTGGCTGCGGCGGGTGCAGATACTCCAGGTGCAAGTTCCAATTTGATTCGATCCAACTCACTACTGAGCTCCGGGTATTTAAAGCGTTTTTTAATTGTGCTCAAAGGCAAATAGATAACATTTCCATCAACCGACAACTCAACACCTTGAAAGCTATCTTTGGATAATTGTTTGTTTTTCAAAATGCCAACCACTTCAAGCCAGACATGATTAACTTTGAACACCTCGCCTAGGGCATCACGCTGAGGAAACAGCTGAGCTGCCGCCTCCTCACTGAGCACTGCGACTTGAGCAAAACCGCGGCTGTCGGCCTCGGTAAACCAACGTCCCAGTAACATGCTGCTGCGAGACAAATCAAAGTGACTCTCACTGACACCCTGAACCTTACTCTCACCCTGCGCATAAGGGCTAAACAAGGTATGAACGTCCAAGTCTTTCTCAGCAGAATAGTTAACCACAAAAGGCATGGTATCCAGAGCCGCGTCCACATCCCCTAACGACAAACCAATGGAGTGCTTACGCAGTTCCTTTAAACGTTCATCATCAATTTCTCGCTCCTCGACAATCAGATTCCTGACCCCCATAGAATCAATCAGGCGCAAGGCTTCTTCTTCCGCACCCTCGCCAACGCTGATCATTGCAATGACCGCCCCAACACCAAAAATAATCCCTAACAAGGTCAACAGTGTTCGTAATTTGTGGTGCCACAATTGGTCCACCGCGTCGATAAAATCGTCTCTGAGCGCCATCAGGACCCCACTATATTTTCTGGTAAACTGAGCGCCACCGCTTCACCGGGCTCAAGCCCGCTGCTGATCTCCACTCGACTTAAGCTGCGTACACCCAGACTGACCACTCGGCGCTCGTACCCATCGCCGACTTTCACATACACCCAGAACAAACCCTCTTTTGAAAACAGGCTCTGCCGTGGCACAGTCAATGTGTCGGGCTTACTGACAATGGCAATCTTCCCTTCAAGGCGTTGGCCCGGTCGCATATACTCGGAATCTGTTTCAGCGAGCTCAACAATCACTTCAAAGTAATTGACCGGACTTTGCCTCGAACGGGGTGACGCCACCGAAGAAATGGACAACAATTCACCTTCGATGTTTTTGCCTGGAAAAGCATCCAAGGTTAAGGTCACACGCTGGCCCGCTTCGATTCCAAGGGCCTCACTTTCCAAAACGTACAATTTAGCCTGAAGAGCGTCGAGATTGGGAATACTCCCCAAACGGCTACCCGACAGGAGCTGCTGCCCTACTTGAACTTTTTCACCACGCCAGTTTTTGTGATAAACGAAAATGCCATCCTGGGGTGCATAGACATTCAGTTGTTTGAGGACCTTGTCGTTTCGTTCAATCGTGCGCTGCTCCGTCTGCTCCTTGACTTCATGCACGGCCAGCTGAGCACTGCCCTGAGCTGAAGAGGTGTCTTTTCGCCAATCCAGATACTCCTGCTTGGACCCCAAGTATTCCTTATCCAACATTTGATCAGCGATTTCATTTTTACTGTAAACAAGAAGATCATCCACGGAGAAGCGTTCACTCAAAGCCATTTCGGCAGCAACAACATTGCTTTCACTGAGCACGGAAAGCTGATCAAGATCCAGTTTTGATTTAGTGTTATTTTTTGCCAACGAATGCTGCTGCAAAGACCACATGGCTTTTTGTCGAATCAATTTATAGCGACTTGCGTCAAACCGAGCCAGCAGATCGCCTTTCTTCACAAAACTGTTTTCCGGCCTCAACCAGTCCAGACGTAATGCGTACATCGAGCTGATCGGGGCCGCCACCAACTTATTGTCCTTTGCGTGCAACTCCCCCTTTGCGCGAAGCAACACATCAAAGTCACTCCGCTCAACCACAACCGAAATTGTCTGTTCTTGTACGGCCTCCGTGCACGCCTGCAGACACAATATTGGTAACAGGAACAGCAATCGCTTCATAGTAAGCGCTCCCCGCCTTTCAAGCCCTGATCGATCACAACGCGATCACCAAGAAAGCCAACAATATTGATTGTCTGACGATATGACCCAAGCCAGCCTTTAATATCCACATAGGCTCGCTTGTCTTCATACTTCACAAAGCGCTTGGGAATCGCCGCCACCTCGTCTAACGTCTGTTGAACAATATTCAGCCGTACCGCCATACCCGGGCGCATAATGCCCGGATCGGTTTCTTCCAGTTCGACCAGTGCATCGTAAACCATACTGGGATCATCATAGGCTTTCATTCGGACAATCTTTCCAAGCTGCAGCAACCGTCCTTTGAACATCCTGTCTGGCAGAGCATCCAATCGAACCTGAACCTCTTTACCCAAAGTCAGATGTGAGAAATGATGCTCCTGAATAGTAGTTTTAACTTGCATCTTATTGAGATTGGGAATCTCCAGAACATTCTGAGACATAAAGACAGTGTCGCCTACGGCAAACTTATTGCCTTCAAAATCCTTCAGGTAAACCACCACACCGGATTTCTTCGCTGTGACGTTTAAGCTCTGCAGTGCGTGTTGATGAGCTTGCACTTCGGCTGACAGACGAGCAATCTCAGATTCTGTAATTTTGCGCTGCATTTGAGACTCTGCTTTTTTGCTCTCTAAGCGAGACTGTTCCAGCAACAACTTTTGCTCAGCGATTTTTAATTCGACAATCAATCGCTTCACATCCAGTTTAGCGGCATAATCCCCATCCTGAGACGCTTTCCTTTTAGCCTTTTTTAACTGCATTCGGGTTTCGGACAAAGACAGCTTTAAATCTTGAGCCGCTTTTTCACTTACAAGGTTTTCACTCTCCAGTTTCTTTTTTTCCGCTTGCAGTGTGGCGCTGCTTTTTTGCAGTTTTCTCATTTGTTCCTGACCATCATAAGCCAGGATCTTGTCGCCCTCTTTGACCTCAACTCCCTCGCCGGCCATATAATTGATTTTGTAGCGCCAAGTGTTTTTCACATAGGGTGCTCCAACCTTGATGGAATCGGACGAAATCAACTCACCCGTGCTATCGATGCTCAACTCGACTTCTTCCAGCTGTACTCGGTAGCCTTCACCCTGATCGAAAGAACAGGCGGATACCAGCAAAGCTATTGATATCAATTTGAATCTAATCATTGCTGGCATCATCCCTCTTCGCCCTCTGGCTTGTCGGCTAAGGTCGGCACCTTAAGCATCACGCTCATTCCAGGCAGAAGTTTGGACGCATCGAAATCAGCGTCATCAACATCAATGTCCAAAGCGTGGTAATAGGCATCACCCCAGGCCGGGCGCGACTCCCCCTGCTGACTTATCGAGCGCAATACTCCTTTGATTTTTTCCTGATTTAGGGCATCGATGTAAATATCAACAGGCCCGACCATCACCTTAGCGACATCCACTTCATTCAACCAACCCTGAATATACAGTTGGCTGGTGTCGGGAATTTCAAGCACAGTAAAATTCTTTTGGACAGTATCCCCCGCACGAATGTTTCTCCCATACCAGGGATGCCGAACATAAACTACGGTGCCCATCCGATCGGCCTTTTGATTTAAACCAGCCAACATAGTTTGCTTTCGTTCAAGTTCAGATCTGGCGGCTAAAATTTGAATTTCAGCAATGTCGACTTGATTAGAGAATTCTGTTTTCTTTTGTTCAAAGGATTGTTTCTTATCCTGCAACGCCAGCGACTTTTTTTGTTTGTCCAGCTGGTTTTTTTCGTACACAATTTTTGTCAAATGGCTTTCTGGGATCGACGCTTCCAGCGCTGACTTTTCCAGCTCGAGCTCCGCAATACGCATCAAAGATTCTGCCTCGAGTAATTCCAGGCGAAGCTTCTGCTCTTTTTTCTGAGATTCTGCCAACGTTTTTCTGAGCTTAGCCTCTTCGGCTTCCACCTCAGATTCAACGGCCGCCGAATCGAATATCGCGACGACGTCTCCGGCGTTCACCAACGTCCCTTCTTTGGCTAACCACTTGATTTGCAGCTGCCAGCTGTCTGAATCCGGAGTACTGAACTGCTGCTTGTATCGGGCCTCCACAAAGCCGCTAACCAGCAGGGGCTCCGCCAACACCGCCGAGCAAGTCAACCCGCAAGAAACAGCCAATACTGCGCTTAACATCGGAATGACCAAACGAATTGACACACGCTTGTCCATTGGTCGGCGATTTGCAAATCGAGATCCTATAAACCCATTACCCATCGACCAACTCCCCATCACGCATAATCAACAAGCGCTGTGCGAATTCGGCGATATCGGCCTCATGGGTAATTAAGACAATGGTTTGCCCTTGCTCATGAAGCTTTTTCAGCAACCCCATAATTTCCAAAGAGGTTTTGCTGTCCAAATTTCCGGTGGGCTCATCCGCCAGGATGATCTTGGGGTTGTTAATGAGCGCCCGCGCCACCGCAACACGCTGGCGTTGCCCACCCGACAACTCGTGAGGCAAATGATTAACACGATCACCTAAACCAACTTGCTCCAGCATCGCTCGTGCTTTTGCCGCCGCTTCGCTGCGTTCAACATCGGCATAGCGCAGCGGCAAGGCAACATTCTGCAAAGCACTTAAACGGGGAAGTAAATGAAACGTTTGGAAAACAAAACCAATATCACGGTTGCGAATCGACGCCAGCTCGGCATCATCCAGAGCGGCAACGTTACGGCCATTCAAACAGTATTCACCACCACTGGGCTTATCCAGACAGCCCAAGATATTCATCATGGTTGATTTGCCCGAACCTGACGAGCCCATCACGGCAACAAATTCATTTTGATGAACCTGCAAACTGATGGACTTCAGGGCTTCGACTTTCAAATCACCGGTTTGGTAAATTTTGTTCAGCGCGTTCAGTTCAATAACACAGGGAGCATTCTGTGTTTCAACCGCGGCATATGCTCGACTGGCAGCTTTCACCGGATCTTCCTCTGATCTTCATTTATTGGTTTTATGACGGGAGCATACCTAGCTGAAACAGCAGGTCAAGTTTACGGCTATTTCCAGATATTCTTCCGCACCCTTGACCCGAGCCGAAGATTGCAAATCCTTATACAATAATCCACAGTAGAGCTTTATTGCCCGATGGATTGCAAAACATGAACGAAAAGCTGTTTAGCCAACGCCTCGCCGAGTTGGTAAAAATACCGTCCGTTAGCAGCCACAGTCCCCAATGGGACATGGGCAATATCGATGTTATCCATACCCTCGCCAGCTGGCTTGAGGCGCTCTCTTTCGACGTGCAGATACTGCCAGTCGATGGCCACGAAAATAAGGCCAATCTGATCGCTACACGCGGCACGGGGAAAGGTGGCCTGGTTCTAGCTGGCCATACCGATACCGTGCCCTATGATGAAGGCCGCTGGCAAAGCGACCCCTTCGCTCTGGAAGACAGAGATCAACGCTTTTATGGTTTGGGTGCAAC
This sequence comes from Pseudoteredinibacter isoporae, assembly GCF_040372805.1. Classification (GTDB taxonomy): domain Bacteria; phylum Pseudomonadota; class Gammaproteobacteria; order Pseudomonadales; family Cellvibrionaceae; genus Pseudoteredinibacter; species Pseudoteredinibacter isoporae_A. The sequence continues at coordinate 458,806 of NZ_BAABWJ010000001.1, forward strand.
CGACATGAAAGGGTTTTTCCCAACTGTGCTGGCCGCAGTAGAGCGCTTTGAGAATACACCATTCGAACACCCCCTGATTGTGCTTGCCACCGCTGACGAGGAAAGCTCCATGAGCGGGGCCAATGCGCTGGCCGCCCAGGGCTTCAATCAGAACGGGCAAGCGCGCTATGCTGTCATCGGCGAACCAACCGGCCTGCGCCCCATCTATATGCACAAGGGCATAATGATGGAAGAACTTCGGATTACCGGACAAAGCGGGCACTCCTCCAATCCGGACCTGGGCAACAATGCGATGGAAGCCATGCACGAGGTCATGAGTGAACTCATGAGCTTCCGCAGCGAATTGCAGGCGCGTTTCAATAATCCAGGATTTGCGGTGCCCACCCCCACCATGAATTTTGGCTGCATACACGGCGGCGACAACCCCAACCGAATCTGTGCGGACTGCGCAATGCAATTTGATTTGCGAGCCATTCCTGGTATGAGCAATGAAGAGTTACGGCAGTCCATCCGGGATCGGGTTGAACAGATTGCCCAACGACGCCAGGTACGCATTGAAATGGAAACCCTCTTTGGCGGAGTCGAACCCTTTGCGGAAGACAAACATTCTGTGCTACTCAAAACCGCCGAACAGCTCTGTCAGCAAGATGGCGAAGCCGTTGCTTTTGCCACTGAAGCTCCATTCCTGCAACAGCTGGGAATGGAAACGCTGGTATTAGGTCCTGGCAGTATTGATCAGGCCCATCAACCCAATGAGTTTATCGCCCAGGAACAAATCGCACCGGCGATAGACATCCTCTGCGGCTTAATTCAACGCTTCTGTTTACCCAGCGCTTCCCGACGATGAATGATCGTTAAAAAGAATGCCAGCGAAAAATGGCCAAAGCGCCCAAACAAGCAGGGTCACATGGCTTTTATTTCGCCCAGTACGCAAGCTATACTCAATATCTTAAATCCATAAGAGTTTACCAAAGTGAACAAGCAAGACTATGTAAAGTGGTTTCGTGATACCACGCCTTACATCAAGTCGCAGCGTGGCAAAACCATTGTATTAATGATGCCTGGAGCCGCGATTGCCCACGACAATTTTATGAACATTGTCAGTGACATTAATTTGTTGAGCAGCTTGGGTGTTCGCCTGGTGCTGGTTCACGGCGCTCGCCCACAAATAGAGTCTCGCTTTGCGGCAGCCGGCATTGAAAGTCAGCTGCACCGAGGTAAACGCATCACCGACCCACAGAGTATGGGCTTGGTCTGCCAATCTATCGGTGAAGTGCGCAATCAAATCGAAGCCGCTTTTTTCAGTCGCCACTTGAATGCCCCCAAAGGCGCTGAATACGTTCAAGTCGTCGCAGGCAACTTTGTCACCGCCATGCCCATCGGGGTCATCGATGGCGTCGACCTGCAACACACCGGCAAGGTGCGCAAACTCGCCACTGAGGCCATCGATACCGTGTTGGATAATCGTCAACTGGTGCTGATTTCCCCTCTCGGCTATTCCCCAACGGGTGAGACCTTCAATCTGTCCTACGCGGAGCTGGCGACACGGGTAGCCATTGACCTTAAGGCCGATAAGCTCATTGCTTTTTGCTCGGAAGACGGCGCCTACAATGCCAACGGCGAACTTTACCGTGAGCTAACACTGCTCGAGTGCCAGGCAACCTTAGGGCAAGACGGCGACCTGAACGACCACCGCCTTGCCCTGGAAGCCTGCTATCGCGCCTGTGATCAGGGCGTCGCGCGCGCACACGTGCTGAACTACGGCGACGATGGTGCATTGCTTAAAGAACTGTTCACCCGCGACGGAGCCGGCACAATGGTGTACCGCGACAGCTATGAGCTGATTCGCCGCGCACGCATCAGTGATGTTGGTGGCATTCTGGATTTGATTCGCCCGCTGGAAAAGCAAGGTGTCCTGGTGCGTCGCTCCAGAGAACGACTCGAAATGGAAGTCGAACACTTTACCGTGATGGAAAAAGACGGCGCCATTATCGCTTGCGCTGCGCTGTACCCTTTTAATTCGGCTAACTCGGGTGAACTGGCCTGCGTCGTCACGGCACCGGAATATCAAGGCGGTGGTCGCGCAGCAAAATTGCTTAAACACATTGAACGCCAAGCGAAAAAACTGGGCTTTGAACAGCTGTTTACGCTGACGACTCAGACGGCGCATTGGTTTATCGAACAAGGCTTCGAATCGGCCAATGTTGCGATTTTGCCCGACGAAAAACAGTCATTTTACAACTACCAACGCAACTCCAAGGTATTCGTCAAAAAAATCGATCAGTAAAGCACAACGGTCAAAGCTTCAAGTGACATGAGCTGCATTCAATGTGGACGCAGCTCATTAATTGATCCATTTAGATCAACTATCGCCCCCCTATTGATCCAGATCATATCCTCTTCCGGCACTCAGCATTAAGGTGCACGCCCCAATACTAAAAGCCCAGAAGAGGCCTTTCATACATGAATATCTCTAGTAAAGCGGCGACGGTTCTCTACCGTAAAGATAACCATAGCTGCATCGTTTTTTCCGATCTGGTGGAGGGCCATGGTGTCCAGGCTAACCAGTTTCTTATTATTGACGAAAATCATACTGCGCTTATTGATCCCGGTGGCGATCTTACCTACACCCCCTTATCGATTGAGATCAGTAAACATGTCAGCCTCCAGGAACTGGATTATATTTTTGCTTCCCACCAGGATCCCGACATCATTGCTTCATTACCACGCTGGATGATGCACAGCCACTGCAAAGTTGTGACCCCTAAACTTTGGTCACGCTTTCTGCCACATCTGGCATCCAGTTTCATTACGGACAAACTCAGCGCCTCAGTTGACGACCGCATCATTGGCGTACCCGACGAAGGTCAGAAAATTCCTTTTGGGCGCGATCATATCATTTGCTTGCCCGCGCACTTTCTCCACTCAGTCGGCAATTTGAATTTTTACGACCCGGTGAGCAAAATTCTGTTTTCGGGAGACATGGGTGCATCAATTGTCGACAGCCATGCCGCCGATCCGGTGGATGATTTCGCAACGCATATCAAACTGATGGAAGGTTTCCACCGCCGCTATATGACCAGCAACAAAGCCTGTCGATTATGGGCCAAGATGGTCAGCCAGCTGGATGTGCAAATGATTGTGCCACAACACGGCCGCCCCTTTGTAGGACGAACCATGATTGCGCAATTCCTGAAATGGATCAGTGGCCTGAAGTGTGGCGTAGATCTGATGAGCGAACAGAATTATCAGATCATTAAATAAAGCCATTCACCCCTGTTCCGGGCGCATCAACTCAATGAATTTAAATATCTGAAAAGTCCCCGCCTCGGCCCTTGCCCGAGGCGAAACGCGCTGCACCTGAACTGGCAAGCCCCTCGTCAACCACCGGGCGACCGCGTGAGAATTCAATCGCCAGACCTTCTTCAAGGCTGCCATCAAAGGCCTGGTAAGCCGACAATCGATCTGCGCGCAGGCACTCTTGGGGAAACTGGGCAATGGACAAGGCCAATTGCTCCGCTTCCGCTCTCACGGTTCCTGTCGCAACCACGCGGTTCGCCAAGCCTATGTGCAACGCTTCTGCGGCCTCGACTGGACGACCTGTCAAAATGAGATCCATTGCGCGACTCAAACCAATCAAACGCGGCAAACGCTGAGTCCCGCCATCGATCAGAGGCACCCCCCAGCGGCGACAAAAGATGCCGAACACCGCATCCTCTTCCATTACCCGCATATCACACCACAGCGCGAGCTCCATACCACCCGCCACCGCATGGCCTTCAATGGCCGCGATCACCGGCTTACTCAATAACAGACGGGAAGGGCCCATGGGGCCGCTGTCATCCAGACTGATTGTTTCACCTTTCACTGGGGCGGGATCGGCCATGGGGTTTGCACCTTCCATTTGAGCAACGGCTTTTAGATCTGCACCGGCACAAAAACCACCATCGCCATAAAACACGGCCACCTTGGCATCATCGTCTTGTTCAAAATCCATAAAAGCCTTCGCCAAAGCCCGGGCGGTTGGCCCATCAACGGCATTTTTTGCGTGGGGACGATCGATGATGATTGTCGTCACGGGGCCCTGCTTCTCAATGCGCACCATTATCTGACACCTTTGTTTAAACCTTTACTGCCCAACACCGCTGTTTAACAGGTGTTAAACGATTGTGCTTAGGGGTTACCAGCCATTTATTACTTTGATTAACTTAATATTGAAATGAGTGTAACATGCTCACTTTGAAGAAAGTCAAGCCAAGCTTAGCAAGCTCACACCAAGCCTTGATACAATGCCGCTTTTTGCGCAGCGAAACCATGAGCCCAAAACACACCCTGAACAATTATCGAGAGCTGTTTCTATCAGAACGCCCCTTAATGGATGTTCGGGCACCGGTGGAGTTTCATCAGGGGCATTTCAACCATACTCACAATCACCCCCTCCTAGACGACCAACAGCGGCAAGCCATTGGCTTACGTTATAAAGAACAGGGCCAAGACGCGGCCATTGAGCTGGGCTGGCAATTGGCGACCGAAGAGATTGTAGAACACCGCCTGCAGTCCTGGTCGAGCTTCGTCAAACAACACCCCGAGGGCGGCCTGTACTGCTTTCGCGGCGGCTTGCGCTCGCGCTTCAGCCAACAGCTATTGCGAGACCATGGCATCGACTACCCGATTGTTGAGGGCGGTTATAAAGCCATGCGCCAGTTTCTCTTGCAGGAGCTCGAGCAGGCTTGTGAGTCGGCGCCCCTGATGATTGTCGCCGGGCCTACCGGCAGCGGTAAAACCAAGGCAATACATCAGATTGCGCGCAGCATCGATCTTGAAGGCAGCGCTAACCATCGTGGCTCGGCCTTTGGCCAACGGATTGGCAGTCAGCAGCCCGCACAAATCAGTTTCGAAAACGCCATCAGTCAACGATGGTTACAGCTGGGGCGCAAGCAAGCCGTTGTTATGGAAGATGAAGGCCGATTGATCGGTCGTCTGAACGTACCCAACAATTTACAAAGTGCCATGCAGCGCGCGCCCCTGCTCCAAATTGACGAGCCCCTGAGCCAGCGTTGTCGCTGGGTAATCGAAGACTATGTCCTTGAGCCCCTGCAGCGTGTGGATATCGATACCTTTGGGGAGCAGCTGCAAAACAATCTCTACCGCATTCGCAAGCGTCTTGGGGGCTTGCGCTATGGGCAACTGCTAAATGACTTTAGCCAGGCCTGCCTGGCCTGGAAGCAGGCGCCAGACCCAAGCCCGTTCTATCGCCCCATCGAACAATTGCTGCGTGATTATTACGACCCGATGTACAATTACCAGTTGCAACAGCGCCAGGGACAAGTACTATTCCGCGGCCGCTGTGCAGAAATTGTCGATTGGTGCCGCGAGCAAGATTTATAAATACGTAGCCGTTTTACCCTATCTGGAGCAGACATGACCGTTATTCGCTGGATTTTAGGCCGCATTATTCTATTACTGAATGCGATTTTTCGCCCGAGTCAGCGCAAGCTGAGCCCTGAGCAAAAAGCCGCCCAACAGGCCAGCGCCGGAAATCTCGCGCTCTATCAATTTGCCGCTTGCCCATTCTGCGTCAAAGTTCGTCGTGAGCTGCATCGGCTGGATCTGGAACTGCCACTGCGCGATGCGAAAAGCTCTGAACTTTACCGCTCTGAGCTGGAACACGGCGGAGGCCGCATTAAAGTCCCATGTCTGCGCATTGATGAAGGTGATAACAGCACTTGGCTTTACGAATCCAACGACATTATTGAATACCTGCGCGGACGCTTTCCTGCAGACGCTCAAATTGCACAAGCCTAGACGCTCACTATCCCGGTGGGCCAGCCCCACCGGATGATTACTCCCCTCTCGCTGCTCACGCCAAAATCGCTTCCAAGCCATACACCCCTCTTCCATTGCCTTGCGACGACTCCACAAGCTCAGACTCAAAACTGAACACATATTGAACAAGACGAACAATAAATAAACTTTAAGGTAATTCTTAAGTATTAAGTCCTGGTTCATTCAAAATGAATAAGTATTAGCTTTAATGTGATCTTAGTCACGTCGGCGATTGTCACCTCATGGTGTAATCAGCCGCCTAAACCGATTCGCCAATGACACAAAAAACAAGGGGCCGTTAATGGGCACTTTAGATAAAAATTGGAATTCGGAAATGGAGTTCGCGTTCGATGGGCAGCAGGAAGCTCAATACCCGATGTTACTGCGTATGCAGCAGGACTTTGATTTTAAAATTATGCAGCAGGATTCGGGCTATCTGTTAAGCACTCGTGAATATCTCGATATTGAAAGTGTGGAAGTCTCTCCTCTTTTCCAGACCCTCGAGGCTCTGGAACACTATATCAACAAAAACATGGTTGATATTTTGTACAGCTATCTGTTCGACATCCCCAATCAGGATGTGAAAGAGCTGAACGGCGGCAACTACGCCATCGCCTAAGCTTTCACCTCCCGCGTTCGATTCAGTATTTATAGTGAGCACTGTCGTATAATCCGATAATGGACAGTGCACATTATATTGATATCGTTTTGGTTGGCGGCGGTCACGCGCATGCTCAAGTTGTGAAAATGTGGGGGATGAACCCTCTCCCTGGCGTGCGTTTGAGTTTAATCAGTCCCAGCAGTTTTACCCCCTATTCCGGTATGTTGCCGGGACTTATCGCTGGCCATTACAGCTTCGAACAAAGTCATATTGATCTTCGCCGGCTCTGTCATTGGGCCGGTGTGCGCTACATCAGTGATCGAGCACTAGCGGTCGATACTGAAAACAAAGCGGTTATTTTATCCGAGCAACCCGATCTGCCTTGCGACTTTCTTTCGCTGAATAACGGTATCACACCGGACCTCAGCATCGATGGCGCCCAGGAATTTGCCATTGGCGTGAAGCCTATCAGCAACTTTTACCAACAATGGCAGACTGTCCTGCAACAGGAAGAGGCCGGCATCATCAGCGTGGTAGGAGCTGGCGTAGCGGGTATTGAACTCAGCTTGGCCATGGCTGAACGTCTCGACAAAGAAAAACGAACCGCAAACATTCAACTCATCTACCCGCAACCAGAACTGTTGCCCGACGCACCCTCAAAACTGCGCCAGACTTTAAGCCATGCCCTCAAGGCTTATGACATTGAATGCCTGCCAGGCTACCGGGTGACACAATTTACCCAAGACACCATTCACGGCGAGACCCCAGACGGAGAAGCACTACGCCTGTATTCGGATTTTCACCTGCTGTGCACCCAGGCCAAGCCCGCCCAGTTTGCCCGTGAGTCTGGCCTAAAGTGTGATGAGCAGGGCTTTATTCTGCTGAATGACGCCTTGCAGTCTGTCAGTCATCCCTGGGTGTTTGCTGCGGGCGATACGGCCCAGCAAGCGAATCACCCAAGACCTCAGGCGGGTGTTTTTGCTGTTCGCCAGGGGCCGATTCTTTTTAAAAACCTGCAAGCTATTGCCCAAGGCAAAGCATTGCACCACTACACGCCACAAAAAGAATTTTTAAAAATCATCAGCCTCGGCAAACGATCTGCGGTGGCCAGCCGGGGCCAGAAAGCCATTGCCCGGCCAGGCCTAAGCGCCGCATTGGTTTGGCAATGGAAGAATCACATCGATCAAAAATTTATGGCACGCTTCCGAAAACTGCCCGTCAAAAAGATGGGTAATCCCCACGGCCGCCCCCTGACACTTGATCTGCCCGATGGAAACATACTGCCCGATATGCACTGCGAAGGCTGCGGTGCCAAAGTATCTGCCGATACCCTGCAAAACACATTACGGGAGTTGAGTGACAGCCCTGCTTTGGATGTGGAACAACTGCCTGAGGATGCTGCTCAGCTCAGCCTGCCAAGCACAAGCACCTTATTACAAACCGTCGACAGCTTTTATGGTTTAGTAACTGATCCCCACCTACAAGGGCGCATTGCCTGCCTGCACGCCATGAGTGATATTTTTGCAATGGGCGCTAAGGTTCACAGTGCCCAGGCACTCATCACTATTGCCCACGCAGGTGAGAACATTGTGAAGCGTGATCTGAAACGCATACTGCAAGGCATTCTTTTTGAGCTCGAACGACACCAAGCGAAACTGATCGGTGGTCACAGCAGCCTGGCCGACAGCAACAGCATCGGTCTTGTGGTGAATGGATACAAAGCATCAGGGCCAACGCTGCTTAAAAATCAATTGCAAGACGGAGACCATTTAATTCTCTGCAAAGCTTTGGGCAGCGGCATTATCTTCGCAGGCGAACAACAGGGCTTGAGCCAGGGGCCCTGGATTGATGCCGCGATCGAGCCCATGCTGCAGTCCAATTATCCAGCGGCACAATTGGCTTTGGAATACCGTGCAAGCGCCTGTACCGACATAACCGGTTTCGGTTTGGGCGGCCACCTTTTAGAAATGTTGCGTGACAGCTCGCTCTGTGCGGAAATAAATACCGCGCATTTACCCCTACTCGACGGCGTCAGTACACTGCTTACACAAAAGGTTCGCAGCAGCTTATCCCCCAAAAACCTGCGAACCCTGCGTCCCCATGCAAACCACTCGATTGACAACACCGCAGCGGAGATTCTGGCCGACCCACAAACCGGCGGCGGCCTGCTCATTGCCATTGCCGCGGAAAGATCCAGCGAATTACTCGAGCGCTTAAATGACCAAGGCTATCGTCGCAGCATGTGCATTGGGCGAGTTAAAACCAAACACAAACACCATTTGGAACTGCTGTCTTAAACGCTGCCAATATTTTACGACCATTTGGCTATCGTTACCGCCTTGTCACACACCGACGTTACCCTTTAAGCTGAGCGATAACAGCGACCTTTCTGAAACCGTGAGTCCAATATGATCCAGCGTCGTCAATTTCTTCAACTTAGTGGCCTGGGCCTCGCCAGCGCGCCGCTGAGTGCAAGCATCAGCCATCAGGGGCAACGTCCAAGGCTGCCAGGTGGTATCAGCAGTGGCGATGTCAGTCAGGACGGTGCCGTGATTTGGAGCCGAAGCGATCGCCCCGCGATGATGTGGGTTAGCGTCAGTACCGAAGCGGATTTCAAAAACAGTCAACGCTTTCCTGGCACCGCTGCCTTGGCGCAAACCGACTATAATGCCAAAACCAACCTCACCGGTTTGCGGCCAGGCACCTCATATTTTTATCGCGTTCAGTTTGAAAGTCTGGATAAACCTGGCCTGTTTGGTGAACTGGAACAGGGACGCTTTAAAACGGCACAGAACCAAGCTGCTAAGATTCGATTTTGCTGGTCGGGTGATACCGTCGGACAAGGTTATGGCATTGACCCTTCCAGAGGCGGCCTGCACTGCTATCAGGAAATGCTGAAACGACAAGCTGATTTTCTGGTGCACTGCGGTGATTTGATTTACGCCGACGGCCCCATTCAAGCTCAGAAAACACTCGCCGACGGCAGTGTTTGGAACAACATCACCACACTGGGAAAAAGCAAAGTAGCCGAGACACTGCAAGAGTTTCGGGAAAATTACTATTACAATTTTCTGGACCCGAAATTCAAACAGTTTCACCAACAGATCGCCTGCTATCAACAATGGGACGATCATGAGGTGGTCAATAATTGGTATCCGGGCGAACAACTACTGGACGACCAACGTTATACGGTAAAAAGCGTGTCACTGTTGGCCGAACGAGCCCGGCAAGCACTGTTGCAATGCAATCCAATTCGCCTCAATCCGGAAGACCCGCGCCGCATTTATCGCAAAGTTAGCCATGGCCCCATGCTGGATATTTTTTTCCTGGATATGCGCAGTTATCGTGCCGCAAACAACTTGAATCGTCAGAAAAATTCCTCAGCAGATACAGCCTTTCTCGGCGAACAACAATTGCGATGGCTGCAGGAATCCCTGGCAAACTCAAACGCCACATGGAAAATCATTGCCGCCGATATGCCCATTGGGCTCAGAGTGACAGAATGGCAAAGCGATATTGCCGAAAACGCCGCTAATGGGGATGGCCCAGCCTTGGGGCGAGAACTGGAAATCGCTCGTCTATTACAGTTTATTGCCGAAAACGACATTCACAATGTGCATTTTATTACCGCCGATGTGCACTACTGCGCATCTCATTATTACGACCCGCGAAAAGCTCAGTTCAAACACTTCAAACCATTTTGGGAGTTTGTCAGCGGCCCCCTCCATGCGGGCACTTTCGGGCCTAATGAGCTAGACAATACCTTTGGGCCGGAATTGGTTTTCAAAGGCATTCCAGATGATTTAACAGCCAACGCACCACCATCAGACAATCATCAGTTCTTTGGTGAAATCGAGATCGATGGTCTTAACAACACAATGACGGTTAAACACTTCAATCGCTTTGGCCAGGAGCTCTGGCACAAAACCCTGACAGCTGAAGCATAATATTTGGCCAGCAACTTTTCAGCAGAATATTTACCCAATCATGGCCTGCCAAAAAGCACAGCCTGCGGGAGCCTCCACTGGCTGGACTCGGCAATAAACCTACCGCCATAATAGCCTCGCCCTTTTAACAGCAATAAGAAGATTATGATGAAACTCCGCTTGTTAGCTGCCAGCATCAGTGCAGCGCTCATCTGCAGCCCCGTGTTCGCGGCCGAAACCGCCGACAAAGAAAAAGACGAAAAAACCAAGTGGGATGTAAATGCCCCGATGGGTGAGTTTGTCGATGCCAATATCGATGTGCAAGAAGGCACGTGGATGAACATCGATGTAAGCCCGGATGGCAAAACCCTGGTGTTCGATTTGTTGGGTGATATTTACACATTGCCCATTGACGGTGGTGAAGCAAAAGCTCTGATGACTGACATTGCCTGGCAGATGCAACCCCGTTTCAGCCCCGATGGAAAACACATCGCCTTTACCTCTGACCAGGGGGGTGGTGACAACATCTGGATTATGAACACCGACGGCAGTAATCAAACTGCGGTCACGAATGAAACCTTCCGTTTGCTCAACAGCCCTGCTTGGAGCCCCGATGGCGATTACCTCGTAGCTCGCAAGCATTTTACGGGCACCCGCTCCTTAGGCGCCGGGGAAGTTTGGTTGTATCACAAGGCCGGTGGCAAAGGCTTGATGCTGACCAAACGTCCGAATCAGCAAAAAGATCTGGGTGAGCCAGCTTTTTCACCTGACGGGCGTTACGTTTATTTTTCCCAGGACGCAACACCGGGCAAAACCTTCCACTACAGCAAAGATTCCGAAAAGGGCATCTACAAAATTAAACGTTACGACCGTGAAACCGGCGAGATCAAAGTGATTTTGTCTGGTCGCGGTGGAGCGATTCGTCCAACGCCTTCCAGAGATGGGCGCTATCTGGCGTACATTGCACGTGAAGATTTCCAGACCACTTTGTTCCTGCTGGATTTAAAAACCGGTGAAAAGCGCAAACTGTACAACAAGCTTGAACGTGATATGCAGGAGACTTGGGCAATTCACGGAGTTTATCCAAGCATGGCCTGGACACCTGACAACCAACACCTGGTATTCTGGGCAAAAGGGAAACTACACAAGCTGAATATCGACAATCTGAACGTCAGCGATATTCCATTTCACGTTAAAAACACCAAAAAAATTCAAACCACTGTACGCTTCGATCAAAACATCGACCAAGACCGTTTTGATGTCAACATGCTGCGCAATGTGCATATTTCTCCGGACGGCAAACAGGTTCTCTTCGAAGCTCTGGGACACATCTACAGTCGCAGCCTTCCAGATGGAAAACCAAAGCGCTTAAGTAAGCAAAACGATCACTTCGAAATGCAAGCCAGTTTCTCACGCGACGGCAAAAAAATCGTATACGCAACCTGGGACGACCAAAAGCAAGGCAGTATTCGAGTTATGTCGGCTCGTGGCGGTAAAGGCAAAGTCATCACCACAGAGCCGGGCAAATACATCGAACCTGCTTTCTCGCCCGATGGTAAACATATTGTTTATCGCAAAGCCAAAGGCGGTTACATCACCGATCCGAAGTGGGGCTTGAATCCAGGTATTTATCGAGTAAGCAGTAAAGGTGGCCAAGCCAAGCTGGTTACTGAAAAAGGTGTCTTGCCACAGTACGGCTCGGCCAATGATCGTATCTATGTGATGCGCCATGGTGAAAAACCGTCACTCGTGCGCGTTAACATCACCGATAAAAAAGAACAGCCGCTGTACGAAGGAAAGTACGCCACAGAATTTAAAGTATCACCCAATGGTAAGTACCTGGCCTTTGCCGAGCGCTTTAAAGTATTCGTTACTCCTTTTGTTGAAAGCGGCCACCTGATCACCATTGGCCCGAAAGCCAAAAACCTACCCGTTCGCAAACTGTCCGTGCGCGCCGGTGAAAACATCAGCTGGAACGCCGACAGCAACGAACTGTATTGGAGTCTTGGGCCAGATCTGTATCAAGCAGAGCTGAATGGTCTGTTTGCCGTGGGGTCGTCCGACAGCAAAAACAAAGAAGCCTTGAACAAAGAACCCCAAGTGACCGCCATTGGATTCAGCAGCGATGTTGATATACCACAAGGCAAGCTGGCCTTTGTCGGCGGCCAGGTACTGACGATGGAAAACAACGACCAGGTCATCAATGATGGCGTGGTTATTGTCGATGGCAATCACATTGTTGCCGTGGGCAAGAAAGGCGATATTGATATTCCTGCCGACGCGAAACAAATTGATATTAGCGGGAAAACCATCATGCCTGGCCTGATCGATGCACACGCACACGGTCCACAAGGCAGCAATGAAATTATTCCGGAACAGAACTGGAAAAACTACGCGGGCCTGGCCTTGGGTGTCACCACCATTCACGACCCATCCAATGACACCACCGAATTTTTCAGCGCAAGCGAACTGCAAAAAGCCGGAAAGATTGTCGCTCCACGTCTGTACTCCACTGGAACCATTTTGTACGGTGCCTCCGGCCCAGGATACACCTCCCATGTGGATAACCTGGATGATGCGAAATTCCACTTACTGCGTCTAAAGAAAGCCGGCGCGTTTTCCGTCAAGAGCTACAATCAGCCTCGACGCAATCAGCGCCAACAGGTTATTCAAGCTGCGCGTGAGCTGGAGATGATGGTAGTACCAGAAGGCGGCTCTTTGCTGCAACATAATCTGAGCATGGTTGCCGACGGCCATACCACTCTGGAGCATTCCATTCCCGCAGAAAAAGTCTACGATGATATCAAGCAGTTCTGGACCGCGGGAGACATGGCTTACACGCCCACACTGGTTGTCGCCTACGGTGGCATCTGGGGTGAGAATTACTGGTACGACAAGACCAAGGTTTGGCAGCACCCTCGCTTGAGCAAGTACGTGCCTGCGGATGTCCTAGCCAAGCGAGCCATGCGTCGCCCGACCGCACCGGACCATCATTACAACCACGTCACGGTTGCACAAACTGCGAAGGAGCTAAACGATATCGGTATTCTTACCAATATCGGCGCTCATGGTCAGCGTGAGGGTTTAGGCGCACACTGGGAACTGTGGATGTACGCCCAGGGCGGCATGGAACCGATGAAGGTTTTGCGCACAGCAACCAGCAACCCGGCTAAATCTTTGGGACTGGATAAGCACATCGGCTCAATCAAAGAAGGCAAGCTTGCGGACCTAATCGTAATTGATGGCGACCCATTAAAAGACATTCGCCTCACCGACCGAGTTGACTACGTCATGGTGAATGGCCGTTTGTTTGATGCTGAAACGATGAATGAAGTGGGCAATCGTTTGAAAGAACGCGAACCCTTCTACTTTGAAAAGAAAACGTCTAAATAAGCTCTAAAGATACCCGACTGCCAATTGCATTGGCAGTCGGAATTTAAATATCTATTCTTGTTCGAACGCTTCGGCCAGCAACTGATAAGAGCGTTTTCGATCTTCAAAATCGTAGCAGATAGTTACCGTCATCAGTTCATCCGCGCCGTATTCTTTGGCGAGGGATAGCAATTTTTCTTTCACCTGCTCGGCGGTACCAATGGCAGAACTGGCCATTCGTTGGGTGGCAAACGCTTCTTCCTGCGGGCTCAGCGGATAGATCGCCGCCTCATCCGGGTGACAGATTTCAGTATCGGTTTTGCCCGAAATAAATTTCAGATAAGACACCAAACGGCTGCGAGCGAGATAGTGCGCCTGCTCCTCCGTATCGGCAACCAGTACATTAACCGTTACACAGCTGTGTGGGCGGGCGAGACGACCGGGGCCCGCCTCACGTTGAAAGCAGTGGCGGTAATACTCCAGGATACGTCCATCCATCGCCGGATTGATAAACAAGGCAAAGTTATAAGGCAACCCCAACTGCCCGGCCAATGCCGCACTGTCTGGGCTGGAACCCAACATCCATACATCAGCTGGAATTTCAGCTTGAGGACGTAAGCTCGGTTGGAAGTGATGATCGTGTAGAATGCGCTGCAACTGCGCCGTTTGTTCGGGAAAGCGAGAAAAATCCGGCTGACCGTTTTGGGCCAGTAAACGGGCGGTTACCATATCGGTGCCGGGCGCCCGGCCCAGCCCCAAGTCAACTCGACCAGGGTTCAAGGCACTTAATGTCGCCGCAACTTCCGCCACTTTATAGGGCGTATAATGCGGCAACATAATGCCACCACTGCCAATGCGAATACGTTCTGTGCTTGCACCCAATGCCCCCAGCAGCACTTCGGGAGCACTGCCAGCAAGAGCATCTGTACCGTGATGTTCTGACACCCAAAAGCGTTCATAGCCAAGGGCTTCAACATGTTGTGCCAGCGCCAGCGTTTCCGCAAATGCCTGTTCAGCGCTGCCCCCTCTGCGCAAGGGGGATTGATCGAGAACACTCAGTTTCATCGAACGAATAACTCTTTAGCCACCCAGCATGGCGCGCTCTTCAGCTTCACGCTTCTGGACCACGTCCTGGCTACGGATAAATTCCGCATAAGCCGCAGCGTTTGGCCAACGAGATGCATCGATGCTGTATTGCCCAAGGTGTGCATTGATGATCGGGGAGATGATTGCAATATCGGCGATGGTTAATTTGCCATCAAACAAAAACTCTGCGCCGTTTACCATGGACTCCAAATAATCCAGTGCGGCCGGAATACTTTCTGCTTCGGCCTCAGCGATAGCCGCCTCATCGGTTTCAACACCGCGCATCGGTGCAACAACACGCTGAAAGAACGGCACAATCAATGCACTCAAGAAGGCGGTATCTGCGTATTCTTCCAACCAACGCGCCTGTGCTCGCGCATCAACAGCATCAGGCAACAAGCTTGGCTCAGGATAACGCTCTTCAATGTACTCATTGATGACGGTGGAGTCGGACAGTTTCAAATCACCATCCACCAAAGCCGGAATTTTTCCCAGCGGGCTAATGTCGGTATAACCTTCTGGCAGGGCACCAGGGAAAACCGCTTCATTTTCATACGCGACCCCTTTCGCTTCCAGTGCCAACAGCACTTTACGAACGTAAGGGGACAATATCACTCCATAGACCTTTGGCATTGCAGCTTCTCCTCAATGTTTTGGACTGCTGATTACAGTAGAGAAGCCGCAATATACCCCGAAAGAGAGGGTCAGTGCTGACATTAAATTGTTATTTAGTGTTAACCCTCCCGGGCCCTTACACTCCCGTGTAAAATATCACTTGCTCGGGAAGCCTTTCGACATTGATCACTCGACCCTTGGCCATCACCATGGATTGCTTACGGATATTACGGATGTCTTTAAGTGGGTTCGCATCCAGTAACAGAAGATCGGCGGATTTACCTACTTCAACCGTACCAAACTCTGCGAGACCCCGAGCGGCAATCGCGCCGTTTTTTGTCGCAGCCACAATGGCTTCCATTTCACTCATTCCCAGTTCAACCAATCCCTCAATCGCCAGCAAGCTACCAATACCAGCCTCTTGGTCGATACTTTTTGGAGACTTACGAAACTCGGGAGCCTTCCCCTGGTAGTTATCGGTTGCAATCGTCACACGACAACCTGCTTTAATCAGGCGAACGGCATTGTCACGTTCAATCTCGTAGAACTCACCGAGACGACCGTTTCGTGCGCGTTGTTCGGCACTGGTTTTGGGTGCCGGAGCATCTTTCAAATTCGCTAGCGCCGCCTCTCGACGGGCGAGATGTTTCTGCCACATCTCGCCCGTAAAGGTGTTGCTGCGCATTGCACAAATCACATCCTTTTTGACAATCATGTCGATCAAATCCTGCGGATAGCGACGACTCAAAATCTCCGGGTGCTGAATTAAATCGATGCCCGCTTCCACCGCCATGCGCAGTGCTTCCGGACTGGTAGCATGGGTTTCTGCCACCAAACCCCGTTTGTGGGCTTCTTCAACAATTACCTTTTGAGTTCGTGGTGAGAAACCAATCAACGAAGGGTAACCGAAGTGGCTGGTGCCACCGTACTTCAGAAAATTGGGCCCCTTGTCCAGGTATTCATTAATGGCCTTGCGCAATTCTTCTGGCCCCATATCCATGGTTTCTTCACCCACGCCTTGGGCAATGCTGTCATTCCATTTTTGCTGAAATAAGGTCAGATCTGACTCTTTGATCAATGAGAAGGTCAGGGAAAAAGGGCCACCCCAACCGATAATATTTCCGGCAACCAACATACGTGGGCCAACGGCCTTACCGTTTTGAATATCATCGCGGACTTTCATGAGCGGCATCAAAGCGCCATAACTGTCGCGCACCGTTGTCACGCCTCGTTTCAGTTGACGCTGAACAAATTCCAACACCAGTTCATCATTGCGCTCACCATATTTCACGACCGTTTCCTTACGGCGCGCATTGCCATAAATAGACGCATGAACGTTAGTGTCGATAAAACCCGGCAAGAGATACTTACCACGGCCATCAATGACCTGCACATAATCAGGCAAACTCAAACTGCCTGCCCTGCCACGGCCTTTAATCTCGCCATCTTCCACCCACACACTTTGATTGCGCAGAGGTTTGCCACCGTTCCCATCAATAAGGGTGACGTTTTTTATGGCGTAAGCATGACGTCGTTTGGTTTCGGCCTGACTGGCCACAGAGAGACTTAAAAGAAGGCCAGAAACAATAAACAATGCACAGGACTTAAGGAACAATGAGCGTGTCTTCATGGGGGCTCCCGAGATCAGAATACAAATTGTATACAATATACGAACACTACCATTAATGTTACTATCGGGTAAAGAACACTCACCCGCTCGACCCAATCTATTGACATAAAGCCGTGAGAATAACGATGAATAAAACCCAATACGCCCTGAAGCTTAGCCTCGGCCTGATCACGCTGTTGAATGCTTTGCCTTTCATCAGCTATGCCAACGAAGACACTAAGGAACTGCGCTCGCCCTACGACATTGTTGAAAATGCCGAAGCCAGCAGCTGGAGAACCATAGATCCTGAGAACCTGTTGCGCATGAAGCTGGATACCGGCACCGCCTGGATCGAGCTCGCCCCGCAGTTTGCCCCGGAGCACGTCAGCAACATTAAAGCACTGGTGCGGGAAGGTTTTTACGATGGCTTGAGCGTTTACCGTTTTGTGGAAGGCTTTGTCGCTCAAGGTGGTGATGAGTCGGGTAAAAAAACCATTAAGCATGCGAAACGCACGATAAAAAGTGAGCGCTTCACTCAACACTCTCTCGCGTTCACGCCCTTAGGCTTTCACGATGCCTTTGCCGAACAGACCGGCTTCGTCGATGGTTTTCCAGCAGCCCAAAATAAAAGAGGGGAAAGCTGGATGGTACATTGCCCCGGTGTTTTCGCGATGGCCAGAAATAATCCCGTGGACAGTGGGGGCACAGAATTTTATGTCGTGCTGGGGCATGCGCCACGCTATCTTGATCGTAATGTCACCGTGTTCGGCCGAGTCATTGACGGCATGGAGGCCTTTCAATCTTTACAACGAAAAAAGAGCAAACAGGATCAAACCTTCAATCCAATTCGGGCTGTGAAAGTCGCCGCAGATTTGGATAAGACGGAACAGAAACAATGGCAGACAATGAAAACCGATTCAGCGGACTTCAAAGAAATGATCAAATCCAGAGCTAACCGCCCTGAACCCTGGTTTGTGGAACAGCCCGGCGTGGTCGATGTCTGCGGTGTTGCTGTACCGGTTCGAGAAGCCCCCAAGCCATAATAAAATTTGCCGGTCATGTCGGGGCAAGCTGCAGAGCTTGCCCCTTATCAAAACTTAAACCGCGACTTCCTGTGAATATTCAGGTTCAGGGCTTTCCTGCAAGCGCACTTTCAGAAAACACGCCAAACCAGCCATGAACAGCAACACCAGATCCGCACCCCAGGCTTGTGGCGCCCACTGCGCGTACCCTTTGCAGGCCTGCAAGAGAATATCCAAAACCGCCGTCGCGGTTAAACACACCACTACGAGCTGCATTGCTTGCGCAAAGGATGCTTCCACCGCCCTACTTCGCCAGGCTTGAACCGCTACAAACAGCAAACCCAACACAAATGCGGCACCCGCGTAATCAATCGCCGTTTTCGAAAAGTCCAGCACCGAAAACACAGGTAACCATTTCGTCATCAACGCCATCACAAAACCAAAGGCCGTCGCTACTGGCAGGCTAACAAGCCCCCAATACACCACGCGCCCTTTCCAATCAAAAGCGCGACGACGCAACCATAAAAACAAACCGGTGGCGGGCAGCAAACAGCTGATCATACCCAAGGCAAAATACAAGAACTTCATTTCGGCGCCCCCAAAGGTGGCGTAGTGCAAAGGCACGGAGGCCGAATACACACGCAGGGCGACATTGTCATGGATATAGTCCACCAGTTTAATTGTTTCACCAGTATCCACTCGATACTTAGCAAAACTGTTAATACCCAGTGTTTGAGGATAGCTGCCATTGATCAGGACAAACATATTTTTGTCGCCGGGATAAACCGCCATCACTTGTTGCGGAGTAAACCCTTCACGCATATCTTCTCGTGATTTTTCAACGAAGGGGATCATGCTCGGGATTGGTGCCGATTCGTCGGCGATCTCGGGATCCTTACCAAAAATATCCGCAATGGCTGCATCTTGATCGCCGTTGTATGCAACCAAAGCCATCATGATCAGAATAACACCAAGCAAACCCAATAATGCGCCGGTGAAACCAATCACAATATGAAAAGGTAGCGCCCAGAAACCCGCAAGTTTATGCAAATCACTCCATTTGTGACGGGGCTTATCCAAACGCAGCTGATCACTCTCCCGACCCCACTGACGATGCACCAACAAGCCTGCAACCGCCAGCATCATAAAGATAACCCCCAACACACCAATCGCGTATCGGCCCCAGGGGCTAGGCAACCAGAAGTCCGTATGAATCTCAGTGATGACATGACTGAGCCCGCCGTCCTGATGAACAATTAATTCACCTGTGGCCCCATCCCAATAGCTGGTGTGCCAGGCCTCATCGCTTTCCGTATGCGTGCCGCTGATGGCAAATCGTCGCCCCGGCATATCCTGGCTGACAAAAAACACTTCGACGTCTTTTCCATCGGGGCCGCCGAAGGCCTGGATGGATTGCTGCATGATGCCATCGACAGGGAGATCTTCCAGATGACCTTTGGGTGGCGCAGCAACACTGGATAGGGTCGCGTTCTCCCAAATGCCCAGTTCACTGTGAAAAAGACTGATCGTACCGGTAAAACACAGAGCAAAAATAAATAGACCCAATAGCACACCCAACTGCTTGTGGCTGCGCATCAAGCCTTGAAAGAATGCTCGTTCTTTTGCATCACTCATAACAATGCTCCTCCCATGCCCGCCAGCAGGAGCAAGATTGATAAGCCCAATAATTGCCACACGGCTCGGGCAAAGTGCTCTCGACTAAAGAGCCACAAACTGCCCCAAGCCCAAGTGAGTGGGACAGACAAACCTGCCCAGAAGGTGCGATGCAGAGCTTTTTCCAAAGGGAGAAACTGCGCCAGAAATACCGCTGTGAACAGAGCAAACAACAAGCCCAATACAATGGCACCGCTTAAAGCTTTTCCACTGAAACTCATTTCACAGCCCCCCAAACCAGGTTACGGCCCCTGCAGCAGCTACTGCCAGGTTCAACCATTGATAGGTGGATACAAAATCTTGCCAACGGCGTGAGATCAACACCCAAGCGAAGCCTGAAATCATCAGGGCGCAACACAGAAAAGGCACGCCCCATTCCCAACCGACATTCAACCCCCACAGTACCGCAGCCACCACAATGAAAGTAAGCGCTAACAAGCGCTGAATACTAGGAGGGATATGTCGAACAGGGTGCTGACCATAAAAGAGCGGCACCGCCAGAGCGGAAAGCCCCAGGGCAAAGAGATGGAGAGTCATAATCGGCCTTGATTACTGAATAAAACAGGCTGCGAAGCACCTGCAAATAATTATCAATTAGAAATGCAATTATCAATTATTCTTATTTATCTAACAAGCCTGACTTGCATTAGAAGATCAAAAATAATGCCCCACCGGACAAACTCAGAAAGCTCAGAGCCAATCTTGATCTCATATGAACAAGAAAAGGCGCGCGAAGCAGCAGACAAATGGAGAGAAAGGAATGAAAAGAAGAGAACAGGAATCCCGAAGTTCAAGTCGCTTGCCAGTGTCAGCACCGGCAAGCGAAGCCCTCAGAGGCTATTGCTGTTTTTCGCGAATGTAGTTATCCACGAGCTGTTCCAGAATATCCAGCGGCACAGCGCCATTTTTTAACACCACATCATGATAATCGCTCAGGTTAAACTGATCGCCCAGCGCCGTCTTGGCTTTGTCACGCAACTCCAGAATTTTCATCATGCCAATTTTGTATGAGGTGGCCTGCCCAGGCATGACGATATACCGCTCGATTTCAGCAACCACATCGGATTCCGCCATACCGGTGTTCGCGATCATATAGTCAATCGCTTCCTGTCGCGTCCAGCGTTTCGCGTGAATACCGGTATCAACCACTAAACGCACCGCCCGGAACAATTCGGCCTGGAGGCGACCAATATTATCGAAGGGGTCGTTCTGAAAACCCAGCTCCCAGGCAAGCTGTTCCGCATACAGCGCCCAACCTTCAACGTAAGCGGTAAAAGGTGAGAAACGACGGAACAAAGGCATGCCCTCCAGCTGCATAGCGATCGCGACCTGAAAGTGGTGGCCGGGTATGCCTTCATGGTACGCCAGAGTACGCATGCTGTATTTGGGTGTGGCTTTAATGTCGTACAGATTGGCAAAGAATTGCCCCGGTCGAGAGCCATCCAATGCGGGTGGCTGATAGTAAGCCCCTGGAGAGGTTTTCTCTTTGAATTCCGGAATGCGTTTAACGTCCACAGTGGTGCTGGGTCGAAGGCTGAAGGTTTCCCCTAACCCCTGATTCACTTCATCCAGTATGGTTTGATAGTCTGCAATAATCTGTTCGCGACCGGCATCGGTGTCGGGATAATAAAATTCGTTCTTAGAGGCCATTTCATCAATGGCGGCACTGAAACCAGCGCGGGTGTCGTAACCCTGCTCAGCCAGAATGGCCAGAATCTCCGCCTGAATCCGATCCACTTCCGCCAGACCAATCGCGTGAATTTCTTCTGCGGTCAACTCCGTTGTCGTGAATAAACGCAGAGCGGCTTTATACGCACCTTCACCGTCGGGCAGCTTCCAGTAACCATCGTCTTCGGTGGTTTTGTCCCGCAAGGCATCGAAATAATCAATTAAGTTTTGGTAGGCCGGGTACACCTCCTTCTGAATGGCCGATTCCGCCTGAGCCAGAACCTCAGTATTATCATAGCCTTCAATTTCAGAGGTTTTCTTTTCCAAATTACTGTACAGAATATTCTCTTTCGCCGGCGTGTTTACAAAGTTGTTCATTTCCTCTAAAACGCGATCCACCACAAAGCGTGGAGGTAAAATATCGCGTTTTTCACGCTCTTTTAGACCATCCAGTACTTGCTGGAATTTTTTCCCCACTGCGTTTAAGCGAGCAATGTAATTCTCGGCGTCTTCGGCCACTTTAATTTCATGGGTAGATTCCATAAAACTCGGGTAGCCGTTCTGGGCACCGAATAACTGATTCACGGGATAATTGTGAAAGCGGTACTTTTCAAAATCATCAACCGAACTGAATAAGTAGTTGGCGATATCTTTGGACAGTTTTTCCGACGCACTGAGGTCAGCGTCGTTGTACTCATCCAAAGTTCTTTTGGCGGCTTTCAGGTCGGCCAGCATCGCATCGCCAGCGGCAATGCTTTCGTCGTCCAATTCTCGGTTGTGGCCACGCACGCCGATGTTTTCCAGCATATGAAGCTGACTCAGCATTTCAGGACTTTTCAAGGCCTGCTTAAGCACTTCCCGGTTGAAAAAATTATTGATAAAGACAGGTTTGGCGTACCACTCATGGGCAACAAAACTCCCCCCAAGGATGAGTACTGCCAGAAGCACATAGGCAATAAACTTCAGTATTTTCATGATCGTGTTGTTCTTGTTGTTTTATTCGATAAAGCTTGTGAATTCACCAAGCGGTTTTTTTGTGATATCCGGAACCTGAGCATCCTCTTCCGGATATCCAACAACCAGAAGGATATAAGGGCGCTCGTACTCGGGACGTTTACAGATTTTGTTTAGAAATTTCATCGGGCTTGGAGTGTGAGTCAAGGTTGCCAGCCCTGCTTGATGCAGCGCGGCAATCAGAAAACCCGACGCCAGACCAACCGACTCCGCCGTGTAATAGTTTTTGTGCTTGGTGCCGTCTTCATCGTATTCAAACTTCTGCAGGAAGATGGCAATCAGATAAGGCGCCGTTTCCAGAAAAGGTTTTTTATCATCGGTCCCAAGTGGGGCCAGATCTTCCAACCATTCCTCCGTCGCACGCTCGGAATAAAACTGACGCTCTTCCTCTTCGGCGGCCAGGCGAATTTCGCGCTTGGTTTCCGCATCACTGATCACCACAAAATGCCAAGGTTGTTTATTAGCCCCGCTGGGGGCGGTACCTGCCGCTTTAAGTGCATGCTCAATCACGGCACGTGGTACAGGTTTTGAAGAAAAGTCCCGCACGGTGCGGCGACGTTTAATCATGTCATAAAACGATTCAGCCTTGGCTTTCATTTCAGCTTCCGGCATTGGTTTAAAATCCAAAGGGATAAAGGGGTACTCGGACATCGTCACCTCTGATGTTCTTATCGTTGTTTATCGTATTGTGTATTGATCGGGCTGCCCTCAAAGGCCAGCACACTCCATCAACTCTTGGGTTGCCAGAGTTCTATTTTGTTTCCGGCCGGATCCATAAACCAACCAAAATCACCATAGTCATGGGACTCGGGCTCGCCAATCAATTCGGCCCCACCCTGCTTCACCTGTTCCAGAGCGGCAGCTAAGTCATCCACCACCAGATTCATCATGAAGTCTTTTTTAGACGGCTTGAAATAATCGCTGCCTTGGGTGAACGGTGCCCAGACGGTATAACCGTTCTCCGGCATATCCGATGCCTGCAAGGCACAACCTCCATAGCTCGGATCAATGGGCAGACCCAAATGCGTCTGATACCAAGACGAAAGAGCCTTGGGATCCTCACAAAAGAAAAATATACCTCCGACACCTAGTACCTTCGCCATTACAGACTCCTCGCGGCTCAGCCGCTGTCTACCCCCATCGGCATGGGAAATAATCTTCAAGCCGGGGCTTGTGCCGCCGACATAACTTGAACACTAGCGGATATTCATCATCACTCGCATCATGACACAAAGCTATCGCCAACACTATCTGGTCGCCGCAGCCCTGTTCGGTTTGTATGGGGTCCAGGTATGCCCCTTTCTCGACAGTTTGAGCCTCGGGGCTCTACTGATTCCTATCATGCTCAGCTTTGCCTTGGTCGGTGTCGGGCGCTACGCTCTGCGCGGGCTTGTGGGTAAGGCAGAACTGAAATATCGGGTTAAACGTCAGTTTACCTTGGATATCAGCCTGTTTTTATTGTTTGGATTTGTGTTGGCAATTTATTTCCGCCTGCTCTACCAATCGCCGCTGGACAGCGGTTTAAAAGTGTTGATAGGAATGGCAATCCTCGGCTTTTTCATTGCCTGTGATCAAGCCTTGTTGTTGGAGCGTACCATCGCCAGGCAACTTGCCCTCAGTGGCGAGCATATTACGCCGGACTGCGATCCCTATCCACTCACTCATAAATTCAGCCACTTCGCTTGCGTGTGTGCCATGGCCGTCATTGGCGTGGTGTTTATGGTGATCAATAAAGATCTCCAATGGTTGCAACAAGTGGGCGATGATTTACCGCTCGCAACTGCCCAACGTTACATTCTGACGGAGGTGGCTTTTGTCGTTGCGGTAATCATGGTGTATGTATTGCGCATTATTTTTGCCTACGCGGGCAATTTGAAGATGTTCATCGGCATGGAGCAGGCGGCACTGGCTTCCGTAGCAAAGGGGGATTTGCGCGCCGAAGTGCCTGTCAGCAGTAACGATGAATTTGGTTTAATGGCTTTGCACACAAACCAAACCATCGCCGCCCTGGCAGAACGCAGTCGCGAATTGAGCGTGACTCGTGACGCCAGCATTCTCGGCTTGGCCAGTCTTGCAGAAACTCGTGACAACGAAACCGGCGGCCACATTTTACGTACTCAGAATTATGTAAAAGCCCTGGCATTGGAATTGAGAAACCATGAAGCGTATGCGGCACAACTTGACGACGAAACCGTAGAGCTGCTGTATAAATCCGCCCCACTTCACGATATTGGCAAGGTGGGCATTCCAGACAGCATTTTACTTAAACCCGGCAAGCTGACAGAAGAAGAATTCGACATAATGAAAGGGCACCCACAAATCGGAGCCGATGCATTGGCGGTGGCCGAGCGGCAGCTGGGCAGTAATTCATTTTTGCGTATCGCGAAGGAAATCAGTTTGAGCCACCATGAAAAATGGGACGGCAGTGGTTACCCCGCCGGGCTTAAGGGCGAAGACATTCCACTGTCGGGACGCTTAATGGCGCTGGCGGATGTATACGACGCGTTGATCAGTGCTCGGGTTTACAAACCCGCCTTAAGTCATGATGAGGCCAAAACGATCATTCTGGAAGGTACAGCCACGCACTTTGATCCGAGCGTGATCGATGCCTTTTTAGCTTGCGAAGCTGAATTTGTGCGAATCGCCAGGCAGTTCAGCGATAAGAAAGCTGAGGCGGCCTGACAGCCCTTGAATATGGCGCCTATAAAAAAGCGAGAAAATTCTCGCCTTTTATAGGCTCATTACCAACCTAATAAGAAAACAGTCTATTCGACCACTTCCACAGAATCGACTTTCTGGAAGCCCCTCGGCAACTTATTGCCACGACGACCACGCTCGCCTTTGTAATGCTCAAGGTCGGCCCTCTTCATGCCAAGATGACGCTTGCCTGAGTAAATTTTCAGTTGTTGACCTGTACTCAGCACTTGCACCGCAACCACAAACTCTTCCCGGGATTGAACCCGCGCAGAAGGAATGTTCATGATTTTGTTACCCTTGCCTCGCGCCAGCTCCGGTAACTCACTCAATGGGAATACCAGCATGCGACCCTCATTGCTGATTGCCACAATGAGAGGCTCATCGCCGCCATGAATCGGGGTGGCTGGCAGTACTCGGCCGCCCTTCGGTAAGGTCAGTGCCGCTTTGCCCGCTTTGTTTTTGGTGAACAGATCACCCATCGTGCCAATAAAACCGTAACCAGCATCTGAGGCCAGTAACACTTTTTGTTTGGCATCCCCCATCATGGTAGACACAAAAGTGGCGCCACTTGGTGGGTTCAGTCGGCCGGAAATCGGTTCGCCCTGGCCACGAGCAGAAGGTAAGGTGTGTGCTGGCAGAGCATAACTTCGCCCGGTGCTGTCGAGCAGGATGGCATTCTGATTCGTCTTGCCTTTGCAAGCGACTTTAAATTTATCGCCCGCTTTATAGTTCAGTGCCGATGGGTCGATATCATGACCTTTAGCGGCGCGAATCCAACCTTTTTCAGAAATAACCACCGTCACTGGGTCACTGCCCAACAAATCCGTTTCGCTGAATGCCGCGGCTTCTTCACGGGCAACAATAGGTGAGCGGCGGTCGTCACCAAACTCTTTAGCCGCCGCCTGCAGCTCTTTTTTCACCAGTGTTTTCAAACGACGAGCACTGTCCAAGGTCTTGTTCAGGTCATCGCGTTCTTTCTCAAGGGCTTCCTGCTCTTCTTTGATTTTCATTTCTTCCAGCCGTGCCAACTGGCGCAGCTTGGTATCCAGAATATATTCGGCCTGGGCCTCTACCAGATTGAAGCGTTCCATCAAAATAGGCTTGGGCTCATCTTCAGTGCGGATGATATGAATCACTTCATCCACGTTCAGGAACACGATCATTAAGGCAGCCAAACGCAGCAAACGCTCTTCGACTTTAGACAAGCGATACTGCAAGCGGCGACGCACCGTCACCATGCGAAAGCTCAACCACTCGGACAAAATGGTTTCCAGTGATTTCACACCAGGACGGCCATCAATACCAATCATGTTCATGTTCACACGGTAGGTGCGTTCAAGATCGGTACTGGCAAACAAATGACTCATCATTGCGTCGACGTCAACACGATTGGAACGTGGCACAATCACCAGTCGAGTTGGGTTTTCATGATCCGATTCATCGCGCAGGTCGGCTACCATCGGCAGCTTTTTCGCCTGCATCTGTTGCGCAATCTGCTCCAGAATTTTTGCACCACTGACCTGGTGAGGCAACGCCGTGACAACCACGTCGCCGTCCTGTTGAGACCACACCGCGCGCATTCGGAGGCTGCCACGGCCGGTTTCATACATTTTTTGCAGATCGGCCTTGGGGCTGATAATTTCAGCTTCCGTGGGCATGTCCGGGCCTTGAACAAATTCACAAAGCTCGGCGGTGGTGGCATTGGGGTTTTCCAGTTTATGGATGGTTGCCGTCACCACTTCGCGCAAATTGTGCGGAGGAATATCGGTGGCCATGCCCACCGCAATACCCGTGGTGCCATTCAATAATACATTGGGTACCTGGGAAGGCATGACCGCAGGCTCATCCATACTGCCATCAAAGTTGGGAACCCAATCGACCGTGCCCTGACCCAGCTCGCTCAACAATACTTCCGAGTATTTAGTGAGTTTGGATTCGGTATATCGCATGGCAGCGAAAGACTTGGGATCGTCCTGGGAACCCCAGTTACCCTGACCATCAATCAATGGATAGCGATAACTGAACGGCTGCGCCATCAACACCATCGCTTCATAAGCCGCCGAATCGCCGTGTGGGTGAAACTTACCAATTACATCACCGACGGTACGCGCTGACTTTTTATATTTCGCACTGGCTTTTAATCCCAACTCACTCATCGCGTAAACAATGCGACGCTGAACAGGCTTTAAACCATCACCTACATTGGGCAGAGCCCGGTCGAGAATGACGTACATGGAATAATCCAGGTAGGCTTTCTCGGTATATTCCTTTAAAGAGATGCGTTCGTCCGCATCTTGAACTCCAATTAAATCTGACATGCCACTTCCTACAATCTTTCTGGCGCTACAGCAGCTTATATATCAAATGCCGCGGTACGCGGCAAATCAAGCTGCTGAGGCGCTGTTTTTTTAAGCAACCCTAGACTCGTTGCTGGGGTAAAAAACTGGTGTCGACAAAATACACATCCGGCTTTTGCCGGTGAACCAATACGGTAATCAATTGCTTGGGACTCAGAAACTCACTGGGATCAAAGCCTAAGGGTTCACTGCGATAGACGTGCACTTGATTGACGTCACGCTCATGCCAACGCGCGATAATATAAAAGACCGTGTTGCCTTTCTTATCGCTGTCATCCTGCTCAACTCTCTGAAACTCTGCCATCACAGGCATACCCTGACGCATGAGATAATCAACGTCTTTTCGACGGCGCCAATACAGGATTCCAGGAATCAAGGCGACCAAAGAAAACACCGTCCCCATGCCCGCCACTAATGTTGGCCCAAACCACAAACCAAGAAAACCATCAATGCGCGCGTCCATCGGGTCGGTGGGATCGTACAATACCGGAACCTTTTCACCGATATCGTACGCTGGTGGATTAGAGCTGCTGCGACTCACAACGGTGTAAACCTGTTGCTCGTTCACCATAAAGCGATACTTTGGTGCGTAAGTGGTCGAATCGGAACCGCTGCGGGACAGCAGATCAATGACCTCCCCTTCAACAAGCACAGCACTCGCTTTAAACTTGTATACAGAGTGGGCCCAAAGCCCCGCACCAAACAGCATCAGAAAACCCATCATCGCAAAGATGACACCAACGATGCCGAAATTCCTCAGAGAATTGTTATAAGCCAGGGGCTTGCCATTGGCCATCTTGATCTGCATCCACATAAATTGGGTTACTGAAAGCAAAAGGCGGCATCACCGGAACAATCTCAGCATAGAGTCCCTTACGGTCACCTTCCACTTCCACGGTAACAAAACTGTCTTTACCAAAGCTTAATGGCAAAAGGTTTTCCTGCCCCTTGTTGATCGGCATTTGCTGGTAGAGCTCACCGTTAATATAAATACGCAGGGTGTGCACATCGATCCACTGGGCGGCATTCACTGTCAGTGCCAATACCGCGTCTTTCGCGCCTAAAGTTTCGCCCATCATGGCTTGCTGATCACCGCTTCTCAGCGCGATATCCAAGAGTGGCCCAGTCGTGCCATACATATTGCCGCGTTTAATTCCTGCAATAAAATGGTCTTGATCAAATTCGCTGACGTCGTCATTGGCCATGTAAATCAAGGTTCGTGGCTCAAGCACCACTTCACCATAGGTTTGCCCATGGGAGTCACTGGTGGCCGTACCCACCAACCTGACGCCCTGCTTCAAAAAGGCGAACCAGTCTTTGCGCAGCTGCTCATAGGAATTCAGGCCAGCACCGGTACCATTAATTAATTCCATCGCATCGAAATCAATATCTCGCACACCGGTTTCAGGATCTTTTTCGATCAAACTACGATTCTGCTCAGCCGTTAAAGGCTGACTCGGATCATGACCCCGCCCGTCCAACAGATGCATTAAATAGCTTTCGTTGTAACGTTGACTGCCCGGCTCAGATATTTCGCCCGCTTGATAAATCACACGCGGATGATTCAATTGCATTACGGCATCGGGATCGCTTTTGCGCACCGCGGCAATAACGTCGCGCCAACGCTTATTCTCATGGGCTGGCGCACCACTACGGTATTGCCCTTTCTGCATCTGCAGCGGGAATGCATTGGCGTGCCCCAAAGTATGGGGGGCGACTTCACTTTGCACCAAGCCCGTGATTTCGGTGCCAGTGACCGTGGCCAAACGATCACTCAAGCCCATTTCCGCGATATCGCGGTGGTAGTCGTAGATGGTTTCATGCTCAGTCGCCACCAGCACCTCTCCGCCTTGTGCAACATAACTGCGAATGCGTTGTTCCTGAGGATAGCTGTTATCAAAACTTGGGGCCGCATGAGTATGCAAATCGGCGTGCACATAATTGGGCGTCGCAACTTCCACTTTCGGTACCGTAATGCTGAGCTTGCTTTCCTTGGTCGCATCGATCGTCAGTTTGACCATATGAGCGGAATACTCCGGTCCTCGGCTGGCCAATACACGATAACGACCAGGCGCCAGGGAAATCACGTCAGGGTCAGATTCTGTCCCAGCGAGCATCACATCAATAACCGGAGCCTCACGATGCCCCCCGGTACTGAAACCGAAGGGTTGGCGAGAAAAATTGACGGATTGGCCTTCCTCAGGAAAAAAGCTCAAGCGCATAGTTTGCCCCCGGGGCAAACGCAGTGTCCCCTGGGCCTTTAATTCGGGACTGGGCAGATCAATATCGGCTTGCAAATCAACCGCTTGTTCAGCCAACACCCGACCCTGCGCTTCAATTCTCAGGCGATACTTACCGGCCGGCGCTCTCAAGGCAATGCGTCCGTCCACATCACTGATGGCGTGATTGATTACCGCCCCATCGGCCTCACGTTGCATAAACACCGACAACCCCGCAGTCGGCAGTTGCAACTTCACCGCCGGTTGCTTATCCCAGTATTGATTCAATACAGAGGCCGCGTCACGCCCGGAAGCCAGGCTGATCTCATGTTCCACAACTAGGGTTTCACCAAGCTCCAGATCCGCCATTTGGGTTTCCAGCAGCTTTAAGGGGTCGAGAAAAACACCGTCGTTATCGAACACAAAAGATTCAGTGAAGGTCAGCGCGGCGGAATAAGATTCTGTTACCCCGACAAAGCTGGGCAGCTGGCTTTTCTCGCCGTTTTCCGACAGCAGATAAGCATTCTTGATGTGTTGGCCGTAGACCATCGGATGCTTTCCGGCATCGGGCAAACTCAGAATCATATCGACTCCGACCAGGCCACCGAGATCATCCAGCAATCCGCTGGGTAATGGTTTGTGCTCATAGGCCGGCGATGGTCCCTGCCCATCCAGTGAGGTGCTGAAGACCTTATTGCCCCGGTTCAGATTCACCAAGCCAAAGGCTGCGGCGTCGAAACCATCCACATCTTCTTTATGACTTAACTCAGCTTTGATTTGTAATTTATCGGCATTGTCCTCATTCAACTCATAGCTCACCTGCAGCTCGAAGCCGCCGTGCTTTGCCCACCCCAGGACGCGGGCGAAATCGTCGCCCTGCTGGGCCTCCATTTTATAAAAGGCTGGCGAGCTGGTACCGCTTAAATTGATTGCGAAATAGAGCTGGCCAAAGCCCTCCCCCGGCTGTTGGCAGAAGCCGAAATCGGTCAGATAACCTCCCGTAGCCGCCAGTTCACCTTCGTGCTTCACATCGGAAATGACGGCACACACACGGCCATTGCTCAGTTGCCAGTCCTTAATGCCGCCCCAGGCCATGTCCCCGGCTACTCGAATCTGCTCAGCCTGCTGGATCTGCTGCGCCTGATAATCCCCCCAACACATCGGTGTTATGAACAGTAATGGCAGCATTTTGCCCAATCGTGATCTCATGTCTCGTCTCTTGTTCTTGTAGTGTACTTATTGTGTACTTTTTATAAGTTCTTATAGTAAGTGCGGCAGATCATGCCAAAAGGCCCTATTGTGACAGCATGCCCCCGTCAACTCTAGGCCCCGCTGCAATTCGATAATCAGGAGCAATGATGATGCAAGGTTGTTTCAGCCGCCAATATTACGGAGATGTTTGCGCCTGCGCTATGACAGTCATAAATTTTGCCAAATGTGCAGAACAGCTCACATAGTCTATGCTTGAACAGTAAACAAAACATCTTAAGCTGAGCCTTGGGAGCACGAATTCTTACTTTTCATAAGCCTGACGCTGCCGCTCAACCAATAGGAGAACCGCGCGATGAAAGCATCGGATCTAATGGTCAAATGCCTCGAAGAAGAAGGAATCGAGTACATCTTTGGTGTACCCGGTGAAGAAAATGCCGACTTTATGATGTCTCTGGAAAAGTCCGAGAAGATCAAGTTTATCCTCACGCGACACGAACAGGGCGCGGCATTTATGGCCGAAATCTACGGGCGTCTGACAGGTAACCCTGCGGGCTGTCTGGGTACTTTGGGCCCGGGCGCGACCAATTTGATCACCGGTGTCGCCGACTCCAATATGGACCGGGCGCCCATGCTGGTGCTTACTGGTCAGGGCGCTTCAACCCGCCTGCACAAAGAATCCCATCAGGTGATGGATGTTGTGGGTATGTTCGAGCCCGTGACCAAATGGGCCACCACGGTATGGCACCCAGAGAATATTCCCGAGATTGTTCGCAAAGCTGTACGCCTCGCCCGAACCGAAAAGCCGGGCGCTGTGCATATTGAACTGCCCGAAGATATTGCAAAGCTGCCCGTCGACAAAATTCCCCTATCGGTTCGCAAAGCTCGCCGCCCGGTACCTGCCGACAAGATTATGGATCAGGCCTTCGAGCAAATAAAAAACGCCAAGCGCCCTGTCATTATTGCGGGCAACGGCTGTATCCGTACCCGCGCCTCCAAACAACTGCGCTTACTGTGTGAAAAAACCGGTATTGGTGTTGTCAGCACCTTTATGGCGAAAGGCTGTGTGGATATGAATGCGGATTACTGCCTTTATACCATCGGCCTGGGTGCGAAGGACATTCCCGCCTGCGCCTTGGACGCCGCAGACCTGGTGATCACCCTTGGCTACGATATGGTCGAGTATCACCCGAAACTCTGGAACAACGATCAGAATAAAAACATTTTGCACATCGACTTCCTGCCTTCGGAAATTGACGAGCATTATCATCCTGAAACGGAAGTTGTCGGCGATCTCGCTCACGCCTTGTGGATGCTGAACGAACGCGTTGATGCATACGGCGCGGATAAGCTGGACTTTGACTTGTCTCAGCAAGCTGCGGTGCGCCGCGACATGAGTGCCGAACTGGCGAAGCATAAAGACGATGACACCGAAGGGGCTATTCGTCCACAGAAAGCCCTGTGGGATGCCCGCGCTGTGATGAATCCGGAAGACATCGCTCTGAGTGATGTTGGCGCACACAAAATGTGGATTGCCCGACACTTCCAATGCCACGAGCCCAACACCTGTCTTATCCCCAATGGTTTCTGCTCCATGGGTTTTGCCCTGCCTGGCGCCATCGCTGCGAGCATTGTGCACCCAGACCGCAACATTCTGGCCATCTCCGGTGATGCCGGTTTTATGATGAACATGCAGGAGATGGAAACCGCTCGCCGCTTGAATCTGAATCTGACCGTTATGGTGTGGGACGACGGCGGTTACGGCCTGATTAAATGGAAGCAGGAAAATGAATTCGGTAAGCATACCGATCTCGACTTCGGCAACCCGGATTGGGTGCCTCTGGCGGAAGCCTTTGGCTGGCATGCTCAGAAGGTTGAAAACTCTCGCGACCTGCAGGGCGCATTGAAAACCGCCTTTGCTACCGATGGCCCAAGCCTGGTCGTCATTCCGATTGACTACAGCGAAAACAAAAAACTGACCGAGCGTCTGGGTGAGCTGACCTGCTCAATTTGATGCCGGCATAAAAGAAAAGGCCTGTTTGCGGTATCGCAAGCAGGCCTTTTTTATTCCCTCAGGGAAATCAGCTGCAGGGTTTTACTGGCAAACCAATTGAAATCAACATACCACCGTCGTCGCGCTGCTGCACCGCAAGTTCATCGCAGAGATAAGCTTCCTGATCAATCTCCAACCCCTCTTCCAGCATACGCCGATAGATCGCCTCCCAGACCATAAGATACGACGCTTCAGAATCAATCACGACGGTCGCACTCAAATAAGTCCGCGCAGGAACCTGATGATTCGCCAATTCAGGTTTGGCCTCATAGCCCCAGAAATAACTGGACTGGGCCGGCTCTGAACAGGCTTCCCAAGGAGAATACACCAACACCGTATCGCAATTGAGTGGAAGGTATTTACTGCAAGCGCAATAAATTTGCCCTACCGACCGGGCATTGGCTTCATACAGATACAGATGACGTTCGCCTCGTTGCTCCAAGCGTATATCGATGCGTTCTAACAACGAGTTATCCAGGCTTTCCGGAAAATCCGGATGGGGTTGTCCAAGTTTGGGCAAGAGTGATAACCAAACCTGAGCATCTCGTTGCGAACAGAGCTGCCGCACATCGGAAGCACTCAAACCAAGAACCCTGCGCAGCGCCTTTGCCAAAGCCTGAGATGAAGAGAAGCCCGATTCCAACGCCACATCCGTTACACTTTTGTCACTGAGCTGAAGCTGGCTCAACGCGTACTGCAAGCGCATACGACGTTGAAACTGCCCAGGGCCTTCATTAAAAGCGCTTTTAAAAACATAGTGGAAATGACTGGGCGATACAGCACATTGCTGCGCCAGCCAATGCCAATCAATCGATTCGTTAAAACGCTGACGAATAAGGCGAGTGGCTGTGGCCATTCGCGACTGCCATTGAGGCTTGAGATCATTCAACAAATGGTTTTCGGCACCCAATCGAGTGGGCGCCGTAAGAGCAAGAGTATTCATTAGCTTTTCAATAAATCCAGACGAGGCCAGGGCTCATTACTCAACCCTGAAAAATTGTGTAAGTTTGGAAACAACATAGGAATATCCTGTTCCTTCACGCCAAACCACATAGACAGCTGAGCAAACAAAACATCAGTCGGCAACGTAGGAATCAACACACCTCCACCAACATCCAATGGATTGTCATCCCCCAAAGACAATGCAGGGTATTGCCCCAGCACTTTGCCGCCTTTAACCGCATCCCCCATGACCATACAGTGGCCACCCCAGCCATGGTCGCTGCCATTGCCGTTCGACGTTAACGTGCGACCAAAATCTGAGCCCGTAAAACTCAACACCTGCTCGGACAGCCCCATTAATTCCAATGCCTGCTGGAACTCTCCCATAGCCTTGCTCAACACACTCAACATGCGAGCTTGATTGGCCAACAACTCGTCATGATGATCCCAACCGATGTAACGCAAAAAATACGTTTGCTGAGGCAGGCCCAGTTCTTCCGAAGCTGCGATACACTGCGCAACCTTTGACAACTGCTGAGATAAATCGCTGCGGCTGAATTCGATAGGCAAACTGATTTTTTCAACTGCTTCACTGAACTTTCGATGCTGCAACTGTGCTTCACGTGTAATGGATAAATACGTTTGTTTAAACGGATCGCCGCTATAAGAAGTGTTCAGTATCGTTTCGAAACTGCGCAAAATTTCGCGATTCAAATCGCTCTCTTCTTCATTGACCACCAAACCAACACTGCCCGTCCCGGTAATTGAGTAGTGGGTGCTGTGCCGACCATTTTGCATAATGTTCGAGCCCGCCAATGAAATGTTCATTGGGATCTGATCTGCTTTCTTTTGCGCCTGTATGGCATCGGCAAAGTAGCCAAACCAACCTTGTTGCACACGAATGTCCGGGCGCGAGGTTTGCCAGTGCTTGAATTGATCTGCATGGGACAACAATCCCAATGGCACACGTGCACTGCGATCCAAAAATGCCTGTTTGCTTGTGGGCTCAATCAATGGCGCGATATTCGCTACAAAAGACAGCTTTTCCTGCTCGAAGAGCTCAGCCACTTCGGGCATGGACGGGTGCAATGCAAACTCGCGTCCGTCTCGGTCTCGAAAATTATTCAAGGGCAGCAGACTGTCTTTTGCCAGCGCAAGATTACCACGGCTTTGAGCATATTCCCGATAATGGGAAGGCGAATGGGGCACCAGCATATTGTAGCTGTCATTGCCGCCATCAAGCATGATACAAACCAGCGCACGCTTGCCTTGATCAATATTGAGCGGAGGTGGATTTTGATTCCCGACAGCAGGAAGAGCAAAGGTCGGCGCTGCCGTTGCGGCAAGACCCGCGGCCATGCTGCCTTGAACAAATTGACGACGCGTTAGATTCTTTAACATCTTACACCTCCAACACGGTGAATTCTGGTGAAATGGTCAGCATAAAAGCAATCGTCTGTACCACCCATTCTGGATTGAAGCGATAACTCTGGAACGCTTCGCGTATTGCCGGCTTGATGTCCGCCTGACGTTTACCCAGTAGCAATTCGCTCATACGATCAATCAGCTCATCGTGCCTCTCGGGATTACGAGCGATTTGAATTTCTTCGCTAAAGTCCAGGCGCAATTTATTTTGTTCAACGTTATTCAGATAGTCTGGATTCAATTCTGGGGCATTTTGGATATTATCTGTTTGATTGATCTCAGTGCTCACTCCCGGCAAATATTTGCCAAAGAACCAGTAATACATCAGATTTACATACGCAATTGAAGTTGCTGAAGTGTGAATTTCAAACTCAGGCGCAACTTCGGCAATATCTTTTAACATGCCTTGCGGCACAAAATCGGGCTTATAAAAATTGAACACCGTAGACGCTGACAACGGATGCTGCTGGACGGCCTCCTGAATATCATCCCCAATCAACCAAAGATGACCGCTGCGGTTGCTGGCATTAAACGCGCGCAGAATTTGCGTCAGGCGTAACAACGGCGACTTCAGCTTTTGCGGCTGTAAGCTGCGACCATCTTCTTCACGCTGGGCTGGGTACTTAGTATCGTTCACAGAGTTACGCAAAGGGTAACTCAGTACTTCCTGAATGGTTGCGGCCAAATCACCGCGTGCCCCGAACTTTTCCGCGACCGCAGCAATATAATCTCCGGAAGGATTGGAGGTCACCATTTGCTGAATTAAATGCTTGGCGACAAATGGCGCGGTATTCGGATGAGCAACCAGACGATCGACCACTTCACGCACTTCTTCACTGACTGACTGCCCGCCCGGTAGTTTGATAAAACCATCCAGTAATTCCTTGCGTCCACGATCGTGATGAGACTCATGCCCCACCATAGGCTTACGCATATTCACAAAAGGCACGGTTTTGTAACTGCTTTCAACACCGTCATCAAAGCCAACTGGCTGACCGTTGTAACTGCTTGACCAAAAACGATTACTCCATTCATAGCGATAGCTCTCTGCAGTCAGGCCAGTGAACACGCGCGCCAACTCTCGAATATCGCGGTTGTGGTAACTCGGAATGCTGTTGCCTTGCTCGTCTCGCTGCAAGCTACCGTCGGGGTTCAACATGAACAAACCGATGGAAAACAGCTGCATGATTTCGCGGGCGTAGTTTTCATCCGGATGAATGTTTTTGGCCGGCACCGCTTTTTGGTTATTCATATGGGACAGGTAGACCCCCATACACGGATGCATGGAAACGGCGTACAGCAAGTCGGCGTAGCTGCCAAAGGCATTCTCATACAACAGATCGTAAAAGCTTGCCATGCCGATGGCATCCAGTTCCAATGAGGAATTATCGGATATCACCAGCAACTCACTCAGCGCTTGAGCCACCCGTTGACGCAGAAGATGCTCCTGCTCACTGAGTGCATCCTGCCACCAGGCCATATGAAAATACCACTTATACGGCAGGGCCGGGTTATTCCCATCGCCATCTAGGGCACTCTTACCATGAGCGTTCAGTAACTCTCCACGAAAGTAGTGCCAGATCTGCTCGGTGTTGCGCTGAAACTTTCCCGCTTCCGGCGCCTTGGCATTCAATTGTCGCTGCAGCCAGGCTTCTGGCCCCATGTCAGCCAACTGCTCGATTGTCGAGCGGTTGGCACCAAGGCTAGCCTGCATCAGAAAGCGACTGGCTTGATTCACTGTGCCCATATAAAACATACCCCATCGGCTAATGGTAAAAATAAGCTGCCTGAAGACTGTAGCGGGCATACCGCACCAAAACGTGTCTGCTTTTACGAAAGCAAGCGGCAAAAGAGGACGGGATGCCTGAGATGAGGCCTGGTCATACTTAGGAAACAATAATCAGGCATCGAACGCGGGCATAGAGCACAACCCTATATGGATGAGGCACTGCTGAGATAGGTACAGATAGATGGTAGCTGATAGTTAGGATCAGCGATCGAAGGGGTGGACAGGATCAACGCTCTTTGCTGCACTGCCAGCAAATTTCAAAACTGGCATCGTTCTCTTCTCCACAGGCTCCACATTTCCAGGCCTCCCCCGGGGCCGCCAATCGCTCGAGAATAGTATCCAGGATTGCTTTGGCCTTGGGGTAGTCGGACTCATTCTGTACCCAAAGCTCCGGCCAGGTTTCAAAGTGGGGCATTTCGCCACTCCCAGCACCGAGATGCTGATTTTTGATCAATGTGGGAATACCTTCTGCTTCAATAAGGTTTTGGATATTGCTCAAACTGAAGGCATTTTCCTGGGTATGCAGCAGTTTCATTGGCGAACCTCTTGGCTTCTCACACGGTGGACTGATGTTGAACTACAATTCCATACCCAACAACTGCCGAAAATCACGTGCACTGTACGTGGTGCTCAAATCCATTTTAGCCACTTTTGCTTCTGTTTTGTTTGGACCACTCAACACACAATATTCTCCCTCGGGAGCGGTGGGTTGAATCTTGGCGATATTTTCGCAGCTTTCAAACAAAGCAAAATAGGACTCTGGCGGGATATCGTCGATATCGTCCGAAAAAGTCTTGTGATACAGGGAGCGGTTAAACTGAAAACGCGCCACAGTCGTCAAGTTTGGTTTAATTTCGAGCAATGCCGGCAACTTGATTTGCTGTCCACCCAGCAGGATCGTCTTTGCTTCCCAGTCAATTTGGGTGTCACCTTGCACACTCGGGAATTTCCAAAATTTCAGGATATCCGCATCCCAGGATTTTAATTTGCTGTGCACATCCTGAGTCAATACCGGGTCGCTACTCAGCAAATTACGCCCCAAGCCAATTGCGCCTTCGTAGCCCATGAATGGCAACACCGTTGCGCTGACATCCAACGTCGAGCCCATCGCATTAATCGCTTTAGCTTCTGGGTTTTCAAAATCCAGAATCATGAACAAATCACGGCGATTGCCCTTTTTAAGCTGGTCAAAAGCCGTATTTCTCATCGCCAAATGATCAGACACCAAAACGACAACGGTGTCTTTAGCAAACTCGCTGCCTTCAATTTTCTCTATAAACTCAGAGATCAGGAAGTCGGAACATTTCACCGAGTTCAAAATAGCGTTCTCGCCATCCTGATACTTCAATCCCTTACAACGACGAGAAGGGTGCCCCTTGGGATGATGGGTATCCAATGTCAGCGTGAACAAACCAAAAGGTGCATTTTGACGGGAAAGTTCTTCGAATCGCTCATAGGCGTATTTCAAGATCACATCGTCGTACAAGCCCCACCAGGACAAGTAGCCACCAACCTTCAATTTATCTTTTAGCTCTGTTCGACCTTCAACGTGATCGAAGCCATGAGTTTTAAAAAACTTTCCTTTGCCGCCAAAATTCAGATTAGCGCCACCGACAAAATTGAGCTGATACCCCATGGAGCTCATCACATCCCCAAAACAGGTGGTGCCGCTTAAAAAGCCCTCAAGGCCAGACATGGAATTCACATGAGACGGAGTAATAAGCGGAATGCCACATTGACTGGCGGTAATACCACCGATCGTCCAACCCGTTCCCCTTAACTGTTTGATGTCAGTAAAATACGTGGACTTGGCCTCCAGCGATTTAATCCCTTCGAGCAGGCCAGGAAAAAGCGCCTCATCCAAATATGTCCGCTCTAGACTTTCGGCATAAATAAAAACAATGTTTTTCTTTTTTGTTCCCAGCGGAGTAATCACCGGTGACTGGTAATAGCGGTAGAAATCACTCTGCTCAGACTGCGACCACTGCACCGACAATAATTCCTTAATATCGTGCACCGCGGGATTCAGAATCACAGAACCCAATAACAGTACACAAGGCACCAACACTTTATGGCGCCCCTGTTTGGTTTTGGATATTCTCCCGGTCACCCAGAGCAGCGTCAGCACTAACAGCAACAGGGCAATGCCCGCTGAGAGCATCAGCTTGATGTATTCCAGAAAACCGGCGCCTTCGAAGCCATACCACATATGATAAATAGCCGCTTCATCAATGCCATTACCGGTAAAGTAATCTGAAGACACATGAGTAATCGTTAAGGCAGTCCACAATAGACCCGCGGCAATCACGAACGATC
The DNA here is from genome assembly GCF_040372805.1 of Pseudoteredinibacter isoporae. Classification (GTDB taxonomy): domain Bacteria; phylum Pseudomonadota; class Gammaproteobacteria; order Pseudomonadales; family Cellvibrionaceae; genus Pseudoteredinibacter; species Pseudoteredinibacter isoporae_A. The sequence continues at coordinate 498,226 of NZ_BAABWJ010000001.1, forward strand.
TGAGGAGGGGTTTAAAATAGGAGAAGCAGGCAAGAACAACAAACAGAGCAAAAAGAAACAGACTCAAAATACCCAAAACGCTGTCGAACATACACCCAATCCCTGTGTTTCATCTTTATGACAAATATCGCGAGCGGGAATCTATCAGCCCCACCTGATATTGTAAATGGCCACAGCTGGGCAAGGGCTTTTTTTGAGGAGTGTTCCCTCACTAAAACTAATTAGTACGAGTTTAAAAAATGTTCTCCGATAGAAAGTAGTTCTTTCGAATTAAAAAATAACAGGCATAAAAAAAGGCCCCGCAGGGCCTTTTTTCTATGCGAATCGATTAACCGGCTTTAGGGCCAGCGGCTTCGATTTCCGCACTCACGTCAAACTTCTGAATGTTTTCGGCGAACAAACCTGCCAACTTACCAGCAGAAGCGTCGTAAGCGTCTTTATCGGCCCAAGCTTCGCGCGGGTTCAAGTAAGACTGATCAACACCAGGCACTTCAACAGGAATATCCATGTTCATGATATCCATGTGCTCAGTTTCAACGCCCTCCAGAGAACCATTCTGGATCGCAGCAACGACTGCGCGTGTTACCGGAATCGGGAAACGAGAGCCAGTGCCATTTGCACCACCGGCACCGCCCGTCCAACCGGTATTCACCAAGTAGACTTTAGAATCGAAGTCCTCGATACGCTTCATCAACAGCTCAGCATACTCACGAGCAGGACGAGGCATAAACGGCGCACCGAAACACGTTGAAAAGGCTGGGTGAATACCCGCTTCCGCACCCAGTTCAGTTGAACCTACACGAGCGGTGTAACCAGACAGGAAGTGATAAGCCGCAGCTTCTTTACTCAGAATGGAAACCGGGGGAATCACACCCGATACATCACAGGTCAGGAAGATGACGTTCTTCGGTTCACCAGCACGGTTTTCCTCAACACGCATTTCAACGTGCTCGAGCGGGTAAGAACAGCGGCCGTTTTCAGTCAGGCTGGTGTCGCTGTAATCCGCAATGCGCTTGTCATTGTGGGCAACATTTTCAACGATGGCACCAAAACGAATAGCGTCCCAGATAACCGGCTCGTTTTTCTGGCTCAGGTCGATGGTTTTCGCGTAACAACCACCTTCCATATTGAACACAGCGCCTTTTGCCCAACCGTGCTCATCATCACCAATCAGGTAACGCTCAGGGTCAGCAGACAAGGTGGTTTTACCGGTACCGGACAGACCAAAGAACAGGCAAGTATCGCCGTCTTTACCAACGTTAGCCGAACAGTGCATAGGCATCACGTCTTTTTCTGGCAACAGGAAGTTCTGAACCGCAAACATGGACTTCTTCATTTCACCAGCGTATTTGGCACCCGCCAACAACACTTTGCGCTGTGCGAAGTTCACGATAACCGCTACTTCAGAGTTGGTGCCATCACGCTCGGGGACACATTCGAAGTTGGCAGCGTGCAGGATGCGCCACTCTTCTTTGCCCTTCGGATTGTAGTTGTCGGTGCGGATAAACATGTTGCGACCGAACAGGTTGTGCCAGGCCGTCTCAGTAGTCACTTTTACCGCGAGGTAGTGATCGGGGTCTTCGGCCACGTGCAGGTGTGAAACAAAAGAATCAACACTGGCAATATGGTCTTCAACACGCTCCCACAGAGCATCGAACTTATCGGAGTCAAATGGGCGGTTAACCGCACCCCAGTCGATGCTATCTGCTGTGGATGGCTCTTCAACGGTGAAGCGATCGGCAGGAGAGCGGCCGGTGCGAGCACCGGTCACGGCGGTAAAGGCGCCATTGGCAGCCAGCTTACCTTCGCCACGGGCCAGGGCCTGCTCAATCAGCTCTACCGAGCTCAAATCTGTGTAGACGGTTGGAGAATCGTCAATTTGTGTCATGGGTGTGTCCTGTCAGCTATGGGCCTGCACCGCCGCACTTCAGCAAACACTGCCGAAACACCAGAGGCATAGACGTTTTTAATTAAAATCTGTCTCCCCGGCTTACAATGTCCGGGGGCTGGTAAATTTGGGGGCGCCATTATGCCAGAAAACCTAATGAGATTCGATCGTATCCTGGCACTTTTTTAGGTAGTATTTTTACTAGTTTTTTGAGGCTCGAGATGGCGCCGAAACGCCCGGTAGCAATGCCCAGAACGGCTTTGTGGGCATTGCCCAAAAGCCGCCTTCGGGAGGTCAAATTTGAGCGCTGGAATCAGTGCTGGGCGTTGTTCGCTTCAGCGAAAATTTTCTCTACTTGCTGGGGACCAAATTGGTATTTCTGACCACAGAAGTGGCAATCCATAGTGATTAAATCTTGCTCACTCAGAATCAGCTGGGCTTCGTCCTGGCCAATTGACAAAATGGTGCCAACGCAGCGCTCTTCTGAACAGCTGCACTGGAAGCTCACCGTTTGAGGGTCGAAGAGACGAACGTCTTCCTCATTAAACAGGCGGTAGAGAATCGTGTGCGGGTCCAGGCTTAGTAATTCGTCATCTTTGATGGTTTCTGCCAGTGCTGTAATGGTTTGCCAGTGCTCGGCATTGGTCTCGGCATCCGCCAGCTGTTGGGGCAACTCCTGCACCATCAGGCCGGTGGCGCGCTTCTCGTCAGCAGCCAACCAAAAACGGGTACCCAACTGCTCCGACTGAGCGAAGTAATCCTCAAGGCAAGCGGCAAGATCGGTCTTCACCAACGGCACAATACCCTGGTAACGCTCTCCCTTATCCGGTTGAATCAGGATAGCCAACAGGCCCTGATTACCCAACAAGTCTGCCAGACTGGCCGATTCAAGGGCTTCAATCGCTGCCGCATCGTTGATCTGGACCGCCGCTCGCAGCCCCTTTTGGTAGCTCGCCTCGGCCATAATCATCGGCATTGCACCATCACCGCGCGCCTGCAGGGTCAACAAGCCCTCGAACTTCAAAGTACCCGACAGCAGCGCAACCGCCGCCATAAACTCACCCAACAACCGCAATACTCGCTCAGGCACCTCCTGCTCAGCTGCTGCGTTGTTATTACGCACCTGCTGATAGGCCTCATCCAAAGTGATAATTTCACCGCGAATGTCGGTGTTTTCGAAAATAAAGTGTTGAATCGTATCGCTGTTGGCCATTGCTTGGGACCTGATCTCACGGCTAATGTCTGTAAGCCCCTTATTATGGGGACTAATTTTCGCGCATCAAGGGATAGCCCACATCGCATGACTGAGCAGAGGATTGCCTGCGCCCATGCGAGAACTCGCCTGGGCTCAGGAACACAAGGCGCTTACCCGTGCCTTGGCATCTTTCACCATTTTCTGGCGCTGAGCTTCGCTGACTTTTTCATTTTCAGGTCGATAGCGAAAATAAGACCGGCTGCTGTAGCGGTTTAAATTGCGCCGGGCCTCTCGGCAGGCCTTTTGACGGCGCTGGGCTCGGGCCGCCTGTTGTTTCTGCTTACGTTCGGCATCCTGCTGGCGCCGCTGACTGATGCTGTCCAGAGACGGCAGTTTTTCATGGCTGGAATCAATGTTTGCAGCAGGCAAACTATCAGAAATATCCTCTGCTGCCTGGCCCTTGGGTTTCTTATCGCTGTAGTGCACATTGCCATTGGCATCCACCCATTTATACAACTTGGTTTCAGCAACAACGAACATCACAGGACTGCAAAGCAGTATGCCAAGCATCGCTGTTACAAAACCGCTCGCTGCCCAGGAGCGATTCACGGGGACGACTGCTCAGCCATCGCCACCGGTTCCAGATCACTGGAAAATGGCATTGGGACACGATAACGAGCCAGAATGTCGGGCAAACTGCTTTCCGATTCTGCTTTATTTAGAATCACCTGATAACCATCACTGTCAGACAGCGTCAGGAAATCGCTTTGATTCGATCTAACCTGCTCCACAAAACTGCTGAAGTCACGAATAGGCTCACCATTAACCGATTCGATAATCCAGTTTTTCCAATCATGGAAACCCAAATTCACATCGGCGGGCAACACTTTCAAAGCCACAACCAACTCAGTTTTTTCTGGTGAACGCCATTGTCCGCGAGCACTCAAAAAATCAATCGGCGCTTTGCTGTGCCAGTTGCTGCCCCAACGTTTGATCAAGTTCATATTCAACGGCACAAAGACCACACCCCCATAAATAAAATAAGAAGGTTGTTGGCCAAAGCGCTCAGCTAGAACCAAGCTGTAATTACGTCGTGAGGGTGCGGCAATGATTTCCACCGTTTGCTTTTCCCCCTGGCGACTGATGTTCAGGGTAATCTTGTCGCCCACATGACGCTGATCCAGAGCGTATTTGAAATTAGTGCGCTGATTTTTACGAAACTCAATGGAGCGGTCTTCCGCCACATCATGGTCATCGATTGTCAGAATGACATCACCCGGAAACAATTTACCTTCGGATGCACTGCCCTCAAACACTTTCACAATCAGGGCACCACTCTCACCGTCTTTCAGCTGGTGGGCTGCTCGCAACGCCGGACTTTCCAAACTCTGGGTACGCAACCCCAGATTCACGAAACCGTTGTGCTCTGCATCGTCGGCATCTTTCAAAATATGACGAATCACAGACGGCGGCACAAAATAACCAAGGTTTTCCGCTCGCGCGCCGGTGTTTGCCTGCATCACAACGCCAACGATTTTATTGCCTGCAATCACAGGGCCACCCGAATTACCGGGATTGATCGCCGCATCAATTTGGCCAGCCAATAAGTAACCACCAGCGTGGGCATAGAACTGGTGCTCCACGCGCGACAAAACGCCCTGGGTAATGCTCAACGTATTTCCACCAAAGGGGTAACCGAATACCGAAACGGTTTCCAACGGCTCGGGCAACTTACCCACTTTAAGCGGTGTAATGCCATCGAAAAAACTTTCGTCCTCTACCTTCAGGATCGCCAAGTCAGCCTCATGAGAAACAAAATCCACATGCGCCAAATATTTTTTCGGCTGACCGTTTTTTTGAACCTGCAAATAACTGGCATCAGCAATTACGTGTGCGTTTGTCAGAATGCGATTACCCGAAATCACCGCACCTGAGCCACTGCTCTGCTGGGAATTCAACAAACGCCAGGGTGTGAAATAATCCGGCGGCGTCAAAGTACTGTAAATTTTGATCACCGCATTTTTGACTTTGTTGTAGTCCTTGCTGAGAGAAGCCTGAGCGGAAACCGCCAGCAGCAAGGAAACCATAGACACCAGCACAACAGCGATGCGGCGAGAAAACATAAGTACCATCCAATTTACCTATTGCTATTTTATGTCGCTAACCAGAATAATCCTGCTCGCGAAAACGATGAATTTGTCGACGTTGTTTTTTTGTTGGGCGCTGCTCAGGCATGAGATCAATACCGCGCAACACTTTACGCTTTTCTGCCTCAGCTTCGCGCTTGGCGACACTGTCCGGTGTTTCCTGATACAGCTGCTGGGCAACAGGGGCCGGGCCACGCTTGTCAGACAAGCCCAACACCTCAACGTCTTTTTCGTCCCAGCCCTGACGAATCGTCAGTACCTGGCCAATCATAATTTCCTTACTGGCCTTTACCCGCTGGCCATCCGCGTGCACTTTACCCCCGTCAATCGCGGTTTTTGCCAAGCTCCGGGTTTTAAAAAACCGAGCGGCCCAGAGCCATTTGTCAATTCTTACTTTGTCCAAAATATATCGAACCTTGTGCCTGTCAGGGCGTTTATTGTCGCCAACCGAAACTACAGTGGCGGCATGATTTCATCAAAATGATCGATGGCCGGATAGTCGTCAACACGGCGCGCCTGTTGGCTATCGGGCTGATGAATACACAGCAAATGTTTGATGCCGTATTGCGCAGCGGAATCCAGAATGCGCACGGTATCATCAATAAATAGAGTCCGCGCCGGGTCAAATTGTTCCTGCTCCTGCAAACAATGCCAGAACGCCTGCTGCTCTTTGGGCTGGCGGTACTCATGAGAAGAAATGACCACATCCAGCCACTGGTCAATCGCAGTGATGTCCAGCTTCAGAGAAAGGCTCTGCGGGTGAGCATTGGTGATTAACACCAATTTCTTGTTCAAGGCTCGCAACCGTTGCAGGAACTCAATGGCATAGGGGCGTGTGGCGATACGCTCCTGCACTTCTTCTTTAAGCGCCCGAATGTCCAGTTCCAGGGCATTTGACCAATGTTCAAGACAATACCATTCCAGTTTGCCCGCATAGGTTTCAAACATGCCATGGAGTTTTTCAGTGGCGGCTTCCATACTGACTTGATGGGTATCCACATAGCGTCGCGGCAAATGGTGCAACCAGAAATAATTATCAAAATGCAGATCCAGCAAGGTACCATCCATATCCAGCAAGACAGTATCGATCTGCTCCCAGTCCACCAGAACTTGGGGTGAATTAGACATCATAATTTGTTTTACTCATTATCACTGCGGCATCAGGCGTTTGCGGCTTACACCAACGGCGGCCTGCACCATTTAAGACTAACATAAAACAAGGACCCCCATGAGCATAGAAGCCCCGAGCTTGAGTCAAGCTGATTTGCATGAGCGCCTGCTGGACATTGCGTGCGCCGCCGGTGAGGCCATATTGGCGGTCTACCGGCAACAGGGGGACATCAATGTTCAGCACAAGAGCGACGATTCCCCAGTAACTCAGGCCGACCTGGCGGCCCACAAGATCATCTGCCAAAGACTCAACGAGCTCAGCCCGGAGATTCCGATTTTATCGGAAGAAGCTGAGATGCCCGCTTTCGAAGAACGCCAATCCTGGCCCTATTACTGGCTGATTGACCCACTGGACGGTACGAAGGAATTTATCCGCCGCAACGACGAATTCACCGTAAATATTGCCTTAATTCACCAGCATCGACCGGTGCTGGGTCTGGTGCATGCGCCGGTTCTCGACATCAGCTACCTCGGAAATCAACTGGCTGAGCAACCGCGGGCCATGAAATACACCCGACAGGGTACCGGGAACATCCGCCAGGAAGCCATTCAATGTCGACAACAAATCCTGGGTGACCCCCTCTCGGTCGTCGGCAGTCGCCGTCATGGCGCCGATGCTCTGGATGCCCTGTTAGAACGATTGCAACAAGACTTCCAAAGCTGTGAGTTGCTGTCGATGGGCAGTTCACTCAAGTTGTGCCTGATTGCGGAAGGCAAAGCACAGCTTTACCCACGACTTGCGCCTACCTGCGAATGGGACACGGCGGCGGCTCAAGCTGTGGTGGAAGCCGCTGGTGGGCAGGTACTGAACCCCGACTTCTCCCCTTTACGCTACAACCACAAAGACAGCCTGCTGAACCCTGATTTTTATGTGGTTGGTGACCCTCGGCTCGACTGGGCGAGCCTTTTACGCGATTAAATGCCCGCAACTGTGGCGCTTTGATTGAGCCCTGCGCACGCTCGTCCGTTGATCTATTACAGAATACATAACCTAAAGCGAGTAGAAGCATGAAACGTACTCCCATCGCCATTGCCCTGAGCGCCGCTATCGCCCTGAGCGCCTGCGGTAACAAAGAAGAAAACAAAGCGCCTGTAGCCGAGCAACAAAGTCCGGCTGTAGCGCAAGCGGCGCCAGTCGCCCCCGTCGAAAAAGGTCTGGGCACTCAGCTGGATGACGCAACCACAGCCCTGTTCAACGCGCGACCACAATTCTCTACCCAGGTGGGTCTGGACGAAAAAACCGCCGGTGGTGCATATCTCAGTCGCATGGAAGACTACTCCCTGGAGGCGGAACGTCAACTGCGCAGCAACATGGCCACTGCCGCACAATCCATCAGCGCTCTGGACGTCAGTAACGAAGGCCTGAACCTCGACAATCAACGCGTGGGCGCCAACCTTCTCAATTACTTTGCCGGCGTTGAAGGTTTTGAGCAGGGTTATATTGATACCTGGATGGGCCACACCCCATTCATCGTAAACCAAATTAATGGCCCGCTGATTGATGGCCCTGCCACCTTACAAAATGCCCAACAAATCAAAACCAAAGCCGATGCGGAACAGTATCTCCAACGCCTTGTGGCCTTTGAAGCCTATATCGAGAACATCAACAGTAAGCTGATCAGCGATTCAGAAACCGATTGGGTTCTGCCAAAAGCGCTGGTGAAAAGCACCTTGAATTTCGTTGACGGCTACAGCGCTATCCCCGCGACTGAACACACCTTGGTGACCAGCCTGAAAACCAAGCTGGATAAACTCGAAGACCTCGCCGAGGAAGAAAAAACCGAGCTGTTAAGTCAGGCCGCAGCGAACGTCGAGAAATACGTATACCCGGGCTATCGAAAGGTTGCAGATACACTGCGCCAGTATGAGAGCAAGGCCCGCGATGCCGCTGGTATCTGGGCCCAGCCAAACGGCGATAAGTTCTATCTGGAAATGGTGAAGCGCTTAGGTGATACCGACATGAGCCCTGCAGAAGTGCACGAAGTGGGCCTGGCCGAAGTGGCTCGTATCACCGCGGAAATGGATGACATTCTGAAAGCTCAGGGTTACAGCGAAGGTAGCGTGGGCGAGCGCATGATTGGCCTGACCGATGAAGCACGTTTTCTGTATGAAGATTCCGACGCCGGTCGCCAGGCGCTGTTGAACGATCTGAACGGCATGATCGAACACATCAACAAACGTATGCCCGAGCAATTCGCCACCAAGCCCCCTTATGACGTTGAAGTTCGCCGCATTCCCGAAGCAGTAGAAGACGGTGAAGCCGGCGGCCGCTACACCGCACCCACATTGGACGGCAGCGTTCCCGGTATTTACTGGATCAATCTGCGCGACATGAAAGCGGTGCCGAAATTTGATTTGCGCACCCTGACGTATCACGAAGCCAACCCCGGCCACCACTGGCAGATCGCTTTGAACTTGGCTCAGGACAGTTTGCCACTGCTGCGTCGTGTAGCCGCCTACAATGCCTACTCTGAAGGTTGGGCTCTCTACTCTGAGCGTGTTGTTTGGGAAATGGGAGAGTACAAAGATGATCCATTCGGTGACCTGGGTCGCTTAAAAGCCGAAATTTTTCGCGCTGTTCGTTTGGTGGTAGATACGGGTATGCACTTCAAAAAGTGGACCCGTGAAGAAGCGATCGAATACATGATGGCCAACACGGGTATGGGTGAAACCGAAACCGTTGCCGAAATCGAGCGCTACATGGCCTGGCCTGGCCAAGCCCTGGGTTACAAGCTGGGCATGCTGAAGTTCCTGGAGCTGCGCGACATGGCCAAAGCCGAACTGGGCGATAAGTTCGACATAAAAGAGTTCCACGATGTGGCACTGTTGAGCGGCGCCATGCCCATGCAGGTCGTAGAAATGAAAGTGAAAGACTGGGTTGCCTCCAAGAAGTAAACCCGACAATAAAAAGGGGCAAAGCTGACGCTTTGCCCCTTTTTATCAGGCTCTTGCTAACTTGCGGTTAATTCCTGGCGAAGTACTGCACCAAATCATCATTCCCGCCAATGTGCTGGCCGCCGATGAACACCTGAGGCACCGTATCACGCCCTGTGATAGCACGTACTGCGACTATGCTCGCGTCCCTGCCCAACACAATTTCCTCGTAGTTGTAACCGCGCTCACTCAACAGAGCCTTGGCCGAAATACAGTGCGGGCAACCCGGCTTACTGAAAATGGTACTGGATTCAGGCAGTTGGTACTCCGGCGACAAATATTTCAACATGGTATCGGCATCGGATACTTTAAACGGGTCGCCCGGCTCCTGAGGTTCAACAAATTGCTTTTGAACCACGCCATCTTTCACCAGCATGCTATAACGCCATGAACGGTCGCCGAAGCCCAATTCCTTTTTCTCGACCAACATGCCCATTCCACGAGTGAAATCACCGTTACCATCGGGAATCACCGTAATGTTTTGAGCTTCTTGTCCGATTTTCCAGGCATTCATAACAAACGTATCGTTCACTGATACGCAGACAATATCATCCACACCCAGTTTCTTGAACACGGGCGCCAACTCGTTATATCGCGGCAAATGTGTTGAGGAACAGGTTGGGGTAAAGGCCCCCGGAAGACTGAATACAATAACGGTTTTGCCCGCAAACAATTCATCACTGTTCACATGCGCCCAGGCATCGCCCTCGCGTACGGGAAATGTCACCGATGGAACGCGCTGACCTTCGCGGTTGTGCAATTGAACTTCACTCATAGTAAGACCCCTTGTCGCTTCTTTTGCTGTGGCTGTTAGCTTCTCCAATGATTGGCATCGCCAGGATGCCTCTCAGAACACAGGAGCAGTATAGGCTGGCAACTATTGATTAATCTAATTAACTGACTTGATATCCCTTATAGCAATTAACTATCGAATGCAGCCAGGTCAAATACCCTTCTTGCTCGCATGCCCCCTCATTAGGGGCTTGGCATGAAAGCTTAGATGACAAACCAGTCATTAGTGGGACAAAGTTATTCCTAATAAATCTATAAAACAGCGACTTATCGACAAAATGCGCTAAACTACAAGCAGGCCAGATTAACCATAGCCATTAAGCGAGCACCCAATGCTGGATCCTATTATCATCATTATTGCGCTCTTCGCTGGCCTGAGCTTTAAACGCATAGGCTTCCCGCCCATGCTCGGCTATTTGCTGGCAGGTTTCCTCATTCATGGCTTTGGCCTGGACAGCAACTCCGGCAGCATCATTGACACCATCGCCAACGCCGGTGTGACCCTGCTACTGTTCACCATTGGCTTGAAGCTCAATGTACGAGATTTAATGGCCCCACAGATTTGGGCCGTGGCCTCCAGCCATATGCTGGCATCGACGGTCAGTTTCGGCATTTTATTTATGATGCTGGCACCCTGGCTTGCCAGCCTGGGCGGCCTCGACAGCACCGCCATCTGGACCATCGCCTTCGCCCTGTCTTTCTCCAGTACGGTATTTGCCGTCAAAGTATTTGAACAACATGGTGAGACGTCATCGATTCACGCGAATGTGGCCATCGGCATCTTGATTATTCAGGACCTCGCAGCCGTTTTTTTCCTTGCTCTCAGCACTGGCAAGTCTCCCGACTGGACGGCACTCCTGTTGTTTTTACTGATTCCCGCACGACCGTTTTTGCATCGCTTGCTGGCCAGCAGCGGTCACGGTGAATTGCTGGTCTTGTTTGGTATTGGCATCGCCTTCGGTGGCGCCAAGCTGTTTGAACTTTGTAATGTCAAAGGTGATCTCGGTGCCTTGGTGTTTGGCGTGTTGCTCGCCGGCGGTATCAAATCCAACGAATTGTCCAAGGCCCTGTTAAGCTTTAAAGACATTTTCCTGGTGGGCTTTTTTCTCAGCATTGGCCTGAATGGCTTGCCCGATATCGCTATGCTGTTGCTGGCACTTGGGTTGGCATTTGCCGGAGGCTTCAAACCCCTGCTGTTCTACTGGTTGATGACCATTACACATTTGCGAGCCCGAACATCGCTGCTGGCGTCATTGTCTTTGTCCAATTACAGCGAATTCGGTTTGATTGTCGCTGCGCTCGCCGCAAGCAATGGCGTGCTGCCTCAGGAATGGGTGGTCACTCTGGCCATCGCCGTAGCGCTGTCATTTTTTATTGCCGCGCCGATCAACGACAAAGCCCACGGTATTTATAACCGCTACCGTCACTTATTCTCTCGTTTTGAGCTGGAAAAACGCCTGCCCCAGGAACAAGGGCCGGACTTGGAACAAACCGATGTGTTGGTGTTAGGTATGGGGCGAGTAGGCGTGGGCGCCTATCGCTATCTGCGCCATGCTTATCCCGGCAGAGTGGTCGGCGTGGAAGAAGCCGATAAAAAATCCAAACGTTTACTGCGTGAGGGTTATCGGGTCGTTCGCGCCGACGCCAGTGACCAGGATTTTTGGCAACAGGTGAACCTGGGCAGTATTCGTATCATTTTGATCAGCCTTGCCAATCACGGCGAGAACGTCGAAGTGGTCGAACTGATTCAACGCCTGGGGTACAAAGGCCAGATTGCGGTGATCGCACGCTTCCCCGACGAAATTGGACAACTGAAACGCATGGGCTGCGTAACGTACAACCTCTATTACGAGGGCGGCCATGGCTTTGCCGAACATGTGGTCGAAACTCTGGAAATGATTGAAGACGGGCAACTGGATTAAGCCTGGCCCGTTTCTTTGCCTACCTACTTCTCACACTCGATCAACCCTTCTGCTGTACTCGTATTGCGATAAAATATTATCCAAACCTTCCGGCAGCTTGATTTTTTCCGGAGAATAAGACGGTCCCAAAGTCACCATCCATTTTTTCAACAGGGACAGGCCACGTTGCTTTAAGACATTCCGTTTTTGCTCCCTCTCCGGAAATTCATTCAGAAATATAGAGCCAAAAAGACGCAGATAGCGATACAAATGCCATTGCCCATAGCACCCCCAAAGCAGGCGGTGGCGATAAGAACCACCCATTGCATGATAAACATCATAGGCAACACAACGATGTTCAATCTCTTCCGCCAAATGCCATTCAATAATGTCACGCCAGGGTTTTTGACTATGACGCAACGTATTGTGCTCGAATGCCCACAACGATATCGCACAGGTTGCTGATTCAAACCCTTCTGCATAGGCTAAATTAAACAGCGTTTCTTTTTCTTTAAAAAAGCGATCGTAATCGCCTTGCAGCTCAGCTTCAGCGTCTAATAGTTTCTGCCTTCCGGCATCACTGAGTTTTGTTCGCAACACCTCATTGAGGCGATCGTGGTTATCAAGATGCTTAGCCTCCTGACCGCAAAAAGCAATGACGGAATCCCTGAGTGCACCATGCTCCAGGTTCTGGCTGCAGGTCCGCATGACTCGAATCAAAAAGCGCTCAATATGAGGAGCGAGAATAGTGACAGAGCAACTGAACGCAGAATACAGAGAATCATCCGGATCCGGCATGAGCGCCAAATCATCTTCAAACACAAAATTCGGTTGACGTACATTAATGGAATTCATGGCAAACTCCTGATTTTCGTCAAACCCAACACAAGCAATACCGTCAGAGCGTAAAATGTCGCGAGCATAGCAAGCGAAGCTGAAACCATTGCAACGAAATCGGCGAGATTACCATCCCCGAATTGCTGGCTCTCCACCGCCAAACCTCGAGTCTGTCCCCAGATTCGGAACACATAAAACAAACCATTGCCCCAAACCATCATGATTAAAGCGTAAGCAATGCGACGGGCTCGTGCGGCTGTTGCCCCAAGACTGGCTGAGACATACACCAGAACAATCGCCAGCACTCCATTTAGCAGCGGCCCAGTATGCAGAGCACGCCACAAGGACACTTCGCCAGGAAGCGTCCACGTCCAGGAGCCGAGAGGCCATAGCGCCACTTCATCCAGAGCGCTGTAAATTAACAAGATTCCACCCAACAAACCCAGCAACACACTGTAAAGCCCATGAACCACAGCTTGGTATTGCTCTCGTGATAATGCTTTCATGACATTCTCCTATCCTTCGCGAGAGCTTCTCTTTGGAATCATTCGACGCCCGCGCCATGATTCGATAAGCTGCTCTTCTGATAAACCGAATAACTATTTAAGCTTTTTCATGTCCGACAATAACCGCAGCCAATTCAGCAAAGACACCATCCTAGAAGCGACGCTTTATGTTCTTCTCGAGGAAGGAATCAAAGGCATTAAGTTTCAATCGGTTTCGGAAAAGGCCGGCGTGTACCCGAGCTCGATTTCCTATCATTTCAAAACCATCGAAAACCTCATTGAGTCCGCTTTCTATTTTTATATGGCGCATTACCATCGCGAAATGTCCGAGTACCGTGATTATGCCAACTCACTCATTGATGGCTTTTCAAACACCAACCTCACATCAGAAACCGATCGAAACAAAATTTTAAATCAGTACTGTCAAGTCCTGCTTGAGATCGCGACCCCCCAAGACGATCAACATATTTACCTAATGGAACTGGACCGGCTATTCAGGAACGAACTAAGCAACTACCCGGCCATCGCCAAAAAAATCGCCGCCCAGGACCTGATTGACATTGAACTGATGGAAACCTTTTTCCGCTTGTTCAATTCTCCACACCCCCATGCCGACGCCATACATTTAATGGCACTGTTGAGCCACCTCAATGCCCAGTTTTTGCGACACGGCCCAACAATGATCAACCGGGATGATTCTCAGAAACTGATTCTCACCTTATTGAAAAAAAGTATTCCGCCCATCAGTTGAGCGATTGCGCGCAACGTGCGCCAACCACATACCCCTGTCCGGCAGGGGCATAAGGCCAACGCACCGTCAGCGCCAAGCCGTCTCTGTATTTTGCTGTCCAGGCACTGCCACGTAATACTTTCGCACTGCCGGTCGCAGGCCCTTTGGGATTTTTATAAGGGCTCTTATTAAAATAGGTTTCTGAATACCAATCCGACGTCCATTCGAACACATTGCCAGCCATATCCATAACCCCGTAATGGGATGCGCCTTTCACCTTACTACCGACTTCCAATGTTGTTCCTGCACCGCAACCTGGACCAATTTTATTGCCATCCACGCGCTGGTTCATGACCACTCTGTCACAACTTGGTTCGGGTGCATTCCCCCAAGGGAAAAGATTCGCTTTAGGCCCCCGAGCAGCTTTAGCCCACTCGGCTTCTGTCGGTAGTCGTTTACCCTCATAGGCGCAAATCATTTCAGCTTGTTTAAAAGTAATGCAGTTGGCCGGATGTTTTGCCGACCATTTCATTTTATAATTGCACGCCGCACCATAATACGGTTCGGTACAATAACCATCATCAATACAAGCTTGATAACGCTCGAATGTAACCAGATACTTATCAATTTTATAAGCATCCAGATGCACCTTGTGAACATCACTACCCGGTGAACAGTACACACCATCAGACGCTTTACAGCCCATGATAAATTCACCGGCAGGAATATTGACCATTTCCCGATGCTGAACGTCACCATACAAGGCCTGGGCAACAGATACAGTACCCAATGCGATCCACATATTAATAGCCATATCATTTCACCTCGGCGACATCATCGAATACACAGCGAAAGCCAATCGCCGGGCTCGGGTTAGAAGGGTAATAAGGAAAACGTCCAGTGGTTCGAAGCTCATAACTTTGGCGACTCAAGAAATCACCACCACGGGTAATTTTTAATTCACCGTGTGAAGGCCCCTTGGGATTGTCGTAAGCACTGTTGAAGTAATAGTGTTCGTCATACCAATCGCTGGTCCATTCCCAGAGGTTACCGGCCATATCCATAACACCATAGGGTGACGCACCTTTAGGCTTGGAACCCACATTGAGACTGTTGCCCGTTCCACATCCTAGAAAACCGGCGTTTTCACGGTCCATCACGGCGCGAGTGCAATCCGCTTTTTCATCTCCCCAAGGGAAAGTTCGCCCATCCGTACCTCGTGCAGCCAACTCCCACTCAGCGGACGTTGGCAACCGCTTACCCTCCCATTCACAATATTTTTTTGCCTGATACCAGGAGACACCATTGATGGGAAAGTTACCCGCTTCTGGGTCACCGTAGTGCATGAGTCCTCCTGCCGTCGGGATATCACATTCACCGGCATTTACACATTCAGCGTACTTATTAGTCGTCACCTCGTACTTATCAATCTTAAAAGCACTGACATACACTTTGTGCTGCTGCTCTTCTGGAACGTAGCTGCAAACTTCATCGCGATAGGGGTCGCAACCCATAGAAAATTCTGAGGATGGAATCAACGCCATCTCCCGATGCTCGGGATTGATTTTCACTGACTGGTAGAGTTTTGAAAACGACTCAACGGACGGGCTTTTAACCGCACTATCGGCGGCCTGGATATGGGCGCCCCATAAGACTGATAACATGATGGGCCACGGATATCTAACACTCGACATACAACCTCCTTAAGTTGGACAGCTGAGTGTAGTCGCCGGCATTTGAAAAAAAATTCAAACGGGGACTGAGCCATATCGAAGCCCTGGCACACTAACAGGAGCAATAGCCCTACATTAGAATCACCTAATAAGAGCGGGTCATATCCGGCGAAATCGCCCTGTTCATGCGCCCTCCCAGCCCCCTTAGAGCACTTCATCACGGATTCTTCGGCGTTTTTTGTCCCACTTTTGCCCCACTTTTGCCTGATCTAGTCAATTGTAATTAAAGCAAGTGACTGAGATAATGGGAACCATTATTATTATCAATTGTATTTTTATAGGAGTTCCCATGAAATCTCAGTCCCGCCGAGGCGTCCTGTTCCTGAGTGTGCTTACCGCAGCTGTGGCTCAAGCCAGTCTGGCCGAAGAAGCGAATAGTGACGAAATCGAAACCGTTGAAGTGGTTGGTACCCTGCGTGACTTCAGCGCGCTCAAGCACAGCACTCCCATTCTGGAATTAGCACGCTCGGTTTCCATCGAAACGGCGGATCAATTTATCGAGAAAGGCGCTCTGAATCTGTCGCAAACCGTGAGCTATCTGGCCGGTGTCACGGCGGAAACCTACGGCTTCGCGACTCGCGGTGACTGGATCCGTTCTCGAGGGCTTGAAATTCCCCGCTATCGGGATTCTATTCAGGAATTGTTCGGTAGCTACAACGCCTCCCGCGCCGACATTTACACCATTGAACAGGTCGAAGTGTTAAAAGGTCCCGCCTCGGTACTGTACGGCCAAGGCTCACCCGGTGGCCTGGTGAACTATGTGTCCAAAACCCCCAGAGACGAACAAGCCGGTGAGGTGGTGACCGAAATAGGCAACTTCGATCGCCGACAAATTGCGGTTGATGTGACAGGCCCCTTAAGCGAAGACGGCAAATGGTTGTACCGTTTGGTGGGTAAGTATCGCGACAGTGATACGCAGGTCGATCATGTATCCGATGAAACCAAGGTGTTCATGCCCTCCATTACTTATCGCCCCAGCGATGACACCAGCATGACCTTGATTGGCATGTACAACGATACCGACAGCGACAGTGCTTCACAGTTTATTCCTATTGTCGGTACTCTGGAGCCGCTGCCCGATGGAAGCTATCTCGATCAGGATGTCTATGTGGGTGAGCCGGGATTCAACCGTTTCAATACCGAAAGCAAACAGCTCACTTTCCTGGCCAGTCATCGCATTAACGACACCTTTAAATTGCAGACTACCGCCTTGTGGCGTGACGGCGAAGCCGACTACCACCAAGCTTGGGCGGCTTTTACAGGTGATGGCAACAGCCGTTATTTAAACGATGTTGTTGGAGCCCCGGTTGCCACCGGGACCACCGTGCCACGCTCGTTTTACCAAGCTGACAACACATCAGAGCAGTACGCGCTGGATGTCCGCTTGAGTGCTAACTTTATTACCGGCGCGATTGAACACGAAGTTCTGTCCGGTGTGCAATATCAAGATGTCACCACTGACAACAACAATTCCTACTACTATGGCGGCGGTGTCCTTCAGGGCGACTTCCGTTATGTGCTGGATCTCGCCAACCCGGTTTACCCCGGCGCTCCCGATCAAGCCATATTCGATGCCATTTACCTCGACAACCCCGAGCAGAATGTTGAAGACATTGGCCTTTATATCTCCGACCTGATGACCATTGGCAACTGGCACCTTACCGCCGGTTTGCGTTACGACGACGTTGAAAATGATAATGGCAGCAGCGTACAAAAAGACGATGCCGTTTCATTGAGCGCAGGTATTTTGTATGCGTTCGACAACGGCGTTTCGCCTTACATCAGTTACGCCGAGTCCTTTGAGACCGTCGTTGGACAAACTGCTCAAGGGGTTCAGCTAAAACCGGAAGAGGGTGAGCAAGTTGAAGTCGGCATCAAGTTTCAACCAGACGGTTTCCCTGGCATCTTCACACTGAATTATTTCGACATCGAAATTTCCAATCTACCTAATCCCAACGCGTTGCCTGCCACACAAGGCCAGCAGCTGGGCGTAAGTAAATTGGAAGGTATCGAATTCGAAGGCAATGTTCGTCTGGGCGAATTCTACCTTCAAGTCGCTGCGTCGAAATTGGACGCAAAAGACCCCAACGATTTTGAACTGTCCGCAACCCCCGAAAGCAACGCATCGCTTTGGGCAAGCTGGGAACCAGAGTCCCTGAACGGTTTCCGGGCGGGCGTCGGAGTTCGCCATGTTGGCAAAAGTGTTTCAGAAAACGCGACTGTTCGTTATGTCACCGACTCCTACACATTGGCCGATGCCATGCTCGGGTACCGCATTAACGATCACTGGGACACCGCCTTGAATGTCCGCAACATCAGCGATAAAGAATACCTGACCTCTTGCCTCACTCGCGGCGATTGTTTCCCAGGTGTACGTCGTACCGTAACCGCCAGCATTAACTACCGTTTCTAAATCGACATTGGCATCGTCAGCCGCGATGAATGCTGCTGACGATATCCGTTACGACAACAATATAAGGTATTCAGCATGTGGTTTGCCCTTGCACTGACCACTCAGGCAGCCATGATGAGCTGCCTGTTTTTTTCCTGGCAATCGCCGGATCACCGCAAACCTGGATTTCGCGGCGCAGCCTTGTTTGCGTTGGTGGCATCACTGTTTTGCTGGCAATCCCTGGCAGGCTGGGAATTGGGTTTAAGTTATTTTTTTATCGCAGCCAGCCTGATGGCCTGGGTGTTGATTTTGAATCGGGCAACGAGAACAAAACCCGCTCGATCCAAACCCAAAACCACACAGGCACTCTCAATCAACACTCGAAAGCTGGCCATGTTCTTTGTGAGATTGGTTTTTTATGTGTTGTTTATTGGTGGTATCTGCGCCTATGCCAGTATTGCCATCAGTTATGACCTTCCCCTAGGCGAACCCGAACGAATGGCCGTCGCCACGTTTTTGTTCCCAAGTCTCTGGGCAGGATTCATTATCTACAGCTTTACCGCTGAAAGATTGTGGCGCTTGTTTGCCCTATTAATTTTTCTGGCACTCTACGCTTGGCTTCGCCTGGCCTGATGAGTGTCGACCTTTTCCTGTAAAGACCAATGCCCCTAAAGAGGGCCCGACTATGCCTGAACATAAAAATTCTGATCGACCGCTTAGCCAACGATCTCTCGATGCCCATTCCTGGATCGGCCTGTTTGCTGCCACCTTCCTGTACCTGTTGTGTTTCTCTGGTGTGCTCACCGTTATCGGTCAGGAAATGGAGCGATGGGAGCAGCCGGGTATCGATGAATTCAACGATTACAGCCCAACCTTTATCGATCAAGCTTATCGACGCTTTGTGGAAACACATACGGAAGATACAGAACACATTCACATCGTCTTTCCACGCGATGCGATTCCTCGCATTGTAGTTGAAAACGATCATCAGGCGTTTTTTGTAAATCACGATGGCAGCCTGGGCGCCAAAGAACACGCCCCTTGGATCAAGATGGTCATCGACTTACACAAACACCTGCATTTACCCTCAACCATCGGAACACTGTTAACCGGCCTGATTGCCGCTCTGCTACTGGCGTTGATTGTATCGGGGGTTTTGGCTCACAAAACGATGGTCAAAGAAGCTTTTCGCTTACGTCTGGGGCGATCAAAACTGACTCAATCTATCGACTTGCACAATCGACTCAGTGTTTGGGGCTTACCCTTCCATATCATGATCGCTTTAACGAGTTGTTATTTTGGTCTGGTAGGTTTGCTGCTCACTCTGGCCGCAGGCTTCTTTCACGGCGGCGACCAACGTCATATGATCGAACAAGTTTTTGGCAGCGAACCAGAGCTGTTCAAACAGGCGCCGCTTGTTGATGTGAAAGCCAGTATAGAAAACCTGAGAAGCCTTAAGCCCGATGCCAAACCTATTTTCATGACCATTCATGAAGCCGGCAGCGAAAACCAGTTCGTGGAGTTTTATCTGATGAAGGATCAACGCCTCATCTATTCGGAAAACTTTCGCTTCGACGCCGCGGGCAACTTTATCGGCCAAACCGATCCCGACCAGCTACCCATAGGATCCCAAGTACTGTTATCGACTTACCGCCTGCACTTTGGAGACTTTGCCGGCTTCACCCTCAAACTGTTGTACGTATTACTGGGCTCAGCCCTCACCTACATCGCCATCAGTGGAGTCAATATATGGCTCAATAAACGCCGCAAAGAAGACCTTATCAATATTTTGTGGGGCGGTTTTGTATGGGCACTTCCTGCGGCGTTTGCCCTGAGCTTTTTATTGTCCCAAATATTGAATGTGAATCCATATTGGAGTTTCTGGAGCGCATTGCTCACCGCCAGTCTCGCGGGAGTGGCTTGGAAAACACACAACTCACCCTATGAGTTCAGCACTGTTCTGAAAATCATGACGACGATGTTCTGTTTTGCAGCGGCACTGAGCTACGCCATCAAGTATTCAGAACATTCCATACGTGGTGATTTCTGGTCCATGATCACCGTATTAATGATCGGCGCACTGATCAGTTTTATTGCCTATACGAAGCACGTGCCGAGACAGCAAAGCAGCACTGAGGTCAGCGCAGAACCTTAGTGGTCAGAATTCTGCGCGTTGCCATTCTGATAAGAAACCTCTTTCGGATTGGGAACCGCAGAACAGCCTTTGCAAATTACATCCACCGCCAGCTCATGACCGCAGGGCTTATGGATTAATGTAAAGGGGGCGTCTTCCATCGCATCCAACCAATCCAAGGACCACTGACGCATCATCATCGTGAAGGGGTAAAGCGCTTTGCCCTTCTCGGTCAAACGATACTCGCTGCGTGGCGGTTTACTCTGATATTCAATGCGATCAAAAACACCAGCATCGCTCAAGCGCTTCAAACGATCAGCCAGAATGTTGGTGGCAATGCCGAGCTGTCGGCGAAAGTCATCATAGCGCTGCAGGCCCATAAAGGCGGCGGCCAAAATCAAGCTTGCCCAACGATCTCCGATGATATCCGTAATATGGCCGAGGCTGCTGTCTTCCTCAGTGCCTCGCCCTCCGCGGGAGCGACGTTGATTGCCGATGGTTTTCAGTGCTTGCACATCCGACTCCACCGAATCGGATAACACTTCACGCTCCACATCGGTGATGTGCAGTTCCTGCTGACAGTGGCGACAAACCACCATCGGCTGCAATTCATGTTCATCAGGCAGGCGGTGAATTAATTTAGGGGGCAGCTGCTGTTGATCTCCGCACCACTGAGATTCCCAAGCCCAAATCAACAGGGCCCAAGGGTATAGATCCAAGCCTTTTTTGGTGAGGCGGTATTCATGGCGAAGTGGCGTGGTTTGATAGGGTTTTTTATACAAAACATCCTGAGCGACCAGGTTTTCCAAACGCTTGGATAAGGTGCTGCGGGACGCACCAGTATGGCTGCGAAACTCTTCGAAGCGATGACGCCCAAGAAAAGCATCGCGCAGAATCAAAATTGTCCAACGATCCCCCAGCAGCTCCAGGCTTTTTACCACGGGGTTAATCACAATTAAATTGGCGACACTCATACAAGCGGTTCCTTATTTCTCCGGCAGGCTGACTGATGATCTATACTTGGCAGCCCTCTCAATCACCCATCGCTCCCTGCGTAGGTGAACCACAAAGTTCTAAAATTCTACCCTAGATCCACCATTTTCACTATTTGGCCTGGAATTGGCGACGATATTCACTGGGTGAAAGACCAAACTGGCCACGAAAGTGGTGCCGTAGGCTGCTGCCATTAGCAAAACCCGTGGCCTGAGCCAATGGCTCGATGGCGATCGCGCTGCTTTCCAGTAAATCTTTCACCTGTTGTAATCGCTGCCCCAGAATCCAGGATTTCGGACTTTGCCCCATCGCTTGGCGAAACTTACGATCGTAACTGCGCCGGGACATATTGCAACGCTCGGCCAATTGATCCACGGCAATCGGTTCCGCTAAGTGTTCGATGGCCCAGTCCAGGCTGGCGGCAAGCAGATCAGGATGACGACTGACTGGCCGACTGACAAACTGCGCCTGGCCGCCCTGCCGTATGGGGCTGCTGACCAAGCGACGGGCAACGGTACCCGCGACTTCATGGCCATAATCCCGCCGAATAATTTCCAAACCCAGGTCCAAAGCAGCCGCGCTGCCCGCCGAACAAGCAATCTGCTCATCATAAAGATACAGGCAGTCATCGCGATAACGTAATTGGGGGAATGCCTCCAGCAGCAAGGCTCGATAACGCCAATGGGTAGTGACCGCCCGGCCATCCAAGAGACCGGTTTGTGCCAGCAAAAACACTCCGGAACAAAAACTCCACAACCGCCCACCCCGCTTATAGATTCCCTGTAATTCAGCTATCAGCTCAGGATCAGCGCGTTGATCAATGGGCCAGTAGGGAATCAACACATCGTCAAAATCGCCCAGGCCTTCAAAACGCGGTGCCTGTACTCGCAGGCCTGCCAGGCCCTCCAGAGAGCGATCTTCCAAAGCCAGTACCTGCGTGTGATACCAGGCTTTGAGTTCGGGCCGGGGCAACACAAACAACTCAACCGCACAGCCGAGCTCAAACAGGGAAACCGGGCCCGGAACGAGAATGGCCACTCGACGGCTGGCACCGTTCAAGGAATGGGATTGGGCGGTCGATGCATCAGACATTGGCTGATTATTAACGAATAATGACTTTTAGGCCAGCATTCAAAACCGTCAACAATCCCTAAGATGACATCGCTGTTTTATTTCCCTCAAGCATCCAAAGGAGTTGCCCATGTCATCCGCCGTTACTCGTGTTCCCGCCGCCTCATCAGCCCAGGCTCTTGCGCATTTTGAGTCGCTACTCACCTTTGAGACCGATTGCTGGGATGTTCACCATGCATTGAGCAACCATCGCCAGGACTTTGTATTGCTTGATGTCCGAGGCGAAGAAGCTTTTCACCAGGGCCATATTGCCGGGGCCGTCAACCTGCCTCATCCACGAATCAATGAACACTCTCTGGCGGAGTTTCCTGAAGAGCAGTTAATTGTTGTCTACTGCGCCGGCCCCCACTGTAATGCCACAGAAAAAGCCGCCATCCGCCTGGCCAAACTCGACCGATCGGTAAAGAAAATGATCGGTGGCGTCTGCGGCTGGCTGGATGAGGGCTTTGCTCTGAAGCATCCTGAATCGGAAGAATAAAGCCCTTTAAAACACACCGCCCTTCGCCCCTGACCGCTCTGGGTGTGCTTATGATTCGAGTGATAGAGGTCTATGGTTAGCACTTTGATCGCCACCCCAGACAACGCTTTGGACAGCAGGGTCTTTACTCCACGGCAATGTAACTTGTATTATTGGACTGACAAAATAAGCCCTGACTCACAGGGCGCCATCTCTGGACAAAGCCGAGGAACAGCCCATGTCAGTCTGGTTCGAGAAGCACCAAGCCACTCTGGAAAAAGCCCTGGACGCCTGCGCCAAGCGTTATGCCTGGACCGCGTATCAGGAAAGCCCCAGCAGCAAGATTCATGGCAGCGAGCGCCCCGCCGCAGGCAAAGCCAACTTTGAAGCCCTGCTCGGCCAACCTTATCCACTTGAGCAACCGGCAACCATCGGCCAGACCGGCGCGGAAATCAGCCCTTACACCAAAGAGGCCCTTGGCATTCGCTACCCCAAAGCCGATGTAGAAGCACTGTACGAGCACATTGATTTAGCCAAAGCCCAATGGCGCCAAACCAGTATTGAAGAGCGTGTGGGCCTTTGCCTGGAAATGCTCCACCGTTGCAGTGAGCAGCTATTTGAAAACGCTCACGCCACCATGCACACCTCCGGACAAAGCTACATCATGGCTTTTGCCGGCTCCGGCGCCAATGCCCTGGACCGCGGCCTGGAAGCATTAGCCTATGCCTACAAGGCCATGAAAGATGTACCTACAAACGCCGATTGGGAACGTCAATTCGGGGCCGATGGTGCAGCCCGATTGGAAAAACGCTATCGCCTGATGCCTCGCGGCGTGGGAGTGGTGATCTGCTGCGCCACATTTCCACTGTGGAACGGTTACCCGGCACTCTGCGCCAGCCTGGCCACTGGCAATCCCGTCGTTATGAAACCTCACCCAGCGGCAATCCTACCCGTTGCCTTGATGGTGAGTCGTTGTCGGGACATCCTGAGTGAAGCGGGTTACGACCCAAACCTGGTCACCATGGTAGCCGACACTCGAGAGGAGCCCGCCACGATGGCATTGCTGGAGCATCCAGATACGGCCATTGTCGACTTCACGGGCAGCCCAAGGTTTGGTCACTGGATCGAACAAAATTGCCGCGATAAATTGGTCTACACCGAAACGGCCGGCTGCAACTCCGTGGTAATCGAATCCACCGATAATCTCGCCGCCATGAGCAAAGCCATTGCCCACTCCCTGTGCCAGGCGTCTGCCCAGATGTGCACCAGCGTACAAAATGTTCATATTCCGGCAGACGGCATTTTAGTGAACGGTGAGCGAGTCGCTTACGAAGACGTTTGTCAGGCAATTGTCGCGGCCGTCGATGCCCATCTGGAAAACCCCAAGAACGCGGCTTTCCTCTGCGGCACTCTGGTCGACGACAACATTTACCAAACCCTCGACCGGCTCGCGGAACAGGGCGAGCAACGCGGCACTGTTCTGCGTCACTCCGGCCCGTATGACAATCCAGGCTTCCCTAATGCCCGCACGGCAACGCCATTAATTCTGGCCGTCAGCAACACAGACGCCGATCTCTACCGGGAAGAACTGTTCGGCCCGGTGTCCTTTATGATCAAAGGCAAAGACGCCGACGATTGCTTGGCAGCGGCGACCCGCGACGCCAAAGAACGCGGTGCAATTACCTCGCATGTTTACAGCATCGACGATGACTTTCTGGAGAAAGCACAGGATGCCTACAATTTTGCGGGGGCGTCAGTGGCCTGCAATTTAATGGGCATGCCGATTAATTTCGCTGCGGCCTACAGCGATTTTCATGTCACCGGTTTGAACCCAGCGGGCAATGCCTGTTTAGCGGATCTGGCATTTGTTACCAGTCGTTTTCGCATCGTACAAAGTAAAGTCATGCGCAGCTGAACACGCGCCATTGACATTGCAGTACCTCAGGGTGCTGCGTACTTCTGATACCAGACAGGCAATGGCTGGGCAACCTTCACCGCAAGCAGATAATTCGTATGAATGATATTGTAATTGCCGGCATCGGCATGACCGGGCTCGGCAAAATGCCAGACCGCAGTGTAAAAGATCTCAGTGCCGAAGCCGTTAACCTCGCACTGTCCGACGCCTGTGCACGCGTTGAAGATATCGAAGCTGCCTGGTTTTCCAATACTCGCCAACAAATGCTGGAAGGACAAAACACCATCCGTGGGCAGATTGCATTGCGCCCACTGGGTTTTGAATCCATTCCCATTTGCAATGTCGAAAACGCCTGCGCCTCAGGCTCGTCTGCTCTCTATCAAGCCGTCACCCATATACGCGCCGGAATGGCCGAAATGGTGTTGGTGCTGGGAGCAGAAAAAATGTTTTTCCCCGAGAAGCGCGATGCCATGTTCAAGGCTTTTATGGGCGGCACCGATATTGACCGCCTGGATGAATTCAGCGAAGCCATCGAACAAACCGCTGTGGATATGATTCCTGAGCCTTTACGCAATATCGATACCGGTCAACGCAGCTTTTTTATGGACAGCTACGCCGCCCAAGCACGACTGCATATGAAAACGTTTGGCACCCGCCAGGATCAGCTCGCCATGGCAGCCGCTAAAAATCACTGGCACTCCACTATGAATCCTTTGGCTCAATATCAAAATGACATGAGCACCGAGGAAATCATGAATGCCCGACTGATCAGCTGGCCCTTTACCTTGCCGATGTGCGCCCCCATTTCCGACGGCGCAGCGTGTGCCGTTGTCTGCTCCAGCAGCGCCTTGGGCAAACTGGAAAAGCGAGGTTACCAACGTCAGCGCGCCATTCGAATTCGCGGCATTCACCTGGCCAGCGGTCAGAGTCGTGCGCCCGATGATTTTGCCCAACATATTGGCCGCGTCGCGGCTTTAGGTGCTTACGAGCAAGCCGGTATAGACGGTAAAGATGTGGATGTGGCCGAAGTACACGATGCCACCGCTTATGCCGAAATTCAGCAGATCGAAAACCTCGGGCTCTGCAATATTGGCGAAGGCGGCGCATTTACAGAAGCGGGCGAAACCACACTCGGCGGACGTGTTCCCGTCAATCCTTCCGGCGGTTTGGTTTCCAAAGGTCACCCGGTTGGGGCAACTGGCATTATGCAACTGCAGGAACTGTGCACACAATTGCGCGGCGAAGCGGGCAAACGTCAGGTAGAAAACCCTCGCATCGCTGTCGCCGAAAATGGCGGCGGCTTTTACGAACATGAAGAAGCCGCAACTGTAGTGACGGTACTGGAGCGCCAGTCATGAGCGCTGACAAAATCGACCTTCCCTTACCGATTGATTATGTTTACCAGGGCTTTGCTCTCAATGCCTCAGCTATTGCCGCAAGTGATGATAGAGAGACCATTGACTATCAGGAATTGAAAATTCGCGCAGAAGCCTTGGCCATGGTCTTGCAAGACCGCGTGCCGGAAGCCAGCCGCATAGCATTATGCGCACAAAACCATATTGATCACCTGGTGAGTTTTCTGGCCATTTTGCTTGCTGGTCATTGTTGGGTGCCAATCAACCCGAAAAACGGCGCACAACTGAATCGACAACTGTTGCAAAAAAGTCAGCCAAATCTGGTTTTGGTTGATCCCGACAGCGAGGCCACACTGGCGGATGATCCCACTAGCCGAATATATCTTCGTCACTCCCACCACAACAGCATTCAAACATTAAGTCAGGCATTTCGCGGACAAGCATTTACGCCCGTTCGAGCGAAAGCCGATGACATCTTTGGCATTAAATTTACTGGTGGCACCACAGGCGAACCCAAAGGAGTGATGCAAAGTCACGCCAATGTGGCTGCGGTAGTCGAAAATATGCAAGCGCTGTTTCAGTTCAATAGCAACGATGGCAATTTGGCCGTTGCACCACTGACCCATGGCGGCTCTCACTATATTTTACCCTTGCTGGCGGTTGGCGGTCGGCAAGTATTGCTACCGCAGGCCAATACCGACCTCATTCGCGAAGCCTTTCGACAGCGAGGCGCCAGCGTCAGTTTTATGCCACCAACTCTGATTTATAAAATTATGGATTGCGGCCCCGATGCAGAATCGGATTTTTCCAAGCTGCGTCATCTCACCTACAGCGCCGCCCCCATGCCTCCGGAACGAATTCAACAAGCCATTGATTTTTTTGGTCCCAAACTGTCAACGGTCTACGGCCAGACCGAAGCCCCCATGACCATTACCGCTATGACAGCGGAGGATATGACCCAGTCTCGTTTGCAAAGCTCAGTGGGCAAGGCTTGCCTCCACAGTGACATCGCCATTGTTAATGAGCAGGGTGAGCAATTGCCAACAGGGGAAAGCGGGGAAATCATTACCCGAGGCAACATTGTCATGGCCGGGTATTTTCAGGAAGCTGACAAAACCCAAGACACAATTCGCGAAGGCTGGCTCCATACCGGTGACCTGGGTTACATCGATCAAGACGGCTATTTATTTTTACAAGGCCGAGCCAAGGAATTGATCATTAGCGGCGGTTTTAATGTTTACCCCGCGGAGGTGGAAAACGTACTGAGCGAGATTTCAGGCATACGTGAAGCCGCCGTCTTTTCGGTCGACGATGACTATTGGGGAGAGCGGGTCGAAGCCGCCATTTGCGTCGACGAAACGTTTGGGCTGAGTGATGACACGCTCAGCCAGAAAGTGAAAGCCGAACTCGGTGCAGTTAAAACGCCCAAGGCCTTCCATCGACTTGCACAACTGCCTCGCAATCCTGTCGGGAAAGTCGTCAAGCGCGAAATCAAATCACTCATCTATCCTGGTTCCTAATATGAGCGACCCTATTAATTTTAATCAACTCAGTCATTTAAGCGGAAAAGAAAGAATCGAACAGTTTGAAGCCATGGAGCATCGCGGCGGCATGGCAGAAAACCTGGGGTATACCGTCACCGAGTATGGCGAAGGCTATGTGGTTTACGAATACAGACTTAAAGATCGGCATGTCAATCTGATTGGTACCCTGCACGGCGGCATCATGGCAACGCTATTGGATACTGCCATGGGTGCTGCCGTCATGACACTTCTCGATGTCGGCGAGCGTCACATTATGACCGACATTACGAGCAAATTTATTCGCCCCGTCACCAGCGCAGAAGATGTACTCACTGTACGGGCCGAAGTCGAACATGCTGGCCGGCGCACCCTCGCCACCGCTGGCACCATTCATAACAAAGCTGGAAAGCTGGTTGCACGTGCAATCGGCTCTGCCATGAAAATTTAGGAGCCCTGATCGATGAACCGCGAAGAACTCTTGAACACATTGACCCTACCCGCCATGTGTGCCCCCATGTTTTTAATTAGCGGACCCGAGATGGTGATCGCCGCATCCAAAGCCGGAATGCTCGGTTGCTTTCCGACCCCCAACGCTCGCAGCCCAGACATTCTCGATCAGTGGATGACACAAATTAAAAACGAACTCGGCGATACCCCCTGGGCTGTGAACATTGTGGTACACCCGTCTTATCCGAGGCGTGATACCGACTTGGAACTGATTAAGAAACACCAACCTCCGATCGTGGTCACGGCTCTTGGCAGCCCGGCCCACATTATTGAAGAAGTGCATGCCTACGGTGGCCTGGTTGTTGCGGACGTCATCTCGCCCGGTTTTGCCAAAAAAGCTGTTGCTGCTGGCGTCGATGGTTTGGTTCTCGTTGCTGCGGGCGCGGGCGGACATACCGGGTATTTATCCCCCTTTGTATTCGTACGCGAGGTGCGTGAATTCTGGGATGGTTTGCTGATGCTCGGGGGCGGTCTTTCCAGTGGCGCCGACATTCACGCCGTGCAAGTTATGGGCGCCGATATGGCCAATCTGGGCACCCGTTTTATTCCCACTCAGGAAAGTCTGGCGCAGGATGCCTATAAAAAAATGGTGGTTGATTGCACGGCCGATGACATCATGATTTCCGATGCCATCACTGGCGTAAAGGCCAACTGGATGATTCCTTCTTTGGTTCAAGCAGGCTATGACCCACGTAATATGCCCAGCGCCGCCGGCATTAATTTCGCCGAAGCGGGCGCCGATGCAAAAAAATGGAAAGACATATGGGCCGCCGGTCAGGGTGTTGGGGCCAGCCAATCCATTCAAAGCGTTGCGGATTTAACCCAGGAACTTATTCAGGAATACCAAGAAGCTCGAGGAAACTAAAATGAATACCTTCGATGATGTTTATATTTACGAAACCCTGCGCAGCCCCAGAACGAAAGCCAAAGCAGGCACGGGTTTATCGGGCCTGTCTTCCATTGAAGTGATGTTACCGTTATTTAATGAACTGGAAGCGCGAGCGCCGGGTTCAAAAAAGATATGCGGAGATCTGATTTTAGGCAGCGCCACTCAAACCGGAGAGCAAGGTGCCAATGTCGCGAAACTCGCGGCCAATACCGCTGGCTGGACTCAATTGCCGGCGATGACCATCAATCGCTATTGCACATCCGCGCTGGACGCCATGGCCATTGCCGCGGGAAAAATCAGCCTGGGTATAGATCAGGCCGTACTCGCCGGTGGCGTGGAAATGATGTCCCGGACGCCGATGATGAGCGATAAAGCTCCAGGCTTTATGGATCCGAAAGTCGCGACCGCTGCGCACAATCTCCCATTGGGTATTGGCGCAGATTTGATCGCCAGTTTGCAAAGCATCAGCCGCGGAGACGCCGACCGTTACGCATTGCGCAGTCAAGAGCGTGCAAGCAGAGCGATCTCCGAAGGTCGTTTCAAACGATCGGTCGTGGGCATTTCAACCGAACATGGATTGATGGAAACCGACAATGCCCCAAGATCCGGCGGTAGCTTGGAAAGCCTGGCGGAATTATCAGCCTCGTTCGCCAAGATGGGGGCCATGGGAATTGACCAGGCACTGCTGGCACAATTTAAAGAACTGAGTGAGATCAACCATATTCATCATCCTGGAAATTCACCGGGCATGGTCGACGGTGCGTCACTGAATCTGATGGGCAACAAAAGCATTGCGGATGATCTCGGCGTAAGCGCTCGTGGCCGCGTACTCGGTTTCGCTAATGCCTGTGGTGATCCGCGCCTGGTATTGACCGGCGGTATCGATGCCGCCGACAAACTTTTAGCGGCCCAAAAAATGACAATGAAAGATGTGGACCTGATGGAGTTCAATGAATCCTTCGCAGCCACCAGCATTTACTGCCAGCGTCATTTTGATCTGGACGATGAACAATACAATGTGAATGGCGGTGCCTTATCCCTCGGCCACCCAATGGGAGCCACCGGTGCAATGCTGGTCGGCATGGCACTGGATGAGCTGGAACGTCAGGATAAATCCTTAGCCTTAATTGCGGTCAGCGGCGCCATTGGTATCGGCACAGCCATGTTGGTCGAGCGCGTCTGATTTCCTCGCTGCCGGAGCTCTCGCTTTGGCAGCGTTTTCATTGTCCTTTTTTTCTTTTATCTTTTTCTGAATCTTGAAGAATGCACCATGCGGGTCAATAATGAATTTTTCGCCAACGGAAAGGCCTGGCCATGTGGATTCGGTGCTTATGCCTATTTTTGATATCAAGTCATGCTGGTGCAACAAACCATTATAAAATAGGCACTCAAAACTTCGATTATTCCCCCCAATACAACTTTATTAGCCGGAAAGACAAAGGCTATGCCTGGGCCGTACTGGAAGCGTTTGCCAGACAGGAAAATCTTCACTTTGAATATGTTCCTTTACCCCTCAGGCGTTTGCAGGATGAACTAAGACGGGGCAGTATCGATTTTATCTACCCAGGCAATGCCCGCTGGCTGGAAGGCGAGAACCCGCATCCGTCAGACAAAACCTTCAGCCGAGCTTTAACCATGGCCACCTACGGCACCATGGTACAACGTCGACGCAACGGTGTGGGTGCAGAAAACTTTCGCTCCGTAGCATTCCCGAAAGGCTTTTCACCCACCAAATGGCGAGCACTGTTAAAAAAGAAACAATTGCAACTTGTGGAAACCAGCACTCCTGAATTAGCCTTAAAAATGGTACTTCGAGACCGAGCCGATGGCGCCGACATCGAATACAATGTCACCCAATTTATTTTGAATAAACTGGGTCACCCAGGAAAGTTGGTGATGGACGACACTCTCCCCATCACGGTTGTTGGTTTTAGAGTATCGACTATTCAACATCGGGAGATGATTGAACGACTGAATGCTTTTCTTATTGACAATCAATCGTTAATCGACAGCTTGAAGAAAAAATACGGCATAGAATCAGACAATAATCAGCACTGGTGAGGACGGAAAACGGCGGAGGCATGTGCCTCCACCGAAAGGAGCAAATCGTTTTACTTACTCAAGTTAAACTGCTGAAGCAATTTATTCAGGCCGTAGGCTAATTCGAGCAGGCTCTCACTGATTTGCTTGCCACGCACAGCGTCTTCGCTCGACTGTTCGGCTACCTGAGCAATGCTGACCACATTTTGATTGATTTCATCGGCGGCCTGATTCTGCTGTTCTGTCGCTGATGCGATTTGAATGTTCAATCCGTCGAGTACTTGAATTTGCTCTGTGATACTGCCCAACAAATTCGCTACCGCTTCAACATCATCGGCTTTCTCATTTGCCTGCTGTCGGACATCGTGCATCGATTGCACCGCTGATTTGGCGTCGTTTTGCAGAGCTTCGATGGTACCCTGAATTTGATCGATGGATTCTCGTGTGCGAGTAGCCAATTGACGTACTTCGTCGGCCACCACGGCAAAGCCTCTCCCCTGTGGTCCCGCACGAGCCGCTTCAATTGCGGCATTTAACGCCAGTAGATTGGTTTGCTCGGCGATACCGGTAATCACATCCAATACACCACCCACTTCCTGGGTTTTCTCACCCAACTCTTCGATTTTGGATGCGTTGCTTTCCACGGTGTCGCGCAGCAGGAAGATACCTTGACGGGTTTTCTTAACCAGTGTCAGGCTTTCACTGGCACGGTTATTGGCCGCTTCGGATTTTTCCGCCGCATCACGAGTATTACTGCGTACGGCATGCGCCGAGGCATCCAGTTCATTAATCGCCGAAGCCACAGAATCCGTACCTCGTTTTTGGCTGAGCACGGCTTCTTTGGTGAGCGAAGAAATTTTATCCAGACTGGTCGCAGAATCCACCAAGCGATCACTGGCTTCAGACACCGCCAGAAAACTGCCCTTAAATTTTCGCATCATCGCATTCAGTGCCTTACTGACCGCCCCCAGTTCGTCATCGTGATGCACGGTGATTTCCCGACTCAGATCCATATCGTCTTCTACCCGCTGAATCGTTCCTTTCAATCGGCTCAAACGGCGCAACACCAGGCGGTGAAAAGTCAGACTCAGCATCGCGAAACAGATAATGATCAGCAGCAGTTGCGCACCCGCCCCCAACATCACCGAACGACGAATTTCGCCATCGACACGACCCAGATCGTAACTGATTTTTACAGCGCCCAGGACGTCACCTTGTTTTGCCTGATGACAACCCAAACAATTAGTGCCCCGATAATTCTCCTCAGCTGTGACCGGCATGATGTATTCCAACACATGCTGCTCACCTTTGTCGTTCATGCGAAACCCGGCAACACCTTGCAACGCCTTGCGTTCAAAATCGTCGCTAGCACGCTGATCTGCAAAGCCGTCGCCGTACAATTCGCGAGTTTTATCACCACGTATGATACGCGCCTCAACGATATCGTTTTCTTGCAGTAATTTATCTTGGATGATTTTGCGATTTGCCATACTGCCTGTCAGCATCATGGCATTGACCGAATCAAAATAATTGCTGGCCAGGGTTTGCATATTATCTTTGACCAAGCCTTCCGCCAGGGAACGCTCATCGTAATAAAACACAACAATATTGGCCGTCAGTAACAGGGCGGCAATAAGACCCAGAGCCCAGTAAATTTTGCTGGCCAGGGAGAGAGAATCAGCTTGCATGGCGCACTCTACGTTAATTCAAATACGTAGGGTGTTATCGGCGTGTTATTCCAAATAATTAGACATATTTTATAGGGATATTCATCCCGGCCACGCACGAGCCGGGATGAACGGTAAGGCGAATCAAGGGGCGGCGCTTACCCCAGCGCCTGCTCAAGATCAGCGATGATGTCTTCTGGATTCTCCAGGCCAACCGAAATACGAATCAGATTGTCGCCAATACCGATCTCGGCGCGACGTTCCGCTGGCACACAGGAATGGGTCATCGACGCGGGGTGCTGAATCAGGGTTTCGGTGCCCCCCAGACTCACCGCCAACATGGCAATCTGCATGTTATCCAATACGGCAAATGCCTCTTTTTCTCCGCCTTTGATGGCAAACGAAAACGTGGAGCTGCAACCACTGCACTGGCGTTTAAAAATATCCGCCTGAGGATCCCCTTCTGCCAGAAAAGCCGGATACAGCACCGCTTCCACTCTGGGGTGAGTGCGCAAGTATTCAGCGACCTTCAGGGCGTGGTTCGACGACGCCTGCATCCGTACCTTGAGGGTTTCCAGAGAGCGCATGATCAACCAGGCCGTATTCGGGTCCATGGTGGTGCCCATAATGTTGCGGAAACCGCGAATCTTACCGATGACCTCCTGGCGGCCAGAGCAAGCGCCACCAACCACATCGGAATGACCCCCAATGTACTTAGTTAAGGAATAGAGACAAACGTCAGCACCGTGATCGAGAGGCTTCTGGAAGATCGGGCCATACATGGTGTTATCCACGACGAAAACCGGTTGTTCTTCCTGATCAACCGCTGCGATCAAGTCGGCACAGGCTCGGATATCAATGATCTGATTCGTGGGGTTGTCGGGGGTTTCTACAAACACCACTGACACAGGCCCTAGCGATTTTGCCTGCGCCAAAGCCTTTGCCAGACCTTCCGCGCCGTCGCTGGAACAAAAGCCAATACCGCTCACCTGGTACTGGGAGAGAATGCTGCTCAACAGTGCATCAGTACCACCGTAAACGGGTTCTGAGTAGACCACCACATCACCAGGCTTCGACAGCGCCAACAGACTGGTGGAAATCGCGGCCATACCACTCGCCGTCACCAGGCAGTCTTCGGCCTCATCCCAAAGGGCAATACGCCCTTCCAGAATTTCCAGAACCGGATTATTAAACCGTGTATAGATCAGACCCGGCTCCTCACCCGGCGGCAATGGCTCGCGGCCGGACGCATAGTTGAAGAAGTCCTTACCATGCTGGGCAGAATCAAAGACAAAAGTAGAGGTTTGAAACTGGGGGCACTTCACCGCCCCCTCAGACAGGCTGGGCTTGTAGCCGTAGTGCATCATCTGGGTTTCCGGGGCCAGCTGTTTAGCGCCCAAATGGCGGGCTTTGCAGTCATTCATCTCACGCGCTCTCTTATGATGTTATTGACTGAAGTATGTCAAAGCCGGCGCGCAATTAACTTGTGATTTTTGCCACTTTGAATCATCATCTTGGCAGAATATTGCCAATCAAATAGAAAATGAGACAGAACCCAATGGATACCATTGACCGGCATATTTTGCGTGAACTGCAGCGAAATGCCCGAATAACCAATGAAGAACTGGCTGAAAAAGTGAATCTTTCCCCCTCTCCCTGCCTGCGCCGAGTGCGTAAGTTGGAGGCCAATGGCTTAATCGAGGGGTACAGCGCGAAAGTGAATCAGGAAGCGTGCGGCCTCGCCATGAACGTCTTCGTCAGCGTGCGTCTGGAAAAACCCGAAGAACACATTATTAAGCGCTTTGAAGAGGCCGTGACCACTCTGGATGAGATTGTTGAATGCTATCTGATCGCAGGCAATCGCGATTATTTGCTGCGCGTGGTCGCCGCCGACCTCAAAGATTATGAACGCTTTATTCGAGAGCGCTTCTCCAAGGTACCCGGCATTGATTCCATTGAATCCAGTTTCGCCTTTGGCCATGTAAAACAACAGGCCGGCTTACCCCTGTAGAAAGGCCTTAAAGAGGGTTCATGAACAGGCTCGACAATAGGCCCACTAAAGAGATCCGCAAATAAATCCGTACAAGCTCTGGACAAACGATGGTCCGCTCGGATTATAATTAAGGTCTTATAACGCAAGTTACATTACGCAAATAATAATACGCGCCCCAGGCCAAGGAGCCGAGTGATGATTACCACCCCACAGCCACTGCGCCAGCTGTATCGGAAGCAAGGCTTTTTCGCTGAGCGAAAACTGCACGATGTACTCTATCAGACCGCAACACAAAAACCCGACGCAACCGCCCTGGTCGATCCCTTAAATCGCTCGGATCTCTGTGGTCAACAAGCCCAGTCGCTCTCCTATCAAACCTTGCACCGTTTGATCGAGCAGTACAGCTATGGGCTAATGCGCGCAGGATTAAAAAAGGACGATATTGTTTTTGTGCAACTGCCGAATATCGTCGAGCTCGTCATTCTCTATATGGCCTGCTCTCGCCTCGGCGCTATCATCAGCCCGGTTCCTATGCAGTACCAGAAACATGAGCTGGCGGACATTCTACCCATCCTGCAACCCAAAATAGTGGTCAGTCTGAATACCTTCAAAGGCAAAGATCACAGCGGGCCCATGTGGCAGGCCGTTGAACATTGTCGACAACAACTGGATAAAAAACCCGACCATTATACTATTGGTGCCGGCCAAGCCCTGCATGGTCAGGCATTTGAAAACCTGCTGCAGGACGAAATCAATGAATCGCTCTGGCAAAGTTATCTGGATGAACACCCCGTTGATGCCGATGATATTGTAACCATTTGCTGGACCTCAGGTACCGAAGGAAAACCCAAAGGCATTCCCCGCTCCCACAATCATTGGTTGACGATTGGTCTGGCGACCTACGAGGGCAACAAGCTGAAAGACGGCGAAGCGTTGTTAAACCCTTTCCCATTCATCAATATGGCGTCCATCGGCGGCTTAATGATGAGCTGGCTCTACAGTGCCGGGAAAATGGTCTTACACCATCCCATGGATTTAGCGGTATTTGTTCGCCAGCTGATCGAAGAGGACATTACTTACACATTGGCGCCTCCTCCACTGCTGAACAATATTATCAAGCACCCAGAAATGTTACCGCCCAATACCCTGGCCAAAGTTCATACGATCGGTTCAGGTTCTGCACCCTTGGACGCCTGGATGGTGGAAGGTTTCAAAACACAATACGATATTGAAATCGTCAACCATTTTGGGTCCAACGAAGGCGTCAGCATGGTGTGTGGTCCGGATGATACCCAGCAGCCCGATCAACGCGCCCGCTTATTTCCCATCCGCAATAAATTGTTGGAGACGCGACTGGCGAATCCGGAGAACGACGACATCATCGATCGTCCCGGCGTGAGTGGAGAATTACAAATCAAAGGACCGGCCGTATTTGATGGGTATTTCAAATCGCCGCAAAAAACCCAGCAGGCATTTACCGCCGACGGCTATTTCAAAACCGGCGATCTGTTCGAAATTGCCGATGCGCAGTTCTATCGTTTTGTCGGCCGTTGCAAAGATCTGATTATTCGCGGCGGCGTCAACATCGCCCCGGCTGAGTTGGATAATCTTCTGGGCGCGCACCCCGCCATCGAAGAAGCCGCGGCGGCGGGTTATGCCTGCGACACCATGGGGGAACGTGTGGCGGCTTTTGTTGTGCTGAAAGAGGGGCAAAACCTGACCCTCGCCGAACTTTGCGAGTATCTCAAAGAGCAACAGATTGCGATGTACAAGCTGCCTGAAAAGCTCATCCTGCTCGAAGCCATCCCCCGCAATCCATTGGGTAAAGCACTACGCTATAAGCTGTCAGAAATGGTATCCTAGGCAGCATTGGGGCTCGACTGGCCGAGCCGTGATTTGACACAGCTAAAGGATTCTTATGAAAATTCTGGTTCGCACGCTTTCTGTGCTTATTGTTTTAACCTGTGCCTTTATTTGGGTGAAGACGTTGATCTCCCCCGTTGAAATGGCTCAACAACTCGGCCTGCAGGGCGTCGGCAATTTGGGACTGGCCTCTATTCGCGGTGATATGGGCGGTATTTTCTTTATCACCATGGTGCTCACCAGCCTTGGCTTGATCAATAAAGGCAATCACTGGTTTGCTGCTGCCGCGACCGTTATGTTAGGTGTGGCTATTGGTCGCATCACCGGTTTAGTTGTCGACGGTTATACTGAAGCGGCGATTATGCCTTTGGCGGTGGAATTTGTGTTAATTGCAATTTTATTTGCGGCGTATAAGAAAGCCTGATTAACGGCCATTCACAGAGCAAAATATCCATTCAAAAAAACCGTAAAAAAGGGCGTGCAACAGATTGCACGCCCTTTTTTATTCACATTTTCAGTTTTGGCTGCCCACTCCAAACAGGCGATAATGCGATCAGTTTAATTGATCCAGTGGACGACTCATTTCAGCCCAATCAATATCGCCGTCATCAATCATGTTTTCATATTCCAGTACCCCCAGCTCGTCGAATTTGGGGCGAATATTCTCGGTCAATAAACCAATGCGGCGAAGATTCGGGATCACACGTTGAAATAAGTGATTTCGAAAATTGGTATTGCCTTCTCCGGCCAGAAATACCTGGCGCGCTTCTTCCACATCCCAGCCATAGTATTCAAACACATCCGTTGGAATTAAACGTTCTCGGGATACCACGCAGGCCTCATAAGCAAACTGCGCCCGCTCTTCTCGCTCTTCTTCGCTTAAAGATTTTACGAATTCTTCCAGATAGTGAATGCCAAAGGCTACATGGCGAGCCTCATCACGAATGACGTAATTTAGGATGTCCTTCAGCAAACCGCCTTCTGGTAAGCGATCGTGCATGGAAGTAAAAGCCGCCAGAGCCAGACCTTCGATTACCACCTGCATACCAATAAATTTCAAATCCCAACGTTCATCGGTCAGAATTTTGTCCAGGATTCCTTTAAGGGCATAATTCACCGGGTACATCACCCCCAGCTTTTCCTGAATAAATTTATTGAACACCTCAACGTGTCTGGCTTCGTCAAAAGTTTGTGAACCGGCGTAGAGTTTTGCATTAAAGGTTGGCGCACAACTCACTAATTGAGACGCCACCAATAAGGCGCCCTGCTCCCCGTGTAAGAACTGTGCCAGACGCCAGGCATCACAATGATCCAGAAACTCTTTCTTCTTTGCGTCGGACAATTGCTCAAACGGCGCAAAACCGGCAAAGCCACCTACTTTGGCGCGCACCTCGTCAGGCAATAAAGTGACAGGTTTGCTCCAGTCCAGATCGCTCTCGACATTCCAATTCAGTTTTTTTCCGAGCTCGTACAACTGCTTGATGCGCCCATCCTGAAGCTTGTAATCCCAGTTGTAACTGCCGGTGAGCGGGGTCTGAAAAATTTCTGCCACGTCATCCACATCCTGCTCCGTCAGAGGAATATCATCGTCGACAGCGATAGCAGCGGCTCGACTGTAAAAGTGAACACTGCGCGGGGTTTCATCCACAAATTTTGCAGGCATTTCGAACTCCTTAATCATTATTATTGCGAGGCATTATTTTGAGAGAGCACTGAACAAATTCAGTGTAGCCGCAGCCTGCAGAAAAAGCCGGACATATTTTGCGGGAATAATGACAAAGGTCGGGATTTGTGACGGCAGTTTCGACAAATGAACAAACAGGCGAACCTCATGTCCGCCTGTTTTCGCGTCCCCTATTTAAAATACCCGCTCATCACCGTGACTATCGATAGCACGTTGAATAAGGTAGTGATGAATATCCTGCACCTCTTCCACACTCAGGTGATCGTTGAACGCCGCCATGCCTTTGTCTTTCAACATACCGCCATACACTATGCCCATAAAAGCCTGGTGACTGGCTTCACTCATGTGACGCAGATCGGGAATCACACCACCACTGACCGCGTGCAAACCATGACAGAATTGACAGTACTCATCATACAAGGCACCGCCATTGGCAATTTGCGCTGCGGTACCCGTTTGAGCAGGCGGTTTCGGTGCTTCTTTCACCAACTTGGCTTGTTCAGGCAGACGGCTATCGGCGCCCAATTTGTACACCAGCACCCGGTTTGGACCAGGGCCTTCATCCTTTCCAAACACCGTGCCCCCCGTCAGACTGAACATACCACCCCAGCCGGCCATGACTGCAATAT
This sequence comes from Pseudoteredinibacter isoporae, assembly GCF_040372805.1. Classification (GTDB taxonomy): domain Bacteria; phylum Pseudomonadota; class Gammaproteobacteria; order Pseudomonadales; family Cellvibrionaceae; genus Pseudoteredinibacter; species Pseudoteredinibacter isoporae_A. The sequence goes on from NZ_BAABWJ010000001.1 coordinate 537,231, forward strand.
ACTGTTCGCCATCGACTTCGTAAGTAATCGGAGGCGCCACAACACCAGTTTGGGTGTAGGCTTCCCAAAGCTGCTTGCCATCACTGGCACGGTAAGCCATTAACTTACCCTGAGGCACACCGTGAAAAACCAAATCACCGGCGGTGGTTAACATGCCGCCCACTCCGGGAGTGGGGTACACCACTTCCCATGCAGGTTTCTGCTTTGCCGGATCCCAGGCTATCAGTTTTCCGCTGGTCAATTTTTTGTTCATCAAAATGGTGTCGTTGTCTTCCGCGGGCGGCTTAATCCAGTTCATGCCCAGATTCCAAATGCGTTCTTTGTCCAGCTCTTTTCGGCCGTTATAAAAGTGCGGCATTTCAATCGCGGGAATGTACACCAAGCCGGTCTCGGGATTGAATGCCATTGGATGCCAGTTGTGGCCACCATACGGCGCAGGCCAAACCATTTGTGTGCGCTCGGTAAATTCTGTCACGCTTTTGTCTTCAACCGGCCGGCCGGTTTCCTGATCCACATGGGTTGCCCAGGTGACTTGCACATAAGGCTTGGCTGACAGGAATTCGCCTGTGCGTCGGTCGAGCATGTAGAAGAAACCGTTTTTCGGCGCTTGCATAATGGTCTTACGCATCACGCCGTCGATTTGAATATCCGCCAGGATCATATGTTGAGTAGCGGTGTAGTCGAAGTTGTCCGCTGGAGTGGTTTGATAATGCCAAACGTACTCCCCAGTTTCCGGACGCACTGCGACGATCGAAGATAGGAATAAGTTATCGCCACCCTCCGGGCTGCGAATATTGCGATTCCAGGGCGAGCCATTACCCACCCCCACATAAAGCAGATTTAAGTCCGGGTCGTAGGCCATGGAATCCCAAGCCGTGCCACCGCCGCCGAGTTTCCACCACTCCCCCGTCCAGGTTTTCGCTGCCATTTCCATAGCCTGGCTTTCGAATCCTTTTTCCGGATTACCGGGAACCGTATAGAAACGCCATTGCTGCGCCCCCGTTTCGGTGTCGTAAGCGGTGATATAACCCCGCACCCCCATCTCAGCGCCGCCATTACCGATAATCACTTTGTCTTTCACAATACGAGGCGCACCGGTGATAGAGTAAGGCGCACCGTCGACGGTTTTCACATCCCATACCACTTTACCGTCCGCTGCGTCCAAGGCCACCAGGTGGCCATTGATGGTCCCGACGTAGACTTTTCCTTTCCAGACCGCCACCCCGCGATTTGCCGGGGAACAACAAAGATAGCGATTATATTCCTTGGGAATTTCAGGATCGTAATGCCATAAGAGCTTGCCCGTTTTAGCGTCAAGCGCATACACCGCGCTCCAGGCCGTACTGGTATACATCACCCCGTCAACCACAATCGGACTCGCTTCCAAACCCTGTTGATGCTCAACATCGAATGACCAGGCCAAACCTAAATCATTTACATTATCCTGACGGATTTGCGTCAGGGGGCTGTAACGTTGCTCGCCATAGGTTCGACCATGAGCCATCCAGTTACCGGGCTCACCATCCGCCGCCAGCAATCGTTCGGCATCAATATTGGCTACACCAGGTTTAGCGTCGGACTCAACAGCCAGCGCGGCTTGCGCCTCATCTGGCGTTGTCTCCAGCGCTGTTGAAGGCTCATCGTTACTACAGGATATTAAGGCAAGGGACAGCAATACCGCCGAAACCCGCCACAGGGAAAGATGGGAGAATGTCACCAGGCACTCCAAATGTTATTGTTGGTTTGCGCTGAGTATCAGTCACTGCTGATATGAAAGGTAGATAAGAATTTGACAATCCGCGACAAACGAATCGAAGCAGAGACAGAAAGGCAAAAAATGACCTGGAGAATGGGGCCAGCCAAAGGACGCTGACCCCGAACAGAAGCTTACTTCTTGAGAATAAGCTTGTTGTAGGCAAACAGCAGAATAAATGCGCCAACTGTTGCCGTAATAATGGTCACGATGTTGAAACCAGAAACCGAGCCGATGCCCAACAGGGAACCCAGATAGCCGCCAAGAAAAGCGCCACCAATACCCAGTAGGATGGTCAGAATCCAACCCATTTTGTCTTCACCCGGCATCAGCCAGCGTGCCAAAGCACCTGCAACCAAACCCAGGATAATCCAAGCAATCCAACCCATAATTATTCCCCTTTCGCTTTGTATCATCGTAAGCACTGACTGTCGCCGTGCCGATTAGTTGATGAGGCAACACCATAAGACCCTAGCCCCATTGCGTAGGCTTACTATCGTGTAATTTGGCTGAACCCATACTTAATAGCCAGCTCATCCTCAACACAATCATTCTGCAATAAAAACACCCCACAATGATTAGGGTTACTGAATCTGTAAAAATATTTGCCAAGTACTTGATCTGAAAGGGGTAAATGGCGTTTTTGCCTTTACCCTGTCAGACCCCACTTCTATCATGGTTTTATCCATCAATAAGGGCTTGCTAACGCTAAAGGAATCTTCGTGCTGAGAACCCTGAAACAACTTGGACGCTCCATGATCGGCAGTTTGCGAGACCTGCTGCCCATCGTGGCGGTGATTCTTTTCTTCCAGTTTTTTGTCCTGCAGCAACCCCTGCCCAATGTCGGCCAACTGATGATGGGCGTGGTCTTCGTGGTTCTGGGTTTAACTTTTTTTATTCACGGGCTCGAGCAGGGGTTGTTTCCAATTGGCGAATCCATGGCCCATGCCTTCGCTCGCAAAGGCAGCCTGTTCTGGCTGATGGTGTTTGCCTTTTCACTGGGTTTTGGCACAACCGTGGCCGAACCCGCCTTGATTGCTGTTGCCGCCGAAGCCGCCGAGGTAGCGGCCACTGGGCAGATGATCGAAAACAGCTCACTGGCCAAGACCGAATACGCCAATGGCTTGCGCTACACCGTAGCCTTTTCAGTAGGACTGGCCATTGTGATTGGCGTGTTGCGCATTCTCAAAGGCTGGCCAATTCAATGGATCATTATTGGCGGTTATCTCATCGTGGTTATCATGACAATGTTTGCCCCTCGTGAAATCATCGGTATCGCCTATGACTCTGGTGGTGTCACCACATCGACCATTACGGTGCCCTTGGTGACGGCGCTCGGCGTTGGCCTGGCCTCATCCATCAAAGGACGCAATCCGATGATCGATGGCTTTGGGTTAATTGCCTTTGCCTCACTCACTCCAATGATTTTTGTTATGGCCTACGGGATGCTGATCTAATGGAAATATTGCAACAGATATGGGAAGTCACCCTGGGGACCGTCAGCGATGTGCTGCCCATTGCCGCCATTATTTTTGGCTTTCAGTTCGCCGTCATTCGCAAGAAGCCCGCCAATCTTGGCCAGATTTTATTTGGTTTCGTATGGGTTCTGCTTGGCCTGTCATTGTTCTTATTAGGCTTGGAATGGTGCCTGTTTCCACTGGGCCGATTGATGGCAGAGCAATTAACCGACCCCAATTTTATTCACGCCGGAAAAACCGTTGCCGATATTGCCGGCCAGATCAATTGGCGTGACTACTACTGGGTGTATCTGTTTGCCTTTCTCATTGGATTCAGTACCACCATTGCTGAACCCTCATTGATTGCTGTTGCCATCAAAGCCAATGAAGTGTCCGGTGGCGCGATCGGTATTTGGGGCCTGCGGCTCGCGGTGGCGCTTGGCGTTGCTATGGGTATTTCTCTTGGCTGTTACCGTATTGTGGTCGGAGACCCCATCCACTGGTACATCATCAGTGGCTATATTGTGGTTGTGATCCAAACCAGTTTTGCCCCCAAAATGATTGTTCCCCTGGCCTATGATTCCGGTGGTGTGACCACATCAACGGTTACCGTACCTCTGGTTGCCGCACTGGGTCTGGGCTTGTCGGAAACAGTGCCCGGGCGCAATCCATTAATTGATGGTTTTGGTTTAATTGCTTTTGCCAGTCTGTTTCCCATGATGTCAGTCATGGCATATGCCCAAATCAGCGAGTATCGTGCTCGCGCTAAATCCGCCGATACCGAGTCGGCTGAGTCCTCAACTTAGGAGCTCACTATGCACTTCAAAATGATTGTCGTTTTTGTAGAAGACGATAAAACCGATGACGTTATGGACGCAGCTCGTCAAGCTGGCGCGACCGGCGCCACCGTGATTAATAATGCGCGCGGTGAAGGTTTAAAACAGAGTAAAACTTTTTTGGGTTTATCCTTGAGCAGCCAACGTGACGTAATTTTGTTTTTGGTTGAAGAACACCTCAGCCGGCACATTCTGGAAGAAATTAATCGGGTGGGAGAGTTCGATGCGGCACCAGGAACCGGTATCGCGTTTCAAATCGACGTTGAAGACGCCGTTGGCGTCGCACACCAAGTGGAAAAACTCACCTCGGATGTAGAGGAGCTGCTGTAATGGAAAAAACCATGATAGAAAAGAAAGTCATACAAGCCCGACAGGTGATGCACAGCAATCACATGGAGATCGATGGCAAGGCCACCGTCAAAGAAGCCATCGCCCTCATGCGCGCTCACCAGAGTGATGTACTCATTGTTCAAAAGCGCGATAACAATGATGCCTTAGGTATTGTCCTGCTCTCGGATGTGGTTAAAAAAGTACTCGCCAAAGACAAAGCTCCTGAACGCGTAAACGTGTACGAAATCATGTCCAAGCCGGTCATTCCTGTTGAGGCCGATCTGGACGTTCGCTATGTCGCCCGCATGTTTGATCGCTTTGGCATTTCCAATGCACCGGTGCTTGATCAGGGAAAAGTTGTTGGCGTGGTCAGTTACAATGAGCTGGTCTTTAACGGTTTATGTGAACTGCTGGATTAATCGACACAACTGACATCAGGGTTTGGTATCCGGTTTATGGCAACCGCCACACTGGCGTATTGGCCCTGATTCTTCTCCTGCCGCCTTACGTTCACGGTGGCATTCCCGACACAGTCCATGGAACTGTTCCTCCACCAGAAGATTGACTGACTCGTCTTCCTTATGGCATTGGTAACAACCAAACTGCCTTCCGGTGCCGTCCACATAATTATGATGACATTGGGCACAGCCAACTTGGTGATGATCCTTATGCACAAAATAGACATCCAGCAAAGGCGCCTCTCGCAAAGAACTCTCACGTTTCTGTGGAAAGAACACAAGGAAGACAATAATCGCCAGCAGTGCAGTTACTGTGAATACCACTTTAGCGGGTGACCACATACAAGCCCCCACTCAGCACCGAACAACACACAATAAGATACACCGAAAGAAACGTTTTCTGAGTAACGGATAAACTCATCCGATCCGACTCAGATTCGCCCAACAGAGTTTTGCTCAACGATAGCGTTTGAGCCTGGCGGTTAAAAGCGTAATACAGCAGAAACAGTGCCAGCAATATCGCACAGCTTGCCCAGGCAATATAAGGTTTCAGATAGAAGTCGCTGCCCACAATATGGTAAAAACTGGCGAGCATTGCGATGATGGAAATGATCGCATGGCTTGCCCGAAAGCCATACACCTTGCCATGCATTCGTCGGCGCAGCGGACGCAAAGAAGCGAGACACAAATAGGTGAACAGCAGCCAGGCCAACCAAGCCACTAACATATGCCACGGTGCGCGTAAGCTGAGATATTCCAGACTGGTCGGCTCAAGCACCAGAAAGCCAAGCCCATGTACCGTAGTGAAAAACAACATCGCAAAAGCCAGCAAGCGATGCCACCAATAAAATAAATCACCGCGCAAACGCGGCCAGACCTTTGGGCGTGCTCGTTCAACAAAAAGATACAAACACAACGCGAAGGCAACAAAGCCAATGCCATTCAACCATTCCCAGTACCCTCCCGCAGAAATAGCACCAAAAAAAAGAATCAACACAAAAGGCAATAACAGATAGGCGCTTAACGCCAATATGTAAATCAGCAATTGCCGCCAGGAGGCATAGAGATGGGCAGAAGGTGTCGGCATGTCAGTCATTCGACCTATTTTCAAAGCGAATCGCTAACATGTCAAGTAATCCATCACTTCTACCGGCAAGAACACCCTTGGGACAGAAGCCGAACGCAATACATTTTCATCCACATCACCGGGAAGGCCATTACTGTTCAGATTATTTATTTGACCGAACGGGACAGCTCAAACTCAAACTCAAATAAGGACAATCAAACTCGAGCAAGTGTAATCAAAAGAGCAACTGTGTTTTCGCGAAGAGAGCGATGAACGCAGTACTAACATCATAAGAATGAAAATAGACGGGTGTCATTACGATGCACGCGCAGCTCAGAATTGAAAGCCTGTGAAAGAATTCACCGACGGAAAGCGTTCAACAGGGGGCTAAATAAAGGGACTAAATAAAGGGGCTAAATAGTCCCTTCTGAATACAGGCAATGGCCAACATGAACAGGTATTGGCCATTGCACATTCACTCTTAACTCAATTCCAAACGCGGTAACGGTGAAGGCTCATTACGCCAGCGAGATTTTGCGCGTTCGGCCAGCATAAACAAACTCGGCACCAGAATGAGGGTCACCGTGGTTGCCAGCAATACACCAAAGGCCAGAGAGATCACCATCGGAACCAAGAATTGTGCCTGGGAACTGGTTTCAAACAGAATAGGCACCAGACCCACAAACGTGGTAACTGAGGTCAAGATAATCGCACGGAAACGATCGCGCCCCGCATTCACAACCGCATCGTAAACGTTCTCCCCCTGGGCTCGCAGTTGATTGATGCGATCCAACAGTACCAGGTTATCGTTTACTACCACCCCAGAACAGGCAAAGAACCCAAGGAAAGACATCATGCTGATTTCGCGGCCCAGAAGCATATGCCCAACAATAGCGCCCATAAACCCAAAGGGCACGGCAGTGAAAATCAGGAACGGCTGCCAATAGGATTTAAAGGCCACCGCCATAATGGCCAATACGATCAGTGAGGCAATAAAGAAGTTGACCAGGATGGCCACCATGAATTCCTGTTCTTCTTTCATGCCATCCGAAACATCCAACTTCAATCCCGGGTACTGTTTAGACCACTTGGGATAATGTTCTTTCATGATAGCCTGAACAATTTCGCCAGGAACGCCTTCTCCTTTTTTCACATAGGCTTTGATTTTTACCGAACGCTTGCGGTCTTCTCGTTTGATATGAGAATACCCCGGCACGTAATCGACATTCGCAACCGCCTGAAGAGGAATTTCACGTTGGTCTACCGTACGAATACGTACGTTGCCAAGGTGATCCACATTATTACGATCTTCCTTGGGGTAACGCACCATCACTCGAACGTCTTCATTGCCCCGAGGAATTCTTTGCGCTTCAGCACCATAGAAACCCTGGCGAACCTGGCGAGCCACATCACTCAAGCTCAAGCCCAGGGTTTCAGCGTACGGCTTCAGGCTGAGTTGAATATCACTGCGGGCGCTTTCAATACTGTTGCGCACATCGTAGACACCGGCATAAGAGAACAGCGCCTCTTCCAGCTTTTGGGCAACATCAGCTAACACCACCTCATCATCACCAGGCGCCGTTAAAAGCAGACTGATGTCCGCACCTACGTCATTAATGGTGGCATCAAGCGTAAGCTCTTCCAATTCCGGCAAAGGCCCAACCAGCTCGCGCCAACGCTTCACGACTGCATCGGCGGAAACATCGCGCCCTTCACCGTCGGTCAGTGACAACGACACCACAATATTGTTTCGCCAGCCCCAGGTCTGCATATCCTTGATGACCGCATCGCCGCCTTCTTCACCAAACAATTCCTGATCTTTTTTCAGCTCAGGCACGGCGCCTTCGACGCGCTCAATGATGGAATCCATCGTGGCAAACGGGGCTCCTTCCGGAATTTTCATGCGCATGCGCACAAAGTCTGAGGCCACCACAGGCATGAACGATTTCCCAACCCAGCCTCCGACAAAGACCGATACGGACAGGAAAAATGCCACGATGAATATCGCAACGGTGGTGCCATTGTGTTGCAGCATACGTTTCAAGCTGGTTTTGTAATAGCGATCGGCAACGTGTTCCAAACCATTGGCAACGCCTTGGCGCCATACCTGGAACTTACGCATAAATGCAAAACGGCTTTCACGTTCAGGTTTCATATGCGCCAGGTGAGAAGGCAGAATCAACAAGGACTCAATCAAAGAAAACACCAGACACAATGTAACGACCGCAGGGATACCGAAGGAGATTTCACCCAGACCACCAGGAATAAATAACATTGGCGCAAAGAAAATAATGGTCGAGATCACCGCGAGAATAACCGGCTTGCTCACCATTTTGGCACCCGTTGCCGCCGACAGATTCCCTTGCATACCACCCTGCTGCCGCGAATACACACTTTCGCCCACAATGATGGCGTCGTCGACCACAATCCCGAGAACCAATAGAAAGGCAAACAAAGACAACATATTCAAGCTGACGCCAGTGGTCGGCAAAAACCAGAAAGCGCCAAGAAACGCCACTGCGATCCCTACGGTTACCCAGGCAGCCAATGCCGGGCGCAAAAACAACATGAGCACGACAAACACTAAGGCCAGACCGGAGAGCGAATTGCTCAGCAGCAAATTCAAACGCCCTTCAAATAAAGTCGACCAATCTCGCCAAACAACCGCGTGAACGCCCTGGGGCAATTGAGGTTGAATTTCCTCAATAAATTCTCGAACCTCTTTCGCGGTTTCAACAACATTAGGGTTATCGGTCGCATACACTTCCAGGTACACCGCTTTGCGACCGTTCAAACGCGCAATCAGGTTCCACTCTTCGAGCGTCTCTTTGACATCGGCTACTTCACCAATAGTCAGCTCAGAGCCATCTTCCTTACTGCGAATGACGATATTCTGAAAATCTTCAACCGTGTAGGCCTGGGCTCGGGTTTGAACCTGCAGGTCACCGTTTTTGGAACGAATCGAGCCTGCCCCCAGATTTAAGGAGGAACTGCGAACCGCGTTCACCACATCCTCAAACCGCAAGCCATATCCACGCAGCTTTTGCTCGGAGATCTCAATGGCCATCTGTTCAGGGCGAACCGCTTCAAGCTCAACCAAGGTCACCGCGGGCAGAAGTGAAATTTCATCGCGCAACCACTCACCAACCGACTTTAAAGCGGTGTCATCCACCTCGCCGTAAATGCCAATACTGAGAACTTCAATCTTATTTTTGCTTTCCTGAACTTCCGGTCGCTCAACATCGGCCGGAAAAGTGGTAATGGAGTCCACTCGGGTTTTGACATCATTCAACAACACTTGCGTATCGTATTCGTTTTGCACCTCAATATTGACTGAGCCGTAACCATTGCGAGCACTGGATTCGATTTTTTTGATGCCCTCAAGATCGAACACCGCTTGCTCGATACGCTTGACGATTTGCTCTTCCACTTCTTTCGGGCCCGCACCGGGATAAGGAACGCCAATGCTCAGGCGACCCGGAGAGGCGTTTGGAAATACCTCGCGGTCCAGTCGATTGTAATTGTAGATTCCACCAATAATAATCGCGACCATTAACAAGTTGGCCGCAATGGGGTTCTCAACGAACCACTGGATCAACTTATTCATCAACCCTCAACCTCTTGTTCATTGCGGGCATCGTTATCACCAGCAACACTTTCAGCAGCAGAAGGTTTGGACTCCAGCACCTCCTCCCCTTTCACGCGAACCTCTTTATCGGCCGACAGATACTGCTGATTGGCGGCGATAATTTTATCGCCAGCGCCTATATCACCTTTTACCCAGACCTTATCGTTGGACACTTTTAGAACTTTCACTTCATCGATCTGCACTTTGTTATCGTTACTGACTCGGTAAATCAAATTATTTTTGTACAGCGCCTTTCTCGGTAACTCCACAACATTCGATAAATTTTTGCCGTCGATTTTCGCCTCGACGAACAAACCGACCATCAGCGGCGCTGTTTGCTCCGGGTGATAAGGCGAATCAATTTCTGCCACGGCGTAGTACAAACGCGTGCGAGTATCGAGGCTTGCATCTGTTCGCACAATGCGTCCTTGCCAGGTTTGCTGATCCCCCGCAACCGTACCGGACAATTCAACATTCGGTCCCGCCTGATTCGCCGCACTGCCGCCTAGAGGTAGATCAACCAAGCCCGCTTCCGCATCCGTCAAAGGCAAACGAATTTCGACCACAGACGTATCGAATGCTTTGCCCAGTTGAGTGCCCGGCCCGACATACTGTCCAAGATCCACGCTGGTGCTACGCACCAAACCCGAAAACGGCACGCTGATTTTTGTGCGACGAAGGTTCAATTCCGCTTTTTCCAAGTTCGCACGCGCGGCGTCCAAGCTGGCCTGCGCAGCGGCAATCTGCGGTTTGCGAAGGAAAAGGTCATTGGCTTCATCATTTCCAAGATTGCGCCATTCGCGTTTTTTCTGACGAGCTTGTCCGCGTTCAGTCGCCAGACGCTGCTCGGCTTCGGCAACTTGAGATTTCGCCTGTACCACCGCAAAGCGATAGTCACGAGGATCGATCTCCACCAGCGGTTCCCCCGCCGCAATATGACCACCCGCAACAAAGCTCGGGTTTACTTTCACGATACGACCTGAGACTTCGGCGACCAAACTGATTTCACGTCGTGGCGCGACGGTACCCTGACTGTGGACGCTCAGTTGATGCTCGGCAGGTTCCGCAATCACAATCTCCACTTCAGCCGGTTTGGGTTCTTCTTTGGGCTGAGGTTTGGATTTTGGTTTCATGGTGGCTACGGCAAACACTAACACGGCACCGGCAAGCAAAATCAGAATGGGCAAAAACTTGCTCCAACGGGAGCGGACAGCGGAATCAGCCACTACAGGAAGTCCTCATGCATTATCTATTGTCATTATTGGCCGGTATCCACACCAGGCCTGGGGCTAAAGTGCTAGTGTAACGCAGCCAGAGCGCCGCGTCGGGATTTTACCCTTCTTCACATAGTTCACTGCTTCCCGAAAATACTGACACAACATCACCTGAACCCAGAGGCAACAGCCATAATCCCCGGCTAAAAACAAGGCTGTTGTACACCTTCGGAATACCGCATAATGCGCCGTCCCCGGGGTGCGGCGTGCCTGCCGCAAGCGAAGGAATACATAAGAGAGACCAAAGATTCAATGATCAGTATTAATGCTCGCATTGCCGATGAGCTATCGGTAAACGCTCGCCAGGTAGAGGCGGCTGTGGAACTGTTGGACGAAGGCGCCACGGTTCCTTTTATTTCACGTTACCGTAAAGAGGTAACTGGCGGCTTGGATGATGGCCAACTGCGTACCCTGGAAGAACGCTTACGCTATTTGCGAGAGCTGGAAGATCGCCGTTCCGCGATTCTGAAAAGCATTCACGAGCAGGAAAAGCTGACGCCAGAGCTGGAGGCGGAAATTAACGCCGCAGACACCAAAAACCGACTGGAAGATTTGTACCTGCCGTACAAACCCAAACGCCGTACCAAAGGCCAGATTGCCAAAGAAGCGGGCTTGGAACCTCTGGCAGACAGCTTGTTGGAAAACCCCAATCTGGCTCCGGAAGAGGAAGCTCAAAAGTACCTCAATGGCGACAGCGAAGAAGGCCAGAAGATTACCGACATCAAAGCGGCTCTGGACGGCGCCAAGTATATTTTGATGGAGCGCTTTAGCGAGAACGCCGAGCTGATTGGCAAACTGCGTCAGTTCCTGAAAGACGAATCCAACCTCAGCGCTCGCTTGATGGACGGTAAAGAAGCCGAAGGGGCGAAGTTTTCCGACTACTTTGAACACGATGAGGCCTTGGGCGGCGTGCCTTCTCACCGCGCCCTGGCCATGCTTCGTGGTCGCAATGAAGGCATCCTGAGCCTCGCCATTACCGTAGGCGACCCGGAAGATCGCCTGGCGGCCCATCCCTGCGAAGCCATGATCGCCGATCACTGGGAGATTCGACAGCAGGAACGCGCGGCGGATAAATGGCTGTCCGAGGTGGTTCGTTGGACCTGGCGCGTAAAACTGCTGACTCATTTGGAAACCGATCTGCTCGGCGAAATCCGCGAAGCGGCTGAAGAGGAAGCCATTAAAGTATTTGCCAGTAATCTGAAGGATCTGTTATTGGCGGCCCCAGCTGGTCAGAAAGCCACCATCGGCCTGGACCCGGGTCTGCGTACCGGCGTGAAAGTCGCGGTCGTCGACGCCACCGGTAAAGTGGTCGATCACGGCGCGATCTTCCCGACGCCACCCCAGAAAAAGATCCGTGAAGCCGAAGCGGTCCTTGTCGCTCTGTGCAAAAAGCACGATGTGGGCCTGATTGCCATCGGCAACGGCACAGCATCTCGTGAAACCGATAAGTTCGTGGGTGATGTGCTCAAAACCCATAAGGACATCACGGCGCAAAAAGTGATGGTCAATGAGGCCGGCGCCTCGGTGTACTCCGCCTCGGAAGTGGCCGCCAAAGAATTTCCAGATCTTGACGTGACCATTCGCGGCGCCATCTCCATCGCTCGCCGCCTGCAGGACCCTCTGGCAGAGCTGGTGAAAATCGAGCCGAAGTCCATCGGTGTTGGCCAGTACCAGCACGATGTGTCCCAGGCACAATTGGCTCGCTCCCTGGATGCTGTCGTCGAAGACTGTGTAAACGCCGTAGGTGTTGAAGTCAACACTGCCTCCGCACCTCTTTTGGCCGCCGTTTCTGGTCTGAACAGCAGCATTGCCAACAATATCGTCGAGTTTCGCGATCAGAACGGTGCCTTTAAAAGCCGCGAAGACCTGAAAAGCGTCAGTCGCTTTGGCGCCAAAACCTTCGAACAAGCCGCTGGCTTCCTGCGTGTTGCCGGTGGAGACAATCCATTGGATGCCTCGGCAGTACACCCGGAATCCTATTCCGTTGTGGAAGCCATTGCCGAGAAAAACGGTCGGCCGATTCACAATCTGATGGGCGATTCCGGCTTCTTGCGAGCCCTCAAGCCTGCAGACTACACTTCGGAAGCCTTTGGTGTGCCAACCGTGACCGATATCATCAGCGAGCTGGACAAACCCGGCCGCGACCCTCGTCCGGAGTTTAAAACCGCACAGTTCCAGGACGGCGTTGAAGAAATCAAGGATTTGGAACCGAGTATGATCCTGGAAGGTACCGTGACCAACGTGACTAACTTTGGCGCCTTCGTCGACATTGGTGTGCACCAGGACGGCCTGGTTCACATCTCAGCCCTATCCAATACCTTTGTCAAAGACCCCCGCGAGGTGGTGAAGGCCGGCGACATCGTCAAGGTTAAAGTGATGGAAGTGGACGTGCCTCGTAAGCGTATTGGCCTATCTATGCGCCTGGATGACACCCCGGGAGAGAAACAATCTGGCCCAGCAGGTCAACAGCACCGCGGCAAAGGCCGCCAGGACCGCAGCCAGCAGCAACGTTCCTTTGGTGGCGGCAGCAAACAGGGCGGCCAGCAGAAACAAGGGGGCATGGGCTCGATGGGCGCTCTGTTACAGCAGGCCATGAAGAACAAAAAGTAAAAGCTTTACAAAACTTAAGTTCAGCGCTGCTTCATGCTCGCTAGGCCAGTATAATCAAGGCCTGGCGAGCTATGACCATGACATCTAATGGGTGCCATTATCGCCCGTTAATAGCCTTTTTCGTCATAGTTCGAGGAACGTCAGGGATTTTCCTCGTCTAAATCAGCAAGAAGCCAAACAGGCGAAGAAAACAGACACACAGAGATTTGGAGCAAATCATGTCCGAAGAGAAAGAAGTACAAGGCGAAGTTATTGAAGAAAGCGTAGAGCATACTGAAGCGAACTCCCAAGAGAACAGCGACAGTACTGCAACAAACGAAAGTACAACGAACGAAAGTACAGCAAACAACGAACAGCAAGAAAGCCGTGCCCAAGAGCAGAACGCTCAGAGTCAGCAACAAGAGGCTCCAAAGCAAAGCTTCGAACCTGCAGCCCCAAGTTCCGATGAGCGCAACTGGGCCATGTTTTGTCACTTGGCGACTATGAGTGGCTTCATTATTCCTTTCTTCAGCATTATCGGCCCATTGATTGTCTGGCTGATCAAACGCGACGAAATGGAATACGTGAACTACCACGGCAAGGAAGTTCTGAACTTTCAAATTACGATTGCACTCGCAATGTTTGTGAGCGCCATCCTGACCGTTATTCTGATCGGGGTCGTCATGATGTTTGTGGTCGGTATTTTCTGGTTTGTCATGTCGATTATCGGCGGCGTTAAAGCCAGCAGCGGTGAGTATTTCGAATATCCCTTCACTCTCCGCCTGATCAAATAATTGCGCCAAAAAGTTAAAAAGCGAGGTCTTTACCTCGCTTTTTTTATGTCTGCAAAAAAACAAGAAGACTGGCACGACACTTTCCTGCGGCAGTTAACCAATAGCTCAGTAGTTATTTGACAGATTCCTGAACAACTCATAGGCTTAGTTGGTGGCTTGCGTGCAATCCTCTTAACGATCATTTTCGCAACACTGTCGAACAATGAAATAATGGGATCGTCGAAGTTGCTCCAAAGATAAAAAGCAATGGCAAATTGCCGGAGCGACCCATCCCAGGGAGGGTAGCAAAAAGCTTGCGTTCTATAACAGCTAACCGGTATACACCTATCATTCATTAACACGTGATAAATAAACCGTAAAATAAACAACAGGAATCGTTATGAAAAAAATCTCTCAAGTTGTTGTATCCGGTCTTGCCCTTAGCCTCAGCCTTGGCAGCATCGCCGCAGAGACGGCTAAAGACGAAGTGGTTTGCAAGAAAGCTCGTGCTTCAATCTATCAGCATTACAGCAAGAAGTGCATGACAGAAAATGAATGGAAATCCTGGACCGTCAAAGCCGAAAAGCAAATGAAACGCCAGTCGTCCATTGCAAATGTCAGCCCTAACCAGAAAGCCATTCTGGAAGAAGGTGACAGTCAAATCACCGCCAAAGTCGCACGCAAAAACCATCCAGTGTCCAGTCGCTCAAGCGACCGCAATGCCAACAATCACCGTGAGCTTGCAAAGCTTCGCTAAATAAGGGCCCGCTCTCAATTAGCAGCGAAAGTGCAAAAATAGTCAGGAGTGGATGAATCTCCTGGCTGGGTATGGTCCTAGAATTGAACAACAAATACCTTACGCAGGTAGCAGGCGAGTGTTAAATGGCCATTCTGTCTTCGGCCAGGCGGCGCTCAATTTTTCTCCCAAGGAAAAATAAACCGTCCTGTTTCCAGGTTCTAACGAATCAACAGCGAATCGCTCAAGCCACCCGTTGGCTTGAGCGACTTATCCGCCAATTCGCAACCCACACACCGGTCAAGCAACAAGCAATCGCCAAAATATATGCCGCGCCATAAACCGGGCCAGATACTTTATAGATAGGGCCGTAAATCTGATATTCGAGCCCCATATAACAAGCGACACCTAACAGAGCACCCCAGATGTAGGGCATGGGAAAGCGCGCAAAATAATAACCGGCAAACAAGCTCGGCACGCCCATGAGCAAAACGACCCCTTTGTAATCCAGAGGTAATATCGAGGCCCAGAAAGCCGCACCAAATAACAGCACGGCTCCGGCCGTATAAGCAGTCCACTGATTGTTCATGCCACACCCATAAGTAAAGCGTTACAGCGTCATTATCATCCGAGGACTTTGCCAGCGCTATTAGACGAAACGCTAATTGCGTTCATCTTCGGAGACCGAAGCTGTCGAAGGTTTTGGTACACGCAATAGCCGATCACCGGCAAAACTGCCGATGTACATATAATCTCCCAGAACCTGAGCGACGGTTCCTGCCCCCATCGGCGGCCCCTGTTGCTCCAGAACAATCTGATGGCTCATGTCCTGTGGATCAATTTCCACAATATCAAAACGGCTTGGGCAAGCGCCTTCACGCAGATCCATGCATTGCTGGGCACTGGCCAAATCAAAATGCTGTGAGGCCACCAACAAGTGACCGTTATCGCCCCATTGCACATTGTCAGGATGTAACATTTCTGCACTGGCCAGAATCTCGCCCGTACGCCAGTCCAGTTTGCAAACCTCATTGTCTCCCCAGCTGTTCACATACAAATATTTCCCTTCCGGATCGATTTGAATGCCATTAGGGAAAGCACTGCGGAAATTTTTCACTTTGGAGAACTCACCACCGTTCTCGGGTTGCCAATGCCAAACCCAACCGGTATCAAAGCCCAACAGGCCTTCCAGCTGAGGCCAGTTAATGGGCCCGAGGCTGAGACCTTCCATCGCGAACATGTGAGTCGTAAAGAAACCACCATCCGGGCCCGCAACCACATCGTTAATGTTGCTGTTCTCTGGCATTTCAACGCAGCCTTGCCAACTGATTTGAAAGTCATCACCCTCACGTCGAATCAAAAAAGATTCCACCGCTTCGCGCCCACCATGATTTACCACCAGCAAACGCTGAGTATGCTCATTCAGACGACTGAGATGAATACCATGGGGAGAAAACGCTTTTCCCGGTGGCTCACACGTTTCCTGTCCCCAGTGCTCTGAGTCCGCTTCCGTGAAGTCAGGGAAAATTTTAAGATGTTTGGCTTTGACATCGAAAAATGCCAACGACCCAGGCGTATGCTGTCCCACAATACCCATCTGGCTGACGATCAAAGTGCGTCCGTCGCCCAAGGGCTCGAGATCTTCTGGATTATGAAAACCGCACAGTGCTTTGCGGTCGCCCAGGGCGTTGCAATCAGTAACAGGAGGCATGGTCTCACCACAGGCCATCAAAGCACCCACTGCAAGTAAGCAATAGGCTCTGCACAGAATCAATCGTAAAAACGTCGCCATGAGCATTCTCGTTGTTGTCTTCCCTAACTCGCAGTGTAAGCGAAAAGTCTTGGGACCAAAACGAAAAAAGCCCCCAAGGTTAAAACCAAGGAGGCTAAAGCGTGAAACGGTTAACGTCGTATTGCAGCCGTCAGGATTTTAAACGCGTTGGTCTTACTGCTCGACAAACGCACGCTCGATTACATAGTGGGCTTTTTGCCCGTGACGCGATTCTTTAAAACCATGGCTATCCAGAATCTCGCAGGTTTCTTTCAACATGCTGGGACTGCCGCAAATCATAAAACGATCATCTTCGAGATTCGGCTTTGGCAGATCCAGATCCTGGAACAATTTGCCCATCCGCATCAGGTCAGTAATGCGCCCATTGTTTCGGTAGGGTTCGCGGGTAACGGTTGGGTAATACAATAATTTTTCTCGAACTTCATCCCCGAAAAACTCATTATTGGGCAGCTCATTTTCAATAATGTCCTGATAAGCCAGTTCAGAGGCGTGGCGCACACCATGAGTCAAAATGATTTTGTCGAAACGCTGATACACCTCAGGGTCTTTGATGATACTCATAAAGGGTGCCAAGCCAGTTCCTGTGCTAATAAGATAGAGATGCTTACCCTCTAACAGGTGATCCGCCACAAGAGTCCCGGTAGGCTTAGTGGACAACAACACTTCGTCACCCACCTGAATGTTCTGCAAGCGTGAAGTTAACGGGCCATCGGGCACTTTAATGCTGAAAAATTCCAGCTCCTCATCGTAATTCGCGCTGGCAATACTGTAGGCCCGCATCAATGGCTTTCCCTCAACCTCAAGACCCATCATCACGAAATGGCCATTCTCAAAACGCAAGCTTTGACTACGGCTGGTATTAAAGCTGAACAGGCTTTCATTCCAGTGATGTACTCGGGTGACTCGTTCACGAATCAGGCTGGCCATAGGGCTTCTCCATAGAGGTAACTATCAATGGCAGACAGTCTAGATATCTGTCACTTAACTGTAAAATGGGTTATCTTTCTATTGCTTATTGATAAAATCGATATAAAACTTGATACCACTGGAACCTGTATGCGCTTTAGCCTTCGCCAGATAGAAGTCTTCTTAGCCACGGCTCAACAGCAAAACATCAGCATCGCGGCCAAACAGCTGAATCTCTCTCAGTCTGCGGCCAGCTCGGCTTTACGAGAGCTGGAACAGCAATTCGGTCTGCAACTCTTTGACCGCTTGGGTAAACGCTTGCGCTTGAATGAAAACGGCATTGCCCTGCGCCCCCAGGCACAAAGTCTGATGAGTGCTGCCGAACAATTGGAATCCAGCTTCAGAGGCCAAGCGGGCCTGGGGGATTTGCGAGTAGGTGCCACCCTGACCATTGGCAACTATCTGGCCGTTCCTTTAGTGGCCGAGTACATGAATGACGCTCGCCAGAAGGGCCAGGAAGCCAAAGTCGATCTGCATGTCGCCAATACCGACAATATCGCCCACCAAGTACTGAATTATGAGCTGGACATTGGCTTGATTGAAGGCGAATTTAATCACCCCCAGTTACGCAGCCAACATTGGCGCGACGACGAGTTACTGATCGTCGCTAACCCCGATCACCCTCTCGTCAATCAGGGACCGTTGAATGACGAACAATTGCTGTCGCTGCGCTGGATCAGCCGGGAACACGGCTCAGGAACCCGCCAGGCCTTTGAACATGCCCTGCATGGCCTACTGCCCCAACTCAACATCGCCATGGAGCTGGAGCATACCGAAGCCATCAAGCGAGCCA
Source organism: Pseudoteredinibacter isoporae (assembly GCF_040372805.1). Classification (GTDB taxonomy): domain Bacteria; phylum Pseudomonadota; class Gammaproteobacteria; order Pseudomonadales; family Cellvibrionaceae; genus Pseudoteredinibacter; species Pseudoteredinibacter isoporae_A. The sequence continues at coordinate 555,682 of NZ_BAABWJ010000001.1, forward strand.
TTGAAGCAGACCTTGGCGTGGCTTGCCTATCCCGACTGGCCGTTACCGAAGCTTTGCAACGGGGTAGCCTTGCACAACTTCATGCGCCACATCGAGACTGGCGTCGACGTTTTTATTTTGTTTTCCATCGCGACAAAGCCATCAGCCACTCTCTGGAACACTGGCTGCAATTGTGCCAAGCTAAGCGCAATAATTAACGTGTGTTCAAATCAAACTATCATGCCTTTAATTTCCCTCCCACCCGGTAAACGACGTTCTCTGCTTCGATATGGTCTACTTGCACTATTGTTGAGCAACGGATTTATCGCGTCGATCGGAAACGCCCAAAGCAAAATCTATAAGTACACCGATGAAAATGGCAAGTTGGTGTTCACCGACAAGAAACCCAAGCAAGCGGCTGAAACCATTCAACTTAAAACCCGCGGCAATCAGTCCAAACATGAGCCCTGGCTTGAAACCATTCGAGAAAATGGCAAGCACCGCCTGTTTCTAAACAATCCCGTACACGCACCCATACAGTTTTTGTACCGCGCAAGCCGACTGGGAAAGAAACGTTTTCAATTCAGTGCTGAGGGACCAGGTCGATTTTTACTGCACGAGCAAGACTCATCTTTCGGCGAACTGAAGTCGGGTTGGGCCATCGGAAAAGGCGATGTTGTGCACAGTCAATCGGTTTATGATTTACCGTTTTCCAGCAAAAAGCGCTTACTCATCAGCCAGGGATTTAACGGGCGTTTTTCACATCAGGGAATCGGCAACCGCAACGCTCTGGATATAGCGATGGAAGTAGGCACCCATATTGCTGCCGCTCGCCCTGGCATCGTCGCGATTGCCAAAGACGATTACCATATGGGTGGCGCTAAGAGTTTCTTCCTTGATAAAGCCAACCACATTACGGTTTATCACGACGATGGCAGCTCTGCCATTTACGCTCATATTCTGCAAGGCAGCGCGAAAGTAAAACCTGGAGACAAAGTTCGCGCAGGACAAGTGATTGCCCGCGCAGGTTCCTCAGGGTATTCCACTGGCCCGCATTTGCATTTTGTTATTCGCGGTATTATGGGCGGACGCGTAGCCTCGCTGCCTTTCCGTTTGCGAGGACGAGATGGCAAAACCTTCCGTCCTATGGCTGGGCAAAAAATATAAACGTCATTTTCAGTCAAGGCATAAAAAAACCGGAGCAGGCTCCGGTTTTTTTATTGGGCTATCAGGTTAAACCTTAAATCTCGCCACTCTCATAACGCTGGAACATATCGTCCAGACTGATAGCTTTGATCTTGCTGGCATTCCCAGCCGTGCCAAAGGCTTCGTATCGCGCAACACAAATATCCTTCATGGCATCAACAGTTTTGCTCAGGAATTTACGTGGGTCGAATTCGCTGGTGTTTTCAGCCAGGAAGCGACGTACCGCACCAGTAGACGCCAAACGCAGATCGGTATCGATATTCACCTTGCGCACACCGTGTTTAATCCCTTCACAAATCTGTTCAACAGGCACACCATAGGTTTCCGGAATTTCACCGCCAAACTCATTGATCACCTTCAACCATTCTTGTGGAACGGATGAGGAACCGTGCATCACCAAGTGAGTGTTTGGAATTCGTTCGTGAATCGCTTTAATGCGATCAATCGCCAGAATATCGCCTGTGGGTGGGCGAGTAAATTTGTAGGCACCGTGGGACGTACCACAGGCAATGGCCAGCGCATCCACTTGAGTTTTGGCAACAAAGTCGGCCGCTTCTTCAGGATCAGTCAGCATTTGATCGTGGCTCAATTTACCCACAGCGCCAATGCCATCTTCTTCACCGGCTTCACCGGTTTCCAATGAACCCAGGCAACCCAATTCGCCTTCAACCGACACACCACAAGCGTGGGCCATGTCCACGGTGCGACGGGTAACATCGACATTGTATTCATAGTCGGTGGGTGTTTTGCCATCTTCACCCAGTGAGCCGTCCATCATGACGGAGCTGAAACCCAGTTGAATAGAACGCTGACAAACGGCTGGCGACGTACCGTGATCCTGGTGCATACACACAGGGATGTGCGGAAACTCTTCAATCGCAGCCAAAATCAAGTGGCGTAAAAAAGGCGCGCCGGCGTATTTACGAGCACCCGCAGAAGCCTGCACGATGACCGGAGAATCGGTTTGATCGGCCGCTTCCATAATGGCGCGCATTTGTTCCAGGTTGTTCACATTGAATGCAGGAACACCGTAACCGAACTCGGCGGCGTGATCCAACATTTGGCGCATGCTAATTAAAGCCATAATCGTCTTCCTATAATATTTTGGCCCACGCTATCCCTAGGGACCTTTTCAATGGTTAAAAATTATTGTGCTGCGCGGGCTTCTAAAATCGCGACCGCAGGTAAGGTTTTACCCTCAACATATTCCAAAAAGGCGCCTCCGCCCGTTGAGATATACGACACTTTGTCAGCGATCTCATATTTATCAACGGCGGCCAAAGTGTCACCACCACCAGCAATCGAAAAAGCATCGCTCTCGGCAATGGCCTGGGACAACGCCTTCGTCCCCTCACCAAACTGATCAAATTCGAACACGCCCACCGGGCCATTCCAAATGATGGTCTTGGCTTCAGCCAGAATCTTGGCCAGTTCCGCGGAAGCGTCCGGGCCAATATCAAAAATCATATCGCTGTCATTAACATCGCTCGCGCTTTTCAGCTCCGCGGCCGCGCTTTCAGAAAACGCCTGACCAACGACAACGTCGGAGGGTACCGGGATGTCGCACTTTTCCATCAAGGCTTTGGCATTGGGAATCAGATCATTCTCGCACAGAGACTTGCCCACATTCTGCCCACTGGCCGCCAGGAAAGTATTCGCAATACCACCACCGACGATCAACTGGTCCACCTTATCAGACAATGACTCCAGAACCGTTAACTTGGTGCTCACTTTGGAACCGCCAACAATCGCCACCATTGGACGTGCCGGCTTATCCAGCGCCTTCGCCAGAGCATCCAATTCACCCGCCAGCAAAGGGCCAGCACACGCTTCAGGAGCAAACTTGGCCACACCATGGGTCGACGCTTGGGCCCGGTGTGCGGTACCAAAAGCGTCCATCACGAAGATATCGCACAAGGCCGCATAAGCTTTAGCCAACTCATCCTCGTCTTTCTTTTCGCCCTTGTTAAAACGAACGTTTTCCAGCAAAACCAGCTCACCTGCCTCAAGCTCTACACCCTGCTGCCACTCTTTCACAACGTTCACCTCACGGCCCAACAAAGCCCCCAGGTGACTGGCAACCGGTGCCAGTGAAAACTCTTCGGAAAACTCACCTTCAGTAGGGCGACCCAAGTGGCTCATGACCATTACCTTCGCACCAGCGCTCAATGCCAGCTCGATGGTGGGCAATGCCGCACGAATACGCGCATCGGAAGTCACTTTGCCGTCTTTCACTGGTACATTCAGGTCTTCACGGATCAAAACCCGTTTACCTGCCAGATCCAGCTCGCTCATCTGTTTAACAGCCATGGTGTGTTGTCCTCAATATAAATTTAGAATTTTTTTGCCCAGTACGCCGCCGTATCAATCATACGGTTGGCATAGCCCCACTCATTGTCGAACCAGGTAAGCACCTTGACCATACGTTCACCGGCCACGCGGGTTTGCGTAGCATCCACAATACTTGAGCGAGGGTCGTGATTAAAATCACAGGAGGCCAGCAACTCTTCGGTGTAGCCCAGCACTCCGTCAAACGCAGTGTCTGCAGCTTCTTGCAGAACGCGGTTAATGTCGGCCGTGGTGACATCGTTTTTCATGACCACCGACAAATCCATTGCCGACACATTCACCGTTGGCACGCGCATAGCCTGGGCCTCAAAACGCCCCGCCAGTTCGGGCAGAAGACGATCTATGCCCTTCGCCAAACCGGTGTCTACTGGGATCATGGATTGAATCGCGCTGCGTGTTTTGCGCAAATCGGTATGATGATACGCATCGATGACCGGTTGATCGTTCATCGCCGAATGAATTGTGGTGATAACACCGCTATCGATACCGAAAGCGGCATTCAATGTATGAATCACTGGAACAATACAGTTCGTAGTGCACGAGGCATTCGAGACAATGGCCTCATGGCCATTCAACTGATGGTGATTGACACCGTAAACGATGGTGGCATCGACTTCAGCCGTCGCGGGCTGAGAAAACAGCACGTGGCGAGCGCCTGCCGCCAGATGCTGCTCAGCCGTTTGGCGATCATTAAAAGCACCGGTACATTCCAACACCAGATCAATATCCAGTTCCGCCCAGGGCAATTGTTGAATATCCGCTTGATGCAAAACGCGAATGCGCTGCTCATCGATATGCAGTTGATCATTCTCGACGGCCACCGCCGCAGGAAAGCGGCCGTGGGTGGAATCGTACTGGGTAAGGTGTGCGATGGTGTTGCAGTCGGCCAGCTCATTAATGGCCAACACCTGCAAATGGCCAAAGCGTCCCTGTTGCTGGGCTTCAAATAAGGCCCGCAGCACGCAGCGGCCAATTCGGCCGTAGCCATTGATAGCTATCTTCGTCACGCTCACATTCACAGGTCCAGCTAGCGGTCGAGGCGATAGGGCCTCGACCTGAAAGAGGAAGACCGTTTAGTCTTCCAGCAACTCTTCAACATTGGCAACGACGTTGTCGACGGTAAAGCCAAAGTGCTCCAGCAATACATTGCCAGGGGCAGATTCACCGAAGGTGCTCATGCCAATCACTCGACCTTCAAGGCCGACAAACTTGTACCAGTAATCTTCGTGAGCCGCTTCGATGGCCACGCGGGCCGCTACTTCAATGGGCAGCACAGACTGTTTGTAGTCCGCATCCTGTTTGCTGAAGATTTCCGCACAGGGCATGGAAACCACCCGTACCTTACGGCCCGCCGCCGTCAATTTGTCGGCCGCATCTACCGCCAAGCCTACCTCGGAACCTGTCGCGATCAAAATAGCGTCCGGCTCACCGTCGCTGTCTTTTAATACATAGGCACCTCGACCGATGTCCGCCAGCTGCTGATCATTGCGCGGCTGGGGTGCCAAGCCCTGACGAGAGAAGATCAACGCACTTGGGCCATCGCGACGCTCAATCGCGCTTTTCCAGGATACCGCCGACTCCACCGCATCGGCAGGGCGCCAGGTGTTCAGGTTCGGGGTCAAACGCAGGCTGGCAATTTGCTCAACCGGTTGGTGAGTGGGGCCGTCTTCACCCAAACCAATGGAATCGTGGGTGTATACAAAGATGCTTTGCTGCCCCATCAACGCCGCCATGCGAACTGCATTGCGCGCGTATTCCATAAACATCAGGAAGGTTGCGCCGTAATTCACGAAACCACCATGCAATGCAATACCGTTCATGATGGCACTCATGCCGAATTCACGCACACCGTAAAACAAGTAGTTCCCGCTGGCATCGTCGGCAGAAACCCCCTTCGAGCCACTCCACAGAGTCAGATTGGAACCGGCCAGATCGGCTGAACCACCCAGTAATTCAGGTAACATCGGGCCGAAAGCGTTCAGACTGTTCTGAGAGGCCTTACGAGATGCAATCTTTTCAGAAGCGTCCTGGCACTCCTTAATGTAAGCATCGGCTTTTTCACTGAAATCGGCTGGCAAATCGCCCTTGATAACACGACGCTCAAACTCAGCCGCCAGCTCTGGGTGGGCCGCTTTATAGGCCGCCAATTTCTCTTCCCACTCGCGCTCCGCTTTGGCGCCAGTGTCCTTGGCATCCCAAGCACTGTAGATATCTTCGGGGATCTGGAAGGCATCGTGCTCCCAACCCAGCGTTTCGCGGACCAAGGCGATCTCTTCGGCACCCAGAGGTGCACCGTGACAATCTTCTTTACCCTGTTTGTTTGGAGAGCCAAAACCAATCACTGTTTTACAGCAGATCAAGGTTGGCTTGCCTTCTTCTGCACGGGCCTGCTCAATCGCATCCTTGATCGCGGCGCTGTCGTGACCATCAACGGACGGAATCACCTGCCAGCCATAGGATTCAAAGCGCTTGGGCGTGTCATCGGTGAACCAGCCCTCAACTTCACCATCAATGGAAATACCATTGTCATCATAGAACGCAATCAGCTTACCCAGACCCAATGTACCCGCCAGGGAACAGGCTTCGTGGGAAATACCTTCCATCAAACAGCCATCACCCAGGAAGCTGTAAGTGTAATGATCCACGATATCGTGGCCATCACGGTTAAATTGAGCCGCCAGGATTTTCTCGGCCACAGCCATACCCACAGCATTCGTGATGCCCTGACCCAGAGGGCCGGTCGTGGTCTCGACACCGGGCGCATAGCCATATTCAGGGTGACCGGGTGTTTTGGAGTGCAGCTGACGGAAGTTTTTCAGCTCTTCGATCGGCAACGCGTAACCGGACAAATGCAGCAAGGAGTATATCAGCATGGAACCGTGACCATTGGACAAGACAAAACGGTCGCGATTAGCCCACTCGGGGTTCGCTGGGTTATGCACCAGATAATCGTTCCACAGCACTTCGGCGATATCCGCCATGCCCATTGGGGCGCCTGGGTGGCCGGAGTTGGCTTGTTGAACGGCATCCATACTCAAAGCACGAATTGCATTGGCTAGCTGGTTGCGGGAAGGCATAAAGAGCTCCTGAGAGGGCGAATAGGTCAAAAAACACACAGCCTGAGGCTGGAAAATGGGCGCTATTTTCCCTTTTCTTGGGGGGCAGGTAAAGGCCGTTAGGAAAGATTTCTTGATGCGCTAAACCCTACAGTGGTGCGGGCTTTGAACGAGCTTGGCAAAGTCGACGATTTGCCCAGGAGCTTTCCCAACTGAGCGGCGCACCGACCGCTGTCCATGCGCGGGGAAAGAACGAATAAGGTGCCAGAACATGTCGAGCGCCCAATACAAAACCGGCCGCAGAAGCGGCCGGTTTTCCAGTTCGTCCACAGAGTCCCAAAGTCCTGGGGAAGGACGAACTCTGAGGCGGGCGATCAGTGATAGAAGTCCTTGATGTCCACTTCAATCACTTCACCGTATTGTTTGGCTTTTTCACGAATATCATCGGCCTTGCCAATTAACACAAACTGCAGCTTGTCACGCGGGAATTGCTTCTTGGCCAATTGATTCGCCAGCGCCACATCCAGGGCACCGACTTTGGCTTCAAAGTCGTTGATCATTTCATCCCCCAAATCAAAGGCCCACATGCTGCCCAACAAACTCGCCAACTGAGAAGAGGTTTCAAAACGGGGCGGAAACAAGCCCTTTACGTAAGCCTTGGCAGAATCCAGGGTTTTCTGATCAATGCCCTGCTCCCATAAGCGCTGATAGGTTTTCAGAGCCAGGTCGAGTGCTTCGAAGGTGGTTTCTGTCTTGGTAAATGTGCTGATACGAAACAAACCCGCTTTGGATTCCTTATCGAAACGGCTGCGCGCACCGTACGTTAAGCCCGAATTCACTCGCAGTTCATCATTTAACCAAGAGGTGAAACGCCCTCCCAAAATGGTATTAATCACCGACAACGGCACTTCATTTTCATCACCCAGGGCAATACCCGGCCCACCGATAACAAAACGCGTTTCTTTGGCATCGCCTTTGTTTACCAGCAATACGCGTGCTGTCTTGGGCACATCCACCGTCGCAACCGCCTGTTTGGCCTTGGCTTTACCCGACCACGTTGAAAAATACTTGGTCAATTTGGCTTTCATCGCCTTGGGTTCAATATCACCAACAACAATAATGGCCGCATTATCTGGCTTAAAATAATCCCGATAAAAGCCTTTGATATCATCGCGCGTCATCGCAGCAACCGTTTTCTCATTACCAGAAGCAGGATTGGCGTAGGGATGATTACCGTAGTACAAGTGATTCAACAAATCGCCCATCATCGCTCGAGGACTCTCGCGATTTTGTTTCAGCAAAGCGCCCAAGCGTTTTTGATATTTGTCGATTTCAGCCTGATCAAAATCCGGGCGTAACAACATGTCGGCCAACAGAGGCAACATCACATCGCCGTCTTTTTTCGCGTAAGACATGCTGAGCGTGGTCACTTCCGTTCCAGCACCACCACCAAAATCCGCGCCGTAGAACGCAATCTCATCTTCCAATTGGATTTTGCTTTTGCCGGCCGCACCGAACTTCAAAGCTTCCGCCGTGAATTCTGCCAGACCGTATTGCGCCCCGTCCTGGACCGAACCGGCCTTCACGGCCACAAGCACATCCACCAAGGGCACCTCGTCCTGGCGCATAAGGTAAACGTCCAGGCCATTATCCATCGTGTATTTTTCATAGTCAGGAATGGAAAATGCCGCCAGGACTAGCTGGCTCGCAAGTAAAAGACTTGAGAAGAGGCCATATTGAGTAAAACGCTTCATTATCGATCTCCCTCTTTACTGTCAGCGTGCTTGTCCAAAACAATGACACTGCGATTGGCCTTGCGGAAATAAGTCTTCGCTACACGTTGGACATCCTTCGCACTCACCTTGGCCATATCCTTGGAGGCATCAAACATTTTTTTGTAATCACCAAAATAAATTTGATACGTGCCCAAAGTATCAGCCTTACCATTAATGGTCGACAAAGTGCGATACAAACCAACCTGAGCCTGGTTTTTCACCTTCTGCAGTTCTTTGTCACTGACGGGCTCAGCGCTCAGTTTAGTCAACTCCTCTACGATGCCTTTTTCCAGTGCTTCCACGGATACGCCTTCCGCCGCTGTAGCAAAGATATAAAACAGGTTTGGATCAATACTCTGCGGGAAATACGCCCAGACGTTCGTTGCCAATTGCTTTTGATCCACCAGAGCGCGGTTCAAACGAGCACTGTCATCACCGCTTAAAATACTCTCGACCATTGCCAGAGAGTAGTAATCCTCATGGCGGCTGTTAGGCACATGGAAACCCATCATGATGTTGGGGCTGGATACCGATTCTTTTTGCACATAAGCCCGACGCTCACCCTTTTGTTCCGGTTCAACCGTATGAATTTTACGGGGCTCCGGTTGGGCGGGAATATCGCCCAGGTATTGTCTGGCCAGACGTTCCACTTCTTTGGAATCTACATCACCCGCGATGACCACCAGGCCATTATTTGGCGCATAGTAGCGGCGATGATATTCACGCAGGTCCTCGATACTCCAGTTGTCAATATCGGACTGATGTCCAATAACCGGCCAACTGTAAGGATGCGCTCGAAACGCAATGCCTTTCAATTCCATCATCATCAAACGAACATTGGAGTTCTCAAGCCCGGTGCTGCGTTCTGAAGTCACCACACCACGCTCACTTTCGACCATCTTTTCATCGATTTTCAAATGCGCAATGCGATCGGATTCCAGATCAAAAATAGTTTCCAGTGCACTCGCCGGGAACCAGTCGGTATAAACCGTTACATCCTCAGTGGTGTAGGCATTGTTGGCGCCGCCGTTGGCTTCCATAACGCGGTCAAATTGTTTGGGACCGTATTTTTTTGCACCATTGAACATCATATGCTCGAAGAAGTGGGATAGCCCTGTGATACCAGGCACCTCATTACGAGAACCGACCTTCCAAAATAAGTACATGTTGGCATTGGGAATGGAACGGTCTTCCAACACCATAAACTCCATACCGTTTTTTAAAGTGAAGGTATTCACGTCTTCGGCAGTGGTCTGAGCAGACAGCTGTGTCGTCAGTCCCAAACTGAGACCGGCCCCCCAAACCAGCAAGCCTCGCTTTAAACTGCGGGCCCATGCTTGATATCTTTGCATTTCGCTTCCTCTAGTGATTGTTCGTAAAGCTGTGCGCTTCGGCATTATGATTGGCACGCCAATTCTTAACAAGATCGTGTGACCGGAAACGCGTTGAACAGTGTCAATAAACCGATTTTCAGTTTTCCACACAGTTACCGCTTTGAAATAATGATAATATGGCCCAAGACCTGCTCATCTAAATTGAGCCGCGTATTAGCTTTAACGAACGACCCTGAGAACCCCTCTGAAACAAGGGACTATTTAAATGAAAAATGTGTCGATAGTTAAAATCGTCATCGCTCTGTGCTGCTGGAGTCTAAGCCTTATGAGTTCTGCTCAATCTAGCGATTTACAATCCGTCCTGGAAACCGAACTCAAACAACATCTGCAATCTTCAGGCTTGATTGGTATCGGCGGAGTGGTCATTCATAACAACACCATCCAAGCCCTGGCCAGCGAAGGCCTGCGGAAGAAAGGCAGCCCAGAAACGCTGACGGTGAATGATAAATGGCATTTGGGGTCGGTAACCAAGTCCATGACCGCTACGGTCATTGCTCGCCTCGTCCAAAAAGGCCTGCTGAGCTGGGAGCAAAATCTTGATGCAATTCCCAGTGGTGAAGACAGCCGGCACAGCGACTGGAATCAGGTCACTTTAAAGCACCTGCTGCACCACAGTTCCGGGGCGCCCGCGAACTTCTCTTTGTCCCTGCTTTTTAGTGACGACCCGGAAACCGCCGAGGCCCTGCACAAAGAAAGACTGCAAGCTGTGCAAAGCATATTAAGCAAAGCCACCGACAGCCAGGCGGGTACAGCGTTTCAATACTCCAATGTGGGCTACACCATCGCAGCGGCACTCGCCGAACAAGTCAGTAATAAAAGTTGGGAAACCCTGATGCAAGAGGAGCTGTTTGACCCTCTGGCTTTGAACTCTGCTGGTTTTGGCCCGCCAAAGGACAACAGCGATGGCATTGATCAGCCCAGAGGGCACAAATCGATATTCGGATTTAAGTTTTCCGTACCCACCACCTCAGACAATCCTAAAGTGATGGGCCCGGCCGGCAATGTTCATATGAACCTCAGCGATCTGGCGCGTTATGCCCAGGAACATATGAAAGGCGCGCGTGGAGAGAGCGATTATTTAGAAACAGCGCTCTATCAGGAACTGCACACCGCCCAACTGGACAGTTACGCCAAGGGCTGGGTGATTAAGGCACACGACCCATTAGCCAACGGCCAGGTGATATGGCATAACGGCTCCAACACAATGTGGTATTGCCTGCTGACTTTGCTGCCCGCTCTGGACACGGCGGTGGCAATTACTGTCAATGAGGGAAACATCAAAAAAGCCGAATCCAGCGCCGTAGAAATCACCCGCGCACTGATAAAAGCGATGGGACACTCTTCAACCCACTAAACCGATGACATGTGAGGAAAGCGATGATGAACGACAAGATAACATTCCGTTTGAAGCAAAGTCTCAGTGTTGCTGCACTGACCGTCGCCGTCATAATCAGCACACCAAGTACAGCCAATCCTTTTGTCAAAGATCCACTCACCCATGAGCTGGAACGCCAACTGCACATTAAGATGCGCGCCAATGCGGCGATTCTCAATGATGAGCAATTTATTAAGGACAAGGCGAAATATATTCGTAAGTTATTTTTGGCCTTGAAATCAGAAGGCTTTAATGACAAACAAGCCTTGGAACTGGTCAAAGCCAGCCTGCATGAGGACAGTTTTTAAGATGCCAAACGAAACCCAAAAATCTGTGTCGCTGGGTGAAAAATTTTCTCTGTTCGACGAACATTGGTCCCCCAAGATCATTGCGGAGTGCAATGGCCAATTGGTCAAAATCGCCAAGGGCAAAGGCGAATTGGTTTGGCACAGCCACGAGAATGAAGATGAATTGTTTTTCGTCCATAAAGGGCAGCTGACACTGAAACTGCGCGATCGGGAAATTGTTCTCAACCCTGGTGAGCTTTTTGTGGTCCCCAAAGGGGTGGAACACTGCCCTTTGGCAGAAGAAGGCACTGAAATTTTGATGTTCGAACCGGCCAGCACAGCGCACACCGGCAAGGAACAAACCGAGCAAACCGTCGCCCAGGATAAACAACCTTGGATTTAACACCCCACATTCACAAAAGACCTGCGCTCAATGAAGAAAGGTTCATTGAAAAAGACAAATGAAAGGGAAGACATGAAACGCCGTGATTTTATAAAAAGCAGCAGTGTTGTTGGCAGTAGCGGCTTGCTGTACGCCTGTGGCGGACGCACCATCACAGCCATGAAGGTGCCCCAGCAAGGCTCCATTCTAAGCATCAGCAAGTCAGCCATCAAAAGGGGTCAGCTCTTGGTTGCCCACCCGAACGAACGCTACCCCATCGCGATAGCCCAATTAGATGATGGCAGCTATACCGCCTGCCTGATGAAATGCACGCACCAACAATGTGAAACCGCCCCCGATGAGTCCGGCTATATCTGCCCCTGTCATGGCGCTCGCTATGATAAGCACGGCAAGGTCATCAAGGGTCCAGCGGAGAATAACTTGACTCGTTTCAAACTGCGCGACCAGGGTGATGAACTTCAGCTGGAACTGACTTAGAAAAAACGGGTCGTATTTACATTGATAAACAATTGCCCTAGCATTAAACCGTCACTGAACTCAAAACACGCGATCAAAATCTTTTATGTTTAGGTCCTTTTCACAAGCGCTGATTACTGCCGCGATGCTGATTGCCTTCTTGGGCCAATCACTCGTGTATGCTCACGCTGACTGTGAAATGCCAATGGACACACCTCACGCCACATCCCATAACAATATGGGACACGCCTCTCTGCACGCTCATGACGAGATGAATCACGACACTGTGATGGATGCCGGAACGGCTGACATGGCGGATTGTTGTGGCGCTGAATGCTCGTGCCCCAGCAGTTCCTGCTCCAGTATTTCCTCATTAACCAGCAAGCCGAATACCGTCCCCCTGGAAGGAAACAGCAATGTACGGTTTCGTTATTCATTGAAATACCCCAAAACCTTTAGCGCCTCTCTCTTTCGCCCACCCATCGTCCTCTAACACAGAATCAGTGCGCCCAAAATTCGTGTACTGACCACCTCTTTCTGTTACTTACGTTTGCGCAACCGCGTAGAAACAAGCCCGGTGTTAGCTGGGGACGACTATGAACATGACATTATTGAAAGCATTTATCATTTTGCTGTTGGGTACCGCCATTGGCTTTACCTGGTCGCATTTCCGATCAAGCCCTGACCCATTACCGCTACCCGATATCGACTCAACGAAGAAAAAGCCGCTGTATTGGGTAGCGCCCATGGACGCCAACTATCGTCGAGACCAGCCAGGAAAATCTCCGATGGGCATGGATCTGATTCCAATCTATGACGAGGGGAGTAATCGCCAAGACCACGGCCCTGGTGCCGTAAAAATTGCCGCCCACATCGTTAATAATCTGGGCATCAGAACGGCTCAGGTTGAATCGAAAACTTTACACGATGACATTTCTACCGTTGGTTATGTGCAGTACGACGAAGACAAATTGATTCACATTCACCCCAGAATCGACGGCTGGGTGGAAACCCTCTATGTGAAAGCCGCCGGCAACCCAGTCAAAAAGGGGCAAGCGCTCTACACCCTCTACTCTCCTGAGCTGGTCAATGCTCAGGAGGAACTGATGATTGCCCTCAAACGCCAAGACCGCTCCCTGATCAAATCAGCTCGCAATCGAATGACGGCCTTGCATTTGTCCACCGAGTTTATTCGCGAGCTCGAAAGAGAACGTGAAGTTCAACAAACCATTACCTTTTATTCTCCACAGGAAGGCGTGGTCTCTGATTTAAACATAAGAGAAGGCTTCTATGTGCAACCCGGCAATACCCTGCTGAGTATTGCCCAACTGAACCAAGTGTGGGTTGAAGCGGAAGTCTTTGAGCGCGATGCGGCACTGATTCGCAAAGGACTTCCCGTTACCATGACACTGGACTACTTACCGGGCAAACTCTGGCAAGGTATGGTGGATTATGTTTATCCAAGCTTAAACAATAAAACCCGTACTCTCCGTGTTCGATTGAAATTCGATAATTCGGACCATCAACTTAAACCCAATATGTTTGCGCAGATTGTCATCCATGCGAACAAGCGCGAGCACGTCACCTTGGTCCCTAAAGAGTCGGTCATTCGAACGGGCAAGCAAGATCGTGTCGTTCTGGCCCTGGGCGATGGTCAATTCAAATCCGTTGCTGTCAAAATCGGTCGAGTCAATACAAACGACATTGAAATTCTCGAAGGCCTCACTCCTGGTGACACCGTCGTGAGTTCGGCTCAATTTCTGATTGATTCAGAATCCAGCAAAACATCAGATTTCAAGCGTATAGACTCTAAACATAGAGACAGCAGTACCAGCGACTCGATTTATGAACGAGCCACAGTGACAGGTCGCATTCGGAGTATCGACCTTAAGAAGCGACACATGAACATCGACCGCGACGCCATTGCACAATGGAACAGACCCGCAGCGAATGCTGATTTTCTGGTCGACAAGGGGGTTCATCTCGAACCTTTTCAACCGGGTGACTTGCTTATCTTCACCTTTGAAGTCAGGGAAAACCTCACCATTGTGGACATCAGTCCTGCCAGCGGCGAGCGACTGACCACACAACAGCCAGAAGCACAGTGAGGGCTGAAACATGATCGAAGCTATCATACGTTGGTCCATCGCGAATCGTTTTTTTGTGCTTTTAACCACAGCTATTGTGGCATTTTCCGGTGTGTACTCCCTTCGAAATACCCCCGTCGATGCCATCCCGGATTTATCCGATGTGCAAGTGATTATTAAAACCAGCTACCCCGGACAGGCCCCACAGGTGGTTCAGGATCAAGTGACCTTTCCTCTGACCACCGCAATGCTATCGGTTCCTGGCGCGGAAACCGTGCGCGGCTATTCTTTTTACGGCGATTCCTACGTGTATATTATTTTCGATGACGACACGGATCTGTATTGGGCTCGCAGTCGAGTACTGGAATATTTGAGCCAGGTTTCCGCCAGTTTACCGGACAGCGCCACACCACAACTTGGGCCCGATGCAACCGGCGTTGGCTGGGTATACATCTATGCCTTGACCGACACATCGGGCAATTACGACCTCAGTCAATTGCGCAGCCTTCAGGACTGGTTTTTAAAATATGAACTGCAAACGGTGCCAGGAGTTTCAGAAGTCGCCGCCGTTGGTGGCATGGTCAAACAATATCAAGTGCAAGTCGACCCCGATAAATTACGGGCTTACAGCATTCCCCTCAGCCATATTCAAATGGCTTTACGAAAAGGTAATCAAGAAACCGGGGCTTCCGTAGTTGAAATGGCCGAAGCTGAGTATATGGTGACAGCGACGGGTTACATTCAATCCATTCGAGATATCGAAAAGATTCCACTCGGTATTAACGAGCAAGGAACCCCCTTAAAAATTGCCGACGTTGCGGATGTCACGCTGGGTCCGCAAATGCGCCGAGGTATTGCCGAACTGAACGGCGAAGGGGAAGTCGCCGGTGGCGTGGTGGTCATGCGCTTCGGTGAAAATGCTCAGCGAACCATCGAGGGAGTTAAAGAAAAACTCGCCACATTGAAAAATTCCTTACCAGAGGGTGTCGACATCGTACCTGTCTACGATCGTTCAACATTAATCAACAATGCCATTGAAAACCTGTGGAACAAACTGGCAGAAGAGTTGTTGATTGTGGCTCTGGTTTGCGCTGCATTTTTGTTTCATTTGCGCTCTTCAATTGTTGCGGTGGTCAGCTTGCCTCTGGGCATTTTAATTGCGTTCATCATCATGCACAGCCAAGGCATCAATGCCAACATTATGTCCCTGGGCGGAATCGCAATTGCTATAGGAGCCATGACCGATGGCGCCATTGTGATGATTGAAAACATGCACAAGCACATGGAGCGCACACCATTAAACCATGACAATCGCTGGCAGATCGTAGCTAAATCAGCCTCGGAAGTGGGGCCCGCTCTATTTTTCAGTTTACTCATCATCACCGTATCGTTTCTTCCGGTATTTATCCTGGAAGCTCAAGAAGGCCGGATGTTTGCCCCACTGGCGTACACCAAAACCTATGCCATGGCGGCATCGGCGGGCCTGGCGATTACTCTCGTGCCTGTTCTCATGGGGTATTGCATTCGTGGTAAGGTACTGTCAGAAAAGAAAAACCCACTTAATCGGCTATTAATCAGTGCGTATATTCCGATACTGAGACAAGTACTGAACTTCCCAAAGCTGACGGTTTTTCTGGCAATCGCCACGACTGTTCTTGGTTTTTACCCTGTTAACAAAATTGGCAGCGAGTTCATTCCTCCCTTGGACGAAGGCGATCTGATGTACATGCCAACAACATACCCGGGCATTTCCATCGGCAAGGCACGTGAGCTTTTACAGCAAACCGATAAACTGATTCGCACCGTTCCTGAAGTGCAGAATGTTTTTGGCAAGGTCGGGCGTGCCGAAACAGCAACTGACCCCGCACCACTGACCATGATTGAAACCTTTATACAGCTCAAACCCAGGAGCGAGTGGCGAGAAGGCATGACACCGGAACGCTTACGGACTGAGTTAAATGAGCGAGTCAGTTTCCCTGGTTTAAGCAATGCCTGGGTCATGCCCATTAAGACCCGAATCGATATGCTGGCGACCGGGATCAAAACCCCTGTGGGCATTAAGGTCGCGGGTCCGGATTTGAATACCATTCAAGACATTGGCCAGGATTTGGAAAAAATCCTCAGCAGCGTTCCCGGAACCACATCGGTCTATTCCGAACGTGTCGCGGGGGGACGATACATCAAAGTCGATATTTCTCGCGACAAGGCGAGTCGTTTTGGCTTGAATATCGCCGACATTCAACAGGTGGTGTCTACGGCCATCGGTGGCATGAACGTAACCCAAACCGTGGAAGGCCAGGAACGCTACCCGGTAAATCTGCGTTATCCCCAAGACTATCGTGACTCGCCAGAGCAGTTATCACGATTGCCAGTGCTGACACCTTCAGGTCAACGGATCGCACTTGGCGATGTCGCTCGCATTTATATTGAAAGCGGTCCTCCTGGCATTAAAAGCGAAAACGCCCGCATCAACGGATGGACATTTATCGACATCGACGGCGTTGATATCGGAAGCTATGTTACTGCGGCCAAGCAGGCTCTCAAAAATGAACTGATCTTGCCTCCGGGTTATTCCATCAACTGGGCTGGACAATACCAATACATGGAACGAGCCAAGGAAAAACTCAGTTATGTGCTGCCACTGACTCTCGCCATCATCGTAATATTGTTGTATCTCAACTTCAGACGCCTGAGTGAAGTTGCCGTCATTATCACCAGCCTGCCGATGGCCATGGTTGGTGGCCTGTGGTTGATGTATCTGGAGGGTTTTCATTTTTCCGTGGCCGTGGGCGTAGGTTTCATTGCGCTGGCAGGGGTCGCTGTTGAAATCGGAGTTATTATGTTGGTGTATCTCAACCAGGCCTTCGCTGAATTGAAGAGAACCGCATCAGAAAAAAATCAGGCGATCAGCACGGAAGAATATCGGGAGACGTTATTGCAGGGTGCAGGCTTACGCGTAAGGCCAGTGATGATGACCGTCGCAACCATTATCATTGGTTTGCTTCCCATTCTGTACGGCAGCGGTACAGGTTCTGAAATCATGAGCCGAATTGCAGCACCGATGGTGGGCGGCATGAGCAGCGCGGTGCTGCTCACATTACTTGTTTTGCCGGCCATTTACAGTTTGCTGAAATCGTCTGAGGTTTCGGCATTCAATCAATCGTTGGATTCTCAGATCAAAAACCACTGAAATCAATGATGGCTCTACCGCGACGTATTTCAACGTAGAGCCAATCGCACACTGCCTCAAATTCACCGGCTTTCAGATCTGGCCTTCGATCCCTAACAGATCATTCACAGAAGAATTTTCGATTGATAAACTCATAGCCCCATACCGTAATGAGAGACATCAGAAACCATGTCAGGTATTTAAATCCATTCTGAACAACGACCACGAGAGCCGGATTGCCGACGACATAATCCATTGCAGGCTGCCAAATCAAATCCCCATGACTCGCCGCCAAGAGTGCAAACAGAATAAAGATTGCAAATATAAAGCCTCGTGCAATCAACTTATCTCGCATAAAGTGATAAATGAGCAAGACCGCAAGGCCGTATTCGATCGAGCTAAGCATGGCCACATAACGAACGTCCCAAGCCGGAGAGATGCTTTTCCCTTCCATTTGCAGAGCAATCCATGCAGGCAACCACTCCACAGTGATCACATGAACAACAAAAGCACTGCCTGAGGCGATGGCCGCCACAAGCAGAAAACAGAAAAGTCTCACCGACATAATAGAAGCGACCCTTATTGGTTTATTTCTTCCTCATTAAGCAATTTGAATACCTGCACCATGTCTTCCGGCAGGAAAGGATATTTTTGCTTTAATTTTAAGTAGCGCTGCTTTGCCTCATCTTGATTTTCATTGTAGAGCGCTTGAATCTCTTTCAGCTCTTCCAACTGTTCTTCAGTTAAGGCATCAGCATCAAACTCTGACATCCCCGCATCTGTGGAATCTTCACTCAGGACAATCACTTCTTCCAGTTCAACTCCGGCAAAAGAATCATTCGAGAGCGCAGTACTTGTCTTCGTTGTTGCCGATATTTCTTTTTTGGAGTGCATACTTCGTCGACTTGGCGCAGCACTTTCTGCCTTCCCGGCATGATGTACACGCGCTTTTTGAATGGCCTCAGCTTCGACTATTATTTCAGCCTCCATGGGCATGGCCTGTTTTTCAGATTCTGGCACAGCCATGGGTTCGTACATTAGCTCCGGCTCAACGGATTGCTGCTCCAGTGCCGGGTACAGCAGGACAGCGAAAATCAACACGGCCATACTGGCAACTCCGGCATATCCGTTTGTTAACCATCGTGACCCCTGATTTTGTTTATTTGCTTCAGCCTTGGCTCGGGCGTAAGTCAACACCTTGTCATCGAGAGACCGAGGCGAAATTTGCCGTTCGGGATGTGCTTGAGTATGTGGTTTGTCGCTCATGCTTCACCCTCCAGAAGTTGTTGCAATTTTTTCTTACCGTAACGCAATCGGCTTTTTACCGACTCGGGCTGACTATTCGTAATCCTGGCGATCTCAGCCAGGCTAAACCCTTCCAACTGCAACAAATAACTTTGTTGCTGCGTGGGTGGTAACTGGGCAATCAGCCGTTCTATCTCGACCAGCAAATATTGCTGCTCCGGACCACCATCCATGCGGCGTTCGCTTTCCAAAGTATCGTCATTGTCTTCGTCGAGATAATGAATGTTCTTTTGTTTTCGCCAGAAATCGATAACTTTGTTATGGGCAATTCTGTACAGCCATTGCTTGAAAGGCTGAGCCAGAGAGCCATCGGGAACGAAACTGTCGGCTTTGTCGATCACAGAAACCCAAGCCTCGTGGGCGATATCCTCGGCGCAGGCGCTGTCTTGCACGCTTTTAAGCACATAATGGTATACAGCATCTTTGTAGCGGCCGTATAGGGTTTCGAAACTGGAATGAGAGCCTGTACTGAATTTCCGAAGCAGGCTTTCATCTGACTTAAAGCGATTTAACAGTGTGTTACCTCCAATTCAACACGTCCTTTCGGGAGTTACCTCTAGCAGGGCTTGGCGCAACGCCGATTCACGACACTTGCCATTGCCCAATCCTATGAAGCTTTTCAAAAACGTCCCTGTTCTTGGAAACTTTGCGTATCCGTTCAATGAGGTCTTATCCTCGCCAAGCCTTTCAAAAAGAAATCTTTTTAGTATAAGAACCTATTGAAGCGCAATCTGTTGATCAATACTAGCGGCGAGCTCGGCAATGTTGATCAGTTCACCTCGGTAGGAGAAGCGATCTTCACCTCGACTGTTCCGGAGCTGTTCAATCAATGCCTGCATGCTGCCCTTGTTGATACGCTGACCACCGCGCAGTCGCTGAGCAAACTCAGCCACAGACACTGCGAAGCGATGCTCATTGGACGCCTTGTTAAAGTCCGTACTGAGAGTATCGGTATGAACAATTTTTTCAATCAGGCGGCTGGCTTCTCCGTGGGCAGGTTTGTAGCGCAGTTTAATGTAGGCGAGCTCCCGGCTCTTGTCCTCAGCAACAGGTGGCTTCTTCGAGAGCTCATGTCTTGTGGCCTGTTTACCATAGCGTCGCTCTGGCAGGCTGCCCTGCCCTTTTACGCTGATTTCGTAGATGGCGGTCACTTGATGCCCCATGCCAATATCACCCGCATCAACCTTATCGTTATTGAAGTCCTCACGATTCAACAGACGATTTTCATAACCTACCAGGCGATACTCACTGACTTGATCCGGATTGAACTCCACTTGAATTTTTACGTCACTGGCGATGGTGTGTAAAGTGGCATTCATTTGCTGAACCAACACTTTATAGGCTTCTTTCATGCTGTCGATGTAGGCGGAGTTACCATTACCCACATTGGCCAGCTCTTCCATCAGGGCATCATTATAGTTACCCGACCCGAAACCCAGTGTGGTCAGCGCGATACCCGATTCACGTTTGCGCTCGATCAGAGACTTGAGCTGGTCGATATCCGTGATACCCACGTTCATGTCACCGTCACTGGCGATAATCACTCGGTTAATGCCATCCTGGATGAAAGCGCTCTGTGCCTGCTCATAGGCAAGTTTGATGCCCGCACTGCCGTGGGTACTGCCACCCGCTTCCAGAGCATTGATCGCATCGCGTATTTTCAGCTTTTCTGAAATCTTTGTGGGTGGAAGCACCACGCCTGCTGCGCCCGCATAAACTACCAGAGAAACGGAATCGCGCTCGTCCAGCTTATCCAGCAACATCAGCAAGGAACGTTTTAACAAAGGAAGCTTATCTTTTGATTGCATACTGCCGGAGACATCCACCAAAAAGACTAAATTTGACGCTGGGCGTTCATCCAGATCGTTTTCATAACCTTGCAAACCGATTCTCATCAAGTACTTATTGTCGTTCCAGGGGGAGGCGCTCAGCTCGGTATCTATCGCAAATGCCTGTTCGGGACTTTTGGGCTTCGGGTAGCGGTATTGGAAATAATTCACCATTTCTTCAACCCGAACGGCTTCTTTCGGCGGCAAGCGACCCTCACGCAGAATCATGCGCCGTACATTGGCATAAGCCGCCGTATCCACATCGATAGAGAATGTCGACATAGGGTGTTCTAAAACACTGCGAATTGGATTGTCATCTGGGCCTCGATAATGTTCTCGATCTTGTTCCTCGGGTAGATAATGCGGCTCCGGAAAAGGGCGGCTTATAAGCATATCGGCCTGCACCTTAGCCATTGCTCGCGGGTGCATAACTCCTTCTCGCTTCGCACCTGCAACCATCACTTCTTCCAGCTCCTGATCGCTGGCGAGCACCACAGGGGTGGGTTCCGGTGCCTGGGCATTTTTACCCGTTTCCGTCGAACTCTGACAAGCCAATAAACCACTCACTAACAACAATAAAACAGGACTTGCACAAGACTTATAAATACTCATAACCATCACTCCTCAGTGAATATCTGTACCTATAACGGCGTTGCAAGGAAAAAGGGGTTAAACGTTTTTGAAATACCTTCCCTGGCATGCTTTCCCTCAAAAAAAGAGGTGAAAGCGTCTACTTCTCCAAAGTGAACCGAATACGCTCTGTGACGTTCTTAGTTGCTACCGGCTCGCCATCTTGCAGAGCCGGCTGATACTTGTATTTGGCCACCGCTTGGGTTGCCGCATTGTCAAAGATACCTTCCGGTTGAGCCTGAATAATCCGAATGTTCTCGGTATTGCCGATTTTGGTAACATCGAAACGAATGTCTACAAAACCTTCGATGCCTCGGGTGATCGCCCGCCCGGGGTATCGCGGTGCCGCTGCAACACGTTTAACCAACATACCACTTTGGCCTATCGTAACGCCCTGCCCGAACCCCGGATCTACCTTAAAGGGTTCACCGATCAGTCCCGGGCCTTGATGATCAGGAATATCGGGAGCATTCGGCAGTGCTTCGGGTGGCGTTTGAGGTGTTTCAACAAGCTCTGGTTTTTCATATTCTTTGACCGTTTCAATAACCCTTTCCTGTGCCCAAATGTCTGTGGGTATTGTCTGAGGCGGCTCAACAGGCTCAATATAATCCTGATAAATCAGGCTGTGCATCAGGAGCAGTAAAGCGGCTGTTACCGCAACAGAAAAAACCACTGCCAATAAAAATGCTACGATTCGGGTAACAGGGCTTGTCGCCCTGGATTCAGTTTCCTGATTGATGCAAACTTGTTCGTATAGAGTATTCATATCACACCTCTTTCGATCGTCGATAATTTCCGTGTGTGCGTTCGAGAATCTATTTTTTCTCGACAGACTCTACGGAGCCTTTCGGTGGTTTGGTATCGTGCGCAGGCTTATCCTCCTTTACTTGCGCTCTTTCCTTCTTGGGTTTTTCTCTAAGCTGAAAACGCTGCTCTGCCCCCGTTACAACAACCCGTTCACCATTGAGCCTATGAACAGCAAATTGACTTTTTCTGATTGAATTGGAAATTTCTTCTCTGAGTGTTTTTTCAAGCTCTTCGGGCTTCACCTTCACCGCATACGCTCGACCGTTCTGATCAATGTTGAAGTTCGCTCGAATCTCGATGGTCTTATCAACACCCTCGAAGAGTTCCGCCGAAGGCAATTCAATATCATCCGCCAAGTACCCACTCATTTCGACCCGGGCCACTTTGTCTATCGCTGGAGCGGTTTCTATCGCCATGGCAATAACTTTTAGGGATTCATTCCATGTGGTCGTATCTCGTACGGGGGTGTCATGAAATTTTTGGATACGAACCATATCAACAGGCAACTTAAGATAGCCCTTGTTTTCAATACTCAAATCCACTGCTGCAGCGCTGAACGTACTCAGGATTAAAAACCAGAATAAGGGACGTGTCGCGCGGCCTGGCTGTGCGGTACGGTCCACGTAGCGATCCATAACCGTCATCACACGCTGGTAATACTCACCATTTCCATTTACGGCCACAGCCATTGAGCTTGCTTCTTTATGTAGGCGTCCGGCCTGCAGCAACACCTCAGCATAATCAGCGTCGTTTGCACCGACATTTAATACCGTATCGTCCGCCAAATGTTCTGACAGTTTCTTAAGTTCAGCCAACAGCCACCAGGCTGGAGGCAAAAACCAATAAAAGGCGAGCAGTAGGCGAGCACCGTTTAATCGCAGGAAATCCCGGTGTTTGATGTGCGCCAGTTCATGCAGCAAAACCAATTCAAGTTGTTCTCTGGGCCAGTCAATCGCATTGGCAGGCAACAGCACGACCGGCTTGAGGAAACCAAATGTACAAGGGCTCATGGCAGCATTCTGGTGAAGCTTTAACTCAGGCACCTTGGCCAACCCGATACGAGCCGAGAGGCCTTGCAACACGTCCCGCAAGGCAGCGGGGGCCACCGTGGCAGCCTGGCGATATTTAGACAGCTGCGACAAACCGAGGAACAAATAAAGCAGCAGCCAACAGCTGATAAAACAATAGGCCAACAACCCAAACTGCCACCCGGGGTCCTGCAGAATTTCCATACTGTCTCGCAACAACAAGTGATTCGGGCGTACCGCCAACGCGATGTCCACACTGTTTAACTGTTGATCCAGAAACGGAAAAAGCATGAATAACACACTCACCACACTCAGCCATTGGTAACGAAGGCGGGCAGAATGCTTATCCAAACCGAAGTAACAACCGATAAACAATAGCCCCACCAAAGCGGCTTTTACGAAAAACATAAGCACCACCGCAAACATCAGGGTTTCTCCTGCTGCTTGCGCTCACGCGCCTGACGAATCATTTTTTCCAGTGATTCCAGTTCTTTTTCATCCAGTTGCTCCTCAGCATTACCGATCAGCGCACTGGCCGCCTTCAGAGCCGAACCATCAAAAAAAGTTTTCACTAACCGTCCGATGGCCGACTGACTGGCATCTTCCTTAGCGGTCATTGGACGGTAGAGATATTTAGCGCCGTCCTGGGTATGGCTCACCAAGCCCTTTTCAACCATTCGTGCCAACAGCGCGCGAACAGATGAATAGCTGGGCGCATCATCAATGCCTGCTTGCACCTCCTTCGCAGACGCTTGCTGCTTTTGATACAGCACATCCAAAATCTGTCGTTCTCGGCGGCTGAGCTTGTGGGGTGTTTTGGTCATGGTTCTGGCTTCCAATGTGGCATCAGTGTGTGAGCTTTGCGGGACCCGCACCCTGGTGCTAATTTTTTAGCATTATGCTAAAAAATTAGCACCACCAAGCCATAAGGTCAAACAAAAATTAAACGGATCTATATCGAAATATTTTGATATAGATATAAAGCGCTGCTACACTCCTCTGCATGTCGACTCCAGAAGCCATAGCAGATCGCCCTGCCGAGCAGCTGGCTGCTTTGTTAAAAGCAGCTGCCGATCCTTTGCGCCTGGAGGTTTTAAGGGTGCTCTCCCGAGATTCATATGGCGTACTCGAGCTGGTTTCGATTTTCGATCTGAAGCAGTCCAGCATGAGCCATCACCTGAAAGTTCTGGCCAGCGCTGGACTGGTTGCGACTCGACGAGAAGGCAATTCCATCTTCTACCGGCGCGCTCTCGCCAGCCACGATCCCTTGCTTGGTGATGCCCAAAGGCGTTTGTTTCACAGCGTTGACAGCCTGCCATTGGCCGGGCAACTGCAAGCCCGACTCGATGAAATTCAAAGCGAACGCGAAGCGGCTTCACGCAAGTTTTTCACCGAGAATGCCAGCAAGTTCCGTGAACAAGCCGACTTGATTGCCAGTTTTCCGATTTATCAGGAGCAGGTGGCTGAAGCCTTACTTGCGGCCCCACTGGCAGGACAGGCATTGGCCTTGGAACTCGGCCCTGGGGAAGGGGAGTTTTTGCCCCACCTCGCCGAGCGCTTCGATACGGTGTTTGCTCTGGACAATAGCCCAGCCATGCTCGAGACCTCGCGCCAATTGGTGCAGTCCCAAGGACTGAACAATGTGGAATTGATCCTTGGAGATACCAAACGCCTGGCCGACCTGGATCTGTCAGCTCAGTGCATCGTGGTGAATATGGTCTTGCACCATACCCCTTCACCCGCACAGATTTTCAGTGATTTAGCCAATAGCTTAGCCAACGGCGGGGTCCTGCTGGTTACCGACCTTTGTCGCCACGATCAAGCCTGGGCACAGGACGCTTGTGGGGATTTATGGCTGGGCTTTGAACCCCAGGATCTAAGCCAGTGGAGCGAAGCAGCAGGCCTTGAAGAAGGCCAGAGCCTTTATTTTGCCTTGCGTAATGGCTTTCAGATTCAAATACGAGAATTTATTAAACCCGCACTGACTTAAACAGTGCAGATACTCATTGGCCAAAGGCCATAAGTTTAGGAAAACAGTTATGTCTGAGTACAGCATTTTTACTTCGGAGTCTGTCTCTGAAGGTCATCCCGACAAAATGGCCGACCAGATTTCCGATGCCATTCTTGATGCCATCATTGCCCGTGATAAAGACGCGCGCGTTGCCGTTGAAACCCTGGTAAAAACCGGTATGGCCGTCGTCGCCGGCGAACTGACCACCAGTTGCTATGTAGACCTGGAAGACATCATCCGTGACGTCATTAAAGACATCGGCTACAACAGTTCGGATGTGGGTTACGATGGCGCCAGCTGTGCAGTTATCAATGCCATTGGCAAACAATCAGTGGACATCAACCAGGGCGTTGATCGCTCCAAGCCTGAAGATCAGGGTGCCGGTGACCAGGGCCTGATGTTCGGTTACGCCACCAATGAAACCCCAACACTGATGCCCGCCCCCGTGTACTACTCGCACCGTTTGGTTGAACGTCAAGCGCAGTTGCGCAAAGACGGTATCCTGCCCTGGTTACGCCCGGACGCAAAATCCCAGGTCACGTTGCGTTATGACGACGGCAAACCCGTTGCTGTTGATGCGGTGGTTCTGTCTACCCAACATAATCCCGACGTAAGCCAGGAAGATATTCGCGAAGCCGTGCTGGAAAATATTATCAAGCATGTGCTGCCGGCCGAATTGCTGCACGAAGACACTCAGTATCACATTAACCCAACGGGTAATTTTGTGATTGGTGGTCCCGTGGGGGATGCCGGTTTGACTGGCCGTAAAATCATTGTTGATACCTACGGTGGCATGGCACGCCACGGCGGTGGTGCCTTCTCTGGTAAGGACCCATCCAAGGTGGATCGTTCAGCAGCATACGCCGGCCGTTATGTTGCGAAAAACGTGGTCGCAGCCGGCCTGGCCGATCGCTGTGAAATTCAAGTGTCCTACGCCATTGGTGTTGCCGAACCCACGTCGATTTCCGTGAATACTTTTGGCACGGGCAAAGTGAGCGACGAACAATTGATTGCCGCCATCCGCGAAGTTTTTGATCTGCGTCCTTACGCGATCACCAAGGTGTTGGATTTGCAGCACCCGATGTACCAATTAACTGCCGCCTACGGCCACTTCGGCCGCGAACCCTTCGAGCACAGCTACGAGTGGGTAGAAAATGGCGAAACCCATAGCGATACCTTTACGGCCTTTACCTGGGAAAAAACCGATAAAGTGGATGCACTGAAAGCTGCCCTTGGCCAATAATTTTTCTGAGAGACAAACAATGAGCACATTTACTGACTATAAAGTTGCTGATATCAGCCTGGCCGATTGGGGCCGTAAAGAGATCGAAATTGCTGAAGGCGAGATGCCAGCGCTGATGGCCCTGCGCCGCAAGTACAAAGATGCCCAACCGCTGGCCGGCGCCAAGATTATGGGTTGTATCCACATGACCATTCAAACGGCCGTGTTGATTGAGACACTGGTGGAACTGGGTGCTGATGTACGCTGGTCTTCCTGTAATATTTTTTCTACCCAGGATCACGCCGCAGCCGCAATCGCAGCCGCTGGCATTCCTGTTTTCGCCTGGAAAGGTGAAACAGAGGAAGAATTCTGGTGGTGTATCGAGCAAACCATTCTGGCTGAGAAAGATGGTGAGGCCTTGTGGGACTCCAACATTATTCTGGACGATGGCGGCGACCTGACTCAGATGTGCCATGAGAAATATCCACAAGTACTGGACAACATTCACGGTATTTCTGAAGAAACCACCACAGGTGTACACCGTCTGGTCGAGATGTTGGAAAAAGGCGAGCTGAAAGTACCCGCCATCAACGTGAACGATTCGGTGACCAAATCAAAGAACGACAACAAGTATGGCTGTCGTCACTCATTGAACGACGCCATCAAGCGTGGTGTTGACCATCTGCTGAGCGGTAAGAAAGCTCTGGTCGTTGGCTACGGTGACGTCGGCAAAGGTTCAGCTGCCTCACTGCGTCAGGAAGGCATGATCGTTAAGGTCACCGAGATTGATCCGATCTGCGCTATGCAAGCGTGCATGGATGGATTCGAAGTGGTATCCCCTTACATCGATGGCATCAACACCGGTGAACTGAGCAGCATCAACAAAGAACTGCTGGGCACCACTGATTTGATCGTGACGACCACAGGGAACACCAATGTTTGTGATGCCAATATGTTGCAAGGCCTGAAAAACGGCGCGGTAGTTTGTAACATCGGTCACTTCGATAATGAAATCGATACCGCCTACATGCGCGAAAACTGGGAGTGGGAAGAAGTCAAACCCCAGGTTCACAAAATCTATCGCGACAAAGCCAGCAAAGATCATTTAATCCTGCTGTCAGAAGGTCGCCTGGTAAACCTCGGTAACGCCACCGGTCACCCTTCTCGTATTATGGATGGTTCTTTTGCCAACCAGGTACTGGCTCAGATTTACTTGTGGGAGCGCAAGTTTGCGGATTTGGCCGACGCTGATAAGCAGGACGCCCTGTACGTAAAAGTACTGCCTAAGAAACTGGATGAAGAAGTGGCCGCCGATATGGTTGCGGGCTTCGGCGGTGTTATCACCAAACTGACCCAAACCCAGGCGGATTACATCAACGTTGAAGTTGATGGCCCATTTAAGCCGGAATCCTATAAGTACTAATATCGGCCTGCCCCGGCACTTCTATGTGTCGGGGCGGACTATTGAGCACTGTTCAACACAAAACAGGCCAGACACCATGAGCAATGAACACATCCCCGTCAGCTTTGAGTTTTTTCCACCGAAAACCACTGCTGGCAAAGAGAAACTGGCAGCCGTACAAAAAGAGCTTGCCCTGTTTCAACCTGAATTTTATTCCGTAACCTATGGCGCTGGCGGTTCTACTCGAGACAGCACTAAAGGCATCGTTTTAAACTCCATCGATGCGGGCTTCGATACGGCACCACACCTCTCGTTCGGTGGCGACGATGAAGACACCATTAAACAATTGCTGCAGGAATACAAAGACGGTGGCGTTAAACGCATCGTTGCCCTACGCGGCGATATGCCATCCGGTATGGGGGGCGCCTCTCAACTCGTGTATGCCAATCAGTTAGTGGCTTTTATTCGAGAGCATTTTGGCGATCATTTTCATATTGAAGTGGCAGCCTACCCTGAGATTCACCCTGAAGCTCGTGGCTACAAACAAGACATCGAATATTTAAAAGGAAAATTTGACGCGGGTGCCAACAGCGCGATCACCCAGTACTTTTATAACCCCGACGCCTATTTTTACTTTGCCGACCAATGTCAGGCGGCCGGCATCGATCAACCGATTGTTCCAGGCATCATGCCGATCATCAACTACCAGAACCTGGCACGTTTCAGTGCAAACTGCGGTGCCGAAATTCCTCGCTGGATGGCTCGCCGCCTGGAAGACTTCGCTGACGATCAAGAGAGCATTATCTCTTTTGGTATTGATTTGGTATCAGATCTTTGTGAAATGTTGTTGGACAATGGCGCGCCAGGTCTGCACTTCTACACTATGAACCAGACCCAACCTACCGCCCAGATCCTGACGAACCTGCTCGCGAGCGAATAATTCTCTGACCGCCCTGCACCCAGGGCGGTCACTATTCCCTCCATATCACTGTCTCAACATCACTTCGGCGTAAGTGTCACGATTCGATGGTTACTCTGCACAATCTCATCCCGTGTTTGAGGAATTTTCTTGTACTTATAGTTCGCAAATTGACTTAGCTGATCTCTGTAATGCGGGCTTTCTTTTCCTTCAATACTGACAAAACCACTCTGCCCCGGCGGGATGGAATCGTAAGCTGAAAAACCCTCATCATTTGCAATGAATATATTATTTTCGCTTCCGCGATTAGCGTATTCAGGGACAGAAATGTCCTGCAGTTGGCTGGCTTGAGGAACACCGCGAAAGTTCAGCGGCTGCCACACCATTGCCGGCGCCGGAATACGCCACTTGTCCGGCACAAAACCTTGTTCAGCACTCAAGGATTTCACCGCCTCGCGAAAGGTCTTGCGCAGTAGCTGTTCTGAACGCCCATTAAAAAAATCATAAGTGACCTGTTGCCCGCTGGATAAGGCATCCAGATTTTTGATCAATGCTTTGACGCCCGGTCCAGTATGCATTGATGCCCCAAGCGGTCGAACCGGATACGCCGTTGAACTGTAAAGATAGAAGTTCTCTCTCCCAACATCATCAAGAATCGCTTTCTCTAAAAGCAGGGCAATCAAACGCTCTGCCAGCACCGCTTCGGCCGGATATTGGCCTTCTGCATCGGCAATCCATTGTTGATCCCAGGCATTCAATAGATCATGAGCCTTGGCTTCCAAGTCATTAAGTTTACTGTTCGCCAAAGATCGATTCAGGTGGGGCAATAAAAACGGCAAGCTAACATCCCCATAACTGACGCTCTTATTAATCGCCCAAACTTCATCGGCAGTAAATGTGCTCTGACTTTCCAACTGATCGATCAGTAGCTGAACACGATCCGCCCTTCCCCAGCTGAGAGACCAGAGATCAGACGCAGCCCAGTTTTCAGACGGGCGATTATTCCAATTACTGATGTAGGCTGATGGCGGATTTTCCACCGCTGGGTTGTCCCGATAAGGACGAAGGGACAACCAATCATAAGAACCATCACCCGGTGCAGGTAAGCGTGAATCGTGGCCTATTGCACGTTTAGGATATCGGCCGGCATGTGTGTAGGCGATGTTGCCTCGGGTATCCATATAATAAAAATTAATGTTCGTGGCTACCTCTTTGACTGTGCGTCTGGCCTCAGCAATGGAATCCTGCTTGGCAAGATTAATCCAAGCCAATAGAGTTTGAAGTTCTTTACCATCCCAGGCACGGGCCCGGCTGACCGCCAGACCGGCTTCTGGCTTGTGCATGAGCACCATTCCCTGAGCGGCTTTACGTACTTTTATGTTGTGCTCTGCACCGCCTTTTACGAGAATGGTTTCGTTCCAGCTCTGGAAGTTTTTGTATTCCCCTTGATGCCAGTACTGCTCCGGGTCATCGGGATTCAAGCTTAAAATAAATTCATCGACCTGATCACTCAAACCCGCCGTACTGCCCCAGGCGATGCGATTATTGTGAGCAAATAATAGTGCGGGCAAACCTAACAGGGTATTACCCACCACATTGAAATCACCGCCGTGCAGACCAATACCATTCACATAAGACGGCCGACTCCACCCGAATTGCGGACCATTCACTAAAATGCCGTTGACCCCTTCGCTCTTGGCTTTTGAAACCGCCCAGTAGTTACTGGCAGGGGCAAATTCCGGACTGCTGTGGAAACCATTCTCGGCCAGCATTTTTTCAAACGCTCGATCAATTCCGTCAGAACCACTGATGCCTTGAAACTCGCCTCGTTCATTTACCGCAACGCGTTTCGATTTCCCGATTGTCGCAAGGCTCTTCAGATAGGTGGGCATTGGCTGCCCAAGCTCTTCCGGAATGGCATCGCCTTTAGGGACCGTGGTCGGTGAACTCGGATCAAACAACCATTTCGAGGCCGAGAAAATTCGCCAGGCTTTCTCAGACCCGTGCTGCTCATTTAGATTCTGCCACAGAACCAGATTGTCTCGTTCTGAATTAAAATCCGAATACCGATGAGCAATAGCACCGGCAAAGATCATCGCAACGTCGTACGCCTGCCAGGACTTAGGAAGGAAGCCATTATCATGAAATTCTTTCGGAAGCAGCTCTTGTTGCTGAGCCAGAACATCCTCCACTCTCTGGCTGAATCCTGCAGCGTATGCTTCTAAAATAAGACGGTCGTCTTTTGAAATCGTATTAAACTGCTTTCTTACAGACGGCAAATCATAGCTGCTGCGTATATGTTGATCCAAAGGCAGGTACTGTTCGCCCAAGACCTCAGCCACCTGCCCTAACACGGTTCGCCGGAGCATCTCCATTTGATAGAGCCGATCTTCAGCAATCGCATAACCATAACCGTAGTACACGCCATAGTTGTCGTCGGCAAAGATATGAGGGGTGCCGTAGCTATCACGAATGATTTCAACATCAGAACGCTTTTGTTCTTTAAGGTGTTCTGTCGATGTTTCACAAGCCATTACAAACAGGGCTGAAAAAACCACTAGGCCTAGAGCTTTTTTCATGCTTCGCTCCTTTCGATTGGATCGATATTATTTTGGCAAAAAAAAGCCCAATCAAAGTGATCGGGCTAAATACACAACGAAATCGACTTCTAACACGTTGTCACAACTGGCTCCGCCAAGGGGAGACACGCCAGAACCAGTCACATTCGTTTTACATAGAATAATTCACGGTCAAACCGTATGTGCGTGGAGCACCCCAGACACCAATACCACCTGGGCCGATCACATACTGGTGTGAAATATAATCTTCATCCATCAGGTTTTTACCCCATAGGGCAACTTCCCACTGCTCATCAGCCGATGTCCATGCGGCACGCGCATCCCACAGCTCATAGGCATCCAGAGTGATTCGATCATCAATGTAATCGCCGCGCTGTTCATCCGAATAGCTGTACTCCAAGCGGAAATCCATCGCACCAGATTCCATCGGCACATTGTAGTTAAAGGACAGGTTCGAGCTGTTCGGTGGCGCTGAACGCAAACCTTTGCCCGAAGCATCAACCACGCCATTGGTGGTTTCAATGATCAGGTCGCTGACCTCGCTATCCATATAGGCATAGAAACCTTTGATGTAAAAATTGTCGCTGGGGTACCAGGTCACTTCCAGTTCCGCACCGGTAATTTCAGCTTCACCGATATTCGTGGTCAGGAAGGTACCGAAGCTGGAATTCGGAACAGGACCAAAACGAACAACCTGTAGATCTTCATAATCGGTATAGAACGCGGTTAGGTTCACACGCAGGCTGTTGTCCATGAAGTCGCCTTTAAAACCAACTTCGTAGTTCAACGCAGTTTCGGGATCAACCGGAGTGGACGCTGAAGCCTCGACCCCTTGGGAACCAGCAAAGCCACCGGACTTAAAGCCTTTCGATGCCGAGGCAAAGAACATGACATCATCGGTTGGGTAATACTGCAGGGCAATTTTAGGCGAGAAGTCATTCCAGTCATCGCTCGGATTCACTTCGAACGCTTCAGCAATAATATTCAAGCTGCCGCCAACACCACCACAAGGCGCAAAGTTTTCAAACTGCGTTCCGACAATCGATGGGGCATTGTCACGCACCAGATCACAGTTCACTGATACCGCCGTGTAATCTTTTTCATCTACGGTGTAACGCGCACCCAGTGTTAAGTGCAACTGTTCGCTGAATTCCCAGGTACCTTGCCAATAAGCGGCGTAACTGGTGGTTTCATTACCGGTAAAGGCGTATTCGTTACCAATAATATCCTGACTGCCCACATCCGTTGCACGGAAGCCATCAAAACTGCCCGCTCGGGTGATGCGGAAAATTTCAGTGCGGTCCGTTTCTTCTGTGAAGAAATACAAACCGGCGGTGTAATTAAAATTGCCGTCGAGATTGGATGTCCAACGAAGCTCCTGTGAGAAGGTATCAATTTCTTCCTGAATATCATCGATCACTTCGTCGAATGGCAAACCCAAAGCACCGAGAGGCGCACCTACAGACGCCATTTCCCAATCGGTCTCTGCCGTTCGAAATGCCGTAATGGTTGTTAAGGTGCCAGTGTCGAATTCGATATCGCCTTGCAAGCTAATGCCACTTGCCTCACGATCGGAAAAGCCGTCTCTCGATGCAGCGTTCTGGCGTGGGCCGGTCACGCCATTGGCGGCCATGATGGCGCTCAAAGGTGCATTATCGGTTACCCCTGTGCGGCCCAAATCCGAACGATTGTCTTCCATAGTGTCAATCGACAACAACCAGTCTGAACGTTCACCTTCTACACGCAACTGCGCGCGAAGAGACGTTTGGTCTTCATCCTGCAATTCTGTACCGAGCAATACGTTATCGACATAACCATCGTGTTCGCGATGGTTGATACTGATTTTACCAAAGACATTGTCACTGAGAGCGCCGCTCACCAAACCTTGATAACGTACGATGCCTTCATTACCAACCGTAACGCCCGCTTTGAGTTTGGTTTCATCGGTTGGCTTCGCCGAAACAACATTGATCGCACCACCGATAGCATTCCGACCAAACAGTGTGCCCTGTGGTCCACGCAACACTTCAACACGTTCGAGATCAAACATATCAAAGTTAATGCTGGCGCCACGACCGATGTAAACGCCGTCCAAAAACAGGGCAACAGAGTTATCCAAACCAGCACCGTCATCGGCAGAAGAAATACCACGTAACGATGGAATGGCCTGGCCTGGAGCAAATTCACTGAACGACAGGCCCGGTGTGTGTTGGGCAATACTGCCGGCGTCAAAAATATCCGCTTTTTTCAATTCATCCGCACCCAAGGCGGTTACGGCGATCGGGATATCCTGCACATTCTCAGCACGGTGCTGAGCGGTTACAACAATTTCTTCAATCTGGGCCATTGCGCTCATGGACACGGCACTGATTGCTGTCACTGCAGCTGCTCGACGGATAGCTACGGCTAAAGGGTTTCTCATTAGGTTGTCCTCATCGTCTCAATTATCATTATTCTTGACGGCTAGTTGGTTTTTTATTCGGCCGTCCTAGTGGCATTAACACCGCTCTGTTGTTCCCCCTCCAAAAAAATTTACAGATTCGCTATTTTTATTTTGGTGATAACAAAGCGTTATTAGCTAAGCACTGACTTATACGAATTTTAGTTACTCCGTTCTTTCAGGATTGCCTCAATGTGGGCTGCGATTGCCAGCAGTTTACGATCACTGCCAACCGGCCCATCCAGTTCAAGCCCCATGGGCAAACCCTGTTCGGAGCGCCCCATCGGCAAACTGATGGCCGGGCTGCCCACATTACTGGCGGGATCAGTGTTCTGGATGTAACTTGGAAACGTTGGCAAAGCGGGACCCAAACCGGTTTCAGTGGCGCTGACGGTTTCCTCGCTGCCTTTAATCGGCCTCGCGGTCAGCGGTGTGGTCGGAAACACTAAGGCGTCCAAATCATGCCGAGTGAAAAGCCCTTGATAATAAGCTTGCAAAGCCGGACGGTGTTTCTCAATCGCGTCCTGATATTGCTCAGGGGTGATTGCGCCGGCAAATGCATCCGTCAGCACAGCTTTAACATCCGGGCTCTTAACAGCGTCAAGCAACTGCGCAGCACTCAAGCCGACATTATTCACTTCCAAGTACGTCGGTAAGAGTTGCGCTGTTTCATACAACACCACCGGAAAACTCACTCGATGATTCAAACCCGCCAATTCAGAAGCAGAAAGCTCGATCAACTCAACCCCCGAACGCGCCAAATGTGCGAGGGCCTGTTCAATACCTTTCTCCATTTCAGGCTCGAGATTTTGGTAAAAATAATCCCGCGCCACCCCCAGTCGAATAGGCTCAGCCAATGCTCGTGAGAGAGGTGCCAACTCAAGCTCAGGCTCACCCGCCAGTACAGCATCCAATGTGGCCACCGTGGCAACATCCACCGCCATCGGACCAACGCTGTCACGAGTTTGGGAAATCATTGTCAAACCCTCATTCGGGTATCGACCGCTGGTGGGCCGAAAACCCACAATACCGGTCAGTGCAGCAGGAATTCGAGTGGACCCTCCGGTGTCGGTACCGAGGCCAGCACGGACAATGCCGGCCGCAACCGCCGCCGCCGTTCCGCCGCTACTGCCGCCAGCAAAATAAGTGGGTTTTGCTGGGTTCTGAACCGGTCCAGTGAAATGATTATTGCTGGTGATGCCATAAGCCAGTTCATGCAGATTACTCTTGCCGACAATCAGCGCGCCCGCATCACGCAGGCGTTTAACCACCTCGGCATCACGGCTGGGCACAAAATTTTTTAAGCCCGGCGTGCCGGCACTATTGGGCATATGGGCGACATGAATGTTGTCTTTGATAACCAAAGCCAGACCAGCCAGCGGCAAGGCGGCACGCTCTGACTCACTCAAGCGGTCCAATGCACGGGCATCCTGTTTGAGTTTTTGCTCATCAATGAACACCATGGCATTGAGTAATTGCTGCTGTTTCGCCTCGGCAATAACCCGTTCCGCTTCATCGAGGGCTCGCGATTCATCCATCGCCTGACAGGCGCCCAACGTCAAGCTTAACAACAGCACGGAAATTCTTTTGTTCATAATCAGTCTCGTTTTTATACCTATGTAGAGCAGCCTAAGGAAAAAGAATGGGGCTCGCGTCATCACTAGTGATGATTTTGTCGCCTGGATGACAGTATTTTTTTCAAGCAGGGACGATACTGACCTCAATGCCGTTTGGGTCGATACCCGGCAAGCCTGATTTCGAGACACAACAAGAGAAGACAATACGCTTATGAGCAACAATAACGTCAGTGACATCGTGATGAATAATGATGGCCAGGGCATGCCCGGTGCCGAAACCCTGCCGGTAGAAGAAGAGCGATTGCAGCGCAAACAAAAGTTGGCTGCCGCTTTCCGCCTGTTTGGTCGTTTTGGCTTCGATGAAGGCGTCGCCGGCCACATTACCGTACGCGACCCCGAACTCCAGGATCACTTCTGGGTCAACCCAATGGGCGTTTCTTTCAAGCAGATTCGCGTGTCCGATCTGCTGCTGGTCGATCACGAAGGCAATGTAGTCGAAGGCAATGGCTTGTTGAACGGCGCCGCCTTCACCATCCACTCTCGCGTACACGCGGCCCGCCCAGACGTTGTTGCCGCCGCCCATGCTCACTCTGTTTATGGCAAGAGCTGGTCCAGCCTCGGACGCCTCCTCGATCCGATCACTCAGGATTCCTGCGCTTTTTATGAAGATCACGCGCTGCTGGGGGAATTCACCGGTGTCGTTCTCGACCTGGACGAAGGCAAACGTATCGGCGATGCATTAGGCGACAAAAAAGCCATTATTTTACAGAATCACGGCCTGTTGACCGTTGGGCAGTCGGTTGAAGCCGCCGCCTGGTGGTACATCACCATGGAACGAAGCTGTCAGGCACAATTGATGGCCGAAGCGGCAGGTACTCCGAAATTGATCAGCCCGGAACACGCCAAGCAAACCCACGGCACAGTCGGCAGTGAACTGGCCGGCTGGTTCAGCTTCAAGCCTTTGTTTGATGTGATCAGCAAAGAACAACCGGATTTATTTGATTAATCCACTAAGACGCATACACTGATGTGGCCACATCGGTGTATGCGAGGATCGCTTTGAAACATTTTCCCCACTCCCTACAGTTAATACACTGCCTTCTCGGCTGCCTGGCGGTTTTGTTGTTTCTCGGACAAGGGATGTACATGATGGAGGCTCACAACGCCCTGCAAGACTTGGACGATGGCCCCCGCATGCTGTTTCGCTCTGCTCACATCTATACTCTTTTGCTGGCCGGCTTGCATTTGGCACTGGCCGCCATCGGTCCGATCTGGCGCCCCTTGTACTGGCCCATGATTCTGGCCAGCGGCCTCTGCATCGCAGGGTTGTTGTTGGTGAGCTATGGCTTCTTTATGGAATCGTTTGCGGTCGACCTTAATCGCCCTCTGTTAAAAATGGGTTTGTTTGGCGTCTTTGGTGCTGCCGTGATTCTGGCGATCAATGGGATCAGCCGAAGCCTGCGGTTGGGCCAGGCTTTGAATGAGCGCCATTAGCGCTCAATGTCACCCTTTCGAATCGCACGCAGATAGCCTCCCAATTCGGCCTTTACCTCAGGCAACATGATTAACAGGCCAATGATATTTGGCACAGCAATCAAGAACACCAGCGCATCTGAGAACTTCAACACCGCCTCCAGCTGCATCACACAGCCCAGCGCCACAAAACCACAGAACACCAGATTAAACAGCTGCACCAGCACTGGTTTATCCCCTACCAGATACTGCCAGGCCTGACGCCCGTAATAAGCCCAGGAGATCATAGTCGAAAAAGCGAACAGCAAGGCCGCAATGGCCAAGGGGTAAGGAGACCAGGACACCGTGGACTCAAAGGCCGCCGATGTTAACGCAACGCCCTCCAGACCAGAATCCATCAACGGTGAACCGTAAACCGTGGTGATGATTACCAGTGAGGACAAAGTGCAAATCACCACCGTATCAATAAAGGGCTCAAGCAAAGATACCAACCCCTCGGAAGCCGGGTGATTGGTTTTGACCGCCGCATGAGCGATAGAGGCAGACCCCAGGCCGGCTTCATTGGAAAACAACGCGCGCTGGAAACCGATAATCATCACCCCCAACATACCCCCGGATATACCTTCTGGGCTGAAGGCACCTTCAATAATCAGTGCAACGGCAGGCAGAATTCGGTCGGCGTGGTACGCCAAAATCAAGATACAGGACACGCCATACAGCAGCGCCATAAAAGGCACCAACTTACCGGTTACCTTCGCAATCGACTGAATGCCCCCGATAATCACCGCAGCCACAATGCCCGCCAGCACCAAACCGAAAACCCAGGCGCGATCAGCAAACCAACTGGCCTCACCGCCACTGACGTTCACAAATTGTACGTAAGCCTGGTTGGACTGGAACATATTGCCAATGCCCATACAGCCAATCACAATGGCGATGGCATAAAACGCCCCCAGACAGCGGCCGACTTTGTTCCAACCCCGCTTGGCCAGCCCCCGGTTCAGATAGTACATCGGGCCTCCGGCCACCGTGCCATCCTGATGATAATCGCGATACTTCACCGCCAGCGTACATTCCACCAATTTAGTGGACATTCCCAGTAGACCGGCCATGATCAACCAAAAGGTTGCCCCAGGCCCGCCCGCCATCATCGCAACGGCAACACCGCCAATATTGCCTACCCCCACTGTGCCGGAAATCGCTGTCGCTACAGCTTTGAAGGGTGAAATATCGCCAGGGCTTTTGGGGTCAGAATACTGACCGAAGGCCAGACGCCAAGCCAAGGTAAACCCACGTACATTGATAAAACCCAAATACAAGGTAAACAGCAAGGCAGCCAATACCAGCCACACCACGATCAAGGGCAACTCGACACCGGCAATGGGCACCGCGTAAAACACCAATGCTGCCAACGCATCGGCCATAGGCCCCAGAGCCTGATTTATGTGGTCGTCAATGCCAGCATAAGCTTGAGCTTGAAAGAGCAAGGTGCTGATAAGGAGGAAACAAGAGAAATAAAGAGGTGAACAGATAATACGGCGAATTCGGCTTAGGCGACTAAGGCACATAAAGATTGGTCTTTTATTATGAAGTGGATCTACCTAAACATATTCGAGCAGGGAATGAAAGCGCCGACCCCTGCGGGGCTGCAAGCGACAAGACACAAATATGCACGGTGAATTACGAGTCGCAGACTAGAGCCGATACTTGATAATCGCTACACTGCCCTTATCTATATAGCTATCTGATTGGCAACGAGAAGCAACAATGAGCCAAGTTTTTATCCTGCAAAATCAGGACGGTTACTTTTTAAGCAAGCAAAAGGAGTGGGTCGACGGACGCGATGCCAGCCTGCTCTATCGCAGCCCTCACCGTGATGAGGCGCTGAATCAAATGGTCGAAGTGAATGCAAAGGACTACACCCAACGCATTACCATCGTCGACTGTCAGCTCAACGACAAACGTCACCCCGCACTGGACCCGGAAAAACTGCCCGAGCCCAAAGTCGATGTGGCGAGCGACAATGAGAGCACGCTTTCCGATGACACCGAAGGAACGTCCGAGGAAGCACACTCAAGCATCGCCGAAACCGATGTTACGGAAGCTGAGGCCACAAGCCCAAATCAGCCCAGTACCCATAACCTGTTCTAATCACACCACCCCGAGGTTGTCCCGTGACTTTAGATAACACCCTGCTCGAGGCCTTAAACGATAAGGCCAATCGCCCATTGATCACCGGCATCCTGAGGGGTATCGAAAAAGAAAGCCTGCGTATTGGCCAGGACGGTCAATTGTCTCAGAAGCCACACCCGGAAAGTCTGGGTTCGGCGTTGACGCATCCGCAAATCACCACCGACTTCAGTGAAGCACTGCTGGAATTTATTACGGCACCGTCACATCGTCTGGATGAAGTATTAAAGCAATTAGAACAGCAACATCGTTTTACCGCTCAACAAATTAATGAAGAATTGCTGTGGGCCACCAGCATGCCCTGCATGCTCGGTAGTCACGACGAAGTGCCCGTTGCCCGTTATGGCAACTCAAATGTCGGCCGCATGAAAACCTATTATCGCTATGGCCTGGGTCATCGTTACGGCCGCAAGATGCAAACCATTGCCGGCATTCACTACAACTTTTCCCTGCCCAGCGCCTTCTGGGCCATGTTACACACTCAGGAAAACAGCGCTCTGGATTTGCAACAATACAAAACCGAACGCTACTTTGATTTGATCCGTAACTTCCGACGATATTTTTGGATACTGTTGTATTTATTTGGGGCATCCCCCGCCGTGTGTCGCAGTTTCGTGAAAGATCAGCCTCACAATTTACAAGCCTTCGGCAATGACGAACACAGTCTGCACGCACCCTATGCAACCTCTCTGCGCATGGGCGATTTGGGTTATCAGAGTAATGCACAAAAATCCTTGATGGTGTGTTACAACCAACTGGATAATTATCTGCATACCCTGACCGAAGCGATCAACACACCTTACGAGCCCTATGACGAAATCGGCACCGTCGACAGTAATGGGGATTATCAACAGCTCAATTCCAGCTTGTTGCAAATTGAAAATGAATTTTACAGTACCATTCGCCCTAAACGTACGGCACGCTCTGGCGAAACGGCCCTAAGTGCTCTGGACCAACGCGGTGTGGAATATATCGAAGTTCGCTGTCTCGACGTAAATCCGTATTCGCCGATCGGCATTACTAAAGAACAAATTCATTTTATTGATACCTTTCTGTTGTTCTGCCTGTTAAAAGACAGCCCTAAAACCGACTGCGCCGAGTATCAGCGCATGCACGAAAACCAGAAACGTGCGGTGTACCGCGGGCGCGACACGGAAATGAAATTGCAAACCGCCGAAGGGGATCGCAGCATCAGTGACTGGGGCAGTGAATTGATTGCAGAAATGCAGCCCATTGCTGAGTTACTCGACAGCGCCTACAAAATTGAAGGTCACAGCCAGGCTTTGCGCGATCAACTGGAACTGATCAAAGATCCGAGCCTTACCCCGTCTGGGAAAATTCTGCAAACCATGGCAGATGAAGACAAAAGCTTCTTCCAGGTGGCCATGGACCTCGCCAAAAGCCACCAGCAAAGCTTCATCAACAACCCATTGAGCGGCAATGATCTGGATCGCTATGAAACTCTGGCGGTGAGTTCTCTGGCCGAGCAGAAAAAAATCGAAGCTGAAGAAGACCTGGATTTTGAAAGCTATCTGGCCAACTTTTACGCCCAGTACAAACCCTTTCAGTAACGCACTCCTGTGAATTACCTCGCCCACGCTTTTCTCTCTGGTGATCATCCCGAGGTTCAGCTGGGCGGCTTACTGGGTGATTTCTGCAAGGGGCCGCTGCCCCAATATCCCCTCGCCCTGTCCGACACAAGTCCGGCCTTTTTAGGTAAGCGCCACATCCACTTTGGCATTCAACACCACCGGAGCATTGACGCCTTCAGCGATAGCTTGCAAAGTTTTCGTCAATGCGCGGCACTGCTGGACAACCGCTTCCGCAGAGTCGCGCCGATTATTGTCGACATCTGCTTCGACCACTATCTCGCTAAACATTGGCATCAGCATCACACGCAGGGCTTGCCTGAATTTGCCGAAGGCTTATACGCTGCCATGGAAAATTGCCCACAAGCTCCCGATGGCTTCGTACGATTTCGCCAACGCAGCCAATCGGCGGGTTTATTTAATCTCTATCAAGAGCCGGATACGATTGCGGTTGCTTTAGACCGCGTCGCACAGCGTTTCAGCCGGCCACAGTTAATGGCCGGCGCCTACGAGAATTGGCAGTCCTGTTATTCAGAAATGGAAAAGGGCTTTGAGCAATGCTTTGCCGACATCAAACACTTCGCGGCGAGCAGACTTGCCGATGAAGGCTACTCCATCAGCAAGTGGCAGTAGTCTTGCAGAGAACGATTTACTTCTGAACCACGAAGTTGGTGAAAAATAAATCTTCCACCCCTTTTTTCGTTTTGTCTTCATTCAACAGAATTCGACGCACCTCCGCCAACGCTTTTTTACGCATGGCCTCACGCCCATCCAAACTGTTGATGGCCTCTTCAGTTTGACGGCTGAATAACATCACCAGATTGTTACGAATATAAGGCAGATGATGGCGGATCGAATTGGCCACATGAATCGAATCCACCCGTACCGAGATCTCTGCACGCAAATACTTCAAGCGCCCCTGCCCACCGTAGTTGAGCACAAAGGCCGGTTGCAGTGGAACGTAAAAAGGCCCAGCCGGGCCAATCGCTTCTGCATCCTGCGCCACGGCCGATGACGAACCCAACAGCAGCAACAACATCAATGCCAGGGGAGCCGATTTTTTAGCCAAGACAGCGATTGCCGTA
This sequence comes from Pseudoteredinibacter isoporae, assembly GCF_040372805.1. Classification (GTDB taxonomy): domain Bacteria; phylum Pseudomonadota; class Gammaproteobacteria; order Pseudomonadales; family Cellvibrionaceae; genus Pseudoteredinibacter; species Pseudoteredinibacter isoporae_A. The sequence goes on from NZ_BAABWJ010000001.1 coordinate 597,304, forward strand.
TTCATAGTGTCCTCTTTCTCCATCAGGGAACCTGCCCGTGACCCTTAGGTCCAAAAGGCCAGTAAATAAGATTGCCCTATCTATGGTAAACTGCAGAGCCCGCCTAGCTTGGGCCCTTGCATATAATTTTAGTCAAACTTCGGGATTTCGCAGACATGCCACTACCCAACCCTCGTCAGACCAACCTAATTATCTTTATCGGCTGTGTTGCCCTGATCTTAATTGCATTGGGTTTTCAGGAAATTATGGGCCTGGCGCCTTGCCCACTGTGCATCACCCAGCGAATCTTTGTGGTCGCGGTCGGTCTCTTTGCTCTGGCTGGCTTTATTCATAACCCTGCGAGTTCCGGACGTAAACTGTATGCCATTGGCGGTGCTGTGATGGCCATTGCCGGTGCCGGATTTTCCGGACGTCACCTGTATCTACAAGGCCTGCCACCCGATCAGTTGCCATCCTGTGGCCCTGGCTTAAGCTATATGTTTGAAACCTTCCCCTTTATGGAAGCCCTGGAAATTCTGTTGATGGGTGACGGCAACTGCGGCGAAATCATGTGGAGTCTGTTTGGCTTGAGCATGCCTGGCTGGGTTCTGGTCGCCTTTGTCGGCTTGCTGCTCTTCAATGTTTGGCAATTCCTGCGCCGCTGATGGTCCGGGGTTTACTGATTCTATTTTTCTTTCAGTGGCTGGGTGAATGGATAAGCCTGGCGACTCAGGCGCCCATTCCCGGCCCGGTCATTGGCATGCTCTTGCTCCTGCTGGCTTTATTATTACGCCAGCAGGTCTCCAGCGGACTTCAGCAAAGCAGCCATGTACTGGTGCAGCATCTAAGCCTGCTGTTCTTGCCCGCCGGGGTCGGCATCTTCTTCCTGAGCGATGATGTGATTGCGCAATGGCCCGCGATCGCTATGGCGATGGTCGTCGGCACCTTTATCAGCCTCCTTCTCAGTAGCTGGATTGTAAAAAAACAGGTGCGCTCGAATGATTGAGCCGCTCAGAGATTCTTTGACGCAATTCATCAGCAGCGGCAACCTTAAGCCGCTAAGCGCCATTATTCTGACTCTGGCCGCCTATCAATTTGGGCAATTCTGTTACCAACGCAGCAATCGCTTGATGCTCTTCCATCCAGTTGTGATTGCCGGATGCATCATTGCCGCCACCTTATTTTATTTTGATATCAGTTATCAGCAATATCGCGATGGCAGCCAGCTATTCTATTTCTTGCTGGGCCCGGCAACCGTTGCCCTGGCGGTTCCGCTCTATCAGGAATTCCGCCATATTCGACAGTTGGCCAAACCCATTTTGATCACCGTCATACTCGGCGCCACCATTGCCGCAGGCAGTGCCGTCCTGCTGGGGAGCGTGATGGGGGCCGAAGGCGAGGTGCTGCGCTCGATAGCGAGCAAGTCGGTAACGACCCCGATTGCCCTGGGTATCAGCGATAAGATTCATGGCATCAGTACACTGACCACGGGTGTGGTGGTGGCGACCGGCATCATTGGTGCACTGCTGGCGCCCCTGGCGTTTCGCCTCTGCGCACTGGACGACCCGCGCTTGCAAGGCATTGTGCTTGGGCTCAATGCCCATGGCATTGGTACCGCCGTTGCCTTTGAAAAAAATGCCTCCTGCGGCGCATTTTCCAGCTTGGCTATGGGGCTTACCGGGGCCTTTACCGCCTTGACCCTACCCTACGCCATTCACTTCTTTGGCATCTAGCTGTTCAAAGTTTTACCACCCTGAGCAAGTTTTAAACAAATCTTCTCGGAATTTTGGACACTAAATTTTTTTATCCCAGACTGTTCTAAGAACTGGCTCACACTTTCTTGCGGGCCTACCGTTCGTCTTCTACTTTTAATTTACAGGGTTTAAAAAATGCCGATCTCGAAAGCCGCTTGAACACCCTATTCAATTCCAAGTGAGCCGTCGCGAATGGCAAAGAAAAAGATGAAAAGCAGAGGTGACATATGCTCGAGCATTGCAGGACACAACAAGAACTTTGGGGTGGCGTGAATCGCACACTGGATGGTTGGTTTGAAGCGCGTAAACAATTGTTGGTGGAATATTCCGCCCTGTGCCAACGCCTGGCCGATCAAGACAGTCCCGCATTAAAAGCTCGCCTGCGTCGCTTTTGCCAAAGCTTGATGGATTACGTATCCGCAGGTCACTTTGAAATCTACGAACAGCTGCAAACTGAAGCCAAGCGCTACCAGGACGAAGAAGCGCTCGTGATGGGTTACCGCTTATACCAGCAGCTCGAAAACTGCACCGAGTTGGTGCTGGACTTTGATCAACGCTATACCTCACTGGACGATCTCGAGCATCTGCCTCAGGATTTATCCAAGCTCGGCCTCTGCCTGGAAAGACGCTTCTTTGTGGAGGATAGCATGGTGAACGTTATGCACGAGGCTCACCGCGAGCAGGCGGCCTGATCTGAACTTGGGCCGCGAGGCCCAATTCCCCTCCCGAATATTGTACTTTTCCGCGCATCGGCCGCTACAGTATGCATAGGCTTAAAAACTAGGAATTTGCCATGCTGCGTCCCGTATTCAGCACTCTGATTATTGCCCTCGCTCTGTTTAGCTTAATGGCTTGCGAGCCCTTGCCCGAACCCGAGAAAAGCATCGAAGTTGCCGCACAGGGCAGCCACATGGGGCGCTTGTCCCACAACGGTAGCCGAGCGGTAATTGGGTCGATCAATCACGGCGGAAGCCTCTGGCAGGTGTTGAAAGAAGAGCGCCTGTTCGACTGGAATCACAGCAAAGAAAAAAGCACCCTAGTCGCTGCGGCGTTTTCCCCTGAGGGCGATTGGGCCATGACGACCGATTCCCATAGTCTGGTGCTGTGGAAAGTCGACACCGGTGAAGCCTTCCGCTTTTGGACAGCCCCAGGTGAAGTGCTGTCGATGGCCCTGGCTCCCAATGGTGAGTATGCCTTGCTTGGTATGGCCGATCACAGCGCCGTTATTTTTGATAGCAAGCGCGGCGGGGTAAAGCGTCGCTTTAATCATAACGGTCGTGTGCGCAGTGTTGATCTCAGTGCCGATGGCAAGCTGGCGCTAACCGGTTCAGAGGATCGCAACTCGGTACTGTGGAACATTGCTTCCGGCAAACGCATGCAGAGCATGCAACATGAAGAAGATGTTCAGCTGGTTCGCTTGAGCCAAAAAGGAGACCGTGCCTTGTCGGCCGCAAAATACGACAAAGCAGTCGTGTGGAATACCCAAACCGGAAAGGCCATTGGGGAAATTCCTTTATCGGCGGAAAAAATCAAACGCGGGTTGCGCTTCAGTGCCGCACGTTTTTCCAGCAGTGGGCGTTATCTTTTGGTGGGACGTCCCGACCAGAGAGTTCAGCTTTGGGACACCAAAACCATGAAAACTCTGGCCGAATGGGAGGTGTTAAAACGTGACGCTTGGAAACCCACCAGCGCCGCGATTCAAGACGTCGCCTTCGCCGGTGCCAAACGCACCTACTACGCCATTGCCTCAAACGGCTTTATTCATCAGTTAAAACGCCCTTAAAACAACCAAGTCTTAAACCACAAATTAAGGCTCAACAATGGCAAAGGGCTCGCCGCTTTTATCCAGCAGAGAGAAAAATGTCACCACATCCAACTGACTGCCTTCCAATGACAATTGATCAGAGAACAACAAGTCTTTCAACTTGGCCGTACCCAGAATGACATCCAGAAACAAATCGTGAGAAATATGCATTGTCGCATCGGCTTCACCGATCTCATTCAAAGGGCGATGATGCAGGACGGCATTTTCAATCCACAATTGATACGATTGCTTCAAATCACTGAAGTGAACATTCAAACTGATGTTTTCGCCTTCAGCTTCGGGCCCGTTTAATTGCGCAGCCATGGCATCGAAAAACTTTTCAACCGGAGCATGTTTTAACAAATCCTTCGCCGCAGCCAAGCTGATCAGATCTTTTCCAACACCTTGCTTCAGCTCCAGAGCTGCTGACAAATACACATCTCGCCAGGGGCCCGATTCAGCCTGATAGCCTAATTGGGTGTAGGCTTGTGATAGCAAGTCCTTGGCCTTGTCGCCACCTCCCGCAAACACCAGATGATTCAACAACTCAACCGCCCAACGATATTCGCCTTTCTTAAATGCAGCCTGTGCTTTTTGAAAAACGACCTCTGAACCACCAATGGCCTCCACATATTTTTTCGATGCCGCTGCTGGAGGCAAGGGATTTAAATTCGCTGGGTTCGCATCATACCAACCGAAATACGCCTGGTAGACCGCCTTAGAGTTGTGGCTTGTTGTTCCATAGTAGCCGCGATTCGAAAACTCTAAAGCCAACGATTCCGGCAAACGAATCATATCCGAGATTTCGTTTGGCGTGTGCCCCTTATACGCTAAGCGAAGAGTTTGATCATGAATGTACTTATAAGTATCACGCTGTCCACGTAGAAAGCGATCGATGGATGCCTGCCCCCAGATCGGCCAATGGTGACTTGCGAAATAAATATCCGCCTGATTAAAGAGCTGACGCGCCTCTTCAATATACGCACTCCAGGCCAAAGCATCGCGCACTTTGGCACCACGCAAAGTATAGAGGTTGTGCATATTTCGGGACAACAACTCCGCACCGCAAAACGCGTTCTGCTTCGGCAGATAAAACGTCAGCTCGGCCGGTGCTTCAGAATTTGGCGTATACTGGAACTGAAATTCCACACCATCAATGGTGTGTGTTTCACCGGTTTTCGAGATCAATACATTGGGCGGCACAATTCCCACGGTGCCGAATGCCGGAGCCTTACCCAATCCGGTGTCAACATGCCCATACGAACTCTTCGGAAGATCACGACCATACATATACACGGCACGGCGCTTCATCGTCGGACCAGCCAGAATATTTTCGCTGGTCGCCTCAGCCATAAAATGTTCCGGAGCCACAACCGGCACATCGCCCTGGGTCTCTGGATCCAGTACGGCCAACGCACCGCCAAAGTGGTCCACATGACTGTGTGTCATGATCAAACCGGTGATTGGTTTTTCTCCGAGATGTTTACGCGCAAAAGCTAAGGCCGCCTCAGCGGTTTCTTTGGTTGTCAGTGGATCAACCACAATCCAACCGCTTTCCCCTTCGATCAGAGTCATATTGGAAAGGTCGTAACCCCGCAGCTGATAAATGCCCTCGGTAACCTCATAAAGACCATGCAGATTATTCAGTTTTGCCTGGCGCCATAAACTGGGATTGACGGTATCTGGCGCTTCACCTTGAATGAAAGCGTAGTCCTGCATATTCCAGATCACTCGACCCGATTCGTCTTTGATTTCCAGTACTTCGTCGCGGGCGATCAAGCCTTGATTGGCCTGATCAAAATCGGTCTGACGATCCAGCGGCAAGGCTTCGGCCACCTGGCGATTATGCTCAATCGTGTACTGACTGGCGGGCCCGGCTTCAGACAATGATGCATGCGGCGGTTCGGTCGATTTCGTTCCGGAATCACACGCTGACAATCCACTGACCACGGTCAGCATCAACAGAGTCCGTTTTAGATTTGGGCCACGCATAAGACAATCTCCTGTAATCAAGGCATTTGTTATAGCATGATAAATATCGTATAAATGTAAATAAGTTTACATTTATACGATATTTGCATTCACATGACAGCCAAGCACCATCACGAAATAAACGGATCATTATCTGCAGATTGCATGACTCTTCTGGAGCCCTTACTCAGTATTCGACACTACGCTGACGGCGAGCTGATTTTCGCCCGAGGTGAATACAAGGCTGGTTTGTGCATTGTCCTGGAAGGGTCCGTCAAGGTCGGCAACTATGGTACTGACGGGCGATATTTTTTAAGCAAGGTGCTGAAACCCAACGAAAGTTTTGGAGAATTTACCATTTTTTCAAAACTTCCCCGAACCCATACCGCAGAAGCCTGTGGCGAGAGCAAAGTGGCTTATGTCAGCCCGGGAAAGCTGAAAAAAGCCATCATGAATCAACCTGAAATCGCCCTGCAACTGTTGCAATCACTTTCCACCCGCCTGCATATGAGCCTGGAAGTGATGGACGATATCAAACGACTCCCGGTGGCTGTCAGAATCGCTAAGCTATTGCATGAGTTAAATCGGGAAGCGGGCGGTTTGGATGTCCGCAGCCTAAGCCAGGAGGAACTGGCATCACAGCTCGGGGTAAGCCGAATGGTTGTTTCTTCTTCGTTAAAAGAACTGAATCAGCTGGGTTTGATCAATAAAGCGTATCGCTCCATCCAAATTCCTAACACCCAAAAGCTTTTGGCATGGATTAAAGAACGACAACAGATCAAAGATTTATTGTGACAGCGTTTTGGACGGGTGTTGGTAAAAGTGCACAGGCAATTGATCTTGCTTGGTAAAGAACTTTGTGTCTTTGTAAGGCAGCTTCATAAAGCCCGACACGCCCAAGCCATCGATTAAATGGATGTTTTCCAGGATTTGATCCAGGCACTGTTGGAACTCTTCCACCTTACTCGCATCCAGAAGATTCAAGTAATTATGAATTTTCAAATCCAGCTCGACACTTTCAAAAATAATGCAACCGGTGTGATGCAGGCTGTTCATATGCGCAAGAACGACCATGATCTCCTCAGGTAACTGCAGCATCTCATCCGGGTCATCGCCATCTTCGAAGTAGGAATGCAGGCGGCTCTCTTCTTCCAGGACGATCTCGTCGCTGACATCGAAACCAATGTGCATATCACCACTGGCCACGAAGGCGTCATCGACACTTAGACGTTCAATGTGCAGGGTTTTTTTGGCATCAAAAATACAACTTTTAAAAACACCCTGTTTATTGATTGCTCGCCCCAGATGCACAATATTATTCACCGCCGAATACAAAGCGGGAGCCATGCGGCGGTCGTAAAGTTTTAAACTGGAATCAATATTAATGCCGTCTTCGTCCCAGTGCATAGCCAAACCGCCAACAATCGGGTAATGACTCAAATGCGCAACGGCCGTGACAAAAGCTTTTTCCGTATCGGCCATCCCAGAGAGGTAATTTTTATAGTACTTCTCGAGTTCAGCGTCATTCACATCTTCCAGTTTTTCCCGATCCACCTCTTGCCGTAAAAAAGATTTGCGGGAACTGTACACCACCGTTTCAATTGCATGGTCTTCTTGAGCGATCCAGACCGGTAACAACGGTGTACTTTCATTGCGATCATGCTCGTGCACTGCCACTTTCGACATATGTTGGATATTTCGAAACAGATAGTCTCCCGCTTCGCGGCGCAACTGGGCATCATCAGACATCATATTGGCGAGCGTTCTTGCAAACTCTTCCGGCAATCCCAATGACAATGGTGAAATCACCTTACTACCAAAGCGGCTACCTTGTCCTGACGCCAGGGCATAAAGTGTCCCAGCCAAACCTTGCTCATCAAAGCGCGGAGAACTCAGCTGACCTTCCAACTGCTCTTCGCCAATAAAATAAATGTCACCCAACTTGGCATTGGTTTGATGCAGGTCTGAGCTGAGAGCCGTCAAACCTCCACTGCTGCTGTGTTGCCCTTGATGATCGAGCTGCCCGTAAACCGCCGCACCCCAATCAATCAAACTGACTTGACGGCGATCTGGATCGTACACCAAGTTGGATGGTTTAATGTCGCCATGCACCAATACGGATTTCGCTCGGTGTTTTGCACTGTCTCGTAAGTGCTGCAAAATGTCGACCATTTGCTCGGCGATACCGAGCAACAGTTTAATGCCAAGGCGACCATGCTGACGCGCATAATCTTCCAGGTTTTCACCTTGGGCTCGGCTCATCATTAGAATAGACTGACTGCGAACTCGAGTGAATTCGATAAACGACGGAACATTGGAATGCTTCACTTGGGAGAGCATATAGCCCTCTTCTTCCAGGCGTTCCTGAACAGAAGTGGGCAAGGTTATGCGTGCAAATTTGAACACATACTCTTGCCCGTTGGCTGCCGTCCCGCTAAATGCGAAACCATAGGCGCCCTTTCCCAGCAACTCAATATTCAGATAGCCAAGGCGTTCTAGCTGCTGCTGACACAAGCTCAACCAATCTTTGAGTTTCTGAGCATCGCGATGGGAGAGCAAATAAAAAGATTGCTCTTCATTGATGTAAAAATGCTGAAGCTGATCGCTTTCAATTAAGCTCATGGATTTGTTTTGACTATCTGCAGGCCCGGAGGCAGCATAACACAGCTGCTCCGAGCCTGGATCATTCGCTACACCATAGAGGCCAACATTGTGGCTGGTTGTTCCAGGTATTGCTTCCACAAATTATTGAAGCGGGAAATCGTACCACCATCAATCACACGGTGATCACCGGACCAGCTGACGGTCATGATCTGGCGGGCTTCCACCTCACCATTCGCATTGAATCGTGGCAGCTCCTGTACTCGACCAAGGGCGACAATTGCCACTTCCGGTTTGTTAATGATCGGCGTCGCAACCGTTCCACCGATAGCACCAACGTTTGAAATGGTAATGGTGCCAGCACTGAGATCAGCTGGGCTGATTTTGCCACTGCGCGCTTCCGCCGTGAGACGAGTAACTTCGGCAGCCACATCCAATAGACTCAAGCTCTGAACGTTTTTAATATTCGGCACCAATAAACCGGTTTTGCCATCCACAGCCATACCGATATTGTGTTCAGCTAAATACGTCAACTCAGTAAACGCGTCATTTACTCGGCTGTTCATGATCGGAAACTCTTTAATGGCCAAGGACAGCGCCTTGATAAAGAGTGGCATCATGGTGATTTTCAGATCATCGCTGGCGTACATGGCTTTTAGCTTCAAACGCAACTTGATCAGCTCGGTCACATCAAATTCTTCAGCGTAGGTAAAGTGCGGAATGGTTGAAACCGATTCTGCCATACGCGCGCCCATAACGGCACGAACACCTTTAATAGGCTCAACACGGTCGACCATGTCAGCACTCACGACCGCGCTCGATGAAGAATCCATGACATTGGGCTGGCCGTTGTTGCCGTCAAGATAATTCAGCACATCTTCCTTGAGGACGCGGCCGTTTTTCCCGGTACCGGTCACCAGAGCCAAATCGAGATCGTTTTCCCGGGCAATCTTGCGAACGGCAGGCGTACTCAGAACTTTTCCAGAGCTGACAACAGCATCAGGCTTTGCGTCTTGTACCGCTGTAACGGGTGCCGCGCTTTCAACAGCATCAGATGTCTGTGTGTTTTCTGAAGCAAGCGCATCATCACCCTCTTCACCCTCTAACTCGATGGCAAACAATGGGCTATGCACTTTGGCAATATCACCCTGTTGATAGTGCAGTTTTACGACTTTGCCGGTATACATGGAAGGAATTTCAACAATGGCTTTATCGGTACTGACGTCCGCAACCACCTGATCTTCTTCGATGATATCGCCTTCAGCCACTTTCCACTCGATGACTTCACACTCGACAATACCTTCACCAATGTCAGGCAAAATAAAATCTTTAATCATCTTTAGCACCTCAGTAGTTCAAGCTGGCCACTAGGGCTTCGTAGACTTTTAGATAATCTGGCAAATATTCTTTTTCGTGAGCCAGGGGGAATGGCGTGTCCATACCGGTAACGCGTGCAATTGGAGATTCCAGAGACAGGAAACACTCTTGCTGGATGGTTGCGGCAATCTCACCACCGAAGCCACCGGTGTGTGGTGCTTCGTGAGCGATCAACAAGCGGCCGGTCTTACGAACAGAGCTGGCAACCGTTTCGACATCCCAAGGCAACAAAGAACGCAGGTCGATCACTTCACAGGAAATGCCTTCTTCTGCTGCTTTATCGGCTGCTTTATACATTTCTGTCATCTGCGCGCCCCAAGCCAACAAGGTAATATCGCTGCCGCTGCGGACCACTTCGGCCTTGCCGATTGGAATCTCGTAATCATCCTCTGGCACATCGCCTTCCGCCGCGCGATACAAACGCTTCGGCTCGAAGAACAACACTGGATTAGGATCACGAATCGCCGACAACAACAAACCTTTCGCCTGGTAAGGGTTCGATGGCATCAACACTTTCAGGCCAGGGGTGTGACAGAAATACGCTTCCGGCGACTGTGAGTGATACAAACCACCGGCGATACCGCCACCGTAAGGTGTGCGAAATACCAAGCTGCCTACGTCAAATTCATTACCGGAACGGTAACGAAATTTAGCGGCTTCATTCACGATCTGATCGAAGGCGGGAAAAATGTAATCGGCGAACTGAATTTCAGCAACCGCTGTTGAACCCTGAGCCGCCATACCGATAGCGAAGCCGGCAATGCCCTGCTCAGTCAAAGGTGTGTTGAAGCAGCGCGCTCTGCCGTATTTTTCCTGCAGATGACTGGTCGCGCGAAACACGCCACCAAATTTACCCACATCTTCACCCAGGCAAATCATGCTGTCGTCAGCCGCCATGGCGGTGTCCAGGGCATTGTTAATGGCCTGCAATAAATTCATCTTAGCCATGTTTAGCACCTCCGGCGACCGGGTAATTCTCGGGGTATTTAGCGATATGTTCTTTCAACTCGTCAAACTGTTTCTGCAAATGCACGGGTGGCGTGTCGTACACATCGCTAATCAGCTCATCAAGACCGGGCATGTCTTTTTTCTCAACACGCTTAAGGGTATCAAGTACTTCCTTGCGGTAGGATTCAAGGATGGTTTTTTCTTCATCTTCGTCCCACCAACCTTTGCTTTGCAACCAGTTTTGCATACGCTCAATGGGATCTTTCTCTCGCCACTTGTCTTCTTCATCCTTACTGCGATAACCACTTGGATCATCGGATGTAGAATGTGCACCAAGGCGGTAGCTCATGGTTTCAATCAGGACGGGCTCATTGTTTTCAATCGCGATGCGACGCGCCACCAGTGAGGCACTGTATACAGCCAGAATATCGTTGCCATCAACGCGAATGGTTTTAATACCGTAACCCACACCCCGAGCAGCGATACCATCCCCTTTAAATTGCTCATCAGCAGGCGTGGAAATCGCGTAGCCATTGTTGCGGCAGACGAAGACAACCGGGCAGTTCAAAACCGCCGCCATGTTCATACCCGCGTGGAAATCACCTTCAGAGGCCGCCCCTTCACCAAAATAGCATAGGGTGCACGCATCATTGCCTTGCAGCTTTTGCGCATAGGCATAGCCCGCTGCCTGGGGAATTTGAGTGCCCAATGGCGAGCTGATGGTCATGTAATTGAGTTCATTGGAACCGTAGTGCACCGGCATCTGACGACCTTTACCCAGATCATCTTTATTGCTCAGCAACTGATTCATAAACTGCTCGGTACTGAAACCACGCAGACGCAATGCGGCCTGTTCGCGATACTGCCCCATGATCATATCGTTCATGGTGAACGCCGCAGCGGTTCCCGTAACGGCCGCCTCTTCGCCGGAGCAGGTCAAATAAAAACTCAAACGCCCTTGGCGCTGGGCGCTGATCATGCGCTCATCCAGAACCCGGATATACACCATATTTCGGTAGATTTTGATGGCCGTTTCCTGATCCAGCTCGGGCACTTCGGCACCAGCTTGAATGCTGCCATCGGCGTTCAATATGCTTAAGGTAGGAATAGGTAAATCGTGCCCTTGGATAAACCGAGTCTGATGCATCAGATTGGGCTTCTCATCGCTTGCGCTACTCATTTTCGCCTCCATAAACTCGCTGACGCCCTTTTCCTTGTTTGTCCTTCGACACCGGAAAAGTACGCAAAGAGTGCTGCAATTATTGTATTTAGAGCTTAGCACCGAGCCAGCTAGAGAGTCCTGCCAATATAGAGGCCAGGGAGGGGGGTTTTGGTAGAGTTGTCTAAAAACGCTCGCAAGCCAGGAATAATTCCCCAAATTTGGAGGAATATATCTTTTTTGAACTAAAAGCTAGACATTTTGTAGTGATTAATTCTAAGGTTCCACGCCTCAACGAGGTGTTTCACGCTCCGATGGATGCCATGACGCAATTGCTGCGCCCGCACTCAAACCGGAGCGTGTTCGCCCCGGTTATTTAGGCGATATCTGCAGAACTTTTCCAGAGTCGGTCAACAGATAAATAAAGCCTTCCGGTCCTTCCTTAACATCACGAATACGCTCGCCTGCATCATCGAGCAGGCGCTCCTGCTCATGCAGGCTGCCATCCTCACCCAAACGCAATCGATTCACATGAGTTTGTGCCAATGCCCCAGCGAAGAAGTCACCTCGCCATTCCGGAAAGACTTTACCCGAGTAAATCATCAGGCTGCTTGGCGCAATACTGGGCACAAACACTTTCGCCGCATCCAGCATTCCGTCCTTGTGAGTGGCTTCACCCACCATTTTGTCTTCGCGATACTCCTTCCCGAATGACACCACTGGCCAGCCGTAATTTTTACCAAACTCAATTTTATTGATTTCATCACCACCGCGCGGGCCATGCTCGATTTCCCAGAGCTGTCCATCCGCGTCAAACGCCAAACCCTGCGGGTTACGATGGCCAAAGCTGTAAATTTCGGGCTTGATGTTTTTGTCACCATAGAAGGGGTTGCCCGCCAAAGCCTTGCCTTGTAAGTCGACGCGCAAGACGGTTCCAATGTGGTTGCTATTGTCTTGGGCTGGCTGCCTTTTGGCCCGGTCGCCCACACCAAAATACACCGCGCCGTTGCCATCAAACACCACACGGCTACCGTAGTGACGCCCCGTATCGGTATCGGATTCGGTCACCAACAGATCTTCCCAACCCAGCAAACGATTTCCGTCCAGCTTGGCACGAGCCAAGGCCGTGCGCCCGTGCATTTCAGCCTGCTCACTGCGTTTGCTGTAGGTAAAATACGCGTAGCCATTCTTATGAAGATTCACATCCAGCAAGCCGCCCTGGCCATATACGTAAATATCATCAGGCAGGCCGCTGACATCGGATTGCCTTCCGGTTCGCAGATCGAGGCGCTTAACCGTCCCCCCTTTCTCGGTAATCAAAGCCTCATAGCCATTGATGAAACTCATCCCCCAAGGGCGATTTAAATCCTTGGCTACTTCCTTAACCTGAAACTCGGCCGCCTGGGAAAGGCCCGCAGCCAACATGAGTGAAGCGCTGATCATTGATTTAAGCATGGGGTTTGCAATCCTCTACACGACGTACTATTGATATTTTTCTTCCCCGAGACGCAACCAGCCTCCAGGCTGCACTCCTCGCGGGTCATGGTGTGTCCAGTGCAGCACACCACCTTTCTGATTCCACTCGTAACGACCCTTTATATACAAGCTTTGGCCGGGGCGCAAAGGGGCACGTGGGGCCAAATCGATATTGTGAGCCACCAGCAAGGTGGGCAACCCTTCGCGCCTCACCAGAAAACGCTGATGACGGCTCCCTTTGGTATCATCGGCCAGGAGCTTGTAAACCGTAAATTGGGTTTCATCAAACCAGACTTTACTGCGCTTCGCCGTGACAGCTTGCTGCAAACTGACAAGGTCGTCGTATTCACCCGGCTGCCTTGATTCTGCCTGTTTATTGCCGAATTGATAAACGCCATAAACCAACAGCAACAGGACAAAACTGAAGGCCTGCTTCCAAAAACGATTTTGATTCACTCCGCACTCCCGAACATAGTACTTTCAATAGTTGGCACTATAGTATTTTTTACCGCCTGTAGCTGGGCTTAATCGCGCCAGGCATTGATCAATAAATTTCGCGGGCTTAATTCACGAGGGCAAAACTCTCGCAATTCCGCCTGGAAACCATGTTCTTGCAAAAACAGCAACTGATCGAGCAACACCAACACCTCAAGGGCCCTGCGATAACTCAACCTCAGCACATCCAGGCGACGAGCTTCGGCGAAGCGTTGTTCACCCAGTGTTTCATAATGATCCCAGTCAGGCTCGGCAGACAAGCTCAAACCTCGGCGCTCAGCCAACAATCGACAGAACCCTTTAAAGCCCAATTTAAGAACCGATTGTGGCAAGGAAGGTGTTGTCATATAGGTATCTTCACCCCGTAACTCCCTTTGCAGAAGGTCGAAACCCAGCCGCCATTGTTGCAACTGAATACGACGGCGGCGCACAGCGCCAGGTGCCGTCACCGTTTCCTGCACCATGGTATGGAGATCCTGCCGACGCAATGCCAGTGCCTGCTCTTGTCCCTGCCGAGATAGAAACTCATAGCGCTCTGCGCGGGTTTTCTGATAACAGCACGGCGCAATCGATACGGCCGCCATAGGCTTGAGCACGGCTGTTGTTAACAATTGCCGATGTAAATCACCGCAGGCATGCAAAGCCAATACATGGTCTTTGCTAGCAAGATGGTCAACGGTCTCGCGGGAAAGCACATCACAGCACTGTAGATCCATTGTGCCTTCCACCATATCTCGAGCCAGGTCTCGTCCCTCATCAACCAACACCTGATCCCACTCCAGACCCAGAACATCAGCAGCACGGCTACGAGCCATGTAACGCCCGAGATGCCCCTTGCCACAACACCAATCAATAAAACGCTTGCCTCGACTCTCCGTATGCGCAGAGAAGTACTGAATCTGCTGCCATTTGCGCCCCGGAATATGCTTGGCAAAGAAACGCATCTCGCTTGGAATCTCATCCGGCGAACGCAACAACGATGGAATACCTTCAAGCATCTTGAGTAAAGCGTCCTGTCCAGGCACATAGTCCTGGGTAAACCGCTGAAGAGCGCCAGCATCGGATTCAAGCTCAAGCAGGCTCTCATCCCCCAAGGCCAGCAGCGCCGCATGCAAGTCGGGCAATTGTGCGCGCCACGGCAACTCGGGCTCACGAAAGGCATGGCTCTGCCAGTAAGCCTTATGCGTATCGAGGGCCACACTGAGATTGCTAAACAGACTAACGTAGTTCGAATTCATAACATCGCTTTGGTAACTGCTCCCGAGCATGGGCGTTAAGCACCCAAGAATCGGCAGGGTTAAATGTGTATAATGATCGGTTTTGAACAACAGTATAAAAGTATATGCACATTCAGGAATACTTCACCCCGGGTACCGAAAACGCAAATCAATTCAGTTTTACTCGGGAACAAGCTAGCCGTTTTGCCAAATGCGTCGCAAACGATTTCAACCCGATTCACGATATCGATGCCAAGCGATTTTGCGTACCTGGAGATCTGCTGTTCGCCATCAGCCTCGCCAAAGTCGGCTTGAGTCAACGCATGAAAGTTGATTTTACGGATATGGTAACAGACGGTATTCAACTGAGCCTACAAACGTCTGAAAAAGGGCAGAGCCAGCTGATCGGCGATAACGACAAATGCTATTTGAAGTTAACGTCCGCTGGGGAACACAGCCAGAACGCCGAACTGATAAGCAAGTTAAGCGAATCCTATGTGGCATACTCTGGCCTGACCTTTCCACATATTTTAGTTCCTTTGATGCGTGAACAAAACGTGATGATCAATCCGGCTCGCCCCTTGGTGATCTATGAAAGCGCCGAGCTGGAACTGGAGCGTCTGGATTTGAATGAAGCCGAACTTGTAGGCGCAGAATCCGAACTGCTCGTGGATGGAAAACGCGGCACCGTTATTCTTGGTTTTGATATCGTGAGTGAAGGACAGCGAGTGGGACAGGGTGAAAAACGCATGGTCCTTTCCGGCTTGAGAGCGTTTGATGAACAGGCGATGGCCGATGTTGTTGAATACTATAAACATCGACAAACTCAATTTTCTGACATCTAACTTTAGACGTTTCTCGATTCATGCTCTGCGTGCCGAGATGGAAATACACCCACAAAAAAAGCCGGCAAATGCCGGCTTTTTTTGTGGGCGGGGAAAGTAAAATAGATCAGGAATTTGCGCCAAATACCGCTTTAACTTCCAGAAACTCTTCCAACCCAAACTCGCCCCATTCGCGACCGTTACCAGACTGTTTGTAGCCTCCAAACGGCCCCTTGGTATCCGCACCTGAACCATTGAGGTGAACATTACCCGTGCGCAGCTGGTTCGCAATGCCAGCAGCTTCCTCAACGGTTTCTCCATAAACATAACCCGATAAGCCATACGGCGTATCGTTCGCTATCTCAACAGCTTCCTCCACTGAAGAATAAGGAATCATAGTCAAAACCGGACCGAAAATTTCCTCTCGCGCGATGGTCATTTGATTATTTGCATTTGCAAAAACCGTTGGTTTTACGTAGTACCCCTGCTCCAAACCTTCCGGTTTGCCTGTTCCTCCAATCACCAACTCCGCGCCTTCATCGATTCCTTTTTGGATCAAACCCTGAATTTTTTCAAATTGCACATCGGAAGATACCGGCCCCAAATACACACCCTCTGCATGGGGGTCATTGACCGCCAACGCGGCAGCGGTTTGCTTTGCAATCTCAACGGCTTCAGCGTGCTTTTCCGCTGGAACTAACATGCGCGAGGGGGCATTACAGGATTGCCCTGAATTCATCATCATGCTCTGAACACCCTTGGAAACTGCTTTTTCCAAATTAGCGGCCGGCAAAATAATATTGGCGGATTTTCCACCCAGCTCCAGTGAAACACGTTTGATGTCATCTGCGGCAGCCTTAGAAATCAAACGACCTGCACGTGTGGAACCCGTAAAGGAAACCATGTCGACATCGGGATGACTGGACAACGGCGCACCAACACCTGGACCATCACCATTGACCATATTGAACACACCCGCCGGCACACCCGCCTCATGAAGAACTTCTGTAAATATTGCGGCATCGAACGGTGCGACTTCCGAAGGTTTTAATACCATTGTACACCCCGCTGCCAAAGCAGGAGCCACCTTACAAGCGATCTGATTCAATGGCCAATTCCACGGCGTAATCAAGGCGCAGACACCAATCGGTTCTTTGCGCAGACGCGTACTGCCTCGATCACTTTCAAATTCATAGTCTTTGAGCAGCTGCAGAGTTTCATTGAAATGCGCTGCGCCCATCGCCGACTGAGCCATTTTGGATAACCAGGCGGGTGCGCCCATTTCGGCGGTGATCGCTTCCGCTAGATCATCTTTGCGGGCAGCAAGACCCGCGAGGATTTTTTCCAACAGAGCAATACGCTCTTCCCGGCTGGTTTGGGAAAAAGCTGGAAATGCCGCTTTAGCGGCAGCCACAGCGGCGTTCACATCCTGCTCATTACCCAAAGCAATTCGACCACAACTTTGCTCTGTCGCAGGGTTGATGACGTCCAAAGTTTGAGCTTGATTGGGTTCAACCCACTCACCATTAATATAAAACTTTAGAGTTTCCATCTGAGGCTCCTTTAACAATGTCCTGTTTTCGTTGAATACCAGACCCACAAAAACGTGAGCTCTGGCCATATCACTTAGACTGCCTGTTTTTCTGGCAACTGCCAAGGTCGAACAGGCATGATTACCAGCCAAAAGCGACAGTCATCATACCTCGTGCTGCCGAACCTGGAAAATCACTTTTTAATCACCTGAGGAACATTATAATGAACAAAATAAGGCCTTCATTGGCTTTTGATCCTATCCAGGTTTCCATTTTTACGGAGTTTTCGATGGCTGAAATTTTACTGATACGGCATGGCCAAGCGTCATTCGGCAGCGACAACTATGACCAGCTTTCAGAACTTGGCTATCAACAAGGCCGCCTGCTCGGGCAACATTTTCTGCAAAAAGAACATCTGTTCAGCGGCCTCTATAGCGGCACACTTGCACGGCAACAGCAAACGGCTCAGGCTGTTATTGATGTTTATCGCACCGCAGCTGTTGACGTGCCGGCGCTCACCGTCGATGCCGCCTGGAACGAATTTGACAATCACGCCCAAGTTGAGCAACTCTTGCCCGGTTTATTGCAGCAACATCCCGAATTAAAGAGCGATGCAGAAGCCATGCTGCGAGACAAAAAAAGCTTCCAGAAAGTGCTGCGTGCGGTTTTTCAGTACTGGATTCTCGAAGAACCCGAAACCGAAGAACTTGAATCCTGGCCTCAGGCTAAGGCGCGCTTCAAATCGGCGCTCCAAACAGTGATGGCAAACAATCATTCCGGGCAAAGTGCTGCAGCCTTTACTTCAGGCGGTGTTATCGCCGCACTCAGTGCCATCGTCATGGGCATGGGCGCCGACAAGGTGTATGGATTATTTGAACCCGTTATTAACGCGTCCATCACCCGCCTGATTCACAGTCAGCACAACATCAGTCTGTCCAGTTTTAACGAGCATCAGTACCTGGCCGCCCTCAGCAAGAGCGATGACATCATCAGTTATCGCTAACGCTGGCCCCCTACCCCCAGGGGGCTCTATAATAGCGTTTTTTCCTAGGAAAGCTCATGTCCTTTGCCCCCCTGCACTTAAAATCCAACGCTGATCGACGCCTTAAACAAGGGCACCTGTGGATCTATTCCAACGAGATCAATACGGACAGCAGTCCACTCTCCAGCTTCAGCGCAGGCCAGCAGGTCGAAGTCTTAAGCAATGGAGGCAAGTCTCTGGGCCTGGCCACCATGAACCCTCAAGGGTTGATCTGCGCCCGCTTGGTGAGCCGCCAGAAAAAGTACCCACTGGATAAATCCCTACTGGTACATCGCCTCAAACAAGCCTTATCCCTGAGGGAGCTCGCATTCAGTAAACCGTTTTATCGTTTGATTTACGGCGACAGTGATCTGCTGCCAGGCCTGGTTGTGGACCGTTTCGGCAGCTACTTGGTTGTACAGATTTCTACCGCTGGCATGGACCAAATCAAACAAGACATCGTCGAAGCGCTGCAAAAAGTCCTGAAACCTGAGGCCATCCTGCTGCGCAATGACCACAGCGCACGAGCGCTGGAAAACCTTGAGGAAACGGTCGAGACCATTGGCGACATTCCGGAAGCGGTTGAAATGGAAGAAAACGGCGTCGCCTTTCTGGCCCCAGTTGCCTACGGACAAAAAACCGGTTGGTTTTACGATCATCGGGAAAACCGAGCCTTGCTCCAACGTTTGTCGCCGGGTAAGCGCGTCCTTGATGTTTTCAGTTATGTTGGTGGCTGGGGTGTGCAAGCTGCCCATGCCGGCGCGAGCGAAGTGGTTTGTGTCGATGCCTCAGAGTCAGCCCTTGACTGGGTATCGGAAAACGCCGCAATCAACGGCTTAGAGGACAAAGTCTCAACCATTCACGGTAAGGCAATTGATGTTCTGAAACAACTGATTCAAGCTCAAGAACGCTTTGACATCGTGGTTTTGGATCCGCCGGCATTCATTAAAAAACGCAAAGATAAAAAATCTGGAGAAGCGGCCTACCGCCATATTAATGAACTGGGTATGCGCTTGCTGGGTAAGGACGGCATACTGGTTTCTGGTTCTTGCTCGATGCACTTGGAAAAAGATCGCCTGAACGATATTGTTCGCGCGTCGGCTCGACATCTTGAACGGCACTGCCAGATCCTTCATCAAGGCGGACAAGGCCCCGACCACCCCGTGCACCCAGCCATTCCTGAAACGGATTATTTGAAAGCCGTCTTCGCCAGAGTTTATTTGCCTTAAGGCATATTCCTGCCTGCTACTCAGTAGCAGGCATTGTTCCTACTTCACCCGAATAGCATTCAGGATCTGATGCAGCTCATCAACGAACTGCGCACTCTGCTCAGCGCTGAGTGCTTCATACTGCAGCCCTGTTTGCTCTTCTGGCTTGGCAACAAATGCCATTAAGTCCTGAGATAGCAGGCCTACATTCAGGCCGCTGGCAGCCAGGAATTTCAACTGTTCACGCAGGTGTGTCAATTGAGAACTGAACACGGCAGGCCAAACCTGATGTGGCCGCCAGTCCTCTTGCCCAACATCATTCAGCGCTAACAGGATATTGTTTTCAATCGTTGCGGCTGTGGCCTGCTTGATCAGCTCAAGCTGAGCGATAACGGGCAAGCGATAAAACAGCACATCAATGGGGCCTGTATCGCCCAACCAACTTTCCAACACAGCGGCATCGTTTGAGATTGCCAAGCTATTTAACTCCAAAAGCTTTCGGCGCCGTTGAACGGGCTTTGCTTCGCTGCCTACTGAGAAATCAACGACACGCTGCTCACTGGTCTTGCCATCGCCCCACAATAAAAACGCCATGGGCATAAAGCCCAACACGGCCTCACTCTCATCAGTAATCGCGTGCTGCGCACGTATGGCGACTTCGCTCATTTCTACAGTGTGATCATGAACGATACCAACATTTTTATAGGGACCAAATTCATCAATAAATCCAATGGCGATTGGGTAGGGATCAATTGCCAACCAAATATTTCCCTGATCAGCAAAGACATTGGGCGCCGCTCTCGGAAAATTACGAACCACATTCAGCGCTTGATATTGTCTATAGTTTTCCAACCACAACACCTTGCTTTCATCCAAGCGTTCCGCTGTTGGGTCCCTTAGAAACTCTGCCACCACTTCTTGCAGCTTACTTAGGTTCTGACGATTTTGGGTGGCAGCTGCTCGAACATCCCGCCAGTATTCAGCAACGGCTTTTTTAAGTTGCATTTCCTGGTCTCGACTGAGTACTGGTGACGAGACCTGCTCAGGCACGCTCACTGCCTCCGCTTTCTCCTCACCGAGCTGACGGTCACATGCGATCAGCAAAAGCGCTGTCCAGACGGCGATGATTGAACGCCAGACGATATTTTTCATCGCAAACTCATTATCTCGATATTATGCTCTTCCGCATAAGCGCGTAGTTTTTCATCGGGATCTACCGCAACCGGTCTCGCCACCTTAGCCAGCAAAGGTATGTCATTATGCGAGTCAGAGTAAAAGAAAGCGCCTGCCATTGATTCGCCACTCTCTTGCAACCATTCATTGAGACGAGTCACCTTGCCCTCTTGAAAGGTAGGCGTTCCTACAACGGCGCCCGTAAAATGGCCATCCAATACTTCCAGTTCTGGCGCCAGCAGTAAATCAATTCCCAGCGCCTCAACAATAGGCGCCGTTATGAAACTGCTGGTGGCAGTGATGACCATCAGTGTGTGGCCTTCTGCTCGATGCTTTTCTATAAGCGCCTGCGCTTTTGGCAACATGATCGGATTTATTTTTTCATGAAAGAACTGCTCGCGCAGACCGCTCCTGCGTTCTGGCGCAATGTCATTCAGGGCAGAGGCAACAAACGCAAGGTAAGCATAAACGTCGAGTTCTCCGCGCTTGTAGTCCTCGTAAAAGGCTTCGTTTTGGGCCCCATACGTATCCGGATCCACCAGCTTCTGCTCCACCAGAAATTCTCCCCAGAGATTGTCACTGTCGCCGCCAATTAGAGTGTTGTCCAGGTCGAACAGGGCTAGGGTCATGGTTCTACTCTTTGCTATTTTTAAGGTAGGCTTATTGTAGGTCAAAAGCCTCCGTCGAGCAGTTTAATTTTGTCTCTTCTTATGGCCCTTATGTCAAACTTATGAAACAATAATGACAATTAATTTTTGCGGCTGCGCTAGAGCAGATTACAAAGACAGCACCCCGCTTCTGACGATCGCCATGACAGCCCCCTGGAGCAATCCTTGATAGATGCAGATGGTTTTCGTCCCAACGTTGGGATCATAATTTGTAATAATAAAGGCCAAACCCTTTGGGCCAGACGAATTGGCGGCCAGGATGCCTGGCAGTTTCCACAGGGTGGAATTGATGACAACGAGTCACCCGAACAGGCTTTGTTTCGCGAGCTCTATGAAGAAGTCGGACTGGAGAAATCCGACGTTGAAATTCTGGCCGTCACTCGCGGCTGGCTACGTTACCGTCTTCCCAAACGTCTTATTCGACGACACTCCAATCCCCTGTGTATCGGCCAAAAACAAAAGTGGTATTTATTACGCATGCTCTGTGATGAAAGCAAGGTGTGTTTGAACAAAGTTGGCAGTGCGGAGTTTGATCACTGGACTTGGGTAAACTATTGGTACCCAATTGGCAAAGTTGTATCCTTCAAGCAAGAAGTCTACCGCCGGGCCCTCAAAGAATTATCGCCCCGCCATAGCCTGCTGGAAGAGAGCGGCCGCTAAAAACGGACCGCACATTAGGTCATCATAAGTGAACGCAGAGCGGTAACGCCCAACTCAACGACAAGCATTCCAGCCATAAAAAAAGCCGCTTATGCGGCTTTTTTTATGGCTGAAGTTGATCGCTTAGGAAGCGGCCAACTTGCGCTCACGCTCGAGTTCGTTCTGACAGTATTTAATCCAACCGGTAGCAAATTTCTTGCTGCGCTTGTCTTTCGCTGCCTCTTTGAAGAACTTGATCGCGGAGGTGTATTTCTTCTGGTTAGCCGTGGCCATACCCAAAGTAATATAAAGCTGATCTTTACGCTTTACACCACCACGCTTAAGCGCTTTTTCACCAACTTCAACGGCTTTTGTGTTGTTGTCACTGTCCAGGTAAATCCCAGCCAAGCGAGCAAACAAGTCACCGCTGTCAGATTTAGAAGCCGCTTGCTCCATTACTGGAATAGACTTCTTAATCTCCTGGGACATACGCAACGCGGTTGCATAAACCTCCAGGTTTTTGGAAGTAGGCTCAATAATCTTGTCAGCCAAGCCTTTCTTAAGAACTTTTGCCGCCAGATAAGGTACGTCTTCGCCCATGTACAAATAGGCCAAGTTCATCAGTTCCTTTTCTTTAGTCAAGCCGCCCATTTGGTAAACGGCATCGTAGGCGTACAACTGATCTTTCTCACGATTATCCAAACCGTACATACCGGCCAAACGGCGCCAGTAAGTTTGTTTTGGATACAAGCGAACCAAACGCTCAAGAATCCCAATCACCTTCTTGTTGTCACCCACTTCATAATGCAGGGCACTCAAGATCTGGAACCAGTTTTCTTTTGGCGTCTTACCTTTTTTGTCGTACATGCCGACAGCGGTATTGATCGACTTGATCGCTTTCTTAGGCTTCTTATTGGTGTAATAAATCTGCCCTAACAAAGCGTGGGCGTCAGCACCAATAATCGGAGCCATGCTCATCCACTTTTCAATGGTCTTTTCAGCTGCATCATAATCTTCCAATACAAACTGGAGCTGACCAACCGTATAGGTGATCTGCACTTCAAGACCCAGTGGAATTTGCGGGCTCTGAGCCAGCAATAACTTATATTCCTTAATGGCGTTACGATAATCTTCCAAACTGTAATAAGCGAAACCTTTCAGGTTATACACCTGAGCCTTTTCGTACTTATTAAATTTGTCAGTATTAATCTCATTAAGCAATTTCAAAGCACCGCGGTAATCCGGCTCACCCTGTTCAGGGTTGATGAGCTGGTTAGGCGCTTCGAGTTTTTTAAACACCTTTTGGCTTAGGGCCGGTGTTTTACGCGTTTTCTGGGGTGGCTTTTTCGTCGCTTCTTGAGCGTAAACCGCACCAAAAGTCGCATCTTGATTAAAAGCTTTCATCACCACACTGGATACTGCTGGGGCAAGCATCAGCGGAGCCGCCAGCAGAGTGTGTTTGACGAACTTTGTTGCCGCAGCCGTCATTTTCATGTTGTCACCCATTCTATTGTGCAATGGCGAAGGATATCTTGTTGCGCACGCCAGGAACCTCAATTGGCTCACCGTCGATAACCCGCGGCTTGTACTTAAACTTCAGCGCCGCTTTCATTGCCGCTTTGGCAAAGATTGTGGAACCTTCAGGTACGTGCTCTACAACTACCGGGTTACTTACCGCACCACTCTTGGTCACAGTAAATTCAACAATAACATAACCTTCAATACCACGACTAAGCGCTCGACGAGGATACTGGGGCTGAACCTTCACGATCGGCAAATATTCACCATCGGAAGAGAAACCGCCAACACCCGCCACGTTTAGATTTGCCTGTACCTTCGGGGCACCCATATTGATAGCGTCAGGGCTAACATCAGGAGTGTCGAATTCAGGTTGAGGCATCTCTGGTGGTGGCTCATCCGGCTCTTCGGGTTTTTCAGGTTTTTCTGTTTCGAAGCGCGTCTCAATCTTCGCTTCCGGCATATGAATGTCGGCAATCTTAGTAGCCTCAGCCTCTTCAGGCTCTTTCATATTGGCCGCGATCAAGGTGTGCATCAAAACGAACAAGCCAAAAGTCACTGCGAGTGCAACGGCTCCGGCTATTATGAGTCGTACAGGATTCATAGCTCGCCCTAGTTCTTCTCTGTTGCCACAGCAACGTCAGTGACACCCAGATCACGGGCGGCGTCAACCACCTTAGTCAGGGTTTCAATGCTTGCCTTATCATCCGCCTGGACCACAATCCCCCCTTTCGGGTTCTCCGCACGCAATTGCTCGATGCGGTTACGCACCTGACGCTCATCAATGCGACTTTTGTCGATCCAGATTTCATTGTTGCCGCTAATCGCAATCAAGATATTCGACTTGTACTTCTGCTCCGCAGTGGTCGCATCAGGTCGATTAATCTCAATACCGGTTTCCTTAATGAAGGAAGCCGTTACGATGAAGAAGATCAACATGATGAACACCACGTCAAGCATAGGTGTTAAGTCAATGCCGCCTTCTTCTTCAACTTTTCTTTTTTTGGCCATGGTTACTCTCTTAACATAACCGATTAATACTTAGCGTCTGCCTTGTGGCACTAAGCAGTCGGACTGCTTAGTGATCCATCGTCAGGTGATCTGCAAGTAACTGATTTTCACGTTCGGCGATACGCGTAACCAGGGTGTTACCAAATACGCCCGAAAGCGCTGCAACCATACCCGCCATTGTCGGGATTGTTGCTTTGGATACACCACTAGCCATGGATTTCGCATCACCACCACCAGTAATGGCCAAGACGTTAAACACTTCGATCATTCCCCATACGGTACCCAGCAGACCAAATAATGGCGCCAGAGAAACCAGGGTCTCGATCATGCTCATATTCGAGCGAACCTTCTCACTTACACGAGAAATCAGTGCATAACGAATTTGGTGGGCATTCCAGGACTGGCGCTCGGGACGAGCTTCCCAGGTATCTAAAGCGCCTTGCACATCGCGCTTCAGAGTTCCCTTGAAATACCACAAACGTTCGAAAATCAGTGTCCACATGACGAAGGTCAGGATGGCGATTAGGATAAGAACCTCACCACCCGACTCCACAAAGGCCTTAATGGCTTCTAATTGATCCATTAATGCCGTCATGAGTACTCTCCTACTTAGCTTCTACGTTTTCAGCTACGATACCAGCGCTTTGCTCATCCAAGATGTGCAGAACACGCTGAGCACGACCGTTAACCAAGGTGTGCATCAATACAGTAGGAATAGCCACAACCAGACCCAGTACTGTGGTTACCAGAGCACCGGAAATACCGCCAGCCATTGCTTTCGGGTCACCAGCACCGAAGATAGTGATCGCCTGGAAGGTCACGATCATACCGGTTACGGTACCCAACAGACCCAGCAGAGGCGCTACCGCAGAGATAATCTTCAGCAGCTGCAGGCCGGATTCGATAGCAGGCTTCTCTTTTAGAACCGCTTCTTCAAGCTTAAGTTCCAGAGTCTCGCCATCCAGGTTTGGATTGTCTTCAGCAACCTTCAGTACACGACCGAGTGGGTTGTTAGTGTTGGCTTTATCAGACTTCAGCTGAGCGCTCACCTTGGCAGACACGCCGGTCAGAACAATCAGACGGAAGATGGCCAGCAACATGGCAAATACACCAACACCGGTAATGATGTAACCAACCAGTTGACCCTGGTGCCAGCGCTCCACAATAGAAGGACTGTTGATCAGTGCACCCAGGTAAGAACCACCGGAAGGACCGGTAGGGTCGATACCCACTTTAGAGAATGTGCCAGGAGCCGCAGATTCCAGAGCCTTAGCTTGCGCCAGGTATTCGGTAGGCTGACGAGGCAGCTCTTCCAATTTACCTTCTTTGAAGCTCAGGTATTGACCATCGGAAACCAAGTTAAAGGTACCAATACGAACAACGTCTTGGTCAGCCTTGTCACCATTTGGCTTGATTACGGTACCAGTGAACTTAACCACTTTACCGCCTTCGATGGTTTCACGCTGAATTTCATACCACAACTGCTCAATCTCTTCGATTGTCGGCAGCTGATCAGCGCTGTTCATTTTCTCGATCAAGTCGTCCAAAAACTGAGAACGCTCGTCGTACTGGGCACTCACCAGAGAAGTTTCAACGTTAGAACGCAGGTCACCGGCCGCAGAGGTCAAGTGGCCAAACAGTTCTTTCAAAGAACCCAAACGCTCTTGCAGCTGTTGACGCTTCTGGTCAACGGCTACTTCGTTTTCTTCGTAGTTCTTTTCCAGACGAACTGAACGAGCTTCTTCGTTAGCCTTGGTTTGCTTGGCTTGGTTCAGCAAAGTTTGCTGATTAGCCTTCTGGCGACGGAAGTCAGCTTCACGCTTACGCTGATCAGAGGTTTCGGCCACACGGGCGTCTTTAACCATTTTCAGCAGCTCATCCAAAGAGGCTGCTTTGTCCTGGGCCATAGCAGTGCCGGCAGACAGCATGCCTGCTGCGGCGATAGCAATAACGCGCTTGGCGAAGGTCATTTTCATTGTGCAGCCTCCGGAGCCAGAATAGGTAGATCCATGATGTCGATTGTTGCTTGCTTCTTGGCGATCTTGATGCCTTTCAGGATGGCAGCACGGAATTCACCAGAATCAATCGCTTCCCACTGACGGGTGCTGGAGTTATAGGCGCCAGACTTTTGAGTATCAGTAGTTTGGTACATCAGGGCGATACGACCAACACGCAGGATATTCACCTCACGCTCTTGACCGTCGATCTCCAGAGTGTCTTTGTAGGTGTCGATCTTACGACCATACTCAGACTCAATTTTGTAGGCTTCCAATACCTGACGGAACTTCTCAGATACCGGGATATCAGCACGCTCCTGATTGTTACGCAACATTTCCAGACGCTCTTCACGCTCAGCGGTGTGGAAAGGCATATCCAGGCTAACGAACTGCTCCAGACCATCCAGCATACGCAGGATCAATGGCTGGATCTGACGCTCCATTACCGTTACCTGGTCAATGGAGTTAGTCAGGTTAGTGATAACCCTCAACTGGCTAGCAATCTGCTTTTCCAGCTGCTTGTTGTAAACACGCAAACCTTCGATCTGCTTATTTACGGTTTTAAAATCTTGTAACAGGCTGCTGGTTTGCTCAGCAATCTTATCGATTTTCTGTTGAGACTGAGCCCCTGATTGGGCTTTAGTCTGGCCAACCTTCAGGATGGCATCAATAGTTTGATCTGCTTGGGCGACACTCCCCATGAGTGTGCCGGCAGAAAGCACAGTGGTTAAAGCCACGGCTTTCAATCGCTGCTTCTTCATATTTCCCCCAACTCGGGTGCTTCTATCAACTGAGTTTGCGACGTTCTCTAACTGGCGAATGGTTTATAGAAATTATCCATTTGCCGAGGTCAAGAGTGCGCCATTGTAATAACAGGCTGGAGCAAGATTCAACGGTTAATCTGGCCCCTCTGAAAATTGTGTAATTAAGTATCAGCCGGGTAACACATCCCCCGACTCGAATCGGGCACTAAGGTAACATATAAATTAAACCTGTCACAGAGCGGTTAAAATCAAGACAGTTGGGTGATTTTTAACCAATTTTGAATAAATGCTCGAAGACCGCTATGAATTATTTATGTCTCCAGAAGTAACACGCTCCAACACGCAGAAAGCGTACGGATATGGATTACGCTCGCAGGCCGGATGTTCTTCGCAGGCGGTTTGCTGCCACTGCCCATCATCCAATGTTGGAAAAAAAGCGTCACCTTCCAACTCGACATACACTCGAGTCAGGTAAATTTTTTCCGCCATGGGCAGGGCTTGACGATAAATTTCTGCGCCGCCAATTACCATGACATCAAGGGCAGGATTAAGTTGCTTTGCCAAACTCACTGCGGCGTCAAGATCATGCACAACTCGTACACCTTCGTGTTGCCAATCACGCTGACGAGTAATGATAATATTTTCGCGGCCCGGCAATGGACGCCCAATCGAATCGAAGGTTTTGCGACCCATCACAATGGGTTTCGACATGGTCAGCTGTTTGAAATACTGCAAATCTTTTGGCAAGTGCCAAGGCAACTCATTATTCACGCCAATCACATTATTTTCTGCCGCCGCAACAACCAAGCAAACACTCACTGCATCTTTACCTTATTCGTATTAATTTTATGGGGTCTTTCAAAAACACCGCCGCCTAAATAGCAACTGGCGCGGGAATGTGCGGATCGGGATGATAATTTTGCAATTCAAAATCGTCAAAACGAAAAGCAAAAATATCCTTAACCTGTGAATTAATTTTAATGCTCGGCAGTGCCTTGGGTGTGCGCTGCAATTGCAGCTCCACTTGTTCGGCATGATTGGAATACAAATGCGCATCGCCAAAGGTGTGAACAAAATCACCAGGCTCCAGATCGCAAACCTGAGCAATCATCATAGTCAGCAGCGCATACGAGGCAATATTAAAGGGCACCCCCAAAAATATGTCGGCACTGCGCTGGTATAACTGGCACGAAAGTTTTCCCTCGGCGACGTAAAACTGGAACATGGTGTGGCAAGGCGCCAACGCCATCCGACCTTCTTTTACGTTATCCTGTGGCGACATACTCTCATCGGGCAAATCGGCAGGGTTCCAGGCTGAGATAATCAGGCGACGGGAATCCGGCTTGCGCTTGATCATATCAATCAGTTGCGTGATCTGATCAATACTCTCACCATTTGGAGCTGGCCAACTGCGCCACTGGTAACCATATACAGGGCCTAAATCACCCTCTTCGCTGGCCCACTCATCCCAAATACTGACACCATTTTCTTTTAGATACGCTGTATTAGTATCACCATTTAAAAACCATAACAGCTCGTGAACGATGGATTTCAGGTGGCATTTTTTCGTTGTCACCAAAGGAAAACCGTCCGACAAATCAAAACGCATTTGGTAACCAAAAACACTTTTGGTTCCTGTTCCGGTGCGGTCGCTCTTTTCACAACCCTGGTCGCGCACATGGCGCATTAAATCGAGATACTGTTTCATTAAATGTCTTTCTCTTAAACGGGACGCGCTCAGCTCCCAAATAGGTATCAGGCTTCTTTAGTACTGTTGCTTTCTGTGTCCACGCCGCTCTTTTCTTTCGACGCCGCGAAGTAGGCCCAGGCGATCAACAACAAACCCGCCGCAATCATTGGCAAGGACAAAACTTGCCCGCGTGTCACCCAACCCAGCCAAAGCTGATCTTGTAAATGAGCATCGGGAGCGCGTACGAATTCCACAATAAAACGGAAGCTGCCGTACAACGCCAAAAATAATCCACTCACGGCGCCACGCGGCCTTGGTTTTCTTGAAAACCAAAACAACACCACAAACAATACCAAGCCTTCCAAAAATGCCTGATACAACTGCGAAGGGTGGCGAGGGTTCATCGGGTCATTGGGGAAATACATAGCCCAAGGAGCATCCGGGTCAGTAACACGCCCCCACAATTCCTGCCCAATAAAATTTCCGATACGCCCAAAGCCCAAACCCAAAGGCACTAATGGCGCCACAAAATCACCCAGTTGTAACAAGGTTGTTTTCGTGCGACGCGCATAAAAAAAGATGGCAACACATACACCAAGCAAACCACCATGGAAAGACATGCCTCCCTCCCAGACTCGGAACAGCCAAAGTGGATCGACTAAAAATTTATCAAAATGGTAAAACAATACGTAACCAAAACGGCCACCGAGAATCACGCCAAAAGCGCCAAACATAATCAGATCTTCAACCTGATTCGGTGCGATAGGCGAACCCGGCCTGCGCGCACGCCGCATCCCTAGATACCAAGCCATGGCGAACGCCAACAGATACATAATGCCGTACCAGTGGACCTTCAGGCCGAATAAATTAAACGCTACCGGATCAATATCGGGGTATTGCATAAGTTTGATTCACTAAATTCAGATGGAGTCTATGATACCACTAAGCATAAAATTGAGCCCCACCAGACAAAGAAAAACGGCAAAGCATCGCTGCAACAAAGCGGGCGAAAGTTTGTGCGCCAGTAGGGCGCCAAAACGGGCTGACAAGGTGCTGAATACGGCAATCCCCAACCAGGCCGGCCAATACACCAACCCTATACTCCTCTCAGGGAGAGCTTCCAGTGCCAAGCCGCTGTAGATAAAACTCAAGGTGCCCACCAGGGCGATTGGAAAGCCCAATGCAGCACCGCAGGCAACCGCTTTTTGCGCTTGCACACCTCGAGAACTCAAGAAGGGCACCGTCAGTGATCCACCACCGATACCGAAAATAGCAGAGGCCCAACCAATACCCCCGGAAACCGGCACCAGCAGAGCAGGGCTGAGTGATTTTTGCACCACCTCCTGTCGAGACTTGTTCCACATCCGCCAAGCAGTGTAGAGCGCAAACACACCAATAATGATTTGCAAATGCTCGCCTCTGATCCCCACCGCAGTCAGGCCACCCAGCCAACTGCCGAGCGCAATGCCCGGCGCCATCAAGGCCACCAAAGACCAATTGACCGCCCCTTGCTTATGGTGGGCATAAATCGAGCTGATCGACGTACTGACAATACAGGCAAGTGAGGTCGCAATCGCCATGTGCACCAGATGCTCGGATGGAAAACCCAATACCCCAAAGCTGTAGATCAACACCGGCACTATAATGATGCCGCCACCAACCCCGAAAAGACCCGCTGCAATACCTGCAAATACGCCCAAGATTGCGTAAATCAAAAACAGCATTCTGCCCCCGGAAAATTCAGCTGCCACACAAATCAGTTAATGCGGGGCATTATGGTGCCTAGTTCTGTTAGACTCCACCACCAATTTCATTTATCCCTGCCGATGCCATGTGTTTGATTTTATTTCGCTTTGACCCGAGCGCCGAGCATGCCCTGATCGCCGCCGCCAACCGCGATGAAGCCTATGATCGGCCAACCGCCAGGGCCGAATTTTGGCAGGAATCCCCCCATATTCTTGCGGGACGAGACCTGGAAGCCGGGGGCAGCTGGCTGGGTTTGAGCCAGAATGGGCGTTTCGCAGCACTGACAAACTTTCGAGAGGGGGCAGCCACTCCCCACCAAGGCCCCTCACGAGGCCAGCTCGTCAGTGAATTTCTGGACTCTGAACTCAGCCCACGTGAGTACCTGAGCCAGCTGGAGCAATCTGCCCAACACTACGCCGGTTTCAATCTGCTCACGGGAAATGCCCATGAGCTCTGGCACTTCAGTAATCGGGGAGGCGCCGCCCAGCCACTGACACCAGGCTATTACGCGCTCAGCAATGGAAACTTCGACGCCCCTTGGCCAAAGGCGCTTGAGGGCAAAGCCAAACTGCAAACCTGCATAGAGCAGGGCGCCCAGGCCGAAGAGCTGCGCCAGTTACTGCTTGACGAGCAAGTATTTGAAAATGGCTTGCCTGACACAGGCATCGGTGAGGAACTGGAACGCCTGCTTAGCCCTCTCTTTATACGCGGTTCACACTACGGCACTCGCAGCTCCAGCGTGGTCTTCCTTGGAGAGCGGGAATTCGACTTTTATGAGTACAATTACCCATATGGTGATCTGACCCAACCTGATCGCCGCCATTTCCAGCATTGCTTCTAAACGCCACATCTCATCGTTATATATAGAAGGGTGTGTTGGCGATTTATTTGCCCAAAAGTAAAGTAAATTGAATTCACTTTACTTTTGGGCAAATATCAATCAATCTACACACTGTAGAGACAAGACCGCAGTGAAAGGCGCCACACAAATGAGCCAAGAATCCCCAAATAAAGTCCTTGGCCAAAAAGCCAAGCAAACCCGCCAACGCATCCTACGAGCCGCCGCTCAAGAACTGGCAGACCGCGGCGGGGAGCTGGAAATCGCCAATGTGGCCGCCACAGCCCAGGTCTCCAGCGGTTTAATTTACCGATATTTCAGTTCTCGGGTCGATTTGATCGCCGCCACCGTCGATGACTTCTATGATCAATACGATCAATGGATTATCGACATTAACCCCTTACCTGGTGCCGGCTGGATCAGTCGCGAACGGGCCAGGGTAGAACGCAGCATCAGTTTTATACGCAAGCATCCGCTCGCTCGAGTGGTTTTTCTGAACCGCCAGAAAGAACCCCTCGTTGCGGCCGTCGAAAGTCGTCGCCTGGCGGCACACCTTGCACTCGCCATCGACAATGTTCGATTGGCTCAGGAAAAAGGGGAAATCAATAAAAGCATTGATGCCTATGTGGCCTGCCCAATGGTTATGGGCGGCATACGCGAATTGATGGTGCAACTGCTGTCAGATAGCCCCCATTTGAAATCCGATACGACCCACTTACTGGACCAAACCATGGCTTTTATTGCACGCGCCATGGGCCTCACCACCAGCGAGTTACGGTAACAACAATAAAGAGATGCCTGACAATGGAAAGACAAGCCGAAATTAATCTGATCAAAGAGATTCTCAGCTACGAAGCCGACAAGAGTACCGATATGCAAAGCCACTGCTCAAGCATCGCGGTTGACGGCTACACCCGAAACGATCAATTCGAGCAGGAACTTCAGCTGTTCAAAGAGATGCCCATTATCGTTGGGCACTGCAGCCAGATCCCCGAACCTGGTGACTACTTCACCCGAGATATCTGCCAGGTACCTGTCCTTGTTCTGCGGCAGAAAGACGGCAGCCTGAAAGCCTTTATTAATGTCTGTAAGCACCGGGGCGGCCGGTTGGTACGCGAAAGCAGCGGCCAAGGCCTTCGTTCGCTGGTCTGCCAGTATCACGCCTGGACCTATGAAACCAATGGCCAATTGCGTGGGGTACCGCATCGGGATGGCTTCAGCGATATGCCCGATCGCTGTAAAAGCTTAACTGAACTCCCACTTAGTGAACGCTTTGGGTTTATCTGGCTACGCCTAAGCCCAATAACCGCGGACGATCGGAACAGTGGTTTCGAAAACACACTGGAGCAACTGCTGGGTGACACCATTATTAGCGATCTGGAAGGCTATCAGATGGACGAGCACGTGGTCTTTGATCCGAAAGATTTCCACCGCCCCATCAATTGGAAGCTGGCGGTGGATACCTTTATGGAAAACTACCACGTGCGCAAAACCCATAAAGAAACCATCGATTTTATGTTTCTGGATACCGTCGGCAGTTATAAACAGTTTGGTTTGCAACAGCGTAATCTGTACCCCAAGAAATCCATCAGAAGTCTGCGTGAAAAAGACGAGTCGGAATGGCATATCCGAGAACACGGTAATTTTCTTTACTTGCTGTTCCCAAACACCTTGCTGCTGATCGAACCTGACCACATAAATGTCTCCATTGTGTATCCTGACGGTATTGGCCACACCCAACTGATCAATTTCACACTTTTGCCTGAAGCACCCAGCGAAAAAGGGACGGCGTACTTTCGGAAAAACAATGAAATCTTGTATCGAGCACTGGAGGAGGATTTCAGCATGGCGCTGGATGTGCAGAGCGGCCTTCATTCAGGAGCCTGCGAAGAATTCCTGCACGGCCGATTTGAACAGGGCTTGCGCTACTTTCATGAAAATATCGAGGGCTTGTTGCAGAAGTGACATCGCGCAAACAAAAAAGCCGCCGTAAAAACGGCGGCTTTTCATTGAGACATTAATATCTCAATCGTGCACTTAAGGATTCACCTTCAGCAACTCTACTTCAAAGACCAAAGTCGCATTCGGACCAATCACACCGCCCGTACCACCTGGGCCATAGGCCAGGTTAGCCGGAATGTACACTTTCCACTTTGACCCTTCAGGCATCAACTGCAGAACTTCAGTCCAACCAGGAATGACCTGGGTCACCTTAAAGGTTGCAGGCTCGCCGCGAGCAACGGAGCTATCGAACTCAGTACCGTCAATCAATGTGCCTACATAATGTACTTGCACCGTATCATCAACCGTTGGTTTTGCGCCGCTACCTTCGGTAATCACCTCATACTGTAAGCCGCTAGCCGTGGTAGTTACACCTTCTTTTTTACCGTTTTCAGCCAGAAAGGCCTCACCGTTGGCTTGATTTTCCTGGCCTACTTTTTCGCTTTCCTGACGGGCTTTTTCAATGGCTTCCTGCTGCTTGGCCATTTGCTTTTCCTGGTACTGAGTCATCACCGATTGCATTTCTTCTGGCGTCAGACGGGACTCTTTACCCGCAGCAATGTCTTTTACAGCGGCCGCAATCGCCGCTGCATCCAGACTCATTTCATCTTCTTTGAAACGACCCGCTACATCGTAACCCAGAATATAGCTGATTTTCTTTTCCATGGTGTCCAACACCAACTCGGGTTCTGCTGCTTCTTTGGCCTGTTCATTACAACCAGCAACGAACATGACGGCAGCCGCAACACCGGCAATCGCGAATTTTTTCATTATTGCTTCCTAATAGTCCATGATGGGGCCGCGCCCCGTTTACTTATGTCTAATTACTTTTGCGCATCAGCATCGAGTTGCTCATAGCGCTTGTCCACCAGCCCCTGAATTTTCTGGGCGTCCTGCATCAATTGTTGGGCCTGCCCGGGACTTACAGTCATCGGCAAGGGTACAGAACTTGGCTCCCCTTGAGTAGTGTTTTTCTCCTCTTCTACCGGCAGCAGCGTGGCTGGCATCAGATTCACATTTGGATCAACCCAAAGCTCCTCAGAGTTACCAGCGGGATTCGGCGTATCGGATAAATGCCAATTCCCCTCACTGTCCTGCCAGCGATAGGCCCGGGTTTTGCCGGATTGCCTGTCCGCAAACAGATCCCTCCGCAAACCATGCCACCAGCGATACAGCTCCAGCTTGGCTTTTTCGTAACTACCATTGACCTGAATATCTGGCGACAGTTCCGAGGCGTCCATCCAAGGTTGCCCATCCGGCCTTTTCAAGACATAGGGAGCCGCCAAAGCAACCACCAATAAGAGAATCAGTAAGGTAAGAAACAGGCGCATAAACTCTCCGATATCGCGGGCGGCTGGCATTTCAACCGCGGAACAACTGCTCAAGCAGCCTCTTTATTAGGGCATCAAGTTTAGCTTCGCTCCCGGTTCTTGTCGCCCCATCCTGATGCAAACATGTCATATAAAGATGAACATTAGCTTCGGCCGCCCTGCGGCCATCATCGGATCGCCCGACACCCAGTTCATGGGACAAAGCATAAAGCCTGTCCTGCTCCCAACGCTCCATAGCCAATTCCAGTGCCTTGGCCTGTTGGTACAACTCTACCTCAGGATGACATTTAAGTTGTCGACGCAGATCTCGCATCGGCAACAAATACCGAACCTGGTGTGCCACGATAGGCTCAAGGGCCAGTTTCATCTCCTGCTCACCAAGACAATGCGACTGCTGGCCCAACCACAGACACCACAAAATCATATTTACCTGGCAGCCATATTCATCCTGCATCGTCAGCAGGGTTTCAGCAACCTCTTCTTCACCATAGAAATCCAGGCTAAATAGCCAAAACAAATTCTCGTTGTGCTCTGTCATTTACTCTTCGCACCAGTACAATAGCGACCATGATTGAGATACAAGATTTAAGTTTACAGCGCGGCCACAAGCTTCTGCTAGACCACTGTGCACTGCGCATACATCCGGGTCAAAAAATAGGCTTGATTGGGGCGAACGGCAGTGGCAAGTCCAGCCTGTTCAAATTACTTCTGGGCCAACTGCAAGCTGACACGGGCGAGTACCGCCTTCCCAGCAATTGGCGACTGGCCCATATGGCTCAAGAAGTCAGTCATAGTGAACGACGCGCCCTCGATTACGTTATCGATGGGGACCAGGCTCTGCGCGAACTGGAAACACGGTTGGAACAGGAAAATGCCAAAGGTCAGGATGCCTGCGGAGAAACCCTGGCCAAGCTCTATGGTGAAATCGAACAACTGGAAGGCTACACCGCTGAGTCGA
Organism: Pseudoteredinibacter isoporae; assembly: GCF_040372805.1. Taxonomy (GTDB): domain Bacteria; phylum Pseudomonadota; class Gammaproteobacteria; order Pseudomonadales; family Cellvibrionaceae; genus Pseudoteredinibacter; species Pseudoteredinibacter isoporae_A. The sequence goes on from NZ_BAABWJ010000001.1 coordinate 633,004, forward strand.
GAGCCCAGGGCTTACTGAACGGCCTGGGATTCAGTCAGGCTGACACGCAAAAGCAGGTACACGAATTTTCCGGTGGCTGGCGCATTCGCCTCAATCTCGCCCAGGCCCTGATGTGTCCGTCTGATTTCCTCCTGCTGGATGAGCCGACCAACCACCTGGATCTTGACGCAACTGTTTGGCTTGAACAATGGCTCCAGCAATACCCTGGCACGCTGTTGATTATTTCTCACGATCGGGATTTCCTGGACAATGTTATCCAGTACACCGTCAATCTGCATAATCAAAAACTGGAGTTGTACAACGGTAATTACAGCAGCTACGAAAAGCAAAAAGCCGAACGTCTCGCACAACAGCAAGCGGCTTTTGAAAAACAACAAACCCGTATCGCTGAAATTGAAAACTTTGTACGCCGCTTTCGCGCCAAGGCAACCAAAGCCAAACAGGCACAAAGCCGATTAAAAGAACTGGAGCGTATGGAAGCCATTGCCCCGGCCCACATTGACTCCCCCTTTAACTTCCAGATTCCGGTTGCGGACAAGCTGCCACAGACCTTGATGAATCTGCAGCAAGTACAACTCGGTTACGGCGAGCAAGTGATCGTCGATAAAATTAATCTCGCCGTTTTACCCAGTAGCCGCATTGGTTTACTCGGACACAATGGCGCGGGCAAATCAACACTGATGAAAGCTCTGGCCGGAAATCTGAGTATCCGCTCGGGAGAGATCAGCCAATCCGAACATTTAGCCATTGGCTACTTTGCTCAGCATCAACTGGAAGCGCTGGACATGCAGGCATCTGCTGCATTGCATATTCAACGCTTGAGCCCGAGTAGCAGTGAGCAGGAAGTACGCAATTTTCTGGGTGGCTTTGGATTCCACGGGGATCGTGCCTTTGAAATCATCGAGCATTTTTCTGGCGGCGAAAAAGCTCGCCTGGCCTTGGCCATTATTGCCTGGCAAAAACCCAATGTACTCCTCCTGGACGAGCCAACCAACCACCTCGATCTGGAAATGCGCCACGCCCTGACGGTTGCGCTCCAAGCTTATGAAGGCGCCATTATTCTGGTCTCACACGATCGACACCTTCTGAAAAACACCGTTGAGCAGTTTATTCTTGTCGATAGCCAACGTGCCGAGGAATTCAATGGCACACTGGAAGACTATCAACATTGGCTGTCCCAGCAGGCCCCCAGACAGGAAGAGCCGGCGGAGCTAGCAGGCAAACCAGTAAAAACAGATAAAAAAGAACAACGCCAGTCTGCGGCAGCACTGAGGCAAAAACTGCAACCGCTGCGTAATAAGATCAAAAAGATCGATCGAGAGATGGCGTCAGCACAAGAACAACTCACCCGCGTCGAAGAAAAGCTTGGTGACAGCGCACTATACGAGGGCGACAGCAAGCAACTTAGCACCCTGCTACTCGAACAGGGAGAGCTTCGTAAAAAACTGGAAGAGCTGGAAGAGCAGTGGCTGGAATTCAATGAAGAGCTGGAAACCCTAAGCCACTAAACGACCAACCGCCGCCTATATTCGCCCTTTGCTCTCGGACCGAGTCAGTGTTCTACCAACGCGTTGTGATTCCGCAACGCTCTCGCAAGAAAGGGACGAACCATCGCCAAGTATCTTTGATGCCTGGCCTTCTGGATAAAGAACATCACAATGGACAGCAGCACAGGGAAAAAAACCAAAAGCGATCGTGTCAAACCAAGCCCTAGCAACATCGTCAAGATAGAACCGGATACTACTAACAAGACCAAGGTGAGCACCCAATTAAATATCAACCATTGCCGGTTCATTCCCTCCTTACGAAAACAGGCGTAGCGCGCTTCTTCAAATATCTGTTCTCGCGCGGAGCAGGATAAGCCTGTTAGCTCAACCAAAGTTTGCAATTCTGACGCAGTCATCTTCATTCTGTTTTCCCGGTTACGCGGCCGAATAGGCGCGGTGACACACACGACGATCAAAAAATCGTATCAGCTGCGGTCGCTCTATCCGCTTATTTTAAAACATGACCACTGATCGGCAAAAACGCAATTTCGGTTATATCGTCTATAATTGATGAGACATTGAATCTGAGTTTCCTCATGCCTAAGCGCGTTCACAATGCCGGTTTCACGCTGATCGAGTTAGTCGCTGTTATCGTTATTCTCGGAATTTTGGCTGCCGTCTCCGCACCCAAATTCTCCGATTTATCTCGCGCTGCCAAAATCGCGGCGCTCGAAGGCATTGAGGAAACCATGCGTTCAACCGCCAGAATGACAAAAGCCATGGCGGCCGCGAATGGTCTCAAGGTAAGCAGCAGCAATCCTGGGGGCGGGCAATCACAATATGTTATTCAGGTAGGCGGAGGCAGTTCCGAATTGGATTGGAGAAATCTGTGCCCGGAAAGCCGAGCCGAATTGGGCAGCCGCTTAACCATGGTTGATTACATTAACCTTACCGGCAACATGCAGTCCAGAGTCAATAACCGATACACCTTCATTGGCTTTGATATTCCAGGCTCAGCCCCCAGCGGCCAGGGTTGCTATGTCATTTATGACTCTTTTGGTTTCCCCGATTGTACGTTTACAGTTGTCGACGGCGAATGTTAACGCACATCGCTTAGGCTTATTTTGCCTTCATCTTCAATTCGAATCGCCGAAAACAGACTTCCTGTATCAAGCTTTAAACTCATACGATAGTCCAAATCCTGCTGCTGACTTTGCATCAATTTGTTTAGCAATCTTACGCCTTGGACCACGCTGGCCTGGGCGTTAACCGTGAACTCCTGACTGTCATAAGCCGCGATGGTCGGAATATCGTTGGCCACACCGTGAATCACCTCAAAGCCTTGTAAACTCACACTGTAAGAAGCCCCCACCACATCAATATCGAATCGATTTGGATTGTCGACCTTAAGTTTGATATTAAAGCTCGGAGACAAATTGTCTCCCGGCAACATTTGGATATCCAAAACCCGCAATCGCGGTTCTTCAACCACATTGGGCAAATGACTGCAGGCTGAGAGCGCACTCAACAGCAAGAGCACAAAAAATCCCGGCACCGAATTCCAACGATAACGTTGTCTTTGCATGTTTACACCCTCTTGTCCCAAGTATGGCGATAGGGCTTTCCAGCCCCTCGTGTTAGCAAATTTCAATGACCTTTTCGACGAGCGCATTGATCCCCGTTGCAGCCTCGGCAATACCATCAGCTAGCATATACGCAGGCGTACTCACCAATTTGTTGGTTTCATCATAAACAATATTGCCTACGGTGCAGTTTTCATGGCGCGCACCCGTGGCTTCAACCGCAACAGCGGTCTCGGCATCACAACCAATGGTGCAGGTGACACCCTCGCCCAAGAGCTTTGCTGACATCGCCGGCGCAATGCACATTAAGCCAATCGTTTTACCCGCAGATTTGGCAGCTTGCATAAACGCAGAAAACTCAGCATTAACCGTCATCTCTGGACCGTCAACCGCAAAAGTACATAAATTCTTTGCCGCACCAAAACCGCCAGGAACGATCACGGCGTCAAACTCTTCAGCACTTGCAGTCGCTATATCGCGGATTTCGCCGCGTGCAATTCTGGCCGCCTCCACTAATACATTGCGTGTCACGCCGTCCACTACCTCTCCGCTTAGATGGTTGACTACGTGCATTTGTTCCACATTCGGAGCCAAACAAGTGACATCAGCCCCTAACTGATCCAGGCGCAACAATGTCAGCACTGACTCATGAATTTCCGCACCATCAAATACTCCGCAACCTGCCAGCACAACAGCGACTTTTTTCGACATTAGTTAAATCCCCTGAAATGAATTCGCTACAGTAAAGTGGCGCACATATTATCACTCGCTCCCTCGAGAAGATAATGCACGTTTCGCCCATTAAAAAACCCGGGCAAGCCCGGGTTTTTTAATGCTAAACAGCGCTGAAATTATTCAACCGTTTCAGTACTGATTTCTGCAACTACGCGACGGTTAGCAGCACGACCTTCATCAGTGTTGTTATCCGCTACAGGACGAGACTCACCATAACCGTTCGAGGTTACACGGCCTGCTTCAACATCAAAGGTTTCTACCAGAACTTTAGCAACGGCATCAGCACGGCGCTTGGACAAAGCCTGATTATACGCATCGGTACCACGTGAATCAGTGTGGCCAGCCAACTCAACATTGGTTTTGTTGTACTGCTTCATAAACTCAGCGACATCTTTCAACTCAGACATGTATTGAGTTTTCACCTTGGAGCTGTCTGTGTCGAAGTTAACTTGCAGCTCAATAGAAACGGTTTTCGCGATTTTCTCTGGACAACCATCTTTATCGACCTTGGTACCCATTGGGGTATTTGGACACAGATCACCGTAGTCGAAAACGCCATCACGGTCACTGTCAAGCGCACAACCTTTACCATCTACTGCAACACCCGCTGGTGTATTTGGGCACTGGTCCAGACTGTCTTCGACTGTATCGCCATCGCTGTCCAGCTTCTGAGGCGCTGATTTTGCGCCCATCAAATAAGCTACACCAAGACCAAGCGCATAGTCAGTCGCCTCTTCATCCAGAGAGTGAATTGCACGCAAGTCGCCACGCAAAGCCCACTCATCTGACAGGAAATACTTGGCTCCACCGCCAAAGTTCAATGCGGTTTCACGATTGTTTTTACCACCGTCGACATCAAAACCCTGATCACCTGCACCACCAACCAGGAATGGTTGCCAAGCACCATTGCGAGCCAGATTATAAACAGCGTCCAAGCGATAGTGGCGGCCATCAACGTCAATTGCACCTACTTCGGTGTCGGCCTGAAAACCGTTGAACACACCTTCGATGGTCCAGTTTTCATCCAGTACGTAACCCAGGCCTACAACGACACCCGTGTCGTTATCAATACCACGCTTGCCATCGATGAACTGACGAGCAGCCCCAAGGTAAGCTTCGTATTTGTGATTACTAGCGCTATGATGACCGTCGGCCAAAGCCGTCACGGAAGTCACGCTGGCAGCAACACCCAGAGCTACCATAAGAGCGTGTTGTTGGAAGTTTTTCATTAAATGAACTCCTATTATTGAATTAAAATCCCTACTTCAAACTTTCTACAAACTTTTCTGACTCCGCGATGGAATCTTCCATACGCGCAATCAAAGTATTTATGTCACGACGCAAATCACCGAACTCAGCTTTCAGTGAGCTGATGGCACGAGCGTTCAAGTTGTGCTTGAGGTACAAAACCTGATCATTAAAGGTGGTCAACACCGGTGCCATTTTTGACTCTGCACTGCGCATGGTTGTCAGCATGCGCTTGTATTGACTGCGGGTCTGTCGCAATTTTGTCTGGCTATCACGACGCAAGCTTGCACTGGAATACTGTTCCAGCTCATCTTCCCATTCGGCGAACAAGGCTTCTGCCACATCCTCAACCTTATCGATTCGCGCCGTGACATTGTCCGCTTCTTTTTTACTGTCTTCGTAAGCATCGCGAAGGTTTTCATAAACGCTTTGCAGCTCACCACCGCTGTAACCCAGCTCTTGACTGAAACGATCAAGTGCGTCGCGAAATTGTTCTTTGGCATCCACTTGCGCATCGCGCACGCCTTCAATACGACTGGAAAGAATGTCACGCTTGTGCTGACCAACTGATTCCATCGCAGAGTAATAAGCGGATTGACAGGCCATAAGGCCCAAGGATAAGAGTGCAATAAGCGTGAGCTTAAAGACGGTATGTGACTGTCGAATCATAAAGCTTCCCGGTCTTAAGATACGCAAAAGAATGCACCAAACAGCATCCTGCTGCTGAATGGGCGGCATTCTAGCGTATTTTTCGCAACATTCCCAATAACGTGACACACATCACGTTTTAGGCGTCAAGGAGCGGTACAGGAGCTTAGCGCTTGCGGAAGAGGAGATCCCAAACCCCGTGACCCAATCGATCGCCTCGGCGTTCGAATTTGGTCACCGGGCGAAAATCGGGTCTTTCAGAAAATAAATAATCGCCCTGGGTGTTCTCAAACTGTTCAGCTGCACTCATGGTTTCCATCATGTGCTCGGCATAGGGCTCCCAATCGGTCGCCATATGGCAGATACCAGCGTGACACAGTTTGTCTGAAACCTTCTGAATAAAGCCTGAATTCACAATGCGGCGTTTATTGTGCTTTTTCTTGTGCCAAGGATCGGGGAAATAAAGCTGGAAGCGATCGAGACTGGCATCCGCAATGCAATCTTCGAGCACATCATTGGCATCCGCCATATATACCCGCAGATTTTCAACGCCCTCCAGCCCCGCATTATTAATCAGTCTTCCCACACCAGGAGGATGGACTTCAATACCGATAAAATCTTTTTCAGGTTCAGCCTTGGCCATTTCCAGCAGGGAGTCCCCCATACCAAAGCCAACTTCCATCACTCTGGGAGCCTTGCGCCCGAAGACCTGATCGAAATCCTGAGCACCAGAATAAAGACTCAGACCATATTTCGGCCACCATTGCTCAAAAGCTCGACGCTGGCCATCGGTCATCCGGCCGGCACGAATCACAAAACTGCGGATCGATTTATCTTTGTACTCAGGTTTATAAATGGGTTCTTGCATAACTCAATCTTAAACGTCTTTTTTCGCAAGGGCCTGTTGAAACAACAAACCCCAGGCACACATCAGGGTCAAACCACCAAGTGGGGTCACCGGCCCCATCCAACTTGGCGCGCCCAACGCCAGGGCATAAATACTGCCACTAAAGAGCACAATGCCGATCTGCCAACCCCAGGCCACCCAAGCCAACTTGGGCCACGGGCGCACCGAGGCAAAGGCCGCCAACGCCAATAGGGCAAGCGTATGATAAAAATGATATTGATTAGCCGTGCGGTACGCTGACCACAAGGTATCGCTCAGTTCAGCCTTCAAACCGTGGGCACCATAAGCTCCCAGTATCGTAGCCAACAAACCATTAATCGCGGCAATGGCCAGAATATTGCGATACATCATCCTCGACTCCAAGCTCCTCAACGGCCATAAAAAAAGCCGCACTAGGCGGCTTCTTCACCAACATTGCATATTTTATGCTTCGATGTTGGCCTTTATTTTCTTCATAGCGTTCTTTTCAAGCTGACGAATCCGCTCGGCAGAAACACCATATTGATCAGCCAACTCATGCAATGTAGCTTTATTTTCACTTAACCAACGCTGCTGCAGAATATCGCGACTGCGATCATCCAACTGCTCCAGAGCCGCACTCAGGCTGGCCAGACTGTTTTGCTCTGTATCGTGATGTTCCAGTGCCATGGCAGGGTCAGCTGCGCGATCTTCCAAATAGTTCGCGGGCGCCTGATAAGCCCCCTCATCGTCATCATCAGCGCCGGCATCGAAGGCCATATCGCTTGCCGCCAAACGACCTTCCATTTCTCGAACGTGGTTAACATCGACGTTCAGATCTTTGGCAACCGCTTCTGCCTCTTCATTATTCAACCAGGCCAAACGCTTTTTGGCGCTGCGCAGATTGAAAAATAACTTACGTTGGGCCTTGGTTGTGGCCACTTTAACAATGCGCCAGTTACGCAGGATAAATTCGTGCATCTCGGCTTTGATCCAGTGTACCGCGAAGGACACCAGGCGAACGCCGCGCTCAGGATTGAAGCGCTTCACCGCTTTCATCAAACCAACATTGCCTTCCTGAATCAGATCGGCCTGAGACAAGCCGTAGCCGGAGTACGATTTGGCGATATGCACCACAAAACGCAAATGCGCCATAACCAATTGGCGGGCAGCATCCAGATTCTCGTGGTAATACAGATCTTCAGCCAAGCTCTTTTCTTCCTCGGCTGACAGGATGCTGATTCCATTTACCGCCTGCATATAGGCACCCAGATTGGCTCCGGGGGATAACATACCTACAGGCTGTAAAGCTGTGCTCATAAACATTCTCCGTTACTCGACCCTTAATACTAGCAGCTATCGGGTTTGACTGCTAATACTAGCGCGGGTTCGAGGAAAAGACTTTAAAGTCTTGTAAAGCCCCGGCCAGCCTGTCGTTCCGACCGTTACAACACTGCCTATTTGGGCTCAATCGACGCCAAATGGCGCCCCACGGCCAGCGCAGCGCCCAACCATCCCAACACAGAGCTGACCAGGAAAAGAAAGCCGGCATCGAACCAATTCAAGCCAATCAGCCGGAAGCTGCTACCATAAGACCCAGCAAGCTTAGCCACTGGGCCAGACAACGCGAACAGACAGATTTCCGTAAGCACCAAGGCCAGCAAACCTCCCAACAAGCCATACCAGAAGCCGGTATAAAGGAAAGGGCGGCGAACAAAGGCGTTGGTGCCGCCCAAGGTCTTAGTCACCAGAATTTCATCTTTACGGGCGGCAATGGCCAAGCGAATAGTGTTGCCTACGATCAACAGAACCCCCAATGCCAGCAACCCCGCCAACAGCCAGATAAGGGTCTTGCCCAGTGCCAGAATTTGCTGCAAACGCTGCAACCACTGCAGATCCACATCCACTTGATCGACCTCACCCCGGGCCTGCAAATCACTCTGCAAGACCTGCACCTGCTCCAAACTCGCTTCTTCAGCCAAACTCAGCTGAAGTAAGGGCGGCAAGGGGTTTCGCTCCAACTTGCCAAGAACATCCGCAAATCCCGAATGCGCTTCAAACTCTTGAAGGGCTTGATCCGGGCTGATAAAACGCCCTTCAACAATCAAATCACGCTTTTCAAGCGTATCCAGCAAACGTTGTGCCACAGGCTCTTTCACCTGTTGGTGTAAATACACCGATAAACTCGGACGCCCCTGCCAACCCTGACCAAGCTGGTCAATATTGCTGACTGCTACCGACAACACCTGGGGCAGCGCCAACGCAATCGCGATCACCAGGCAGGTCATTAAGCTGGATAAGGGTTGCACCAACAAGCGGCGCAAGCTGTCACGGGCACTGCTGACATGATGGCGACAATAGGAGCGCCAGAGGTTGATCAGACTCAGCTGCTTCACACTGGCGCCACGGCTGAGCGCATCCGGCAAGGGTTTCTGGGCTTGCTGACTCATGACAACTCCCCTTGATAAGTTGGGGAAACTCCAGCGGTGTCACCCACTAATTGCCCAGCCTCTAAGGTAAGTTTGCGCTTACCCATGCGTTCAATAAGCGCCAGATCATGGCTGGCAATCAACACCGTGACCCCGACATCATTGAACTGCTGCAATAGCTTCATGATTTCGGCCGAGAGCTCGGGGTCCAGGTTACCGGTGGGTTCATCCGCCAACAGCAATGGAGGCTTGTTGACAACCGCACGAGCAATGCCCACACGTTGCTGCTCACCTCCCGACAAGGCGATTGGGTTGAGTTTTTCTTTACTCAGCAACCCGACCTTATCGAGAGCAGCTCGCACGCGGCGACCAACATCCCTGGGCTCAAAACCGGAAATCAGCAAGGGCAGGGCGACATTGTCAAATACGCTGCGATCGAACAGCAGCTGGTGATTTTGGAAGACTACGCCAATCTGGCGGCGTAAAAACGGAATTTGGCGGCGCGGCATCTTATTAAGATTCTGCCCCCCAACGACCATCTGACCGCGAGTGGCACGCTCCATCAGCATCACCAACTTCAGAAGCGTCGACTTGCCCGCCCCGGAATGACCGGTGAGAAAGACCATCTCTCCGGCATCGACTGTTAAACTCAGATTACTGAGGGCATCAAATCCCCCCGGGTAACGCTTACTGACATTGAGAAACTGGATCATGGCCTGGAGTAGAGGTCCTTTTGTTCTTATTCTCTCTGATCGTCTTATTCTGCCTGGGATTGATCAAACAAGGCGCGCACAAAGCTTTTGGCATCAAACGGCTGGAGATCGTCAATACCTTCCCCCACCCCTATGAAACGAACCGGCAACCCTAACTGTTTGGCAAGAGCGAAGATCACACCACCTTTCGCCGTACCATCCAGCTTGGTTAAGGCCAGACCGCTAACGCCCGCAGAATCACTGAACTGCTGGGCCTGGTTAATGGCGTTTTGACCCGTTCCCGCATCCAGTACCAACAATACCTCATGGGGAGCAGAATCATCCAGCTTGGCCATTACCCGCTTCACCTTCGCGAGCTCATCCATCAAATTATCTTTATTGTGAAGCCGCCCCGCAGTGTCGGCGATCAAAATATCCACATTTCGCGATTTCGCGGACTGAAGGGCATCAAAAACCACCGAGGCGCTATCAGCCCCCGTGTGCTGGGCCACTACTGGCACATTGTTTCTCTCACCCCAAACCTGTAACTGCTCGACCGCCGCTGCTCGGAAGGTGTCACCAGCCGCCAACATGACCTGCTTGCCCTGGTTCTGAAAGCCCTTGGCCAGCTTGCCAATGGTTGTGGTTTTCCCCACGCCGTTTACACCCACCACCAAAATGACGAAAGGTGCTTTCTGGGTATCAATCATCAGAGGCTGTTGAACCGGCATGAGCAGCTCGGCGAGTGCCGTCTGCAAAGCCTTGTAGAGCGCCTCGGTATCGGCCAACTCCTTACGGGCCACTTGCTCAGACAAGCGAGCCATAATCTCTTCGGTCGCTTCAATACCCACATCGGCCATCAGCAATTGGGTTTCCAACTCTTCCAGAAGATCTTCATCAATCTCCTTGAGCCCCATGAAAATATTGCCCAGGCCTTCACTCAGATTCCCGCCAGTCCTGGCCAAGCCTGCGCGCATGCGGGCGAACAAGCCCCTTTTTTTCTCTTCTTCGGGCTCACCGTACCCTTCGGGCGCCATAAAGACTTCTTGAGTGGCGTCAGAGTTACCCCTACCCGAGGCACGTTCATCAGGCGTCTCTTCAACAGCTTCTACTTCATCGACCTGCTTGGACACAGGCTCGGCCGGAGCTTCAGCAGTGGTCGCCTGTTCCGCTTCAGGGTCAGGGCTCGAATCAGCTTCAAGCTCAGCAGGGGCCTCAGGCGCATCCAGCACAGGCGTTTGCTCATCGTGCTCAACGGCTGTTTTTTCGGCGTCGCTCTTGGGGGATTTTTTAAAAAAACCAAAAACCATGGTATTTGAAATCTATTGCTTATCGGGATAGGGAAGGCCAATTTCGGTCTTCATGAAAGGGCCGCATTCTAGCACTGTCTGCCGCTGCTGTCGCAGCCTTAACACAGCAATGCGAGATCGCTACAATGGCCACCCGATTGGACGAGGCAAAGCATGACAAAGGCAAACTCCACCCAACAATTACGCATCATTGGCGGCCAGTGGCGAGGGCGAAAGTTTACGTTTGCGAACGCAGAAGGCCTGCGACCAACCGGGGACCGGATCCGCGAAACACTGTTCAACTGGCTCAGTGGAGACATCCACGGCGCACGCTGTCTGGACCTGTTTTCCGGCTCTGGAGCCTTGGCCCTGGAAGCGCTATCAAGAGGCGCCTCTCAAGTCGACCTTTGGGAACATAACCGCGCGGCCTGTGCACTACTCAACACGCACCTTCAGGCGATGGCCGAGCAAATGCCTGAGCAACAGGCTAATGTCGTGCAGGGCGACACACTCAACAACCTACAAACCGGCAAGCCCGAACACGCTTATGACGTCGTGTTTATGGACCCACCTTTTGCCGCCAACCTCTGGGAAACCTCGGCCGCATTGCTTGAACAAAATGGCTGGCTGCACCCTGAAAGCCTGATTTATGTGGAAAGTCCTAAGGATAACTTGCCAAAGTTACCGAATAACTGGCGCAATTGGCGCTGCAAAAACAGTGGTCAGGTTTGTTACCAGCTGTTTATCGCGCGCTAGTCACCAAATAATTAACTTTTTTACGGGCATTTTACCGATTAAGTTTTGTACTGAGACGACAAATTGTTTACCATCTGCGCCCGATCGTGAAACCTGACGTGGAAACTAAATATGAAGCGCGTGGTATACCCTGGAACTTTTGACCCAATCACCAATGGTCATATCGACCTGGTCGAGCGAGCCTGCAATCTGTTCGACAGTGTTGTCCTGGCCATTGCCGCCAGCACCAAAAAAAATCCACTGTTCACTCTGGAAGAGCGCGTTGCCCAGGCCGAACAAGTTTTAGGGCATCTGCCCAATGTGGAAATTTGTGGTTTCGATGTTTTATTGGCAGATCTTGTAAAACAAAAGAAAGCTCAAGCTGTTGTGCGTGGATTACGCGCGGTCTCCGATTTCGAGTACGAATTTCAACTCGCGAATATGAATCGTGCCTTATCGCCTGACATGGAAAGCCTGTTTCTCACTCCGGCCGAACATCTCTCTTATATTTCTTCATCTCTGGTACGAGAAATCGCCTCACTTGGCGGGGACGTCAGCAAGTTTGTCCACCCAATCATTGAGCAAGACTTGAAGAAAAAATTCAGCGGCAAGTAATCTTGCCGTTGCAGCGGACCTTGTTTTTAGAGGTTAGCATTTACTTTTGACATTCCGGGCAATACACACTGGCCCGCTGAGCATGTCGCTGACTTTTCAGTATACCGCCACACCGTAAACAAGGTTCTCCATCCCGGCCATAAACATTCAACTCCTGCTTAAAATAGCCAGGTTTTCCATCACCGCCCACAAAATCTTTCAAAGTGGTACCTCCCTGAGCAATGGCTTTTTGCAACACTTGTTTAATATTGTGAACTAATAATTCAGCCTCTACTCGAGTTATTCTCCCGGCCGCTCGCCCTGGGCGAATCCCGCTCATAAACAACGATTCATTCGCGTAGATATTTCCAACACCCACCACCACTTTGCTGTCCATAACCAGCACTTTGATCGCCTGCTTTCGCTTGCGAGTTTGTTGGTATAAATAGTCAGCGGAAAACGCTTCAGACAAAGGTTCTGGGCCCAGATGATGAATCAGCTTATGCGCCTCCGGCGCTTCATCTGTCCAGAGAATCACACCGAACCTGCGTGGATCGGTAAAGCGCAACACCGTATCCAGGCCAAAAACAAAATCGACATGATCGTGTTTCTGCGGCTCCTTTGAGGCTTCGACAATACGCACACTGCCGGACATCCCCAAATGCATCAGCAGGTGACCATGCTTGAATCGAAACAACATATACTTGCCACGACGACTCAAACCTAACAACTTCCGCCCATCAAGAACGTCGGCAAGGTTATCATCCATAGGCCAACGCAACCGACCATTGCGCACCACGACTTGCTTCATGGTACGACCGACAATATGAGGTGCGATACCTCGACAACTGGTTTCTACTTCCGGTAACTCAGGCAAGAAAAACACCCTTCGATTTGAAAACTGCCGAGCACCTTAGCAGCGCGAACCCTTATTGGCAAACTCCCGAAGAGGCAGTCGTGGTGCAGCAAACTCACCCTGCTGCAAATGAACCCCCAAACCCGACCAGGTGTCACTCACAGATTGAGAACTCACGCCCTCTGCCACACAGGGAATCTGCAAATGGTGACAAAGATCCACAATGCAGCGAATCACGACCGAATGGTCAGACATATCCCGGGAAAATTCTGGCGACAACTTTATGTACTGAAGAGGCAGACGCTTCAGGTTCATAAGAGGGGAACAGTCAGAACCAAAGTTATCCAGCGCGAATTGAAAGCCCTGCTTGCCAGCCTCAATAAAAAAATCGGCCTGATGATCGAGCACGCGCTTGAGCGCCCGCTCACTTAATTCAAACACCAGCTTGTCCAGTGTCAGGTTCTTGTGTCGAAGGTATTTTTCAACTCGAGTCAAAAAGCTTTCTTCAATAAGCTGGCTCGCCGACACATTAAACGCTAAGCGAAAGTCATCTGGCGAACTGACACTTTGCAAACGGGAAAAGTCGTCATTCAGCATTTCAAGCAATGAAGCTTCCACCTCAAACAAACGGTTCGCTTTGACCAATGCTTCGTTCACCTCATAAGCGCGCAAGCTGCTTAATAATGGTTGGGGCCAACGTAAGTAAGCTTCATAAATAAAAATATCTTGCTCTGGCAAAGAGGTAACCGACTGGTATTCAAAAAGACTTTCCCCCTCCTGCAACGACTCATCCAACTGCTGAACAATTCGCTCACTGCGCATCAGCTGCTCTTTCACTCTGGACGAGTAATGCACATAACGATTTCGACCGCGCTGCTTGGCCACATACATTGCGGCGTCAGCTTTTTGCAGCACGCTGTCGATGTCTCCAGCATGTTCGGGGAGACTGGCACTGCCCACACTGGCGGTAACATGCAGGCGCCGCTGCCCATTACACACAAAGGGCTTAGTCAACTGTTGAATTAATTGCTGAGCAATAAAATTCAAATCTCTGATCTCAACCACAGCGGGAATTGCCATAATAAATTCGTCGCCGCCTAATCGCGCGCATATCGCTGACTGATGCACTTCATAACGTAAGACCTTAGCCACGTGGCACAACACCTCATCACCGACGGCGTGCCCATAACGATCATTAATTGGCTTGAATTCATCGAGGTCAATAAAGAAAACCGTACAGCCGCTTTCAACTTTGGATTGCAACTGTCGAGAAATACCTCGACGGTTGAATAAACCTGTCAATGCATCCGTGTCGGCAGCAACAGCGTTCTTAAGTTCAGCCAACTTCCGGTCATGGATATCCAATAGAGTCAAACTCTGCACCGGCACTGAGTTCGCTTTCAGTTCCTGGTGATGATGCTTACGCACTTCCACACTGTGCCAACGCGGACCATTTTTTGTGGCACACAGTATTTCTTCGCTGTGGCCATCATCTGCCGCCAGCAGACGCAGTAAATCCTGAGCTTCATGCACAATGCCCTGCACCAGGGGAACGGCAATACCAAACTGTCGCTCAAACGGTGGATTCGCACTCTGAATAACGCCCAAAGCATCAAACAGGCAAATCATCACCGTACCGTAATCGCTGGCTTCGCCTTGCAATAACTCCGAATGCAAACCTTCCACCAACATGGAAACATGGCCTGGTGCCGTCATGACTCCGGAAAAGCGACAGTGCACGCGCTTATCGATATTTTTGGGTGAAATTTGCCACCAACGATCAATAACTCGACCGTGTTTAAATTCTTCCAGATAGGAGCATAGGGTTTGCTGCACAGCTTCGGACGCACCGGGCTTAAAGTCCCGAGCCGTGAGCTCAGAAAGGCTTTCAGATTCCCACAAATTTAGTGCGGTTTTGTTGGCCCAATGAATTCGATAATTCAGCACGTCATAGATCCACACTGCACTTTTGAGCGCATCCAGATCTAACTGATTAAAATCGGCAGGCTGATCAGTTGGCACGTAATTCTTCACAAGGTACTACTCTCACCCTTAAAGGTAATACATAAGTGACAAACTGTAAAAATACATGGTAACAAAGTATTAGTTGCCCAAGCTGAATATAGGGTTAAAAGTTGACGCACTTCCGCACAAAACCAACAAAGACAAAAGGCCGCCCTGGGGCGGCCTGAATCTAGAGGATGAACACTAGAAGCTGTAACGCACTCTGGCGTAATAGAAGCCGCCATTAAAGCCGGTTGGTGAGAATTGGCTGTAACGACGCCCGGACTGCTGCGCACCGGTCGGGTTTTCATCCGGATACTCATCCAACAGGTTTTGAGCCCCGACGGTTATAGAGTAGTTTTCACTGAAGTTATATTCGGCCTCGGCATCGAAGATATACTCATCACCATAGGATCGATCATCTTCCGAATCATAGAAGTCATTGAAGTAACTCATCCGCAGAAGAAAGCGCCAGTCTTCCAAATTGTGGGTCATCGCCAAATTCCAGCGGGACTCCGGCAGACCTTCTTGCAACTCTCGAATACGAGTAGCATCAATCACATCCGGCGAGAAGCTGTCCACTTCGGTTTCCGTATAGTTATACGCCAGCGAGAACTCGGTACTTCCACCCAACATATCTAAACCGTAGGTAGCAACAACATCAAAACCGGATGTCGTGGTGTCGAAGTCATTGGTGAAGAAACGGAAATTCTGAAGATTCTGCGCACTCGTCACTCCGGACGCCACCAGGTCATCGATTTCCTGCTGAGTCAAACTGAAGTTTTGCGAGACACTGATGCGATCGGTCAATTCAATATTGAAATAATCGATGGTCATGCTCACTTCACCCAACTGCAGAATCGCACCCAGGGTATAGCTGCGAGATTCTTCCGGATCAAGAGGCTTACCACCACGCAGGACCGCAACAGGGTTGGTCGAAGGAATGGTACCGTTGTTGACCAGATCCCCTGTTGCTGCATCAAACTCTGTGGAAACGTTAAACGCGTTGGACTGGCCCGGTGTTGGAGCCCGGAAGCCGGTACTGGCGCTGCCGCGTAATGAAAAGTTTTCCGTCAATTCAAAGTTGGCTGAAATTTTTCCGTTGGTGGTGGTACCGAAATCACTGAAATCCTCCCAGCGAATCGCCATACCCACGAGTAAACGATCGGTAACATCCGCTTCCAGATCCACATAAGCAGCGATATTTTTACGCGCAAAACTGCCACCAGCGAGCGGGCTGAAACCGGGGAAGCCATTAGACGCTGCGGAAAATCCTTGCTCTGCCAATGGACCAATTTCAAACGAGGCCTGATCACCCACGGTAATCTCAAAGGTTTCTTCTCGCCACTCCAGTCCCGCAGCAATGTTCAAGTCCGATTCGAATGCATCAACGGGTACCGCGTAGGACACATCCGCATTGAAATTAATGTCCTGTTGAGTGTAATCACCGGGATCAAATGCTGTTGGGGTCTGCGGCCCGAGTGAAGCGTTTACCGTATTTTTAATGAAAAAATCCACATCATTGCGGCCATAGCTCGCGCTCAACTCCCAATTCAGGTCACTGGCTGTGGTACCACGCAGTCCTGCGGTGAGCGCCGCATCATGAACTTTACCGCCAAAGCGCGGAGTAAAGCCGCCGGGGAACATTTCATTGAACACAAAACAATTTGGATCGGCGATCACCTGCTGCAAGGCCGCCGCATCACCGACGTTTACCGTGGGGCATGCAATGCCATCATCCGGAGTTAAATCGCCGACCAGGCGAGTCACACCACCATCATTACTGAACACACCACCGCGAGTGTCCGGGTTACGGAAGAAGAAGCCACCTTCCACTTCTTTGGTTGCGTAATTACCGAAGGCAAAAAATTCCTTACCACCACCCAACTCCAAACCAAGATTGGCCATTAGCTTAATGTCGTCTTTGATTTCTGGCGTACCCCAAATCTGGGCAGGGTTGGCCACCGCAGTGTTACCCGCATCAATCAACGCTTGAGCATCCGCTCGTTGCTGGCTGCGATCTGTTGGATCGGTGTTTCCATATTCAAAACTGACATTAACAAAACCGTTGTCGGTAAAGGGCATACCGACATTTCCGGCGACAGTAATGTTTTCACCATCCCCTTCTTTATATTCCCCGTACTTAACTTCAATGCTGCCGCCTTCCGGATCGTCTTTTAAAATAAAGTTCATCACACCCGCGATTGCATCAGAACCGTATTGGGCGGCGGCACCATCTCGCAACACTTCTACTTGTTTCAGGGCGATAGCAGGAATGGGGGATATATCAGCACCTTGAGCACCGTCGGCCACACCATTACCCAACCAATAGATAACCGCCGCCCGGTGTCGGCGCTTGCCATTGACCAAAACGAGAGTGTGGTCAGGCGCTAAGCCACGCATATTGGCCGGACGCACAATCGTCGCTGCATCACTGATAGGCTGTGCATTCACATTGTACGAAGGCACAACGTTACGTAATAAATTACTGAGATCCGAATCGCCCTGGTTTGCAAAATCATCACCACCGACAACGTCAATAGGTACCGCAGAATCAAAAACCGAGCGCGGTGCTCGGCGGGAACCGGTAACGACCACTTCTTCAAGTAGATCATCAGCCGAATTGCCTCCCTGGGCTATGGATGTCTGACTCATACCCGCAGCCGACAAGGCCACGGCCAGAGACAAGGCACTGGATGGAAACAGCTTCATAGAGTTCTCCTCGCAATTATTTTTATTGTCTTCTCTTTTAACTCCAATAGTGACTTGGAGTAGGCTTCAAATCGAAGCCGCAATAAATTACTTCAAAGCAATTTATTGTTGATGCTCTTGAAACTGATGACTGCAGTCGGCGGTATTGCTAACTCGGTGCACGACTCTATCAGTGAAATCGTACTTATTTGAAAATTACATTTATTTTTATCGTATTTTTCCCAAATGAATTAGCTCGTACTTTTACATCTATCGAGTTTGTCAATAAGGGACAGTTTTAAAATTAGCACGTGCTTGTGAAAAAACCAAAGAATGCTTTGGTTTTTCGTCACAAATAATTAAACACAATTAAAAGTAGTACTGATATTTCTTTATGCAATGTTATTTTGCAGAAAGGAAGAATTGTGCGCCATGAGAGGGCATGGCGCAGGAAGGCGATAGTACTTTCGACGAAATCAGAAGTCCGATTGATTCATGCGGGCACAGATCTCTTTATAGCCTGAAACCGTTTCCTGAATAATCTGCTCAGCGCTTTTCACTTCATTAATCAAACCGGCGGTTTGTCCAGCTAAGGCAATACTGGCTTCCATGTCACCACCGAAGTACAGGTCTTTGATGGTCATAAAAGCCTCCATGGGCATTTTCCCAGCACTGAAGTACTCGGCCGTGCGTTCGGTTTTTAATGCCCGCACACAGGGTGTGGAGGTTTTATTTAACATATAAGTGCCGTCTGTCGCGGCATCGATAATGGCTTGTTTATAATTGTCGTGAGCCGGGTTTTCTGAACAGGCCACAAATCGCGTACCCATCTGTACAGCTTCGGCACCCAACGCAAAGGCTGCTGCCATGCCGCGGCCGTCACATATTCCACCCGCAGCCACCAGTGGCAAATCGACTTTCTCTGCGATAGCTTGCAACAATACCAAAGTGGATACTTCTTCCGGATTTTTGAAGCCACCACCTTCGCCGCCCTCAATAACCAAACCATCCACGCCCGCATCAGCACACTTCAAGGCCGCCTCCAACGAAGGCACAGCATGATAAACAACGATGCCGGCTTCCTGTAGAGGTGCCAAAAACTTTTTGGGGCTACCCGCTGACGTCGTCACAAAACGAACCCCAGATTCACAAATGAATTTCAGCATGGAATCGTCATGCAAAAACATAATCGGCAGATTTACACCGAAAGGCTTATCGGTAAGCGAGGCCATCTTTTCAATTTCAGCCTTGCAATTTTCAGTTTCGCCCGAGGAAGTTTCGATAATCCCAAGACCCCCGGCATTAGACACAGCAGATGCCAGTTGAGATCTCGCCATCCAGCCCATTGGAGCCTGGATAATTGGGTATTGAGCGCCACTATGTTGTAAAAATCGATTCACTGTACTGCTCCGTTTTCTTTTACGTCATTTGTTTTCTGATCCGGTTTAGCGGTCAAAACGCTGGCTTGTTCGCACAAGCACCTCAAGGATTCACACGGTAGATCAAGCCCCGCTCCGGTGTCACCGAGCCCTCTACCATAGCTTGATAAGAAGCACTGATCGCCTCCTCACCATCAACATATTCCACATTTATCCAGTCCTCTACATTCTGGATAAAGCCTTGCCACATCACTGCCAGCTTTTCTGCAAAACCCTTGGGACCCCATTCCTGCATGCGCTTCTGAGCCTGGGTGGGCGCGAAAAACAACTGGGGTTCCGGGCCTGCTAATGCTTCAGCCGCCGCTGTGGTTTGATCCCAGTGGGATGCACCCACGATGCAACTGTATTGCAGCTGATCATCCAGATGCTTGTGAACATTGGCCTTAAGCACTGCATTACCGGCAAAATCAATCAAGAGGGAAGGTTTTCTTGAGATCTGGCTGAGGTCGTCATAGCTGTACACCTCATCGTATAAATTTAAGGAACGTACAAACTCAACATTTCCCGCCGAACTCAAACCGATTATGCGCGGCCCCGATCCGGTCTCCTGTCGACGCTGGTAAAACGCGAAGGCTGTGCCGATAGATGTTTTACTCGAAGCGCTGCTCATCACAACCTGCTCCGCAGAACAGTATGTTTGTTCTTCGAAAAAATCCTGGAGTAGAAATGATGTGGTGAACAAAGGACGCAACAACATTTGCAGGGCTTCGGTGTTTTCACTGTACAGAGGGTCTTTTGCACAGCGAATGTATTGATTGTAAACCACGGGAAGCGCCTCACGGTGCGGCATCGAGTCAATGAAGCTGCCCTCACTGATATTTGCAGGCCGAACGATCAACGCGTCTGCCATTGGAAAATATCCGTAGACTCGCTCGCCAGCCTTCAGAGCGTCATTCTTCGATTCCACAACATCCGCAAAGCCCCACACGGGAATCAAACCTTTGTTTTCTCCAGCGGGGAAAAATGACCAGTATTGCAACATTTCACCCATCACAGCGTAGGTCACATTATTCGCGGTAAAGGCAAACTCTTGGATACTCAAACGAACTTCATCCGCTTGAAGCGCTCGCTCTTCCTGTTTCGTCCACTGGGTGTCTAAAATCTGGGTTTTGTTCACCCAGAATTGTTTTCCAATCACTGTGCTCATGATAAATCTCCGCTGAGGTTTTTAACGCCTAACTGCTGCGTCAACATATCGGTAATATTTTGTTTTTTCGGTCGATTCTGCGGCAAACTGCTTTGCAGCAGTACCCCTTGGATAAATAGCGCAAGCTGCTCGGCAAGTAGGGAAAGATTCTGTCCCTCGGCAATCTCACCGCTCGCCTCGGCTTCCTCCAAAGTCTGTTGTAGCGCTCGACACACCAAGCGGCCCGCTTCCTGAATGACCGGAATGGATCCGCTGGGGAGCTGTTCCAACTGGGCTTGGCTGTTCACCATCAAACACCCCCAATGCGCATTGGGGTCTTCCAAAGCACTGGCAACATACTGGTAGATACCCGTCAAACCCATACCTGGCGCCAAGTACTTATCGCAGCGTCCTTTGACAACTTTCTGTACATACTGCGCCAACACCGCTTCGAACAAGCCAGATTTACTGCCAAAGCGGTTGTAAAGGCTACTGGCCGGCAAGCCGGTTATTTGTTGCAAATCCTGCAAGCTGGTCGCTTGATAACCATGTTGCCAAAACTGCGCCATCGCACTTTTGAGCAGCTGATCGGTTGAGATAGATTGAGGCCTCGCCATAGAGGAATCACCTTACTGTTCTAGTTTTGTAATAGTTACTACAAAACCAACTGAGCACCAAGGTCATTACTGACAATATGGCGACACAGCAGGACAGAAGGGTTTCTGCGACGTAAAAAACCAAAAGCGGGGGCAAGAAAGAGAAGGGTGAAGGGTGAAGCAAGATCAAACAGACACAAAAAACCCGGCCTTAGCCGGGTTTTGGAAATCACAGTAAAGGACTTACTTGATTTTGCCTTCTTTGTAGACCACGTGCTTACGCACAACGGGGTCATACTTTTTGATTTCCATCTTTTCAGGCATGGTACGCTTGTTCTTGTCAGTCGTGTAGAAGTGACCAGTACCAGCCGTTGAATTCAAACGGATCTTATCACGCATGGGAATTTCTCCTGTCCTTTAGCGACGATTAAACTTTTTCGCCACGGGCACGAACTTCGGCCAGAACCGTCTCGATGCCTTTCTTATCAATGATACGCATACCCTTGGCAGAAACGCGCAGCTTAACGAAACGCTTTTCAGACTCAACCCAGAAACGGTGGGTGTGCAAGTTAGGCAAAAAACGACGCTTAGTGTGGTTTTTTGCGTGAGAAACATTATTACCAGTTACTGGGCGCTTGCCGGTAACCTGACATACCTTAGACATCTTTTGGCCTCTACCATGTATCATCGCTGCCACTACCGGCCATGCTTTACTCAGCATCAGACTGGAAATACAGCGAATCGCTACTTAAAAAATTCGACTCATTTTGGGCCTGCGGGAGCCCGACATAGGTCACATTGACCTCATTTCACATCAGGCGGGGCAGACCCCGGCCGCAGAGAGCGGCGTTTTATACCAGAACAGCCCCCCACATTCAACTTTTGCGCCCATTTTTTATTCAAAAAGTCCTTTCGGTCGCTGATTTAGTGGTCAAACGGTCGATACAACACAAGAGCCCATCGCGGGGCCTACTTAATGGCTTGTGATGAAACCCCGCTCCGCCAGGGAAACCTCCTCACCATCACCAACAATCAAGTGATCAAGAAGACGCACCCCCACCAAACTCAAAGCCTGCTGAATGCGGTCCGTAATGAGGCAATCGGCCTGACTCGGCTCATTGATGCCCGAGGGGTGGTTGTGCGCCACAATCACAGCGGCCGCATTACGACTGAGCGCCAATTTGACCAACTCTCGCGGGAAGACCTGAGCACTGTCTACAGTGCCCTGAAACAGCTCCTCAAAGTGGATAAGGCGATGCTGGCTGTCCATTAACAGCACCGCAAACACTTCACGCTGAAGATGCCTTAGATTCGCTCGAAGAAAACGACGTACAGTCTCTGGGCTGCTGAAAACCTGATTTCGCTCCAACGCTTCTCGCAGATGCCGGCGACTGATCTCCTGAACCGCCTGTAAAAGACTGAAACTGGCCTCCCCCAGCCCCGGTTGAGCGCAAAACTCTTCTTCCTGGCTTTCCAGCAGCGCACGCCACCCACCAAAATGAAGCAACACTGCCCTGGCCACATCAACCGCTGACGCCCCGCGCGTGCCCGTGCGTAAAAACAGCGCCAACAACTCAGCATCAGACAGGGCCCCGGGGCCCCGCAGGCGTAACTTTTCTCTTGGGCGCTCGGCCGACGGCCAATCCCTAATACTCATTTTTCCCTCTCAATTGCGCTTACACTGACCTTGAAGACAATGGAACCATTGCCGCCAGCTTGTTAGACAGGGTATCTTAGCGCTTCCAAATTCGTGCCCGATTCGGCCAAAGATCCCAAATTTGTCCATGTGACCCTAAGGCAGTACCCATGAGCTCCTTGCAAAACAAACAAATCCTTCTCGGTATTACCGGTGGTATCGCTGCCTATAAAAGCGCCGAACTGGTGCGACGTTTACAAGATCAAGGTGCGGATGTTCGAGTAGTGATGACCAAAGCGGCGATGGAATTCATCACACCGCTGACCTTACAGGCGCTGTCTGGTAAGCCCGTTCATACCGAGCTGTTAGACCCCGAGGCCGAGGCCGGTATGGGGCATATCGAACTGGCTCGCTGGGGGGATCTGCTTGTGGTGGCACCGGCAAGCGCAGACTTTATCGCCCGCCTGGCACAGGGCCAAGGCAACGATTTATTGAGCACCCTTTGCCTCGCAAGGCGCAGCAAGCTGGCCATTGCTCCCGCCATGAATCAGGCCATGTATGCCAATGCCAGCACACAAGACAACCTCAAGACACTCACCGAGAGAAATATTGCCATCTGGGGACCTGCCAGCGGTGCCCAAGCCTGTGGCGATGTTGGTCCCGGTCGAATGCTCGAGGTCGACGAGTTAGTTGAAAAAACGGCCGCTGAATTTCAATCGGGCCTGCTGGCCGGAAAGCGAGTGGTCATCACTGCAGGCCCAACCCGCGAAGCCATCGACCCGGTTCGCTATATCAGCAATCATTCCTCCGGGAAAATGGGCTATGCTCTCGCTCAGGCCTGCGTGGAAGCCGGAGCCATTTGCCAACTGATCAGCGGCCCCACACAACTCGACTGCCCGCCCCACTGCCAGCGCATCGATGTCGACAGCGCGCTTCAGATGCACTCAGCCGCCATGGACGCCACCAATGAATGCGACATTTTTATTGCCACTGCAGCGGTAGCTGATTTTCGCCCTCGGCAGGCGGCCAATCAAAAAATTAAAAAGCAGGCCGATAGCGAGACCATGACACTGGAAATGATCAAGAATCCCGACATCCTGGCTGACGTGGCAAGCGCTCAGCAACGCCCTTTCTGTGTAGGCTTTGCTGCAGAAACCCAGGAAGTTGAACGTTACGCTCGTGGAAAACTCGAGCGCAAAAAGCTGGACATGGTCATCGCCAATGATGTCTCCCAACAGGGAATCGGTTTTAACAGCGACGACAATCAGGTGTTGATCGTAGACGCAAACGGCAGCAAGCCGCTGGACAAGCTGAGCAAGACCGAACTGGCTCGCCATCTGGTAAAGGAAATTTCCGAGCGCTTCGACAAGGCAAATTAACCGACCGGTATTTGGGCGGAAACACAACGCCTTCACCCAGAGACGACAGGGAATTTAAGCTTGGGCTAACCCTAAGCTATTGTTAAGATTGGAAAACTAATAATTAAGTCCGACTCTTTTTTATGCGCATAGCAAACATCAAGAACTGGGGTAACGCCGAAAAGCAAACTGCAGCCATTCTCTGTGGCCTGCTAACGGTCTGTATAGGGGTGGGTGCCTGGTACTACCAGCGCTACGTTGTCATTGAAGCCGAGCAAGCGCTGGATAAAGCCATAGACAGTATGGTCAGCACTCAAATTGACGCCATTGGCCATCGCATAGGTTCACTGAATCAGGACCTGAAACGGTTCACCAGCCGCGAAGCCTTAACCAAAGCAATTGTGCAAGAAGAGCCGGTCACCATTCGAAGCTTTATGTCCAGCCTCGAAAAAGCCTTCCCCAAAGCCCTCAGCATTCGCATTATTCGCCGCGGTACAGCCCAATTGGATCGGGAACATGCCGCGCCAATTCGTTTTGCCGAGCTGGATATGATCACTCGCGCGGAAAACCATCAACCCATCACCATTGAAGCTGCAAAAATAGGGGAGAGCTGGCAATTTAATTTATTGGCTCCGATTCCGCACAATCAGGATCAAACCCCAGTGGCGACGTTAATGGTTACTCTGAATCAACGCGACATTGCCCAGCTACTGCGTGACGCCGATCAGGACAGTGGTCGCTTTGAACTGCTCCAACAATTTGGCCGTCACCCCGCCCAATTGATCCTTGGCATTGGCAAATCCGATAGCCAAAAAAGCGTGACCAAAGACATTCCCAATACGCTGTGGAAACTGCGCTTTTCTCCATCTCAGAATACCGTGGATGCCTCGGGTATCAACCTGCTGCCTTTCCTCAGTGCCTGGTTTATCGTAACGGCCTTATTGTTGAGCGGTGCATTCCAGTTATGCCGCCGTCAATTCGCGCCTCATTCAAGCCGAGGCAGCCGCACCGTCCAAGAGTTCGATCAGAAAGTCCGCGAACACCAGCTGACCAATGGCCGCAAAATGGACGATATTTTGGATATCGAAGTCAATGCGGATGATGAAGATCTTCTGGGAGACAGTTTCGATACTCAGCACTCTGGCAAAGTGAGTGCAACGCCATCACTGGATATCGTCAACAATGACGAAGAAACCGCCCCGGCAGTCAGTGACGAACTGATTCCAGAGGAAGTGTTTCGCGCCTACGATATTCGAGGCTTAGCGGACCCTTATCTGAGCCCTGAATTTGTGCAACGTCTCGGGCAAGCCTTGGGCAGCGAGGCGATTGATCAAGGCGAGGAAACCATGATCGTGGCTCGAGATTGTCGAGTCCACAGCCCCGAAATTTGTGAACAACTAATTGCCGGTATCACCAGTACCGGATGCCATGTACTCGACCTCGGCATCGTGCCCACCCCACTGTTGTACTTTGCCTGTCATGTATTGCCAAGCAGCAACAGCGGCGTAGTCGTCACCGCCAGCCATAATGGTCCGAAATACAATGGCTTCAAAATGGTGTTCAACCGCAACACCATCAGCGATCAGGGCATCCAATACATTAAACAACGCATGCAACAACAAGCATTCGCGAGCAGCGATAGTCCGGGCCAGGTCAGCCAGCAGGATATCAGCGCAGAATACATTGAGCAGATTTTTTCTGACATCGCCCTCGCCGGGGATATCACCGTTGTTATTGATGCCGGCAACGGCGCAACTTCCGAAATAGCACCGCGTCTATTTGAAGAATTGGGCTGTACTGTAATTCCTATGTACTGCGAATTCGATGGCCGTTTTCCAAACCACGCGGCCGACCCCAGCCGGGAGCGCAACCTTCGAGATCTGATCAAAGCCGTACGCAAGCACCGAGCGGATCTGGGTATTGCTTTCGATGGCGACGGCGATCGATTGGGTGTCGTCACCCCAGAGGGCAAAATCATTTGGCCCGACCGCCAGCTCATGTTGTTTGCCAAAGATATCGTTTCCCGAAACCCGGGAACAGATGTGTTATTCGACGTTAAATGCACCCGCCAGCTCAACAGTCTGGTCAGCAGTTATGGGGGGCGCCCAATCATGTGGAAAACCGGCCACTCCCTGATGAAAGCCAAGATGGCCGAAACCGGAGCCTTATTAGGCGGAGAGCTGTCCGGGCATATCTTTTTCAAGGAGCGCTGGTTCGGTTTCGATGACGGCATGTATTCCGCTGCTCGACTGATGGAAATCATGAGCTTGCGCGATCAGGATCTGGACACCATTTTCTCCAGCTTCCCGGAATTGCCTGCCACACCGGAAATCAAAATCGACGTCGAAGAAAGCGAAAAATTCCAGATTATCGAAGACCTGATTTCCCATGGTCACTTCGAAGATGGCCGACTCACAACCATCGATGGCCTGAGAGTCGACTTCGCCCACGGCTGGGGGTTGGTGCGCGCATCCAATACGTCCCCAGCACTCACCCTGCGCTTCGAAGCCAACACAGAAGAACAATTAGAGGATATCCAGGAGCAATTTAGAGCAGAAATCGCTAAAATAGCGCCTTCCATAAGCTTTTAATCAGCGGAGCCGGCGCTCGACACCATAGCCCAACGACGCCTGCCCACTCAGGAATCCCTATGTCTTTATCCCAAAAGAAAGCGATGAAAATCGCTGAGGTTCTCACCGAAGCGCTGCCCTATATCCAGCGTTTTACCAACAAAACCGTTGTCGTAAAGTTTGGCGGTAACGCTATGATCGACGAAGAACTGCAGAACAGTTTTGCCCGCGATATCGTGCTCATGAAACTGGTGGGTATGAACCCTATTGTCGTTCATGGCGGCGGACCACAAATCGGTAATCTGCTCGACAAGCTCAGCATCCACAGCGAATTTGTCGATGGCATGCGAGTGACCGACAGCGCGACAATGGATGTAGTCGAAATGGTGCTCGGTGGCACCGTAAACAAACAAATCGTCAGTCTGATTAATCGTAACGGTGGCCAAGCGATCGGCATTACCGGTAAAGACGGACATCTGATCAAGTCCAAAAAGCTGTCCGTAAGTCGCTACAATCCCGCGATGAAAGCCTCCGAAATTATCGATATCGGTCATGTAGGCGAGGTCAAAAGCATTAACACCGACGTGATTGATATGCTGATCGACAGTGACTTCATTCCGGTAATTGCCCCCATTGGCGTTGGTGAAGATGGCAACAGCCATAACATTAACGCTGATCTGGTGGCAGGCAAATTAGCCGAGGTCGTACAAGCTGAAAAGTTGATGTTGCTCACCAATGTAGCAGGCCTGCAAGATAAAGAGGGCGAAGTACTCACCGGCCTGAGCACGGAGCAAGTGGACGGACTCATTGAAGATGGCACCATTTACGGTGGTATGCTACCCAAAATCAATTGCGCATTGGATGCCGTGAAAGCGGGCGTGACCAGCGCGCACATTATTGATGGCCGTGTTGCCCACGCCGTTCTATTGGAAATCTTTACCGATACCGGTGTCGGCACACTGATTACCAATAGCAAGGCATCGTCGTAGGGTATAAATATTCGACAAAGGTGCCATCAAACCGCCATAATCAGTCTTTAGAATGATTTTGCTTTGACGGCCTGTGGTCTACCCCTGATTTAGGTCATGGCAGACCCATACCCATTGCCGTTTAAATAGACGGCTCGGCAAATTTGCTGCGGGGCAATTGCAGCCGGCTCCTGTTGCCGTTAGGATGGCAGGCGCCTTTGGCATGCGTGAACTGATGTATTTTCTCCACTGACCTTGGAACTTAGTGCAGACCTGTGGTTTGCCTTATTTGCATCTATGACTAAAAGCAACAATAAAACTTCTCGACGCCAACAAATTCTACAAGCCCTGGCCCATATGTTAGAAGCCAGTCCGGGCGCCCGAATCACCACTGCCGCTCTGGCTCGCGAAGTGGGTGTTTCTGAAGCGGCTTTGTATCGACATTTCCCGAGCAAGTCGAAGATGTTCGAAGGCTTAATCGAATTTATTGAAGAAACCCTGTTCAGTCGAATCAATCTGATTCTGAGCGAGCAACCCAATGCCCTCGCTGCTTGCGACAAGATTTTGTACCTGCTGCTGACCTTCACCGAACGCAATCCTGGTATTACCCGAATCCTAACCGGCGATGCCCTGGCGGGAGAGACAGATCGACTGAGAGCACGAGTGGCTCAGCTTTACGATCGCCTGGAAACCCAGATTAAACAGATTTTGCGAGAAGCCGAAGTGCGGGAAGGTTTACGCCCCAGCATAACCGTCGGTGCCGCGGCCAATTTACTGATTGCTACCGCCGAAGGGCGTATTGCGCAATTTGTTCGAAGTGAATTTAAACGTTCACCCACCGAGAATTGGCAGGATCAATGGGCGGTGTTAACCCAGGGCTTTTTTCGCTGAGCCCTGGGCAATATTCCTAACTTTCCCGGCGACCGGTAATCACACCGAAGCGTTCAATATCCTGATCAAACTTATCAATCAGGGCCTGGCGTTCACGCTCGCGCTTTTCAATGCGAGTAACGGTCACCTCACGCTTGTGCTTAAGCTCTTCTAACTGCTTGAGAAGGCCTTCGCCTACCTCACGGCCAGCACGCTCAAGATTAGCCGCTTCCATACGCTTCTGGTGGATGCGGGTATCAATCCCCCCGATGTTTCCTTTCAGGATTTGGATGCTGCCATCAATGCTTTCCAGCTTACGTTGCTTAGCCAGCTTAATCTCTTTAACGGAGCTATAACGACGGCGCAATTCAGCGTCCCACTTGGCCAACTCGGCTTTGGACCTGAGGTTTTCTTTTTCAGCATCGGTCGGTGCCGGCTTAACTACCCGCACAACTCGACCACTGGGCGTTACGACTTCATAACCTTTCTGGGCATATTCAGGAGGGATTTTCGAACTAATAACCGGAACACCATCCTTATCAATATAACGATAAAAAACCACCTCTGCGCTGACAGCCGCCGTCATCAACGCCAATACAGCGATGGATGCACGAGATAATTTTGTAGTTAAGGTCGTTAACAACACGGATATCTTCCTTTGGATTCGACAGAATAAGTTACCGTAACAGAGGGGTGCCCTTATACCCCATATTGTTTCCGGTATTCTTCTATTTTAGCGACTGTTTCGGCCATATCGCCAGTCTCTTCTAAATAGACCACAATATCTTCCAAACTGACAATACTAATAACAGGTATATTGAACTGCTGTTCCACTTCACCAATCGCCGACAACTCACCCTTGCCGCGCTCCTGGCGATTCAGGCCGATGATCACCGCTGCTGGGCTGGCCTCATGCTGATCGATAATATCCATGACCTCGCGCACCGCTGTACCTGCCGTAATCACATCGTCCACAATGGCAATGCGACCTTCCAATGGCGCGCCAACCAAAGTGCCCCCTTCGCCGTGCGCCTTGGCTTCCTTGCGGTTAAAACAATAGGGCACATCGCGATTATGCTCATCGGCGAGCGCCACCGCCGTTGTCGTCGCCAGCGGAATACCTTTGTATGCTGGACCGAACAGGACATCGAACTCCAGGCCCGCATCGACGATCGCCGCGGCGTAAAATCGACCCAGGGCGGCTAAAGCAGCACCGGTTTTAAAACGGCCTGCGTTAAAAAAATACGGGCTCACTCGCCCTGACTTCAAAGTAAACTCACCGAAGCACAGGACTTCATGTTGTATCGCCAATTTGATGAATTCACGCTGAAAGTCTTTCATAGTTGTCTCCACATCTTTGTTTGTCAGCCCGTATAGAGGGACTGATCGAACGTCGGTACTGATACGCTCAAACTTTGGCCGCATCTGCCGCTATAGCGTCCAATGGAACCAAATAAACTACCAATATCTGCAAAGCCCGGTATCATACACAGTCCAGTATCAAGGGGCTATTAATGCGCATTATCAGTTTAAGTGTCGACGGCATCCACCAGGCAGCTCAGCGTGGATTGTATGATTGGCTGGCCGAGCAAGACGCCGACATCGTTTGTCTTCAAGACCTCCGTGCGCAGGAATATGAGCTCGATCATGATACCTTCCACCCGGAAGGCTATTTTGCCTATTTTTTCGATTCCGGCATTCCCCATACCAATGGCGTGGCAATCTACACTCGTCATATGCCCAAAGCCCTGATTTATGGCTTTGGGTTCGCCAGCGGCCTGGATATGCAAGGGCGCTACCTTCAGCTGGATTTTGAACGCCTGAGTGTTGGCTCGTTCCTCGCTCCGAATGCCGAACCCGGACACGAGCAGCAACTCGAAGAAAAAGTGGGCTTTTTCGATGATTTACAGGCCCATTTACACAAAATCTCCAACAAACGTCGCGACTTCATTTTCTGTGGTAACTGGGCCATGGCGAGAGATCGCAACGATGTACAGAACTGGCAAAATCACGAAGATGAAGACGGTTTCCGTCCCCATGAGCAGCAGTGGATGCGCCAACTGGTAGACGAACTGGACTATGTTGACGCTTTCCGTCGTGTCAACAGTGACGGCGACGAATACAGCTGGTGGCCCTCTGGAACCGTCGGTGAAGGCGATGGCTGGCGAACCGACTTGCAGATTATTTCTGATGATCTCAAACATCGTATTGAGTACGGCGCCATCAACAAGAATAAACAGTTCTCCAGCCACCTGCCGGTCATTATGGACTACGATATCGAGCTCTAAACCTCGATCATTCACCCAAGCATATAGCCCAAGGGCTGCATCTGATACAATCCCCAACCCATAAGGCGACGCTGTCGATCATTCGAGCATATTAGAAAAAGGGCCAAGCCCTCACAAACGGCCGACAGCAGGGCCCTAGGCCCACCTGCAAACCAAGCAATAGCGCAATCGAGGATGTTATGCCTGAGTATCGTTCCAAAACCTCCACCGCTGGCCGCAATATGGCTGGCGCTCGCGCCCTGTGGCGCGCCACCGGCATGAAAGACGAAGACTTTCACAAGCCGATTATTGCCATCGCCAATTCTTTCACCCAGTTTGTTCCTGGTCATGTACACCTAAAAGATATGGGGCAACTGGTGGCCCGCGAGATTGAAAAGGCCGGTGGTGTCGCAAAAGAATTTAACACCATCGCGGTTGATGACGGCATTGCCATGGGCCACGACGGCATGCTGTACAGCCTGCCAAGCCGAGACATTATTGCCGACAGCGTTGAGTACATGGTCAATGCGCATTGCGCCGATGCCCTCGTGTGCATTTCCAACTGCGACAAGATTACTCCCGGAATGTTGATGGCCGCCATGCGCCTGAACATCCCAGTTATTTTCGTTTCCGGTGGCCCAATGGAAGCCGGCAAAACCAAACTGAGCGAACACAAGTTGGATTTGGTGGACGCCATGGTTATCGCCGCCGACGATTCCGTCAGCGATGAGCACGTTGCCGAAATCGAGCGCAGCGCCTGCCCTACCTGTGGTTCTTGCTCTGGAATGTTTACCGCCAACTCCATGAACTGCCTAACCGAAGCACTGGGCTTGAGTCTGCCCGGTAACGGCACCGTAGTTGCCACCCACGCCGATCGCGAGCAACTCTTTTTAGAGGCCGGACGTCAAATTGTGAATCTGGCAAAACGCTATTACGAAGGTGACGACAACAACGCACTGCCACGCAGCATCGGCAGCTTCAAAGCGTTTGAAAACTGTATTACCTTGGATATCGCAATGGGGGGCTCCACCAATACCATTTTGCATTTGCTGGCCATTGCCCAGGAAGCCGAAGTGGACTTCACCATGGAAGACATTAATCGCCTTTCCAAAACCGTTCCGCAATTGTGCAAAGTTGCCCCGAATACACCCGAATATCATATTGAAGATGTGCACCGCGCTGGCGGCATCATGGCCATCCTCGGAGAGCTGGACAGAGCCGGTGTTTTACACAGCGAGCTACCCACCGTGCACAGCAGTAGCATGAAGGAAGCGCTGGACAAATGGGACATTATGCGCAACCCCAGCAGCAAGGTAATGGAATTTTATCGAGCTGGCCCCGCTGGCATTCCCACCCAACAAGCTTTTAGCCAAAGCACTCGCTGGCCAACCCTGGATGCCGATCGCGCCAACGGTTGCATTCGGTCCCTGGAACACGCCTTCAGCCTGGAAGGTGGCTTGGCGGTTCTGACCGGTAATATTGCCGAAGACGGTTGCGTGGTAAAAACAGCCGGCGTCGACGAATCTATTTTAGTCTTCGAAGGCAATGCCTACGTAACCGAATCACAGGATCAAGCGGTTGCGGATATTCTTGACGATAAAGTAAAGGCCGGCGATGTGGTTATCGTGCGCTATGAAGGCCCCCGTGGCGGCCCTGGCATGCAGGAAATGTTGTACCCGACTTCTTACATTAAATCGAAGGGCCTCGGCAAAGATTGCGCTTTGCTAACCGATGGTCGCTTCTCTGGAGGAACATCCGGCTTGAGCATCGGCCACGTTTCGCCAGAAGCCGCTGCCGGTGGCGCCATTGGTTTAGTACGCAATGGGGATCGAATCAAAATCGACATCCCCAATCGCTCTATCGACGTACTACTGAGTGATGAAGAACTGGCCGAACGTCGCCGCGAACAAGACAGCAAAGGCTGGAAGCCCGTTGACGCGCGGCCACGTAAAGTCAGCGCCGCTTTAAAAGCGTATGCGATGTTAGCCACCAGTGCCGACAAAGGCGCGGTAAGAGATTTATCGCAACTGGACTAACGCCGAATCTCTTCCCAAAAATCCCGCCACGGCGGGATTTTTTATTTGAGCGCAAAAACTGACCACATCACCTAGAACACAAACAATAAGCAATTATGTTTAAAATCAATGAATATACTGATCAACCATCACAAAATTTTGGCCAGCCGGATCAAATCGCAAGGTCACATCGCTACCTTGATAGGGAAAATCTTCTACCAAGATATCTTTATCATAGGAACGTACATAGAACTGCTCTCCATTTTCATTGACCGGGGTAAAAGATAAAAACTCAACATCTCTATACACATAGCTTTTGACGCCAAAAAAAGTTCGTGATTTTAATTCGAGTTTGTGCCAACCATTTTTGAGAGTCCCAGAGTATCCCAGCACACTCCATCCTAACAGTGAGGTGTAGCCATAACCAAACACCTCCCCAACATCGGACCGATTTTCTCGAACTACATCCAGCTCAGCCCCACCATCAAAAACAAGTTTGGGGGACTCACTTAATCGCCCATCAGCCTCAGTCAACCCTGTTCTCAGCCATCCTCGTACAGATTGAACACCGGAAAAAACCATACTTGCATTCGGATTCTCTATTTTCGCTATAGAATCATCATCAGCATGCACTGAACGCTCTGCCTGGCTATTGATAAAATGAACTTCCCGACTAGTTACAGACCTACCATTCCCATCCATTTGATCTGATATAGTAAAGCTCTGTTGCGCTTGATTGAATTCAATAACCGAGGAATGTCCCTCGATAGGAAAATCTTTCACTGTCACAGATTTTGTAACGCCACTGATGTACTGGTATTCGCCATTTATCGTCGGATTAAATACATTAAATTCTCTATCAACCCATAATAAATCAGACGCTCCATAAACTCTAATTCGGTGCTTACCATTAGATAGGCTCGCAGAATTGAATAAATAGCTCCATGCAAAATTTCTATCCTGCTCAAAATCAGACAAGCCCATTGACTGAACGACATCTGCACGAAAAGAAGATACTCTTACTCTTATTTTAGGCTGATTATCAAGCCGAATGTACGCGAACCTTTCATTAGAGCTGTTCGATAAAAATTCAGTATACCACTCCTGATCTCTAGACCAGCCACGCAACTGAACCACTCCAGAAAGCACACGTTTATCACTAGGGTTTTCGAGAGAAACATTAGGTACATTATTAGTTTTACCCAAATTCGGCTCACAAGCCTTTGATGAGCAAGAACTGAAAACCACACGAACTGTACAATTCTCAGAAGTATCAGGTATAAAATAAATGCTCCTCTTCAAACTTCCGCCGCAACCCTCGACTGTGCCAATTTTTGAATTTTCACCTGGCACTATAAATACTTTCACCCCGGCACCACGGACCCGCGGAGTTAATGTTGCCAGCCCACCACCTAGAAGCCTCAGGTTGATTCCCTTTATATCTTCTTGCCCGGCTACCATTGATTGGCGATCGATCAAAGAAAACACCATTTTGCTAGGATCATACAACCCTGCACGAATATCTCCAACAATATGGTTCTCAGCCACATCAAGATGAGTCAAAGAACTAAAAGTTTTAAACTCTTTCGGTATCTCACCCCAAAATTGATTTCCACGAATAGCAATATAGAAGGCACTCTCCAAACCATACATCCATTTTCCAATATCGCCCCATAAAAAATAGTTTCCATTTAAGCTAAGAAATTTTAAATTTTTTAAGTTGGCAAATGACCCAGGAACCTCCCCAAAGAACCGATTGACATCCAACCTTAAGTACTCGAGATCCTTGAGATTACCTATTGAATCGGGAATTCTTTCCTTAAACCTGTTATTCCTGAGTCTAATCTCAGACAATCTTTCATTGTGCACAAACTTATTTAAAATCTCACCTTCTAAATCATTAAAAGATAGATTAACAAATTTTAAAGACGACATACCTGAAAAAATTTCAGGCACCAACCCAGTCAGCTTATTCTTCTCAAAACTTATGTATTCGATATTCTTGAGTTTAGATAATTGGTGAGGAATTTCACCTCGCAAATTTTGCCCTGAAACTCTTAGTTTTCTCAGCTCACTTAGGCTGGAAAAATTTGCCGACAACGTCCCGCCAATAACTCCTTGGTTATTGTGTTTAACACCGCCAGAAGATGGGTGAATATCAATCTCAACAACGTGGCCATTTTCAATAGTAATACCTCGCCACTTGTGAACATCGAAGTTCTGCCATGTACTTTCTACATCCCATGCCTCAGCATTGCTATCATTGTAAAACTCAACAAGAATTCTACATTCTTCCTCATCCAACTCATTCACATACTGCCTACAAGAGTCTAGATGTATCCCAGAAAAGGCTTGGGAGCAAAAAACCAAAAAACCAAAAACAAAAAACAATTTATACATACAATCCTCACGTCATCTTCGATCAGCTTAATTCAGCTACTAACCAAGCAAGCTCTCCTAGTGTATTAGCTGATCAACAATGAGAAAATTCTGCCCAGCTGGATCAAAACGTAGCTTTACATCACTACCATCTTCTGGAAAGTTTTCCACCAGTATTTCATCTTTATAGGAGTGAACGTAAACTTGCTCGCCAAATTCATTGACAGGCGTAAAAGACAAAAACTCAACCTCCTGGAGCACAAACCTTATCTGATAAATGACATCTTCAAGCGCACTAAGATCGGCTCTATACCAGCCATTTTTCAAACTACCAGAGTACCAAAGAAAGCTCCAACCAAAATCTCCTGCAACCGAGAAATTTTTATTTACATCTTCACGCTTGTGAAACGTCAGGTTTCGGTTGATATTTTTTTCTTCGCCCCCTGAATCAATGGAGAATTTTTTGTCCTGCAAACCAAACTCTCCAAGCGTAGGGCTTTGATCCCTTTGAGTTATGAACCACCCCCGCATATTTTGTACACCAGAATATATGCGATCAGGAGATGGGTTTTCTATTTGAGCAGCAGACCTATCTCCATACTTCGATGACTTCTGTCTCAGCTTTGGATCTGAGTATCGTTCGCCATCATCACTGAAATGCCGCTCTTCACTTCGAACAGACTTACCTGAGGAATCGAATTGATTCACAACAGTAAAACTCTGCTCCGCGACATTAAAAGCAATCTCTGAAGAATGCCCCGGAATTGGAAAATTTGGAACGATAGCAGATTTTTCAACACCACTAATATATTGAACTTTCCCCGCCATTTTAGGATTGAAGACAGTGAAATCAACATCAGCCAGCTGCACTCCCATGTCATTAAAGAGTTTTAGGTTATGCTGACCATTTGTCAGATCTCCAGTGTAGATTGGAACACTCCACCCCAGCTCTCTCTCACCTTCTGGACGCGTGTAATTCATTGCATCAGTTACATCACTTCTTACATCCAACTCCTGAAAATAAACACGTTCATTATCATCAATTTTTATGGAAAACTTTGTTTTTTCTCCGTGAATAAAGTCATTATTAAAAAATTGATGCCAATCTGGCAAAAGAAACCACCCCCTAAATTGAACCACTCCAGACAATTGCTTCCCTTGAAATGGGGACTCTACCTTTACATTAGGGATAGAATTCGTTTTACCGAAATCCACCACACAGGACTTTCCTTCGCATGGAGAGAATACGATGTCAGCGTTGCATTGTGCTTGACCACCTGAAACAGAAAAGATGTTTCTCTCCAATTGCCCTGAGCACCCGGAAACAGCTGTAACTTTATAACCCTCGTCCGGGACAATGAATATACGGGACTGCTGGCCTTTTATTTTTGGCGCTAGAACTACATTTCCTTTATTATTATGTTTCAAGGTTATTGGAATAATATGTTCTTCCTGATTATATGCTAATGTCTGACCCGACATTTCAACATAGTAATAACCATTCTGAAAAATTAAGTGAATTGGGCCACTCAAAGCATTTGAAAAGTGATTATGATCCAAATAAATCAATGCACTTTCATCCAATGGATTCGTTGTATCAAGAACATAGTCAGGTATCTCGCCCCAGAAATTGGATTCCACAAGGTGGACATCAGGAACAACTTCGTTTTTTAAAATTTCAAATGGAAACTCCCCCCACAAATAGGGATTAAATGACAAGTTCAACTTCCTAAGCTTCTTGAGATCTACAATAGAACTGTCTACCTCCCCATAAAAAAGATTATCGTGCAACCTCAAAACCTCTAGAGTAGCGAAGTCCCCCCAATTACTCGGAAATCTGTCTCTAATTTTTAGATTCCCCAAATCTAAAATTCTAATATTTTTTAGGTCCCTCATTGACTGAGGAAACGAGCTAATCAACTTAGCTTTCCCAGCGCTCAAGCTTAACCACTCAAGATTTGGGAATGCATCCCAGAAATCGGGAAGAGGAGCTCCATAAGTCGTGCCATTAATACTTAATTTATGCAATGCTGTTAACAGCTTGAAACTATCTTCGAACTTGCCCTCCAACCAAGAATCACTTTGAAAAGAATCATCTAAAACAGGCTTATCCAGAACAATCTCTACAACTCGACCACCAGAAGTCGTCACACCTTTCCAGTGATTAACTACCGGTAATCCCCACGTATTACCAATATCAACATTTTTAACATTAAAAGAATGGTAGAAATCCACCAAGGCCAGGCAATCATTCCTTTCAACACTCAACTCTGCATGATCACAAACAGTATCAATATTTGAATTTGCAAATACATTCACGCCACTGAGCAACAGTAGCAAACCAAAAGCAACGCGCATTTTCCTTTCCTATTCACTTAATTTAACCTGAATGCTTTGGATGCACCGCAGGCCATGCACAGGAATGCCATAAAAATAACGAAAAAAGAGGTGGAGTTCTTAGAGGAGGTCAAGTAGTCATCCTATAAATCTATCCCTTGTATTCGGCCAATCCTTGCTTCCTTAGCCTGAGAGCTGGTTAATTGTATTACATATCCCCTACATATGTGTAAATTTATGCCACTGAAAAAGACGGATTTCACACTTTTGTCTCGCCAAACATGAACTAGAATAGCCAATTAGGAAAGTAAGAGATTCGAACATGCCCATCCGCCAACACTATCAACATCAACATGCCGACGGCACTTTGGTCGAAGGAGTCAGAGTGGGTCGCCTTAACGGGGGCGTGACCTCTAATTTTATTGTTTATCGCATTGGCAGTGTGCTTGTTGATTGCGGTCCCTCGAACCAGTGGCGGCATGTAAAAAGCTTTTTGGAATCTGGTCCGTCGATAGAACAACTGTGGCTAACCCATCACCATGAAGATCACAGCGGCAATGCCTCGCGGGTTGGCCGCAAGTATGGCTTAGTCCCCAAAGCACCGATTCAAGCCCAGCAAAAACTCGCACGAGGGTTTCGAATTCCAGCCATTCAGCAACTGACCTGGGGAAAACCTCAACGGGTTATTACTGAACCTCTGGCCGAAAAGGAGTACCTGGCCAATGGCGATGAGGCCATTGCCATACATACACCTGGGCACGCCAAAGACCTCACCTGTTTTTATTTACCTAAACAACGCTGGTTTTTCAGCGGCGATCTGTACTTGGCACGCGCGCTTAAATACATGCGCTCCGACGAAAATCTGATGGAGTTAATGCTGAGTTTGAAAAAAGTGCTGACGCTGGACATAGAGGTCGTCTTTTGCCCCCATCGCGGGATCGACGAAGCAGGAAAAGCCGGCATGCAGGACAAACTCAATTATCTAATCGAGCTCTGCAAGAATGCCCAACGGAACCAAGCGCAAGGTCTGTCTCTCGCAGAAAATACGTTCCAGATTCTGGGCAAACCTGAAATGATGGATAAGGTCAGCCGTGGCAATTTCAGCAAAGCCAATCTCATACGACAGGCCCTGTCAGTAGACTTGCAAAGCATTGGTTGAATCTCTTTCTGCGCGAACCGCAAGTCGCTACCATACCCACTGATTTTAACTACAGGAACCCTCAAGCAGCGGTTCCTAAGCGGTGTCAGCAAGGTAGCCTATGAAAAAACATCAACAAATCAATTATATTGAAATGCCTAGCCAAGATCTCGAAAAGACCAAGGCCTTCTTCCATTCTGCTTTCGGCTGGACCTTTCAGGATTATGGCCCGGATTACTGCGACTTTCATCAAGAGGGCATCGATGGTGGTTTCTATCGCATTGATATGGCCATGAGTCAGGAAGCAGGCAGTGCGTTAGTTGTGCTGTATAGCGAGAATCTTGAGGCCAGTGAAAAGGCCGTTATCAAGGCCGGTGGTGACATCAGCAAGCCTTGTTTCGATTTTCCTGGCGGCCGTCGCTTCCATTTCCGCGAGCCCTGCGGCAATGAGTTTGCGATCTGGTCCGAATCCTAAAACGCATCGACATCCGCACAGTGGGTCAGGGCCGAAAGCCTGGCCCGTTTTCACTCCCAATCAGACCTCGATCGTTTATTTTGTCCAGACAACTCTTGTATACTGTATACAATTTACAGTAATGAGAGTCAGTCCATGGATTTTATCGATCAGCAGGCCATTGACCGCGCCTTACCCTTTGAGGATTTGGTGAATGCCCTTCAGAAGGCTTTTGCCAGCGATATTGAGACCCCTCTGCGCAATCACTATGACATTCCTAATCCTGAGAGCAGCCGGGAAACCACCTTGTTGATGATGCCCTCCTGGCAGGCGGGCAGTGATATAGGAATTAAGCTGGTCACAGTAACCCCGGAGAGCTACAAGTTTGACCTTCCCTCCATTCAAGGCACCTACGTCCTGTTTGATGCTGTTCGGGGCTGCGTCAAAGCCACCATGGATGCACCGGCCCTGACGGCCAAACGCACGGCCGCTGCGTCCGCACTGGCGAGTCGCTTTATGTCGCGCCCGGATAGCCGAAAACTGCTGATGGTCGGCACTGGCACCCTGTCGAGCCAGCTCATTCGCGCACATGCCAGCGTTCGCCCGATTGAGGATGTCATCATCTGGGGGCGCAACCCGGAAAAAGCCCAGGCCATTGCCGAGCTGGACAATCTTTCGGGCTTTAATATTCAAGTTGCCGATGACCTGAATCAGGCCGTCAGTGAGGCAGACATTATTTCAGTGGCCACCATGAGCAAAGAGCCCCTG
Organism: Pseudoteredinibacter isoporae; assembly: GCF_040372805.1. Classification (GTDB taxonomy): domain Bacteria; phylum Pseudomonadota; class Gammaproteobacteria; order Pseudomonadales; family Cellvibrionaceae; genus Pseudoteredinibacter; species Pseudoteredinibacter isoporae_A. Next base: position 672,781 of record NZ_BAABWJ010000001.1, read on the forward strand.
ATCATGGGTGAGTGGCTGCAGGAAGGTCAACATCTGGATTTGGTCGGGGCCTATCGCCCCGATATGCGCGAAGCCGATGACGATTGCATCCGCCGCAGCCGTATCGTTGTCGACAATTACACCGGCGCCTGCAAAGAAACCGGCGATATCGCCACACCGTTGGCCAACGGCGTTTTGCAGCAGGAAGACATCTGCGCAGATCTGTTTCAACTCTGCCGACAGGAACGCGCCTTCCTTCGCAATGATAAAGACATTACGCTGTTTAAGTCAGTTGGACATGCCCTGGAAGATCTTGCTGCCGCCCAGCTGGTCGTAAAAAGTTTAGCCTAAGACACAAACAAATGTGGTTTGGAAAGCACTATGAACATTGATTACAAAGCGCGCCGAGAATTGTTGCTGACCGAAATCGAAGCCGATTCTGTGGTCATTCTGGTTGGGAACACTGAAAAGGTGCGTAATAAAAACATTACCTACAATTTTCGCCAGGACAATGATTTCTACTATTTAACAGGCTTTGCCGAACCCGATGCAGTTGCGGTTCTGCGCCCTAACTCCAACCAACCCTTTGTGCTGTTTAATCTGCCTAAGGACAAAGCAGCAGAGATTAATTTTGGCCATCGTTGTGGCCAAACAATGGCGGCTGAACGTTATGACTGCGACGCAGCGTATGATATCGCCGAGCTTGAACAGCGCCTGCCTGAGCTGCTGGGACAGCGCCAGCATGTTTATCTATCCGACGAGCTGGGCCGTTTTGAAGATCGAATCTTCAGCTGGATCAACCAACAGCGGCGTGGTGCGAGATTCGACGAAACAAAAGTTTTTCGCAGCCTGCATTCGATTCTGCCCTTCATTCATGAACGTCGTATCATTAAGGACGACGCCGAACTCGCTCGCATTCGCCAAGCAGTTACGGCTTCGGTCGACGGGCACAAAACCGTCATGAAACAAGCTCGCGCGGGCATTAACGAACAGCAATTAGCCGGCGCTTTTTTTGGCAAAGTGTCTGAATACGGCTGCCAGGATGTGGGCTACCCTACTATTTTGGCCAGCGGAAATAACGCCTGCTGCCTGCACTACACTGAAAATAACGACGTGCTCCAGGACGGGCAAATCTTACTGATTGATGCCGGTGGTGATTTTCAATATTACACGGCCGACATCACTCGCAGCTTTCCTGTCAATGGCCGCTTCAGTGATACACAAAAAGCCGTATACAAGGTGGTATTGGCCGCGCTCGATAATGCCATCGCTCTGGTGAAACCCGGCACACCATGGAACCACCTCTACGAAACTGCCATGGCCACTCTGGCACAAGGGCTTATCGATCTGGGCATTCTCCGTTGCAGTATGGAAGAAGCTTTGGAGAAAGAACTCTACAAGCCTTACAGCATTCATAAAACCGGCCACTGGATGGGCCTGGATGTTCATGATGTTGGGCGCTACAAACATCACAATGAGTGGAAAACATTGCAAGCGAATATGGTATTTACTATTGAGCCAGGATTGTATTTCCCCGCCCACGATAACCAAGTTGCGCCGGAATTTCGCGGCATGGGCATTCGAGTTGAAGACGACATCCTAGTGACCGCCGACGGCCACGAAAATCTTTCAGCAGGCGCCCCAAGAACCGTAGAGGAGATTGAAGCCTGGATGGCTTCATAATCGATGTTCAAATGCGCTGCCGCATAGGCAGCGCACTAAATAGCTTACAGCGGTTTTTTACGAGCGGTCGGTACCGCCGGTCTCGCGAGTTCAAGTGCAAAATCGGATTCCATTTGCCCCAGCCAAACCAATAATTCCACAATCAGGCCTACCATCACCAAAAGCACCAGGCCCTGTCGAAAACCAAGGGCAAAGCAAACCGCCCCCAATACGGAAATCCCCATCAGCAACAGTAAACGGTATTTGAAATTCATGCTGTTACATCCTTTTTTGCCTTTTGTCGCCATGACCTCACCGCGCTCATAGACGAATAACGGCCACATAGCTAAAAAACTGAGCCTGACTGCAACAAACGTCAATTTAGCCCAAAAAAGTGGCAGAAACTCAGCTTGCCGCCTATATTTTAATGAGTAATACTCACTAAAAATCGATATACAGCCATTTTACTGGCACTTAACTGAACATTGACCAAACCATTATGAGCGCTACTCAGATAGAAAAACGCAGCCAGTCACAGCGTCGGGAAGCCACCCGGCAGGCCATTCTTGAGGCCTGTAAAGCCATCATGAGCGAAGAGGATTTTGCCAATAGCAAAACCAGTACCATCGCCAAGCGCGCGGGAGTCGCCGAAGGCACAGTGTTCCTTCATTTTGAAAACAAGCAGGGGCTTTTGCGGGCCCTGATTGATGAGGTCTTCGCGACGATACACACCAACATTGAAATGATTCAGCAAGCTCACAGCTGCCCCAAAAGGCGGTTAAGAGCAATGGCCGAGGACTATATCCAGCAGCTGGAGGCTCAATGGCCACTCGCCAGGCTGGTCGTGGGCAATCATGCGCGCTATGGAGATGAACAGACTCAACAAGCCCTGCATCGCCACAACCGACGATACACCCAGCTTTTTGTTGATGCCTTTGAGGATATCAGCCAAGAGGAAATCGACGGTCATATTCCAAGCCCGGTGTTTCGTGACGCGCTGTTCGGTGCAATAGAACATTTTGCCATCGCCAACTTCAACACCGGTAAGGCCCACGACAGTGCACAATTTTTGGAGCAACTTTGGCAGTTATTATTCCGAGGCGTGCTCAGCCGCGAGCACTCAACAAACAACCAGAGTTCTGATCTCGACCACATCGATCAAAAACTTGACCGGTTGCTCAACAAGCTCGATGCCTGACATCACCCCAACATAACAAGGAGCCTGATATGTCCGACCCCAGACACGATATTTTTTCCGAACTGATCGCCAAAACCAGAGAAGGGGATTTAGGCAACATGGACGCCTGCGGAGAAATTGAGGCGAAAATCTATCATTGCGAAGAGGTGTTCAAGGACGAGCAAAACACCATCTTTCGTGACGGGGCTTTTATTGTCGGTCATCACACCATGTTGAAAGAAGCCGGTGATCACATGGCATTCGATCACCTGGGGCAGCCCATTATTTTAACCCGCGCTCGCGACGGCAAAATCAGAGCATTCTTAAACGCCTGTCGCCACCGCGGCGTTCGTCTGGTCGATGGAGAAGAAGTTAAACGGCGTCCCAGCATGGTTTGCCCATACCACAACTGGGCCTATGGCATGGATGGAAAGCTAATCGCCGTACCTCTGGAAGAATCCTTTCCTCATCTTGATAAAACGTGTCGAAGCCTGAAGGCACTGCCTTGCGAAGTACGCCATGGTTTTATTTGGGTAAACCCCAACCCGGAAGGGTCATTAGATCTGGACAAACACCTGGGTGATATTGGCAACGATCTGGAGGCGTTTAACATCGATGGTGAGGTGTTCTTTAAACAATCATTAAAACGCAAGAAAACCAATTGGAAACTCATTGTCGACGCGTTCCTTGATGGTTACCACGTAAAGCGCTTGCATAAAAATACCGTAGGGCCTCTCTTTATTGATTGCGCCGCGGTCAGCGAGGCGAAGGGGGTTCATATTCGTTCCACTGTGGGGCGCAATGAATTGGTAGACGCATTTGATTTAAACGACACTGACTGGGATTATCGCCATCACTGCACGTTTGCATACCAGATTTTTCCCAACACAACGCTGATTTTCCACCCGGACTACAGCAGCATTTTATCGGTGTACCCCATCGCGCCCGATGAAACTCTGGTCAATCACATTTGTCTGATCCCGGCCGAACCCAAAAATGAAGCCGAGCACGCTCATTATGAACGCGCTTTCGATATCATTGAGAACGGCGTGTTCGAAGCCGAAGACTTTTTTGTTTGTGAGCAGGCTCAAAAGGGGATCGCTACCGGCGCCAACGATACGTTTATTATTGGTGGACACGAAGCCAGCTTGCAATACTTCCACAACATCCTGCAAGAACAGATTCGTCAGAAGCAACAACAGGCTTGAGAATAACTAGTCTGACAAGTAGTACTCAACCGTCGATACGACTCGTATCTTTTTAATGTGCGGGTTATTGCGGTCTCGATCCTGGATCGAAAACTGCCCCTGACTTGCTCTTTTGATTTTACCCAAGCGGCTGTTGGAATCGGCCGCAAACTTTTCGGCAACCTGCCGAGCGTTTTTTGTCGATTCCTCAATCATGGCTGGCTTGATGTCATTGAGCTGATTAAAAATATACTCTGGGCGACTGTCGTAGTGATCGCCCCTTAACACCACACCTTGCTTGCCCAACTCACTGATGGCTCCCATCATGCCACGAACGTTGCTTAGCTGTTCGCTATAAACTGTCACCGTTTGTGTGCCCACGAAGCGAAACGGAGAGCGCTCATTACCGTACTGCTGTGCTGACTTATCCGTAACGGCAGGCGCAGACACACTCACCTCTTCAGCTTGAATACCGCGCTCGACTAGAAATCCTCGAACCACAGCGGCATGTTCATCCAGCTTTTGGTACAGATCTTCAAGACTATTACTTGCCGCTGAGTATTGAATCGGCCAGATGACAATATTCGCAGGCAACTCTCGCTCCGCCAGCCCTTTGACTCGAACCAAGCGCTCATATTCTTTAACTTTCACTGCCGACTGCCCGAGCAGATACCCCAGAGCAACCAGGCCGATACAGAGTAGCGCACCAAGAATCAAAGCACTGCTGCGACGATTTGCCATCATAATCTTCCTTTAAGTGAGTGTGAAAATCTCATCAAGACGATAGACCTCAGATGCACCGGTTTGGTTCTCCACCAGATAAAGCAGAGCATCAGCCACTTGGCTTCCCGCGATAGGTCGATAGCGTTTCAGGATACCCAAGGCATTCAGCCAGTTAAGGGCACTCTCACCCAGGCTTTCACCCAAGCGATGATGCTCTCTTTTTCCAACCAGTAGAGAAGGCTGCAAGATCGACAGTTTGTCAAAATTTAAGGCGTGTACCGCCAGTTCCAATTCACCTTTCATTTTCATATAGGCACTGGCACTTTTCGCATCAGCGCCTGATGAAGACACCAGCAATAGGTGCTTTACGCCAGCAGCCCTCGCCAACTCAGCAGCGTGCCGCTGGTAGTCATAATCAACGACTCTCTGGGCCTCAATAGAACCCGCCTGCTTACGGGTCGTTCCGAGGCAACTGAAAAAGCAGTCGACATTGAACACCGCAGCGTGATCCGCTAAGTGATCGAAATCCAGTACGATATTATCAACGTTACCGGGGCAGTCTTCGATCGGCCGTCGACTGAGTGCCACAATGCGTCCATAGCCAGGAGCCTTGGCTATTTTCATGAGCAAGGCGCGCCCCACCAATCCTGTTGCACCAATAACCAGCGCCGACTTGAGTTTATCCGGCATCATACTCACCTAATATGGCTCTCACCTAATATGACTCTCACCTAGTCGTACTTCTTACTCATGGCAGTGTATGAGCGTGTGATCAGTTCTTTCAGCACCGCCTCATCAACTGCCTTTAATGAGCTGATGTATAAACAGGATTTTCCCAGTTTGTGCTTTCCTAACTTCGCAAGAAGCGCGTCGTATTCAGAAAAACCGTTCATAATATAAATCGAGAAGTTTTGTTTCCTCGGTGAGAATCCAGTTTTAAACCAGCGGCCTCCTGCACCAGTGTTTTGGTATTCGTAAGCCCCAAAACCAACAATTGCGCTACCCCATACCGTGACTTTTTCACCCGTGATCGTTTTCATCATCTTGATCAGGCGTTTGGTATCTTCAAGTTTCTTTTCCGGCACACTGGCCATGAACTCCGCCAAACTGATTTGTCCGGCTTTAGTTTTCAGTTCCGACATCAGACACCTCCTGTTTAAAGGTAAACGTCAAGCGCACCATATCCAAACAATCGATACCGTTCTCAATAATGCTCTCGGGGTAATCCGAAAAGTAATCCGGAAGAATGTGATGAAGACGAAAACCCATTTTTTGATAAAGCGCCAGTTGCGACAAGCTGGAATTGCCGGTACCAATCCACAACGCTTTCAGCTCAGCTCGCTTGCTGACATCAATGCAATGTTGAATCAGTTGTTTCGCCAAACCTTTGCCCTGATGATCTGGGTTCACAGCAATATTAATCAGTTCAGCCTCGCCTTTTGTTAGGCCCAGCTTTTCTCCATAGGCACACTCAGCACCAAGCAACAGTGCCAGAGCGATTGGCAAGCCATTGCTATGGATCGCAAAGATTCGACAATCGGGTAAGTAAGCGGAAATGACTTCTCGATCAGGGTCAGCCATGAACATCAGTGCCCAGTGGGCCTCATTCAAGTCGTGGATCTGGCATTCGACAATGCTCATTGAATTCACAGACAGCTCAAGATTCAGCATGGCGGCTGCGCCATTGCCAAAACCCCAGTAAACCGCGAGCACAAACCAATGCCCCCAAACCATTCAATAGGGCACCACCATAACGCCAATAGTCCGAAGGCCATAAACTCGGATCTTGTGTGTAAGCAGGAATGACCGCGGAGCTCGCCAGAAACATTAATATGGCTGTCGCAAACATATACAGATAGGGCCAACGCCACACCCCCAGAGCAATCGCACATGCAAATCCCAACAGCACCGCTATCGCGCTCACAGAGGCCGTCGGTCCTAAGGCAGGCTCACCGTTCGATAATAAAATCAGGCCCGCAATATTCCAGACGATGCACAGCATCAAGTAATTAAATTGATAGGCGAGATTGGACTTGATAACGCTGAACAACGAAGCGCTTGGGCTCATAATGACTTCCTTTTCTGCCAGCTTACTAGCAACTGGCAGACGCAATCAAGCCCGGGCGAAATGCACCGGAAAGACCTAGTTGAAGCGGGCGATTGAATAGGGCTGAAGCTCAATATCGCTGCTTTCACCGGAAATATCTTGCGCCAACAGCTTCCCGGCAACCGCTCCCCAAGTCAATCCCAAATGCTGATGACCAAAATTGAAATAGATACGTTTGTGGTTCGGCGCTTTCCCCATAACAGGAACAGAATCCGGCAGCGAGGGGCGACAACCCATCCAACGTTCATGGTGATCCTGCACTCGGAATTTCTCCAAGGCCTCATTGTTCAGAAGTGCCTTCGCGTGAGGCAATAACATATCCGCTCGACTGTAGTCCGGCGCCGCATCCAGGCCCGCAAACTCAACCGTACCGGCAAGACGAAGGCCGCCTGACATCGGTGTCATAATGAATTTGCGCTCAGCCGACGCCACCGGTCGACTCAGAATACGATGTTCAGGCACCATCAGATGATAACCTCGCTCCGTATCCAGAGGCACACGATAACCCAGCTGACGAGCGAAAGGTTTGGACCAGGCACCGGAACTGATCAAAATTTTACCAAAGAACAAATCCTTATGGACCTGCTCGTCTTCAGCCGATACGACGCTCACCTTTACGGACGTTTGAAACTCGGTAATCTTTTCAGCGCTCACGGTATGAAAGGTGCCACCTTGTTCCAAGAAATAATCGGCCAACTTCCGACACAGCGTGGCAGGGTCATGACAATGCCCAACGTCGCTGAAATACAGGCAAGCACTTACCGAATCTCCCAAAGCCGGTTCCAAATGTAAAGCTTCCGCTCGTGTCAGGTATTCAACAGCAACACCTTCTGCCTGAAACGCCGCCAGCTGTTTCTTAATGTCTGCCTCAGCGGTTTTCTCAAAAGTCAGTAAGCTTCCAGACAATTGCAACTCACCCTTCAAACCACACACGCCCAACAGTTCCTGATAACAGGGTATTGCTCGTTCATTCAGCTGACGAATCAAGTGCGAATTGTGTCTCGCGCGACTGGGCAACATATTCCATAGAAAACGCAAAAACCAAGGCAAGGCTCTCAGGAAATAAGCGGGCCGAACTCGAAACGGGCCCTTCGGATCGAGTAATATTTTTGGCAGCTGGGGCAATAACGCAGGGTCCGCGAGAGGGAAAACCTGTTCACTGGCAAAATGCCCGGCATTGCCAGACGACGCTTGTGTCCCCAAACCTTTCGGATCCAACAAGGTGACTTGAAAACCACGACGCTGCAATTCGATTGCCGAGCAGATTCCGATAATACCGGCACCAAGGATGCCCACTTTTTTAACGACCATAGTATGCATATCGCGTGATTATCGAATTAAAAACCCGTGTTTCAATGGATCATCCATGTCCACCAGAAACTGATTCACACCGGTGATAAATGCGGTGCCAAACACCCTCGGAATCACGGCGGCCTTACCGGCGAAATCCAACTCCTCAGCAATTTCGACCTGCATGGCGCTTCCGATAATACTTTCAATATTGATGCGTTCACCCACACTGACTTCACCGCGGTGGCGCAGCAGAGCGATTCTCGCACTCACTCCGGTGCCGGTAGGTGAGCGATCCACTTCGCCATCGGCAAAAATGCAGACATGGCGGGAATGACTGCTTTCGTCATTGGTTTTTCTGGACGTAAAAATAGTGCCGTAGAGAAAACCCAAATCTTCTTCGGTCGGATGCACTAACGGATAATCAGCCATCACGGCATGCTTGATCGCACGCCCCAATTGAATCAACTGCTCGGCATTTTCAGGGCCACAAGCCACATCAATGGCATCGGCATCGACGTAGGCATAATAGGCACCACCATAAGCAATGTCATATCTCACCTCGCCAAAGCCGGGTACAGTAACAGTGCGATCACATACCTCGACAAACGATTCCACATTGTCAAAGCTCACCGCCAACTCACCCTGATCATTACGCTCGGCATAGGCAGTAATTTTTCCCGCAGGGGCATCGATACCAATGGTGCGCTTGCTGCTTGTAGCCACCTCCAAGTTGGCGTACTCAGCGGCCATGGTGACGGCTGCGATAATGCCGTGGCCACACATACTGGAATAGCCCTCGTTGTGCATAAACAAGATGCCGAAGTCTGACCCTTCGGTTGTGGGCTCGGTCAATAGAGCGCCGTACATATCCGCATGCCCGCGTGGCTCATACATCAGTACCTGGCGCAGATGATCCAGCTCGGACTGCAAATAACGACGCTTTGCCAAAATATTATCACCCGGCACCTCAGGGTAACCGTCTAGGATTATACGCAACGGCTCACCCTCAGTATGGGCATCAATGGTTGTAAGGCTTTGAAATTTCTTAATTTTCTCCTGCTGGAGAGACAATTTAAAACTCATAGGGAAAACGCCAGGAAAGAAAAGTGATTGTTATTGTATACAATATACACTATATTTCAATTCGTTCATTGGCCCCGCTAAGGCCCCGTCCTGCCCAGATCTTTAGCCGCAGGCAAACTCGCCTTTTTCACGCGGCCAGAAACCCGTTCGCTTGGTCATAGATAAGTGATGACCCACGTTTAATACGCTTGATTAAGGCCGAATACATGCGCAAAGGCACGTTTTTTTGCATCGATGCTCATACATGTGGCAACCCGGTTCGTCTGGTGACCTCAGGTCATCCAACTCTGGCCGGCAGCAATATGAGTGAGAAACGACAGGATTTCCTCAACAATCACTATTGGATTCTGGAATCCCTGATGTTCGAACCCCGCGGTCATGACATGATGTCAGGATCGTTTTTATATCCGCCCTGCAGTGACAATGCCGATGCTTCGATCCTGTTTATTGAAACTTCCGGCTGCTTGCCAATGTGCGGTCATGGCACCATTGGTACGGTAACGGCGGCATTAGAATCCGGCCTGTTACAAGCCAGGACTCCGGGGCAATTAATACTCGACGTCCCTGCCGGTCAAATTCGCGTAGAGTACGAACAGAAAGACGGCAAGGTCGACTGGGTAAAAATATACAATATCGCTTCCTATCTGGCTCACCAGGACATTCTTATTGATGTTCCCGGTATTGGTGAACTGAAGGTCGACATTTCCTACGGCGGAAACTACTACATCATTGTCGAGCCGCAGGAAAATTACCCGGGTCTGGAAAACTGGTCCGCGGCAAAGGTCTTACAATTCAGCCCAATCATTCGAGACATCATCAACGACACTGTCGAGTGTGTACATCCGGACGACGCCAGTGTGTGTGGGGCCTCACATTTACTCTGGACCGGCAAACCTCAGAAAGCAGGTTCTGATGGCGCCAATGCGGTTTTTTATGGCGACAAGGCCATCGACCGTTCACCCTGTGGCACCGGCACCAGCGCACGCATGGCTCAACTCTACGCACGCGGTGAACTCAGCGTCGGCCAAGAATTTACCCATGAGAGCATTATTGGCAGTCAATTCGTTGGCAAAGTCGAAGCGGCGACTGAAATTGCCGGGCGCCCCGCCATGATGCCAAGCATTAAAGGATGGGCAAAAGTGTTCGGTAAAAATTGCATTACCGTCGATGATGACGACCCCTATGCTTTTGGCTTCCAAGTAACATAATTTTATCTTTTAGCAGCTTAATGGCCTTAAGAGGCCTATTGAAAAACAGGAATCATTTATGAGTATTAGTGGCAAAAGTCTGGTTGCTGGCGTTTGGTTAGGTAACGAAGCTGAAGGGCAGTTTCAGGCTTACAATCCTCTAGCCGGCGAGAACCTTGAGCAGCGTTATTTCAATGCCAGCCGCAAGGAGATCGACCAAGCGGCCTTGCAAGCCGAGGCAGCGTTCCCCAGCTTTAGCCAATTGCACGTTGAGCAACGCGCGCAGTTTTTGGACACCATCGGTGAAGAAATCCTGGCCCTGGGTGACGAGCTTCTCGATACGACGGCCCAGGAAACTGGCCTGCCCATGATGCGTTTGCAGGGTGAACGCATGCGTACGGTAAATCAGTTGAAGATGTTCGCCCAGTTCATTCGTGAACAGGCGGATGCGGAAGTTCTTGATGAAGCCGATCCAGCGCGCGAACCACTACCCAAACCAGAAACCCGTCTGCGCCATATTGCACTGGGCCCAGTTGCCGTATTTGGAGCATCAAATTTCCCATACGCTTTTTCAACCGCTGGAGGCGACACCGCTTCTGCATTGGCCGCAGGCTGCCCGGTAGTGGTTAAAGGCCACCCGGCTCACCCAGGCACCTCAGAGCTGGTCGCCCAGGCCATTGACAAAGCGATCCGTAAATGTGAACTGCACAGTGGTGTATTTTCATTGGTACAGAGCAGTCGCCCCGAGGCCAGTATTGAACTCGTGCAACATCCGGCGATTCAGGCAGTTGGCTTTACTGGTTCAATTCGTGTCGGCCAGTTATTGCAAAAAGCTTGCTGGGAACGCCGCCAGAACATTCCGTTTTATGGCGAGCTGGGGGCAGTAAACCCGCAAGTAGTGATGCCGGCTATGGCCAGCGAAAGCGCTCAGAATATCGCACAAGGTTTGGTGGATTCTCTGGTGCTAAGCAATGGTCAGTTTTGTACCAATCCCGGTTTGTGGCTGGTGCCTGAGTCGGCCAATGATTTCCGTCAAGCCGCCAGTGAAGCGATCCGTAATGCCAGCACCACCGCCTTACTGACCCAGGGCATCAGCGCCGCCTACAGTGCCGCCACGATTAAACTGGCGCAAGCCGATGGCGTTGAACTGCTCGCCAGCAATGAAGTCGAACAGGCTCACTTTTCAGCCGCAAAATTGTTCAACACCAGTGCCAACCAGTTTTTAGCCAATCGAGAGCTGCATGAAGAGGTCTTCGGTCCTGCGGCGCTGATCGTGAGCTATCGCAATGACGAAGAACTTCAACAGGTCATTGCGTCTCTCGAAGGTCAGCTAACAGCCAGTATTCACGGCCTGGAACAAGACCTGGCCCAAGCCCAAGCCCTAAGCCAACAGCTGGCTCACAAGGTTGGACGCTTGATTTACAACCAAATGCCAACGGGTGTTGAGGTGTGCTACTCCATGAACCACGGAGGCCCATTCCCTTCATCGACCGATGTCCGCAGCACCTCAGTGGGTGCCGAAGCCTATCACCGCTTTGTGCGCCCCATCTGCTACCAGAACGCACCTGCGCATTTATTGGGCTAACGCCCACGATACCGTTCCTTTTTCCTGTAGTGTTTGGCCAGCTTGTCTGGCCTTTTTTTTAGGCTAAGCGGCCTGTTTTTTGCGGAACACTTAACCGTTATACTATGCCTCAGTCAGCGCTCGCTAGCGCCCAAGATAACAACCGAGAAGCCTAATGGCCATTGTGCACAAAACCCGTAGCCAGCTGGTGGTGGAATCCATCCGCGAAAAGATCCTGAACGGCGAGATCAAATCCGGTGAACCTTTGCGTCAGGCCGCCCTGGCAGAAGAGCTGAACGTCAGCCGGATTCCCGTGCGCGAAGCCCTGTTGCAACTCGAAGGCGAAGGACTCGTGCACTTTGAGCCCCACAAAGGGGCTACGGCGACTGAAGTGTCCGCCGAACAGGTAGACGAATTGTTCGAGCTGCGTGCCATGCTGGAAGCGGAATTGCTCAAGCATGCTTTTGACTCCCTAACCGAAGACGACTTCGTAAAAGCTGAGTACATCCTTGACCGGCTGGCCAAACAGGACGACGAGAATACCCAGAGCCACAGCGGCGAATTGAATCTGGATTTTCACCAACATCTGTATCAAAAAGCGAAACGCCCACAAACTCAGGAAATGGTGCGCACTTTGAACAAAAGTGCCGATCGCTATGTGCGTATGCATCTGATGTTGGCGGGTGGTTTTACTACCGCCGCCCAGGAACACCGAAAAATTCTGGAGCTGTGCCGTGCCGGAAAACGCGCCGAGGCCTGTGAATTTTTGCAACAGCATATTCTGAATGCTAAAGAAGACATCAAAGCCCTACTGTTAAAAATGGAAGCTTAGGGCGGCTTCCCAAACACCACCCCAAACATTCAAACTTAGGGAAGAGCGTCACCGACCGCGAGGGCAATAATGGATTTCAAACTGCTCATACTCATTATTCCCGCGCTTCTTGCCGGCTATTTGTATTATCAAATTCGCCTGCAACAACAAAGAAAATACATCGGTCACTTCCGATTTAATTCTCTAATCGCGAAAAAGATTAAAACCCAGTATCCCCACTTGAGTGACGAGGATGTGGCGAGGGTATTTTCAGCATTGCGTGACTACTTTACTCTTTGCCATATGGCCAAACAGAAAATGGTGGCTATGCCCTCGCAAGTGGTCGACCTTGCCTGGCATGAGTTTATCCTCATTACTCGCTCTTACCAGTCCTTTTGCCAAAGGGCTTTTGGCCGCTTCTTGCATCACAACCCCAGTGAGGTCATGTCCAGTCCGGTGCGCGCGCAGGAAAGTATTAAGCGAGCTTGGCGCCTGGCCTGTGCCCAGAAAAATATTGATCCGGCAAGACCTTCTCAACTCCCACTGCTGTTTTCCATCGATGCAACGCTTAAAATCGAGGATGGTTTTCACTACAGCCTGGATTGCAAACGCAAAGCCAACACAAAGGTGGACAGCAACAAAACCTACATCGATTATTGTGCAGCACATATTGCCTGTGCATCGGGTTGCTCTGGCACTTCAGGAAACACAAGCACAGAAAGCTCCGGCTTGTTTTCCGGAAGTACCGACAGCGGATGCAGCGGCGGTTGTGGAGGCGACTAAGATGCTGTCTTGTCAAATTTATGACGTATTGGAACTGTGTTGCATCTATCATCTGGCCATCAAAGTAGAACTCGTCAGTGGGCAGTGTATTCACGGCGTCCCAAGTGATATTGCAAAGGACGACAACGGCGAGGAAGTGCTTGAAATTCTGTTACACGCTGTACCCAGCAAAATGAAGCATCCGATAAAACTTAAACACATTGTGTCTATTGAAGCACTGGTACAGAATCCCCACTTTGATAAAGTAGAGTTCCTCCCGGATACCCCAAAATAATTGCCATGATCATTCCAAAAGGGAACGTTGTTTTTCAGGAAGGTTCAAAAGCCCATAAATACCTTACGGAAATTTATGATGGACTGGCTTAAAAATTTGGCTGTTATAATACTTGGTTTTGGTATTTTGCTCACCAGTATTTGGCATCTATACTTGGAAGGCTATCAAAAGCATCGTATCCTTCAAGAGACCAATCGGCTTACGGCATCTCACAAGCCAACAACGAACACTGAAGACTATGACTCTGCTCAATGAACAACTTATCCTTCAGGCGTGGAACCACAACGCCTCACCCTGGATAGAAGCCCTGGAAGCTCGTGAAATTGCCAGTCGAGAGCTGGTGACTAACCAAGCTATTTTGGAAACCCTGCAAAACATTCCCAGCCGCAGTGTACTCGATCTGGGTTGTGGTGAAGGCTGGTTAAGCCGAGCGCTCGCCAATCAGGGGCGAAATGTTGTCGGCGTTGATGCAGTCCCCATGTTTCTGGAAACCGCCAAAGCAAAAGGCGGCGGCGACTTCAAACTCTGTCGTTATGAACATATATGCCGACGCACTGTTGGCACTACCGTTGACCTGGCTGTCGCCAACTTCTCACTACTCGGGCGACAATCCGTTGAATTGGTTTTCCGACGCTTACGCCCCCTGCTGAACTATGGCGGACATTTTGTTGTGCAAACACTTCATCCCCATACCAGCTGTGGCGACATGCCTTATGAGGATGGCTGGCGCGAAGGCAGTTGGGCAGGCATCAGTGAACGCTTCAAAGAAGCCGCCCCTTGGTATTTCAGAACACTGGAAACTTGGCTGCAGCTATTCAGCGAAACCGGATACAGTTTGCAAAGCGTCCGCGAACCCATAAACCCCAACACCCGAAAAGCCGCGTCGATCATATTTGTCGCTCAAAAAATTGATGTTTAGTAAACCTCGGACATGACATCGTCGTGAAAGAAGCGCAGTTCTATTGGGGACCTTTCGCAAGAGCCTGCTACATCGCCGCTTGGTGGTTCTGTTTGTTTTTTGTCTGGGTCGCACCCAATGTTCTATGGACGTACATTCCCGTGTTAATTTTTCTGGGAGTAGGCTTGCGCCCTCTACTGGAAGCCACAGGTTTATACACGGCGTGCCAAGCCATATTACTTAAACGAGATGATGCCTATTGGGCGAAGGCGAACAGCCGTCATCGGAAGAAAGTCGAACAAGAAGAGCGCAGTAAACGCTTAAAGCAACAGCGTTTGAAAGATGAGCGCCTGCCCAAAGACTGGTAGGCGCCAAGAGACTATTCGCCAAGTAATTACGCGATTGAGCGTCTTACGTAGCGGCGATTAAACCACCACAAGCCTGCTGAAGTGAGTAGACCAATAGCAGCAAAAATAAGCCACATTAAATCTGGTCGCCCCCACTCCTTGGCCACGGTTCCGTAACCCCAACCCGACAACAATCCCGCGAACAGAAAACCCAAGGCCATGGACACAAAATAGTAGCCCATGTACAAAGCCGCTTGATTCTTCGGCGCAATATTGGCTACGTATTCCTGGCTTTTAGGTACCGTCACCATTTCACCGAAGGACATCATCACTACGGCCAACACAATGGTGCTGCCACCCAAGGCAACACTGCCCGATGTCAATGCAACCAGTAAGCCCAACACAAAAATGATCACACCGGCAACAATCACATTAATGGCTTTAAAACGCTGACAGACATAACTGACAGCGATTTGACCAAAAATAATCATAGCGAAGCCGATATTCACAATGTATTCCGGGTTAATTTGCCGGTAATCTTGTTGCCATTGCAACGCAATGTCGCGAGCTTCTGTACCCTGGCGAATAGCCTCCATAGCCGAGGCAATTTCAGTCTGAGGCACCATCACCTTTAAGTGCACCAACTCTAGCCGCAGCGTATCCAAACTGGCGAGCACGTCCTGCCCCGCCAGCGCCTGCAGTTTTTCAGTCAGTGCATCGACATTCACAATTGCAAAATAGTCCACCGCTCCCTGACCAAACACACTGATAAAGGCAATCACGTCTGCGGTATCAATATAGTCGCGAAGATACAGCGGCAAGGTGTAAAACAATTGGTTATAGATCGCCCAGAAACCAGAAAGAATTCCCAAATAGATAGCAAAGGGCACATTACTGACGCGAACTTTTTGTTGCCACCACGTTGCATCTTCATTGTCCAAAGCAAATTTATTCCAGACAACATTCAACAACAACCAAGCCACAATACCGGCAAAAGCCACGGGGTAACTGAGCCAGCTCGCACCGGCGCACATCAATAAAAGAATGCAGGGAAAGATGGTCATGGCAAACCGCGCATTGCCTAAAACCTCTTGGGCTTCCTGAAGCACCTGTTTCAAACTCTTGCTGGCTTGTGCATCCGCATGCTCCGGATCACGAGGATCGGAATATAAGAACGCGGCCGGAAAAAAGTTGATGCAAATCCACAACGCCGACATCAAAAAGACCGCATCCCAACTGATGGCCCGCACATAACCCGCCACAAAAGGCCCTAGGAAACCACCGACATTCACCATGGTATAAAAAATACCGAAACCCAAGCCTCGGTTGTGTTTATTGGTGGTCAGGGAAATGGTTCCCTGCACGACGGGCTTAAAACAAGCCGCCCCGAGTGCGACGGCAAAAAAAGCCAGGAAAAACCCTCCGAAACTGCTGACCTGCCCGAGCAGATAATAACTCGGTGCCATGATGGCGAAGGACAGCAAGAACATTTTCTTAAAGCCATAGCGGTCGGCGAGGGCACCGGTAATGACTGGCAGAATATAAAGAAAGAAGGGAATGATGCCTTGCAGCGCACCGCGTTGAGATTCTGTAAAACCCACGCCCCCTTGATCAACCGGGGTCGTCATATACACCGAAGATACGGTAAAAAAACCGTACCAGGCCAGGCGCTCAAAAATTTCCATGCCATTGGCAACATAGAAAGACCTGGGAAATGCCGAGCTCGCCGGCGAGGCTGCTGTCGTAGACATGAAATCGCCACCATTGTCTGTTGTTATTGTGATCTTTGGGGCAAGTCTCAACGCCGCCCTGGATATTGGACGCTAAGCGCAGCGCGACGCTGCCGGATGAGAGGGCCCATTCACAATTGTCGCATTATGCACTTGTCCTGTAATAGGGCATATTGTATAAAATATACAATTTAGTCAATGATAAAGGACCCGGCATGACGAATAATCATTTTACGCCCCTGGCGCGCACTCACTCGATTCGTCAGTCCCAGGGTCCCCATCCATCCAGAACCCGCACATTCCTGCGCCACACCGGTATTCTGAGCGCCTGTTGTCTCGCAGCTCTTGGCTTGAGCTCCTGTAGCCCGCAGGCGCCTAAGTCCCCGGATGCTATGGCCGCAAAGATGGAAGTGAGCATTCCCAAGCCCACCGAAATGAGAGCCGACGTACACGTCGAGGGGCGGCTTTCCACCCTCCTGAACATGGACATTAAAAAACTGGGACGGCAAATTCCTTATACCTACAGCGCCGGTAAAATCGCCAACAGCCCGGGTTATGAGTGGTGGGTTAGCAAGCACTTTGCCATCAAAAGCGATCTGCCTGAAGATAAAGTAAGGCTCTATCTGGAGCTTCTGGAGATGTCTTATCCCCATTATGTGGAGCTGTTTGGAGCCGAGCCCGCCAATATCGACAACCAACGTATCGCGGTGGTCTATGGCAAAAGCCGGGCCAGCACCCGCAATACCATGCTTGATGATGGCTTTCGTCGAGGGGTTCACAAAAACGCGGGCGGAGAAACCATGTATTACAACCGAGCTGGTTACAGCTTTCCTTCCAGCCGGGAACAGCATCAACGTTATATTGTGATCCACGAAACCATGCACGCCTACCATATGGCACTGAGTGGCCATTCCAGCTGGGCACCAAACTGGATCACCGAAGGTCTCGCGGACTCAATCGCCAGCCACGTTTATTACCCTGAACGCCAACAGTTGGCGGTTATGGTGCGAGACCGGGCTCCCATGAGCTATCTGATCAGCGGCCTCAAGCAATTTTATGCCGCCGATGAACCAGGCATTGCCGAAATCAATGACAACCCCGCACTCAAGCGCGGCCTCAACTTTTTTATCATTCACTTTTTATTGAGCGACCCCGAACGCGCCCAATATTTTGCCTGGTTCCGTGATCAGCTGATGGCGGCTAACCCACATTCAGAAGCCACTTTACCGACAGCCAATCAATTACTGAAAGATGTGTTCCCTGACTGGGAGCAACTTGAAGCGGCATTTCAGAAGTACGTCAAAAGTCAGCACAGCAGCTTTCACATTGCATCCGGCCCCTGGGAGCAGGATGGCAACGCCTATTGGATTCGCGTTCAGGAAGAAAAACAACAACCCCGCCTGGATATCGGCATTAATCCCAAAGGTGAACTGCTCAGCGCCATGCAAAAGGCCGTCGATTTTCCTGGCCCTTTGGACAACCCACTGATCATTCCCGCTACGGAATCTCAACTGGGATTACTGGTGACATATCAACCTGGCCAACTGCATCGTGGCCAAGTGGGGATTGGCTTGGGGCTTGAGCTTCATCCGGAAAACCAGGCTTACCGTACCGACTATCAAATCGTTAAAGAAGAGAAGCCGAACACGGAAGACACAAAAACTGACAGCCAACAAACAAGCGGCAACAAACGCCCGAACTATCGGCTCGACCATTACTTCCCTCTATGGATCAAAGAAGGGCGCTACCTGATTTTTGAAGGCCCACAATATCAAGCCTTTGCACTATCACCTCGGCTGGCCGACGCATTGCACGCACAAAATGAAGAGGGCGCTGCACTGGGTGTGAATGTGAAACTCTCCCGGGAGCACATCACCATTGAAATCCGTGGTTCACATCAGGGCACACTCATCAGCCAGATCGAAAACATCCCACTTTCCCGCGATCACATGGAACGCCTCAGAACTCGAGCGATAAGCTTACTCGCGAATGATGTCAGTCACCGTCTAACGCCGTATTTGCAGTTTCCTGCAAGGGCGGCCACTCGCCAACACGCAACGCTCATCAGTAATCCCTGGCAATTCGCCGACATGCCGAAATTGCAACGCATATTCCGCGCCTGTTTACAGGAACAGAGTACTCAGCTGGCGGAGCCCTGCGCCCAAACACTGCCTAAGGTATACGCCCAACTGGACGACAGCCAGCAGCATCAACTGGCTTCAGCGTCATTGGATACACTTGAACGTGCTTTGCTTGACAGCAACAACGCCGAGACCCTGAAACAACTTGCCGGCCTGAGCAATCGCTTGCGTTACAACGGAGGCAAACCACAACTACTGAGCGAAATTTCCGGCGATGCCAAACTCAATAGCACGCTCAGCTGGCAGCAGCAGGACCAGCATCTCGACCAGAAAATTGAGCAATCCCTTTCAAACCGCGCGGTAGTAGACCTTCACAATGTCAAAGCCCGCAAACTGAATTTAACCCAACGAGTCACATGGAAAGGTCGACATTTCACCGTCAATGAGACGTTTGACAACCCTGGCTTCGATGGTGTCTGCCTGGTCGATCGCAACAACCTACGTGACGGGAAGCTGCAAAATCTGATTAAAATTACCGGCCCTTATTCTGGGAAAACCCATGGCACAGTACGCATTGATGTTATGCCCAGCCAAGCCGTGAAGAACAGTGTACAGACTGTAGACATCGAGATTGCACCTTATGAGACCAAAAGCTTCAAACAACTTTTCGAGTTAAACCCGCAATACAAAGGCCCAATCACCATTCACAGCGCCGCCAATCTGGAAGTGGATGGTGAAGCGATTTATCTGAGTCAGGATCAGCGTATCGAGCAACCTTGACATCATTCTCGCTTATGCTGCAGATATCCGTTGTGAACGGATATCTGCTTCGCTTCTGATTCGGCAACGGATTCTGAACATGCTTTAATAAGGACATTATTATTCGCCGCGGAACATTAATGAGCAAAGCATTTTCTCTCTACGTACTTCTACTTCTTTTTCTAAGTCCCGCCACATTGGCAGATTCTGCCATGAACCCCTGGCAGGTATTCACCTTTAAAATGGGCATTCGCGCAGGCTGTATGGAATCGGAATACCGTGAAAGTGAATCTCTGAGCAAAGCCTGGCAGCACTGCAGCTGTGTCATGAAAGGCTTTGAAGACCATCTGAACGACGCACAGTGGTATCTGGTAACCAGGCAGGTTATGGAAGATGGCAAAGGGTTGGAAGAGGTCTCATTGCTGAAACCCGTGCTGAAACAGATTCCCCTTTGCTCAAAAGACTCGTCTAAGGAAGGGATTGATCAAACCAACGCCAAAAATGAGGAACATCATGAGCCATAAAAGTGATCGCGATATCGAAAAGTCCTACTCAACTGCTGAGTTTGTGTCCAAGCTGCGCCGCCTGGCTGACGCCTTGGAGACAGGTGAGAAGTTTGAAATTCAAATTGCCGGTGAACGCATTTATGTGCCAGTGCGCGCGATTTACAATATCGAGCACGAACGTGAAGGCAATGAGGAAGAGATTGAATTTCAAATCAAATGGCAAAACGACTGATCTCTCGCCCGACAGTAAACTAGACGCCTGATCATCTGCCATTGTCTACAGCGCCCAGCAACGGGCGCTATCCATCTTACTTAGTCATCCCCGATCTACTGCCCAAGCAAACTTTCATCTATACGCTATATTTAAAAGAACAGGCTTGGAATAACAAGCCCTCTCTATATTTGACCATTTGACGTCGGAAATCTTATGAACAGTACTACTGATATGCAATTTCAGGATAAAGTCGCATTGATCACTGGTGGTAGCCAAGGCATCGGCTTGGCCACGGTCAATCAATTGGTTCGCCAAGGTGCCCAGGTAATTTGCTGTGGTCGCAGTCAGAAAAATTGGGAAAATGCTGTTGAGGCTAACCCAGAACTGAAAGATGCCGTCGAGTTCATTGCTACCGACCTGAATAATGAGCACGCAACAGAAATTCTATTTAAGCGTATCGAACAAACTCATGGCCGTTTGGATATCGCCATCAACAATGCCTCACCCACCGTGGCGTCTCATGGCCTGTTTGCCAATGTCCCCACGGCAAAGCTGAAAGAAACCCTTGATGCTGATCTCTGGTCTCAGATGTTCTGTCTGCAAAGAGAAATCGCACTTATGCCCAGTGGCGGAAAGATAGTGAACGTATCGTCCGTTAATGGCCTCTCTGCAACTCCTGGTGCCGCGGCCTTCAGTGCCGCCAAGTTCGGTCTGGAAGGCATTACTAAATCTCTGGCTCTGGAATATATTCAACAAGGCATTCGAATCAATTCGGTCGCCCCGGGCGCGACCTTAACGCCTCGAGTTCAGCAGCAAATCGACAGCGCACCCAGCCCCGAAAACCGTTTAAAAGAAATTGAATCGCGCATTCCCCTCAAGCGTATGGGGCGCAGCAATGAAGTTGCCAATGCGATTTGCTGGCTGTGTTCCGACCAATCCAGTTATGTCGTTGGACATACCCTGGTAGTGGATGGCGGTCGCAGTCAAGCCTGAGGAATACGCCCCGACGGGTCATGATAACAAGGTGGCAGTAGCCACCTTTTTAGTAACCGTTTATTTTGTTGTTTTTTTCCGCCAAATCTGCCGTCTGATTCAGGGCTGTACAACTGGCGCCGGTTTGTCTTTGAGAAAATCCTTAGCGCTCTCCAATAACAATATATTGACGGGAACGAGAATCAACGTGACCAGGGTCGCAAATAGAATACCGAAGCCCAACGAGACTGCCATCGGAATCAAGAATTGCGCCTGAACGGCTTTCTCAAACAGTAGCGGCATCAAACCCAAAAACGTCGTCAGAGAAGTCAGCATCACCGGGCGGAAACGCGCTGCACCTGCCTGTAATACCGACTCCATCAAAGCTTGAGCAGATGACATGGTTTTTGCCAGCTCTTCACGACGCCGGTTGCAGAATTCAACCAAAACAAGACTATCGTTTACGACAACCCCCACCAGAGCCAACAACCCAAGTAAACTCATGATGGTGAGATCCATTCCCATAATCCAATGCCCAACGATTGCCCCAATGGCCCCGAAAGGAATGATCGACATCACAATCAAGGGTTGAGAATATGAACCAAAAGGGATCGCCAGCAACGCATAGATCACAAACAACACCAGAGCAATACCGATGCCCAGAGAGGAGAACGATTCGCGCTGTTCCTGAGCTTCACCTTCCAAACTGAAACTTGAACCTGGGTATTGTTGACTCAGTTCATTAAGAAATTCAGACAGATCACGATACAACACGGTGGCATTGGTACTGCCTTTGTCGAAGTCTGCGACAACGCTGGCTGTACGACGCTGATTAATTCGGTAGATTGCGGCCGCCCCCCGATCAGGAATCAGCTGCGCCAGCTCATCAAGAGGAATCAAACCGGCCGGCGTTTTAATATCAATATTTCGAAGATCACTGATCGCCCGACGTTCATCCGCCGGCAAACGAACCATCACTCTCACTTCATCACGGCCACGTTGAATACGCTGAACTTCAATGCCGAAGAAACTTTGCCGCACTTGTCGAATGATCTGGCTACGGCTGATGCCCAAGGTTTTTGCTTGCTGTGTCAATTCAAGGCGCAGCTCTTCCTTGCCGTCCGACAAATTATCCGATATATCGAAAACCGTGGGATAAGTAGCCAAGCGCTCCTTCAACTGCCCGGCCATCTTTTCCAGATCGTTAGCATTGCTGGAGCTCATACGCACATCAATAGGGTCGCTGCTGCGGCCAATCTCTGCCCGAAACGTCAATGACTCTGAACCAGGAACCTCACCAATAAGCTGACGCCATTCTTTAACCAAATGTGCAGTACTCAACTCCGGATCGCGTTTTTCAGAAGGCACCAATTCAAAGCGTACATTGCCATTTTCAGCTTGCCCTCGGTGTCCTGTACTGGAATAGATATTCAGTATCACACTTTCGCCGGTCTCATCATCTCGATATCGGTCTTGGATATTTCTGGCGGCATTGACCATATTCAGAACGACTTGATCCGTCACTTCGAACGCCGTCCCTGCGGGCATAACAACCGTCGCCCTTGCCGTGTCACTCTGGATGCGCGGAAAAAAGATAAACTTCGTCCAACCGGTCATGATCAACGTTAGAATTAAGCCAAATACTCCACAGAACAACAGCAGTGTATTCAAACGATTACGCAGGGCGATCGCCAGCACGGGTTGATACGAGGTGATAATAAAACGCTCGAAACCTTTAGCAAAGTTCCGCTGCCAGCGTGAAAGACGGCCTCGCTCTTCTCGAAAGCGAACATTTTTCAAGTGTGCAGGCAATACAAATTTTGATTCAATCAAAGAGAAAATCAGCACCGGTACGACGATAAACGGAATCTGGGCAAAGAATGCGCCACGGCGCCCTTCCATAAACGCAATAGGCATAAATGCGGCGACAGTTGTCAGAATACCGAAGGTTACCGGCACCGCCACTTCTCCGGTACCTCGAATCGCAGCCTCCATACCGTTGTCGCTGCGCTCGAGATGACTGTAGACATTTTCTCCCGTCACAATGGCATCATCTACCACGATGCCCAGCACCAGAATAAAACCGAACAACGACATGACATTCAGAGTGACACCAAAAAAGGGCATAAAAATAAACGCGCCCATGAAACTCACAGGAATGCCCAGGAACACCCAAAAGGCAATCGACGGCCGTAAAAACAGGCTTAGTAATGCCAGAACCAAAATGCCACCTTGCATAGCATTGCTGATCAAGGTACTGAGGCGACCTTTGACAATTTCAGAATCGTCATCCCAATAACTCAGGGACATTCCAGCCGGCAAACGCTCTTGTTGCTCAGCGATATAGTTCCTTACTTTTTCTGCAACTTCGATTGCACTTTGATCACCAACACGATACACCTCGATCATCACGGCGAGCTCACCATTGAATCGACTGCGCAGAGGTGTTTCTTCAAAGCCATCTCGAACGGTCGCGACGGTGCCTAACGCTATCACACTGCCATCGCTGTTGGTTTTCACGGGAATGCTTTCAAACTCATTACGCACATAGGCCTGGCCTTTCGAGCGCACCAGTATTTCACCTACGTCAGTTTTCACATTACCCGCTGAAAGGTCGAGAGAGTCATCGCCCACTTTGTTTGCGATATCATCCAGGGCCAGATCATACTCACGCAGAGTATTTTTACTGACTTCTACCGTCATTTCATAATTGCGCACGCCCACCAACTCCAGTTGAGTAATGCCTGGCAACTGCAGTAAATCGTCACGAACTTTCTCGGCATAATGTCGCAGCTCCTGTTCGCTGAGCTTTCCGGAAATTGCGACCGTAATGACTTCCCGTTTGCGAATCGCCAAGGCTACAACCGGCTTTTCAGCTTCTACTGGAAAGGTATTGATTTCATCTACCCGTGCTTTTACATCGGCCAACAATTCACGCGGATCGTAACTGTCATCAACTTCGATGCTAACGGTACTACCACCTTCTACAGAACGACTACTCAATTCCTTGATGCCTTCGAGATCAGCCACCGCATTTTCAATCCGCATGGCCAAACCCTGCTCGGCGTCTTCCGGGCTGGACCCACGTAAACTCACCGACACATTGATAATATTGGGTTCAACGCTTGGGAAGATTTCCAGCGGCACCTGGGTTTTCAAAGAGAACACACCAGCGATGACGATAACGATCATCAATAAATTGGCCGCAACATGATTTTTGGTAAACCAGGCAATCATGAATCACCTCGCTGAACATGCGCTTCGGGGGCGTTCGTGCGGCGCCTTTCCGAGGATTTTTTCTGCCCACGCTCACCTGCCTGTCGGGGCTTACCCAGCTGCGGGCCTTGACCTTGTCGACCGGAGACGGCTCGACGCTGTTCGGGCTTGTCTGTAATCACTCGCACCGCTGTGCCGGATGGCAGCTGACCGAGACTGGTCACAACCAAGTTATCGCCTACCTGCAGCCCATCATCAATCAAGGCCTCGTGTTCGTTCTGCCAAGCAATATGAATATTTCGTCGCTGCAAAGTGCCATCCACTTCCACATAAACATAACTGCCTTGGTAAATCACACGATTGGGAATCACGATGGCATTGTTCAGTGTTTTACCACTGATTTTGGCTTGCACATATTGACCTATTTTTAATGGTGCCTTTTTCTGATCCCCATCACTCAATGCCGCCGCACCGTATGGGTCTTTGATTTCGGCAATAACATAAAGCTGCCGACTGCCACTGTCGATGGCACCTTCGGTTTCGATCACCTGACCAAACCAATGCTCCGGGCGGATCAAGGTCGATATAAACTCGACAGAGGG
Source organism: Pseudoteredinibacter isoporae (assembly GCF_040372805.1). Taxonomy (GTDB): domain Bacteria; phylum Pseudomonadota; class Gammaproteobacteria; order Pseudomonadales; family Cellvibrionaceae; genus Pseudoteredinibacter; species Pseudoteredinibacter isoporae_A. The sequence continues at coordinate 697,936 of NZ_BAABWJ010000001.1, forward strand.
CTTTTCTTCCGAGCTTTGATTGAAACGATAGCGCTCCGGCAGTTGAATATAGGCCAAGTCGCGACTTTTGATTGGTAGCCTGACCTCAATTGTATCGACTCCGTATATCGTCGCTAACACCGTCCCGCTCGAGACAAACTGCCCTAAGTCAACGGATTTACTCAACACCCGTCCAGCAAAAGGCGCGCGAATATGGGTGCGCTCCACATCCAGCTCAGCCTGACTGAGGCTGGCTTCAGCCGACTGCACATTCGCCTGTGCCGCCAGCAACTGGGGTTTACGTGTAACGATATCTGGCGCCTCGCCTTTTTTACCGGAGCGTTTCCAATCCGCTTTCGCCTGCTTAACTCTGGCTTCTTCTTCACTGAGCAATTGCTCTGCACTGGCCAGACTGGCTCGGGCTTTTACCAGGGCAACTTGATAATCCCGGTCTTCCAAGCGCAAAAGCGCTTCGCCCGCTTCGAAGAAACCACCCGCGCGAAACTGGGGACTGACCCAGGTGATGCGAGCAGAGACTTCAGGCAGCAACTGGGTTTGTGTACGTGGACGAATCAGACCATAACTGTCCAACTGGATGGCATATTCGCGTGCCTCAATGGCTTGTACATCCACGGCGATGTCAGCCGGAGGCTTACCACCCCGTCGTTTTGCCGATGGCGGATTACTGCTGATCACGAAAATCAACATAGCGAAGGCCGCGACAATCGCGACGGATATCCATTTTTTACGCATCTAAACTGCCCACTGTTATTCAGTCTGAATCAGAATTAAGTGGCGAGTGTAGAGGATTTGGGAAAAGGGAAAAAGGTGGGGGTAGAGCGCCCGAACGGCGGGTTTTTACAAAACTTCACGGAGGTCAGAAGGACAAGCCAATCCGCTTGCAATTTGCCGTCATATTCTGCGCATTTACCGAAAAAATCGGAGAGAATCCTTGAAAGTGACCTCCCCATGGTGGCGGGCTAATGAAAAACTCCACAAAGAATTCACATTGTTTACACCTAAAACTGTTCAGGTCGATAAGCCTGAGCTGAAAACAGCTCAGGCTTATCGACAGGCCAACCATTCGGTGTTTTATTTAGAAGCTAAAGCGCGCACCCAAAGTCACGCCCCGGCCCGGTTCGGGCGCGATCTCTCTCAGGAAGGAACTCGCATTGCGAATCTCTTCGTCCAAAAGATTGTCGCCACGTACAAACACTGTCCACTCACCCTGACCGCTTTCTATACGGTAATTCAATTTCGCATCCAGGCGCTTGTAGCTCTCTGTTGTTTCTTCGTTGCGCCCGGGGCGGTCCTGTTCCGCCACATGAGTGAAGCGCAATTGGGCATCAAAAGGATTGGACGCCAGCTCACCGTGATAATCGACCTGCATCCCCAAACGACGTGGAGTAATACGAGGCACATCTTCTCCAGAATCCAGTTCGGCTCTTACGCTGTCAGCAAAAAACTGAACGTCCCAGCTGTGCCCCTCTGCGCGATAAATCGGTAAGGTCAGAGCCGCTTCAACACCCGAGAACTCGGCGCCTTGTTGGCGATATTGGAAAAGAGGTTGCTCTTCACGGAGGTCACCGGTGTTATCCCGGTAAATAAAATCGTGAATATCATTGTAGAAAACACCGATATCCAGTTCGATATAATCACTTCCCATTGGCACATGATATTTGTAACCGAATTCGATATTGTGGCTCGTCTCTTCATCCAGATCCGCATTACCCAATTCGTAGCTTTGGGTGGCCACATGGACACCATCAGAGAACAACTCTTCGACGGAAGGCGCACGCTGAGCGCGACTCAGCACCAAATTGAGTTGCTGTTGATCACTGAAACGATACTGGGCTGCCAGACTTAAGCTGTGTGTATTGAAATCTACGGTGCTGTGACCCTGGGCATCCACTTCCGTGCGCTCAAGACGAGCACCCGCTTCCAGTAACCAGCTGTCGAAATCCCATTCTTCGATCAAGAAGACACCGACGTTCTCGGTGGTGCTGCCAGGAATAAAGGCTTCGGCACCGACTGCTTGAAAGTCTTTGTCCAGAAACTGCAAGCCGAAAGCACCGCGCGCTTTGCCATCCATCCAACGGTTGTGAACCATTTCGATGCGACCCTCGAAGGCTTCACTGTCAAACACGGTACCAATCTCTGCACCTTCCAATTCTTTGTGCTGATAATCCACATACCCCAAGCGTAGGGTCATTTTCTCAATACCACTTATTGGCTTGAGAAACTGGCCTTTGATGTCGTAACGGGTTTGTTCCATATCGATACGGACATTTTCTTCCCCATGACCGTGCTCATCTTCGTCTTCATGGCCATGCTCGTCCTCGTCATGATCTTCATCATGATCGTGCTCTTCTTCATCCTCATGGGCATGAGCGCCAGCGGGAATCCCGTATTCATTGTCCAGGCGGCTCACACTGAAACCCATAAAACTTCCGTCATTACCGACCCAGCTCAGACCACCCGTAACGCTCTTGCTTTCACTGTCACTGTTTTCGATAAAACCGTTGCTTGTGTCTTCCGGATGTTCGTCACCATGGATATCGGCGTAGCCGGGAATGTCCACATCGTCACTGCTGCGGTACAAGCCATCCAGATGCCAGGCCAGGTTTCCAGAACCACCTTCAATTTTAAATACCGTCGCACTTTCTTCGTTCACACTGTTGTAACGCGTTTCGACACTCCCGTTGATCTCATTAGGGACTGACGAGGGAATGCGATTGTCGATGACGTTGATCACACCACCGATGGCGCCGCTGCCGTAGCGCAGAGTCTGGGGGCCGCGCAGCACCTCAATACGCTCAGCCAATAAGGCCTCAACCGCATTGGCGTGGTCGGAGGAGGCGTTGGCCGCATCCAGAGTGTCAAGATTGTCCTGCATCACTTTTACGCGATTACCCTGCTGGCCACGAATGACGGGTGTCCCGACACCTGGACCGAAAGAGGCACTCGCAACCCCCAATTGCCCCTTCAGGGTTTCCCCTAGGGTCGCGGCCGCCGCCTGGCGCAATTGGTCGCCACTCATAATCGCCGCAGGACGGGTATTGTCCGAGTGGGTTTTATCCAGCGGTGAAGCACTGACAATCACTTCTTCAATGGTGTTTTGGTGCTCGGCATGTTGGCTGATACCTGGTGCAGCCTCAGCCTGTAAGTTAGTACTTGCAATCATCAAAGAGCTTGCTACAGCAATTGCTGCGCATAATGGACGCTTGTTCATCGGTCTTCCAAATTCAATTTCGGGCGCGGGGCGCCAAAGTAAAGATACGGCGATAAGCCCAAGGCTTAGCCGAGTGTTTCAACAATCAGGAAGGGCTCAAGGGAGCCTAGATGGACGGCGGCGCTCGAATTGCATTGAAAGTCAGAGCCGACGCAAGGGGGGCGTTGTCTTTCTCAGAAAAGCCAGGCTCAGCGGTCTCAGTTTGAGAGAACAGGAGCGGGGGACTTGCTGCCGCCTCACTGGTGTTCAGCTGCTGGCAGCTAATACACTCATGGGGGGCATGGTTCTCCAAATGGATGTGCTGAGCATTGACGATTTGTCCCCACAGCAAAGCACTGGCTAGAACGAATAGCCAGAGTGATTGGGGCAAAAATCGAGACAGAGAGAACTTCATGCTGTTATGTTATAACACTTCAATTCCCAAGGTAAACATCATCGGACGCAATAATCATTCGTCTAATGGGGTGGCTCTCGATACATGTGCCTTGGTACGAACAGGCTGAGAGGCTATAATCCGGCCTCTTTTTGCTGGTCCAGGCGGGCTGGAGCCAGCTGCTTACCGAGGATAGAAACATGTCCGATCGTTGTGCCAGCGTAAAACGCGACACACTGGAAACCAAGATTAGCGTTAGCCTGAACCTGGACGGCACTGGCAAAGGCCAGTTTGATACCGGGGTTCCTTTTCTAGAGCATATGATGGATCAGATTGCCCGCCACGGTCTGATCGATCTTGATATTCAGTGTGATGGTGACACCCATATCGATGATCACCATACCGTGGAAGATATTGGTATCACTCTGGGTCAAGCCATTGCCCAGGCCGTGGGTGACAAAAAAGGTATCCGCCGCTATGGCCACGCCTATGTCCCCTTGGACGAAGCGTTGAGCCGCGTAGTGATCGACTTTTCCGGCCGCCCGGGCCTCGTCATGAATGTGCCATTTACTCAAAAGCGGGTTGGGGCCTTCGATACGGAATTGTTCAGTGAATTCTTCCACGGCTTTGTAAATCACGCACAGGTTACCTTGCACATTGATTGTCTGCGTGGCGCGAATGCCCACCACCAGATCGAAACCGTATACAAAGCCTTTGGTCGTGCCCTGCGCATGGCTCTGGAAACCGATCCACGTATGGCGGGCATGATGCCGTCGACCAAGGGCAGTTTATAAATAGAACTTTGTAGTTGAAGTTCTGCACTGAGACCTGGTGGGGCATTGGGGCCGAAGGCGTCTTTCGTCGGAAGCGAAAGACCAAGCCCACAGGGATGGGTTCACGGCGCCCTACAGCCCTGATGCCCCACCAGGCCAAGCATAAAAATACATATTAGTAATCGCCATGAGCAAAGCAACAATCGCCGTTATTGATTACGGCATGGGCAACCTCCACTCTGTCGCTAGCGCGTTGGAACATGTGGCCCCCAATCACGATATTGTGATCAGCAGTGACGCCGAAGTGATCGGCAACGCCGAACGAATCATCTTTCCCGGTGTGGGCGCCATGCGAGACTGCATGGCCGAAATTAAGCGTCTGAATTTTCATAAACTCGTGCCGGAATTAATTTCCGATGGCAAACCCGTCCTGGGAATTTGCGTCGGCATGCAGGCTCTGATGAGCCACAGTGAAGAAAACGGTGGCGTCGATGCCATCGATCAACTGCCCGGCCAAGTAACCTTTTTTGGAGACGATCTCACCGAGAACGGCGAGCGCTTGAAAGTCCCACATATGGGCTGGAACACCGTACAACAGAATGCTGAGCATCCTCTCTGGCACAATATAGATAACCACTCGCACTTTTATTTCGTGCACAGTTATTACGCCAAGAGCGACAATCCCGAGGTGGTCATCGGGCAGTGCCAATACGGCTTGGAATTCGATGTGGTGCTGGCAAAAGACAATCTGGCCGCCGTGCAATTCCATCCAGAAAAGAGCCACAGCAATGGCCTGCAATTGTTAAAGAATTTCAGTCAGTGGCAAACTGACTCATAACAAAATTATACGAGAACCATAGCATGTTAATTATTCCAGCGATTGATTTAAAAGACGGCGCCTGTGTACGTTTACGTCAGGGCCTGATGGAAGATTCCACAGTGTTTTCAGATGACCCTGCCGCCATGGCGACGCAGTGGGTTGAACAGGGTTGCCGCCGTTTGCACTTGGTAGACCTCAATGGCGCCTTTGAAGGCAAACCGGTTAATGGCGATGTGGTTACCGCTATTGCCAAAGCCCACCCGGAGCTGCCCATTCAAATTGGCGGCGGTATTCGCAGCGCCGACACCATCGAATATTACCTCAATGCCGGTGTCGATTACGTGATTATCGGTACCAAAGCCGTGAAAGAACCTGAATTTGTCACCGACATGTGCAAACAATTTGCCGGCCATATTATCGTTGGCCTGGACGCAAAGGATGGTCTGGTAGCCACCGATGGCTGGGCAGAGGTTTCCGAAGTAAAAGCAACTGAACTGGCCAAGCGTTTTGAGCAAGATGGTGTCAGTTCTATTGTGTACACCGACATCGCTCGCGATGGCATGATGCAGGGTGTCAATGTTGAGGCCACTGTAACCATGGCACAAGCATCCAGTATTCCCGTTATCGCTTCAGGGGGTGTCACGAATATGGACGATATTCGTGCCCTTAAAGACGTTGCCGATAAAGGTATTTGTGGCGCGATTACCGGCCGCGCTATTTACGAAGGCACATTGAACATGGCCGAAGCCCAGAGCTTTTGCGATCAATAAAAAAGGTATCCCATGGCTTTAGCAAAACGCATCATTCCTTGCCTGGATGTAGAAAACGGCCGCGTGGTGAAAGGCGTACAGTTTGTGGATATTCGTGATGCCGGCGACCCAGTGGAAGTCTCCAAACGTTACAATGAGCAGGGTGCCGATGAAATCACCTTTCTCGACATTACCGCTACCCATGAAGGTCGAGACACAACTGTGCATACCGTTGAAAAAATTGCCAGTGAAGTGTTTATTCCACTCACGGTAGGGGGAGGTATTCGCACCGTTGACGATATTCGCACCATGCTCAATGCCGGCGCCGATAAAGTCAGCATTAATTCGGCCGCTATTTTCAATCCGGATTTTGTAAAAGAAGCCGCCGATCGCTTTGGCTCCCAGTGTATCGTTGTCGCGATCGATGCAAAGTGCGTCAGCGCAGCAGGCGAACGCAAACGCTGGGAAATTTTCACTCATGGTGGGCGTAAAGCCACTGGCATTGATGCCGTGGAATGGGCAAAAAAAATGACGGCCTATGGCGCCGGCGAAATTTTATTGACCAGTATGGATCAAGACGGCATGAAAAATGGTTTTGATCTCGATGTCACGTCAGCCATCAGTGAAGCCGTGCACGTGCCGGTGATTGCCTCCGGCGGAGTGGGCAATCTGCAACATTTAGTGGACGGCGTAAAACAGGGCAAAGCGGATGCGGTATTAGCAGCCAGCATTTTTCACTTTGGCGAATACAGTGTACCGCAAGCCAAACAGTATATGCGTGAGCAAGGTGTTGAAGTGCGTTTATAGCACTTCAACATTTTCAAAACTTGCCTTCTTTTTTCGCCTGCTTATAAATCCGCTTTCCCACCCAGTTTTGTTGCCACCAAGACAGATTAATGAATAAGCCCGGTTTTGATATCCAAAACCCATCGGGAATGATTGGCTCTTCTTCTCGAGGGCGCAAATCCAACGTCGCTGAAACGATACCCGCCCCTTCACTTTCCCTTCGGCGAGCAACGATCTGCCCGTTACGGTCGATAATCTGAGCCTCGCCAATTAATGTCGTTTCCATTGGGATCGCCAAAGACTGCATCGGCAACAAAGGAAAGCCCCCATGTAATTTGCCACAATGAGAAGCGTGAATATTCGCCACTTTTAAATATCGCGACAGCTTACCCGGAGCGTCAAACAATGTCGCGCGACTTTCCGCATCAACTGATTCCCCAATAGAGCTTAACGCCGTCCAATTCTGTGCACTTGTCCACCAATGGCTGCCAGTCATTAAAAAATCAATGTTATTGGCCAGCCTCGCGACGGTGCGCGAGCGAATCGTTTCCCAACAAACGGCCGTTCCGACTCGCCCGAACCGGGTTTGATGAATGCCTGTCGTATCCCCACCAATATAAAACGCATTTTCAATCATCGTTGGCTGATCTTTATCATGGTGACCAATGAGCCCTTCAGGGCCGACCAACTTGTAACTGTTGTAAACCTCTGCGCCACGCTTTTCCAGATACGAACCACCGATCAAAACATTGTGGTCTGCCGCCAACTCCATCAACAAATCCAGAGCTGGATTTTCAGGGGGAAGCACCGCCGCATACACGCGATCATCCAGGGCGATGGATGTCGTAAAAAATTCCGGCAAGGCAATAATTTCTGCGCCTTGCTCTATTGCTTCAAGGGCCAGTTCTCGAACATGAGAAAGGTTGTAGTCCAGGTTCCCGATGCGAGATTCCATTTGAATGGCTGCCACTTTTTTAATCGTCATCATTGTCCCATTGCGTATCTGTTCTCTAACCAGCCGAACCTGAAAACAGGTGGCCAGCAACAGGATACAAAGCCAAGCGACATACATGTTACATTTAGACTTGTAAATATTATATTTGATATGAACTTAAGAATTTTCTCATACCATGGACAGCCAAACCAATATCACCGCACTGCATGGATACCTACAGCTCATTGAGCGCTATGGTATTGATGCTCAAACCTTGCTGAGCGAGTGTGGGCTCGATATTGAGCAACTGCGCTCACAACAAGGCCAGATATTCTCAACACAGTTGAACCGCCTGCTGACCCTCAGCGCCGAGCGCTGTGGGGACCCCTGTTTTGGCCTTAAACTCGCTAAACAGCAGAGCTACCATACCCTTGGGCTGATTGGGGTTCTGATGGAAACATCGCCGGACGTTCGCTCCGCCGTACTCAACGGCATCCACTTTTTCCAGTTACACGCCGAAGGTATTCGGCATTCTCTAGAGGAAAGCGAGCGCCTGGCAATCTATACCTTTCAAGTCACTGGAGGCATAGAAGACGCGGCCACCACCATCGATATGGCCATTGGGATCAGTTGCAATATCGTCAGAACACTAACCCGACAGGCGAACGCGATCAAAACCGTGTATCTCGCACACGCGAACCCCATGCCCAATGATGCTTATCGCCAGTTGTTGGGGGCTCCAGTAGTCTTCAACCACGATAGCAATGCCATTGTTTATGAACGAAAGCTGCTTGATTTGCCCCTCCCCAATCACAGCGAACTCTTCTATATGAGCGTGCTGGAACATGTCGAAGAGCTGTTTGAAAGGCTCCCACAAAGTACGAGTGACAAAGTGGCAAGCACTATTGCGACTCGCCTTGGAAACCAAAGCTGCACTATAGAGGGGGTGGCTCATAGCCTGGGTCTGAGTAAACAACAACTGCAATACCGGCTCATCAAAGAAGAGCAAACATTTCAGAATATTCTCGACCAGCAGCGCAAGGCCATTGCCAAGGAAAAGCTCTTAACCTCAGACATTTCAGTCAGCCATCTCAGCGAGACCCTGGGGTATTCAAGCCAAACCGCTTTCGGTCGCGCCTTTGAACGCTGGTATGGTCTCAGGCCGAGCGCCTGGAAAAAGCAGAATAAAACCGAGCGATAAAAAAACGGTCACCCGAAGGTGACCGACAACCGTGATTAGCCTGATAAGGAGAAGTGGCACAAGCCGCTTCCGGTTGACGTTATCGCTAACACTCAACCTTTGCTAATGATAATTGTTATCATTAGCATTGCAAGAACTTTCTTTCCTTTGCTGATATTTTGTCGCCTAATTCCTCTCCATCAACAGCCATCATGACAACCTCAATGAATGGCCATCACAAGCATAGCCCTTTGCTATAAAAAGCTATCCCGTGATAGATTTTCCACCAAAAACAACCCATCTATTTTGAAATCGAAGAGTTGACCGACGATTCTTACGATAGAATGACAACAGATCATTCAACAGTGAGGATTGTGATTTGCCGTTTTGCTTACGCTCTATTTCTTACGGAATGCTGTTGAGCATTTTTCTGCTGTTCCTGCTACCAAGCACCAGCGACGCTTTATTCAAGCTGTACCACTTTACTAAAGTGGAGCCCCTTTATTATCTCTACTCCGGGTTTAAGGCGTTATCCGTTTATTATCCGCGCTGGGCGTTTTTTGAAGCCAGCGCCGTGATGGCAGGAATCGCCTTGGCTTTAATGGTGTGGTTACGGCAACGCCGGCGCACATCATGAGGCCGGCGAAAATAATTTACTGATGCAGCAACCAGATCGAAGCATTCTCAAGCAAGGTTTGGTATTCCTTATCATCATAAGCCTCAGCCAGATGCCCTAAAGCACTGAAAAACACTGTGCCATCCCCAACTTTATGGTGCCAAACCAAGGGGTGATCCTCACCCATCTTCAAAGACTCTGGCACATCGTATCCGTTTTCATCGACACTGATCAGCACATTGACATCATCTCGGGGGCTCGTATCAAAACTGTACCACTCTTCATGCCAGGCCTTGGTTTCGGGAAGGTGAGCGGTGGCAGGGTGGGTACGGTTTTCAATCGTCAGCGTCCCATCCCGAAACTGCGGAAACATCGGGTGGCCGATAAACTGGGATTTAATCAACTGTTTCGGGAACCAGGACCAATCGTAATGTTCATTTCCTCCCGTGCCATGCAAAGCGAGAAATCGGCCGCCTTTCAACATATGCTGTTTCAGCGCGGTTCGTTGTGCTTCGGTAAGCACATCACCAGTGACATTGTTCCACACAATGAGATCAAATTGATTCAATAAATCCGAACGATGAACTGCTGCATTTTCTGTAATGAAAAGATCCCATTGATGTTTGTCAGCGAATTCTTGAAACAAGGCCTCGGCAGCCGGAATGGCTTCCAAATGGCGAAAGCTGTTGGTTTTGGAAAACAACAATACGCTCGTCGTTGAAGGCATTTCGGGAAGCTCGGGAGCCGTCTGTTCATAAACCGGCGTTTTGAACACCTCATAACGCCATAACTGATAAGTCACATAAGCCGCAATCGACAACACGGCGATCAGGGTAAATATCAGAATCGTGCGTAATAGCTTTAGCATTTTTTACTTTCCTGAATGAAAAATCCGAATGTGTTTAGATATTTCCCTGCTGCCATTGTTTAACCGCGTAGTCACAGGCTCTCGCTGTCAACGCCATATAAGTCAGCGAAGGGTTAACGCATGAGCTGGAAGCCATGCAGGAACCGTCAGTCACAAATAAATTGGGCACATCATGGCTTTGGTTCCATTTATTCAAAACTGAGGTCTTCGGGTCTTTGCCCATTCTGGCCGTTCCCATCTCATGAATCGCACTGCCGGGCACGCTCATTTTGTCTGAGGTTTCAATGTATACCGCCCCGGCTGCTTTAAAAATTTTCTCTCCGCTTTGGATAATATCTTTCGCCATCTTGTGTTCATTGTCACCAAAGCTCATTGAGACTCTAATTTGCGGGATACCGTACGGGTCCAGATTATCTTCATCCAGGCTGACTTTATTGTCGTAGCTTGGCAAACATTCACCAAAGGCTCCAAGCACCCAAATCCAATATGGGGCAGGCTTTCGCAAAGTATCTTTCAGTCCCTTACCAAAACCTTTCTGATTAAAATGAAAACGCCAATCGGGTCGAACTGGATCGGCCTGCACACCAAAGCCACGAAGATAGGAGGCCTTCTCTTTCCCAGGGAGATTCTTAAAACGAGGGATATAGCTGCCGGTCGGACGAAAGCCCTTATAATAGTGATCAAGGTTATCTGCAAATACCGCCACGTGCTGCATTTTGAAATGATCCATCAAATAGTGCCCAAGGGTACCACTGCGATTCGCCAAACCGTTCGGAAAATGTTCCGACTTTGAATTTAATAATATTTGAGTGCTGCCCAGAGTGGATGCACAGAGAAACACCAAGTCAGCAGAAAAACTCAAACGCTCCTTACTTTCGGCATCGATTACTTGAACGGCAGAAACCCGGTTTTTCTCCGCATCGTACTCCAGTTTCTCAACCACACTGTAAGGTCGCAATTCCAGATTCCCAGTTGCCTGCGCGGCCGGAAGCGTGGACACCTGGCTGCTGAAGTAACTGCCTGTCGAGCAACCTCGAGGGCAAGGACCACAATAATGACAAGCAGCGCGACCATTGTGATTCTGGCTTAAAATGGCTGTACGCCCCATGGTCATGGTGACCTCAGGCATGTATTTTTTCAGTCGACCTTGAATGGTTTTTTCAATGGCGTACATTTCCATTGGTGGAAGGAACTCGCTGTCGGGCAATTCAGCCAAACCTTCTTTCGCTCCAGAAATACCGACGAAGCGCTCCACATAGCTGTACCAATCTTTAATATCATCGTACGCGATGGGCCACTCACAACCGTGACCATCTTCTTTATTGGCCTTAAAATCGAAGTCGCTCCAACGATAACTCTGCCGCCCCCAAATCAGCGAGCGACCACCGACACCGTTTGCGCGAATCCATTCGTAGGGTTTATCTGAATCCTGCTGGTAAGGAGCATCGCTGTCCTTGCTAAAAAAGTCTTTCGTCGCCGCATCAAAGGCATAACATTTACTTTGAATGGGATAATCATCTTCATAGGATTTGCGATCTGCTTTATTTGCAAACGGTATCTTCCAAGGGGGCGCATGTTCCCCAAGATAATCGAGACCGTGCTCAATATTGCGACCACGCTCAAGCAGCAGTACTCTTAAACCCTTTTCACACAGTTCTTTTGCTGCCCAACCACCTGAAATTCCCGAACCGACCACAATCGCGTCGTATTTTTTATTGCTATTGCTCAAGGTATATTCCCGTGTCCATTGATTGGAATTTATGCGTATTTGTGCGCGGGGCACTCTACATCAGGCGAATCATTGACCAGGTGCTGTCGTCTTCTTTAAGTGCCAATTCACCATCAAACTGCATCGGCATTGGGTCATGTCTCAATACCTGGGTCGCACCCACCTCAGAAGAATAGAAGCCGAAAATGGTCAGTTCTTTCAACTGGCAGATAAAGGGCGCGCCTTCCACATATTGGCGCTGTACATTGGCAAAATCGTACCAAGGGGAATCGCTGGCCTCATCTTCAAGAGACGTTAACAAATCGATCTGTTGTTCTGATGACAGTTTCGAAAAGGCTTGTGAATATTCTGCCCGGCTGAAAGTGCGTAATTTTTCGAATCCGTCCAAGAAAATCTGCCGTTCGGCATCCGACAACCAATGTTGAACCATATGCTCAACAAAATTGGGCACGCCGGCATCGATAGCGCCCGGCGTATCGGTCCGAGGGATGACGGTTTCAACCATTGCAGCGATATCAACGCGTGCTTGGGGCGTAAATAAGCTAACAGGGAAGTCCCCGATTGAAGGGCCGGACAGCAGCGGTTGAGCGTCTTTGGAATTCGATAGAACCGAACCGGATAGATCCGCCAAGGCCCGAGTCGCAAAGGCACCACTAAGCAAAGCGGTTGCCTGTAAAAAATGTCGTCTATCCATCGTCGTTCCTGATCCGGCTAGTGTGGCGGTAATATTATTATTGTTGTATCCAGTTAATACGTCGCAGCCCCCATTCTAAGCCTTATCCTGGGTTTGGCTTCCGTATTTTAAAATTCCTCAGCGTGACAATGGTAGAAGTTTTTCTAACACTCGCACATAGCGGTTTAGCTCAAGGTCTTTTCCCAAAACATGGCTTTACCCTGAGCGTCATCCAACTCATAGCCACTGAAACCAAACTTGCGATAGGCCGCTTGCGCCAAGGTGTTACCCTCCAACACCTCAAGGGTCAGTTTGCAGCAACCACGCTGACGTGCAATGCCCTCAACTTTATCGATCATCAAACGACTCAGCCCCAGACCTCGATATTCAGGCACCACAGCAACGTCATGAATGTTCACCAGCGGCTTACACTTAAACGTTGAAAACCCCATAAAGCAATTAACCAGTCCCGCGGGTTTACCGTCCACATACGCGAGGATCGAAAACGCTCCAGGAACTGCAGCAAGGCTATCAGCCAACGTCGCCTGCACCTGCGCACTCAACGCTTCTCCGCCACCCATCGGATCACAGGCGTAGGAGTTCAAAACGTTGACCACGGCCTGGGCATCTTCCGGGTTGGTATAGTCGGCTTGTTTTATGTCTGTTGTCATTTGCTTTGCTTAATCCCGATAAATCGTTTCGATCAGATGATAACCAAACTTGGTTTTGACTGGCCCATGCACGGTGAGAATTGGTTTTTTGAATACCACATCATCAAAGGCTTTAACCATTTGCCCACGACGAAACTCACCGAGATTGCCTCCCTTTTTGCCCGAAGGGCAAGTGGAGTGCCGCTTGGCTAATTGCCCAAAGTCTTTCCCCTGAGCAAGCTGCTGTTTGATTTTGTTCGCCTCAGCTTCGGTTTTTACCAAAATATGGCGAGCACTGGCCGTCGACATAAGAGAGCCCCTTCTTGCTTATCGTTACACATTCGGGCGACTGATTTTACGCACCTTAATTTTACGGCCTTTGATCTTGCCTGCCTGCAATTGCTTTAACGCTTTATTGGCAACGGCACGTTGTACAGCCACATAAGATTGAAACAGTAACACGTTAATCTTACCAACGTATTTCCCTTCAATACCGGCATCCCCGGTCAACGCCCCGAGAATATCACCGGGACGCAATTTGTTCTTTTTTCCCGCGTCCATACCAATGGTGATCATGGCTGGGCGCTGGTCGACCATCGAGATATCGTCCACCGCGGCTGGCTCTGCCCATTCGATGTCCTGACCAATATACTTCTCAATGTCACCCATGGCACGGCGCTGTTTGTCATTAACCAGGCTCACCGCTAAACCACTGCGACCGGCTCGACCCGTACGGCCGATCCGGTGCACATACACTTCGGCGTCTCTTGGCAAATCGTAGTTAATCACCAATTCAACGGTGTCGACATCCAGACCGCGTGCAGCAACATCGGTCGCCACCAAAACGGTTGCACTGCCGTTGGCGAAGCGCAGCAGGCTCAAATCGCGCTCGCGTTGTTCCATATCACCATGCAGAGCCAGACAATACCAACCCTGCTCATTGAGTGATTGCGCAATATCCACAGTTTGCTTTTTGGTGGCGCAAAAAATAACGCAGGAGCTGGGCTGTTGGCGAGCCAGTAAGCGATGACTCAAATCGTTTTTTTCCTGCTCACCACCTTCAACCGCATAAGCCTGCTGGGCAATATTGGATTCGCTGTGGGTACGACTGACAGTGATTCGCTGGGGTTCGCGTTGATACTGGCGGCTGATGGCCTCAATACCTTCTGGGTAAGTTGCTGAATAAAGCTGGGTTTGTCGCTCAGATGGGCATTCTGCCAGAATTGCCGAGATGGCATCGGCAAAGCCCATATCCAACATGCGATCAGCTTCATCCAGAACCAGACTGTGAATATTTCCCAAATCTAAAGTGCCCTTGCGCAAATGATCCTGAATGCGGCCCGGAGTTCCCACCACAATATGGGCACCGTGCTCCAAGGAACCGATTTGTGGGCCAATAGGCATGCCGCCACAGAGAGTGAGCACCTTGATGTTATGAACCCGGCGCGCCAAACGACGAATTTCCTTGGCCACTTGATCCGCCAACTCACGAGTGGGGCACAGCACCAGACTTTGAATGCGAAAGCGTTCTACGTTCAAGCGCTGCAAAAGCGCTAACGCAAAAGCGGCGGTTTTGCCGCTGCCGGTCTTCGCCTGAGCAATCAAGTCTTTGCCATCCAGAGCCAGTGGCAAACAGGCCGCCTGAATGTCCGTCATTTGCTGGTACCCCAGACTATTGAGGTTATCCAGTAATTCCGGACGCAGGGCTAATTGCTTGAACTCGTGACTCATGGCTTTTCTCAGGACTAGGCATATAAAGGGCGCGCACAGTAGCAGAAAGGCCAGGCAAAAGCGATGCTATTTTGATCAACTCTGATCCTGACATCGCGCCTACCGCCGTGACGACAACCCTCAGTGTAAGCCCAGTTCGGCCAGAATGTGATCCGCAATCGGCAAGGCCGAGGTGGCCGCCGGTGAGGGCGCATTACATACCACCAAACTGTGCTTACCCCGGGCAAACAAAAAGTCGTCAATCATACGACCTTGACTGTCTACCGCCTGGGCACGAATACCGGCACGATAGGGTTTCAAGTCCGCCTTCTTCAAACCAGGGCAATACTGCTGGACACGCTTCAGGTATGCTCCTTTAAGCAGACTGTCCCGCAGCTCACCCAGCCCCGCTTTCCAGAAACGCCCCAGCAAACGATAACTGCCAGGATACGTCGCCATATAGGCGAGATCTGGCCATGAGACTTGGCTTTTACGATAGGCTTCGCGCCCAAGGGCCAATACCGCATTTGGTCCCACCGTCACCGAACCATCAATCATGCGGGTAAGGTGCACCCCCAGAAACGGCATACTGGGGTCGGGGACGGGATAGATGAGGTGGCGAATAATCTGATTGTGTTCCGCTGCGAGCTGAAAATATTCCCCACGAAAGGGCATCATACGAAACGACAGATCCAACCCCAAACTCTGCACCAGCTTGTCAGCCTGAATTCCGGAACAGGCAATCAATTGCTGACAGGAGATCACATGTTCAGAATCGTTCGCCGCCTTACAAAACAATCGCACCTCAGCGTGCTCCTCGACCAGACGGTGCACCTGGTGATGATACAAAACCTCACCGCCATGCTCACAAAACTGATTCAGCAACTCCCGACAAATCTCGGCATAGTCCACAATGCCGCTGGCGGGCACAAAGAGGGCGCCTAGACCCTGTATATGAGGTTCGCGCTGTCGAAGTTGCCGCTCATCCAGCGTATCGACTTCCAGACTATTTTGCTCGGCACGTGTTTTAAGCTGGGCCAGCCCCTGCAATTCACGCTCACTGCAGGCCACCAGTAATTTTCCGCATTCCTCAAAGGCAACGTCATGTTCCCGGCAAAAATCCTTGGTGCGCTGGTTGCCTGCCACACAAAGTTTGGCCTTGAGACTGCCGGGCGCGTAGTAAACACCGGCATGGATGACCCCCGAATTACGCCCACTTTGATGCTGGGCACAGGCACTTTCTTTCTCAATAACGGCTATTCGCCACGCCGGCTTGCACTGTTGCAAGCGCCAAGCCGTAGCGGCGCCAATTATGCCCGCACCGATAATAACCGCATCATAATCTGGCATCGCTCCGCCTTACTTTGAGGGCAGGTGACTCATCAAGAAGCGTTTCATATTCTCACCCATCACGGCGCGAATTTCAGTTTCCGTAAAACCCGCTTTCAACATTTCTTCGGTCAGGATTGCCAACTCAGAGGTATCAAATTGTACTTCGGTGGAACCGTCGTAGTCAGACCCCAGGCTGATGTGCTCTAGGCCAAGCAAATCGATACCAAAGCGCATGGCTTTGACAATATTCGCCGGGCTGATATCACACACGGCTGCATCCCAATACCCCACCGCGATCAAACCACCCTTCGCGGCAATCGCCTGCATTAACTCATCGGAAATATTGCGCGGGCCAGGGCAGTGGCCATTAAAGCCGGTGTGGCTGACCACCACGGGGCGATTCACGATTGCGAGCACATCCCGTACCACCGCCTCAGAAGAATGCGCCACATCCACAATGATCTCCAGCTGCTCCATTTGCTCGACTGCTTTTCGACCAAAGTCACTGAGACCGGCGCCACTGGTGCCGTGAAGTGAGCCCCCCAGTTTATTATCGAAAAAATGCTGCAAACCCATCATGCGAAAACCCGCATCGTACAGGCGTTGGATGTTACCCAGCTCACCATCCAAAGCATGGGAGCCTTCGGTGCCCAACAGCGCCGCAATGGTTTTCTTACCCTGCTGACGTTGCTGCAAAACGTTTTGCAACTCGGCCTGATTACGCACCAATTGGATAGCACCGGGATTGCTATCGACAACTGCCTGCAAACGCTCCGCCTGATATAAGGCGCGCTCCGTTAAACTGCTCCAAGTACGAACTGGCCAACCTTGTACCACCGCCAACAAGGTGATGTTATCGCCGGCAGAACTTTCATTTCGATCATAATTTTGACCAGAAGGGCTTTTGGTCACACTGGTGAACATCTGCATCGCTACATTACCTGCCTGCAGGCGAGGTACATCCATATGGCCGCGATCGGCATGCGCATTCAAGTCTCGATCCCATAATGTGGAATCACTGTGCCAATCGCCAATTAACAAGGTTTCATGCAAGGCGTTGGCTTGTTCGGAAATGCGCCAGGGTTCGTGTGGAATCACTTTATTCAAATCTTTTTCAATCATTGGCGGCGCCAGCAAGCGCAGCAGACCCATCGCGAGCAGCAACACCAGCAATATACTGATTACAGTTATTGTTATTCTTTTCATCGGTCTATTCCCTTATACGGAGTGCGTCTGATTTTAAAACTGGCGTTTATTGTAGGGCCTGTCAACACTCGAGACAGTGCAAATTGAATCATTTTCAGGCTCAATCGTTGTGTTAACAAATCGATTAGAACAAAATCGTACACTGAAACGCCTCACAAGGGCGGCTTTGCTCACAAAATAATAGGGTTCGCGATGACCTCAGCTACCTCTCCATCACACTCACCATCTCCTTTTCAACGCCTCTTACAAGGTTCATTGGTGTTGCAAATCGCCATCGGCATTGTTCTGGGCATTATTGCCGGTAGCCTGCTGCCTGAGTTCAGCCAAAAGCTGTCTTTGCTCGGCGCCTTATTCGTCGGCGCATTAAAAGCCGTGGCACCCATACTGGTGTTTGTGCTGGTAATGTCTTCTTTAGCAAACCATCAGAAGGGGCAAGAAACACATATGAAACCCATTCTGGTGCTGTATGGGATTGGTACCGTATCGGCCGCTTTTGTTGCTGTGCTGTTGAGCTTTACCTTTCCCGTAAGCCTGACGCTGGTGACCAATGAATCTTCACTGACCCCTCCCGAAGGGATTGCCCAAGTCTTGCAAGGTGTGTTGATGAAGATGGTTGATAACCCCATCAATGCCATCAGCAGTGGTAACTTCATTGGTATTCTGGTGTGGGCCATTGGTCTCGGTCTGGCATTTCGTCAAGCCAGCGACAACACCCGCAACTTTCTGGCCGACGGCGCCGATGCGGTTACCGCCGTTGTGAAGGTTCTGATTCGCCTCGCCCCTATTGGTATTTTCGGTCTGGTTGCCGGCGTGATTGCCACAACCGGTTTCAGTGCACTGGCCGAATACGCTCAACTACTGATGGTATTGCTCAGCGCTATGCTAATCATGGCGCTGATCGTCAACCCTGTAATTGTTTTTGTTCGCACCCGTCGCAATCCATACCCACTGGTGTTCCGCTGCTTGCGTGAAAGTGGTGTCACAGCCTTCTTTACTCGTAGCTCGGCGGCCAATATTCCCGTCAACATGAACCTGTGTAAAACACTGGATCTGCACGAAGACACCTATTCCGTATCCATTCCTTTGGGCGCCACCATCAATATGGCCGGTGCCGCCATTACGGTAACCGTACTGACTCTGGCTGCCGTCAACACACTCGGCATTGACGTGGATATTGCCTCAGCTCTGTTATTAAGTGTGGTCGCAGCGGTATGCGCCTGTGGCGCTTCCGGTGTCGCCGGCGGCTCACTCTTATTGATTCCTCTGGCATGCGGCCTATTTGGCATCGATAACGATGTCGCCATGCAAGTGGTTGCGGTTGGTTTTATTATCGGAGTGATACAAGATTCAGCGGAAACCGCGTTAAACAGCTCGACTGATGTTGTCTTTACCGCGGCCGCCGAAGGGCGCTGGGGTGATCAAAGCGACCGCTGAATACCCGACGCAGATTTGAATGAAAACCGCCGGGGAACACCGTCCTCGGCATGACCATACATAGCAATGAACACACGGCGAGGGAACCTGACGATGCCTATCGATGATCAAAAATACCAACAAGTCATTGAACATATGGAAGCCGTATCCGCGGCCACTCGCCAATCCGGAGGCGAAACCGTTGCCAAGCGGGCCCTGCTGGATATGTACTGCGCAGCAGACCCAAGCATCAGCGCAATTCGATCTCGCATCTATCCGGTTATTGCCAGTGAGGGTGAATTGAGTGTGACAGCCGAATGGGTGATTGCCCCTAACAGCACACCCGGCAAACGTCTGTTGTACATACACGGCGGCTCCTGGATGGCCGGTTCCCCAACAAGTCATCGCTCGGTCACCTCACGTCTGGCAGAACTGACGGGCTGTGAAGTTCTGGCAATTGCTTACCGCCTGGCACCGGAGTTTCCGTTCCCGAACGGTTTAAATGATTGCATTGCCAGTTATCAATGGTTACTGGAAAACGGGCGGGAAGAACAATCAACCGCGGAAAAAATCTATGTCTCCGGCGATTCTGCTGGGGGTAATCTGAGCTTGAGCCTCGTCTTAGCCCTGCAACAAAAGGGCATTCGTGTGCCTGATGCGGTCGCTGCCATTTCGCCCGCGACCAGTTTGGATTTTGCCAGTCCAACGGTTCACACCAACAAGGATATCGACCCGATTATTAATGCCGACCTGCTCCCATTAGTTGTCGAAAACTACACTCAAGGTGCCGATGTAAACGATCCGCTGGTATCACCATCAAAAGGCGATTTAAGCCAACTGCCGCCCACTTTGTTGCAAACAGGAGAACGGGAAGTCTTGCTCGGTGACAGCATTATTTTCGCCGACGCGGCGAAAGAACAAGGTTCGGAAGTGGAAGTGGATTTGTGGCCAGACATGCCCCACGTCTTTCAGGGCTTCGCGCCCTTTTTGCCGGAAGCCGACTTGGCTCTGGAGAAAATCAGTGAGTTTTTATTGAGCCACTGATGGAACTCAAACGGTTAGATCATTGAACGCTGTGGGATGTCTTCTGAGCACATCTCACTAGCTCTACAAAACGAGACAAGAAAAAAGCGCCTAACATTGAAAATGTATATTCAGAGCGTGGTCAAAACGGCAGAAGGGACTCTCAAACCAGCTCGATGGATAAGATAGCGCATCCATAGAGCCCTGCCGCTCGACCAACAGCGACACGATAAGCCTGACCAGAATGAAAGGCCTGAAAGGCTTTTATGAATTCTGAAAAATTATGAATCGCTTATCATATCGGCTTTTCGGGGGCGTAAGCCCAACATTAGCGCTCGCTGACCATTGTACTGATACCTTCACAAAGTACGCCGGTGCCCTCCATTTCCCATGTCCATTTGGATTTACCTAACATTTTACCTGGGCTTTCAAAGATCAGTTCCAGCTGTGTTCTAGTGGTACCGTGACCATCGCGATAATGGAAATTGGCCCACACGGTTTTTCCGTATTCAATACTCAAGCCCAGATTAATTTCCAGCAATGGGGTGACCATAAAATACGCCCCGTCACGTCGCACCAGCTTGGCATTCATATACTCAACATTATCTTCACAATGGGGAAACCCATCACTGTTAATGCCGGTCTTAGTCACCACATTGTTATCAATGAGCTGCCATCGCCCTTCAATGGAATCCGGCTCTTTCTCTCTCGGGAAAAAATAAGCACCGCCGGCAAACGCCAGTATTGCTGCCAGCAACAGACTCAGAATAAATATCCAGGTAAACGCCCCATCTCGACCTTTGGTTGAAGCAATATGTTCAGGACTTTGTGAAGCAGGAGTGACGACGGCGATCGGATCGCAATCTCCGCGAGACTCAGCAACTGGTTGCGATTGCAGTTGGGGTTCAAGCCCCAAACGATACCCCTTGCCATGTGCCGTTTTAACCAACTCGACATCAGGAGCGTATTGCTTAAACAAGCGCCTCCCTTCCGAAACCAACTTGGCCAGAGAGGCCTCCGATACCACAACCTCCCCCCAGACCTCATCCAGCAAGGTTTGCTTGCTTAGGGATTGTGGATAGGCTTCCACCAGACTCAACAACAATTGAATCAGCTTTTCATCATCGCTCACTAGCGCGTCCATAAAGCACAACTGACGACGCTTCAGGTCAAGATGAAAATCGGCAATTTGGTAAATGGCTTGGTTGGACACAGGGGCTAGTCGTTACTGGAGGCTAGAGCCATAAAAGGTGTGATAAGTGAGGTGCCAATACTACGTGAGAACCTGACAAGTATGTCCCCCCAAAACTAGTAGTTTTCCTGGCTCGCTTTTGACGCAGGCGAGATGACGCGAAAGACCGAGCTTCGTACGTCTCTTCATCGATCTGTTCTGATCACCTAGTTTTGAAGAAGATTCTCCATGACCTATTTCAGAGCCGGGAGTTTGCTTATAATGGACTTTTCGGTTTCAAGGCAGGATTTTGGGAAATGAGTAAATCCCTACAAGAGCAGCTGATGGGCGCAGGTTTGGTCGACCAAAAGAAGGCCAAAGCAATCAGCAAAGAAAAGCGCAAAAAGGCCAAACAGACCCCTAAGGGGCATCAGCAGGAAGACGAGATCAAGGCCGCCGCCAAGCAAAAGCTCGCAGAAAAAGCCGAGCGCGATCGCGCCATGAATCAGGAGCGCCAGAAAGCGGTGGAAGCCAAGGAGATTCAAGCACAAATCCGGCAGCTGATTAAGCAAAATGCCATCGCCCGCAAAGACGGTGAGATTGCCTACTCCTTTACCCATGAGAAGAAGGTCAAGAAGCTCTACGTCAACGAAACCCTGCAGGGTCAGCTGGCTCGAGGCCAAATTGCGATCGTGGCCGAAGGTGAACGCTATGAGCTTGTCCCCAAGCCCGTGGCGGACAAGATTGCCCAACGCGACGCCGCCCGAGTCGTCCTGCAGAATGAACGCAGTACCGACCTAGCGGAAGAGGACGATCCATACGCGGACTATCAAATTCCCGACGACTTGATGTGGTAAGTATGGCACTCAACGAAGATTTTGAAGACGTTCTGGAAGCCTTGCAGGATATAGCCGAGAGCGTGCCAGTACCCCTGGATCTCCCGGAACACGATGACCTGGTGGATATCGAGGAAGCCATTTTATTGCCTATTCCTCCCCTCTACCGGGACTTTTTATTGTATGCCAGCGATTTGATCATTGGCAGCCTGGAACCGGCAACGGCCGCTGACCCAAGCTCCCACAGTTATCTCGCCGATATGGCGCCCGATGCTTGGGAACAGGGACTGCCACGAGAACTGTTACCGGTCTGTCCTTGCCCTGAAGGGTATTACGCGGTTACCCAAGACGATGAAATTGTGCTGTGGAGCGGCGGTGAAACCACCGAAGAGGCCGCCGAATCGATCTGGCACTGGGCCCGGGATATTTGGGCAAACAGCTAGCCTTGTTGTGTCCGGAGCCAATCCTGCTTGTCCATCCCATAAATCGATACCTTGTGGCCCAATATCTCACCGTCGCGCCGATAGCGCTCACCCAGCTTTTCCGCCAGAGCGATAGAGGCCACATTCTCCGGGTTAATCACACTGATCACATCCTCTCGCCCCATCTCCTCAAAGGCGTAGGCCAGTGCTGCTCTGGCACCTTCTTCCGCTAACCCCTGGCGCCAGAAAGGCCGGCTGATTGCCCAACCAATTTCAAAACCAGGCCAATCTTCTGGATTGAAGAAACCCAAGCGCCCAACAAATCGACCGCTGTCCTTGTGTTCCAACGCCCAATGGCCATAACCCCGGATCTGCCAGTGCCCGATAATATAAGCTGCATGGCGCCACCCTTCCTGGCGCGTCATGGGTTTACCGGTGAGATGACGCATGACTTCCGCATCGGCGCACATATTGATATAAGGTTCAATGTCACTTTCCTGCCACGCACGCAGGCGCAAGCTGTCGGTCTCTAATTCCGGTATGTTCATAATCATCGTCCATAACACCCAACTACAGGGTGGCTAAATGTCAGTTTTCACTCTTGTGAAATAAAACGAATAACCCTTAAATACTTTCATAAATAATAATACCCGTGAGCGCCGTCATGTCTGCAAATGAAATCAAAACCCATTATCGAGCCTGCAATCTCTGCGAAGCCATCTGTGGCATCGAAATTAAAACCCAGGGCGACGAAATCCTTTCGATTAAAGGGGATAAAAACGATCCGCTCGGACGTGGGCATATCTGTCCCAAGGCCGTTGCTTTGCAAGATCTCCACAATGACCCTGAACGGCTGCGCAAACCCGTAAAAAAAGTCGATGGTCAGTGGCAGGAAATCAGCTGGGAAGAAGCTATCGAAATGACTGCTGATGGTATTGTCAAACTGCAGCAGGCCCACGGTAGAGATGCACTGGCCATCTACGCCGGCAACCCCAATGTGCACAATTATGGCAGCCTGACCCACGGCAGCATGCTGTCCAAATTACTGCGCAGCAAGAATCGCTTTTCTGCCACCTCCCTCGACCAACTGCCTTGCCAATTGGTGTGTTACTGGATGTATGGTCATCAGCTCGGCGTGCCAATCGCAGACATTGATCAATGCGATTTCTTCGTCATTATGGGTGGGAATCCCATGGCCAGTAATGGCAGCATGATGACCGTACCGGATATTGCCAAGCGTTTGAAAGCGATTAAGCAACGCGATGGTGAAGTGCTGGTTATCGACCCGAGGCGCAGCGAAACTGCCGAGGTTGCCAGTGAACATTGGCCCATCCGCCCCGGCAGTGATGCCTTTTTATTGATGGCCATTATTCACACGCTGTTTGAAGAAAACCTTGTTCGCCTCGGCCACCTGGAACCGCTTCTGAAAGACATTGCCGATATTGAACATCTCGCCAAGCCTTTTAAACCTGAACTCATCGAAGCACACACAGGCATTCGTGCAGAACAGTGTCGGGAACTGGCTCGCAAACTGGCCAACACGGAGCGAGCCGCCTTTTACGGGCGCATGGGCATTTCTACTCAGCAATACGGCACCTTGTGTAACTGGGCGATTCAAATCATTAATATTTTAGCCGGCAATCTCGACAAACAAGGTGGCACATTGCTGACTCATCCCGCCGTTGGCATGGTGAAGCCAGGTGAAGCCGGCGCCGGTAATTTTGGTCGTTGGAAAAGTCGCGTCAGCCAACTGCCCGAATTCAACGGCGAAATCCCAGCTGCGGCGATGGCTGAAGAAATGTTGACGGAAGGCGAGGGCCAGGCCAAAGGTTTGTTCATCATGGCCGGCAACCCCGTTTCCTCTTCGCCAAATGGTCAACAACTCGACAAGGCTTTGGAACAGCTTGATTTTATGGTCGCCGTCGACATTTACATCAATGAGACCACACGTCATGCCGATGTCATCTTGCCACCCACCACCACACTTGAGCACGACCATTTTGATTTAGCCTTTTTACGATTGGCCGTAAGAAATACTGTGCGCTTCAACGAAGCGGTCTTTGAACCAGGTGAAGGCAGTAAGCACGACTGGCAAATTTTCAATGAACTCGCGGCGGCATTAGCACACAAACAAGGCATTGATTTTCAGGCACTTCCAGAACCCAAGCACATTATCGACTTTGCCATTCAAATGGGCCCTTATGGTGAAGCAGCCGATAATGATTGGGCACTCAACGTCGATGAACTCAACAAACATCAGCACGGCCTGGATCTCGGCCCCTTAAAACCATCCCTTACCGAAGGCCGCCTGTGCACCGAAGACGGATTGATTCACTGCTTGCCAGAATTAATTCCAGAAGATGTTTCCCGACTGGAACAGCAACTTAATCATACGGCTCGGGACGGCCTGTTATTGATTGGGCGTCGACATGTTCGAGATTGCAATTCCTGGATGCACAACAGCCACCGACTAACCAAAGGTAAAGATCGCTGGCAGCTCTATATGCACCCAGATGACTTGATCGCCCGAGGCATTAACGATGGCGATACAGTTAGTATTCAATCCAGAGTGGGCCAACTAAATGTCGCCGTTAAAGCAACGGATGAAATGATGCCTGGCGTCGTGAGCATTCCTCACGGCTGGGGACACAATTCCCGCAAGGGTGTGAAGATGAGCATCGCCAATG
This sequence comes from Pseudoteredinibacter isoporae, assembly GCF_040372805.1. Taxonomy (GTDB): domain Bacteria; phylum Pseudomonadota; class Gammaproteobacteria; order Pseudomonadales; family Cellvibrionaceae; genus Pseudoteredinibacter; species Pseudoteredinibacter isoporae_A. The sequence continues at coordinate 723,098 of NZ_BAABWJ010000001.1, forward strand.
AACAGGCCGGCGTGAATTGTAACGATCTGACGGATGAGAAATTTTACGATCAAGTGTCGGGCAATGCCGCCCTCAATGGTGTTCCGGTTGAAGTGAAAGCAATTTGATAGAAAAGAAAATGAGAGATCAGAGCAAGGGCTCTGATCTCTCTCACGTAGCCCATTAACCCAGAATGGTAAATGCGCAGAGCTTATTGCCGTCCAAATCACGGAAATACGCGGCATAGAACGTGTCGCCGCGCAAACCTGGCTCGCCTTCATCACGGGCACCCAGTTCCAGCGCCTTTTGATAAAAAGCATCAACCTTGCTCTGATCATCCATCGCCACAGCGGTCATACAACCATTGCCCACGGTGGCTTCATTGCCATCGAACGGCTTGGAAATACAAATCATCGGCTTACCGGGGTCCACTGCCCACGCCATAAAAGTGTCCATTTCCATAAAACGCGTAGCACCAATCGAGCCCAATAAGCCATCATAAAAATCTGCGGCCTTGGCAAAATCATTCGTGCCTAAAGTAACGTATCCGATCATGGTCTTGCTCCTGTGATAGTCAAAATAATCTGTGCAAAGCACTCACGCTTCGCTCCAAATGATGCGCTAACTATCGCATCTCTCAAACAAAAAAGGCAGAGTTTTTTACTCTGCCTTTTTTCCTACTGACATATTCTGACAATCGTCAAACGGCCAGTGCCTCCTGCTGTAAATTCAGCAATTCTTTAATCCCACTTTTCGCCAAACCCAGCATCGACATAAACTCAGCTTCGCTAAAAGGCTCGCCTTCGGCCGTACCTTGAATTTCGATAATGCCACCATCGCTGGCCATCACGATATTCATATCGGTTTCAGCATTGGAGTCTTCTGGGTAATCCAGGTCCAGTACCGGCTCACCTTTGTAAATACCCACCGATACGGAAGCGATCATGCGCGCCAAAGGCTCTACGCCGTCTTTAATCTTACCGTTGGCTTTCATCCAGCGAACGGCATCGGCCAGGGCAACACAGGCGCCGGTAATTGACGCCGTACGAGTGCCGCCGTCGGCTTGAATCACATCACAATCGATGGTGATGGTATTTTCACCCAAAGCTTCCATATCCACAGCCGCACGCAATGAGCGGCCAATCAAGCGCTGAATCTCTACGGTGCGGCCACCTTGTTTACCACGAGCCGCTTCCCGGTTCATACGATCACCTGTGGAGCGGGGGAGCATTCCGTATTCAGCCGTGACCCAACCACGGCCTTCACCGCGCATAAAACGAGGGACACCATCCGCCACACTGGCTGTACAAATCACCTTGGTATTTCCAAACTCCACCAGAACCGAGCCTTCAGCGTGGCAAGTAAAGTTACGGGTAATACGTACAGGACGTAAGTCCTGGGGTTGACGGCCGCTGGGGCGCTCGATGCTGCTCATAGATAAACCTTTGTGTTGAGTTAGCCGCGCAGTATACCCTTTATGATAAGATTCCGCTTCAGGCGACTTGCGGATCCTCTATCCGTTGTCACGGCAAATATGAGTTGATTAAAAGGTAAGCATTATGCCACGCAGTATGACGGGATTTGCACGCTCCGAACAACAATACTCTTGGGGCAACATCAGCTGGGAACTGCGCAGCGTTAACCATCGCTACCTGGAGCCAAATTTCCGCTTACCTGAAGCCCACCGTAATCTGGAACCTAACTTGCGCGAACAAATTCGCAATAAACTCAGCCGAGGCAAACTGGATATCAGTTTGAACATCCAGCTCGGCAGCCTTGAGCAGGGCCAACTGGGCCTTAATCAAGACTTGATTGATCAACTCATTACAGCCAACAAACAACTTCAAGGGCTTGGTGAATTCAGCCCACTGGACCCACTGGAGCTGTTGAAATGGCCTGGTGTCATTGTTGAAGATCGCATCAATGCCGAACAACTCAAGCAAGATGCCTTAGAACAATTTAGCGGCACTATCGATCAACTGATCGATAGCCGCAACCGTGAAGGTACTGAACTGGCCAATATGATCGAACAGCGCCTGCAGGGCATTAGCGAACAGGTCACCTTGGTGCGCGGATTAATGCCACACATTCTCCAGGCTCAGCGGGAAAAACTGCAAGAACGCTTGGGTGATCTGAAGGCTGAATTGGACGCAGATCGCGTAGAGCAGGAGATTGTTATCCTTGCCCAAAAAGCCGACGTCGACGAAGAGCTGGATCGCCTGGACACTCATGTCACCGAAGTGCGCCGCACCCTAAAACAGAAAGGCGCCATTGGTCGCCGCCTCGATTTCCTAATGCAGGAACTCAATCGCGAAGCCAATACCTTGTCTTCCAAATCCATTGTCACAGATACAACCGCAGCCGCCGTAGAACTGAAAGTGTTGATTGAACAGATGCGAGAGCAGATTCAAAATATTGAATAACGTTTCGGTAAGGTAGAACTTTCCACGTAACGACGCTGCCACCCTTGATAACAAAAAACAGGGGTACTCATGCCCCTGCCAAAACGTCCCCTAAGATGTCATCGAAGTTTCGTTCCCGATGGGAATTGAATGAAGCATGACAATGAATCCATCGCATAGACAACATTCTGGACTCCGCTCGCGACTCAGATAACGATTGGCAACAAACTTGTTGAGCTGATGCTCTACCGTATCCTGGCCACTACTTTTGGGTTTGGGTTTGGGTTTGGGTTTGGGTTTGGGTTTGGGTTTGGGTTTGGGTTTGGGTTTGGAAGATCTACTCTGCTTTTAAGTTAGCCGCTATCTTTCCAGTGAAACCTAACAACCGAGTGCATGAATAAATACTTTCTGAAGAAATGAGAACAGCCAAGTACGACTGCATACGATCAAGTTTCCATACCCATTTTGAAAACCCACAAGGCCATCGAAGCCGTCTATGAAACCCCAGAATTAACCTAGAATTTTACTCAGGTTTATCCCGTTCTGAGCAATCTCATCATACTCTCCATCTTCCCATTTTCACTGGTTATTCATTTTCAATTACACATGAGGGTTTGTTATTTTAAGTTGAGGTAAACGACACCTTGCCTCACAAAGACAAATAGCACACCCCAAAAGACAAACGGCGTCCGATAGTCAAGCCAATAATTGCCAAATCATGTTCTTGTCCTATATTTGTATAAAAACAGATATGCATAACGAGTACTGAGGTACTGTTAAAAACTAGGTATGTCGAGTTATGAGAGTTTGGATGTATCTATCATTAGCTTGTATGAGCCCTTGCTTAGCGGAGTCCCTTTTCGAGAAGGGGGAAATGGATTTGTTGAAACAACAATGGCTACTGCCCGAACTCAGTTATCGAGAGCGGCATCAGCAGCTTGTCGCTCTGGGGAAAAAGCTCTTTTTTGACAGCAATTTGAGCATTGACTCCAGTACGTCATGCGCGACCTGTCACGACCCCAAGTACGCTTGGTCAGACGGGCAGGCTAAGGCTATTGGTCTGAGAAATAAAACGCTCAAAAGAGCAACCCCGTCTATTATCAATACGGCTTATTCACTCACCTTTATGTGGGATGGGCGCTCGCCCAGTCTCGAGCATCAAGCTCTACTACCTATCTTTAATCCAGATGAAATGGGCTTGAATGCTGATCTGTTGGTGAAGCGAATTGAGCAAAACCCCGACTACGCAAAACTTTTCGACGCGGCTTTCGATAACGATGCGATCACGATCAATAAAGTGGGCCTAGCCATCGCTGAATTTGAACGCACCATTACAGCACGCAATACACGCTTCGATCGCTGGCTAAAAGGCGACTCAGAAGCCATGACCGTGACCGAGCGAGAAGGCTTCAAAATATTCCTGGATGGCCAGAAAAGCGGCTGCATTAACTGCCACAACCCACCCAATTTCACCGACCATGGTTTTCACAATGTTGGTGTCGCCACATTGGAAGGGCAATCGGCCGACTTGGGAAGGTTCAACCAAACGCCTTTAAACATCATGAAAGGGGCCTTTAAGACACCCAGCCTGCGCGGTGCCCCTTTAACTGCACCGTATTTTCATGATGGCAGTGCCAATACCCTTGAAGAAGTCGTCGACCATTATCAGGATGGCATTATCGCCAAGGACAATCTATCACCAAGCCTAATTAACATCGCACTGAGCAAGGAAGATAAGTCAAAGCTGGTCTCCTTTCTCAAGACTCTGCAGTGAGACAATGATCATGAAGATCGCAGCCATCGTATTTTTATTGAGTATCATCGTTTGCTCGAATGCTTATTCCAGTGAGCATGAAGTCGGGCAAAAAAACAAAGCGTTTTCCCAAAAGACCTTGAAGGTGAAAGTCGGCGATACTGTTCATTTCACTAACCAAGATCCCTTTTTTCACAATGTTTACAGCATGTCCGAAACAACCGCGTTTGATTTAGGATCGTACGCGAAAGGGAATTCCAAATCCGTCAAGTTCGAAAAGCAGGGAGAGGTTGTCGTGCAATGCGCCATACATCCGTTTATGAAAATGAAAATCAAAGTGGAGTAGTGATCCGTCTGCTCAGACATACGATCACTGCACTGCTTTTAACTGTTGTTGCCTGCAACGCTAGCGCGAAAGCGGAAAGCACCGCTGGTACGGGTGCGTCTATATATATTAAACGCTGCGCCCTATGCCATGGTAATTACGGCTACGGAGATGGCTACATTCCTCTGTCACTGAACCAGTATCCGAACACCAGTCTGTTTGAACCTCAGTATGGAAATAAACTGGAACAAATCGCCGAAGTCATCAGCTGGGGCGGATCTCAGGGAAACATGAGTCCTCTTTCACCTCCCTGGAAGGGCGAGCTTAACGACCAGGAAATCCGATCGGTGTCGAAATTCATCATAAAGATGCGAAATCACGCCGATGCCGCTCGGCAGGATATCGATCAAGCCTCTAAAAACCTGCCTAGCAGCAGGTTAACCGGACGAAAGATTTACCTAACCCGCTGCAAAATCTGCCACGGTGAGAACGGGGAAGGCGACGGTGTCTTATCAGGCAAGGTCATTAACAACCCGCCACCGTTTGATCTGACAAAGAGTCGGCAGGACGCCGACTATTTAAAGGGGATTATTCTTGATGGCGGCGAACAAATGGGGCGATCCAATAAAATGCCAGCCTGGAAATATGAATTGCTTAGCCATGAGATTGAGTCTCTGGTTATCTATATCAGATCGATAAGACAATGAAGATTAAAAACACTCGAAGAGATGTACTCGTTTTTTTTATCGTGCTCGCCATAGGTTTGTCGGTCTCTATATTGGCCCAAAATTCAAAACTGACCGAATATCGAAACCAGAAAAAAATCGACTTTGAATCCAAAATAGCAAGTCTGACGTTGATTATCGGCGATACCTTAAAAAACAAGCAGGACTACTCCAATCTATTGGCAATATCCATTTCCGAGGTATCGGACCATAATTTCAATAACATTGAAGATTACAAGGACAAGGCTAGACACCTTGTAAATAAGCTTTCCAACTACGAGTCGTTTTATATTTATCTGGAACCCAATGGTGAATCAGAAGCCTTACATTCTCTGGAGAAAGTCTCAAATCTGGATCTGAAATCAGACATCATGAAATCAATGGTTGAATTGAAAGAAAAACCGGATCAATTTTCTATATTAATCAAGTCTGAGGACGAACTTCACAATGAAATTTGCATGGTGACCAAGATACCTGATGTCACGCATGCCCGACTGATCATTTGCAGCAGTCTGGAGAGCTTGCTTGCCAAAGTCATAGAACGATCCAGCGAAGAATGGCAGCAAACCCACCTCTATACCGGCAACCGAATTAAAGGCTTCAGTCATTTATACTCTTATCCAGAAACGCTGTCACAACCGATAGGAGTCGATGAACTAAGGACACAGCGTCAAAATCTGATTCTCTTGCCTTATGTTGCAAGCTACGCTGACCTGGAAATCTCCATCGCCTTTGACCCGGGGAATGATTTTTATAATCTGGACAGCTGGCTGGACTATCTGCCATTTATTTTCGGCTTGACCCTGACACTCGCCAGCTTGTATTACATTCGCGCCAAATCGATAGAAACTCAAGTCATTAATCACAAAGTTAAGCTGAAAACCAAGGAGCTGGAAGAGGCTAAGAATCAACTTCAAAGCCAAGTCAACAAATCAACGGCTCTGTTCGAAAAACTGCAGGAATCTAATGATGAACTAACCGCACTGACCAATTCTGTCGATGGCATTCTATGGGAAGGCGATCCCAAAACCATGAGATACACTTATGTCAGCGATCAAGTGGAACGCATCTTGGGTTTCACTCCAGAGAAATTCACCCAGGGAAACTTTGTAATCGGTACGCTCATGGAAGGCGCTGGCCAAAGCGACATTGCTGAAAAGATGCGGGACCAACCCGAAAAAAACAATAGCTTTCAATTAGAGTTCAGCAGTCAGCGCGCCAATAAAGAGAAAATTTGGCTTAAGGGCCTGGTTACCCGAGTGTACAAACATGGAAAACTGCATCGCTTACGCGGAGTGTATATAGATATATCCAAGCAAAAAATCCAGGAGCTGAAAAACCAGGAAATTGAAGCTCAACTGAGGCAAGCCCAAAAACTTGAGTCCATAGGCCAACTCGCCGCCGGGATCGCTCATGAAATCAACACCCCAGCACAATTTGTCGGTGACAACCTCACCTTTATCGATTCTTCAAGCAAAGACTTGATCTCATATGTTAAAGACAGCATTCAATCAGACAGCGATACCGTCAGCCTGGAGAAATTGAACAGCCTGCTTGAAGAACTTGACTTTGAATTTCTGGAAGAAGAACTCCCCGATGCCATTCAACAATCTAAAGAGGGTTTAGACCGAATCAATCGCATTGTTGGAGCCATGAAAAACTTCTCGCACCCTGACGGCGAAGAAATGCAAAAAATTGATTTAAACAAAGCGATTGAAAGTACTTCCATTATCTCCAAAAACGAATGGAAGTACTTGGCTGAAATGGTTTTGGAATTGGAAGATAATCTCCCACCACTGAGTTGCCACCCGAGTGAGCTAAACCAGGTTTTTCTCAATATCATCGTCAATGCTGCCCATGCCATTGAACAGAAGTATCAAGGCAGCAGCATGGGAAAAATCAAGATCACGACAAAAAAGCAAGAGAACGATGTACTGATCTCTATTTACGACGATGGCTGTGGTATTCCACAAAATATTATCAATAAGGTGTTCGACCCCTTCTTTACCACGAAAGGTGTTGGCAAAGGCACGGGTCAGGGGCTTTCCATTTCCTACTCGGTTATTAAGGATAAACACAATGGTTCCATCAGTATAGACAGCGAGGAAGGAAAAGGAACTGCCTTTCACATCACCCTTCCACTCGAAGGTTAGAGGCAGACTTTGATTGCAGGAACATGAAAATGAACGTTATTTTTGTTGATGATGAAGAAAATGTCCTTAAAGGCTTGAGAAGAGTTTTGCACCCGGCTCGCAAGGACTGGTCTATGAGTTTTGCAAATTCAGGCAAGGAAGCACTGGAACAAATGAAGGCAGAAGATTTTGACGTTGTCATCAGCGACATGAGAATGCCGCAAATGAACGGTGTTGAGTTACTGACTCAAATTAAAGATCTGTATCCGGAAACGCTTCGTGTTGTGTTATCCGGCTATAGCGAAACCGAACTGATTTTGAGCTGTGTCAAAGTCGCTCATCAGTATTTGCCCAAGCCTACGGACTATAAAACCATAAAATCAACTGTAGAAAAGGCTCTTCGACTAAAACACCTATTAGCCAACGAAGCCCTGTCAACGGCCATCTCCAAACTGGAAAACTTACCTAGCCTTCCGAAAATATACGACGACATTAACAACGAACTGAAAAAAGAGGATGTTAACCTCCAAACCATATCAGAACTCATCAGCGCAGATGTCAGCATGACAGCCAAGCTGCTGCAGATATGCAACTCAGCGTATTTCGGACTGAACCGAAACATTGACTCGCCGGTTGATGCCGTCAACTACCTGGGTATTGACACCATTAAGAGTTTAATTTTAACAATTAAGATTTTTGAACAGTTTTCTGAAACCGGTATGCCCAAGGAAAAACTGGAAAGCATTTGGCTTGACAGCCAATCAACCGCCATGCTCGCTAAGGCTATCGCCAGCAAGGCAGGGTGCGACAAATCGCTGATTAATCAGGCGTATACCGGAGGCCTTTTACATAATATTGGCGAAATTATTCTGCGCCACGAATTGGCCGAACAGTACGGAAACGTTGAGGCACTTTGCCTCAATCAAGGCATGACATTGATTGAGGCCGAACAACACGTTTTTGGCTTCAGCCATGACATAGTCGGCGCTTACCTTTTGGATCTTTGGGGACTGCCCTCAAGCATATCCACCAGCCTGGCACTGCTTCATCAAGAGGCGCATTTGAATTTTGATACCATGAATTCTGCAGAACTGGTGTTTATTGCACACAAAATTGTGTTGATTCGAAAAGGTCAACGCGATTATCAGAAAACCCTATTAACCTATTTTGAACAGGAAACCATTGACGACTGGTTGCTGCTTGCCGACGGCCAGAACTAAGGAAGCGAGGTCAACATGAAACACTCTGTATTATTAGTCGACGACGAACCCAATGTACTGCGAGCCTTCCGCAGAAATCTTCGCGAAGAATTTGACGTCCATGTTGCGGAAAGCGGCCCCAAGGGCCTGGAAGTTTTGGATTCTGAAGTTTCATTTTCGGTCATTGTATCCGACATGCAAATGCCCGACATGAATGGCATCGAATTTTTGGAAAAGTCTAAGAGCGTTCAACCCAATGCTGTCAGAGTGATGTTAACAGGCAATGCCGATCAACAGACGGCCATTGATGCCATCAATCAGGGCAATATTTTCCGCTTCATCAATAAACCGTCGACTCCACAGTTTGTCTCCGAAACGTTGCACGCGGCCATTCAGCAATACCAACTTTCAACCCTCGAAGAAGACCTCTTAGAAAACACTTTGCGCTCCAGCATTGAAGCCTTGAGCGAAACCCTGGCTCTCGCCAGCCCAGAGATCTTTGGGCGCACCTCGCGCTTGAAGGGTCATGTCACCCGTTGCGTTGAGCTTCTGGGTGTCAAAGAGACCTGGCGCTATGAAGCCTTGTCCATGTTGTGTCTAGTGGGTTTGGTCAGCATGCCTGATGAGGCCATTAAAGCAATCAATCAGGGCCAACGATTGGACGCCAATTTCGTTCAAATGTACAACCACCATCCGGAATTGGCCCATCAACTGATCAGTAAGATTCCCCGCATGGAGGATGTCGCCAACTCCATTCGCTATCAAAACAAGAACTTCAATGGCTCTGGCTTCCCGGACGTCGAAATGGAGGGCAGCAATATTCCCGTCGCCTCCCGGCTTCTTAAAGTCATTATCGACTTTGACCACTATGAGTCCCTCTTTGGGAATGCCGATATCGCCATGAAAAAATTGGAGGCGAAATCAGGTATCTATTACGACCCCAAATTTATAGAACTGTTTAAAAAATCTCTTAAGTTCATTACCCATACGGGCGAAGAATTGATCGAAATTGCCAAGTTGGACACCAACATGACACTCGCACGCGATGTCGAAACCGAGGCTGGCACCCTGTTGCTCTCCAAGGGCATTCGAACCAGCGATGCTGTGATTTCACGCCTGAAGAGCTTCCAACGCAGCAAGTCTATTTCGGATAGGGTCTTTATCATGGCGAAGTAGCCTACCTCGAACTCAGCGGGTCAAATGGGGAGGGGCACCCCAATGTCCGCTCTTCCCCAAGACGTCTATCCAGGACCTGCGGTCTATATCTAGCCGCTGACCTCCCGTCGCTGAATCCCCCACGTCCTCGACTTCACAAGTCTTATTTACCCCCGTGGCCCAAAGCGCTAGAATCTCCGCTTTTGGCCCCGCGATGGCAGGGAATGCCGAGGGTTAACCATGTTTTTCAGCGATGAGCGTCTACACTTTTTTAAGGCCTTAACCGGGAAGTACCGGGGCCAGGTGGCCGCTTGCTTGACGCTTCTCTATCAACGCCAATACAGCGCTACCGCGGATTACGGCCACGCCCCTGATCGTGAGCTGATTGTCGATATCATCAGCGAGGCCCTGGCCCGGAACGCCAAGCTGGTTCTCGACAGCGAAGACAAGGATACGGCCGATAATGAACCACGCTTCAAACACCCTCGCGAGCAAGCCAGTTGGGTACTGAAAGTACTGATTGATTGCGGCTGGGTAGAACGCCAGGTCGATCCAGCCACGCTGGCCACCAGTTATCCCTTCAGCCGAATGGGTAGGATTTTTGCCCAGGCAATTCTGGAGTCGGATAGTAGCCAGATTCGCACACGCCATCGCAATACACGCAACACCCTAAACGCTCTGGAGGCCTTTCACAGCCGCGCCGAAGTGTATGACCTGCTGGATGCCTTTGATCATTCTGAGCGAATCATCACCGACTTCACCGATATTATTTCTGAACTCGAAGAGCGTAAACGTGAATTGGTGCGCGAAGTTGAAGCCCAACAGTTGGTCCAGCAGGCCAGCGAGCAGTTTTTCGACTTTATGGAAAAACGCTTTCAACCGGATATTCAGGTGCGGCTCTCCGCCGACAGTGTGGAAAAATACCGCGACGATATTAAAAAAGTCATTCGCAAAATTCGCGGCCGACCCAAAGAGGTCAAACAGCAGGCCGAAAAGGAACTGCGTCGCGTCGTTCCGGACCTTTGCTCCAATGAACAATCCTATCTGTATTATTTGTTGGAACAGATCGAACAACGCATGCGCAGTGCAGCTGACATTATGCTGCCGGCCTTGCGCAGCGCCCTGCATGGCTTTACCAAGCGCGCAGATATTATTATTCGCCAGCTGAGTTATTTGCACAGTCAAGCCGACAACGACTTGGTGGAAATTTGTCGGGAACTCGCTGACCTCGACGAAAAGGACTACCAACAGCGCCTGGAAGCCGCTGCGGAAGAATGCGCCAGTATGCGCCTCGGGTTTATTGACCCCGCACAAATCAAGTGGCAGGAACGCAAAAGCACAGCCGTACTCAACACTCAGGTTCAGGAAAGTCCGGAATTGGACAGTGACGCCCAGCGAGAGCTGATGATCCAGCAATTACTGGATCAAGCATTTGTCAGCAACAAACAAGGTTTACGAAATTACATTGTTGATTCTCTACGTGGCGGCCGACACATTTCCACCCGCGAACTGCAAATCGACGATGCATACAGCCTAATGAGTATGGCCTCAGCTATTGAGATTGGCGCCGTGAACAATCAGAGCTCGGAATTACAATTCGATGTTCAGTTTCAGCGCGCCGCCGTTGAAGGTAATGAGTACTTTCAGCAATTTGATGAATTCACTATTGAGCTGCGCGGCAAAACGCCCGTAAGCGACGACTAAAAACAATTTATGTTCAACCAAATGCTACAACAGGCCTTAAAAGAACAGGCCATACGTCCCGAAGACTTTTCCGAGCTGATGATCCGCTTGCTCGATTACGGCATCATCAATCGCGATGAAAGTCAGGTCGAAGCCAGTCTCTATGATCGCTACCTGCAGTGTCAGGATCTGGTCGACGACTACCTTTCTGTTATCGGTGTGCGCATCGAACACGATGAGCAGTTTTGTTCTGTTCGCCTCTACCCTCCCGGAGCAAGCGCTCCAAATCTGCAGGACGAGGAGCACAGCCCTTTTAACCAGGGTTTTCGTCATCGCCCCAATCAGATGGAAATGGCGTTGATTCTCGTGTTGCGGGTGGAATACGAAAAATCCCTGCGTGAAGGTTTGGTGGATGACAAAGGCTGCGTATTAATTTCGATGGAAGAGATTGCTATTAGCCTGAACAATCTGTTGAAGCGCAAGCTGCCCGATGGCTTACAGGAAAGAAAGCAACTGTTTCGCAACTTACGCCAACTCCGAATCATTCGTTTCAATACCGACAGCAGTACCGAAGAAGCTGAAAACTGGATCAGTATCCAACCTGGCATCAGCAGCCTCGTCAACCATGAGGTGCTCGCGCAGCTTGACCCCGAACTGGCCACAGACAATCAGCTCGTTCATAGCGATGGGGGGCAAGCCTGATGTTTTGTAAGAAAGCCATTTTGGTAAACTGGGGCAATATTCCCCCCATCGAGTTTGACTTCGGCCCCGTGAATTTGTTTTCTGGCGGTAACGGCTCGGGTAAGACAACCGCCGCCGATGCCCTTCAAACATTAATGACGGCCGCCCATGAAAATCTGTTTAACTACAATCCGGGTCAAGATGAAACCAGTCAACGCGGTCGCGGTGGTAAACAGGTACGTACCCTCGCTTCCTATATTCTCGGCTGTGACGATGGCAGCTACGCTCGTCCAGGCAAATGTCAGGGGTACATAGCCGCTCAGTTTCACCCCACCCAAGGAGAAAGCGGTCAGGCCTTTTGGGCGATTATGGCCGTGCAAGCCAGTTTAGAAACGGCCGGTAAACAACGCCAGGCTCGCCAGGACGAACTGCTGTTCTTCATTTTACCCGGTGATCAGGTTCCCATTGGGGCGATCACTCTCGGCAGTTTTGTTAAAGAGGACAAGGGTGGTAAGTACATCCTCCCTATGGCCAACCTGGGTAAAAACTTGCGCATCGAATTTGGCCAGGAGGCCATCGAAGTCTACGACAAGAAGAGCGCCTATTTACGACGCTTATATGGCGCCCTGCGTGGACAGCCTGCCGCGGTCTCAGACAGAGAAGCCAAGCACGCCGCAAAAACCTTTTCAAACTTTATGGCGTATAAGCCCGTTAAAAGCATTAACGATTTTGTTGCCCGGGAAGTTCTGGAGCCCAAGGATCTCAGTGAAGACATTCGCCAGGTCTCCGAGCTGATGAAAACCATTCACGGCATGGAACAGGAAACCCGTTCCCTCAACGAATCCATAGAACGCTTGGAACAAGCCAACGGCAATGCCAATGAGTTTATCGATATCTGGCAGCAGATTCGAATCATGGAGTACGCCGAACTTTACCGCCGTCAGCGCAGCCTGCAGAAAAGTTATCTCGCTAAAAAAGAACAACAGCAGAGCAATCAGCTGGCGATTCAAGACGGCTTACACAGCATTGAATTGGCTGAACGCAAAAAATCGATCCTATTTGATCAGATCACCGAGCTTACCGCGAAACGCAAAGGCATTGCCGCCCTCAAAGACAAAGATGAACTTCAGCATCAAGCCGATCTCGCCCAACAACAACTCACGAAACAGGCACCACAGTTATTACAGCAACTTCACAGCTTCAGTGAAAATTTCCGCCAAGCCCAAAATTTGCAACGGTCGATACAACAAAGCTCCCTTGAACTCGAATGCCCTGCACTGACCCAAAGCCCTATACAAAAGGCCCTGAAGCAGGTGGTTGGCCTGGGAGATGATACGGGCATCGATGCGCAGAAGCTGATGACCATCGACTTTCTGGGCAGCGGTGATCTGGAGAAAAAACTGGAAGATCTGGTCAAACGCGACAGCAGCCACCAGCATTTACAGGCCCTTATTCATCAGGCCACTGAACATCAGAACAGCTTACGGGATCAACTGTTCAGCCTGAGCCAGAAACGCCGCGAGCGACAAGACAAAAACCGTCAAAAGATCGAAAATCGTGAGTTGGAGATTCAGCGCCTGGGCCAAAGTAAAATCAGTTATCCGGCTTATGTGCAACACGCTTTGCAGGCCATCGAACAGGAATGCCCAGCCGCCAAGCCCAGTGTCTTGTGTGACTTCATTGAGGTCAGAGATCCACAATGGCAAATGGCCATTGAAGGCTACATTGGCGGGGCTCGTTTTGGCATCATTGTCGAACCCGAGTTTGAAGCCCAGGCCATCGCCATTGTGCGCGCCATCAGTGGTCGCAAAAATAAAGCCCGGGTTATTCAAGGGCAGAAAGCCGCACGCGATGCCCATCGCGTGAAATTACCTCAAGGCTCCATTCTGGAATTGATGGAGTTCAGCCATAAAACCGCCGAATACTACGTGCGCGCTTCCTATGGCAGCGTCGTACGCGCAGCAAGTGAAGAGGAGTTACGCGGCTTGCATCGCGGCCTCTGCGCCAGCGGCGTGGGTGCAGGTAACTACGCCATGTTCCGTTGTGACATCGATGCCAGCGATTTATTGTTCGGCCAAGGCGCTCGTGATCGAGCGTTGCTCGCCAAGCGCGAACAACTTGACGAACTGCTTCAGCAAAGCCAACATCTGGAAAGCGCCTACCGCGAAGTCGCCAACTGTCTGGATGCCTGCGACAATATCACCGCACCTCAGTCGGCCATGATTGTTCACGAGCTGCTCGATTGCTATCGCAAGCTCGAACAAGCCGAGCAGGCCATGAATAATCTCGACTTGAGTGAGTTCGATGATCTTGAAGCACAACTGCAGCAGCTCAAGCGCGATCACAGCGATATCGAGAAAGAGATTAATCACCAACACCAGGCTCAGGGCGGATACCAAACCAAAGCCCAACAACTGGAATTGGCGATTGATAAACTGGCAGACGAACAGGACGCCCTGCAAATGCAGCTGGAACAGGGTGAAGCCGCCGTTGATGATATTGCCAAACACAGCCGACACTTCGACAGTCAGGAAGCTCTAAGCAACGCTGAAGTTCTGGCCGGGCAGGCCGGTGACAGTTTATTGCCCCAGTGTCATGATTTGCGAGGCCAACTTGAGCAAGTGGAGCGCCGACTCGACCAACAGCTTGCTCAACACAATCAACTCTGTAACAGCCATTGTGTGATTCCGTACTTGGCGAACAGCGATCGCCGCGACAGTATCGCCATGTACCAACAGGTACAGCACGCCCAACAAAACATTGAATCGATTTACCACTCACTGAAAAACAATGTATTGGTTGGCAAACATGAAAATTTGCTGGCGTTGAAAGACAGCTTTAATACGGCCTTCGTCAGTAATCTTTGCCATTCTATCTATCAAGCGATTGGCGACGGCAAGGAACAATTGGAACTACTGAACCAGGAACTGGAGCACCATCGCTTTGGTGATGATCGCGAGCGTTTCTTTTTCGGCTTCAACTGGATACCGGAATTTCGCGAATACCAGAAGTTCTTCAAAGAGGTCATCGACACACCGGATCTTGGTGACGGCAACTCGTTATTTGATGCCGAGCTCAGTAAAAAGTCTCAGCAGGTACGCGATAAATTGTTGGCCATGCTATTGGACAAGGACGAGCAGACCGCACTGCGAGAACTCAACCGTATCAGTGATTACCGCAACTACCGCAGTTATGAGATCTACAAAGAGCCGCTCAATAAAGAAGCCATTGCCCTCAGCACCTACGGTACCGGCTCCGGTGGTCAGCTGGAAACCCCGGCCTACATTATTCGCGCGGCGGCCGTCACCTCGGCTTTCCGTTTCAACGAAGGCAATACCCATTGTCGCATGGTGCTGGTGGATGAGGCCTTCTCCAAAATGGATGAAACCCGCTCGCGCCAAGTGATCCATTACCTGACCGAATCCTTAGGCCTTCAATTGTTATTCATTATGCCCACCAGCAAGTCCGGCCCCTTTATGGACCTTATCAGTCATCAGACTATTTTCAGTAAATGTCCGGCCACTCAAGCCGTTGGGGAATTGCAAACCCGGGTTCTGGTGGATCGCAAAGTCTGCAATACCGATAAAATTCAGGAGCTGTGGGCCAAGCACCGCAAAACCGTGCGTCATCAAGCCATGTTGGATTTTATGGAAGGGGTCCAATAGCGCCTTGCACAAAGCGCGGGGGAATACGCACTGGAGCTGACGTTACGCCAGCTCCAGCTCTGCATCGTCTTTTCGAATGTATAAGGCGGTTTCGAGCAGCAGCCCCATATCCTGTGGGTCTCTGGGATCAACAACCAATAAAGGGATGTTGTGCTCCAGACATTCAAAAACTTCAAACTTGTGCAGCTCGCAGCTAAACACCGTAGCACCTGGGTCGGGCTTAACGTCCATATGGCTGACGCCTACAACAATGCGGGTCGTCTTAGCCAGCTCCCCAATTTGCAGAAGCTGCTCCCGAAGCTTAGCCAATGGGTTAGAAACGGCATTGCTGATCAGAATCACGACGGCCGCAACCCCACGGTGCAATAACACCTGGATGGTTTCGCTGTTCTGGCTCCCTTGAGTGCCCAAAAGTTGCAGAGTTTGGCCATCTCGCAGATTGATCAGTTCATAGTCGACGGACTGCCCAAACAGCATATTATGCTGTAGCTCCTGGCCGTTTTGCTGATGTTCACTAAAGCCTGCTCTGGATCGGCTAACTGTTTGAATTGCTGTGGTTTTTCCCGCACCGGACGGCCCGACAAAAACAACTTTCTGTTTGTTCATGATTCTTCCCTGTGGGTAATCCCTAGCTCCCAAACTTAAGGCTAGTAAGACTGATTAAAGTGCTCACTGCCACCTAGTACTTAAGAACCAAATATTATGCGGGTTCAACTTGAACCCTAAATGAATAGCGCTAACGAATTTAAGGAAATAAAACGCACAACTTGATTATTTAGCGTGCAAATATGGCGCAAAAAGCCTCAGTATCCCCGCTCAAAATACACAGGGCCGAGATCCCCAAGAAAGTCAGAAATTCTCTGCTACATTTAATGAGTAGTGATTAACGATAAGAGCAAATCATGGCAACTCCCGTACTCATTTGTGATGACTCGAACATGGCGCGCAAGCAATGCGCTCGTTCTCTACCCGATGGCTGGCCAGTTGATATCAGCTTCGCCACCAATGGAGAGGAAGGCGTCGAGGCGATAAAAGAAGGCAAGGCTGAACTCTTGCTGTTAGACCTCAACATGCCTGTAATGGATGGCTACGAGGTACTCGAAGCGATTCGCGCCCAGGATTTGGAAACCATGGTCGTAGTTATTTCCGGTGATATACAACCTGAAGCGCGAAGCCGGGTTAAACAATTGGGCGCCATCGATTTCATTAAAAAGCCTGTCGATAAAGAAAAACTCACGGGCATGCTGTTGGACTATGGCATCATCGATGCCGAATTGATGAAAGCTGCCAACACTGAAGCAGACGAACCCGCTAAGGCGGCTGAACCTAAGTCCGAAGTGACTGCTGCCCCACGGCAAGCAGTCACTGAAGACACCACCATCACTGAGCTGGACCCTCAACTGCGTGATTGTTTGCAGGAATTGTCCAATGTTGCGATGGGTCAGGCCGGCGATATGCTGGCACGTCTGCTGAAAGTCTTTGTCGAACTGCCTATCCCTAACGTCAATCTGATTGAAGTCAGTGAATTGTGCATGGCCTTCGCTTCCGTTGAAGATTTTGATGAAACATCGGGCGTGTGCCAGGGGTTTATCGGCTCAGGCATCAGCGGCGAAGCCTTGTTAATCCTGAACGATTCCAGCTTCGGCGACATGGCAGCCCTGTTAAACTACAAAGGCCAACTTGATGACAGTGCAGAACTGGAAGTCTTAATGGACATTTCCAATATTCTGGTTGGTGCCTATTTGAAAGGTCTGGCCGAGCAATTGGATTTACATTTCAGTCGAGGCGCACCGGTTGTATTAGGACAACATTGCGATGTCACTCAGTTACTGCAAACCAAAAACCAGGCCTGGAGCCGCACCCTCGCCATTGAGCTGAGTTACGCCATCGAAGACTACCCCATTAAATGTGATCTGTTGCTGTTCTTCACCGAAGACAGCATCCCGCACCTGGCTCATCACGCTTCTTATTTACTGGATGATTAATCGCTATGATCGAACAAGATGATCAGTTGAAAGAATTTTATTGGTACATCGACATCCTGCAAAATGTCGATGTCGGATTGGCTGTGCTGGACCGGGAATACAACATTCAATTGTGGAATGGTTTTATGGAAAACCACAGCGGCCACCACCCCAATTCCACAAAAGATAAAAACCTCTTTGAACTCTTTCCGGAAATTGATAAGGCACGCTTTAGAAGTAAAGCCGAATCAGTATTCCTATTACAGAGCAGTGCGTTCAGCAGTTGGGAACAGCGTCCTTATTTGTTCAAGTTCAAAACCTATCGCCCCATCACTTGTACCGCCCCTCATATGTATCAGAACACAACGATTATTCCCCTGGTTTCCACTACGGGTGAGGTCAATCATATCTGCGTCATTGTGTACGATGTTACCGAAGAAGCCATGTACAAGCTTCGCCAGGAAAATCCCCAGGCAATAAGCGCTTAAGGTTACAGATCGACGTCATTTCTCTTTTCTATTCAATAGGTGTGACCACCGTCCATCTATTGAATAAAATTTTCAGCATCACTCAGTGAACGTTCCGTCTCGGTAAATCATCGACAATCTCTCAGCAATTGTTAAAAATTCAAAAACCATGCCATGAACGATGTCATAAGCCAATGATTTATAGGGTGTTTTTAAGAAACTTTTTTAGTTTTTATTCTGTGTATTTTTTTCTTGCTAAAAACGGAAAA
This sequence comes from Pseudoteredinibacter isoporae, assembly GCF_040372805.1. Lineage (GTDB taxonomy): Bacteria > Pseudomonadota > Gammaproteobacteria > Pseudomonadales > Cellvibrionaceae > Pseudoteredinibacter > Pseudoteredinibacter isoporae_A. The sequence continues at coordinate 741,497 of NZ_BAABWJ010000001.1, forward strand.
AACTGAAAGCATGGTGAGTTCACCCTGCCGTAAAAAGTCCAGCCCTCATTCCTTTATATATGACAAAAACGTCATATGACTGCCCTAGTTTTCACCCTTTAATACTGCTATAAGAACGTCAGGGGGCTATTCGAACACGCTATGACAGCCGACCGATTCAGCTTCCAATGCCAACTCAACAACCAAAGGGATCGCATATGGGTGAATCGCTGTTGTCCGTTAGGAATACACACAATAAACGCACTCGCTATGTACTCGATACCAATGTATTGATTCACGACCCAACCGCTCTTCTGAACTTTGAAGAACACAAAATTTCCATTCCAATGACTGTGCTGGAGGAGCTGGACTCCCTGAAAAGTGGTCGCAATGCGGTCGCCGCCGATTGCCGACAAGCCATCAGAGAACTCGACAAAATTTTAGGTCGCGCCAATCTCGACGACATCGAGGCAGGCGTTCCCATAAAACGCGGAGACAAAAGCCAGGCTTTGGGCAGCCTGTCTATCATCATGCGCGAAAACCCCGACGGAGTGAGCACCTTACCCACTCACTTGAACGACAATAAAATTCTTAACGACATTTACTTTTTACAACGCCAAAACCCCGAGGAGCATATTGTTCTCATCAGCAAAGACATCAATATGCGTCTGAAAGCCAAGGGGTGCGGAATCGAAGCTGAGGATTACCATAACGATCAGCTCGTCACTGACATTGAAAAACTCAATAAAGGCTTTCTTGAGTTTCCGGGTAGCTTCTGGGAAAAAATTAATCAGGTGGACACCCGGCAGGAAATGGGCAGAACCGTGCATCGCCTGGAGCGTTGCAGCATTTTATCGGAGTGCACACCCAATCAATTTATTTTAGATGAGCAGGCCTTCGTCGGTCGGGTTCTGGAAGTCAACGATCAAGAGGTCTCATTACTGCACCTCGACCATCACCAACTGTTGGAAACCGAAGCTTGGGGCCTGAAACCCAGAGACATTTATCAGGCCTGCGCCTTGAACCTTCTTCTTGATCCCGATGTGCACATCGTCAACCTCACCGGGTCAGCCGGTTCGGGCAAGACCATTCTGGCGCTTGCCGCGGCTATCGAAATGACCGTGGCCAATAAACTGTATCGCCGAATTATCGCTACGCGTTCTACACAAGGGCTTGACGAAGATATTGGTTTCTTACCAGGCACGGAGGCGGAAAAAATGGAGCCCTGGCTTGGCGCCATTACCGATAACCTGGAGGCCTTGCATTGTGATGACGAAGACTGTTCTGGCAGTGTGGATTACGTGCTGAACAAAGTGCCTTTGCACTTTAAATCATTGAATTACATTCGGGGACGGAGTTTTCAACATAGCTTGATTTTAATTGATGAGTGCCAAAACCTGACACCTCACCAAATTAAAACCATCATTACCCGTGCCGGCTCGGGTTCTAAAGTTATTTGTCTGGGTAACCTGGCGCAAATTGATACGCCTTACCTGAACGCCACCAGTTCAGGCCTGACCTATTTAAGCGAACGCTTCAAGGGCTTCCAGCAGGGCGGGAATATTCAACTGCAAGGCGTACCACGCTCAATCCTGGCCGAATACGCCGAGTCCCATCTGTAAACCAGTGTCATCCTTACAGGCTTGCGGCTTTAAATGTGTCGCAAGCCTGTAAGCTGCCTTTTTCCAAACCTGTCGAAAACCAGCGAATTCGCTGCTCAGCCGAACCGTGGGTAAAGGCATCTGGCACCACATAACCCTGTGCCTGCTTTTGCAAGGTATCATCACCAATAGCACTGGCTGCCTGCAAAGCTTCTTCCACATCACCAGCTTCTAAAATCTTCTGCTGTTTCTGCGCATGGTGAGCCCAAACACCAGCATAGCAATCGGCCTGCAACTCAACTCGAACCTGCAGAGCATTGCCCTCGGTTTTGCTTAATCGGCGTTTAGCTTGATGAGTTTTATCCAACACACCAAAAACATTTTGCAGATGGTGCCCAACTTCATGGGCGATCACATAAGCTTGGGCAAAATCACCCGGCGCCCCATGCCGGCGAGCCAGCTCATCAAAAAATCCGAGGTCCAGATACACTTTATTGTCACCTGGGCAGTAAAAGGGCCCCATCGCGGACGACGCTTGCCCACAGGCACTGCGAACACCATTGCGGAACAACACCAAGCGCGGTTCCGGGTAAGCCTTACCAAAACTCTGCTTAAAGACACTGCGCCACACATCCTCGGTTTGCCCCAGCACTGCGGTCACAAAATCCGCACGCTGATTATCTTCCTGACTGTTCTGCACGTTGGCCTGACTAATGCCTTGCTGGCCGGGCTGCAGAAGGTTCATTGGATTAAAGCCCAGAAAATAGGCGATGGCGCCGACCACCAGAACAATACGCCCCACTTTGGTCCCAATCAGCATGCGAATAATAGGCAGGAAATTCGCAAGACCGCCTCTACCACCACCAAAGCGGGCAGGAGAACTGCTACGTTGGTCATCGACATTGCTGCTGCGACGGCTATTTCGCCATTTCATCGGTTTCCCTCATTTTTTTGCTTTCGACATGCCTTGGCACAATAAACTCAACGAGCAAGGCCGCAGGGCTTAGGTTAAAATACGCATCATACGTGACGAAAACCTTACCCACGCTTAATAACGAGATTTTACATGAGTAACAGCGGTACTCTCTATACGGTATCTGCGCCCTCTGGCGCCGGCAAAACCAGCCTGGTCAAAGCTTTGATCGACAACCTGAGTGATGTTCAGGTTTCCATCTCCCACACCACCCGAGCCATGCGCCCAGGGGAGGAAGATGGCGTGAACTATCACTTTGTCTCCCAGGAGAGATTTCAAGAGATGCTGGGCAATAGCGCCTTTCTGGAGCATGCCGAGGTATTCGGCAACTGGTACGGCACCTCTCAAGCCTGGGTGGAAGAAACCCTGGCCAGAGGAGGCGATGTGATTCTGGAAATCGACTGGCAGGGTGCTCAACAGGTGAAACGCTTGATGCCAGAAACACTTGGGGTATTTATCCTCCCTCCGAGCCAATCGGCCCTTCGCCAACGCCTGACCGGTCGTGGCCAGGACGATGACAGCATTATCGACGGGCGCATGGCGGAAGCGGTCAGTGAAATGAGCCACTATGTGGAAGCGGATTTTATCGTGATCAATGATGATTTTGAGGAAGCATTGATCGATTTTGAGGCTATCCTGCGCGGCCAACGCTTACAACAAGGCAAGCAACAACAGCGCCATAAAACTCTCCTGCAGGAACTGCTGAAATAGGCGCCCATACACGACCAATGCTTGCCTGAGCTGGTCAAAATGCGTACACTAGCGCCCCCTTTTTTATATCTGTCGCGATAAATTAGTCCCGAGCTTTTGCAAAAGCGCTTCTTTCGGGCTATAACTCAGCGACAGAAGACATTTGCCAAAGACCTGCCCCATGGCAGGCATATTGAAGGAAATACTGATGGCCCGTATCACCGTTGAAGATTGCCTCAACCACGTTGATAACCGTTTTGAACTGGTAATTGTAGGCAGCAAACGCGCCCGCCAGATTGCTGTCCAGGGCAAAGAGCCTATGGTTCCGGAAGAAAACGATAAGCCTACCGTTCTCGCTCTGCGCGAAATCGAAGAAGGCCTGATCGATCCGACCATGTTCGATGTTGAAGAAGACGAGCAGGACGAAATGCCCATCATGCCTCAGCAAGAGCCCGGCATCGAGCTGTAATCACACTACGAATGGCTCAGCCACCCGGCTGCCAATAGCCACGGAATGTGTTACTTTAAAAGCTAGGTACGTTAGCAAGAGCTAACGCCCTAGCTTTTTTGTTTTCTGGCCGCCGTGTGATGTGATTTATCAACGGGGTTCTTGAGTTACTGGAGCCTACATTGCAAACCATTGAGTCCCTCAGCAACCGACTCTCATCTTATCTTGATTCCGAGCAAATCAACCTGGTGCGGCGCGCCTACTATTACGCCGAGCAGGCCCATGATGGCCAAACCCGACGTAGCGGTGAGCCCTACGTAACTCACCCCCTGGCCGTTGCAGGCATTTTGAGCTCCATGCACATGGACCATCAAAGCTTGATGGCCGCCATGCTACACGACGTGATTGAAGACACTGGCATTCCTAAAAAAGCGCTGGCCAATCAATTCGGCGATACCGTTGCCGAACTCGTCGACGGCGTGAGCAAGCTGACCCAGATTGAGTTTGGTTCACGCGAAGAAAAACAGGCCGAAAACTTTCAGAAAATGGCCCTTGCAATGGCCAATGACATTCGTGTCATCTTGGTAAAGCTGGCCGACCGTCTTCATAATATGCGAACGCTGGGCGCTCTGGCATCGGAAAAGATGCGACGTATCGCCACCGAAACCCTCGATATCTACGCCCCTATTGCTCACCGCCTCGGTATGAACGATATGCGTATCGAATTCGAGAACCGTGGTTTTTCTGCCATGTACCCACTGCGAGCGCGACGCCTGCAAGCCGCTTTGCAGGAAGCGCGAGGCAATCGCAAAGAGCTGGTCGAAAATATTCAAAGCGCCATTGAAGCCCGCCTGGAAACGGAAGACATCGCCTCGTTGGTACTGGGCAGGGAAAAGCATCTGTACAGTATCTACCAGAAGATGCGAGCAAAAAAGAAATCCTTCCGCGAAATCATGGATGTCTACGCCTTCCGCATCATTGTTGAAGACGTCGACACCTGCTACCGCGTTCTCGGCGTAATGCACAATCTCTACAAGCCTGTCATCAGCGAATTCAAAGACTATATCGCCATTCCCAAAGCCAACGGTTATCAGTCCCTGCATACCGTTTTGGTCGGCATGCACGGTGTCCCCATTGAGGTTCAAATTCGCACTAAGGAAATGGACGAGCTGGCCAACACCGGTATTGCCGCTCACTGGTTATACAAAGCGGACGAAGACAGCCCCGTCAGTAACCAGGCGCGAGCACGCCAATGGGTGCAAGGCTTGCTGGAAATTCAAAAACAGGCCGGTAACTCTCTGGAGTTTATCGAAAACGTTAAGATTGACCTCTTCCCCGATGAGGTATACGTCTTTACGCCCAAAGGCAAAATTATCAGCCTGCCTTCCGGTGCCACCGCCGTAGATTTCGCCTACGCCGTACACACTGGAGTGGGGCACCGCTGTGTGGCCTGTCGAATCAATGACCGTTTGGCGCCCCTGTCACAACCCTTGCAGAGCGGCGAAAAAGTGAAAATTATTACCGCGGCGGGCGCTCAGCCCAACCCTGCCTGGCTGAACTTCACCACCTCCGGTAAGGCTCGCAGCTCCATCCGCCACTTCCTGAAAAACCAACGTCATCACGAATCGATAGAACTCGGCGAACGTCTGCTTGGACGTGCCCTTGGCAATATCAATATGCGCCTCGACGAGCTCAGTGAACAGCAGATCCAGCACCTGCTGGATGAGACCCATATGAATAATATGGAAGCCTTGCTGGAAGACATTGGCCTCGGCAATCGTCTGGCGAACGCGGTGGCCAACCTTCTACAACAGGATCAGGAAGATTCGAAAGCCACGCACATTCACTCGCCCCTGATGATTGACAGCGATGAAGGCATGCTGATCAGCTTTGCCCGCTGCTGTCGACCTATTCCGGGTGACCCGATTATCGGACACCTCAGCGCAGGAAAAGGCTTGGTGGTCCATGTAGAGGACTGCAATAATATTGCCGAACTGCGTCACTCCCCAGAGAAAATCAGTTTGGTAAACTGGGCACCCAATGTTACCGGCGAATTTCTCGTCGACATCAAAGTCGAAGTAGAGTCACAACGCGGCATTATTGCCAGCCTAGCCAATCGCATGGCGGAGGCGGGCGCTCATATTGAACGCATTAATGTTGATGAGCGCGATGCGCATAACAGCGTGATCGAATTGTGTATTGGCGTACAAAACCGTGTACACCTGGCCAACGTCATCCGCCGGGTACGTAATATGCATTCGGTCATTAAACTAACCCGTAGCAAAAATTAATCGCTTATATTTATTTGAGAAACACCATGCCAAATCGTTCTATCGTAGAAACCAGCAACGCACCTTCTGCAATCGGCACTTACTCACAGGCCGTAAAAGTCAACAACACTGTTTATCTGTCAGGCCAAATTCCTTTGGTTCCCGAAACCATGACTTTGGTAGAAGGTGATTTCGAAGCGCAGGCTCATCAGGTATTTAAAAACCTGGCGGCGGTATGCAAAGCCTCGGGTGGCGACATTCAGCAGATCGTTAAACTGAACATCTATCTGACCGATCTCGGCAATTTTCCGGTTGTTAACGAGGTGATGTCCCAATACTTCGAGCAACCTTACCCCGCACGTGCAGCGATCGGTATCAGCCAGCTGCCCAAAGATTCCTTGATTGAAGCGGACGGCATCCTAGTCGTATAAACTTCATCATCCAGACAGGGAAGTCTGGAACACGTTGAGACTTCCCTTTCTTAGTCACTTTACTCAACAACAATAAGGATGTTTTATGGCCTCCCATATCTTGCGCCACTATCTGCTTGGTGCAATGCTTCTCGTTTCATTCAGTGCTTTCAGCGAAGACAAATTAGAGATCCCCAAATTAGGCGAGGGCGAAGGGTATTTACTGCTGGGCCTTTATGTACATGACATTATTCCCAGCAAGATCATGTTAAAAGGTGATGGCTTTCTATCGACGGAAAGCATGACAGACCTAATTCCCGGAGATCAATACGACTTGATTGCCGTAAAAGCGGGTGAATACACCTTTGACCGGGTATACAACAATGCTCTACTCAATGACAAGATCTATTGGGACCTGGAGGCCATAGATTTTACGGTGAAAGTTGAGCCGGGAACCATCAGCTATGGCGGCCATTTAATCAGTGAAGTTCAGGCCAGTCGACAAGCCATTTTTCGTTTACGCAATCGGGGCAGCCAAGCTTTGGAATATTTGGAATACTGCTGCTCTAGTCTTTTGGAAAACTACAAACTCAAATATACCGGCAAAGTGACCGACCCTTACCTGACAAAACTGCAGGAGAAGAAATAATGAATATTGTCCTGCAAATCTTTGTCGTAACAGGTAGCCTGCTTTTTAGCCTTGCAAGTTTTGCACAGGCCGAAAGTGAAGACAAAAAAACAGCAAGTCCGGAGCCCATCAGTGCCAAGCACGCCAGAGAAATTTTCCAAAAAAGCAAATATTCTTCGGCTAAGATTGATCCAAGCGGGCAAAGGGTCAGTTTTATCGAGCACGATAAAACTAAAGATACACTGATGTTTCTGGATCTGAAAAGCAACAACATGCAAGCAGTGTTTGTAGACGATGACAATCGAATCAAAAACTATGTCTGGGTTGATGAAGACACAATAGTCGCCTCTGTGCGCTACTTGGATTTCAACCGCTCACTCTATAAGTTTGATTTTGTTTATGAAAATGGCTTGCTAAAGAACATCGAGTCAAAGCTTATTCTGAACAACGCCTACCTGATTGATGCCTTACCTTCGCTGACAAACAAAATTGCAGTTGCCTACTACAGCGAAGATGAACCAGATATCTACACATTCGACTTGAATGCCAAGAACATCAGCAGCCAACTTGGCGGCCGGCATAAACTGAACAAAAATGCCCCTGACGGAGATGACTGGATATTCGATACGCACGGCAACCTGAAAGTCATGAGTGCCAGAAAGGACGGTAAAATCACTGCTTGGTATAAAGAACCGGAGAAAGGCCGCTGGATTGAAATATGGAATGAAAAACAAGCTACCACTTTCATTCCGTTAAGTTTCAACTCAGATACTGAAGAGCTTTTGGTTCTCAGCAATCATGATAGAAATTTCACTGAAGTGATACGGTACAACGTACACGATAAGACATTCGGAGAAACACTGTTCAAGATTGACAATCACGATGTTGAGTCTGTCCAATTGAATCAAAAACGTGATGGCATTCTGTATGCATCTTATCAAGTGAATGGAGTTGAACAGAGAGAATACTTCTCTGATTTGGGATCGTTCATTAAACAGCAGCTCAACAAATCCATCAAAGCCTCTGGCTTTTGGGTTCACGACAAGAGCCTCGATAATTCTGTCGTACTCGCGCTGAAGCGTAACAGCCAGCAACCGGGAATTTACTATCTATTCGAAACCAATCAAACTCGCCTTAGTGTTCTCACCGAAACTAAGCCTTTGCTTTCCAAGTTCAGACTTGGTAAAAATCAAACCATAAAATCCAAATCCAGTGATGGCCTGGAAATTGAAAGCTACCTAACTCTGCCCGCAGATAGTGACACCGTAAAACCGCCTCTTATTGTGATTCCTCACGGTGGACCAGTGAATGTTCGTGCCAGCAGTAATTACAATGCAACGGTGCAATATCTTGCCAGTTTAGGGTATGCCGTTCTGCGCCCAAACTTCCGTGGCTCTTTAGGCTTCGGAAAGAAATTCAAAGAAGCGGCCAAACAGCAATGGGGGAAATTGATCGAGGATGACATCGATTCTGCCACTCAAGCAGTTATCGACTCAGGCCTGATCGATAAACATAAAATATGCATTTACGGTGCGAGTTACGGTGGCTATTCCGCGTTAATCAGTGGAATTCGACGCCCAGACATGTACAAATGTTCGGCCTCGCTTAATGGCGTCAGCGATATCAATCTAATGCTCAGCAATCACTTCGAATCTGACAAAGAGGATACCCTAAGCTGGATTAAAGAATACTATGGCAATCCTGAAACGAACCAACAGGAACTGTTGCTTAAATCACCTGTTTATCAAGCAGATAAGTTTAAGACACCGGTCTTCCTGGCTCACGGATTGAAGGACATGGTTGTGGATATAGAACATTTCTATCGCATGAAGGCCGAGTTGAAAAGAAACGGCAATCCCGCAAGCAGCCTGATTTTGAGTAATGAGAGACACGGTCTGAAATATCTCAACACCAATGTCGAGCTGTATTCAGCTTTGGACGCCTTCTTCCGCAAAAGTCTGGATTTACCCGAAGCCAAAGTGCTGGTGAAATAGCGCTCATGTCATCGGTAGAGGCCTCTGACTGCAGAGGCCTCACTCCATTGTGACGATATCGTCAAATTGCCCAACCCCCGATAAGCAGTTAAACTGCCAATTCGTTCTGTTGCCTCGCACATAAGCGTTTTATGAAAGCCATTGCCTACCTCACTCTTGCTGCACTATTGGTTCTGCCCGTTCCGGCGGTACCGGCTCAAGGTGTTGAGAGGAATACAGAGGCCTTAAAAGAAGGATATGGGTACTTATTACTCGCCATCGAAAGCCTGGGAACAACACCCAACAAAATTCTATTGAAAGGCCCCAAACTTTTTTCCAGCCCCAGTGTGCAATCCATCGAACCTGGCAATAACTATCGTCTGATGCCGGTGCCTGCCGGGCGCTACTATTTCAGCCAGGTTTACAATGATGGTAAGAAGGACGAGTCAGCCTATTGGGACATTTTGGATTTTGACTATTATATTGATGTCAAAGCCGATACCGTTTCCTATTCCGGACACTTTATCAGTGAAATGTACGGAGAACAGGAAATAGACTTCGTCTATCGAAACCGCAGCAGCCAAGCCCATGAATACTTGCGCAACTGCTGTGCGGAAATTTTGCAGCGCTATCCACTCAGCTTTACCGGTTCTTACCCTGATCCTTTTCTGGACTTTTTGAAACTCGATCAAGGGACTCAGTAACCATGACAGGTTTTAGAAATCGGTTGAGCCGCCTATGCTTACTTGTTGCGATCTCCTTGGCTTCCGCATCACAAACAGCGATTGCTGAGCACGATAACGGTGCTGCTTATCAACACGCGAAAGATATTTTTCGTAGCTCGATTTACTATTTGGTCGACAGCAACCCTGAAGGGTCGTTGATCACGTACATTGAAAGGCTCGATCACGGTCAGCGTTTGATGCTGTTGAATTTGCAAGATGAAAGCTTGCAGATTCTACTGAACGATCTTGAGGGTAAAATCAACCATTATTCCTGGATTGATAATGACACTCTGGTACTCCACGAAGTCGATCGAGATTATCGACAATCCCTGTCTCAGCTGTCCATTAACTTTATCGATCGCCAACTGAGCAACATCTACCAGCGCCCTCTGCTGAACAATGCCGTTGTCATTGACACCTTGCCTTACAAAGAAGATCGGGTTTTAGTAAAACAATTTCGTGAATCAAAATCGTATATCTATAATTTGAATCTCGCCGCCAGAAATATCAGCGGTCAATTGCGCAACCGTTTCAAATTGAACCGCTTGGCACCCGCCGCCGAGCATTGGCTGAGCGACACTTCAGGCGCCCTCAGAATCGGCTATGTTTCTCCTCGCCACGGAGCAAAGAAAGTATGGTATCGCCCCCAGGACAGCAAACGCTGGAGCATCATATGGGAAGGCGAAAAACGTACGACATTCAGACCCATTCTATTCGAAGAAGACAAACAGCAAATTCTGGTACTGAGTAATTTTCAACGAAACTTTGTTGAACTGTTACGTTTCGACATTAAAACAAAAACCTTTGTCGATACCGTGTTAAAAATTCCAGGCTATGATATTGAATCTGTCGAACTGAACAAACGTCGCGATGATATTTTGTTTGCCAGTTATACGCAGGATGGCAACCATAGACGCCACTACATGAATGAGCTCGGAGACTTCCTCAGCAACAGTTTGAAGCGCGACCTCAACACACCGAACATCTGGGTTGTCGACAACAGCCTGAACGATAAAATCATTATCGCCTTAAAGCGCGACGGTAAGAATCCGGGTATTTTTTACCTGTTTAACACGCGCCAATGGCAACTGACGGAACTGGCCGACACTCAACCCTGGCTGAAACAATTTCAGTTGGGCGATACACTCGCCATTACTTCTAAATCCAGCGATGACTTGGAAATCGAAAGCTATCTGACTCTGCCTAGCAATCATGAAACAAAGAAGGCCCCTTTGATTGTTATGCCACACGGTGGGCCCATATCCGTAAGATCGTCTGCGGACTACGACCCTCATGTACAGTACCTGGCCAGCCTCGGCTACGCTGTGTTACGCCCTAATTTTCGAGGCTCCTCAGGCTATGGGCGGGAATTTATCGAAGCCGGCAAACAGCAGTGGGGAAAGCTGATCGAGGATGACATTGAATCCGCGGTACGCGAAGTGATTGCTCAAGGTCTCGTTGACGGCAACAAAGTGTGCATTTACGGCAGCAGTTACGGCGGCTATTCCGCTTTAATGAGTGCCATCCGATCCCCTGACTTATTCAAGTGTGCGGCCTCCTATGTGGGGGTTACCGATATCAGTTTGATGTACAACAATGACGTGCACAATTCCAACAGCATTCTGAATTGGCGCAAAGACTATGTTGGCGACCCCAAAGCCCAACAGCAGGAACTGATGCGTCATTCGCCGGTTTATCAGGCTCAACGCTTAACCGTACCGGTGTTTTTGGCTCAGGGCGAAAAAGACCGAGTGGTCGATAAAGAACATTTTTACCGAATGCGCCATGTATTGGAAAAGTACGGCAAGACCGCCGAATATTTATTGCTCCCTGATGAAGTCCACGGTTTTAGCCAGTTACAAAGTTACTATGAGTTTTACTCTCGCCTGGACGCATTTTTTAGAAAGCATCTCGACCTTCCAGCCGCCGCACCACTCATTCAGCCGCCGAATGAACATCAAGTCAGTACCATAGAGTGAGCGAAAATGTCAGCGATGGCTAAGTCATAGCAATATCACGAAACTGCTTCGGGCTGGCGCCAAACCAGTTTTTGAACGCTCGGTGGAAGGCACTCACTTCCGAGTAGCCCAATGTCTGAGCAATATCAGCGATATCCTCTCGCTGAGTGATCAACATAGCCAACGCCTTTTCTTTCAATAAACTTTCTTTCAGCTGACGAAAGCTGCTGCCTTGTTCCGCCAGCGTACGTTGCAAAACACGTTTATTGACTTCCAAAGCCCGCGCCACTTGCTCGATGCTGACAAGAGCAGGGGGGCCTTGCTCGATTATTTGCTTAACCTGCTCGCGTAGAGATTTGCCTTCCCGCTTATGACGAATCATACCTTCAGCGTAAGCAAGATTAATTTCATAAAGATGTTCATCTCGTCCGACAATCGGCCGATGCATTCGCGCTCGATCTAACTGCAAGGAAAAGTCGAGACCAAGCGGCTGCACAGTGACATTCAACAATTCGGAAATATTACCTTCGGCCATCCCTTCCGGGATATGAATCGCTAAAACGGGATCCTCTGGACTGATGGCCCGCAACAATAATACCGTGCCAGTAATCACCGATAAGATCTGCTGTTGACTGGGAGGAACGGCATGCGCACTGGGAACATAATCACAATGGTTGAGCCCCTGCGCCTCATCTTCCCGTATGCGATACACGCCGTTGTCACTGATCAAGTTCTGAAAGCTCGCAATATGACGGAGGGCTTGAATTGGCGTTGGGCTGTGCCAGCAAATCGGCATAAGCACACCGCTCGCTCGCTGGTTTTGCAGCAGTCCCAGTTGCACCCCCAGACTCGACATATCGCTGAGCGCTTCGGCTCTATGCCATAAGCGTCGCGCATCACCCAGCTCCATCGTCCCGGCATTCGGAGCTGCGCCAGAATTTTCGGGCAAGCTTGATTCGGCCTCCATCAACGCAGACACATCGAGCCCCAAGCGTTCAAAGCCCGCCAGGACACCGCTGATCCACAAATGAGTAATATGGGAATGCCGCATGAGAAGTACCTGTATTATTTACAAATTACGTCAATTATTCAGTCGCATAATGTTAATTTTTTACACTCACTGTCAATGGCAAACCGCCAATTGTCCGCGACAATGAGCCCACCTAACAACCATAATCAGGAATTCAACATGTTGATCACTCCATCCGATGGCGCTTGTGGTGCTCGAGTCGAAGGCATCGATCTCTCCAAAGAACTCAGTCAGGAACAGGTGGATCAACTGCGCGCTGCCTGGCTGGAACACCATGTTCTGGCCTTCCCCAATCAAGAACTCAGCGATGATGACCTGGAACGCTTCAGCCAATATTTCGGAAGTTTCGCAGGCGACCCGTTCTTCCCCCCCATTGAAGGACGCGAGTATGTTGCGGAACTGCGCCGTGCCGCCGATGAAACCACCCCGATTTTCGCCGAAGCCTGGCATAGCGACTGGAGCTTTCGTGCTGACCCACCTGCAGGCACGATCCTTTACGGCATTAAAATTCCTCCGGTGGGTGGCCATACAGATTTTATTAATCTGCACAAAGTGCTGGACGATATGCCCGCTGATTTGCGCGAACGCCTGGAAGGAAAGATTGCCCAACACTCCGCCAAGCTTGCCTACGCGCCCGACGGGCTTTACGGAGAGCGGGAAAAAGACGCCAAGCGTGGCATGAAAATTTTGTACTCCGACGAGGCGTATCACGTAGAGACCCATCCGATTATTCGCAAACACCCAGAAAGTGGGAAAGAAGGAGTCTTCGGGACAATTTTCGGCTACATCGTAGGCATTGAAGACACCACTCCCGAGGAAGAGCAACGTTTAATGGAAGACCTCTATAATTGGCAAACCCGCGAAGCGTTTCAATACAGTCACAACTGGGAACCCAATATGCTGGTGATGTGGGATAACCGTTCTGTTTTGCATAAGGCCAACGGCGGTTATGAAGGCCATGAACGAATTTTGCACCGTGTCGTGATCAATTAACCTCACCGTAAACACTCACCTGATATTTTCTGGTGAGTGTTTACGCCTTATTTTCGCAAAGGCGGCAGTGAAAAATACGTCAGACAACGCCAAATGTATTCCACCGGACCTTGGCGAAAGTAACGCAACCACCATGGTGCCAACCACAACTGCAAGCCCCAGATCATCAACATAATCATCACCAGTTGCCAGCGGGCCAATTCTCCCCATAGCCCAAGACCATAGCCATACATCAGCGTGGTGCCAATCAGAGATTGCAGCAAGTAGTTACTCAACGCTGTTTGCCCCACAGCTTGAAAACGTTTTTGAACATACGGCGCCCATTGAATTCGGCACAGCAGCGCGATGCCAGAAATATACGCCAAAACCAAAAACACCGACGCCAGGGTGTTCACCGGTAAAACCCCCCAATGATCGAGATAACCTTCGATTGACCAATGTGAATTAACTCCGGCAAACCAGGCCCAGAACGCAAGAGGCAGGCCAATCAGTAGCCCTGCAGACACACCGTATTTGTACAAGGCCATAGGCAACTGACCGTGTAAATAACGCCATTTGTATAGGGCCATACCTAAGCACATCATGCCCATTGCGCGATACAAACTGCTCATAAGCATCATGACATCAAACTGCATCAGTGCTACATCAATCTCCTCGTCTATAGACCATCGAGCAGCGACAATTTCCTGATAACTAAGGGAGTATAATTGTTTGTCGTCGGCAATGGATTCTGCACTGGGATTAAACAGCTGACGAAGCTCATATAATTCATCGACACTGTAGTCAACAATGCTCCCGGCAAAGTTTCCTGCGCTGTACGCAGAAGCAGCCAACAGAACAACGGCAAATAACGTAAGCACCCACGGCGAACAGCGGTGTAATGGGTAAAGAAATAATGCGCAAAAACCATAAATCAGTAAAACATCGCCTTCCCACAGATACGCGCCATGAGCAAGCCCCATCACGATCAGAATGATATTGCGTCGGTAGTGCACCCCCAGACTGGGTTCACCCTTCGATTGCAAACGCTCGATCAACAGCATCACACTGGCACCAAACAGCAGAGAAAACATCCCCATAAATTTCTGATCGGAAAACACAAAAAAGATCGAAAAAATCGGGAGATTCAACATATCATCTGCACGATATGCCAAGGGCTGTAAATACGCCCCAAAGGGCATTGCCATACCCACCAGGTTCATTGTCAACAAACCTAGCAACGCCACACCACGAATCGTATCAATGCTGTTGATACGTTCATCTAAACGGATACTCTGGCTCACATTCACTCCATGAAACTCGACTTAGGTAAATTATTGATCTTATTTCAGCGCTGCCAATTGAGCTTGGTAACCTTTTCGATAGCTGGGGTAACGATAGGAATACTCGGATCGCAACAGGCGCTCGGGAAACAACTGTTTGCCACTGGCGGCATCGCATTGAAATTCCGGCAAACCCTCAGCACTTAACTGAGTTGCCAGATACGCCTTCAGCTGGCCGCGCAACACGGGCTCAGTATCTGTCGCCAGGTACATATTCTCGCGCTGCGCCTCTGGCAAATTCAAAATATGTTCCAGCACACCCGCACAATCCTCAACGTGAATACGGTTCCCCCAATGAGCATCGGCGTCGGTGTATTGACCGCCTTGTTGAACCTCATCCACCAGCTTGTGAAATAGACGTTTGCGTTCCGGACCATAAATACCTGAGAAGCGCACCCGGCAATGGGGCAAACCACTGTCGGCGAGCAGCTGCTCTGCTTCCAGCATGCGAATACCATTGTATTGTTGCGGTTCGGTGGGGGAGTCATCGCTCAAGCGGCTGCCATCGTTCTGCCCATACACTGCGGTGCTGGAAACAAACATCAACAGAGGGCAACGCGCCAGGGTTTTACCAAACTCGACCAGCTGGCGAATGGGCTCCACATAGCTCAGGCGATACGCTTCATCCCCTCTGTCGAAGGGGGTTAGGGTAATCAACAAGGCATCCAGTTCCGGCAAGCATGCCCCGTAGCTTTCCACATCCCGCGTATCGGCCTGGTGCCAGCGAAAGCCCTCGGGTAGGACTTTCTCGCTGCGACTGAATGCATAACCACTTGCCTTACCCTGCAAGCGCGTCAACAGACGCTGGCCTATATCGCCATGCCCCAAGACCGCGATGCGGAGGTTTTTGTCTTCCCGATTCATACTGCCCTCAAAGAAATTAAGTCGCTCCACCGCCAGTTCCTATGGGAGGTACTGGCACGTAAACACCAACTGATTAGAATTTAGCTATTGACTTTAATTTATTAATAGTTAAATTCTAAAACATTACTTTGGCTACCGCGAGACCCAAACATGACTTTAACCGAGCTACGTTACATCGTTACCCTCGCCCAGGAAGAGCATTTTGGCCGCGCCGCCGAGCGTTGTTTTGTCTCCCAGCCCACCTTGAGCATCGCCGTAAAGAAGCTGGAAGAAGAGTTGGATGTGGCTCTGTTTGAGCGCAGCAAAACCCGCGTGCACCCAACCCCTCTGGGCGAGAAAATTGTTGCCCAAGCCCAGATCGCGCTGGAGCAAACCGCGGCCATCAAGGATCTCGCCACCGCTGGTAAAGACCAGTTGTCCAGCCCGTTAAAAATTGGCGCCATCTTTACCATTGGTCCCTATCTGTTCCCGCACTTTATTCCAGAGCTGCAAAAAAACGCCAAACAGATGCCGCTGTACATCGAAGAGGGCTACACCGCCACTTTGCGCCATCGCCTGCGTAACGGTGAACTGGACGTCATTATCGTCGCACTGCCATTCACCGAAGCGGATGTGGTCACCCAGGCGCTCTATGAAGAGCCCTTCGAGGTGCTGATCCCCGTGGATCACCCCCTGGCCGAAAAAACCCACATCGAAGCCAGTGATCTCGACGACTACAATGTGCTGCTCTTAGGCGAAGGTCATTGCTTTCGTGACCAAATCCTTGAGGCCTGCCCGAACCTGCAGGCCAAATTCGACAGCAGCAGTACGACTACATTGCAGGCCGCAACCGAAGGCAGTTCCCTGGAAACCCTGCGCCATATGGTGGCGTCTGGCTTAGGGATTACCGTATTACCGCAATCCGCAGCCGGCACTAGCCATTATGCACAGGGCGTATTAACAACACGCCAATTTCAGGACCCAGCCCCAACACGCACCGTTGGCCTGGCCTGGCGGGCCAGCTTTCCACGTCACCAAGCCATCGATGCCCTGCGAAGTGCCATCTGCGATGGCCACGGTATTTGCACCATTCTTGAGCGTTAAGATTCATGAGCAAACAGGCTGCCCCAAGCCTCGCGCACATTGATGTCACCGCTCTGAAAGGGGTTGGCAAGCAGCTGGCTGAAAAGCTGGCTCGCCTGCACATAATCAACCTGCAGGATTTACTCTTTCACCTGCCCAGTCGCTATTTAGATCGCACCAAAATCACCCCTATCGGCGGCTTACAGCCCGGCCAGAACGCCGTTGTACAGGGCATTATCAAAGCCAGTGATGTAGTCTACGGAAGGCGGCGCAGCTTGATGTGCCGCTTGCAAGACGGAACCGGGACCCTAACCCTGCGTTTCTATCATTTCTCAGGCAGCCAGAAAGCCAAATTGGCTCCGGGCAGCCATGTTCGCTGTTACGGAGAGGCCCGCCGAGGCTCCTCCGGCCTGGAGATGTACCATCCGGAATACGAGTTTTACGATGAGCAATCACAGCTCGTCCTGCCCGACAGCCTCACACCCGTCTATCCCGTCGGAGAGGGCATTACTCAATCCCGCCTGCGCGGGCTGATTGCTCAGCTGCTGCCCCAGGTCAATGAGCAGAACGTGCCAGAGCTACTGCCTAGTGGGAAGGGGAGCAGTGTCAGCCTGGCTGATGCCTTGAAGTATCTGCATCAGCCCCCGACGAATGCCGATGTCGACCAGCTCATGGAGCGTCAGCACCCCTATCAACAGCGGCTGGCCTTCGAGGAACTGCTTGCCCATAACCTGAGCCTGCTCAGAGTGCGCCAGAAGATCCAGGCCACCCAGGCGCCGGCCTTGCCGGCTAACGATCTAAGCCAACAGAAGTTTCTCGACAGCTTGAGCTTTTCCCCTACGGAGGCCCAACAACGCGTCATCCACGAAATCAGCACCGATATGGCCAAAGGCGTGCCAATGTTACGCCTGGTGCAAGGTGACGTTGGTTCGGGCAAAACCCTGGTGGCAGCAGCAGCGGCTCTACAGGCTATTGCTAATGGCTTCCAAGTGGCATTGATGGCTCCTACCGAAATTCTCGCCGAACAGCACCGGCAGAACTTCAGTCAATGGTTTGAACCCTTGGGCATCACGGTAGGTCAGTTAAACGGTAAACAAAAAGCCAGTGAGCGAAAGACTCAGCTGGCCGCGACTCTCAGTGGCGAAAATCAATTGGTCATTGGCACCCACGCGCTGTTCCAGGACGGCGTTGAATTTGCCGATCTCGGGCTCGCCATTATTGATGAGCAACATCGCTTCGGAGTGCATCAACGTATGGCGCTGCGAGCCAAGGGTCACAGCAAAGACAACGACAGCGATCAGGCACGGCCACATCAACTGGTCATGACTGCAACCCCCATCCCGCGCACCTTGGCCATGAGCGCCTATGCCGACCTGGACATCTCCATCATCGATGAGCTACCACCCGGCCGCAGCCCGGTAACAACCGTGTTGATCGCCAACGAACGGCGTCAGCAAGTCATCGACCGAGTCCGGGCAGCTTGCGGAGAAGGGCGACAGGCCTACTGGGTATGCACCCTGATTGAAGAATCCGAAGCTCTGGAAGCTCAGGCAGCGGAAGTGACGGCCAACGAACTCCAGCAACAGCTCTCACAACTTAAAGTGGGTTTGATTCATGGACGCCTCAAAGCCGCCGAGAAAGAAGAGATCATGTCGCAGTTCAAAGCTGGGCAGCTGCAGGTACTCGTTGCCACGACGGTGATTGAGGTCGGTGTTGATGTACCTAATGCCAGCTTGATGATCATTGAAAACCCCGAACGTCTGGGCCTGGCCCAATTACACCAATTACGCGGCCGAGTCGGGCGTGGCAGCATCGCCAGCCACTGCGTCCTGCTCTATGGCCAACCCCTGTCGGAATACGGACGAGCCAGGCTCAGCGCGATGCGAGAAACCAGCGATGGATTCAAGATTGCGGAACGCGATTTGGAGCTACGTGGACCCGGTGAGGTGCTTGGCACCAAACAAACCGGAGAAATGCAGTTCAAACTGGCAGATTTGCAACGAGATGCTAACTTAATTAAGAGTATCAGGCGCTCTGCCCAGGACATTGCCGAGCATCATCCCCACCTGCAAGAACCCATAATTCAGCGTTGGTTGGGCCAAGCTGAAGAATATGCTCAGGTTTAAGGGAAATAGGCCGAAATCCTATTACATGCTATCGCGTTGCTTAGCCACGTTCTGCACAACGACGTAAGGAGGTCAGATTGTCTAGCGTACCTACCAGTGTAATGGAGCAACTGGACACACAAAAAATCGGCTATCAGATTGCCAGTGCCAAATTCCCGCCCGGCAGCGGCCGCCGTGTTCGTGCCACAATTCTGCAAGATGATCTTGGGCAGTTGCAGGCGCTGCTGCCTGCCGACCGCCTACTGGATGTGCGTCTGGTCAACGAAATTCTTGGTCGAGAGCTGAGAGCGACTCGGCAAAAAGATCTGCAGCCCTTATTTGATAAATACAAGCTTCAAAATATTCCCGCGCTGCCAAAACTTGCAGGCATGCCAACGATTGTTGATGCCAGTTTGTTGCAAACGGATAACCTCCTGCTGGCATCCGGCAGCCTCGGTGAAGTGTTGGCGGTGCGCACCTCAGATTTCAAGCTCGCGATGAACGACGCCGAGATTGGAGACATCAGCACAGCCATCAAAGCCGATGCCTTGGGAGACGATGTCCTCGCAATTACCCAGTCAGTGCAATCGTTTACCAAGCGCCGAGTTGAACAACGCCTGGAAGAAACACTGGAACTACCCTCGCTTCCTGAAACCGCTCAAAGAATTATTAATTTACGCGTCGACCCCAATGCAGATATTTCAGATCTGGCAAGTATTGTGGAAATGGACCCAAGCTTGGCGGCGCAGGTGGTCAGCTGGGCGAGCTCACCGTATTACTCTGCACCGGGAAAAATTAAATCCATTCACGATGCCATCGTGCGCGTACTGGGTTTTGATATGGTGTTAAACCTGGCTCTGGGACTGGCTCTGGGCAAAACCTTGAACATGCCCCAGGACGGACCGTTTGGTTCTACCAACTACTGGCACCAATCCGTTTTTACCGCTGCCATGGTTGAAGCGCTGGTCACAAAAATTCCACGCGAACATCGTCCAGGCTTTGGCATGTCTTACTTGTCTGGACTGCTAAGCAATTTCGGAACCCTGATCATGGCGGAAGTATTCAGTCCGCACTACAGCGACATTTGTCGCCTCCAAGAAGCGAATCCCCACATTCCTTATCAGGCTATTGATCGTCACGTTCTCGATGTCAGTCGAGATCAACTCAGCGCTTGGTTAATGGATTTGTGGAATATGCCTCCAGAAGTGGTCGCCGCGCTACGCTTGCAAGGTGTACCGGAAGCTGAGGATGATCAAATAGCCTATGCGCAATTGGTTTACACCGCCCGTGCATTATTGTGCCAGGAAAATTTAATTCATGGCCCCGCCTTAAACGTCGATGATTCACTGCTTAATGCTTTGCATTTGAAACGCGAGCAAGTTGAAGAAGCGGTCGAAAGTATCGCCGAATCAAAAGACGAATTGCTCTCTATCGTCAAAGAACTCTGCTAGGTTCTGAATCATTTCCAAATCATTACAACGACTTATTGTAAGTCGTTGTAATACTGCGTAATGGCAGCAGGGAAGTCGCCTAAGTACTCTTCTTGTCGCCATACTAATTAATAAGAAACAGCAATACGGAGACTGCTATGTCAACATCAGATACTTTAACGATTACCGTCCCAAAAGGTCAGGGGCAAATTAAAAATTTTACTCTTAAGCCAAGTTTGCCTGCAAATGGCCAACCTGGGGATTGGGTTTTTCAAACGATTGAAAGTGATGGTTCTCAGCAAGCTGTTGAAAATTTGGATATTAGTTTTGATCCAAATTCGAATTGGCTGCAACGCCAATCGGAAGTTTGCGTCTTAGTTGTGACCATGGATGAGCCTGGTTGGCGTTTTGTTCTTGGAGGTACCAAAAGCTGCCTGAGCGAAATTAACACTACAGATCAGCTGCATGACGTAGAAACCGCAATCACTGCAAACGGAAAAGTTTTAACTGCAACCATAAAAAGTTTGAGCAAGGTTGGAGAAGCTGTTGGTTTTGCCTTTGTAGCAGCTCTCACTTCGGATGATGGAAGTGTAAATATTTATCAGTCTCCAGACCCAGGATTAGAAATTAGACGTTAACTTTCACACTTAACATCAATCAAATTCGCATACTCGGATCCATAAACTGGGTCCGAGCATAAGCTGTCAAACCATGGTAATGTAAACCAAACCTTTCCCATCCCACCTTTTAGAGACTTTTCAATAGCAATTATTGTTGAAGGATAGTCCTCTAATTTCACATTCAATAATGCCTCCGCGTAACTTGTTTCAACACTGTTTGACATTGATTTAAGTTTATCGAGCAATTTTAGTGCACGCCTGATATAACCTAAATGGATTAACGCCTGAGCCTTAAAAGTTAAGTCTTTAAATCCAGCTTCGTCGGAAACGTTATTTACAACATCAGTATAAAGTTCGAGAGCCCTATCAGAATCACCCATAGACATATAAGTGTCTGCCAAGTTTAAACGACTAGAAATTTGGTCATTCGTCAAACTCCGCGCTTTTTCAAAATAGTAAATCGCCTTTTCATAGTCTCGTTTAAACAAATATAGTACACCTAAATTGGAATGAGTAGATCCAATGTTTGATAACTCTACAAAATGCAAAAAAAGTACTTCAGCCTCATCAAGCTCACCTGCAGCCACTAAAAACGTAGCTAAAGTTAATCCCGCATGTATATTATCTGGATCAACTTTCCTTGCCTTTCTCATATATTCAATTGCTTTTTCTGCATTTCCCAGATACCAATAGTTAATTCCTAAGTCCCTCAAAGTTCGAACACTGGTTCTATATTCGTTGGCACGAGAAAAGTGAACAATCGCCTCATTATAGCTTTTCTCTGATTCTCGCTGTAACCCTTTCAAGACTTCGATCTCACGCGGGTTACCACCTGCGACCTTAAATTCAGATATCATTTTTTCAGAAAGGTCATGCCTATCAGTTTCTGAATATAACTCAGCTAAAAGCCTCATTACTAAAGTGCTTCTAGGAATTTCCAATCGAGCCTTATTTAGTAAAACTTCAGTTCTTTCAGCAAAAGACTTCATTCTCTTTTCCACATACAAATCCAGAGATATTTGTGCATGAAGAAAATAAATCGGTTCAAATCTTGGAGCTCTTTCTTGTAAATTTTCCAAAGACTCAATAACTTTTAGATGATTATTTTCGCTCTCTTTAACAAGAGCATCTAATTCAAAATACTCTTTATAGTCTTCCTCGCTTATCAGCTCACTAAGCTTAACTAAACCATCTCTATTCGGAAATAAATCTGCCAATCTATATTGTGACAACTGGTGCGTTTCTAACAGCTTGTCATCAATTTCGATGGTAGCCTCTAAAGTAACGCTTTCGGTAACGCTACTAAGATTCAAATTACAAACTAAGTTTTCACAATCAAGTTGACTTTCAACGACCACATCCGCGCCAATTGCCTTAGCCAATAGTTCATTTCCGCCCTCGAAGCCTTCAACTTCACCCGCAGGAATTAAGAAGCTGTTTTGCAATGCAATAACACCATCTTGCAAGGCAAAATAAACTGTTTTCTGAATGTCCTCGTAATCCAACTCATCTTTCGCATCGAGTTTAGGGGGCAACACTGCCACATAAACCGAATCCGGCTCAGGCTGTAACCAAAGATACGCCTCTCTTACAGAAACCACTACAAGCAATAACGCTAAAAGAATGCTTGCAAGGTATACCCAAGCTTGATTAGAGGAAACCGGCCGTAAAAAACTTGGTCGCAAGGTGAGAGTAGGGTCTTCAACTTCTTCGCTCAGCTCAGCCGCATACGACTTTAACGACCTAACCAAAGCTGCAATATCTTGCGGCCGCTGTCCAGGTTCCTTATGAAGCGTTTCATCGAGGCAATCGGTAAAACCTTTGGGGAGATCCTCACTTGAAAGTGAAGGCGCAGCTTCGTTCAATATCTTTTCAACACGAAGCAGTTCGCTATCGGCTTCAAAAGGGTGCTGTGAACGCAGAATCTGCCAGGCCAACAAACCAAAAGAGAAAGTATCACTTGCGGTTGTCAGCGTTTCACCTCGAATCTGTTCCGGCGACATGGCACTCAGGCTGCCAGAAATATTATTATGTTTGGTGAGCTCTACCGTGTCACCGCTTTGGCGTTTGGCAATACCAAAATCGCCTATCTTGGCGCGCCCATGTTCATCAATCAAAATATTATCGAGCTTTAAATCACGATGGATAATGCCTTGACTATGAGCAGCTGATAAGCCTTCCAGAATCTGCACAAGCAGGGCCAATTGCTGGCGCTGACTTAGGTTATTTTCTTTCAAGTAGTGTTTAAGCGAACGACCCTTTACGTATTCCATCACCAGAGCAAAACCCTGCTCATCGTCTACCACATCATAGATATGAACAACATTAGGGTGATTGAGCTTGGCGAGCACCTTGGCTTCCCGGCGCAAGCGCTCGACGAGCGCTTCGGACTGTTGCTGCTTATAAAGGCACTTAATCGCTACCTGACGCCTTAAGCGACTGTCTTCCGCCAGGTAGACAATACCCATACCACCGCGTCCAAGGATGCTCAGAATCTTATAGTGGGCAATATTTTCGGGGAGCTCTGGGTATTTCATGATTGTCTGCTTATTATTGATGTTTTCTGAAAAGGAATGCTAGCACAGCCAAACAATCGAAACTATTGGGCATATAGCAGAAGCAAGACCATATCGATGCGCTCAACTCAAGCTAATCAATGCTTAACCAAAATTACTCTAGGCAAGACTGGTCAGTCAGCCGTCTAAACTCTATTCCGTATTTTTCATGTTTGCAAAGAGCATCAAACCAAGGCAAGGAATACCAGATTTTCCCTAAACCAAGGAAAATAGATCTTTCTATCGCAATTAGCGCTGACGGGTAATCCTCAAGTTTTGAATAGATAATGGCTTCCGCATAAATAATATCAGAATTATCCGGCGCTATTTCTTTTGCTTGTTTTAGTGCCGCTAGTGCTTTTTTTGACTCTCCAAGATGTATGTACGCCTGAGCAATAGCTCCCAATTCGCCACTATGACTTGAATTACTCAGCCTCTTCAAGGCTAGAAGATAATGCTCCCTAGCTTTTTTATCCTCTCCTTGCAAAGCATAGGTATCCGCCAAATTAAGTGACCAAAACCTTGAATCACTGGAAATCCTACTGGTTTTTACAAAGTATTGCTCCGCTCGCTTGTAATCCCTTTTCAGCATATATAGCAACCCTAGATTATCGTAAGTCGAAGTGATTTTTGATTTTTCTTCTAAACTAAGAAACATGTCTTCAGCTTTATCAAGATTTCCAGACGTCATATGGAAAGTCGCCAGAGTTAAGCCTGCATGTATATCTTTAGGATTCAACGCTAGGGCCTTTTCAAGAGCAAAAATTGCTTTTTTGACATCACCTAGGAACCAGTAATTTATGGCAATATCTCTGTAGGTTCTCACACTGAAGCGCATGTCATTTGCTTCTTGATAATAACGAATAGCTAATTCGTAATTTTCTCGACTCTCCTCAATCAGCCCCCTCAGAGACTTAGTTTGCCTGTCCTCGAGATAAATTTTTTCAATTTGTTGGATCTTACTTAAAGCTAGATCTAATTCACCCAACTCAGCATGAGCTTCTACCCATAGTAACCGGACATCTTTGTCGCTAAGTCTCGACTGATCAGACGATTCTAAGACTTGCTTTACCTGTTCCGCGAAATAATTGTCTTTTGTTTCAGAAAACAAATCGAGGCCTATCTTTGTATACAAACGATAAAGGGGGCCAAATTTTGGTGCCTTATCCAGTAAAACTCGGAGCTTTCTAAAGATATCGGCGTGATGGCTTTCATTTTCCCTTGCAATTTGAACTAGCTTAATATATTCCTTGTAGTCTTCTTCATTTATTACCTCACTCAAGGGGTCCAAACCTTTTCGATTTGGAAAAAGTTCTGCCAACTTAAGTTGTGTGATCCTGTGAACTTCTAACAATCGATCTTCGATGATACTAAGCTTTTTACTTTTAATTTGACCCTTATCTTCAGACAAGGTAAGGGTCAAATCGCATTTCAACTCATAACATACGAGATCACTTCTGATGACAACATCTGCGCCAAGAGCCATGGTCATCTGATTACTTTCACCTTCATAACTCTCGACTTCCCGGCGTGGTATGAGATTACTACCACTGAGATCGATGATTCCATCTTGCAAGGCGTAATAAACAGTTTGCTGGATATCTTCATAATCAAATTCATCTTTGAATTTGATGGCTGTGGGCAATATCGCAACATATACCGGCTTGGACTCTGGATAAAACCAACCACTTAGCTTTCCACAAACGATCAGCAGTGACACTAGAGCAAATATAATTGCCGTAATACACATACGCCGAAAAGTCAGCAAGTTTTTTTGGTTATCATCAACAGTCGAATCAGAGGCAAAATCTGAAACAAGAATGTTTTTGATCGGTAAATAATGCTTTAACAGAGAAATTAGTGCATCAGCATTCTTTGGCCGGTCTTCTGATTCTTTTTTAAGCGCGGCATCCATTGATTGAACAAAGCCGGCAGGAAACGCTTCCAAATTTAACGAAGGCGCGGGTTCATTCAGAATTTTCTCCACACGAACCAGATCCGTCTTGCCCTCAAAGGGGTGATGGCCTTGCAATATTTGCCAAGCCAATAGGCCGAAAGAAAATACATCACTGGCTGGACTAAGCCGCTCTCCACGGATCTGTTCGGGAGACATCGCACTTAGGCTGCCCGATGGATTTTGGTGTTGAGAAAGTTCTATGGTATTGCCATGGTGATATTTTGCGATACCAAAATCGCTGATCTTTGCACGCCCGTTTGCATCGATCAAAATGTTTTCCAGTTTTAAATCACGATGAACAATGCCCTCACGATGCGCAGCTGCCAGTCCCTCCAAAATCTGGCCAAGCAAAGCCAACTTATCTTGTTCACTCAGGGAGTTTTCTCGCAGATGCTGGTCCAGTGAGTTGCCCTTCACATGCTCCATGACCAAAGCAAAGCCCTGTTCGCCTTCAACAACATCGTATAAATGAACTACGTTTGGGTGGTTCAGAGTTGCCAACACTTTGGCTTCGCGGCGTAGGCGCTTGACGAGAATATCGGATTGCTGCTTGTACAGGCACTTAATCGCGACCTGGCGACGCAGGCGGCTGTCTTCAGCCAAATACACAATACCCATGCCGCCACGCCCTAACACAGCCAAGATTTTGTAGTGGGCTATTTTTTGGGGTAACTCCGGGTACTTCATTGCGATTTGCTATGTAGAATTTCAGATTGCGGCAGATGCTAACACAGGAAAATACGAAGCACTATGTACCGATACCTGCAATACACTGAAGTATCAGCCAAAAGAAGTAATTAACAAGTCGTTTTTTATTTGTCAGTTTTGACGAATTATGGAGTGGCAACCACGGGGCCCGAATTTGCAACTGGGCATTGCAAGCCTGTGACACTTTCAAATTCTCCAGCGGAATCTGGCGAACGACACAAGCCATCAAACCAGGGCAAGGCGAACCAATTTTTTTCGAGCCCCAGTTCCAAGGATGTTTCGATCCAGAGCAAACCTGAAGCGGTATTGCCTACTTTGCTGTAGACCAGCGCGGATGCAAAGGCGACACTTTTGTCTCTTGCGTCCAGCGTTTGAGCCTTTTGCAGGACACGCAAAGCATCCATAGTTTGATCCTGTTGAATCAACGCTCGGGCTAGATAGCTATATTCTTTAGCATTATCTTCATCCAGCGGCATTTCACTCAACTGCTGATATTCTTTCTTGGCTTCAGAGGCTTTGCCTGCAAGAAGGTAACTGTCCCCAAGGTAAAGTGTGTACAAACGTTCTTCGGGTTTAAGCGCTTTGGCTTCTGAAAAATACTCAACAGCAGAACCGTACTGCCGTTCCAGTAGAGCTAACAAACCCAAACTTTCATACACACCAACAACCGGGTGCTTTTCCAGAACGGTTTCATAGATTGTTCTGGCTTCGGCCAAATCTCCACGACTCAAGAAGATACTGGCCATCAGGTTATAGCTTTGTATGCTTTCGGGGCTGTACTTCAAACTGCTTTCAAGATTTTGAATGGCCAGCTCTTTATTGCCATCTTTCCAATACGCCATCGCCAGATCACGGTAGGCTTGGCTGCTACTGCGCTTGGCCAAGCGCTCTTTAAAGCGCTGAATGGCTTCCTGATTTTCTCCTTTTGCCAGGGCAATTTGCGCACGCATACGCTCACTGACCCAACGATCCAACTTGAGCTTTTCAAGGACTTCAATGCTTCCCGTGGCTTTGTTGTATTCTTCGCTCCGTAGATACAGTTCGAACCACAGCTGGTGGTAGAAAATGGATTGGGAGAACTGCGAAGATGCTTTTTCCAACATGCTTCTGAGTTTGCTCAGATAGTCACCGTGATTGTGGCGGCGTTGCAAAGCCAGGCTGATATCGGCGTACAGTTCATAAACCTGTGCAAAGCGCGGGGCACGCCGTTGAATGGCTTCTAACTGAGCCAATAGATGATCCGCTGTTCGGGGATCATCGTCTTTCTGCCGAAGGATGGCCAGATAGGTTTGGTAGTCTTCTTCCGATACAACTTCCGACAAGGGTTTAGCACTGCCTGTCGCATTGAACAGCTTACGAACCGCTTGTTGCCCACTGGCATAGGCATCCAGTAAATTTTTATGCACCAACGTTAAACGATCTTGCTTCAGTACCGTCCAGCGTTGGCCCGCCAGTTTTGACAGGGTTAACTGACATCGTTGTAACTGGCATTGCAACTGACTGCTCAGAACAATATCGGCCCCTACGGCCGCCCCCAATTTACCGCCACTGCGTCGGGCAGAATGCACTTCTTCGGGGGACACCAACTGACTGTTTTCCAGGCTGCGAACTCCATCCTGCAAGGCCAGAAAAAGAGAGGCCTGCAACTCGCGATATTGTTCGGAGTTGTCGCCTTCAAATTCCGGTTCAATCACCGCAATGTGTTTCACCGGTTTGGCAAAGAGCAAATCCAATGGTTTAAATTTGATCACAGCGAAAGCCGCAAGCCCCAGCAGACAGGCCAGCGATAGAACTTTGGCAAAACGCAGCAAATATCGAGATTGATCTGAGGAGCTCTCGTAGTCGGAACGTAGAATATTGTGCGCCGTCATTTCGCCACTTAGCTCATCCGACACCTGGGGCAGCAATATCTGCAACTGCCTGGCCAACCACGCGGCATTCGACGGTCTTTGCTTTGGGTCTTTAATCAATAACTGATCAATAAGCTGGCACAACTCCGCGGGTAAATCCGTTTCGGATGCACTCAGCTTTTCAGCTTCGTTGTTAAGGATTTTTTCGACCATAACTAACTGGCCAGCTTCGTCTCCAAAGGGGTGGCGCCCCAGGAACATTCGCCAGGCTAAAATGCCAAAGGCAAACAGGTCACTGCCCGGTCCTACTTTTTCACCGCGAATTTGCTCCGGTGACATGGCGCTGTAACTGCCGGACACTGCGTCGTGCTGTGTAAGCTGGGTTGCATCGGGGTCCTGGGATTTGGCAACCCCGAAGTCGGTCAACTTCAGCAACCCCTGTCGGTTAACTAAAACGTTATCCAGTTTTAAGTCGCGATGCACGATGCCCGCATTGTGCGCTGCTGCCAGACCATCGGCAATTTGCGCAAGAAAAAGCAGCTTCTGCTTTTGGTCACAAAGGTTTTCTCGCAGATACTGACGCAGGGTGCGCCCTTCGACGTATTCCATGACCAAGGCAAGATTGTCACCATCGTCGATGAAATCGTAAACCTGGACCACATTCGGATGATTTAATTGCGCCAATAGCTGCGCCTCATGGCGCAGGCGTTCAGTGAGGATGTCGTCGGTGATGTGCTCATTGATGCATTTGATCGCAACCTGCCGCTGTAAACGATCATCTTCTGCAAGGTAAACCACCCCCATACCGCCTTGTCCGATGACGGAATGCACACGGTAATTAGCGATAGATTGGGGATGATCTGCACTGTCCATAGCGGGGATTATTCAGCTTTGGCGGTCAAACGATGGGTGACTTCTGCGCCTTTGCAAACACTGTAACAACTGCCACCAAAACGCAGACGACCGCGCATGCGTTGAATCAATTTGTTCAACCCCGTTACAGCGGGCAAGGCTTCAGCCAATTGTTTACGAGCCCGGAAAATCAGAATATTCAGATGCCCGGCATCGAGACCAAGCTCCTTTGCCAGTAATTCGGTATCCACCCAACCCTGGCTGTTCACATCCAAACCATTGTCGGCATCTTCGGCTCGGCGGCGGGCCAAGTGCAACAACACATAATGATGAGATCGCTCGCCCAAATCAATTTGCTCACCATCCGCGGATAAGTTCAGGCGGCTGTTTTCTTCATCCAAACTGGTTTCGAAACAAAATTCGTAATCGGCAAAGTGCCGTGGCTCAAAGCTCATTTGCTCGGTTGCAACAAGGTGTTCCACCAAAAACAATTGCCAGCGCTGACGGTGACAATCAAAGCTGTCACCGTGGCGCAAAACGCGGGACTCTCCTGTGGAGATATCTTCGATATGCCACTGGCCATCTTCAGCGCTCAGGCTCAGGGCCAGCTCCGGGGACTCGTCGTTGGGAAGAAAGTGATACTTTTCCAGGCCGAAGGTTTGTCCACCGTCCTGGTTCAGTAATAAATCCTGAGGTGGCTCAAGACAGTCCACCTGCCAGCCTTTGTGCTGCGGTGAACCAAAGCGGACTTCCTGACCAAGCTTGAGCGGGTAAGATTCTCCGGTTTGTAATTTTTCTTCATCCAGCCACGTGCCGTTTCGGCTCAAATCGCGCAGCAACCAAGCCGCACCATTCCATTCAATGGCCGCGTGAATTCGTGACACAGCGGCCAAATCAACGCAGCTATCCACCTGATCGGCTAAACGACCAAAAGTGTGATGGGCACGCAAGGGCTGAACGCGGCCAGATCCAAGATCCCGCATCTGCGCCATGTTTTTACTCCCGAAGTCCTTGGTAGCGTAACGCTCAACTACTCAAGTCGTAGCTATAATTTTATCTCGGCCAAACAACACTTTTAGTAGTCAGGCTCTATTCAGGCTTTATGACGCAGCATACGCCGACCCTGAATTAACGTGCGACAATGACGGCGTTCAATGTGAAACAATTTACGTTATTTTGCCGCCGCCGTTTAAGCGCTTTATTACACCATAATACGCCGGTAAGTGTAATATGCTGTAATACAGAAATGCTGTCGCCTGTACTATATTCAAATCTCACGATCCGGCGTGATCGTTAATGGCCACAAGGAGTGGCACTTCGTAAGAAGCGATCAGAAAACTCGATATTTCGCAGCTACATGGAAGGCGCACGATACAGGAAGTAATCAGTGCAGCTCGGCAGGCACATAGCTTTCGCGTTATATATGAGAAGGACAGGCGCCGTTCGTGAGTAGTTTTCGTCTTGAGGGAAGAGGGCCTGTCACAGGGACCGTGACGAAAACTATTCAGGGAGAGGCGCAGGGAGCATGCAATAGGGGCAGGCACGTTGGATGACGCCCGAATGGACAAAAAAAGGAGAGCTTTTAGCTCTCCTTTTTCATTTCTGAAAACCGTTCATCGGCACTAACCAATTCTAGTGATCTTCCATGGGTTTTACGGGACCATCAAAACAGTTTTGGTCCAAAGCGCCCTCACTTTTGGCAACAATCGCCGTCACCGCAGAATCACCCGTCACATTCACCACGGTACGAGCCATATCCAATAAACGGTCGACGCCAATGATTAAGGCAATGCCTTCAACAGGCAGGCCAGCCTGCTCAAGTACCAGCGCCAGAGTAATCAAGCCAACACCCGGCACGCCCGCCGTACCAATGGATGCCATGGTAGCTGTCAGGATCACCATTAAGTATCCCGTCAGACCAATATCCAAGCCATAAGCCTGTGCAATAAAGACCGTCGCCACACCCTGCATTACGGCTGTGCCGTCCATATTGATCGTTGCCCCCAAAGGAACCGTAAACGAGGCGATACGATTGTCGACCCCCAGGCGCTCTTCAGCGGTACGCAGGGTAACGGGAATAGAAGCATTGGAAGACGAAGTGCTGAACGCAAACATCATCAATGGGCGCAGCTTGGACAGAAAGACCAGAGGGTTCAAACCGCCAAATAAGCGCAGGAGGGTTGGGTACACCACAATACCATGCAGTACCAATACACCAAATACGGTGAAGAAGTACGCAGCCAGCTTATTAATACCGTCGAAGCCCAAACCCGAAAACAATTTCGCCAACAGACAAAATACGCCGTATGGAGCCAGGTTCATCAACATCATGACCATTTTCATAATCACTTCGTTGACATCTTCAAACCAAGACAGCAAACGCTTGCCCGCGTCACCCGCACGCGACATGGAGATTCCAAACAACAGTGCAAAAACAATAATCTGCAACATATTTCCCGCACTCATTGATGCCACGGGATTGCTTGGGAAAATATCGATCAGCACCTGTTTAAATGGTGGGGCTTCTTTCGCAACGTAATCAGAAGCCGTGGGCAGATCCATACCCGCACCTGGATTAATAAACGTCGCAGCCAACAGTGCAAAACTGATGGCGATACAAGTCGTCAACAAATACAGGCCCACTGTTTTACCCGCCATAGGGCCAACACGACCTTGCTCACCCAAAGCACCGGAACCACAAATCAGAGAAACCAGTACCAACGGCACAACCAATAACTTCAGGGACTTTACAAAAATCTGCCCCACAACATCAAAAACGCCTTCAACCATATATAACTGCAGCCATTGGCCGAAATCACCACCGCCGGCAATCACCGACTTGAAGATGATACCGACCAGCAAACCCAGGCCCATGGCCAGGAGAATTCGTGTTGTTAAACTCATAAAAAACCTATGAAAGTTGAATGCCACCGACTGCTTAGCTACCCAGCACTCGGAGGCAAATCATGGATACATCGCTTGAGTAAATACTACTTTGCCGAATAAGGCACGAAGGGGATTGTAAATTAGCTGTTAACCGCGTCTTTCAACGCTTTACCCGCTTTAAAGCCCACGGTATTGCTGGCCGCGATTTCAATACTGGCACCCGTCTTCGGGCTGCGACCCGTTCGCGCGGCACGGTGGCGTTGGCTGAACGACCCAAAGCCCACCAGGCTCACAGTTTCATTGCGGCTCACGGCATTGGTGATTTCATCCAGAATGGCATTCAGTACATCGCTGGCTTTTTCTTTTGGTAGATCGGCCTGATCCGCCACGGCGGCCACAAGATCGGTCTTATGCATAATTCTTATCCTGTTCTTATTGCTGTTGGATTGGCCCCACATTAAACCAAGCCCGCGCCCATAAACCAAGGGTTGAACCGGCTTTAGCCTCCACAAAGGGCATCTGGGCTGGCGCCATAGGTCAATGACCACTAAAATAGCGCCTTTGTTAAGCATAACGATGCGCGGCCCGTTGCCCGCAAGATTTCGGAATCCCCTGTTTGAGAACACACGCTCCCCGCTGGCATAAGCACGCCCATGCCGAACTCACCCAAATTCAGCGCCAGTGGTTACTTGGTGAAGGCTCCCTGACCCGAAAATTACAAGACGCCTGTGAGGGCGAATTTTCCCTACGCATTCTCCGTCAGGGCCTTGCTACCCCCCGTGCCGACGAAGCAAAAGCGCTGGGCCTGCCGCTTCGGCAACAAGCCCTCATTCGTGAGATTGTGATGTCTGGCCACGGCCAGGATTGGGTGTTTGCCCGCTCGGTATTGCCCTTGAGCACCTTAACCGGGCGACTTCGACAGCTGAAAACCCTGGATAATCGTCCCCTGGGCGCATTGCTCTTCAAAGACCCCAGCATGAAACGGAGCGCGATTGAAATCTGCCCGCTGGCGGCGGAACACTTTCGCTACCCCTGCGAAGAACGCTGCTGGGCCAGGCGATCCGTCTTTTATCTCGACCAGAAACCACTGCTCGTGGCTGAAGTGTTCCTGCCCGAGTTTGCTCACTTTTACGGGAAACGATAGAGTTCCAGAATCATTCGCCAGAACCTTTTACAGGCCAGCAGACAGGATTATTTATGAGCGCCAGCGCGACCCCGGCTTTGAGCTGGAAGCAAAAACTCCAAGCCTATGCGCAGCTGATGCGAATCGACCGACCCATCGGGACCCTGCTGCTGCTTTGGCCGACCTATTGGGCGCTGTGGATCGCGAATGAAGGCATGCCTTCCTGGTCGATATTGATCATATTTACCCTGGGTGTTTTTGTCATGCGTGCGGCGGGCTGTGTCATCAATGACTACGCCGATCGTCATTTTGATGGTCATGTCGAACGCACCCGACAGCGCCCACTGGCGATGGGCAAAATTCCTCCCAAACATGCCTTAATTCTGTTTGCGGCGCTTGGCCTAATTGCCTTTGGACTGGTTCTGCTCACCAATACCTTTACGGTGCTGTTATCGGTGGGCGGCTTGGCTCTCGCTGCCTGCTACCCGTTCATGAAGCGTCATACCCACTTGCCTCAATTGGTACTGGGGGCCGCTTTTTCCTGGGGTATTCCCATGGCGTTTAGCGCCAGCCTGAACGAGCTGCCTGCAACCGCCTGGCTGATCTTCACTGCGAACCTACTGTGGACAGTGGTTTACGACACGCAATACGCCATGGTGGATCGCGAGGATGATCTGAAAATTGGAATCAAATCCACCGCCATTCTATTTGGTGAACAAGACAAGATGATCATTGCCTGCCTGCAGGGGCTCACGCTGATGTCCCTCGTCGTCATCGCCAATCGATTTGAGCTGGGTTTTGCGTTTTATATGAGCCTGGCTGTTGCCGCTGCTCTGTTTATGTATCAACAAGTCCTCATTCGAGGCCGAGAACGCCAGGCCTGTTTCAAGGCATTTCTCAGCAATAACTATGTCGGTGCGGCCATTTTCCTTGGTATTATCTTCAGCCATATCGACTGAAAGAGACACAATATCGGACGGCAGGTCTGTTGCCAGACAAGAAATTGTCATAAAGTTGCAACAAAACCTTTATTTAATAATGCCTTCTTCACAGACCTTGGGGCATTACGATTGTGTAAAGCCCTGTTGTTGATAGAGGGGCTACCATGCCTAATAAGACAATTCTCATCGTCGATGACGAAAAGGCCATCCGCGACATGCTGCGCATAGCGTTGGAGATGGCCGATTATCAGTGCCTTGAAGCAGGTGATGCCCAAGAGGCGCACAGTCTGATCATCGATGAAAAACCGGATCTTATTTTGCTGGACTGGATGATGCCCGGAACCAGCGGCATCGAACTGGCTCGCCGCCTGAAGCGCGATGAAGTTACCTCCCGCATCCCCATCATCATGTTGACCGCCAAAGGTGAAGAAGACAACAAAGTGCAGGGATTGGAAATCGGCGCCGACGACTACATCACCAAGCCCTTCTCTCCACGCGAGCTGGTTGCTCGCCTCAAAGCGGTACTGCGACGCACCGACAATCATCAGGATGCCGACCCGATTATGGTAGGCGAGCTGTGCCTGGACCCAATCAGTCATCGCGTCACTATCGGCGACACCCCAGTGCAAATGGGCCCCACCGAATACCGCCTATTGGAATTCTTCCTGACCCACCAGGAACGCGTCTACACCCGCAGCCAGTTGCTGGACCACGTCTGGGGCGGCAATGTCTATGTGGAAGAGCGGACCGTCGATGTGCATATTCGCCGTTTGCGCAAAGCACTGACACTGGACGATCATGACCGCTTCATCCAAACTGTGCGTGGAACCGGTTACCGCTTCTCAACCAAGGTAACAGCCGTCAATTAGGCAAGAGCCTGTGCATACTCATGGAGGCATTGTGCGATAACCAATGAGCAACAACAGGCCTTAAACGTCTTCTTGTCGTAACATCTGGCCTGATACACTTTCAGGCATTGAGCTTCCACAACCAATGGCAGGTATTCTAATTGCACCAGGGCTTAGGCGCTGAACTCAAGCGCATTGCATTCTTTACTCTGATTTGTCTGATCTTTGGGTGGCTGAATGGTTACATCAGCTGGACGCTGATCATTGGTGGCGGCCTGTACATGGGCTGGGTACTGCTGCAAATTCGCCAGCTGTATTTATGGGTTACGTCTCGCCGACGCGAACCCCCACCTGATACTGTTGGCATTTGGGGTGAAATTTTCGACAATATTTACCGTATGCAAAAGCGCCATGAAAAAGAGCGCCGACGCTTGCAGGGAATGATTCGACGCGGCCAGCAAACCACCGCCGCCTTACGCGACGCAGTTGTACTGCTTGATGCCAATGGGGGCTTGAACTGGTGGAACCAAGCCGCTGAAACCCTATTGGGTTTACAACCTATCGATCAAGGCCACCCGCTGGTGAATTTTGTCCGCCATCCAAGCTTCATTGCCTACTTCGAAGCCTGCGATTACTACGAGCCCCTCGATCTGCCTTCGCCCCGCAATGAATCCAAGCAACTGCAATATCAAATCAATCGCTTTGGCAAAGGCGAGCGTCTGGTGGTGGTGCGCGATGTGACCCGCGTGCATCGCCTTGAGCAGGTTCGTAAAGATTTTGTCGCCAACGTGTCTCACGAGCTGCGCACTCCTCTGACCGTTTTACGTGGTTACATCGAAACTCTGAGCATGTCACCGGACTTAAATCCCGTGATGAACCGGGCATTCGAACAGATGCAACAGCAAAGTGATCGCATGAACTTGTTGATCAACGATCTGTTGGTACTCTCCAATCTGGAAACCGATGACAGTGAACGCAATCAACAAACCGTGCCGCTAAAACCCTTGCTGAACATCATTGCTGCAGATGCCATGGCTCTGAGCGATGATCGCCAGCATAACGTCACAGTAAATTGCGACGAGGACATTGCACTGATCGGGAATGAAAAAGAACTGCATAGCGCATTTTCCAACCTGGCCTTCAATGCGGTGAAATATTCCAAACCAGACAGTGACATCAAACTTACTATCGCCATTGATGAATCAGCCTTGATCTTTTCGGTAAAAGATCAAGGTGACGGAATCGATCCCATCCATATACCTCGCCTGACCGAACGCTTTTACCGCGTTGATAACGGCAGCCGCAATTCCGACGCGGGCGGCACCGGTCTGGGGCTGGCTATCGTTAAACACATTCTATTGCGCCACGACGCGCATTTGAGTATCGAAAGCAAACTCGGCAAAGGCAGCACCTTCAGCTGCATCTTCCCGAGGGATCGATACCAAGTGCTGAAACAGGAAACCCTGGAAGCGGCGGAGTAAGGCGGTCTAACATCACTTGCCTTGCGCTTGGCAAACGTTATGATGGTGGGCCTTTACAAATAAACGCTCACCATGCTTGCAGAATTTATTTCATCCATTGAATCCATCAACCGTGAACACTGGCAAGCGCTTTGGGCGAGCGATTACCCCTTTGTTCAGTATGAGTTTTTGTTGGCCCTGGAACAAAGCGGCAGCGTCAGTAAAGACAGCGGCTGGATACCTCATCACTTTTTACTCTGGTCGGGCGATCACGCAGAGGATAAGGGCGAACCACTACTCGCCATGCCCCTGTACATTAAGAGCCACTCCTATGGCGAATATGTATTCGATTGGGCTTGGGCCGATGCCTACCATCGCTACGGCCAGGACTATTACCCAAAGCTGCTCAATGCGATTCCATTTACGCCGGCTACCGGTCCTCGTTTTGCTCTGAAAGCCGAACTCGATGCAGAACTCTTTTCCAAAATACTGATCCAGCAGTTAAAAGAAGAAAGCCAAAGGTTGGGTGCTTCGAGTTTTCACAGCCTGTTCCCCAACGCCGAACAATTCACCATGTTGGAAAATAGCCATGATTTTTTGCAACGCTATGCTGTGCAGTTTCACTGGATAAACGATCAATACCGACACTTTGATGACTTTCTTGCTACCTTCAAATCCAGAAAACGGAAAAGCCTGAATAGCGAACGCCGAAAAGTTGTGCAGCAAGGCGTTGACATGCGCAGAGTCGAAGGAGAGGATATTACGGAAGAACAATGGCATCAGTTTTATCATTGTTACCACCTCACTTATCTAAAACGAAGCGGTCGGCAGGGTTATCTCAACCGAGATTTTTTTCAACGACTTTCCAAAACCTGCCAGGAATCGCTCATGATGGTGCAGGCCTTCTTCGATGGGCAAATGGTGGCTGGTGCCTTGTATTTTAAAGATCATAAAACACTTTATGGGCGATACTGGGGTTGCCTGGATGAATTTGATGCGCTTCACTTTGAAGCTTGTTATTACCAGGGCATTGAATACGCTATTGAAAAGCAATTACTGAAATTCGACCCAGGCGCTCAGGGCGAACACAAGATTCAACGAGGCTTTATCCCCAGCTTCGTTTACTCACTGCATTGGATTGCCGCCGACGAATTTCGCCCCGCTATTGCCGATTTTCTGGATCAGGAAAAAGAGCATATACAGATGTATCAAAAAGATGCAAAAACGTATTTGCCGTTTAAAGAATCTGACAATAAGCCAGCTTAGTGGTCACCATGCCGACGGCTAAGCATTTCAAGTAACTCGTCTCTTTGATTGGCAGATAGAAAACTCACGTCCTGATCAATCAGTTGCTCACCGATGCTATTAAAAACGGTTAGCCTATTGCCCCGATTCAAGTACACAGACTCAGATAGAGCAATACTAAAACTATGGATGTCAGAATAGGGGATATGCCAGTGAATGGCGTCATCCTGATACATCGCCAAGGAACGTTCACCGAAGCGAATCCTCTTTCTTGGCTCAAATTTGGGAGAGATTTTTACCATCACGAAAACCAACAAGACAGCCACAATTAACACGACAGCAAGCTGGCCCAAGTCCATTTCCTTCCACCGTTCTAAAATCAAAAAGAACAAAGGCATACAAATGGACAGTATTATAATGTGAGTAATGGGCCTTTTCTCTCCAACAAACTCCTTGATTTCGTTCTCCATATTCTTGCCAAGTTCTTCTTTCGATGGCAGACGATTATCAAGTACACAAGCGTCTTGCTCAAGCACAACATGCTATTAACACTTTTCCATTTAATAACAAGGTACAAAGAAAATAAAACGCAGCGTGAAAGAACTGAGTTGGAACAATCAGGTTTCTAGATGGAGAGGGTGGCTGCCGAATCCAACGACAGCCACCGTTTTAAACAACTCTATTACGACGCCGGCAACATCAAACGTCCAATCATCGCCTCACATTGAGATTGATCCATATACTCTGGCACCGGATAGGTTCCGTGGGATTCTTCCAAAGCAGCTTCGGCCAGCTCAGGAATGTCCGCACTCTTGATTTGTTCAAACCCCACGGGGATGCCAATTTTTTCGTTCATCGCTTTGATATGATCGATAAACTTCTGACTTAGCACTGCATCGCCTTCATAGTGTTCACCCAGACCCGTATGAATAGCGAGCTCCGCCAATCGGTAGGACGCGGCATCTTTGGAAAAACTCAAAACCTCGGGTAAAACCACCGCATTGGCCAGGCCATGGGGAATACCATATTTGCCACCCAGTTGATGTGCGATACCGTGAACATAGCCCACCATGGCTTTAGTGAACGCCAAACCCGCATAGTAAGACGCCAATGCCATGGCTTCACGGGCTTTCACATTCGAACCTTCCGCAACCGCCGTCGGCAGGTTCTCAAAAATTAATTTGATGGCCGCTTTCGCCAGCGCGTCAGTTTCCTCATTGGCCCATTCGCCAATATACGACTCAATCGCGTGAGTCAACGCGTCCATACCGGTTGCCGCAGTTACCGCTGGCGGCAAACCCAGCATCAAAGAAGGGTCCAGAGCCGCGGCGCGGGGAATCACTCTGGGATCGCCAATCAGGTCTTTTTTATGGGTATCGGGGTCGGAAATGACCGCCGCAACGGTTACCTCGGAGCCCGTACCCGCCGTGGTGGGAATGGCAAACAGAGGTAGGCTGTCCTGCTTGGCTTTCTTAAAGCCCGCCAGATCCCTCAGCGGCATGGAAATATTATTTGCCGCCAGGGCGATGACTTTTGCAGCATCAATAGAAGAACCACCGCCGACACCAAGCACGCCATCGCATTGCTCTGCCTGTAACAGGGTCAAACCCTCTTCTACGACTGTCCACACGGGGTCTGGCGTGACGCCTTGATACACCACCACTTCAACACCCGCATCGCTCAGCGACTTCTGTAAAGGATCTATTAAGCCTAATTCACATAACATGGCATCGGTTACAATGAGCACCTTGCGCACATCAAACTGAGCCACAGACTCACAAAGCTTCAGGGAAGAATTTTCACCAACGTAGGTGATCGGTTTAGGTTGAGCGATAAGGGATATAGCGAGTTTACGTACAGCAAGTTGTAGCTTGGCAGCAAAGGGCATGGCAATCTCCGGTACCTTGGGCCGTAGTAGCGACGGCTTATTATCTTGTTATTATGGCAATCCATACTTGGCCAGTTTATGACATGCCTGTAGGAATTCCGAGATGAGAATCAGAATTTTGGCCTCATATGTCTTTTTGTCGACTTTAGCTCCCAAAACGTCCAATAAGACTGCACAGCAATACAACGAGAGATAGGCCCCGAGCAGATGGCAGGAACCCAGGAAGCGACCATGGCAGCGGACAATCACGAGAGCATCACATGCCATGAATGCGAGTTGCCGCTTGCTATTCCCGAGCTGACCCATAATCAGAATGCGCACTGCCCACGCTGTGGCTATCGGTTAACCTCCCATAAGCGCAATCACGAACAGGCCATTGTCTCACTGGCACTGACCGCGCTGATTTTTCTGGGCTTTTCCTTGCCCTTTGAGTTTCTGTCTTTTTCCAGTCAGGGCCTCGCTCAATCCATGAACTTACCTGGCAGCATCCGTATTCTGGCCAACAACGAGTACCTTGGGCTTGCCGCGCTCTTATTGCTGGTGATTTTCATTCTACCCGCGGCAATCTTGCTGAGCTTGTTGTATCTGTACACCTGCCACCTGCTGAAGGTCAAACCACTGGGAGCCGCCCGTCTGGCAAAGATGATTTACCTCTTTCTCCCCTGGAGCATGGTGGAAATCTTTCTGGTGGGCGTGACCGTCAGCCTGATTAAAATTGTTTCCCTTGCTGATGTCGGTTTGGGCTTATCGTTTTACAGTTATATCGGTTTTACCCTAACGACAGTGGCTACGCTGGTGTATGTCGACAAGCACCAAATCAAAAAAACCTTCGATGTGGATTTCCCTCACAGTAAGATCAATCAGAGTCTCAGCATTCAGCGCACCTGGGCTCTGTTGCTTACCTCGGTTATTCTCTATGTCCCGGCCAATCTACTGCCAATTATGTACACTCGCACCTTGGGCCAGGATGAACCCAGCACCATAATGGGTGGCGTGCTCTTACTGTGGAAATTGGGTTCATACCCGATTGCCTTGGTTATTTTTATCGCCAGCGTTTTTGTACCCGTGGCCAAAATGATCATCCTGATCTGGTTGAACTACACCGTGCAAAAGGGGTTTACCGGCAATACCCAGAGCCGAATCTTTTGGTATCGAGTCACGGAATTTATCGGACGCTGGTCAATGGTCGACGTCTTTGTGGTGGCCATATTGGTCAGTTTGATTCAGCTGGGCAATTTGATGAGTATTTACCCTGGACCAGCCGCCATGGCATTTTGCGGTGTTGTCATAGCGACGATGTTAGCGGCCATGACCTTCGACACACGGCTGATGTGGAATAATGATCAACGTACAGACAACAATCATGGGGCGGATAAGCAACAATGAGTGACGATACGCAATTCTCCGAATTGGCTGCGATTAAAGAATCCAAGAGGCTGTCTTCGGTCTGGCTGGTACCCATAATCGCCCTGGGGATTGGCCTCTGGTTTGTCTATTATCAATTGAGCAATCAGGGGCCGGTCATCACCATCGCCTTTGAAAACGCTGAAGGCCTGGAAGCGGGCAAAACCAAAATCAAAGCCAGGGAAGTCGACATCGGCTTGGTTAAAAACATCAAGCTGAATGACGATCTGAGTGGCGTTGTGATCACGGCTCAAATGTCGAAAGAAGCTGAAACGATGCTCACGGAAAACACCGAATTCTGGATTGTGACTCCACGCATCTCCCTCAGTGGGGTATCGGGCATGAGCACACTCTTGTCAGGCCCTTACATCAATATGGAACCAAGCCTTGAGGGCGATTCTGAGTCAGACTTTATCGCCCGCAGCGAACCACCGGTAACACCGATTGGGACGCCAGGGTTGCACATTACCTTAAACAGCAATGATGAGTTTGCTTATGAAAAGGGCGATGCCGTTGTTTATAAGGGATTGAAAGTCGGTGAGTTTGAAGACATTTATTTCAACCTGGAAGAGCGGGTGGTTTACTACAATGTCTTCATTGAGGCCCCCTATCACCAACTGATTACCAAAAACACTCGCTTCTGGAACGTCAGCGGCATTAATTTTGAATTGGGTGCAAACGGCCTTGAAGTACAAACGGGCAGCGTCGAAACCTTGCTCACCAACGGTGTCACTTTTGGCGTACCCGAAGGAATGTCACTGGGAGAGCGCATCACCGAGCGAGATTATTTTGATATCTACCCGGACCATCAAGCCGCCAGTGATCAGCGATACAAACGGGGGGTTAAGTTCGCCCTGATGATTGAAGACACCGTTCGCGGTCTGAAAGTTGGCGCACCTGTCGAGTATCGTGGCTTAGTTATCGGTCAGGTGGTAGACATCAACCCCGAATTCTACTCACAGCAAATTATTCTGGACGAGGGGTATTCCATCCCCGTCATTATCGAAATTCAGCCTGGCCGAGTACAGCAACCCGACACCGATGAAGGGGTTGAATTTGTTAAGCAGCAAACTCTGCATTGGATTCACCGTGGTTTCCGGGCAACGTTGGAAACGGGAAATTTACTCACTGGCGCGCTGTATGTGGATGTGGATATTTACCCTGAAATGACACCGCCTGAGACCATCGAAAGCTTTATGGACATTCCAGTGATTCCAAGCATTCCAGAAGAGTTTGGTCAGATTGCAGAAAAAATGAATCAGATTCTCAATAAGATTAACCACATGCCGCTGGACGATATTGGCAAGAATACCAACCACATGCTCAAGCAATTCTCCGATACCGCCCGTTCAATCAAAGCAAGCAGTGACAATGCCGACAAGCTTATCATCGCCGAGATGAGCAGAACTCTGGTCGAGGTCAATCGTCTGCTCAGCGATTACCAACAGGGCTCCGTTACGAATACTGAAATTAACCGCACCATGAAAAGCGTTCAACAATTGTTAGGCGATCTGCAGCCCCTGATCAAACAACTGAATCGCGCACCAAACAGTCTGGTTTTCCCGCCAGCAGAAAGCCCTGAAGTGGAACCCAAAGGACATCAACAATGACACATTTAAAACGAGCCCTGAGCCTCGCCCCATTGCTTGTTCTCCTGAGTGCTTGCGCCTCTCAGCCTGAAAGTATTCACTACTATCTGTTGAGTAACCCTGACCATCTATCTGACTTGAACAAACCACAAGCGAAGCAAAAGGTTGTGTTGCAATCGCTGGAACTGGCCGAGTACCTTCAAAGTCGTCATATTGTTATGCAACTCAGCACCAATAAGCTGCAGTTTTCCAACAAGCATCGGTGGGCCGAAAACCTTCACGTCAGCGTCGAGAAAGCCTTATTAAATAGCTTAAATCAGCAATCCCAAGATATTCTTTACCTCAACCGGAAACAACTAGGAGACGGAACTGCACAACACCTCTTTGTCGAATTGAAGCATTTTTTAATCACGGAAAATTCTACGGCAGTGGTATCAGGAAATTTCTGGGTGAAAGGTGAAAGTAAGGACCTCAATATCCATTCGTTTAATATTAAACGGGATCTAAGCCGTGATGGCTACCCTCACGCAATCGAACAACTGACAACCGCTCTTAGTGAGCTCGCCACACGCATCCGTCTAGTATTGGAACAAAACGAAGCCTGAGGTTCACGGCTATTTAGGAAAGATGAACGCTACCGCCGTAACGGCAGCGTTCGCATCAGCGCTTCCGCCAAATCAACAATTGATTATTGGCGGGCATTTTATGGTCGTCCTGCAACTCAAAACCGGATTTGTGCGCTTCATCGGCAATTGCTTCAAAATCCCGAATGCCGCGATGGGCTTCCTGAGCTTTTAACCAATGTTCGAAACGTTCATTACTCTCACTGGTAAATTGGCCACTGTATTTGAAGGGGCCATAAATAGCCAGATGTGAGCCTTCCCGCATGGCCTTCAAACCGACGAAAAACTTCTGTACGGTTTCCCAAGGCATAATGTGGCAAGTATTGGCCGTATATAAACCGTCGAAGTTATTCAGTAACTCGGTGTTTGGCCAATGCTTTTCAATATCGATTTCCAATGGACGCAATACATTGACAACTTTCTCATCGTTAATCCAGCGATTAATGCCTTCTGCATTTTCCGAAAGATCACTGGTTTGCCACAACAAATGTTCCATGCGCGGTGCCATATAAACCGCATGCTGCCCGGTACCGCTGCCAATTTCCAAAATGCTTTTTTTCTCGGCAAAGGTATTTTTCAGTACATCAAAAATCGGTTCACGATTATTTTCACAAGCCTGTGAAAACGGCTTACCGGAATCTAAATCACTCATAACTCAATCGTTCTATTCGTCTGACAGACTTATTTTAATGATTCGGGGAGTAAAAATAAAATACAGAAAGGGTTTTAAAACAGCTGTTCGATCACAACAAGAGGGCCTGCCCACCATGCACAGTGAACAGGCTGTGATATATTTATTCAGCGTGATCGCGGGTAAATACCCACTGTTTTTCGGTAGATAGCTCTTTATTAAAGCCATAACCTTCACTGTCGAATTTCTTAATGTCTTTCATATCGGTAATGCGGTTTTTAATCACATACGCGGCCATCAAACCTCGTGCTTTTTTGGCATAAAAGCTGATCATTTTATACTGACCGTTTTTAAGGTCTTTAAACGCCGGCGTCATGATGTTCGCATTAAGTTGCTTGGGTTTTACCGATTTGAAGTACTCATTAGACGCCAGATTCAAAACCACATCACTTTTGAGCTTCTTCAGCTGGGCGTTCAAAGCATCGGTAATGATGTCACCCCAAAATTCATAGAGGTTCTTACCCCGTTGATTGGCGAACTTTGTGCCCATTTCCAGGCGATAGGGTTGCATTAAATCCAGTGGGCGTAATAACCCATACAAGCCTGATAAAATCCGCAGATGCTTCTGGGCAAATTTAAAATCGTCGGCCTTGAAGCTCGGGGCATCCAAACCGGTGTACACATCACCATTAAAGGCCAATACCGCTTGCTTGGCATTGTCGGTGGTGAAAGGCTGCCCCCAGGATTGGTTGCGATCGTAGTTCAATGTGCCCAGTTTATCGCTAATGCTCATCAATTTGGACAA
Organism: Pseudoteredinibacter isoporae; assembly: GCF_040372805.1. Taxonomy (GTDB): domain Bacteria; phylum Pseudomonadota; class Gammaproteobacteria; order Pseudomonadales; family Cellvibrionaceae; genus Pseudoteredinibacter; species Pseudoteredinibacter isoporae_A. Next base: position 785,943 of record NZ_BAABWJ010000001.1, read on the forward strand.
ATCGTGGGGCGCCAATTCACGCAGATCTTCCATCAGGATTTCTGCCTGATCCAGGAAATCCGCTTCGGTAAACTGCTTGGTTTTGGCCGGCGTGTCATAATCCAGATTTTTCGCCGGGGATACCACCATTAACATAGACGTTCCTCGCATTTGGTTTCAAGTCTGACATTATTAGGGATTTCGCCAGCCAAGAACAATTAAAGATAACAATACGTTTAATTGCTAACGATCGATTATTTTTCTTCCAGAATAGACTGCCACCAGTTCAGCGGAGTCTCACCATCCTGTGGGTCATAAACATTGCCATACAGCCAAACGCTGCTCTGGCCATCAATGTGCTTGTTCAACAGGGCTTCGATGGCCTGAAAGCCACAACTGACGTGAATGCTGAACACCAACATGCGTTCGGTTTCGGTATCCAGTTCGCCACCGAGTTTTTCCAACTCCGGCGCCAGTGATTCCGCCACAGGCCCAATATCATCACGACTAAGAACTCGGATGCAGAGATTGCCACTGCGTTTAATCAATTCGAAGTCCTGGCTACCCGGACGAAGTTTAATTGTGTCTCCACTGGCAATACCCTTGACAAATGCGGGTGATTTTACGAGCTGGCAACTGTCATCTTCTTCGCTGATTTTAACAGGCATTCTTTCGATAACGGCCTGGCCATTGGCGTCCAATCCAGCGAACAGCTCGATCACTTGTAGGGCTTGCATGTCTTTGATCTCTTTAAACGTGGCGGGTCAGTAGTTAAGTCTTGGTTAAGGCGACCCTGCTAATGTCAGCCCCAGGACAGGCTGCTAGAATGAGCGGCATTATACCCGAATCAAGGTCTTGGAGGTGTCACCGTGAAGAAAGGATTTGCAAAGCTGATCGCTATGCTGGCCCTTGCATCCACAGTGGTTGGCTGTAGCACCAACCCCGTAACCGGCAAAAGCCAAATCAACTTTATCTCACCTGCCCAAGAAGTCGCCCTGGGCACAAAACAATACGGCCCTTCGCAACAAAGCCAGGGAGGTGCGTATGAGGTGGACCCCGCCCTGAGTCACTACATCAATTCCGTTGGCCAGAAACTGGCCAAACTCAGTGATCGCCCGAATCTGCCTTATGAATTTGTGGTGCTCAACAATGATGTACCCAATGCCTGGGCTCTGCCGGGTGGGAAAATAGCCTTCAACCGCGGCCTGCTGATTCATTTGCAGGATGAAGCTCAACTCGCCGCCGTGCTCGGTCATGAAATTGTGCACGCAGCAGCCAGCCACAGTGCCCAGCAGATGAGCCAACGTCAGCTCCTGGGGGTTGGCGGTCAATTGGCCGCTGTCGCCGCCAGCCAAAGCCGTTACGGTGGTTTGATTCAGCAGGGCATTGGGATGGGTTCAGCGGCCTTCCACGCCAGTTACGGCCGTGGCCAGGAATTGGAGGCGGATGCCTATGGCATGGAGTACATGGTAGCCGCCGGCTATGACCCTCAAGGCGCGGTTGAATTGCAGGAAACCTTTGTGAAGCTCTCGGAGGGTCGTCAAAGTAACTGGTTAAATAATCTGTTTGCCAGTCACCCACCGTCCCAGGAACGGGTTGCCGCCAACCGAGCCCGCGCACAACAAATGCCCCCAGGGGTTCGCAACAAGAAGGCGTTTGATCGTGCCATGGCACAATTGCGCAAAGATGCCCCCGCCTACAAACTGCACCAGGAAGCCTTGGCAGCGGCAAATAAAAAGCAGATGGATAAAGCCCTAAGCTTGACCGAACAAGCCATCCGCAAACAACCGAAAGAGGCCCTGTTTTGGGATACCAAAGGCAAGCTGCTGTTAAACCAGAAACGCAGCGAACCCGCCTTGAAAGCCTTTTCGCGCGCCATTGAGATCAATCCGAACTACTTTGGGCCTTATGTCGGCCGCGGTATCGTACGTAAAAATATGGGCGACGATCAGCGTGCCCGTATCGATTTTGAAACCAGTCTGAGTATGTTACCAACCCAGTATGCTACTTTTCATTTAGGCGAGCTTGAACTAAAAGAAGGCAACAGCCGCAAAGCTTACGAATATTACCAGTTTGCCGCCGCTTCAGGTGGCGAGCTGGGCAAGCGAGCACAACAACGAATGCATCAGATTTATCCTCAGCAGCCCGGCCAGCAACCCTCTCAACAACGCCGCCGCTAACAGCACTGATTGCTTGACTGAAAAAAGGCCTCGAATGAGGCCTTATATTTTTTGTGTGTTACAAGCCGCGTTTACTGATCAGGTAGGTAGCAAAACTGCCGAGCCAATGACTGCCCATATAATGCAGGTCGCCCATTACCACGGGTAAACTGGCGTCTTTGTGTGCATCGGCCGCTGCCATTACCGACGCGCGTCGTAGGTCAGATTCAGGCAAAGCGCTGGCGATGCCTTCCAGCATCCAGGCTCGACTCAGGTTCAGGCCATCAAGATGGGCCAGTTTGCCATCACTTCGATCCGTGACGGTGGCGACTGGCATCCAGTCCGCGCTGCCGTCCGTGGGTAAGCTTGGGAAGAAATCGCCCAACCATTTCTGGTACGCCTTCTTATCCATAACCCGGCGCATTAAATCAGCCTCGGCCAGGCATGGTGACAGAAAATCCTGACCCGAGGGTTCATAGGCCAGCGGGCAATTCTTATCTTTTAAATAATAGTGTTTGATGCGGGAGGTCAGCAGAGTTTCAAACTTCTCATCCTTTGCTTCCCGCGCCCAATCCAACATCAAACCAAAGGCGAAAGCCGTTTGGCTGTGTTCTCCAACGCGGATGGGGTAAGCCAGCTTAGGCAGCCAACCGGAAATGTTTGCAACGATCTTTTGTTCCAAGGGCAACAAACGCTGCAGCCACTCCTTCGCTTGAGGGTCGCCCCATTGGCGTAACTCTGTGGTCAACTGCAAAAACCAGGCAAGACCATAAGGGCGTTCAAAGCTAGTGCCGGAATTAGGGCGATTGAAATAGGCTAACTCACCGGTGAGCTTACTCGGCTGAAAACTCTGGTCCAACTGCCTGCGGATAGCCTCACTGTCCAGCTTGTCTCCGGCTTTGTGCAGCATGCGCAACAATAACCAGTGCCCATGAACCGAAGAATGCCAATCCAGGCAGCCGTAAAATGACGGGTATAATTCCTTAGGGGTTCGCACATCCTGGGGGCCCAGAAAATAATGCTTCACCACATTGGGAAACTCCTTGTGAATGCAGCTGGAGGCCAAATTCGCCATTGCTTTGGCTTGTTCTTCTGTAAACGCTTGTTCAGCTTGCGCGCCACCCGAAGTCAGGGCCAGCAGGGCGACACCCAGGCTCGACTTCCTACGCCAGTATTTTGCTAACATTCAATGTACCTTGTAGTTTGAATTAAGGATTATTTTGTTCGAGGCTTGTTCTATGTGTAACGAACAAGAAGCGGCATGACTCATGCCCTTAACACACTAGCGGGAAATGAACCCCCGTTCGTTCAGCGAGGACATCAACTCGGCCAGTCGCACCGGCTTACTGAACAGATACCCTTGAAATTGGCGACACCCCAAACGTTGCAAGGCTTCGTATTGATGCTGATGCTCAACACCTTCGGCAACCACCTGTTTATTCAGTGCTTTGGCCATGGCCATCATGGCATCAATGATCGCTGACTGTTGATCATTCTGGCCGAGTTCGTCGATGAAGCTTTTGTCTATCTTGATGGTGTCGATCGGGAATTTATTAAGATAGCCCAGGGAACAATAACCGGTACCAAAATCATCCACCGATATAGAAAAACCGGCGTCCGCCAACTGACACAAAACATCAAAATGACCATCACTGTCCTGGGCCAAAATATTTTCTGTCACCTCGATATTGAACTGATTCACAGACAAGCCAAAGGATTCAATAATGTCTGTCCAACGCTCGACGGGGTTGCGTCGTTTGGCCAACTCTTTCGGCGAGCGGTTCGTGCACAGCATCAAATTACGAATGCCCGCCTGCTGCAACTGAAACCCCGCATAACAAGCTTGTTCCAGAATCAAATCGTCCAACTTCGATATTAAGTTAAACTCTTCGGCAATATCGATAAACACATCTGGCGCCACGTACTCTCCTTCGTAACACCAGCGCGCCAACACCTCCAGTTTCAACTGTTCTTTGTCGTTTTCGTTTCGGATTTCCTGAAAACAGACATCAAGCTCCCGATTGATGATGGCTTCTTGTAGCGCATTCTTCAACGCCAACTTTTCTTCCATCGCCTGATGCATATCAGAGGTGAAGAACTGATACTGATTTCTTCCTAAGCTCTTAGCGCTATACATCGCCTGATCGGCGTGTGCAATCAATTGTTCCCGATCAGAACCATCGCTTGGATACAACGCAATGCCCAAGCTGCTGGTCACAAACAGGCGATTGGACTGTAGGTTAAAGGGCTCCTGCATGGCTTTGGTGATCTGTTCCAATACGGCAATTGCATCAGACATTTTATCAATCGGGTCAACAATAAACGTAAACTCATCGCCACCAAAGCGGGCGATTGTATCACTGGATCTCAAGGTTTGTTTTAAACGCAAGGATACTTCAGCCAGCAGCACATCTCCCCAGGAATGCCCCAAGCTGTCATTGATGGACTTGAACATATCAATGTCCATAAATATAACGGCAAACTTTTTGCTTTTACGGCGGGAAATTCGAATGGCCTGATCAAGACGATCATTAAACAGCTGACGATTGGGAAGGCCAGTCAAACTATCATAGTTCGCTTGCAAGTGAATGGTTTTTTCAGCGTGCTTTTTACTGGTGATATCGTTCAGTACGGCCACGTAGTTTTCAATATCGCCGCTTCGATTTCGGCTGGCTGTTACCTGAACTTGAACCGTGTAGAAAACCCCATCCTTGTGGCGACCATTAATTTCTCCCACCCAACTCCCAACGGTCTCCATAGATTCCGAAAAGGTGTACAACAGTTGCTTATTACGCCCGAGAAATTCGGTGTCGTAAATATGTCTATTACTTAGCTCTTCAAACTGATAGCCACTAATACGTTCATACGCTCGATTGACCAATCTGATTTTAAATTGCGGATCAAAAATAACGATGGCTTCATCCAGGCTACTGAAAACCTGATTCGCCACACTGAGTTGACGCATACTTTCAACGACCACTAATTCTCGAGAGATCAATCCGGAAAATAAATTAAACATGAGCTCTGCATGCTTAAGATCGGGAATAGTGCCTGAAAACAATGAGACCAAGATACCGATTACTTCATGATCAGCATTGCGCAGCGGTGTGCCCATATAGCTGTTGATGCCCATATCAATCAGCATATCGTCTTCAGGAAAATTGGCTTGCACATTGCCGTTGTAAGTACAAACCAAATCGCCGGATTCGGCCACCTGGCAACAGGGGGTATCTTGCAGTTGGTAGTTAAAGTCCTCAAGTTCACCGTCGGGACTGTAGGTACTGATGGTTTTTGCGGTATTTGTGTCGTTATCGATGCTCGCGATGAAAACCATATTCGCGCTGAGGGCTTCGGCTAACGCTCTGACAATTGAGGGGAAAAATGCCTGGTCACCGGGTGATACGGATTGCAGTATTTCTTTGACCGTATGTTGTGACATGAGACCGCTCTGACTTCCTGGCAATAGCTTAAACCAACACTAAAGCCCACCAAAGCGCCATGAATGACCATGCGATCATCCGAATGACTGAGCCTAGTAGTACATAAACTGCCAGACAGTATAGGCCATGCCGCTTGAATCACCCATACTTTTTCTTGATATCCATCAAGACATGGAAACGCCGTTATTCCTTCGACGGGTTTTCCGCGAAAGAGTAACGGCGTTCAGAGAGGTGGAGGAAGCTTAGGCGTCTTTAACCTGGCGTTCCATTTCCTTAACGGAGGTGTGGCGAACATCCAGGCCTTTCACCAGATAAACAATGTGTTCAGCAATGTTTCGAGCGTGATCACCGATACGCTCCAATGAACGCAGCGCCCAAATGATATTCATGACTCGACCAATAGAACGCGGATCTTCCATCATATAGGTCACCAGCTCACGCATGGCGGATTTGTATTCACGATCAACGGCTTTGTCATCACGCGCCACTTTCACCGCAGCATCAACATCAAAGCGGGCAAAAGCGTCCAAAGTGGAATTCACCATCTTCTCAACGATATCACCAATATGGCGCAGCTCAACATAGCCGTGGGGGGCTTGTCCTTCTTCGTTCAGGGCAATCGCCATTTTGGCGATCTTCTGGGCTTCATCACCCATGCGCTCCAAATCACGCGTCGCTTTTGATACGGCCAGAACCATACGCAAATCAGAAGCGGCCGGCTGGCGGCGCGCCAATACGGTGGTGCAGTTTTCATCGAGGCTCACTTCACGATTGTCGACCTCGTCTTCTATCACCATCACTTTTTCGGCAAGCTCGCTATCAGCTTGTTCGATGGCATCAACGGCATCGATGATCTGCTGTTGTACAACACCGCCCATTTCCAAAAGCTGGGTTTTCAGCTCTTCTAAATCGGCATTAAATTGACCAGAAATGTGCTGGTCCAGATTAAGATTATCCATTGTTAAAGCTCCTCGATCTTAGCTCAACCAGCAATTAACCAAATCGACCGGTGATATAGGCTTCGGTCAGTTCATGTTCCGGGTTAGTGAAGACTTTTTCGGTGTCATTCACTTCAATCAGTTTGCCCAGGTGGAAATACGCGGTGCGATTGGAAACACGTGCAGCCTGCTGCATGGAGTGAGTCACGATGGCAATGGTGAAATTTTCACTCAACTCTGCGATCAGCTCTTCAATTTTAGCGGTAGCGATAGGATCCAACGCCGAACAAGGTTCATCCATCAGAATCACTTCAGGGCTTACCGCGATGGTGCGCGCAATACACAGACGTTGCTGCTGACCACCGGAAAGACCGGTGCCTGGCGCGTGCAAACGATCTTTAACTTCGTCCCACAAACTGGCTTTACGCAAGCTGGTTTCCACAATTTCATCCAACTCGGCTTTACGGCTGGTCAAACCATGAATGCGCGGGCCGTAGGCAACATTATCGTAAATGGACTTTGGAAACGGGTTGGGCTTCTGAAACACCATGCCAACGCGTGCACGTAAAGGCACAACATCCAGTTTCGGATCGTAAATGTCCTGACCTTCCAATGTCAGTGAACCTTGAACGCGACAAATATCAATGGTGTCGTTCATACGGTTCAGACAGCGCAGGAATGTGGATTTACCACAACCTGATGGACCGATCATCGCAACAACTTCATTTTTACCGATATCCAGACCGACATTGAAAATGGCCTGCTTTTCCGCATAAAAGACGTTTACATCACGCATGGACATCTTGGCATTTTCAACGAAAGGCGTACCTACAGTACCTTCGATATCATCAACATTAGGTTGCGCTATTACATCTTCTTTCATAGTTTTTAACTTGTTTTCTTCCGCTTGCACGGCATTGTCGACACTTGCAGTGGCTTCCATAGTATCACCTGTATTCATTCTTTGCTGTAAGGCCGGGATTACCAGCGGCGCTCCAGACGTTTACGCAACCAGACTGCCAGGGCATTCATCACGATCAGGAAGCCAAGCAGCACCATAATAGCCGCCGAGGTACGCTCCACAAAAGCGCGCTCAGGGCTGTCAGACCACAAGAAAATTTGTACCGGCAAAACGGTCGCCGGATCAGATACCCCACCGGGAATATCCACAATGAAGGCCACCATGCCGATCATCAGCAATGGTGCCGTTTCACCCAAAGCCTGGGCCAGGCCGATAATGGCGCCAGTCAACATACCCGGCATAGCCAGAGGCAACACATGGTGAAGAATCATTTGCATTTTTGACGCACCAATACCCAAAGCCGCTTCACGGATGGAAGGCGGAACGGCTTTGATCGCCGCACGACTGGAGATAATAATGGTGGGTAAGGTCATCAGCGTCAGCACCATGCCACCTACCAACGGCAGGGAACGCTGCATGCCAAACATCCCCACAAAGATTGCAACACCTAACAGACCAAAGATAATCGAGGGAACCGCTGCCAGATTATTGATGTTAACTTCAATCAGATCCGTCCACTTATTCTTCGGTGCATACTCTTCCAGATAAACCGCTGCAGCCACACCAATTGGAAAAGACAGAATCAATGTCACCAACATGGTAAACAGGGAGCCCATGATGGCGCCACGAATACCGGCTTGCTCAGGCTCTCGGGAATCACCATTGGTGAAAAACACGGTATTGAAACGAGATTCAATTTCGCCATTGTCTTCGAGGCTTTTCACCCAACCTTGCTGCATATCATTTACGCGACCGGTAAATACTTTGCCATCTTTAGAAGCCGACTTTATATAGGTATCAATATCATCGTCGGCCATCAGCCAAACGGTTTGAGTGGTGTTCAAAATTGAGGGGTCAGCTTCCAGCATTTTACGCAGATCAAAACCACTGCCATTGCTGACCAGCTTATACAAGGTACGTTTATTTTTGCGGCCGCTGACGTCAGGGAAGCGCTCTCGCAATGCTTGTTTCACCACCCCCATATAGTTGGCACCAGCAACTTGGTTGCCATCACTTGGGTCACGAATGTCCAGAGCCTCGGCATCAAGATTGATTTCCAGCTTGATGTAGTTCTGAACAAAGGCGGTATAGCCTTTACCGATAATATCAGTGAACAAAAATACCAGGCAGATCAAACCAAAAGTGATTGAGGCGATACCGTACGCCTTAAAGCGCTTTTCTGCACGGTAACGCTTAGCCAGATTTTTGTTCACCAAATCGATGGCGTTCATTTTTTCTGTTGAGTTCATGTTTTTATTCACTCAGTTAGCAAGTCAGTAGAACAATCGAGCGGACTATCTATTAGTCGTACTGCTCGCGATACTTTTTCACCACATGCAGGGCAAGGAAGTTCAGCCCCAGGGTCACGATAAAGAGCATCAAACCCAATGCAAACGCGGCCAGCGTTTTCGGGCTGTCAAACTCTTGGTCACCCACAAGCAGGGTTACGATCTGTACCGTTACGGTGGTCACCGGCTCCAAAGGGTTTGCCGTCAAATTTGCCGCCAGGCTCGCCGCCATAACCACAATCATGGTTTCACCAATGGCTCGGGAAACCGCCAGCAAAATACCGCCAACAATACCGGGCAGCGCGGCAGGAATAACCACTTGGCGAATGGTTTCAGATTGCGTTGACCCCAAACCCAAAGAGCCGTCGCGCAACGATTGCGGCACCGCGTTAATCACATCGTCGGACAGTGATGAAACGAAAGGAATGATCATGATGCCCATGACCAGACCTGCGGCAAGTGCACTCTCAGAGGACACACTCAAACCCACAAGGCCGCCAGCGTCTCGAATCATCGGTGCAACCGTCAGGGCCGCAAAGAAACCGTAAACAACCGTAGGAATACCAGCCAGAATTTCCAGAGCAGGCTTAACCAGAGAGCGAACTCGTGTGCTGGCGTATTCAGACAGATAAATCGCAGCCATCAAACCCGCCGGCACAGCGACAATCATTGCAATCAAGGAAATCAGCAAAGTACCCACGAACAGAGGGATCGCACCAAAGGCACCGGAGCCACCCACCTGGTCGGCGCGAATCGCCATTTGTGGACTCCACTCAGCACCAAACACAAAGTCGGTAATTGGAATCATGCTGAAGAAGCGAATCGATTCGAACAATACCGACAACACAATGCCCACAGTGGTCAAAATGGCCAGACAGGAACAGGCCAGCAAAATAATTTTAAAGGCGTTCTCAACTTGATTACGTGCTTTCAATTGAGGTTGAATGCGACTCCAACCCCACACACCGGTCATCACGGCAACCAACAGAGCGACACCCGTCAAAGCATAGTTGCTGGTCTGGTGCAGACGATCCAGAGTAGCGATGGCCTGCTGAACATAGGGTTCAGCGCCTTCGCCCATACCAGAGGCGGCCAGGTTTTCGATCGTATTGATGCGCAAACTGAGTTCCGTTGGATCCAGATTGCGAATGTTCTCTGGCAAGGACTGAATCAACAGTTGCTGGATGATCAAATCATCAAACACAATCCAGGCACCCAATACCGCCAAACTTGGAATGCCACACCATAACAGGGTCAGCATGCCGTAGTAGGAAGGCAGTGAGTTCAAGGCACGCACACCGCCAGCATTGGAAGCTTGGGCAAGCGAGCGTCCGCGACCCAAAATAAATGCGCCAGCCATTAGCAGTGCTAAAAAGGCAAATAATGTCGAGGTGTCCATATCACCGTGTCTCTGCAATCGTTGGTTCAGGTACTTTTAGAATTACACTCTTGGACATCAATACGTCCTTATATACCAAGAGTGTAAATCGAAAAGCACCACTTTATTTAATTCTCGTCTACAAGGCTATTTCTGAAACAACCGAAAGACCTGGAGTAGAAACGAATAGCCCAGCTCGATGGCTGGGCTATCCTATCGCTGCTTTTCCGAACCCAATTACATGCTCAGGTTCTTCAAGTTTTTAACGTCAGCAGCAACTTGAGTGCGCTTGGAATCACCCAGTGGGATCATGCCTTTCTCAGTCAAGTAACCTTCTTCACCGAACGCCTTCTCGCTGGTGAATTCAGCCAAGTACTCTTTGATACCTGGAACAACACCGATGTGTGCTTTCTTAACGTAGAAGTAAAGTGGACGAGATACCGGGTAAGAACCGTCTGCGATGGATTCGAAAGTAGGCTCTTTACCGTCAACGATAGAACCTTGGATCATGTCAGAATTCTGATCCAGGAAAGAGAAACCGAAGATGCCCAACGCATTTTTGTTGGCATTCAGCTTCTGAACGATCAGGTTATCGTTTTCACCCGCTTCGATGTAAGGGCCATCTTCACGAACGCTGTGACAAATTGCCTTGTACTTCTTCTTCAGAGTCTTCGCTTTGGCTTTGTCGCCAGCTTTCTTGGCTTTCTTGGACTGCTTCTTGATGTCCTTGATCCAACCAAACTTCTTACAGCCACCTTCCATTGCCAACTCGGCGAATGCATCACGGGTACCGGACGTTGGAGGAGGACCCAATACTTCAATCTTCTTAGCAGGCAGTGCTGGGTTTACTTCTTTCCACGTTTTGTATGGGTTGGCAACCAGAGTTTCAGAACCGTCTGGGTTTGGAACTTCTTTAGCCAAAGCCAGGAACAGATCGCGACGAGTCAGCTTCATAGTGTCGGCTGCTTTAGCGTTACCGATAACGATACCGTCATAACCGATCAGTACTTCAACAATGTCTTTAACGCCGTTAGACGCACACAGATCAACTTCAGAAGACTTGATGCGACGAGATGCGTTAGTGACGTCTGGGTGCTGAGTACCAACGCCCTGACAGAACAACTTCAAACCACCGCCAGAACCGGTAGACTCGATTTTAGGCGTTTTAAACTGGGTAGACTTACCAAAGCGCTCAGCAACAACGGTTGCGAACGGATATACGGTTGAAGAACCTACTACCGTGATGTAATCGCGGGCAGCAGAAGCGACTTGAGTACCAGCCAGTGCTGCAGCAGCCAGTGTTGCGGTCATGAGAGTCTTTTTCACGTTATCCTCCTGAGGATCGTGTTTTCTAGTCGAAAGCGCTGTTTGCTTGTAGTCGCGCTATGTTAATGAACTGGCTACTGAGCCGAGTGTTCAATCAAGGGCGATACTAGATTTTACGAGTGACAATTCTATGAATGTAATATGACAGAAGTGTTACAGAGCTGGCATCTAAATAAGCATACCTACACCTTGTATTATTGCCTTTTACTCATCCCTATATATAGTTGCTAACGCCCTCAGGCCACGCGCCCTTAAGTCACGAGGGTCCTATTTTATTCGCGTAAGGAGTACGCCTCTTGCCTCAATTATTACAACGCTGCTGTGCGGTGATCAGTTTACTGATATGCCAATTCGCCCTGTCACAAAACCTTGAGCCCATCTATGACGTGCAGGTCGACAGGGACATCGAATATGGCCTGGGAGATATCGAGGGGGGTCAAAAATCACTGCTGCTGGATTTATACCGGCCCGTAGAGACGGCCTTCACCATCAAACAACGCCCCGCTGTGCTGCTGATTCATGGCGGTTCTTTCCAGACAGGCAGTAAGGAAAACGCCACTCTAGTGGCCATGGCTCGCGATCTTGCCGCGCGGGGCTATGTTGCGGCGAGCATCAATTACCGCCTGCAGGGCGATAACCCGCTGCCATCGTCTCGGGTTTCCCATATCCCCACTGAAACAGGCGTCATTGCCCCCGTCGCTCAGCAAATTGCCGCTCAGGCCGCTTTCGAAGATGCCCTGACCGCCCTGGAATGGCTGGTCTCCGTGTCTGAACGTTATCGAATCTCAGATATCGGCATCATTGGCAGTTCAGCGGGAGCAATTACCGCCATCAACGTCGCGTACCTCACTGATGACTTTTCCGTCGAGTCTCCCCAGAAACACCGAATCAGTTTCGTGGTGGATTTTTGGGGTGGGGTGCTGTTGCCTTTCGGTAATCCAGCCGAGGCCGTCAACAGTGTTGAGGCCGGCGAGGCCCCCATGTTCATTGTCCATGGCAGCAGCGATGTGATTGTCGCCTTCAATTATTCCGTACTGTTGGATAGGCGCGCAAAAGAGGTTGGGCTGGACCATGAATATCACGTTATTCAAGGTGGCGGACACGGCTTTGGTGCCATCGATCCCTTTACTGTGACAGTGACGGGTGGCCAAAGCATCGCGAATGCTATGTATGACTGGATTTATCAGATCAGCCAACACAGCTTCGGCCAACAATCCGTGGGGAGCTGGTATGAGCCCGCCACCAGCGGGCAGGGCCTGCTACTGGATCTGGATGACCGCAACAAACAGTTGTTCGGGGCCTGGTTTACCTATAACAACGAGGCGGGCAGTGATAGCGGTCAGATTCCAGGCGCAGAGCAACGCTGGTTTACCGCCCAGGGCAAATACTCTGGGCGCCGCGCCGTGCTCGACCTGTACCAATCGCGCAATGGCCGATTCGATGCCAATAACAGTGTGAACACCACAAAGGTCGGCACACTGGAAGTGGACCTCGACAGCTGTAAAAAAGGTCTGGCACGCTATGACATGCCAAGTCTTGGCCTAAGCGGTGAGATCAACATTGTTCGCTTAATGAGCAACAGCAGCTGCCCCTGAGTTTCGGGGCCTACCTACGGTGAATGAACACAAAAAAGGCGAGCTTTAAGCTCGCCTTTTTATTTAGCATCGACTTTACCGCTCATCTCGGCCCGTCGATAACGCTAGCGGATGGGGCGGGTACGCCCTTTATCATCTATGGCCACGTACACAAACTCACCTTCTGTGACCTTGCTGCACTCGCCACTTTCCACATCGGTCAACCACACATCCACCAAGGTGCGGATGGAAGAGCGGCCAACTTCCAGAGCCTCAGAATAGCAGCTCACCGTTGCGCCTACCGGTACCGGGCGCAAAAACGCCATACTGCCGACTGCCACGGTGGTGCAACGCCCTTTGGCAATTTGCTGGGCCAGGATAGCACCAGCCAAGTCCATCTGGGACATCAGCCAACCGGCAAAAACATCGCCGTTCGGATTGGTTGCCGCCGGCATGGTCAGGGTTTGTAGAGTTAATTTGCCCGTTGGGGTGGGTTCTTCATCCAGGGAACTCATCGCTATGTATAACCTTCAATATCATTCTTTATATATATTCTACGTAAATGCTTGCTCGCTATGCAGCCCTCTATTTGTCGGCTTTGATGGCCTCAGGTAAATAGGTTGCCAATTCTGGCCATACAGCCAGGGCGAGCAGCAGCGCCAATTGCAGCACAATAAATGGAATAACGCCACGATAAATTTCACCAGTGCGAACTGACTCCGGTGCCACCCCTCGTAAATAGAATAAGGCAAAGCCAAAGGGCGGGGTCAGGAAGGACGTTTGCAAATTAATGGCAATCATCACCCCTAACCAAATAGGGTCGACACCCATCGCCAGCAAAACCGGACCAATAATCGGCACGACCACGAACGTAATCTCGATAAAGTCCAGAATAAAACCGAGCAGGAAGATCAGCACCATTACGATCAGAACCGCGAGGGCAACATTGCCGCCCAATTCCGAGAACCAGCGCTCGATAAGCTCTTCGCCACCAAAGCCCCGAAACACCAATGAGAAAATGGAAGCACCCACCAAAATGGTAAACACCATGGCCGTTACCAAGGTGGTCGAATGGCAGACTTCGGCCAGGCGGGCTTTACTCAACTGACCTTTCAGAAAGGCCAGCACGGTCGCCCCTAAGGCTCCCACCGCAGCGGCTTCGGTCGGTGTCGCCACGCCGGAAGTGATCGACCCCAACACCAATACGATCAGCAAAATTGGAGGTGCCAAGCTTAACAGGATCTTACCGCGATCCACCTCTTCCACGTCTTGATTGGCGGGCGCCAGCTCAGGTTTTAACTTGGCGGTAAAATAGACGTACAGCAAGTAGAAAATCACCAGAAGCAAACCCGGCACCAGGGCGCCGACGAATAAATCGCCGACGGAAACCGGTTTGGGATTAAACACACCTGCACTCAACTGAGCTTTTTGGTAGGCCGTCGATAACGTGTCCCCCAACAATACCAATGCAATGGACGGCGGAATGATCTGCCCCAATGTCCCGGTCGCACAAATGGTACCTGTCGCAAAACTTGGGCTGTAACCGCGCTTCAACATCGTTGGCAAACTCATCAGGCCCATCGTCACCACCGTCGCACCAACAATACCGGTGCTGGCCGCCAGCAACATGCCCACAATCACCACAGCAATACCCAGTCCACCGGGCAAGCTGCCACTGAGTTTCGCCATATTTTCCAGCAGCTCTTCGGCCAATCGGGATTTCTCCAACATCACCCCCATTAATACGAAGAGGGGAACCGCTATGAGCGTTATATTGCTCATGGTGCCAAACAGTCGATCCGGCATCGTCAGCAACAAATTGGCATCAAAGTGACCCAACACGATGCCGCCCGCCGCAAAAATCAACGCCACACCCGCCAGGGTAAACGCAACCGGATAGCCCGCCATTAACGCCAGGCAGACGACGGCGAACATAAAGAGGGGAATTAACTCAAGCATGATCCACCTCACCATCTTCACTGGAGTGTGGGTGCATTAGCGTAGCCAAAGCGTGACAACACTCGGCCACCGCTTGCAAAGCTAAAGTAGCCGCCGCCACCGGTAACAGGGTTTTGAGAAGATACACAAAGGGCAAACCATTCGGGTCGCGTGAACTTTCCTTCACTGCCCAGGATTGCTCAACATAATCGAGACTGCTAAAAAAAATCAAACCACACATGGGCAACAGAAACAGAACGCTGCCAACCGCATCCACCCAGGCTTTTTGGCGACGATTAAAATGGCGATAGAAAACATCCACCCTGACTTGCCCATTATGATTCAGAGCATAGGCGGCCCCCAACAGGAACACCGTCGCGTGCATATAAGTGACGCTGTCCTGTAAGGCCGTCGCGCCAATCTCAAAAACATAACGCAACAGCACTACCACACAGCTGATCAGCACCATAATGATGGTCAACCAGGAAACGCTGCGACCGATAAACTCCGACACACTATCCAGCAAATCCGCCAGATAGGCACAAACCCGAATGGCCAGGGGCATAAAGCTACCTTTGATATTTTTATCTATTGTCATTTCAAAGGTAGACGCGGGGTCCAACCTTTTTGATCATCATTAATTCGCTTCGTAGTACGCTTGCTCTGAGATGTCGTGATACTGAGCCACTTGATCCGCAAAGCGGCGATAGTGCTCATACACCTTGGCAAAGAACGGGTCTTTTGCAGCGAATTCGCTGTACATGGCATCGGCGTGTTTGCGCAGTTCCTGCAAAACATCTTTGGGCAGCGGCTTGAGTTGCACACCGTGTTCGCTGATCAGGGTTTTTAAGGCGGCATTGTTACGCGCGGTGTATTCATCAAGCATATCCTGATTCACCACTCGGGCTGCGGATTCCACAATAGACTGCAAATCTTTCGGCAGGGATTCAAAAGCTTCCTTATTAACCAGCAACTCCAGAGTTGGGCCGGGTTCATGCCAGCCCGGGTAATAGTAATACTTGGCAACCTGGTGAAACCCCAAAGCCAGATCATTGTATGGGCCCACCCATTCGGTGGCATCGATTACCCCGGTTTGCAGGGCGGTATATAACTCACCACCGGGAATATTCACCGCAACACCACCGGCGCGGTTCCAGACTTCCCCAGCCAAACCGGGGATACGCATTTTGGTACCCTGAATATCGTCGATAGTATTGATTTCTTTGTTAAACCAACCCGCCATTTGTACGCCGGTATTGCCGGCTGGGAAAGGCATCAGATTAAAAGGCGCATAGGCTTCGCGGTACAATTCCAGACCGCCGCCGTAATACAACCAGCCATTCATTTCCTGGGCGTTCATGCCAAAGGGCACGGAGGTGAAAAATGGCGAAGCGGGAATTTTTCCTTTCCAGTAGTACGCAGCACCGTGACCCATTTCTACACTGCCCGACGACACGGCATCAAATACCCCAAGTGCCGGCACCAGGTCTCCAGCGCCGTACACTTTCACTTTCAAACGGCCATTGCTGGACTGTTCAACTATGCGGGCAAAGTTTTCTGCGGCCAATCCCAGTCCGGGTAAACCTTTCGGCCAAGTTGTCACCATGCGCCACTCATAGTGCTTTTGTTGTTTGCTGCTTTCCGTGAGTTGGGTGGGCTGCTGGTCGGCCTTTTGAACCACAAGCTGGGAGACGGTGGCCACCAGTGCCGCCAATAATAGGATGATGACCAGAGGGGACCAGTTCACACGTTTTGTCATTGTCATTGCGCTATGTCGTTATCATTTCCGATTAGGGTAATAGATATCGTCCATCAAGGCCATAGACGGGACTCCCCAACCGACATCGGTCGTCTTTTTCGAGCACGACTGAAGTGGCGCTGTTGTTTCGTTTCGCTTCTACGGCGTGCGGATATTTTTCGGAAAGATTGACGCAAAAAAACAATCTGGAAGGTTGTGCTGGACAGCAGGGAATACTGACAAAAGAAATGGAGGGATCATGAGGCTATTTTAGACAGCACGGGGCGATTTGA
The DNA here is from genome assembly GCF_040372805.1 of Pseudoteredinibacter isoporae. Classification (GTDB taxonomy): domain Bacteria; phylum Pseudomonadota; class Gammaproteobacteria; order Pseudomonadales; family Cellvibrionaceae; genus Pseudoteredinibacter; species Pseudoteredinibacter isoporae_A. The sequence continues at coordinate 803,016 of NZ_BAABWJ010000001.1, forward strand.
GCGCCCCGTGCTTTGGGGATCAATAGTGAATCGCGCGAGGTAATTCTTTCGCCTGTGCAACCCAATCAGCAACTTGGTTGGCCGAAGGTACTTGGCGAACCAGATTTTTCTCTTCGTTCACTTCGGCCATTTTAGCGGCCAGATTTTCCGCATTGCGTTGGGCCAGCTCTGGGACAGTGTCCACTCCGGCAAACTCCAGTAGGTCAGCATACTGGGTGCTTACGCCTTTCACTCGGGCCAGGTCAGCACGGTTGGCCCAATTTAAAATTTGCTTCTCACTCAGGCCGGAAGACTCAGCCACTTCTTTACGGCCCGCTTTCTGAGCGCATTTTTCCAGTAAATTTTCCAAGGAAGTCACGCCAGCCGCTTCAAGTTTGGACGCGTATACTTCACCGATACCTTCAATATCTGACAACTTAGCCATTTCTTACTCCATCAAACTGTTCAATATATGATCAGGTGTTGCCACCCAGGATGAAACGTCCGCCCCAATTCTTAATCGCTCCAAACCGACGAAGCATTAAGTCATTAGAGACATCTCCCAGTGTACTGCTTGCGCCTGGGGATGGCGAACTCTCTAGCCTCTAGCTTGTTAATTACTATCTGAATTCATGCTGAATTGCGTGAAATTATTTCCTTTGATCCAGCTACCGCTTTGCTTTAAGTTAGGGGCTTTCTGACGCGATAAGGAATCGGCTGAAATGAGTGAAGCGAAGGTATTGGTTGGCGGCAGTAGCAACGGTCAAATCAGTATCGATCCCCGTTATGCGAATCGCCATGGCCTGATTGCCGGTGCCACCGGCAGCGGTAAAACCGTGACACTGCAGATTCTTGCTGAAGGCTTTAGCAAGCTCGGTGTACCCGTTTTTATGGCCGACGTGAAAGGCGATCTGGCTGGCCTCGGTCAGGCCGGCAAGCCCCATCCCAAGATTCAGGAACGCATCGACAGCATTGGTATCGACAACTTCGAACACTTGCCATTCCCGGTAAACCTGTGGGATGTTTTTGGGGATCAAGGCACACCCGTGCGCTCAACAATTTCCGAGATGGGCCCACAGCTGCTGTCTGAACTTCTGGATTTGAACGAAACCCAGCAAAGCGTAATGACCCTGGCCTTTGAGTTTGCTGACGATGAGGGTTTGCTGCTTGTTGATTTAAACGACTTGCGCTCCGTTCTCGAATACCTGGCCGAAAACAATGGCAAGCTTGGTGTCGGCCTGAAAGTTTCAAAAGCGTCTGTGAATGCCATCCTCCGTCGCTTGATTATGATCGAACGCGAAGGCGGGGATTTATTTTTTGGCGAGCCCGCCCTGCAGCTGGACGACTTCATCAGCCACAGCCGACGCGGTGAAGGCATCATCAACATTCTGGCCGCCGACAAGCTGGTGCAAAGCCCACGTTTGTACGCGACTTTTCTGCTGTGGTTGCTGTCTGAACTGTTCGAAAGCCTGCCCGAAGTCGGTGACCCTGACAAACCCAAGCTGGTGTTCTTTTTCGATGAAGCGCACCTGCTGTTTAAAAACGCTTCTCGTGCACTGGTAGAAAAAATCGAACAGGTGGCTCGCCTGATTCGCTCAAAAGGTGTCGGTATTTACTTTGTAAGCCAGAGCCCAGCGGATATTCCCGAGGATATTCTTGGGCAACTGGGCAACCGCATTCAGCACACCTTGCGTGCCTATACCCCCAAAGACCAAAAAGCGGTTCGTGCCGCAGCCCAGTCCTTTCGGGCAAACCCGGATTTTGATACGGCTGAGGTCATCACTGAACTCGGCATTGGTGAAGCAATCGTTTCGGTCCTGCAGGAAGGCGGGGTGCCCAGTCAGGTTGAGCGGGTTTTGGTCCGCCCACCCGAATCGCGCATGGGGCCCGTTACCCCTCAGGAAAGAGAACAACTGGTCAATGGTAATCCCTTTCACCGCAAGTACCTGGATGCGGTCGATACGGATTCTGCGCGCGAGATGTTGCAGCGACGGGCTGAGCAAACCGCCCGGGCTGAAGAGGAAGCCGAAGATACTCCGCAAAGCAGTCGCCCCAAACGTCGCAGCAGCAATCGACAAAGCGTTGGCGAGGCTTTTATGAAGAGCATTGCACGTAGCATTGGTTCCAGCATTGGCCGCAAGTTGATTCGCGGCGTGCTGGGTTCACTGCTGAAATAACCGCAACATAACAGAATGATTTTAACATTGGCGTCGCTATTGAGCAGTCGGCGGCGCGTGTTTTAGGGGAAGCCCCCATCCATCACAACAAAGGTAAAGAGAAATGGGACTATTTGATTTTGCCAGCGATCTGGGTAAGAAACTGTTCGGCAGCGAAGACGAGGCCGGCGATAAGCTCAAGGAACACGTTGAAAGCGACAATCCGGGTGTAAAAGACCTTAAAGTCGACGTACAGGACGGTGTGGCCAAGGTGAGCGGCGAAGCCGAATCTCCGAGCGCGTTTGAAAAAGCCATTTTAATGGTCGGTAATGCATTGGGCATCAGCTCAGTACAAGCCGAAGAAATGACGGTTCAGGGTGAACCTGCCGTTGAGCCTGCGGTTGAAGACGTTCAGTATTATGTGATCCAGTCGGGTGATTCACTGTGGAAAATTGCCTCGGAATTCTATGGTAATGGTGCAAAATACCAGGCCATATTTGAAGCAAACCGCGAAGTGATCAAAGACCCTGATCTGATTTACCCAGGCCAGAAGATCCGAATTCCCAAGCAAGACTAAGCTCGGGGCCCGTTAATCAAAGCTTCACAAAGGGTGTTTAGCATGGACATCAACAGTATTTTACAAATTGGCGCTCAGCTGTTTCAGAGCAAATTATCCGAACAAGGTCAGCAACTTGACCTGGGGTCGATTTTACCAGCATTGACCGGTCTGCTGTCTGACGGTAAAGGCAATGTCGACATCGGGTCCTTGGTATCCAACATGGATGCGGGTGATTTGGTCAATATCGCCCAATCGTGGTTGGGTAACGGTTCTAATGAAGGAATTTCAGCAAATCAGTTGACCCAGATTTTAGGACAAAATAAAATCAGCGACTTCGCATCCCAGCTATCGCTCAATGAAGATCAAGCGATATCCGGTTTGCAGGAGGCGATACCCAATATTGTGGATAAATCTTCCAATGATGGTAGCCTATTGGATATGGTTGGGGGCGTCTCTGGCGCACTCAATATGGCAGGTAAGTTGTTCGGCCGCTAGGCCCCATACCTGCAAGCTGTAAAGAACACAACTGCTTAAGCACGGGCCTCTGGCCCGTTTTTTTTGCCTGTCTGTTTTCTGCACGCACCGATTACCCAATTCTAGTGAGGCACACCGGTTTCCTGTTCAAGGTATTGCTTGCTGATTTTTTCAGTCAGCTGTTTCAGCAGACAATCATCTTTCCCGCTCCGGCTTGGCATTCGCCATTCGAAACTGATGATCATTCCATTTGAGTACGGGGTTGTGCTGATGAACGTACAGTTACTCAATATCGCTCCGCGCAATGGATTTACCAACTAATAATGGCAGCGGGCTACGATACATTGGCAAACGATCAGGAACCACTCGAATTGAGCTGTAGTTCACAATTTGGCTCATACCAAAATAAATAATGACCACGCCGACCACAAAGCTTAGCGTGAACTAAACGTTCGACATTCTCCAGTACATCACCGCCTTACTTTGAACGCATGCCGCTTCCTTGAGTGGACAATACAACAGAAGTCGCGCTTGCTTAGGGGCTCAGGCGAGTCAATAAGAACGACCCGTGGCGATAATAAGCCAGTCTGACAAACTTAGGAGAAATATAAGGAGAGGGCCGGCAGTTGCCCATATTGAGCCACTGCCGAGAGAATAAAGACGATAAAACACGTTAAAAAAGAGCGTTGTTACAACGGCTCCAACTTGGCACCAGCGATCAACCACTTACTGCCAACATCATCAAAGTTGATTTGAATTTTATTGCCTTCAAAGTGGAGGACTGTACCTTCGCCAAAACTCGGGTGCAAAACGCGCTGCCCCAGACTCAAACCGGTATCACCGCCATCGTCTGACAATCGTCCAGCAAGCTTTCGCTGGCCCAGCCTCGGGCGACTCTGGGCACTTTCGCCATAGGAGCTACCAAAACTGACCGGACGAGTAATCGCGGTTTTTAAACGCACTTCTTCGATCAGGTCATCGGGGATTTCCTTCACAAAGCGCGACACATTATTGAACGTTTCGGAACCATACATGCGACGGCTTTCGGCGTAACTGATGTACAACTTTTCCATCGCCCGGGTAATGCCCACATAACACAGGCGACGTTCCTCTTCCAAACGGCCGGGTTCTTCAGCCGACATTCTGTGAGGGAATAAACCTTCCTCAACACCCGCCATAAACACCAGCGGGAACTCCAGACCTTTGGCAGTATGCAACGTCATCAATTGCACGGCATCTTCAAACTCATCTGCCTGGGCTTCACCGGCATCTAGAGCGGCACCATCAAGAAACTCTTCGAGAGGGCTTAAGTCATCATTCTCTGGATTGAAGGCACGACAGGCGTTCACCAGTTCCTGCAAGTTTTCGACACGAGCCTGACCTTTTTCACCTTTTTCTTTTTCATGGAATTCGATCAGGCCAGAACTGTTAATGACCGTCGACGCAATTTTCTCCAGTCTCAGTTCCTGGGTCTGCCTATCCAACTCGTTCAAGAGCGCACAAAAACCACCAACGGAATTTGCCGCGCGCGCACTCAGACCTTTATTGCTGACCATTTGCTCGGCCGCATCCCACATAGAACAGCCTTGTTCTCGAGCAAACAAGCGCACACTGTCCACGGTCTTACTGCCAACCCCTCGTGTGGGGGTGTTAATAACGCGTTCAAAAGCCGCATCATCATTACGGTTGATGATCAGACGCATATACGCCAATGCGTTTTTAATTTCCAAACGCTCGTAGAATCGCTGGCCGCCATAGATGCGATAGGGCACCGATTCACGCAATAGGGCTTCTTCCAAAATGCGTGACTGTGCGTTTGAACGATACAAAATCGCACAACTTTCCAGTTTTTTTCCTTTGCGCTGCCAATCTTCAATGCGCTCTACGATAAACCGAGCTTCATCCTGCTCGTTGAAGCCCGCATACAGCGAAATCTTTTCGCCATCGTCACCATCAGTGCGCAGAGTTTTACCCAAGCGACCAAAGTTATTTTCGATCACCGCATTGGCCGCATTCAAAATTGTACGGGTAGAGCGATAGTTCTGCTCCAAACGAACCGTTTCAACTTGTTGAAAATCCTGGCTAAAACGCTGGATGTTTTCAATCTTGGCGCCGCGCCAGCCGTAAATAGATTGGTCATCATCACCCACCGCCGTCACCGCACAGCGATCACCCGCCAACACCCGTAGCCAGGCGTATTGGATGGTATTGGTGTCCTGAAACTCGTCCACCAGCAAGAAGGGAAAACGATCCTGATAGTGTTGCAGCAATCTTGGATTGTTTAACCACAGTTCATGGGCACGCAACAACAACTCGCCAAAGTCCACCATGCCACCACGCTGACAAGCTTCCTCATAAGCGCGATAGATTCTGACCAGCGTTTCCTGATGTGGGTCGCCGTGAGTTTGAATATAATCCGGGCGAAGGCCTTCATCTTTATTGTGATTGATAAACCACTGAGTTTGCTTGGCAGGCCAGCGTTCTTCATCAAGCTGCAATCCCTGACTGACACGTTTGATCAATCGCAACTGATCATCGCTGTCCAGAATTTGAAAATTCTGTGGCAGGCGAGCGTCTTGCCAATGTGCCTTTAACAAACGATGGGCAATTCCGTGAAAAGTGCCTACCCACATACCACGTGGATTCAAGCCCAACAGCTCTTCAATTCGGCCGCGCATTTCTCTGGCCGCCTTATTGGTAAAGGTAACGGCCATAATCGAAAACGGCGAAATGCGCTCAACCTGAATCAACCAGGCGATACGGTGCACCAGTACACGGGTTTTACCCGAGCCGGCACCCGCGAGAATAAGTTGATTGCCCGCCGGCGCAGAAACCGCCTGGCGCTGGGCATCGTTCAATTGATCTAAAATAGGGGATACGTCCATGGCCTTAGTTTATCAGACTCCCCGCCTGGATTGCAGAATACCTGCAGCACGATTTTCTGCCACCGCAGGATATTCAGCGCCACTCTTGATTACCGCATAATGTTTATCGCTCACCCCCGAGTAACGCCTCTTGTTTCGCAGCCTGTTGATAGACTGTTTAGAAATCCATCAATCGGCACTGACTTCAGTGCGAATCGATAAAAATATAATGAGGGGAACCCAGGCGATGCGTATAAACCGTCTTTTACTCGCGGCGTTGCCACTGGCAGTCAGCGGCCAGTCACAAGCACAACAGACTCTCGAAGAGGTTGTCGTTACGGCGCAGAAACGCGCACAATCAGTGCAGGACATCGGTGTCACCGTCAGTGCCTTTAATGGTGAGCAAGTCAGTGATATGAATTTGAGCTCACCCAAAGATCTGGCCACGTTTACACCGGGTTTAAGCACAGCGAATGCCACTTCGGGCGGCACACCTATTTTTGCCATTCGCGGCATTGGTCTGGATGACTTCAACATCAATAATAACAGCGGTGTGGGTGTGTACACGGATGAAGTCTTTGCCAGCTCGCCTGCTCTGCTGAGTGGCCAGCTCTTCGACATTGAGCGCGTGGAAGTGCTGAAAGGCCCGCAGGGTACCTTGTACGGTAAAAACACCACCGGTGGTGCCATAAACTTTATTTCCAACAAACCGGGCGATGAATTCGAAGCTGGCCTTACCTTGGGCTATGGTAACTGGCGCACCTCCAGCGCCACCGGCTTTATCAGCGGCTCACTGAGTGACGATGTGCGTGCCCGTGTCGCCTTTGACTATGAAAAGTCAGATCAGGGCTGGCAACAGGATCTGGATACTGGCCGGGAATTTGGTTTGACTGATCGTTTTGCGGCACGGGGACTATTGGCTTTTGATCTCAATGAACGTTTGTCCGGCCTGTTGAACATTCATGTGTCAAAGGACGATTCAACCCCGGAATCCCCTCAGAGTACCGGGGGTCCTTTTGCACCAGCCGGTTTTGATATCGCTACGGGCACTGACGCTCCAGATAAAGTGCGCGTTGGCGATCTGAATGTCATGCGCGATGAGCAGGGCGTAGGCAGTGCTTTAAATCTGACCTATGAATTCGATAAGCTCACCCTGACCTCCATCACCGCTTGGGACGACTATGAGCGTAAGGTCATTGATAACCTTGATGGCGACCCTTTTCCGACTTTTGATTTCTTTCAAGACAGCGAAGTCAGCCAGTACTCCCAGGAATTCCGTGTTAATTCTGATGTCGGTGACCGTTTCAGCTGGGTAGCCGGAATCAGCTTTTCGAATGACGAAATCACCGTTCGGGACATCAGTGATTCCGCCGTTCCCTTTGGCGTATTCCCCAGCCGTTCTCGCGCAGCGGCGAATTATGTTCAGGAAACCGATTCATTAGGCGCCTTTATCCACACCGAAACAGATTTGAGTGAATTGCTGCATTTGTCCGTGGGCCTGCGTTATTCCCACGATAAACGCAGCTTCAACGGTAATACTGTTGATGTGGATGGCAATGTGATTTTCACCTACCCAGGTGCCGAAGTGGCCCGCTTAAATGACAGTCGCACTGAATCGGACGTATCGTATCGCGTCGGGCTGGATTACGACCTCAATGACAACACTCTGCTGTACGCCAATGTGGCCACCGGTTACAAAACCGGTGTGTTTTACGGCAGCCCGGCCCTCGCCCCGGAAGTCTGGGGCTACACTCGCCCCGAAGAAGTATTTTCCTATGAGATCGGGTTTAAAAGCGATCTGTTGGATCAAACTCTGCGCTTGAATGCCGCTTACTTCCACTACGATTACGACAACCGTCAGTCGCTACTGCTAGGGGCAACTCCGGACAATATCTTTATCGTGACCCTGGACAATATTCCGGAATCTGAAATCGACGGCGCCGAAGTGGAACTGGAATGGTTACCCCTTGATGGTCTGGATATTCGCGCGGGCATTTCCTATCTGGATGCCGAAGTTACTGTTGCTCCAAACAGCCTGCGTGGCCTGACGCTGTTCACACCGGTCACGCCCGGCACTGCGCTCGCTCAAGCTCCGGAATGGAGTTACAACCTCGCCATGGCCTATCGTTGGAATTTAAGTGACGAGCTTTACGCGCGCGCCTTCGCCAGTTTCAGTCGTGTGGAAGAACAAGCCGCTGCATTGGCTGACCCCAATGGCATCTATGGCCCCATTAATAACAGCTCAGCTCGTTTAAGCGTCGGCAGTGAAAGCGACAACTGGGAAGTGTCCCTGTGGGGTAAAAATCTGGCCGACAGCCGCGATGTCACTTACTCGGCCGCCAACTTTTATTCAGGTGCGCAATATTATCGTCAACAGCCTCGTAGTTATGGCATTGAGGTGAGTTTTAACTTTTACTAAGCTCCCAAACGGAGCCGGTACATCGCAGCAAACCCTCTTGAAGCCGCAATCCATCGCGGCTTTTTTTGTCTTGGAGAGCGACACCATGGCCAGCACCAAACTCTGTTACATCGATCCGGTTAGCAGCCCCGACTTTTTACCGGCACTGAGTCATCACTTTCAATGCTTAAAAGACGACGACACTCAAATCGATGTGCTGTCACTGAGACCAGGTTTACCCTGGGACAATTTGGAATACCACAGCTACGAAGCCCTGGTCAGTGGCGATTTGATGAAAGCTATCTACTGGGCTGAAAAAGCCGGCTATGATGCCGCTGTCATTGGATGCTTTTACGATTTATGCCTTCATGAAGCTCGTGAAATTTGTGAGCGCATGATCGTGACCGCTCCTTGCCAAAGCTCACTACAAACCACCAGCCTACTGGCCAATCGAGCTTCGATTATCATTGGTCGAAACAAATGGCAGCAACGCATCCGTGAAAATCTGCATCGTTATGGATATCATGACTTTATCAGCTCACTGCCCGAGAGCCAATGCCAGGTGAGTGAGTATCTCAAGCAAACTGAGGACGATCTGGAGCCATTTTTAAACCTGGCACAAAAAGCCATTCAAGAAGATCAGGCCGAAGCGATCATATTGGGCTGTTCAGCAAATCTGGGAATATACCGACATCTACAGAATCGCGTATCTGTGCCCGTAATCGACCCTGCACTCGCCGCCTTGAGCCAGGCAAAACACGCAGCTCAGAATCAACAACACTTTGGCTGGCATACCAGCAGTCAAGGCAGCCTGGAAACACCTTGGTGCGATCCTCGCGCGTTGTCGTATTTTAATGATGCTGAAAAAGCGATAGGAAAAATTGTGCGAGTTTAGGGACGGTCTAAGCTTTTGACCTGTTCAATCGCAATCGGTGATTGCAAATACTCACGCGCTTCCGCACGCTTGTACATTGCATCCAACACAGAGAAACCTTCTATCAGTTGGCCAAAGACGGCAAAACCTTGACCGTCCGCCTGACGAGCGCCCGCAAAATCCAAAGCGGGCTCATCCCGGAAACAAATAAAAAAACTGCCATTGGCGCTACCCACTTCATAACGGGCCATGGACAAGCTGCCACGTTGATGATGTAAACCGCTGGCGCTTGTGGATTCGTGTTCGATCCCATTAAGTAAATCGGGATGATCAATATTCAAACCACCTTGAATGGCTTCAATTTTCACCGGATCTCCCGCTTGCTCATGGTCCTCAGTCACAATCCGAAAGAAGTCACTGCCATCAAAACGTTGTGATGCCACATAGCGTAAAAAATTGGCGACCGTATTCGGAGCGCAATCGGGATAAAGTTCGAAGATCATCGAGCCTAAACTTGTGTGCATAACAATCTTGCAGCTGTTCAATGGGTAACCTCGAGGGCTTCTGTACGGCGCCTTTTTCCAAGAAAATGGACCAGGGGGTAGATGCATACCATGGAAACAAGCAATGCCATCACCGCAACATAAATCACCACCTGATTCCCGTGGACCAATACCCACTGCGAAGCCAATAGAGGGCCCAAGGCAAAGCCGATATTGATTAACGGTTGGCAGGCTGTAATAAAGCGGCCACTGCCATCGCCCTCAGCGACGTCGGCGTACAGCTTGGAGGCAATGACACTCCATACCACGCTGTAGGCTATCAAGGCACCGAGATACAAGAACTGCGTAAAACCACTTCGCAATGCCAAAAGACTTGCCACCATTACCAACGCAGAGATCAGGTAAATTCGGTAATTCTTCGCAGCCGTACCCAAAAACATCAACAGCAACGCACCCGCAAAGCCGCCTATCATGGACAAGCTCAAGGCTTCGGATACCGAATCAAAACTGAAACCCTGTGCAGTGCCCAAAGTGGCCGCGTAGGTCCAGAACGTACCAATGCTGATGTAAAAACCCAGAACGGCGAGCAAAGCGCTATAGAGTGGAAGGCTTGAAAAACGCGATACTGTGTGCGGTACCGAAACGGGCTGCTCGTTTGAAACCAAGGGCACAATGTCAGCCCGGAAAAGCAAAGGGCTCAGCAACAGTATTAAAAAGCAGACAATGACGCCGTCGAATCCCCATAGCTCAATGATTCGGGGCAAAACAAATAAACCGATGGCCTGCAGTACCACGGCCGCTGCGGTATAGATTGCGAACCAGCGATTGGTATCCCGCGTTTGCGCAAGGGTTGACATACCAACCACGACTAATAAGCCTTCACCGAGGCCCGCAAAAAAACGAGACCCCAATAAATGACCCAGGTTACCAGCGAGCAGACTGTAAACATTCGCCGAAACCGCGATCACGACTCCTGCCATTAACAGCTGGGGCAATTTAAACCGCTGCAAACTGATGGCCATCACCGTCGTGGACAGGGCGAGACCGGCTGTATCGGCTGCACCCAACCAACCGAGTTGTTGATCATTCAAGGCATAATGTTGCGCCGCCGCTTCAACAAAAGAAGGAAGCAGAAAAATCACCGAGTAGCCCACCAGAGCACAAATTGTACCGGCAACACCCGGGTGGATGGCTTCTCTTCCGGCGCGAGTTGGATTCATACTATGTCCTTGCTGTCTGCTGATACCGGTTTTACAGGCCGTAAATCTCTTCAGCTCGTGTGCGACTGATATAGCCGTTTTTGATATCGTTCATTAACGATTCCCGACAGCGCTGATCAGGGTGACCCCAACCGCCTCCGGTACCGGTGGTCAAACGAATTAAATCACCTTCCGACAATGAAAAGCGACTGGTTCGCGCAAAGCGGCCTTTGAGGTTTCCCTCTTTGTCGAATACTTCGATTCGATTGCAACTGCCTTCGTGGCCGCCATCAATGCCCCAAGGTGGGGTTTTCGCGCGACCAAAAAAACTGGAAATATCCGCGGGTGCCGATAACACACGGTACTCATGGATCACTCCTAAGCCACCTCGATATTCACCCGCACCGGCACCGGAATCAGTATCAAAGCTGTAACGCTCAACGCGGATGCCGTAACGCGCCTCCAAAATTTCGATCGGAATATTGCTGGTCTCACCATTGCCGACACAAAACTGACCCGACTCACCGTGTTTATCCACACCGGCGCCCCAACCGCCAACTAAAGGCTCGACTAACAAATAGTTTTCATCTCTGTCCGGTAAGCGACCCGACAGATTCATTGTACACACCGAACCGAATTGTCCGGCGGTCACAACACCGGGTAACACTTCGGCCAGCGCTCGGCGCGCGACATCCGCCGCACAAACCATCGCCTCGAAATAGGACGATACCGGTGCCGGGCGTTGAGCCGTTAACAGCGTACCTTCCGGGCAGATAACTTTCAGGCGGCGAAAGCAACCTTCAGTGGCGGGTGCATCGGGTTGCACTACGCCCATAAACACCTCACGAGCGGCAGAGACCAACACCCCCATTGAACAATTAATCGGACCCGGTGCCTGCGCATCGGTACCCGTGTAATCCAACAGGAATTCATCATCGCTGATGCTGACACTGACTTTTACCGTAAAGGGGCCATGGCCCACACCGTCTTCGTCAATCACGTCTTCAGCAGACCAACAACCCTTCGGTAAATCTTTGAAACGTTCACGTACCATGGTGTCACCATGATCAAGTAAGCTGTCAATGGCTTGAAGAGTGATGTCGCGGCCGTACTTTTCCATTACCGACAAAAAACGCTGCTCACCCACTTGCAAGGACGCCGCACAGGCGTGCAGATCCCCAAGCGTCATGTCGGGCAGACGAACGTTCGCGGCAATTAAATCCAGCAATGCCTGATTGGCTTTGCCCCGCTCAAAGACTTTGATGCCTGGAAACTGTAAACCTTCCTGATAGACCTCACTCGCATCGGCGCTGTAGCTGCCTGGGTCCTTACCACCGATTTCTGTCCAGTGAGCTTTGTTCGCCGTCCACGCAACCAGCTCATCACTGAAAAACACCGGGCGAATCATACACACATCCGAAAGGTGTGTGCCGCCTCCCGCATAGGGATCATTCAAGATATAGACGTCCCCCGGGAAAATAGCTTCGGCGCTGAATTTTTTCAGCAAAGTTTGCACACCACCGTCCAGTGTTCCAATAAAACCGGGAATGCCATTGCCTTGGGCAATCAAACGCCCCTTGGCATCGGTAATGCCAATACCATAATCCAGAGACTCATAAATAATCGGGCTTTTACTGCTGCGTTTAAGGGCCAGAAACATCTCTTCCCCGATGGCCACCAGTGAATTTTTAATCACTTCAATGGTAAAAATATCCATGGTTTTTTGCATACCCTAGGCCTCCAGATAAATATGTAAACCACCAAAGCCATCCACTTCTACATGCGTATTAGGCTCAACAACGGTGGTGGTGGTGTCTTCTTCGATAATCGCTGGCCCTAGTAAGCTCATGCCATGCCGCAGTTTTTCACGTTGATACACCGAGGCTTCGTGCACCCCCAAATCGTCGTAATCGACCGACCGCGTTTCCAATACCGCCGAGGAGGCATCGCTGCCTGTTTTTTCCTGGGCTTTTAATTCCGCTTTATCAAGCAGGGCATAAGACACTAAATGAAAGTTCACCACTTCAATGGGGGAGTCTGCCAATTGAAAGCTGTATTCCTGTTCATGACGTTTATGGAATGCGGCTGATAAAGCATCAATAAATGCCGGACCGTCTGCATCCAAATCCGCCACCCTGACTTTCACGGTATGCTCCTGGCCCTGATAACGAGCATCAAGGTGCAGTTCATGCAGCAATTGCTCTGAACCGAATCCGTCGTGGCCATAATCCGTTTCCGCTTGCTTCAACTGCTCAGCAAACCCATTTCGAATTTCAGTGATACCGGCTTCGTTCAGATCCAAACGGTGAGTCCGCACATAGTCGCGACGCAAGTCAATCATCAACATACCGAAGGCCGAGAACACACCCGCCAATGGAGGGATAATGACTTTGCGGGCATTTAACTCACGGGCCAGCGCACAGGCATGCATGGCCCCCCCACCGCCAAAAGCCATTAAGGCAAAATCTCTGGGGTCGTGACCACGATTCACAGAAATCAACTTGAGGGCATTAACCATATTGGCATTGGCAATTCGAATAACGCCATGCGCCACGTCGATCGCTTCAACAGCCAGTGGTTTCGCCAAAGTATCGAAAGCGCTGTGTACAGCGGCCATATCTGGCTCGATGTCACCGCCAGCAAAATTATCGGGGTTGATTTTTCCAGTCATTAAATTGGCATCCGTGGTGGTGGCTTGTTCGCCACCACGGCCATACGCCACCGGCCCGGGTGTGGAGCCTGCACTTTTAGGGCCGACTCTCAGGGAACCTGCGGCATCCAGATGCGCAATACTGCCTCCGCCATTGCCGATCTCAACAATATCGATCACGGGCGTTTTAATTGGATAACCCGCCGTGGTGGCGGTTTTTTCAATGATGTATTCCGTCGTCACTCGCGTGCGGCCCTGATGCACCAATGAACACTTTGCCGTCGTGCCACCGATATCCAGTGCCATAATATTGCTTTCATCAATCAAACGACCATAAGCCACCGCACCCAGCATACCGCCAACGGGGCCGGACTCTACGAGGCTGATAGGATTGGCTTTCGCCGCCTGCAAGGTCGCTATTCCACCATTGGATTGCATAATGAACGGGTCGTTGAGCAAACCTCGGCGACTCAATTGATCCTTTAAGGTATTGAGGTAATTCTGCGCCGGTGGCAAAACGTATGCGGAAAGTACCGTGGTGCTGCTTCTTTCATACTCCCGCCATTCCGCACAAATCTCGTGGGAGCAAATGATGTGCACAGAGGACCAACGCGCGCGAATATAGTCTGCGGCAAGTTGTTCGTGCGCGGGATTCAGATAGGCGTGCAGAAAACACAGGGCAATAGCCTCAACGCCCTCGTTTTGGAAATCACTGATGATCGCATCCAGCGCTTCCAGTTGAGGCGCCTCAATAACGTGCCCGCCGTGATCCAAGCGCTCTCGAACCTCCCGGCGTAGATACCGCGGCACAAAGGGCTCAGGTTTGCGGTAATAGTTGTTGAAAATGTCCGGTGTGTTTCCCCGAGCGATTTCCAGAACATCGCGGAAGCCTGCGGTCGTGATCAAGGCCGTTTTGACGCCTTTTCGTTCGGTCAATGCATTGATGACAACCGTCGTACCATGGGCAAAGAAGCTCACATCGCTCAAACTCAATTGAGCTTTGGCGGTTGCATTGATTACCCCCTGGTCAAAGTTGGGGTAAACCGTATCACTTTTGACGGCCTTAATTTCGCCGTCCTGGATATACACCAGATCGGTGAAAGTGCCCCCGACATCAGTCGCCACTCGCAGATTCATTGCTTATCTTCTCACTCAACATTGGGTAGTCGTTATGTTTCTCTACGGTACCAAGATGCGGCTGCATATGATTTCGTTCGCGTGCCGGTGGGCAGAAGGATATTTTTTATCGGCTGCGTCTGCGCAAGCCTGTACGGCAAAGTGGCAATGGTTGACCCCCGCCACAAAGGACAGTTAGGCTAAGCGGGCACTTACGGGAGCGGAGCCATGAAACGTAGTATCAAGCTCGATCGATTGAATCGTCGAATTTTGACCTTTTTACAAAATAACGCGCGCATCAGTAATATCGATTTGGCCAATGATGTCGGCTTGTCGCCCAGTGCCTGCTTACAGCGTACCAAGGCTCTGGAAGAGGCGGGTTATATTCACAGCTACCTCACTGTGGTGAATCTCAATAAGATCTGTGAAAACGTCACAGCCTATCTCGACATCACCATGAGTCATCATGAGCAACCCACCTTAAGGCGATTTGAGAAGGCCGTTAGAGAGCACGGTAATATCGTGGATTGCATGCGCATGTCGGGCGGTTCCGACTATATGGCATTCAGTGTGTGCTCATCGGTCGCAGAATTGAATGAGTTGTGTGATGAATTGCTCGGGCAGGATTTGGGCATTCAGCGGATCGATACCCGCATTGTCATGGACACCCCCAAATGGATGGGGGGTTATCCACTGGATGATCTGCGTTGGCGTGATGGCGGAGATGAAGAAGAGTAAGGTTTTCTCAACTCTATACCCAGCAGCCCCCTAAACCCAGCGACGAACCTTTCGCTGGTAATCACTGTAGGCGTCAGAAAACTTTTTCTGCAGCTGTTTTTCTTCAGGCACAATTTGGTATTTGTTCAGATACCAAACGAACACTGGCAACGCCGCAATAGATAACAAGTTTCCGCTAAGCAAAATGGCAGCGGCAATAAACATCGCAAAGCCCAGATACATGGGATTGCGGCTGAAACGAAACACACCCGAGGTAATTAATTCGCTGCTCGCTCTGGGATTGCGCGGGTCAACCGTGGTGCCCGCAAAATGACACTGCAACACGGCAACCGCACAAATGCCCGCCGCCGCAAAACACATCAAAGCCGCCAATGCCGATTGAGCCCCAAAGTTGAGCGATAACATCGGCAACACTTGGTGAAGTAAAAACACCAGACCAATAAATACAAACATCAATAACAATGGCGGTATTTTTAATTCCAAACGCATTTTATTTTCCTGAGCGGGCTTAAGTATTCTGATTGGCTGCGGTTTCCTGGGCAGGTACCGACGCCTTGGGCTCGTCAATAATCACCAGCGTTCCGGCCAGCTTATCGTGCCAACCTTGCTTGCGTTTATCGAAAGCCACCCAGATCAATCCCAGCAAGAGAGGCAAGATGGATACGATGTAAGCAAAGTAACGACCAATGGTTTGACCAATACTTAAACGCCCAAGGGTTTCGGCATCGACAATTTTAATTCGAAACACCATCTTGCCTGGCGTTGCCGATTTGTAATACCAGAACAGCCACACCGCCAGCATAGGCAAAATATTTTGTACGATGCTGGCACCCGCGCTATTTTCACTGTAGCGGGCGAGATCGAAATCCACCATCCATAAGGCCAGGGGTACGATCAGCAGGGAAAAAACAAAACCATCGATAATGTGGGCTACCAGGCGAATCCAAAAGCCGGCATATTTGGGGGCTTCCATAGTCTTACCTTCCTATTTCAGAAACCGAATTTTTCGGCAGTGTAGCCCACTTAGACGAGGTTTACATTACACCCAGCTCACGCAGGCGTTCCTGCAGATACTCTTTGGCAGTGTAGCGATCCGACAACTTTACATTCGGGCGTGGATGCAGGAATAAAGGCAGGGAGATGCGCGCGCGGCGACTGTCGCTACCTTCGGGGTTAATCACTCGGTGAGTGGTCGATGGGAAGTAGTGCCCGGAAGCCTCTTGCAACATATCACCGATATTGATGATCAGATTGCCAAATTCGCAGGGGATATCCAGCCAGTCGCCTTCTTTGGTTTTTACTTGCAGTCCAGGCTCATTGGCGGCCGGCAAAATGGTCAGCAGGTTGATGTCTTCATGGGCCGCGGCGCGAATGGCACCGGGTTCTTCATCGCCTTTAAATTCCGGGTAGTGCAATACACGCAGAAGGGTTTTTTCGCTGCCTTCAATCATAGTCGTCAAAGGCTCGCTGTAATGACTGGCCACATCTTCAGGGCTATGACCTTCTACCCAGGTCAGTAATTCTCGGGCCAGGCCATTCGCCTGCTCATAGTAGTTGTGAATTTCATCTTTCAATTCTGGTGGGCACTGACCCCAGGTGTAGTAGTGAAAGTACTCTTTGATGTCTTTCACTTCGTGGCCCTTGGCAACCTCGGAAACCGATTTCGGGAAGAAGCCGTCCTGGGTATCCACATTGAATTCGTACTGGTCTTTTTCTTCGCTGTCGAAGAACTGCTTCCAGTTGGCATAAATTGAGCTCACCAGATCTTTCGAGATCGGATGGTTTTTGAGAACACCAAATCCGGTGTCTCTCAGGGATTGCACAAAACGGGCTTGGGCATCTGGGGCCTGGTAATCGACGGCCTCGATACGGGTAGTCATATTTCTCTCCAATAAAGCGATGGGGCTGACCCCATAGTCGGCGGCATTATCGCACTATTGTCTGGGAAATACCCAATCCAGATCATGGCTGGGTTTTATTAGCTTTGAGTGATATTCGAGGAGCCGAATTGACGTGGTCCATCCCGCAAAGGCCCTGACCCCGGCCTTACAACCCCTCATTAATTCAGCCAAACAACGCCTTTTCCAAGCTCAAACTCAGGGTAAACCGCCGGAATAGCGCCGATTATAGTTGACAATTAACAACCAATGATATTTAGTTGTCAAACATCAACTATATTTCAACAACCCTTAAGCAAGTAAAAAGGACCGTAACCATGAAAAACTCCTCCACTCAGCAAGCGCCCGGAAAAACCGTAGAAGGCAATACTCTGATCCGTATCGCCCAGGCAATTACCGCGCTCTGCATTCTGGTGCTTGGAACCGCCGCGATCATGAGCATCTTTAATCCGCACCTTGTGAGCGAAGCCTCCGGGTTCAGCGCTCAGACGAATTATGGAATCACCAATGTCCGCACGCTTGGTGCACCCACCTTGGCATTGGCCTTAACCGCGCTATTTGGCCTTATTCGACGTGACTGGCGCTTTGTGCTCCCAGCCTCTCTCTATTTCCTGTTTAATGGCTCGGCCAGGGTGATTTCTTTGATTGGTGAGGGCTACGAACCGGTGATGATCCGTGGTTTGATTTTAACTTTTGGCCTGTTCGCAATCTCCCAAGTCGCCATTTACCTTCTTCGCGCGCAGGGAGCCAAGGTGGCTAGTCCTTATCAGCACTGATTTCTCTTAGATTGCGTGACAGCTGATCAGAAACCTTGAAAAAAGTGTCGAGGTCTTTTGGGTCAATCCCATCAATAAGCTCATTGGCGAACTCATCTTCTATGGTCTCCACACGCTCGAAAAAGGTATAGGCTTTCGGGGTCAACGCCAGAATTTTGGATCGGCCATCATTCGGGTTGGGCTTTCGCTCAACCAGACCGGCCTTGCACAGCTCATCGATCAGACGGGTCACCTGCGCCTTGTCGCGCTTCAATGTCTTGGCGACATCGACCAGCGTGGCATGATCACCGGACCAAATAAGGCGTAGGGTCCGTAATTGTTGTGAGGCCAAGCCTGAGCCAAGCTCGCCCATCCGGGGGGTGATTTGCAAGGCCATATCGTGGCTTAGGCGAAAGGCCACTTCATGAACGGTGCGTTTTCTGGACACGTATATCTCCTATTTCGATAAGCCTTCAGCTGTGCATCAAACGATTCGCAATAGGCTACTATATATGATGTTTATCAACTAACAACTCACGATAATGGCTCATCGTATTCAAGGTCTTACAGGAAGAATGGCGCTCGCAAGATACGGACATTTGCTTAAACGTTTGACAGAGTGAGGAGCAAAACTGGCACTGTAAGGCGGGCAATTATGCGCCCCCATCCAAGCTGTGAAAACTTAAGATGAGGGCCCATTCACTTACTTTCGAAAATCAATCAGGCTGTTCGCCGTTAACCAGGCAAATGCCGTATAAACCGCCGAAGCTTGACGCATGGTTTCCGGGGGCACATTGGCCATGGTGTCGTTTTCGGTGTGGTGGTAATCAAAGTAGTCGGTCAGATCCGAATCGAAATTGATCGCCGGCATACCCGCTTTACCCAGTACTGAAATATCCGACTGGCCCTTGGCACTGTTGGAAGGGTGCAACGCAACGCCATAAGGTTTCAGCAGTTCCGCCATTTGCTTGATGGCCGCCAAAGACTCTTCACCCACACCCGGACGCAATTGGTGGATCATACGGGTACCGGAATCCCACTCGGCACCAATGATGTGATTGCCCAGCTTGTCTTTGTGCTTCTCGTAGTACTGCTTAACACCGTACAGGCCAATCTCTTCGGCGCCGAAAAGAATCACACGGATGGAACGCTTGGGCTTTTTACCGCTGTCGATAATGTGCTTGGCCGCCGCCATAGTGATGGCAACACCCATGCCATCATCAACGGCACCCGTACCTACATCCCAGCTGTCCAAGTGGGAGCCCAGAACCACAAAGTCTTCTGGACGCTCAGTACCGGTGACTTCACCGATCACATTGGCCGTTTTTACGTCGGCGGTTTTGCGTGAGCTGATGGTCACTTTCAGAGTCACTTTATCAGCGCGCTTCAACATGCTTTCCAGCAAATCAGCATCGGGAATGGAGAGAGCCGCAGCCGGGATGGTGGACTTGTCGCCTTGAGCACCCGTATGGCCAATGCGATCATTGTCTGTGCCTACAGAACGAATCAGTACCGCCGACGCCCCTTTACTGGCCGCCACTTCAGAACCCAGATAGCGCTGCTTGCCGGCCACACCGTAATCCGCCCCATCAATCGAAGGCTTCATTTGATAACCGATATAGGCAATCTTGCCTTTCAGGCTGCCAGCTTCTGCGGCTTTCAGGGCATCCAGATTATCAAAGGCCACAACATCAGCCTGAATGCCATCTGCCGGAGTCGGCACACTGCCACCCAAAGCGATGGCCACCATGCGCTGAGGGAAAGGCGCAACGGCCTCCACATGGATTTCTCCACGCTCCCAACCTGGCGTCGTGACGGTTTCGGTCCAAACGCGATCGAAACCCAGGGCTTTCATTTTTGCGACCGCCCATTCGATGCCCGCTTTGTCACCCGGTGTTCCCACGCGGCGAGGGCCCACTTCTGTGCTCAGGCTTTCGTCCAGTTCGTAAGCCAGTTCCGATTTGCCGGCTTTTTCGGCCAGGGCTTTTGCCTGCTCAAGGTTTTCAGTACTAAATTCTGCCGCCATAAGACTCAGCGGTGTTAACAGGGAAGCCATGCCAAGCACGGCTTTTTGCATAAAGGTTCGCATCACTCGATCACCAGATGGTTGGATTTGTTTATATTTCAAGCAGCTGAGCTGAACTTTGTCAGCTTATGTAGAAAATTTACATGTTTTTGCTGTATTTACTACATATCTTGGCTACTATTTTCCAAAACGTAACCAAGCAACGTAATCAAAACGATATTAAACCCGATTACAGCAAAAGATTGTCAGTAGTATGGAGCTGAAATCACCGTGAAACCCGCCGAATTAACACAACGAATCTCCGAATCATTGGACGATATGCGCAAATCCGAGCGCAAGGTTGCCGAGTATGTGCTGAGCCACCCCAGTGACATTATCCATATGCGCATTGTTGATCTGGCGGCGAAGTCCGAGGTGAGTGAACCCACCGTAGTGCGCTTTTGCCGCGCGGTCGATTGTGATGGCTTTCAAGAATTCAAATTACAGCTGGCGCAGCAACTGGCCTCCAGCCCCAGCTTTGGTCAAATCGCCGTAACCGAGACCGATGCGGTAGAAGAGTTTACCCAGAAGGTCTTCGATTCCACGGTGGATACTCTGCTACAAGTGCGAGATCGATTGAATCCGGAAATCCTCGACCAGGCAGTAACCGCGCTCTGTGTTGCGAACCGAGTGGAGTTTTACGGCTTTGGGGCCTCCGGTGCCGTCGCTGCGGATGCGCAACATAAATTCTTCCGTTTGCAGTTAGCAACGGCCGCCCACTCGGATCACCACATTCAGAATATGTCCGCCATGAGCATGCAGCCCGGTGATGTGGTGGTTGCAATTTCCCAAAGTGGCCGAACCAAAGCACTGCTGCACTCCATGGAAATGGTAAAAGCCATGGGCGGTATTGTGATTGGCCTGGCCCCAAGCGGCACCCCCGTCATCAAAAACGCCAGCATCCCAATCGAAGTGGACGTAGAAGAAGATATTGAAATCTACACACCGCTGTCCTCACGCATCGCCCACTTGGTCATTATCGATGTATTGGCCATTGGTGTTGCCCAGCGCAAAGGACCTGAGTTGCATGATCATCTGTTTAAGTTGAAACAAGGCCTGCGCTCATTGCGTATTCAGCCTGAAGATCGCTCTAAATAAGCGCCCCCCATCGGAATGCTGTCTGAGGTCCACTCGACGGGCCCCAGACAGTCTACGGCCTTACTTTTCAGCCCATCGTTTTCCCCAGTAACCCTGCGAATACCAAGGCCTTGCAAGCGATTCGGTGTCGGCTGATTCCGCCTGCTTGACTCAAGAAAGACGCCATCTTGCGACAAAAAGCATGAAATTTCATGTATATGCAGCGATCCGCCTAATTGCTCTCAAATACGCGATTGCCGTCAAATAGTTATTTACATATAAAACACTTATGTTTAAATTATTATTGTAACGCTTAAATTAACCTGTAATTTTTATTCCCATTCTCATGAATAATCCACAGCGTTAATGCCCAAACATAATAAAAACCCAAGATAATAAAAAATAGGACAGCACGATGACTTTCAAGAAGAACGTTCTAAGCTCAACCATCGCATTTTTAAGCACCGCCCTGATTTCCTACTCTAGCCATGCCTCTGTTCTGGAAGAAGTAACCGTAACCGCACAAAAGCGTGAGCAAAGTCTGCAGGATGTCGGCATCGCCGTTACCGCCTTCAGCGGAGACCAGATGTCGGCGCTGGGCGTTACTCAAAGCCACGACATCGCCACCTTCAGCCCCGGTGTGCATATCTCGGGGAACCTGGCCGGACAAAACACTCAGTTCACCATTCGTGGTGTCACACAAAATGACTTCAACGATATCGTCGAGGCGCCCAATGCGGTGTATCTCGACGAAGGTTATCTAGCCATTGCCCAAGCGCAGACCTTTGCTGTCTTCGACGTTGATCGCGTGGAAATTTTGAAAGGCCCTCAAGGCACATTGTTTGGACGAAATGCCACTGGCGGCCTCGTACACTATATATCCCGGAAACCGAATATGGAGGAAGTGGAAGGTTATCTGGATCTGACCTTTGGCCGCTTTGATACTCCAGCCGATGCCAACAAGTGGACGTTGGAAGGCGCTGTGGGCGGCCCACTGACCGACAAGCTCGGCGCACGTGTCGCGTTTAAAACCAACCAGCAAGATGGCCATCTGAAAAATGTGTATCCCTTTGGGGCCAACAGCAATTTACCCGGCGGTGGTGCACCCGGAACCGGTTCAGGCGCCGATCTGGGTGGCGATGACACCACCGCCGGACGTTTGAATTTGAGCTACGAAGCCAACGACACCACAACCCTTCAGTTTTCTGCAAACTATGCCAGCTCAGAGGCCAGTACCGGCCCTTATCAATCCAAATCCACCATTGCGATTGTGGATGCGAACGGGGAATTGATTAATGTGATCGATACCCCTGCTGGCGAAACCCGCTTGAGCATCCAAGGTGACGGCGATGGTGGTGGCGATGTGATCGACGGTGATCAATTTATTCCTGGGGGTGGTATTGGCTTAAGCGGCCGCCCGGTTCCTGGCGGCGACTTCTTTGGTTATGTCGATCCGGATGGCGATGATTTTACCTTCTCGGGCGACTTTGCGTTTGAAGATCAAGGCTCGACTGATACCTGGGGCTTGAACGTCAATCTGTCGAAAGAACTCAGTGACAGTGTCACCATGACGGCCATTACCGATTACAAAGATTATGAAAAACTGCTCTTTATTGATGTGGATGCCGCACCGATTAATCAGCTCGCCAACTATGCCGGTGTGGATGCCAACAGTTTTTCCCAGGAAATTCGTTTTAATGGCGAAACAGAATCGAGTCGCTGGGTTGCGGGTTTGTATTATCTGAATATCGACAATCATTCTGACAATGGCTTGAAAGCACCTGTCAACAGCATTGTTGATGCGCTCTTCCCACCTGTGGATATTGGCGTGCAGGCCAATCTGGAAACCAATTCTTACAGCGTCTTTGGTCAAATCGAATACGACATTACCGACCAACTGGCATTAACGGCTGGTCTGCGTGTGATGGAAGAGAAAAAAGATTTTGATATCGAAGTCGGTGTGTATATCTCCCAAGGCAATGACACGGTCAATCAAGGTTCACCGATTCCAAACGCTTTTGGTGCGGGTTCACCATTCAATCATCAACTGGAAAGCTCGGATACTTTATGGACAGGCAAGGTACAGTTGGATTATCGCCCGAATGATGACTTGCTGTTATACGCGGGCATAAATCGCGGTGTAAAAGCCGGCAGCTTTAATGCGCCATTGCTGGGAGCTTATCTCGGTTCCGGGGGCGAAGCCGCTTTGCCTTATGATGAAGAAATTCTACTTGCGTACGAAGCCGGCTTTAAGGCCACTTTGGGTGACGGCAGCACGCGCCTGAACGGTTCTGCCTATTATTACGATTACAGCGATTACCAGGCCTTCCTGTTTGTGGGTGTGGGCGGTGTTGTGATAAATGCCGATGCCGTCAACAAAGGGGTGGAGCTTGAGTTAATCACGAGCCCTGCCGATGGCTGGGATATTCTGCTCAGTGCATCCTATTTGGACGCCACCGTAAAAGATATTTTGTTGCGCTCTGGCTCACCTTTGCCGCCTCGCGATGTACGCCCTACTTACGCACCGGAAGTTCAGGCAACCGCTCTGGTTCGTTATGAGTGGGAAGCGTTTGGTGGCATGATGCATGTCGCGGCCGACGTCAGTTATTCCGATGAATTTTATTACAATCTGCGTAACTTTGACGCCGATAAATTTGACAGCTATGTCATGACCAATGCACGCCTGGGCTGGGCCAGCAGTGATGACAGCTGGGAAGCGTCACTGATTGTACGCAACGTTACCGACGAGCGTGCTGGCGTACAAGGCTTCGATTTGGCCACACTCTGTGGTTGTAATGAGGTGTCCTATCGTGATCCGCGCTGGACGGGTGTGAACATTAAGTATCGCTTTTAAAATCAGTGAATCTGATTACACTGCTATAAAATGCAAGCCGCGGCGCGAACAAGCGCCGCATTCTTCCAACCTTGTTTCGTTGGAGATAACGTGATGAAACGCCGTCAGTTTTTACAAGCCAGTGCGTTGGTTGTCAGTGTTAATGTCGCCGGCAGTTTACTGGAATTAAGTTGTGCCCAAGCTGCAAGCTTGAAACTGCCTTACCATCATTTTGATAAAGACCAGGCCCATGATCTGGCGCATTTGGCGGATGGGCTGGTGCCCGGTGCTGCTCAGCAGGGTGTGGTTCATTTTCTTGATCAGCAATTGCAACGCGATGGCGATCACGACTGCCTGCTGATGATTCGTTATTTGGGCGTAGCCCCACCGTTCAAGTCATTTTATCTGGCAGGATTAAAGGCCGCGCAAAAATCCGCTCAGACACATTTCAACAAGGCGCTTGCTGAGCTGAATAAAAAAGAACGTTCAGAGTTTATTGGGAAGATGGCAAGTGATGCTCTCGATGGCTGGCAGGGACCGCCAGCCTCTTTTTTCTATTTCGTTCTGCGCGCTGACGCTGTTGATGTCACCTACGGCACTGAGCAAGGTTTCGCTGAGCTTTCCGTGCCTTATATGGCCCATATCAAACCCAAAACTTCCTGGTGATGTCGTGAGTACAGTGATTCAACGTGACGAAGTCGATGTGTTAGTAGTTGGTTCTGGTGCCGCTGGCAGTCTTTACGCCGCCGTTACCGCGAAAGCGGGCAAGCAAGTGATGATTCTCGAAGCAGGTCCGGAAAGAACATTAGCGGATTTGCAAAGCTCACAGATTTGGGCTCGTCAATTAAAGTGGGCGGGCAGCCCCGTAGAGGAAAGTGGCAATCATAAAATAGGGCATAATTTTAATTCAGGCTTTGGTACCGGCGGCAGCGCCATCCATCACTATGGTGTTTGGCCGCGTTTACACGCGAACGATTTTAACACCCAAAGCGAATACGGCACGGGCTTGGACTGGCCAATAAATTACGCCGATCTACAGCCTTTTTACGATCGGGTTCAAGCTCACATTGGCTTGAGTGGAGACGCGAACGCCGAACGCTGGCGCCCCAAAGGGGATGCGTACCCTATGCCACCCTTACCGATTTTTTCTCAAGGTCGTGTTATTGCCAAGGGCTTCCAAGCCAAAGGCATGCACACGGCTCCAATACCTTACGCCGTCAATTCCCTTCCCAGGGGTGAGCGCCAATCCTGTATTTTTGATGGCTGGTGTGACGCCGGTTGCCCGAACGGCGCACTGGCCAATCCCTTGGTCACCAGTCTCGCCGAGGCCAAGCAACACGGCGCTACGTTGTTTCATGAATGCACGGTCCGACGCCTGTTGTTAAACCCACAGGGCGATAAAGCGATCGGAGTAGAATATCAAAACGCTGCCGGAGAGGTTTTTGTTCAAAAAGCCAAGGTCGTGGTACTCGCAGCGTTTACCGTTCAAACCGCGCGCCTGCTGTGGCTGTCTGAACACGAAAAACACCCCAGAGGCCTCGGCAATAATCACGACTTGTTGGGCCGTTATTTGATGACCCATCCCGCCCATACCATTTGGGGCCTGTTCCAGGAAGAGACACAACCTCATATGGGCTTAAGCGGCGGTCAACTGATGTGTCAGGACGCCTATGCCAATAAGCGTGCAAGTGATGAACGCTATGGCAGTTATCAGTGGTTAATTGCCAATGCCAGCAAACCCAATGATTTACTCGGCATTGCAACCTCAAGAGCTGATCTTTTTGGCGAAAAACTGAAAACTTTTATGCAAGAGGCTACTCAACATTTCGGTACGATGGTGGGTATTTGTGATGACATTCCACTGGCCAAGAATCGCATCACACTCAGTCAGACCAAGGACTCCTCGAACCTGCCGATCGCAAAGACCCATCATGATCTTGACCCTCGTGTCGCCAGATTAACCGACCATATGGTGCAGGAGGGGCTGGAGATTTTTAAGGCCGCCGGGGCGAAAGAACCCTGGACCGGGCCAAGAGCCGGTATGCATATTATGGGAGGCACCGTCATGGGGGATTCGGCCAAAAACTCTGTGTGCAATCCTTATGGCCAATTACATGATGTGGCCAATGTGTTTGTTGCTGGCCCCAGTCTATTTCCCAGCAGCGGTGCGGTAAACCCTACCTTTACGGTGACGGCCTTGAGCTTGATGGGCGCTGAGCATATGCTTAAACATTGGAGTCAGTTAAGCTAACTTTTTATGTTCAGTAGGAATTCGCGGTGAGAGAAACGTTTAGTGCTTGTGTTGAAGAATCCTGGATCGATCTGAATCAACATATGAATATGGGCTACTATCTGGTGGTCTTCGATCTGGCAACGGCCAATTTTTATCGTGATTTAAATATTGGTGGTGTGTGTCATCTGAACGATGGCCACACGATCTTTTCGATTGAATCCCGCCTTTGTTATCGCAAAGAATTGCGGCTGGGTGACGCCTTTGTGATCCACAGTCAGTTGCTGGGTTACGACCACAATAAAGTGCACTATCTGCATAAGATGCTAACGGCCGATAATTTGTCACTCGTGGCCATGAATGAGTGTATGTCGATTAATGTGGATGAGCGCAGTCGTAAGTCGACGGCGTTTAATGATGCCAGTGTGGCGGGTCTGCGCAGGGCGCGCTTTGAGGATGAAGGTCTAGAGGTGGACCCTTGGGTGGGGCAGAGTCTGCGTCAAATCCAATGGCCGATGGAGTGAAGGCCGTCCAATCGTAGTTCTTTTCCCAGACAGTTTACAGCCGAGTCAGTTTTCCGTTCCGAATGCTGCATCCATGCAGCGACCCGTTCCATCCAGGAGCCTAGTCACTACAAACTAACTCGGCTGCAAACTGTCTTACGCCGTAACGCCTACATAAATTCCAATAGACAGTGCTTTCAGATTCACAATAAGGTACTTTGTCGATATCGCCTTGGCTAAAAAACTCTGAGAATAATAACTATGTCCCTGTCGAAACCCATTCCCTTAATTGGTGCCGTTGGCTCTCCCTATACTCGCAAGATGTTATCGCTGCTGCGTTATCGTCGCATTCCTCACTATATTTTGTGGGACGACCCTTCATTGGTGTTGGATGAGATGGGAATTGAGAAGCCGAAAATTCCATTTTTACCAACCTTTATTTTTGAGAATGCCAAAGGGCAAGCCGAAGCGGTATGTGATTCAACACCGATTATTCATCGACTGGAGCAGCTGCAAACAGAACGTTCGGTCATTCCGGATGACCCCGCTCTGGCGTTTATCAATTATCTTCTTGAAGATTTTGGTGATGAATGGTGCACCAAGTTTATGTTTCATTATCGCTGGCATTTCTCGGAAGACGCAGACAATGCAGGCACCGAGTTGCCTTTGTGTCGGGATGTGACATTGCCCGATGCTGCGCTGCTGGATTTCAAACGCTTTTTCAGTGAGCGACAAATAGGGCGCTTGGGGTATGTGGGTTCCAATGACAGCACAGCGCCAATTATCGATCGTTGTTATCGTCGCTTTTTGAGTTTGCTGGAAGCGCATTTCAAGACTTTGCCTTTTCTGCTCGGCCATCGACCCGGTTCCGGTGATTTTGCCATCTTCGGACAACTGACCCAGCTTGTGGGCTTCGATCCTACACCCCGAGCCATTGCTCATGAGGTTTCTCCGCGCACGGTGGCTTGGGTGGGGACGATGGAAGATCGCGCTGGTCTCGATCTTGAGAAAAACCCTTGGACGGAACTGGAATCGCTGCCCAACACCACCTATGAAATCCTTAAAGAGATTGGGCAAAGCTATGTCCCGGCCTTGTTGGCCAATGCCCAGGCTCTCATGGCAGGTGAAAAGGAATGGGCAACAGACATTGATGGCCAGCTGTGGTCTCAAAGAAGCTTTCCTTATCAGGGCAAATGCCTGCAATGGATTAATGAAGAATATCGACAGCTCAGCGCACATGATCAACAACGTGTGAGTTCCTGGATGGCAGGCACGGGTTGTGAAGCTTTGTTAATGCCCACCGCCTGAGTGTTCGTCGACTGCATCCATGCTGTCGACGCCACTCAATCCAAGCTACCACGCTTATTCGCGCGGTTGCATACCTCTTTCTGTACTTTTATCACTCAACTATTGACTCCTTTATGCTTATGGGAAACAATGTTTCCCATAAGCATAAAAACGTAATATTCTTTAGTTGGTGATCTCTATGTTGGATGTTCTGTTCTATTTTGCCTTGATTGTGGCCGTGGTGCTTACGATTGGGGAGACCCTGGTATTGGTTAAAACCGAGAAATATTGGCCTCTGTCCCTGGATGATTACGCGGCCTGCGCTCTGTTGGCCTTTAGTGCGTTCAATTTGAACCAGCTGTACGGACTGGTGATGATGCTCGTCGCCTGGACATTTATGGCCGGAAACCTGTACGCCATGTTGTTCACTCGCATGGACCCCAACGGCGGCACCCGTGAGCGCCTGGGTGCACTGGCCATACTGCTGGTATGCGCCCTGGCGGGGGGCGCCATGACCGCCCTTGAACTGATCAACCTGAATTCAGTGGCATAAGCAGCCCATACATCATTTAGGAGTGGCCTGAGATGAGTACATTAAACCCGGCTCAAGTTGAGCAATATAAAACGCAGGGCTTTATCTGTCCGGTGGATATTTTAAGCCCTGAAGAGGCCAAGGTAAGTCGCGCTCAATTAGAAGCCATGGAAGAACTGCAGGGCAAACCCATGGATCGAATTCAGTGCAATAAAACCTACTTGTTGTACGACTGGGCCGATGAACTGGTTCACCACCCCAAAGTACTCGACGCAGTGGAAGCCTTAATTGGCCCCAATATTCTCTGCTATATGACCAACCTCTTCACCAAAGAGGCGGGCACCGGCAGTTATGTGTCTATGCATCAGGACGCCGCCTACTGGGGAGTCGATGCCGATGATGTGGTCACCGCCTGGATTGCCTTAAGCCCCGCTACCGCGGAATCCGGTGTGATGAAAGTCGAGCCCGGCAGCCACACCCGCGAGCGTTCTCAGGTAAACACCTACGCCAAGGATAATTTGCTGACTCGCGGGCAAGCCATTCCCGACACTGAGCTCGAGCCCGAAAAACAAGTATATATGGAGCTGGAACCCGGACAGATGTCCTTGCACCACTTTATGCTGGTGCATGGCTCGGACCCGAACCAAAGCGATGATCGCCGTATTGGCCTGGCCATCCGCTATGTCGCCGCCACGGCAAAGAAAATTGGCAAGCCAGAGTCCGCGCTGCTGGTTCGCGGTGAAAACAAGGGAAATTTCCTGATGGAAAAACGCAGCAAAGGACTCAGTAAGGGGGCTCGCACAGTTGAGCATATCCGCGCGTTGCGTCGCCAACTGCACAATATTTTTGAGCCGAATGCCGAAGCCGACGGGAAAGAGCGTCTGCGCCTTCGCATCACCAAGACGGCAGCGATTGCTCTGAGCTACATCAAGGAGTTTTCGGCGAAGTTATCAGCTTGATCGACACCAATCGATACAAACTGTTGATCTGAAGGGCATCAGGACTCGTTCGAACAAGAAGGCTAAGAAGCTTTCTTGTCCTGATTCCCGGATTCGTCCTGAATCAACGGGCGTCCGTCGAGTTCGGTTTTCTTGCCCTCAAAGCGCTCAAAAAACGCCTGGTGAGCAGACAGTGAGCAGGCATCTTCCCGGTGGGCGTAATCATGAATCCACTGGGTCAGCATCTCAAGATTCTTATCCTGTGACGCCTTACTGGAGTACTTATGGGGCTCCCAGGGGCGGGCCTGGGCATTGGCCACACAATCCTCGATGGGCAAATTCAGGAAGATCAATTCGTTGGCATCCTCTTCCATCAGTTCCAATAAGTCGGCATAGCAGCCTTCAATCACCCAACCTTCATGTTGTTCCACAAAAGCGGTGATCAGACCCATGGATTCATCCAGAGGCATTCGCTTGGGCGGCAGCTCCGGCAACCAGGCAACCGTATCCAAATCCAAATACCCCAAACCTTCCGTGGTGGCTAAGTAGTTGGCTAATGTTGATTTACCGGAACCTGAATTTCCGGTGATAAGCACTTTTCGCAAAACAATTTCCTAAGACAAATCCATCAAGCGGCGCGAGTATAGCCGAGCCTCTATGACACTTTTGTGTCATCGGTCGAGCTTTACCAAACAAGTCGCGTCGCTCAACTTAACGGCGGTAAATTCTAATCATTGAAGGTAAATCTGGCCTGAACCAAACGCATTTTTTCAATGTCGGTGAAGGTATAGAGCCACATTCGAAGCCTGTCAATTTCATCAGACCGGGCTCTGGCACCACGAGTTCCGTGCCAAAGCAACAACAAGCCTCTATAAGCCCAGCGGTCGGGGAACAGCCTTTTGCATTGTGCTGCACAGGACTACAATAAATAAAGGCCCTTCCGTAATGGACCATGCTATGAAACTAATTGGCTCAAAACCTTCCCCCTATGTTCGACGCCTGCGCCTATGGTTGGCAGCCGAAAACTATGACTATGTGCAACTGGACATTCTAGGCCCTGAAGGACGCGAAGCCCTGCGCCGACACACTCCTGCCATGAAAATCCCGGTGCTGATCGATAGCGAGCACACGGTCTATGACTCCCGTGTTATCTACGAATACCTCAACCGGAAGCTGAAGAAAGAGCAGCTCAGCTGGGAACAACAAAATACCCTGACACTTATTGACGCCGTTAACGATTCCTTTGTCATCATGATCATGATGGATCGCTCGGGCATCGATAACAGCCAGGATATTTTGATCGCCAATCTTCAGCGCGATCGCATCGAGCAAACGCTCAATATACTTGAAGCAAAATGCCAAAGCGGCGAGTTCAACGAATGGCAGTACCCCGCCATTTGTCTTTACTGTCTGCTGGACTGGATTGAGTTTCGCGAACTCTACGATCTTGCATCGTATCCCTCCTTGCAGGCCTTTAAACACAGCAGCGACAGCCAGACGATGGTTAAGGAAACCGATCCCAGAATATAACCATGCCATCAATAGTCGGCCCAACGCTCCAGCACGATATGAAAACCTTCGCTGGGCGTGGGTGCGACAAAATACCGTGTAAGCTGTTCAAACATGTCACGCGTATCCGTCGCCGTCCGCTCAGCTTGCTCAATACGTCGTTGAGCGATTTGCTTTAAACATTCTTCATCACTCAATGCCAGATAAACCAGTTTATGGGGAGCCTTCACCTCTGAAAAAATACTGCGTAACCAAGCTCGCTGCGCCAGAGTATTGGCCGGAAAATCCATCACTACATCCGTACCTGCACACAGGATAGATTGCACCAGAGGTTTGACTTGTGGCTTTAGTCGGGCAGAAAACTCAATGTAGTTTTCAAGCGTTCGAATCTGCTCAGGATACAGCGCAGCTAACCAATCGTCCTCTGAAAGTAGAATCGAATGGCTTTCCTCTGCCAACTGTCTGGCTGCAGTTGATTTACCGGCGCCCATCTTGCCGCAAAACAGTGTGAGCATGCCTACTGGGGTGTTCATATTGCCTCCTCATGGCCTGGCCCAGAGGCAGATACAAAAAACCCGCCTCGTGGGCGGGTTTTTAAAAATCAGTCAGACACTAGCAAACCCACCATTGATGTTTAATGATGGTAATAATCAGGCTGGTGTGGTGTTGCTGTGTCATAAACGGGTTCATGGTTTTAATACTGGGTGACAAAGCCAGTCTTGTCAATGCTCAAGTTTTCGATTGATCACGCTTACATTTTGCCAAGTACTTATCTAATTGATTGGCAAAGGCTTGTTTTTCCTTCACGCCCAGTGGCGGTGGCCCACCACTCTGAATGCCACTGGCTCGCATGGTGTCCATAAAATCCCGCATATTTAAACGCGCACCTATATTGGCTTTACTGAACGGTTCCCCACGTGGACTCAGAGCTTTGGCACCTTTTTCGATCACTTCAGCCGCCAAAGGAATATCCGACGTAATCACCAGATCCCCCTCAGCACAACGTTGCACAATTTCATTGTCCGCTACATCAAAACCGTGGGATACCTGCACACTGCTGATAAATTTTGACTTGGGCACGGGGATATACTGATTGGCAATCAAACAGCAGGGCATTTCAGCGCGATTCGCGGCACGAAATAAGATTTCTTTAATGGCCACCGGACAAGCGTCGGCGTCGACCCAGATTGTCATTTCGGGAATTCCTGATTGCGATTAGGGCATCATACCTGATTTTCCATCTTGGAACTTACTGCTTTGAGTCATTGTATTCATTAAGTTGGCTATTTACGGAAAACTGGATGTATTGATCAATCGTCATATTACGACTTTCCGCCGCTTTTTCGGCCATTTGGTAGGTGCCCAAATCTAAATCAAGCCGTATTGATTTCGGCTCTCCGTTAAATCCGGGAATGAGTATTGTAGCTCCCAATATTGCAAATATTATAAGAACCGCTACGCCCCGAGGTATTGCTTCATGAAGAAATTTAGACTGGTGTACGATTTGGGAAGACAAAAACGATAACAGCCATATCATTAGCGAAAATTGTAAGAGTATGAAAAACTGACTGATATACTCGACATTTCTCATCCAGGCGCCTGCAAATAAAACTGGAATAGAGAAACCAATAACAATAAAAAATGCTGGAGAAGAGAACTGTGATATGCGCCTGGCAATATGAATGTTCTGTCGAACCAGAAAAGCTCGCTGCGTCGATATCGCTATCGATAGAAGTTCAATCAGTGCCATAACTACCAACAGTGTAGCAATACTTATAAACGGAATATGATCAAACAATAGATCAACTAAGTATCCTCTCTCCATATGTGCTGGTAAGTTAAACTTATCAACCCACCACATCATCGAAGATATTAGGAAACCAAAGAGAGTAAAAAATGGGAGGTCGCGTTTATCCAGGTTGACACAGATTTTCAATGAATTCCTTCCCTTTCAGTATTGAATCGATCCCGTCCTTGAACATTCAATCAGACCATTTGCGTGGCCACTCAGTAAGTGAATGAATACCTGGCATAGAATTTAAAACGTCAGACGAGGGAAGACAAGGATAGGGCAAACTTGAAACCCAAGACAGTATTTGACCTTCCTCAGAGCTCGATAATATCATCACGTCCTCAATCACTATCGTTAACTTATCTACGAAATATGAATTATCATTGGAGAATCTCCACTTATAATTCCCGTACCCCACGCGAATACTTCCCGATAGCTTTTCAGACATCACGACAAACCATTGGCAATCCAGAGTATTTTCTTTCTCTATCACGGTATCGTTTAGGCAAAAGGTGTAAATATTTTCATAGGTTTTATTGAAGTCCCGAACCAGTGTTTTGGTGATTTCATCTCTACCCTGGGTTGCCGAAGGGAAATCAATAGCGCCGGTTCTTACTTCCATTTCGAGCGTAGCGTGTTCTGAAAACACACAACTCATCAGATGGGGTTTATTGTCGTCTTTCGCCCTGATATAGCATCGAATAGCATTTTCGATATCTTTATTCATTCGCCTTATCCAGAAGAATCTTTGTTGTTTTTAGCCGACACACTTGGAATAACTGTCGATATCAATATCAATTACTTCTACCGTTATTGAACAACGCCCCAGATTAAGGGCTTTCACTTCATTAAAAACGCTTTCAGAAAATGCTTCCTTTTGCTCTAGGCTTCGGCCAGAAAGCAATTTGAGTTGAACATGCACAAAGTCGGTTTTTTCCGGGCCGGTCATATAGTGATCATAGGCAATGCAGCGAGCTTTTATGTCGCTGCCATCCGCTTCAAACAGCTCGGATTTCAGACTTCCCTGAAAAACAGCGTTTAACAGTTTGTTACCATCAATCGTTGATGAATGCTCGGCAATACAATGGGGCACAGTTTGCTCCTGAAAAATAATCGTTAACTATCGGGAAGGCGTATCAATAAGGTAACCGTCATCCCTGAGCCGTTGTGGCAGCTAATGTATTGCTTTTCGGTGATGCTTACAAGGTAAACACCCGGTTGGTATTTAGCTGTTCTGGCTTTGGCAGAAAATGGCGCAGCGACCAAAACCTAACATAGCGTATGCCGCCAGCAGGGCACTCAGCATGGAAATGGGCGGGAAGTAGGCAGGCCATTGATCAGGGCTTGCCCAAGAGCTGGACATCGGCAAAAGATGAGCAAACAAGGCCAGGGAAGCCAGGGCTTTAATCAGGTTATTTAAACGCTCAGTTTGCAGACGATAAAAGGCGTAGCTACCCAGTGCACCTGCCAGCAACATAAGATTACCAAGCAAATTGAGCTTTTGTTCTTCATAGAATTTTGCGAAGTATGCGGGGTTCAATAAAGCGATGGATAAAAGAATATGCAATATCAGTGCATGCCATGCCCAGCGGCCATAGCGAGCAGAACCGTTTGCGGACTGCTG
Source organism: Pseudoteredinibacter isoporae (assembly GCF_040372805.1). Taxonomy (GTDB): domain Bacteria; phylum Pseudomonadota; class Gammaproteobacteria; order Pseudomonadales; family Cellvibrionaceae; genus Pseudoteredinibacter; species Pseudoteredinibacter isoporae_A. The sequence goes on from NZ_BAABWJ010000001.1 coordinate 837,569, forward strand.
ATCTTGCGGTTCTTTCTTTAACTTCAGGGAATAGAACGCTGAAGCGGCCATGCAGGCGGCGATAAAAAAGCTCACACTTTTGTTGACGATAAGCACTGGCCATTGCTCAAGCGCGACGTCGCCAAATACGATGTAGCGCAAAGTCGCGTAGGCCAGGCAAAAAATAAGTACGGCTATCGGCATGGTGTTTCGCTATCTCTCTTCTTTTGCGTCACTCTGTTGTTCCAACTCAAAAGCGAGCAAGACATTACCCGGCAGTTGACCAAACATGCTGTAGCCAGAGTTAATAAACAGCTTGTCCTTGCCCAATACGGCACCATCGACATCAATCGCACCACCATGTGCAGGAATGCCATTTACGGTATTAAACGGCACTGCGGTTTTGCTTTGCCAAAGCACCTTGCCATCACTCATGCGGTAGGCGGCGAGCTTGCCATCCAAACCTGCCGCAAAAACCAATTCAGGTACCGCGCTCGGCGCAGCGGATAAGCCGTAATACCAAGAGCAGGCATAACGATCTTCCAGCTTACGTTTTTTACCGCTACGGACTTGCTCCAAACCAATTTTCGGCGCGTAAGCCATATCAAACTCGCAACCACGCTCAGCAGGCTTAGCCCATTCCACCTTGCCGTTATCGATATTCAATCGATACAGACCAGGCTTGGGTGTATACCCGGGAATATCACGCTCTGGATCAGCCAAAGGAACATAAACCGAATTTTTATACACCGTCATGCCCCAATGAATGCCACCATTGGTGGTTCCCATACTCAGGCGTTTGCGCCAGTAGAGTGTTCCTGTATCTGGGTTTAAGGCAAATACTTCTGAAGACTTTTGACCCGCTAACAAGACCGGGCGGCCATCACTCATATGATGCAGAATCATAGGCGCACCAAAATCGAAATCCGGCCCCATGTCTTCGGGACAAGCTTCACCGCCGTTGAGACAAGCGGCGTTCCAGATATCGTTGGCGAGCGCTTGGAATTTCCAGCGCATTTTGCCTGTGGTCATTTCAAGCGCGATCACCGAATCACTGGTATCGGTCGCCGGCTTGGAGGTGTTTTCACCCGTACCGATATACACCAGACCACGCGCCGCATCGATCGTAGGCGTTGTCCACACCACCGCACCGGAAGGACCAAACTTGGGCACACCGCTAGCGGTTTTACCCAGAAGCTTCGCTTGTTCGGTAGCATGCCACTGCCATTGGGTTTTACCGGTGTTGGCATCCAGCGAGATCACCATCCCATGGGAACGGCAACAGGGGTAACCGGGCATTCCGGCAGCGGCGACTTCAAAGGAAGAGATGGGCACAATTAACTGTGCGCTTTCTTTTTTCTGGCCTTTGACGGTCCCTTTAAAGAAAGCCGGAGTGCCGGTGATCAATGACGTAGGGAATACACCCAGGTTTTCCTTCCAGATTTGGCTACCGTCTTTTGCGCGCACTGCGTAGACGTTCGCCAGTTCATCAGCGAAAAACAAAACTCGCTCGCCGGCGATCTCTCCCAGCACGAGACTGGAACGAACACCTGCTGCGGTTTGCTTTTGCCACTTAATACAACCGCTTTCAGGGTCTAGCGCCATCACATGCGCGCTCTTACTACCAACGTACAGTGCGTCTTCTGTATACACCGGCTGATTGCGCATATCGTTCACTTTTTGAAAACCGAACGCCCATTTCAATTTCAGCTTATGCACATTGTCAGGCGTGATCAGACTGTTTTCCTGCAGACGGCTGTTGAATTTACCCATGCCCCAATCGCCACTGATCACTTCGCTATTCGCTTGGGTATTCACTGGATACTTGTCACAGCGATTGCTTTCTAACCAGCTGTTATCGACTTCACCACCACCGGATAGATATTCCGACACCCAACTGCGTTCATCCTTGCTCATCGCCGCAGCCTGGGGTTGCATACGGCCAATGGAAATCGTCAGCATAATCTGACTTTGGCTCAGGCGTTTTAAATCTTCTACCTTGGGCGCTTTATCCAGGCCTTGATCATGGCAGGCCGCGCAATATTTTTTATAGAGTTGCTCACCTTTTTGGGCGTTGTTCATTTCTCCCGCTAGGGCATTACCGCCCAGGACGGCTGGAATCAGGGCGCTTAAGGTCAGGGCTAATCGACTCAGAGTTTTCATGGTGATACTCGTTTTATGTGTTCCAGGCTAATGGCTTTTTTATCAGGGCATTCAATCAGGCAAGGCATAGGCGAGAATATAATCACCCGTGCCCCGGTTAAACATTTTGTGGCCTCCCGCCGCCAGGATGACATACTGCTTGCCATCCAATTCGTAACTCATAGGAACGGCTGTGGCATCCACAGGGAGTTTGGCGGTCCAGAGGACTTTTCCGCTGAGGCTGTCATAGGCGCGAAAGCGTTTATCCATGGTCGCGGCAATAAACGTTAGCCCACCTGCGGTGGTCATCGAGCCACCTAAATTGGGCGTGCCCCAGTTGATATCAAAAGGTACGGGAAAAGGAGCCATATCGTGAATTGAGCCCAAAGGGGATTCCCAACGCACATCACCGCTGCCCATATCAATCGCCACCATTTTTCCCCAAGGTGGTTTGGTGCAGGGAGCACCCAGCGGCGAGGTAACGGTGTCGGTAATCACCATATAGGGCGAGTCTTTCATGGTGACTTTCATTTCGCTGCCATGAGCGACGATATGGTCACCCGGATTACTGGGGTCGATGGGTTTGAGCTGCCCTTCAAACGGCGCGGTGTTTAAATTGACAAACAATAGATTTCGACGCGGCCAAAAACTGGCGCCGCCCCAATTCGCACCCCCTAAACTTCCTGGCAGCATCAGAGTGCGTTGCTCGGATAAAGGCGTAAATAGCCCTTCACTGTGCAGAGACGCCAACCGTTTTTCACAGGCCTTTCGGTCAAACCACAACATGCCAAAGGCATCGTTTTTCGGATCGAGGTTCACGTCGATGAGTGGCCGAGGTTTAAGCGGAAAGGGTTGAGTAGGCGAACTGTATTCACCCGCCATTTTGGATTGGGGGACCGGGCGTTCTTCCTGACCAAATACCGGCTCACCAGTCTCTCGATCAAAAGTGAACACCAGCCCCTGTTTGGTCACTTGAATCACGACGGCCCGTTGTTTGCCGTCTTTTTCTATATCAACCAGTACCGGAGCGGCTGGGGCATCGTAGTCCCATAAATCATGATGAACAATTTGCTGATGCCAAACCACTTCACCCGTAGACCCTTTTAATGCCACAACCGAATTCGCGTAGCGGTTATCACCGGGGCGCATGCCACCGTAAAAATCCGGTGACGGGCTGCTGGTGGGAATAAACACCAGGTCTCGTTCACTGTCGACTGACAAGGGCGCCCAAGCGTTGGCCCCACCCGCGAAATGCTGTGGGGTTTTTCCTTTAACACGAGGCCAATCTTTGGCCATCGGGTGATCATTGTGCTTGGGTATCGGATCAAAGCTCCACCGCTGTTCACCCGTGAAGGCATCAAATGCAACCACTGTACCCTGGGGCGCATGGGACTCAGCAAAGTCGATGATGGCGGAGCCCACCACAATATTATTTCCCACAACAACGGCGGCCGAAGAATTATTGACGTAGTCGGGCTGGTAACCTAAGGCCTTGTTATAGAGAGCGATTTCCCCATTGTCGCCGAAGCTTTTGCAGCGCTGCCCTTGCTTGGCATCAATCGCCACTATGCGGCGATCATGGGTGGCCACGTATAAACGTCGACCGCAGTGCTTATCCTGCTCAGAGGCTTCTGGATGCTGCCAATAACTCACCGCTCGACACCGCATAGGGCGTGTGCCACTCAGATTCACTTTGGGATCAAAGGACCAACGCTCGTGCCCGGTTTTTGGGTCGAGTGCAATCACGCGATTAAACGGCGTGCAAAACGCCAGATGCCCGCCCGCGGCTTTCGGCAACAGAATCGGCGTCACTTGAGTTGAGGTGCGCGACATATGTTCGGCCATGTGTTCGCTGTCACCTGTGCGGAACTGCCAGGCCAAGGCTAGGTTTTTAACATTGCTGCTGTTAATCTGGCGCAAATCCGCAAAGGCCGAAGCACCTTCGTTCGCACGGTAATGCAACCATTGTTCGGCCTGAGTCGATGAACTGTGAGCACAGGCAAACAGCGTCAGCGCGGTCAGAGACGATTTCCAATAACGATACATAAGCTCGATTCTTTTTCGCGTGTACTGATTAAGGCAGTTGCTTAACGACTTTTAATGAGCCCAAACCTTTGAAGGCTTTCGTAAACTCCAACACCCAGCCCAGCTCTTTTTCACTGGCCATATAGGTTGCTGTACGACCTTCGCCACCGTTGTCGGATTGCATTTGCAGCTGGATACCCGCTGACTGCAGATGCGCCTGCAACTGATCGTGTTCGGGCAAGCGCCCCAGGCTGAAATGATGTGCGCCATTGCCGTATCGACGCAAATAATCTCGGTGGGGCGTTGGGCCTGCGACGGGCTGTAGCAATTCAATTTGCAGGTCGAACCATTGGCCATACGCCACATGTACCTCACTATAAGCCTGGCCGACCGCGCCCAGATACTGTCCATTGCTGGTCATTGGTGGTTTGAAATCCACAAACAACCAGGGCCCCAAGCCCAACAGTTGCTTCCAGGCTTTCGCCGTTTTATCCGCAGAAGCGACCACGATACCAATTTGGGCGAGGCGAGCATTGTCGAGTGGTGCGGACGCCTGCTCTTCAGTTACGTCCGCAACCCCCCAGAACTGATTTTTCTTTGGCGAGCTTTCTGAGCTGCTCAGATACACACCCAACTGCGCGTAGCTGTCCAACCATGTTTGTTGATAAGGCTTGCTGTTCGTCAGATGGCTGTTGTCGGACGTGGCCATTTCAAGCGTTGCCAATCGTTTGGCTGCCTGGTCCTGCAAATAGTCTGGCGCCACTTGCACATGAAAAATACCCGGACCTCTTTGCGCCAGAAAATCCGCTACTTTACTTTGACCGTATAAGGGCTGCAGCAAATCAAAATGTTTGCCCTTGAATTCGGCACGGGCCATACGAATAGCGCCGGACGCCACATTGAGATCTATGTATTTCCACTGCTTGATGCCTAAGGCCTGTTGGTACGCCGGCAGTGCACTGGGAATGTCATCGACTACGACTCCCACACCCAGAAAGGGAGATTCCGCTGCCCAACTGAGTTGCACCAGAAAACAACTCATCAATGTCACTATTTTTTTCATCATGCTCATTTCCTTAGGCTTCAGCGAACCGACACTTCCGTTTTAGTGGCCTTAACGCGTTCACCATTGCTTGGCTTCACGCGGATAAGCGTGGGTTGGCCACCTTCAATCTGCCAGCTGGGAAAATGGGAATTGGAGGTATAGATCGAACCGTCTTCGCCCACTTCAATATCGCGGGTAAAAGTGCGCTTGCGGGGCATGGGATACACCAGCCACTCTTCTTTATCGATATCAAAACTGAAAATAGTATCGGACTGGTTACCGTTGACCCACACCATACGTCGAGGGCGATCGATGTTGAGCGAGTAAGGCAACTCATTCACCACCGGCAAATCGTACATGGTGAATTTTTTGGTTTTTGGGTCGTACTTCGCCAACTGAGAATCCTGGAAGGCAACGATCCATAAATTGTTATCCGCATCCACACGCAAACGACGCGGACCTTTAAACGGGGTTTGAATCATTGAGACTTCATCCGTTTCTGGATCGATAAAACCGATATCGTCACCGTATAAGCGTGCAAACCAGATTTTGCCGTCCGGTGCCACATCAATCCCATAAGGCATAGGCACGCCGGTGGATTTGCGATCCACTTTGGGCAGCGGGCGATCTTCAACATCCAGACTCAAAATAAAGGGGATCGACTTAATGATCATCCACTCTTTAAATGAACGAGCGGGAAGGTTGTAAATTTTGAATTCTTTTTTATTCCTGTCCCAACTGGCAACCTGAGAAGAAACCGCCAAGGTAAACCAGATGCGACCTTTGCCGTCCGCACGGATGGTATGTGGATAATAGCCATCATCCATTTTATGCGTCGTGAATTCTTTGGTGTGCGGATTGAATTCAATCAACGCCTGCTGCATGGACGGTGTGATAAAAATATGGCCATCTTTTGGTGATACAGCGAAAGAGTGCACCCCCATATAGTTGTACAGTTTAGGAATCATCTCACCGAAGCGATTCCCTAAAATACCACCCAGTTTGGCGCCTTTTTCGTGCGGCACTACATAGACTTTATAGTCGCCTGTCTCTGGATTAACTTCGTAAATACGGTCTTGTAAATTGTCACCCACGTAAACAAACCCATTGGGGTGTACCAGAAAATCATGCATTTGCGAGAACGCATCCCCAATGGGGTACTCGATAATTTCAACACCGGACAAGGTGTCGGACCAAGGGCGCGGCTCAAGTAGATTCTCGAAATTCGCGTTCAGTTTTTTGTATTGGCGACTCAACACTCCAGCCAAACGTTCTTTATCTTCATCGGCAACACGGGCACCGTATTTGCCCATACGGTTGATGATGTCCAACCACTGCTCGGGGCTTCGCTCAGCACGCATGAACGCGGAGCCCTGCTGATGGCAGAAAGCACAGTTCAACTGGAAATGCTTTTTCAGTTCCTGATCGCCTTCAAAATCCATGGCATTGATCCACACATTGCTGGGCTTATCCTCGGCCAGAGATTTGGGATCCTTATTGGCCTGGAGGCGGATGGTGATTTCAGTGTCTGCATCCTGTTGGCTGAGTAACCGGTCCTGATAGCCTGGCTTACGCACCCGATACGTTACCGTGCCCGAATTTCCAACCAGAGAATCAAACAAAACCTTACCGGTTTTATCGCTGAAACGGTTGTGTTCCAAAGCCATCGTATTCGCTATCCCATGGGGGCTGTAACCGTTGTCACTCAGGTCCTGTTGGGGCTTATCGTCTAACAATCGGCTCACCATGGCAGTTGCCAATGGCTTGCCATCCTGGTCAGTGACAGTAATTTCAGGCTTGGCCAGAACGATGCTGGACATCGACAGCACACTTGAGGTGGCCAAAGTAATCAGGGCTTTGGTGTACAGGCGCATACAGGGCTCCTCTCATTATTTTTATAGAGGCCTACATGCTAGCAATCTGGAGGATTTACATTTGACATTTAAACACTAGAGATTGACACTTAAGACCATGAGCAATGCCATCATCAATCCTTTACAGGTACGCGCCAGCAATTTATACGGTTTTGACCAGGCCGTGCGCAGCCTGGGGGGTGACCACCGGCCACTATTCGAAGAATTGAAGCTGGATCCAGGGCTGATCGAGCGGCCGAATGACCTGTTCGCTTTTGTGGATTTTAATCGCTTGCTGAATCTCGGTGCCGAACGCCTGGATTGTCCCTATTTCGGTGTTTTATGCGCGAAAATGCACGAAAGCGCCCCGTTTGATACCTTCTTGCAAATCATTAAGCGCAGCCCCAATCTCGCGGCCGCCCAGGAGCTGTCAGAGCGCTACCGGGGCTTGGAATCAGAGGTCACTTTTTTTAAAGTCGTGGTGGAAGAGGGGCTCGCCATTGTTCACCGCTTCTACAATGCTCCCTTCCACTTCGATACCCGCCAGCATCGTTTTTTTACCCTGACCCGAGCTTTTGTCCTGGGGCAATTGCTGCTACGGGAAGACTGGCGGCCACAGTCCATCAGTTTTTCCTTTTCACAACCTGGCCCAGGCCCCTATGAACGCCTATTCGGCACGCCGGTGTATTTTAACCGCGAAGCGGACAGCTACTGTTTTCCCGAAGAGGATTTATATCTGCCCCTTCGCAGTTCAGACGAAGAGCTTCTCGATATTTTGCAAAACCATGCAGATCAATTGAAAAAACATTTTGAGCTCGGCGGTCAACTGAAAACCGTTGTACGCAAATTGATTCAGCAGGGCCTGAGTAGCGGCAATGCGGATTTAAACAAGATGTCAGAATTATTAAACATGCACCCCCGCGCACTGCAGCGAGGTTTATTGAAAGAGGGAATCAGCTTTAAGGCCTTGTTGTTACAGACAAGAATGGAGATTGCACAGGAACTGCTGCTGAACTCGGATATACTGTTGACGGAAATTTCAGAGTTGATTGCGTACAGTGAATTGAGCGCTTTTTCGCGGGCCTTTAAGCGTTACTCCACGCTATCACCCGAAGAGTGGCGAAAGCGTACTCTGGAAGCGACTTGATAGTGTTCCTGCTATACCCACAACAGGAACACTATCCAAGCTAATCATTAGCGGGTGTGCAAACCACACTCGCGATTGGCCAATGCTTTGGTTGGATCGTAGTAGTTTTCTTCGTTCGGCAAATCATTTTCCTGCAAATATTCTGCAAGTGCTTCATCACTGTAATGAAAGAATGGTGACACTTTAATCACGCCATCACTACTGACAGAAACAATATCCAAAGTTTGACGCAAAGCGGTTTGGTGCTTACGCAAATTGGTAAACCACACTTCAGGTTGGTGCTCACTCATCGCACGATTAAACGGTTCCAGTTTGAACTGCTCAGTAAATTCAGCGTGCTCAGGCTCATCCACCATTGGAATGCCACCCATTACAGCATCGCGACGGGCCGCGCTGACTTTCGGTGTATACACATCCAGATTGAGATCAAAACGCTTGATGACTTTATCCGCAAATTGATACGTCGCTTTCAGCGCGTAACCGGAATCGATCCAGACCACCGGCACATTCGGGTCTTGCGCGCACACGGCATGAATAATTGATGCCTCACCTGGCCCAAAGTTGGTGGTTAAAATCGATTTTTTACCCAAGCCTAAGGCCCATTTAACAATGTCGGCCGGACTGGCTGAGGCTAACTCTTGGTTAATCGCCTGAAGATCCATGATTCTGTTACCTTACTAAAACAAGGTGGAGGATGGTAAACCAAGGAAGTAGCGATGCAAAATGACCTTTAACCATAAGTTAAAGGCTTTTAGCTATATAGGTCGTTAAAATGCGAATCCAAACAATAACATCACTAACCGTTTATATAGTGAGTCTGGTAGAATCCAACTCAATTGCCACCCTAGTTAAGCTGTAGATGGGGGCAGCCTGTGTTAACCCTGACAAATGCAATAACAATATGGCTAGCCTGATTAATGTCCAGAGCAAACAGCTCTGTCACTTATTACCACATCACACTTTTGGTCGCCGGGAAGATAAGGTAGATACCTTTCTCGATGCTCCGCAAATATCCAAAATCCATGCTTCCATCGAATGGGATGGCGCGCAGTGGTTACTCAAGGATATCAGCCGCAATGGTGTGTGGGTGGACGGCAAGAAGATTGAAAGTCAACAAAACTACCCCATTCAGGCCGGACAATTAATCCAGTTCGTCAGCAAGGAACTGCGCTTTTTGGTGGAAGATATTTCCGCCCCCGACAGTTATATCGTCCCCCAGCACAGCCGCGATGGAGCCATTCCCATGAGCGAGCTAATGTTGCTGCCCGACGATGAAAACCCCAAGCTGGCGCTGCATCTGTCCCCGGATAACCATCAGTGGCTTCTAGAATCGCTCGACGAATCCCACGAAGTACGAGAACTTAAGCACGGCGATGAAATCGTGCTTGGGGATTTTCGCTGGGTACTTCACCTCACCGACAAGTCGAACTCCCCAACCATGGTCATCGACGCTGACTGGTCTGTGGATAATTTTCTGTTTCGCTTTAATACCACTCAGGATGAGGAAAATACCAGCCTGATCCTCAGTAATGGTGGCAATCAATGCGATCTGGGTGAGCGCAGCCATCACTATGTGCTTTTGCATTTGGCTCGCTGCCGAGCTATCGATGAAGCCAAGGGCATCAATGAATACGATCAGGGTTGGATCGACAACAATCTCCTGTGCCGGGAAATGGGCATGGACCTGGCCCATATCAACATTCAGCTCTACCGTCTGCGTAAACAGTTGAGCGATGCCATGCCAGACTTAATCGGCATTAACAAACTGGTGGAACGCAAACGCGGCAAACTGCGTTTTGGCCGAGCACCTTTTCAGATTTTCAAAAGCGGTGAATTATTGACCGAACTCAAGCGCGCCGTTTAACTCTTTTCAACCCACACCTTCTTTTCCCGGTTAGCCTCATGAGTGTAAAAACTCGTAAAGCGGCCGGAATTTGCCTCCATTTGCGGTGATCCCTCGTCTAACATCGGGAATACATCATTTATGGAGTCGACTATGTTAAAGACCACTACCACCAATATTGAAGGCCAAACCATCGATACGTATTTGGATATCGTTGTGGGTGAAGCCATTTTGGGTGCAAACATTTTCAAGGACATTTTCGGCATGGTGCGCGATGTTGTCGGTGGACGTTCAAACGCCTATGAGCAGGAGATGGGCAAGGCCAGAGAGATTGCCTTTCAGGAAATGGAAGCCAAAGCCCGAGCCGCTGGTGCAGACGCCATTGTGGGTATCGATATTGATTACGAGGTTGTCGGTCAAGGCGGCAGCATGATGATGGTCAGCGTCAGCGGCACGGCCGTTAAGTTGAAGTAAACACCGGCTCTGACGATTCAGTGCGGGACGGACCAAAAGCGGGCAGGAGGCCGCGCTTTTCCGTTCCGAATGCTGCATCCATGCAGCCACCCGTTCCATCCAGGAGCCTAGTCACTCCAAATCACGACCTCCAGCCCACTTTTTACTTCTTTCCAAGCTTGTAAAGCCTCAACAATATTATCTTTAGCTCTGCAATCCCTGACTAACACTCAAATACCGGTTTAATACCGCATCGACAATCTCTGGCCGAGCTTGATCCGGGGTCCCTGAAGAAAAGGGCGCCTGGGGGTTGTACTCCAGCGCCAATTGCACTGCTTCCGCCACATCGCGGCCCGCAAGGTTTTCCAACAGCGCCAAGCCAAAATCGATTCCAGCCGTTACACCACCTCCGCTGGCAACCCCTTCATCAATCACATAGCGCGCTTTCACCACCTCAACTCCCATGGTTTTCAAGGCATCCAGTGCTGCCCAATGAGTGGTTGCGCGCTTACCTTCCAGCAGGCCCGCGGCCGCCAATACCAAAGAACCGGTACAGACGCTGGTAATCCACTGAGCATTTTGGGCTTTATTTTTGAGGAAGCTCAGAACGGTCTGGTTTTCCATCAGCTCCAAGGTGGGCAGACCGCCGCCTGGAACGAAGAGAATATCGGGCTCACTGAAGCAGTTATCGAAGCTGTGGCTGGGCATGATGCCTGCGACAGTGTCGGTGGGAACCACCTCGTGATTTTTCCACACCACCTGAATTTCCGCCTCTGGCCACTGCGACCACACCTGCAATGGGCCCAGGAAATCCAATGGGGTCATGCCGGGATAGATCAACATCAATATCTTCATGGTCAACTCCTGTGTGAGCTCTGATTTGAGGCTCATGATTGAGATAAGCTCACCATAGCAATTACGTGAAATGGCCGTTATGATAATCAGATGTCAAATTCTGCCAAACAGATTTATATTCTTTGCTACCCGGGCTTCCAATTATTGGATGTCGCGGGCCCCGCGGATGTCTTTGCCCAGGCAAATCAGGAACTCGGTAAAGAGGTGTATACGCTGCGCTATATCGCTGAAGAAGAAAAACTCGCCAGTGCTTCGGGCCTGCCTATTGTTTGCGAGCCGCTGTCGGTCTGCGAGGCTCCGGTGGATTACTTGTTTGTGCCCGGCGCCAATGCCGACCCCTTATTTGCTGCCAGTGAAAGAGAGGCGTTTATTTCCTGGATTGCCGAAGTGGCTCCTCACGCTGACACTCTCTGTTCAGTATGCAGCGGCAGCCTGTTGCTCGCCAAAGCCGGTTTGCTGGAAGGTAAGCGTATTACCAGTCACTGGGCGGCACTTTCCCACTTAGAACAAATGTGTCCTGCCAGCACCGTGCTTGAAAATAATCTTTATGTGAACGATGGCCAGCTATGGACCTCGGCTGGTGTGTTAGCCGGCGTAGACATGGCCCTGGCCCTGGTCGCCCGAGATCACAATCATTCTCTGGCCTTAAGAATTGCCAAAAACCTTCTGGCTTTTATGTTCAGAGAAGGGCACCAGCCGCAACTGTCGCTGCCCATCAGCTTGCAGGAAAAAGCCTCGGATACCAGTTTACTCAAATTGATTAAATGGTTGCAGGACAATCTGGCAGAACCCATCAACGTCGAAGCCATGGCGGATCACATGGCGACCTCAGTGCGCAGCCTTCATCGCTATTGCCAGGACAGCTTGCATCTCTCACCGGCAAAAATGTTTAATGAATTACGACTGGAACAAGCCAAAACCTTACTCGGCGATAAAGATATCCCCATCAAACAGATCGCCAGCGAATGCGGCTTTGCAGACAGCTCAGCGTTTTCAAAAGCCTTTAGCCAGAGACATCAGCTTTCGCCTCTGCAGTATCGACATCGTTTGTATGGGGTATAGCTTAACACCATTCAAGCTCGGCGCTTTCGAAACGCGTACACACCCAGATTAAGGAACACTTTCCAAGCAGCATACCATTCATTGAGTTCCGGTTTGGGGGCTTTGCCCTTCGCAATTCGATCAAACTGTGCTTCGTACCAACTCATGTTCAGCAGGATCATGTCATCAATTTTCTTCAGCCCTGTTGATAACGGCCTTAATTGAATCTTGAAATTGGGGTCTGCCAAGGCTTTATTGGGTAAATCCGGGTCCACCGCCAACGGGCGAGCAATGCCGATTAGATCGCTTGCGTGTCTTGAAAGTGCCTGATTCATAGCGTCTACCGAACGAAACCCACCGGTTACCACAATGGGAACACTCACGGTTTCGCGCAATCTCTTTGCGAACTCAAGAAAATAGGCCTCGCGCTTTTGTGTGCTGCTCTTCTGTTTTATGCCTTCTGCCATAGCCGGTGCTTCATACGAACCGCCGGAAATTTCAATCAAATCAATACCCGCGTCTGCCAAAGCGCGAGCAACTTCCATGGAGTCACTTTCACTGAAACCACCCTTCATAAAGTCGGCAGAGTTTAGTTTTACTGCGATAGGGAAGTCGTCACCTACTGCGTTGCGAATGCCACGATACACTTCCATTAGAAAGCGCATTCTATTTTCCAGGCTACCACCCCAGTTATCCTTTCGCTTGTTGTGCCGTGGAGACAAAAACTGGCTGATTAAATAACCATGGGCGGCATGAATTTGCACACCACAGAACCCAGCGGATTTCGCCAGCGCAGCACTTTCCCAAAACTTCGAGACAATGTGATGAATGTCGTCTTCTTCCAACGCTCTTGGAAGATTAAAGTTATTTTGTAATGCCCCTTCTAGTGGGATGGCCGAAGGCGCAAGCGGCACGGCTTGAATAAACTTAGGTGACTGTTTTCCGGGATGGTTGAGTTGGGCCCATAACTGCGTATTGTTTTCCGTTCCTGAGGCCACCCAATCTCTGAATGTCCCGAGTTCGCTTTCTTTATCTAACACGATGTTTTTAGGTTCCCCAAGGTGCTCTCGATCAATCATGATGTTTCCAGTCACCACAATTCCCGCACCACCCTTGGCCCACAGTTTATAGAGCTTACAGAGACCTTCACCCGGGTTGTGATTCTCATCCGCTAATTGTTCACTCATAGCCGATTTGAAAAATCGATTTTTACTTTGCGTACCATTTCTAAAAGTGAATGGGGTTTTTATGTTTATTGTACTCAAAAGATGTCCTCTGTTCGCCGCCATGTAGGTTGCAAAGTTCAGTGATGTAAAAATTCCAAATACGCCGATAACACCGCTTCACTATCCTCCACTTGAGGGTAGTGCCCAATGCCAGGCAATTCTTTCACATAATCCAAGCGACAGTTCAGTTCTTTGTACCGCGCTACCATATGTTCACCGGACACCGGATCGACCGAACCATTGATGAGAGCAAGGGGAATCTCCGATTCCTGCAAGGGCTTGAGCCAACGTTCTCGATGTTGTTTGCGATCATTGATATAGGTAATCAGATTGTGGAACAGATGCTTGCCGTTATGCTCATTGATCAACTGCCAAAATACCTTCAAGTCAAACTCACTGGGCTTGCTCTCAGGCCCGAACACACTGCTGAAGTTCTTTTTAAATGATGCAAAACCGTTGAAGCGATTAATCAATGGCCCCAACGGAGAAAGCAAGAGCTTTTGAGTAAGCAAGGCGCGGTGAGTTTCAGGAAACAGGCCACCATTGAGAAAGCATGCCGACAGACATTGACCCACGCCTCGTCCTTCAGATTGTCGGGCGAGCAGTTCTTGAGCTACGGTATCGCCGTAATCATGAGCCAGCAGGTGGTATTCCTTCACGCCCAACTCAGCAATCAAGGCCTCAAATAGATCGGCCTGACCATGAATGCGGTAATTACGTTGGTTGGGTTTGTCTGAAAAGCCAAAGCCCAACATATCGAGGCTGATCAGGCGATAGCTCGAGAGCAGGCCATCCCATATACCTTGCCAGTCCCAACTCGAGGTAGGGAAGCCGTGAATCAATACAATCACCGGCTTGTCCGCACTCCCAGACTGCTCGTCAATCGTAAACAGGCGATGGCCGCACAGCTGGCGATATTCCCCCTTACTCCGCCAACTTTCGATCGCTTTGCTAATATTCGCTTCAGATAGCGACTGTTTCTCGGCCGTTTCGGTCATGATCGCGTCTTCCTGTGTCGTTTATTCTTGTTGTGTATCCCGTTTCCAGGTGTTTTTGTCTTCGTCGTAGTGTAAAACATATACGAACTTGACTTCTAGTTCATATTTTAATTAGAGTGCAATTATTGATCTCTGGATGACGAAAATAATGAAAACACTCCCCACCCAAAAACGGGCTTTGGAAAAACGCCGCGCTCTGATCGAGGCCGCCAGGGTAAACTTCGCTGAACGTGGTTATGAACACACGACGGCTAAAATCATAGCCGAAGCGGCCGGCGTGGCCACCGGCACTTTTTACCAGAATTTTGAAAACAAGGACGAGCTGCTACGCGTCATCGCCCAGCAGAAACGTGACGAAATCTATCAAGCTGTCCCAGGCTTAAATACTCAGGCCATTGATGGTACTGAAAGCAAGCTTACCGAATATTCCACCGAAACCCTGTTCCGCCAGGTACTGGAAATTGTGTACGACTATCACGAGAGTGAAGCTGAATTGCATCAGGTCATGGAGCAACGACGCTTCATCGACAAAGACCTGGATGACATTCTGCTGCGCTCGGAAGGGGTCATGGAAGAGAAAGTCCTGGCTTATGTAAAGGCACACAACACCCCAAATCCCGATGCGGTTGCGTATAACCTGTTCGCAATGGCTGAGGGTTTAGTGCACCGCCATGTCTTCGGCCAGCCAGGCAGCAGTAAGGAAGAAACCTTAGATCTGGGAGCCAAAATGCTCGCCTGTTATTTCGAATGTGAGTCCCACTAAACCCATTACTTTTAACCATCAGCACACGCTGTCACAAAGACAAAGAGAATAAAAATGAGTGATAATCCATTAGCCTATGACACCCTCATTAAGGGTGCGAAGATCTTCAATGAAGGTAAAACCCCTCTCATTGAAGACTTGGCCATCAAAGATGGAACTGTAATCGCCCGCGGAAAAAACCTGGACGCCGCCCAAGCCGCACAGGTAATTGACGGTCAGAGCCAATGGCTGATGCCTGGCCTGTTTGATATCCACACGCACTATGACTTGGAGCTCGAAGTTTCTCCTGGTCTTCCTGAATCCATTCGCCACGGTACCACCTCAGTGATCATCGCAAACTGCAGCTTGGGCTTGGCGTTTGGAAATCAACGAGACGGTCGTAACGACCCAATAGTCGATTGCTTTGCACGGGTTGAAAATGTACCCAAATCTATTCTGCGCAGTTGCGCGGACAAGGTAGATTGGGAAACACCCAAGGCCTATTTAAATCATCTGGATACCTTAAAGCTCGGCCCGAATGTGGCTACTTTATTACCGCATTCCATGTTGCGTATCGATGCGATGGGTTTTGAAGACAGTATTAGCCGCGACCCCAGTGACGCGGAAGTTAAATCAATGGAAACAACTCTGGCTGAGGCCATTGACCTCGGTTACGTTGGTATGTCCACCGATGCCTTGCCCTTCCATTACCTGGCCAGTGCTGCGCACAGCGACAAAACCATTCCCACTCAATTCGCCAAATACGAAGAAATCAAAACCCTGACACACGTGTTACGTGAAAAAGACGCTCTTTGGCAGGCGACACCACCGAAAGATAGCGCCATTGGGACCCTAAAAACATTTATGTTGTCGAGTGGTTTCTTCCATGGAAAACCACTGAAAACGACCGTTGTTGCGGCACTGGATATTTTCAATAACTGGAAGATTCTAAAATTGGGGCGCTTGCTGTCACGCACCTTGAACTCGAGTTTTTTGAGAGGTGATTTTCATTTGCAGGCATTGGGGGCGCCTTTTAAAGTCTGGTCCGATGGTGCAGTAACTCCCTTGGCTGAAGAAATTCCCGAACTTCGACGTCTAAACGAAACCGATCTGGAAGACAAAGAAGGCCGTCGCCAAATATTAAACGATCCCGAATACATTCAGACTTTCCGTGACATGTGGCTTAAAGGCAAATCCGGCTTTGGTATTGCACGTTTGAAACGCTTACTGAACATGGAAGACTACGCCTTCAATCGAACCTTAGAAGACATGCTCGTCGATCTGTGCCCAGTAGAATACTGGCAAGGAAAAAACTTTCAAGAATTGTTTGATCGTGTACTCGACTTTAAACGGGGCGTTTCTATCCCAGATTTGCTTGAAGACGAAGCCGAAATTCTGAAACGGGATTTTTTCTGGATCAGCGATGAAGCTGATTTTGTACTGCAAACCCTACGAACCTTTGATCTGGAATTGAGCTGGAGTACGGTAACGGCAAACCGCGACCTGAAAACCGTACGCGAACTGATTATGGATCCACTGCTGATGCCCGGCTTTAATGACAGCGGCGCACACCTAACCAATATGGCGTTTTATGATGTGAATCTGCGCAGCTTGAAACTGGCCGCCGAAGGAGGCGATGAAGACGTCAGCTTTATGGTGAAACGCCTGAGTAAAGACGCCGCCGATTTATTTAATGTGGAAGGCGGCAGCATCAATGTGGGTGACAAAGCCGACTTGATTCTGATTGACCCTGAAGCGCTTAAACACTACGACGGCGAAGCCAATACCCAACGAGTCATGCGCGATGAATTCCAGCATCATCAACTGGTGAATCGCTCGGAAGGGGTTGTCCCACTGGTGATGGTTAGCGGGCACATTGCCTGGAAAGACGATTCTTTTGGAAAAGACCTGGGTAAGGTTCAGATGGGCCAATTGCTACGGAACCAAAACTGTCACACTGAACCCGATGACTTCCCCGAACAAGAGGTCGCCTGACCCTAGCCTGTAAGAAGCCAAACCCAAGCTCTGCACAAATCGTCGCATACGCAGCTTGGGGAGGCGTCCTAACGGCATCGTTTAGATTAAACGACCCGATTGCGCGCCCAAATCAAACCCCATGATATTGACCTAAGACTCGAGTCTTCCTAGGATCCGTATTTTGATTTTGGGAGCGAAACATGGACGCACTCAGCGCAATCGGTACATTTTTAGGTGGTTTGGGTTTATTATTGATGAGCTTCGCGATGTTTTGGTTTTGTTCTTTGTATAAAGAATATGCCCAGGCAGATACTCATCGAGAAGAGTAATCTCGTTTATGCTCCTATTTATACAGGCAAACTCAATATGCCGTCCTGGCGGCGCCTCTCCTTGCAAGGATAATGTCTCTGAATTCCACTGTTTTTTTACAAGCTTGGAAATCAGTCGCCAATCGTCATTATCAACATCGCGTACAATCAGAATATAACCTCCAAAGCACGACCTCAACCTGTCTGATGGGCCATACGGGAAACACCGCCATCACAAGGGAATATGCCCATTCCCACATTCCATAAGAATGTATAGAACTCTTCACAGTAAGAATCGATTGGCATAAATGATGGAACATTTTGATGTCTTTAGCAATTGCAGCACCTTGCTTTTCATTCTAGAATGATCACTCTAAAATGTATTAAATCCAAGGCCCATTGCCTATAATCCGCCTACACAACAGCAACGACGGAAAAGCTGAATGCCACGCCCTAAAGAATATCAGCAAGAGCACGTTTTGGATCGCGCTACCGAGTGCTTTTGGCAGCACGGTTATACCGCTACCAGTATGAAGCATCTGGAGCAGGCTACCGGTTTAACCCCGGGAAGTTTATACAACAGCTTTGGTTCGAAAGATGGCCTATTTCTGGCTTGTCTCGATCATTACAACGACACCGTCATCGGCGAACGAGTCCGCCATTACTTGAAACCGGCCATTCGCGAATATCAGGAAGCCCCCTTACAAGGCATCGAAAATTTTATTGCCACTGCATTTGAGCCGGGCCCGGCCGAGCTGTGCTTGGGATGCTTGATGGTCAATACCTCCGTAGAACTTGGCCCCCATGAGGAAACCGTACGCCAACGCACAACGGAGGCTATGAGAAAAGTCTTACAAGGCATTCAGTACAGTTTGAACGGGGCACAAGCGAAGGGGCAATTGAGTAGCACTGTTGATTACCGTCAGAGGGCGCAATCCCTCTCATTAATGTTCAACGGCATGTTGGTGCAGTGGCGCGGTGCCACTGACAAGCGTTGGCTGAAAAATGCCATGACGAGCGTTCGTGAACTACTTATGTCGAATTAATCAGTACGCCTGAACAACTTTGACCTGAAAGCTTTGAATAGCACCGTATAAATAAATAGCTAAGCCCGCAGACATCATTCTGCACAATTAGAACGAGAGGCCATGATGGAATATTTAAGAACACCCGACGAACGTTTTGAAGCTCTGCCTGGTTTTCCCTACCAAGCCAACTATCTCAATATTGATGATTGCGACGGTGGGCAACTGCGTGTGCACTATTTAGACGAAGGGCCACGCGATGGTGACATCGTGTTGTTAATGCATGGCGAACCTTCATGGTGTTATCTGTATCGTAAGATGATACCGGTTTTAGTGGACGCCGGTTTGCGAGTCATCGCCCCCGATTTACCGGGGTTTGGCCGCTCGGATAAACCCAGCAAACGCAGCGATTATACCTACCAACGCCATGTGAACTGGATGCAATCCGCATTGGACCAACTCGATATTAACCACATCACCCTGGTCTGCCAGGACTGGGGCGGCTTAATCGGTTTGCGATTGCTGGCTGAAAACCCGGATCGCTTTGTTCGTGCTGTCGCCGCAAACACCATGTTACCCACGGGCGATCATGATCCAGGGCAAGCGTTTCTGGACTGGCGAAAATTCTCTCAAGAAGTTCCAGAGTTCCCTGTGGGTGGCATTATCTCTGGCGCAACCACCACCGATTTATCACCAGAGGTTGTGGCAGCATACGATGCACCCTTCCCCGACGAGTCCTATAAAGAGGGGGCGCGTCAGTTTCCAACGCTAGTGCCCATCACACCGGACGACCCAGCATCAGAAGCCAACCGAGCAGCTTGGGGCGTGTTGACGCAGTGGAACAAACCTTTCCTCACCGCATTCAGTGACTCGGACCCGATCACAAAAGGCGGCGATGCCGTTATGCAAAAGCTGATTCCCGGTTGTCAGGGGCAAGAACATACGACCATCGTCAACGGTGGACACTTCTTGCAGGAAGACCAGGGAGAAAAGCTCGCTGAAGTCGTTGCGGCTTTTGTTGCAGCGAATCCGCTTGCTTAATTTAATCGATCAATCTATTGGAAAGCCCTAGCATGAACCCTGGGGCTTTCAACATCCAATAAACATATTCCACTAAACTCGAAAAGTTTTTACTGAATGATCTCTGTTAATCTGCAACACACAGATCAGATTCATCTCTAAGTTTTACTACTTTATTCTCTAACGATATGGAATGACAATCCTTTCAGGATTCCATGGTCACCTGTCCGTTTCTGTACACCACGATCAAAAACGTACGATTTCATTGCAATAAACGTCTAACTCAAGAATGAGGCTCGGACTACCTCAATTATTCGACTGATCCTCGCAGGCGTCTATTCAACTTTCCTAAGGACATAGATAATGAATAAGGCTTATACAGAATTCTGTATATGAGAAACCGTGACAATGAAAATTTATTTAAACCCTTATCTTATAGCCTTTTTATGTATCTCAATCTTTGGCTCGGCCAGGTTGTTTGCAGAAGACAGTA
Organism: Pseudoteredinibacter isoporae; assembly: GCF_040372805.1. GTDB lineage: Bacteria > Pseudomonadota > Gammaproteobacteria > Pseudomonadales > Cellvibrionaceae > Pseudoteredinibacter > Pseudoteredinibacter isoporae_A. The sequence goes on from NZ_BAABWJ010000001.1 coordinate 857,741, forward strand.
CAACCAAACATAAAGAGGTGGATAGCCCAGTAAAACAAAGATTCATTCCTGTTGAACTTTTCACAGGAGCAAAGTGGGATGGAAAGCATGAATTGGTAATGAAAGAAGTCTCCGCTTCCACTTGCGTTACTTTCATCGGAAAGAAAAGACCCTGCAGTCAATTCCAAATCACTGGGCCGTTCAAGACTGAAGAAAACAACACCAAGATTGAATGGCGTGGTGATGAAATTCCCTACTACCGAAGAATATTCAAGATCCGAGAGAGCCAGGTAGAATCTTTTTTCACCATCAATAATTCCAAAGATGGACTGGTCAGAATTTACGATCAACGAAAACAATGGGGCACCCGAACCTACGACGGCCTGGGGAGTAAATTTCCGCTGGGTTATTGGAAACAGGGCGAAGTACGAGAATACAACTCACGCAGACCAACAAGAATAGAAATTATCGAATTGGATGGTCCGGATCATTGCTTAACTTTCCGGTGGACAATCGGAGAGGGGAAGAGAAGAAATCAGGACAATATTTACACTTTTTGTCCTGATCGGGGGTTTACGGGTTTTCGTTATTACAACGAAAATATAAGGAAGAAAAAGTAAGTTTCAAACGTCTCATACAACAGGCATATTAATTTTTATCAGTGTTAAAACGTGCATTGTGTAGAGAGGTTATCACAAGTACTACAAACCAAACTTTGTTTAAGCAATTTTTTTTATGAAGATTTTTGAATATTGGGCAATGAAGCTATAGAAGACCTACATATCTCAATTCCCATTTTTTGCTTGCTTTAACTGCGCTTCCAATTGCCTAATGATTGAACCAGATTTAAACAAAGTGAATTCTGCAGCATCTTTATCCACTTCAACTCCGTGTGCTGCTGAATTACCTAGTTTTATAATATCAAGAACGCCGTTGACTACTTCTTTGGTTAACACACCTTCATTTTCTAGTATCTGTAGACGAATTGACAGCGAATGATTTTTTGGTCCAATATCCACTTGATAGGAGCGTATTAGTTTTTCTATATCTATACGTAATGCTACAAGAGCTAGCTGGGGATCGACATATTGAGGTGAATTACTCTCACTTAACTCAGTCTCACCTGTAATCTTACCAATGGCACTTTGTACATCTTTTAGTTCAATTTTTACACCACCAGGCAATTCTAAAGATTTTAAATAAGGAAAAACCCAAGGTAATGCTGCAAGAATTAAAAGTACAATGGAAATAACATCAACTTCAAAACTATCTACAAACAGATGACCAAACCCAAGCCCTAAAAATAAGAGAGTTATAAATCCTGCAATAATTTTCATATATAACCGGTTAAACGTATAAGATATGTTAGTCACTTATTTTCTGTATGTATGACTCAATAATTGAAAGAATTTGGGGATCAAGATTATCTTTCCTACTGTATATAGATCTAGCTTTTTCACAGTGTTTTATAGCTTTGGAAAGATTGAATGTTGTTTCATTTTGATCTGCGAAAGCATGGCAAAGATGGTATTCTGCTTCAGAATGTCCAAGTAGGATTGCTTCTTCCCAGTATAAAACAGCTGTTTTTTGATCTCTTTCAGTTCCAAACCCAAAGAACTTCATATATCCGAGGTTATTGAGAACATCCACCTTTAACTCTTTATCACTCGCTGACTCAGACTTTAAACTAGATAACTTTTCCCAGTTTTTTACAGAAAGTAAATAATCTTTATTTCTATAGTGACAAGTACCAGTATAAAAATGTTTCTCTATTTTGCTAGATTCCTTGTCAAGGCCAATAGAAATTGGATCACACTGCTCTTTAGCAATAGATATTTGTGTTATAAATAAAAGAATAATCGTAAATATATATTTCATATCTTTTTCTTTATATAAAATTTACAGTACAGGAAATTCAACTCTGTGACCTAATGGAGCCGATAACCATTTTAGGATTAAAGATTTTATGACAAGAAAACAGACAACTTCCTTTTAAGCACTATTCTGCATCCCTTTTCTTAGTGTTTAATTTGTTGATTTATCAACTACCTTACTAGAAAGATACCGAAACAAAGCTAAAAACATTAAGGTTTTATAAGCATATTTTTTAGCTTCGCATACTATATCTTTCGACTTTTTAAAAATTTTTTAACAAGTGTTGATAGACAATAAAGTTGTTAACAATTAGCTCTGCAAGTTATTGATTATTGTTTGTTGAGTCGTAGCTCAATTAAATAAAGCTGTTAACTTTTTGTTAACACACACTACCAAACGAGCCATCACAGAACAATAAAGTTGTTAACAGGCAATATATTTTTTGATTGATAACAAGTATTGTACTTTTATAGGGTAGGCAGACATTCTGTGATAAATTTTCTGATGAGTGATATAGATGAGTTGTTTCGACCTTTATCTAGACCCAGCCAGGAATGCTAATCGTCACTTTGAAAATGACTTTTATTTTGTTCCAGCATGTCAATAGTTAAACTTCGTGCTGTTTTTGCATTACCCTGGACGTGTAAACCTCCTCTAATTAGTGACACTCTAAATTAGAGTTTCCCAGCCCTTTATGTTTGGCCAGATACTCCCAGGGAGTGAGATCTCCCAGTGAGTCATGTGGCCGTTCTTCGTTGTATTCCCTGATCCAGTTTTCGGTCAGCTCACGCAACTCGTTCAGCGTGCGGAACACATACATGTTTAAGATCTCGTCACGGTAGGTACGGTTGAATCGCTCAACATACGAGTTCTGTGTTGGCTTGCCAGGTTTAATAAATTCCAATTCGATGCTGTGCTCCTCCGCCCACTCAGCCAATGCGGTGGAGATGAACTCCGGGCCATTATCCATTCGCAGCTTGTTGGGATAGCCTCGCCAGGCCACGGCCCGCTCGAGGACCCTGATTACCCGTGGTGCCGGCAGGTTCAGGTCGATTTCGATGGCCAGTGCTTCCCGATTGAAGGTTCGAAAGCGGCGACCACCGAACAAGCTATCGCTCATAAAGTCCATCGACCAGCAGTGGTTCGCCTCAGCTGGAACCGACAGCGCCTCCGGGTTTCTGCCGGGTAGCCCTTTCTTGCCTCTACGACGCTTATTCAGGTTTAACTCGCAGTACAGGCGGCGAACTCTTTTGTGATTCCAGGCATGTCCCCAGCGACGCAGAATTTTTAACAACTTGTCGAACCCGTAAGCCGGGTAGCGTTCCACTACCTCTTGGGGCTTGGCGATCACCTCGTCATTCCGGTAGGGAATGGACCGATACCGATACTCGGAATCGCTGATGCCAACTGCGCGACAGGCCATGCGGAGACTGGCGCCATGCTCTTGTTAGGCATAGTCAACCAGCTCACGCCTTATCGCTGGCTTTACAGCTTTTTTCTACGATGTCCTTGAGAATCTTATGCTCTAGGCTAAGTTCAGCGAACATCGACTTTAGGCGACGATTCTCTTCCTCCAGCTCCTTGAGCCGTTTGATATCGGACGCTTCCATACCACCGGATTTGGATTTCCAGTTGTAATAGATGGCGTTGGATATCCCGTATTCTCGGCAGACTTCTTTGACCAGCCTGCCGCCTTCTACTTCCTTCAGAATCTTTACGATCTGCGTTTCCGTGTAGCGCGATCTTTTCATTATTAGCTCTCCCTATGAGCGTAGTTTACGCCGGAGAACCCTAAATGTGGATGCCCCTACTAGTTTAGGGGAGGTTTACAGAGCTTTGAAATGCCAGTGATATAGCTCGTTATATGCGCTTTATTACCTCGTCGGTACAATCGAGGGTAATATGTCGTAAAGATTTCCCGCGTGCTGTTTGAATTCCTACTGAAAATGGCTTGGGAAGGCGGCGATGGTAGATGGTATAGGAACGAAGTGATTATAGGGGTTGAAAAAATAGAGAGCCAATAAAATAGAAGTTAGTATGTGTTTTAACTTGGCACGAAGTCGTTACATAAAATATATATTCAGAACTGATTTTTGTAAAAAAACGGTATGAGTTAGTTGTAGATAAGCGTATCTATAATCGAGTCGGTGGTTTTCTTTGCCTTCAAAAAATAGTCAGTCTTCATGAATTTTTTTCGATAGGCCAATATGGTATTTTCTGATAAAAGCAATCTCTTAGGTGTTTCGTGGTTGATTTGATCAAGAATTCCACTGATATGCTGACTAACTAATTTATGTTTTTTGGTTGAGTTTCTTCTTACCCACTGACCATACTGCTTTAGTGCAGGGGAAGTGGCATCATGTTTAGTATCGGTTACATATAATATTGCTGCTAGAGGTTGAATTACTCTAAGGTGCAGGAGATCGTTGAGTTGTGATTCTAAATATATCGTGTCGTTTTTTTTGGAATTGTTATAGGAAGTGAGAATTGTTTCAATTAGTATTGAAATGCTCTCTTTAGTAGCGGGACAGCTTGCGATGTTGGTGAACATATTTCTTTTTGTTGAGAACTTTATGAGATGAGAGGGCGAAGAAGAAGGGTGATTTATGGCAAATAATAATGCTGCATCTAGTAATCCGCGAGATGAACGGTAAGCGACGCTCACCGAGGCTGGTATGGTATCTTGTCCCATACAATATAACGCTAAAATATCTCTTATGAATGCAACTCTTGGGTAAAAGCCTATCGCAGAATTACCTTCCATGGAGAATCTAGACTCTATAACATTTTTTATAAGTTCTTCTGAATTTTTGAGTTCTCTTTTAAGTTGGAGTGTTGCTAGGCGAAAATTGTGTTTCCAATCGTCAGATTGGTATCGAATTCTCAAAGGTACGCCGTCCTCGTCAATTAACTGAGACAAATAAGAATCATCGACATCAATATATTTAGAATATTCCAAGTCCAAGACTGACTGTTACTCCTGAATGGTTGTTTTCGGCAGTATGCCAAACTGAGGGATGCCAATAAATTGCTTTCCCATTCTCTAAATCAATTTTTTCCCCGTGATATAGAAACTTACTTGGGTTTTTAGATTTAACAATATCATTTGGTAAATCATCTGAGTCAGGAAAAACAAATATACTCTTTTCTCCAAGAAGATTAATAAAAAAATTATGATTAGGGTCTTTGTGTATGCCAATGGGAGTTTGAGGATATCTCCCAATAAAAATCGCAAGGTCAGAACCACCCTTTGAGGCTTTATTGTTTCTTGGTCTTGTTAGCTCTTTCGAGAAAATACCATTAAAAGGCGAAATCAATTTACGGTGAAGCTCGGGAATTAAAATCTGGGCATCATTGATTACCAGTAGATATTCTTTTTCATTAGAAAAAACTTCAGTAATGCGAGATAGGTATTTTTCGGGAGATTCTTTGACGTCAGGAGAAATATCAGGGTGCTTTGAGAGTTTGGCGTGTTTATCATTACCAAAGTAAATCAATGACCTCTTAAAGCAAGTCTCTTTGTTTTGTGGTGAGGCAGAGGCTAGACCCTCTATAACTTCTTTCCAGCTTATCTCAGGAAACAATAGAGGGTAAAAATATTTAACTTTTTCCCAGTGTGTCTGCGCGAAATCTCTAGCTTCAATTGAGCTATGCACTAATCCACCACCTTAAGTAAGAAAATTTGATACTCTAAATTTTCTTACTTTTCTTCATCGGTTTCGTCGGGACTATCGGGAGAAGGGCTGGTTGTTTCTTCGTCTTCATCCTCATCATCGTCTTCGGGAAGAACTCTATAAGAATTAATCTCTTCGCTATAGAACTCTTCTTCAAACTGATTAACTAAGCTTTTATCCACTGTTAATGCCCTCATGAGATCGTTGATGCTTGATTTAAAATCATTGTAGATTGAAATATAATCAACCTGCAATAGGTTAGAAAAAAAAATTAAAGTCTTACGGGGCGGCATGGCTTTAAAAAAAATAAATTCGATGATGGGTTCTATTTTTGCTGGAGGAAAACGCCTAACAACACTGACCCCAAGTCGAACATGTCTCAATTCATCTATACGCGCGCGCGAATACCCTTCTCCAAGAATGGTGGTGTCAAATAACTTTGATAAATAGTCAAATTCGACGGTAGCCATTGCCTCCAATGCAGCATGTTTTGCAGCCAAACTACTGAAATCTGTGTCACCCAATAGCTCATCTCTCAATATATCTATGTCTTGAGAATACTGCGAATCAGTTTCGTTCCAATACTTTCGCTGGTAACAGCGAAAAAAATCGGCATGATATTTTTCGTCTTCTGCCGCCATTTTGAATCCATTTGCGACATTACTCTTTGGGCTCAATTTTGACAATCTAGAGGCAATCTCACCTCCAAGAGTCTCTGCCTGAATAGATTCTGAGCAAACAGATTTAGCAATTCTTCTTAGTCGAGCTGAACCGAACTGTTCTATAGGTTGAAACTTCGGGTCGTTTAACTTTACTAGCAACTCAATAATTTCGCTCATAATTTAGATAGTTTCTTATTTTGCGCGCAAAACGCCTGTCTTTGGATGAATTAAATGCCACGAATGGTGCCGCTAACCTAGCCGCTGGGCAATTTCCCCTGCGCTAGCGTATACTAAATCATCAATGATAGGGTCACGATTCCCGACCATTCTGACTAAATGCAATCCCCCTTAGCTTTCTAGCGAGTGGTGGATGAGACTTAACTGGTATTTAAAACCTTTACACTTTTATTTCGTCTTAGAAGTTTGAGCAGACGTATGGCTTCTGAGGAAAGCGGCACATCTCTTCTCGTGACATTTTTAGTTTCATGCAGGCGAGCATAACGCTTCTTGAGAAATACGTCTTTCCAGTCAAGATTCCATATCTCACCTTAGTGCATAGCGGTTTCTAGTTCAAATACAGCACTCATGACATTGAGGTCACGGCTAGCATTGCTGCTTTTACTATGCCTGAGTTCTTCCTTAATCCATAGTTCAAAATGATGCGGTCTTGTATCAATGAGTAAGCGTTTTGATATGGATTGTTTGATCAGTCGGTTAAGGCGGTTGTACTCGTTGCGATGGCTTTTTTGGTGAGGGAAACTTCATCACAGTAACGAAGAAATGAATCTCCAAGCGTTTTACCTTTGACGATACCTTCGGGAGTGATGCTTTGTTCAGTTTCAGAAGCCCATGCATAAGCTTGGATTTAGGTATCAAAGGCTTTAGGGCACCTCTGAAAATCACTCGATTTTCGCACTTTTCAAAAACGCACGACCAATATCTCGAAATTTGAACGTAAAAGCCCCTCAAGGTGTCGGTTTTCCGTCTGAACTCTGCACAATTGCAAAGTCCAGACGGACTTATCCTGCTTAAGCAAGCACGTATTTTTCTGCTCGCAACAAATTGGTGAGCTGACGCTGGAAAACGATTTTTTAGAAGGTGCGCTCACCAAGGCGGGGTTGCTGAGCGAAAAAAGATGATCGACCGCGACCATAAACTCTCCATCAGTCGTGGCAGTGTGTACTACCAGCCGCAACCGGTCAGCCCTGACACAATGGCGCTGATGAACCGTATTGACCGCCTGCACCTGGATTATCCCTTTGCTGGCAGTCGCATGCTGCGTGACCTGTTGCGCCGTGAAAGCTATCAAGTGGGACGCAAACAGGTCACCAGCTTGATGAGGCAGATGGGCATTGAGGCGCTGTATCGCAAGCCCATGCAGCGTCATCCTGGCCACAAGGTCTACCCGTACCTGCTGCCCCAACTCGCCATTACCCGCCCCAATCAGTTCTGGGCCATGGATATCACCTATATCCCAATGGCACGAGGTTTTGTATATCTGGCCGCTGTAGTGGATTGGCACACGCGCCGGGTGCTGAGCTGGAAGCTCTCCACCACCATGGAGTTGCACTTCTGCGTTGATGCGATGGAGGAGGCTTTAGCTAGGTATGGTGCGCCAGAGATCATGAACACTGATCAGGGCAGCCAGTTCACCAGCTTGGCCTTTACGCAAATGCTCAAGGACAAAAACATTCTCATCAGCATGGGTGGCAAAGGCTGTTGGCGGGACAATGTGTTTGTTGAGCGGCTCTGGCGCTCGGTGAAATACGAAGAGGTTTATTTGCACGCTTACGACACAGTATCGGCAGCTCGGTCAGGGCTGGATCGTAACTTCCAGTTTTACAACGGCCACCCTCGAGCCTTGACCGGCAAACCCCGGATGGGGTTTATTTCGATATACCACCGCTGTCCCTGGTGGCTTAACCAAGGACAGAGATCCACTTATAGAATGGGGATGAGTTGTTCAAAGGAAAGGGGCCAGCTCTCTTTTCAGTTTGTTTTTATTACTTGATGTATATCAAAATAATGATAATATTAACCAATATTTATCAATATAGTAATAACTATGCTTGCAGAGTTACCCCATTCAGATATTGCTGATTCCATTTCACAAGCCATCCACGCAAAGAGCTGGACGCTTGAAGAATGTTGTGAGCAGCACAACAGAAAATATAAAAAAGCTATAGAAAACAGAGAGGTAAGGGCTTTAAATAAGGATTTTCTTTCTCGCGTCAAGAGAAAGAAATTTGAGGTGCTGTCTCCTCGCATACTAAAACTGTGCGAATTTTTAGAAGTGCGAACAACAAAGCAAAAAAATAATAACCAGCCTTTGGTAGCTCTCTCTGAACAAATTATCGATTTTGAAAAATACTTGTCGGAGAACCCATTACTAGTGCGGCGCTTTGGCGGGTTGATGAACTTTCTAGCAGCTTTGACTGCCTCTAACGATAGGGATGTTAATTAATATGAAATTTATTGATCTTTTTGCTGGACTAGGAGGCTTCCATCAAGGCTTGGTGAATGCCGGTGGGTTTGAATGTGTTTTTGCTTCAGAAATTGATGAATCCCTCCGAGAAATATATGCCAATAATCATGGACTATCGCCTCATGGCGATATTACTAAAGTTCATGAGTCATCTGTCCCAGAGCACGATGTTTTATGCGCGGGCTTTCCTTGTCAACCGTTCTCGTTAGCAGGTTCGAAAAAAGGCGCTAAATGTCCAGAATCAGGAAAGCTTATTAACGACATTATACGGATAGCAGAATATAGGCGGCCTAACTTTTTAATGTTAGAGAATGTGCCAAATGTCCTGACCATTGAAAATGGCAGTTTCTGGCATTACATCAAAAGCTCTTTTGAGGGCTTGGGTTACAAAATCATACACAAGGTTATATCGCCTGATGAAGTAGGTATTCCCCAAAATCGTAAGAGGCTTTTTATAGTTGGTTCTCTTGATCATCAGTTGTTAGATTGTTTTGAGTGGCCATTGCAGAAAAAAGAAAAAACGCTTGAGGCTGTCATAGAGAAAAAGATTAAACGTAACCATAAAAGGCTTGAGGATGGAAAACGTTTACAGCTTGAGCACTGGCAACGCTTACTGATTGATTGTGGCTTGAAAACTATGCCGCCAATTTCATTATGTGCGCCTGAGTTTGGAGCAACATACCCATTAGATTTTCATAATCTTCGGGTAAAAGACATGCAGAACTATAAAGGCGCATACGGAAAGAGCTTAAAAGACTGTAAATCTTGGTCTGAAGTTATGATGTTAATGCCTAGTTATGTACAAAAGAACAAGGCAGCTCCCGAGTGGATGCTGGAATCGGTCGAATATAGTCGTTCTTTTTATCGTAAACATAAAAGGTTCTTGAATAGTTGGCACAAAAACCTACAAAAAGAAAATAATAGTTGGCAAATACTAGAATGGAGAGGTCATCGCGACTATTTAAATTTTGATAGACATCTGATACAGTTTAGGGCTTCGGGAATAAGAATTATAAGGGCAGTTAGAGCACCGTCACTAATATCCATGACACCAACACAGATTCCTATTGTTGGGTCTCAAATGCGATACCTCTCAAAGCATGAAGCGGCTAAATTACAAAATCTTCATAAGCTAAAGTCTATACCTAAAAATGACACTAGAGCCTTTAAAGCTTTTGGTAATGCTGTGAATGCTAAAGTGGTTGAATTGATTGCTAAGAAATTAATAAAATTACAAGGATAGTATGATGTCAAACGACAAGTTCTTTGTTGATGTTTCTCCAGAAATGCAGCTTTACAAAATATTGCAGAGACAATCCTACGGGGTAGGCACTGCTATTGCGGAATTTATTGATAACTCTATTCAAGCATTTATAGATAAGAAAAAAGCAATCACGGCAATAGAGGGCAAAGACGCCACCTTAAGTATTAGAATATCTATAGATTCCAATAAGAATGAAATCATTATTGAAGATAATGCAAGTGGAATAAATAGGGCTGATTTTCAAAGAGCTATAAAAATGGGGTTAGATGCTAATTTAGCTCATAACGATGAAAGCTTATCTGTTTATGGTATAGGGATGAAATCTTCAGCTATCTGGTTCTCAAATCGCTGGGTAATTGAAACATCAGCTCTTGGTTCGAATGAAAAGTTGATTGCTGAGTTTGATTTAAACAGGCTATTAGAAACAGGCGATGTAAGAATACCTGTAAATTCAGAACCACAGGAAATAAATCAACACTATACAAAAATTATTATCAAGGACTCTTTGAGAAAGTTAAAGGATCAAAAATCATTATTTCAAGATAACGTCCTTCCTTATCTCCAAGAAACATTTTTTAAATTTAAATTTTTTTCTATTTCAATGAATTATGATGGTGAGGTTCTTAATTCAGATAAAGCCTTCTTGAAATTGCCCAAGCCGTTAGTTTATCCACCAGTAGATGCGAGTAGTAATCCGATAACCAGTAATGATAAAGAATGGAAGATGAAAGTTGACTTTACAGTCAATGGCAAGCAGGTTAAAGGGTTTATTATGATAATGGAAACAGGTGGTTACCATCAGCCAGGGATACGGCTGCTCCGCAATAATAGGGTGATAGTCGGGACTCAAGGGGGAGGCAGACAGAATAGACCCCCTTTACTGTTAAAAACCGCTAACAAATATGGAGCCCAAAGGATATATGGCGAATTAACACTAAATGACTTTAGAGTTAATTTTATGAAAACAGATTTCGACGATGAATTAAACGAAGTGTATGATTATTTGAATGTGCTACTTAAAGGTAACGGTTCTGGCGAAGACTATTTCAAGCAGACCAATAATTTTAGAAAGAGAAAGTCAAAGATATCTCCAACTCCTGAATCGCCCAACGACGAATCTAGCCATGATGACTCCAATGATAAAAACGAAGCTGGCTTTCAGCAAAATAACATAACACCATCCAATATTGCCCCGAATACTAATCAATATACTGAGGGGGTTGATAGTAACATCAATAATGGATCTGATTCAGAATCTCCCAAAGATGATCCTCCTAAAGGTGAATCTGTAGAAATTAATAAGTCGGGAAACACAAGAATAGCCTCTTCAGATAAAATTGTTGAAAAGCTAAATCAATTAGGCTCAAATAAATTAAAGAGCCTATATAACTCCCTCTGCTCAACTTCTTTAGATAGTCACCCAGCTCTTTCTTATGTTGGGGCTTGGTCTTTTATCGAAACTCTTTGCAGTTTTTACTCTCATAAATCAGAACAAAATTATAGTGGTGACTTTCAGGCATTTTTCAGTAAAAACAGGTTGTCTGTTTGGAATATTGCTTCATCTCATGGCGCATCAATTAGGGCTGCTTTAAAGGATATTGCTGATATAGGGAATGCCTCTAAACATGACCCCGTATTCTATGCAGGGAATGCTAGGCAGTTAGCAATTAATTTTGAAACACTGGAGCCTACTCTTTTAGCATTAATGAGTGATATTTTAGAATAGGTCAATCAGAGGAACCAACTCAAGCGTAGCTGTAAACTGGGTTGGTTCCTATTGTTTTTAGGTGTAACTACTACCTAATACCGCAAGATTAGAGGTATTTGGCAGGGAAGCTAGAAATTGGCGTTTGAACCTCTGACCATGACTTCATTTTCACGAAATAAGGTTGTTCCGTAAACCACCTGTTGACTATCGAACGCTCATTGTCAGGGCCCTTTTGAAATTCCTGAAGACCGAACAGATAGAGATTCCCTGATCAACTACCAGCTATGCTCAATGGCAAGATTTTATGGGAAAGCCCGCCATTGCCGACGCGATTTTAGATCGTATTGTCCAACGTGCATATACCTTCAACCTAAAAGGTGAATCCAAGCGGAAAGTTCATTCTCCAATGAAAACATCAACAAAATAAGCTTCTTTGAAGTGATTTGATATGGCCTTGTCACAAAATTATACGGCCCGAGTAATCAGTAGCAGCCTCTAAAGATTAGCTGCTCTGTTTTGCCTCAACATTTGACTGCATTAGTTCAGGGGGTTGTTTTTTATGCAACAGCATGAATAATAACCAATCTTAATTGGCTCGCCATTAGGCATTAGGATGGGCTTTATTGGTAACGCAGTTTTTCAAGGATAGATTATGGCCTCTCGTACCCTGCATGCCCTCCGTTCGTCTGCACTTGCATTTCTCTCCAGTAGCCTTGTTTTTGCACTTGGTGCCCAGGCGGCCCAAACGGCAACGCCCCCGGGATTAAGTCTTCCTAATATAACCCTCGAATCAAACCTCGGTGGCGTGTATCGTGGTGAACTGCCTGGACAAGCTCGAGTCGATCATCTGGGAGGGGCTGTCTATGAAATTCCTTTCGAAATCCCTGAGCACATCGGTGCTTTACGTCCCAATCTAAGTATTTATTACAACAGCAATGCCAAAGAAGGCTCCTTGGGCATGGGTTGGACGATCCGTGGGCTTGATGACAAGATCGAACGCTGTGCAAAAACCAAGGCTCAAGATGGCCAAGCAGGAAGCATTAAATACGACAGTGATGACCGTTATTGTTTGAATGGCCAGCGTCTGATTGCAGTGCAAGGCACATACGGCGCAAATGGCACAGAATACCGGACTGAGAATGATCGTTTCGCACGCATTACTTCAATCGGCCAGAAAGGCAGTGGCCCCGAGTCGTTCAAGGTTGAAACTAAATCCGGCCTCACAAAATACTATGGTGTAGAGACCGCTAAATATCATACGAGCGATCAAGCAAATATTGTGACCTGGGCACTGGGTAAGGTCGAAGATCGCTTGGGCAATATGTTCAAATACATGTACGACTATACCAATTTTCATGTTACGGAAATTCGCTTTGGGCGCAACAATAACTTTGGTATCCGTGAAAGGTTGGTTTTTACCACAGCGGGCTGGACGAGGACCATTTTTGAAGGTGGGCAGCGCAAAATTGCCGCGCCGCGCTACATCACCAGAATCAAAACCTATGTTAAAGGCGATGGAATCTCAGATTATGAGTTCGAATACTATAACACCGCCGATTACCGAACAATTTATCAACTTAAATCAATAAAAAAATGCGGTCAATATTCGGGGTGTCCTTCGCGACTTAACATCGAATGGGCTGGGAAAAGTAATTTAGCTGCGACATCCCAAGTATTGGATGTACCCTATGAACCTTTCAAAAATACTGGCCCGAATTACTGCCCAAAGAATATGCAGGATTACCCTCGCTGGCATGATTTTGATGGCGATGGTCGGGTAGACTATTTGTTCTTTAAACCCCAAGACTCTTTCGTGTTTGATGCGTCCTCTACTTTGGACGCAAAACTCTGGGTCAGCAGTCGCAATGCAATAGAAACTTGGCCCAGTGATGCGGCCAACGATGTTGAAAAGCTGCTGTTCGGAGACGTTAACAACGATGGTCGTATTGATATTGTTAATGTCGATAAAGACGTTTCAGGTAATATTGAAGTGTCGGTTTCAACAGGGACAAGTTTTACGACTCAAAACTGGGGACTTGCTCCTTTAGATAAGTCCGTAACCAATTTCGGTGGTAGCCAGTATTCCCAGAATGCGTCAAGCGTTGAGTATGCTCTACGAGACGTAAACGGTGACGGCTTGCCAGATTTGGTAAGCTTTTATGTATTTGATCACACTCGACCTTATGTAAATACTCATCGCACAGACTACTGGATGGATGTCTATGTGAGTTTGAATACAGGTACGCAGTTTGGGGCTGAGACGCTATGGGCCGCAGAAGTTGCGTCCGCGAATGATGCCAAGACAAATATGTCATCGGCTTGGGTCGACATCAATAATGATGGTCAAGTTGACCTAATAGGTGTTGACCACAAAGTCTACATTAATAATGGCAGTACCTTTTTGGCCGGCGAACACTGGACCAATAATCCTGGTGGGCAAGGGTATAGTCTCGCAAGCGGTTATGCAGGCAATTACTACAAAGCTCGATTTATCGATATTAATCAGGATGGGTTGCCTGACCGCTTGGAGCGCAAGGATATCAATGGGCAAGTAGGTTGGTACCGACGACTGAACAATGGCACCGGGTTTGAATTAGAGGGCCTTTTTACCAGCGCTGGAATCATATCAGACGTCAATGGTGATGGGTTTGTTGATGCTCTGAATTTTTCCTCCTACGGGCCCAGCTATGTACATGGTGGCAATAACGTTGTCAATCTAGCTTCTCACAGTTATTCGGTGAGCGCCTCCCTATCCGTGCTCAATCCTCCTCTAGGGACAGCTGGTGGAGGTAGTATCAATATGCTTGCAGGCTTGCCGGGAGGATATAACAACAAGGGGCACACCTTTTACAATAACACTGTAGACTTCAATAATGATGGAAAGCTCGACAGTGTTATTTCTTTGGCGAGTATTTGTCATAACGCATACCAGTCCAGCTATCCGACCGCGCAATTTGCGGAAAAAGGCAAAATGCTTCTGCAGATTAACCAAACGGTTAATGCCAATAAAGTCAGTAAGATTACCAATGGTTTGGGTACGCATGTCGAGTTTAGTTACGACTCGATTGGGAATAGCGCTGTTCATACTGCAAGTAGTGGTTCTGTACTACCGGTCAGGGATGTTAACGGTGGTCGAACCGTGGTTCATACCTTAAAACAACCCAATGGGATTGGTGGTCAATGGACCAAGACCTACCATTATCAGGGGCGCAAGTTAAGTATTGATGGTCGTGGTGATCTTGGCTTTGAACGTATTACGGTGAGTAACTCGCAAACAGGCATTGCTACCAAAACAAGCTATTCTCAAGCTTTCCCTACCGTGGGTCGTCCCATCGAAATTGAAAAACAGCATATTGCCAGTTCACGTCGCCTGTCTCGTACGCAATATACCTATGCTACTCATGGCACGGTTGGCAGTGGCCCTGTCTTCCCATATGTGAGCAGCTCTACGAGTCAAAAGTACGACCCTGAAGATGGCCGCTTGCTGAGCACTCGCATTGTGAACAATACCGTTGATAGTTATGGCAATGTGACTTTATCCAATACCGAGCTGAACGATCATGAATCGGGTGTGACGTTTAATACTCAGAAACAGCGTAACTTTACGGTGAATACAAGTACTTGGCGTTTAGCCCAATTGGACCAAGAGCAGGTGCAGTTTGGCCAAGGTGGTGTATTTGATTCTGCGCTCACTCGCACCACAGGTTTTAATTATTACGCTAATGGTCTTGTCCATCATCGCTACCAAGAACCGAATGCCGGTGCTCCTTTGGAGTTGACACAGCGTTTTGAATATAACCCTCAAGGGCGTGTCACCAAATCGGAAGTTTCTGGGCCAGGCATTGCAACGCGCGCAACGACAACACAGTACGGCAGCTTAGGTTTGTTGCCAACGCAAACCTCCAATGCGTTGGGTCATCAAACCAGTTTCCAGTGGACACGAGGCGGCATGTTGAGCACTCAGACCGATCCTAATGGACTGTCGGTATCCAATAGCTATGATCGAACGCTTTTGAGAACAAGTACATCCCCCAATGGAAACATCACTCGCTACGCCTTGAATTTTGATACAACAGGTCAAAATAACGGAGCCAAGTATTACACGGAGGTTGTTCCTGCCGGTAAGCCAGCCGTCCGTACTTTCTATGATATGTTGGGTCGTGAAGTGCGAGTTCGTACTCAAAGCTTCGATGGCCGCTACCTAAATCAAGATACTCAATACGATTCCTATGGTCGCCAGTATAGAGTGTCAGAACCCTATTTCGATGGCGTAGCTCCTGTTTGGAATACCACGCACTATGACGCCTATCACCGAATCAGTTCGATTGATGCCGCTGATAATGTTTCAGATACCACGTTTGATTACGATGGTTTAGAAACAGGTATGCGTGATAGTGCCAATCGACGTCAGGTAGTAAAAACCAATGCCAATAGTTGGTTGATTGAGTCTGTTGACAAGGCGGGTACCAAAACCGATTTCAGTTACAACGCGGCCGGCCAGCGCACTCGCGTTCGTAGCGCGGTGGGCTTAAGCAAACAGTTTTCGGTGTTGTATCAATACGACCGTTTGGGGCGTATGACGCAGCAGGATGATCCAAGCCACGGCGTTTACAGTTACGAATACAACGCTCTGGGGCAACGAGTAAAAGAAGTCAGCCCGAAAATGTGGGCGGCCAGCCAAAGTGTGCAGTTTGCCTACGATCTCTTGGGGCGTATGACTCACCGTTACGAGCCTGAAGGCACAACCACATGGGAGTATGACAATACCGCCAATGGCAATATGGGCCTGGGTAAACTGCATCGCGAAAGCATGACCGGCTTCAGTCGACAATACGCTTACGCGGCGGGTCAGTTTGGCCGTTTAACGTCAACCACTACTCAGATTCAAAGTGTGAGCTACACCGAGGGAGTGAGTTATGACAGTGAAGGTAATCTGGAAACCATAACGTATCCGGCGACTCCGGGTAGTCCGAGCGGTTGGAAAGCACGTTATCAATACAATGATTTGGGCTTCTTGGAGCGTGTTACGAACGATGCCGATACCGAAGTGTATTACCAGTTGGTCAATACGGATGCAGCAGGACGCCTAACCGAGCAATGGATGGGGGATGGCAGTACTTTAACCCAGGCTTACGCGGCGAACAGTTTGCGAGTGACTTCGCAGAAAACGGTAAAAGCAGACAATAACGACTTACAACATTTTAACTACGCCTACGATAATCTGGGTAATATGACACAACGCCAGGATGTTACGCGTAATCTGAGCGAAGCTTTTACCTACGACAATTTGGATCGTTTAACCAATGCTCAGGTAGCAGGTCAAACCAAAGTCGATTATGGCTTTGACGAAGCCGATAACATCACCTTGAAATCTGACATTGGCAGCTACGGTTACAGCGCCGCCAGAGCAAATGCGGTGATTAATACCGTATTGAATGGCGTAGCCTCCAACTACAGCTACGATAACAATGGCAACCTCTTTGCCGGCGACAATATGCCTGGTGCCACCTGGAGTAGCTATAACAAGCCACTGACCTTAACCGAAGGTAGCCATCGCTATGAGTTCAGTTACGGACCGAATCGAGCTCGTTATCGCCAACTCTATAAAGAGACTGGACAAGCGGATCGTGTCACGCATTATGTTGGGGGTAACTTTGAAGTCATTGCCCAAGGCAGCACGACCGAGTATCGACATTTAGTTCGGGCGAACGGTCAAGTGGTGATGATGCGCCGTGAAAAAACTGGGAGCACACCCAGCACAGATCATGAGTACCTGCACCGTGATCATCTAGGATCGATCACGACTATCAGTAAAGAAAGTGATGGCAGTGCTCTAGGCGAAGTAAGCTACGACGCCTGGGGTAAACGACGCAGTGCCAGCGATTGGGCCAGCGCTTATCAAGCACCGGCAAGTTTCGATAACTTTGATCGCGGTTACACAGGTCATGAACACCTTTCAGGCGTGGATATTATTCATATGAATGGGCGGGTTTATTCGGCCGAGCTGGGTAAGATGATGAGTCCTGACCCTGTGACGGCTGAGCCTGATAATGGGCGGAATTATAATCGGTATAGTTATGCCTTTAATAATCCGCTTCGATACGTGGATCTCAATGGATATGAAATTGGTGAACCGTTAACACCTGTAGTCGGTATAGGTGGGTGGAACCCAAATTATAAATCGAAATACCATGATGACCTCTATGACAGGACAATTAATGGTATACCTGCTTATTTATTATGGATAGAAAACTTAGTGAATAGAACATTAGATTCTGTCATCGCAAATATCGCGAGGAATTATGGTTTCGTTGCACTGCAGGATTTGGATGCTTTGGGTGGTGATTCACCATCAAATGTAAGTACTACAATCGATAAGTATAATTTTGTTCAAAAGGGAACTGGATCGACAGATGGAGTGACCGGTATGGGATACAGCGATCTAGATGAAGCAGCAATTGCAGCTGCAAACGCCGTTCATAATATGCAGAAGGCTCTTTCCGGTTCAAATTTGTATAATGATCAACGACCGCACAACATACCTGCAGGGGTACTAATATGGGGAACAGATGAAAGACTGTTGTTTAACAGTGATAATGATGGGCCTCCTTATTCCTTTGGAAAGCCGTCTGAAGATGGCACAACAGGTTTGGAAAGGTATGGTCTTGGTCTTAATCTGAGAAGGCCTCCTGATGCAGTGGCTTGGGTTATAGGAGCTGGTTTTGATAACGGAGTGAGTCAACTTTCTGAAATACCGGGTGCTAGAATGTATGAAATTCTACGGCAACAGAATTACATGTATGGATATTATGCAGCACCTTCAGGAGCCGTAAGAAAGTTCACGCAGGATGGTGGTTGTGAAACTATTTTGGGAGAGGGCATTGATAAATGCCCGACAAATTACTAATCAATTATATGTTGTTGATTAATAATTGGCAGTAGAGAATGTTGTTTCTGGATAGTTCTTTATGGAGTGTCTTGTGAAGAAAGCTATATCAATAGTATTAGCAGTTTTAATGGCTGTGAGCATTGTGTATGTTTATAAAAAAGATTCTGAATGGAAAAACAATACCTATTCTATGGCAAAGTTAATTAGCTTAGATAAAAGCATAGAGGGTGACAAGATAGCTACAGTGGGATGGTTGTCAAGGCCTCCTGGTGAAGGAATGAATCTTTATTTTTCGGAGCAAGATATGCAAAGCAGTATAATTCTTAACTCGGCTTTCGTAAAACTCAGGGAGAATAGCTCAGAAATTTATGAATTTATTAAGGAAGGTAAGCTTTGTAGAGTTAAAGGGGTTTATGAAATATATTCTGGAAGTGCTTTTTTGGTTGATGCTGATTATGTCTTGTGTGGAAATGTGATATTCGAATGGTCTTTAGAAAAAAATGTTTGGTTAAAGAGAGTGACAAACTAGTTAATAGGTCAATGATGAAGTTATATAGGACACCCAAGTTCATTGGCCTAAAGCTCCATTGTTCGAGATCGGAAACACCTCTGAATTTCTCGTTTACTATATAAAATGCTAATCGAACGCCGGAGTGGTAATTTGGTAGAACACCCATCTATAGTCGATAGTGATCACTTTTAACAGCAAAGTGCGCAGCCCATACTGGAAAAGGTGGTCAGTTCCCACCAGCAGGACAAGCAAATCTGGCCGGTGCATGCACTCAGATGTGTCAAATCCTTTGACCGACTATTGTTTGCCCGGTTTGATGGTTCTAACAAGTTCTTAGAAAGTCATAAAGCCAATATTGTCAGCTATTCTAAATGAATAGTGTGCTTATCTAACGTGATGCTTTCCGCTTGCGCGGTATTCAAAGTCAGGGATGCAACTTAAGCGCTTCTCTCGATCCAGTTCGCAATCCGTTGCGCCCATGGCTCAATAACTTCAGGGGGTAATACGCCTGAATGCTTGGATTTGGGATGCGGTATGCCGCTGTACGCTTTTTCGCCTAGCTTCTCTTTGAAAAAATCAGTTGGCCACCCGAGAGACTTCTTCATGATCCGCAGCAATAAACTCTTTTTATTATTTAACGCCCAGCCAGAAGCGGACGAGAGAAGCATGGTTGATAGCTTTGCTGCACCATCAGATGTATCGATCTCCAATAGCGTGAAAAATTGACCACAGTGCTCCAGTTCAACAATAGCCATACAGCGAGGATTTTGTGTGTCACTCAACCGGTGTTTTTTCCCCTCTCCTACCTTTGGTAGCTTCAATAACTTAAATCCGACTTTCTTACAGTCGTGCTTTGAGATTAAGCTATCAATCACTCTGAAGAAAGAATCGAACTTACTCATGTAAAGGTGAGTATCATCTGTCTGGTCGTCCAGATTATTCCATGCTCCTGATGGCAAAGTGCCCGATTCCTCTTTCTCATTTGGGCTCAGATCTTTACCCGAATCCTCTGTTTCATTATCGCCAACAGCGCCGTTCACAGACTTAATTCTTTTCGCCACACGGTTCGTTACATGTGGATTCTTGAACGTTACGGTTACTTGTCCTGATATTAGCGCTAAGGTTGCCTTATCTGAATCAGATAGCTCGTCATCGTCGAGATCGTGTTCATCAAGTGGTGGGTTGTTTCCACCATTGCCTTTAGTTGGTCTGCCTCCGACTCTTCGTTCATAACCAGGGTGATAAAAATCAATTTCTCCTGATACATCTGAAGGTAAGCTTTCCAACTTGCTAACTTCCCACACGAAAAAGCTTCCTAAGTTTTTCTCTTCCCAACCTCTAACCTCAATTGATACTCCAGTCAATGGGGGCGGTACAAACTCATAGTTCCAATGCTGATAGTTGCTTTTAAGATAGCTGTTCTTAGTGAGTAAAACATTAATGCTTTCAAAAGAAGCCCTTGCTTCGCTATCAAGTAATACCCAGCTCAAGAAACGCCGATTATCTTCACAGTTAAAATAAAATATTGGGTATTCTGCTCCCTCTCGAACCACAACAAGAGGCTGACCATCTTTCCTGTAATCAAGAAAGAAGTCTTCGGCCAATGCGTTATGCTGGAGGCTAAGTCGAGCAAGAAACGGGTCGTGGTAAAAAAGAGCCCGCGCCATCTCCAGTTGCGGTATGAATACCTGTACGTTTTCAACTTGAATAACGAAACAAAGCTGGTCACCATCATTGCTGTGCCCAAGAGTATAAAATGCTGGGCAATCTGATGCCTTAGCGACTTCCCAAGCCTGGGCGTCTTCTATATCGAACTCTAAAAGTCTACCGGCGGGCCTGTGGTATACCGTTGGATTTAGGATACGCCTCCTCGCAATAATGGGAACATTGCTAAATTGCAAGCTATTAGGGTTTTTGCCAGAAAGAGCAACATTAATAGCCCAGCTCTTTCTACCCTGGCCACGAAAGAGGGTTCCAACCCCAAGGATTTTTGAGTCATCCTCAAGTTTCTTGAACCTAGCTTTACGCTTGCTCACTTAATATCCTCTGTAGTAACTCAGCAACAATTTTACACATTCGATCATCACTCAATCCAGCTTTCCTAAGTAGGGACCAACGTTTAATTTCTTGACGGTTTGTAAGCATTTCTAAATAGGCACGGGTAAGCCTTCTTGCCTGGTACTCTGTAGTACTTTCAGAATATAAGGAGAGTAAATGCTCACAATGGGGTAGGCGATGAAGATTCTTTTCAATAGTTGCCCTTTGATCGAGCTGATGAATAAGATAAGTACGGCTAAGGTGGGGCACTTCTAGATCCTCGCCTAACACCTCACACTTGTGGCGAAGCACTTTAGCTACTTGTCGATCCCTTTTTTGCCAATCAACACGTTTATTGACCGATACATTCCTACTGTGGAACTTGCTATCAATATTTAATAACCAATCGCGGTGATTTCGATATAATCGAGCATATAGTGCTGGGCTTTTTTTACGTGCTGCACTAGCCGAGCCTAGCACCAGTAGTTTCACCCATTGACTTTGATCTTCGTTTAGGTGATCTGCGTCTGGCAGGGTGTAAATATTTCGATGACTTAGTACTTTCGGGTGTACCTCTATATTCGCCGCTTTTTCAGCAGCTTTATGTAAACTGAGCGTTCCATCAGATAAAGCTGTTATCGCGACTATGTGCTCAGCAAAACTAAAGCTTTTTCTATGCTTACGAAATAACCCTTTTAGCCATGAGCTATCGGATCTGGTAGGGTGGATTCCAGCATCTTTGAGCCATTCCGTTCCCCAAAAATCAACGACAGTGTCGTGAATATCGGCATGGGCAATTCTCGTCCCGGTTACAAATGAAAATTCGCTTGCAAGCTGCTTGTAGAAAGCACTCCATTGATCAAAGCTGGCGCCGTTGCTTAATACTTGTAGAGCCTTAATCACTTTTTGGGAAAAAATCTCATCAGAGGCTTTAACTTCAACCTCATTCTGTATCACAGCTTCTTCTACAGCAAAAAATCGATGGCGATGCTCACCGTCAAGCTCAATATTGGTAACGCTCAACCGACCGTGTACAGGGCATATTTTTACCAGTGGGACTTGCCAGAGTCGCTGCCAATAGCATTCTCCATATTTTGTCTTTTGTTCTTTCAAACATTCTCTACAAACATATAGTCGGGATTTAGCTTTTACTCGGGAGGCAGCTACGCCGCTTGCCAAATGCACAGCTCCTTGAGATCTGTCAGCCATCCAGCGCTTAAGTTGTTTGTTTCGCTCAGTTGGCATAAAAGGAGCATAGATGGGCAACAGTGTATGCCGAGAAATAAGCGCTTCGGTATCCAGGTTGAGTCCGCTTGGGTAATGCCTCGCCAATGAATTTACGTAGTTAGGAAGATCTACTGTCGCTATGACTTTACGGTTAGCAAATACTTGATCCAATAGCTGTTTTGGGGAGGTTTCTCCAGCGTGGGCACCAGCCCTAGCCACAGTACTATAGAGCAATTCTTCAGAGTAAGGTTTTGGAAACCCTAACATTAATGACCTGCAGCCCAGCTATCTAGATCGAACATTTCATCATTTTGCTCAAGCCGCTCAACAAGATTGAGCTTTTCTTCTTTGCAGTATATGTATTGGTAGCGAAAATCAGTAGCGTCCAGGTTAAGCCAGTCTTTTTGCCTGACCCGAGTATTTGGCCTCTTAGGAACCTTAGGTTTGCTGCCTGAATTATACCAATCCACTACAACCGGGATCATACTGGCAAGGCTAAGATTCGGTTGCTCGCTAAAAATACGTTTTACCAATCGAGCTACTATTTCTTCATTAAACGAGTTTTCGATCTGAAGAATTAAGTTATACAACCGAAGCGCTTCTTGATTATCCTTAAACAGGCTTTTTTCTTGTTTTTGAACTTTAGATAGAATCTCAGCACCTAACTGTACGAGGCGTTTATCCAGGTCCACTATACGCATGTCTGAGTATTTAATAATCTTATCGGCATCTCCTGATCGGAGCGCGTCCATCATTGGGTGAATTGGCTTTAACTCTTGCTTATACACTGATTGCAAAATACCGACGGTAATTCGCTCTTTTTTATTTGCAATTGCGCGTAGCTGAGCCAAAACAAATAGCTTTACAACTATGTCCAAAACACCTTGAGAAAGGTCATACCAACAATCTCTGATCTCGTCCGTAAGTTCGTCATCACCATTTCGTACCCATTGATATTTCCAAAGATCATTTGAAAACCGAATCCAATTTGGGTTTAGTGATACATTGCCCCTTGTGCTCACTTTTTGTGGAATTGTCTCCCAGTAAACAGAACCTAGACCGGCACTTCGCCTACCTGACTGTAATTCAAGTTCAAATATAGGGCGAGCTTTTGGCGTACCAACAAGTACGATTGGAATACCCACGGTGTTTACCAGTTCAACAAAAAACTCCAGCATGAGTTCTTTACCACCCGAGCGTACTTGGCTTAAGCGTTGAATTTCATCGATAACCAAAATTCCTATTGCTCGGTCATTGGCAACTTGCCGCATTAACGCGAGCATTTTTGGAACTGAAAGTCGTTGTTTGGCATAGCGGCGCTCATAATCTGTATCTAAGATACGATCAACAGCACTAAAGAAATTCAAGCATAGGCTTTCAAGATCTCCATTACTTGGGCATTCAATTTTTAAGTAGGAAATTTGAAAGAAATTGTGTTTTTCGTGGAAAATAACTTGTGGATAGGTTTCAAGGACCCGTTCTAGGGACTTACTTTTCCCTCCTCCTGAAACCCCAATGAGCGACATGCTTCGAGCCGTTGTTTTCTCTGTTGAAAAATTAGCATTGACCTCTCCCCCGGCTTTGATCAGCTCATAGCCTTCTTGGAGTTTTCTGTTTAGTGAACCATCATTTATATTTCGTCCTACGTAGCCCATACGTAGCATCATATCGATCTTTTCTTGAAGTTGAACATGTTGAGAAAGAGGTTGGAAATAGTCGTCTAGCAAAGAAACTACCATGTGCATTCTAGACTTTGGGTCGGCTAGTCGATCCGAAGGGTGAAATTCAACTTGCCCTTTAATGCTCTTGCCTGCCTGTGCAACTGATAAGATTGGCGGTAGAGCTTCAATAAAAGGGTTGCCGTCGTAGCGTTTGATGTTTGTCGGCTGATACGAAGCAACCACAAAGTGATTAGGCTGTTGCATTAGTCATCTCCGTCATCAAACAATTCATCTTCAAAATCCGGGTAGTCGTCGCTATCCTCTGTTGTGGTTAGGTTAACTACATTTTCTGTTTTTTCATTCCTGGGTTTATCGGGTCGGCGCTTGTCACGCTCTTTATCGAGTTGCTCCGTACGCGCAGAACTAACTCCACGCATTCGTTCAGTATTAGTTTTTGAGGGCTTGGGTGTTTGTTTGGTGGCTTTATTAATAATTTTCTCAACTCGATCCTCTTGTTGCTCCCGGATTTTATCCGCGTGTAAGGCATCTTTAGATTGCTGCTGTTTAGTCTGCTTTCTCTTACGCCAGACCTCCCAAAAAGTGCATCCTCTGTATTCACGCGACATATCCGTGATTCTACAGACCCAATGCTCTCTGCTTCCTGGCGTGTGAAATAGGTAAATTTCATCTGTATAGTTGGGATCGTAAGCAACTTTGACTTTGTCGGGCCTTATGGTGTGGTCGGTTCGATGCATCCAGCCTAGCTCAATAATCTCCGTTGCTGAGTAATAGATACCAAATAGGCAAATGCCTTGCTCAGAACTGGTCGCGTCAGCTTGAGGAAGTAAAGCGATGCGAACTCCGCCTGCTTCAGCTTTCCGTAGTCGACCGGTTCTATTTTGCAGGCCCCAGTTCCACAGATGAATAGGTATTGACGGTAGGTCGGCGGGCATATCTCGCGCCCTATCATACTTAGCCATTGGATCTATGAAATTCCTCATGACGATTGATGAGACAATAATTTCGGTGAACTCAGAAACTGTTAGAACTCCGTCAAGCCAGTAGTTTTTCCCCCCGCGCTTTCTTACCGTTGGGCCAATAACCTCCCCAGGTGTAAAGCCTTTGAATTCCGCCTGAAGAGTACGGAAGCGTCGTTCGACGATACCCTTCGCATCACCTCGGTAGGGCGGCGTATTTTCTATTCGTACTTTGAAACTGGACTCCAGGCCTTCAATCTGATGACCCAGGAGCTCGCCGCGATCTGCAAGAATTGCTTCGGGTAGACCAGGAGTTGGCCAAGTAAAGTCATCGGTTTCAATCTCAAGGCTTTGAAGGGTGTGGCTTTTGTCCGAAAGCGCCATATGTAACGCTTGAATGGCTGCTACGTAAGATGGATTCTCGAAACCAATGTACCAACCAACAATAAGCCGGGAGAAAACATCAATCACAACATATATTGTAGGTCTGCCAACAGGCTGATTCCTGTCATGATCGGAAACCAAGATAACATCAGCGATTGTTGCATCAATCTCGAAGCGAGAACCAGGGCCTAAAGCTTGTGTGGTAGCGGTACTTTTTAGTGGTTTGACATCTTTCCTGTAGGTAATAATTGGCACACGGGCCCTAATTTTTTCAATATGGCTATATTCCCTGTCATAGAAATAGCTTAGCTGGCGCTTGGTAGGCTTTTCAGCTTCGGGGGTATCGGGAGCTATATTGTTATACAGCCTTTTGAACCTGCGATGAGCTTTTGCAATGGAAAATTTTTTCTTAATAATGTATCTATCTATGATAATTCGAAATAACCGTTCGACAGATTCATCTACTATCGCGCCAACGCCTTCCATTATAACTCTTGGCCTACCAAGTTTTTTGTCTTTAGCTATTCGCTTCTGACCCTTTGCGCCTGAGTTTTTGTAATCTGGGAGCAACGCATTTGGCGTTTGGCCTCTTTGCCAGTATCGGCGAATCAATTTGTAGAAGTATGGTTTTGAAACCTTTCCTGTCGCTATGATTTCTGCTGCGTGCTTAGATCTAACTTTTTTTAGGTAAAACTGAGGGTCTTCTACGAGTGGTTTTATTGTTTGGTAGTTATTATCTCTAATCTTAGCTTCTTTTGAACCCGACTCCGCAAGTAGGCTTTGAACATATAAGTACGGATCTTCGGTGCGACTCAGCTTTTCTTGTAAGACCAGTGCGTCAAGCTCAGATAGTTCAACAATATTAGGAAAGGCTTTGGGATCTTCGAGCGCTACCCATATCGCATGAGTATTGGTGGTAAGCAGTATTCGATAAAGATCATCTACAAGAAGAACGACTTCATTAACTTGAAACACGCCAGCCCTCCTGAAGCGCATCGGTATTTTCAGCAGTTAAATCTGAACAACGCAATTCTATAAATGGTTTGGTTATATCAAAGTGGAAGTGTCGTAGTGCCAACAGACGTTTTATTTGGTAGAGGCTTTCGCCAGGTTCATGCGTGTAGACCGTATCGAGATGAATGCATAAATCCTTCAGACGTAGGGTCTCATATTGGGGGAGTTGTTGTTGAAATAACTGAAGGTGAATCAGTAATTCATTTAGTTCGTTCTGATCCAACCTGCCGCACGCATGATTATAGAGAATATTAATGTTTTCAAATACCGTTGCCGGAATCTGGTTCTCGGTCACTAACAGAAACGGTATGTGTTTCTCCTGCCAATAAGTTCGCTCAACCTGTAGCTTCTCAACTGTCCTTGCGCTCTTAAAAGCCTCTACTGATTTCACTTGCAAGGCAAAGCGAGTACGACCTTTTTCCTTTGAATCAACGACAAAATCGCTGCTCATATATTGGTCTACACCTTGGTTATTTGGGTGCTCGATTCCCAAGCGATTGCAAATGTCTTGGGTTAGCTCGCGCTCTAGTGGGAACTGTTCACGGATATCGGTGACTGTGGTGCGCCACTGAGAAGGAGGAAGGTGGCTAGCTCGAGATCAGACAGAAGGTGGTGGGTGCGTTTAGTTAGGTGGCCAAAGACACGGTGAGACCGGCCTTCCGAGGGAACATCCCTAACAGTGAACCAAGGTTTGTAGTTAGAACCTGTGCCTTGTCCACGACCTTGTTTACGCCAGCGAACATTTTTGGCTTCAGAGTTCCAGTATTGCCTTCTGCACATACGCAAACACCACTTAAGCCATCCTGTATAAAAGATAACCTAAACTGTATTTGTTAACAACTATATTGTTTAGTTAGTAACTTTATTGTGTAATTAACAACTTTATTGTTCACCCACAACAAGATACAAGGACAGAAAAAACCTACTCCACCGTCACCGACTTAGCCAAATTCCGCGGCTGATCCACATCTGTACCTTTTAGTACTGCTACATGATAAGACAGTTGCTGTAAGGGTAGGGTATAGATGATGGGTTCCAGACTGGCGGGAACGTGGGGTAGGTTAATAACTTTAGTGCTGCCATTGTTTTTGAAGCCGGCATCTTTATCGGCGAATACAAACAGCATTCCGCCACGCGCTTGAACTTCTTCCAAGTTTGATTTCAGTTTTTCCAGCAGGTCGTTGTTCGGTGCCACCGCTACGATAGGCATATCGGAATCGACAAGTGCCAGTGGGCCGTGTTTTAATTCGCCCGCCGGATAGGCTTCAGCATGGATGTAAGAAATCTCTTTGAGCTTGAGTGCCCCTTCCATAGCCACAGGATACTGCGGACCACGCCCTAAAAAGAGCGAGTGGTGTTTCTCGGAGAAGTGCTCGGACATTTCCAAGACTTCAGGATCGAGTGATAAAACCTCTTCGCACAAAGAGGGTAAGTTGTGTAGCGCTTCAACCAATTCCGCTTCGCGCTCGGCCGTGAGTTGATGACGACGGCCAAGAACAATCGTTAATAACTGAAGGGAAACCAATTGGGTGGTAAACGCTTTCGTTGAGGCTACACCAATTTCTGGACCCGCCTGGGTCATAAACACCAAATCAGACTCACGAGCCAGTGAGCTGTTTGGTACATTACAAATGGTGAGCGATGCCAGATAGTTCAGCTCTTTCGCCAGACGCAATGCGGCAAGTGTATCGGCGGTTTCTCCTGATTGAGAAATGGTAACAAACAAAGTACCAGGGCTGACCACTACCTTGCGATAACGATATTCTGAGGCAACTTCGATATCGCAGGGGATCCCGGCCCAATCTTCCAACCAGTATTTACACACCAAACCAGAATGGTAACTGGTGCCACAGGCAATAATTTGTACGCGTTGAACCTGATCGAAAATATCCGCAGCTGAAGTGCCAAAGACCTGCTCTAAAACTTTGTGTTGGCCAATTCGGCCTTGTAAAGTATTGCCGATCACTCGAGCCTGCTCAAAGATTTCTTTTTGCATGAAGTGACGATAGTGACCTTTGTCGACTACTTCGTCTGCCTCGGCGATTTTGGTGATCGGACGCTCGACGGGTTCGCCGGTACGGCTCACAATACGGTAGGTTTCACGGCGCAGGTCGACCATGTCACCTTCTTCAAGATACACAAAACGATCAGTAACTTGACGCAGGGCCATTTGGTCTGAGGCGAGAAAGTTTTCTTCGATACCAATACCCACCACCAGAGGACTTCCACTGCGCGCCGCCACGATGCGTTCGGGTTCACGACTGGAAATCACCGCCAAGCCGTAAGCTCCTTCAAGCTGGGCAACGGTTTTTTGTAATGCATTAAATAGGTTTTGTTCTTGCTCGTAGACTTTATGCAATAAATGAGCAATGACTTCAGTATCAGTCTCAGTGATAAATTCGTAACCGTCGGCCGTGAGCTGTTCACGCAGTGGTTCATGGTTTTCGATAATACCGTTGTGAACGATGGCGATGTGGTCGGAGTAGTGTGGGTGGGCATTCGCCTGACTGGGCTTCCCGTGGGTTGCCCAACGCGTGTGCGCAATACCCAGATTGCCGCGCGTAGGTTTGTCGGCCAATTCTTTTTCAAGTTCACTGACTTTGCCCAAGGCTTTACGTATAGTGAGATCGCCCGAGGGTTCTACCAAGGCAACACCTGCTGAATCGTAACCGCGATATTCCAGGCGTTTTAAACCTTCAACAAGAATACCCAGCACATTCCTTTGTGTTACTCCGCCGACAATTCCACACATAGTCTTTCCTATCTTTTTTACAGCTTTTAATTTTTCTAATTTTCGTTTTTCTATAACTCTGCTTTTTCAGTGACAGAGTGGCCAGTGTATTTGAATGTCGTCCTGGCTTATTTTTTCTCTGGCTTTTGCCAGTTTGAAATATTGCGTTGTTTTGCTCGTGCCACGGCCAATTCACCATCGGCAACATCTTTTGCCAAAGTGGTACCCGCACCGACGGTCGCTTCGCTGCCCACGGTAACCGGGGCAACCAATGCAGTGTTGGAGCCAATAAAGGCACCGTCACCAATCGTGGTTTTGGATTTGTTCACGCCATCGTAGTTACAGGTAATAGTACCCGCGCCCACATTTACATTGCTGCCAAGCTCCGCATCACCCACATAACTGAGATGATTCACTTTGGAGCCTTCACCAATAATGGCTTTTTTGGTTTCTACAAAGTTGCCGATTTTTGCACCTTTGGCCAACTGGGTTCCGGGGCGTAAACGCGCAAACGGGCCAATATCAGAATCGCCTGCGATGACGGTGTCTTCCAAAACGCTGTTGGCTTTAATTGTGGTATTGTCGCCAATTTCACAATCACTGATCACACAGTTCGGACCAATATACACATTGTTGCCGATGCTTACTGTGCCTTCGAAAACACAATTCACGTCGATGGTCACATCGCTACCGGCGTTGAGTTCGCCTCGGCAGTCAAAACGATCCGGGTCCAATAGGCCAACGCCTTCTTCGAGCAGAATCATGGCTTGTACAGACTGGTAATAGCGTTCCAGTTCGGCCTGTTGCACGCGGTTATTCACACCGAGCACGTCCATTTCATCATCGGCCTGAACAATGTTGATGTCGATGTGATTTTCACTCGCCATTTCGACAATATCGGTCAGGTAGTATTCGCCCTGGGCATTATCGTTGGACAGCTTCGGCAACCACTCTTTGAGTAACGCAGAAGGTACAGCCATGATGCCGGTATTGATTTCACTGATGGCCAGTTGATCTTTATTGGCGTCTTTTTGCTCGACGATCGCTCTGGCATTACCTTGGGCATTTCGAATGATGCGACCATAACCACTGGGGTCGTCCAGTTCTACGGTCAGTAGTGACATCGCGTCTTCGCTGACTCGATCCAATAGCTCAAGCAAGGTGGCCGTTGGGGTCAGGGGAACATCCCCATACAGAATTAACACCGTGGCATTATCGCGCAGCTGAGGCAGGGCCTGTTGCATGGCATGGCCGGTACCCAATTGTTCGGTTTGTTCAATAAAGTTAACCGACTCGCCTGAGAATTCAGATTTAACGATATCGGCACCATGGCCCACAATAATATTGATATTGTCGGATTCCAGGTCTTTGGCCGCGCCGAGTACATGAGACAGCAAGCTGTGCCCACCCACCTTGTGCAATACTTTGGGCAGGCTGGACTTCATCCTTGTCCCTTTACCGGCCGCCAGGATCACGATGTCTAATAACATAGGGGTTCCTTGTTGTTTTTTAAGGTAACTGCTATTGGCGTCTCGCTCAATTGGGCAGGTACTTTGAATACTCTCACGATACTATGAGTGTTTGACAGTTTAATGCAAAAAAGTGCTCAAACGATGAGGAAAAAAAAGGCAGCCGAAGCTGCCTTTTTTACACCGGCTAAGTAACTTACTTACCCAGTTTTTTGCGAATGGCCTGCAAGGTGCGTAGCTGTGCAGAGGCTTCCGCCAACTGTACGGCTGCAGCCGAGTAGTCAAACTCACCAGACTGATTGGTCAGTGCCTGTTGAGCTTCTTTCTGAGCGGCCAATGCTTTGGATTCATCCATATCATCAGCACGCAACGCCGTATCCGCCAAAACAGATACCTGGCTGGCTTGCACTTCCAAATAGCCACCGGAGATGTAGTAGATCTCTTCTTCACCATCTTGCTTGATGATGCGAATTGGGCCTGGCTGCAATGAAGTCAGAAGTGGGGCGTGGCCGTAAGCGACACCGATATCACCTTCTGTACCTGCAGCAATTACCATTTCTACCAAACCGGAGTAGAGCTGTTCTTCTGCACTTGCAATTTCGCAGTGGACAGTCATTGCCATTGTTCTAGCCTCTTTCGGGTGTGTGGTGGGGGCTACTCCCTTTCAGGTTCAGCCCCCAGCCCCTTACATGTTTTTGGCTTTTTCGATAGCTTCGTCGATAGAACCAACCATGTAGAACGCCTGCTCAGGCAGATCGTCGTACTCACCCGCCAGCAGACCAGTGAAACCACGGATGGTTTCTTTCAGTGGCACGTACTTACCAGGAGCACCGGTAAATACTTCCGCTACGTGGAAAGGCTGTGACAAGAAACGCTCGATCTTACGAGCACGAGATACGGTCAACTTGTCTTCTTCAGACAGTTCGTCCATACCCAGAATCGCAATGATGTCTTTCAACTCTTTGTAGCGCTGCAGAACAGTCTGTACACCACGAGCCACATCATAGTGCTCTTGACCAATGATCAGTGGGTCCAACTGACGTGAAGTAGAGTCCAGAGGATCGATCGCCGGGTAGATACCCTTGGAAGCAATATCACGGCTCAATACTACGGTTGAATCCAAGTGTGCAAAGGTGGTTGCTGGAGATGGGTCAGTCAAGTCATCCGCAGGTACGTATACCGCCTGAACCGAGGTGATCGATCCATTTTTAGTGGAGGTAATACGCTCTTGCAGAGCACCCATTTCTTCCGCCAGAGTAGGCTGATAACCTACCGCAGAAGGCATACGACCCAACAGTGCCGATACCTCAGTACCTGCAAGGGTGTAACGGTAAATGTTGTCTACGAACAACAGTACGTCTTTACCTTCATCACGGAATTTTTCCGCCATGGTCAGACCGGTCAACGCAACGCGTAGACGGTTACCTGGTGGCTCATTCATCTGACCGTAAACCATCGCTACTTTGGATTTGCTCTGGTCTTCAACGTTTACAACGCCAGACTCCTGCATTTCGTAGTAGAAATCGTTACCTTCACGAGTACGCTCACCAACACCTGCGAACACAGACAAACCGCTGTGCTCCAAAGCGATGTTGTTGATCAATTCCATCATGTTTACGGTTTTACCTACACCCGCACCACCGAACAGACCAACTTTACCACCCTTGGCGAATGGGCATACCAAGTCGATGACTTTAATACCTGTTTCCAACAGGTCGCTGGATGCTGACAACTCATCGTAAGCAGGTGCTTTACGGTGAATAGCACTGCGCTCTTTCTCACCGATAGGGCCACACTCATCGATTGGGTTACCCAATACATCCATAATACGACCCAAAGTCTCAGTACCTACAGGTACAGAGATAGGGGCACTGGTGTTATCAACGCTTAAACCACGGCTCAAACCTTCTGATGAGCCCATGGCGATTGCACGTACCACGCCGTCACCGAGCTGCTGCTGAACTTCAAGGGTCAAACCCTTTTCAGCAACGGTCAATGCGTCGTAAACCTTAGGTACGGAATCACGGGGAAATTCCACGTCAATAACGGCGCCAATAATTTGTACGATACGTCCGCTACTCATTTCCGGATCCTCTTAAATAATGAATTCCTTGGATGCTTCGGCTTAAACTGCCGCGGCACCGCTTACAATTTCAGACAATTCTTGGGTAATTGCTGCCTGACGAGCTTTGTTGTAAACCAGCTCAAGATCATCGATAAGATCGCCCGCATTTTCGGTAGCGTTCTTCATCGCGATCATGCGCGAGGCTTGCTCACAAGCACCATTTTCTACGACCGCCTGATAAACCTGAGACTCAACAT
Source organism: Pseudoteredinibacter isoporae (assembly GCF_040372805.1). Lineage (GTDB taxonomy): Bacteria > Pseudomonadota > Gammaproteobacteria > Pseudomonadales > Cellvibrionaceae > Pseudoteredinibacter > Pseudoteredinibacter isoporae_A. Next base: position 890,610 of record NZ_BAABWJ010000001.1, read on the forward strand.
AGCGAGTCAAAAGGCCATCCAGCAACTGACGTGCATCCGGCTCGTAGATATAGTCCCAAGCGTGCTTTCTCTCGGTGTCTTCTTGCGCTTGTAATGGCAGCAACTGCTGTACACTCGGGTTCTGAGTCATGGTGTTCACGAACTCATTGCCAACCAGGTACAGTTTGTCGATCTTGCCCTCGGCGAAAGCATCGAGCATGGTCTTAACACTGCCGATCAAATCGGCGATGGACGGGTCTTCACCCAAGTCGCGTACTGCTGCAACGACGTTACCACCATAGCTGTTAAAAAATGCCTGGGCCTTTGCACCGATCAAACACAGGTCGATACCCACATCCAAGTCGTCCCACTCTTTCATGGACTTAATGGCTGCTTTAAACAAGTTAATGTTTAAGCCACCACAGAGGCCACGGTCGGTGGAAACTAAAATAAATCCAACCCGCTTAACTTCACGCTCTTGCATATAAATATGCTTGTATTCAGGCGTGGCGTTGGCGATATGACCAACAACATCGCGAATACGTTGTGCGTAAGGTTTGCCTAATTGCATGCGGTCTTGGGCTTTACGCATCTTACTCGCCGCAACCATTTCCATGGCGCTGGTGATTTTCTGCGTAGATTTAATACTCGTTATCTGAGTACGTATTTCTTTTCCGCCTGCCATAACCGGCCCTCGAACAAGGCCTTCAGTTAGCTAGCCAACCGAAGGCATGAATAAATTACCAGGTTTGAGTTTCTTTGAACTTATCCAAGGCTGCTTTGAAGCCGCCTTCGATTTCGCCGTTGAAATCACCGGTATCGTTAATCTTGTTCATCAGGTCAGCATGCTCTGCGCCCATGTAGGACAACAGAGAGGCTTCGAAGTCGCCGATCTTATTCACAGCAACATCGTTTAAGTAGCCTTCGTTCGCGGCGTAAAGCACAACACCCATCTCTGCAATTGACAGAGGAGAGTACTGCTTCTGCTTCATCAGCTCGGTTACGCGCTCACCGTGATCCAGCTGGGCTTTGGTTGCATCGTCCAGATCAGAAGCGAACTGAGAGAACGCCGCCAATTCACGATACTGTGCCAAGGCAGTACGAATACCACCAGACAGCTTCTTGATCACTTTAGTCTGTGCAGAACCACCAACTCGAGATACCGAAATACCGGCGTTCATTGCAGGACGGATACCGGCGTTGAACAAGTCAGTCTCCAGGAAGATCTGACCATCAGTAATCGAAATTACGTTGGTAGGTACGAATGCAGATACGTCACCCGCCTGGGTTTCAATAATAGGCAGAGCGGTCAAAGAACCGGTTTGGCCTTTTACTTCACCGTTGGTGAATTTTTCTACGTAGTCAGCGTTTACGCGAGAAGCGCGTTCCAGCAGACGTGAGTGCAAGTAGAAAACGTCACCAGGGTAAGCTTCACGACCCGGTGGACGACGTAACAACAGGGAAATCTGACGGTAGGCCCAAGCCTGCTTGGTCAAATCATCGTATACGATCAGGGCATCTTCACCGCGGTCGCGGAAGTATTCACCCATGGTACAACCACCGAAAGGTGCCAGGAACTGCATCGCAGCTGGATCGGAAGCGGTTGCAGCAACAACAATGGTGTGATCCATTGCGCCGTGCTCTTCCAACTTACGTACAACCGCGGCAACAGAAGATGCTTTCTGGCCAACAGCGACGTAAACACACTTAATGCCTTTACCTTTCTGGTTGATGATGGCATCAACGGCAATGGCGGTTTTACCGGTTTGACGGTCACCAATGATCAGCTCACGCTGACCACGACCCACAGGTACCATGGAGTCGACCGCTTTCAAACCAAATTGTACAGGCTCATCAACCGACTGACGCTCAATTACGCCCGGTGCGATTTTTTCTACCGCATCGGTAGTTGCATTGCCGATTGGACCCTTACCATCGATAGGATTACCCAGCGCGTCAACAACGCGACCCAGCAATTCATTACCTACCGGTACTTCCAGGATTCGACCTGTACATTTACATTTCTGACCTTCGGCCACGCCTTCATAGGCGCCCAAGATCACGGCACCTACGGAGTCTTGCTCCAGGTTCAGTGCCATACCGTAGATGCCGCCTTCGAACTCGATCATCTCACCGTACATCACATCGGCCAGGCCGTGGATGCGGATGATACCGTCGGTTACGGAAACTACAGTACCTTCGTTCTGTGCTTCAGTTGCAACGTCGAGACTGTCGATTCGCTGCTTGATAATTTCACTGATTTCAGAAGGATTCAGTTGCTGCATGCTCTGTTCCTCAATTCCTAAATCGTGTTAGGAGTTCATTGCTTCGGCCAGCTTAGCCAAACGGCCTCGCACCGAACCATCGATTACTGTATCGCCGGCGCGTACCACTACACCGCCCAAAAGACTCTGATCAACAGAGCTCTGTACAGTGACTTCGCGGTCCAGTTTGGCACTCAATGCTTTCGCCAATTTTGTTTCCAAGTCGCCAGACAGTTCGAAAGCGGTTTCGACGTGAACGTCGACTGCTTTTTCCCGTAGAGATTTAAACTGTTCAAACAAAACAGCAATCTCAGGCAGTAATTCCAAGCGCTTATTTTCAGATAAAACGTGCAGCAAGTTAGCTGCCTTCTCTGAAATTTCATCGCCGCAGACAGTAACAAAAGCTTCTGCTTTTTGTGCTGCGGTCAGGCTTGGGTTTGCCAGGGTTTTTTGCATGGCACCTTGTTGGGCCACCGCTGCCGACACTGCTAAGGTGTTTGACCAGGAGGCCAGATCACCCGCCGCATCGGCAAATTCGAATACAGCTTTGGCGTATGGTCTGGCTAACGTTGTGAGTTCAGCCATGATATTCCTCGCTTAAAGCTCTGCCGCCAACTTGTCTACCAAGTCGTTGTGTGCATTGGCATCGATAGCATTGCCCAGTACTTTTTCAGCACCAGCCAGAGCCAAGGTTGCAACCTTCGCGCGCAGTTCTTCTTTCGCACGGTTTGCTTCCTGTTCGATCTCAGCTTGAGCAGCCGCCTTCAAACGATCGCCTTCGGCGCGCGCTTGATCTTTGGCTTCATCAACAATTTGGTTAGCACGCTTGTTAGCTTGCTCGATAATTTCCGCCGCCTGTTGCTTGGCTTCGGACAGGGTTTCAACGGCTTTTTTCTGAGCCAGTTCTAAATCCTTGTCCGCACGATCCGCAGCTTCCAGACCATCGGCGATTTTCTTCTCACGCTCTTCCATTACGGAAATGAGTGCAGGCCAAACGTACTTCATGCAGAACCAGATGAAGGCTACAAAAGTAATCGATTGACCAATCAGAGTTAGGTTGATATTCACACTAACACCTCTTGCTTAGTTAACGTTAAATTCAGCAAAAAGCGGTGAATTAAGCAGCCAAACCTGGAGCAACAACGAAGATCAGGTACATGCCGATACCTACACCAATCATTGGAACCGCATCCAACAGACCAGCCATCAGGAACATTTTACCTTGCAGGGCAGGACCTTGCTCAGGTTGACGAGCAGAACCTTCCAACAGTTTGCCACCCAAAGTACCGAAACCAATCGCAGTACCCAGAGCGCCCAGACCGATCAACAGAGCTGCCGCAACATATACTAAACCAAGTGCTTCCATTGTGTTCTCCTTAAGAGAGTAGTTAAGTTTAAAATTAAAAGTTTAGGTTTAAATTATTAGCGCAGTGCCAGGGCACTGCGCTGAATTCTTAGTGTTCTTCTACGTCGTGGGCCATGGCCATGTAAACGGTAGTTAATACCATGAACACAAAGGCCTGCAGGGTAATTACCAGAATGTGGAAAATTGCCCAACCCATTTGCAAGAAGAAGCCACCGATACCCATGATCAAACCTGCGCTGAACATCAGAGCGATCAGGATGAAGATCATCTCACCTGCGTACAGGTTTCCGAACAAACGCAAGCCGAGAGAGATAGGCTTGGCGATCAAAGAAACCGTTTCCAAGATCAGGTTGATTGGAATCAGGAAGATATCGATATAAATCTTTCCGCTATGGAACGGATGTAGAGTCAGTTCCTTCACAAAACCCATGAAGCCTTTTTCTTTGATGCTGAAGAAAATCATCAACATAAATACAGTTAAGGCCATGCCCATAGTGGCATTCGGATCAGTTGTCGGTACGACTTTAAAGAAGAAGTGCGGGTCGCCCGTGATTTTGGTGGCTGCCCAGGGAAGCCAATCAACGGGGATCAAGTCCATCAGGTTCATCATGAACACCCACGTGAAGATGGTTAAAGCCATCGGGGCGATCAGGCGATTTTTATGATGGAAAATATCGGTAACGGTGTTGTTAACAAAATCGACGATCATCTCAACGAAGCTCTGAACGCCTTTTGGAGTACCGGTGCTGGCACCGGAAATTGCTTTGCGGAACACAAAACCCAGAATTAACGCCAATACGACTGACCAGCCCAGGGTATCCAAGTGGATTGCCCAAAAGCCCATGTCCGCCGCCTCTTTGGAAGAGTGGGCAATGGTCCAGATATCCTGGGTCAACACCGTCCCGTCAGCACGGGTATACCCGGCTTCCAACTTGCCATAGGCGAGGTTCTGGAGGTGGTGTTGGATATATTCCGTTGAAGTTTGACCTTCGCTTGCCATGTCTCAAGCACCTTAAATTTAAAAGCTAAAAGATAGAAGTTGTAAAAACACTCTTTTGCCATCCAAAAGCGCTTTTAGAACCCCTAGCTACGAGCGCAGCGCTCGTCTCGCTCTCGTGGTGGCCGAAGCCTTACCAACGAACCTGACTAATGGCCCGGGTTTGCAATAGATTGCCCAGCAGCAGGGTAAGGGCATACGCGGCAAAAACAGCAGCAATCGACCAACTCACCGGGCTGTTAAACACACAAGCAAAGCCCACCAGTGTTAACAGGTATTTGCCTACTTCACCTCGGTAGAACGACTGGGCAATCAAACGACTGGCCCTCGCACCACGAAAGCGAAAGGCATACAGGGCAAAATAACTTTGCGGGATGATGTAGAGGCAAGCGCCTGCCATGATCGACTGCCCGACAACAGGGCGCAGACCATACACCAGCAGAGATATCACTCCACTGAGCAGGAAAAGCTGTAACATCACACGCAAAATTGCGGGTTTATCGATGGTATTGCTATGCATGATGGCAACGCCGATTTCCAATAAGCCCCACTTTTAGCACCGAATATGCCTGCATCTGCGCTTATTTCGGGCGCAGTTAGGCGTCGCGCATTATAGTGTTAAGAGACCTTGCATTCAAGGCGATAAAATCCCCTAAAATTGGCAATTTCGGGATATGTAAACACTTACTAATCAGCAAAACCCGAGCACGAGAATCGACGTTCAAAAAACACCCAGCAATTCAGCAATCACTATTCAGAATATTCATAATAATTATATTGCTTGTAGCGTTATCATCTAAAGTTTCGGGATGATTTTTGATCATTCAGGCAAAAGTCGATGCGATATTGGGGCATTACACTAAGGCGTAATGTGTTTTTACCCGTACCGGAAAATTTCGGGAAGCCTACGAACGAATAGGGGGCGGAGACCCAAGCTGATACCGCAAAGGTCTCTGTATTGGGAGTGATCAGGCTTCGTAATTCAGATGGTTCAAAATGCCGTCCAGCTCATCAAGGCTGGAATAGCTCAAAACCAACTTGCCCTTACCTTTGGCACCGTGCTGAACCATGACCGGTACACCGATCTTCTCGGACAGACCATCCTGAAGTTTTTTGATATCGGGATCGACCGCTTTATCGGCTTTGAAGCCCACTTCGTTCTGCTCCAGCTGTTGCAGGCGACGCACCAATGCCTCGGTCTGGCGAACCGATAAGCCTTTTGCCGATACCTGTCGAGCCACGTCTTTTTGCTCATGGCTGGGCAAGGGCAGAAGTGCGCGAGCATGGCCCATTTCCAAATCACCGTGTTCGAGCATTTTTTTCACCTCATCCGAGAGGCTGATCAAACGCAGGAGATTGGTCACGGTGGTGCGGGATTTCCCCACCGCGGCGGCCACTTCCTGTTGAGTGAGTTCGAATTCATCCTGCAAACGCTTCAAAGCAATGGCTTCTTCGATGGGGTTCAGGTCTTCACGCTGAATATTTTCGATCAGCGCCATAGCAATGGCGGCTTCATCAGCCACTTCGCGGATGACGGCCGGGATTTTATCCAGGCCAGCCAGCTGGGTAGCCCGCCAGCGACGCTCACCGGCGATGATTTCGTATTTAACGGTGTCATTGCCCGAATCGATGGGGCGAACCACAATGGGCTGCATCACCCCTTGGGCTTTAATGGATTCCGACAGCTCTTCCAAAGCATCCGGGTGCATGTCCCGGCGGGGCTGGTATTTACCGCGTTGGATGAATTCCACAGGGATATCGGCCAAGGTGCCATCTCGGCCAGGCTCGGGGGAGGACACGGCCGCAATTGCCTGGGTGGCATTTTCCACCTGACTCGTGCCACTGCTGCCCAAGAGTGCATCCAAGCCTTTACCTAAACCTTTGCGTTTCCCCGCCATCGTGATTCCTACTTCTTAAAAAATTGCGAATACTGTTTACGTTGATCTTATGCTTCGGCTTTCGCCACATTTTTTTGGCTGTGCTCATTACGTCGAATCAGCTCACCAGCCAAAGCCAGATAAGCGGTCGCCCCTTTGGATTGGCGATCATAAACCAATACTGGCTGCCCGAAACTCGGGGCTTCCGCCAAGCGAACATTCCTTGGAATGCAGGTGCGGTAGAGTTTATCCCCAAAGAAATCCGTCAATTGAGCAGAAACATCATTGGTCAGACTGTTACGCGGATCGTACATCGTGCGCAGGATACCCTCGATCTGTAAGCTGGAATTCAAGTTTGCTTGAATCTGATTGATCGTATTAATCAGCGCCGACAGACCTTCCAGTGCATAGTACTCACACTGCATCGGGATGATAATGCCCTGGCAAGCTACCAGGGCATTCAGGGTCAGCATGTTCAGGGATGGCGGGCAGTCGACCAGAATATAATCAAATTCTTTCTTCAACTCTTCCAACGCGAGCTGCAATCGGCGCTCTTTCTGCTCAAGACCGAGCATTTCCACTTCGGCGGCCGTTAAGTCGCCATTGGCCGGCAAAACGAAATACCCCCCATCTTCGGATTTGACTAAGGCCTCTTTCGCAACGACCTCACCCATCATGACATCGTAAATGGACAGCTCAAGCTCGTTCTTGTTGATGCCCGAGCCCATGGTCGCATTGCCTTGGGGATCCAAATCCACCAGTAGGACCCGCTTTTTTGTGGCTACAAGGGAGGCGGCCAGATTGACCGTGGTGGTGGTTTTACCCACTCCACCTTTCTGGTTGGCAATGGCGTATAAGTGGCAAGGGCCTTGGGTACTCAATGTCGTTATCCTTCTAGCCTGCTCTGGCAGCTAAGTGTGCGCTCACAAGCTTTATTGTCGCCGTGCGGGGGATTGCTCTCGCCCATTAGCGGGGGCGGATCTCCAAAAGGTGGCGTTCACCCTCTTCACCCGGAATCGTTAATGCATGGGAGTTAGCGACGATATAGTTTTTTTCCAACGGCTTCAATTCATCTGTTGGATAAATTCCCTTCATTGCCCAAAAGCGCCCATTTTCCTTAATCAAATGCTGGCAACCATTGGTCATGTCTTCCAGGCTGGCAAACGCCCGGCTCATCACGCCATCAAAGAGCGCTTCCGGTTGATAGCTCTCAACCCGACAGTTGTGCACCTGCACATTGTCCAGCCCGAGCAAAGTTTTCACTTGAAAGAGAAAGCGGGTTTTCTTGCCATTGCTGTCCAATAGGTGCACTTCACGCTCAGGGTGGCAAATCGCCATGGGGATGCCCGGCAAGCCGCCCCCGGTCCCGACATCAATCAAGCGCTGGCCTTCGACAAAGGGCAGGATGGCCAAACTGTCCAGCAGATGACGAGAAATCATGGCATTGATATCACGCACGGCGGACAAATTGTAAGTTTTGTTCCACTTTTCAAAAAGCTGAATATACGCGAGGAGGCGCTCGACGATGTCATCGGGCAGATGCAGTCCGAGTTGCTTAAGGCCTGCATCCAGGCGGGTACGCTGTGCGGTGGACATGTTTAGGGACGATCCTTCAATTTCGCGGCAAACTCAGTCACGTTATCAAGCACTTTGCTTGCGCAGCAGGCCATGTTTTTTCAAATACACCAGCAACAATGACACCGCAGCGGGCGTAACACCGGGGATTCGGGAAGCCTGGGCCAAGGTACCGGGCAGAGATTCTTTCAGTTTCTGTTTTACTTCATTCGACAAACCCTCGACGGAATCGTAGGGGAAGTCTTGAGGAATCAGGGTGTTCTCATTCTGGCGAAGCTTTTCGATATCGCCCATTTGACGCTCGATATAGCCCGCATATTTTGCGCTGATTTGAACCTGTTCAGACACTTCCTTCGCAATATCCCCTTTGGGATAAGGGAGTTCAGCGATATCGCCGTATTCCAATTCAGGGCGACGCAACAAATCCATCAAACTGTATTCACGGCTCAAAGGGGATTTCAGCTTGGGCGCCAACAAGGTGGCCGCTTCGCTACCCGCCTGGACCCAGGTGCTCTTCAAACGCTGCTCTTCCTGGGCGATGGCTTCCTGCTTTTCGCAAAAATGCTGCCAGCGGGCATCATCCACCAAACCAATATTCCGACCCTGTTCAGTCAAACGGGCATCGGCATTGTCTTCACGCAAGAGCAAGCGGTATTCCGCACGGCTGGTAAACATGCGGTAGGGCTCTTGAGTCCCCAGGGTTATCAAGTCATCCACCAACACGCCGAGGTAAGCCTCATCTCGACGGGGATGCCAAGGAGCTTGCCCCTGGGCAAGCAAGGCCGCGTTGCTTCCAGCCAGTAAGCCCTGCGCGCCGGCTTCTTCATAACCGGTGGTGCCATTGATCTGACCCGCAAAGAACAGGCCTTTGATGTGTTTGGTCTCCAAGCTGTATTGCAGATCCTGAGGGTTGAAGAAATCGTACTCGATCGCATAACCCGGGCGGGTGATATGAGCGTGTTCAAAACCTTTGATGGAGTGGACGAGATCCAGCTGGACATCAAACGGCAGGCTGGTGGAAATACCGTTGGGGTAGAGCTCATGAGTAGTGAGCCCTTCGGGTTCGATAAAGACCTGGTGGGAATCTTTATCGGCAAAACGTTTTACTTTGTCTTCGACGGAGGGGCAGTAACGTGGTCCAACTCCGTCGATCACCCCCGTATACAAGGGCGAACGATCCAGCCCCGCCATGATGATGTCATGGGTGCGGCTGTTGGTATGGGTAATCCAGCAGCAGGTTTGCTCAGGTTTATCTTCGGCTTTGCCCATGTAAGACATGATAGGAGCGGGCTTATCCCCCCATTGCTCAGCTAGGCCTTCAAAGTTAACCGATCGCGCATCAATTCTGGGCGGTGTTCCAGTTTTGAGTCGCTCGACTCGTAATGGCAATTCCCGCAGGCGGTCAGCCAAAGCAATGGAAGGAGGATCTCCGGCTCGACCACCGGAGTGGTTTTCCAAACCGATATGAATTTTGCCACCCAGGAAGGTACCGGCCGTAAGTACTACGGCGGGAGCGTAAAAACGCAGCCCCATTTGTGTGACCACACCGCGAACTTCTTCGCCTTGAAGAATCAGATCATCAACCGATTGCTGGAAGATCTGCAGGTTTTCCTGGTTCTCGAGGGTTTCGCGTATCGCCGCTTTATAGAGAATTCGGTCGGCTTGTGCACGTGTAGCCCTGACTGCTGGGCCCTTGCGGCTATTCAATACCCGAAATTGAATGCCGGCTCGATCGGTCGCCAACGCCATAGCACCGCCCAGAGCATCAATTTCTTTCACCAAATGAGACTTACCGATACCCCCAATAGCTGGGTTGCAGGACATTTGACCGAGGGTATCAATATTGTGGGTCAGCAATAGGGTAGAGCTGCCCATACGCGCAGCCGCCAAGGCCGCTTCTGTGCCAGCGTGTCCACCACCAATAATAATGACATCAAAGGTCTTTTTGTAATCCACCGTATCGCCTTTGCCTGAACCAGGCAGGGGTAAGAAAAAGGGCAGGCATTATAGGGATCTTTATCCAATAGTTCAAAACTTGGTTAAATATTAATCAGGAATGATTTTCTTAATTTTTAAATCATTAAATATATAAGTAGATAAATAAATATTTATATATATGTATAGATAAAGAAGATTATGTTTATTGTTATATATAGTGAGCGAAATTTCTGTGGATAAGCCACTTTACTCTTTTAATATCAGTTACTTAGGTCTTGTCTAACTCTGTACAAAAGCTTTTGTTGAACGGGGGTAAAAGCGTTGTTTAAACCTAGGATGAAATCTGGATAAATTTGGGGCTTGTGGTCAAGTCAGGTTTATTCACATTTTTACGCCGAAGAAGCTCAACACTTCTACCATGATTTATTCACAACCGCTTTTTAAATACTTTGAATCGAACAAAAAACCTGCAGAATTAAGCACTTATGTGATAAAGCTGTGGGTAATTGTGGATAACCCTATCTAAGTAACCGTATTTATTCAAATTTTCTGTGGGTAACTTGGGATAACTTTGTTTGGCCTGATTTGACCACCTCTGTTTTTTTGTGAAAATTGAAAGAAGCCGAAAAACAGAATGGCGTTTGTTGATGAGTATTTTTTCAAAATTAATGGGAATTCGGCCGCACACAAGCGGTATAAGAAGTTGCCTGGAACACGCTCAAGCCATCCGCGGGCGCTCGGGTCGCGTCTTCCGTGACGCTCTACGGTTCCTGACAGCTTCTTATACCGGTTGCGTGCTATTGAGTCTTTGTATTGGAGATTGGGAGAGCTTTTGAGGAAAGATCAGATAATGGGGCGTTATGATTATTGGGGGATCTGTGACTGGGTGAAGCGACAAACTTTTTCTTACTCTATATAAAAGCAGTAACTCGCTGAAGGCCTGTAAATAGGTAGCGCATAAGTACTGGAGTTTTCTATCTGGAACCGTAGAGCGTCATGGAAGACGCGACCCGAGCGCCCGTGGATGGTTTAAGCGCGTTTCAGATAGAAAACTCCAGTGCTTGTGTGCGGACTCGAAGTTTTCTATATAGAGAAGCTGTTGATCGAGGCAGCTGAAGCAGCTTATTTCCCAATACAAAAACTGGAAAAGATCCGCCCAAGTAACTCATCCGGTGTAAAGCTGCCGGTAATCTCCCCCAAGGCTTCCTGAGCCGCTCGCAGGTCTTCTGCAAGCAGTTCACCTGCACCCAGCTCGTGTAGCTGCAATGCGCCGTTGTCCAAGGATTCCTGAGCTTTTTCAATGGCTTCCAGATGTCTGCGCCGCGCCGTAAAGCCACCTTCGCTGGCGCCCTGATAACCCATAACGGATTTCAGATGCTGTTTAAGCTCATCCAGCCCAGTACCTGTCTTGGCACTGATTCCCAGGCAATCGTCTGTTTCTGAGTTGAGAATACCTACTCCGTGCTGGCTTAAATCGGCTTTGTTCAGAATGACTGTTAATTGCTCAAGATTTGGCAGCTTTTGGGTAAACTCCGGCCAGATCGTGTTTTTACTAAATTGGGGGTCAACGGTTTGACCGTCCACTAATAAGAGAACACGGTCGGCCTTTTCAATGGCTTGCCATGCACGTTCGATACCAATGCGCTCAACTTCATCCGGGCTTTCACGCAAGCCGGCGGTATCGATGATGTGCAAAGGCATGCCGTCGATATGGATCTGTTCCTGCAATATGTCTCGGGTGGTTCCCGCAATATCCGTCACAATGGCTTTGTCGGTTCCTGCCAGAGCATTCAATAAACTGGATTTCCCTGCATTGGGCTTACCGGCAATGACCACATTCATGCCTTCACGTACCAGGACACCTTGCTTGGCGTCTGCCAGCAATTGTTGGAGTTGTTCCTGTAGTTGAGTGAGATCGCCGGCCACCTTACCGTCGCTGAGAAAATCAATTTCTTCTTCAGGGAAATCAATTGCTGCTTCCACGTAAATACGTAAGCGGATTAATGATTCTACTAATTCATGAACCTGCTTTGAAAATACGCCCTGTAATGAGTGTAATGCGTTGCGAGCCGCTTGCGCCGAACTGGCTTCAATCAAATCAGCAATGGCTTCGGCTTGCGCCAAATCCATTTTGTCATTGATAAAGGCGCGTTCGGAAAATTCTCCGGGGCGGGCCATGCGAGCACCCAGCTTACATACTTCAGACAGCAGTAAATCCAAAATAACCGGACCACCATGACCTTGTAATTCCAACACGTCTTCGCCAGTAAAAGAATCCGGGTTCTGAAAAAACAGTGCGATCCCGGAATCTAAAACATCCCCCTCACTGGAATGAAAATCGCAGTAATGAGCATGCCGAGCGCTTAATTTTTTTGCGCAAATTTTTTCAGAAATATCGGCGGCGAGTTTACCTGAAACACGAATAATGCCGACACCTCCTCGTCCAGGTGCTGTGGCAATTGCGGCAATGGTGTCGTTGAATTGATAGGATTGTTGCATGTTTTTTGGCTCGCTATTTTGTAAAAATAGTTTTACAAAAAATAATCAATATCGATTTCACTCTATAAAAAAAGGGGCTAAAAGCCCCTTTTGGTAAAGCTAAAAGCTTAGGCTTCTGCTTCGATCTGTTTGGTAATAATGTACTGTTGAATCATTGAGATCGTGTTGTTCACTACCCAGTACAATACCAGACCTGCCGGGAACCACATAAACAGGAAAGTAAATACGATGGGCATATAGCTCATGATTTTTGCCTGCATTGGATCGGGCGGTGTCGGGTTCATCTTCATCATAAACCATTGGGTCGCGCCCATGATCAGCGGCAAAATAAAGTAAGGATCTTTCACCGACAAATCTTGAATCCACAATATAAATGGCGCATGGCGCAGTTCTACAGATTCAGAAAGCACCCAGTACAAGGCAATGAACACTGGCATTTGAATCAGAATAGGCAAGCAACCACCCAGCGGGTTTACTTTTTCTTTTTGATAGAGCTTCATGGTTTCCTGGGACATCTTTTGACGATCATCCCCATAAAGTTCTTTCAATTGTTGCATCTTTGGTTGCAGTTTGCGCATGTTGGCCATGCTGCGATAGCTGGTCGCGGTCAGTTTAAAGAAGGCCGCTTTAATAATCAGCGTAAGCACCACAATGGACCAGCCCCAGTTACCGATAAAGCCCTGGATCCAGGTCAGCAAATAGAACAGTGGTTTGGCGATCCACCACAACCAACCGTAGTCAACGGTCAGATCCAGGTGAGGAGCGATTTCCTCCAGGCGATAAACATCTTTCGGGCCCACATAAAACTCAGAATCAATAACGCCCAAAGTGCCCGGCTCAACCAACACTTGAGGCGCGGTATAACCAAAGGTGTACATTTGAGTGTTGCGAATCCGACGCAGGGTAAAGCTGTTGTCTTGTTCTTTATCGGCAATCCAGGCACCAATAAAGTAGTGCTGAACCATGGCTACCCAACCACCCTGGATATCAACTTTTACGGATTCTTCATCGAGATCGTCGAAATCAACTTTCTTGTAGTTTTCATCGGGTGTGGTCAGTGCGGCACCGAGATAGGGTTGGAGGCCAATGGCGCTGCTGCCGGTTGCCACTGGCGAGCGGTCACGTTTGATTTGAGCGTAGAAATTCGCCTTCCAGTTGCTGCTGCTTTTATTGTCGATCAGATACTGGATTTTGATCAGGTTTTCGCCGCGTGCGAAATTAAAGCGTTTGGTGATTTGCACATCACCTTGCTGCAGTACCAGATCCACGGCCAGGTTATCTTTACCTGGTGCCAGTTCATATTGGCTTTGACTGGTCTGGAATACCGGACGGCCTTTCGCAGTATCAGTCGCGTTCGGACCAATCAAACCACTCTGGGCAATATAGGTTTTGTCGGCGGTGCGATTCAATATAACAAAAGGCAGCTCTGGGCGATTCAGCTCAGCATAATGCTGAGGCAGGGCTGCTTTAATAATATCGCCACCGTGGGTATCGATGATCAGCTCAAGCGCATCGGTTTTAACGTGGATCAGCTGTGAACTGGTTGAGGTATCTTCAAGCGGTTCAGTACCTGTGCTTGGTAAGTCACTTGCCACCGTAGTTTTCGAAGGGGCCGGTGTTGGAAGTTCACTGGCGACGGCGGAAGCCAGGGTTTCCTCACTGGCGGCGACGGGTTTGCTTGCGGCCAGCTTACGATCCTGGAAGTCATTCCATTCCAGCACCAAAAGATAAGAGACCACTGCCATGGCGATGATCAATAAATACTTTTGCCAATCCATAATATCTATTCTTGGTCTTGAGAAGTTGAAGGTTTAGTTGGCACCGGGTCCATTCCACCTGGATGCCAGGGGTGGCATTTGGCCAATCGACATGAGGCTAAATAGCAGCCTTTCAAACTGCCGTGGGTTTCGATCGCCTCTTTCGCATAATTAGAGCAGCTTGGGTAAAAACGGCATTGGTTGCCAACCCAAGGGCTGGCGAGGTATTGATAGATTTTTATCAAACCCAGCAATAGCGCTTTCATTAGTCATTGCTCGAAGCTTTGCGAATCAGCTTTTGCCACTGTTTATTTAACTGACGTGTCAGCGCCGCATTATCGAGGGTGTCCATGCCGCGGCGAGCGAGCACTATAGCATCGAATGAAGGCAATTGGTGTTGCTGTAGCCGAAAAGATTCCCGAATCACACGTTTTAGGCGATTGCGATCCACAGCGTGGCGAACATTCTTTTTGGCAATAACCAAACCCAGTCGAGGGTGATCGAGCTGATTGCGTTTTACGAGGATAAGAAAGTGCTGATGTGAAGCACGAAAGGAAGGCGAGTCAAAGACAGGCTTAAAGTCACTGGAGTTCAGCAGTCGCAGGGATTTATCAAAACCTAAATGGTGCGACAAGCGAAAACTCCAGTGTCAGGGCGGTACTGGCGCTAATTATGCTGCCAATACTTTACGGCCCTTGCTACGACGGCGAGCAAGCAATTTACGACCGTTCTTAGTGGCCATGCGAGAGCGGAAACCGTGAGTGCGCTTGCGCTTCAATACGCTTGGCTGAAAAGTTCTTTTCATGATAATACCCGTTGTTCAATCATGTCGGCTTTAGAGCTTAACTGAAACCCATTTGAACAGCCGAGCTCGTGGAAAAATGAGGCGCGATTTTAATGAATCCACCCAGAAAATGCAATGAATAATTAGAAAATGATCAGATATGGATGGATTAACGGTTTTTAAACTGCATTTGTACAGTCTATATCCAGGTTTTCAACAGACTTTTCCACAGAAATTGTTTTTTAGCGGCCTAGTCAGTCATAAGCGATAGTTGGATGAGTTGTTGATATAAGGGAAGTTTTTGATGAGAGCTGGGAAATTAAATACGGTTTTTGTGGATAACTCATCCCTATTGAGGTAGTCTAGGCCAATTGCTGTGGTTAACTTGAGTTATTTGAACAAACACAGCTGGGAAAGAAGACTTATACACACGTCGCCATAGGCTTTCATCATGCTATAGCTCATGAAAGTCGCCATGTCTTTACATAAAAAGAAGGCAAAAAGCAGATTGGGCGATCCGAAGAATAAAGTCTTCCTTCTTTATATATAGATATTGTTGCGCACAAGCCTATCAACATAGCGGCCTTATGTTGGTCCTTGCTGCGTGGTTGTGGGTGAAAGCTTACAAGAATAAAACAAACCTGCTGGGTTATTGGGGGATTTTTTGTCAGGTCTTATTTGGGATAAATGCTTGAGCAGCTTAAGTCAGGAGTTGCCCTCTCAGCAGTTCAATACCTGGATCAAACCGCTGCAAGCACAATCGGATGATGCTGGCGGCTTATGCTTGTTGGCGCCCAATCGGTTTATCCACGATTGGGTAAACGATAAGTACCTATCTCGTATTATTGAGTTGGCCAACAACTATGCCGAGGGTGCTCGCCTGAATGTGAGTGTCGCGGTGGCCAATCGTCAGGCGACCCGCTTTCAGCGTCGCAGCCAGAGAGCAAACCCAGAGCCAATTCAAACGGCGGTTGCCACGCCAACGATGAATCCAGTTCCGGTCGTTGATCATCGTGATGTGGATAGACCCACATCCAATATTTTGAGTACACGCCCGAGTGATTCGCTCTCCGAGACGATGAATTTGAACGGCAGCGGCCTGGCGGACAGCCATGGGGCTATTGATGCTGCTTTATCCGGGCAGATGTCTCTGGACTCAAATCCAGCGGCACCCGTCGAAATTGCCAAAGCGGCCCCTGAAATCATCAAACCCAGTGGGGATATTGAAGTTGAAGGCGGTCTGAAGCATCGGACTTATTTGAATGCTGGGTTTACCTTTAAGAGTTTCGTTGAAGGTAAATCAAATCAGTTGGGTTTGGCCGCAGCACGTCAGGTTGCCGAAAACCCCGGCGGTTCCTACAACCCGCTGTTTATCTACGGTGGTGTGGGTTTGGGTAAAACCCACTTGATGCATGCGGTTGGCCACCATTTGGTGGAGCAAAACCCCCATGCCAAAGTCGTGTATTTGCATTCAGAGCGTTTTGTAGCGGACATGGTTAAAGCTCTGCAGTTGAACGCAATCAACGATTTTAAGCGATTTTACCGCTCTGTTGACGCTCTTTTGATTGATGATATTCAATTCTTTGCGGGCAAGGAGCGTTCTCAGGAAGAGTTTTTCCACACCTTTAATGCGCTATTGGAAGGTGGCCAGCAAATTATTCTGACCTGTGATCGCTATCCAAAAGAGATCCAGGGCTTGGAAGAGCGGTTGAAAAGTCGTTTTGGCTGGGGATTAACGGTGTCTGTTGAACCTCCAGAGTTGGAAACTCGAGTGGCCATTTTGATGAAGAAGGCCGCACAATCTAACATGTTGTTGCCGAATGATGCTGCGTTCTTTATAGCTCAGCGTATTCGTTCCAATGTTCGGGAATTGGAAGGCGCTTTGAAGCGGGTGATTGCCAATGCGCAGTTTACCGGACGCGATATAGATGTGCCTTTGGTTCGCGAGGCGTTGAAGGATTTACTGGCTCTTCAGGATAAGCAAGTTGGCATCGATAATATTCAGCGCGTTGTGGCGGAATACTATAAAATCAAGGTTGCTGACCTGCTGTCGAAGCGGCGTAGCCGATCCGTTGCCCGACCTCGCCAGGTCGCGATGGCGTTAGCAAAGGAATTAACCAATCACAGTTTGCCTGAAATTGGTGACTCCTTCGGCGGACGAGATCATACAACCGTATTGCACGCCTGCCGTAAAATTAAGGAGTTAAGGGAAGAAGATGCCGATATCCGCGAAGATGTGAAGAATCTTCTGCGTTCCCTGACGACTTAACTACGTTGAATTTATATAAGAAGTGTCTAATATAAAACCATTAGGATTTGGGATAAATTGATGAAATTTACAATCTCTCGAGATGCCTTATTAAAACCCCTGCAGCTGGTTGCGGGGGTTGTCGAGCGCAGACAAACTCTGCCTGTTCTGGCGAATGTACTGGTTGTTCTTGAGGGCGATCAGCTATCCCTGACCGGTACGGATCTGGAAGTGGAAATCGTTGGGCGCGTTCAGTTGGAGCAAGCTGGCGATTCCGGTCAGATTACGGTGCCGGCACGTAAGCTGTTTGATATTTGTCGTTCATTGCCCGATGGAGCGCTGATTGATTTTATTGAAGACGGCCAAAAAGTGACGGTGAAAAGCGGGCGCAGTCGATTCAGCTTGGCGACTTTACCGGCGAATGATTTCCCGAATGTTGAAGATTCCGCCCAGGACCTGCAGTTTTCCTGTGGTCAGGCCATCATCAAGGGCTTGATCGACAGCACTGGTTTCGCGATGGCACAACAAGATGTTCGTTATTATTTAAACGGCATGTTGTGGGAAGTAAGTCAGGGCCAACTACGCTTTGTGGCTACAGACGGTCACCGCTTGGCGTTGAGCACCGAACAAATCGATATCAACTGCCCCGAGAACAAGCACGCAATTTTGCCTCGCAAGGGTGTGGTTGAATTGTCCCGCCTGTTGGAAGACAGTGATGCCGAAGTGACGGTCAGTCTGGGCAGTAACCATGTCCGCGCTATTACCGAGCACTATACTTTTACCTCGAAATTGGTTGACGGTAAGTTCCCTGACTATGAGCGCGTATTGCCGAAGAATGGCAACAAGACCGTGATTGGTGAGCGAGCGGAATTGAAGCAAGCCTTCGCCCGTACCGCGATTCTGTCTAACGAAAAATACCGTGGCGTACGCTTGTTGTTGAGCGACGGTCAGCTCACTGTCACCGCCAACAACCCCGAACAGGAAGAAGCCGAAGAACAAGTTACTGTAAACTACAGCGGTGATAGCCTGGAAATTGGTTTTAACGTCAGCTATTTACAGGATGTGGTGAACGTTCTTCAGTCTGAAAATGTAAAATTCACATTGTCCGATTCGAACAGCTCCGCTTTGGTAGAAGCCGAAGATGGTGGCAACGCCGTGTATGTTGTGATGCCTATGCGCCTGTAAGGCTTGGGCTTTTCCTATTAGATGCCCTTAACCCGCCTTAATATTTCTAATCTACGCAATTTGGGTGCAGTGAATCTGCACCCAAGCCCCAGCCTTAATTTTATATTCGGCGCCAATGGCAGTGGCAAGACGAGCTTGCTGGAAGCCATTTTCTTTTTGGGAACAGGGCGTTCCTTCCGTTCTCACAAGGTTAAACCGTTG
The DNA here is from genome assembly GCF_040372805.1 of Pseudoteredinibacter isoporae. Classification (GTDB taxonomy): domain Bacteria; phylum Pseudomonadota; class Gammaproteobacteria; order Pseudomonadales; family Cellvibrionaceae; genus Pseudoteredinibacter; species Pseudoteredinibacter isoporae_A. Next base: position 909,280 of record NZ_BAABWJ010000001.1, read on the forward strand.
ATCAAACATGACGCGGACAGCTTGATCTTGTTTGCCAAACTGATATCTCAGGACTTGGAGCACAGTATCGGTCTAGAGAGGCAGGGCGCAAATGTGGCTAAAACCAAAATCGACGGGAAAGCTGTGTATTCAGCATCCTCTCTGGCCTCGTTACTGCCTACGTTAATTATTGATGCTCACAGCTTTGAGTTGATCGAGGGCGCTCCTAAGGAACGGCGATCTTACCTTGATTGGTTAGTGTTTCACGTGAAACACTCCTTCCATGATTGCTGGAAAGGCTACTCAAAAGCCCTGAAACAACGGAATAGTCTGCTCCGACGTGGTAGAATAGAAGGCTTTGAACTGCGGCCCTGGGAGCAGGAAATGTGCTCTAAGGCCGAGCAGCTGGCTCTAATGCGAGAGGAATGTTTCGACAAGCTGAAGCTTAATTTGAATGAAGTTATTCGTGACTTTGTTCCTCTTGAGGGCATTAGTATCGACTTTTATAAGGGCTGGGATAGAGACAAAACTCTGGAACAGCAACTTGAGATAGGCAAGGAGCGCGACACTAAGCTGGGTTACACCTGGTATGGGGCGCAAAAGGCTGATATCAAAATAAAAATAGAAGGTCATCCGGCGGAACAAGCGCTTTCTAGGGGACAGCAAAAACTTCTGGTGTGCGCGTTAAAAATCTCGATAGGCAAGACGTATAGCGAACTTACGGGTAAACCTTGTATCTATCTGGTTGATGATTTGCCCGCTGAGCTTGATAGCGACAACCAAAAGCGATTGGCTAACTGGTTAAGTCTTATTGGAGCACAGGTTTTTGTGACTGCAGTGGAGAAACAGGCTCTATTGAATGCTTGGCCTGGAAGCGAAAAAGAACAAACAGCCATGTTTCACGTGAAACATGGCTTAGTGGAACATACAAATCGGCCGTAATATCAGAGGCCGACCGGCGCCGAAACAAGCGCCTATATAACAACGGAGTATGCTATGTCAGAAGAATCATCTTATGATTCGTCCAGTATTAAGGTATTGAAAGGCCTGGATGCTGTGCGTAAGCGCCCAGGTATGTACATTGGTGACACGGATGATGGCACAGGTTTGCATCATATGGTGTTCGAAATTGTCGATAACTCGATTGATGAAGCGCTTGCTGGCCACTGTTCTGAGATTAGGATTGTTATCCACCCCGATGAATCGGTCTCTGTATCGGATAATGGCCGTGGAATCCCGACTGAAATGCATGAAGAAGGGGTTTCCGCTGCGGAAGTGATCATGACCGTTCTGCACGCAGGCGGTAAATTTGATGACAATACCTATAAAGTCTCCGGTGGTCTGCATGGTGTGGGTGTATCGGTGGTCAATGCTTTGTCCTCCGAGCTGAAACTGACTATCCGACGTGAAGGTAAAATTCATGAGCAGGTTTACCATCATGGTGTTCCACAGGCCCCATTAACCGTAGTGGGGGATACTGAAATCAGTGGTACAGAGATTCACTTCACTCCGTCTCCTGATACATTTAATAATATTCAGTTCCACTATGATCAGCTTGCTAAGCGTCTGCGCGAACTGTCCTTCCTGAACTCTGGTGTACGCATTGTTTTGAAGGACGAACGTACCGCCAAAGAAGATGTTTTTGAGTATGAAGGTGGTCTGCGAGCGTTTGTTGAATACCTCAATCAGAATAAGAATGCGGTAAACCAAGTAATGCATTTCGATGTGCAACGCGACGATGGTATTGGTGTCGAGGTTGCTTTGCAGTGGAACGACTCATTCCAGGAAGGCATCTTCTGCTACACCAACAACATTCCTCAACGTGATGGGGGGACTCATCTGGCGGGTTTTCGCTCGGCCCTGACCCGTGGACTGAACAACTATATCGAAAAAGAGGGCATGGGTAAGAAGGAGAAGGTTTCCACTACCGGTGATGATGCCCGTGAAGGCCTTACCGCCATTATTTCTGTGAAAGTTCCTGACCCGAAATTCTCTTCCCAAACCAAAGATAAGCTGGTTTCTTCGGAAGTGAAAGGGGCGGTGGAACAGGAAATGGGTGCCGCTTTCAGCGACTATCTGCTGGAAAATCCCCAAGAAGCCAAAGCGGTTGTGGGCAAGATGATTGAAGCGGCGAAAGCTCGCGAAGCCGCCCGTAAAGCTCGCGAAATGACTCGCCGCAAAGGGGCCTTGGATATTGCCGGACTGCCTGGAAAATTGGCAGACTGCCAGGAAAAAGACCCAGCTCTATCAGAAGTCTACCTGGTGGAGGGTGACTCGGCGGGTGGTTCTGCCAAGCAGGGCCGTGATCGCCGAACCCAAGCGATCCTACCTTTGAAAGGTAAGATCTTGAACGTAGAAAAAGCGCGTTTTGATAAGATGCTGTCCAGTGCAGAAGTGGGAACCTTGATTACCGCTTTGGGATGTGGCATTGGAGCCGAAGAGTTTGATCCAGACAAGCTGCGTTATCACCGCATCATTATCATGACCGATGCGGATGTGGATGGATCGCACATCCGTACATTGCTATTAACCTTCTTCTTCCGTCAAACTCGAGAGTTGATTGAGCGTGGTCACGTGTATATTGCTCAACCCCCGCTGTACAAGATCAGTAAAGGCAAGCAGGAACAGTATCTGAAAGACGAGGCGGCACTGGAAGAGTTCTTGACCAATGTAGCCTTGGAGTCCGGTGCATTGCATGTAAATCCGGATGCGCCCGCCATCACAGGCGGTTCTTTGCAAGAATTGGTGAACGCCTATCGTGCGGTCATGGGAACGATTGAGCGTCTATCACGTTTGTACCCTTCTGAAGTGCTCGAGCAGATGATCTATCACTCTGCAATCAGTCTGGATGATCTGACGACTGAAGAACATGTTCAAGGTTGGAGTGAGTCCTTACTACAAAGTATTCAGAAGGATAATTCCACCGGTAGCCACCGCTACGATGTAACGGTGAGCGAAGACAATGAGCGTCATGTCTTCTTGCCTACCTTCAAGGTGACTGCCCACGGTGTCGATACTGAATATCATTTTGGGCATGATTTCTTCCAGTCTGGCGAGTATCAATCGATGGTTGAGTTAGGCAAAAAACTCAATGGATTGATGGAAGACGGCGCTTACTTCTCAAAAGGTGAGCGAAAGCTCGAAACCCGTGATTTCAAAGATGGCCTGGAATGGCTCATGAAGGAATCCAAGCGTGGTTACAATGTTCAGCGCTATAAAGGTCTGGGTGAGATGAACCCCGAACAACTTTGGGAAACCACCATGGATCCGGAGACTCGCCGCATGTTGCAGGTGACTATCGAAGATGCCATCAGTGCTGATCAGATGTTCAACACGTTGATGGGGGATCAGGTGGAGCCCCGCCGTGACTTTATCGAAAGTAATGCGCTTTCGGTGGCGAACCTGGATGTGTAAGTTTGCTCGTTAGTGAGACAATAAAAAAGGCAGCTTTCGAGCTGCCTTTTTTGCTTAAAGGTTGAGCAGTGTCTTTTCCATTACATGGGAAATGGTCTTACCATCAAAGTGATACTCGTAATGTTTGCTTTGTCGGCAGTTCGATAAGGCCGGCGGCCTGAAAATACCATAGCAAGTGCCTCCATCTCGCCGCACACTGGAAAACTCAATGCCCCAGGAGCGGGCGCTTTTCAATTGCCTGCCGAGCGCTTGTCCCGCGGAATAATCGTCAAAATGGTAAATATCAGGCAGTTCTTCCTGTCTACCCAAAACGGTATGCAGTGTTTGTTCCAGGTCGGTTAGCAGGGAGCGCATATCGACCGTGGTCGGGCTGCTGTTGAAATCGGTGAAAAACTTGGCGCGGTGATATTTGGTTTCCTCAATGGCTGTTTCCAATTCTTTGGCGCAGTAGAACATCCCATAGCCACGATCGAAGCGGCCGCCATCTTCGTTGACACGAGCGTGGGTAAAGGCCGCCATGATATAGCTGGTTCCAGGACCGGCGATGCGGTCTTCTCGCGCAACCAAATTGATGTCGCCAACCTCATCCCTTAAACGGTCATTGGTAAGGGATTCGATTTCATGAAGAATGTCAAATTCCTCTGGTCCGGCAACACGCTCATACAGGTCGATGGGCGGAAATCGGCTGGGGATTAAGCGGTAAGTGGTCTCTTTAACAGGAGTGACTTCCAGGTCAGCGACATCCATTCCTAGCCGCCTCGCTCAGCGTCCAGGTATTGGCGAACGTGTGCCAAATCCACTATGTGTCCTGCCAACATGCGCTCAAGAGGGGACTGCCCATTGAATGCAGTGCTGCTGTTGGGGGAGGTGATCCAGGTATCGGAAATGCGTTCTTCCGGAATAAGAATTTGAAGTGACCGCCAGATGCCCAGTATGTAACTGGTTCTCTCGAGGAGATCATTGGTGAGCGTGGCGGATTCGGGCTTTTTCTTCCAATTATAAAAAGTCCCTTCATTATGTAGGCCTAATAAAGCCTGTTGCTGGCCATTATTGAGCTTCCAACGTTCGAAAATCTGCAGGATGGTTTTGATTAAAGGCCCGGCGGCCTCTTTTCGCTTTTCGGTAGTGAAATTGGCAAATTGGCTCATGGTCTTTCTCCTCAAGCTTTCCAAAATTATAGCTGAATATAAAAATACTTCAATATTATAGTTATTTGGATAGCTCTGAATATTGGCCTCTTAGAATTGGAAAAAAGTGGACCTTTTTAAGGCCAGCCAACTGAGCGAGACTGAGGTCAAATAAGACGCGAACGAGGACGAAAATGAGTATTCAGGTAAGAGCGCTAAGCAAAGATGACTTTGACCAGTGGAAGGCGCTGTTCAAAGGTTATTGTGACTTCTACGATAGCCCGGCCGATCAAGAAAAGGTGATGACCGAATGGAATTGGCTACACGATGAGACCAATATGCTTCAAGGGCTGGTTGCCTGCGACGAACACGGCGATCTCGCTGGATTGGCTCACTATCACGCTTGGCCTTTAAGCATCTATGGCAAAGAAGTGTGTTATTTGAGTGATCTGTTTGTGTCGACGTCGTTTAGAGGGAAAGGTGTCGGTAAAACACTTTATCAATACTTAATGGCGGTGTGTAAAGAACAGGGTTGGCCGGCACTGACATTATTAACCCAGGACGGGAATTCCACAGCGAGATCCTTGTATGATCAATACGCTGAAGCCAGTGATTTTCGTTTCTATATCACGCCTGCCTGATTGTGCATTCTTTCTATCCTATAGCGGGGCCAATGTTGCGCCCCGTGCTTGAACAGCGGATTGCAATATCGACACTGAAGCCAGAATTTCGTCTTCGCTACCGGATGTGAACCCGAGAAGAAAGCCCTGCTTGGCCTGGGCGGGTTCTCGGTAGAGGAAAGAAAGAGGGATGCAGCTGATGTGAGTATCAGATATCGCTTCCATGATCTCTGAGTCACTGAGCTCATCATTCTCACTCCGCAGCTCAGCAACAATATGCAACCCACCGGGGTTAAATGGCCTATGGTATTCGCTTTGATCGCCAACGAGGGCATTTTCAAGTACCCGTCGACGCTTGCCATACACTTTTCTCATATTAGAAACATGCTTGGCAAATTGGCCTGAGCTGATCAGTTCGGTGAGTGCTGCTTGGGTAACAATGCTACTGAAATTTCCAAACATAGGGTAAATGGCCTGGAAACTTTCCACTAGAGATTGCGGTACAACCACAAAACTCACCCGCAAACCCAATGACAAGGTTTTACTGAATGTACCCATGTACAGAGTGCGGCGGTTGTTTTCCAAACCAAACATAGCGGGAATGGGATTGCCTTTGTATCGAAACTCGCCATCATAATCGTCTTCGAGCAGCCAACAGTTTTTTGATTCCGCGAGGTTGATCAGTTCCAAGCGGCGGCGGATTGGCATGGTGTAGCCAAGCGGAAATTGATACGACGTTGAGGTGCACATCAAACGGGGTGAAGAACGCTCGATTTGCTCGCGGCTCGGACATAAACCCTCTTGATCTATGGCGGTGTTTACCAATTCCAAGCCTTCCATTTCCAGAGTCTCAGCAATAACAGGATAGCCCGGATTTTCAATCCAGGCACTGTCGCCTGGTTCGCTCAAAACCTTGGCAATTAAGGAAACCGATTGTGATGCGCCGTGAGTAATAAAAACCTGTTCCGCTTGAACATGAACACCCCGCGATATGGCCAGATGCCGAGCAATCGATTGGCAAAGAGGAAAGTAACCGTTACCGGAGGCAAACTGCGGTAAGGCCTCATTAATTTGAAGGCTGTGTTTTTTGCAGAGTTTGTTCCACAGCCCATAAGGAAAGAGAGAATGATCGACAAAACCTGGAAGCAGTGATTTTCCATTGAAAACAATACTGCGACCTTTCAAAGGCGTTTTGCCTAAGCGGCTAGACACCGATATATCAATGTTAGCCTGCGAAGAATGCTCGCTGGTTTCTTGTTGGTGTGAGCGCGTCGTCAAGTTGAGTTCTGCAATATAAGTGCCGTCTCCCTGCTTGGTAAACAAAAAACCTTCTGCAAACAGCTGATCTAAAGCAGTGGACACTGTAGTGCGGGACAAACTCAGGGAAGACGCCAAGGAACGGCTTGAGGGAATTTTGGATGCGGGTGCAAGCACACCATCAATAATGGCTTGGCGAATTACTTCATAAACTTGTTGATGCAGAGCCTTCCCACTTGAACGCTGTAACTTCAGAGCAAGCAAATCGGCAAGAAGTTTACTTTCGTTCATGGCAATCACTCCGCAACAATAAAGATAGAGCTTGGCTGTTATGTGATTCTAACAAGTCCGACAGTAGGTACCAAATGGCATTTTTCTGATAAACATTAGGTTTGTTGAGCGAGTCCATTGTTCACAGAAGTTCTCTGTTCAGGTGTGTCGGTTCTGTGCTTCACCCAGGCGATGACCTTGGATTCAATAAAGTGCCAAGAGAAGGCTGCAAGCAGAAAGGTCAGAATACTGGTTGTAAAGGTTAAATATAGGAAACGGTTTTCAGCCATCGTTGAAATCGGACTGTATTGATAAAGCCATTTCATGACTGGAAAATGCCACAAATACAAACCGTAACTGATCAGGCCCAGATAGAATACATACCGATTCGCGAGTAGTCGTCGAGCACTATCCAGATTAGCTGCGCAGGCGAGAATGACCACTGCCGTTACCGCGCTAAAGGCCATTGTCCAGCTGAAAAAGATTAAACTGTTTTTCCAGTACAGGAGTTTTTCGTTTCCCATCCAGATGACCAGAAGCATATACGCGGGTATTGAAAGCGTGAAGGCAAGTCGAAGCCAGAAGAGATACCGTCGTGAATTCAGACATTCAAAATAGTGTACATGAATTAAAGCCGCCATTATGCCTATGCCAAAGGAATCCATACTCCCAGGAAGTTGCAATGTCCAGCCGGTGACGTTAATTCCTGTCAACACACTGACGACGTAATAACGCCAGATCACCATACACAGTAAAAAAAATGCCAATAAATAAAATCTATTTTTCCATGTCAGAAACGGTGCCAGCAGAGGTAAAAAAAGATAAAAAGACAGTTCGATGGGCAGGGTCCACCATACGCCATTCAAATTCGGGTTTCCGATCCCAAGGGGTTCGGGAACAAATAACATCAGTGCATAACCATGAACTTTCTCCAAGCCAAAGGGCAGCACCCCATTGATGGCATAGAATACGATTACCAAGATGAGCAGTTGTGCGTAGTAGGCAGGAAATACTCTCGACGCGCGATGAAGTAAATAGGACTGTGTAGAGGGACAAGGTTTCAGATGGCTATTAGCCCGTATAAACGGGCGAGATAGCAAAAAAGCAGAGAGAACAAAAAGAATCTGAACCCCAGACCAGCCGATTGATAGCAGAAGATCTATCTGAATATTGATTTTTCCCAATGCAATGGGCAAGGGCGAGAATCCAGTTTCTCCCCAGCAATGAAAGAGCAACACCATAAACGCGGCAACTCCTCTGAGTCCCGTTAACCCGGGCATCGAGTGTTTTGATTGATTCCTTTCTGACATACGTCCTGCACGTTACTTGACTTTAATGTTGATATTTGGGGCGCCAACATTTCAATTCATATTCACTGTACACGAACAAGAAACTCTGTAGTGAAAAGAGCATGTATGCAAAAGTTGTCACCTTGAATTGGAAAATCAACTCTGCTTCATGCGAAACGAGATATTCAAATACTTATTGCTAGGTGTGTACAATTTCTATTCGTAAAAATGAATAGGTTTATATCCATTTATTATTGGTGATCCCCATGGAGGGTCTACTATGCATTTGGAATAACAGGAAATAAAGGGAGAGGGCAATTTTTATCGTCGTAATCGATAAAGTTGCCAATAAGTTGCTTGAGTGGTTCGGTTTTCTGAAGAGAAATGAGGAATTAAAATAAATAATGGAAGTCGCATGCAACAATATAAGATAGGCTGGAAATAAACTTGTCTCGACAAGACAAAACCTGAGTCGCTGCTGTTAACTATATCAGCACAACAACCACTCAGACTTTAATGCAGCCATATGGCGAAATTAGCGAATGCGCTCAATTTCTACTTTAGCAACTGCGCCACCCCAGTTGTAACGTGCACGGGTCAAATCGGCTTCACCGTGGATACCAGGGCTCGGGAATACATAGCCTTCACCAGAATCGTCGGGAGAAAATGGGCTACCTCCACAACGAGGGCCTGGAATATCCGCACACAACTCGGAGTTGGTTTCGGTTCCGGCATCGTAAGCGTTCATGTAGTAGGTCAGTTTCGCGGTTCTGAAACCGGGCAGCACGGCCTGGTTCAATGCCACCATCGTGTCGTTGGTGGGTAGCAACATTGAAACAATACTGACAAAACTCACAAATGGACGAGATTGAAGTTCAAACTCAGTACTTTCACCTGGGCCCAATAAACCACTGGTTGTAGCGGTGTCGGCAACACTTGAAGAGGCATCCAATTGGGTCGCCAATGGGCCTACATCACCGCCTTCCGCAACGCGAGCAACTTCATCGCTGGCCGCCTGGCCGACTTCAAATACCTTTAAATCGCTTTTATGGGACGCGGCTAAAAAGGGGGTAAACGTAATACCGTGGGTAATGTTCGTGATTTTAACTCGATAAGTTTCCAGAGCCTGGGCAGACACACTGGTGGACAAGCTCAAACCTGCGGCCAAAATAGCCGTTGAAGCGATAAGTGTTTTCTTAAGAGACATGCTGTGATTTCCTCTATTGCGACGTTGGGTACTAACTGCAAAACCGCAGATAACGTTACAGAGCAAAACACACTATCCAGTCACTGCTTTCTAAAGAAAAAATCACAAGTTGATTAAAAAGTATAACAAACGGGAGAAAGGTAACCCTGTAGTAGGGTCACCTTGAGACGTGAGGTGATTTAAGCGACAGCTTGTTGATTACTGCATAGCTGGCTGAGTTCTTCCAGGGAATCCATGACTTGGTGGCTGGCTTGCTCCATTTCTTCCAGATATTGGCCGGCCAGGTCCTGCTGGTTTTCTGCGAGAGCGTTTATGGCGGCGATCCCGCAGTCGTGGACTCGCTTGTGTGGCAGGTCGATATTCTTAAAGGCCGCCAGGTCACCATACTTTGCCATGCCTTCATCTTTATACCAAAGCCCCAGTCGACAGTTCATGTGGCTAGAAAAGTCACCTATAGCCTTATCACTTTTGCCGGACGCGACGGCGTAAACCTCACTCTTCCAGACAATATGATCAAGCTTGACGGTCTGAACAAAGGTACGCATGGATGCGTTGCTGATGGTGGATTTCATGGTGTTACAGCAACCAATGATGGCACCGTAATCTTCATTAAGGCGGCCGACGCCTTCCGAAAGGTCATTATTGCTGCTTTGGATCGTGTTCACAGAGTCCACCGTTTCAGAGGTGGATTGGATAATCTGGCCCACCAGCTCGGAAACTTCATTGGCGGATGTGTTGGTATTGTTGGCCAGGGAGCGAACCTCGTCTGCTACTACGCTGAACCCCCGACCGGCTTCCCCTGCACGGGCCGCCTCAATAGCGGCGTTCAACGCCAGGAGGTTGGTTTGATCTGAGATTTTAGAGATGGTCTCAACAAAAGAATTAATGTTGTCTGCCATTTCTGACAACCCCGAGATATTTTCTGTCATGCCGCCCATATTGTTGGTCAGGCCCTGCATTTCGCTGACGATTTGTTTTAGGGATTCATTCGAGACATCAAGAAGTTCGTTAATCTTATCTGAGGACTGACTTTCGGCTTCAATGGATTGGTGGGAAGAGAGAACCGATTCACGAATGCGTTCGATCTGGCCTAAACATTCCAGGGTGTAGCCGAGCAGTTTTGATTCAAATGCGTCGGCAGAACTGTGTTGCTCAGGAAGGACTTCGGTTTCCACCGGTGTTTTGAGTTGCTGGTTTTCCTGCTCAAGTAAGCGAATCTGCTTACGAAGCTCATCATTTTCTTGTTCTAATTGTCGATATTTTGATTGTAATACGAACATTGATCCACCCTTTTTCCTTGATGATGTATGGTGACTTGCCTTAAGACACATCCATGAAGGCTGGATAGAGTTCCTGCCCAAGTACCTCTGTCGATTAATCTCGTCCGTGAACCTAAGAAGTAAGCTACTTATCGGCTCTTCTCAAAAAAAGTTAATACAAAATTATCATAGCCCAGAATGGGGAGGGTGCTAGGAAAGGAGCGAGAAAACAAAAAAGCCGCCCGGAGGCGGCTTAGAATAAACGTGCTTTTCGCTTATTTGGTTTTACTAAAATCGGCTCCGGTAAGAATCGCAAACTCCTTAATACCCAAGTAACGTTTCATAACGTCATGAATATCCTTGGCTGTAAGGGACTCAATTTTAGCTTCAAAGTCTTTTGACCACTGCATGTTTCGCTTCAGGTACGCATTGTTACCCAAAGCCGGTGCCAGCTCATCATCCTTCGAACGTGCAATTTTACGTTGCTGCAGGTAACCGGATTTTGCACTGGCAATTTCTTCCTCGGTGAAACCGGAATCAATCACTTTCTGCAAAACCTCTTTCACGCCGGCTTCCACTTTTGCCAGATTTTGTGGGGCACAGATTGCGTAAATGCCCAGTGCGGAACGGTTGTCCAACTCACTTTGATTCAGGAAAGAACCCGCACTGTAGCTCAATCCATCTTCCTGGCGTAATTTGGTTGCCAAGCGACTGTTCAAAAAGCCGCCACCGAGCATATAGTTTCCGAGAACCAGCGCCGGGCTGTCCTGGTGATCGTCGTTGATTGGCAAGGAAATGGTCGCCGCAAAAACGGCGTTTTCTTTGTCTGGTGTATTAAACTGTTGTGCCTTATTGTCCACCGCTTTATAGGCACGTTCAATGCGCTGATAATCCGTTTTCGGTTTCCAGTCGGCGAAGAGTGTTTTCAATTGTTTGCGAATGGCTTTTTCATCGAAGTCACCTACGATAGCAATTTCACCAAATTGGCTGCCGTAAAATAGCTCATGGAAAGACTTAATATCTTCCAGCTTCAAGGCTTCCAGACGCGTCAGGCTTTCATCAAAGGTTGGTACATAATGCGGGTGATCTTGACTAACCTGGCGATGGCGTCGGCTGTATTCACGGAAAACCAACGACTGCGGGTTTTGCATGCTTTGTTCAAGATTCACTTTGGTTTTGGCTTTGTACTGATCGAACTCTTTTGAATCAAAATTGGCTTCTTTCAATACATGTGCAACGAGTTCAATAACCTTCGGTAGGTTTTCACGTTTGGTGTTCGCACGAATCCCAATACCCGTTGCGCCACCACCGATGGAAACACTGGATTTGAGTTTGTCGAATTCATCCTGTAGTTGTTCGCGCGTATACTTGCTGGTGCCGTGCATAAGTAAACTCGCTGTCGCACTGCCAATGTTCGACTTCGACATCAATGACTTTTCATCACCCAAGTTCAAGCTCATATAAAACTCAACGGACTCGCCGCGCGTTTTCTTAGGTAACAAAGACACCTTCAAATCTTTAGCGATCGTAAAGTTATCGGTGCGTTTATCAATGTTGTCGAAAGAAGCATCGAATACTTCGCCGGCGCTAACGGCTTTGCGACCTTTATAGTCTTTCAACATATCGCTGACACTGGCGACGGCCGGAATCTCAACCCGCTCAGGGGTCTCGGCAGGAAGGTAGCGTCCGGCTGTTCGATTGTTGCGGGTCAGATATTTTTCAGCTACTCGTTGTACATCTTCAACACTGACGGTTTCAATGCGGTCGCGATTCAAAAACAGTAGGCGCCAATCACCCATGCCAAGCCATTCACTCAATTCCAATGCAACGCTTTCAGAAGAATTAAAACCGAGTTCAAAATTTTTGATCAGCTTGCGTTTGGTGCGCTCAACTTCTTTTTTGGTGATGGGCGTTTTCGCTAGGTTTTCCAGCACTGAATGGCTGGCATCAATGGCTTTGTTTAGATCTTCCGCTTTGTCGACAACCAGGCCATACATCATCAAGCCAGGTTCGGCCCATTGAAAATTAAAACCATAACTTTGGGTCGCGAGCTTCTTTTCAACCACTTCCTGATGTAAACGGCCGCGCGGCGTTTCACTCATAATACCGGACAGGACTTCCAGAGCAGCAAAGTCCTCATGGGAGCCGGCGGGTACATGATAGGCCATCAAATAAACCTGCACATCACCAACACGTCGTACTGTAACCAGCTTTTCGCCATCTTGCGCTGGTTCCTGGGTATAGAGAGGTTCAATAACCCGTTCGGGTTTGGGGATGGGGCCGAAAGCAGCTTCGACCTTTTTCAGCATATCTTTCAGTTCGAACTTACCAGCAACAATCAGGGTGGCATTGTCGGGTTGGTAATACTTCTTATAGAAGGCTTTCAGGCGATCAATCGATACGTTTTCGATATCAGAGCGAGCACCAATGGTAGATTTCCCATAATTGTGCCAACTGTAGGCGGATGCCATCACTCGTTTTGCCAGTACGTTGTAAGGACTGTTTTCGCCGCGTTCGAATTCATTGCGCACCACCGTCATCTCACTGTCGAGATCTTTCTGGGCAATAAAAGAATTCACCATACGATCGGCTTCCATATCCAAAGCCCAATCGATGTTTTTCTCGGTTGCGTTAAACGTTTCGAAATAGTTGGTTCGGTCTGTCCAGGTCGTACCATTAGGGCGAGCACCGTGCTCGCTCAATTCTTTGGGGATGTCTTTGTGCTTTGGGCTGCCTTTGAATACCAGATGTTCCAACAGGTGAGCCATACCGGTTTCACCGTAGTTTTCGTGCTTGGAACCAACTTGATACGTGACGTTTACGGTTACGGTTTCCTGAGTGACATCTGGAAAGAGGAGAACGCGTAGGCCGTTGTCCAGGCGGTATTCACTGATACCTTCAACTTCGGTGACTTTGACAGGTTTCGCCAAAATACCTTGAGATAATGTACTGGCGGCAATGATCGCTGACGCAATCAGGGTTTTACGAAAAGACAAGCCCATAGCTGGCTCCTTATGATTGGGCAGCACCCCTTCGATGGGATGCTGGAGTTACCAATGAATCGAGCGCATTTTTAGACGTTGTGTTGCTCGATCCAGTTCCGTACTTCTTGGGTGAGTTCTTTGCTATTGCGGTCTTCACTGCTGATCATATCACTAATTGAGACAGTGACGACGCCGGCTTGCTTTGCTAGTTTATGTGGTGCCCAGGAGACACCAGCGTTGTGCGCGACGGCAATGACGGGAACGTTGGCGGCGATGGCAATATCTGCGCCACTGCGGGCGAAACTACCGAGCTCGCCGGGTTTTTTTCGAGTGCCTTCGGGGAAGACCAGTACACTGATGCCATCATCCAGACGCGAAACGCCTTCCTTGCGGATTTTCTTGAGGGCTTCTCTAGGATTACCGCGATCAATAGGAATGGATCGCAGTGCCTTTAAGCCCCAGCCAAAAAACGGGATATACAAAAGCTCTTGCTTAAGGATGGTGGCAACGGGACTAAAGTACGCTTGTAAGAAGAGTGTTTCCCAGCTGCTCTGGTGATTAGCCAGAATCACACAGGGCTGAGTCAATCGTTCAGCATTGCCTCGAATATCAATTCGAACACCGCAACAGACTCTGAGCCAGAACAAACAAAAACGATTCCAGCCGACCAGGACCGGTGCGCGCAGAGAATAGGGGAGCAACATAAGTGGCAGTGCCAATGCGCCAAAGAGAATACCGGTAATGACATAACCAATATAAAAAACAATTGCGCGTAGCTTTGCTATCAAGAGTCCATACCTTAACCGAAATGATCGGCGATATACGCAGCCGCTGCTGCGAGATCATCAAATACTGGGGTGTTTTCCAGCCCGCTTAGGGGCTCTCCGGCGAGCTTGGCCAGCGTCTGTTCGCCTTTGCCTGTGCGCACGAGAATCGGCTGGCAGCCCTTGGCCAGGCCGGTTTGCAGATCGCGCAGGCTGTCACCAACGAATGGTGCTCCTTCGGCGCAGACATCAAACTCCACTTCGATGGCATCAACCAAACCCGTTTTAGGTTTGCGACAACTGCAGTTATCGTCGGGGCCGTGCGGACAGTAGAATATAGCCGCAATATTGCCGCCCCGGGTTTCTACCATCTCGGTAAGTTTGCTGTGCATGGCTTCCAGGTCGTCGAGGTCGAACAGTCCTCGGGCCAGGCCAGACTGATTTGTTGCGATTACAACGGTAAAGCCGAGACGAGACAGTTTGGCAATCGCTTCAAGACTGCCTTCGATCGGCTGCCATTCTTCAGCCGACTTAATATAGTCAGCTGAATCGTGGTTGATGACACCGTCTCTGTCGAGGATAACCAGTTTCACGAAGGCCTCTTACTTAGCCGGTGCCAGCAGGGAAATGTCGGCAACCTGCAAGAACAATTGGCGAAGCTTATTCAGCAGAGCTAAACGGTTGTTGCGCAGATCCATATCATCGGCCATCACCATAACCTCATCAAAGAAGCGATCGACTACCGGGCGCAAGTCCGCCAGCGCACTCAATGCTTCAGTGTAATTAGCCGCGGCGAACAACGGTGCAACTTGCTCAGCTTTTTCGGCAACGGCTTTGGCCAATGCCTGTTCTGCGGCTTCGGTCAATAAAGTGTCATTCACCTCATCGGCAACCGGACTATCAAGTTTGGCAAGAATATTGGATACACGTTTATTGGCTGCGGCCAATGCCGTGGCATCTTCCAATTGGCTAAAGGCATGAACCGCGTGAACACGACGGTTAATGTCCAAAGGAACGGTGAGGTTTTTGGCGCTAACGGCCATAAAGACCTCGGCGGCTATTTTTTCTTCTTCATACCAGGCGCGGAAACGCTCCAGCATATATTCAAGAGCGGTGTTTACGGAAGTTTCGCTGTCTTTAATGTTATCGCCGTGATTAATGGTGGCCAGCTTCAAAAGTTGCCCAAGGTCCAGGGGCAATGCCTTTTCGACCAGCAGACGCAATACGGCAACGCTGGCGCGGCGCAGAGCGAAAGGATCTTTTGAACCGGTGGGCTTTTGGCCAATACCAAAAATACCGCTTAAAGTATCGAGTCGGTCCGCCAGTGCGATAATGGTACCCGTTGTGCTGCTGGGCAACTTATCACCGGCAAACTTAGGCAGGTATTGCTCCTGCAGTGCCAGAGCAACTTCCTCGTCTTCACCTGCGTGTTTGGCGTAGTAGTAACCCGCCACACCCTGCATTTTGTCGAATTCGCCCACCATGTCAGACACCAGATCACTCTTACAGAGCTCTGCGGCACGTTGGCATTTTGCCAGATCACCATCAATTTGTTGAACTATCATCTGGGACAGATTGCGAATGCGTTCGGTTTTGTCGAAAATCGAACCGAGCTGCGCTTGGAAGACAATAGGTTTCAAACGCTTGCGCATATCGCTCAAGCTGGTTTTCTTGTCGGTCTCAAAAAAGAAGGCTGCGTCGGCAAGGCGAGGGCGAATTACTTTTTCGTTACCGGAAATGACCTGGGCTGGATCTTTACTTTCAATGTTGCTGATGGTGATAAAGTAAGGCATCAGCTGGCCGTCAGCTTGCTGAATCGGGAAGTATTTCTGGTGCTCTTTCATCGAGTAAACCAGAGCTTCCGAAGGCACTTCCAGGAAGCTTTCTTCAAACTTACCGGTCAGGGCAACGGGCCATTCAACCAAAGCCGTCACTTCATCCAACAAATCTTCGTCGAGCATGGCTTCGCCATTCACTTTCGCGGCTTCGGCCAGAACCTGTTGCTTGATCAGGTCTCGACGTTGTTCAAAGTCCGCCATGACATAGGCAACAGACTGAAGCTTTTCAAAATACTCACTGGGCTGATCGATAATCAAAGTTTGATTGTAATGGAAACGATGACCGCGAGTTTCGCGGTTGGCTTTGACACCATAGACTTCGGCTTCAACCAACTCGTTGCCAAACAGCATCAATAACCATTGCACTGGACGAACAAATTCATCGCGGCGAGCGCCCCAGCGCATGCGCTTGGCGATCGGTAATTTGGCCAGAGAATTCTGCACGATGGCTTCGAGTTTGCCAGTGGTGAATTCGCCACCGGCTTTTTTACGATAAACCAGTTTGTCTTGCTTACCGTCGTTTTCGGTTTTTAGTTCATCAACCGCAATACCGTTTTTGTTGGCGAAGGCCTCAGCAGCTTTGCTCGGATTGCCTTCGGCATCAAAGGCGATTTTGGCTGGCGGGCCCCATACGGTTACTTCTTTTAATGGGGTTTGTTCATCCAGGCCATTAACCAATACCGCTAAGCGACGTGGTGCTGCGTAAGCTTTTACCGAATCAAAAGACAGCTCCAATTCGTTCAAGCCACTTTCAATGCCTTGTTGAAAGGCATCGGATAAGGTTTTCAGGGCTTTTGGAGGCAGTTCTTCAGTACCGAGCTCAACTAAAAAATCTTTTTTCATCAGGCGTCCTCCTCCTTGGCCAAGAACTCATTGCGAAGACCTTCCTCGGCAAGTGGGAAGCCCAGTTCTTTACGTGCGTCATAGTAGGCCTGGCAAACGGCACGAGCCAGGGTTCGAACGCGCAGAATATAACGCTGGCGTTCAGTCACTGAGATTGCGTGACGCGCATCCAACAAGTTAAAGGTATGGGAGGCTTTCATGACCATCTCGTAGGCGGGCAGGGGGAGACCGGCTTCTACCAAGCGAGCGGATTCGCTCTCGTATTTATCGAAACACTGAAACAGGAAATCCACATCTGCTTCTTCGAAGTTGTAGCGGGACATTTCCACTTCATTCTGATGGAAGACATCGCCGTAGGTCACAGGACCCTGTGGGCCAACGGTCCAAATAAGATCGTAGATGCTGTCGACGCCCTGCAGATACATGGCTATACGTTCCAGGCCGTAGGTGATTTCACCCATGACTGGCATGCACTCTAGGCCACCGACTTGTTGGAAATAGGTAAACTGGGTGACTTCCATACCGTTTAGCCAAACTTCCCATCCCAGACCCCAGGCTCCCAGAGTAGGCGACTCCCAGTTGTCTTCCACAAAGCGAACATCGTGAACGGTGGTATCAATACCTAGGGCATCCAAAGAACCAAGATAGAGCTCTTGGAAATTTTCCGGATTGGGTTTCATTACCACCTGGAACTGATAGTAGTGTTGCAGGCGGTTCGGGTTTTCACCATAACGGCCATCGGTCGGACGACGGCAAGGCTGCACATAGGCGGCGTTCCAGCTTTCCGGGCCAACCGCGCGCAGCGTAGTGGCTGGGTGAAAGGTACCGGCACCGACTTCCATATCCAAGGGCTGTAAAACCACACAGCCCTGTTGGGCCCAATATTGTTGCAGGGCGAGAATCAGCCCTTGAAAAGTACTTGTATCAGCTTTGGGGTCGGACACCGCGACATTGCCTCCGGCAGAATGAATCAAAGGGGCGGATTATATCGTCGGCAGCGCAATAACTCTATGGCGGAAGGGGCTCGAGAGCGGACAAAAGCCTACTTTCACTTGGGACTCAAAGCGGTTTACGTTAAGCTGCGCCCTTGATACACCTGAAGTACAACTAAGTTATGACAAACGCCAGTAACTCGCCTGTTCCCAAGCGAGGACTTATTTACCTGATTATGGCCATTGTGGCTCGTTTGCCCCTGCGACTCAGCCGCGCGATAGGCCGAGCCATAGGCAGTTTGCTGTGGCTTTGTAACAGCCGCGAAGCCAAGGTTACCCGACGGAATCTGGCGATGTGTTTCCCGGATATGCCTGAGGCAGAACGTCTCACACTTGCCAAGCAAAGCTTGAAGGAAACCGGGGTCATGTTGATGGAAACCCCGGCCGTGTGGATGCAGGACATGGATTGGTTGCGAGCGAAAGTGCTGGAAACCGAAGGCTGTGATCTGGTGGAAGAAGCCCTGGCCAAAGGGAAGGGCATGGTGTTGATTGCTCCCCATCTCGGAAATTGGGAGGTCGTCGGTTTGTACGCGGCCACATTGGGCCCGATTACCAGTCTGTTTGAGCCACCCAAAAACGCTGAAGTGGGCGCAATCATTCAGGAATCCCGTGAAAAGTCCGGCGCCACATTGGTGCCGACGGATCGCCGGGGGGTAATGAGATTGCTTAAGGCCATTAAAGCCGGGGGAATTTCCGGTATTCTGCCTGATCAAGTGCCTGACGATGGTGCGGGTGAGTTGGTCGAGTTCTTTGGCCGCCCGGCGTATACAATGACTCTGCTGTGTAATCTGATCAGCAAAACCGGTTGCGAAGCCTTGGTGAGTTACGCGGAGCGCATTCCCGGTGGTTTTAAATTGGTGTTCAAGAAGCCTTGTCCGGAGTTGTACAATGAGGACTGTGACGAATCACTGCGAGCTTTGAATCGCAGCGTCGAAGATGCGATCAAAGAGATTCCCAGTCAGTATCAATGGGAGTACAAACGTTATAAGTGTTTTGAGGAGGGGTACCAAGACCCCTATACCCAACTGAGCTGAGCTCTTATTTTATTACAGGCCGAATTCTGCCAAGCGCTTTGTCAGTTCGGCTTCGGCCTGGGCTTCCCATTCCGGCTTCTCTTTGGCAATCAGCTGTTCCAATGCTGATTTGATTGGAAGCCTTAAGCCCTGGCAGTCGAGCTCGGTTTCCGGAATTGGAATTTGCATATCCAGCTTACTGCTCAAGGTTTCGGCAAAGACGGGCTTGAAGATCATTTCACTATTGGTTTCAAATTCGGTTGAGCAATCGATATCAATGTCCTGACCAAACAGTTTCTGTTTCACCTTGCCGCTTAATTGAATGTTCAACGGTAGTTTTGCCGTAATGGTTTCAGGGTCACTGCCAATGCCAGCGTCACCTGCCTTGCTGATGTGTAAATTGTAATGGCCGTATTGCCAGGGGATATCCTTAGCGTCGAACAGCACTTCAGGCAATTGTTTGCTCAGAACCCTTTCCAATAAAGTGTTGAGTGCATTTTCACCGTAAGCCAGGTTGGTCGCACTGAGGCATAACAGAGCGGAGACGAGTTTCGTTTTCATTGTCATTGTATGTGTGTTTTGAATGGTGTTCATAGAGTTTAGCGGCGCCAGAAGCTGGGTGAAAATAACACCAGCAAAGTAAAAATTTCCAAGCGCCCCAATAACATGGCAAAGCACAGAATCCACTTCGCTGGGTTGTTAATGTCGGTGTAATTCAAGGCAACGTCACCCATGCCAGGGCCGAGGTTTGATATGCAAGCGCCGACCGCTGAAACCGAGGTCAGGAAATCCAAGCCTGTGGCCATCAGCAAAATAAACATGATCATATAGCTGATTACGAATACGGCAAAGAATCCCCACACGGCTTCAACCACGCGATCGGAGACGGATGTTTGGCCCAGCTTAATGGGAATGACAGCATTGGGGTTGATCAGGCGCTTGATTTCCCGGATACCCTGCTTGCAGATCAGCAGTACACGAATCACTTTCATGCCGCCACCGGTAGAGCCGGCACAGCCACCCATAAAGGCAAATAAAAACAGAAAGAAAGGCAGAAATCCTGGCCAGATGGTGAAGTCGGCAGTACCGAAACCCGTGGTGGTTAAAATCGAAATAAATTCAAAACTGCCATGAAGTGCGCTGGTTTCCAGATCGTAGGTATCTGTGTGGGCAAGATAGGCGATGGTGATGGGAATGCCCACTGCCAAACAGCTGATATAAAACTTAAATTCCGGATCATGCCAATAATGGCTGATGCTGCGATTGCGACTGGTATAAAAATGCAACGCAAAATTAACACCGGAAAGGATCATAAAGAGCATGCATACAATCAGAATAATTGGGCTGTCGAAATACCCCATGCTGGCATCGTGGGTTGAAAAGCCGCCAATAGCGACGGTTGAAAACGCATGCCCAATAGCGTCAAACAAGGTCATGCCCGCAGCCCAATAAGATAGGGCACAGGTAATGGTCAGTGTGCAGTAAATTAAAAACAGCGCTTTTGCGGTTTCAGTAATTCGAGGTGTGAGCTTTGAATCTTTGACAGGTCCAGGTGTTTCAGCCCGGTAAAGCTGCATACCGCCAATACCGAGCATGGGTAAAATCGCCACCGCAATAACGATAATACCGATTCCCCCCAGCCACTGTAGTTGCTGGCGATAATACAAAATGGATTTGGGTAAATCATCCAAACCTGTGATGACGGTGGCGCCAGTGGTTGTCAGCCCAGAGAGCGATTCAAACATGGCGTCGGTAAAACTCAGCCCGGGCTGATCAGAGAAAATAAAGGGCAGACAACCGGCAATACCCAAAACGGCCCAGAACAAAACGGTAATTAAAAAGCCATCACGTGTGCGTAAATCATGACGGGTTTTATTGCTGGGTAACCAAAGCAAACAACCGGTGGCAAAAATCAAACCCATTGCGGAAAGAAACGCAACGAGAGACTCATCGCTGTAGTAAATCGAAACAAAAATAGGCGGCAGCAAAGTCATGCTGAATAGCATGAGCAGAATGCCCAGTACGCGAAAGATAACTGAAAAATGCATTAGTGTTTGCGTTGCCTATTTAGTACGCCGCTAAAAAAAACTGATACCGGTTTGGAAAAGGTGCTCGATATCGCGGGTGTATTTTTTATTAACAAGAAACAAAATTACGTGATCCCCATCTTCCACAACTACATGGTCATGGGCGATCAGAACTTCACTGCCTCGACTGCTTTCTCGAACAATGGCGCCGATGGTGGCGCCATCCGGCAGGTCAATGTCTTCAATGGCTTTTCCAACCACTTTGGAATTACTTTGATCACCGTGGGCCACAATTTCAATGGCTTCGGCCGCGCCGCGTCGCAGGGAGTGTACGTTAACGGTATCGCCTTCTCGCACATGGGTGAGCAGACTGCCCAGGGTGGTTTGCTGGGGCGATATCGCAATATCAATATCGCCGCCCTGCACTAAATCGACGTAGGCTGGGTTACTGATCAAGGCCATGACTTTGCGGGCGCCTAATCGTTTGGCCAACATGGAAGACATGATATTGGCTTCGTCATCATTGGTCACAGCGAGGAAGACATCGGTATTTTCAATGTTCTCTTCCAACAACATTTCCTGATCAGAAGCGGAGCCGTGCAAAACAATGGTGCGTTCCAGCTGTTCCGATAAAAACTGGCAGCGTTGGGCATAGTATTCGATGACTTTAACGGCGTAACGACTTTCCAGCTTCTTCGCCAGGCGATAACCAATGTTTCCGCCGCCGGCAACAATGATGCGCTTGTAGTGCGTTTCCAATCGACGCAGTTCACTCATCACGGCACGGATGTTGGCTTTGGCGGCAATGAAAAAGACTTCATCGTCGACTTCAATAACGGTTGAGCCTTCTGGTGTGATGGCTCGGCCGCGACGGTAAATAGCGGCCACTCGAGTGTCTACTGACGGCATATGTTGGCGCAAAAAGCGCAATTCCTGCCCCACCAGTGGCCCGCCATGGTAAGCCCGCACGGCCACCAGTTGCACCTTGCCGTCGGCAAAGTCCACAACCTGCAGTGCACCTGGGTGTTCTATTAGGCGGAAGATATAGTTAGAGACCAATTGCTCTGGGCTGATGAGTACATCGATAGGAATATTTTCATCGGCGAACAGTCCGGGCTTGTTCAAATAAGACTGAGCGCGAATGCGGGCAATTTTGGTGGGTGTTTTGAATAAGCTGTACGCCACCTGACACGCAATCATATTGATTTCGTCGTTGTTGGTGACGGCAACCAACATATCGGCTTCATCGAGCCCCGCACGCAACAGGGTGTTGGGGTGACAGGCGTGCCCCGTGACCACGCCGATATCCATATGATCCCGCAACTCACGCAGGCGGTTTTCATCGGTATCGACAATGGTAATGTCATTAGCTTCATTGGCCAGGTTTTCGGCCAGGGTGCCACCGACCTGGCCGGCCCCGAGTATAATAATTTTCATAGGTTGAGCAGCTTAGCTAATCCATTGCGGCTTATTTCGGCCTTTGCTGACTAATTCTACGCCTTTTGTTTGTTTTTTTGCAGGCGTGCGTAATAAAAACCATCGTGCCCTTGGGCTTGTGGGAAAAGCTGGCGGCCATGGGCGACCGCGACCCCCCAGGGAGCCTCAATGGCGTATTCCTCAGCATCGGCATGATGAGCGAGGAATTGTGTTATCTGTTCGTCGTTTTCTTCTGGCAACACTGAGCAGGTGGCGTAGAGCAAAATGCCGCCGGGCTTTAGCAGTGGCCAGAGGCTTTCGAGCAGGCGCTTTTGGATTTCGCACAACTCTTCAATATTCTGTGGCTTACGCAATAACTTGATGTCCGGGTGGCGGCGAATCACGCCGGTGGCCGAACAAGGTGCATCCAGCAAAATGCGATCGAACTGCTCACCATCAAACCACAGCCTGGTATCCGAAGCATCTGCACAGAGGAGTTTAGCGCTGAATCCCAGGCGTGCCAGATTCTCTTCAACTCGTTTCAGACGCTTGGCTTCCGTATCGATGGCGGTCAGCGAAGGGTTTTTTGCCAGCTCAAGTATATGCCCGGTTTTCCCGCCTGGTGCACAACAGGCATCCAGAATGTGTTGATCATCCGCCAGTTCCAATAAATGGGCGCTGAATTGCGCGGCTTCGTCCTGCACACTGAGCCAACCATCCTCGAAATGAGGCAGCTGTTCAACAGGGCAGGGTTTTTCCAGAGTAATGCCGTTGGGACTGAATGGGCAGGCTCGAGCTGAAATACCGCGTTGGGAGAGCAAATCCAGATATTGATCCACCGACAGGCGTTCCAGATTCAAGCGCAAGCTGAAAGGCGGGTGCTGATTGTTTTGCAACAGAATGTCGTCGGCATAATCTGGCCAGGCTTTCTGCAGTCTGTTGTAAAACCACTTGGGGTGGCTGTGTTCCAACCAGGGCTGAGCGCTCATGTCGTGTTGGTTTGTGGCCTGGCGCTGATAATTGCGTAATACGCCATTCACCAGTTTGCAGGCCCAGGGCTTTTTCAAAGCCCGACAGGCTTCAACGCAACTGGCGACGGCAGCATGGGCGGGGATTCGGCTGTAATCCAGTTGATAGCAGCCAATCAACAAGAGCGCCTGAATATCTTGATCCTTGGCTTTTAAGGGCTGGGTTAACAAGCCTTGCAGGGAATGATTCAAGCGATGGAAGTAACGCAGGCTGCCATAGCAAAGTTCTTGCAGTAAGCCTTTATCCTGGGGTTTGACTTGCTTGAGAACAGGCGGCAAGGCGCTGGCCAGAGAGCCCTGTTGTCGAAACACTTGGGCTATGGCTTTGGCAGCAGCAGCGCGGGTATCCAGAGCCATGGTTAGCTCAGTCGCCCGCCGGCGACAAACAAATCGGCTCGGCCATTGAGTAGGTCTTTCAAGGTCATGGCTTTCTTGCCAGGCAACTGTAGACAATGGATGTGCAACAGGCGGCCATCGCCGCAAGCCACCCAAAGCCCGTCAACGGATACCTTGGCAATTTCACCGGGTGCTAAAGTGGTTTCGGTTTCTTCGACACTGGCTTGCCATATTCTCAGACGCTGTTCTTTACCTTTGTCTTCAAAGCCGCAGTGGGCAACGGGGAAGGGGTTATAAGCTCGAACGGTTCTTTCCAACTCAATAGCTGGGCGTTGCCAGTCGATGGCGGCGTCGACCTTACTGAACTTGTGGGCGTAGGTAATCCCGTCTTGGACCTGGTTCTGAGGCTGACTCTCGCCGGCCTCAAGTTTATCCAGAGCCTCTAACAATGCCGGCCCTCCGAGACCTAAGAGCTTATCGTGTAAGCTGCCGCCGGTTTCTTCCGGGGTAAGTTGGCAGCGGCGTGTCACCAGTACCGGGCCGGTATCCAAACCGGCGTCCATTTGCATAATGCAGACACCGGATTCAGCATCACCCGCTTCCACAGCGCGCTGAATCGGCGCCGCGCCGCGCCAGCGGGGCAATAAGGAGGCGTGCACATTTATACAACCGAGTCTGGGAATATCCAGAACGCTTTGGGGCAGCAGCAGGCCATAGGCCACCACCACCATCAGATCCGCATTGAGTGCGGCGAGCGCGTCCCGGTCACCGGCTTCCTTGAAATTCAGCGGCTGATGAACCGCAATGTCGTGTTCCTGGGCGAGTTGTTTAACGGGGCTGGCTTGCAGGCTCTTGCCTCGGTTAGCCGGGCGGTCGGGTTGGGTGTACACCGCGACGATGCGATGTTCACTTTCCAACAGGGTTTTCAGGTGAGCGGCGGCAAAATCCGGTGTACCGGCAAAAACAATATTCAAAGGCATGAAGGTATCAGCGCTCTCAGGCTTGGGTGCGATGCTGCTTTTCCAGCTTTTTACGGATTCGCTGGCGTTTCATATTGGAGATGTAGTCCACAAAGAGCTTGCCGTTGAGATGATCCAGCTCGTGCTGGATGCAGACGGCTAAGAGGCCATCGGGCTCTAAGCTGAAGGTCTTCCCATCGCGGTCCAGTGCCGTCACGCGTATGCGATCTGGACGGCTGACGGTTTCGTAAAATCCGGGCACAGATAGACAGCCTTCATCGTAATCGTGAAGGCTATCCTGATCCAACACCTCAACCTGCGGGTTGATAAAGACCAGGGGTTGATCCTGTTCCTCGCTGACATCGATTACAACGACACGTTTGTGCACATTCACCTGGGTGGCCGCCAGTCCGACGCCGGGTGCGTCATACATGGTGTCAAACATATCATCGACCAGGCTGCGAATTTCATCGTTCACTTCACTGACATCTTCAGCAGTGGTACGCAACCTTGGGTCTGGGAATTCTAAAATTTCTAAAATGGCCATGTGAGTAGATAAACTGCCTGTGACAAACTTCTAGTAAAAATGTAAGGAGCGCTGCTAACATTATGATCAAGCAGCAAATATTGGACGACTTATCGTCCCCTTAACCTGCCGTCTTGCTAGCGAAGCTGCTATATTAGTGACTTAACATCGACTTTCATCGGCAAAATGCAGGTATTAAGCGGTTCATTATACCGGGATTCTGTGAAGGGGCCGACCACAAAGGGCATTTTCTATGAAAAAAACACTGCTGGCGTCATTGGTCAGCCTGTCCGCCTTAGCCGCGCCACTGCTCGGCTGGGCCGATGAGCCACGCCTGAAAAATACCCACCCGGATACCTATTCGGTGGTGAAAGGGGATACCCTTTGGGATATCTCTGCCCGTTTTCTGGAAAACCCGTGGATGTGGCCTGAAATCTGGCACGCCAATGACCAAATTGCGAACCCGCACCTGATTTTCCCCGGCGATCGTATCCGCCTGGTGTATCTCGACGGTAAACCTCGCCTGACATTGGATCGCGGTGAAGCTGGGCGTACCTACAAAGCGAAGCTGGGCCCTGAGATTCATGTCGTGCCTAAAGAGCAGGCGATCACCACCATTCCCCTGGAACGAATCAATGCGTTCCTGTCACGCAGTCGCGTAGTGGAAGTGGGTCTTCTGGATGCTGCGCCCTATGTTTTGGCTGGGGGTGATGAGCACGTTGTGACCGGTGCCGGCGATACCATGTATGCACGAGGCAAGTTTAATACCGAGGTGAAATCTTACGGCGTTTATCGTCAGGGCGAAGTCTATGTTGACCCACAGACAAAAGAGGCCTTGGGTGTTCAGGCTATAGATGTTGCGTCAGTGAAGCAAAAAGCCTTGAACGGTGATATTGGTACCTTCGATATTATTCGTACCACGCAAGAAGTTCGTCTGGGTGACCGCCTGCTGGAAACCGTTGAGCGTTCAATTGATTCAACGTTTTTCCCACGCCCTCCGGCGGAGGAAACCCGAGCCGAAATTATCGGTGTTGAAGGTGGTGTGAACCAGGTGGGTAAACTGGATGTTGTCGCACTGAATAAAGGTGAGAGAGACGAGATTCAAATTGGTGATGTGTTGCTGATTTATAAAAAGGGTGACACGGTTCGTGATCGAATCACGGATGAGGTCATTCAATTGCCCGCTGAAAAATCCGGTGTGTTGATGGTGTTTAGTGTGTTTGAGAAAATGTCTTTCGGTATTGTTCTTGAAGCAGAGCGCCCTTTGCGTACGGGTGATGAGTTGAGATCTCCCTGAGTCAGGCTTTTGTTCTGAGACGCCAAAAACCCGGCACAACACGCCGGGTTTTTTTATGGTCGAAAAGCACTAGGTTTTGTGTTGATGTCGGTAGGTTTGGGGTGAGCAGCTTTGCCAGCGTTTAAAGCTGCTGCTGAAGTTGCGAGTTTCGCTGAAACCACACAACGTTGAAATTTGCGTGATTGACAGTTCGCTGTTTCCGAGTAAATCCAAGGCGAGTTGATGCTTACTGTGTTGCAGCAATTGTTGATAGCTGCTGCCACTCTGTTGCAAGCGGCGACGCAATGCACGTGGTGAAATGTCCATCTTTGCGGCAATTTGTTCCAAACCTGGAAAGTGCCCAAGCCTGGCGTTTAGGTGGTACTCTACTTCATCCAGGGTATTCATTTCCTGGTTCAAGCTTTCGCGCATTTTTATACAGTGCTGCTCAATCAAATCAACCATATGTTGATCATAGTTGGGCAATGTCTGGTCGAAGATGTCCATGGGAAAGCTGAGGCGGTATGCGTCATGACCGTAAGCAATATCGCCTTGATACATCGATGAGTAGTGTGGTTGTTTCTCCGTTTTACTGTACGGAACTTCCAATAGTCGAGGGCAGAGCTCCTCGGATACCAGACAGGCTTGGTTGATGTGCATACTCAAAATAATTTCAATCAGAAAACGTTCCAGTGTTTGCAAACCATCAGAGTCTTGCGAGAGTGAGAAATCGTTGGGGATTGACGTAGAATAGTGCAACTGAATGGTTTTCTGGTTGATTTTCATATCCCATCGAACAAGAGGCATCAACATGGGCATATACTTTTGCCCAAGCGCCATAACATGACGCATGGTTTGAGCAGACAGTTGAGCGTGACCGAGCGCGCTTTTATCAGCAAGTCGAATGTGTTGACCGATGTCCAAACCCAGACTGGGTGAGATATCCAACTCAAGGATATTGTAGAAAAATTGTGTCAATTGAAGTGAGCTGATTTTGTGGTATGGGTGTTCAGCAATCGAGGAGCGAAAGCCACTGCGCAGTAAAACGTCTTCAGTATCCACACAACGGCTTTCCAAGACCCTCAAGGCTGGCCGTATAAAATGTGAATAGCACAAAGACGATGGCTTGGTCATTTCAGATAATAGGCTTCTTTATCACAATTCATAGAAATCAAAACAGCCCAGAAATTCATTTAACTGGGAGGCGTCACCGATAATGGTGATCCGGCCTTCGTTTACCTCTTTTTTCCAGCTGGATCGATTGGCAAGAATGGACTCTAACATGGCGCGCTCTGTCTTTATTTCAGTATCTGTCTCACCCTTGTGGTGCCTGTGATAGTGGAATACCCCTCGGCGCAAGGTAATAAAGTGTTTATCGTCACTGTTTTCTAAACCGTCGTCAATGTGGATGGCCATGGTGGTGGTTTTGTCGGTACAGGCATCCGGATTCACATGTGGCCCCATTAATCTCAGCAGTTCTTTCGTGGAAAGCAAGCGTAAAGGTGCTGCATCAGTCGGCAACAGTCTCGCCTTATTTGGGTTGACATCAAGTTGCAGTGCCAGCGCTTCGGTGAGCATGTAGTGGCGCTGGTTGCCACTGTAAGAGGCATAGGCCATACCTTTTAGCGCGGCGATCTTAAGATCGCGAGCGGTTTTTTCTTTCATGTTTGCAGCCAACATATAGTTGGCGAGCTGAGCAGCCCATTGATAATCCCCTTGATGGAAGGCATTGTCGGCATGCTTGAGAAACGCTTCGATACCACCGGCCAGAACAATCATGCGTTTTGCTTCTTCAGATTTTGTCAGTGGATTCAGGTCCACGGTATCACCACTGAACCAGCCACCGTAACGCGAGTACAAACCTCTAACCAACCAGGGTACTCGGTGATAGGTTTGTGACAAAACAGGGTGATTGGCGAGATGGTCTGGCAGTTGAACGGTTTCAGCTGTTTCTCTTGGCCCGAGGTTATTGTTCAGGGCTCGAAGGGTTTGATCGTAAATAAACTGTGCGGCATCGCGTTGTACCAGTAATGCTTCTTGAACGTTTTCTTTACCTAATACGGGAAGAGAATGACCCGCAATCAGATTTACGGCGGGTTTTTCCATCATTAATTCAATCGAATCAATGAAGCCAACCGGTGATCGATCCGGTTCATTTCGTGGTGTCGATAGAATGGGTACCGCACTGGCGGCGACATCCGCTGCGTGCATGACTTGATCATCGGGCAGCCAAATTAACATTTGATCAATGGTTTCCGATGCCATGGGAATTAATTGCAGACGAACACCCTCGATCGTAATGTCAGTCAATTCAGACACTTCTTCAGTGGGCGCAACAAAATCAATCGAGATATCATCCTTGAGCTGCATTTTTCCAACGCCAATGTTCACTCGCCCATGTGGACCATCGGGAAGCAATGCCCCGAGTTGCGCCGCAGCGCGCATGGTGAGGTGAGGCGCCAACGCGGTATTAAAATGGGCGTAATGTTGATGCCAGCGATCAGCGGCATACACCTTAACCGGAACATTTGGGTTTTCTTCAGTCAATACTCTGGCGCCACCGAGGTGATCACCGTGACCGTGGGTATAGATCAATGCCACAACCGGTTTCTTCGTTATGGTGCGATAATCATTCAGTGCGCGTGCGGTAGCATCGGCCGACCAACCTGAATCGATAACAATCAGGCCATTGTCACCTTCAATAAAAAAGATATTGGAAAAGTCATAAGCAAACGCCTGGTGAATGCGGTCACCTATCTTGATGAGTTGTGGTTTATCCGCGCGTTGCCCTTTCATTTCGAGAATCGGGTGTACCGACGGCTCCACCTTGTAGGGCGAGAAGGCTGATGTATATAAACTCAGGACAATTAAAAAACCGACAGCCAATACGCTGAAAATGCCTGCTAAGTACTTCATCTCGATATCTCCTTTTTGATTGAATTATATCGAGGCAAGCGCAAAGGGTTGATCTGCACAGCGGCCACTGGCAACGTTAAAGTGACCACTGTGCAGTCGAGTAGAATTGGCGGGAGGCTTATTTATAGTGTTTGTATATGTCCAGGATATCTTCCAGGTTGTCCAATAAGGCATCGACCACCCTCGGATCGAACTGCTTTCCTCTTTCCGATTTAATCAAACCCAAGGCGTCGTCAAGACTCCAGGCATCTTTGTAGCAGCGCTTAGACAGCAAGGCATCGAACACATCGGCAACTGCGGTGATGCGAGCTTCGACAGGAATATCACTCCCGGATAGATTTCGAGGGTAGCCGCCGCCTTCCCAGCGTTCGTGATGACCACCCGCGAGGTTCGCGGCGGTACGAATAATTTCCAGATCAGAGCCTGACAACATTTCCTCGCCGATAATGGCGTGTTGCTTCATGATCTCCCATTCATCGGGATCAAGTTTGCCTTCCTTATGCAAAATAGCGTCGGGTACAGCAATCTTGCCAATATCGTGCAGCGGTGAGGCAATTTTAATAATTTGCGCTTTCGCTTCTGATAAACCACAGCCCAGTGCTAATAGCTCCGATATCATGGCTACACGCTTTACATGGTTGCCGGATTCATTGGAACGGTTTTCGATGGCTTCACCGAGACGGTAGGCAATTTCTTTTTGAGTGCGCTCGGTTTGCGCTTCCAATGACAAACTTTCGTAAGCGATATTGACGTTGTTAATAAACAGATTCAGTAGTGAATACTGATTATTTTCCTCTTGCTTGTAGGCCATGTTGTTTAACAGCAAGACGGTAGGGTCGGCGAACGGGCAGCGTAAAATAATGGCCAATTTGTCGTGCGGTAAATTAACCAGAGTTTCATCAATGGCCAGTAACTTTTCAACGGTCGTGCCAAACTCGGCTTTGACATCAATATCACTGATGCCACGATAACAACCGGTGGCAGCCACGACTTCATACTTGCCGTCGTTGCGTTGAATTGCGATGGCATTATCTTCGATGACCAAATTGGCGCTGCGTTCAAGACTGCTGAGAGAAAAAATCTGTTCGAGCACGCCTTCCACAAATAAACCGAGGGAGCGTTTGCCAAACACATCACCGGTTGATTCGATGACTTTTTTCATGCCCGCTTCATGGGCCATCAGGGAATGAATATCCTGATAGGAGCGCAAGGAACTGCAGGTGACGGTATACAGTTTATTTGCGGTCAGTTCAGATTTTTCTTTATAGCCATTGATGTCGTAGTCACGCACAACCTGGCGCTCTGGTGCGTCGCCAGGTTGCCCTGTGCGCAAGACAATACGGACTTGTTTGTTTTTCAGCTCTTCGCGAATCCAGACCACGAGCAAGAGACCAGCATCCCTCGACTCCATTACGACGTCCAAGAGGATAAGACCGACATCCTCTTCCCGTTTCAGTATCTCTTTGGCCTCGGCGGCGGAGTTGGCGTGCAGAAGCTCAATACCGCGATTTTGATACTCAAAATCGCTTAAGGCTAACTCAGTAATGGTATGGATATCCGGTTCATCATCAACAACGAGCACTTTCCACGGATCCCCAAGAACCGGCTTAGGCTCAAATTGGGGCTTTTCATTACTCAGAAAACTGTATTCAGGCATAAAGGCATCCTTTGAGACGTCTAATTTCTATACTAGACGACATTATTTGACTGTGCACACGGGAATGAAGCTTTTGCCTTAAATTCCTTCCATGATTGCTAAATGTCAGGTTTGACAGCTTATTTTATGCATCTCCACCCGACAGGGGTTACAGACTAATAAGAAATTTGGCTCGTTTCAATTTATGTGAAGCCGTTTATGTTTCTTCCTCTTTCGGTGCGAGCTTATGCCCGATACCGAGGTGGTTGATAAAGGTTTGAGAGCGAGGTTCATATGGAGTTGGATAGCGAAAGAGAGAGTCGTCTGGCCCTGCTGATGTGCCAACACTGGCAGGGGCGTTATTTGCGCCGTTCACTGCAGGGGCTGGAATCGGCCTGCCAGTTTTTTGCCTTACCTGTAAACGAACAGCGCCAGCGGTTGGCATCGGATGCTTATGAGCAGCTGCTTCCTTATATACAAAAAAGGGAACACAGTCTGCTGGGGAGCCAGATTCAAAATACCTTGGAACGCTGTCGCACGCTGGGTGTTAGTTTGCTTTTTTCCTCGGACGATGAATTTCCGTCCTTACTGAAGGAAACTGCAGATCCACCTGAGTTATTGTTTGTTAGCGGTTGTTTGGAGGTTCTGCATTGGCCCCAACTGGCCATTGTGGGGAGCCGTAAGGCCAGCCCGTCGGGCATAAAACAGGCAGAGCAGATTGCGGCTGATTTGGCGTCAGTGGGCTTGGCGATCAGCAGTGGATTGGCGTTGGGAATTGATGCGGCTGCTCATCGCGGTTGCTTACGCGCAGGCGGCAGAACCGTTGCGGTACTTGGCAGTGGGCTGGATCGCTTGTACCCCAAGCGTCATCTTCAATTGAGTCAGCAGATCATTACGGAAGGTGGTGTCATCATCAGTGAGTACCCTTTTGGGATGCCTCCCCTGCCAGCTAATTTCCCAAAGCGCAATCGCATCGTGACCGGTATGGCGCTGGGTACGTTGGTGGTCGAAGCTGCTGAGCGCAGTGGCTCCTTGATAAGTGCTTCCCTGGCGCTGGAAGAAAACCGAGAGGTATTCGCAATTCCGGGTTCCATCAACAATCCCCTGAGCCGTGGTTGCCATAAACTGATTAAACAGGGGGCTATTTTGGTTGAAAGTGCGAAAGATATTGCCGAGCAGCTCAGTTCGACGATTCAAGGTCAACTGGCACTGTTGCCTGCGCGGGAGGAAACAGACGATGAATCGGTTCAAGAGGCGCATTCCGAGCAGGCTGGCCTGTTGCGGCATGTCGGATTTGATCCCATCAGTCTGGATGAAATTCAGATTGCTTCGGGCCTGACGGCAGAAGAAATATCGGTACAACTCATGGAGTTAGAGATCAGCGGCCTGATCTGCCAGCAGGCCGGGCTATATCAACGCATAAAATAGGGAATTTAAGGTGTGCAAAAAGGCTTGAGCGCGATTAAGAGTTCGGGTAAATTTGCCGCTTTTTCGCACAAGAGACTACGCCAATGAGCAAACCATTTGTTGCTATTTTGATGGGTTCTGATTCAGACCTGCCTATTATGGAAGCCGCTTTCGATACTCTGGACAAGCTGGGTGTTCCGTTTGAAGCTAAAGTTAGCTCTGCCCACCGTACCCCGGAAGCCACTCATACCTATGTTAAAGATGCCGATGCCCGTGGTGCTGGCGCCTTTATCTGTGCTGCTGGTATGGCTGCTCACCTGGCCGGTGCAGTGTCTGCCAACACGCTGAAGCCAGTAATTGGTGTACCCATTAATTCTTCTCTGGATGGCTTGGACGCGTTGCTGTCTACCGTACAGATGCCTGGCGGTATTCCGGTAGCAACCGTAGCGATTGGTAAAGCCGGTGCCAAGAACGCTGCATATTTGGCGGCTCAGATTCTGGGTGTGTCCGACGCGGATCTGCACCAGAAGTTGATCGACGAGCGTAAAGCGAATGCGGATGCCGTGATCGCCAAAGACGCATCTTTGCAGGAAAAATTAGCTCAGCGCTAATTGACTGTGAACTGGGCCCTGAATCCGCGAATTCGCCGCCTTGCGTTTGTTATGCAGGGTGGCGGCGTTATCGCCTATCCCACTGAAGCGGTTTGGGGCCTGGGCTGTGATCCTTTTGAGCAACCTGCCGTTGAAAAAATTCTCTGGCTCAAAGGCCGAGCTCAAGCGAAAGGCTTGATATTGGTCGCGGCCGACATCAATCAGTTCGAGCCGTTTCTGGCCGGACTCTCCCAAGAACAATTGCAACTACTCGAGGACAGCTGGCCTGGACCCCATACTTGGTTGGTTCCCGTTAATGGCTATTGTCCAGAATGGATCAGTGGTCGATTTGACTCGGTTGCGCTTAGGGTAAGTGCTCACCCTGTAGTGTCTGGATTATGTCAGGCTTTCGGTGGCCCGATTGTTTCCACCTCGGCAAACCCCCAGGGTTTACCCCCCGCACTCAACGCTATGCAAGCCGAGCGTTATTTTCGTGGCAGCCTGGATGGGCTCGCTCCGGGAGTGGTGAATACTCAGGCAAAGCCGTCGACGATTCGTGATCTGCGCAGCGGCGACATTATTCGCGCCTAGACGCCCCTTTTATACATCTATTCTCTGCATCGAACTCGCCCGGTGAACATGAATTGCCGGCAGCGCTCCAGTGTGGCTTTTGGTACTATGCCCAACCCCTGACACGATAGAAGACGCAGTTATGAGCCTGGTTGATAAACACGCGGTGAAAGCCTATTTAATGCAGCTCCAAGACCGAATCTGTGCCGAACTGGCAGCAGCCGATAACGGCTCTGAATTCAAGCAGGATGAGTGGACCCGGGAAGAGGGCGGCGGCGGTCGCTCGCGGGTGATCGAGAATGGCCAAGTATTTGAAAAGGGCGGCGTCAACTTTTCCCATGTCAGTGGTGCTGCGATGCCGGCCTCTGCTACAGCGCATCGTCCAGAATTAGCGGGACGATCCTTTGAGGCAATGGGGGTGTCTCTGGTGATTCATCCCAACAACCCTTATGTGCCAACCAGCCACGCCAATGTGCGCTTTTTTATCGCCGAGAAACCCGGTGCCGATCCGGTCTGGTGGTTTGGTGGCGGGTATGATCTGACACCTTATTATGGCGATGAAGACGACTGCCGCAGCTGGCACGAGACCGCCCGACAAGCCTGTGAGCCTTTTGGTGAGGACGTCTACCCACGCTATAAACAATGGTGCGATGACTATTTCTATCTGAAACATCGTCAAGAGGCGCGCGGCGTTGGTGGTTTGTTCTTCGATGACCTCAATGAGTGGGGGTTTGAGCGCAGCTTTGAATTCATGAAAGCGGTCGGTGACAGTTATACCCGCGCCTATTTACCGATCGTGGAGCGTCGCAAGGATAGGGCCTTTGGCGAACGCGAGCGTCAATTCCAGCTCTATCGCCGCGGGCGCTATGTGGAATTTAATCTGGTTTGGGACCGGGGTACATTGTTTGGCTTGCAGACCGGTGGGCGCACGGAGTCTATTCTGATGTCCATGCCACCGCTGGTGCGCTGGGAATATGACTATCAGCCTGAGCCTGGAAGCCCGGAAGCCGAATTAACAGAAGCATTCCTGCCGGCTCGTGATTGGTTGTCCTGATAGCCAGAGTGTTCAAACCTTACAATAGAGAGTTCGCTTAACGTGACTGATCAGCAAACAGACCGCTATGCGGTCGTCGGTAACCCTATTGCCCATTCAAAATCTCCAGTTATTCACCGGGCTTTTGCCCAGCAGTGCGGGGAACGGCTGAGTTATGAGGCCATTTGTGCCGAAGATTTTGCTCGAGAAGCCGAGGTCTTCTTCCGGGACGGTGGCAAAGGCATGAACGTGACCGTGCCCTTTAAGTTAGATGCGTTGAATTTTGCTGATGAGCTCAGTCCGCGTGCTGCAAGGGCCGGGGCGAGTAATACGCTGATCCTGGACGACAGTGGCCGCGTCCAGGCCGAAAACACAGATGGCGTGGGCTTAGTGCGAGACATTGAGAGTAATCTGGCCTGGCCGATTGCCGGCAAACGAGTCCTGATTCTGGGGGCTGGGGGTGCGGTTCGCGGTATCCTGGAGCCCCTTCTGGCGGTGCAACCCAGCATGATTCATATCGCCAACCGAACCGTCAGCAAGGCTGACGCCTTGGCCGCTGAATTTGACGATTTGGCGAGTATTACCGCCTCCGGTTTTGAAGACATTGGTCCTGGCCAATTCGATCTGATTATTAATGGCAGTGCCGCGAGCTTGCAAGGCGATCGGCCGCCGCTGGCGGATGACGTTGCTGCCGACTGCGCCTGCTATGACATGATGTATGGGGCGGAGCCTACGGTATTCATGCGTTGGGCCATGGAAAACCGGGCTCTGGCAGTAGCCGATGGACTGGGAATGCTGGTGGAACAGGCGGCAGAGTCCTTCTATCTTTGGCGTGGCAAACGCCCGGATACCGGCCCTGTACTCTCCGAACTGCGCCAGACGCTCCAATTATCTTAATAAAAAGTCAAAGTTTTTCGGGTACTTGCATCCAATCGGTGGTTTACGCCGTCTTAAGCAATACCAAGCGATAAACGCCTGTGCAATAGCAGGGCAAGTGATCATTGCCCTTATCAAACATATGAGGAAGATAGATATGAACCCTTTAAACCTGAAGCAGCTGTTCGCCGCGCTGCTCATGCTGTGCACCTTGATGGGTGCAGCAGTGGTTGCGGCCGAAAGCGATACTGATAGCCACCGCAAAGTTATTGTGGTGAAAGATGGTGATATTGAGAAAACCATCGACCTGAACGTCGAATCCGGCGAAATCATCGTGCGCTCCAATGAGAGTGGTGACGAGGATAAGGTCACCATTCAATTGGGGTCTTTCCTGGGAGAAAGCATCCTTAAAGAGATTGCCTCTGAGTTGGAAAAGGAAGGCGTCAACATAGATGGCAAGATCGTCATTGAGAGTGATGCCGAGAAGCAACGAGAAAAAGAACAGGAACGACGCAGCGAAAGTGAGCAGGAAGGCCGCGTGGTTTATAAGGAAGGCGGGAATATCTTTACCAACTCCATCGGTGATTTCCTGGAGGCCCTGGTTGCTGTGGTCGCCATTGTCCTGATCTTCGGTATGCCTGTACTTATCGTGGGTGTAGTCATGTACGGTCGCTACAAACGCCGCGAGCTGATTAACAAGAGCATCGACAAAATGCTGGAAAGTGGCCAGGAGATCCCGGCTGAAATTTTCCAGGAAGCGACAGGTAAAGACGAAAAGAGCACCCTGAGTAAAGGCGTCATGCTGATCGCCATTGGCCTTGGCCTGATGGGCTTCCTGGGAGCTGTGGCCGGAGAAGTCGGCGCTGTAGGCCTGATTCCAGCCTTGATTGGTGCGGCTCACCTCTTCATTTGGAAGACCGAGCAGGCTCAGCAGAAAGACGATAACAGCCAATCAGCATAACGACAGAATAACTTAGGCCACATTAGTGATAGAGCTTAGCGACCAACAACTGATTGACCTGGTAGTAAAGGCGGGTAACCAACGCGCCTTTGCTGTACTGGTTAATCGGCATCAATCTGGACTGCGCGCGTCGTTGCGGCAGTGGTGTCAGAACGATGCTTTGGCTGATGATCTGGCGCAGGAGACCTTTCTTAAGGCCTTCCGCAAGCTGGACAGTTTTCAGTCCAACGCTAAGCTGAGTACCTGGTTATATAGAATCGCTTATAATACCTTCCTCGATTATAAGAAGATTAAGAAGAACAATTTCCAGGACACCTTTGAAGACATTGATAATGTGCATTCGGCAGCAGGCTCTGATCTGGAGCATGTGGGTGATAGCAGGGACCTTGATCAAGCCCTGGCCCAGCTGCCGGAGATTCAAAGGCAAACCATTGACCTGTGTTATACTCAAGGTATGAGCCATAGTGAAGCTGCGGAAATCTTGCAGTGTCCCGTGGGTTCGGTAAAATCCCATGTTCAGCGGGCAAAACAGAAGTTGAAGAGTTTGTTGGCCATACCCGCAACCGCTCAAGTAGCGGGGGAATAAGTAGCAATGAATGATCAAGAATTTGAATTATTTCTTCAGCGTGAGCTGAAGGCCCAAAACGACTATATTGAAGACGATGGCTTTACGGCGGCATTAATGGCCCAGTTACCGGCCAAGCCCGAGCGTGCCAAAGCCAAGCCGAATCGCCTGGTGATCTGGTCGGGCATTATCTCCACTGCCATCGTAGTCGCCATTTTGCCCATACAATCGATGTTGCAGGGCTTCGCCTCAATTTTCACCCAGCCGAGCGCAAACTGGGCGACACTGTTGGGTCTGGGCCTTAGCATGTTGGCCGTGTCTGCTTTGGTTGTATGGAATGATCGAACTCGCCTATTTGAGCTATAAGCGTTAAATAGAGCACTTTTTTCACAAGGGCCGGTGGCGATCACTGGCCCTTGTTCGTCTAAGTACTGTAAATCAGTATTGTAAGTTTAAATACAATAAAAACTGCCATAGAAAGTGCAATAAAAGTGCAATAGTAGGGTGCAATCAATCAAAGCACCGAATCCAAATTTCTTAACACGTGCCTCAAAAGGGCAATATTTGCTCTGTTGGTCGGCTTTCACATTGAGCCGCCGTCAGGAGCTATAGCATGAGGAAGACTAATGAAGTTGATGACGAAAGCGACCCGCATGGCGGTAGCGCTGGTGGCTGCCAGCAGTGCCCACCTTGCTTTGGCTCAGGAGACTGAATCGGAAAAGGCCGCTGCCTTTTTTGATCGAACCTTCAAAGAGGCGCTGGCCGACAAACCCATGTATCTGACATACCTGGGGATGAAGAAGAAATACGGCGAGTGGGGTGATTTTTCATCAGCCCAGGATGACCGTGATCTGGCCCTGACTAAAAAGCATCTGGAAGAGTTGAAGAAACTCGACTTCAGCAAACTCAGTGAACAGGAAAAGCTGAGCTATCGCCTGTTCGAAGCTGAAGCCAAAGACGATATCTACGCGGATCGTTATCGTGACTACGATTACCCTGTGAATCAGATGCACGGTATTCAGTCCCAGCTGCCGTCTTTCCTGATCAATATGCACCGTATCGATAATGTCAGCGACGCTGAAGCCTATATTTCCCGCCTGCAAAAAGTGAAGCCGCTGTTCGATCAGCTGATCGTACGTTTGAAAGCCAGTGAAAAGCTTGGCGTGGTTCCACCGAAGTTTGTTTTCCCCATGGTGATTCGCGACAGCAAAAACATCCTGGCGGGTAAACCTTTCGATGCCAAAGCTGACAAAGATAACCCAATCTGGGCGGACTTCCAGGGCAAAGTAAACAAACTCGAAATCAGTGCGGAAGAAAAAACCAAGCTGTTGGACAGCGGTAAAACGGCGTTGTTGGGTGAATTTAAAACCGCTTATAGCGAACTCGTAGATTTTCTGGGTGAGCAGGAAAAACGCGCAGATACCCGTGACGGTGTATGGAAATTTCCAAAGGGTGAGGAATACTACAAGTATCGCCTGAAGGACATGACCACCACCGATATGACCGCTGACGAGATCCACAAATTGGGTCTGGAAGAAGTGGCTCGTATTCACAATGAAATGCGTGCGATTAAAGACAAGGTTGGCTTTAAAGGTGATCTGCAAGCCTTCTTCAAATTTATGCGCACAGATGAGCAGTTTAAACTGCCAAATACCGATGAAGGCCGTCAGAAGTATCTGGACGATGCAGTTAAAACCATCGATGTTATGAAGTCTCGTTTGGACGAGTTGTTCCTGACCAAACCGAAGGCCGATCTTGAGGTTACTCGCGTCGAACCATTCCGTGAAGATTCGGCCGGTCGCGCGTTTTATCAACGTCCTGCTCTGGATGGCAGCCGTCCAGGTCGCTACTACGTAAATTTGGCCGACATGGATCAAATGGCTGTTTATGAACTGGAAGCTTTGGCTTACCACGAAGGTATTCCGGGTCACCACATGCAGTTAGCGATTGCTCAGGAGCTGGATGGCATTCCAACGTTCCGTAAAATAGGTGGTTACACAGCCTATACTGAAGGTTGGGGTCTGTACTCAGAAACCCTGCCAAAAGAAATTGGTTTCTACCAGGATCCATATTCTGACTTTGGTCGTCTGTCCATGGAATTGTGGCGCGCTTGCCGACTGGTTGTCGACACTGGCATTCACGATAAAAAATGGACTCGTGAGCAGGCGATCCAGTACTTGCGTGACAATACTCCAAGCCCTGAACTTGACGTGGTGAAAGCCATTGAGCGTTACATTGTTATGCCAGGTCAGGCAACAGCCTATAAGATCGGTCAAATCAAAATTCAGCAGCTGCGCGAGAAAGCGAAAAAAGCACTGGGTAAAGCATTTGATATTCGCAAGTTCCACGACGTGATTTTGCGTAACGGTATGCTGCCTCTCGATATTCTGGAAGAGCAAGTTGACCAGTATATCGCTAAGAATAAGGCGTAAATAAAAAAGGGCAGCTCAGCTGCCCTTTTTCTTTTCGGCCCGCGAAAACTATTCTTCCAGTTCCGCCAGATATTCATCTTTGAGTTTGACGTAATTACCGGCAGTGTAGGGAAAGAAGTTACGTTCCTTTTCCTTCAACGGACGGGCTTTTTTAACCGGTGAGCCGACATAGAGGTGGCCGGATTCCAGACGTTTACCCGGTGGCACCAGACTGCCGGCGCCAATAATCACCTCATCTTCAACTACGGCACCATCCATGATGGTCGAGCCGACGCCAACCAGAATTCGACTGCCCAGGGTGCAACCGTGCAGATTAACCGAGTGGCCAACGGTCACATCATCGCCCAGAGTCAATGGCCAGCCACCGGGATTGAAATCACTGGCGTGGGTGATGTGTAAAACCGAACCATCCTGAATACTGCAACGCTGCCCAATGCGAATAGAGTGCATATCTCCCCGAATTACCGTGCAGGGCCATACGGAACAGTCGTCACCGAGTTCGACATCGCCAATCACCACAGCGGCAGGATCAATCATTACCCGCTCGCCGAGCTTGGGGCTCATGCCTTTGTGAGACCGGATGGCTGGGCTGGGGGTTGAAGGTACATCAGTGCTCATAGGGGCCTCATGAAAGATTTGGGTCGTTTAGATTATGCGGGCATATTAAAGGATAATCATTGGTTTACAAAAAAGCCCTTGCTGGCCGTTGGAGCCAACGGCAGATGGGTTATAATTTGAACAGTCCCTATGTGCGCAGACCGATAAATGATTAATCCATCCAGCAAGGCCACCAATAAAGTTACGACGCTTCTCATTGTTGAAGATGAGTTAGCCAGTATGGAACTGCTGTACAGCTATTTTAATCAGCAGCCTTATGAGGTTTATAAAGCCCACAATTGCAGCCAGGCGAGAGAACTGCTTGCCCAGAAGACCATCGATATCGTGTTATTGGACATCACTTTGCCCGATGGTGATGGCCTCGCCTTAACCCGTGAAATTCGCAGTCGTTCGAATATGGGCATCATTCTGGTAACCCAGCGTTCTGATGATATTGATCGTATCGTCGGGCTGGAGTTAGGGGCCGATGATTACGTCACTAAACCCTACAATATTCGCGAGCTGATGGTGAGAGTGAAAAACCTGAGTTCGAGACTGCACCAGGAAACGCTCAACAATACTCATCAATTGGGCGAACAGATTAATTTTGACTGTTGGAGCTTTTTGCCCGGTCGCCGCCTGTTAATTCACAAGGACGGTCAGGAAGTGAGCTTGACTGAGGGCGAGTACAAGCTCCTGGCGGCATTGCTGGCCAATCCGGGGTTGGTGCTGAGTCGTGATCAACTCATGAATAAAATGCAGCGTCGGGATTGGTACCCTACAGATCGTACCATCGATGTGATGGTTGCGCGTTTGAGAAAAAAGCTCAACGACGATAAAGGTTCGCCGAAATACATCAGCACCGTACACGGCGCAGGTTATCTATTTATTGCACCTATCGAATCGGCAGATTCCTGACCGTGCCGTATAAGCAGCATAAGCTTCCCCTTCACCAACGTCTGGCGTTTAAGCAAACCAGAAACATTGTTCTGGTCGCATTTCTGATTGGATTACTTCTGACCGGCGGCCAGCTGACGGCGGATTATTTTCAGCAAAGAAACAATCACGACAATGACGTCCAGAGAATTCTGAGTACAGCGATTAAGTCCGCGCAATTTGCGGCCTACAATCTGGATGATGCGACGGCGGGTGAAATTGTTGCCGGACTGCTCAATAACCGTTTTATTCTTAAGGCCAGTATTCAGGATAACTACGGCAATGTGTTGGCGAGCGCGAGCAAGGCGCCAGAGGAGGTGTCGCATCTTGGGCGATGGTTATTCGGTGATTTGCGTAATATTGAAACGTCCCTTCAACATCAGACGTCTGATAATGTGGGAGTTCTCTTTATTCAAGTGGATCCCGCCAATGAAGCGCAGGCCTTTATTCAACGGTCAATGCTGACCTTTGTGTTTGGCATTATCCGCAACATTGTGTTGGCGGCCTGCATCATGCTGGTGTTCTACTTCGGTGTGACCAAGTCGATTTTGTTGGCGAGCCAGCAGGTTAGTCGGCCAGAGAAAATTCAAAGTATTGATGTCCCAGAGGCGCATCAGAGGGATGAAATCGGTATGTTGTTGATGGCCTTCAATCAGCAATTGAAGACCATTGAGCACCAACACCAGCAGATCTTAGCGGCCAATCGAAACCTTGAGGCCCAGGTGCTCGAGCGAACATCAGAGCTGAAAAAAGAACAACAATCCGCCTTGGCTGCAAGTAAAGCCAAGTCTGATTTTCTGGCGGTAATGAGTCATGAAATCAGGACGCCAATGAACGGAATATTGGGTCTGCTGAGAATTCTCTCGGACAGCGGCCTGCCCCAAGCCCAGGCGCAATACGTGGACTCGATTAACGATGCCTGTGAATCGCTGTTGAGTCTTATGAACAATGCCTTGGAATATACGCGCAATGAGCAGGGCGAGCTGGAACTGACGGATAAGGTGTTTGATCTGGAAAGGCTGATTGGCTCCATTGTTTTTTTAATGAGCACATCGGCGAAGAAAAACCAGAATCAACTCAGCTATCACATTGCCCGTGATGTTGAACGATATATAGAGCTTGATTCAGAAAGATTGCGCCAGGTGATACTGAATCTGATCAACAATGCGATTAAGTTCACGCGTGACGGTGAGATTCACCTCGATGTGGTTTGTCTGGAGAAAACTGCCGAAACGAGCCTTTTAAAATTCACCATCAGTGATACCGGTGTGGGCATTACAAAAGATGCGAAAGACATTATTTTTGCTCCCTATCAACAAGCGGATAAAAACATTCACGCCATGTATGGCGGTGCGGGCATGGGGCTGGCTATTTGTAAAGCCATTGTTGAAAAAATGGGCGGCAGGATTGACTACAGCAGCCGAGAGTCGGAAGGCTCGGAGTTCTTCTTTGAAGTGCCTGTTAAAAACGCTCAGCAAATGCCCACTATTGATGAAAAGCAACAAGGGCATTCAATCAGTCCCATGCGCATTCTGGTCGCTGATGATGTTGAGATGAATGTGAATCTGGCGAAATGGTATTTTGAAGAAAGCCAGCACAGTGTACTGAGTGCGGAAAATGGTTTAGAAGCCATTGCCCTGGCGAACGAAGAGAATCCCCAGGCCGTGTTGATGGATGTCAATATGCCCAGTCTGGATGGAATTGAAGCCACGCGGCAGCTGCGGCAAATGGGTTACTGTGGCGTGATTTATGGTGTTACTGCCCATGTTGACCCACAAACCAAGTCGCGCTGCTATCAGGCGGGTATGGATGGCGTGATTGAAAAACCGGTGGACTATCCGGAACTGATCAAACTGCTAGCCGATGACATCGCTTGCCAAAATCTGGCTCTGGACAACCATATCGTGCACGAGCATTTCAGTAATCTGGGCTTGGAGCCTGCGGCTCAGCTGTATGACAAAGCCTTGCAAGAACTTCAAAAAAACATGTCTGAAGAAGAGGGCGTTGTTGCTGGACAAGTGATCAGCAAGGAGCAGTTACACAAGTTGAAGGGCCTGGCTGGCAATTTCGGTCTCAAAGGCATGCTCGATTTATTTGAGAGTTTCGCTGACGATGATGGTATATTGAGCCCCGCGACGTATGCGCTGTGGATGAAAACAAT
Source organism: Pseudoteredinibacter isoporae (assembly GCF_040372805.1). Lineage (GTDB taxonomy): Bacteria > Pseudomonadota > Gammaproteobacteria > Pseudomonadales > Cellvibrionaceae > Pseudoteredinibacter > Pseudoteredinibacter isoporae_A. Next base: position 952,384 of record NZ_BAABWJ010000001.1, read on the forward strand.
GAGAATAACGCAGAGTGCAATCAATCAATATCAGCCGAATAAGATGTAAATAATAATGAAGCGATTACCTCGGCGTTTCTCCTGGAGTGTGTTAGCGGCACTGTTATTGGGGAGCGGACTTGGAGCATCAAGCAGTCTGGCGGAACCCAAGCTGGACGTCCTCACAGAAAAAACCCCCATCACTTATCGCAGCCGCGATAATCTGGCCGATGGCCAGGCGACTGAGCTGGTACAGGAGCTTATTGCTCAAACAGGCTTTGACTACAATTTATACTTTACGCCTTGGAAGCGCGCTTATCGCCGTGCGGAAACAGAGGCGAATGTCATTATTTACCCCTTGGCCAGAACCTCGGTTCGGGAAGATAAATTTCACTGGATTGGTCAAATTACACCGGTTCACTATTATCTTTTCAAGCTGCGTGAACGCACTGATATTACGGTCGATTCTCTGGATGAGATCAATCGTTACAAAGTGGGTGTGGTTAATTTTCATGCGCACCACGTCTATTTGAGTGCGCACGGTGTTGATAATGTCGAGCAGGTAAACTCCAACCGGCAAAACTTCCACAAGCTCTTGCGCAAACGGGTTGAGCTGTTTGCCTCGAGTTCTGCCGGGCTGTTAACGCTGTGCGAAAAGGAAAAAGTGGACTGCAATCGTTTTGAGCCCGTCATTAAACTGGAGGGTATTTCCAAAGGGCTTTATATCGCTGCCAGTCTCGAGACGGATAAACAGATGCTGGAAGAACTCAAAGCGAGTTATCAGCGTTTGGACGATAATGGCTCGCTGGCGAAAATTATGGGCGAACGGATGAACAGCCCTGACGAAGATCGATTTTTGAAAACGTTCTAAACCTGCACGCCGACAGCGTGCAGGTATGCCTTTCCATTTCCAGATAGCTTATTCAGCGATGGTTGCTGCGCCGGGTCGTCTCGGGTCGGAAGCCCCGTAGACGATTCCACCTTTGACCAATATGGACTGTGTGCTGCCAATGCCCTTACTGGTTTTAGTGGTGTAACCCATTTGATTCAAAATCTTTACGGTGTCGGCACTGATGCCCGATTCATAGTTCAGGACATCGGGCAACCATTGGTGGTGGATTCTGGGTACTGAAGAGGCCTGAGCAATGTTCATATCATAATCAATCACATTGCTGATGGTTTGCAGCACGGCATTTGCAATCTTGCTGCCACCCGGGCTACCCGTAATCATAAAAGGTTTATTGTTTTTGAAAATAATAGTGGGTGCCATAGAGCTCAATGGGCGCTTGCCGGCTTCGATGGCGTTGGCTTCATTGCCGAGCAAACCGAAGGCGTTGGGCTCACCAGGCTTTGCAGAAAAGTCGTCCATCTCATTATTTAAAATGAAACCGGCACCTTTAACCACAATGCCTGAGCCATAGCTGAAGTTCAGAGTGTAGGTGTTAGAAACGGCATTGCCGTCTTTATCAATTACCGAAAAATGGGTAGTGTCGGGGCTTTCTTTAAAGACCTGAACATCCAGCGGCTTAACTTCGGCTGCGGTCTTGGCTTGATTCGGGTTGATTGTTTCCGCAAGCTTTTTGGCGTAGGACTTGCTGGTGATGATATCAACCGGGACATCATAGAAATCGGGATCACCCAAATGTTCACTGCGATCGGCAAAAGCAAATTGCATGGCGCTGCTCAGCTGGTGCAAATGTGCCGCACTATTATGGGGAACATTTTGCAATTGGCTGTTTTCCAGAATATTGAGCATTTGAATAATATGAATACCACTGGCGCTGGGTGGTGGCATGGTGACCAATTCATAGCCACGATATTTTCCAGTGGCAGCGTTGCGTAAAACCGGTTTGTAGTGTTTGAGGTCTTCGCGGGTCATTAAGCCAGCGTGTCGTTGTGAATCTTTGACAATCAACTCAGCGGTTTCGCCTTGATAGAACGATTCACCATTCGACAAGGCTATTTTTTCCAGCGTGTTGGCCAGATCCCTTTGCACCAACTTTTCACCGGCTTTATAAAAGCTGCCATCGGGTTTGTAAAAAATGTGCTGTCCGGCCTTTGAACGGCTTAATTGGGAATGACGTTGTTGGAGTTCCAGCGCCAGTTCTTCTGACAATACAAATCCTTCTCTGGCGAGTTTAATAGCCGGAGCCATAACCTGAATGGGTTTCATGCTGCCGTATTTTTTTAATGCCAGCAGTAGGCCCGCTACGGTGCCGGGAACACCGGCACTTTGAAAACTGTTGCGCGCTTTTTGCTTGTTTACGCTACCGTCCTTATCAAGGAATATATTTCGATGAGCGGCGGCCGGCGCCGTTTCTCGATAATCAATGGCGTGGGTGTCCTGAGTATTTGCATTGTGCACCAGCATAAAACCACCACCACCTATATTACCGGCTTTGGGCAGAGTAACGGCGAGAGCGAAGCCGACAGCGACAGCCGCATCGACGGCGTTGCCACCCTGACGAAGTATGTCGACGCCGATTTGACTGGCTCTGGCTTCCTGGCTGGACACCATACCCTTACGGCCAACCACGGGGTGGAACTGGCCGGCCAAATCGATGATCGCTTCTGAGCCATGGGCGGTTTGCGCCTGAGAGCTGGGCACTTGGGTGTTGAACAGTAGCAGACTGCTACAGGCGAGAACACAAGCTTTTTTAATCGATATATTCATAATTCATCAGCGGATAAGACGGAAAAAAAGCCCGTAGCAGAGACGGGCAAAAACTCGTATAAACTGCACTCACAGTAGAGATCAAGCATGCGGGTAGCCGCCTCTTTGCTATACGAGGGTGAGGGGTGGGGCCATCAGGCCCCTAAAACTTCTTGCTCACATCAAGATAAACATAACGGCCACGGGCGGAATGCAGTGCCGGGCTGTAACCTCGTGAAGCATCAAACAAAGGTGGCTCTTCGTCGAACAGATTGTTCGCACCCAAACGGATGTTGGTTTTGTCGAGTACACCACCTTCGAAGCGATAGTTCACGTAGGTGTTTACGGTTGTCCAGGATGGGATCTTCAAAATAATACTAGGATCGTCATCCTGTTTTACGTCGGGATCGTAAACTTTGCCAACGTAGCGAGCACTGACACCGGCGCGCCAGTTTTCGTTGCGCCAGGTGACACTGGCTTTTGCACGCCAGCGTGGTGTGGCTTCGTCTTGAATACGGGAACCACTGCTGAACGCCGATACTGAACCGGTAACCAGAGGATTATTCGCGACCGCTTGCTGAAGTTCTTCAACTTGAGGGGATGCTTCCTGATCCCACTTGGCGATGTAGGCACCGTCGAACTTCAGGGTGAAACTACCGAAGCTGTATTCTTCCGTATCGTAGCTTACACTCAGGTCAGCACCTTCAATTGTGCGTGGCTGCAAATTCAGGAACGTGTCGTTTACGTGCAACAATGCCCCTACGGCGCTAAGGCTGGTACCGTTTGCGGCGTTGTAAGCATCGATCTCAGCCTGATCCTGTGCGGTGACATCTGCGCGAATCACATTGGGATTGCTGCTGCCGTTTAAGCGCATGATTTGATCCAGAATCAGGTGGTTATCGCGACCGAATAAGCCGACAACACCTTCCTGTTCGATGCGCCACCAATCCGCGGTAAACACCAGGCCTTCCAGAGGTTCAAGTACAAAACCAAAGGTCAGGTTTTCCGACTCCTCACTTTGCAGGTCTTTATTGCCTAAACGACGAGTGTTGATTGACTGGGAGCAGGCATCCACATCACTTTCAGGCGTACCCAGTGACTGACCGGCCTCACAGCGCAGGAAGTCACTTTGGTTGTTGTTAAAGCGCTCTTGTACGGTGAGGTTCAGTGTTTCGAGGTTGGGGGCGCGGAAACCTTTAGAGTAAGCGCTGCGCACTTGTAACCATTCGCTCGGGCGCCAGGACAGCGCAAATTTTGGTTTCAGAATATCTTCATCAACATCGGAATAGTTTTCGGCACGTAATGCGATTTGAGCATCCAGGCTTTGTACCCAAGGTACGCCCATAGATTCGTCCATCAATGGCACCAAGAATTCAGCGTATGCGGAATAGACATCGCGAGCACCGTAGGTATCCGGTGTTGCACTTACGCCCATTACATCGCTGCTGAAAAACTCGCCGCTCAATGGGTGTGTGAAGGTGATGGTACCGTCCAATAACGGATCGCGATCATCTCTATAGGTCTCACGACGTTGTTCAATACCAAAAGCCGCACCGACATCACCACCGGCCCAAGTGAACAGGTTTGGCGTGGAAGCCTTGAAGTCTACACCGCTGATTTCCGTTTTGTTTTTGCGCTGGACATTCACGGTGAACTCAGAGGCATCACCGCCACTGCTTGGGTCTCCGTTGGCCGGATCGGCAAAGTTACCACCGGTGAAGGGGTTGTAAGCGTCCGGGGTAGAGCGAGAAACAGCTGCGTAAAATTTACTGCGGCTCACACTCAACTGACTGTCTTCTGCTTTGGCCGCAGAGCTGTATGCCGCGGTTTCCCAATCCCAGTCATCCCAGGTACCGCGAAGGCCAAACAGGAAGCGGTAAGAATCGCTTTCGGTTTGAATCTTACGAGGACCGGTATCGTATAAACGTAAACGATCAATTTTTACATCCAGTCCTTCAGCGGGAACATCATCGGTACTTAAGCCTGCCAGGCGATTTGGGTTTCCAACCGCACCAAAGGGGTTGTAGTAAGCGGTGCTTGGGATGTACATTTTATTCACGTCGGAGATGACGTTTGGTCCGAAAAAGGTATCGTACTCCGACTCGTAGTAAGAACCTTCCGAGAAGAATTCCATACCATTGTCAAATTCATGGGTAAACGTCGTAAAAAATTGACGACGTTCAAGGTTGGGTATGATCATGCGCAGATCATTAATGTTGTAGCGCAGATCGCTGTTCAACGTCCCGTCATCAATTTCCAGGCCGCCTTGATAGCTGACACCACCCGAAGCACCTTCGGGTTGTAAGTGAAAGCGACCATCACTGCTGCGGGCAATACCGGAAACACCAACCGGTGTGAAACTGCCGTCACTGTTTAGCTGACCCAGATTAAATTGCCCCCAAGGGGTAAAGGTCGACAGATTACGCAGGGAAGCATCACCCACAAACAACGCTGGGGTGCGATCGGTATCTCGGAAATCACTGCTGCGGGTGTAATCAATTTCCTGAGCCGTGACACCAGAGCGATTGAAATCGCTGGCGAACAAAGTGAGATTGGATGCACCTTCGTTAAACTCAAAGCCGCCGCGCAGCTGAACGGAGGTTTCACCTAGACTGTTGGAGTGCCCGGAACCGTAACGGGTTTTGATTTCGAAACCCTCGTAGTCCGTATCCAGGACATAGTTAACAACACCAGCAATTGCGTCGGTACCGTAAATGGCGGCAGCACCATCACGCAGCACTTCAACACGATCAAGTCCGGAGGCTGGGATCATGGCGCTGTTCACAAATTGAATGGGTACACCATCGCGGGTAGAGGAAGACGGGTTTAATACCATGCGACGACCGTTGACCAGAACCAATGTGCTGTCGGCGCCGAGGCCTCGCAAATTGATTGAAGCAACATCACCACGGACATTGTTCGATGACGTACCTTCACTGGAACTGTTGAATTCAACTTGACCTGCCTGGGGCAGTTCTCCAATTAACTCTTCGGTGCTTAAGGCGCCTGCCAAATCGAGATCTTCTTTTCCGAGTTGGCTAACAGGTAAGGCGCCAGCAACATCAACGCCTTTAATGTGGGTACCAGTGACGATGACTTCTTCGAGGGAAGATGTCTCTTGGGCTACTGCAGACCCTGCGCTTAAGCTTGCCAGTATGGCAATGCTTAATGGGTGCGGTTTAAACATATGGACTCTCCGGTATCAGACTGACTTCAGAGTCAGCCTTTATTATTGTTCAGCATCATGTGACAGTCATGGGCTGGGCCCGTCGGTTGTCCAATGGGCAAATTCCAGCCATTCCATACTAACGACCGTGAGTAAACCAACTGCTGCAAGCCTGTGATAAGTTGTAACAGGCTGTAAATGAATTGTTACAGGCCACCTTACAAGGCAATGGCCGCGGCGCCCGGTCTCCGACTGTCAGCAGCACCTCGATAGAGGCCGTCTTCGATGGCGATCGATTGGGTGCTGCCCATGGTGGCCCCGGCTTTGAGCTGATGGCCCTTGTCTTTCAACAACTTGAGAGTATCTGGACTGAAACCCGCCTCGTGCTCCAGTTTGTAATCCCGGTTGCCCCAGCCCTGATGAATGCGAGGAAAATCTGTGGCATCGGCCACGTTCATCTGGTGGTCTACGACATTGGAGATCAGCTGAGCGACGGTGGTAATGATTCGGCGTCCACCCGGAGTGCCTGTGACCAGAACCGGCTTGCCGTCTTTGAATACCAGCGTGGGTGACTGGGTACTCTTTGTGCGCTTGCCAGGGGCGATGGCATTGGGCTCACGGGGACTGTCTTGGTAGACATGGCTTGGTCGAATCACAAAGTTATTGATTTGGTTATTCATCAATATACCGGTGCCTCGTATCGTCACGCCGGAACCAAAGGACGCGCTGAGGGTGTAGGTATTGGACACCAAGTTACCTTCACTGTCGGCAATAGAGTAATGGGTGGTATCGGGTCCGGGTGCAGGGCCTTCCAGCACACTGGCGTTGAGCTTGCGGGCGTCCAAGGTTTGATTCAAGTGGATACGTTCGGCTTGTCGTTTCGCCAGCTTCTTGTCCAGCAATGCGTCCACGGGCACTGTGCTGAAGCGTGGGTCGCCAAGATACTCAAAACGATCGGCATAGGCTTGCTTCATCGCTTCGGCGAGGACGTGAAGATTGTCTGCAGAGCCAGCCCCCATGGCGCGTACATCATAATGTTCCAGGATATTGAGAATCTGCAGCAGGGGCAAACCACCGGCGGGTGGGGGCATGGTCAGTACCTGATGGTCGCGATAGGCGCTGCTCAGGGGGGCAACGGTGCGAGCCTGATAGCTGGCGAGGTCCTTGGCCTGGAAAAAACCACCATTGGCGTTCATGTCGGCAATGATTTTCTCGGCCAGTTCACCCTTATAAAAAGCGGATTCTCCGTGTTTGGCAACGAGACGTAGAGAGTCAGCAAGATCCTTTTGAACCAGTGTATCCCCAGCTTCGAGATAGCCGCTGCAATTTTTGAAAAAGATGCGACAGCTCTCCGGGTTTTGGGTCAGCACTTTGGCTTTTGCTTTCAAGGCCCAGGAGAGGTCTTCGGTCACCGTAATCCCTTTCTCCGCCAATCGGATAGCCGGTTCCAGCAGGCTGGCCCAGGGTAGTTTGCCCCGGGCCCGATGGGCAGCGTATAAGCCAGAGACTGTACCCGGTACCGTGGAGGCGGTATGGCCCAGTCGAGTCTTATTGCGATCAACTTTGCCCTTGTCGTCAATATAGTCATCTGAGCGGATCGAGGAGGGCGCTTCGCCCCGGTAATCAATGGCGGTGGTGTTGCCGTCGTCTGCGGAATACATCAGCATAAATCCCCCTCCGCCCAGATTGCCTGCCCGGGGCAGAGTGACGGCCAGAGCAAAGCCAACGGCAACGGCGGCATCGACCGCATTACCTCCTTTGGCCAGAATATCGCGCCCGACTTGGCTCGCGACAGCGTTTTGACTCACCACCATACCTTTTCGGCTGTTCACGCTGTGATGGATGCTGTCATAGCGAAGAATATAGCTGGAATTTGAGTCCTGTTTTGGGGGCCAGGCCAGAGCTTCAGCACGGCCTTTATCGGCAATACTGGTGGCCGTGGTCAGCATGCAGGCGCCGCCAAACAGAATAGTTGTCGCGATGGATTTCATGATGTTCCCCAGAATACATTGGCTGATCTACGCTACCGATATTCATCTGGGGGAACAAGCGCAGACAAGGTCCATTTTGTTAACGGTGAGTTAACAAAATGGACCACCTCAAAAAACAGGAGGCTGAGGGCAAACGCTAATCCAATTGCAAGGTGGATTTAATGGCCGTCCAGGAGATCGCTTTGAAGTTTTGTGGTTCCGTGGGCAGGACGTTGTGGCCATCCTGGACCACCAGCATGCCTTCTTTGAAGTTGCCACCAAAGTTTGCATTGCTGACGTGCAGGCCATCGGTTTCTGACGTGCCGTCGATGCCGAGAACTGGGTTCATGCCGATTCTAAAGGAGCCGCGATATCGGTAAGGTGCCGTTGTTTCGAACACCGCATAGCTGTTGTTCCCTTGACTGGATACAATTAAATAATTTTGTTGTTTACCTTGGTACACGGTTATGCCTTCGACATCGTCGTGCAGGTAGTCGCCAATCTTATGGATAAGCTCGGGGGTATCCTGGCTATCGGCCTGGCTATTCACAACCCAGATGCCAGCATCTTCTTCGCCCATAAACAACAGGCCCTGCTTTTCATCGATCGCGCAACCTTCGGGCTGACCGGGTAAGCTGAATTCTCTTCTCAGGGTGCCGGTCATGTTTGTGGATGAGCCAGCAATTTCATATTGTTGGTAGAGGCCGCTTTTATCGTTGGCCAGTACATAGGTTTTATCCTCAGCCTGGAACATACAGAGGCCATAAATTTCATGCATATTGGTGGCAATTTGTCCGGCTTCCGACAAATTGCCGTTGCCTGAAATCCGAAACATGGCGATGCTGTTGTTATTGCGTAAACTGGCGGCAGCGATATCGCTTTCCCCGTCACTCAATATGGTTTGGTAGGTAATGTCGACATTATTCAGGCGGCCGGTCCCAAGGAACTGACGCTGTTTGCCGTCTAGGGTATAACTGTGCAAACCGGCGGTTTTGTTTGTGCCCAGAATCAGGGAGCGCTTGGGCGCGGCCTTGTTAAACCAGATAGCAGGGTCGTCCGCAACATCCCCATGTCGAGGCATAGCAAGAGTTTCCATCTCAGCGGGAATCTCGACAATCATGTTAGTAGAGTCAGGTTTCTGGGGCTGAACAGCATAGTCCCAACGATAGGCCTGGCCATGTTCATCCACCGTGCTGAAGGTGATTTGAGTCCCACTGTGCTGCACGGCGAGTTGTTCGCTTTCGGCGGCGCTTTCCAAAGCGAAGCGGGCAGTGAGTTCACCGTTTTGGACAAGCGTAACGGAGTGATCGCTCGGTGAGATAGCCGCGAAGCCGCCAGCAACCGGGCTGATAGCCGCAATGTCCGTGCCTAGTATGCCACCCCAGGTTTTACTGAGAGCGATCAGTTCACGGCCGGCTTCCGCTTCCGCTTGTGCTTCATATGACCAGACGCCACTGTTTTCTTCGCTGATGTAGAGTCGCTGTGCTGAATCATCGACGGCGCAATAGCTTCCCGGCGCGGTGGTAAAACTACGGACTAAACGAGCATCGCCATAATCCGCCAACAACCATTGCTGGGCGTGGCCTTCGCCATCGAGATAAAAGCTGAATAACTGATGGGCATTCTGGCTCAAACACAAGCCATCAATATTAAAATGTGGACTCTCGAATTGATTCACTCGCGTTAAACGACGATCAACAATCGTAAATAAGGTTGGGATGTTGGTGTTTTTATCCACCAATAGCAAACGAAGTTGCCCGTCAAGAAAACGATGATCACCCAATTCAAATTTTCCGTTGTAGTGGTCAATTAAGGTTCCGTTGTTATCCAGTAACTGAAGACCAAAGGCCTCGCTGACAGCGATTAAAAATCCCGGTGCGGTAATCAACTGATCAGCCTGATCGATCGAGAAGGTAGATATAACGGAAATGTCTTCTGTAAGATGTTTGTTTGTTGCTTGAATATCCGGGGAATGATTCTGTTCCGGTGCTTTGTTCTGTTCGCCACAGGCGGCAAGGCCTAAGCCAAGAATTGCCAGGGCAATACTGTAGGGCAGAGTATTTTTCAGAAAAGTATATGTTTGCATAACTGTCTTCTTAAAATCAGCGGCACTGCCGAGTTATAGGGGAGACTCGACAGTACCACTGGGAAAATGGAACCATTAAAAGTTGGTAATGGTGGCGCCCAGTTTGAAGGTGGGGCCGTAATCTTCGAACTGGGCATTCCAGCGAGGATTGCTCACATAGGCGTAGAATGGCTCGTCGTTAATATTGATTGCTTCAAAGAAGATTTGAATATTGTCCTGGATAAAGTAACGCGCACTGAAATCCAGTTGGAAATGGTCATCGACGATAATGTCGTTCACCGGGCTTTCAGCATTGATTTCGTCCAGATAGTTGGATTTGTAATTGGCAGCTAAACGCAGGCTCAATTTGTCGTTGTCATAGCCAATGGTGAAATTACCCGTCGTATCCGACTGCTGAGGCAGACGAATACTGCGTGAGCCTTCAATAGTGTCGATTTGTGCGTCGGATTCGGCCAGTGTCAAATTGGCGGACAACAGTAAACCGTTAAAAGGTTCCGGGAGCTCATTCAGTTGTTTTGACCACGCAAATTCTACACCGTACAGTTTAGCGTCTTGGCCATTCAAGGCGATCTCGGCTTCTTCGATGGCATCAAAGCCCGCCAATTGATCAGTAACGGTATCGTAAATAAAAGTATCAATGTCTTTATAGAATGCAAAGGCTGAAACAACACCGGCAAATCCCATATAGTGTTCGACGCCCAGGTCCAAGTTGCTGGTTTCCCAAGGCTGCAGCATAGGGTTACCGAAGGAACCTTTTTCACCGTCGTCTTCCAGAATATAACCGGGACGTGCCTGCTCGAAGGTTGGGCGAACAACGGAATTGGTCCAAGCAGCACGCAGCTGGGTGTTTTCGCTTACCGAGTAGCGCAGGTGGAAGGCCGGCAAGAAGTGTGAATCCTTACGACGGGCACGACGTGGGCTGATTTGTTGTCCATCATCGGCGTCATCATCATAAGCAAAACCGTTCGCATCGAAATCGACCTCCTGATAACGCGCACCGAACACCACACGCAATTGATCAATATCCATAGTGGCCATGGCGTAAACAGCCCGCAAGTCTTCTTCAATGGTCCAGTCTCCCGCGTTGGATTCTTCGATATCCAATTCACGTTCTTCACCCTGAATAGCGGCCAACACGGCACTGGAGTTAATGCCGGGTCCAAAACGATGCAGTTTATAATTTACATCACTGTTGGCAAAATCGCTCAGTGGGTGCAACGTTTCTTCGACTTTATTGACGGTTTCATCGGCGGTCTTTTCACGCTGGGTCATTTTGGCACCGAACTTTAAAAGCGTTGGGTTCCCGGCGATTTCGGTAGATTTAGACACATCAAACTTAAAGCTGCTGGCTTCGTCCTGGGCGTGGGAGCGAGCCAATTCGACGGACTCGAGAAAGTAGCGATTGGGGTCATAGAAACTTTCTGGAACCATTGGCTGAGGTTGGCTACCTTGAGTAAAACCCACATCGCCCTCAATATGGGCCACGAACTTAGCTTCGGCAATATGTTCAGGTTCGACTTCCTCGGATTTGCTGTAGCCAACATTGTATTCCAATGTCCAGTCGTTCAATTGGTATTCGCCGCCAAAGACAGATGAGTAGATTTTTTGAGTTTCCAAACGCTGCTTTAATTCGCGAACGGCGATGGGAGTGTCTTCGAGCTCATTGCCGTCACCGTCAATAAAATCATCTTCTTTTAAACCACCCAGCTCACCGGGTGCCAGAGGATCTTCAAACTCAATAATGTTGGCCAGGCGTTGCTCAGTATCGGTGTATTCACTGAACAGGTTGCGCAGGTAGATTTGATGGTTGTCGTTGATTTTATAATCGACATTAAACGCGGCGCCTAATCGCTCACGGGTGATGTCGTAATTGCGCTGCTCGAACTCTTCCAGTTTGGCTTCACCCTCTTCAATCTCCCACTTGCCTCCGGTTTCACTGTTGTTGGAGCCAAACTCACGATCGAACCAGCTGATGGCACCGGCAATCGCCAGATTATCTGAGCCTTTTCCGACACTGAAAATATTACTGGCGCTGGCGGCAAATTTTGGACTGCTTTCGCCACTCAGATCGTCGTAGCTGCCTTCACTGCTGACAGAATAAAACAAACCGTCGCGATCAAAACCAGAAACGCTTTTTACGTCCACTGAGCCACCAATAGCGTCGGGGTCCATATCCGGTGTAATCGATTTGGTTACTTCGAGAGTTTCAACCAGATCAGAGGGAATGACATCCAGAGCAACGGCGCGACGATCGGATTCAGGGGAGGGGGTGCTCATGCCATTAATACTGACCGAGTTCAGATCGGCGGACAGACCGCGCACACTGACAAATCGTCCTTCGCCCTGGTCTCGTTCGATAGAGACGCCTGGAACTCGTTGCAAAGCTTCGGAAACGTTGGTGTCGGGCAATTTACCGATAGAATCTGCACTGATCACGCTCTTGATGTTGTCCGCCATACGCTGCTTTTCCAGTGCACGGTTCAAGCTGGCGGCGTTCCCGAAAACGATGATCTCTTCCAGTTTTTCATTGCTCTGTGCTGTGCTGTGGCTGACGAATCCGCTGGCGGCAATGGAAGTGGCAATCGCCACAGCCAATCGGCTGGGTAAAAATGGTTGATGCGTTGCGTTGGCCATGGTGGCTCCCTTTGTCAATATGCCTTGAGGCTTTGCAGCGAACGTTAGGAAGACTATGTGACAGATTGGTGACGAACGTATGTCAGTGAGGAAGGAGAGGGACTGGCGGGGTGACAAGGTGTTGAAAAAGACCGCAACTTGAGCTTTTAAGACCCCCTAAAGTTGCGTTACAGGCCCGAATATTGATCAAAGACGCGAAGAAAAAACCTTTTTTAAAGTGCTTTTTCCAAAAAGTGTTGAGCTGATGGGCCACAGGCCGGTTTCAGGTGAATTCTGTCTGTCATAAATGTGTCACGCCGGCCTGTTTTATTGGACCGACATCGAGAAGGGTTCAATATGTTGCAACAGTTAAAAAATCATGGCCGCAAGCTGGCACTGATTTTTGTCTTACTTAATATCCAAATTCTTAGCACCTTTGCGCTGGGTAACAGCAAGAGTTGGCAAGAAATTGACTGGCTGGATATCGCGGGTGAAGGTGGCGCAGTCTGGTTGTGCCTCGTGTGGCTTGTTGGGGTTTTGTCCACTCGTCCAGACGGACCGGTGACTCGTTTGCTGTTTTGGGGATTTGCCTGCTTTTTAATTGCAAGTGGACAGGATCTGCTGGATGAAATTGTGCGACTACCCGAGGCCACTGTCTGGAACCACGCTGTAGAGTCCATACCCATGCCCATCGGAATGCTGTTGATGAGTATCGGTTTATTGTACTGGTATCGTGAGCAGCAAGCGTTGAATGAGCAGCTGCGCAAACGCGAACGGGGCTTAAGAGACCATCGCCGAATGGATAAAATTACCGGTTTGGCGGATGCCCAATACCTGCGCCAGCAATTGGAAGCGGAGTTGAATATGGCGAGAGCTGAAGGTTTGCCGACGTCAATACTGATGCTGGATATTGATGACTTTCGGGAAATCAATCGTAGCTTGGGAATGGGTGAGGGCGACCGTCTGTTGCGAGAGTTGACGGAATTATTATTGCTGAATCTAAGGCGTCGGGATTTGTTATGTCGTTATGCAGGTGACCGCTTTGCGATTGTGTTACCGGCGACCTGCCAACTTATGGCTGAATTACTGGCTCAGCAATTGGAAGGTGTTTGCAAACATTTTGCGTTTCACGCACGCAATAGCGACTTGGCCCAGTTTCATACGGTAAGCACCGGTATAGCGACCGATGGCCTTGATGTGCAGCTTACGGATGATGATCCTGTTGAGCAATTGCTTCGTCGCGCCAACTATCGATTGGCGAAAGCGAAAGAAGAACGAGTTCTTAAGGTAGCGTAATGAATCGTTCCTATATTGACCTGCATGAAAAACGAATTGTCGCTCAGGAGCAGTTACTGGGAGTCTTCGAGCTGGCGCAGAGTCGTTCGATTCATTTAGACAAGCTATTGCGTGGTACCGGAATCTTTGCGCAGGATATCGAGCACCGTAAGCACATGATTTCCGCTGCGCAATTACTGTTACTCTATCAAAATGCCAGGCGGTGTTTTTCGGCCGATGATTGCAGCTTTTTATTGGGGCAATATCTTTTACCGGGCAACCATCCGCAATTCAGTCGGGCTATTTTGGCCTCGCCTACGGTTCAAGATGTTTTTGAACTGTTGGTGGCCTACGGGTCTCTGGCTTTGCCTTTAGTGGAATTTCGTTGTCATTACAATGATCAAGAGCTCTATGTTCAACTGCTGAGCCTCGACGCAGATGATTACATCCATGACTTTCTACTCGAAGCCGTTAACAGTGCCTGCTTATCATTGTGTCGTTGGCTTGGGGCGGATACCCGTCATTGGCAATACCTGCATGCGTTTAAGACGCCGGCCTACCGCGAACAATATTTGGTTCACTACGGAAATTCACCCAGCTTTAATACCCATATAAATGCGATTGTTATTCCTCGGGCCTGCCTGCACCAAACGTTACCGCGAGGTTCTCAGGCGCAGTACAGTATGGCTCTGGAAGCCTGTGCAGACAGTGTTCGGGAGCAGGGGGCGGTTCCTTGTCGCAGTCTTGCCTTATTGGTTTATGATCAGCTGCAAAGGCAAATCAGTGATCCGCCGAGTTTGGAACAATTGGCCGAGCAGTTCGATTTGAGCGTGGCGACTTTTAAACGCTATCTGAAGGCCGAAGGCAGCCGTTATCAACAGTTGCTGGACAGCGCTCGCCGGCACCAGGCCATCTACTATCTGCTCAGTGGTCAGCTCAATACCGAGCAGATTGCGGCGAAACTGAATTATCATGATAAGCACAACTTCAAACGTTCTTTCAAGCGCTGGACTGGACTCAGCCCGGCGGCTTATTTCTCGAATGGATTTCAGCTAAAATAGGCGGATCACCTCGGTATGATGAGATCCCAGAGACATGAATTCCAATCCCTTGCTGCAAGACACTCTCTTGCCTCCGTTTTCCAAAATTGACAATGAACATATTGAGTCAGCGATCAGCTCGTTGATTGATCAGTCCAAAACCGAATTGGAAACACAATTGGCTCAGCTGGGGAGCCAACCCAGTTGGGCCTCTCTGATTGACCCTTTGGAGGCCCGCTCTGATCGTCTTTCCAAGGCTTGGTCGCCCGTCAGCCATATGCATTCAGTGGTGAATAATGATGGTCTACGAGCAGCCTACCAAGCTTGTATTGGAAAGCTGACAGAGTACAGCACTGGCCTTGGTCAGAATGAAGCCTTGTTCAAAGCCTATCAGCAGCTCGCCGACAGTGCCGAGTACTCGCAACTCAGTGCAGCGCAGCAAAGCACGATTGAGCAGGCATTGCGAGATTTCAAGTTGGCAGGGGTAAGTTTATCTGAGCAAGATAAAGCCCGCTTTGGGGAGATTAAGTCTCGTCTGTCCGAACTCAGTACGCAGTTCTCTAACAATGTCATGGATGCGAATCAGGCTTGGTATTTCCATACCGAAGACGAAACCCTGTTGGCGGGATTGCCACAGATGCAACGGGACATTGCGAAGCAGACGGCAGAAGCCAAGTCATTGCAAGGCTTTGTGTTGACGCTTGATATTCCATCCTATTTGGCGGTTATGCAGTACGCAGATCGTCGAGAGTTACGTGAGACTATGTACCGTGCCTACGTCAGTCGTGCCAGTGAAAATACGGTGCGTTTGAATGATGAAGAAGGTCCATGGGACAACAGCCCCTTGATTGAAGAAACCTTGCAGTTGCGTCACCAATTGGCTGATTTGTTGGGCTTCAATAATTATGCCGAGCTTTCCATTGCCAGGAAAATGGCGAAGCAAACCGATGACGTTGTGAATTTTCTGCGAGAACTGGCCGACAGCAGCCGTGAGGTTGCTGAGAAGGACTTTCAGGAGTTGCAAAGCTTTGCCATCGCACAAGGCCTTCAAGGTGACTTGCAAGCCTGGGACTTGAATTACTACGGCGAAAAGCTCAAACAGGAAACCTTTGACGTGTCGGATGAAGCGCTAAGGCCTTATTTCCCGGCACCGGTTGTTATTAAAGGTTTGTTTGATATCGTCAACAAACTCTTCGGTATTGATATATTTGAAGAGCCGGAAGCCGATTTATGGCACGAGGATGTGAAGTTCTTTCGTATCGAAAAATCCGGCCAGGTGTTAGCGCGTTTTTATCTGGATCTTTTTGCCCGAGAACATAAGCGCGGTGGTGCCTGGATGGACGAATGTCGAGTACGCCGAAAAACCGAAAGCGGTTTGCAGCTGCCGGTTGCGTATCTCGTGTGTAATTTCACGGCTCCGGTGGGGGATAAACCTGCCTTGCTGAGTCACGATGAAGTAACCACATTATTTCATGAATTCGGCCATGGCCTGCATCATATGTTGACTGAGATCGACGTTGCGGCAGTCAGTGGTATTAATGGTGTACCTTGGGATGCAGTTGAACTGCCCAGTCAATTCCTGGAAAACTGGTGCTGGCAGGCGGAATCGATTGCGATGATATCGGCTCACTATGAAACCGGCGAGAGTTTACCTCAGGATATGTTGGACAAGTTGCTGGCTGCGAAAAATTTCCAGGCGGGTTTGCAGATGCTGCGACAAATTGAATTTGCATTGTTTGATTTTCTGTTACACAGAGATTATCAGGCTGATGCCCCAGTCGACCCCCAGCGAGTGCTTGATCAGGTTCGCGATGAAATCGCATTGATTAAACCACCCGCGTTCAATAAATTCCAAAATGGCTTTTCCCATATTTTTGCGGGTGGTTATGCAGCGGGTTATTACAGCTACAAATGGGCTGAAGTTCTGTCGGCTGATGCTTTCTCCTATTTTGAAGAGAAAGGTATTTTCAGTTCAGAAGCTGGCCAATGGTTTTTGGAAACGCTGTTGAGCCGGGGTGGTAGTGAAGATATTGCTGATTTGTATGAACGATTTCGTGGACGAGCCCCAAGCAGCCAGGCTTTGCTGCGTCACAATGGCATGGCTTAGGAGATAGTATGAGTAAGCGATTTATTGCCGGAGCCGTATGTCCCAAGTGTTCCAAGATGGATAAGATCGTTATGTATAAAGAAGACGGTCACGATTGGCGTGCGTGCGTATCTTGTGGTTATCAGGATAAAATGAATTTCCAAGCGCAGGTTCGAGAACTGGACACACGAGTGAATGTCACCGAAGAGGAAAAGCAGGATCAGCTGCAAGTGATTCAAATCGAACCGCTAGGCAAGAAGCATTGAGTTGTTTTGAATAAATTTGAGTCAGCTTAGCGCAGCAGAGCCAGATGAACAGCGTTATCGCTTTTAGCGTCGTCGCTTTCTCTGGCTTTCTTTTGGCTGCACTTCTGCGCCTCGACATAAAGCATCAGTGAATGTTTGCTAAACAGCGCATCCTGGCTGATGAGCATTTCGACCGAATAGTGAACCGCCAAGTCGAGTTCATTGGCCAAGGTTTCACCGATCAGAAAGTGCATCACGACATTATCTTCGGTGTTATCGATTGGTGATATCGACACACCTGCATTCGACATAAAGCGATCATTCACTTCTTCGATTAAACGGTGTGCGAGGTAAGCCGCATCCATAATTTTCATCAAACCACGGTGGCTGGCGGTGATGTCCAATGGTTGCAAAAAATAATCGATAGCGATGTTTAAAAACGCTTCGAGTTCGCTTTCAACACCAGCAGCAACTGAAATTTTATGGAAGTGATCCAGAACATCGGGGACCTGTTTGATGTATCGATGAACAAACTGTTGCAAAAGCTCTACTTGATCACCATCCGCAAAGCCGATGCTACGATGCATCGTTTTTGCTCGACTCGCGAGAAAACGATGTAAGCTCACATCGTTCATACTCTCGCTGAAGGCGACGTCGATCGCTCGCCTTAGCTCGGACAGTGGAACCAGTTCGTCATTCATTATCAGTCATTCTTTTCGTAAATCTTTCTGCTGACGATGATTATCTTAATCAGATAAACATAGACTCAAATTCAAACAAATCAAATGATAGGGCTGATCTTCAGTGTATTGTGCTGTGTTTAAAGCTGTCGCTTTCAGGGTGTACTGCTAAGTATAGACAATGCCAATGTCTTTTATTTCCCTTTAATTGACTAATCCCCAATCAGACCGCTGACGATAGCAGAACATCATTGCCAAAAAAATGCCTCTAGCGCCATTAAACGCACAAAACGACAGCCACAAACCGTGGTTGCCCAGGTCCTGGGTGAGCCACCAGGTGGGCAGGAACACCACAAACGAGGACAGAATCATGGTGATCTGCATATCAAAGGTATAGGCGGTTCCAATAAAGACCCCATCGAGAAAATAGCAGGTGGCAGAGACCAGAGGCAGGGCGAGTACCCAGGGATAATAGTGAATGACCTGCTGTTGGAGCATTGGGTCGTCGCTGAATAGGGTGATTAAGGAACTCTGGCCAATATGGAAGAGCAGTACAATGAAAACCGCTACGATGAGGGACCAAAAGGCAGTGCTCAGGCAGGCCTCTTTGAATAATTCGGGGCTTTTCTGCCCGACAGCCTTGCCCACCAGCGCCTCTGTGGCATGGGCAAAGCCGTCCAAAGCATAGGAGGAGAGGTGCACCAGCTGCAACAAAATAGCGTTTGCTGCGAGAATCAAAGGGCCTTGTGCGGCCCCTTGTGCTGTAAAAAAGCTCAAGCTGCCGAGCAAAACCAGTGTTCGAACAAATAAATGGCGATTGACCTGGAGCAGTTCCCGATAGGGGGCGAGTTGGGTGAGCACTCTGAGGTTAAATGGCGAGTCAGAAAAGCGTTTGAGTTGCTGGAACACGAAATAGAGGCCGAGAGCCAGATTGGTGAAATCACCCAGGAGACTGGCAAGTGCGGCGCCGCGGCTTCCCATATCCCAATACAGAACGAAGACCACATCACCAATGATATTCACAGCGTTGGCCGCGACGGCCATATAAAGAGGCACCCGAGTATTTTGTAGGCCGATAAACCAGCCGATAATGGCATAAGACAGGAGCACGGCCGGTGCTGCCAACAGGCGAATACGAATGTATTCCTGGCTGAGTTCACCAAGTTGTTGATCGCTTTGCATCAATGCCACGGCCAGCGGAACGAGCAGGGGAGACAGCAGCACAATCAGCAAGCCAATGCCGAGGGCAAGCACGCTGGATTGCCCGAAGAGCTGTTTTAGTTGGGTATTGTGCCCCGCTCCATAGGCTCGCGCTGCCAGACTGGTGGTTCCCATGCGCAAAAACCCAAAAGCCCACAACAGAAAACTGACGACTGATGCGCCAACGGCAACTGCTGCGAGATAATCCGGTGTATCCAGGTGCCCCAAAATGGCGGTATCAACCAAGCCAAACAGGGGGACGCTGATGCTCGATAGCAACATTGGAATGGCAAGATTAAAAACCTTGCGATGCGCAAGTGTATTTTCCAAAAAAATCTCCAAACAACTTTGAACGTGCAAAGTTTAGTCATAAATATCGTTAATTATACGATTATTAGTGCAGTCGAATATAAAATGATCGCTATAGCAAAACGAGATCAAAGGCCTTTTCTAAAGGAATTAATTAAATATCAAACATTGACTTTATGTTGATGCTGTGGCCTTCTAGTGCTGCTGTTGTTGCGACGTTTTGTCGCACAGCATTGGTTCTGCCTTCTGGAAAACAACGGTTTGGGGTTTTGCCGGGAGTTATGTAGTCCGCTTTATAGAAAGCGAGTTAACCACCACGCAGCAGTAAAATAATAAACCATAAAGCAACCGTAAGTTGCTAACAGTGTATATAGCCGACACTGACGTAGATCCTTGTTCTCCAGTTGGTCGTAGTTGCAACAACAACTGCTCCGGACCAATGGGGGTGCCCATTCCCAGTGATATAAAGCTGGGTCGTATTATTTAGGCATCTCCAGAAGTAGTAATAAAAATGTATAAGACTACACGGAGATAAAAAGCAATGTTATATCAAGCGCGTAGCTTGTTAAGCCGGCTGCTGGCCGCCTGTTTTTTGGCCGCCTTTTCGACGCAGTCTATGGCCGAAGAAGAAGTTGAGCGATGGGGGCTCAACATGACTGAAGGTGTCACCACCGTCAGTCGCGATATTTTCGGCCTTCATATGAATATCCTTTGGTGGTGCGTTGGCATCGGCGTTGTGGTGTTTGGTGTGATGTTTTACACCATGTTGGCTCACCGTAAATCCAAGGGCGCCAAGGCTGAAAATTTTCATGAGAGTACCACTCTGGAAATTATCTGGACGATTATCCCTTTCGTCATTCTGATCATTATGGCGATTCCCGCTACCACCACCCTAAAGCAGATCTATGACACCGAAGAGGCTGACATGGATGTTGTGATTACCGGCTATCAGTGGAAATGGAAATACGAATACCTCGGTCAGGATGTCAGCTTTTTCTCTCTGTTGAGTACCCCCGTTGCTGAAATTCAAAACCAGCAAAAGAAAAATCCCAATTATTTGTTGGAAGTGGATGAGCCCCTGGTCATTCCAATTAATAAGAAGGTACGTTTCCTTATTACGGCAAACGATGTGATCCACTCTTGGTGGGTACCCGATCTTGCGGTGAAGAAAGACGCGATCCCTGGCTTTATGAATGCCGCTTGGACCCGTGTAGAAGAGCCGGGCATTTATCGCGGGCAGTGTGCGGAGCTCTGCGGTAAAGATCATGGCTTTATGCCGATTGTGGTGAAAGCTGTTCCCCAGGAAGAATACGATCAGTGGATTAGCGAACGCCGGGAAATGGCGGCTAAGCTGAAAGAAATGGCCAATCAGACGTTTACCTTCGATGAGCTTTATACCAAAGGCGAGCAGGTTTACAACACCGTGTGTGCTGCCTGTCACCAGCCAAATGGTGAAGGTATTCCTCCTACCTTCCCGGCCATTAAAGGCAGCGCGATTGCCACAGGTCCACTTGCAGAACATATGGATATCGTTATCAACGGTAGCCGGACAAACCCTGCCATGGCGGCTTTTGGTGATCAGCTATCTGAAGTTGATCTCGCAGCCGTAGTCACTTACCAGCGCAATGCCTTTGGCAATAATATGGGCGATACCATTCAGCCCATTGATGTGCTCAAAGCAAAACAACAATAAGGAGGCACGTCATGGCACACGGTCCTGCAAAAGGTTTTACTCGTTGGTTGTATACGACCAACCACAAAGATATTGGCAGCATGTACCTCTGGTTCAGCTTTGCCATGTTTTTACTGGGCGGTGTTTTCGCCCTGGTGATTCGCGCCGAACTGTTTGAGCCGGGTTTGCAAATTGTTGAGCCCGAACTGTTTAACCAGATGACCACCATGCATGGCTTGGTGATGGTGTTCGGTGCTGTTATGCCGGCCTTTGTTGGCTTGGCAAACTGGATGATCCCGATGATGATCGGTGCTCCGGATATGGCTCTGCCACGAATGAACAACTGGAGTTTCTGGATTCTTCCCTTCGCGTTCGCAATGATGACTTCCACGTTATTTATGGAAGGCGGGGCGCCTAACTTCGGCTGGACATTCTATGCACCATTATCGACAACCTATGCGCCTCCAAGCGTAACGTTCTTTATCTTCGCTGTTCATATCATGGGTGCGTCTTCCATTATGGGTGCGATCAATATCATCGCGACCATTATGAATATGCGCGCGCCGGGCATGACTTACATGAAGATGCCACTGTTCGTGTGGACTTGGTTCATCACCGCTTATCTACTGATTGCGGTGATGCCGGTTCTCGCCGGTGTGGTTACGATGATGCTGTTTGATATCCACTTCGGTACCAGCTTCTTTGATGCTGCCGGTGGCGGTGATCCCGTTTTGTTCCAGCATGTATTCTGGTTCTTTGGTCACCCGGAAGTGTACATTATGATTTTACCGGCCTTCGGTATTGTCAGTGCAATCATTCCGACCTTTGCGCGTAAACCGCTGTTTGGTTACTCTTCCATGGTGTATGCCACCGCTTCCATTGCTTTCTTGAGCTTTGTGGTGTGGGCGCACCATATGTTTACGGTCGGCATGCCGCTGGCGGGTGAACTGGCCTTTATGTACATGACCATGCTGATCGCAGTGCCAACGGGTGTGAAAGTGTTTAACTGGGTAACGACTATGTTCCGAGGGTCCATGACCTTTGAAACGCCGATGTTGTTCTCGGTGGCCTTTGTGATTCTGTTTACCATCGGTGGTTTTTCCGGATTGATGCTTGCCATCGCACCGGCGGATTTCCAGTATCACGATACCTACTTTGTGGTTGCGCACTTCCACTATGTTCTGGTGCCGGGTGCCATTTTCTCGATTACCGCAGGGGTCTACTACTGGTTGCCCAAGTGGTGCGGAAATATGTACAACGAAACCATGGGTAAGACGCATTTCTGGCTTGCGTTTATCGGCTTGAACCTGACGTTCTTCCCAATGCACTTCGCCGGTCTGTCGGGTATGCCGCGTCGTATCCCGGATTACAACATGATGTTTGCGGATTGGAATATGGTGTCTTCCGTCGGTGCATTCCTGTTCGGTGCTGCGCAAATCATGTTCTTGTTTAATGTGATTGCAACGATTCGCAGTGACAAGAAAGCGACCGATGAGGTTTGGGAAAATCCGGAAGGTTTGGAATGGACAGTGGCTTCACCTGCTCCGTACCACACCTTCAGTAAACCACCTCAGGTAGACTAGGAGCGTAAGCATGGCGGCAAAAGATACCATGCGAGTTACCTGGCGACTGCTGTTCACGGTCGTCGCCATGTTTATCTTTGCTGTATTTATTATGCCGCCCATCTATGACGTGTTTTGTGAGATAACCGGTTTGAATGGAAAGACCGGTGATCAGTACCAGGCCATATCGGCGGAAGTGGATAAGAGCCGCAAGGTCAAAGTGCAATTCCTGGCGACGAACAATGAATCAATGCCTTGGCAGTTCAAGCCAATGCAAAGCGAGATTTATGTTCACCCGGGTGAAGAGGTGGAGGTTAAGTATTTCGCCACTAATCCAACGGCCGAGAACATGGTTGCTCAAGCGGTGCCGAGTGTAATTCCTTTTAAAGCGGCAGAGTATTTCCATAAGACAGAGTGTTTCTGTTTTAACAATCAACCGCTAAAAGCGGGAGAGAGTACTGAGATGGCTCTGCGCTTTATTGTAGATATCGGTGTCGCTAAATCGGTCAATACAATTACATTGTCATACACCTTGTTTGATATTACGGCGGCGGCAACGCAGCAATCGATCGCCCAAAATTAAATGGCCAATCATAAGGCCACCCCATAAATAACTGAAAAGGCGGGGATAGTTATGTCGAGTAGTCAAAATAACACTGTTGAGCATGAAGAGTATTATGTTCCAGAACAAAGTAAGCTGCCCATTTTTGCTTCTATTGGTTTATTCCTAACGGTTTGGGGCGCAGCGAACTGGTTGAATGGCAGCGAAAACGGTCCGATGATTTTCTTCGGCGGTGCACTGATGTTTGCCTTTGTGCTCTGGAATTGGTTTTCCATTGTCATCAGTGAAAATATTCAAGGCTTGAACAGTCCGCAGTTGAAAAAGTCTTATGTCATTGGCATGGCGTGGTTTATTTTTTCCGAAGTGATGTTCTTCGCGGCGTTCTTTGGTGCATTGTTTTACGTGCGCAGCCTAGCTGGACCATGGCTGGCGGGAGAAGGGGATGCCGGTTTGGGTAATCACTTGATTTGGCCTGGTTATGAACATGAGTGGCCAGTGATGACCACGCCCGATATGGCGGCAAATGGTGAAGCTGCGACGATGCGTGGTCCAGATCAGAATATGAGTAACCCCGGTCTCACCAATTGGGGTGGCTGGTTGCCATTCTGGAACACGGCCATTCTTTTGACATCCAGTGTGACGGTTCATATTGCACACGGTGCGCTGAAAAAAGACAACCGTAGTCAGTTCAACTTGTGGTTGGGGCTCACCGTACTGTTGGGTATTGCCTTTATTATTCTTCAGATCGAAGAATACGTGCACGCCTATCAGGAAATGGGTCTGACTCTTGAATCCGGTATTTACGGCGCGACTTTCTTCTTGTTGACTGGCTTTCACGGCGCCCACGTAACCCTCGGCACCTTTATGTTACTGGTGATGTGGTTGCGTTCCGTGATGAAAGGCCATTTCAAGTCGGATGACCATTTTGGTTTTGAATCGGCCAGTTGGTATTGGCACTTTGTTGATGTCGTGTGGGTAGGCTTGTTCCTATACGTTTACGTCTTTGGTTGATTGGCAACCGCTCAGTTGCCGTCCTGCACAGAGCCTTGGCTGCTGTGCAGGCGTTTATCCCAAGGTGCCTGGCTACGCAGTTCTCCACTGGAAAAACCGTAGTACACCGCTCCCAGCAAGGCAGCTGCCAGGACAATACGAATGCCCAGCGCCATGCGCAAACGATCGGATTCTTTACGGCCAAAATCTTTAAGCAAAAAATACAGGCCACTCGAGAGAGACAGCAAGACCCCGACAAACAGCAGAACAATAATTATTTTAATCGCCATTGGTCCATCCTCTGTTGGTAGTAAGCGTTGCGAAGTTTAACATTTAAATTCAATATACCACTAAGCCTTCTCGTGGTAATGCTGTTGCCGCTATTAGTCAGCCTCGGGTTTTGGCAATTGGATCGAGCTAAGGAAAAAATACAGATACTGTCTGCTCTGGAAGAGGTAAAACGCCTGCCAGGTATCCAGTGGAACGCCAATACCCTTGAGAGTGGACGCTTGGTTGAAGCGACGGGGCATTTCGAAACTCAAAAATACTGGTTGTTGGACAACCGAATTCATCGAGGAAAGGTCGGCTTCGAAATCATTATGCCGTTTTATACCGATGGCGCGGTGGCTCTAGTCAATCGTGGATGGGTTGAAGGTGATTTGAGTCGTCGTTCACTGCCTGATGTAATCACTCCAACGGGTGAACTGACCATTATCGGGAGGGTGCACGTCGCGATGGAGAATGCCCTGGTCGCGTTCCAGAGCAGTGAGAGTTGGCCAAAGCTGATCAGCCGTGTTCATCTTGAGGCCATGTACAGCAGCTTGGACCAGAACAACGCGGTAAACGTAGCTGATAATATTATCCGACTGCAACAAGATAGCCGGGCTGCGCTGATAACCGATTGGCCGGCGGTCAATGTATTGCCACAAAAGCACACGGCCTATGCCGTTCAGTGGTTTGCTATGGCATTTGCCTTGTTAACCATGTATATCATTTACAGCAGCAATATTTTGACGCTGGCAGGTTTCAATAAAGATAAACATTCCAATAAAGAAGAAGCTGAGTAGTATTCTATGGTTGCACAAGTACAAGACGCTGATAACAGCACTAAACCCAAGAAAAGAATCGGCAATTGGCAGGCCGTGTTTCTTTTTGGGATTATTGCCCTACCGATGGTGTTGGCCTTGTTGATTTATAAAACGGGTGTCGGAATGCCCGGCTCAACCATTAATGAGGGGATCATGTTGACCCCGGCCAAACAGGTTGATGTGTTTGCACGTGCGGATACTGAAGGCCAGAGTCTCTTGGCAAGCGGTAAAAAATGGCGGCTGTTAATTCCATACAATGCGAACTGCGATGAAGCTTGTTTGAATAAGCTGTACGTCACTCGTCAGGTGCATATTCGTTTGGGCGAAAAAGCTCGTCGGGTAGAGCGGGTAATGGTGTCACTCGATGCTATGACCCCCACGTTGGAAAAACTTTTGCTCGAACATCCTCGTTTGCGCGTCATGCCAGTAGACAGCGTGGTGTATTCAAACTGGTTGGCAAGCAGTTCTCTTCCAGAAAACAGCAACATTCTCCAACATTATTTTCTTGTTGATGAAGATGGTTTTGCCATGATGGCGTATAACGCTGAACACGATGGCAATCAGCTGTTAAAAGATATCAAGCGCGTTCTGAAGTTTACCAACGAAGAGTAGTTATGATGCGGGCAGGAATGTCGAATTTACTATGGCAGTATCGTTTGGTTTTGGCCGCTGTGGGCCTGGCCTTCGTGGTTGTCGGTCTGGGTGCGTTTACTCGTTTGGTTGATGCGGGCTTGGGTTGCCCGGACTGGCCGGGTTGTTACGGTCATTTACTGTGGCCCGACACCGTTGCGGAACAACAAGTGGCTGCAGAAAGATTTCCCGATTCACCAGTAGATACACAAAAAACCTGGCCCGAGATGGTCCATCGGTATTTTGCAGGCAGTCTTGGTTTACTCATTGTAGCCATTGCTTATTTTGCCTTTCGGGGTCGCAAGGAAGGTTTGGGTGTACCGATCAAATTACCTGTCGCTTTGATAGCTCTCGTTACCTTGCAGGCAGCGTTTGGCATGTGGACTGTCACGCTGAAATTGTTGCCTCAGGTGGTAACGGCACACTTGTTAGGTGGCTTTTGTACACTGTCTCTGCTCTGGCTTCTGAGTCTTCGAATTCGATCCCGATTTACGGAAATAAAAGCCTACCAAAATCGCGGTCCGATCAAACTTGCGGTAGTGTTGCTGTGCCTAGTGGTTTTGCAAATTGCCTTGGGAGGCTGGGTCAGCTCAAATTATGCCGCCTTGGCCTGTGCCGACTTGCCGACCTGTCAGGGGCAATGGTGGCCAGCCGCTGATTTTTCCGAAGGTTTTGAGTTAACTCATCAAATCGGGCCAAATTACGAGGGCGGTTTACTGGGTCTTGAGGCGAGAACAGCGATTCACCTGGCCCATCGAATTGGCGCTGTTATCGTTTTATTGGTGGGATTGGCGTTTGTTTTCAGATTATGGACAAAGCACTTTAATGGTTCAGCCCTAGCCATGTTGGCGGCAATAAGCATCCAAGTGGCGTTAGGGCTGAGTAATGTCTTTTTTGCCTTGCCTTTGGCAGTGGCGGTGGCTCACAATATTGGTGGTGCCATTCTATTGCTGGTTCTGATCAGCATTATTTACAAGCTATACAAAAATAACCAACTCACGGCGATGAGGGTAGCGTGATGAGCACAACAAGTGTCGTAAAATCAAATCATACCAACTGGCGCGACTATCTCGAGCTTTGTAAACCGGGAGTTGTGCTTCTCATGATACTTACCAGTGTCATTGGCATGCTGTTGGCCGTTCCTGGTGCGGTGCCTCTGGATATTTTCCTGTTGGGCAATCTGGGTATCGCATTGTGCGCAGGCTCTGCTGCGACGATTAATCACCTGGTTGACCGTCAGATTGATCAGAAGATGGCGCGCACCCTGAATCGCCCCGTGGCGAGGGGGCGTGTGGAGCCATTAAATGCGGCCATATTTGCACTGGTACTCGGTACTGTGGGAATGGCCATTCTGTTGTTGTTCGTGAATGAAATTACCGCCTACCTGACCCTCGCTTCATTGCTGGGATATGCGGTGGTGTACACCTTGTTCCTGAAGCGTGCGACACCACAAAATATTGTCATTGGCGGTATCGCCGGTGCCGCGCCACCATTGTTAGGCTGGACAGCGGTAACCGGGGAAGTGGCGGGACATGGCCTATTGTTGATGCTGATTATTTTTGCCTGGACGCCACCGCATTTCTGGGCCTTGGCTGTACACCGTAAAGACGAGTACGCCAAAGCGGATATCCCTATGCTGCCGGTGACTCATGGTGAGCGCTATACCAAGATCCATATCTTGCTCTATACCTTCATTTTGCTGGCAGTGAGCCTCTTGCCTTTTGCTACGGGCATGTTGAATTGGTTTTATCTGTTGGGTGCGGTAGGCTTGGGGCTTGGGTTTCTTTATTGGGCCTTGGTTATGTTATTGACTGATCGAAAAAATGCCGGCATGCAAACGTTCAAATATTCGATTATTTACTTGATGTGTTTGTTCGTTGTTATGTTGATCGATCACTATGCCTTCCCGGTCCGTATGGTGATTGCGCCTTAGATGTTGATTCATTTGCCCACAAGGAGATTTCGGTGACAGAAGTACACACTGAACACGATTTCAGTTCTGCATCTGATGCAGTCAGTGCAAAACAAAAAGCGGGCATCATTAAAACCGTTGTGGGTATTCTCATCGCTATTGCAATCATGCTGATGATGTTTATCCACAAAATCAATTCCCCTCGAGTGCTGAGCAATGAAGAGTTGCGCATCAATGGACTCTTCATTTTGGATCAGCCCAGAATTCTCTCTGATTTTGAATTGCAGAATCATCGCGGTGAGTCTTTTACCAAGGACAGCTTGAAAGGTAAATGGAGTTTGGTGTTCTTTGGCTTTACTCATTGTCCGGACATCTGCCCGACGACTATGGCTTTGTTAAACCAACTGATGACCGAACTGAACGGCAGCATATTGGATCAAAGTCAGGTGGTTATGGTAACCGCTGATCCTGCGCGTGATACGGTCGAGAAACTGGCGGAGTACGTTCCCTTTTTCAATCCAGAGTTTACCGGTGTGACTGGGGATTTTTTGAGTTTGAAACGATTAGGGAATCAGTTGAATGTGCCCTTCGTTAAAGTGCCCCAAGGTGATAGCTATACCATCGATCATGGTGGTCAGGTTGTGATCATTAATCCGCGTGGGGATTATCACGGCTTTCTGAGTACGCCATTGGATTTGGCACGCATGAAGCTAACCTACCAGTCGATGGTTACTGCATCGACGTGTTGTGGGCAGTAGTGATCGCTCAGCATAAGTTCTTTATCCAAATACTGATCATTAATTCTCTTTAGCTCGCCGCTGCTGCGCATCTCTTCAAGAATGGGGCCAAGCAGTGGAGCGAGTTCCATGGCGCGTGGGCTCTTTCTGGACAGCGCGATATAGGTCGGCTTAGGCATGGTGAAGCGCTTGGGCTGGATGTGAAGAGCGTCTTCAACCCCCATTTGAGTTGTTGTATAACCAAGGACCGTGATATTACTCAAGTAGTACTGCAGGCGATCTCGTTGTAAGGCTTTTATACCGAGCTCTGTGGTATTGAATTGTTTTAATTCAAAACGCTTTTCTTCTCGCGCCTGGCTGAACTGTTTATTGACGTAAAAGCCGGAGTTCAAACCAATGGTTTTATCGAACAGATCGCTGAATCTTTCAACGGCTTCGTCGTTTTCTTTCTTACTGACAATTACATAGGATTCATAGTGCAGTGGCGTCATTAAGTAACGGCCCCAACTGAGTCGTTTCTGATTGAGATAGATGGGCAATACACCATCAAAATTGCCCG
This sequence comes from Pseudoteredinibacter isoporae, assembly GCF_040372805.1. GTDB lineage: Bacteria > Pseudomonadota > Gammaproteobacteria > Pseudomonadales > Cellvibrionaceae > Pseudoteredinibacter > Pseudoteredinibacter isoporae_A. The sequence goes on from NZ_BAABWJ010000001.1 coordinate 981,398, forward strand.
TAGCAACTTCATGGATACTTCGTCGCCAGGGGGTGCAATGGATCTCAAGTTCAACATTGGCTTTCGCCATCGCTCGATTAATAATGCGGATATCAAGCCCGTCTACTGCCATATTGTTTTCATCACAGATCACAAACGGCGGGTAGGCCACAGTGGTAAATCGAAAAGCACGATCGTTTTGTTCGGCACTGCTGGCAGCAGAGCAACAGATAAGAGCAAAGGCCGACAGATTTAGCCATGAAACGCGGTTCATAATGAAAACCTAACATCCACAAGATTGACATCAGAATTCCGTTTCAATGCCGCCATTTTAAAGCGTGTTAATCAGTTTAAAGGAGCGACAAACGAGCAGCAAGAACGATTATTTTTGGCTGAGAACTGAAGCGGCGATTTTGGTGAATGCGAACACAGCACACGCTGCGGTGACAATGCTGGGGCCCGTTGGTACATCCCATTGAAATGAGGCGAGCATGCCAACCGCGAGTGCCAGTAGTGCGCTGCCCATAGCGGTGAGAGCCATTTTTCCTGGTCCATTGGACAGCATGCGGGCACTGGCAGCAGGAACAATCATCAATGCCGTAATGAGCAAAGCCCCGACAAGCTTCATGGCCATGGCAGTAATAAAAGCAATCGCGATCATCAAGATGACCTTATGGCGTTCCACAGCGATGCCTTCCACTTTTGCGAGATCTTCGTTCAGGCAGAGACAAACCAGAGAGTCCCAATGGCGAATCAAGTAAATTGCCAGAATGGCACCACAGAAACCCAGGAGAATGACATCTCTGAGTGTGGCAGCAAGCAAGTCGCCAAAAAGGTAGCCGTATAAATCCACGCGCCCGGCGCCAGCCACACTGATGGCGATGATGCTGATCGCGAGGCTACCGTGTGATAGCACCCCTAACCAGGTGTCGCCACTCAGTTGACTGTCCTGGCGAACCTGGGACAAAAGCAGTGCCAATACGACACAGCTCATCACAATGGCCAATTGGGGAGAAACGCTAGTGACTAGACCCAGTGCCACTCCGAGCAGGGCGGCATGGGCCAGAGCGTCGCCAAAATAAGCGAGGCGACGCCAGACAACGAAGCAACCCAGCGGGCCGGCCATAAGCGCAATAAAAATTCCGGTGAGAATCGGGGCGAGTAGTAAATCCAGCATATCAGTGATGGTGTTTGCAAGAGTCGATGAGATCGCCGTGAACACCGTGTTGGTGATCGTGGTGGTGGGTATACAAGGCAACGTTGGCCGCTTGCTGTTGTCCGAACAGTTTCAGGTATTCAGGGTGTAAGCTGACTTTTTCAGGGTGGCCATGGCAGCAGATGTGTTGATTCAAGCAAATGACTTCATCGGTAGCGGCCATCACAAAATGCAAATCATGGGAGACCATCAGTACCCCGCAATTGAGTTCATCGCGAAGCTGGGCTATCAAGCGATAGAGTTCAGCCTGGCCATTCACGTCGAGCCCCTGGGCGGGCTCATCTAAAATGAGAAGTTGTGGCTGTTGCAAAATTGCTCGGCAAAGCAGGACCCGTTGCAGCTCGCCTCCGGACAAAGATTGCATTGGGCGTTCGAAAATACAACGGACATCCGTTTTATCAGCACTTTCAAAAAAGTGTTCATCGCGCCGTTGATTCAGCGACAAAAACGCCATCACGGTGATTGGGAGGCTGGCATCGAGATTGAGCTTTTGGGGCATGTAGCCAGTGCGCAGGCCTTCCTGAACCTGAAGGCCCCCGCTGTCAATTTGGGTCAATCCCATTAGGGCTCGAATCAGAGTTGTTTTACCTGCGCCATTCGGACCAATAAGACTGACGACTTTACCGGCCTGCAACGTCAGGCTGGCGTTGTCGACGAGGGTTCGCCCTTGTCGGTGTATAGAGAGCGCGTCAGCTTGTAGGAGAAAACTTTCAGTCACTTCCTGCCTCCCGGCAGTGCTGGCACAATCCGCTGAGTTCCATATTCTGTTGGCGGATGTCGAAACCGCTACGCTCCTGCAGTTTTCCGACAGGCGCCTGGAAACTCTCTGGATCTACTTCGATGGCAAGATTACATGAGGTGCAGATTAAGAAATAGCAATGGTGTTCATGACTCGGATCCTGACAGCCGATATAGGCGTTCAGTGAATTGATTCGATGAATCAAACCCAGTTCAAGCAGGAAATCCAGAGCCCGATAAACTGTTGGCGGTGCAATGCGTTTCTGCTCGCCCTCGGCCAAGCCGTCCATAATGGTGTACGCTCCAACCGGGCGATGGCTATCCCAGATGAGCCTGAGTACTTTTTCCCGAGTTTTGGTGAGCTTTTGCTGCTTTTCTTTGCAGAGTTCTCGGGCAGCACCCAAGGCTGCGTCAATACAGGCCTGATGGTCATGGTCCGGATGTGCGACTGGGGAGTCCATATTGCTTAGCATAGGCAAAGTGTCCAACTGATATCGTGTTACAATATAACATAACGATCAATCTTGAGGTATGTGGTACACATGTGGAGTAGTTTGCAGCGGCTGGTTCTGCTGTTTTTGATGGCGCTTCCGGCGAGCTGGGCCGATGAAGAAAAACCTAAGGTGTTGGCCAGCATCGAGCCTCTGGCCAAGATTGCGCGCGAGCTTCTGGGGGATTCGGCCGAAGTCGAAGTGCTGCTTCCTGCGGGGGCTAATCCTCACCAATATGCGTTGAAAATCTCCGACTTGGCGCGTATTAAGTCCGCATCTCTCTTGATATGGAATGGCCCTGGGCTTGAACCCTATTTGAGTGTGGCTGTGGACAAAACCGACGTAGCGCACATTAATTTTCAATCAGACACAAGTCATAACTCAGGTTTGCATGAAGACCCGCACTACTGGTTGAGTCCCAGACGAGCGTCGGCGATGGCCGCTGCGATGGCGCAACACTTGAACCTTTCTGAGCAGCAACTCCAGGCCTACCAAGACGAGCAGGATGCATTGTTGAAGCGCTGGCAAGCCCGTCTGGCTGGGAAGAAGCTGGCGGTCTACCACGACGGCTATGATCATTTAGCCAAACCTTTTGGTCTTGAAGTGCTGGCAGCGGTATCGGCGGGTGAAGGTAAAGGCATCAGCATTGCCAAGCGGATTCAATTAAAATCCCAGTTAAAGGCGGCCAGCTGCCTTTTGGCTGAACCCTACAGTGAGGCTGAGCGAGCCAGGCAATTGGCCAGTCAAGAAGGCTTGAAGCTGGTGTGGGTAGACCCGTTGGCGAACGAGGGGGGCGAATCGTTTTATCACCCCTGGATGGAGAGCATGATGTCGAATCTTAGCCACTGTTTCGACGACGTTGTCGAGGGATAGATAATAAAAAGGCCAACATCATTGTTGGCCTTTTTATTGGAAATTACTGCTTCGGTGGCAGCTGGAACTGACGCTCGGCTTTTACCGTCATCTTACGCTCCAGCTTAGCGTTCAGCTTATTGGTTAACTCTTCATGCTGTGCTTCAAGCTCAAGCAGCTTGGATTCAGTGGTGCTGGTAGTCATTTTTTCTACCGCCCAACTGTAATTCGCGCCTGCTTCAGCAATGGCAACGGCGATATTGGATACCGCAACTTCCTTGGCCATAACACTGGGTACAAACAGTGCTAGGGCAACGTACAAACCAAGTTTTTTCATACTGTAGCCCTCCTTTCTAAAGGCAAAAATAAAAGTGACCCGCTTGGTTTCACTGATCACTTGGAATTCAAAATACGAGCGAATTGATTGGTGTTACTTCAAATCAATTCGTTTTGTTACTTTGCGTTACATATTGTAGTCGCTGTTCAATAAATGCGCTAGATGGGTTAATGGTAAAGATTGGTAAGGCTTATATTACAGGGCTGTAACGTAAGTAAATACAAACCTTATCTTATGAGGTAAATGTTAAATTTGGCGTAACAATGGGTAACAAAAGGGAAGTTGCGCAGCCCAATCGGCGGTAGACCCAATGCTGGGGCAATCTAGTGTATGCTTCGCTATTTACCCAGCAAGAGACACCCTATGTCGGACACTCAGCAGGCCCCACTGGTTTTGGTGGATGGCTCTTCTTATTTATACCGCGCTTTTCATGCTCTCCCCCCACTTACGAATTCAAAAGGTCAGCCCACGGGTGCTGTAAAAGGGGTGATCAATATGCTGAGGCGACTGCAAAAAGATTATCAAGGCAGTGAAATTGCGGTGATTTTCGACGCCAAGGGCAAAACCTTTCGCGATGACATATACCCGGACTACAAGGCCAATCGTCCGCCTATGCCCGATGAGCTTCGCAGTCAGATAGAGCCTATTCATTCGATTATCCGCGCTATGGGGCTGCCCTTAATCGCCATTCCCGGTGTTGAAGCGGATGATGTGATTGGGACGTTTGCTGAACAGGCCACAGGCATTGGAATGGATGTGGTGGTGTCGACGGGCGACAAAGATATGGCCCAGCTGGTCAATCAGCACGTAACCTTGGTTAACACCATGACCGAGACCGTCATGGATATAGCGGGCGTGGAAAATAAATTCGGTTTGCCTCCGGAGTTGATCATCGATTACCTCGCGCTGATGGGCGACAAGGTCGATAACATCCCAGGCGTGCCAGGTGTCGGCGAGAAAACCGCATTGGCCTTGTTGCAGGGGCTGGGCGGCTTGAATGATATCTACGAACGACTGGATGATATTGCCGCGCTTGGTTTTCGAGGCTCCAAAACCATGAAGCAGAAGCTGATCGACAATCGTGAGCAGGCCTTCCTATCCTACGAATTGGCCACGATCAAGCTGGACGTGGATATGGACATGGGGCCGGCAGACCTCAAACAATCTGCGCCTGAGCAGGACGTCTTGTTGGATCTCTTTCAGGAAATGGAATTTAAATCCTGGGTCAGTGAACTGGCAGATGCAGACGGTGCAGAAATCAGTGAGAACATCGCAGCGCCCAAGATTGAGGACGTGGATTATCAGATCATTCTGAGTGAAGAAGAATTGATGCCCTGGTTGGATGTGCTGCAAAAGGCTGAGTTATTTGCCTTTGATACCGAGACCGACAGCCTTAACTATATGCAGGCGCAATTGGTAGGTGTGTCCTTTGCAGTGGAGGCGGGGAAAGCCGCTTATGTACCCTGTGCTCACGATTATCTGGATGCGCCCAATCAAATTGATAGGGAGCGCTTACTTACTCTATTGAGGCCTATTTTAGAAGATCCAGACAAAGCTAAGGTGGGGCAAAACCTCAAATACGATAAGAGCGTATTGGCCAATTATGGTGTAGAACTCAATGGCATTGCCTACGACACCATGCTGGAGTCTTATTGCCTGAACAGCACCGCGAATCGTCACGATATGGATACCCTTGCTAAAACCCACCTCGACGTGGATACCGTGCACTTTGAAGATATCGCAGGCAAAGGCGCCAAGCAGCTCACCTTTAATCAAATTGAACTGGATACCGCCGGCCACTACGCTGCGGAAGATGCGGATATAACTTTGCGTTTGCATCAGACTCTTTGGCCTCAGTTGCAAGAGGACGAGGGTCCGTGTTCGGTATTTGAGAAGATCGAGCTGCCTTTGGTGCCTATTTTGTCGAAGATCGAACGACAGGGGGCCTATTTGGATTGTCAGCGCTTGGGCCAGCAAAGCCTGGAGCTTGCTGAACGCATGAGCACTCTGGAAAAGGACGCTTTTGAACTGGCTGGTGAAGAATTCAACTTGGGTTCGCCCAAGCAGCTGGGAGCGATTTTGTTTGAAAAGCTTGAGTTGCCGGTGATTAAAAAGACTCCCAAAGGGGCGCCGTCTACCGCTGAAGAAGTGCTGCAAGAGCTGGCGTTGGATTATCCATTGCCGAAGCTGTTGATGGAGTATCGTGGGCTTTCGAAGCTGAAGTCGACTTATACCGACAAATTGCCGCAAATGGTACAGCCGGAAACTGGGCGAGTGCACACCTCTTATCACCAGGCTGTGACGGCGACAGGGCGCTTGTCGTCCTCCGACCCTAACCTCCAGAATATTCCGATTCGAACCGAAGAAGGGCGTCGTGTGCGCCAAGCCTTCGTTGCTCCAGAGGGTTACAAGATTGTGGCCGCGGATTATTCCCAGATCGAGCTTCGCATCATGGCTCATCTCTCCCAAGATAAAGGTTTATTGAATGCCTTTGCCCAGGGGCTGGATGTGCACCGGGCGACAGCCGCAGAGGTTTTTGATTGTGATATTGATGCGGTCAGTACAGAACAGCGCCGCAGCGCCAAGGCGATTAACTTTGGTTTGATCTATGGGATGTCCGCCTTTGGCTTGGCAAAGCAACTGCATATTGGCCGTAACGATGCCCAGCAGTATATGGACTTGTATTTTGAGCGTTATCCGGGTGTGCAGGATTATATGAACGATACCCGTGCCCTTGCGGCTGAGAAGGGCTACGTGGAAACCTTGTTTGGTCGCCGCTTGTACTTGCCTGAGATTAATTCACGCAATGGAATGCGTCGCCAAGCCGCCGAACGAACGGCCATCAATGCCCCAATGCAGGGAACGGCAGCGGATATCATCAAACTGGCCATGATTTCGGTGAACAGCTGGCTGGAAAAAAGCGGTCTGGATGCCCGCATGATCATGCAAGTTCATGACGAATTGGTGTTAGAAGTGGCCGAATCAGATCTCGATGCGGTCACGGCTGGTTTGGTCGAGGCGATGTCAGGTGCGGCAAATCTTGATGTACCTCTGGTGGTAGAGGCGGGAGTGGGTGATAACTGGGATGAAGCCCACTAAGCCCAGGCATAATCGATAGAGAAAGTGAAAAACATTAAAAATTTGTCATGTTTGGGGGAACTTCCCCGAATGGGCCGAGTCATAAGTAACAGTTAATGTGACTCTCCTCTCTATTGATTAACTGAAATTTCAGTACTTGCTAGAATGTTAAGCGACCCCGGCCGGATGGTACGGGGTTTTTTATTGCCTATCGAAAATACGGGTGTTTATCATCACTCTCGCAGTGCCAGTTCCCAGGCAATAAAAAACCCGGCGCCAGGGCCGGGTTTTGATCACGCGTTGGGTTAACTTAGAAGTTGTACTTCGCGGTCAAACCGTAAGTGCGTGGCGCCTGTTGAATGAAGGCGCTCAAGCTGTTGGTCTGGAAGGTCGACGTGAATGACGCGTAGCTTTCATCGTCAGTCAGGTTCTTGCCCCACAACTCCAGGGCCCAGCTACCGTCTTGGGAACCAATGCCAATGGTTGCGTTAATCAAGCTGACATTCTGCTCACTCAATGGCTCATTCGAGGACTGGCGGAAGTAGTCAGAGCGATAATTACCACTCACGTTAGCGTTGAATTCCAGATCGTCGGTGATCGGCTGATTGTAGGCAACCAACAGTGACGCGCTGAAGTCAGACGATTGAACAACACGCTGTCCGGACAGGTCGTTGGTATTTGCTGCTTGACCGGCAAGTGTTTGCGCAATCGTGATTGGGCCATCTGGGAATTCGTCATAAGTAACGTCTTGCCATACTGCACCACCACTGATGAACCAGTTTTCGGATGGTTTGAAGGCGAAATCAAGTTCCAGACCTGTACCTTCGGTCTTGGCCGCATTACGTACGACAAAGCCGGTGCTGGTAAAGCTTTGGAATTGATAATCTTCCAACTCTTGAACGAATATTGCAGCATTCAATTGCAGGCGGTTATCCATCAAGCGAGACTTGAAACCAACTTCAAATGTATCAACCAGTTCAGGCTGGAAAACCACAACGTTGGGATCAGCAACCACTTGGCTGTCCGGGGTTGTGCTTGGTCCGGCACGATCGAGGTTCAAACCACCCGACTTGTAGCCACGGGCAAAGCGCGCGTAAGCACTCATGTCTTCATTGAACTGATAGTTTACGCTCACAGTCCCGGAAATGTTGTCATCAGCGTAATTCGCGGTAAAGGGCTCATAAGGTACAACCAATTGCACACCGCGAGCGCCAGCGGCCAATTGTTGTGCACCGCCCACCAACGCGGCCGAACCTGGATCACCTGCTGCAGCACCTGCCTGAATGGCTGCCAAGGTGCCATTCACAACATCCGTTGGAGTGCCCAGCGGGAATAAGCCATTTTGAACGGCCAGAGCTGCTAGGTAAGCATTGGTCAAGTCCTGGGAATTAATACGTGACCATGGGTTGTTGTAGTCTGGGATGTAATCCGCTTTTTTCTCTTCGTCAGAGTAGCGCAGACCCAGAGTGAAGCTCAGGTCATCATTAACGTTCCAGGTAGCCTGACCAAAGAAGGCGAAACTTTCTGCGGAGTAATCGTTACCGCTGCCACCTTTGCCGTCTGCACCGAAGTACAGAGAACCGATTTGAGCAGGGGAAATATTACCCAGCGCGGCTTGACCCAGTTCAGCAAGCGTAAACAGGTTGGCACCGTTGGTAGGATCGGCATCGAGAGAGGTTAGTGCGTTTACATAAGCGCGAAGATCGGCTCCGAAAGGTAATGGCGAGTTGTATTCAATCTCTTGATCAAATACGTAGGCGCCAACGGTCCAGTCGATGGTGTTTGAACCTGTGGAAGCCAGACGAATTTCCAAACTCTTTTCGTCATTATCGAATGTCTGGATACGGCTCAGGATATCGGCTGAGTTGTGGTCGGCATCCAGAGATTGGAAGTTTTCAAAGTTTCGGCTTGACGCAATAACGGTTAACGCGGTTTCACCTAAATCCCAGTTCAGCTCAGCCGAAATGCCTTTGTCATCAATCTTGTCAATATAAGGCTGGTCAGAGGCGAACTGGCGGTCGAATACGTCGCGAATGGTTGCGCCCGGCAAGTTGGAATAGTTAATCGGCGTTGCTGACAGGCGTGCAAATTGAGAGCCATCAACAAAGTCGATTGCATTTTGCGCGGGACCGTAAAGCAGTGGTGTGGCGGCGCAACAGTTTTCATCGCTGTGAGACTTGTCGGCAATAATGCGCAGCGTGGCGTCATCACTGATGTCCCACAATAACTGTCCGCGGATGCTGTAGCGATCACGGTTTTGAGCTTCTGCGCCGGTGAATGGGTTATCCATAAAGGCATCGCGTTCGTGCCAAGAGCCGGAAATACGGCCAGCCAACTTGTCTTCTACCAGTGAACCGGTCGCAGACGCGCGTACTTGCTTGTAACCGTAGTTACCAACACTGACTTCCATGGTACCGCCAGCTTCATGGGATGGGGCTGCAGTACGCACACTGACAACACCCGCAGAAGTGTTACGACCAAACAGGGTACCCTGTGGGCCTTTCAATACTTCGATGCCTTCAATGTCCACATAGTCCGACATGGCTGAACCAGGACGACCACGATAAACGCCATCAATAAAAATACCGACGGACTGTTCGAAGCCAGCGTTGTTGCCCGAGGTACCCATACCACGAATATAAATAGAGGTATCGGATGCACCGGTTGAGTTATCGATACTCAGCGAGGGGGCAATTTGAGTTAGGTCATTGATATCACGAACTTTGGCCTGATCCAGAGAATCGGCGCTATAGCTGGATACGGAAACGGGTACTTCGAGAATTGACTGCTCTCGTTTCTGAGCATAGACAACGATTTCTTCAAGCTCGGTGCTTTGTTGTGCAAATGTTGAGCTTGCTCCTACAGCCATGGCTATAGCTGTAGCCAACAATGTTGGTCGGTGGTGTAGTGTCATGGTGACATCCTCTGTTGCAACTTCATTTTTATGTTTATTAGGGAATTTGCCTGGCTTTTGACTGCCAGTTTGCAGAATCTTTTGGTTTTTACGTCCTTATTATTAAATTATTTGGACGCTTGTTTGAGATTACCGCATTCGTTAAGAAATGCAAATAAACAGTGGCTATGACGAGTACTTTTTCGGATGAATATGGCGACGGTTTTTTATACAAAAAACTTTATATGTTAGGGTGTTCTTCGCTTTACTGGACGTCTTGTTCGATTCTTAACCAATTGTCGAGTTTGGTTTCGAGTTCTTTGATGCCGGTTTTCTTGAGGGAGGAAAAAAGTTGTGCGCTGACAAGGTCTTCAACCTCGGCGTCACGGAGGTGTTTGCGTACTTTTAGCAGCGTACTTTGTGCGGGGCCTTTTTTGAGCTTATCGGCCTTGGTCAGCAGGATGTGGACAGGCATCTCTCGATCAATGGCCCAGTTCAGCATCATAGTGTCGAATTCCTGCATGGGGTGGCGGACATCCATAAGCAAGATGAGCCCCTTTAGACATTGGCGTTCTGCAAGGTATTCCGACAGGTGCCTTTCCCACTCTTTCTTCATGGCCAGTGGCACTTTCGCGAAACCGTAACCAGGGAGATCTACCAATCGTTGTGCTTCCGTCAGCTCGAAGAAGTTAATCAGCTGAGTGCGGCCGGGGGTCTTACTGGTGCGCGCCAGTTTATGATTCTGGCACAGGGTGTTGATGGCACTGGACTTGCCAGCATTGGAACGACCGGCAAAGGCTACCTCGGCACCTGTGTCAGTTGGACACTGACGAATCGTAGGGGCACTTTGGGTAAAAATAGCGTCGCTGTATTTGATCTGGGCCATATCCGGCTGCAAAACCCTTTATAAATAGTGTGTTATCAATGAGTTGTGTATATAATGTCGCGGCTTTGGCCTCGGTGAGGGGGCGCATTGTAGCCTGTCGAGTGCAGGATACCAAGTTGCTGTCGATGACGGCGGATGCCCCTGCTCTGGTTCCAATCGGGTTTGGTTCCATGATTAACTTAGGCAAATTACGCACTCGGTGAGCTGGCCGTCTACAATAGGGTCTAGCCATGCCAATGCAGCAGGTTTATAAGTGATAGTCTCGCCTGAGAGGCGAAATCATAACCGGATTACGGATTAGCCAATGAAGAATCTATATAAATACGCCCTTGTATCCTTAGCAGCCTTAGCGACTGCCCCTTCCGCGATGGCGGCGGGTGATGCCGCTGCGGGTGAAGCAAAAACCGTCGTGTGTGCCGCTTGTCACGGGAAAGATGGCAACAGTGCTGCACCTAACTTCCCCAAACTGGCTAATCTGGGTGAAAAATACCTGATCAAACAAATGCAGGACATTAAATCCGGTACCCGTCCGGTGCTGGAAATGACGGGCATGCTGGATGCGATGAACGACCAGGACCTGGCTGACATCGCAGCTTACTTCAGCAGCAAGAACATGCAGCTCAGTGGTGCCAAGGAAATCGATGTGCAGTTGCAGTCTGGTCTGCGTTCAGAAGATCCTATTGCCTTCGGTGCAAAAGTGTATCGCGCTGGTAACGCTGAATCCGGTACGCCGGCTTGTACGGGTTGCCACTCTCCACGCGGTCAGGGCAATGCCCCCGCAGGCTACCCTCGCTTGAGCGGTCAACACGCGGATTACATTGAGAAGCAATTGAAAGCCTTCCGCAATGGCGATCGTGTAAACGATGGTGATAACAAGACCATGCGCAGCGTTGCTCAATATATGACCGATGCTGAAATTAAAGCCGTGGCGAACTACATTGCTGGTTTGAACTAAGCACGAGCTTACGGCAGAATTTCCCTGAAGGCGGCTTTAAGCCGCCTTTTTTGTGCCGACGAGTGAGTCTGCACTTTCCGTATTCGTTGAGTACTCGGAACTACACTAAATTTAGCTGTCTAATGCTATCTACCACAGTTTATGGAGAAGAAATATGCGTGCCATTATGGCTTTAGCTGCGATGCTGTTTTCCCTTACGGCTTTTGCCCAATACGAAGTAGGCAAGGATTACATTGAGCTGGCGGTTCCGCTGAAAACCGGTAGCGATAAGATTCAGGTGGACGAATATTTTTCGTACAGCTGTGGTCACTGCTACAAATTTGAACCGGTTATTTCTCAGTGGAAGAAAACCCTGGCTGATGATGTTGAGCTGGTTCAAACACCCGTTGCCTGGCAGTTGGTCAACAAAGGCCAGCGTGGGTATGCGATGGTTGCTCTGGCGAAAGCGTTCTACGCTGCCAAGGCGCTGAAAGTCTTGGACAAGGTGCATATGCCTATCTTTGATGGCATTTTTGTCGAGCAGAAAAACATGTCTGACGAAGATGAGCTGAAAGCCTTGTTTGAAAAGCATGGTGTTGATCCGAAGAAGTTTGAAAAGATCTTCAATTCCTTTGGTGTTACCACTCAGGTTCGCGTTGCCCATTCTCGCTCTCGTGGCGCCAAAATCTCAGGCACACCAGAGATTGTGGTTGATGGCCGCTATGTGGTGAGTGCTCGGAAAGCGGGTGGTCAAGGCAATATGCTGAAGATTACGGATTTCCTGATTAACAAGATTCGCCAGGAAAAAGCGGCCAAATAAAAGCTGCCGACAAGACGCGATACAGAAGGCCCTACGGGGCCTTCTTTCGTTTCAGAACCCTTCCATTGTGTGCGCTTTTCATTCGTATCGACATGTCCTTTGTTCTCTCAATTTTCTGCGCTTCCCGCCGCTAGCAACTGATATCTATGCCTGAATTTTATGGCTAACCCAGGCGACGGCGAACACATGACAAGCAGCGATCAAAACTGGAAAGAAAAATACCTTAACCTTATCGATTCCAACGAGCGTCAAAAGAAGCGTTTTGACGACCAACAGGACAGCTTGAAGAAGGCTCTGGGTCGCTTAAGTGTGGCTGCGACGGGTTTGGATGAAGAGTTGGATAAGCGTCTGGATGATCTGCGGCGCCAGTTGCGCAGCGCTCAGCCCAAGCCCTTGGGCCCTTTGCTCAGCCGGCTGGATGCCAGTGTGGTGGCCTACGACAGTCGACGGGATCAACGTGCCGCGGCCAGTCTTGAAGCGCTCAAATCAGTAAGTGAGCAGTTACAAACAATCTCACGAGACAAGCAAGCTGACAAGAGGCTTAAACGCTTTAGGCGTGGGCTCAAGTCCAGAGTCGAGCAGCAATATCAGTACTCGGTTATGTTGGAAGAGCTGGCCGATTTACAGAGTCAGGTAATCGACAGTGTTGCGTTAGGGCCATCCGGCTTCTGGGACAAGCTTAAGAATAAGCGCCAGGTCATCCCGCTTGAAGAAACCTCCGAGGACGATGGGGAGGAAGTCCAGGATCAACAACTTGCACCGGATAGGGCCGCAGAGGAATCTCTCGATCAGACTCAGCCGCTTGAGCTGTCAGACCCTCATGCTGAATCTAGGGCCAGTGTTGACGGCGCTGCTACTGCGAGCGCTCGTCAAGACGACATGGGTATTGAAGGGCAATTCCTGAGCCGGGTAGAAATCGAAGCCGAATTGGAAGCGGGTTTGGATCGTCCCAGGAAAGAGCCTGCATTCAGTCGAATCTCCAATCATATTACCCGTGTATTGACTGAGTTGCTCGACGGTTTGCAGCCGGAAGCGTGTGTTGCTGCTCAGGCTTTGCGCGCCCAGAATCGTATCGCCCGGGGCTTGAATTGGTACGAACTGGTTCCGACCTTGGAAGACATTCGCGACCTCATTATGCAGGCGTTTTTGGCGGCTGAATTGAATTTCCAGAATTATCTTCAACAGTTGAACAGTGAGCTTGCTTTAGTGGGGGAGTCTCTGGGAGTGGCATTGGAAGTGCAAGCCCAGCAGGCTGATGCTGATATTGCCTTGCAGGACACGCTTAATGCGGAGATTGATGTACTCGAGCACACCGTAAAAACGGCGGGCAGCGTCGATGAACTTAAAACCATGCTCACAGGCAACATCGCAACTTTACGTTCGGCTGTTTCACAGCATGGTGATGCTCAGCAGAGCGGCGGTCTGCTGGAAGAAATGCGTCAGCTTCTCGGGCGTGTCAAAGATATGGAAGAGGAAGCCCAGCAACAGGAGCAAGCCTTGCAGGAGGAGCGTGAGCGCGCCCAAAGTGATTCTCTGACCGGTTTGCCGAATCGGGAAGCCTATTTATTGCGCGCTGAACATGAAATCCAGCGCTGTCGTCGATACGGTCATGGTCTGGTATTGGCGGTTTGCGATATTGATCATTTTAAATCGTTCAATGACAACTACGGCCATCAAGTCGGCGATCGGGTTCTCAAGCTGGTGGCGAGGGCGATCAGCCAGAGATTGCGACAGGTGGATTTTATGGCGCGTTATGGGGGGGAGGAATTCGTATTGCTGCTGCCGGAAACCGATGAAGCGGGAGCGTTAACGTTACTGGATGAAGTGCGCGGTATGATCGCGGAGGCTCCCTTACGCTTTCGGGATGAACCGGTGCGTTTAACAGTATCGTTTGGCTTGTCCGGATTTCGCGAAGACGATGACCTGAGTGCGGTTTTCTCTCGGGCTGATAAGGCCCTCTATCAAGCCAAAAATGACGGTCGCAACAAATGTTGCGTCTTTAGTCAAAGCTAGCGCTAAAAAGTCGCTTTTCTTTTCGGTATGGTATTCGCTAACCAAGAACAATAATTAATTACTGGAAGCGAATATGATCCGTTTTAAATCCCGCCTTGCGGTCATCACTGGTGCTGGCTCGGGCATCGGTCGAGCTTTGGCTCTGGCCCTTGCAAAAGAGGGCGCCTCACTGGCCCTTGCTGATATTAATGAAGATAGCGTTGCGGCTGTTGCACAAGAAGCTGAGGCGGCCGGCGCCCCCAGCGCCAAGCACTGGGTTCTGGATGTTGTTGATGAAAACGCCTGGTTGGCATTTGCGGATGAGGTTGAGCAAGCGCTGGGCATGGCGGATTTGCTGTTCAATAATGCGGGTATTGCTCGTGTGGGCCGCTTTGAACACACCGAATCTCCAGCATTTCAAAAAGTGGTGGATGTTAATTTCTGGGGGGTGGTTTATGGCACGCGGGCATTCCTTCCACAGATAAAACTCCGTCAGGGGGTGTTCGTTAATATCTCCAGTCTCTTTGGATTGATCGGCGTACCCGGGAACACCCACTACTGCGCGAGTAAGTTTGCGGTGCGTGGGTTTAATGAATCGATTCGCCAGGAGTTTGCGGAATTCGGCGTGCACGTCGCCAGTGTGCATCCCGGTGGAGTGAGTACCAATATAGCGAACAGTGCCGAGTTTGATGAGGGCAATGAAAGCCGCGAAGAGCTGCTCAAGCGCAGCAATGAAAAATTCCTGGTGATGCCGCCAGAAAAAGCCGCCGATATTATTTTAACGGGGGTACGTAAGCGTAAACATCGCATTCTGGTTGGCAACGACGCCAAAATTCTATCCTTTTTTCAGCGTCTATTGCCGGCCTCCTATCCGAAAGTGCTGAAGCGTTTTTTAGGGGAGGATAATCGTTCAGCATTAGACCCAGGCCCTATTCAGGCGCGTTTGGATGCGCCCTCTCTGCGGTCTCGTTTTTTCAGTTGGACGATTCGCAAAAACTTTAAAGCAAAATTTTCCGATACCTCTAAACCGTGGGACTCTGCCAAAATTCGTGCGGCGGTTAACAAGGCCAGCCGCCTCAAGTCCATGCCAGATGTGGTCTGTGACGATGTGGATATCGCCGGAGATGATGGCCAGGCCGCGGTAAGAGGGCAATGGCAGCGTCCCAAGTCGGGTGATTGTAGTCACACCATTTTGTATTTGCACGGCGGTGGCTATGTGTTCTGCTCCATCAAAACCCACGCGAATATGACCCGCGCCTGGGCAGAACAGGCGGGTGCGCAATTATTCAGCGTGGACTATCGCTTGGCGCCGGAGAACCCATACCCGGCAGCGTTGGAAGACGCGCTTGCTGCCTACGAGTATTTGCTGGAGCAGGGAATTGACGCTAGCTCCATTGTCGTGGCGGGTGATTCCGCTGGGGGCGGCTTGAGTACTGCCTTGTTGCTCAAGTTGAAAGCGCAGGGGCTTCCTATGCCGGCCGGTGCTCTTTTGTTATCGCCTTGGGTAGATTTGGCTGGCACAGGAGCCAGTCTGCAGGCCAATACGGAATCCTGTGCATTTTTCACCGGCGATATGATTCGTAATGCCGCTGAGCACTATGTGGGAGATGATGATCCACTGAATCCGTTTATTTCTCCGCTGTATGGTGAGCTGTCCGATTTGCCGCCGCTTCGGATCTATGTCGGCAATACGGAGGTATTGGAAGATGACTCCCTGCGCATTTTTGATAAAGCTCAGGAAGCGGGTGTTGATGCAGAGCTTCGGGTTTGGAATGATCAACCCCACGTTTGGCCCGTCTTTTACCCTTTTTTCCCCGAGGCCAAACAGACCGTTGCTGAGATGGCTGAATTTAGCCGCCGAATAACCCGTAGCGCCAAGGACTAAAGAGATCGCTTGTTATGGCAAAGATATTTATCACGGGGGCGTCATCCGGGCTTGGTTGGTATATGGCGTTGGAGTTTGCTCGTCGAGGTCATGGTCTGGCATTGGCGGCCCGTCGGATGGAAAAGCTCGAGGAGTTGGCGGATCGAATCCGTCGTGAATTTCAAGTGGAGGTTTATGCCTATACGCTGGACGTCCGGGATGAAGAAGCCCAGAGAGCCGTGATGGCGCAGGCTCGCCAAGATCTTCACGGTTTGGATGTCATCATTGCGAATGCCGGAATCGGGGAAAGTTCGCCTATTGGCAAAGGTGATTTTTCCAGTACCCGGGCAACGATCGAAGTCAATGTGATTGCCGCCATGGCGACATTGCATCATGGCGTGGAGCTATTGAGGGAACAGGGGGCCGGGCAGTTGGTCGCCATCAGTTCAGTTGCTGGTGAACGGGGAATGCCCGGAGCCGCTGACTATTGTGCGTCAAAAGCAGCGATCAGCTGTTATACAGAGAGCCTTCGCTTGGAATGCCTGAACGAGAATATCGACATCACTTTACTCAAGCCTGGGTATATCGATACCCCCATCAATCAGGGGGCTGCGAGCCGGCCATTTCTGGTGGGGCCGGAGGTCGGCGCCCGGGCTTTGGTTGATGCCATTGAGGCCAAATGCCCACGTAGCTACATTCCCAGCTGGCCCTGGTGCGTGGTCGCACGTCTGTTGAAATGGCTGCCAGGCCGTTTGTTGGCAAAAAGCGTTGGCTGAGCATCGCCTGAAGCACCGTTGAACACTGGATTCGTTCCGCTGGGAGCTATTGCGGACGTTCCAGTGAACTTTTCAACAATATCCTACCTAAGAGCTATTGTGTGAAACCCCATAAAAGCGGAGTTTGAGGGTGTCACGCATGCGATACATTTAGGGTATACTCTCGCCCTTTGACTTATCGTCCAGAGAATGGCCCACAACGGCCCAAAAAACACACCACACCGTGGGCTCTAGCGGCTTTTACAGTGTAGTAAGAAGCGACACAATCTATGAAAAAACAAGTTTCATTACTGGCGGCGTCGATTATCGCTCTGAGTGGTTGCGCCCATAATGATGAGAAACAAAATCAGTTTTCCTTTGATCGCATTCTCCAATCCGACGATCCTTACGTTGCAGCAGAAGCCCCTAAGGTGGAAGTCAAAGACGATAACGTACGCAAAGCAACGGATACGATTTACAAAGGCAATGATCGCCAGCTGAATCTTCCCAAGGCTCGCCCCGCTATTCGCCTGGATGGCGATGCGGTCCAGATGAATTTCGAAGGCGCGCCTTTAGCGGATGTTGTCCACGCGATATTGGGTGATACCCTGAAACTGGATTATGTGATCGAACACCCAATCAAGGGCAAGATTACTCTACGAACTCGCAGCCCGATTCCCCGAGACCAATTGCTGGAAGTTTTGGAATCCCTGCTGCACGCCAACGGCGTGTTGATGGTTCGAGATCCGAATGACCGCTATTTTGTGTCGTCGTCCAAAGCCATTAAGACCATGGTGCCTCAGTACGAAAGCCCGAACAGTCAAGGGGCTGGCTTCTCGACCACGATTATCCCTTTGCAACATATCGGTGCGGCCGAAATGGCGGATATTCTTCGCCCTGTAGCCGGAGATGCCTCTTTTGTTCGAATTGATGTGGCGCGTAATATCCTGATTATGGCCGGTACTCGCGTGCAGATGTCAGGTTGGGTGGACATTATCAATGCCTTCGATATTGATACTTTGAAGGGCATGTCTGTTGGTGTGTTTCCGATCGAATACGCTGAGCCTGCAGAAATTGAAGCGGCGATCACCCAGATTATCGAGAGTAATGGCGAAGAAGCAACGGCGGCATCCAAAGTCGTTAAGCTGATCCCCTTGGAGCGGTTAGGCAGCTTGCTGGTCATTACACCCAGAGCGAGCTTGCTTGAGCAGGTAAAAACCTGGATCAAGCGTCTTGATATTGTGCCTGACAGCGGTGCAGAGCCTCAGCTCTATGTCTATCCGGTTCAAAATGGTACCGCCAGCCATATTGCGGATTTGCTGGGCCAATTGTTTGGCAGCGGTAACGGTGGCAGCTCCAGCCGTTCAGGTGTTGCGCCGGGCATGAAACGTCAATCGGTGACCGATTCAGCAAACAAAGGCAGCACGGCCTCCAGCAGTAAAAAATCCTCCAGCGCCAACAAAAGGGGCGGCGGCAGCTCCAGTGTGTCGATTGAAGGTGATATCAAAGTTGTTGCCGATGAAGATAACAATGCTTTGCTGATTTACGCCACCAGCAAGCAATACCGTAAAATTGAACAAGCCATGAAGAAGCTGGATGTCTCGCCAGCTCAAATCATGATTGAGGCCAGTATCATCGAAGTCACTCTGAACGATACATTAGAGTATGGTTTGGAGTGGTCCTTTAAAGGTGGCTTTGGGGGTGGTGATCAAGGTTTGGGAGGATTGGCGAATACAAGAAATGCACCCGCAGCCATCCGTCCAGGGTTCTCCTATTCATTGGTGAATTCGGCAGGTAATATCCAGGCAATTTTGAACGCCCTCGCCACCGATTCTTTGCTGAACGTGATTTCTACACCGTCCGTTATGGTGCTGGATAATAATGAAGCGAAGATCAAGGTGGGCAGCCAGACTCCGGTCCAGGTAGGAAGCTCGACAACCTCTACGGGTATTGTGACCAATAATATTGAGTTCAAGGATACGGGGGTTGATTTGGAGGTGACGCCTTCGGTTAATGCGGGGGGGATGGTCACGCTTGATATTTTGCAGAAAGTGTCAGATGTTGGCGCGCAAGATGAAGTGTCTGGTCAGAGAAGTTTCCAAACGCGTGAGATTCAAACTCGAATCGCTATTCGTTCCGGTGAGTCGGCGGTTTTGGGTGGTTTAATTCGGGAAAACAAAACCAATGGTTCCAGCGGTGTGCCGGGTCTGCACAGTCTTCCGGTTGTTGGAGCCTTGTTTGGTAAGAAGAGCACGACTTCTGTGAAGACGGAGTTGCTGGTGATTCTTACTCCGCGGGTATTATTTAATGAGCAGGACATGCGTGATATCAGCCGTGAGATGCGTGCTCGAATCAGCGATTTGAGCCTGCTTGAAGGCAAATACTAAACATAGATTTGTAGGTGAAAAGTGATCGATATTAAAAAAACAGCCGTGTTATTTGCTGTTGCTGTGAGCAGCGGTTGCGCAGGTTTGATGCAAGACAATCGCACCCCTGAAGAAATTGTCGCCGAACGCGCTCAAGAGCGCTACGACGGTTTGATGCAGAAAAATATGGAAGGTTTGGGTGAAGCGTTTAAATTCACCACGCCTTCATTCAGGCAGTACACCACTCCAGAACAGTACAATGCTCGGGTTGCTGGGCGTGGTATGTGGAATGCTGCCAAAGTAAACAAAGTGACCTGCGAAGAAGACGTGTGTGATGTGGTGATCGATGTAACCTACACCTCTCCACAGTTAGGGTTGCCCATTACTCGCCCGCTTGATGAAAAGTGGATCCGTATTGAAAACCAATGGTGGGTTTACCACAAGTAAGCGATGGCTGTGCACATGATGATTAAAAAGAGTTTGAAAGTACTGGCCATGTTTTCCCTGTCCAGTTTGGCCATCGGCGACGCGGTACTAACGGCGGGTGATATTGTTGTTACGGAATCCGATGTTAAGTATTTTATTGAGCAGGGCATTTCTGCCGATAAACGTAAGGCGGCTTTGGCAGATAAGGATATTTACCGTCAGATTGCCGAAAATTTGTTTCTCACTAAGAAGTTGGCCTCACTAGCGAGCAATGATAAGTCTATCGACGTCGAACGTATTCGTTGGGTAGGGGAATATCAAACGGACAACGAGTTGAAAGAGTCGGTACTCGCCAAGGTAGCTGAGGCTTCTTTGGGCAGTGTTAACTTTGATAGCATGGCTAAAGACATTTATGAAAAAGAAAAAGCGTCATTTATGTCTGAAGAGAAAAACCGTGTTTCGCACATTCTGGTGAGCAATAAGCTTAAGAAAGACGAAGAAGCACTTGAACTTGCAAAAAGCTTGAAGGCCCGTATTGAAAAGGGCGAAGACTTTGCGGCTTTGGCAAAAGAGTTTTCCGATGATCCTTCCGCGAAAATCAACTCGGGCGATGTGGGCTTTTTCGGGGCAGGTAAGATGGTGCCTGAATTTGAGGCTGCCGCCAAAAAAATGAATAAGCCTGGTGAGATCAGCGATCTGGTGAAAACCCAATTTGGTTACCATATTCTGAAGTTTACCGCTCGTCTTGATCCAATACAGAAGCCCTTTGAAGAAGTAAAGCCGTTGATCATTCCTGAACTGAAACAGCGTCTGGCCGCGAAGTTCCGCCAAGACTTTGTTCAATCCGTGCTGAGTGGAAGCAAACTGGAATTTGATGAAAAGTCTTTGAAATCCCTGCAGTCCAGCTTCGGCTCTAAGTAATATTACGTGTAACTTTGAATGAGCGGAATTGATACTAGCCGTGTAGAAACGGTATTGCAGGTGCAAAACCTCAGTAAAGCGTTTCCAATTTACGATAATCCCGCTCGCCGCCTAATGGAACTCATGCTTCCTTGGGCGGCTTCCTCTCCCAATCAATACCAGGCGTTGGATGATGTCTCATTTTCTCTTAAGAAAGGGGAAACGGTGGGAATCGTGGGTCAAAACGGCGCTGGGAAATCAACGTTATTACAGTGTATATGCAATACATTGACGCCCAGCTCTGGTGAGATTAGCTGTCAGGGTAAGATCGCCGCTTTGCTTGAATTGGGTGCTGGTTTTAATCCCGAGTTTACCGGTCGAGAAAATATCTATTTAAACGGGTCTATTTATGGCTTGAGCAAGGAGCAAATGGATCAACGTTTTGACAGCATTTGTGCCTTCGCGGATATCGGTGAATTTATTGAACAACCTGTTAAAACCTATTCCTCAGGCATGTTTGTGCGTCTGGCTTTTGCTGTCATTGTTCATGTTGATGCTGATATTTTGATCATTGATGAAGCCCTTGCTGTGGGGGATGCACTGTTTTCCCAAAAGTGCATGCGTTTCCTGGAAGACTTCAAAGAAAGCGGCTCGATCCTGTTTGTCAGCCATGATTCCAGTGCGGTTACTCGACTCTGTGATCGGGCGATCTGGTTGGAAAAAGGCCGGCTGCGCTGTGAGGGGACAGCCAAGGAAGTGACGGAGGGTTACCTGGAGCACATCTATGCCAAGCAGCAGGATATATCCATCAGTACTTTTCAGGCACCGAGTGATGAAGCCCCCGAAGCCATGGCTGAATTTGAGTATTGGCATGATGGGCGGCGGGATTTTCTGGCCAGTTCTTCTTTAAGAAACGATATCAAGCTGCAACCTTTTGATACAACAAGTTCATCGTTTGGAACCGGAAAAGCTGAGATAATCGACGTTTTTCTAAGAAATGAAGACGGAAAGAAGTTATCGTATGCCGTTGGCGGCGAAAAAGCCGTGGTGGAGATACGCTTTCGGGCCTTTGAGGACCTTGAGAGTGTGATCGTCGGCTTTCTGTTTAAAACAATTCAAGGACAAGTTCTGTTTGGTGATAACAGTTACCTGAGCCTGAAGAACAGTCCGGTGGTTGTCAAAGCCGGAAGCGTATACAAGGCACAGTTTGCCATCAGTCTGCCCTACTTGGTCTCTGCGGAGTACGTAATGTCAGCGGGTGTCGCCAGTGGTACGCAAGATGAGCATGTGCAACATTGCTGGTGTCACGACGCTCTGGTGATGAATGTGCTAAGTGATCACATGGTGCACGGCCTGATCGGTGTGCACATGTCCTATTGCCAGATTAAACCCGTGTAGCCTCTGGGCTGCGCAGACTCCAATCAGAAAACGTTAGTATGTTAGCATTTTGGACCCACAGATCCTTGATCTTCGGATTGAGCAAACGCGAAGTCTTAGCCAGGTATAAAGGGTCCTGGTTGGGGATGCTGTGGAGTTTGATTACACCCATATTATTGCTGTTGGTGTATATGTTCGTATTTGGGGTGATATTTCAGGCGCGTTGGCCGCAATCCAATGGCGTAGATGAAAACTTTGCCGCCTTGTTGTTCAGTGGCATCGTCATTTATATGTACTTTTCGGAACAGCTCACCAGTTCGCCAACTCTGATATTGAGGCACAGCAACTTTGTAAAGAAAGTCGTGTTTCCACTGGATGCCCTGGCGTGGGTGTCCGTGTTTTCCTCTCTTTTTCACTTTTTATTGTCCTTGCTGGTCTTGCTGGTCTTTGTGGCGATATGGGGCAGTGGTTTAAGCCTCAGTTTACTGTCAATGATACCGCTAACCCTGGTGCTCAGTATTCAATTAGTGGCCTTGGTGTGGTTTGTGTCTGCTCTGGGTGTTTTTGTTCGAGATACCGTGTATGTGGCGACATTTTTATCGACCGCCTTGTTTTTCCTGAGTCCCATATTTTATCCCATTGAAGCCGTTCCCGAATCCTTTGCTCGAGTGATGGAAGTTAACCCACTGAGTTTCTATATTGAAGCAACACGCACCATTGTCGTTTTGGGTGAATGGCCAAATTGGGTGGCCTTAGCTAAAGCGACCGGGTTAGCGTTGCTCAGTTATGTACTTGCTTTTCTGTTTTTTAATCGCGTAAAGCGCGGCTTTGCTGATGTACTTTAAGGAGCGATTTGAAATGGAAGAAACAAAACAGAACAAGGTATTAGTGATCTCAGAGTCGAAGCGGCAGCCCGATGAGTTGGCCCATGGCTTTGAATTGCATTATATGGACTATGCGTTTAACGCAGAACCCTCAAGGAATGGGCTCAGTGCCTGGGGTGATGATGGCCTTATACAGGTAAAAAATGAGTGTGAAGGGTTTGCCGGAGTTTATCGACAGCAAGCATTGAATCGTCTACTGGCTCAAAAAATATTGAGTCTCAGGCCAAACCGGGTTCTGATCATTGGGGCCAATGGGGCCAGTATTGATTTACTTCGGGTGGCGACCTTAATGGGGGTTGCGGCGGATCTATTGATTGATGGTGCTGCTCCCCAGTCATTAAGTTCAGCCGAAGGCAAATGGTTAAACGCTTGCCTTAAGAGCGCAGCAAACATTTATATTGCAGATGACAAGGTTACAGAGGGTTGGCGCAACTGCTGCGAAACCGTCTTGCAGCCCTGGGGGAGTGATTGGGCGCGGGAGACGCTGGCGGAAACGAGCTTTGAGTTCGACTACAGTATTTATGAATTCTGTTTGCGCGACCACCCACTGCTCATGTCGATGCAGCAGGGAGATGTTAGACACTTCGAACACTGTAAGCAGGTGCTGGATCTAGGTTGCGGTGCGGGCTTGTTCCTGCAGTTACTGGAGGAACAGGGTATTGCCGCATGTGGGGTAGAGCGCGATCCCATCGTTGCCGAATATGGTCGGGCGACAGGTCTGAATATTATGTGTGACGACGCTCTGAAATATCTGGACTCTGGTACGCAGGATATTGATGGTATTTATTGCTCTCACTTTGTTGAACACTTACCCATTGAACTCGTTGAGTCGCTGATTGAGCAGATCGCAAATTGTTTGCCCAGCGAGGGTATCGCCGTATTGACCTTCCCCGATCCGGAATCGATTCGTTCGCAACTGCTTGGTTTTTGGCGCGACCCTGAACACGTTCGCTTTTACCATCCCGAGCTGATTAGCACCATCGCGTCTGTGCATGGTTTGAGCCTTGAGTGGAGCAGCTATGATGAGCAGCCTCATCAGGTGTTCCCGTTTGCTGAAACACCTGAGCCCATTGATTTTCCCACGCAGCCGGAAGAACGTATCGCGGCTCCCCAATCTTGGTGGCAAAGAATACTGTCGCGACTGGGCATTGCCAGTCGAGCTGAACTTCAGGATGTCCACGTTCTTAAAACAACATTGGATAGACAGCAGCAAGCCCTTGTTCAACTAAGAGACCGAACCGAAAAACTTTGGCAGATTAACCAGACCTGGGCTTGGAATGACAATGTTACCCTCCGATTTCGCAAGCGGTAATAATGGTCTATGAGCGAAACGCTGAGCCAAGCTGTTGATATTATCATTCCGGTCTATCGAGGCCTTGATGAGACCGTCGCCTGTGTCGAGGCGGCCAAATACAGCCTGTGTTTTCCCAATGTAAACTTAGTATTGGTTGATGACTGCTCCCCAGAAACAGCAATTTCAGCGTATCTCAAAGAACAATCCGCCCTGAATGGCATTCGTTTGATCGTGAACGAACGCAATCTGGGCTTTGTCGCCAGCGTGAATAAAGCGATGAGCGACAGCGATCGTGATGTCGTGTTGCTGAATAGCGATGCGCTGGTCAGCAACGACTGGCTGAAGCGATTGCAGGCAGCGGCATACCAATCGGAAACAATTGCCACCGCGACGCCCTTATCGAATAATGCAACCATATGCTCAGTGCCCGGTATCGCGAAGGTATACGAAGGCGGTGCGTTGGATGTATCTGAGGTTGATGCGTTGGCCGCAGAGCTGAATGCCGCTAGTACCGTGGAGATTCCCACCGCTGTAGGCTTTTGCATGTACATCAAGCGTAACTGTCTTGAACAGATCGGGTATTTTGATGAGGCGCATTTCGGCAAAGGTTACGGTGAAGAAAATGATTTTTGTATGCGTTGCATCGCATCCGGGCTAAACCATGTCATGGCGATGGATGTCTTCGTACATCACGAAGGTGAGGTGAGCTTTTCCAGCGAATCTTCAGAAAGAAAGCAGAAAGCTGAACAAATATTGCAGTCTCTGCATCCCGAGTATAAATCGTTATTGCAGCGTTACCTGGAGAAGAACGAAGCAGAACCTTATCAGTTACGTTTGCTGGCAGAGGCCCAATGGCAAGCACTGTATAAAAATCTGAGATCTGAAAAAACGATACTGCATGTGTTGGGTTTGGACGGGGGGGGCAGTTTCAAGTATGTTCAGTCTTTGGTAGAGGAAACCAAAGACAGGCTCAAACACTTTGCGTTGCTGATCAATGGTGAGTATTGCTATCTCCAGGATTTGAATACTTTTGTTTTTTACAATCTAAATACCTACGATAGAAAAGAAGCGTTGCTGGGGTTGCTTTTTGAACAACTCGCTTTTTCGAATGTCCATCTGCATCGCTTCAGTTCGGAAATTATTGATGTGTTCAGTGGCATCGATTTCACGCGCATCAAACTGTACATCACCTATCACGACATCAGTTTTCTCAAAAGTGATATTTTCTCGGATATAAATGGCATCGATTTTAAGCAAATCGAACGTTATCGTTCGCAGGAGTGGATCGATGCTTGCGAACCTCTCAGGCAATCAGCCTCTGCACTTTTCTTCCCCAGCGAATACCTGAAAGCGCTGTACGGCAAGGTTTTTTCTGAGAGCGATTCCAATGAAAATCATGGCTATGTTTTCTGCCCGGACCGACCCTTAAACCCCAAAGCTATCCAAACCGAGCAGGCAGAACATATTGTTCAGCTGCGCGAACAGGCATTTGATTGCGGGAAAAAAACCATTGCTGTAGTCGGCGCCTTAGGAAAACATAAGGGGTTTGACTATTTTGAATCGCTGAGGGAACTCACCTTAAGTGATGGCCCCAGTTTGAATTGGCTGCATATCGGCTATTCGGACAAAATCAGCGGCCAGAGCGTGCAAGCCAATTATATCGTGACCGGAGCCTATGAGCCGGAATCATTGCCCGACATGTTGGCATTATATCAAGTGGACCTTGTCTATTTTCCCCTCGGCGTTCCAGAGTCTTACTGCTATGCTTTATCGGATGTGCTGGCGTCACCTGTACCCGTGTTGGTTCATGGTTTGGGGGCACTTGGGGAAAGGGTGGAAAAGCTGTATGGCCACACCCATGTGCTGCCTGCTGACGCCAGCTATCAGGAAGTGGCAAAATATCTTGTTGATTTTGTACCGTCTAAACGAAATAAACTTCAGGAACAGGGTTATGCGGAGACTCTCGATATGTATATTAAGGAGCTGCATGTGAATACTAACACCCTGGATTTGGCGAATTTTCACTCTTTGCAGGAACATCTACAGCACTACAGTGTTGATCAGCTTCCGTATCGCACCGAACTGCGAAGATTGTCGGAAGTTGAATCGTATTTGGAAGGTCAGCTGAAAATAGCCCAGGAAGAAGTCCGCTCATTGGATCGACTGGCCAGTGAGCGTAAAGCTTGGGCCGAATCTATTGAAGACAGCCATAAACAATGGCAAGCAAAGCTTGAAGAAGATCTCGCTTCCCAAAGTAAGATGATTGAGGAACTGGCTGAAACCAAGGCCATTCTCGACAAGCGAGAAACAGAACTCAGTCAGAAACTTGAGATAACATCGGAAAAGCTTGAGTTAAGCGAAGCAGAACTCCACCGAGCACGATTTTCCTTAAAACAGATTTTGAAAAATTTGAAGTCATATTTGATTCGATACATTAAAGAGAGATTAAAGTTGTGAGCATCGGAACGCTAGATATATTTCTAGTTATTTTTCATCCGAATGTAAAAGATCTGAATGAGATCTTTGATTCCTTGTTGCACCAGAATGCGCATGGGTTTGATGGAATTAATATTAATATATGGGACAACTCTATAAACAGCGAACATGTCGCCGGGCTGACTGAGCTGGAAGCTCAGTACGGCGACAGTTTTGAGAGCTTCGTGTGGGAAAAGAGCCAGGATAATCTGGGCTTTGGACGCTCCAATAATCGTTTGGCTGATCGGACTTCAGCTCCGTGGATTTTTCTATTAAATCAAGATGCGATTCCCGAAAACAATACCCTGGCGGAATTGTCTGCAAGAATCGAACAGTCTGATGAACATGTTGTGGCTTGGGAATGCCGACAGATTCCTTTTGAGCACCCGAAAGTCTACAATCCATCGACCCTTGAAACCGAGTGGAATTCCGGTGCCGCAGTGGTTTATCGTCGCTCAGCCTATGAAGCAGTGGGCGGCTTTGATGAAAACTTCTTTATGTATGCCGAAGATGTGGATATCTCTTGGCGCCTGCGCGCTAAAGGGCATACCTTGAATTATATTCCCCGGGCGGCAGTTTTTCACGACACTTATTCAGAAGCGGGTGCCGTTAAACCCCTGCAGGTTATCGAAGGCACACTGAACAATTTGTTGATGCGGGCTAAATACGGTAGTTGGGCTGACATCCGTGCTGGAATTCTAGGCGTGGTGAATGAGGCTCGTCGCCCTGCAAGCTTTCCGGGTCGCCGTTTGCATATGGCTTTGTTGGTGCCTAGATTTTTGAAACGCTTATGGGCGGTGAGAAAGGCCAATCGTGAGTATCGAGAGAATTTTAAGGCCAGTTTCCCGGGCTGGGATTATTCTCAACACAGAGATGGTGCCTTTTTTGAATTTAGACGCAATAGTGAACAGGGTGAGCAGCCGCTGGTCAGTATTGTAGTTCGCACACATAAGCGCCCCGAATTTCTGCGCGAAGCTCTACTCAGCCTGGTCAATCAAAGCTACGATAATTTGGAAATTGTGGTGGTTGAAGATGGCGAAGACAATGCTCGAACGCTGATTGAAAATGAATTCTCCGATGCGAGAATTCAATATCACGCGACTGGAGAATGCGTCGGCCGTTCGGCCGCAGGAAATCTCGGTTTGGAAATGGCGAAAGGGGAATGGTTGGGCTTTTTGGATGATGATGATCAGTTTTTCTGTGATCATGTCGAAGTCATGATTCAAGCAGCACTCGGCCATAAAGTGAAGGGTGTATACGGCACCGCTTGGGAAGTGGCTACCGATGTGGCCTCTGTTGCGCCGTTGAGTTACCGCGAATACAGCAGTAAAACGGTTTACCGCCAGCCCTTCTGTCGTCCATTAATGTGGCAACAAAATTATCTGCCGATTCAAACGGTTCTATTTCACCGTGATGTGTACAAGCGCTGGGGTGGCTTTGAAGTCGATATGGATCAACTCGAAGACTGGAATCTGTGGACAAAGTATACCTTTGAAGATGACTTTGTCATGGTGGATAAAACCACATCGAAGTATCGCGTGCCGCACTGTCCGCAAACCTCTTTGGACCGACAAGAGAAACTTGATGAGGCTTATCAACAGGCACTCGAAAAGCAAAAGATTCTGCGTTTGGATTTAAGTCCCAAGGAGTTCTTTACATTGGCCGATTCCGTTGCTCAAGCCCAGAATGCTGCAGTTTGGAACCCGTCACTCGGCCTCAGGGTTAAACATTTCGTCAAGCAAAAGCTGAAGCGCTTGGTGTAAACACTGATGAGCGATTCTGCTGAAGTGGCCAACGAAGGAAGATTACTCTCTGTAATTGTCAGCTTTAATCCGGATCTCACGGAACTGGACAAGTTGATTGCATCGTTGGCGGAGCAGAGTGATGTCTGCTTGGTGGATAATGGCTCACATAATGCTGAAGAGTTGGGAGATCGGTTTGCTTCCAAGTTGACGTATTTTCTGCCTCAATCATCCAATATTGGTTTAGCGGCGGCTTTGAATATAGGCATCCGCTGTGCTCAGGAACATACCTACAAAGCAGTTTTATTGTTCGACCAGGATAGTTTGCCGATAGAGGGCTTTGTGAAGAATATGGATGATTGCTATGCCATGGTACAGGCAGAGTCTTCGTTAGACTGTGCCTTGATTGGTCCTCGGCTCATACATCCAGATACTCAAGAGACGACCCGATTCAAGCAATTCAGATGGCCTTTTAATCAAAATGATGTTGCGGTCGTTGATCTGCCCGGAATTTACTACAGTGATTTTGTGATCACATCGGGGAGCTATATTCCCCTCCGCAGTATCGATAAAGTTGGCCTCATGAAGGAAGAATACTTTATCGATAACATTGATTTGGAATGGTGTTTCAGAGCCCTTTCCAAAAATATGTCGGTACTTGGTTGCGATGCCGCACAACTTGTACATTCCATTGGAGAAGAGCAAACGAACTCTTTTTTTAAACTGCTGGGGCTAAAGCAACACAAGCCCAGACGCAGTTACTACACCACAAAGAACCGCTTGGATTTATACAAACAACCCTATGCGCCCAGCGCGTGGAAAGTCAGAGATTTTCTACGCTTTCTCATCAAAACATCTTTGCTGTTATTCATGAGCAAAGAGAGAGGCCTATTATGGCACTACATCACGTTGGCGGTTCGTGGCAAAGCGATTGCTGACCCCTAAATAGCCTGCCTGAGTTGAAAGAAATGCGCATGCCCCAAGTGATGCAAATAATGCTTGTTGATGTGGTCGCGATAATCCTCAAGATTACCATTTCCTGGAACAAACTCTTTATCGTCCTTTGTGAACAAGCCTTTAATGAAAATCTTGCGCGAATTCAAAGGGGCTCGTTGTTCCAAATCAAACAGCAATTTACCTTGTTGAGTTTCTAAGATCATATTAAAAGGCGTGTTCTGAATGCCAGCTGCCGCGCTAATGGCAAACTCGTGTCTTCGTGTGTCGTCAAGAAGTGAGGTGCCGTCACTCACGAAAGCGGCGTACTGCTTGAGGCCAACTGCGTCGAGAAGCGTCGGCATAATATCAATTTGAGACGCAACACCAGGGCGTTTTCCAGGCGTTTGCTGAGGAATTTTCAGAATCAAGGGGATGCTTAAATCTTCAGCATAAAGGGATTTGCCGTGCATCAAGAAATTATGTTCCATAAACTGCTGGCCGTGATCGCCCACCGCAACCACAATCGAATCTTCGTACTGGTCATTGGCCTTTAAGGCATCCATCACTTGACCCACTAAGTGGTCGGTAAAATGAATAGAGTTTTTGTATCGATTAACAATCATTTTCCGGTCACTGATCGAAAGATCCCGAGCTGTGTTTAACGATATGGCGGATACAGGTTCGCCGGCATATGGCTCAAAGTTGGCAGGATAATTTTCGGGCCAGGTATACGGATAGTGAGTGGAATCATAAAAAATAATGTTCAAGCTGGGCTGCGCATTGTGTGCTTGTGCGATGGATGCTTTTAAATCCTCAGTGACTCGAACGTCTCTCTCGGGTGCTGACAGCGAGGAAACCGGTGTTAAGTAGTCGTACACTTTTTCTTTCTCGCCAAACATGATGCGTTTGGAATCGAGATAGTTGAGGTCTTTGGCACTGTGAACATTGATGGCATAGCCTGCGTCTTTAAAGAGCCTCAAAGCCGTTGAGCCCAAAACGCCCTGAGAGTTTCGGTACGATTCCCAGTGCAGCGGGAATTGGGAGTTAACAATGGAATACCAGCCGTAGTGCGTGGCGTTGCCGTCGGAAATGGAAGAATGGTACTCAATGGCATCTTGTCTTAATTTTTCCAGGCTGGGCGTAACGTGTGGACTGGTGACATCCTGACGGACAGACTCCAGAATAAACAAGTAAATGTCGGGCTTTTTAAGGGCTTCGACCTCTTCCGTAGCTGTCCAATTTGTTTGGTCGTTTCTCAGTTTGATCTCCAGAGAAAACAGGTAAGATCGAGCTTCGTAGATTTTCAGGTAGAGAGGCAATTCCTGTTGTTCTATGGCATAGAGTTTGGATGATTTAATGGTATCACTGAATTTTTGTTCAACAAGCAGACCGGAAAAAATAAGCAGACAAACGAACAACATAAGCGCGTTGTTCACCGTGACCGGTCTCGTGCGAGTGTAGTTTACACTCAAAAAACTGATCAGATAGGTGCCCACAATCGCGGCAAGCAAGAGCAGAGGGTAAATCACCAATTCAACCGGGGTGAGCTTGGTAAATTTCAGGTTCCTGAAGAAATTACCGATGCCGCCATCCAAAAGCATGCCGATACCGTGGGATACATGCATACCGTTAATTCGATACAGCAGTGCATCGGCCAGATAAGCAACGGAAGACAGGAAAACCAAGGTCAGCAGCAATGTATACAGACGCTTATGGTGTTTTACCAAGCTACACACAATCACACTGACAATAAGAAGTGCGGTAATCCTCAGCTCCGCTGCAAATAATGCAGACAGAGCGCCGTAGGAATAGCTCTGATAAATGTGCTTGATGAACAACACATTGGCAATGCTGGCGATCAGAAAGCAGCCGACAACAATAATGTAATTAAGCTCGGAGGATCGTTTCACGACGTCAAGGCAGTACTTACCGAAAGCTTTGACCAGAGAGTCGGCATGCCCGCCAAGCCGATAGCGTACCGATTCAATGCTCATGGCAATGTTGGCAAAGAATACCCACAATCTAATCAGCACCCTCATGAACAGATAGCTTATGAGGGAAAAGAACAGTACGGTGACTCCATAAGACAATGGGTCAACGGTGCGAAAGTTCTGAATGTTGTTGAGTATTTGTACGTGAGGATCGCTTGCGGAGGCTTCCAATACCAGTCCGCGCTCCGTTAAATTCATTGATTTGACGGCGTTTAAGGCTCTCAGGTGTTCATCGTGGATGGTTTGCAGATCAACATCGATCCAGCGAAACGTTCTGATTTTTACGCTTTTAACAAGTATTTTTCCTGGCCCAACGGCAAAATCGAAGCGCAGTTTTTCGGCTTCCCCTGAACAGGGTATCTGCCCGTAGTATTTGTAGTGTTTCCCTCCCAATGCCGTATCGTCTGAATAGGGGAATAAAGCGTGATATTTCCCGTGATAACCTGCGCCGGCGTCGCAAAAAAACTGCGCGGGACCTTGTCCATCAAGCTGTTCAACAATGAACTCGTACTTGATGGGGCGTACTTGGTTTAAGTAGTAATAGGAAAGTACAAAGCCAAGAATCAAGGCAATAAAGGTAGTGCTGTAGCTAGGTTTCATCAGTTCTTCCAGAGGGTGGCCTTGTGTGTTCAAGGCGTGCAGTTCCCATTTTGCAGCGGGTTCTTCCGTTATTTTTACGTGTATTTTACTCGATGTATTTTTTCCGGTGACGAAGCGGTTCAAATTTATCGTGACCTACGCACAATGATTGCCCGCATCGACCGGCTCAGGAGCTCATATCCATTAAGTGTCGAAGCTCTTTGATTGAAAGTCGTTCCTTCGGCTCAAGGACTTTAATATTTTTTACTTTGCCCGGTTTTCCACCACCCAGGCAGAACGTGCCCTTCAAGATGCCTTCCTGCTCTAATGATGGCATGTTTTTGCAATAATCAATCCAGAGGAAATGAGAGCCGGGCGGTAATTCCGATATATGGTCTAAAAAGGAATGGTGTCCCACGGAACGATCAAATTGAAAACGGGCAATCGTTCTGAGATCGGGCTTCACTTCAATCAGTACAGGAATATTCAGTGCCTGCTTGGAAAAAGACACTTTCTTTTCATTTGAGTCGATGGTCGTGTGCCCATACAACTGTGGAAACTCCCAAAATGCCAAGAAGTCCATTTGCCAGCTTGGCAGTTTGTCATTGATGTTCGCTGAACTTGTCACGCTGGGATCAAAGAGGTTTTTACCCAGTCCAATGTTTGCGTCGAATCCCACGGATGACAGCAGTGTAGGCGCGATATCGAGTGGAGACCCTTTGGTATGAATGGATTGTCCGTCTGTCTCTGGATCGAAGATCATCAAAAAGTTTTTTCGAGGTTTCTTTTTGAGTGTGTCCCAGGCGAGATTCTTCAGGGCCAGGTGATCAGAGGCCAAAACAATAACCGTATTATTGTCCGTATCCAAGGCTCGAATGGATTGTATGAAGTCTGCCAACAGCGTATCGGTGCAGTGGACTGCGTTGAGCATGGGATTGCTGCCATCCTGGTAACGGCTTTCACGGCAACTTTTGGATACATGTCCCTTCGGGTGGTGGGTATCAAGGGTGAGCGCAAATAAGCCAAAAGGTTTGCCTTGGCGCTGCAGCTGTTTGAATTCGTCTCGGGCAAGACTTAACAACTGATCATCGTAGAGCCCCCAGGACGAGGTATTCTTGTTGATGGTGTCGTTTTTCTTAAAATGATTGAGGCCTTTGATGCTCTGAAAGCCGTGGTTCTTCAAAAACTTTCCCTTGCCGGCAAACTTCAGTCGAGCCCCCCCCATAAAGTTGAGTTGGTAACCTTCTTTGCTTAAGAGGTCACCCAGGCAAGTCGCACCAGGTAAAAATTCAGGCATTCCCGACATGGAATTGCCATGTGACGGTGTGACCAGTGAGATGCCGCATTGGCTGGCGGCGATTCCGGCAATCGTCCAACTGGTTCCGTAGACCTGATGAATATTGGTAAACAGTGAAGCGTCTGCCGTCAAGGCGTTGAGTTTAGGCATCAAGCCAGGGAAAAGCGTCTCGTCGAAATAGTTCTGCTCCAGGCTTTCGGCGTAAATATAGACGATGTTTTTGGTTTTGCTCCGGGTCGCGGAAATACTTGGTGCTTGATAGTACTGCTGAAAGTCAGAATCTTGTTGAGGCCGGTCGAGACCGGAAAGGCGATACAAGTTAAGGCTTGCAGGATTACAGAGTACTGCAGCAAGTAAGCCGATTGGCAGTAAAGCGGCTATATGTTTTGGCGCTGTGGGCCTACGAATAAAAAAGAACGAATAGATCAACAATGCCAGGATGAGGATCAACCCCGCCGAACTTCCCGCGATCAGCTCCAGGTATTCCCCGAAGCCTGCTCCCACCAGTCCGTATTGCATGTGATATACGGTTGCTTCGTCGATTCCGTTTCCGCTGAAATAGTCCGCCACAAAAAACGTACAGCTTAAGATGACCCACAGTATGGCGAGTAAAAAACAAACCGTGCGGGTT
This sequence comes from Pseudoteredinibacter isoporae, assembly GCF_040372805.1. GTDB lineage: Bacteria > Pseudomonadota > Gammaproteobacteria > Pseudomonadales > Cellvibrionaceae > Pseudoteredinibacter > Pseudoteredinibacter isoporae_A. The sequence goes on from NZ_BAABWJ010000001.1 coordinate 1,015,131, forward strand.
GTCTGCTTAAATGTGAATCGGGTGGTGAGTCCTAGCGCGATGGTAAACAGGAGTATTGAGGCGCTGAGTGTAAAGCTGGGCATCAATGAAGAATCCGCGAATAATCCTTGCGTCATGAATGGGTAAGGCAATTGTCATACATGTGAAATATTTATCAAGTACTCAAATGAGTTATATGCGGTTTTGCCAGCCCGTTCCCATCGCCCTATAATCCCTTTACGGTCATAAAAGGTACATATCATGCGCTGGAACGACATTGGCAACGAGACTTGTTCGGTATCCCGAGCCCTGTCGGTCGTGGGTGACCGCTGGAGTCTGCTGATCATCCGCAGCGCCTTTCTGAAGGCCCGTCGATTTTCAGATTTCCAGTCTGATATTGGCCTGACCAAGCACCGCCTATCCGATCGCTTACACAAGCTGGTAGAGCAAGGCGTATTTGAGAAAGTGCTGTACCAGGAAAAGCCTCCCCGTTACGAATACCTATTGACTGAAAAGGGCCTGGATTTGTACCCCATTATGCTGGCATTGGTACAGTGGGGTGACCGTTGGATGGCAGGTGACCAGGGAGCACCGATTGAGTATGTGCATAAATCCTGCGGCCAGCGAATTAAGCCCACCTACTTTTGTCCGGAATGCAAAGACCCTATTCGCCCCCAAGATATGAAGCCTGTGGCGGGTCCGGCGCTGTCAAATTTGGATCTGGACGAGCTGCGTCCGGGAATCCGCGCACTTAAATCTTCCTGATAATACCCGTCTGGCTTTCGGGTTTTGGATACATTCCACTATATGGTTGCAAAATGGAACCCATTGTTTGATGATGGTGAAAATCATAAGAGGGTCAGTTCGCAAGGTCTGATCAATACGATAGCGTGAGGTGACGGGCGTGGGTGAAGAGATGGCAGGCAAAGGTGAGGTCGCTTTGATTGTGGGTGCAGGAGACGCGATTGGCAGTGCAATTGCCAGGCGTTTTTCCCAAGAGGGTTATACCGTGGTTGCGGTGCGTCGCAATGGTGATCGCTTGAAGGGTTTGGTCGAAGAGATCGAAGCTTCGGGTGGCAAAGCTCATGGTTGGTCGGTAGATGCCCGCGACGAGGAGGCGATCGTCGCCTTATTTGCTCGTATTGAATCTGACGTTGGGCCGCTGGCGGTGGTGGTGTTCAATGTCGGTGCCAATGTCCCCATGAAGATCCTTGAAACCAGCAGCCGCAAATTCTCCAAAATTTGGGAAATGGCTTGTTTTGCTGGATTTCTGAGCGGTCGTGAAGCGGCCAAAACGATGTTGCCTCGAAACAAGGGCACCATTATTTTCACCGGAGCGACGGCCAGTGTCCGGGGGGCTGCGGGGTTTGCAGCCTTTGCCAGTGCCAAGCATGGTTTGCGAGCCCTGGCCCAGAGCATGGCACGTGAGCTGGCACCTCAAAATATTCATGTAGCCCATGTGGTGATTGATGCGGCGGTGGACACCGCCTGGATACGAGAGAATTTCTTGGTCCACAAAACCGACCGGCAGGAAGATGATATCGTGCGCCCTGAATCCATTGCCGATGCCTACGTTCAATTGCATCGCCAGCCTCGAGACGCCTGGACATTTGAGATGGATCTGAGGCCCTGGGTGGAAAGCTGGTAAAGAAACGCGGGTGTTTTCAAGCGCCCTTTTTATTGCAAAATACCGCTCGCTCGGTTTACTGTGCCTGTTTCTTGGCGGATTATGAGTTGTTCTTTTGATCGAGGCTCAGTAAAGTGAGCTTTGTCGTTCAACAGTACACGTCAATGTAAGAAGCACCAAGACTTCCACAAGGCCTGTTTTGCGGCGCAAAATCTGAAGTGATGCCCATAGTAATGTAAACAGGTTCGATATCCCCGATGTATAAACTCAATCAATTGCTCGATACTTTGGAAGTCGAGCAACTGGATAAATATTTATTCCGAGGTAATTCTCTTCCTCTGGCGTTGCCTAGAGTGTATGGCGGGCAAGTGCTTGCCCAGTCGATCAATGCGGCTGCCAGAACCATAGACAGTGAACGCCAACCACACTCCATGCACGCGTATTTCTTGCGCCCTGGAGACGCCAAGCGTCCAATTATTTTTGATGTGGACCCGATTCGAGATGGTGGCAGTTTCAATACCCGTCGTGTTGTTGCCAAGCAGAATGGTGCAGCAATCTTCAATTGTTCAATATCCTTCCAGAAAGTCGAAAAAGGGCTTGAGCATCAAATGGACCTGCCCGAAGGCACCCCGATGCCTGAAGACTTGGAGAGTGACCAGAGCCGCAACGAGCGTATTTATGCTGAGCACAATGATAAAAGTGCCCCGTTTATCTTTCCGCTGAGTATGGTGGATATCCGTTCTTCGCAGCCGCAACACCCGATTGATCCGGAGCCAGCGGAGCCTGAGCACGGTTTTTGGTTTCGCTTTAACGGCAGGTTGTCGGACGATATCAATGTTCACCGAACTCTGTTGACCTACATTTCAGACTACAAATTAATGACCACAGGCTTAAGGCCTCATCGTGTTCGTGGCTTGATGGAAAAAATTCAGGGCGCCAGTCTCGATCATTCCATGTGGTTTCATCAGCCGGTGCGCGTCGATGAATGGCTTTATTACCATTTAGACAGCCCCAAGAGCGGTGGCAGCCGGGCCTTTAATCGGGGAAGCTTTTACAGCCACGATGGCCGTTTGGTCGCTTCCACCGCTCAGGAAGGCTTGATTCGAGTCCGGGATTAACCCGCTATTTGAGAGTTTTCGTCTCTCGCTTGATAAACTTCGCCATGGTGATGCCCATCGACAACATCATATGATGTTGTAAAAGAGGAGAGTCACCATGAGAAGCTTTACTGAAGAACAAACCATGTTTCGCGAGGCTTATCGCAAATTTCTGGAGCTGGAAATTGCGCCTCATATGGAACGATGGCGCGAGCAGGAAATTGTCGATCGTGAAGCCTTTTTAAAAGCCGGCGAGCAGGGCTTTTTAATGATCTGGCCCGATGAAGAGTACGGTGGCATGGGCGATCGTGATTTTCGTTATGAACAGATCATTATTGAGGAAAATGCTCGAGTCGGGACTGGTGAGTGGTTTGCGACACTGCACAGCCGATTGGTTGGCCCCTATTTGGATCACTTTGGGAATGATGAGCAGAAAAAGCGTTTCCTGCCTCCTTGTGTTCGCGGTGAGAAAATTTTGGCGATCGCCATGACAGAACCCGACGCGGGGAGCGATCTGGCTGGCATGCGTAGCACACTGAAGCCTGATGGCGACGATTTTATTCTCAATGGTTCGAAAACCTACATTTCCAACGGCATCAATGCAGATTTAGTGATTGTTGCTGCCAAGTCCGATCCCGAGAACAACCCTCACGCCATGACTCTGGTAGTGGTTGAGCGCGGAATGGACGGCTTCGAGCGAGGTCGCAATCTCGACAAGATGGGCATGAAAGCTCAAGACACCGCCGAATTGTTTTTCAATAATGTACGCATTCCAAAAGACAATGTCTTGGGTGAGCATGGGCACGGTTTCTTTTATTTGATGAAGGGATTGGCCGAAGAGCGCCTGATTGCTGCTGTTGGGTCAACTGCGAATGCCCGTCGTGCATTTGATCTCACGCGTCAGTTCGTTATGGAGCGTAAGGTGTTTGGCAAACCGCTGTCTCATATGCAGAACACCCAGTTCACCATGGCAGAAATGGATGCCGAGATTGATATTATGCAGGCGTATGTGGATACCTGTGTGAGCTTGCACAACAAGGGTGAGTTGACCGTGAATATGGCGGCCAAGGCGAAATTGCAGGCTACGGAAATTGAAGGTCGCATGTTGGATCTGGGGGTGCAGCTTCACGGCGGTGCAGGTTACATGAAGGAATACCCAATTTGTACAATGTTCACAGATGCGCGCATCAATCGCATTCTGGCTGGAAGTTCCGAGATCATGAAGTTGATCATTGGTCGTGATGTCTTTTCTGACAACTACCGCAGTTTATTGGATTGAGTGTCCAATATCGTATTTCTGACAAGATTTTGCCTAATAAATAACGTATTTAGTTAGGCAAAATCTGTTCTTTTTCTCCATTCCATTGCGAGATTCAATGCTCTGTACAATTATTTCAGTCACCTAGTGGATTGGAGTACAGGCCTGTGGCTTGTTTGGCAGAGATCTCAAACCCCCATCAAAAGGTAGGACGTGCTCCGACAGCGGTGATGTCGTGTAATTGGGGTGCTCCTCAAGCGCCTACGGTTGAAGCTCTGCGCCCTTACTTAAAACAGTTCCTCATTGATCCCGTGTAAAGGGGGCAATATCAGGTTTACCTATCAATGAACTATGGTCAGTCGTCGTTTGCTGAAAGCCTTGATCCGAAAACAACAGGAGACATGCCATGCAACAGAAAATACAGATCGGAATCAGTGCCTGCCTCATTGGGCAGGAAGTTCGCTACAACGGCGGCCACTGTCAGTCGAGCTTGTGCCTCAAGACCTTAAGCGAGCATTTTCATTACAGCGCGTTTTGTCCAGAGGTGGCCGCGGGGTTTTCTGTGCCTCGTCCAAGCATGCGTTTGACCGGTAACCCAGACAAGCCGCGACTCAGTTACAGAGATGATCATAACGCTGATGTCAGTGCGCAGTTAATTACCGCAAGCCGAGAGGCAATGCCAAAAATGCAGGCTATCCATGGTTACATTTTGATGAAAAATTCCCCTAGTTGTGGCCTCGAGCGTATCAAGGTGTACCAAGATAATGGCCATCCCCACTCAAAAACGCGTGAGGGGTTGTTCACTGAACAGCTTCGTAAAACCTACCCCAACCTGCCGATTGAAGAAGAGGGGCGCCTGCATGATAAATACCTATTTGAAAATTTTGTACTGAGAGTGTTTTGTTATCACCAATGGCGTAGCCAGGTTATGAAAAAAGTGAGCGTCGGTGAGATGATGAAATTTCACAGTCGACACAAATTCATTATGCAAGCGCACGACTACAACAAAACCGTTGCCTTGGGGAGATTCCTTGCCGGGCTTGAACGCGAAGCATTGATCGATGGGGCTGAGGAGTATGAACGCCGCTTTATGGATATTCTTGCTAAGCCAGCATCGAGAGCAGGGTACTGCAATACCATGATGCATATTCTCGGCTTTCTAAAGCAGCATGTGGATAGCAAGTCGCGTCAGAATTTGGTCTCTGTGATTAAGAGTTACCGCAGAGGTGAACTGCCTTTGATTGCACCAATGACTTTGTTGAAACACTACACCCCAAGATTTGGTGGTGACTATATCAATGATCAAAGCTACTTTGATCCATACCCCGAAGCACTGGGCTTGCGCAATGGACTTTGAGGTGTTGTTACAATGCAACTTGTTTGGTTTCGAAATGACATCCGAATAGATGACAATCCAGCACTGTATTACGCCTGTCAACACGCTATAAATAATAGTGAGGCAGTACACGCTGTTTTTATCGATTGCCCGGAACAATGGTGCTTGCACAATGAGTCGCCTCGAAAATTGGGTGTTCTCCAGTCAGCATTACGAGCCTTGCAAAAAACGCTCGCAAATTTGGGGATTACATTTGAGCGGTTGAAGGTCCCGCTCTTTGACGATATTCCAAAGGCATTGCTGCACTATTGTCAGAACAACGGCATTAACAATTTGCACTTCAACGGTGAAATTCCTCTCAACGAAAGACGCCGAGATGAGGCTGTTATTGAAACACTGGTTAGCGAGGGAGTGTCTGTGCAGCAGTACGCTGATGATCGGATTATTCATACCCCTTTACTTAACAAGCAGGGGGCGGTTTATCGAGTGTTTACACCCTGGTATAACAACTGGTTAAGCGTGCTTCGTGATGAGCTGCCACAAGTATTACCTGGCCCTCAAGCCATTGCAAAGACCGTTAACATACCCGAGCCCGTTTGCATTTCCAGAGCAGAGACGTTTCGGGACGATTTATGGCAGGGTGAAGAGAAAAAGGCGCATGAGCAACTGCTACGGTTTTGTCAGCAAAAGGCCAAACACTATCACGAAAAGCGAGATTACCCCTCTATCGCGGGCACCAGTGCATTGTCACCTTATCTGGCGGTTGGCCTGTTAAGTGCCCGGCGTTGTTTACACGTCTTATTTTCTGTTTGTGCCAAACAGGGCTTGAACTATGAAGAATGTTTGCATCATAGCTGGGTAAGAGAGCTGGCCTGGAGAGATTTTTATCGTTGCCTCATGCTCAATTTTGATCACTTGAGTCGAGGCGAAGACTTTAAACGCGAGCCGTTGACTCGGAAGTGGTTGTCAAATCAGAAGGCTCGGCAAGCCTGGGAAATGGGGAGAACGGGTTTCCCGATCATCGATGCTGCCATGCAACAGTTGGCTCAAACCGGTTGGGTGCATAATCGCTTACGCATGCTGCTTGCGAGTTTCTATTGCAAATTGCTGTGTTTGGATTGGCGTGAGGGAGAGCGTTTTTTTATGGCGCATCTTGTGGATGGTGATTTTGCTTCGAACAACGGTGGTTGGCAGTGGAGTGCTTCAACGGGCTGTGATGCCTCACCTTGGTTTCGAATTTTTAATCCAATCACTCAATCCCGAAAATTCGATGACTCCGGTGAATACATCAAACGGTTCCTCCCTGAGCTTGCGGATCTCGACAATGCCTCCATTCATTGGCCGAGTCATGAACAACGGTTGATGAGAAACTATCCTGCCCCAATTGTTGATTACAAGGCAGCGCGTCAGCGTGCGCTGACGTTTTTCGATGTTGAGGGTTGAGGGAGAATCAGCGATCGAGCGAAGAATGGTTTTTTAATGATTCTGCCCAACCGCTCGTACACCTCTTCCAGTTCTCGACGGCTGGGCGTCGCTGTTAAGTATGTGATGAAAACCCAGATTCAGATTAACACCCTTAGTAAGGTAAGCAAATCTGGTCGCCATCAGGGCCCTGATCAAGTTGCACGTGATCGAGATGATAGGTCCCATCCTGGTATTGCCCGTGGGTTTGGATAAGGCCTGCCGCCAGCAACAATCGCCTTCGGTCTTGTGAGCGGCTCATGGTATTTTCAAAGTTGAATGTTCTCCGCTTCGATGACCTGTTGCAGCATTTTCTCCATGGTATGGCGTGCATGTGCGGTTTGCAGGTAAATTCGGTGATGAAGAATGGCATCTTCAGTGTCACGGTTTTCACACTGTTGACTGTAACTCTCGAATGCGCACAAGGCTTGTATGAGTTCTGAGATGTGTTTGGGACACTCGCAGTCCATGGCAGTACTGACGCTACTCAATTTGTTCAGTTGGGAAGGGTTGAAAATATGCGCCGGTGCCATGCCCGAGCTGTCGATCTCGTGTTCATTCTCAGGATTCGCCAGCTGGCTAATGGCCTGATACAGCTCGGCAATGTTTACGGGTGCACGCCAGAGCTTGAAACCATAGCTTCTCAGTTCTTCGACCAGCTCACGCAGGCCATAATGAAACAGAATAAATACAGAATTGATTTTCTGGCTGTGATGAAGCTCTCGCAGGCTATGCAATGCGGCAGCGTTCAGGGTTTCAATCTGCAATACCGCAATATCAAAGTGATGTCCCTGCAGCGCCTCGGCAATCTGGGCAAAGCTGCGTAAACGGGTATGTGTATCCATGCCCTGATGGTTGCTTAGCTTATTGATCAGCAAGGGTGGAATCGATTCTCCGCAGCTCAGTATGCGGAGCTGATCGCCTTCTGGACGGGAGGGACTGAGGTTCGAACCGTCGATATGCCGGCCGCAAAGATTTGAAAGCTCGCTTTGAGTCAAGGTCGCGAGTTCTCCAATCTTATAGCCGTCATCGATCAATTGCTTGATGGTTTGCAGTTTGAGAATGTCCTTCTCTGAATAGCGTCGACGTCCGGTGTCGCTACGACCTACCAGTAGACTAGGGTGGCGACGCTCCCAGGCGCGCAGCCGATGCGCGCTAATGCCTGTTTGTCTGGATACGGTAGCAATGCCAAATTCAGCAAATTGATTCATAGCTATTTCCTGCCCTGCCTAAGTTATGACTATAGATATAGCAATATCAGCCTATGAATACTCAATTTTTTCTATACAAGTATGATTATTTCTAATTTTTGTCTAATAAAATTAGACAAAATGGGGTGAATCAAATCAAAAGCCGATGAAAGGTTGCAGTAATTTGGGGACCAAACCTTTGAATTGCAGAGGGGCATCCATGGCCACCAGGCAGATGCAGGCTTCATTGCCGATGGTAATTGGCTGGTGTTCCACCTCATGATTCAGGTCAGCAACGTCTCCGGGATTAAAGCAGCCCAGCTCATCCTGGAAGGCGCCTTGCAGAACCAGAGTAAGTTCGGTGCCTTGGTGGCTGTGCATCGGGAGGTTTCGGCCAGGCGCGATGCGCAGTAACTTAAGGCCGCCATCACTCGATTCCAGAGCAATACTGTGCATTCCAGGGACGAGGCGCTTCCAGGGTAGGTCCTCGCTGTTACCGGACAAAATAGCGTGAATTGCCTCAGGTATCGTTTCGGGACGTGGGTCAATCAGATCAGTATTCGGTTCCGGTAGGGGCTCTCTTTCCAGTTTCTGGAAAAAATCATCTCTGAATGCACGGCTGTGTGAGGGCGCCTGATTACTGAGTGCTTCAAGCAATTGACCGGCTACGGCCTCGGCCTGAAAGGTTTTTTCATGGCAGTGGGCACAGCGTTGCAGGTGACAGGCAACCACAACATCAAATGACTCTGGCAGGCTGCCGGCGGCGTAACTTAAGAGTGTGGAATCGTCTGGGTGGTGATTGATATTCATGGCGTTACATCTAAGTCTTTACAGAGTTTCTGAAAGGCCAGGCGGATACTGGACTTAATGCTGCCCAAGGGCAGCCCCATGATCTCGGCGATCTCGCTGTGACTGTGTCCAAGATAATACGATTGGTATATGACCTGGGCCTGTCGATGTGGGAGCTTGGCAATAGCCTCTTTCACAGTGTTGGAATCCAAATTGAAGTGCTCGATTTGAATGTCTTCGCTCTTCAGGCTGTGTAGGTGCTTCTGCTCGACTTTGTGTCGGCGCTTGGCATCAATGAACAGGTTTCGTGCAATCGTGAAGAGCCAAGTGGAAGCGCTGGCTTTGCGGGGTTCATAGCTGGCGGCTTTACGCCAGGCTTGCAGGAAGGCCTCTTGGCAGAGTTCCTCGGCGAGCGTTGCGTCGGCACAGAGTTTTAGCATCCAGGAATGCAGGCGCGGCGAAAAATGATCATAAAATTTCATGAACAGGCGTTTGTCGCCTGTTATCGCTATTTGCTCCAGGCACTGGTTCCAATCCATTTCCACGACTGACTCTACTTGGGCTTCACTCATCGAATTTCCCGTTTGCATACTCTCTATACGACGGGGATCAGTATTTGGATCACCAAAAAATAACAAAATCTGAACTGATCCACTCGACTAAGGGCAGCGTATGACTAGGTATACCCAACGATAAATATTGTCTAAGAAAATGTCTAAAAAAATCGCAGTTATTGGTTCAGGTATTGCCGGCTTATCGTGTGCATGGTTGCTATCACAGCGTCATGAGGTTTGCTTGTATGAAAAAGACAATCGACTCGGTGGGCACAGCAATACCGTTGACGTCAACAGCAGCATTGGAACATTGCCTGTTGATACGGGGTTCATTGTGTACAACGAGCATAACTACCCCAATCTAACGGCCTTATTTGACTATCTAGGTGTCGAAACCCAGGCGTGCTCCATGTCATTCTCAGTGAGCAATCATCATATGGAATATGCGGGAGGAGAAGGTCTGGGAGGGATTTTTGCGCAGGGCTCGAATGGCCTGCGCCCCGAATTCTGGCGCATGTTGATTGATATTGTCCGCTTTTATCGCCGAATGGGGAGCGAGAACGCATCGATTCCCAATGACATCAGTCTGGGTGAGCTATTGAAGCAACAAAAACTCAGCCGCTCTTTTATCTACAACCATTTGCTGCCCATGGGGGCGGCCATTTGGTCGACTCCCATGGAGAAAATGCTGGAATATTCCGCCAGCAGCTTTATTGAGTTCTGTCGCAATCATGGCCTTCTGCAATTGGCGAATCGCCCGCAATGGCATTCGGTCGTCGGTGGCAGTCGGGAATACGTAACGCGCATCGTGAATGATTATCGCGGGCAATTGCTTTGCAACCGAGCGGTAAAGTCTGTACGACGGATGGGCGGTCGAATTCTGCTGGAAGACTGGCAAGGTAATCGAGAGGACTTTGATGAATTGGTATTTGCATGCCACCCAGATCAAAGTTTGAAGATGCTCAGCGATGCGAATGCCGAGGAGACGGCGCTACTGGGAGCGTTTCACTATCAACGCAATCGCGCCATTCTTCATAGCGACGAAACTCTAATGCCGAAGAACAAGGCGGCCTGGGCGGCCTGGAATTATTTATCCGACGGCGCCTCTGATGTTTCGGTCAGTTATTGGATGAATAAGTTGCAACACCTGGACTGCCCTGAGGCAATGATTGTCAGCCTGAATCCGCTCAATATGCCTCGGGAAGACAAAATTCACGCCAGTTTTTTGTATGACCATCCAATGTTCAACCATGAGACCAAACAGGCTCAAACCCAACTCTGGGATCTTCAGGGTAAGAACAATACTTGGTTCTGCGGCGCTTGGTGTGGCCACGGCTTTCATGAAGATGGTCTGCAGTCAGGCTTACTTGTGGCCGAAGCATTGAGCGGATTGGCTCGCCCCTGGTCTGACCGCAGGGATCATTGGAACGCGCGAATTCCCCTCCCGGAATCTTGGTGCCGTGGCAAACTTTCTACAGAGGCTGCCTGATGAACAGTAAGTTGGTCTATGGCTCGGTAAAACACACACGTTTGCAACCCGAGCGATACCAGTTAGCGCAAGCGCATAATTGTATGCTGTTGGATATCGATGAACTGGAGGCATGTTGCGCGCTTTCGCCGCTGTTCAGCCGAAATAAGACGGCCGCAATGGCGTTTCATGATAAGGATTATGGCCAAGGTGGTGCTCATTCGGTACGAGCATTCATTAATGAGTTGTTGTGCAAACACGACTGCCCGATTCCTCATCAAGTCATGCTCTTGTGCAGTCCAAGAATACTCACTTATGCGTTTAATCCATTGAGTGTGTGGCTGTGCCTCAATGAGGAAAGAAAAATAGATACGATCGTTTACGAGGTCAGGAACACTCGAGGGGAGAGGCATCATTACGTCGTGAATCTTCCTGAGGAGCAGACAAGCGCAGGAGAATTGCCCTGGCATGTGGCTAAAAAGCAGATGTATGTTTCACCCTTTTCTACCATGGAGGGAGAGTATCGTTTCAAATTGTCGTTGTCAGAAGGAGCATTCCGTTTGGTTATCCGTTTTTCAAATCGAGATGAACTGGCATTCCATGCGGTATGGGACGGTCGCTTTGAATGTTTAGAAAAGCGATCTCTCCTTCACTTTTTCAAACAATCGATCTTCAATAACTTCAAAGTCATCCTGGCTATTCACTGGCATGCTCTGAAGCTTTTTCTGCGATCGGTTCCGTGGTATCGCTTTCAAACCCAAACCGGACCTGCTGTGAGCATGGGTCGTATCAAATCAAAAAAACAACGGTGAGTGAAATGTCAGGTTCTTATTTTCAGAACGGTGTTGCCAAGCAGTCTGATAACTATCCTATGCTGAATCTATGGCAGCGATATTTGGTTCGACATCTCGAGTCTTTGGGTTTGAGTCGATTTGAAATCAGTTTCGGCACTAAAGAGCAGTCGACTGTGACATTAGGGGTTATCAAACCAGGGATAGCGGTTGCCAAGGTTCGAATTGTCAGCATCAAAGCATTGACTGCAGCTCTGAGTTCCGGTGTTCTTGGCTGGTCGGAAGCCTATCTCAAGGGGCATTGGGATACAGACAGTCTGATCGATGTATGTAACTGGGCAATGGCCAATCTGGACAATATCGAACAAGGCTTTTCGGGTAGCTTCCTCAGTCAATTATGGAATCGCTTAGCGCATCGAAAAAATGCCAACAGTCGGGAAGGCAGTAAAAGAAATATCGAATATCACTACGATCTTGGGAACGATTTTTATCGTCTCTGGCTGGACCGGTCCATGAGTTATTCCTCCGCTCTGTATGACAATCAAGAACTGTCGCTACGGGAAGCACAGACAAAAAAATATCGGGAGGTCATTCGTATGGCCAATATCGCCCCTCACGACAGGGTGCTTGAAATTGGTTGTGGTTGGGGTGGCTTTGCAGAAGAGCTAATGTCGGTATTGGGTACGGAACTGCATGGCGTGACATTGTCAATGGAACAGCTGATGTGGGCGCAGGAACGAATGGCTCGTATCCGGGAGTCTGATCGCGCTCGCCTGGAGCTGAAGGATTATCGAGACTTGGATGGCCAATACGACGCGATTGTCAGCATTGAAATGTTCGAGGCGGTCGGTGAGGAACATTGGCCTGCTTATTTTGAGATTCTCATGGAGAAACTCAAACCCGGGGCAAAGGCTGTTTTGCAAGTGATCTGTATTGACGAGCATCGTTTTGAACACTATCGCGAGAATACTGACTTCATACAGAAGTATATTTTTCCAGGAGGGATGTTACCCAGCCCGAATAAAGTCCGCGAATTGGCGGAAGCTGTTGGTTTGGCATTAACAGGGGAGAGAGAATTTGGCGCTGACTATGCGAAAACGCTGAATGTCTGGCGCCGATCTTTTACTCAGGCTTGGCCGGAACTTCAAACCCAGGGCTTTGATGAGCGTTTCAAGCGTATGTGGGAGTACTATCTGTGTTACTGCGAAGCAGGTTTCAACTACCAGTCGGTGGATGTGCGTTTGTTTGAACTGACGAAACCAGAGTAGAGGGGCGAGCGATGGAGTCGGTATGGCTAACAGGCGCAAGTCAAGGAATTGGCCGAGCGCTGGCAATAGAACTGGCGAAAGAAAAGCGGCATATCTATGCATCCGCTCGCAACGAACTGGCCTTACAAGAGTTAAAGCAAGAAATCGAAAGCCTTGGCTATCCGGGTTTGTTGATTCCCAAGCCGCTGGATATCTGTAAAGCCGATGATGTGCATCGTGTTTGTGAGGACATTCAGCACGAGGGGAGGCTGGACAAGATTATTTTAAATGCTGGCACGTATCATCCGGCCCCGGCAACAGAGTTTAACTGCCAAGCCTTAAGGGAGCTTTTTGAGCTGAATGTATTCGGTACAGCCCATTGTTTGGAAGCTTGCCTCAAGACATTGCGGCTTCAGGGGGGCGGGCAAATTGTTCTCGTGGCGTCGCTGGCGGCATATCGAGGTCTGCCGGATTCTGCCGCTTATGGCGCAAGTAAGTCGGCACTGATTCATTTGGCAGAGTCCCTCTACACAGAACTTCATGCTCATAATATTGAGATCAAGATTGTTAATCCGGGTTTTGTGGAAACCCCTTTGACCGACAAAAATGAATTTACCATGCCACAACGTGTTACCGCGGAGTGGGCGGCAAAGACAATAGTGAAAGGGTTGGATAAAAGCGGGTTTGAGATTCGCTTCCCGTGGGTATTTTCGCAGTTTATGTCGCTTCTGCGAGCCTTACCCTACGGACTGTATTTTAGATTGATTAGAAGGTTTGTTGTGTCTTCGAATGCTTGAGTGTCTTCACGGTAAAAAACGCTTTTATCGAATTTTGCAATGACCATTCTCGCAGCGTGATTTTCCGGTGAACAGGAAGGATATCCGATAACGATTTCGTGCAAAAGTGATGTACGCAAGGTCGGCGATAGGGCGGATTACCGGCCAGCGTGTGATTGAAAATACGATATGGCGCCAGGAGCCGGATTCAACCAGGCGCCAGGCAAGCTGGCTGACATCCAGACCATAGATAAAAGAGCCATCTGATCTTTGGCCGTGCAGTATTTGGCGTGCAGCGTTCAGATCGATTGAGGGATACTGTGCGTGAAAGCCCTCCGCTTCAATATCCAGAAACGCCAGCTTCTCTTTTTGATTGAGCCGTTTGAGCGCCTCAACCTCCTTGACGCACAGGGGGCAGGTGCCATCGAAAAAAATACTGAGTTCAGTCGCCTGAGTAGTGGGCATAGGGTCGAGCTCCGAAGTGCATTTCTGATACGGTTTAACTCTGGCATAATGTTCCCGCCATGAAAGGGGAACCCATTACCTATGAGCCTAGCCATTTCTTATCAGGACATCGAACGTGCCGCGCAGAGGCTGCGTGGTGTTGCTGAAGTCACACCATTATTACACAGCCGTGAGCTCGACCAAATATGCTCTGGGCAAATATTCGTCAAGGCCGATAATCTGCAACATGTAGGCGCGTTCAAATTCCGCGGTGCTTATAATCGAATTGCACAGCTAAGCGACGCGCAGAAACAGGCGGGTGTTGTAGCGTGTTCCTCTGGGAACCATGCACAGGGGGTTGCAGCGACGGCACAAATGCTGGGTATCCAAGCCACCATTGTGATGCCGAAAGATGCACCGGCCATTAAAGTCGAGCGCACCCGCTCATACGGTGCCGACGTTCAGTTTTATGATCGCTATAGCGAAAATCGTGAGCAGATTGCCCACGAGCTTTGTGAACGATTGAATGCGACCTTCGTGCCGCCGTTTGATCATGCAGACGTCATTGCAGGCCAAGGTACAGTGGGCCTGGAAATCTGTGAACAAATGGATGGTGAGGCGGATGTTTTGCTGAGTCCCCTGGGGGGCGGTGGTTTGTGTTCAGGCAGTGCGATGGCAGCCAAACATCATTGGCCGAGCCTGACAGTCTATGGTGTTGAACCTGAGGGGTACAACGATACTCAATTGTCCCTTGAGAGTGGGGAGCGACAAAGTGTTTCCCAGACAGGAAGCTCGATCTGTGATTCCCTGATGACACCCGCTCCGGGCGAGCTGACGTTTCCCATCAACCAGGAATACGTTAACGATGTTCTTACGGTCAGTGATGAAGAAGTCGAGGCCGCGGTGTACTTTGCCTGGAAGCATTTAAAGTTGGTGATCGAACCGGGTGGGGCGGCGGCTCTGGCTGCACTTCTTGCTCGGAAGATTGATGTGGCGAATAAGCGCTGTGTGGTCATCGCTAGTGGCGGGAATGTCGATCCCCATTGGTTTGCTGAAATGCTGCAGCGACAAAGCGCATAAACGTTTCTCGATATTATGTCCCAATCTCTGAACTCAAATGACATTCTTGCCATGCGAGAGTTTCTGCAACAACACCCGCGCCTGGTTGTGATCAGTGGGGCTGGTTTGAGTGCGGAGTCGGGAATTCCTACTTACCGCGACGCTGAAGGTAATTGGTTGAGGAGAGAGCCCATTCAGCATCAGCGATTTGTTCAGGAGCTTTCTGAACGTCAGCGCTATTGGGCACGCAGCGTGTTGGGTTGGCAATTGGTTTCTGCGTCGAAACCCAATCGTGCTCACAAGACTCTCGCACAGTGGGAGCGAGAAGGGCGCATAGAGTTATTGATTTCCCAGAATGTCGATGGCTTACACCGAAAAGCCGGCTCGAATAATGTATTGAATCTGCACGGCCGTCTCGATCGTGTGCAGTGTTTAAGTTGTTATCACATTGCACAACGAGAAACCGTGCAAACACAGTTGATCGAACGGAATCCGGACTTATGGGATTACGTTAAAGGGGCGGGTATAGATGCGGGCCCTGATGGCGATGCTAATGTTGACGATTGGGACATGGCCCAGGTGCGTTGCCCAGTTTGCCCCAGGTGTGGGCAGGAGACGCTAAAACCGGATGTGGTATTTTTCGGTGGTACGGTTCCAAAAGCACGGGTGGCGCTCGCCAAAGACGCTATCCGCAGAGCCGATGGTTTGCTGATCATAGGCAGTTCGCTCATGGTGTTTTCCGGGTTTCGCTTCTGCAAATACGCTGAGGAAATCAATAAGCCGATAGCGGCCATCAACCTGGGGATGACCCGAGCCGATGCCTTGTTGCAGCTTAAGCTGGATATGGATGTCGGTGAGGCGTTGCGCTCGCTTTAATCCCTTTATTCCTTCACAACCCGCCTCCAGCAGTTTGCGTCTGATTCGACATTCCTGTCGGCAAAATATCCCTGCAAATATAAAGTTCATTCCCGTTTTGTCGATAGCCTAGTCAAAGGAAGGTGAATTTGGCATGACAAAACGTGAAGCACTGGCCTTCACGCTGATCGGGGTTTTGGGCTCTGTCGCGTTATTGTCACTCTGGTTGCTGGAGTGGCGTTGGCTAGGTAAGTTCGACAATTCATTGGCGCAATTTGATGGGCAGAACCTTCTCGCGATCTCCAATGGCCAGATAACCGTGCAACAATTTATTGACCCGGACTGTCCCTGCAATCGCTATGTGCGTGAGCACCGAGAGGAGCTGCAAGCACGTTACAGCTCGCAGAGCATTCGCTTTGAATTACTCACACCTTCTTCGCTGACAGCGGCAGCGGTTCCCTCCAGTCCCGCGGTGGCTATTTGGGATCGTGACGGTCGCTTGGCCTACTTTGGGCCATACAGCAATGGCGTTATTTGTAATGCTAAAACCAGTTTTATTGAACCGGTTTTAAACCAACTGAAAACCGGTGAAAACCCGCAGATAAACAACACAGCGGGTGTCGGTTGCTTTTGTCCCTGGCCAGATACGCGATCTCGCGTCTAGCTACTAATCGAGAGTTGTCATTTCATGAATATTCACAATCACTATCGTAAAGCCGACAAGCTGATGTTGGGCATATGCTGCGGTCTGTTTCTCTATGGACTGGCCTTGGCTGGTTTATACGACACTTGGATGCTGGCTTTATTGACAGGAGGCAGCTGTCTTGCATTGGTCTTTCTGCTCAACCATATTGTTCCAGGCACACGAATCATGCGTTGTACCGTCGCGGCGGTTTTTATGGTTTTTTGTGCGATGCATATTCAACAGGGGCATGGATTGATCGAATACCATTTCGGTATTTTTGTGTTGTTGGCGTTATTGCTCTATTACCGCGACTGGGCGCCTCCTGTAGTTGCGGCCGGTGTGGCGGCGGTTCATCACTTGTCGTTTTATTATCTGCAGAGTCAGGGCAAGCCAGTGTATATGTTGAACCCCGACAATCAGTCCTGGGGTTTGGTTTTCCTTCACGCGGGTTATGTTGTTTTCGAAACCGCCGTGGTCGTCTGGATGGCACTTGATGCTAAGCGGGAATACGCTCAAACCGAAGCGGTCAACAGTTGTATTGATACAGTGATGCAAACCGAAGGTGAAGTTAATCTGATGGCTCGAGCGGACATGGACTGTGAAGTCGTGAATGTACTCAATACCTTTCTGGAATCTACAGAACAGTTAGCCGCGCAAGTCAAAACGACAGCCTGCCAGCTCGCTGACCAGGGAAGTGAACTGAATGTGAGCAATAATGCGATCGCCCGAGAACTGGTGGAACAAGGTCAGCAGACGGACGAGATTGCAAGTTCAGTGATTCAACTGAGTGATGGGGCTGGTCGAGTTGCAGAGTCGGTTAAGCAAGCGACGGCTCAACTCGACGAAGCCAATCAAGATTCCAGTCGCGGTACTGAGGCGGGTGACGCCTCCCTGCGCGACATTCAAAGTTTGAATTCTTTGATTGGCAATGCGTCTGGCAAAGTGAGTGAAATGGAAAGCCACTGCGAGCAAATATACGCCCTATTGGGCACCATTCAAAGTATCTCGGAACAGACCAACCTGTTGGCATTGAATGCGGCCATCGAGGCGGCGCGTGCCGGGGATCAGGGAAGAGGCTTTGCGGTCGTTGCCGATGAGGTTCGTGTCTTGGCCCAGCGTACACAATCAACCACCAACGAGGTCCAGGAAACATTGGAAGCCTTACAGCAGAGTTCCAAGCAATCGATGTCGGCTATGGACAGCAGCCGTAAAAATGCCGAGCGTTGTGTGGATAAAACCCAGGCGACGGTACAAGTTTTACAGCGTGTGCAGGGTAACTTGAATACACTGTCGGATATCGTGGCCGGTGTTGAAAACTCTTCGGTTGAACAACAGCAATTGGTGCAGGGCATGGTGGCAAACATAGAGCAGATCCAGGAACTGTCACGCTCAAATAAGGATCGTGCTACCCAGAGTGAAGGTCTGAGCAGCGCGATGGTGGACCAAAGTCGCGAGCTGGTGCTCAACGTCGGCAAGTTTAAAACCGTTTAAACGTGTTCTGTTTGATTCCCGTGGTGAGCTGGCGATTGGGTCGGTTCTGTCTCTTGTGCCATCGCGGTGAGTTATATGCAATGGGGCTTTTGTTAAAGCTTCAGTGTTTCGTAATAGAAAAGTTCAAGAACTTCATTGCGTGGTGTATTTGCACATCACTGGCTGAGCTGAGTCAGTAATTTTTTATTGTCAGAAGATTGATCGGTCAGATCTTCCATTTGGTCCACCTTACTCAGAAGATAGTGCAGCTCCTGGGCTTTGGTCGTCTTGGCAAGGCCGGCGGCATTTTGAAAATCAAGAAGGGCATGGTCGTAGTTTTGAGAAAGCTCGTGGGTCTTGGCGCGGTGAATCAGGCCGCTCATTAACCAATACTGATGATTCTGGGTTTCAATAATGTTCAAACTCTCATTAATTGTCGCTAACGCTCGTTGGTATTCGCCTTGCTGACGATAAAGATACGCTTTATTCATTAGGTGTATGGCCAGATCTTTCTGGCCGGCCGCGGCTTGTCGGCGATCGATTGCAATCGCCAGATTAATGTACTTAAAGGCATTTCTGAAATCGCCGAGAGAAGAGTAGCCAGTTGCGATATTGTTGTAGGTGGAGGCGCGATCAGTGTCGCGTTCCAGATATTGAATCGATTCGATGGATAATTCAATCGCTTGATTGTGGCGGCCGATGTCTCCCAGAATGGCGGCTTTTGTTGCGAGGCTGACCCCCATCTCGGCGCTGTTTTGAGTTCGGCGATCAAAGGCCAGTTTCTTATTAATATAGGCCAGAGATTGCTTGAGGTCTCCGGTGTATTTGAACGCGACACTCAGGTCAAAATAAAGATTGTTTTTGTCTTGTTCAGAGTTTGCAAGGGGAATGGCTTTTTTAAGATAGTGAATCGCGTCCTGAAATCTCCCGGTGTTCTGGTAAACCTGACCGAGGCAGAGATACGTTTGATAACCAGCCTTGCTTTCCGTTATGGATTGCTCAGCGTGTTTAATCGCAATGTTGTACTGGCTTTGTAAAAGGGCCGATTGACAATCGGCATATGCATTGGCGCCCATCAGACATACGATACAGCACAGAATAGCGCGCACAGCCTCTCCTCTTTTTACCGAGTTCCGGGAAATTTAAAAGAGGATGGTACTGGGCGGTGAGCTCAGGCCAATAGGAAGTTCGAACCAATTATTAAAATTTTAAGGTTCACAGACACAAAACCTAAGCAAAAGGAATGAGTTTGTGTTGGAACCGGGCTCGCGAGGGATTACGCTGAAGAGCGCTTTCCACGGAAAGTTGCCAGTGCTGTCGAGACAAGGATGCCAAGGGAAACCCCGGCAAGCATGGACAGGCCCATTTCAAACCAGAAAATACCGGCAAACAAACCGATAATAGAACCGATAACAATGCCCCAGGTTACGTAATTTGTCATGCTGAGTTCCTTTGTGACTGACGTCGATCTATTGATCCCAAACCGCGATGATATAACCCGTGTCCAGATGACTTCTGTGTCGTAGATCTCCATATTGAGTTTGCCAAAAGCCATTGTTCAATTCAACTTCGAGCTTTTGTAGGCCGGATTCGAGTGCGTTTATTTTTGAGAATGTTGACATAGATGCACGCACTTCTGGATTGAGATAGGCCTCCGGTCTAGCCCAAAAGGATGCGGTGAAACCGTCCTTACAGTTCGCCGGAATGGGCAGGGTGATGAATTTGATTCCGGGAAATGCCTCCTCTAACTCGGCCAAGGTCGGAAATATTGACTGATCGATCTGGTGGATTTCAGGAAAATATCGTTCGCTCAGCCAGTAGGGTTTGGAATCTGGATTCCAGGTCAGGGCGACAAAGCGCTTTCGCACTACACGTTTTATTTCATCAAAGGCCGCTTGACGATCGGACCAGTGATGCATCGACAATACCGTCATTCCGTGGCTGAAAGCGTTATCCTCAAAGGGAAGGGCTTCTGCCGTCGCCTGTTTGGCAAGGTGTGCATTGCTTGGGCGCTGTTGAATCATGGTGAGTGAGGGTTCAACCGCGATGAGATTGGCCCCTTGGGGTTCGTAAGATCCTGTTCCTGCACCAATATTGAGAATGGAGTCAGCTGTCATCAAATGGGCGTGAATACGCTCAGCTATCTCGGGATCGGTTCTGCGACCGAGGGAATACCGTGTTCCAATGTGGTCATATAGAGCAGTCATTCCTAGGGCTCCAACACAGTCAGAGTAAACACATAGGGCCATGCTGCCAGTATTTCCGAGTATTGGCAAAGCAAGAGTCTGGGCATGCCTGTTGCAAGTGGTGCGGTCAGGCTGGATTGGGCTCGTGGCTTGATCTTGGTTTGCCCCCGATAAATCTTGACATTCTTCTTTCTGACGCACTAGTATCAGTGGGTTCCAAAAAGATACCTGTATAAAATAATCATCATACGAGCATCGATAATAAAGCATGGGACCCGGTAAGCGCCCATGCCCCAGCCTAAAGGTAGAGATGATGGCCAAGTCCGAGCAAGCCAATGAAGAATGGCACAGTACCGCCTGCAATCTGTGTTTTGTCAATTGTGGTATTCAACTCAAGTTAGGTGGCGACAATGAGCGTCAGATCCTCAAGGTGCGCGGTGACAAGGATCACCCAACCTCCCAGGGGTACATCTGCAATAAAGCGTCGCGACTCGACTACTACCAAAACAGTCAGGCCAGAATCAGCAGTCCCATGCGTCGCACGGCTGATGGTCGCTATGAAGCCGTCGATTGGGATACGGCCATTGGCGAGATTGCCGGAAAGCTTCAAGCGATAAGG
This sequence comes from Pseudoteredinibacter isoporae, assembly GCF_040372805.1. Classification (GTDB taxonomy): domain Bacteria; phylum Pseudomonadota; class Gammaproteobacteria; order Pseudomonadales; family Cellvibrionaceae; genus Pseudoteredinibacter; species Pseudoteredinibacter isoporae_A. Next base: position 1,036,022 of record NZ_BAABWJ010000001.1, read on the forward strand.
GATGAGCATGGCGGCGATAAAATCCTGTACTACGGAGGCGGTGGTCAGGGAAATCATCTGGGTGGCGCCTATGCGACCAGCCTGCGCAAAGCCCTCGGCATTCGTTACAAAAGCAGCGCGATCTCACAGGAAAAAACCGGCCTTTCCTGGGTGTTCAGCCGCATGATCGGTGGCCTGGTCCATCCAGAAGTGCATCATGCGAAGGTGGCCATGTTTGTGGGCAAAAACCCTTTCATGAGTAATGGTCTGGATCGGGCACGATTGTTCCTCAAAGAGATCAAAAAAGACCCTGAGCGTACTTTAATCGTGATAGACCCGCGGCGGAGTGAAACAGCGGACCACGCTGACATCCATCTGGCGGTGCGGCCAGGGCGTGATGCTTGGTGCCTGGGTGCCATACTGGCGCATATCGTTCAAAGTGATCTATTGCCCATGGACTGGCTGGCTGAGCATGCCAGTGGTTACGAAAAGGTGATTGAGCGTTTCAAGGCGATTGATGTTGATCGTTATGCCGAGTTTGCCGGAATCAGTCCGAGTCAGGTAAGAGATACCGCTGAAATTATTGCCAAGGCGGAATCTTTTGCATTGGAAGAGGATATCGGGGTGCAGATGGCACCACATTCAACCTTGGTTACCTACCTGAATTTCCTTTTGATGCTCATGAATGGCAACTACGGTAAGCCTGGTACCATGGGTATGTTTACTCAGTTGGCGGAAATGATTGCGGTCGATTACGGCCCGGTGGACGAAAACGGTTATGAGACAGAGCGTCGTACCCTTCCGGTCACTGGGGCGCCTATTGTCAGCGGCCTGTTTCCCGCCAACTATCTGACCGAAGAAATTCTCAACGAGGACCCGCGACGTCCACGTGCCCTGATTGTTGAAAGTTCCAATCCGGTACACTCATTGTCCGACGCCAAACGTATGCGCAAAGCTCTGCGTCACCTCGATTTCAGTTTGGCCATCGATGTGGTCATGAGTGAAACCGCTCTGGAATGCGATTATGTTCTGCCAGCATCCAGCCAATATGAAAAGTGGGAAGCCACGTTCTTTCCCAGAAACTTCCCGGCGAATATTTTCTATTTGCGTGAGCCCGTGCTTAAGCCGATGCCCAATACTCTGGGCGAGCCAGAAATGCATGCACGTTTGTTAGAAGCGTTGGCGGTGTTTGAAGACGGCGAGCTGGACAGTTTGAAGGCTGCTGCACAAACGGGTTTAGCCGCCTACCAAGGGGAATTGTTTACCCAAATGGGGAGCAATCGAAAGATCGCCAGTTATCTGCCTTATGTTCTTTACCGAACCCTTGGGCCAGCGTTGCCAGCAGGTCAGGAGGCCACCGCGGCGATCTGGGGCTTGTGCCAGATGTATGTGCTCAAGCACAGTGCTGAAGCGGCGCGTGCAGGCTTCAGTGGACCAACGGCTGGGAGTGATTTGTTCCAGGCGCTGGTTGATAGCCCGACAGCCGTTGAAATTGGTGTTTCTACATATGAGGAAAGTTGGGCGCGTATTCCACATCCGGACAACAAGCTGCAAATGTTGATGGGGGAGTTGCTCGATGAGGTGGATGTGCTGGACAAACTTGAGCCCTTACATAAAACCAGCGATGAATATCCTTTTGCACTGGTGGCGGGTGTTCGCCGTGCGTATACCGCCAATTGTAATATTCGCGATCCGCAATGGGCGAAGGGAAGAGCAGTGACCGCATTGACCATGCACCCCGAAGACGCTCAGCGTTTCGGCCTGGAAGAAGGCAAGCGGGTGTTGTTGGAGACTGAAACCGGACAAGCGGAAGTTGAGTTGGCGTATGATGAGCGCATGCACCTTGGTACCATTTCAGTGCCGAATGGCCAGGGCATGCGCTTTGTAAATGAAAACAATGAGTTGGAAGATACGGGTGTGTACGTGAATGAACTCACCAGCGTTTTTCATCGCGATCGATTCATTGGTACCCCTCTGCATAAATTTGTTCCTGCGAGAGTGAGCGCCTGTTGATTCAGGCGCTATTTTTACTTTTTTTAAACTGTTCTCGATATTCCCTCGTCTAAATTTGCAATACCAAGATGAGGGAAGGATCGTGAAAAAAATAATCGCCATAGCCATAGCATTCAGTTCCATCAGTTTGGCCGCATGCGCCAATACCACCTCTACAGAAGCCGTTTCTCAAAGCGATGTTCGTTTTAATGCGCCTCGTATTGAACGCATGGCTGCCGGGAAAGACCTGCAATATAAATACTGGAACTCGGGAAAAGATGATTGTGACAGCCGTCTAATGAAAGAGTCAGTCTTGTCCAATTACGAGATTCACCAGTACGACAAAAGCAGTTACATCATTCGCCAAAACAAGTGCAGTAACCCCGAGTCTCCTATGATGTATTTATTGTTGGGCGAGCGCCAAAATGTGTTGTTGGATACCGGCGCCAAAAGCAATGACGGTGGTGAGGAATTGGCTCATATTGTTCAGAAGCTTATTCACCAGCACGGAAACAGCAAAGCCTTATTAGTATTGCATAGCCATCATCACAGTGATCATACAGCCGGTGATGAGGTGTTCGCGTCGCTTGACAATACTCGGGTGGTCAATGCGGATAAGCAATCGTTTGCCGACTTCCATAAAAATGACATAAGCACTATTGCGATGGGTGACCGTGCGCTAACGATTATCAAAACCCCGGGTCATCAGGAAGAAGCCATTGCGGTTTATGATTCCAAAACACAATGGCTGCTCACCGGCGACAGCTTCTACCCAGGCGTTTTGTACGTAAAGCATTGGCAAGACTACAAAAGCAGTATTGCCAAACTTCACGCCTTCGCTGAAAAACATCCGGTGAGTTATATTCTGGGTTCCCATGTTGAAATGAGTAGCGACGCAGGAAAGGCTTATGATATCGGCAGTGTATATCAGGCTCAGGAAGCGCCCATGACCATGACGGTTGATCAGTTGGCCGAGCTGCATCAGCAATTACAACGCACAGGTGAACAGCGTTTGGCGGGCAGTGCTTACATTGTTCAGCCTATGAATGGCTTACAGAAGTCCTTGAGTAATATTGTTCGCTGGGCGAAAAACTAAGTGTTGGTTTTCTTCATTCCACTTTATGTTTTGCCTTTTACGAGGAAGCTTGTTTCGGGGCTGGGTCCAACATCTGTGTTAAAGGTCTATGTTTAGAGTCTGGATTCCATACTCGGAAGTAAGACCTGCAGGTTCGACCGATGAAGGGCGTGTAGAGAATCGTTAAGTTAACACTCTCTTACTTGTACAAATATCGTTCCACGCTTACAGTGCCGGCTGAACTCCGGCTCTGTAAGATTTGCGTAGCATGTTAAAAGCTCTATCAACAACCCTTAAGTACTTCCTGATTGCATTCGTTGCCGTGCTTGTCGCTGTTTATATTTCTGCCTGCAGCTCCTTTGGCAAATTACCCGATTTAAGTGATGACAAGGTTACCGAGAAATTTGAACGGTCACCGCAATGGGACGGACAGTATTTCAAGAATACCCTGGCTCAGGAACCGGTGGATCGTTGGAAAGCTGCACGTGCTTTTTTCCTGGCCTCCAATCCCAATACTGAACCTGATCCAGCCTTGGAAGTGGATGCGACGGATGCCAATATTTATGCACAAGCACCGGCCAGCGGTTTGCGCGTGACTTGGTTGGGGCATTCTATTTTATTGTTGGAAATTGATGACAAACGTATATTGATTGATCCTGTTTGGTCTGAGCGTGCTTCGCCATTCAGCTTTATGGGGGCCAAGCGCTTTTATCCTTCACCGTTGGCTTTTGAGGATCTTCCCGACATTGATGCTGTTCTAATATCCCACGATCACTATGATCATTTGGATATGGAAACAGTGAAGCGATTGAAAGAGCAAGATTTGAACTGGTATGTTCCTCTCGGTGTCGGATCCCATTTGCGTTACTGGGGAGTGAATGAGGACAAAATTTATGAGATGGATTGGTGGCAGCAACAAACATTGGGCGACGTGACCATCAGTTCGATACCCAGCCGCCACAGCTCTGGTCGTACCTTGTCTGGCCGTGAACATAAGAAAACTTTATGGTCGGGTTGGGCGATTAACGGACCAGAGCACAGCGTAGTGTATTCCGGTGATACATCCATGCATCCGGATTTTGCTGAAGTAGGCAAACGTCTTGGGCCCTTCGATTTATCCATTATTGAAATCGGTGCTTATAACCCGCTCTGGCGAGACAATCATCTTGGCCCCGAGCAGGCTTTTATTGCTCATCAATTACTGCAGGCGAAGGCCATGTTGCCGGTTCATTGGGCGGGATTTAATCTCTCTCGCCACGCCTGGACTGCGCCGATTGAGCGTCTTCTGATGGCTGCCGACGAATCGAATTCCGACAGTCGCATTATTATTCCTAAACCGGGTCAGGCTTTTGAACCCAGTCAGCCACCCGAGAATCAACGTTGGTGGCCAAGTATTCCATGGGATGGGGTGGAAACAGAGCCTGTGTGGTCAAGTAAAGTTGATGACCTATTGGAAGCCTATCGCAAACGGTAGCAATAAAAGCCCCTCGCAAGGGGCTTTTTTATGCTTGGGTAATATTTAAGATTCTGCGGGCTTGGCCAGATCCATCGCTTCATTTAACAGTGCTGTATCACCAATATGATTGGCAAGTAAAAGAATCAATTTGGCATTCATCATGTGCACGTCGTCTTCACTCAAATCCCGTTGCATATCAATAAGGCGATTATAGAAATGGTCAGGGTTGGGAATATTGGCAGTGACAATCAAACTCATGATGGCTCTCCTCAATGCTGACAACAGGCTTTGGCGATGGCTGCTTTGATTTTAATTTCATCAAAGCTGCGCCAGCGGGCGGCAATGTGTTGGTCTGGTCGAATCAGGTAGATGGCCCCTTGCTCGCCATCGTAGCGTTGAGAGACCAAACCTTCGCTATCGTCAAAGTCTTGGCCGAGACGCAGTACCTTGGCGTGAACACCACCCTGTTCGACAGAATGGGCGGTGTCATTATTGATGACGAGCAACGTGAATTCACCTCCAAGCGTCGGCAGTAACCAGCTATTGTTGCCCTCGATCTGAATTGGTGCATCCGCGCAGTTGGTTCCCGGCCGCATGTTGCCGGCAAACGAGTCTTCGTCTTCAGTGTTTAAACTGGAATGAAGGTAAGGCGTTGGGGTTGACAGCCGTCCGCTGTTTACCAGTGGGCGAGCAAACTCGTGTTGTTCAGCCAGTTGCAACACCGCGTCGCGAAAGACACGGCTGCTTTTGCTTTTAGGGGTAATGAAATCGGTAGAGCGAGTTGAATTCATTAAATTGTCGTCGGCCGCAAATACACGTTCTTCGCTGTAGCTTTCCACAAGTTCGGCAGGTGCTTTACCGTCGAGGTTCAGTTTCAGTTTCCAGCCGAGATTGTCGATGTCTTGAACACCAGTGTTTGCGCCACGAGCGCCAAAGGGGGAAACCTGATGGGCGGAATCGCCGGCAAACAGTACGCGACCATAACGGAATTTATCCATTCGGCGACAGGCAAATTGATACACCGATACCCACTCCAATTCAAATTCACACTCTTCTCCGAGCATTTGTTTTAGGAGGGGGATGACATTTTCAGGTTTTTTGGCTTCTTCTGGGTCTGCATCCCAACCCAGTTGAAAGTCGATGCGCCACACATCGTCAGATTGTTTGTGCAATAGAGCAGACTGATTTTTGTGGAAAACCGGATCGAACCAAAACCAGCGTTCGGTGGGGAAGTCGTTTTTCATGACGACGTCGGCAATCAAAAAACGATCCTGAAAAAACTGCCCGCTGAATTCACCGTCCAGCATATTGCGTGTATCGCTGTTGGCGCCATCGCAGGCAATAACCCATTGAGCTTCCATGGTAAACACCCCGTCAGGGGTTTCAACGACGAGCGTAGCGAACTCGTCATTTTGGGAGAGGCTGAGTAGTTTGTGTTTCCAGCGCAGATCGATCCGTTCCTGGCGTTCGCACTCGGCGACCATGTACTCCTCCAGATAATACTGTTGGAGATTGATCATCGCGGGCATCTTGTGCCCTTCTTCAGGCAGTAAATCGAACTGGTATGCCAGCTTTTCCTTGAAAAAAACCTTGCCAATTTTCCAGCTGATGCCTTTCTCAAGCATTGGTGCTGCAACGCCGAGGCGGTCCCAGATTTCCAGTGGGCGTTTGGCGTAGCACACTGCCCGGGAGCCGATGCTCACCGTATTGTTATCGTCGAGTACGATGACTGGAATCCCCTGAGCGGCGCATTCCAGTGCGGCAGTGAGGCCAATCGGGCCCGCGCCAATGATGACCACCGGATGACGTTTGACGTCTCCCGATGCTTGCTCGGGCGATTGCTGATATTTAAATTCCGGATAACTGTAGGTATTTAACATAGGTTTTGCCTCCCAATCTCACTCATCCTGTCTCTGTTTTATTCGCCTGAGAATTCATCGCTGTGTAACCAGGCCGCTTGTTTCACGGTGGTTTTCTTCTGGCTCCACTCTTCCAGCATTTCTGGGGCGATGTGATTCAGCTCTTCGATTTGTCCCGGCTTGTCGGTGCGTACTGTCAACTCAAGACGATGGCCACTTGGGTCGAAAAAGTAGATGGATTTGATGATTTCGTGGTTGGTTGGGCCAAGAACTTCAATACCTTTTGCTTCAAGTTCACCCTTGGCCGCCATCAATTCTTCTTCGCTCTCCAGCTCAAAGGCGATGTGTTGTACCCACTCTGGTGTGTTTGGGTCGCGCCCCATCGGAGGTGAATTGGGGATTTCGAAGAAGGCCAGAATGTTGCCGTTGCCGGCATCCATAAAGAGGTGCATATACGGATCAGGTTCTTTGGTCGAAGGCACTTTGTCCTCGGAGATAGCCAGAATAAAGTCCATATTGAGAACATCTCGATAAAACTCGACCGTCTCTTTGGCGTCCTTGCAACGATAGGCTACATGATGGATTTGCTTGATGTTCATACTACCCCCACTGGTGTTATTAGCATTCCAAAACAGGCTTTATGCTGTTCATAATGTTCTTATATGAAACTAATGTAAAGTGGTTTTTGAATGTTTAGTGAGCGCTTGTGTAGTGGGAGTAGATTTTTTCTTTCAGTTTATTTAGCTATTTCAATGACTTAATGAAAATATTTCCATGCAGCAAGCATGGAAATATTTTCTCATATGAGATTAGTTTATTTCTTGTTTGGGGTGCATTCGATGGTGGTGCCGATGCTGAAATTTTCACCAGCATGCAATGTCACTGAATCATATTCTTCGGTATTGGCTGCTTCGATGCAGATAAATTTCGACAGCTCAGACGGCTCGATATCGGTCAGCGAGGTGTTGGGTCCAGGGTTCCAGATTACGGTTGATTTGCTGCTCTCTTTAGCGATTCGCAACCGGCGATCGAGTCCTTTATCGGAAAGCTGGGTGTCGCCCTGATGTTGATAGATGCGGTCCATGGCCAATGCCCAGGAATGCGCCTGGCGACGGGCATAACGTTGTTCAAGCTTATCGTAAAACTCGGCGTTTTCAGGGCCTTGTATATCGATGTTGCGGGTATCGGATAGTTGCAGATAGCTGTGCAGCGCTTGGGTCACGGTGACGATCCCCTGTCCTGTGTTTTCTGTACGGAGATGCACTTGAAGCCGTTGTGGGCTGGCGCTGATGCGGAGTTGCAGGAGGATATTCTCCATTAGCGATGGGGCGTCGAGAACCCATTCGCTTTGCTCGGTCTGATGGCTTTCTCCGGTCAGTGACCACTTGGCGGTGCGTGCCAGTCCGTGGCTGGGTTGATCTGCCCGCTCGGGGTGGCTGCCAAACCAGGGCCAGCATAATGGAATGCCGCCACGTATGGCTTTTCCAGGTCCGGCACTCTGTGCGCTGAGCCAAAGTACAGGCTGCGAGCCCCGGGGTTGATAGTGCAGGATTTGGGCACCTTGCTCAGCTATCGCCAGTGTTCCCCAGGGTTGCTTGAATAGAAACACCTTGTAACCGCGCCAGATCACGGTGCATCGGCTGCTGTCCATGGTGTCAAAGTAATCCAATAAGGGGTGGTGCACAGTGCTCATAGAGTCTCGATAATCCTGGTGTGGCTTCCTAATGTCATTGAATTACATCTATGGGGAGAAGCTTTGTGGTATGGCGATGATTAATTTAATTTAATTACTTGTTTTGTGTCAAACATTGTGTATTATTTAATTTAGTTACACGGGTGTCACGTGTAACTGTCAGCTTTTAATGGATTGAGTCTCGTTTCAAGTATTATCCATGGCCCCCGCAGTATGGGGGCATCTTTTTGCCCGAGATCCCGTTAAGCTTTCTGGAACCCCCAGATTCCCGATAAGAAGGAATCCTCTGTTACTGCCAAGGTAATAAGAATTTATGCTCCATTCAATCGTTGCAGCCGTTACCCAAAGAATACGGGAGCGCAGTCAGGACAGCCGAACCCGCTATTTGGAAAAAATCAGTGAGGCGCGTCAGCGTGGTGTTTACCGCAGTGGTTTGTCCTGCGGTAATTTGGCCCATGGTTTTGCGGCTTGCGGTAAAGATGATAAATCGGTGCTGGCGGTCGACCGCAGTGCAAATATCGGTATTGTCTCTTCTTATAATGACATGTTGTCAGCCCATCATCCTTTTAAAGACTACCCGGATATTATTAAAGATGCCGTGCGCGAGCAGGGCGCGGTTGCGCAGGTGGCGGGCATGGTGCCGGCTATGTGTGATGGCGTGACCCAAGGGCAGGATGGCATGGAGTTGTCATTGTTTTCCCGGGACCTGATCGCCATGTCTACCGCGATCTCTTTGTCTCACAATATGTTTGATGGCGTCATGTGCCTGGGTGTGTGCGACAAAATCGTACCAGGCCTGCTTATTGGTGCATTGTCTTTCGGCCATTTACCGGTCGTGTTTGTGCCGGCTGGCCCCATGCGAACCGGGATATCCAATTCTGAAAAGCACCGTGTGCGTCAGCTGTTTGCCGCCGGAAAAGTGGGGCGTCAGGAATTACTGGAATCGGAAAGTCAGTCTTATCACAGTGCAGGTACTTGTACCTTTTATGGAACGGCCAACAGCAATCAGTTGTTGATGGAATTTATGGGTTTGCAATTGCCAGGCAGTTCTTTTGTAAACCCCGATACCGAATTACGCGAGGCCCTGACTCGAGAAGCCAGTGAAACCATATTGCAACAAACGGCATTGGTTGATGGTTTTCAACCGCTGGTCGAGATTCTGGATGAGCGTGCGATCGTCAATGGCATCGTTGGTTTACTGGCCAGTGGTGGCTCAACCAATCATGCGATTCATTTGGTGGCCATTGCACGTGCTGCTGGCATTATGATCGACTGGCAGGACATGTCCGAGCTGTCGGCCATCGTGCCTTTGCTCTGTCGGATTTATCCGAATGGTCAGGCGGACATTAATCATTTTCAGGCTGCTGGTGGAACTGCACTATTGATTCGGGAGTTGCTCAAAGGCGGCTATTTGCATCCGGATGTGAATACTATCGCAGGTCAGGGTTTGGAAAATTACTGTCAGGAACCGTTTCTTGAAGAAGGGCGTGTAGCCTGGCGAAATGGTATTGAACAAAGTCTTGATGCCGATGTAATCAGTAACATTGAACAACCGTTCAGCAAAGAAGGTGGCTTGAAATTACTCAGCGGCAATCTGGGGCGTTCGGTTATCAAAATTTCTGCGGTGAATGAAGCTCATCGCAAAGTGTGTGCTCCGGCCATTGTGATTGAGCATCAAGATGAACTACAGACGTTGTTTGATGCAGGTGAGTTGGAAAAAGATTTTGTGGCGGTGGTGCGATTGCAAGGGCCCAAGGCCAACGGTATGCCAGAGCTACACAAACTCACACCAGTGCTGGGTTTGTTGCAGGACCAAGGGTTTAAAGTGGCGCTGTTGACGGATGGGCGAATGTCCGGTGCGTCCGGCAAAGTTCCGGCCGCTATTCACTTGCAACCGGAAGCCATTGAAGGCGGTGCTATCGCAAAGCTTAAGACGGGCGATATGATAGAGTTGGATGCCAATGAAGGTCGATTGAATGTGTTGGACGAGTCGGTGTTACAACGGCCAGCAAAAACCTATGATATTCAGCAGACAACGGGTATGGGACGGGAATTGTTCCAAGGTTTTCGTTCTCTGGTGGGTAATGCGGAGCAAGGTGCAAGTGTATTTACAGAATAAACATCTTCGACGTCTGGCGGGGGTAAACCATGTCGAATAAAACCGATATCGTCATTTTTGGTGGCACCGGTGATTTGTCTGAACGCAAATTGATTCCGGCCTTGTTTCGGGCTCATCAGGCGGGCAGCCTGCAAGATGATTGCCGAATTATTGTCACCGCCAGGCAGGCGGATGATCTCGATGATTATTTTGAAAAGCTAGGTGGCAAGCTGGAAAGCTACCTGAGTGGAGAAGACGTTTTTAGCCAAGAGGGCTGGGAAAGCTTTCAGCGTCGTGTGGTGACGCTGCTGCTGGATGTTTCCTGCGACGATGGCCAATGGCAAGAGCTCGCGAATATTCTGGATGCTCAGGCTGATCACCATCGCGTGTACTATTTGGCGATTCCGCCAGGCGTGTTTTCTGTGTGTTGTCGATTGTTGTCAGAACATGGCTTGTGTAATGACAACAGCCGAGTTGTGGTTGAAAAGCCTTTGGGTTATGACGAAGCTTCTGCAGAGTCAATCAATGAAGACATTGCTCAGTTTTTTCCTGAAAACAATATCTACCGCATTGATCATTATCTTGGAAAAGAAACGGTCCAGAACTTACTGGCGTTGCGTTTTGCCAATCAGATTTTTGCCCAACTTTGGGATGGCAGAGCAATCGACCATGTGCAGATCAGCATTTCGGAAACGGTTGGTTTGGAAGGGCGCGTAAGCTTCTATGACGAAGTGGGCGCATTGCGCGATATGGTACAAAACCACTTGCTTCAGCTCTTGTGTCTGGTGGCTATGGAACCACCGAACAAACTGGATGCCAACAGCATCCGCAGTGAAAAGATCAAAGTGCTGGAAGCCTTGCGTCCTATTCTCCCGGAAAATATGGGGCAGCAGACGGTGCGTGGTCAATACGTCGCCGGAGAACAAAACGGCGACATGGTGCCTGGCTATCTGGAAGAGCTGAACAGTGGCAGCGAAACAGAAACGTTCGTGGCCTTAAAGTGCTTCATCGACAATTGGCGTTGGTCCGAAGTGCCTTTCTATTTGCGTACGGGCAAGCGATTGAGACAGCGTTGCGCTGAGATTATTATTCAATTCAAAACCATTCCACACCGGGTGTATGAGGAATCGGCCGGAAACATCGATCCCAATCGATTGGTGATTCGTCTGCAGGAAGAAGAATTGATTCAGCTGACCATCACTTCCAAAAATATGCAGTCAATGGGTGTTGAACTTGAACCCGTGACACTTAATTTGAACTACAACAAACCCCATGGCGATGCTTACATGCGACTGTTGATGGATGCGGTTGCCGGTGACCCGGCCCTGTTTATTCATCGCGATGAAGTACGCAGTGCCTGGCGCTGGATCGATCCGATCATTAATAGTTGGGCCGAGAAGAAGCAAAGTCCTCATTTGTATCGCGCGGGAAGTTGGGGGCCGGAAGCGGCCAACGAATTAATTCGTCGAGATGGACGCAACTGGTTTAATGCCGGTGAGAATCAATAGGAATTCGGTTTGCTGATTGAATCATTTTTTAATGCCAAGCCGGAAATGTTGGCTGCCGTCCAGACGTTGATGGTGGAATCCATCACTTCTGCTCAGCAGGAATATGGCCAGGCCCTGCTTGCACTTTCCGGTGGCAGCAGTCCCAAACCGCTGTATGAATCTCTGGGGCAGCAGGATTTGGATTGGCGGAGTATTAAAATTGCCCTGGTCGATGAGCGCTGGGTTGATAAACATCACAGCGCCAGCAACGAAGCATTTATCGAAGCTTGCTTTACCAAAAGTGGCCAGGACAATGTGGATATTGTTGGTCTGAAAACTCAAGCGGACAACGCTGCAGAGGGTTTGTCTGAGGCTGAGGAACGGTATCACCAGCTGGGCCGTTCGTTCGACTTTGCGTTGTTAGGAATGGGAACGGATGGGCATACAGCCTCTTGGTTTCCTCACGCGGAAGGACTTGACGACGCGTTGAGCAACACCGGTCACGAACATACTTTGCTCAGCGTTGTGAATGCACAGCCGAGTAAGGTGACAGGCCCTCACACCGAACGAATTACTTTAAATAAAAAAGCCGTGCTGAAGGCCAAAACCGTCGCATTGATGATCAGCGGCCCCGAAAAACTGGCGGTATACCAGGCGTCAAAAACCGCCTCCGTTGAGGATCATCCGGTGGCGGCTCTTTTGCAACAGTATGAAAAAGACATTCATGTGTTTTACGCGCCTTAACTAAAAAACGCTTAAGGACAAACAGTCAGGACTAATGATGAGCAGAATTGAAGACATAATGACAAGCAGCCCGGTCATTCCGGTGATTGTGATCGAAGACTTGGACGATGCCGTGCCAATGGCCAAGGCCCTTCTGGCTGGCGGTTTGAAAGTGCTGGAAGTCACTTTGCGCACGGAACACGGATTGGCGGCGATTCGAAAAATCAAACAGGAACTGCCCGATGCGATTGTGGGTGCAGGTACCGTAATCAGTGCGGAAGACGCTGAAAATTCGGTTGCTGCCGGTGCCGAGTTTTTGGTGAGCCCGGGTCACACCGATGAATTGGTTGATCGTGCTTTGGTCTTGAATGTTCCGATTTTGCCCGGTGTCGCGACGCCCAGTGAAGCCATGAAAATGTTGGCGAAAGGCATTCGTCACTTGAAGTTTTTCCCAGCTGAAGCGGTCGGTGGTTTAAAAGTACTGAAAGCCATTGCCGGACCCTTGCCACAATTACGTTTTTGCCCCACTGGCGGCATTAATCCGGAAAAAGCCGTGGATTATCTCGCTCAGAAAAATATCCTCTGTGTGGGTGGCAGTTGGATGCTGGAAAAAAGCGACATTGCTGAAAAGAACTGGGATGCCATTGAACGCAAGGCGCGTGAAGCGGCCAGCCTGGCTTAACAAACCCAGCAATGGTGTACCGATAATGTGCGGCTAAGGGTTATTGGGTCTTGGTGTCGTCCAGACTGTGTTTGATTTCACGCAGACGATCATCCATATCGTCACCCAGTGCCAATGCAAGACCGGTTGCCAGAATGTCAATGATGGTGAGGACCACAATTCTCACCGTCATGGGAACATAGATAGTAGTGTCTTCCAGCTCGTTACCAGAGGGGATGGCCAGATCAACTTCATTGGCAAGTGGTGAATCGGGGCTGGTTATTGCAATCAGCTTGGCACCTTTGGCGGCAGCGATCTGTGCAACTTCCACCATGGCTTTGGTGCGTCCGGTAAAGGAAAAGAGCAGAATGGCGGAGTCTTTATCGGCACCGGCAGCAGACATTCTCTGCATCAAATGATCTTCGTGGGCGATACAGGGAATCCCCAGTCGAAACAGTTTGTGCTGGGCGTCTTTTGCAATTGCGGCCGCGCCTCCCATGCCAAAAATTTCAATGCGCTTGGATGCCTTCAGGGTCGCAATGCATTTTTCGATCAGTTCAGGGTCCAGTTCTTCGCGAATAAAAGCCAGGGCGAGCTGATTGGCGCTGACGCGTTTTTCAATTAAATCCCGGGCGTTATCTCCAGGGCTCACGGCCTTGCTGATAAAAGAACTTTCGCTGGCAAGGCTCTTGGCAAGCTTCACTTTGAAGTCGGGAAAGCTGCTGCAGCCAATGGATTTACAAAAGCGAGAAATCATTGGGTCACTCACTTCAGCCAGGCGAGCCAGCTGGGCCGTGGTGTAGTTCGTGGCCGCTTCGGGCTGCGCCAGAATCGCCTCAGCGATACGCGCTTCCGATTTACTCAGGGTGGCGAGTTCTTTCTGTAACTGAATTAAAAGATTCATCTTGATCCGCTGGATATCGCTTAAGTTATTGATTATGCCCTAAAAGTTGAGCAAATCAGAGCTTGGAAAGCGCCTAATTCAAACAAGTGTATTTAATTAAGTTACACAAATCTATTGGTTTGTAACGAAAATTAAACTAATATTTTATTAAATTACAAAAGGATAGCGTTTCCCTCGCCGTCATTACTATCAAGAGGTTTTCCATGACAATTCGAATTGCCATCAATGGATTTGGCCGTATCGGTCGAAATGTATTTCGAGCTCTGTACGAAAGCGAGCAGCACAGCGGCATTGAGTTGGTTGCCATTAATGATTTAGCGCCCGCTGATTTCAATGCGCATTTGGCGCAATTCGATTCAGTGCACGGCCGTTTCTCTGGGCGGGTGGAACATCAGGGCAACACCCTGCGAGTTAACGGGCATGACATTCGCTTATGTTCGGAGCGTAATCCAGAAGACTTGCCTTGGGCCGAGTTGGCGATTGATGTGGTACTGGAATGCACTGGATTCTTTACCAGCCGTGAAGCGGCCCAGGCCCACATCAATGCCGGCGCGCATAAGGTCATTATTTCAGCCCCGGCCAAAGATGTGGATGCGACCGTTGTATATGGTGTCAATCATCATGTGTTGAATGCCGATAGCCAGATTATTTCCAATGCGTCCTGTACCACCAACTGTCTTGCACCTCTGGCAATGGTGTTGAATCAGGACTTGGGTATCGAGCGCGGCATAATGACGACGATCCATGCCTACACCAATGATCAACAGGTGCATGATGCCTTTCACAGCGACATTTATCGTGCACGTGCCGCAGCACAATCGATGATCCCAACCAAAACCGGGGCAGCCCAAGCGGTGGCTCTGGTGTTGCCTGAGCTGGCCGGCAAGCTTGACGGCATGGCCGTGCGAGTTCCAACGGCCAATGTTTCATTGGTGGATTTCAGTTTTGTCGCCCAGCGCGAAACCAGCATTGAAGAAGTGAATGAGTTGCTGCGCAAAGCCTCTGAAGATATGCCGGGTGTTTTGGCCTACAATCAGCTGCCTTTGGTATCGGTGGATTTCAATCACGAAATGGCTTCTTCCAACTTCGATGCCACTCAAACCAAAGTGAATGGCAATCTGGTGAAGGTGATGTCCTGGTACGACAATGAGTGGGCCTTCGCAAATCGCATGCTCGACAATACTCGAGCGTTGATTGCTGCCGCGCGTCTCAGTGAGGCGGTGGCATGATCCGTCGTACAAAAATTGTTACGACCCTTGGACCCGCAACTGACAAAGGTGATGCCTTAGAGCAACTCATCCGAGCTGGCGCCAATGTGGTTCGCTTGAATTTTTCCCACGGTGATGCGGACGACCACCGTCAACGCATTAAAAACGTACGAGAACTGGCCAGCAAGTTGAAACGCAGTGTCGCTGTACTGGGTGATTTGCAAGGACCGAAAATACGCATTGCACGTTTTCAAGACGGTGCGGTGCAACTGGAAAAAGGGCAGAGTTTCGTCCTGGACAGTGCCATGTCACCATTGGATGGGAACAGCGAGTGCGTAGGATTGGACTACGAAGGGTTACCCGATGAGGTCCAAGCGGGTGATCGCTTGCTGTTGGATGACGGTCGCTTGGTGCTAGAGGTTAGTAAGGTTGTTGGCCAGAAGATTGAAACCCTGGTGGTGGTTGGCGGACGTCTGTCTGATAACAAAGGCATCAACAAAGAAGGTGGCGGCCTATCGGCACCGGCGCTGACGGAAAAAGATTTTTGCGATATCGAGTTGGCGGCAGATATTGGTGTGGATTATCTGGCAGTGTCTTTTGTGCGTAGCGCAGAAGATATTGAGCGCGCCCGCGCGGCCTTAAAACAGGCGGGCAGTGATGCGCATATTGTCGCGAAAATCGAGCGGGCAGAAGCGGTCGCCGATTATGGTTTGCTCGATGATATTATTCTGGCTTCTGATGCCATCATGGTGGCTCGTGGAGATCTCGGGGTCGAGATTGGTGATGCTGCATTGGTGGCCGTGCAAAAGCATATGATTCAACGATCACGTGAACTGAATCGTGTTGTGATCACCGCCACTCAAATGATGGAATCCATGATTGAAAACTGCTTGCCAACACGAGCAGAAGTTTTTGATGTGGCCAATGCGGTGTTAGACGGTACTGATGCGGTTATGTTGTCTGCTGAAACGGCGGCCGGCCGCTACCCGGTGGAAGCGGTTGAAGCGATGCACCGAATCATTATTGGTGCGGAAGACCACCCCTTGGCGTTTCATTCTGGGCATCGCCTGCATCAGGATTTTAATGCTGTGGATGAATCCATCGCTATGGCCGTAATGTACACCGCCAACCACTTGCTCGGTGTGAAGGCAATTATTTCCATGACAGAAACGGGCAACACGCCTCTGTTGACCAGCCGCATTAATTCCAAATTACCGATCTTTGCCTTTACCCGCCATGAGAAAACGGAAAATCGAGTCGCTTTATACCGAGGTGTGATGCCGGTTACTTTCGATATCAACAGTTATCCAAAAGAAGAACGTCTGAACATGGCGATTCAAAACCTGCGCGATCGTCAATTGGTCCGTGCGGGAGATTTGGTGATTGTAACTCTGGGCGACTGTGATAATGTTCTGGGCAGCACGAATACCATGAAGGTTCTGAGTGTCTGATATCGAGGCTCAGTGTCTGTTTTAAAATACCTAAATACGCATGAAAACATTGGGATTAAGTTGTGAAAGCCCGTACCGCCTTTTCTGAAAAATCGACTCTGGTTGCTGATATTGGCGGCACCAATGCACGTTTTGCAAGCGTCGATAGTGATCATCAAGGCCTGTCAAATTTGATGGAGTATGCCTGCAAGGATTTCGACAATATTGATGCTGCTTTGCATCACTATTTGGATCAGCCCGACATCGCCCGACCTGAAAAGATTTGCCTGGCGGTACCTGGCCCGGTAGAGCAGGACCGGATCACCCTGGTGAACAGCCATTGGACATTCAGTCAAAAAGCGCTGTCTGAAACAATGCAGTTACCTCTGCGCTGTATTAATGATTTCGATGCTCAGGCATATTATGTTCGGCAGATTGATAATACAGAGGTGCAGTGGTTGGATCATCATCCAGATGGCCCGGTTAAGGGAATGCGTCTGGTGCTTGGGGCCGGCACGGGCCTCGGGGTTTCGGCCATTATGCCGAGTGGTGAGCTGGTGCCCTCGGAAGGTGGGCATATCGCTTTTGCGCCTATTAATGCGCATCAAAACGAGTTGTTGCAATTGTTGCAGCGACGCTTTCCACGGGTTTCAGTTGAGCGATTTCTGTCTGGCCCCGGTTTGGAGAATCTGTACTGGGCCAATTCATTGATACATGGCGATGAGCGTCAGTTAAGCGCGCCGGAAATCACTTCAGCACTGAACGCGAAAGATCCGGTTGCCCTTGCCTGCGTGAATGATTTTTTTGATATTCTGGCTGCAGTTGCGGGAGACCTGGCATTGGCGATGGGAGCTTGGTCAGCGGTTTATATGACCGGTGGTGTAACGCCGAGACTATACAATCACATTGACGTTGAACGATTTCGAAACACCTTCAGTAACAAAGGCCGCTTTGAATCTTTATGTCGCCAAACGCCAATTGCCCTGGTTACTGCCGAACAACCTGGGCTGAAAGGCTGTGCTCTGGCGGATTAAGTTTGGGCACTGCAACATTAGGTCTCGCGCACCACTAATTCAGTGTCGATGGTTTCTGATCGTACCTGTTTCTGCTCAATAATTCTCATGAGTTTGCTGACCAGGAGCTTGCCCGCGGCATAAGGGTCCTGCCGAATGGTTGTGATGCGAGGGTTAAAAAAACCTGCACTGGGCTGGTCGTTATAGCCAACGAGAGAAACATCCGTCGGAACCTGGAGCCCCATTTTCTTCAACGCCATGATGATGGCCATCGCCGCGGTATCGCTGTAGGTAAAAATGCCGTCGGGCATGGCATCAACACGGTCAAAATAATCCACAGCGGATTGATAACTGCTTTCGTATGAAAAAGAATCAAGCTGCAATTTGCTAACAGACGTTTCTTCGTGTTGCTTGAGCGTTTCTTCCAGACCTTTAAAACGCCAATAGATTTCTGTGTGGTCGGTATTACCGACAAACAAAATATTGCGTCGGCCTTGCTGGTATAAGTAGTCAGCCGCCATCTGGCCGCCGCCGAAGTTATCACTGCCAACCACGCAGTAGGGTTCTTTCTTGCGTTTCGCGCCCCACACCACCATGGGTGATTTGAGTTTGGCAAACTCAATCAACATGTCTTCCCGCTGGCCCTGGCCGAGAAAAATAAAGCCATCCACCCCTCGCGACAACAACATCTGTTGGAAATCGTTGCTGTTGTTGTGATTGGGGGCAGTGAGAAGTAAATCCTGGTTGTGTTCGCCCAACGCTTCTGAAACACCGGCCAACAGTTCAAAGATAAAAGGGTCGGAAATATGATTTTGGCGATGAGATAAAAAATCGATGGACACCGCGATGGTATTGCTGCGTTTGTGGCGGAGTTTTTGGGCATTACGGTTGACGGTATAACCCAGTTCCTGGGCGACTTTCAGTACCTTGTCCCGAGTGGCCGGGCTGACCAACTCACTGCCACTGAGTGCCCGAGAAACGGTAGGCTTGGAAACATTCGCCGCTGCGGCTACCTCATCCATTGTGACCGGGTTCTGTCGTGACACTCACTTGCTCCATCGATAAATCTGTTTAAAAACAAAACTCTATCACCACCCATAAGGGGAAACCAGCATTAACATTGAAATCGATTGTA
This sequence comes from Pseudoteredinibacter isoporae, assembly GCF_040372805.1. Taxonomy (GTDB): domain Bacteria; phylum Pseudomonadota; class Gammaproteobacteria; order Pseudomonadales; family Cellvibrionaceae; genus Pseudoteredinibacter; species Pseudoteredinibacter isoporae_A. Next base: position 1,054,735 of record NZ_BAABWJ010000001.1, read on the forward strand.
ATAACGGTGATGCAGGGGTTTTCGGTATTTATGAAAAAGTTATGAAATGCATTTCATAAAGTTGTTGAAATCGATTTCATTAGTGGCTAATATCTGCTCATCGACCTTGGACAAACGCGCGCAATTCGCCATTGTCGGTAAGACACTCATATATTGCTCTGTGAAAAAGAGGAGAATAATAATGAAAGCCAAGTTTTTACCCCTGGCTATCCAGGCAGCAATGGCGTGCGCGAGCACAGCAGCTATGGCTCAAGAATCAGCCCTTGAGGAAGTGGTCGTCACGGGTACGGCAAATGGCAGTGAGATGCGCAAGCTCGATGCTGCCTTTGCGATTACCAATGTGAATGATGAAGATATTGCTAAGCTTTCCCCCAAAAGTACGGCAGATCTGTTGAAATCCATCCCTGGTGTCTGGGCGGAAAGCTCGGGCGGTGTTGCCGGTGCTAACGTATTTGTGCGTGGCTTCCCGGCCGGCGGTGATGCTCCGTTTTACACGCTGCAGCTGGAAGGCGCTCCGATTTTCCCACCATCAACGTTATCGTTTTTGGAAAACACCACGTTGTTTCGCGTAGACGAAACTATCGAGCGTGTGGAAGGTCTGCGCGGTGGTCCGCAACCAGTTCAGGACAATGGTCAACCCGGCTTGACGACAAACTTTATTCTCAAGCGCGGCCACGATGAGAGTGAAGGCCTCATCAAATACACTACCTCTGATTACGATCTGCAGCGATTCGACGCTGTCGCAAGTGGCAAAATCACCGAGGGCTTGTACTACATGGTAGGCGGTTATGTGAAATCGTCGCCTGGTGTTCGCGATGCCGGCTTCAGTGCTGAGAAGGGCCGTCAGTTTACGGTGAACATCACTAAGGAATTGGAAAACGGCAGCTTGTCCGTTTACCACCGTGTTACCGATGACCATGGAACCTGGTATCTGCCCGGTGCGCTCAATGTGCCAGGTGTCGATGCGTCGTATACACAAGTGGGCACCTTGAATCGACAGGCCCAAATCCAGGTAGGCCCCAATGGTGATGTACGCAATGTCGACTTGGGTGATGGCCGCGGCTGGGACGGCTCGGTCAGTGGCTTGAACGCTGACTTTGATATTAATGACAATTGGTCCCTGAGTAACAACCTGAATGTAACCCAGGGCGATGCCGACACTCTGGGTTTTGTACCTAATGGTGGGGCGGTAAATGTGGCGCAGTTATTGGCGAACCCGAGTGCCGATGCCTCTGCCGTTGTTGTGGGTGATATCACCGGTGCGGTGACGGGCAACGCCATTTCGGGTGATCGTTACCTTCAGCAATTTGGTGTGTGGGAAGTTCGTAAAGATATCGAGTCCTTCACCAACAATCTGTCTTTAACGGGCAGTTACGATGCATTTGATCTGGTGTTGGGTTATTACACGGCCACCACATCAGTGGATGAGTTCTGGTCTTTGGGCAATCAAAAATACTATGTCGTGGGTCAGGGCGGTGAACGTGTCAACGGTATTGCCTGTAACGCTGCGGATGTTGACAGCTGTGGTTGGAATTATGATATCGATGCCACCGGTGACATGACTCAGAATGCGATCTATACCACCGTGACCTACCGTTTCAACGATGACTTGAGTGTTGATCTCGGTGTTCGTAACGAAGAACACGATGTTGAGTACAGTGTCGATGAAGGTTTGACTGGCAACATCAGTAAGTTTGTAAACTACAACGAAACCAAAACCTCGTTTACCTTGGGTGCGAATTACGCCCTAAATGATGATCAGGGCTTGTTCGCTCGGGTAAGCAAAGGTTTCAAGTTGCCGTACTTCGATGATTTTAGAGATAACTACGGCGCGTTCCAGAACGGTGAAGATCTGATCAAGGAAGTGAAACAATTCGAGTTGGGCTACAAGGCGAGCTTCGAAACGGTGTCCGCGTACTTGACCTTCTTTGGTAATGAAGTGATCGGTGATACCTTTGTCGCTCAGCCTGGTGCACCAGCTCAGGTGTTTACAAACGAGGCTTATGGCCTTGAAGTCGATGTGAAGTGGGTTCATGACAGTGGTTTCTCATTGTTGGCCAATGCCACCATTCAAGAGACCGAAATCACCGAAAGCCCGAACAACAATGGCAATGAAGCCCAGCGCCAACCCCCTTATCAAATTCGTCTCTCGCCGAGCTACGACTTTGATTTGAGTGACGGTATGTCGGCAACGCTTTACGGAACATTGACCGCAGTGGACGATCGTTTTAGTGACAACGGCAACACAGTGGTTTTACCGGCTTATGAAAAAGTCGATCTGGGGGTGATTTTTTATCCCAACGAGCAGTTAAGTGTGCAGTTATTGGTTGATAATGTGACGGACGAAGAAGGTCTGACAGAAGGAGACCCTCGCAATCCTTCAGCGCCGAATGGTCGTTACATTTTGCCAAGAACTACGAAATTCAGCATTTCTTACGCATTTTAGTGTGCCCTGTTGCTTGCTATCGCTAGTTGGACAAGTGTTGGGCGATAGCAAGCTTTTTTAGGAGTTGGAACGGTATGAAATCACTTTGGGCCGTTAAGCTTTCACTGTTTATCAATTACTTTTTGTTTGCGATGTTGTTAAACAGCGTAGGCACCGTAATTTTTCAAGTACAAAACAGCTTTGCGGTGGGCGAAACGGCGGCCAGTGTGATTGAAGCGTATAAAGACTTGAGTATTGCACTGACGTCTTTTTTGGTGGGTTCCTTTATTGCCAAGATCGGTTACAAGCGTTCAATGCTGATGTCCCTGTTACTGATCGCGATCTGTTGTTTTTGCATTCCCTACATTCCTGGCTTCTGGTCCATAAAACTATTGTTCGCCGTCACAGGGTTTTGTTTTGCTCTGGTAAAAGTGTCCACGTTTGCCTGTATCGCCCTGTTCGCGGAAAAGCGTCAGGAACATGCCAGTTTTATGAACTTTCTTGAAGCTATGTTTATGGTTGGTGTACTTTCCGGGTACTTTTTATTTTCGTTTTATGTCGACAATAAAGACCCAGGAAATTTGGTCTGGCTGAATGTGTATTTCCTGATGTCCGGTTTGGCCTTGATGGCCTTTCTTCTGTTGCTTTTCTCCCCGCTGAATGAATCCAGGCTCGTCGCCGAGACCGAGCAGTCGAAGAGTATTAAGGATGATTTCTTGGGGATGTTGTCATTGTGCGCCAAACCCTTGGTTACCGTATTTGTTGTCAGTGTTTTTTTATACGTATTGGTCGAGCAGAGCATTATGAGCTGGCTACCAACGTTTAATTCCCGCGTCCTGAATATGTCGGCAAGTCTGAGTATTCAAATGGCGAGTATGTTAGCAGCTGCGACAGCGATTGGTCGGTTCTGTGCAGGTTTCGCCTTGCAACGTTTCAGCTGGTATAGCCTGTTGAATATTTGTCTGTTTGCGGCCGCTGGCCTGGTTTTGTTAGCGATGCCGCTGGCAGCAGGCCACGATGGTCGTCTGGTAGAGAGTTGGTCAGCTGCTCCTTTGGCGGCGTTTATTTTTCCTTTGATTGGTTTCTGTCTGGCACCGATATACCCTGCGGTCAACTCATTGATCCTGTCTTCCCTGCCGTTAAAAATGCATGCGGCCATGGCTGGCTTGATTGTTGTATTTTCAGCCTTGGGAGGGACGACAGGTTCGATCCTCACCGGCAAATTGTTTGAAGTTGTTGGCGGACAGGAAGCCTTTTATTTTTCCTTAATTCCGATCGTTGGATTAGTTGCTTGTTTATACCTCTTTAAGACAAAAGTGGATGCTCAAAGCCGTTCCCAGGATTTGGGTGTAGAGAGTTAACACGTGTGAAGCAGCAAACCTTAAAATCCATCTGTCTGTCAAAGGACGTTCCAGAACTGTTCGTTGATGTGCAGACGCAAAGGGTATTTCCAGATTCAAAAATGTTTGCCGATGCCAGTCCAAAAATGGACTTGTGCAGCATCCGGGAAAAATACCTGAAACTGAAAAACGAGCAGGACGTTGATCTTGTGGCGTTTGTTGAAAGACACTTTGATTTACCGCTTGACCATGACATGCAACTTTCAACCGAAAAAATGGATGTCTGGACCTATATTGATCAGCTTTGGTTAACGCTCACCCGTCGTCCTGATTTTGATAACAGCTCCTTGTTGCATCTCCCCAGGCCCTATGTGGTGCCAGGGGGACGCTTCCGGGAAATCTATTACTGGGACAGTTACTTCACTATGCTGGGCTTGGCCAAGAGCGGTCATGTTGATCTAGTAGAGGACATGGTTGAAAATTTCGCCAGCTTGATGCGCAATTATGGTGTGATTCCCAATGGGAATCGGGAATATTATTTGAGTCGCACACAGCCACCGTATTTTGCCTTGATGCTTCAATTGCTCGCCAAGCTGAGGAAGAATGAGCGTTTGCTGTTGGGTTACATTGATGTGATGGAGGCCGAGTACGCCTATTGGATGAAAGGGCAGGAGCGATTGACTCACAGTGGTGATGCCCACAGCCGGGTCGTAAAGTTAAAGACTTTTTTCCTGAATCGATACCATGATGATCTCAATGAGCCTCGCCCTGAAAGTTTCTTTGAGGACAAGCAGCTCGAAAAGCAGCTCAAGGCAAACAAGGTAAACTTGTTTCGTGATATTCGCAGTGCCTGTGAAAGCGGCTGGGATTTTTCTTCGCGCTGGTTCGCGGACAAACAAGACTTTAGCAGTATCGAGACGACTCGAGTCATTCCCGTTGATCTCAATTGTTTAATGCATGAGTTGGAGGCAACTCTGGCACGAGCGTATACCTTGGCCGGAAATGATGATCAGGCAACACGTTATCAAGGCTTTGCCGAGCATCGTAAGCAGGCCATTCAGGAATTATTTTTTAATCCCGAGCAAAATTGGTTTTGTGATTTGAACCGAGAAGATGCCTCGTTTCGGCCCACGAAGACCCTCGCGGCCGCCTATCCGCTTTATTCGGAGTTGGCGACAGCTGAGCAGGCGGCGGTGATTGCTGAGCATTTACAGAGCGATTTTCTGTATCCGGGGGGCTGGGTAACATCGACGGCGCGCAGCGATCAACAGTGGGATTTCCCCAATGGTTGGGCGCCTTTACAGTGGACGGTGTATCGAGGTTTACGCAATTACGGTTTTGAAGATTTGGCGCGCAAGGGCGCTGAAGCCTGGCTGAAGAATGTCACTGCGTTATATTCCCGCACTGGCAGGTTGTATGAAAAATACGATGTGGTCAACACCGAACGCTTTGCCGATGGTGGGGAATATCAAAACCAGTACGGCTTTGGTTGGACTAACGCCATCTTACTTAAACTTGAGGAAGGGCTGAACGAGCAGTCTCAGTGAACGGATACCACGGAGGGCTCAGACCCCCTCATTTCCCTGACCCTGTTTCCGATATTGCGACGGTGTTGTGCCGGTTATTTTCTTAAAGTAACTGTTGAAGGTTGCTTTGCTGTTAAAGCCCGAGTCCAACATGATGTCGGTAATGCTCTTGTCGGAAATTTCGCCATCACGTAACTGGCGTGTGGCTTCATTTACGCGAAACTCATTGATAAATTCAAAGAAATTCTTATCCAGTGCCCGATTGATCGTGTTTGACAGGTTTCGCTGGGGCCAATTCATTTGCTTGGCCAGTTGTTCAAGGGTCAGTGAAGGCTTTAAGAATGGCTTCTCGCTGTCCATATAAGCCATTAACTGTTCGCTATTCTCATGAAAATCACAGGTCTTGGTTTCCTCTTGTGAGGGCGTCGTATTCTCTGCGGACTCGGGTTCGAGCAAGCGTTCCAGCTTTGACGCTTTGCTGAGGCTTTGGAAGATCAGGGCGCATATCAATACAAAAGCGACATAATTCGACAGCAATCCCATAAAGGCGTAGTTAATCGGGAAGAACCATTCCTTCGACGTTATGATGGCCAGGGAAACCAAAATGGCCCAGGCGCGCAAAATCAGAAATCCGCTGGTGAGCAGGCGCAACCAGGAAAAGTCGATTTTCTCAATATCAGAGTGCACATTCAGAGCGGCGCTGCTGTATTTTCTTAGTTCGTACAGGCAATAGGCCCCCAGGGAAAACCGGAACACTTCTCGGAATAAATAAATCGCGTGATGGGTAATGGGGTAATCGTCTGCGGAATTTTCAATCAACATGATTTGATCTTCAGCGGACAGGCTCCAAAATACGAGGAAAATATAAACAAGGTACAGAAGTGTTGGGACCAGCAGGCGAAGATCCGTGACTCGAAACTGGTAGTTTTTATAGAGCAGCGACCGGGTATACCAAAGCAATAAAGGGCCTTCCAACCAGTAGGCTACACCAAAGGCATAGAACAGATCGGGGGATGCTTCCAGTGCCCAGCTTTTAAAGCCGGCACCAAAATTCACCAGGATATCCATCGGAATGAACGCTTGGGTGAGCAAAAAACACGCTAACAGAATTTGGCTGACTCGGTTCTTGTTTGGACTCAGCAACAGCAACAGTGCGAACAATAAACACTGGTAGGTGGTTCCAACGAGTACGAGGTCGTGAAAATTAAATAACAGAGTATCCATATTGTCTGGCGAAATGCTTATAACTATATTTGTTGATATTTTTATTCTTAATAACCAGACCTTCAATTATCGTCGGTTTTAACAGTACGAGTTCAAGTAATTATGAGTTTAGACGTACTAATATCCGATATTACCTAAAGTCGGACGCAGAATTAACTGGAGATCGATAAGTTTAACTCGGTTTTTGTAAGCCCCCAAACCATGCAAAAACAAAAAATGGCATTAGCTCAAAACGGCTTCTGGCTTAAATAAGAATAAACTCATGGAGAAACCGATGAATAAGTTTCCGACTAAACCTTTGGCAGCGGTGATCGCGCTCTCGACCGGTATGTATACTGGGTCACACTTTGCTTTGGCTGAAGAAGTGGTATTGGAAGAGGTTATCGTTACCGTCGAACGGAAAGAACAAAGTTTGCAAGACTATGCGGGTGTCGCACAGGCCTTCAATCAAGATGCTCTCGATAAACTGGGTGTTGGTACCCAGATACAAAACTTGCAGAACATCGTACCCGGAATGAATATTGCCAATCAGGAAGGCAATATCGAAGTTTACATACGGGGTGTGGGTTCCAGTAATAACACCGAATTGGGTGACCCTGGCGCGGCCACCCATGTGAATGGTGTGTACATTCCGAGACCTCGTGGTGTCGGCTCCATGTTTTTCGATCTCGAACGTGTCGAAGTAAATAAAGGCCCTCAGGGAACTTTGCGTGGGCGCAATGCTACGGCGGGTAGTTTGAATATCGTCGCTAAAAAGCCGGACTTCGATGGCGTTCACGGGAACGTTGATCTTACGGTGGGTAATTTCAGCACACGCGGCGTCCGCGCAGCAGTGAATCTGCCGGTATCCGATGATCTGGCGTTTCGTGCTGCTTTATTAAGCAATGAGCACGATCCATATTTTGAAAATGCCAGCCCCAACAGTTCTCTGAAGGCGGCGGGAGAAGAAGACAATCTCTCTGTGCGTCTCTCAATGTTGTGGAATATCGGCGAAAACACCTCTCTCTATCTAGTGGCGGACCAAGTTGATGAAGAAGGTACTGGCTATCCCGGTGCTCAAACCCGCTCGGCCTTGCTTGGTGGCTCCAGCTTTGAAGATGTAGGTGATCCACGCAGGGTTCTGTATCGCGGTCAAGAAGGTGAGCTTGATTCGGTCCACAAGGGCGTTATGGCGACGTTGACCCATGATTTTGGTTCGGTGGCCCTGGAGCTGAGCGGCAGCTTCCGTGATCTGGATTTTTACCAGCGCAATGCCTCAAACGACGGTATCTTCTACCCGGGTCACGGCGAAGTGAATCCCGAGAACTACAGCACTCAGATTTGGGATACCCGCTCTGAATCGAAAATTTTTGAGGCACGTCTCTATTCAACAGATGAGGGTCCTCTGAGCTGGACATCCGGTGTGTTTTATTTCGATGAAGATCAGCAGGCGGGACTGTTCAGTCTGAATGATTTCGGCACTTGGTATTCCGGTACGGAATACACCATGCCGGATGTGCAGGGTGAATCCACGGCTTTTTACATTGATGGTTCTTACGATATCGACGACAAACTGAGCGTCTATGGTGGTGTGCGTTATACCCGCGAAGAAAAATCCCGTTTCGGTATTGGTGGTAACTGGGCGTTTGCCTTCTTCACGCCAGATGATGTTTGGGGTACCGCCATTCCTTCACGAATTGGGTCACCAGGATTTGTATGGAACGGCCTCGGTCGAAGCGACTTCAATGTGGAAGGGGCCTCGCAAGAGGATATGTTCCGCTTTTTGCTGGAAGGTGTGAGCAGCTGGGGCAGCGATGACACGTTAGACGATCAACTTAATTGTGTGTTGGATCCCAACTGCAATGATGTGGTGATGCCTTGGAGTGGGAGTTCGCCCATTCAGCAACGAGGCCGTTATAAGGACAGCTTTGTCGATTTTCGCGTAGGCGCCAGTTATCAGTTGGATGACGACAGTATGGTGTACGCCACCATTTCCACCGGTCATAAATCGGGTGGTTTCAACGATACCTTGGTGATGCCCGATGGCAGCCTGTCTTCCCAGCAATACGACCCGGAATCGCTGGTGATGTATGAAGTGGGCAGCAAGAACGAATTCCAGATGGGGGACGTTGCCGCGCGTTTAAATGCTTCTGCGTTCTACTACGACTATTCCGACCAGGTGTTTCAAGTCATTGAAGCGATTGGTGATGATGACAGTGCCAGTTCGCTGCAGAACGTCAACGTTGCCAACTCTGAGATTTTTGGTCTGGAACTGGAAGGCAAAGCAGTGTTCGCCAATCAGTTGGTGATCGACGCCAATGTTTTGTTTCTGGAAACTGAAATTAAAGATGGATCGCTGGCCGATACACGTCAGGCCTGGGGCCCGGATGTGCCCACAGTGGATTTGTCCGGTAATCGTTTGCCTGTTGCACCAGAAGTGACGATCAACCTGGCGCTGTCTCAGGTTTTGGACACGTCTTGGGGATCGTTCGATTGGATCGTTTCTGCGCAGTATCGCAGTGACTATTTCCTCAGTATCTGGAACAACAAGGATTACGATCTGGTGGATGGTCAATCCGTGCTGGGCAATGACCCTCAGTATACGGATGATGTTGATGGCTATGTGAATCTGGATGCGGGTATTGGAGCCAACTTCGGTGAAGATGCGCGTTTCCGAATCGAACTATTTGGTGCCAACCTGACTGATGAAGTCTATTCATCCAAGGGTATTATTGATCACGGTAACAACCTGCGCTTTACAAACCTGCCGCGTACTTACGGCATGCGTCTCAAAGTGAACTTCTAATCGATATCAATACAGCTAGGGGGCTTGCCCCCTGTTTTCTGAGCATTCGAAAGTGACAAAAGGGTGACGTATGTTGTGCAAAATGACGTGCACGGGTTCCTGGATAAAGGTACTGGCACTGGGCGCTTTGCTTTCTGTGAGCACGGAGAGTATCTCGGACAGCCCATCGATAAAAACTCATGATACCGAACGAGATCTGAAGCGGTGGCCAACACTGGCGCCGGTGATTCCACGTGACGAACAGCTGGAATCCAAAATCGATGGCTTGCTATCTGCAATGTCTGTCGAGGAAAAAGTGGGGCAGCTGATACAACCTGAAATCAAATTCGCGACGGCAGATGACGTGCGAAAATACCACTTGGGTTCCGTGTTGAATGGGGGTGGTACCGCTCCCAACAACAATAAATACTCAAGTGTGGGCGATTGGGTGGAGATGACGAATGCCTACTACCAAGCGTCGATGGACGATTCCGATGGAAAGCTTGCCGTTCCGTTGATCTGGGGAAGTGATGCAGTACACGGTCACAATAATGTCGTTGGTGCGACATTGTTTCCTCACAATATTGGTTTGGGTGCCGCTCGAGACCCTGAGTTGATTCGCCGCATCGGCGATGCCACGGCAAAAGAGGTTGCTGTCACCGGTGTTGACTGGACTTTTGCCCCCACGGTTGCTGTTGCTCGTGATGATCGTTGGGGGAGAACCTACGAGAGCTATTCCGAAGATCCTGAAATTGTTGAGCAGTACGCGAAAATGATGGTGGATGGCCTGCAAGGTGTGGTGAGCAAACCGTCCTTTCTGGATGAAGAGCATGTCGTAGCAACCGCTAAACATTTTTTGGCCGACGGTGGAACTCATCGAGGTATCGATCGAGGTGATGCCAAAATTTCCGAACAAGAACTGGTAGACCTGCACGCGGCTGGTTTTCTGTCGGCGCTGGAATCGGGTGCACAAACCATCATGGCTTCGTTTAACAGTTGGAATGGTGAAAAGCTTCACGGCAGCCGATACATTCTCACCGATGTCCTGAAGAATAGACTTGGTTTCGATGGCTTTGTGGTTGGCGATTGGAATGCCCACCGTTTTGTTGATGGTTGTTCCGTTGACAGCTGTGCTGCCGCCATCAACGCGGGACTCGATATGTTCATGACGCCTTCGGATTGGAAGCCCCTATATGAAAATACCTTGCGCCAAGTTAAGGAGGGAGAGATTCCCATGGCCAGGGTGGATGATGCCGTCCGACGGATTCTTCGAGTGAAGTTTCGCGCAGGCCTGTTTGATAAAGGTCCAGTGGACGGTCGAAAGCTGGCCGGTCGAGAAGGGGTGATGGGAGGCAAGAAGAATCGTTTATTGGCTCGAGAAGCCGTTCGAAAGTCACTGGTTCTGTTGAAGAATAATGGCAAGGTACTGCCTATCCAGCCGAAGGCCAATATCTTGGTGGTGGGTGATGCGGCGAACGATGTCAGTCAGCAAAGCGGTGGCTGGACCATCAGTTGGCAGGGGACGGGTAACAAGCGAGAAGACTTTAAAAATGCGACGACCATTTTTGAAGGCATCAAAGCGCAAGTCAGTAAGGCCGGCGGTGAGGCCAACTTTGTTAAATCAGACGACATCGATAATTTTAAATTTGCGAACGCTATGGGACCCGATGCAATTATTTTTGTCTATGGCGAACAGCCTTATGCTGAATGGCATGGAGACATTGCCGGCATTGAATACCAGCTTGGTGATAAAGTCGATCTGAATGTGTTGAAGAAACTTGCCAAGTACAAGGCTCCGCTGGTTAGCGTGTTTTTGTCCGGAAGACCTCTGTGGGTGAATAAAGAACTCAATGCTTCAGATGCGTTCGTGGCTGCCTGGTTGCCGGGCTCCGAAGGTGCGGGCATCGCCGACGTCATTTTGAGTGACAGTAAGGGGAATGTTCAGCATGACTTCCAGGGACGTTTGTCTTTTTCCTGGCCCAAGTATGTCAATCAGACGGTTCTGAACAAGGGCGATGAAAATTACGATCCTCTCTTCCCATACGGATACGGTTTGAGTTATGCATCGAATGTCGAGTTGAGTGATTCTCTTAATGAAGATGGTGGAAAGTTCGACTTTGGCAGGTTAGACGATGCTTGGGTTCTGGTGTCCAGAGTTATGCCACCATGGACATTGTTTTTACAGGAAAAGAATGGTGCTGAGATCAGTGTTGATGGCAATGTCGCGGTCAGTCCAGAATCCAAAGCTGTTAAAGTGATGTCTATTGATCGCGTTTCCCAGGAAGATGCGCGTGAAATTGTCTGGAGCGGAGCTGCTGAAGCTTCGATCAGATTCAGTGCAAAGTCTCATCAGGATTTCAAGCCCTACTTGGAAGAAGGTTCCGCACTGACCTTTGAAGTTCGTCTTGATGCACCGCTCAATGGAGAAGTTGAACTGGCCTTGTCCTGTGGCGACGCATGTGGCGCAAATATTCCGTTTTCAAAATTTGTTGATCAGAATCATTTGAAAACCTGGCAGAAAGTGGATATTCCTCTGGCGTGCCTGGCCAAGCAGGGTGTTGACTTCACCCAGGTGAAAACGGCCTTTTCTCTACAGTCAAAAGACAAAAACACGCTTCAGCTTTCTAATGTGAAAATTGTACCTGTGAAAGGCGTTACCCCTATGCTCTCCTGTTCGGGATAGTGTGCGTTGATAGGCGCTCACGGTGAGCGCCTCTTTTTACACAATAATAAGGTAATACACAGATGTCTAAGTTGGATGTATCTGTATTTTTCATCTACGTAGTGGTTCTCCTGGCGATCGCTTACATTATCTCTCGTGAAAAAGTAGGCCACGAAAAAAGCACCAAAGATTATTTCCTGGCAGGGGGGAGTTTGCCCTGGTGGGCGATTGGTGCATCACTTATCGCCGCCAATATATCAGCTGAACAAATCATAGGAATGTCCGGTTCCGGTTTTGCTATTGGTTTGGGCATTGCTTCCTATGAATGGATGGCGGCCGCAACATTGATTATTGTGGCAAAGTATTGCTTACCCATTTTTCTGAAGCATGGCATCTACACCATGCCGGAATTTCTCGAACACCGATTTGACCGTCGGGTAAAAACCGTGATGGCCGTTTTTTGGCTAGGTGTCTATGTATTCGTAAACCTGACGGCCATATTCTGGTTAGGTGCATTGGCCATCAAGACCATCACTGGTGTCGACAACCTGTATGGAATGATTTTTCTGGCCGCTTTTGCTGCGGCTTACTCGTTGTATGGTGGGCTTAAAGCGGTTGCATTCACAGACATAATCCAGGTTGTTATCTTGGTTCTTGGCGGCTTGTTTTTGTCTTACATCTCACTGGATATGGTTTCTGAAGGGCAGGGTGCAATTGCTGGATTCCAGCTGTTGCAAGATCGGGTGCCCGAAAAATTCGATATGGTCTTGGATAAAGACCATCCTTTTTACGCAAACTTGCCCGGCATTTCCGTGCTGATCGGTGGTATGTGGATCATGAACCTCTCTTACTGGGGTTTTAATCAGTACATTATTCAGCGAGCGTTGGCGGCAAAAACCCTGCAGGAAGGCCAGAAAGGCATTATGTTTGCAGCCTATTTGAAATTACTCATGCCGGTCATTGTTGTGTTGCCAGGGATAGCGGCCGCGGTCTTGCTGACAGATCTGGAAACACCCGATGCGGCTTACCCTATGATGATGCAGTTTATGCCTGAAGGCATAAAAGGCCTGGTATTCGCAGCGTTAGTTGCGGCCATCGTGTCATCGCTGGGCTCGATGACCAACAGCATATCGACCATCTTCACGATGGATATCTATGCTTACTATCGCCCTGGAAAGAATCAGAAACACTATGTCACTGTTGGAAGATCGGTCAGCTTGTTTGCACTGATTGTCGGTGTTCTTTGTGCAAAGCCGTTATTGGGCAACTTTGAACAAGCTTTTCAGTACATTCAGGAATTCACCGGATTCTTCACGCCCGGCATTGTGGCGCTGTTTATTTTGGGTATGTTTTGGAAGCAGGCCAGTGCCAACTCGGCCTTGGCAGCAGCCATCGGTTCGGCGCTATTTTCGCTGGCGTTCAAGCTGTTTTGGCCGGCGCTGCCGTTTATTGATCGTGTGGGCCTGGTTTTTATCGCCTGTGTGTTGCTTGCAGTGTTTGTGGTGTTGGTCGAAGGCAAGAAAGCGCAACCTGATGTGGCCAAACTATCGGATATGAGTTTTGCAACAAGCCAACAGTTTAATCTACTGGCCGCAGGTGTGGTGTTGGTGTTAACCGCATTCTACGTTTCGTGGTGGTAGCCGCCATGAGTCGCTTTGTGATCTGTACTGATATTCAAATGCCTGATATTGGAAGCGAGCTATGAAGTATGTCCCGCCACTTTGCCTGACCGCCGTCCTATGTTTGATTGCAATCGGCACTAAAGCAGAAGCGCCGGCGCGTATCCTGAATGGCGAACAGCTTCGTGTAGAAATACTGCCTGCGCAGGGCGCTCGTGTGTCGTCATTGACCTGGCGCGGTCAAGAAATTTTGTATCGGCCTGAAAATACGGAAACGTCCAACAATTGGGGGTCAACATTTTGGATCAGCCCTCAATCTCTTTGGGGTTGGCCGCCGGTCAGCCGGTTTGATTCTGATGCGTACATCGAATTGGATCGCTCGGCCCAGAGTGTACGTTTGCGAAGTCAGGAGGCGATGTCTCTGGTGGTTGAGAAAACGCTGACTCTGGATGCCGAATACGGCAATCAAATATTGATGAATTATGACATTCACGCTCAGGCTACAACCCCCCGAATTGCCGCCTGGGAGGTGAGTCGCTTTAAACGGCAGGGGCTGGCCGTTTTCAAAGCTCGACCGGGTTCAATTAAAACCATCATGGGGACGGTGGATTATACCTCAACCCCTGATGGGCTGGTGCTGGTGGATTTTTCACAAGCCAGCCATGAAGGAAAGCTGATTGGCAATAGCGTCAATGGCTGGCTGGCTTGGTTCAACGCGGGCCTGTTGTATATCAAGCGTTATGAGCCTGTTCCTCTTGACGAGCTGGCGACAGGCGAGGGTGACGTTGAGATATACATCAGCAGCACAGCGCCTTATATGGAATTGGAAGTCCAAAGTGCGGCGAGATCTTTAGATAAAGGCCAGACGCTGGGCTTCACGGTACGCTGGTTGTTGTGCGATGTGTCGAATAGGGCGTGGTCAGCAAACAACAGTCAGTTATTACTGAGGACCATTGAGCAGTGCTTGTCTGGCGAGTTGAACGAGTAGCTCGGCCTCGTACAATCCGATACAAATCATCTACATATCAACACTAATACTTTGCCGCTGCGATGGCTTTAATGCGCCTACACTACTCGGATAGGAGCAATATCGTGACTGTATCTGTAAAAACCGTTTTGTTGTCTGCTTTGGGAATAAGCGCGCTGAGTTTGCCATTTGCGGAAGCCAGCCAAAAAGCCAGTGCACAGGGAGAGCGCTACAACCTCAAACTCAAATTAAAACAAGAGACCACTCTGCATCGCATTATTGGTGGTAAACCCAGTGTTAAAGGTGAACGCCCCTGGATGGCCGCTTTGACGATCGGTGGCCAACAGATTTGTGGTGGCTCGCTGATCGACAAGCAGTGGGTATTGACTGCCGCTCATTGTGTTGAAGATATTCAGGCAAACGAAATGTCGTCTTTTAATGTGCGACTCAATGTTATGGACCTGGCGAATGCGAATGAAGGTGAAACAATCGCCGTAACGGCGGTGTATCCCCACGCAAGTTACAGCCAAGGGGCCGCAGCCGATATTGCTTTGTTGAAATTGGCAACACCGGCCACGGTAGAGCCAGTGACTATTGCTGACAGTCAGTTTATGACAAGTCATGTGCGTCCGGGGATCACAACGACGGTGAGTGGTTGGGGTAATCGCAGTGCTTCCGGTGGGGATTTTTCCACAAAACTTCATCAGGTCAATGTGCCTCTGGTCAGTCGTGAGCAATGCAATGGCCCGCAAGCCTATAACGGGCAGATTGCGGATACTGAAATTTGCGCGGGGTTAGCGGCAGGTGGAAAAGACTCTTGCCAAGGTGACAGCGGAGGCCCTCTGGTGACAATGCGACAAGGTAAACCGATTCAGTTGGGTGTTGTGAGCTGGGGCGATGGTTGTGCCTTGCCCAATAAATACGGCGTGTACGCGCGAGTGGCTTCGTTCACCCAATGGGTCGCTCAGGTTAAGAGCGGGCAAGTGGCAGCGGGCGGTAATAGTTCTGGCGGTGGAGGCAATCAGGGCGGTGGGACTTCGACGCCAAGCCCCGTGGCCGATGGCATGCTGGAAAGTGGTCGCTTGGTACATGGCTTGAGTGACCAGACCAGTGGTCTCAAACATTTCAGCATCCATGTGCCACAGGGTGCGCGCATCCTTTGGGTGGATATCAAAGGTAACAATGGTGATGCCGATCTGTATTTAAAACACGGCGGCAAAGTAACGGAATCCGATTACGACTATGCGCCGTTGATGGATGGCAGTGTTGAAAAGATTTTGCTTCGCAATCCCAAGCCGGGTGTTTGGCATATTGCGATCGGGGCATTTAGTGATTATGAAGGCCTGGAGTTGATGGCTTTCACTCGCTGAGATATTGGCGCAGCAATGGCTGCGCCGGTTTTTATTCTGTAGACAAGGAGGCTATGCCAATGAACCTGATTATGCTGGGCCTGTTCAGTGCCTTTACGAGCGCTGAAACGGGTGTTAAACCAGAGCCTGTTTACGGCGTCAGTGTACTGGACGAGCAACGCATCGAGTTCAAAGTCAAATCAACAGGGTGCACGCGAGCAAGAGACTTCAGTCTCAGCTACGAAAACCGACAAATTCGACTCATTCGGCACCAGGCAGACAAATGCCGAAGAAAAGCCTACTTGAAAACCATCATTGTGGGTTTGCCCGAACTGGATCACCCGTTTTCTCTCAGTAATCCGTTTGCCGCTCACTCGCTCGAAAAATGAGGTAGTATGATCTCTTTTGACTCACATGCCGGGGGGCGAATGGCGGCGGAAACTCTGTTGTTGGTGGATGACGACACCCAGCTAACCGGACTGATATCTCAGTATCTGGCAAACAATGGCTATGTTGTTGAGGTCGAAAACGATGGCAGTCGGGCGATTGAGAGCATAAAACAGCTCCGGCCGGATCTGATCGTGTTGGACCTGCTGTTGCCCGGTTCCGATGGTTTAGCAATATGCCAGGCGATTCGTGATGATTTTCCAGGGCCCATTATCATGTTAACGGCATTGGATGACGAGATCGACGAAGTGACCGGGTTGGAACTCGGCGCCGACGATTATCTGAGCAAGCCGATTAAGCCACGAGTTCTGTTGGCGCATATCCGTTCCCAGTTGCGGCGTTACGGTCGTCAGAAAGACGATGTGGATATGCAGATTTTGGCTGCCGACGGTGAATTAATAGTAGATCAAGGGCGCCGGCAAGCCCGGTATAAAGGCAATATTCTGGATCTAAGCAGCGCTGAGTTTGACTTGCTCTGGTTGTTGGCTGAGAACAAAGGTCGGGCCATGAGTCGTGAAAGCTTGTATCAGTCAATATTTCGCCTGGAATATGACGGCCTGGACCGCTCTATTGATTTACGCATTTCGAGAATTCGAAAAAAGATGGCAGCGTATTCAGCCAGCCTTATTGTCACCGTCAGAAACAGCGGTTATCAGTTGATAGAATGATGATTAAGCGTAGCGTTCAATATCTTCTGTTGGCTTTGCCGTTAAATGCCGTGTACTTGTTGATTCATGTTTCTCTGACCGAGAATATCATTGCCGAATATCAATTCAGAAAAACTGAACAGCATGATGATGCTTTCCTTAAACAATTCGAACAACTGCATCAGGAATATGTAAACAGCGGTGGCACGCTGACCGAAGCCATAGAGAATAAGATTGACGCGTTCTATGGTGTGAATGTTGATTTGTTCGCTATGGAGGGTTTCCTCAGTGACCTACCCGATTTAGCGCCAACGGAATACCGTGCCGACGAGGATGGTGTGCTCTACTGGCGAGTCGAGTCCGATACCATGGCCATGATACACATGGGCAATTTGCCATGGGTACTGATGTTCTTGAATGAGCTGATTTTGGCTGGTGTATTATTTCTCATCAACGCATCTATTTTGCTGCTGGCGCACTACCGATATGAAAGTAAGCATCTTAACCTGGTGGAACGCTATGCTTCCGATCGAGGGAATTCAGCGGTAAGTTTACAAGATGTTATCCAGGCATTGATCGACGATGAAAAAAACCGTTCCGCACTGATTGATGAGCAGATCCAAAACCATAAAGATTTATTGCACGGTGTGGCCCATGAATTCAGAAGCCCTCTGGCACGAATGGAGTTTGCGCTGGAAATGCTGAGCCAGGACACCCCTGAACAAAATCAACTGAAGCAAACGCTGGAACAGAACATCAATGAGCTGAACGATTTGATCGCAGAGTTATTGAGCTTTTCCAGATTGGCGCATCGGGGCAGTTATGAGTGCAAAGACAGCGTCGAGATGGCTGCCCTGGTTGATCGGGTGAAAGAAAACTTAAAAACCATTTACCCCAAGCTGATTTTTGTTAATGAGCTTGATCATTCCCTTCGCATATTGGCGAATGAACGATTGATTGAACGAGCAGTGATCAATGTACTGCGCAATGCCGGGCGTTACGCCAGATCAGAGTGTCGAGTGAGTTGCGACCATGATCGCCGGGGTTTTACCTTGATTATCGAGGATGATGGTCCAGGAATTCCCCCGGGGAAACGTGAGCGAGTGTTTGAACCTTTTACTCGATTGGACCCCAGCCGCTCGCGAGATTCCGGTGGCAGTGGTCTCGGATTGGCCATCGTAAAATCCATTGCTGAGTTGCATGGTGGGCATGTCAACATTGGAGAGAGTGATCTTGGTGGCGTGAAACTGATCATGTTTCTGCCGGCCCATGACTAAGGTTTGGGTTGAAGTTCGCGAATTGTCATATCCAAAACCTCCGAAGAACGGTTTGGGTTTTCCATCAGGGCATGGACTAATTCATTTCTCATTTGCGGTGCCCAAAATTTTTTTAAGTGCAGTGTAAGAGCATTTGCGGCGTCTTGGGTATTGGCTATCGCCTGATTGGCAATAATCTGCTCGGCCATACTGACCAGGCTCTGGCTATTCATGGTGAAATCCTGAGTACATTCGGTGTTTGTCAGCACGAGCAAAACCAATCAGGTTTAAGCCGTGTGCTTTGGCGGTTGAAATCGCCAAACTGGTCGCAGCCGATAGGCAAACCAAGCTTGGGACGCCCTGGCTGATGGTTTTGCTGACCATCTCGTAACTGGCTCGACTGGAAGCGATATAAAAATTCGCGGCTGCAGTTTCGCGGGCCTGGGCACCAATGAGTTTATCCAGCGCATTGTGTCGCCCGACATCTTCACGCAGTTGCAATATGGTCCCATCCTCCTGGCAGGCAGCGGCACAATGTGTCGCCCCGGTTTTTTGTCGGATAGTTTGAAAACTATTCAGTTGGCTAATGGCTTCTCGAATTGCCGTCATGCCGGGTGCGGGTTGCGGTTGAATCGCTACCGAAGGACGCGGAAGGTTTTCCAAAGCATCCAGACCACAAAGGCCGCAGCCACTGGGCCCCATCAAAAAACGACGTCTTTGTTTCAGTTTTATCATTGCTGAGCTGGCGATGTCGATGGCAACTTCCCACCCCAAATCCTGCGATTGAATGTCACAGCCATAAAATTCGCCGGGGCGTTCAATAATGCCTTCACTCAAGCTAAAACCAAGTGCCAGTTCGTCGAGTTGACAGGGGCTGGCCATAAGAACAGCATGGGAAATACCGTTGTAAACCAATGCAACGGGAGATTCCTGTGCAACAGCTTCTTCTTGCCTTTCATTCAAAGGCTGAAGCTGTGATGGGTTGATTTCAATCCCGTCCATTGGGGATCTCTATTTGTTCATTGGGCTGAACCGATATCTGCCGTGCATTGCGCAAATCTGATTGCCATTGGGTTTCGTTCATGCATTTTTCAACTTGAACCGCCGTGACTTTGTACTCAGGGCAGTTGGTTGCCCAGTCAGAATTTTCAGTGGTTACCACATTGGCACCACTGAGTGGATGGTGGAAGGTGGTGTACACGACACCGGCTTGCATGCGCTCCGATATATGGGCCAGCAAACTGGTTTCGCCGACCCGGCTTTTAATCATCAAGCGATCACCATGGTGAATGCCACGTTGTTCGGCATCAAAAGGGTGTATTTCCAAAACGTCTTCGGTATGCCAAGTTTGATTGGGTGTACGTCGGGTTTGGGCGCCAACATTGTACTGACTGAGTACACGCCCAGTTGTCAGCAGTAGGGGAAAGCGCCGATTGACCTTTTCTTCTGTCGGAATAAATTCCGTAATCGCAAAACGAGCTTGTCCGATCGGAAAGCTGTCGCGGTGCATGATGGCCATGCCTTCTGGGTTCTGTTCGTTGCATGGCCATTGAATGCTGCCTTTCTCATCCAACAGCTCATAGTCGACTCCGGCAAAACTTGGGGTCAAGCTGGCTATTTCATCCATAATTTCACGGGGGTGAGAATATGTCATCGGGTAGCCCAACGCTTCACTGAGGGCCATGGTGGTTTGCCAGTCTGCTTTTCCTGCCAGAGGCTCAATCGCTTTTCGAACGCGGTTGATCCTTCGTTCGGCGTTGGTGAAGGTGCCGTCCTTTTCGAGAAAGGAACTGCCGGGCAACACCACGTGGGCAAAGCGTGAGGTTTCGTTCAGAAAAATATCCTGAACAATCAAGCAGTCCAATTCACGCAAGGCGGCTTCGACATGTTGTGTATTGGGATCAGATTGGGCTATGTCCTCGCCCTGGCAATACAAACCTTTAAACTGTCCGGCGATGGCTGCATCAAACATATTGGGGATTCGAAAACCGGGCTCGGGATCCAGTGCTCGTCCCCAGGCTGCCTCAAACTTTTCCTGTACGGCTTTGTCGCTGACGTGCTGATAGCCCGGATATTCATGGGGAAAGGAGCCCATATCACAGGAACCCTGAACATTGTTTTGCCCACGCAAAGGATTGATTCCCACACCCTCCCGACCGATGTTTCCTGTGGCCAGGGCGAGATTGGCAATGCCCATCACCATGCTGGATCCTTGGCTGTGTTCCGTTACCCCAAGACCGTAATAAATAGCGGCATTTTTGGCGGTCGCATAACGTCGCGCAGCCAATCGAATCTCATCAGCATCGACACCAATATAGTGGGCCATGTTTTCTGGAGCGTGTCGACTGTCCGCAATAAATGCGCGCCATTGTTGGTAGCTGTCGCTGTGACAACGTTCGGCAATAAAATGTTGGTCTTCCAGGCCTTCGGTGATCACGGTATGGGCCATGGCATTAATCAGGGCGACATTGCTCCCGGGGAGCAAAGGTAAATGCTGTGGCGCTTTACTGTGAACCGTATTCAGAAGATCAATGCGCCTTGGGTCGGCCACAATCAGCTCAGCACCTTGGCGGAGACGTTTTCTCAGAAGTGAACCAAAGACCGGGTGGGCATCTGTGGGATTGGCGCCGATGACTAAAATTAAATCCGATGCTAAGACGGAGTCGAAGGTCTGGGTGCCGGCGGATTCTCCCAGTGTTGCTTTTAAACCGTAACCCGTGGGTGAATGGCAGACCCGTGCGCAGGTATCAGTATTGTTATTGCCAAATGCAGCGCGAACCAATTTTTGAACCAAATACGTTTCTTCGTTGGTGCAACGTGATGAGGTGATTGCTCCAATGGAATGGCGACCGTATTTCTTCTGCACGGCTTTTAGTTTTCCCGCAGCGAATTGAATGGCCTCTTCCCAACTGACTTCACGCCAGGCCTCGTCAATAGAATCACGAATCAGTGGGCTTCGAATGCGATCAGGATGGTTTACATAGGCAAAAGCGAAACGACCTTTGACACATGCATGGCCATGATTAGACTGACTGTTTTTATCCGGACGCATACGCAAGGGTTGCTCACCTTGAAGGTCGACTTCAAAACCGCACCCTACGCCGCAGTAGGCGCAGGTGGTTTTTACGGTGCGAGTGGCATTACGCCCTTCGGCATAAGGCTTTTCCATCAGGCTGGCGGTTGGACAAGCTTGTACGCAAGCACCACAAGAAACACAATCAGACGCCAAAATATTGTCCGCAGCAGCGCTTATTTGAGAATCAAAGCCTCGACCTTCCAATGTTAATGCGAAGGTTCCCTGGGTTTCCTCGCAAGCTCGCACGCAACGACTGCAGACAATGCATTTGCTGGGTTCAAAATCAAAGTAGGGATTGCTCTGGTCCTTTTCCAGAGACAGGTGGTTTTCCCCTTCGAAGCCATAGCGAACTTCACGCAGGCCAACTGCGGCGGCGGTATCCTGAAGCTCGCATTCTCCATTGGCGCTGCAGCTCAGGCAATCCAGCGGATGGTCGGAAATATACAACTCCATGATATTGCGTCGAAGTTTTTGCAACTTTTCGCTTTGGGTGTGCACGACCATACCCTCGCGAACCGGTGTGGTGCAGGCGGCGGGCGTGCCGCGGGCGCCTTCAATTTCGACAGCGCAAATACGACAGCTGCCATAGGCCTCTAAGCTGTCGGTGGCGCAGAGTTTGGGAATGTAAATGGCATTTTCCAACGCCGCTCGCATGACCGAACTGCCATCCGCTACCTCCAGAGGTTGGCCGTCGATGACCACCGTGACGGTTTTTTCTGTCGTGGCGGAGGGGGTCCCCAAATCAATATTCGGATCAAAGAAATTAATCATGTGGCTTTGCTTCCGAGTGAAAGTCTTCAGGAAAGTGTTTTTTTGCACTGCGAACAGGAATGACGGTCATGCTGCCCATTGCGCAAAGAGAGCCCAGTTCCATGGTGTCACAAAGATCGTCCAGCAAGGTCAGGTGTTGTTCGGAAGATTGTCTGGCGATAATGCGATCCATTACTTCAACACCGCGTGTTGAGCCGATGCGACAAGGCGTGCATTTTCCACAGGACTCAGCGGCGCAGAATTCCATTGCAAAGCGTGCTTGCTGGGACAGGTCCACTTCATCGTTAAACAACACGATTCCGCCGTGACCGATACCGGCGCCGATTTCGGCGAAGGCTTCATAATCCAACTGAGTATCCCAGAGCGATTCTGGCAAATAGGCACCGAGCGGTCCGCCAATCTGAATGGCACGAGCCTCGCCATGTCGGCAGCCTCCTGCAAGATCAAATACTAACTCTCGTAAACTGAGTCCAAAGGCGAATTCATACAGGCCACCACGTTGTATATTGCCTGCTAGCTGAAAAGCGAGGCTCCCCCTTGAGCGGCCTAAACCAAAAGATTCATAGTGTTCACCGCCTTCGACGAGGATAAAGGGAACGCTGGCCAGAGTAATCACATTATTTACAATCGTAGGCTGTTCCAGTAAACCGCAGATGGCGGGGATTGGAGGTTTGGCCGACACCATGCCCCGTTTGCCTTCCAGGCTGCGTAATAATGACGTTTCTTCTCCGCAAATATACGCTTCAGCTCCGATACGAAGTTCAAGGTGGAAGCGCTGATCACTCCCGGCAATACGATTCCCGAGCAATCCTTTGTTGTAGGCGATATCAATGGCTTTCTGCAGTTGCGTGGCCGCGCGAGGGTATTCCGATCTCAAGTAAATAAAGCCCGTATCAGCCCCCACGGCCAAACCGGCGATAATCATGCCTTCGATCAGACAAAAGGGATCGCCCTCCATCATGAGGCGGTCAGCGAAGGTACCCGAGTCACCCTCGTCAGCATTACAAACAATGTATTTTTGTGGAGCTTCCGTCGACAAAACGGTTTGCCATTTGATTCCGGTCGGAAAGGCCGCCCCGCCGCGGCCACGTAAACCTGAGGTTTGAACTTCGTCGACAATTTCTTGTGCCGATAGGCTCAGGGCTTTGTGTAAGCCGTCGAAGCCGCCGTGGGCAATATAATCATCGATATCTAAAGGGTCGATGATGCCCAGACGAGCAAAGCTCAAGCGTTGCTGACATTTCAGTTGTGGTATGTCTTCGGTGAGCCCCAGGCACAGGGGATGTTCGCCAGCGTTTCGAAGCGCCTGAATGAACGTGTCATCGATGTCCCCAGGTCGAATTGGACCATAGGCGATTCGCCCCTGATCACTGTCGATTTCAACTAAGGGTTCCAACCAAAATAAGCCCCTCGAGCCATTGCGGACAAAGGTAAAGTCAGTGCCCAATGTTGAGCGGAGTGTTGTCGCGACGTCATTGGCGCCCAATGCGATGGCGCAGCTGTCAGCGGGTATGTAGATTTTTCGGGTCATGAGCTCAGCTCCCGAATAATGGTTTTCATTTTGTCCTGATCGACCTGCACGAAGAGCTCATCGTCAACGCGCACAGCGGGGCCGTGGCTGCACAAGCCAAGACAGTAGACGCTGTCCAAACTGATCAGGCCGTCGGTGCTGGATTCGCCGAAGTCCAATTGCAGATAGTCCTTGCTGAATTGTTCCAGGGATCGACAGCCATTAGCCTGACAGGCTTCAGCGCGGCAGATTTGCACACGGTGTTTGCCTTGAGGTTGACGTTTGAACTGATGGTAAAAACTGATTACGCCGTCCACTTCGGCGGTGGACAGGCGAAAGATCGGAGCGACAGTGACGGCGCATATCTCAGGAATAAATCCGTATTGCTTTTGCACCGCATGCAACAAGGGCAGTAATCCCCCCAGTTGATCCCGGTGGGCCAGGGCCAGTTCGGCCAAGGCATGTTTCAGGTCATCGTCAGACATAATTCGCGGCATGTTCTGTTTAAGGTGAGCACTTGATATATGTAAAAAAATGCATATATTTGATCTATTATCGAGCAGTATTAACATTAACACTCTATTTTTTGAGTGAAAATATGAACAAAAATACATATGAAAAGTTTGGCATTGAGGCGCGCTGGGTATTCACCGACGAATCCGGTCAGCAACTCAGCGCCAATATGTTTGAGCTGTTGAAAGCCATCGACAGTATGGGCAAGCTCACCGCTGCTGCTCAGCACTGTGGCTTATCCTATCGCCACGCCTGGAATCAATTGCAGCACTGGGAAGCGTTCTTTGGCGTCGCTCTTGTGCATTTACAAAAAGGTCGAGGGGCACAATTGAGCTCCTTCGGTGAGAAGTTGCTGTGGGCACAAAAGCGCATTGATGCCAAACTGGAACCCGAGTTGGAGAACATTACTTCAGAGATCAATCTGCACATAAGGGCACTCAATCCCGATAGCGCCGCACCTTTGAAGATCAACGCCAGCCACGGCTATGCCGTGGCCTTGTTAACGGAACACATTGAATCGCCTTCTCTGAAACTGACGTTTACCAGCGCCGAAGATGCCTTGCGTTCTTTATCAGCAGGTGAATGCGACTTGGCCGGTTTTCATGTGCCGGAGAGTGACAGCGACTTACAACGCATCGATGCTTTTGATCGTTATCTGAGCGATCGAAATTTCGGCTTGATTCGATTTATTCAGCGCCGTCAGGGCTTAATGGTGACAACCGACAATCCACTGGGTATTCGTCAGATCAGTGATCTGGCACGAGAGAATGTTCGCTTTGTAAATCGACAGCAAAGTTCGGGTACGCGTTTTCTGTTTGATCAGTTTCTTGAACGAGCGGGCATTAAAACCGAGCATATCAATGGTTACACCAGTGAAGAGTTCACTCATTCCGCTGTCGCGGCGCATATCGCGGCGGGGATGGCGGATGTAGGGTTTGGGGTGGAACAGGCTGCCCGGCAGTTCGGGCTGGATTTTTTGCCGTTGTGCAAAGAACAGTATTTATTTGCGTACCACAAAGAACGTATCGTCTCACAACGACTGGAATCTTTTATTCGGCAGTTACAATCGGCGAAGATTCAAAAGGCCATTAAAGCTCTGTCCGGGTATCAGCCTTTGCATTGTGGTGAGCGGGCTGAGTGCTCTGAATTGTGAGCATCGTGCCATCCATCATTCCATCTCGCCCACAAATACATAGCCCCGATTGCGAATTGTTTTGATCAGCTTTGGGTTCTTAGTGTCATGTTCCAGCTTTGAGCGTAGACGGGAAACGGTAATATCCACTTGCCGATTGCGGCCGTCATACTCAATGCCACGCAGGTTTTGAAGAATGAATTCCCGATCAATCACTTTGCCTGGATTTTTTAGAAACAGCGTTAGAATTTCAACTTCTGGGCCGCTTAAATTCACAAGGTCTTCGCCTTTCTGTACGGTTCGATGACGTAGATTGATGGTAATATCCCCGAAGGCGAAGCGATTCTGATCACTGTTCTCGGGTGTGCTCGTTGTATGACTGTCTCGCCTCAGTACTGAACGGGCTTTGGCCAACAACAATCTGGGCTCCACGGGTTTGGGTATATAATCATCTGCCCCCATTTCAAGTCCGGCAATCTGATCCATTAGGTCCGTGCGTGCGGTCAACATAATGATCTTGCCGCGAAATTTATCTCGCACCTGTCGACAGATCTCCACACCATCGATATCGGGCATCATTAAGTCGAGAATCAGTAAGTCGGGCTGCTCATTCAAGATTCGCTCTGGCGCTTGAACAGCATTGAGTTCCATGCCGCAATCAAACTCATACCGAGAGAAAAAATCGGCGATGAGTTGAGCAAGCCCTTCGTCGTCTTCGACGATCAGTAGTTTACTTTTTGCCATTGGGTTTCCACTCTACGCCCAGGGTAAACAGGTTTCTGTCATCGGCATTCGGACCGAGATGGCTACGATGCTCTCTTCGGAAGGAGGCCAACAGCTTCCAGCGCGAATTGAGTTTATAAGAACTTTCCAGGCCGAGGCGATAGAACTGCCTATCCGACTGTTGCTCATAATTGTAATCGATGTATCGACCAGACAGCCCGACATTCAGTCGGGCACTGTGGCGATAGTTAAGATTCAGTCCGCTGCTGATAGCACGGTAATTAAGATTTAACGTGCTGTCTTCGTATGGATAGACATAGCGATAGTCGATCTGGTCGACCGCTCGGGATTTCACCTTAATGCTCTTCATATGCGCAGACAGGCGTACTTTGGGTGACAATGGAAATGTCTGATGCAAAGTAATGGATTGGTATCGATTGGAATGGCCCGTGCTGTCTGGGCCGAGGTATTTCTGCTGCATTTTGTGGTAATTCGCACTGAAGCGGCCTACTGAAAAGAAGTGCTCCAGGCCCACATTAAAGCCGTTATAGGTAAGATGGCCGAGATTATCCCGATCAATTTTGCGAGTGTGGATCTTGCCAGACAAATAACTGTGTTCTCCGAACAGCCGACGCAGACCAGTGTTGAGTTGGTAGCTGCGATGATCATCCACACTGTCTTCGGAAAACGTTTTATTCGACAGTTTCAATGTGGTGTTCCAGTACAGAGGGCGTTCGCTGTCGGTCAACATATTGCGTTGCATGACGCCTTGAAAACTTACCTTGTGAAAATTGCTGGCGGTACTCACCGCGCAACTGCTGCCTTCACATTCAGCACGATCGGGGAAAAACAGTGAGTTGGTATCACTGCCGATGGGTAGGCCGTAGTTATCAAAGACAAAGACTTCCTGTGCACGGCCCACAAACAAATCATCCAAGACGGCAATACTGGTAAAGCCAAAGAGGCTGGGATCACTCCACAGCAAGGCGTTACTGTCGCGTCCGGTGTTGTAGGCCACTTTGGCGTAGAGCCGATCCTGCTTAAAGCGTTTGATGCAGCGATTTGAAATTGCGGTGACTCGTTCATCGACATTATCGGGCAATTCCACGGATTGTTTCAAAATTCTAATTTGACCCAAAGCGCGATCACAGGACCCCCTGAGCGCTAGAATTCGAGCCAATTCCAATCTGGCCCGGTGAGCGCTTGGATCGCCGCTGAGCATTAAAATCAACTGACGCTCAGCGGAGCTGAAATTGCCCTGAGCAATAGCATTCAAAGCGCTTTCCAGACGATCCTGAGCGCTGTCGGTAGCTCGGCTGATTGATGAGAGCAGCAGCAAGGAAAAGAATAAGAATCCTATTCCCGTTTTAAATATCATTTTCCATTTCCTCGTCGAGTAGTACCCCGCTTGGATCATCTACTAAGCTGCTCTCATCCAGAGAGTTTAGCCGCTCTTCCAGCTTCCCTTTAATACCAACGCCATACTGCTTGCCGTCTTTTCCTGGTTTCTTATTCCAGTAACCCCAGTCAATTTCTTCTTTATCGTTCTTGGGGCCCTTGTTGCTTTCAGTAGATTGGGGCTTCTTCTTTTGATTCTCTTTTTTATGATGGTTTTCGTTATGTTGTGGTTTGTCTTCATCCGAGCACCAGGCCGTAGGACTGATCATCAGCAATGTGGACAGAAGCATGATCAATAGACGTACCGTCATGACAGAGCCTCCGTCATGACCGATGTCCGTAACAATGGGAACTCAATTTCGAAGATAGCGCCTCCATAGCTCGCATTGCGTGCGGACACAGAACCGTCGTGTTGGGTCGTCACGCGTTTCACGATGGCCAGTCCAAAACCAAAGCCTATACCCGTTCCGCTCCCGCTGCGACTGCTGTCGCCTCGATAAAAGGGGTCGAACAGCTGCGGTAAAGAAACTTCGGACAGGCCTTGGCCGTCATCACAAAATCGGCAGATCAATTCGCTCTCGTTGAAATCCAGTTGTATCCAGAAGCGTTTTGAGCAGTGCCGTATACCGTTTTGGATGATGTTTTCAAAGCTGCGTTTGATCAGCGCACGATTGCCTTTGATGGTGTAACGACAGCCTGGCTGCGCTTTATACGCAAATTCGACGTTAGGACTGATCAGACGGTATTCCTCTATCAGTTCCTGACACAGCTCATCGATATCAATGCTCGCGAAGTTCTGTTTATCTTCAGCTTGTTCAAACGTCAGCAATTGCTCAATAAGGTGATTAATGCTGAACAGGTCTTCTTTTAAATCGTTGATCAGCTTTTCTTCCTTCGGCAACATTTCAGCCAGGGTGTCTACTCGAAAGTGAAGTTTGGAAATGGGCGTACGCAAGTCGTGGGATATGGCCCGAACGGTATAGGTTCGCTCTTGCAATAATGCCTGGACTCGATTCCCCAACCAACGAATTTTCTGAGTAATGTCGTCAATGGGATCATGGCTGTGTTGTTCCAGGTTTTCAAGGCCAAGTTTTTCTGAGCTGATGTCGTCAATACTGAGCTTCACGCGGGTTAAACGTGAGGTTAGCAGGCTAACAATGAGTAATACACAGGCTGTGATCAGCAGAAAGGAAAATGCAAAAGTCACCAGAATAATTTCGATTGGGTAGGGCTCAAACAAAGGGATAGGGCCCAGCACCAAAATATGCCCACTGTTTCCCCAAGGGGCGTAGGCGTAAATCTGATCACCTTTGTCATACACTTTTTTCCATTCGACAACTATTTCGCCGTTTCTTAATCGTTCCAATTGTTTGTCGTTCAGGCGGTCCTTTACTTTCAGGGAGCGATAAACCGGATAGGGTGCAGAAGAGCGAATACGATCAAAAATGGCCTGCCTTTGTGAGCTGGGGTGGACACCCAATTCATTGAGAATCAAAAAAGCCGTTGCACTGATTACCGATTCATTCAAACCATTCAGCTTGAGATCAATGTGCCGGCCATGATCAATTGGGGTGGTCAGAACAAACTCGCCACGAGGATTGGTGCTCACAGCGATGGAGTCTCTTCCTGACTGGGATTCGATATCCAGTTCGATTTGCATAATGCCCGAGACAATTTCAAGCCATTGTTCCAGATGTTCCGCTTTCTGCCGCTCTACACCCAATCGCAATAAGGTGGCGGTTGGTGTGAGCTGGCTGCGCAAGTGGGCGCTGTAGCGGGCGTGATTGGTATATTCGAGAAACGCGAAGGTGAGACCAGCCACAACGCATATGCTGATAACAATCGATAGCATGATGTTGAAAAACAAACGTCGCAAAACGGCGGTCTCAAATGGGTCAAAATACAGCCTTATAGTTTATCACTTTCCGCAAACTTGGCGAGAAAATACGATCAAATGCGCGCTATGTATCTGAATGTATCCAGGTGTAACGCGAGCATCGGTATTTGGAAACAACTGCAAACATTTTATTGTTTTACCTGATAAGGGATGTTGGCTTAAATAGCAGGCCATGAAGCTGGGCGATGCCCTGGGTCGAACAGCAGAATATGATTAAGGTAGCCAACATGAGCGAAGCATCTCATCCATTCGGCAGCGTCGTCATGCCGGCAGAGCTGAAGGCCTTGTACCAGCAATTGGATGGCATATTCGGTATTCCAAAAACCGCGTTGAATGCTCAGGAGCAGGCCAGGGAAAAGCAAATCTCTGAATCGATTGAAAAGATTATGGAAGCCTCCAAAAAAGGGGAGCTTAGTTTGCATCAGGAGCGGGAACTGAGCAAACAGTACGACGCACTGGATAAGCTGTATGGGGTTCGATCCTATGAAAGTTTAAATGCCAGTGAGAAAAAACAAGTTAACGACATTTACCAGAAAATCGAAGCCTATTATGAACAGCATCCTGAGGCCCGGTTTGATGACAGTATCAGCTTCGATACTTTGGATCTGACATCGCTCAGTAACGACATGGACACGATAACCAGCTTTGATTTCCCCGCAGAATTAGCTGGATAACCCTTCCCAGTTTTGCCTGCACCATTACGGGTGTGCCTGTGCGCACCCTTTTTTTTGAGACGGCGTATGGAACCACGCAGCTTAGTTAGAACCGCATACGATGGCCTGAAGAAAAGCTTGGTCTACGTTTTTCTGTTCAGCTTTTGTGTCAATTTGCTGTTGTTGGTGCCACCAATATACATGCTGCAGTTATACAGCCAGGTGATCAGCACGAACAATCTGGATGCTTTGCTGGCCTTTACTGCGGTGGCCTTGTCATTAATGCTGTGCATGGCGTTTTTCGATTGGGTGCGTTCACAAATGCTGATTCGCTTGGGGAATCACTTTGAAGATGGCTTGCTCGAAAGTCTCTATCGTTGCAATGTTTCCCAGAAAGCCGATTCGATCGAAGCTGACAATAGGGTTAATGGCATCTCTGAGCTGGAATCCATTAAACGTTTCATCACCGGCCCCAATATCACGGCGTTTTTTGATGTGCCCTGGATTCCAGTGTTCCTCATCGCGCTGTTTGCGTTTCACTTTTTCATTGGTTTGTTTGCGTTGACATGCGTACTCCTGCTGCTTGTCATTGCGTTTGCCAACGAATACCTGAGTCGTTCGGTTCAGCTTCATGACAGTGAGTCGAGTCGGCTATTGCAATCGAATTTGCGTAATTCTGACGCCGCTTTGGCCATGGGAATGTTGCCCGCTTTGGCAAGGCGTTGGAAGGAAACACGACGCTCACAATCATTGAAGACGGCCGAGCTGGATATTTACACATCCAGCTTTTCCATCGCATCGAAACACCTGCGTCTTATTGCGCAATTGGCGATTTTGGGTTTAGGTGCGTATTTGCTGATACAACAGGAACTGACCTTGGGCTTGATGATTGTAAGTTCGATACTACTGGGGCGTAGTCTGGCGCCCATCGAACAGGTGGTTCGCTCCTGGAGCACCTTTGTTCAGGTCAGGCGCAACTTTCGTTTGCTGGATCGGGCTTTGCAACGCAATCCCGAGCGCACGAATGCTGATGGTTCGCTAGCGAATGATTTGCCTTATACGATGGGTAATATCTATGCTCGTGATGTTGCAATCGCTGCGCCAGGCTCAGAGCTGATGACGTTGCGCAATGTTCACTTCCAGTTGACGCCAGGTACCGTGACGGCAATCATTGGGGAAAGTGGTGTTGGAAAATCGAGTCTGCTTAAATCCATTGTTGGTATTTGGCCTGTGCGAGAAGGTCGCTTGCGTCTCGATCACATGGAAATGTCGAGCTGTGATGAAGTGCTCAGGCAAAACTTGATCGGCTATCTTCCTCAGGATGTACAATTGTTTGATGGCAGTATTGCCGAAAACATCGCGCGCTTTTCTACGCCAGAACCGGCGAAAGTGATTAAAGCTGCCCGAGAGGCAGGTTTGCACAGTTTGATTCTGCGTTTACCGCGTGGTTATGAAACGCCTATCGGCGCGGAAGGCATGCCCTTGTCGGGCGGACAAAAGCAACGCATTGCTCTGGCTCGTGCGCTATACCACGAACCACAAATTGTTGTGTTGGATGAACCCAATGCAAACCTCGATCGCTTTGGTGAACAATGTCTGCATCGAGCGATCAAGAATTTGAAAGAAAAGGGGAAAATCGTTGTCCTTGCCACGCATCGACAGTCCATTTTACGCCACGTT
Organism: Pseudoteredinibacter isoporae; assembly: GCF_040372805.1. Classification (GTDB taxonomy): domain Bacteria; phylum Pseudomonadota; class Gammaproteobacteria; order Pseudomonadales; family Cellvibrionaceae; genus Pseudoteredinibacter; species Pseudoteredinibacter isoporae_A. The sequence continues at coordinate 1,086,314 of NZ_BAABWJ010000001.1, forward strand.
GATCAGCTGTTAACGATCAGTGACGGACAGATTAAAGCGTCGATAGCCGATGAGCGACCGAGAATGGAAGAATGCGCTTCGGAGTGGGAACATGCCTAGGGACTACTGGCTGAACTCAAGCCGTTATCTCCAAACTCTCGGTCTTTCGCTGCTCGCGTTGATGTTGTCAGTGTTCGGCGTAGGATTCGCATTTTCATTGTTGTCTTCTGCGCATCATCCCGTTTTAAGCGAGGTTTCGATGGCTGAGCAACACCGACCAGCAGGCCCTTCGCCTCTCCTGAATTATCAAACACAGATTGCAAAATCTCACGGTGGTGTGTTTACAGCAATTTTGGTCGACAATGATCAATACGTTGCTATGCGCCGTATGCGAATAGAGGCTCGGAATAACGACTTTCGGTTAGTGCTTCAAGAGAAACCCGCGCACCTCATCGCTCGGTAAGGAATTTACCCGTCCAGATACGCTGCAATAGTCTTCAGGCACAGAGCAATCAAATCCGCTTGCATATCATCCGCCGTTGGATTGCCTTCGCGGGTATGGACCCAGCCAAGGTAGGTCAAACTGCGAGCGGCCATAAACAAGGGCAGTTGCGCCAGAGATTCATCGCTTAGAGAGCGATACTCCCGATAGCCTTCGATTAGGGATTGCTTCGCCAACGTATAGTGCTTATCGCCTTGAATAAAGTATAGGGCGGTTGCCAGTTCAAAGAGATACCAGGAAAAACCGGCATCATCAAAATCAATTAATTGCAGTTGCTCGCCATGCAGCAGGGCATTTTCAGGCACAAAATCGGCATGGATCATGCCGTAGTGCTCGGGGTGTTTATCCAGTTTCTCCAACTCGCCGGCAATGGTGTCCCTGGCTCGAATTATTTTGCGGCGTTCTTCGTCTGTCAGACGTTTCAGTTCCCAGAAGCGGCCCCAAAAAGGTTGCTCTCCGACCAGCCCGGCCTTGTCCCAATGGTGTCGCTTGAATTTGGCGGGCGGTGTCCACTGAGCAGAATGATTGTGCAGTTGCGCCGCCAATTGACCCAGGCGGGAGTAACAAAAATGAACCCGCTTGGGGTCATCTTCCAAACGTTCTTCAATACTGCCGATCTGCTCACCGTCGACCCACGCTAGCAAATCAACTTGACGAGCTTCAGGGAGGGCAGAAGAATCCAACATGGCGAAATATTCTCCGCTTTTGGTGGGAATGACGTTCGGTACCGATATGCCCGCTTCGGCCAGTGCCCTCATCCACTGCAGCTCGGACCGCAGTGCTTCATTGCAATGATAATGAGCTCTGTGGATGCGAAGTGCAAAACGTTCGCCGGTATTGCATTGCAGTGCGAAGACAGCATTTTCTCGATGCTTGATCAGGTTTAGCTTACCTTCCAATTCCCAAAAGCCGAGTGCTTCTTGGGCGGCGACAAACAGGCCTTCCTCGGTGGTGTTGACGGCTCTCTCTTCAGCAGCGTTCATAGCACGCCCTCCTTAGAAACCTCGTGTAAGACCTGATCGAGTTCTCTCAGCAAAAGATCAGCGTGTTCTCGAGAAAAACAAATTGGGGGGCGCATTTTTAGAATGTTGCCGTATACACCGATTTTACTAATTAAAACACCGCGTTCCTTCATACGGTTGACGATATGCGCAGCGGCAATTGGTGCAGGGGTTTTGCATTGACGATCTTTCACCAGCTCAACAGCAAAAAATAAACCGCTGCCGCGTACATCGCCAACAAGTTCATAACGTTCGGCGAAGTGCTGTAGGTTTTGTTTGATGTAGCTTCCGACATCACGGCAGTTATCCAATAACTTTTCTTGTTCAATCACTTCTAATACGGCTTTGCCCACTGCGCAGGAAACAGGGTTGCCTGCAAAAGTATTGAAGTACATAACCTGTGACCGGAATGCTTTTCCAAGTGCCTGGCTACACACCAGACCGGCTAATGGATGACCGTTACCCATAGGTTTTCCCAATACAACAATATCGGGAACTACATTGATATGCTGGTAGGCCCACATGTCGCCTGTGCGTCCAAAGCCTGCTTGAACTTCATCGAAAATTAACAGGCCACCGGCGTCACGCACGAGTTTGGCAAGACGCGCCATATAGTTTGCAGGAACATTGGGTAAGCCTTCATTGGCGAAAATCGGGCAGACTAGTAAGCCCGCAAAACCAATGTCCGAATTCTGAAACTCAGCAATCGCTTCTTCGACCTGTTGAAGATAGGCGCGAGCCAAAGCTTCGCCGCTCAGCCCGTTCAGGGAGCGATAGCTGTCAGGAAAGTCAACGGCTTTCACATTAGGGCCTTTGGCTTTGCCATCATTGAACAAGGTGGCCAGTTCATCAACGGCGGCCGTATTGCCATGGTACGTAGCGTTGCTGCAGATGATGCCCATATTGCCGGTATGCTGACGGGTCATACGCAGAGCCAACTCATTTGCTTCACTGCCGGAACAGGTGGGAAACAGCATGGACAAACTGGGATCGAAGCTTGCAGTCAGTTGCTCGCCATACTCAACCAACGCTGGATGTAGATAGCGGCTGTGAACGTTAATTTGACTGGCCTGTCGGTGCAGAGCCTCTACAACATGAGGGTGACAGTGACCGACATTGGGTACATTGTTATAGACATCCAGATAGCGTTTGCCTTGAGCATCATGTAGCCACACGCCTTCGCCTTTGATCAGGGTGAGCGGTTCATCGTAAAACAGGGGGGCATGTTCACCGATCAGGTGATTGCGTCGTTGCAAAAGACGGTTGCTCATGTTGCGCTCCGTTGTGGCCACAGCTTAGGGTTAATGGTGGAGCTATGGTAAGTAGAAGTGCGAGCAATCAGCATCCACCGAATGGTGGAGTGCTCGATATTATGGTTTTCAAACAGACTTAGCGCAGATCGGAGATGACCTTAGCCAGTAATTCTGCACGCGAACCGACCGACATTTTTTGAAAGATATGCAGCAGGTGGGTTTTGATGGTCGCCAGTCCCAGGTTTAAATCCTTGGCAAGCTGCTTGTTGCTCGCGCCCGCGATAATGTGTTCCAGGACATCCAGCTCTCTTGGGGTTAACTGATATTTGTTCCCTAAAGATTGGCGTTCTTCAACGCGCTTGGGCATGTACACGCTGTTAAGGGTGTATTCCAAAAAAGGCTGTATTTTTCGCAGCATACCTAATTCATTTTCTGAATATTGGCCGAGAGATTCATGGCGTAATAAGGTGATGACGGCCACAACCATGCCTTCGTAGCGAAAGAACATATCGGCCACATAGCGATGCCCGTGCGGCAACATAAAGTCCTGATAGTAAATGGTTTGCCGGAGAAGAGAGAAAGGCATTTGCTCGTCAATAGTCGCGACTTTCTCTTCGCGATGATGAAATTTTCGAGCGTCCAGAGGATCAAGATTACTGAACTCTTCATGATAACGGCGCTCGACTCCGGGCGACATATTGGATAGCACGACACCACGATGGCGCATATCCGGGTCCAAGAGATAAAAAGCAGCCGAGCTGATTGGCAAAAGATCTTCCAGCAGCTTGAGTGCTTGCGTTTGAAACTGCTGAGGAAAATCACTAGGGGGAGATTTTATCGACATAGTAGAAACCGCTGTTGAATAGCCAAACTACCACAAGATTTTTGCTGACATCAAGGCATTATCGGCTATCCACCATTTGGTGGATAGGGTGTTATGGCAGCTCTACCTATACTGCCTGGAAACCTTTGCCGAGCAGGCTTATGACCATAAACTACCTTCTGAATTCTTCACTCGATTTCAATCCCGACCGTCGTGCCAGTCGTTATGCCGCTATTTATTTTGGTGTACTGGGGCCGGCTGTCTTCATTGTACAGCCGGGCTTTGTGCAGAGCTTGGTGAGCGAGATGAACTTCAGTGAGGCCCAGGCGGGCTATGTGGCGTCGGCGGAAATGTGGGGCATTGCTGTCGCTACTTTGCTGCTGACCATCGGTGCTCGCTATGTCAATTGGCAGCGGGTGCTGTTCTTTTCCGTTCTCGTTACGGCTTTAGGAAATGGTGTGTCGGTGATGCCGGAGGGGCCCGCCAGTTTTGCCGGGGTTCGTTTTATAACGGGTTTGGGTTCCGGCACCATGATTTCCCTGAGTTTCACCGCTATTGGGTTGAGTCGAGATTCGGATCGGAATTTCGGGTTTATGATTATGTGGATCCTGATCTATGGCGCCATTGGTTTCGCCTGTATGCCTGCGATCGTAAACATATTTGGGCTTGATGCTTTGTTGTTGTTTTGGGCCGCCTTTAATCTAAGCGGCTTGGCTGTGCTGCGTTTTATGCCAGCGCAGCCAGCGGACACACAGCAGAATCCAATCAAAACCACAGGTCTGGCCTGGTATGCGATCAGTGCCTTGTTTTTCTATTTCCTGGCGCAAGGTGTGGTGTGGGCCTATTTATTTTTGATTGGTGTGAATGGGGGGCTGGGCGAAGAGACGGTTGCCTGGGGCTTAACGATATCTCAATTGCTGGGTATTACGGGTGCGGTCTGCGCGGCGACCTTGGCCAACCGTTATGGTCGTTTGATGCCTCTGCAAGTGGGAATTCTCTCAAGTATCGTGGCCTTGTTGATGCTATTGGGCGATCTCAGTGCCAGTTTGTTTGCCATTTCGGTTTGCTTGTTTAATTTTGCCTGGAATAAAACTCATCCCTTTATGTTGGCCTTACTGGCGGATTTCGACAATGAAGGGCGTGCGGTACAGCTGGGTGTGGCAGCGCAAATGTTGGGCTTGGCTCTGGCCCCGGCGTTGGCAGCGATTCTGCTGGAAGGTGCGGACTACGCCATGGTGATTTGGCTCGGAATCATTTTATTTGGTCTTTCGGGTTTGTTTATTTTGCCTCCTTTACTGCGGAAGTCTGTGGCGACTGATGCTCAAACCCCGTTAGAGCGGTGAGAGCCTTGCGCTGATTACGGGAATAGACGCATAGAGATTCCCATAGGCCACTGATTTTTAACAACTATTCTGGTTGTACTGCCCCTGGCATCCTGAAAAAAGGACCAGAATACGCCACCTTGTATAAGGAGATTTCCCTTTCATAGGGCTCCTTCCGAGAGCTCGATTCCCGACTGAAATAAGCCCCTATTTACGCTTCAGGTTGTTAACTTGTTGAAAAATCGTGTTGACAACGTTGTCTCGTGATCTTACTCTTGGCTCAAATAAAAACGAAACATTCGAATTAGCAGGGTAAATCTGTGCAGCGAAACCAGAGTTCTTCTTTCTACCTTGGTGTGGATGGCGGTGGCAGCAAATGCAAAGCGGTGGTCGTCAACCATAATCTGGAAATTTTAGGTTCAGCCATTGCTGGGCCGGCGAATCCCTGTGTAGATTACCAGCTGGCCATCGATTCGATTACGGAATCGTGTGGCCGTGCCTTGGCTGAGGCCGGATTGTCCAAAGAGCAGCATCGTATTGAATTGGGTTTGGCTCTGGCCGGGGTCAACTTTGATCATGTTTTCCAAAGAGTGAATGAGTGGTCGCACCCGTTCCATTCCATGCGTCTTATTACAGATTGGCACGCGGCCTGTTTGGGTGCTCATGAAGGGCGGGATGGCGCGGTGATTATTGTGGGCACTGGTTCCTGCGGTTATGTTTGCGTGAATGGCCAAAGCAAAAGTTTTGGTGGCCACGGTTTTCCCGTAGGCGATAAAGGCAGTGGCGCCTGGTTGGGATTACAGGCTATGAAGGCCGCGCTGCTGGCGAAAGATGGCATGGGGCCGCCAACGCTGATGAAGGAATTGCTGTGTACGAGTTTGTCCTGTAAACCGGAAGATCTCGCGATTCGAATGGTTGGTGCCAGTTCGGCGCAATATGCCCAGTTGGCGAAAACGGTTTTTGCTGCGAACAAACAAGGTGATGTGCAAGCTGCGGGTATTCTGAATGAAGCGATCGATTACATTGAGGCCATGGCCCACTCGATATTAGAATATGGTCCACCACGGCTTTCACTGGTGGGTGGCATTGCTCCATTTCTGATGCCGCTCTTGAATCATCGATTGAGAGAACATATTTCGCGGCCCTTGGCGAATCCGGAAATGGGCGCGGTTTACTCATTGCTGAAAAACACTAAGACGTAAACGCTTATTTCTGAAAGCAGGATATTCGGAAACAAAATAATAATAACGAGGACATTATGCATTTAAGCATGCTCGACTGGTCAATCGTCATCGCCGTACTGGGGACTACCTTATTTATTGGTCTCTGGGTGAGTAAACGATCGTCTGCAGACAGTAATTCGTTCTTTCTGGCAAGCCGGAATATGCCCTGGTGGTTATTGGGTGGTTCAATGGTTGCGACAACCTTTGCCACAGACACGCCCAATCTGGTGACTAATATTGTCCGAAGTAACGGTGTGGGTGGAAACTGGATTTGGTGGTCAATGTTGATTACTGGAATGTTGACAACTTTTGTCTATGCACGCTTGTGGCGTCGCTTGGGTGTTGCCACAGATCTGGAGTTCTATGAGTTCCGTTACAGTGGCAAAATGGCCGGTTTTCTTCGTGGGTTTCGCGCTATATATCTCGGTGTTTTCTTCAATATTATGATTATGGCCGGAGTCACTCTGGCGGCGGTAAAGATTGGTGCAGTGTTGTTTGGCAGTGAACCCAAACAGCTTGTTTTGATTGCAGGAATCATCACGGTGATTTTCAGTGCTGTGGGCGGTTTTCTAGGCGTCATCCTCACCGATATAATCTTGTTCGTGATTGCGATGGTGGGGTCAGTGGCGGTGGCCTATTACTCTGTCAACCATCCCGAAGTTGGTGGTCTGTCGGCATTGATTGAGCATGATAATGTAAAAGACAAATTATCGTTTCTCCCCAGCTTTGATGACCCTCAACAGTTCATTCCATTGTTGATTATTCCTTTGTTCGTGCAGTGGTGGAGTGTGTGGTATCCCGGTTCAGAACCTGGTGGCGGTGGTTATGTTGCCCAACGCATGCTCGCGGCGAAAAACGAGAAACACGCTATTGGTGCCTCGGCATTCTTTAATTTTTGCCACTACGCGCTAAGACCCTGGCCGTGGATTCTCGTGGCATTGGCCTCGCTGGTGGTGTTCCCTGATTTATCTTCATTGGAAAAGGCCTTGCCGAATGTTCCAAAACATTTGATTCAGGATGATTTGGCTTACTCTGCGATGCTTACTTTCTTGCCGGCGGGGGTTTTAGGAATCGTTGTGGCCTCACTGGTGTCCGCTTATGTATCGACTATTTCAACCAGCTTGAATTGGGGGGCGTCGTATATTGTGAACGATGTGTACGCTCGCTTTGTTCATCCAGAGGCCAGCGAGAAGAAAAAGGTTCTGGTCGGTCGATTGTCCACGGTTCTGTTGATGTTGGTGGCGTGCAGCATTGCGCTCCTGCTCGAAAGTGCGCTGCAGGCCTTTCGACTTTTACTGACCATCGGTGCGGGTACCGGTTTGCTGTTTTTACTTCGCTGGTTCTGGATGCGCATCAATGCCTGGAGCGAAATCACCGCGATGGTCGCGTCGTTCGTGATCAGTTTGGCTATTGAGTTCGGACCGTTTGATCATATTGTGGAATGGCAAAAGCTGGTGTACAGCATTGCCCTGACAACCGCTTGCTGGATCGCGGTGACCTTGCTCAGCAAGGGCGAAAAATCTGAAAAAATTAACGAATTCAAACAAACGGTTGATTTGAAAGACGGCGAGATCAGAAAAGGAATGTGGGCCGCCCTGTTTGGAACCGTGTTTGTTTACAGCGCCTTGTTTTCCACGGGCGCTTGGTTGTTTGATCGCGAATGGTTGGCACTGAGTTTGGCAGTCCTCGGACTGCTAACGTTGACCCTCGCGTACAAAAAAGCATTACCCAAGGAATACAGCGCCGCATAAGGCGCTTGGTTTTTAGAAGGATTTGAAATTCAGTTTGCTTTTTCTTGACAACGTTGTATTTGCTGGATAGTTTAGACAACGTTGTCAGCAGGTAGTACTTTTGGCTAAATCAAATCATTACAATAAAGAGTATGAGGATTAAGTATGTCACCTAAACTTAGGAGAGCCATTCAGGCAATAAACAGGGCCTCAAGTCGATGCGGTTATTTGGCAGCGGCCGTTGCATTGGGCGGTATGTCTACGGCCCCGGCACTCGCCCAAAACGACGCGACGGAGTTAGAAGAAATCGTCGTGACAGGTATTCGACGCAGCCTGCAGGACAGCATGGATGTAAAGCGTTTTTCTTCTGCCGTTGTCGATGCGGTTAGTGCTGAAGACGTCGGCAAATTTCCCGATAAGAACGTGGCTGAGTCACTGGCTCGAATTCCGGGTGTTACCATCTCCCGGACTTTCGGTGAAGGGCAGGGCGTGACGATTCGCGGATTGGGTGCTGGCCGAAATCTGACTCTGGTTAATGGCCAGGCTGTGGGAACCTCACAGTGGTTTATTCTCGCCGACGCGACGCGCAACTTTAACTATGAGTTGCTGGCATCAGAAATGCTTGCTGGCGTGGAAGTGTATAAGTCTGCCCAAGCTGATATTGATGAAGGTGGCTTGGGGGGTACGGTAAACCTGAAGACCCGCCGACCATTGGATATGGAATCCGGTCAAGGCAGCGTTTCCATTGAAGCTCAGTATGGTGATTTGGCCGAAGAAACCGACCCTTCCATCTCGGGCCTGTATTCCTGGAAGAACGAAGATGAAACTTTCGGTGCTTCGATTGTTGTGTCTCGCCAGGAGCGCACGGTCCGACGTGAAGCAACGGAAATGTTTATTCCTGCCTACTTTACTCAGTTCGATCGGGACTGGAACGCGGCAACCAACCCCGACACACCTTTTAACCCACCATCGGGTGCGACCGAACAAGGGCTGCTGCCTTGGGGGATTGGTTCCGCGTTGTTTACCCAGGAGCGCGAGCGCACAGGTGTCGACCTGAATCTGCAGTGGAAGCCGAATGACAATCTGAGCCTAGGGCTGCATTATCTGAATTCTGAACTGAAGGCCGATAACATTAACTCCAACTTTATTGGGATTCCGTTCCGCGGCATTTTCGCGGCGAACAATCCTTCTGAAGGTGTGGTTGAAAACGGTATTGTCACTGAACTGCATGTTGACGGTGGCGATCCTGCGGTGTGGGCAAATCACATTGCTTACGACACGATCTATCGTCCCGGTTCAAAAATGGATACCGAGGTAATCGATCTGGATTTGGAATTCAGCGGTGAAAACTTCACCATTGAAGGTCGATTGGGTACTACAACGGGTGAGGGGACGAATAATGACTTCTTCACAGAATTCTTTGCCAGTTCTCAAGATCCACGTGCCAACTTTGATTTCTATAACCCTGGAGGACAGGCGCCTAGAATTGACTACAGTCGCAGTCCTTGGCTTGCTTCTCCAACGGATGAAATGTCACTGACGAATGTGTTTGATCGTCAAACTCGATCAGAAGACACGGAAGACTATGCCCAACTTGATGTCAGTTTCGATGTGGAGTTTGGTGCGGTCAATGAAATCAAGTTGGGCAGCAAGTTTCGGGATCGAAGCTTTCAACAGACCCGTTTCAGTGACGACATTCAAAACGCCGTTATTGGCACCGAAGCACTGGGTTATGCCGGAAATCTGAGCAATGGCACCATCACTGTGTCGCATGACGAGACGACGATGGGCAGCGTAACAGTGTTCAATCCAGATCTGGCTGGAATGCGGGCGGCATTCTTCAACTTGCCAATTTGTGATTCAAGCGGTGAACTCTGTAGAACAGGAAGTCAGATCAGGAACGAGTCCTCTTATACGATTGATGAAGATATCACGGCATTCTACGCAATGGCGAAATTTGAAACCGACAATTTAAGGGGTAATGTTGGGGTTCGCTATGTGGAAACAGATACGGATTCAAAAGGCTGGGATTTCAATAACAACCGCCCTATCTCCGAGAGCGGAAGTTACGACAATGTATTGCCGAGTATCAACATTGTTTACGACCTAAGTGAAGATGTGGTGATGCGATTTGCCGCCGGTAAGTCGATTGCTCGTCCAGCACCATTTGCTCTGTCTTATGCGGTGAATTTGACGGTTGAAACAAGTTCAGGAACCGCAGGAAATCCGAACCTGAGACCTGAGGAGTCCAATCAATACGAATTGGGACTTGAATGGTACATAGGTAACGCCTCTATGTTGAGCGCAACCTATTTTAAAAAGGACATTCAGAACTTTGTTTACAGCTTAACCAAAAAAGCGGTGATCAATGGTCAGGAAATCAATCGACTGAGTACCTTTGAGAATGGTGGCCAGGCCGAAATTGAAGGTTTGGAACTTACGGCGCAGTATGCCTTTGATAATGGTTTGGGTTTTGCGGCGAGCTACACCTATTCGGATGTGGGTGATGGTGTGGTACAGGACATCGAAGATGGTGCCTTGGTGAATCGAAGCATTCCCTTTCCAGACGCTTCAAAAGATGTGTTGAGTGGTACGGTTTACTACGAGCAGGATAAGTTCAGCGCACGTTTAAACTACAGCTATCGCTCTGAGTTTTTCAAGACTGCTCAGGAATCTGGAAAACTGTTCGGTGACGAGCAGAGCCAATGGGATGCTCAGCTGAACTACTTTGTAAACGATGACTTCACCATTCGCGCAGAGTTCTTGAACATCACCGACGAAACCATCGATGATTTCTACTCATCTGCAGGTGGTCACAATGTGAAAGCTACCCAGCTGTATAACGGGCGCCGTTTTATTCTGGGGGCTAACTATAAGTTTTGATCTCCCAGCCCCTCTATAGTGACTGAGATTTGGCCCTGCTTTGCAGGGCTTTTTTTGTCTGAAGATGTATGCTGAACGCTTGGGAAAAGGTGTGTGGAGCAAGCAATAGTCTACTGCTTGTTCAAGAATTGCCGGTGGTCCTCAAACATGGCGGCCATTTCTTCACAATAAATAGCGGCCATATCCGCAGGCGCGGCTTCTGCTGTTGAGGGATGCATCGTTGACGACAGTGTCGATGCCTGGTTTGAGTAAAAGCCCATACCAGAAAAAATGGTGTACCAACTCGGTTTCAAATACGCGACCGACGTTTGATACTGACTGAGTATGGGGTCAAGATCTCCCCCGGATGTCCAACATTCCAGTAACTTGGACAGCTGATCGGATACCGAGGTATTCTCACGGTTTTCAATCCAGTAGTCGGTGTCGCGACGGCTGTTAATTTTATAGTGACACTGCACATAGTCTGAAATCGCATCGAAGGCTTGATTGATTTTCCGGTTATAACGGTCTTGTGCATTACTGTGATAATCGGAGACAAACTGCTCGACGGTGAATTGCACCAGCATCAGGGCGGTGGCTTCCAAGGGTTCGATAAACCCCTGGGACAAACCGACTGCAAGACAGTTCTTTTCCCAGTGTCTTTCGTTTCTGCCGACTTTCATGCGCAAATGTTTGGCGGCAACCTCGTCGCCCACGTTCAGCTCACGTCGAAGCTCTTGTTCGGCCTGCTCTGGGCTGCAATGGGAAGAAGAATACACATACCCGTTACCATCACGATTGCGGAGGGGAATCTGCCAGCGCCAACCATGTTGCATTCCGCTCGATACAGTTTGTGCAGAAATGGAGGCGGAACGGTCTTTGTTGGTGAGAATTGCCACAGCACGATCATTGAAGAGGCGATCTTCGTAGCTGTGAAACGGTACGTTCATTGCCTGCTGCAGCAATATGGATCGAAAGCCACTGCAGTCAATGTATACATCGCTTTTGATTGGGCCATGCTGTTTGCTATGCACACGGTCGATACAACCCGATTCGTTGCAGAGTTCAACTTGTTCAATGTCACCCTCCAAATGTCGAACGCCGGCACTCAGAGCTTTTTGTCGAAGAAATTCACCCAGGGCGCCGGCGTCAAAATGATAGGCGTAATCGAGCTCGAAAGGCAGTCTGGTTTTGGTTTTTGGGGCGCGTTTGTCTAAGGCCAGCCGTGCTGATAACCAGAATTTATCCGGATTGGCGTCCGCCTCAAAGCCTTGCCGCCTCAAATCGCAGTTCTTAAAAAAAGCCTTGGCGGTTTCTAAATCAAAATGAGAATAGAAGGGATGAAAATAACTTGAGTATTCTTTGTCTCCGGTCCAGTTGGGAAAGCTGATACCGGTTTTAAAAGTGGCATTGCAGGCGGGCATCCATTCTGATTCAGGAATACCGAGCTGAGAGAAAAATAACTTCATTGCCGGTGTCGACCCTTCACCGACGCCCACCGTGCCTATTTGTTGGCTTTCTATCAGTGTGACGCTGGCCTCCGGCCAACGTTTTTTCAATAGATTGGCGGTTATCCATCCTGCGGTGCCACCGCCAACGATCAGTATGGATTGTGCCATTGTATGATGTGAATCGCTCATGATGCATCCCCTGTTTATTGGGTCAGTATGTGTGCTCGTGTGCGTTAACGGCGATGTCGAGCCAGGGCCGCTCGGTGAGAGACAAAGGTGTCCAAGCCCACATCTCTCATTTGTTTCAATTTGTAGCCGTAGTCTTCCAGGTCGCCATTAGGAATCCGTCGGGCATCTGGAAAGTGTTCCATACCTGAGAATAAACAATACCAGGACGTTCGGCGATAAACTTGTCGGCGCCGATGCCCTTGCATAGCGGCCTCAAGAGCATCGGGGTCTTTGCTGTGTTTTTGCATCCAGCCGTCGATCAATGCACCCAGGTCGCTTGATACATCCATTTGTTCACGGGCGTCTTTCCAGTATTGTGTGTCCTGGCGAGTGTTCAAAAGATAATGAGCTTGAATGTAATCTCGAGTGCCATCAATCAGGTCATTTACTCTCTGATTGTGCTGCCCTTGCAAGTGATGGCTGAAGTCCGCTTGAGTAAAGCAGTCAATGAAGCTTTCAATGGTATCTTGAATGGTATGCAACATCGCGGCTTCCAGCGGTTCGAGAAAGCCCTGCGATAAACCGATCGCCACACAGTTTTGAGTCCAATTTGTTTTCAGTCGGCCAGGTGTCCAGTTGAGCTTCAACGGTGTGCTTGATTTCGGGTCGACATGAATAGCCTTGCACAGCTCAAGACTGGCTTCATCATGGCTCAGGTAATCGCGATTGAATACATAGCCATTGCCGATACGATTTTGTAAAGGAATCTGCCAGCGCCAGCCGTACGGCATGGCTTCCGAAAGCGTTTCTGAGGGGATGTCCTGGTCGCTGGGAAGCGGACATGGCATGGCTACCGCCGCGTTGTTCACCAGATGGTTGGAATAATCCAGAAAATCCGTCTTTTGTGCATCGACACATAAGAGTCTTCTGAAACCGCTGGCATCAAAAAAGATGTCGCCGCTGATTTCTGCTCCGCATTCACCGATCAGGGAGTGAATATACCCGTCGGCTGAGCAGTTCACCCGTTCGACATCCAGCTTTCGGTGTTCAACGCCACGCGCAATGCATACCGATGCTAAAAATTCTGCCAGTAAATGAGCATCAAAATGGTAGCCGTAATCAAACAGGGAAAACGCTTCATGTTCTGATTTTGGTGACAGACCCAAGCGCGCAATTTCAGAGCTGATAAAAAACGCATCGGGGTGAGAAGGCATGTCCCAGCCGGCTCGTCGCAATTGGCAATTGCGGAAAAACTTCAGGGCACAACTGTGATCTGCCTGGGAATAGAACGGATGAAAATAACTTTTTTGTGCGTCGGCCAGCCAGCCGGGAAAACGAATGCCACATTTGTATGTCGCATTGCATTGGGGCATCCATTCGCTTTCTGATATGTTTATGGCCTCGAAAAAACGTTTAAGTGAGGGCGTTGAACCCTCACCGACGCCGATGATACCTCGGCTCTCGGACTCAAGCAGGACGACGGTGCATTCGCTAAAATGCTGTTGCAGCAGGCTGGCGCACATCCAACCTGCGCTGCCGCCACCAACGATGACAAATTTCAGCGGTTGATTCATAAGTCCTTATTCCATTGGCATGGTTATGGCGCGCCCCATGCGGTTTTTCTTGTGGTTGATGCTGCGAATTTTTATGGGTTCCAAGGCGCTCGGCTTGTCCAGAAGCATTGAGCCCTGTGATGCAGCTAGGGGCTGCCACTCTCCGTCCCCCCGGGCGTATTGCAAGGGGAGATTGGGGATTGGGCTTTGCCAAAACAGGTGTCCGTCTTTAATGGTGGCACCAACCACGGGCAGGCGATATTCGATACCCCAGATGTCCAAACGCTGCAAAGCTTCATTCAAGGCATAACTGAAGCGAAACCAATCCCGCTCCCGGGCAGGTTCATTCGGACCGAAGTAGTGGCTGTCTTTCGAATAGTGTCGATTCGGTGTATAGGCCAGTTCCCAGTCCGCTTTGTGCCAGGCCCGCTCGGCCAAGGCAAAAAGTCTGGGGTAGACCATATATTCGGCCTGTTTATCTCCGCGCACCACTTCGGTCCACAGTTGACCCTGTAAACCGTAAAAGCGATGTTTTTGTGTTTGAACATTGTCGTTTACTTGATAGGCTTTGCCGTTTCGGTCCGTCCAAATTTCCGCGTGAGCGGGTAAGTTATCTGGCATAAAGTCGAAAACTTTTTTGCTGCTGATGCCCCGCGATGCCCAATAAAAACCACGTTCCTTGTAGTGCGCCTGGTGAGGGAAATCAAAATAAGTGGCGTCTGGCGTTGAAACTACGACATTCCATTGTAAATTGGCGTGCCGCTGGGCAATTTCATGTCCTTTCCAAAATAACGGTGTCCAGGCATGGGATTGAATATTGCGGCCGGCCAGAGATTGCTCAACATGGGTGAGGCCGTCGTTCCAGGCGGCGGCCTTAATGCCTTTGTCTTCCAGAAGCGCGACCAGGCGTTCGATAAAGTATGCCGCTAACTGACTATTGTCTTGCACACCGTAGGCATTGTCGTTGAGAAAGGTCTTGCAAACCGGTGATTCCTTCCAGGCACCCGGAGATTCATCGGCACCAATATGATAGGTATTCAGTGGCCAGCCAGCCTGTTGGTGAAGATCTTGAATTTCAGTAATCACCGTATCAAAAAATCGGTAGCTGGATTCCATGCAAGGATTGATGGTGTTGTCGTTGTAGTGTTGATGTGAAATGTACTGGCTTTGATCGTCAAAATCGCTGAGCAAATATTCTCTGGCGCCATCGGGATCCTCTTCCAGAATCAATCGCTGGTATCGGGCTTCCATCGACTTGATTGCTGCGCGGGCGTGCCCCGGTGCATCAAACGAAGGAATCACTTCAATGTTTCTGGCTTTGGCCGCTCTCAATATGTTCAGATATTCGTCTTGTGTGAGAAACTGCCCTTCCTTTGGATGGGGGCCATCACCCAACTGAGTAATCAAACAGTGTTGCTCATTCAAATCCAAGCACCGTTTGGCACCAATGCTTGTTAATTCGGGTAGGCTCTTAATCGCCAGTCTCCAGCCTTCGTCATCGGCCAGATGCAAATGCAGCTTATTGAGTTTCATCGCCGCCATTTGTTGGATCAGTTCAAGAATAAAGGTCGTTGATAAAAAATTTCGTGAAAGATCAATGTGCATGCCGCGATAGGCGTAGCGCGGTTCATCGTCGACGCGCACTTGGGGGAGATGTCCGTCGCCCACTTGCCAAAGTTGGCCGAGCGTGTAGAGCGCGTAATTGCTGCCCGCGATATCGCCCGAGCGAATACTGATTTTCGAATCGTTGATTTGAAGCGTGTAAGCATCCGCCACCAGGGTTGAATCGTGATGAACATCCACGCGGAATCCATCTGGGCGATTGGGCAAGCCTTGTTTGCTCAAATATTCCAATGCTGCCGCATGCGCATCACGATGGAAATCGTTGTGATGAATGTGCAGAGATTGGAGTGCTACGGTCTGGTCGCTGAGAGCGGTGACCTGTTTTAGTTTGGGAATGACGTGATCGCTGATGAGCAGAGGGTTGCTTTGTTCGGGCTCTATGGCTTGAAGTGTGGTATAGATGAATTCCGCATCGGCGATAGGCGTTTGGTCGTCTTT
Source organism: Pseudoteredinibacter isoporae (assembly GCF_040372805.1). Taxonomy (GTDB): domain Bacteria; phylum Pseudomonadota; class Gammaproteobacteria; order Pseudomonadales; family Cellvibrionaceae; genus Pseudoteredinibacter; species Pseudoteredinibacter isoporae_A. The sequence goes on from NZ_BAABWJ010000001.1 coordinate 1,102,242, forward strand.
GTTACGCTTGTGATGTTGCACTGGATCTTTGGGGGGAATGACATAGCCAGGAGCCTCGAGTTTGGTCTCAGGGTCAAAGGTCATTACCGTAGATTGCACAATCACCGGTTTCAGGCCATCGGCATGTAAAAAGAAGTTTGGAAAGATATCGCTTTCGTTCAAATGCCAGAAGGACGCTCGGAAGGGAATTTTATACGCATGCTGGGCTTTAAGTCCTTTGAAGTCTGAACTTGGGCTCAGTCGGTGCAAATCACCCTGAAGGCGTTCAATCGTAAACTGCGCGTTGTACACTTCATGTATCGGGGAATAGTGGCTGAAGTATAGTTGCCAATCGTTACCTGGGTAGTCGATGGGGGATTCTATAAACAGCTCAGCTTCAAAGCAGGGCGCCTTCTCGTGTAATATATGGCATTTCCCGTCGGCCTGATTGTTCAACACTTGGTAGCGTACATCCAGTACCTCGCCTAATGTATTCAGCGATTTCTGCGGATGTTCACAGGAACATAGAAACAGTGCGATACAGACCCAAAGCCTTTTCATTATTATTCTCCAGCGCGTATGTCGATGCCGATGTGTTCTTGTTAGGTCATGACAAATTAAGGCTCTTCATGAGGGCCTGTTGTTTTTCTTCAACTTCAATAAAAAACTCGATGTGTTCCAGCCGGCTGGCGGCTTCACGGTCCAATACAATGATGGCGTCGGGATGAAGCTGTAGGGCAGACGCGGGGCAGTAAGCGCTCAGTGCGCCTTCAATCATGGTTTGCACCGCTGCGGACTTCTCTTTACCAAAGGCCAGCAATAAAATCTTTTTGGCTTCCAATATCGTACCGATGCCCATGGTTAGGGCGAGTTCAGGTTGAAACTCCTCGTCGCCAAAGAAGCGTGAATTTGCATGCGTGGTTGATTGGGTGAGGGTTTTAATTCGTGTTCTTGACTGCAGGCCGGAAGTTGGCTCATTGAAACCGATGTGCCCATTTCGGCCGATGCCCAGTAACTGCAGATCAATCCCGCCGTGCGCGTTAATCTCATTCTCATAATCGGCACAGGCTTGAATCGGGTTCTCATTCAGTCCATCGGGCACGTGAGTATTGCTGATGTCGATATTGATATGATCGAACAGTTTTTGCTGCATAAAGTAGCGATAGCTTTGGGGATGATCGGGAGACAGGCCGTGATATTCATCCAGGTTGAAGCTGGAGGCCGCGGAAAAATCGACATAGTGTTCCTTGTGCAAGCGAATCAGTTGTTCATAGCACAGGGTAGGTGTTGACCCGGTTGCGAGGCCAAGCACGGAGTTGGGCTTTTTTTGAAGCTGCATGGCGATGGTTTCTGCCGCAAACGATGATGCCTCATATCGATTTTCTTTGATGACGATCCTCATGGCTTACCCTGTCTTGCCCCGTATGATTGAGTTGATAAGAATGTTTCCAGCGCAGCCGCTGGCATGAACGTGCAGATGTTTGTCGAGACAAACGAAATCTGCAGAGTAACCGGTTTTTAAATAGCCGAGTGTGTTGTCCACGCCGAGACTTTGCGCAGGGTACAGGCTAGCCATGCGCAAGGCTTCGTCCAGGTCGACAAGATTGTTTTCTGACATAACGCGTACAGCGTCGATCAGCGCAATGGCACTGCCCGCAAGTTTGCCTTCAGCGTTAATCAGTTTCTTATCTTTCACACTCAGCGGTTCGCCATACAATTCAAAAGCCGCTTGCGAGCCGCCAATAGTGGCCATGGCGTCACTGACCAGTACCACTTTGCCCGGGGCTTTACTGCGAAGCAGCAGAGCGATATTGCTCGGGTGAACATGGTGACCGTCGGCGATTAATCCGCAGTAACTGTCCTGGTGTTCCAGGGCGGCGCCCACAACACCGGGCTCGCGTGCTTGAAGGGGGCTCATTGCATTGAATATATGGGTAAAACCACAAACCCCCTCAGCGAGGGCGTCGAGGGTTTGTTGATAACTGGCATTGCTGTGGCCCGCCCACACACGAACATTGTGTTGATGCAGTTCGCGCACCATTCCCGGTTTGGTGGTCTCCGGGGCGAGAGTCGACATGAGGCGCATCTTCTTGGCGATTTGAATGAGCTCCTGAACATCGTCCGGTTGAATATCCCGAATAAAGTCCGCTTTATGGGCGCCGCGTTTGCGGTTTGCAAAAAAAGGCCCTTCGAGGTGTAAGCCGAGAATTTCAGAAATCCGTGCATCTTGTGCATCGTTTACTGCCTGGGCAGCTTGCTGACGAACCGTTTTTACGTCACTGATGATGGTCGGCATGATCCGGGTCGTGCCAAAACGGCGATGGGCCTTGGCGATACGGATCAAGCCTTCGAGAGTCGGTTGATTGTTGAACAGGGTGTCGCCACCCCCGTTAACCTGAATATCAATAAGGCCCGGTGCGAGTAAACGATCTCCGAAATCGATCAGGGTTTCGTCCCCATTCAGCTGTGACTGGGGCTTGATGCCCAGAATGCTTGAACCAGACACCAAGAGCGCCGCGTGGGAATGCCGGCGTTCACCATCGAAGATTTCCTGGCAAAGGATTGCGCGGATCGGGTCGTTCTTAGCCATATTGCAACGGTCAGTATGATCAATGTGTGGGCAGTATAATATCATTGAGACAACGTTGTCACATCTTTTCGATAAAAGCCCATCTAAGGGTTTAGCTCGAGGAGCTTACTCGGTAGTTTTGGGGCCGGTGGAATCCCGCTCCACCAATTGAGGGCAAAAGCCGTAACCCTGCCAGGCATAGCCTTGTGTGGACTTTTTGCGCTGGCGAATCTCGTCGATGAGTATGCCGGCCGCTTTCTGTGCAATTTCTCGGCCGGCTTGCTGGGACGTGGTCAACTGAGGCCAGGATTGTCGTGAAAAGGGGCTGTCTTCGAAACCCGCGATGGACAGATCCGAGGGCACTTCCAGGCCCAGGCGGCGAGCAGTAAACAAGGTTCCGGCGGCGATTTCATCGTTACAGGCGAAGATGGCGGAAGGGCGTTTATCCTGCTGGAGTAGAATGTCGCTGTTGGCGACGCCAGATTCAAAAGAATAGCGGCCATCGAGAATCAACTCGGCATTGGCTTCCAGTTTATTGTCCTTCAGGGCATTCAGGTAACCGTCTTTACGTTCCAGACTGGAGCGGTGATCAATGTCACCACCGAGAAACGCAATGTCTTTATGGCCCAGATCAATCAGATGCTGGGTGATTTGGTAGGCCGCGCGGTGGTCGTCAATAAAGACGCAACTGGAAATGGTATCGGCTTGTTGGGCCGAGATGATTCGAACCAGCACAACACCGGCCTGCTGCAGCTCATCAATGACTTCTGGCATTTCTGACAGCGGAGGCGTCAGCACCAGCCCCGCGACCTGACTGCGTTGGGTCATGCTTAGAATTTCATCGACAATGTTTTTCGAGGTTGCTTCACAGGGGTGAATGATCAGTTCGAAACCGTGCTTATGGCATTCTTTTAAAATGCCATTCTGCAATTCAATGATGTAGTGGCTATTGGGGTTATCGTAAATCAAACCCAGAGATGAGGCCGTACCACGCAGCAGCCGGGCAGAGCGATTGGGCTGATAATTCAGCTCCTTTACTGCGGCCCAGACTTGTTCTTGGAGTTTAGGAGCGACATTAGGCTCGTGGTTTATGACGCGTGAAACGGTCTTAAACGACACGCCCGCGAGCTTGGCGACATCCTTAATAGTGGTCTTCATAATTGAACTTGATACTTTGTACTAATTCGGCGCAGCTAGCCTACTGTGTACAGCCCCACCCCGCAACCCTGTCACCATGGGGGATTATGAGCGTTGACAGTTCTTTCGTTTCTATTTACTCTGAATGACAACGTTGTCATTTGTTGTGACTTTTGCAACAGGTACACGCGAAGCCCATAAATTCGATACAGCAGGAGTGCCTGATCTATGCGAACACAACTGGATAGCTGGCGCCGTTTGAAGGCGCTGGCCGAAGCCGCACGAGCTTGGTCCATGCAAGCATTGTTTTCCCAAGATGGAGAACGGGCCGACCGTTTCAGTGTTGAGCTACCAACTCTCTACTTGGATTACTCCAAGAACCTGATCAATGAAGAGGTGATGAGCAGCTTGTTTCAATTGGCTGAAGACGTCGGGCTGCCGGAGAAAACCCGGGCGATGTTTTCAGGCGAAGTTATCAATACCACCGAGCAGCGCGCGGTGCTGCATACGGCTCTGCGAGATTCCAGTGGTTTGCCAATTCAGGTGAATGGGGAAGAGGTTCAAGCCAAGATCACTGCAGAACTGCAGAACATGAAGCATTTTGTGGACTTGGTGCGAGATGGTGAGTGGCGCGGGAGCACCCGAAAGAAAATCCGGGATGTGGTCAGTCTGGGGGTGGGCGGTTCCAACCTCGGGCCCAAGATGGTCAGTCAGGCCCTGAAACCCTATGCCGACAGTGAGTTGCGGGTGCATTACGTGTCCAATGTTGACGGCAACAGTCTGGCGGAAACCCTACGGCCATTGAACCCGCAAACCGTGTTGTTTGTGGTCTCTTCCAAAACTTTTACCACCACTGAAACTATGACAAATGCCAGAACGGCATTGAACTGGCTTGAGTCGGCGCTGTTTGACAAGAAGGCCGTCGAAAAGCACTTTGTGGCGGTGACCTCAGCGTTTGATAAAGCCCGTGAGTTTGGTTTACCTTCGGATAATATCTTCGAAATGTGGGATTGGGTCGGCGGGCGCTTTTCATTGTGGTCAGCGATTGGGCTGCCCATTGCACTGGAATTGGGTTTTGACAATTTTGAAAAACTGCTTCGTGGCGCCGAGAGCATGGACCAGCATTTTCGTTCTGCGCCCATCAGCGACAACGCGCCGATTTTGCTGGCTTTACTCAGTCTGTGGAATACCACGTTTTTAAATTTCCGTGCCCAGGCGATTCTTCCCTATGATCAAGGTTTGCATTTGTTTTCGGCTTACATGCAACAGGCTGAAATGGAAAGTAACGGTAAGTCGGTTAACATCCACGGTGAACCCATCGACTATCAAACGGTACCCCTAATATGGGGCCAAACCGGTATTGATGGGCAGCACGCTTTTTATCAATACCTCCATCAGGGAATGAATGTCGTGCCGGCGGATTTTATTGGCTCGGTAAGCAGTGAAATCAATATTGAGCACCACCAGGACATCTTACTGGCAAACCTCATTGCGCAAAGCCAGGCACTTATGAATGGTGTGGATGCTAACAGCCTGCGACGGGCTGCACTGAGTTCGGGGTGTAAGCTGCAAGAGATGGAACAGGTCATTCCCCACAAAGTGCATCAAGGAAACCGACCGAGCAATACTATCCTATTGCCACGACTAGACCCGAATACACTGGGGGCGTTGATTGCACTCTATGAACACAAGATTTTTGCTCAAGGTATATTGTTGGATATTTGTTCGTTCGATCAGTGGGGCGTGGAGCTTGGTAAAAAGCAGGCGAACACAGTATTGAGCGCCCTGACTGAAAAAACTATCGTTCATGAAACCATGGATTCATCTACCCAGGCGTTGATTAACTATTACCATAAACATCGTTCGCAGAGCAGCTAGCCGTATAGAGTAGTCATGCCTGCTTTTACAGTGATTCAACGGTGTTATTGGCCAAGGCCTGGGGTTGTAGCCCATTGAGCACGCCCTGAGTCAGCTGCCTTACGAACTTTGCGCGGCCATCATTGCGGCTGCAAGGTTGCTTCTGTTGAGTGTTTAAGGTGTTGCCAGGGTTACGGCGCTGATGTGCTAATCAGGTTTCAATAGCACTATAGTAAATTTTAAGTTTGTCTTTTTTGGTTCTTTTGTACCTTATTTTCGGATTCTACGTTTCCAGCATCTTAGTAAAAATAATACAAAGCGCCGTAATATTGACCAGTCCAGTATGAAGTGGTAGTGTCGCGGCGCCTCATCCAACTTGAGGCGCGGCAATCAGTCCATGCGGGGACTGAAAAGCCAAGTTTCTGAGTAAATAAAGTCAAATCATTACCTCAACAAAAGGGTACGCACCTTATGGTGCAAAGCCATATAGGTAAGGGATACCTGCTGTTACAGCGAAGGGCGTTAATCCTGGTGGGCGCCCACTGATTCGTTTAAAGGGATCCTGGGTATTAGGGAAGATAGTTATGTTAAGTCGACTGAAAGTCGCCGTCGCGTGTGCGCTGTGTTTTTCGTCTGTGTCTCATGCGCAGACCAATCTGGATGTCTATGAGTTGCGTTTTGCGTTCAAGGCTGACGGCCGGCCCATGTATGAGCAAATCAATGTAGGCAGCGCCCAGACCCGCAATACCTTTCCTTCCGAGATTGCCCTTAGCGCGGGCACCTTGCAGAAATCTGGTCAAACCGTTTGGCAAGTGACCAATAACTCCTCTGACACCCTGACGAATAGCCAATCTATTTTGTTGCTTGATCTCGAAATCGATCAGCAGAGCAATACCTATTTCAATGAGCGAGTAAACGACGTCAAGACCGATGCGCCCCCGCATAGCGACCGCGATGGCTACGACTCCCAGGGTTTTTCAAGATGGAGTGTGGATGAGCTCGGTTACAGTGGCGGTCGCTTGGATGCGGCCTATCAGCTTTTTTATCTCGATAATCGCAATCATATTGCTTCCGCCGCCAACGATGTGGCGGTGGCCATGCAATACGATCTTGGCGATCTTGCACCTGGAGAAAGCGTGTTTATTGAACTGCATTTAGGAGATAGCCCCGTGGGTGGTTTTAAGCAAGTGGACGATGACTCCGGGGATGCAGTGAATATCAATTCGGTCGCTTTTACTCGCCATGCGGCTTCCGGCGGTGGCGGCAGTGGTGGAGGCGGCGCTGGTGGTGGGGGTGCTGGAGGAGGCAGCGGAAGCAATGTTATCGGTGTACCTCTACCGATCTGGATGTATCCGCTAATGCTACTTGCGCTTTTGAGTGTCGTCAGAAAGCAAAAACACATCGTAAGCAGCGTTGTTTTGCTCGTCGGTTTGGGGCTGGCTTCCCCTGAGTACAGTTACGCTCAAAATCCCAGCCCATCGGATCCCTTGTATTACGAAGTGTTGGAATCACTCAACCGGGCGAGTGCTTATGTCGAAGAAGAGGGCGCGCGTTGGTATTTGGATCGCGATAAACGCTGTTTTGGTTGTCATATGCATTCGCAGTCTATTGTTGGCTTGGGTACGTCAGTTGGCAAAGCCGCCATCAATAAAGATGTGGCCGACTATATGATCGGTGAGGCAATTCACAAACAGGCTGCGGGTGGTGGGCTTTATCCGAACACTAGTAGTACCGACCCGCTTACGCAGACCACGCTAATGCTCTGGGCCATCGATTTGTGGCCTGAAACGGAACAAACCTTCCCGGTACGAGAGCGGGCACTGGGTTTCATAAAACCCAAATTACTCGTTCGTAGTGATCATGCTTACTGGGGACGGGATGATGACCGTGGTTGGTGGGCAACGAATTCAACGTTGTCGGCCATGAATATCAGTGTGGTGGTCAACTTTATTGAGGATAGTAAGCGTTATCCTAATATGTTGAATGATACTGACTTGCCCATTTATTTCGAAGCCTTGCTGCCGAAATTCGCAAACTATCTACTTGGGAAAGCGAATGAAACGGCACCCAATACAGACAACATTGCGCTGTCATTCAAAATGCGAGCGCTTGCGCATTTAGCCAAGGCTTTACCCGCATCATCATTGCAGCAACAGGTTTCCCAAGAAGTGCTGGAGTTCAAGGCTCTATTGGTAAGCAGGCAAATGGCTGACGGCAGTTGGAAATTGAAGGAAGGTGATGCCGCAGGAGATGCGCTGTCAACGGCGGTGGTAGCGGGGACACTCAACGAGTTAAAAACTAATGGTGTTGTACTAGAAGATCATGATCGCACAGCTATCCGTTATTTATTAGATAGTCAGCACAAAAACGAACAGGAAGTGGCATTGCTGGGTAGTTGGGAAAGTGAAGCGTTTAAAACTCGTATTAGCGCCACCAGCCTGGTAATGGGCTATCTTCCAATTGTGATAGAGAATTTGGTAAACGATGCCAGTTGCCATATCCCTATTCGCTCCCGATCAAAGTACGGAAAAGTTCAGCTTAAGTGGAATCCGCGCAATAATGCCCGCTATACACTTCAACGGAAGAAAGATCTGGTTTCTGAATTTATGGATGTATCCGATTTCGATGCATCCAGAAAAACGTATCTGGATCAAAATGTTTCTGAAGGTGAAAATGTTTACTACCGTTTGGTTGAATACAATGAAAACGGCGTAAAAATCTGTCAATCACAAACTGAATCTGCTTATGTTCCCCAGAAAATCAGTGAGCCTGGCACGAATATGGCTCCTTATATTGTATCCATTCCCAATCTCTTTGCAGAAACCGGTACAGAGTATCGTTATCAAATAGAAGCTGATGATCCAGATGGCGGTGCATTGGCCTACCGTTTGGTGAAAGGTCCAAACTCGGCATCAATCGATAATAATGGCTTGTTAAGCTGGGACGTGGGTTCTCGCCCACGGCAATACAGTTTTCTGGTCGAAGTAAAAGATCCAAAGGGTGCAGCAGTTGTTCAGGAGTTTGAAGTAACCGCTGAAAGCCTGGGACAAATCAACAACATTCCTCTAATACATTCAACGGCACCGGTTCGTGCTTCAATTGGGTCGACTTATCGCTATCAAGTCAATGCAGAAGATGAAGATGGTGACCGTTTAATCTATGTGCTGTCTGGACACTCTGCGCCTAGAGACATGACGATAAACCGGCTTACGGGTGAATTGTCATGGGAACCTAACAATCTTCATAAAGAATACACCTTTGATATTCGCGTTGTTGATCAGAATGGTGGAGTTGGAATTGAAACCGTTGAGCTTAAAGTTTACCGAGGCCCCGAATTTATTTCGGCCCCAATGATTACGGCCGTGGCGGGTCAAGCCTATCGTTATCAATCCATCGCCGAAGATCTTGATGGTAAAGCCATTCAGTATTCCTTACTTGCCGGTCCCGAAGGCTTGAGCATCGATACGTCCAGTGGTGAGGTGACATGGCAGCCCACCATTGATAAACAGGGTAAACATGAAGTCGTTCTGCTCGCCACGAACAGTGATGGCGGCCAAGGTGAACAGAGATACATTCTGAGCGTTAAGGTTGGCACGGATTTTCCTCCAATATTTGAGAGCAATCCTGTGACACAGGTTCAGGCTCGTAAAAGTTATCGCTACAATATTGTGGTGCGTGATCCAGAAGGAGCCTATGTTAGCGTTAAGTTGGAAAATCCGCTTGATGGAATGGTTATGTACAATGATCAGTATGTCAGCACGTACCATTCACCGTTTATTTCGTGGGTACCGAAACAGAAAGACTATGGAAAAAGCTTTCCTGTTAAACTGATAGCGACCGATCCGGCAGGAAATACCAGCACGCAAAGTTGGGAAATTGAGGTTTGGCCCCCCACATACAGTTCAGAGCCCTACGCATACACAACGCCTCCTGGGAGTATTCGCGCGGAAAGTACCTGGACTTATTTTGTTGGTGTAACCGACCCTGATTCTGACACGCCTTATACTCTGAGTTTGGCCAGTTCCCCTGCTGGCGTGAGTTTGGATAATAATATTGTACGGTGGGTGCCAACAGAGAGTCAGGTTGGCAAACATACTATTGCCGTTGATATTGAGGACAATACCGGAGCAAAAGGAAAGCACGAGTTTACAATCACGGTCTATCCGAAAAAATACAATCTTCCTCCTTACATTAATACGATTCCTAAAACCCAAATTCAATTTGGTGAAGAGTTTGTATACCGGCCCGGTGCTATTGACCCCGATGGCGATGAGCTTCAGATTAGTGTGAATGCCAGTGAGCCTGGTTTTACTGTAGATGCGGATAAAAAGATTATTAGATGGACTGCGCCAAATGTCGAAAAAGACGTTACTGTAGACCTGGAAATCAGCGATGGGTTCGGCGGTAAAGTAGCACAAAGATTTGTGCTACTGGTCAGGGCTGACAGTGGTACGCCAAATCGGCCGCCTTATATTCTTTCTTCACCTGGAACCTCCGTTCTCGCGGGTCGAAGTTATGGGTATCAAATGCGCGCTTCCGACAGGGAAGACAGCAGTCTCTTCTATCGTTTGGATACTGCTCCTGCAGGAATGGAGATTAATGGAAATCTCATCAGTTGGATACCAAACGAAAATGACGAAGGAGAGCACACGGTTGATATTGTTGTCTCTGATAGCGCCGGTGCAGAGGCACGTCAAAGTTTCCAGTTGAACGTTGAAGTTCGAAATCGTAAGCCTTTCTTTAACAGCAGTTTTCCAATTCCGGTACTGGGTAGAGAGTTTCATCATCGCGTTCATGCCCGAGACTATGATGGTGATCCGGTTACTATTGAATTGGTAGCAGCTCCTGCGGGTATGACAATTGATGCGGCGGGTATCGTCAAGTGGACCCCGGTCGTGGGTGATCATTTGGTCCATATTAGAATATCGGACCCCAAGGGTGCGAGTGACGAAAAGAAAGTTAGATTCAGTCTTAAAGAGCCAAATCGTAAACCGGTATTCAATATACCGCTTCCTCGTAATGCGACGATAGGAGTGCCCTATGAATACACCCCTAACGTCACGGATGCTGATGGAGATGATATAAAGCTTTCTATTGGCATGATCCCGAAAAATGTCCAATATGATTCTCTCACCGGGAAGATCTCTTTTCTTCCCAGTGTCGAACACCTTCCCTATGTCGCTTACCGATATCGAGCTACAGATGAGCATGGCGCTTACTCGGAAATAGCCGGGTTTATCTATGTGCGAAGTCCGCATGGCAATAGTGCGCCAAATTTTGTATCCACTCCGCAGCAGAACATTACGATCGGTGAGAGCTGGAGTTACCGAGCCGAAGCCGTTGACCCTGATGGCGATCCTATTCAATATCGCTTTTCAAAAGCACCACTTGGGATGATTATTGATAATCAGAGTGGTTTGGTAAGTTGGCCATCTGCAACCGCAGGTACACACTCGATTCAAATCACAGCAATTGACAACAACGGTGGAAGCAAGACCCAATCGTTTAAGCTCTTTGTTTCAGGAACATTAGGCGGAGAAAGTCCTCCTTTTGTAAATGTTGCTACCTCACATTTAATCCAACTGAATACCGATTGGTATCTAAACCTCAACAGTGCCGATCCCGATGGAGACACTATTAGTCACCAGCTATTGCTTGCTCCGGAAGGTTTTAATCTCAATTCGGCAACCGGTGAAATCAACTGGCGACCTGAAGAGGTCGGCAATTATCTGGCGACCATTCAACTGAGCGACGGTTCCCACAAAACTGACATTCAACTGGAAATGGAAGTTACCGAACAGGCCGTAAACTATGCACCCCGCTTTACCAGTGTACCCGTAAAGCAAGCAGCAGTAGGCAGTGCTTATAATTACACTGCCCAAGCGGTAGACGATAACGGCGACGAGATCGAATACAAATTACTGCGTGGTCCGGTCGGCTTGCGAGTTCATGCCGTAAGTGGAGAATTTACTTGGGTGCCTAATGCCGGACAGCTGGGCAAACATCGCGTTATTGTGTCGGCAAATGATGGTGAGCACAGTACTTTACAAGGGTTCTCCATAACCACGACTGGGAGTGGGAATGGCACGGGCGGCGATGGCTTATCGTTGTCTTTGCCCTTGGCAAAACATCAATTGGACGCCAATGAAGAAATGGTACTTCGCCCGCAAGTCAGCAACGTCAGTGGTTCACTGCAAAGCCTGACCTTATCGATTAACGGCGAATCAAAAACTCTCGCGGCCGACAACAGCTTCACTTTCTCGTCTGATCAGCCGGGGCGCTACGCTATTACTGTGGTCGCAAAAGATGATGATGAAGAAATCAGCATCGAAGAAGTAATATTTGTGCAGGACCCGAGCGATCAGCAAGCCCCTGCAATTGAATTCCACAATCCGGTTGATGGAATTGAGATGGCAACCATCAAAGAACCTATTGATGTGATTGTCTCAGTGCAGGATGACAATGCTCTGACCTGGACATTGCATCTTAAAGACCTCAGCGACCGAAACGCTGAGCCCGAGTTATTATTTGAAGGCAGTGGCAATCTTGATAAAGCGACTGTGGGCAAATTGGACCCAACCCTTCGTGAAAACGGTATCTATTCCTTAACGCTTTCTGCCGAAGACGAAAGTGGTAACGGAACCGCTATAGAAACTCACGTAAACCTTGACGGTGATATGAAGCTTGGTCAGTTCTCCCTAAGCTTCAGCGACGTAAACATTGATACCGTTGGCATTCCACTATTGGCAACTCGTAGCTACGATTCGCGCGCGCGTAATAGCAATGGCGATTTCGGTCATGGCTGGAAGTTGGATTACTCTTATATCCGTATTTCCGAAAACGGTGTGCTGGGTAGAAAGTGGCTGCTCGAAGAATCGGGTTTTGGTCTGAATCGCAAATTCTGTTTTAACCCCAACGGTGATCGCAATGTGTCGATCACCACACCCGATGGTGAAAACCACAGCTTTAAAGCTGTGGCCGTACCAGCTTGTTCAAGCATTGCCTCAAACCCGCATGCGACCTTCAGCCTGGAATATAAAGCCATCAATGGCAGCACCTCAACACTCGAGCAATTGGATTACGGCACCGTGCGAGTTCGCACACAAGGTGGCCGCACCGGGGTGTATGAACTGGGTGGCGTTGAGCCAATCAACCCAAGAAACTACAAGTTGACTACCAAAGAAGGTGTGGAATATGTGCTGGATCAAAATTTCGGCATTCGTAAAGTAACCACCGCAGAGGGGCACAGCCTGGATTTCACCGATTTTGGTATCGAGCACAGTCAAGGCCTGAATCTGGAAATCAAGCGCGATAATCAGGGACGAGTCACCAAGATCACCAAGCCGGATGGTGAGACACTGGAATACCGTTATGACAGTGCGGGCAACCTTGCGTCCAGTATCGATGAAAATGGCAACATCAGTCATTACACTTACTACGATGGCAAACTTAAGCACTACCTGAAAGAAGTGTTTGACCCTCTCGGTAACCGCGCCAGTCGCATGGAGTACTCAGATGATGGTCGTCTGGAAGCGCAAATCGATGCTCAAGGAAATCGTACTGAATTCAGTCACAATGTGAGCGGCCGAACCAGCCAAGTGAAAGACCGCAACGGCAACATCAGCACTTACGTATACGACATCAACGGCAATGTTTTAGCCGAAACCAATGGTGAAGGTGAAACTACGACACGTGCGTACGATCAGGAAGACAATGAAATTCGCCGCGAAGATGCCTTGGGTAATGTCATGGCGTACAGTTACGATGTCAACGGTAACGTACTGACGGAAACCAATGCGCTGGGTGATACCACAACGATGTCGTACAGTGGCCAGCAACTCACCAAAGAAGTAAACCCGTTGGGTGAAACCGTTGAGTTTACTTACAAAAATGATGCACGCGGTGTTGCAACTCGCGCGATAACGTCGGCAACTGACGGTGACGGCAGCAAACTTACGGTCGGCTATGACTGTAACTACGGCGCGGTGTTGAACGTACAAGACGCGGAAGGCTACACCCGTAACTTCACCATCAACTGCAGAACCGGCCAAACAACGATAGAAACCGATGCTGAAGGTGTTTCCCGTCGTTTGCACAAAAACAAATCCGGACATTTGCTGGGTGAGGAAGTCGACTGGACCGATGAAAACGGCAACAGCCAAAAACTTAAAACAAACTATACCGTCGATGCCAAAGGCAACCGAACTGCAACAGAGTATCCAAACGGCAGCAAAACCAAAGCCCGCTATAACTCCGTAGATCAAATGATCAGCGCTACGGATGCGCTAGGTCGTGAAACTCGCTACCAATACGATAAACGCGGCAATCAAACCCAGGTAAGGTACCCCGACGGTAGTCAGGAACTAAAGCAATACGACGCGGAAGGCAATCTCATTGCCGAGACCGATGCCAATGGCAACACCACGCGCTATGTGTACGACAAAGCCAATCGCCAGATCGAGACACGTTATGCCGATGGCAGCGTCATCAAAAATGAGTATCTGGACAACGGCTGGCTGGCGGCTACCGTTGATGCTCGTGGCGCGAAAACACAATACCGTTACGACAAGGCAGGCAGACGTACCCAGATTATCGATGCTCTGGGTAACACCATGCGTTATGAGTACGATAAAGCCGGCCGAAAAGTGGCCGCGGTAGACGCTCGCGGTAATCGAACCGCTTACGAATACGACAAGGCAGATCGCCTAATCAAAACTACTTTCGCCGATGGCACTAGCATTGGCCAACGTTATCTTAAAAACGGCTGGAAAAAATCCAGTACCGATCAGCTAGGTCGTGTAACGCATTACGGTTACGACAAAAACGGACGACTCATCTCTGTGACCGATGCCGCTGGCGGTATCACCCGTTACAGCTACGACGAGCTGGGTAATAAACTCACCCAAACCGATGCAGAAGGCCGTGTGACTCGTTGGGCCTATGACGAAATGGGGAGAGTGATCAAGCGCATACTGCCCATGGGCCAATTCGAAACCATGGCCTATGACGCCACCGGCAATATGATCAGCCATACCGATTTCAATGGTCAGCTGAGCACATATGAGTATGACAACAGAGATCGCCGAATTCAGGCGAGCTATGCGGATGGGCGTATTGAAGAGTGGTCTTACGACAGCAACGGCAATACAGTAAGCCATTCCATAAACCTAGATGGCACAACCCGTACAACGGCCTTCGAATACGATGCTAGAAATCGTGTCATAAAAGAAACCTTGCCTAACAGCAAAGTGCTCGAATACCAATACGATGTCGCTGGTAATCGCACACAACTCAAAGAAACGGTTAATACAGAAACTAACATTACCCGTTTCACATTCGATGTACTGAACCGCTTGGCAAATACCATCGACAGTAATGGTACGACCGCCAATGAATACGACGCCGTTGGTAACAAGAGCAAAGAAACCAAGCCAAACGGCAACACCGTTCACTATGTGTATGACAACGTAAATCGCCTGACGCAGTTACGCCATGAAGACAGCAGCAATGTAGTATTGAAGCAACGTGACTATAGCCTGGATGCCACCGGGCGACGCGTTCGAATCGAAGAGCCCAGCGGCAGAACTCGCAGCTACAGCTACGACAGTCTTTATCGCCTGGTGGATGAAACTATACTGGATTCCGCCAACGGCGATTACCGCAGCGAATTCCAATACGATAAAGTGGGCAACCGCATCCAGTCGGTCATCAATGGCGTAACCACAGCCTACCAATACGACAGCAACGACAGGCTGCTGAAACAGGGCGGCACGGTTTACACCTACGATGATAATGGCTCAATCCTGACCGAAACCCTGGATGGCAATGTCACCCGCTACGAGTACAACGCCAAAAACGAACTGGTCAAACTCACAAAAGCCGGCACCATCACCACTTATCAATACGATATCGATGGCATTCGCTCAGCCAAAACCGAAAACGGCGTAACCACGGAATTCCTGGTCGATAAAAACCGTGACTACGCCCAGGTACTGGCCGAAGTCGTAAACGGCTCAGTCACCACCCGCTATACCTACGGTGATGACTTGCTAAGCAAAACCCAGAACAGCCAAACCCATTACTACCACTATGATGGCCTGGGTAGCACTATTGCCTTGAGTAACAGTGCAGGTGCGATAACGGATACCTACGGCTATAACGCCTTTGGTGAGGTGTTGTTTAGAACGGGCAGTACAGAAAATAGGTACACATTCACCGGGGAGCAGTACGATCCGACACTGGGGCAGTTTTATCTAAGGGCCAGGTATTACAGTCAGAGTGCTGGGCGATTTACTCAGATGGATACGTGGATGGGGAATTCACAAGATCCGATTACGCTTCATAAGTATTTGTATGCGAATGCAGATCCTGGGAATATGGTTGATCCCTCGGGTAATTTTTCTATTGGGTCAGTAATGAGTGCTGTTGGAAACATGGCAAGGTTGGCCAGTTCTGTGATTAACGCATACAGCAATGCTCAAACTCTAATCAATATTGCTCAAGGTGAAATGACCGCGTCAGAAATAGCATTTTCTCTATTCGCCTCAAAATTTTATCGTAAGAAAATCCTAAACTGTAACAGTTTCGAGGAAGGAACGTCAGTCCTAACAGATAGTGGGCTTAAGTCAATTGAAGATATATCTGTTGGGGACGGCGTCTGGAGTTTTAACGTCAAAACTGGAAAACGAGAGATAAATTTAGTTGATCATTTCATTGTTGGTAGTGGATTAAAACAAATTGTTGAAATAACCTTATCTTCAGGGAATACAATAGTAACAACTGAAGATCATCGGTTCTTTCTAGCAGATTCGAAAAACTGGATGGTTGCTAGTAAGTTAAAGGTTGGTGATGAGCTAAAAGATCTAAATGATTCATCAGTAAAAATAAGTGGATTAAGAAAATACAGTGAAGAAAAGGTTGTTTACAATTTAACAATTAACAAACTACATAACTACTATGTAGGTCGAGATTCTGTTTTGAGTCATAATATGGGGCCCTGCAAAAAGCCAGAAGTTAGTTGGGACCATATACTACGTGGAAATTTTAATAAAAGAAGGCAGTTTGGTGGCTGGCATCACAATCCCCAGGGATTAACGCCGAAGGATAGAGGTTTATTGTCAATTAATCCTGGTCCTGGAGGGTTTTATACTGCCAAGGTGTATGGCGTCAATGGGGCTGGAAAATATAAAAAGAAAGGGGCTAATGACGGGGTGTCTACTTTTTTTCCTGATTCCTGGAGCTCTGAAGTGGTCAAGTCTACAATTTTGGCCGCGTATAAAGCTACGGGAGGAAAAGGAGGGATTGTTCCTGTAAAAAACATAATTCCTTATGGGCCAAAAGGAGTCCACATTAAAGTGGTGGTTCGAGGAAATGAAATTTTGACCGCATACCCAATAATTAAATAGGTATTGTTAATGTTTAATATGGATATATTGAAAGATTTGAGAGATAGCTTTGATGAGCTAAACGTTGAAAATCTTAAGTTTATTGAAATCAATAGTGAGGATGTCGAAGGGATTTTTTCATATATTGGGAAGAATGAGGTTAGATCTATAGAAGAATTTTATGCTCTGAATGTAAAAAAATTATGTTCATATAGTGGTAATGCCGATGCCAAAGAGGATTTCTTTGAGAGCTTGCTGGATGGGGATTTTGAAGCGTCATCGGTGGCCAATGCAATTGATAGCCTAAGTGATTGGAGTATTGATTTGCGCCTCTTAATTTCGAAAGTTGAAGAGATATCGCCAGAGGCAAAAACATATGTCGTTGAAGATAAAGGTGGTTACAGTGAGTTTTTATTTGAAGACAAAGAGAGGTTTTGTTTTGTTGGGGTTTCTATATGAGTGACCTCCTCCCTGAAAATCGAAGCGGTCTAAACTAGAGAATTCTGGCAAAATCAGGTAGCCAAAGGAGCTGATTTGCCATGAAAAAGACCAAATACACAGAGCAACAGATCGCATTTGCCCTGTGCCAGGCGGAAACGGGCACTCGGGTCGCTGAAGTCTGCCGCAAGATAGGGATTTCAGAGGCGACTTTTTACAATTGGAAAAAGAAATACGGTGGGCTTGGAGTATCCGAGCTACGTCGCCTGAATCAGCTGGAAGATGAAAACCAGCGGCTTAAGCGGATGGTGGCAGACCTCAGTCTGGACAAACAGATGCTGCAAGACGTGCTGTCAAAAAAGGTCTAAAGCCAGCCAAGCGGCGTGATCTCGTAAACTATCTGTCTGAGGCCTACCGCGCGTCCCTGCGCCGAGCCTGTCGTCTTATGGATATCAGTATGTCGGTGTACTACTACCGATCCAAGAAGCGGCTCGATACGCCGCAGAGAGAGCGCATCAAAGAGATCGCGGCTACCCGAGTGAGATACGGCTACCAGCGGATACACATTCTCTTGCAACGCGAAGGCTGGCGAGTCAACCACAAGAAAGTACTGCGTATCTACCGCGAAGAAGGCCTAAATCTACGTAGTAAGCGCCCTCGAAGGCGGGTGGCAGCGGCACACCGAATGGAGCGCCCCAAGATCACCACCACCGATCAGTGTTGGAGCATGGATTTTGTGGCGGACAACCTGTTTGACGGAAAGCGAATAAGGGCGTTAACTATAGTCGATAATTTTAGTCGCGAGTGCATGGCGATTCACGTTGATCACGGCATTCGTGGCGAGCATGTTGTTGGGGTAATTGATACGATCCAGCAACTACACGATCGCTGTCCTGAACGAATACAGGTCGATAACGGAAGCGAGTTTATTTCAAAGGTATTAGACAAGTGGGCTTATGAGAACCAAGTCACCTTGGATTTCTCCAGGCCTGGAAAACCGACGGACAATCCATTTATTGAATCGTTCAATGGCAGCTTTCGGGATGAGTGCTTGAATAGCCACTGGTTCATGTCACTGGAAGATGCGCGGGATAAAATTGAAGAGTGGCGAGTCGAATACAACGAGTTTCGACCGCATTCGTCATTGGAAAATATGACGCCGATCCAGTATCGGGATCGGCATCGAGAAGCTGGAAATTTCTAGTTGCGGGTGCTTCGATTTTTGGTAGGGCCTCAAAGAACCGGAAAACTCTAATTTAGATTGTCCCTAATTAGGGGAGGTTTACATGATCACCAGAGTTAGAAATGACGGTTCAATCTGTTGTGTTCTCTCTGTTTGATAGTTTGAGAAGGTCAGGACAGATTCTAGATAGTCCAGTTCCATAAGTAGGGGCATATGACAAGAAAAAAATATGAAGTTAGTGATATTGAGATTGTTAAATCAGATAACTTAAATAAGCAGCTGGTTGACATTAGTAGAGAAGCATTTGAAAGGAATTTTCTAGATGCTTCGAGGCATGCTCTTGAATTTGCCCGAACGTTAGTTGTTGATGAACTTCCGGATAAAATTAAATGTATTGTTTTTTTAGGAGCCTCATATGACGGCCGTCCTTTGATAGGTGATGAAATTACCTTTCCTGAGGATTGCAAAGAAAACATGCGTACCTTTGAAAGCTATGAGAAAGTAATAAAGTTATTATGGCGAGAAGGTAAAGTACCGGAATGGATCAATGTTTCAGTTATCTCTGAAGAGAAAGGCTTTACTAATATAAGGCTGGATTGCTGCGGGCGATATTCAGGCGATCCCGAGAAGATATATCATGCTCAAGAAGGGCGAGCACCTTTCCATGTTCTAGGCCCTCCCATTCCTCCAGGTGTTGATATTAATATGGGGAAAAATACACGTTATAAACACTTTGCAGCCTTATGAATACAGGAAGATGACTGATCAAACTCACAAGAACCGGTGCCGTTACTTCGATAAACTGCATTGGGATTGAAATGAGGTTTAGATAAGAGAGTAATGTAATGACTGTTCTTAATCTTGATGGAATTGTTAATCACTGTAAATTTCAGGTGGCCTTAGACCAAGGTAGGGATATAAATGATCTTCTATAGCTTTCTCACATATGAAAAATAGGGTGATTTAATATGACTGAGAATGACAGTGATACAATAAATTTAGCCGATCTTCTTGATTGTATTCAGATTAAAGTCAGAGCTTATGAGAAAAAGACTATAAAAACTGGATAAGACAAGGATGTTGGTAAACTTAAAGCTGTTGGAATAAGCCTCAATACAGGCCGCCCAATCTCTATCGACGCCACATACTACACTGGAATTGAAATTGGCGGTAAAGAATTAAAGAAAGCCTTTTATGAAAATCATAAAGACTTTGAAATTATCTTATCGAAAAAATGTGGAAGTCATTGTGATTGGCCGATCTATAAATTATGCCTTTTAGAATATTCAAAAGCCCAGATAGGAAAGCAAGTTTTGACTTTGAGAGAATGAGGCCCACAAAAAGAGAATATGAGTTCTTAGTTGTGGGGCCAATACAAGGTATACCTACGCCGATAAAATGATATGAGTAGATATTTTATACATTATTCAAATTTCCAAGGTGTGACTCTATTTCGCCGAGGAAGAACTGGGAAGAGTAAATTTCCTGATGGAAGCCTTTTAGGCTGTCGGGAAATTGATCTTCCATTGTGTGAATTTGATTCGTTTCGTGATGCAGAAAAATACGCGCAAAAGATATTCTCTCAATATCCAAATGTGAGAGTTCAGATTATTGGTATGATAGAAAAAGAAGTTCAACTGATATTGGAAAACAAAGAGTTTCTTGACAAGGAATCTGATGTTAGTAGATCAATAAGAAAATAACAATTAGGAATCTACAGCAAGGGGCTCTCTAAGATGGTAAAGATTTTATTAGGGGCGCTTCGTAGGTGCTAGAGTTCAGTTTTCGTCTCGATTTTTAAAAGGCCGTGTGATGGCGACTTTCGATAGTATATCAATACTCGTCTCGGTGACGGTTCGTAAATAGAGAAACAAAATGAAAGATGAAAAATATAATTATTCGATAATGATAGGAAGCTCGCGACGGAAAGTTGAACCATTAAATATGGTACTTGGAAAGCCATTTTGTAGGGACGAGGATAACGATTGGGTTGTTGAGTGTGCGATATCTGGTTTTTATTCGGAGTCAAAAAAAGTTGAAGGGCGATCAGCCTTTGATTGCCTTATATGTGGAATGGCATATTTTCGGCAATCCCTTCGTTTTATAAAACTTAATAATCAGAAGCTAAAACTATTTTTTGAGTTTGAAAAAAATCTTGATGAAATAACAATCGATGATGTATTTATGACACATGATTGCATAACAGATGAAATGGAAGAAATGATTCAGTGGGCAATAGAAAGTGGATTCAAAAGTGAATAAATAGTTAGAATTTAATCACAAATATGAAGTGGGGTTGATGGGAAAAAATAAATCCAGTTTTGGGGTTATGAATCAGAGATTTTAAGCGAGCTTTACGTGACTGATAAGGCATTGTTAGTGGGTACAGGCGATCCAATTCCCATAGGCCAATAAGATATGGCTGAATGATATGTGTCATTTATATTTTAATAGTTGAGGCCAAAGTGGATTACAGATATATACCTGAGCTTGATGCTGGCAACTTTTCCAAGGCAATATTTTCTCGATTTTATGGGTTTATTATTTATAGTGATTTTGATTTTAAAGACCATGAAGAAATCGCAAATATCATAGATTGGCAGGCTGAAAACGGTAGGTTGCACCCTGAATTTAAACCTAGTAATCATGAAATATCTCGAGTTACTATGAAAGGGAATAGGGTTCTTAGCGTTGTAAAAATACAGGACGTAGAAACGTTGAAATTTCTTGCTCTCTGTATTGATTCAAGCGAAACCTTCATTGTAGTTCCAAATTCTATAGATGCCGAAGGAGCGTTGAATAGAATTGTGAATGAATCTATAAGTAAGAATGGATACTTTTCTGGTTTTCAGCTGAGTACTGACGATTTGTCTGCAATAGCAAGCGATGCCGGATACGTTTTTTCCAACGTTGATTCGGAAGGAATTGTTTACATCGGTAGCTCATTGTTGAGCGATAAATCAAAGATAGTGGAAGCTTTAGGCTTTTACACTCTGAATAACATTGAAGAGCTAAAGCTACTAACAGTTGATCGTTGGAATCAATAGCGAGAGGTATGCAGAACGTTAAATGGATTTAATGTGAAAAGCCCAGTTTGGGGGAATATTTACAATAGGTGTAAACCAAAAACAGTCAAAGTCATGGTTGTGCTTATTATGCACACTTCCTGTTTTCATCTCATGTGAATGCTGCGGCGCTAGCTATAAGTATGATGCCAGTGTTTCAGATGAAATGGTTTTAGTATTTCTATCAGGCCAAGTGATAAGAAAATCTGAGCTCTTTCGGAGTTGGGATTGCGGAGTGACTAAACATTCATAAACTAAAGATCTTTATGAGTATGAATATTTTTGAAGTAAGATCCGAAGATGAAGGTATTGGTAATTTGCTCTTTGTGGTTGTGAAGCAAGACTTTACTTCCGATGATGAAATCTTAAAATTACTTTGGATTGAGGCTCAGGAATATAATGAAAGTACACCGATAGATAAGATTGAGTCGGATTACTCGAGAAAGCGAAAAAACTTCAAGTTAAGTGGAGTTGATACAAAGGACTTTAAATCACGATTAAAAGATATCTTTAGTTTGTTCGAGTCTTATGATCAAATTTTAGAAGAGTTTCCTGGCGGCTCTTTTTCAAAGATAAAAGAGGAGATGGTGAAGGTGTACTCTGGTAGGGTTATTTTGCTGGAGGATGACTGCGCTACCTATTGTGCTTTTATTTCAAACGGTTCATCAAAAGCTCTGTTTTCATGGTGCGATGTGGCCTGATTCTGTTGAGGGCGTAAGGCAAGCTCGGCTGTTGATCTCGGTTTTTAACGATTTTACGTGGCCAATCTTTGAGTCTAGAATTTAATGATCACCTCTTTCAAAAATTCTAAAATTACCAGTTGATATATGACATTTGCGAGCATGTGAACTTCAAGTAAATAAAAGGAGATATAATGTATAGTATTTACTATCATATCCCCAGCAGACTAAAGTTTCGATCTGTAGGGAAGTCGCCAAAGGTAGAAAGCCTTTTTGAAGTCAAATTGCTTATAGATCTGCTTAGATGGAAAAGAGATTCAATTTTTATCTGCGACTATAGAAGAAAGAATAAATTATGTATTGGTTTGTGCAGGAATAAGGTTTTGTTTTGTATTGAAGTTATATCGGCTGAAGGGGTGTTTTGGAAGGAGGTAGAGAAAAAAGAGGTTTTTGATATTTTGACAAAAATTGAAGAGGTTTCTGAATCTCCAGAAACTTTTAATTTCATCGGAGATTCAATATAAAGCGTTAAGTCCCTGGGTATGATCTCATGTGAATATGAGTAAGGAAGAATAGCCATCGGGGAGGAAATCCAAGGTTTATGAAATTTTCTTAAGCGATATCAGAAGTGGTTTTCTCATCTTCTGATTGAGCAAAGAAACGAAACCAAACGGCGACACTGTTCACTATGTGTACGACAGCGTAAGCCGCCTGACGCAGTTACGTCATGAAGACAGCGGCAGAACTCGCAGCTACAGCTACGACAGCCTATATCGCTTGGTGGGTGAAACCATACTGGATTCCGCCAACGGCGATCACCGCAGTGAATTCCAATACGACAAAGTAGGCAACCGCATCCAGTCGGTCATCAATGGTGTAACCACGGCCTACCAATACGACAGCAACGACAGGCCATTAAAACAGGGCGACACGGTTTACATCTACGACGCTAACGGCTCAACCCTGACAGAAACACTCGATGTCATTCGGTCAGCCAAAACTGAAAATGTCGCCTATGGGCAAATTAGTAATTCCTGACAATAATCCAATAAATAACCCAGCATTATAAAACTCGCCAACATATGACTAATCAGTATTTTCTCGCCGGGCGAAGTGCTGTTAGCCTACATGGAATTTATTGCCCTAACATATAAATAATCATATATATGCTGAGTTCTTAAGCGTCACCCAGTGACAGCGCTACTCAGTAATAAACTACAAGACCATGTTTTAAATAAGTGAGATGCAGCTAATGGAATGGCGATCTTCTTGTTTTTAATTTAAAGCCCTAAGCGTCGTGCAACAATGGAGTAATGTAACGATGAGCACTCTCTCCGATGGTTTTTTAATTCGAATAATAGACTCGGTGAGCAGTAATATAGCCGTGCTGGATGAAAACTTTAATATTGTTTTTGTTAACCAATCCTGGATTGAGTTTGGGGTTCAGAACGGCCAGAAGAGAGCGTTTAACTGGCTGGGTTTGAATTACCCATCTTCCTGCTTGCCTTCTGAAAAGGACGGCGATGAATTTGTCGTCTTGGCTATGAAAGGCCTGGCCGATATCAGGGCAGGCCAAAGACACAGCTTTATCATGGAATACCCTTGTCATAGTCCGAATCAGGACCGTTGGTTCATCATGCGTATCGACCGCTTTGTGTCAGAAGAGTTGATGTATTTTGTGGTTTCTCATCAAGACATCACTGATCGTGTGCGCCTGGAACAGGAAGCCAGGACATTGGCCAGAATCGATGCGCTGACCAATATCGCGAATCGACGAACATTCGACGAATTTGTGCAATCGGAGTGGGGGCACTGTAAGCGCAATAATCATACGCTTTCGGTCGCCATTCTTGATTTGGATGACTTTAAGTTGATCAATGATAATTGCGGCCATCAACATGGTGACGATTGTTTGAAAAAGGTGGCCGAAGTGTTGTCGAGATATACGGGGAGAGCGTCAGATATCTGTGCGCGCTACGGCGGTGAAGAGTTTATCTTGGCTTGGGGGAATATGGGGCATAAAAAATCCCTTGAACTTTCCCGGCGTATCCTGAAAGAAATCAACAATATCAAAGTCCGATTCAGCGATGGCAGACTATACGGGCGCCTTACCGCCAGCATTGGTCTGTATACCGCATCTCCTTGTTTGGAAAAGGTGGAGCAAGGCGTGTTCAATGCAGATGAGTTGATGTATCGGGCAAAGCGCATTGGCAAGAACAGTATCTGTGATGATCAGAAGCTGGTGAACGCCGCTTTTTGTAAGCTGCAACAATCTTCCTGAGTCACCTCATATCAGTTCTGGTAAGAGGTCAGTGTCGGCAATATGTTTAGAGCGTGGAATCTCTTCGCCGGCGATAAACACGCAATCTTGATTAAAAGATTCAATATGCCCGCTGTTCACTATGTAAGAACGATGCACGCGAATGAAGCCTTCTGGTAGCTCGGTCAGGGCGGCCTTGATTGAGGTGTAGACGACTATTTTACGTCCGTCCTTCATATGATAATTGGCGTAGTTTCCCATGCCTTCAATGTAGTGGATCTCCAGTGGGGAAACGATGTAGGTGCGGCGATTGGATTTCAGCGCCAGGTGTCTGGGTGTTGCCTCGCCATTTTTATTCACTTCAATAAGGTACAGCTGAAATATCTTAATGGCCGATAGGAACAGTACCGTTGAATTGATCAACATCACACTGCGCCCCAGACCCGATAAGGTGAGCAGAGGCCCCTGTTCATTCAATAGCAAGCCCTGATAGAAAAAATAATCAGATACGCAGTGCAATAAGGCGCAGGCAGTTAACGTAGCGATGTACAGTGGAACGAATTGCTGATAGTTGCGTTGCAGCAGGTAGTGGGGAATCAGCCAATTCAGTACCGCATACACCGCGATTAGGCGCGCAGGTAGCAAAACAAATTCCAGATAAAACGAGGCGAAGTAATTGCCCTCACGTGCCCAGAGCAAACTGAAGGTTACATAATACAATAGCCAGAAAGCGATATGTCTTGCTACTCGATGTTGATAGAGCGGCAGGAGGTATTTGCGCCCCAGATCTTTCGCAAACATCATGGCAAAGTCACTCATCGTATAAAAACCCCGGCTGTTGGCATAAATGTGAACCCTAACGGATCGGATATTCCTAGTATCTCACTGACAATTAATTTTCAGGGGGAAACCATGACAAACCGACTGTTACACTTGTGCGTTCAGATTAGCATTCTGCTGTGCTTGATGATGGCGGCAATCAGTTCAGCTGAGTCATTAGAGCGACGTGCTGCCTGGCAGGCAAAATTCAAAGCGCCGACAGATAAGGGCGTTGAAATCAGGGAACTTGAGGCTGAATCGCCCCTGGCATTGGCGGGCCTGCAACAGGGTGATCTGATTACGGAATTCGATGAGCAGAGGGTGGACAAGAATACCCAATGGCATGACATCAGTGATGCCTTGATTGGCCATAAGACGTATCACCTCCAATTCGAGAGAGCGGGACAGTCACAAACTGCCGAGGTCAGTTTTACACCACTGGAACGAGAGCAGCATCCGGGCTTGAATACCGTTTACGGTTCTTTCACGGGCCCTGCGGGACTGGGCATTCGTACCATTGTGACTCACCCAGAACAAGCATCGCAGAGCACTTGGCCTGCCATATTTGTTGTCCAGGGTTTGAGCTGCTCGAGTATTGAAATCCTGCCCAAGCGACAATCCAATTACATTCGCCTGCTAAAAGACATCGTGCGCAACAGCAATATGTTGGTGATGCGAGTCGAAAAACCAGGCTTGGGGGACAGTGAAGGCTATTGTTCGCAAACGGATTTTCAAACCGAGCTTCAGGTGTATGAAGCCGCATTGCAAGCCCTGTTGGCGCGTGAAAATGTCGACCGCAAACGGGTCATTGTTTATGGCAACAGCATGGGCAGTGCGTTGGCACCTTACCTGGCCAACAAGTATCAGCTGAATGGTGTGATTTCCGATGGGCCGTTTTTCCGCAGCTGGTTTGAGCACATGCTGGAAATCGAACGTCGTATCAAAGCGATGCAGGGCATGAAGCAATCTGACATTCAGCAGCAGTTGAATCAGGCTTACATTCCGCTTTATTACGGTATGTTGATTGAGAAAAGGTCCTATGCGGAAGTGATCAAGTCCAAACCAGAACTTGCGAAATACAACTATCACGGTCCTGAGCATATGTACGGCCGGCCAATGAGTTTCTATCACCAGTTTCAGGATTTCAATTTTGAGGGTGGCTGGGCAAACCTGAAAGCGCCCGCTCGGGTTCGGTGGGGGCGCCACGATTGGATCATGTCGGAATACGATATTGATATGATCACTGCCACGTTACAGGCCAGTGGTAATAAAGATGTAGAAGTTTACAAGTACCCAGAGCTGGACCATTGGGCGACCTTACACGACTCTCCGAGCAATTCCTTTCACGGCAAGCCGGGGCGCTGGGAAGAGAATATATCTGGACAGATCGTGGAATGGGCGAAAGCACTGAACTCACAAGAGAATGCATACTGACGATTGCAAGAAAAATGACCTCCCGAAAGCCGTTTGAAAGGGATGGCTCACGCGGCAAAATAAGGTTCAAAAAGGTATTTCACTGGGCGTGCTCTTTATATAGTATAAAAACAACGACGATTTCTGTATCAGAATAATAAAAACAAAGGACGTTATTCAATGAGCATGCCTTGTAAAAAACCCAGCCTAGGCCCCATGTTTGGTTATACGAACCAGCAGTCTACGATAGTGTGGATCAGGGGAACTCGATCTCGAAAAGCCATTTTGCGTTATCGGTTTTCCAATGGAGATTGGCAATACAGCGATATACCACTCCAGGAAAATCTCGATTTTATCGGTGTTCGAAAGATTGACTTTAATGGCAACCAAGACGCGGTTTCAGTGGAAGTGACATTGGTGCCAAGCAATCTGGAGCTGACAGATCCTGCAGCCTTACACTGGTCAAATTCTCGAAAAATCGCAAAAGGAAGCTGTCGTCCCGCACCGGACTCCAATAGTGAATTCACCTTTCTCACGGGTTCTTGTGCACATAAAGGCTATGGGCCATTAAGAAAAGGGCAGGAAGTTTACAAGCGCATCGTGTCATCGGGAGATTGTGAGTCCGATTTTATGATGCTGA
This sequence comes from Pseudoteredinibacter isoporae, assembly GCF_040372805.1. Lineage (GTDB taxonomy): Bacteria > Pseudomonadota > Gammaproteobacteria > Pseudomonadales > Cellvibrionaceae > Pseudoteredinibacter > Pseudoteredinibacter isoporae_A. Next base: position 1,129,666 of record NZ_BAABWJ010000001.1, read on the forward strand.
TGGGAGATCAGGTTTACTGCGATCATCCAGGGACGCATGGCCTCCCCATAGTGCCTGCTTGGTTGGCTGGAAGGCATAAGCCCCAGAGAGTGGAGGCGTACTTCCGGCATTATCGTTCCTATTATCGGCAAAAACACTTCCGAAAACTGATGGCGAAAATGCCAGCCTTCAGAATTTTTGATGATCACGAAATCGAAAATAACTGGAAAGGTTATCGCTATGATCCTGAGCATGATGGGCAGGACGAGTACGGCGATTCCAAAACGCTATTGCAAGGCCTTACTGCTTATTTGGCCTACCAGGCCTCCATGGGAGGTGGGTATCAACACACCGAAGGCCAGGTAGCCATTGATGATTTGCCGGCTTGCGCTGAGGTCTTGAACCCAAACAGCACGGAGAGGTGGAATGAAAAGCCCAAACACTGGGGCTATGAATTCAGTTGGGGGCTGGCTGACTTCCTGGTTTTGGATGTGCGCTCAGAAAGAAGTAACCCTAATCAAGAAGGGGCTAACATACTCGGCGAGCCTGGACAGTATGAACGGTTGTTAGCTTTTCTCAGACAGGGTGATGGTAGTCGTTACAAATTCGTGGTGTCGCCGGTGCCCTTGGCCCCAGACACCAATGCTGATGAACAGTATGGGGAAGAGGGTGTGCCTGATGATGAGCTAATCTTTGATCATGACGATACCTGGCGTTCCTATCCGGAGCAAAGAAAAGACCTGCTGGAAACCATTCGTACGAGCCCTGATATTAACATCATGCCTATTTTTTTAAGCGGCGATATTCATCTATCCAATGTGGTTGAAATAAAACATCGAGACGACGAAAGTTTCGCTTTACCATGTTTGATTTCCAGCGCCATTAACTGGATTGTTTTTGGAGTTCAGCCTGTCACAGAGAATGATATTCTATTGCCAAAACTGGAAGATGGTCCTTTGCTGGAGTCCCGCTTGCAGCTGCGTGAGACGCTTCAAGCACGAAAAGAGCAGAGTGACTATCGGGTGGAGTTTTTCGAATTCAAGAATGACACTGAGCATGCGCATCTTAGTTTTGGCCAACGAACAGCGTGTACACGCAACAATTATATGAAAATCAAAGTGGATCAGGCTGGTGTCACAGCAGAAATTATTCAGGGCAATGGCAAGCGTTTCGGTGCCCCCTGGTTTAAAAGCCGGGACGACTTAAGCATTCAACGGCCATAGTTGAGGAAGTAAAACGCTGTTAAACAAATTATTTTCTTCAGTCTCAGTACCGCATGCCTTGGCAGCGGTGCTGAGTTGAGCCCTCCGTTTTGATACGTATTAAGTATCAATTTCATATGTTAAAAGTATTGGACTGAATTTCTAGGCTGATTCTAGAATAATTTTTAACCATTTGAACCAGGGATTTGGTTCTCGCCTGGATTCGATGACCTATGCCCTGCAATATACCAAGACAAACTCTCACCAACGATACGTTGGTCCAGCAATGGTACGAATCACTGTTTCGTTCTTGTGGTCGGTACAGCACGCTTATGCACAGCGACCGCTCATTTGAAGGCGTTCTGGATATCCATCATCAAGACGAAGTCTGCGTGTCGACGATCTCTACTAATGCTAAAAAAATCACGAAAGCCAATCCGGATGCAGATGAACGAGTTGATGACCATCACTTTGTGGTATTGCAGGTAAAAGGGCAATCGCATTTTGAGCAGATGGGCAGTGGCGTAACTCTTGAAGCGGGCGACGTTACCGTCATGGATCAACGTTACCCCTGTATGATGGAATTCGATGGTATGTCGGAGCAGATTTCTGTACAAATACCGACGCACATGATGATAGACATTCTGGGCGCATCCTGCCCTAGCCATGCGGTCAATATTCAAACTCGCTATGGCTCGGGCTTTGCGCTGCGGAACTATCTCGTTCATGCATTGAACTACAGCACCCGAAAAAGTCACTCGCAGTTAACGGTCCAAAATAATTTGCTCACCAAGCTGCTCGGTGAAGCATTGAGTATTGATAAGTCGTTCTTGTCCAATGAGGACAGTCAATCCATGCGCCTTACCGATGTAAAGTCATATGCGATCAAACATATTGGCAACTCTGAGTTGAGCATGGATGATCTTGCGCAGAACAATGCGCTGTCGCGACGGCAGCTGTATCGCTTGTTTGGTCGGGAAAGCCTTACGCCTAACCAGTGGCTGAAAAATCTTCGTTTGGCTTTGGCGAGTGATCTCCTATTGGATAAAACCCAGCTTGATCGTTCGGTTGCAGATATTTGCTATGTATGTGGATTCAAGGACTTAGCTCATTTTACCCGAAGTTTCACAAGCCATTTTGGGGCTCCCCCCGCGCGTTATCGAAAAGATAAAATCTCCCGCTGAGAGCAGCCACTCTCTACAACTGGGCACTCTCAGTCAAATAATTGCCCCACACCTCTTTGATACCTTTAGTCACGCCAGTTTTGATGCGGCGTTTGTCATGCTCTGTGTGATATCGCATCAAATCCAGAAAAATAACATCCGGCTGAACAGCGTCACGCTCTGAGACGATCGGTATTGAAATAGGAAAACGATATGAACAAGGCCAGTGTATCCTCGATTGCGCTGCTTTTAGGTTTAAGCAATTATGCTCTGTATTCCCATGCGGATGAACAAAAGAGTGCCGAAGACACCTTTATTGAGGAAGTGCTTGTTACGGCCTCAAAACGCGGTGCCCAAAGTGTTCAAGATACCCCGTATAACATTTCGGCAGTGGGTGCGGATGCCATCGAAAAAAATGGCATTAGTAATCTGACGGAACTGAGTCGAACCGTTGCTGGTTTGGAAGTAATCGATCAGGGGCCGAGCAACAAAACGCTGGTGATCCGTGGTTTAACCACGAGTGCAGGTGCCACGCAAGTATCCACATACTTGGACGAGATACCGGTTTCTGCAACGGATTCAGAATACCGATTGTATGACATTGAACGTGTCGAGGTATTGAGAGGGCCGCAGGGAACCTTGTATGGCGATGGTTCTCAGGGAGGGACGGTGCGTTACATCACCAGAAGGCCCAATCATGACGAGGTGGAAGGGTCGGTTGAACTTGATTTGGGCAAGGTCAATGGTGGCGGGAATGAAACCTCCGTTCAAGCGATGTTGAATGTTCCCTTGATTGACGACACGCTGTCTCTAAGGGCGGTGGTGGGCCGTTTGGACAATGACGGCTTAGTGAATCGTCCTGATCTTCAGCGCTCCCAATCCGATCGATTTAAAAATAACAATAGCCGTCTTCAGCTTCTGTGGGACATGAACGATTCCACAGATCTTTTGCTTGCCTACCACAGCCAGGATGTCACCGTCGAGGACGGTACGCTTGTGGGGGTCGATAACAATGATGTTCCGGGGTTTGTTCGGAATCCATTTGGACGTGATTCCAGACACATCAATGTTACTCTTAATCACGAGACCGATGTGGGCACACTGACTTTTTCCGGCAGTGACAGCCAACGCCGAGGGCATTTCAGTTTTGACGTGTCGGCGTTTAATCCGGTTCCTTACAGTGTGTCTGGGCCGAGCAATGTTGATACGCGATCTTATGAGTTGCGGTTTGCTTCAGATTTCTCGGGGCCCATTCAGCTGGTGTCAGGGCTCTACTATCAAGACTATGATGCCTTCAGCCTAAGCATCAGCGGGCCGATCGATTTGCAGTCTGGTGTGTTGCCGGGGGATTACAATCCACGATCAATTCCCGAGCCCGTAGGACAAAACTTTCTACTGGATCAATTTGACCAACGAGAAACTCGTGCAATCTTTGGTGAACTCAGCTACGACCTCAATGAAAAGCTCAATGTGCTCGTCGGGGTGCGCCGTTTCGAAATCGACACCAACATTACTCATATTGTATCTACGGCAAACGATATTTTTGGACGTCCATTAGGGTACACCACCGATGTCGACAGCACGGACAAAGACACGGTGTTCAAAATATTGGTTTCGTATGATGTGAATGAAGATGTGTTGCTTTATGGAACCCGCAGCGAAGGTTTCCGTCAAGGGGGCGCCAATGTTCTGTTCGACCCCACTGACACGCGTTCAGAAACAAGTTATCGTCCAGACTATGTGACGAATTATGAGCTCGGCGCTAAATTGAGTCTGGCCGACGGGCAGCTCATTGTTAACTCCGCGGTGTATTTGATGGAGTGGGACGATATTCAGGTCGAACTGTTGGAAGCAACAAGACCAAATGAGTTTGTCACCAATCTGGGTTCTGCCAGATTGTACGGCTGGGAACTGGAGTCAACCTACAGCCCAGCATCGATTTCTGGCCTTAAGTTTTCTTTCGGCTTAACACTCTCCAAGCAAGAATTGCGAGAAGATTCGCTGGATAATGTGGGCAACCCATTTGCAAACAAGGGCGACCCTATTCCCAATGCCATTTCCGACAGCGCCTTTATTGGAGTCGAACAGCGTTTCACGGCATTCGATCAGGCCGCGTACGTAAATGTTACAGCCTCTTATACCGGGGAGTCTCAAACTGACTTCGCTGAAAACAGCTTTAGAAATCGCCGTTGGGGTGATTTCGTAAGCACCAATGTAAGTGCAGGTCTGGACAGCGAAACCTGGTCCCTGATCTTCTATGCAAACAATCTCTTTGACGATCGTTCGCCTCTGGGGTGGTCAAGTACCTATTCACCTTCTGCAGGCGTCAGCATCGACAACATCTACATTACCAGACCAAGAACTCTGGGCATTAAAGCTCAGTATCGATTTTAGCCTCCTTCCTCACATGGGCGTTTGACAGAGCAATAGCGATATTGCTTTGTCATTTTTTTCAGGACTTAGACTTATGAACCGTTGGACTTTTTACCGTAATACCAGACGACTAGTGTTGCTGGCCGCTTTATGTATTTCAAGTACGTTTCACATTGGAGTCTCGGCTGATTCAGAGAACCAAGGCATGGACCAGCTGGGATCGGCTTTGCTCCAGAAGCACAAACTCCTGTCGGATAAGAATGACATCACAGTGTTCTATTCAGCATCTGAAAACAAACAGAGAGCCATTGAAATTCGCAATCTACTTGAAGAAGCGATTCAATTTTATCAAACCAGTTTGGCGATTGATCACCGCATTGATGTGGCGGTCTTAAACCAGGCAGATTGGAAAACCCTTGTTAATGAACGGATCCCCTATGGCATGCCGCATATTGTTGGCCCGAAGGATCGCCAGGTGGCGGTATTGCCCGCCAACGATCAAGGCGTTGTCACCGTTGGAGCAATCCATATGAAAGAGTATTTGCCGAAAGAGGATGCGAACACTCTGGCCAGTTATGGAATGAGTTTCGAAGAGGGTGCCTCCACCTATACGGATATTATTGCCATACATGAACTTGGGCACTCTTATGCTCAGGCTTACGGTATCAAACCGCTCAGTGCATGGAGTGGCGAGTTTCTCGCAAGCTTTTTTGCCTACGCATTCCTGCAGGAAAAGCATCCCAAACTGGCTAAAGTGTTTGAAATCTACGCCTACCAGCTCAATGTCAATGCGCCTGGGCCAACAGATCGCAGCTTACTCAGGCTTGAGAAACTGTATGCAGGAGTCGGTGCGGATGACTATGTTTGGTATCAGGGCATGTTCGTTCACCTAGTCGTAGAACTGTACAAACAGAAAGAACTTGATGTGTTGAGAGAGTTTAAAAGCATATTTGGCGGGCAATCCGATCGGATTGCCGGCCCACCTAAAACGGAGTCTGATGAAAAAATCCGGCTCAGGTTGGATCAAGAATTTGATCGTCTGAGTTCAATATCTCCCTTTGCGAAGACATGGCGAAGCAGGCATTTTGTTTCGACCGATCTCAAAGAATGAAGATGAGCAATTGATGGATGACCCAACAACGTGGCGACAGGAATGACAATGGTTAAGAAAACAATGCGTATCATGATGCTTTTTTGTGCGGTTACGTTCACCGGCACTGGTCTGGCGGAGGGCGATGCCTATAAGGACATTCATGCCGTACTCAATGATTACACACAAGGTACTTATCTGGGCGATCGGGCCTTGCTTGAGTCGGTTTTTCATCCGAGTGCCGTAATGAATGGCTATTTGGGTAAGCAGCTTATGATTTCAAAACCTGCTCAGTTTATAGCAGATGTGGTGAAAATGGAGATACATAAGGCCAAAACACCTTATTCTTATCAGGTCACCAGCATCTCCATTGATGGCAAAGTGGCTTCGGTTGTTTTAACCGAAGCCGGATTTCCTGGCAATATGGCGTTTACCAATTATTTCCACCTCATAGATGATGGCCATGGTTGGAAAATAATCAGTAAAACCTTTATAGGGAAAGCCGACGCCTCCTAAAAGCATCGGCCTTTATGAAGCGCTACGAGAGTTCTGAGGTTGTAAACGTTTGTTTGTGCAGACGAAATGACCTGGGACGTATAAGGCTTATGGTTGCACCTTAGTCCCAGCAGGTTCGGACCACTGGACTTTGACCAAATCGCTGTCGGCGGCCTGGAAACGGGTCATCAACAGGCGACTTCCATCTGGGTGAAGGTGGAATTCCCAGGAATCTGAATTCTTGGCCAAGAGTTGTCGTTGCTTCTGTTGAGTGTTGAGGTCGAGTTGGACAAGATAGGTGCTTCCGTGTGCGGGTTCGGTGAAGTACAGCGTGTTGTTGTGTACTTGCCAAGTGCTGCCGCTGAGGTGAAAGAAGGTGTGGACAAACTGTCGTTCGCCTTTATTGTTCACCTGGTGCAGTTTCAATTCATGGTCAATCACAAAGCTGCGACCATCCGCTTGTTCCCGATAGTAACTGCTGTTTCCGGACTGGTAGCTGATTTGCCCATTGGCCAGTTGATAGGCGTGCAAATCGCTACTGTCTTCTTTCAGTCGAGAGAAAAAGATGTGTTGGTTATCCCGGCTCCAAGAGGGAGGGCCGACTTTTTCCAGTTCGCTGCTGATGTATTTGAATTCGCGACTGTCGAGGTCCAGTACAAACAGTCGGTCTTCCATACGCCCAGCCAGAAATTTCTGATTCGGGCTCAGTACCAGTTCTCGCGTGACATGACGTGGATTAAACGTCCACAATATTTCCGGCATGCCATCGAGTGGGTGCCGGACAATAGCAGCGCTGTGTGCGTCCTTTTGGGTGTAGAACAAATCACGGCCATCGTGGCTGTATATTGGATGAAATTCCGCCTTACGGGATTCCAGCTGTATCCTGGGCTGGAAAGTGTCGGGCAGGAATGGGTTTGCGATCTCCAGCGTATCGGTGTAGTTCATGGTGTGGCGGCGCATATAAAAACAACGTGGGCCACAGTCGTAAAAAATATCATTGAGCCCAGGGGCGGTGCCATTTTGTTCCCATAAGCGATCGCTGTCGATGCTGTAATAGTAGAGATCACCTTTGAAGCTGCTGACGGCCAGATCGGCGACGCTACCATCATGGTTTTTTACAGCGCTCTCTTTGGACAGCCACAACACCCGATCACCGAAAAAATTCAAGTTCCTCTCCGCCACCAAGCTGTTGTCGCTCATATCCATCAGCGTCATGGCATAGCGGCGGCCGACCACATTTTTAAGAATGGCCAGATAACGGCCATCAGGAGATTCTTTGGCGTAGAACGCGCCATAGCCTTGTTTGCTGGAATAAGTGACTTGTTCAAAGCTGTGTGTGTCGAGCCGATAGCGGAAGATTTCCCAGGGCTCGTTGTGCTGGATTTCGTTGAAGAAATACAGCGCTTTGCCATCCGAAGACCAGCTGCTCAGCGATTTGGTGCTGCTGTCCACGCTAATGGGTTTGGCATTGCTCAAGCCTGAGATGGGGTCATAGTCGGCAATATAGATCTGTGTGTGCTCATCGTTCTGGCTTTGAAGATTGTAGGCAATTTGTGTCCCGGAAGGTGAAAACAGGCCTCGGTAATAGCTGCCCTCTCCGTAGCTTATTTTTTGAACGAAGGCGCTGTCGAGATCCTTGGTATATAAATGTAAGTCTTCATTGCTGTGGTTTCGTACCGTAAACAGCAGGCGTTGGAGCTCGGGGTGAAAGTTGCCTTCAATCTCTGAACCCGTGAGTGAGGTCAGTGCGGTTTCTTTCAGGGGGGCGATCGTTGTTGTGGTATCGCTGTTGTTCTGTGTGAGCCACGGATACGCCAGGGCCGCGATCATTCCCAGCGCCAACAGGGATGCCAATCCAATCTGCCGCCAGGGTGTATTGTTCTCTTTCTCGGAGGGCAATATCGGCCGACGAACATCGGCAACCAGGATGTAACCTTGAAGGGGTTTGGTTTTGATGTAACGGGGGTTTCGGGCATCGTCACCGAGCGCCAAGCGCAGCTTTTTTACCGCCCTGCGTAAAGAATCATCGGATACCACTCGGCCCTGCCAGACATGTTCGAGCAACTCTTCCCGGGTGACAATTTCCCCGGCACGGCTGGCCAAATACTGTAAAAAATCACACAGTAAGGGCTCCAGCTTTACGGCCTTATCACCTTTACTCAGCTCACCGCGGCCTAGGTCAAACTGCCAATCGGCAATTAGCACAGTTTTCCCTATAGGGGCTGTTTTTTCTAAATTTCCCATTAAATCAATAGCTTACTGGTGTGATTATTTGTGATCACGTATTTTACACCATGGTTACAGAAGATCCTAAAAGCTCATTGGTGAGTCACGCCCCAGTTTGTTGAACTGCTCGCTCTTCAACACCGGTGCTGCTGTGAAAGCGCCGGCTTATATACAAACGATGATCGATAGGCGAGCTATGAATAGAACACGAGCTGAGCACAACACCCAGTCAGGGTTTTCTTCCAGGAACCCAAGGCTTGGAATGCCTTTGCGGCGAGTCTTAGCGGGGTGGCTGGGGTTCTTCAGCTGCGCGGTGGGCCCTCTCCATGCTGAGGTTGCGGAAATCCCCCAAGTGAAAACCGCCAAAGTTAAGGCCTGGCAGCAGGGCCGGAGTCATGCGCTTTATTGCGTGGTGAATACGCCCTTTGTCTTTCAGGCCGACAGCCACAGCGAGGCAGAATTGCTGACCATCTTGCCTGAGGGCAGCCGAGTGAAAAAAGGCCAGTTGGTTGCCGAGCAAGACCGCTTTTATCTGATGCAGGCTCTGGGGCAGCTCGAAATAGATCAAAAGCGAGCCAAGGCTGAGCTCGATCATGCGGTGAGTGAACAACGCCGGCTGGAAGTATTGGATCAGCAAAAGTTGGTGGCGAATGCTCAGCTGAATCAGGCAACTCTGGTGCGCATCAGTGCTCAATTGACGTTGGAAGCTCTGGCCAATGACAAGCGGACCCTGGAGCGGAGAATCAAACGGCTGCAACATCGTGCGCCTTTCGATGCTCAAGTATTGACCGTGAGTGCGGAGCCCGGGCAGCAAGTCGGCCAAGGACAAACCTTGTTCCAGTTATTGCCATTGGCACACAAGCAGCTTGAATGCCGATTGCCTTTGGACATAGCCCGAGAGCTGGGTCTGCTCAGTACAGTATTGTCGGGCCGTGATACCAACATAAACAATGCAAACCCGGAAGGCAGTAATCGCGATGTCTGGTCGGATATCCTGAGTGGTGTGGAATTTATATTAAGCCACGACTCCGGGCCCAAAACATCGGAGGGGGAACGCTTTCATGGCCAACTGTCCCTAAGCGAGCTCAGTCAGAATGTGGATATTGATACGCAAAACCTGCGAGCGTATTTCCACTACCAACGCTTGGGCGGAGCCCCCTTACTGGTGGGGCAGCGAGTGAAAGTAGAGATACAGCAGCGTTATCAGGACGTTAGCCGTGTACCTTACGATGCAGTCACTCTGGCTGGCAGCAGCTACGAGTTGTGGCAACTTAATGCGGACAACACCGTCAGCAAAGTTAATCCCCAAGTGATTTCAACCAGCAAAGACTACTTTGTTGTGCGTTCGCCTTTAAAGGCGGGCGATACGGTGGTTGTCCGTGGACAGAAGCAACTGCAGGAACAACAACAGGTGCGTGGCATAGGTGAACGTTCATGAAACAGGAACAGCGATTTGCCCCCATTATTTTGGTAAGCACTTTATTGATTATTCTAGCGGGCATAATAAGCGGTGTGGGTTTACCCAACAGCTTACTGCCGGATATTTCCAGGCCGCAAATTGAGTTGTTCAGTCGCTGGTCTGGAAAGACGGCCAGTCAGATTGAACAAAGCCTGATTGTGCCCCTTGAACAGCAGCTGGCCGGTATCGCGCAGATGAGTGAGATGCGTTCGAATATTCGAGCGGACACGGCCACAACGGTGCTGACCTTTCAAAGCGATGCTGATATGAAGCAGGCGTATATTGATGTGTTGTCGGCGTCCAGTCAGGTGCCAAACTGGCCGAGCCAGGTGCCCAAACCTTTTATTGAAGATTACAGCAATGGTGCCGGCGCCACTTTGGCGAGCTTCTTTGTTTATCATCGAGATAAATCCGTTAGCGATCCGGATGCCTTGATTGACGCTTACAAGTTCTATGTGGAACCCGCCTTCGCCAATATTCCAGGTATTTCGGGTGCCGTGGTTGGCACACCGGTTGATCGCCGGGTGGATATTGAGTTTGATCCGAAACTCTTGGCGAAATACTCCCTGACCCAGACTGAAATCATCTCGCGACTGAACAACTTTGTCGACCGATCGGGAGGCAATTTAAACTTCGGTGCGCGCGAATATGATTTGCAATTCAAGGGACAGTTGTCCATGGAGGAATTGGCCGAGGTGGCTATTGCGGTGAAAGACCAGCACATTGTTCGCGTTCGAGATATTGCCAGCGTGCATACGCGTCTGGCGTCAGATTGGGGCTATTTTGCTTTGGAAGGCAAACGTTCCCTGTATTTCTTTTTGCAGCCCGGAAAAGACATCAACGTATTGGAGACGATCGGAAGAATCAAGCAAACCATGGCGGAGCTGAATGAGGGACCGTTACAGGACAGTGGTATTGAAATTGCCATCAGTCGAGATGATTCTGTCGCTATTTCAAATGCCTTGTTGCTGGTCTACGGGAGCTTGGTCCTCGGCATTGTTCTGGCTTGCGGTATTCTGTATGTCTTTCTAAAAAACTGGATGTCGGTATCGCTGGTATTTTTGAGCATTCCCTTTTGCCTGGCGGTAGTTGCTCTGTTGATGAGTTGGGGGGGCTACAGTCTGAACGTCATTTCTCTGGCGGGTATGGCCCTTTCGATCGGCTTAATTCTGGATGCGGCGATTATCGTGGTGGAAACGCTGAATCGCGTGCAGAAAACCGATGCCGATTCCCCTTCAGACCATTCCGAGTTTGCGACGGAAGCAAGGCGGACACAGGCCATGCGAGATGTGCGTGGGGCGCTGTTTTCCTCCATTCTCTCCAGCATAATCGTGTTTTTACCCATGTTGTTTATGAATTCAAGTGAAGGTCGTCTGTTCCAGGACTTGGCTTTTACGATTTCAGCGGCACTGGCGGCATCGGCTTTATTCGCACTGTTGGTGCTGCCATTTTTGTATCATCGTTTTGCACCCTCTGGATCAGCAGCAGGGAAAACTCCCCTCGATGAAAAACGTTCTATGGCGCTGACGCGTTGCTTGGTGTACCCGGCAAAAGATCGGCGTATGGCAGCGGTTATTTTGATACTGGCCGTTCCGGTGGCGATCGTCTTGAGTCTGTGGATGCGCCCACCGGTGGATGTGTTGCCCGACCCAAAACAAAACATTATTTCCGGTTTTGTCCGTTTTGAAGACCCTCTGTCGGTAGAAACAATCGAAAAGGAATACGCCAAGGTGATGGTCGCTCGAGTGGAACAGCAGCTTCAACAACGGCAAGATCTGGGCATTCGAACCCATGGTATGTTTTGTTTCCCCGACGGTTGTCAGATTTACTTCTACACCGACGGCAGTATGGAATTTTCAACGCTTAAAGAGTGGTTGGAAAAAACGATTACCCATGATCTTGTTGGTGTTCAGGTTTTCTCGGTACAAGGCGGTTTGCTGCGCTTTGCTATGCCCAATAGCCGAGTAACGCAATTGGATATAAAAGGCGCTGACTTGGCCAAGCTGCAATTGGCAGGTCGGGAGCTGCTGACGTATCTGAGGAAGCAGTACCCTGACGCGAGAATCGAAGAAGACACCCCCTTGGACAATCGTGCGACTCGGGTTGAATTTATTCCCAAGCAAGATCAATTGATCCATCTGGGGATTACCCCTGCTGAGTTGAACCGACATTTGTTGGCATTGAGTGGGGGTGTGTACCTGGGGGATTTCTATACAGGCTCCAACACCTTGCCATTTTATTTTAAAGCCCAAGACCCGGCGTATTTGGACGAGTTATTGGACACGGAAATATTCGTGATCGGACATGGCCTGATTCCTCTGCGTCAACTTGCGGAAGCCAGTATTCAATTGGCCCCTGAGTCTATTTTTCGGGTGAATCGCGAGCTGGCAACCTCAATTGCCGTTACGCCGCCGGAAGGTCAGGCGATGGGTGAATTCGTCGACGCATTACGTCCGAGTGTCAGTGCCTATATGAGCCAACACCACCCGGGCTTACATCTAAGTTATCGTGGTAGTGCCGACAAATTGGCAGAGTTCCTACAAGAATTCGTGCAGATCTTTCTGTCGGCACTCGCTATCCTGGCGATTCTGATGTACTTGAGTTTGAAATCCTGGAAGCTTGCGGCGGCGGTATTGTTGTCGATGCCATTGGCCATCTTTGGGGGCATGTTAAATCTGACGTTACTCAATCTGTTTGTTCCCCAGAACCTCGATATTATCACGATGATCGGTTTTATCATTCTGATGGGTTTGGTCATTAATAATGCCATCCTCCTCGCCAGCCAGTTTCAGCAGGGGCTCAGGCAGGGTTTGACTCAAGACGCAGCTGTGTTCCAAGCCATTGCAACACGTCAACGTGCTATCTATATGAGTACCGGCACAAGCATATTGGGTATGCTCCCTTTGATGATCAGTCCCGCCAGCAGTGCAGAAATCTACCGCGGGCTGGCCGCTGTAATTTGTGGTGGCATGATTTTCAGTGCCCTGTTCAGCATCAGCTTTATGGCGGCGCTGTTGTCTTTGCCTGTGTTCAGTGACGAGAATGAGATAAGCCCTAGTGAAGATCGGCCTGATCAAGTGTTCGAACTTGCTGGTGATTCATAGGGGTTGATAACGTCATAAATCTTCTGTGTGTGGTTTTGAGGAAAAGGAAGATGGTCTTATGAAATTTCTGCTTGGAAGTTTCATAAGCCCACTTTTTGGGGGCAAGCAAGATTCATTGATTGCGTTCTATATCGTCTGGCCGTTCACTACCACGGTTGTCTATCTCTGTCGCCTAGTCGGAGGAGCTCTCCCGAGATTTCTAGTGCATTACCTGTCTGAAAAATACAGCCTTATTGCATATCTTGCATAAGCTGTGCTCAAAAATTCACTTTTTTATCCCTGACGGCCCACTTAAAGTAATCCTGCCCTTCGGGAAATGACCTTTATTTTCAGGGCAGCGAATAAATACCGTCCAGAAGATAAATATAAATGCCTAAAAATTTGCTAATACTTTTGAGTGTCCTGGTATACGCAGGGTTACTTATCTTTTTGCCCCTCGACGATATGCTCGTGAAAGGGCTGAGTTTGTTCGTGTTCATTGCCATCTTATGGCTAACCGAAGCCATCCCTCTGAGCATTACCGCTCTGTTGGTGCCTCTGTGTGCAACATTGACCGAGATTCTTCCTTTGCGCGAGGCGTTGGCGAGTTTCGCAACCCCTATTATCTTTCTGTTTTTGGCCGGTTTTGCCATGGCCGCCTCCCTTAAAAAACAGGGCATTGATATGTACCTGGCGGATAAGGTCATACAACTCGCGCGCGGCAATTTGCTGCCGGCTATTCTGCTGCTGTTTGGCCTGACGGCCGTAATGTCTATGTGGATGTCCAACACAGCGACCATTGCCGTCATGATGCCCTTGGCGCTGGGTTTGATTGCGCAAAGCAGCCCGAAACCTTGCGCTAAACTTTATCTCTTTGCACTTCTGGGTTTGGCCTATTCCGCCAGTGTAGGGGGTATCGCGACCTTGGTGGGTAGCCCGCCAAACGCCATTATTGCTCTTGAAATGGGTTTAGACTTCTACGGTTGGTTGCAGTATGGCTTACCTATTTCTGCAGTGTTATTGCCTTGTGTGTTAATCGCTCTGTGGCTAATGATTCGCCCGGATTTGAATCACAAGTTTGACTACGAGCCAACCAGTTTTACGTTTACCCGAGAAGGTGTCCTCACTATTGCGATCTTCCTGATCACCGTTTTGTTGTGGGTATCTTCCAAAAGCATATCGGCGGCACTTGGGGGCATTAAAAACTTCGATGTTTTGGTCGCTTTGCTGTCCATCACTCTGTTGGGTATCAGCCGTGTTATCGACTGGAAAGACATTGAAGAGCAGGCGGACTGGGGAGTGTTATTGCTCTTTGGTGGCGGCCTATGCCTTTCGGCCATTCTTAAAACAACGGGTGTCAGCGATTTTATTGCCAATGCTATCAGTAGCGGTTTGATTGGCGTCAGCATGTGGTTGGTGATTGCAAGCATTGCGCTCTTTGTGGTGTTTCTTACCGAGTTATCCAGTAACACGGCCAGTGCCGCGGTATTGGTGCCCATATTTGTTCCGGTTGCTGAAGCTTTAGGGGTGCCGGCCATGGCCATGGCTATCACGATTGGTGTCGCAGCCTCCTGTGCTTTTATGTTGCCGGTGGCAACACCGCCAAATGCCATTGTGTTTTCATCCGGCAAAGTCCCCCTCAATGAAATGATGAAAAAAGGTTTAGTGCTCAACATGATGTGCGTTGTGCTGCTGTTGTTGTTGGTTCAAATGGTCTGGTAGGCGTGATGTGTTTGCCGGGCAAGATATGCAAAAGTGAGGAAAAATAATGAAGAGAATATTTGCGTCCAGCTGTCTGTCGATTGCGGTGTTGCTGGCCAGTGGCGGCATTGCGACGAATACGCTTGCTCAAGCCGAGGGTGCCGAGGCACCTAACGTCTCCGTCTTTGATTCGGCGATTTACAGTAATTTGTTTGGCACAGATGAAATGCGTGCCGTGTTTTCAGATGAGCAGCTCATCAAAAACTGGCTTTTGTACGAACGTGTTCTGGCCGACGTTCAATCTCAATACGGTGTGATCCCGAAGAAGAATGCCGAAGCGATCGCTAAGGCGGCTCGCTATGAAAACATCGACATTAAAAAATTGCGTAAGGGGACCAACAAAACCGGTCGTTCCATTTCCACGCTGACCAAACTGGTCAGAAAAGCCGGTGGGAAGGACGTGAGCAATTACCTCCACTGGGGAAGTACCACCCAGGATGTGATGGATTCTGCGACGGCTTTGCAGGTGAAACAAGGCCTCGAAATTCTGGATCGACAGTTAAAAACCGTTATTGAACAAATGGCCGTGTTAGCGGAAAAACACAAAGCAACACTTATGGTGGCGAGAACCAACGGTCAGCAAGCCACGCCAACCACCTTTGGTTTCCGATTGGCCAGTTATATGGTTGAGCTGGACCGTCACCGTGAGCGTATTGCCCAGCTCATGCCGAGGGTCGCAATCGGCCAGTCCAATGGTGCTGTTGGCACCTTGGCAGCGACAGGCCCCAAAGGGCTGAAAGTTCGTAAAAAAGTCATTGAAGATTTGGGCTTGAATGTTCCCGTGTTACCTTGGAATGCCAGCCGGGATCACTTTGCTGAAGCTGTTGCGGTTACCGGGTTGGTACACGGTACTTTGGGGCGTTTGGCGACCGACATCAACAATTGGTCACGCCTGGAAGTCGGGGAAGTGAAAGAAGGCGAAGGCGGTGCGAGCAGTACCATGCCTCAGAAGAAGAACCCTCGAGCGTCAGAATTCATGGGTGGATTGGCCCAAATGGCTCGCTTGCGTATGTCGGGCATGCTTGAGATTACCGCCCATACCGACACCCGCACGGGCTCCCCCTGGATTGTGGAGTGGTCACTGATTCCGGAAATGTTCTTGATCACCTCGGCTTCTCTGAATCGTGCAGAACGTATGTTTGCCAAGTTGGAAGTCTATCCTGAGCGCATGAAGAAAAACCTGGCGCTGTCGGAAGGTTATTCCATGTCGGAATCGGTGATGCAGCACCTGGCAAGAAAAATTGGTCGAAACAAGGCTTTCAAAGCCGTTAAGTCTGCGATCAAAAAAGCGGAGCCTGGCCAGAGTTTAAGAGATATCATCTTGACCAACCCAGAGTTGAAAGATCATATTGGTGATGATCTGGATGCTGTTCTGGCGCCAGAAAACTATCTGGGTGCAGCGCCAGAGATGGTTGAACAGGCAGTGCGTCACGTAAGATCACGTAAGTGACGTTCAAGTCGCGTAGATCGCTGTAAGCTGTCGCGAGTCACATGTGAACGCACGCTCCATTCAATGGGGCGTGCTATTTTCCTTCCACAAGGGTGTTCTCTCCCACCAGTGATTGGATGTCTTCTTTCAAGTATTCCACAAAACGTTTACCCGCTTCGGACAATTCATTGTGTTTGGGGTAAAGCAAACCAAAGGACATCCACCGTTCCGGTACGATCGGGCGTAATTCAACTTTAGATTGATCGACAATATTCGCCGTGAGTGCATCGGCAATGGTAATGCCGGCGCCATCCGCAACCAGGTGACAGGCCAGCTGAGACGAAGCCACATCACAAGAGAAATTCTTTTGGATACCAGCGGAGTGGAAAAAGTCTTCCAGTTGGGTGCGTAATAATAGTCCCGGTAGCAGGGCGATAACGGGTTCATCACTGAGATCTTCGGCGCTGATGCTGCTTTTGGATAACAGATGATGCCCTTTGGGCAATAGGGCTTGGGCGCGAACCTTCAACAAAACTTCCGTTTGAATATCCGGGTGTTCAATGGGGAGTACGCCTATGCCCAAATCATATTCTCTGCCAACCAGCCATTGCTCAGCGTCTCGGCGTGTTCGCACATCGAGAATGAGGTGGACATCTGGCTGCATGCTCATAAAGCGTTGCGCGGTTGGGGACACCAGAGAGGGTGCAATTCGAGGCATGGTTAACACGCGCAGGCGTTCTATCTGGTCATTACGTATCTGATCGGCAATGTGTCGGATCTCTTCGAGATTATCCAGAATACGCCCTGCTTCCTTATGAAAAGCAAGGGCTTGTGGGGTGGGGATCAAGCGACGCCCCTTGCGATGAAAAAGCTCCAGGTGCAATTCATTTTCCAGCGAGGAAATTAATCGGCTGACCGCCGATTGACTCAGGTGCAGCTTTTCACAGGCTTTTGCGATTGACCCTTCATGCAGGGTGAGTCGAAACGCTCTTAAGGCTTTGATATTCATGGTGGCTTATTATCGATTGTTGTGTGTCTTAGTTGCGTTTTATGCAAAAGCATATCGATTATTTGCACTTTTTGAAAGTTTGGTGCGGGTATATAGTAATCCCATGAGCTTTTACAAGTGACGACGTCGAAGGGTATTTCTATGTTTCGCAGTGCAAGTATAAAGACAAGCTTGGCATTGTTTAGCGCCGCTCTTTCGTTTGTCACTCTGAGCGCTAATGCGGAACTGCCTTCCAGTGTTAACTTGATTGTCCCCTATAAAGCGGGCGGTGGTGTTGACGCCTACGCTAGGGCACTGCGCAACGCTTCTATGGAAACTGATCGTTCTGTCTTCACCGTGCTCAACCGTCCTGGCGCCGGTGGTGTTAACGGTGCTCTCGCACTGTCAAGAGCACCGGCTGATGGTAAAAGTTCTCTATTGGTTTCGGCCAGTTCGTTTCTCTTATCTTCCAAAATCAGTGGTGCAACTTTCGATCCACTTCAGGCGTTTACGGCGGTAGCCAAATTGGGTTCGTTGAATACGGCAGTCGTCGTTCCCATCAACAGCCCCCATTCAAATGTTGAAGAACTGCTGGAAGCATTGAGGGAAAACCCTGATGCCTATCGTTGGTCGCACCCTGGGCGAGGCAGCTTCCACTATTTGAGCGGTGTAGAGTTTTTAGCGGCCAACGGTCTCTCGGTGAAAGACGTCCCGTTCAATGGTGGTGCCTCAACGCGGGTCTCATTGATGGGCGAGCACGTTAATTTTTCATTGATGGGTGTTCAGCAGGCCAAAGGCTTTACCGACTTTCTGCAAGTGTTGGCGGTGGATGCCGCCGAGCGTCATCATCTGTTTCCCAATGTGCCCACTTTTAAAGAAGTGTCTGGCACCCATGAGGTTTTGGCCTCCGACATTATTCTGTTTGTCTCTCGAGAAACAGATCCTGACCTTCAAACGAACATAAAACGCTATTTGGAAACATTGTGCCTCAGTGATGACTTTGCGAGAAGTCTCGAAAAGATGGGACTGAAGGCACAGTGCGACACCACATCAAATCTGGATGAATCGATGCAAGGCTTATTGAAAAGGTTTTAAAAAGCTGAAGATTGCAATCGCTGAATCCCAGAAAGTGACAGAAGTTATGTCTATCAAAAAGTCGAGGAGAGTATGAATAACAGAATAAAAACGCTGGTTGCTGCGGTATCTACTGCAGTGCTCATGGGTGCGGGTTCCGTGCATGCGGGTGAAGTACAAAGTGAAATCGAAGCGCTAAAAAAACGCCTGGCTGAATTAGAAGCCAAACTGAAAGAGCAGCCAAAGCTGAAACTGACTGGCGCTGGCTTGCGCGTAAAAGACCCAAAAAGTAAAAGCAGTTTCAAATTGAATGGCCGTCTGCATCTGGATGTGAATTCATTTGATGGCGCTTACAATGCTAAAAATAATGGAGATTCCGCGAGTGACGTGTTCGCACGACGCGCCCGCATCGGGGTTTCCGGTAATCTGGATCAAGATTGGTCGTACCAGTTCGTCATGGCATTTGCCGGTGGCAATCGTGGAGGTTCCAACCGGGAGGATGGCCGAATTCAGAACGCTATCCTGAGTTATAACGGTTTTAAGCGCAACGGTGGTCCGCAGATTCAACTGGGCAAGATCAAAGAAGATGTTACTCTTGAGGCGGTCACGAGCAGTAATCATCTCACTACGATGTCGCGCTCGGCAATCGTGAACAGTGTATCTCCATTTTTTAACTGGGGTGTCAGAGTCAATCAACGTTTTAAAAATTCTGGCCTGCGTTATGCTGCAGGTTTGTATCAAGCGGCCGATGGTTCCAGTAATGGCCGAGACAGTAAGGACGGCAACAATCTACTGGCCTTTACGGGTCGTGTGAACTGGGCGCCGTTCGCCGAAACCGGTAAGGTATTGCACTTGGGTGCTTGGGGTTCTTATCGTGATTTCGGGGGGAACGGTTTGCGAAACCGAGCTCGCGGTGAAATTCGCAACACGAATGTTCGTCTGTTGGATTCGAATGCCGGTGGCAGTTCTATCGCGGTTGACAAGATCACTGAGTACGGTCTGGAATTTGCGGGCGTGACAGGGCCTTTGTCTTTGCAGGCGGAATACATTGAGCGTGGCGCGGATACCGTTCTGTCTTCTGATCCCGAGCCAACACTGGATGGCTACTATGTTACCGCCAGCTACTTCCTGACCGGCGAAAGTCGACACTACGATGCCGCCAAAGGTGTATTCAAGCAACCTAAGGGTGTGCGCAATGCCTGGGAGCTCTATGCCCGATACAGCAATGCCGACGCCAGTTTCAATAATCCATCCCTGGCGGCCGGTTCACAGGGTACCGAATTGGATGTGCTGACTTTAGGCGTCAGTTACTTTGCTTCACCGCAGCTTCGCTTCATGTTGAATTATCAGGATGCTGAAGTGTCCGGTTCGAGTGCCGCAACCAACGCTCTGGTGGGCGATCAGGTTGACGGGAAAGGTCTTACATTCCGCACACAGTACACCTTTTAATCGTTGCTTAAGTGCTGGCGGTCTTTTTCAGGAGCCTAGCGATAGTGCTCCTGTTTTTTTATTTCCCAGATACAAATCATATATGCAATCAGATTCCAGACCTCTATACACCTTACTGGCCGGGCAAGCCCTGTTGGAAGCGCCCATTTTGAATAAAGGCAGTGCCTTTAGCTTGGAAGAGCGTAACCATTTCAACTTGAATGGCTTACTACCAGACGCGGTAGAGTCCATTGATGAACAGGTTGAGCGTGCTTATACGCAGTACTCACAGTTCTCCAAAAACCTGGACAAACACATTTACCTGAGAAACATACAAGACACAAATGAAACGCTGTTCTATCGTTTATTGAATCAACATCTTGAAGAAATGATGTCGATTGTCTATACCCCAACCGTGGGTGATGCCTGTCAGGAGTTTTCTCGAATATACCGCCGAGGACGGGGGCTGTTTGTGTCCTATTCTCAGCGCGAGAATATGTATGACATTCTCAACAATGCTTCTCGTTTTAAAGTGAAGGTTATTGTCGTCACCGATGGCGAAAGAATTCTGGGGCTGGGCGATCAGGGGATCGGCGGCATGGGCATTCCGGTAGGCAAGTTGTCCTTGTACACCGCCTGTGCTGGAATCAGTCCAGCACATACCTTGCCTGTCGTTTTGGATGTCGGCACTAACAATGATGATCTCCTTAATGACCCAATGTACATGGGAGCTCGTCATCGCCGTATCAACGATGATGAGTATATTCACTTTGTGGATCAGTTTATGTCCTCCGTGCAAGAACTCTGGCCGGATGCATTGGTACAGTTTGAAGATTTTGCTCAACATAATGCCACAAAAATACTGGATCGTTATCGACAGCAGGCGCGTTGTTTTAACGATGATATTCAAGGCACAGCAGCCACAACGGTTGGGAGTTTGATAGCCGCTTGCGCGCATAAAAATGAGACATTGTTAAGTCAGAAAATCGGTATTGTTGGTTCAGGATCAGCGGGTTGTGGTATTGCTGAAGCGATCATCGCTCAGATTATGAAAGAAGGTGTCGGTCGCAGTCAGGCCCAAGAGTGTGTTTATATGGTGGATCGTGATGGTCTGTTGCACACAGAAATGGACGGATTGAGGCCTTTTCAACAACGGTTGTGTCGACCAAGAGAAGAGCTGGACCGTTTGATAGGAGAAGGCAAGTCTATGGATTTGCACACCCTGATTGATACCATAAAGCCCACTGTCTTAATTGGGGTGTCGGGTGTTCAGGGGTTGTTTAGCGAATCCATTATTCGCAGTATGTCTGAACATTGTCCGCGGCCGGTCATCTTTCCCTTGTCGAATCCAACGGCGTTTGCTGAAGCTCGACCCTGTGATATTTTGGCGTGGACTCATGGCACGGCGATCATCGCGACGGGATCACCTTTTGATCCTGTTGAGTTCGATGGTCAAACTGTGACGGTGTCCCAGTGCAATAACAGCTATATTTTCCCAGGCCTGGGTTTGGGAATTATTGCATCCGGTGCTGCTCGGGTGAGTGACGAAATGTTGCAAGAATGCAGCCGGGTATTGGCAGAGGCATCGCCATTACTCGTCGAACCTGAGCCGGGCGAGACGAAAGGTCAGGTTGATGAAGGAAAAGCGGCTGGTCAGCCATTGTTGCCACCGCTGTCGGACATTCAGGCCTTGTCAAAATCCATTGCATTGGCGGTGGGAATGTCAGCCTGTAAGATGGGCTTGGCAACGCCCATGAGCGAAGAGCAATTGAAAGCGCGTATTGAAGCCGTCTTTTGGTCTCCGGAGTATCGGCGTTACAAACGTTCTGCCAAATAGCAAGCCAGGATAAATGGAGTGTTCTATGAGTGATCGCCCATGGATAATCGTGCTTATGATCGTTGGGTGTTCCATGACGAGAAGGGCGGTGTTGACACGCAGTCCGGGTGTCCTGGTCTAACATGGATATTTTGGCCGCATTGCTCTATGTTCTGTCTCAGCCGGAATTGTTGTTCCTGATTGTTCTGGCTGCACTCGTGGGCGTTGTTCTTGGAGCGATTCCAGGTTTGACAGCGGCCGCCGCCATCACCATGCTTATCCCTTTTAGCTATAGTCTTGATGTTCTACCGGCCTTGGCCTTTCTTTTTGTAGTCGCTAAAGCGAGTCGCTTTGGTGGTTCTATTTCTGCCATTTTATTCAATACACCGGGCACCACCGCGTCGATCGTCACGCAGATCGATGGTCATCAAATGGCCAAAAAAGGCGAGGCTGATAAAGCCATAAAGTTGGCGGCGTTGTCTTCGGCCACTGGCGATGTGCTTGGGGATATTTTTCTTATCGTCATGATCGGGTATTTTTCTCTGCACGCCCTGTCCATTGGCCCACCGGAAACTTTTTCGGTGTATTTACTGGCTTTTTCTATTGTTATTTTCTCGATGGACCGCAATGTAGTCAAAGTATTGTGCAGTGTGTTACTGGGCATTTTACTGTCGAGTATCGGATTAGACCCCATAAGTGGGCAAGAGCGTTTGACCTTTGCTGTGCTTGAATTGTCGTCAGGCATTGAACTGATCCCGTTGCTATTGGGGATGTTTGTGCTTTCTGAAATCATGATGCACGTTGTGAACAAAACGACATCACAACGTTTGTCCGCTCGCAGTTTCCAGAAACCCTTCAACGCCAGTTGGAGAGAACTGAGGTCTTACTTCCCCACCGCCTTTTTCAGCGGTGTCTGGGGAGCACTTGTGGGAGTGTTGCCGGGCCTTGGTTCCGCCGTTGCCGCATACACGTCTTATAACCTCGCCAAATCCCATGCCGCGGACAGTGAGAATTGGGGCAAAGGGGAGCCCCGGGCGGTAGTTGCAGCCGAGGCCGCGAATAATGCGGTGTCGGGCAGTTCTATGATTCCCTTGCTGACGTTAGGAATACCGGGCTCCACAATTGGTGCGGTTCTGTTAGGTGCGTTGGCAATCCATGGCCTTAATTTGGGACCGACACTTTATTTGGGATCGGGTGAATTGCTCTACCGTATGTTTGCCTGTGGCCTGCTGGGCATTCTGGCATACGCCACGATGGGTTATTGTGTGGCGCGTCCGATTACCGGTCTGGTATCGCGAATTCCAATGGTACCTCTCTACGTTGCGATGTTTGTACTCTGCTTTTTCACTGCGTATTCCATACGAGAGCTGCACTTCGACCTGATTGTGATGTGTTTGGCCGCTGTGTTGGCCTATGGCATGAGGAAAACCGGTTTCAGCCCAATAGCGCTGATCATTTCATTTGTTCTGGCAAAGGGCGGTGAGGAGAGCTTCCGGCAATCATTGCTGATGTCTGAATCCGGTGTCTACATCTTTTTTGAGCGACCGCTGGCCTTGTTCTGTTGCGTTGCCAGCGTATTGATTGTGTCACTGAGTATTTATATGAGAAGGAAACGAGCCGTTCAATTTAATCGCTCCTAGATTGGAAAGGCGGTAATAGAATTATGATCAGTATGAATTTATATGAAGACCATTTTTCGGCAAAAGATATGCGGAATATATGGTCGGAGTCTGAAACGATTCGCCTGTGGTTGTGGGTTGAGCAGCGCCTCGCCGCGCACCAGGCAGATTTAGGTGTAATTGACCCTCAGGTTGCGGCTTGTTTGGCAACGGTTTCCGCTGATTCTATTGATCGACAACAGCTGTCTGCCGATATGCAACGTGTTGGTAGACCCATTCTGGGTTTACTCAATCAGTTGCGAACTTTATTGCCAACGCATTTACAAGCGCAAGTGCACTTTGGCACAACCACCCAAGACATCATGGACACCGCTGCGAATGTGCAAATAAGCCATTCGATTTCCTGGATCGAGACGACTATTGAAAGAATTGTTGATCAGTTGCTTGTGTTGGAGCGTCAGCATGCTCAACAGGATGTGATTGCTAGAACCAACGGACAATACGCCATGCCTATGCGTCTGAGTCAAAAATTTCAGGTTTGGCGATATGAGTTACTCCGACGTAAAGACTCGATCACGCAACTGCGCAGCACCGCGCTTTGTTTGCAATTGTCCGGACCCGTGGGAGATCAGCAATCTTTGGGGACCTGTGCAACAGAACTGCGGCGGCGAATGGCGAACGACTTGGGATTGCTTGTGCTTGATCCTCATTGGCAAAATGCCCGGGATGGATTAACCGAGCTTATCGGCTCAGTCGGCTTGTTAGCTGGCAGTCTGACCAAAATCTCGCACAACGTGAACTTACTGTCGTCATCGGACATTGGTGAGTTCCATGAACGCCAACTGGCGGGTGAAGGGTCTTCATCCTCAATGAAGCACAAACGCAACCAGCGTTGCTCTGAATTTGCAGAAGCCACCGCCCGATTGGCTCGGCAGTGTGCCGAACAGATGGGCGAGTTCTGTAATCATGAGCACGAACGCAACGGAGGCATGTGGATTGGCGAGTGGTACATCGTACCGAAGGTTTTTCTGCTGACCTCAGCCGCACTGCAATGGGTTGAAAAGATGCTGAGCAATATTGAGATCGACCGGGAAGCCATCAACTCGAACATCTCCAAACACCAGGAGCGCTTAAGGGTTTAGTTATCCAGGCATGCAAGCACTTCGCTTTTATGTTCTCGAGCAAGCAGTCGATGCTTTCTTGATGAAGGCGTTGGATGAAGACGTTGCAGGGTGCCGGGGTAACGCCATTCGCCATATCATGGTATCGTTATTGACATCGTGAGTGTGTTTTAAGTACCACATTTCTTACCTTGTCATTTGATCGTAAATGCAGAATAAATGCTAAAAGAGAATCACAGATATGGCTATTCCTATTCCTCATCGCCCGAGTGGCTTTCTTCTCGGTGACCCAGCGGCGGCCGTTACGCTAGACGCCTTTATCGACATACAGTGCCCGCACTCGAGCGCAGCTTGGCCAACGCTAATGGCGGTGCTGGATCATTATCGAGGTAAATCCCTCAGTCTCAGGGTACACATGATCACTCTGAGCAATCACCGGCAAGCGTGGGATGTGAGTTTAGGACTGTTTGCTTTTTCAGAAGGGGACGCTGACAAGTTTAGAAATTTCGCCAGTTTCACGTATGAGCGTCAGGGGGAATTTTATAATTCGGAATTTCTACACAAAACCCATAACGACTTACGTGAGTTTGTAGCCGACCTGGCTCAAGAGCATGCGGATGTGAATCGCCAAGAATTTCTCAAGCGAATGGCAAGCAATGAGGTCTATATCGATGCCCGCACTCCAATTCGATATGCGGCCACCAAGTCTGTTTGGGCTACTCCCACATTCTTTGTGAATAACGGAGACAATGTACCCGTCGACCACAAATCCAAGCTTGATGATTGGAAGGCATTGATTGATCCATTGCTGGCTTAAGATTTTTGTAAGCAAATGGCAGAAGCAATCATCAGTTGATTCGAGGAGCTGATATTGTGTTAGAACAATGTAATCTTGATCAGAACACTTCCATAAAAAAGACCGCATTATGTGCGGCCTTTTTTATACGGTGAACGCTGAGAACAAGATATCGTTTGATATGTTCTTGGCGCTGAGCCTGCTTACTCTTATCGTGCCTACCCTGTCAGCACGATATGCCCCTAAAAGTCTTCCTGTCCAAGAGTAATCAGTCGTTAACTTATCGCGTACGGTTAAGCTTTGCGAGCCGCGTTGATCAAGCAGAATGCCAAAAATAATGTCGCCAACATACCGGAAGTTCCCGCCACACCGGAGGGTAAAAACCCTTCACGCCCAAAGGTGATTAAAATGGCATTGGAGAGAATAGCGATACCCCCCAAGAGTGCTGTCAAGCCGCCTAACATTCTTTTTCCTTCTGACAGGGTCGCCATCCCAAAAACAAGTGCTGCAAAACCCAGCAATAATTTTGCGGCGTAGTAGATCATAAAGGATAGGGCCACTACACCACCTAAAGCAGGCTTCAGTTCTTCAATTTGAGAGGCGGACTCGTTGAAGGTGCCAAACATAGTCACGCCGACAGCGACTTGAATCACATTAAGCACGGCGCTGAAGGTAATTGCAGACCAGCCTATTTGCTCGCTCTTGAGTTGGACCATTGCTGCGCCTGAAAACGCAATTAGAATGGTAAACAACAAACCTTCCAGTCCCCAAAAAAACTGCCTGGACAGTTTGATTTCAGATACGTAAAGGGCGGTGAAGATTGCTTGCGTTAAAGCCAGTACCAACAATAGATACGCTACGATTTCTACCGTTCTTCTATTCGTAAAACTCATATTCATGCCTGTGATAGTTTTGTGATGATTCTGTGATAAATGTTCGCCGAAACGACGGCTTTTAGGAGTTCAGCACTCTATCATGAATTTGAGATAAATCGTTTAAGGACTGAGGCAGGCCGAGAATTTATATCGTCGAATACGATGCAGGCTGACTTACGATCAGATAACTGAGCGAGGCCAAGACCTTCTCGCAGAATAACCATGCAACCCAGGAAAAACAGCACGGCCTGAAGGGTTTACGCTTAGGGCCATTGTCTCTGAAGTGTCCTCATGAGAACGCTCATCAGTTTGTGGGAAATACACTATTGTTTTTTAATTGCTTCAGCTCGGTAAAACATCTCACGATGCGATTGCAGGCATCAAGAAGTTCAGCCTTACTGACACAGAGGCTTATGCGTAGGTGCCCAGCCGCGCTCTTGCCGAAAGCTTCTCCAGCCAAAGCGGAAACGCCATAGTTTCTCAGCAGCTGACTTGAAAACTCTTGCGCAGATAATCCGCTTTTTCGAATATCCACCATCAAAAACATGCCGCCGCGAGGCAGTCCGCAGTGTAAATCGGGTACGCTGTTAAGCTTTTTGTGAGCAAGATCTCGTCGAGATCGATATACATCTGCCATGGGTTTGCAGATGTGCTCAGAAGAGTTCAACGCTAAGATAGCTGCCTTTTGTATAAAAGTGGGGCAGCCATACAGCATGCAGGTCACCATATTGCAGACATGCTGGATAAACAGCTCCGGGCCGACAAGCCAGCCAAGGCGCCAACCCGACATCGCGTGTGATTTAGATAAGCTGTTTACGATGATGCAACGGTTTGCAAGCGTGGGTATGTTCAAGGCACAGTTGTGCTCACCTTCATAAACAAGTGATGCGTATACTTCGTCTGATATCAGCCATAGATCATGTGCTTCGCAAAGCTCGCCTATCTGTTGCCATTCCTCTTTGGATATACAACGCCCGGTTGGATTATGGGGCGATGTCAGAAGAATCGCTTTGCTACGAGGGCTTATGGCTTCTTCCAGCTTATCGATATCAAGACGAAAATTCTGATCTGGGTCCATTGGAA
Source organism: Pseudoteredinibacter isoporae (assembly GCF_040372805.1). Lineage (GTDB taxonomy): Bacteria > Pseudomonadota > Gammaproteobacteria > Pseudomonadales > Cellvibrionaceae > Pseudoteredinibacter > Pseudoteredinibacter isoporae_A. Next base: position 1,156,726 of record NZ_BAABWJ010000001.1, read on the forward strand.
CATTTACAATGTTTGCGCCGGTTGCACCAATAACTGCCTCATAGGTAACGTAGGTGGGCTCAGGAACAATGATCTCGTCGCCGGGATCCAGTAGGCAGTGCGCGGCGCAGTAGAGCGCACATTGTGCCCCTGCGAGAATAATGACGTTGTCAGGCCCTACGGGCTGTGCGGCGTGTTTGCTGTACAAAGAGGCAAGTGTTGAGCGCAACTCTTTATCGCCCATAAATTCAGCATAATGGGTATCGCCTGCTTTCAGGCTTTGAATTGCGGCATCTACAATTATGTTTGAGGTATCGAAATCCGGGTCGCCAATCGACAGAAGGATGATATCTTCGCCGTTATTTAAACGCTCTGTCGCTTCATCATGGATCTTCCAGGCTTCGGCGCCCTCACCGGAAATTCGAGAGGTAAAATTGGAGTATTTCATTGATTGTATCTTGCCAATGCATTTTAAGTCTGAATTAATTGAGGTGAGCTTAAAGGAGAGGGGGCATCGATAGTACCCTCTTGTTGGAGGGGTTGCTCTCATGATTGTCGAGAGGCTTCCGCTAAGCTTGATGTTACGCACAGTTAGCCACTCTAATCCAGGTTAAGAATCATATGAATAACGGGGACGCTCCACCGGCAGGCAACGACGTAATTAATGGCTTTCCGTCTTCGGAGGGCTTACTCGGTCTTTCAGGGATTATCTCTGAACTGTTCATGGACTTGGGGACAGATGGCTTTTATCAAAGTCTTATTGGGGCCGTGAACAAACTCATCCCTGTCGATAGCTCGGTTGTGTTGTTATTCAGTCCGGGAGAAAAGCCGGCCATTTTGTATGATGCGGTTTATCCGGGCGAAAAAGAATATTTCTATGAAGCGTATCTTGGCGGGGCATACTTATTGAGTCCGCTCTATCGGAATTATCAGTCGATGAACGCCGGTTTCTATCGCCTGGAATCCCTGGTCAGTGAAAAGTTTGTCGAGAGTGATTTCTATAAAGCCTACTACAGTAGTGCGGATTTGGTCGATGAAGCTAACTACCTGATCAGGATAGATGCTGATACGGCAGTCGTGGTTTCATTCGGGCGTATACAGATTCAGCGAAAATTTTCCGCTGTGGAGTTGGAACGTATGCATGTTTTGGAAGCGGTGTTTCGGTCTGCCGTGTTAAAGCATGTGTCCCTGGTGGATTTATCCTTACCGGAGCGTGGGGCCGCAAAGCAGGTACATCAACAGCTCAAATCGGCTTTTTCAATGTTTGGTTCTTCGGTTCTCACGCAAAGGGAACATCAGGTGCTGCAGCTTATTTTAGAGGGGCAGTCCTCCAAATCTTCCGCGAGGATTTTAGACATTTCGCCGGCTACCGAGAAAGGCCACAGAAAGAATATTTACGCAAAATTAAAGGTCGCATCACAGGCCGAGGTCTTCTCCCTGTTCATCAGGGTTATTTCCAGCATCGAGCTCGATACGCAATCGGACCCATTAGCTCAGTACTTAGGCCAGTAGTCTTCTTCGTCAACACACATTCCAACATCGAATCTTCCTTAGCCCATCCTTTTGGATGGGAGCTTCCCCCTCCAATAGGGTGTATTTATCCGATGCCCGCTGTGTGAGTATTTCGAGTACAGCTCCACGCAAAAATATAACGAATAGATGTGCTCTAGTTTAGAGATACTGGATGGCGTGGCTTCTATAGCGCCCCTGGCTTTCGTGTACAGCTAAAACTCTGCTTATGTACTCATTCCAACACAAACCACATCTTCACAGGCTATCATGAATATGACCAGAGACACTGTAGTGTCATCGGAAGAAGAAAGTGCTCCGAGTATGCTGGACTCAGTGCTCTCTGTTTTACTGCTCGTTGTGTTGCTCGCTTCTTCTGTGTATTTGTTTGGAACCGAGTCATCTTACGGTGGAAACCAGGCGGCCTTGAGTATTGCGGCCTTTGTTGTATCGCTGATCGGCTTGAAAAATGGCATCCCCTGGAGGGAGATCGAGGCTTCAATTATCGGCGGTGTGTCGACGTCGATTTCCGCTATATTGATTCTATTGCTTGTGGGTGCTCTTGTGGGCAGTTGGGTTTTATCGGGCACAATACCGGCATTGGTTTATTGGGGTGGAAGCTTATTGGATCCTGCATTGTTCTATATGAGCGCCTGCATCCTGTGTGCCATGATTTCAATAAGTGTTGGCAGTTCATGGACCACGGCGGCAACGATGGGTGTCGGGCTGATTGGTGTGTCCTTGAGCCTGGATCTCTCACCCGAAGTTACCGCTGGTGCGATCATATCCGGTGCTTATTTTGGTGACAAAATGTCACCGCTTTCAGAAACAACAAACATGGCTTCTGCTGTAACAGGCGTCGATCTCTTTACGCATATCAAGCATATGATGTGGACGACTGTGCCATCCATGCTGATCGCGATCGTATATTTCTATGTGCTGGGCATGAGTGCCGATGTGTCGATGGTCGATGCCAAAGTCAAAGAGAATTTGTCCCTAATTGAAGAGCATTTTTATATTGGGTTTCCCGTTTTCCTTCCGATAGTCGTTGTGCTCTTTTTATCAATCAAAGGCGTTCCTGCTTTAGCGTCTATTGCACTGGGTGTGTTGAGTGGAATTCTTACCGCAGTAGTCTTTCAGGGAAGTGCCTTACAAGGTATGAGTACGGCCAGTTCTGATGTTTATTTTATGGGCTACTTGGCAAGCATTTTTCACACAATGTCCAACGGTTATCAAGTTGAAACAGGGTCGGAGCTTGTTAATAGCTTGCTTAATCGGGGCGGCATGTCATCAATGCTGAACACCGTATGGTTGATCGTTGTTGCTATGGTTTATGGGGCGGTGCTCGAAAGAGTTGGAATAATGAAAGTGATACTCAAATTAATCATAGATAAATCAAAGTCGACAGGAAGTTTGATTTTTTCGACATTGCTAACCTGCCTGGGTATCAATTTACTAACCGGTGATCAGTACATGGCCATCACGCTTTCTGGTCGAATGTACAAGCTGGAATTCAAAAAACGACATTTAAAACCTGAAAGCCTGTCACGAACGGTTGAAGACTCTGCCACTATTACCTCTCCACTTATTCCCTGGAATACCTGTGGTGCTTATATGTCGGCGACCTTAGGCGTTGTGACACTTTCTTATCTTCCGCATTGCATTTTTAATATTTTGTGCCCCGTCATGTCTTGCCTGTTTGGCTATACAGGATTCAAAGTGTCGAAAGAATCAGTGTGAAAAGGTTTGCGTAGCCTTGTAAAACTATCGTGTCGATCGAAATTTTTGAATTGATCACTAATCTTGTTAAGAGATCCTTATGAAACTTTATTTAAATCTATTTGCTAAGAGTTTGTTTGCCATGGTTCTTCTGAACGCAGTGAGCCTTAATTCTGCGGCAGACTCTCAAAAAATTCTCATAAACAATGTTTCCATATTCGATGGTACGAATGAGGAAATAGTTGAAAACCGATCGGTTCTCATTCATGGCGACAGCATCGTCGAAGTGTCTGAGGCCAAAGAAACCGTTCCTGATGAGATTCGTGTCATTGATGCCGCTAACAGGGTTTTAATGCCAGGTTTGATAGACGCTCATTGGCATGCCTTTTTGGCCGCTACGCCGTTCTCAAATATATATAAAGCCAAAACCTCATACTTGCATTTAGTGGCCGCGGAGGAAGCCAGAAAAACTCTGATGAGGGGTGTGACGACCGTTCGGGATGTCGGTGGTCCGGTGTTTGGGCTAAAACGCGCAATCGATCAAGGGGTGACGAGTGGCCCTAGAATTTACCCTTCCGGCGCTATTGTGTCTCAAACCTCAGGTCATGGAGATTTTCGTCAAGCGAATGAAGCCCACCCTCATTTTGGTGGCCATCATGGCCCGGCGGCTGAAATTGGTTTTGCTTTGATTGCTGATGGAGTTGCCGAAGTAAAAGCCGCCGTAAGAGAGCAGTTAAAGAATGGTGCCGCTCACATAAAATTGATGGCGGGCGGTGGAGTGTCTTCAGAATATGATCCCTTGGATGTGACGCAATATTCGATAGAAGAGTTGAAAGCAGCTGTTGATAGTGCGGAAGATTGGGGCACCTATGTCATGGTGCATGCTTACACCCCGAGGGCTGTTAACCGAGCGATAGATGCCGGTGTAAAAGTCATTGAACACGGCCATCTGTTGGATAAAAAAACCTTGAAACGGATGGCAAAAAAAGGTGTTTGGTTAAGTACTCAACCTTTTTTTGAATGCAGCGATCCACTTCTGTCGCCTGAGCAGAACCGAAAGTTGTCTGGTGTGTGCGAAGGCAGTAAAAAAATATATAAAATGTCGAATGAGGTTTCTGGCTTAAAGGTGGCCTGGGGAACCGATCTACTTCAATCGTCTGATTTTAGTAAGTTACAAGTACAAAAGTTAGTTGATTTGAAGGCGTATTACTCGTCATTTGAGTTGCTCAAAATGGCAACGGGGGGAAACGCAGAGTTACTGGGGCTTACAGGAAAAAGAAACCCTTATCCTAAGAAGCTGGGTGTAATTCAAGAGGGCGCCTATGCGGACCTATTGCTGGTTGATGGCAATCCTATGGAAAGTATTGAGCTTCTCGCCGATAAAGAAAACCTTCTGATGATTGTCAAAAATGGAATTGTTTACAAAAACACATTGTAACTGCGATCAGTTCGAAGAAAACAAGGTAATGGCCAGGGTATAGGAGAGAAATGATGTTACGCGAAAGCTATGGGCTGGGTTCCCAGGACGAGAAATTATCAGAACTGACAATCAGTGAACAACTGGAGCTGACGACTAGCTTATACCCGGACAAGGAAGCGCTGATTGTTAGCCATCAAGACATAAGGTGGAGCTATAAAGAACTCTTGAGCCAGGTCAATTCTTTGGCATTGGGCTTATTAAGTCTTGGTATCAAGAAAGGAGACAGGGTGGCTATTTGGGGGCCCAATTCTTTTGAATGGACTCTGACACAGTTTGCAAGTGCAAAGATTGGAGCCGTAATGGTATGCATCAATCCAGCTTATCGTTTATTTGAGCTGGAGTACGCTCTGAAGCAGTCGGCTTGTAAAGCCATTATTACTGCCGATACATTTAAAACCTCTCATTATTTAAAGATGTTACAGGAGTTGCTTCCTGAATTAGAAGTAGCCGATCAGACAGCGTTAAATGCTCAAGCTCTTCCCGACTTGCGTGTCGTTATTCGAATGGGTGAAGAAGAAACTGCGGGTATGCTCAATTTTGACGAGGTGTGTCAAATGGGAGGTGCAGAAGAGCAAGCAATGATGTTAAGTCTTGATTTGAATCCCGACGATCCAATTAATATCCAATATACCTCGGGAACAACTGGAAGCCCCAAAGGGGCTACGCTAAGTCACCGCAACATTCTTAACAATGGAATAATAGTTGGGGCGGGAATGCGCTTGGGTAATCGTGATCGCTTGTGTATACCTGTGCCTTTGTATCACTGCTTCGGAATGGTGATGGGAAACCTGGCTTGTGTTGGTCATGGCGCGACAATGGTTTACCCTGCCGCGGGTTTTGATCCGAAGGTAACGCTCTCGGTCGTGGAAGCAGAACGTTGTACCGCCTTACATGGTGTGCCCACAATGTTTATCGCGTGCCTGGAATTTGCAAAGCACTATGATTTGAGCAGCCTGCGCACAGGAATCATGGCCGGAGCACCTTGCCCGGAAGAAATCATGAAACGAGTGATGCAGGAAATGCATATGAGTGAGGTGCTGATTGCTTATGGTCAGACCGAACTGAGTCCGGTAAGCCACATGACCGCTTATGATGATCCTCTCGAAAAGCGAGTGTCAACAGTGGGCAAGCCTGGCCCTCATCTGGAAGTAAAAATTACCGATGCTGACGGTCACATTGTTGCTATTGGAGAAACCGGAGAAATATGCACCCGCGGTTATTCTGTAATGTCGGGCTACTGGGCAGATCCCGAACGTACAGGTGAAACAATTGATTCGGAAGGCTGGCTAATGTCTGGTGATCTCGGGGTTATGGATCAGGAAGGCTATGTCGAAATCGTAGGCCGGATTAAGGACATGATTATTCGCGGGGGCGAAAACATTTATCCGAGAGAGGTTGAAGAGTTTTTATACACATTGGCTGATATAGAAGATGCACACGTATTTGGAGTGGCGGATTCTGCAATGGGTGAGGAAGTTTGTGCCTGGGTGAAGCTTAAAGATGGCAAATCCTTGGCGGCCCAAGAAATTCGGGAACACTGCCAGGGTAAAATTACGCACTTTAAAATCCCCAGGTACATTCGAATTGTAGAGAGCTTTCCAATGACCGTGACGGGAAAGATACAGAAATTCAAAATGCGCGAGCAGATGACCTTGATGCTTCAGGAAGAAAACGTTGATCAATAGCCAGTTTGAGAACGCCCCCCAAAGCCCTGTGAACTCGCACTGCGGCATATTCACAGGCAGCCCATAAAGCTAAAAAGGCAGCTGTTTGATCGATAGTGCTGTGATTGAAATGGCCCACCCTAGAGGATTCGAACCTCTGGCCTTCGCCTCCGGAGGGCGACGCTCTATCCAGCTGAGCTAAGGGTGGGTAATGATTCGCTGGGATTGGTCTGCCCAGTCAGGGAGGGCGAATCATACCTTGCCTCTGGGCTCTCGTCCATGCTTGTCATACACTATAAGCCTCTGATTTCCATAGTATAAGAGGCCTGACATTGGCGCTTAAACCGAAACATCTGATTTTGAACCTGTTGCTGGAGTCGGATAATCCGATCAGTTCTCAGGTTTTCATCCGAATTTGCCAGTTGTTTGATATCACTGAGAACAGTGCACGGGTGACACTTGCCCGTCTGAGTTCCGACGGGATGGTCGAGGCACCTGAGCGGGGCTTGTATCGTTTGGGGCCCCGGGCACGCAATCTCGCGGCGGATCTTGCCAGTTGGCGGGAGCTTGAGAGCAAGCTCTGTGACTGGGATGGCAGTTGGATAGGGGTCTATCAGGCGATGCTGGGACGCAGTGATCGAACGGCTTTACGCCGCCGTGAGCGTTTGTTGCAGTTGGCCGGTTTCAGCGCTCTGGAGCAGGGTTTGGCGGTGAGACCCAATAATGTCCGTGGTGGTGTCGCTGGTTTGCGTAAGCGCCTGCTGGGCATTGGGCTGGAAGAAGAGGCGATTATTTTCCGCATTGATGATCTGGACGAGGCCTCACACCAAAGAGCGGTGTCTTTGTGGGATCGTAAGGATCTTGAGGAGCACTACCGTGACGCTCAGGCGATTATGGAAAACTGGATGGCCAAGGCCGAGGGGCTGGATACCGAAACCGCCGCCCGGGAGTGTTTTTTAATTGGGGATGAGTACATCCGTTGTATTGCCTACGACCCCATGCTGCCGATGGAAATGGTGGATACCCGTTTGCGTCAACGTTATCTCGAGACATTGATCCGCTTTGATCAGCTGGGCAAATCCATCTGGCAGAATCTCTACCGGGAGTTTGCCCAGGCGGGCTAGGCCTTGTCGTTCAAGCTGATATCGGTGGCTCAGGTTTTGCTGATGCGGTTTCCGGCTTGAGCATAGCGAGCTTTGGTTTTTTCACTCCACTGATCCACTTCACCTTCGGGAGCGCCATAGGCCAGGCCACGTTCAAAGGCCGGGCGCGCGCGCAGGCGTTTTAACCAACCCAGAATATTGGGACGGTCGCTCATATCGACTTTGCTCCATTTCCAACCACGGACCCAGGGATAGATCACGATGTCGGCGATGGAAAGTGAGTCGCCACAGATATAGTCGTGTGCATCCAGGCGTTGTTCGAGAATGCCGGCTAAGCGTCTTGCTTCTTTGTTAAAACGCGCGAGTGGGTGAGTTTTTTGCTCTTCAGGTACATCGTTCATATAGCGAGTGTAACTGAGCTTATTGCCAAAGGCCGGACCGACATTAGCGGCCTGCCAGTAAACCCAAGGCAGAATTTCCCACCGTTTTTGTTCTGGCAACAAATCACTTGGGTAGGTTTCGGCCAGATATTGGACGATAGCACAGCTCTCCATAATATTTTGTTCGCCATCGATCAACAGCGGAATTTTTTGGTTGGGGTTGCGTTGGCTGAATTCTGTTTCAAATTGCTCGCCCGCCATTAGGTCTATGGTCTTGACGATCAAGCCTTCCAAGGAATGACCGGCTTCACGAAGCTCTTCGATCATAATGCTGACTTTCCAGCCGTTGGGGGTGGCGGCGGTCCATAGTTGTAATTCGCTCATGCGATTTTTCCTGGCGGTGTTTTTATTGTTTCATTTCTTTACGCATAGACGAGGCTTGCCATTCGCTGCTTAGCCACTGTTGCGCTGGCTCGCTTTTGCTTGGATCTTTGTTATCCAGCAGCAGTTCGATATAGCGATAGTCATCCTGGCCAAAGAACAAATCTTCGCCGATAACTATAGTCGGGACACCAAACGCACCTTTCGCAATGGCATCGGCGGTGTTTTGCTTCAGTTGTTCGCTGGCGCTTTTTTCCAGTCCCTGTTTGATCAGGGCAGGAGCATCCAATCCGGCTTCATCAAGTGCCGTAAAGACATCTTGTTCTTCACTGATGTGTTTTTGCTCTTGCCACACCGCTTTCATTAAAGCATCAATGATGGCGTATCGTTGCTGCGTGTCACTTTCTTGAGCGGCAATGCGTAAACCCAGCAAAGGATTAAATGGATGAAACTGAGGCGCCCGGATGGTGATCCCCATTTCTTCGCATTTGCGTGCGATGTTTTTTTGCATCCATTTCTGTTTGGCGGGATGTTCTGCAGGGCCTATTTGTCCATAGGCTCGAAGCAGCCCCGCAAAAAGGACGGGGACAGGTTCTATATGTAACCCGGTTTTTTGGGCGAGTTCGGGCAGTTTCTGCCAACCAATGTAAGCGTAAGGTGAAATGTAATCAAAATAGAAAATGGCATTCATGGTGTCTTTTCGCAAGGAAATCAGCGGAGCTTAAATAAGCCCCGCCCTCAGGATTAAAGTTTGAATACACGCTCGGCATTGCCGGATAAAAACAGAGCCCGGCTTTCATCGTCCATGCTTAGCGTATTCAGGTCGCGCAGGCATTTCTCTGGCGTGATCATCGGATAATTGGTGCCGAACATTACTTTTTTACGTCCATGTCGCTTCATAAACTCAACCAGTTCCGGTGGAAAGCGATTGGCAGAATACGCTGAGGTATCGATGTAAACGTTTTCATGTTTGGTCGCCACTGCAATCATTTCCGTCGTCCAAGGATAGCCAATATGTCCGCCCACGATTTGCAGTTCTGGAAAATCCAGTGCGATTTGATCGATATACGGAATCGGGCGACCGGTTTCTGATGGGCGCAGAGGGCCCGTGTGACCAACCTGTAGACAAACGGGAATACCAAGATTGACGCACTCTGCGTAAAGGGGGTAGTACAAACGGTCGGTTGGCGGTAAATTCCAGACCCATTGCACAATACGCAGTGCTTTGAATCCGTATTCGTTTACCCATTTGCGCAACTCGCGAACGGCTTCCATGGGTTTCGATAAATCGGCACCAGCAACACCTGCGAAACGGTCAGGCATGCGCTGCACGAGATCGGCCACTTCTTCATTGGAAATCAAATACCCATTAGGGCTTGACCAAGCACAGGCCAGCGACTTATCTACGCCCCCTTGATCCATGGCTGCGAGTGTCCATTCCAGGGGAATGGCCTCGGTTAAAATGTCGGTTTTATTCCAACGGCGCAGTGAAGCAAACATTTCATGGTTTGAAAAGTTCAGGTTTGGATGTTGCATCCAAACATCGATAATTTTTTCGCTCATGATCATTCCTATAATATTAGGCAGCTTGAGTATGTTTTGATGACACCAGATTCAGTACGTACCAGTAATTGGGTGGCTCTGGAATGGCGTCTTTCTCCCGCAGCAATTTGTGCAGGCGTGGCAATTGCCAATAGGGAATGGACGCCAAGGCATGATGTTCAATGTGATAGTTCACCCGAAACGGTGCAAACAAGGCGCGGGCAATTGGGCCGGCTTTTGTACTGCGAGTATTTTTCAACATGTCCGGGCTTTGTTCCGTCATGGCGTGTTCGGCTAATGCGCGAATTCGGGTGAACAGCAAATACGGACTTAGGTAAGCAATCACCCAGGCCAGAATCAATTCGGGGTGACCAATCAACCACAGCGCTAAAAACAACAGCAAATTAGCGACCAAGCTAGGCCAGGCTTCGCGTACGAAATTCAGAAAATAATCCATGCGGCTGCGACCATTGCGAGGCAGCTTCTCAATGTCGCTGGCGACGGTCCATTTGACGTAACCAGCATTCATTAAATACACGCCAATCAGGTTTTTAATGCCGGTGATGCCAAAGAAGTCGCGCGCCAGTTTGCGTGCCAATGATGCTCGGCTTGTGGGAAAGCCGCGAATCAATGAATAATCAATATCGTCACTAGTACCGGTTTTGGCGTGGTGAACGAAATGATGTTTGCGGTATTTTTCCACATCCAGAAAAATGATGTGACCACACAACCAGTTGGAAAGTTTGTCGTTCATCCAGACATTTTCGAATAATGCCCGATGCGACGCTTCATGCATCAAAATGGCTAAGCCCAGTTGACGACCGCCCAGCAATGCCAGAGCGACAATAATAGTGGGGATAGCGATCATCAGGCTTTGCTGCTGTCCCCAAATGATCATAGCAAACGACAGGAAGATCACAGCCCAGCAGGATGTGATGGACCATGCGCCCATCCAGTTTGAACGGCGGTGAAGGTCCTTAATGGTCTGCTCACCTAATAACTCGGTCAACTTGCGTCGGGCGCTTTGTCGTTGCAGGCCTTCGGAAAAGAGATCTTGTTCAGACATAATGAATCCACAGTGTTGGCGTTCACTATAGGTTATTACGCAAAATGTCTATTTACAATAACATTTGTAATGATGTTTAAAAATTCATCGCCTTTTGGGGTCTGCATGAGCAATGTATTTTCGGCCTAAGATGGAAGGGCCACCTTCAGGCGAATAGCCAGAACTTCAACGCAACGAAGATCAACATACTGAGCACGGTGCTGAGCAGGGTGTTCTTGCTGATGAGCATAATCAAAACGGCGGCGATGGCACCGAGTAGGTAGGGGTTCTGCCAATCTGTATTGAGCTGCCCCTGATGGATGAGCACCATGGGAGCAATGACCGCCGAGAGTACGGCCGGAGTGGCATAGCCCATCAGGCGGCGAAGCTTGGGGCCAAGCTCCAGCGGCAGACGAGGCTCCAGAAAGAGATAACGGCTGGCGAACACCAGCACTGCCATGGCCGCGAGAGTGAGTGCAATCATTGCGGTTCCTCCGCAGCTGAAGATTTTGCCGCGGGGCCTTTCAACTGCAAATACTCGCTTGCCTGTTCCCATAGATACCCAGCTACCATGCCAGCCAGGATGGCGAGCAGTAAACCGGCTTGCCAATTGAGCATGGCAGTCCCCACCGCGACGGTACTGGCGGTAGCGCAACAGCAGGCAATGGCCAGGGAGCGAATCATGGGGACCAGCATGGCGGTGAATGTGGCCACGACGGCAAATTCCAGCCCCAGCTCGGTGAGATTGGGAATCGCGCTGCCGGCAACAATGCCAAGCAGGGTGGCCAGGTTCCAGGCGATGTAAAAACTCAGGCCGGCCCCTAGGGCATACCATTGATTCAGGGGTTTTCCGTCATTGCTGGGGGTGTGAACAAACAGCTCATCGGTCAGCAGAAAACCCAGGCCATAACGCCAGCGCGCAGGTAGAGGGCTGATCTTATCTCGCAGAGCCATGCTGTAAAGCAGATGCCGGCTGGTGATCAACAGGGTAGTCAGCATGATGGCGACAAAGCCAGCCTGAGCCTGCATCAAGCCCAGGGCCACCAATTGCGAGGTGCCAGCGAAGACAAATAAAGAGAGGGACTGAGCTTCCAGTGGGCTGAGCCCAACTTCTAATGCGTAGGCACCTACTAGAAAGCCCCAGGGCGCTACGGCGATGCTCAAAGGGGTCATGGCCAGAGTGCCGCGCCATATCTCGCGTTGTTTGCTGTGCATACTTCTTTCCAATCTATTGAAGTCGTAGCTTAAGCAATACTGTGGCGACTGTTTTGCACATTTTTGCGAATTTGCTTGGCAAAGCGTCCTGGCGTAATGCCCATTGCCGCTTTGAAGTGACGATGGAAGTGACTCTGGTCATGAAAGCCCGCGCCTTGGGCGGCGCTGGACAGGCCAAAGCCTGAGCGGATCAGCTGTTTGGCTTTACGCAAGCGAGCCTGTATCTGGTAAGCGTGGGGCGATAACTCATAGTGGCGTTGAAACTGGCGAATAAAATGATACTGGCTGATACCGGCCAATGCCGCCAGTTCTTCCAGGCTGATGTCGAGCTCCGGGGCCTCGTCCAGCAGTTGCTTGGCCCGCAACAATTGGGGTTTGGCACTGGGGCCAGGCGAAAGGCGCCCTTGAGCAACACTGTGGCGTTCGGCCAGGCGCTGCAGACAGCTGATTAGCAGGCTCTCTCGCAGCAGTCGGTTGTCGGAACATTCCAGCACACTGAAACAGTGCCGTAGCATGCCCGCCATAGCTGGGTCTTCGACAACGGCATTGGGAAAATAAGGGGCGCCCTGTGAGCAGATGCCGGTGTTGCTGTCGGCATGATAGAACTGCTCGGGTGTTGGGTAAATCGCACGGTAGGACCAACCCCCCTGGCTGGCGGCGCAACCGGTGTGGACCTGATCGGCATTGACCAGAATAATGCTGTATTGCGGGGCAATATGGTTATCGCCAGTACGGTAAAACTGCTGAGCGCCGCTTTCGATCACGCCCACGGTATAGCCTTCATGGGTGTGGCGACTGAAATTCTGCTGCTGGTAGCTGGCCTTCAGCAGCTCCATCCCCCCGAGTTCCTGGGCGTGGTGGTAGGTGGCGTGTTCGGAGGTCTTGGCCTGATTGCGAGTGCTCATAGTGGCAGTCTATCACAGGGCTTTTGGCGGTTTTTGTACAGAATTGCGCTATCCTTATGATTCCTAAGGCTTCTTTGTTTCAACTTAGGGGCCAAGGCGCTATAATGCCGACGCTTTGCGGGCGATCGAAGAGCGCCCAACAGACACGACTAATTGGAGTGTCTGTACAAGCCGTCGCCAATGAGTTGTGCACGCCTGATCGCTAAAGAGCACAATCGAGCTGCCCGGTACGTGCCGGAGCAACCAAAGAGGACAAAACCGTGAGTCACGCGAAAAAAGTAATTAGCCTGTTTTCCATGGCGGCCGCTGCCGCTGTTGTATCTGCTGCGGTCTTCGCTGCGGATGATTCTGTTAAGGCACGCATCGCGCCAATTGGCGACGTGTGCATGTCCGGTGAGGAATGTGCTGCTGCGCCAGCTGCCCCGGTGGCTTCCGGTCCTCGCTCCGGCGTTGATGTTTACAATACCAGCTGTATGGCTTGTCACGCGACAGGCGCATCCGGTGCTCCGAAGCTGGGTGATGCCGCTGCATGGGCGCCACGCATCAGCAAAGGAATGGACGTGCTATATGGCAGTGCCATTAATGGCCTGAATGGCGTTATGCCTCCAAAGGGCATGTGTATGGATTGCTCCGATGATGAGCTGAAAGCCGCCGTTGACCACATGCTTGAAAACAGTAAGTAATCACTGATTTCAGCCGTATAGTGGGACCTGGGGGACAAAAAAAGTTCCCCAGATGAAACGAAAAAAAGCCGCAACTTTGCGGCTTTTTTTATGTTTAACAGTTGCTTAGGTGCACAAGTTATTTTTCACTTTAAGTGTAAAGATTAGGCGACGTGTAAACTGATTCGATCTTCTTATTAATACTAAAGTTCTTAGGCCAAAACGATTTTTAAAACCCGCCCATTTGTCGTTCAAAACAATGCAAAGCCACAGATAAATGCGTATGCTTGTTTCCAGACCTTGGGCTCCACAGAGGTGAAAAAGAGAAGAAGAAAGCCAAACAGCGCACGGTGACTCAAGGCAGAGCAGGGGACACCCCAAGCCAACAGTTGCGCTATCTTTATTGATTCTAGGTTGTTTGCTTTTAATCTCTAAAGCCGTGGGGCTCAGGGCCACCAAATTTCCAATCGATTGTTCTGAAAAACAAAAAGGCCTCTTTTAAAAGAGGCCTTTTTGTTTTTCAGAAAGGTTTATTTCTCTTGCTGAGGTTTTATGCTCAACACTTCCCCATTTGCAGAAAGACTGATAACAATCGATTTTTGGGCCTCCGTGTTATTCACGCGAATTTGATGCTTACCTGAATCGCTCGGCAGAACCGTAACATCACTGGATGTGATGTTTCTCCAGCTGCTATCCAATTTCCCGACACGGTAACCCAGATCTTTAATGCTCAGTTTTTTGGTCATGCTCAGAGCAATGGATTTTGCTTGTGCGGCATTAATAAATCCATGATCTGCATGGGCCGACAACCATTGACTGTTAAAGCTGATGGCCGCAAATAGGATAAGGCTTAAATATTTTTTCATGGTGTGTCCTCTTGGTTTTGAGCAGGTTTTGCCAGGCTATACTGGCCTTTGGTTTGCAATAAAATTTGAACATCTTCGGCGCTGGTGTTTTTCCAATACCAGCCGTGGGTGCCGGTAAAAGGCGCGGTGAAGCTGCCTTTCATTTCTGGTAGTGTCGCAATGGCGTAACTTTCAAAATACCCTGTTGTATCGCCTTTGGGTTCGCCGTGCAGATCAAAGTACATTGCATCGCCGGCACTCAACCACTCGTATTCCACTTTCTGAAATTTTTCCATAAAGAGTTTGTACTCGATGCCTTGTCCTGCAGGTACAACAAGCTCAATGGTGTCTTCGCGTAATTCGCCGCCGTTGTCGGCGTACTGGATCACCGTTTTTTCTTCAGCTTCTGCAATGGCCGTTAGGCCGAGTTGCTTGCCGATACCTGTTGGGTCTTGGCCGAATTCGGCGGGCATGACTAGTGTGATAAAAACCACAGCGGCGAGCACAACAGCGATCGCACTGGCTTTGATCAGTGCTGGCCCGGATAGATTTTGTTCCATGGGGATTCCTTAGATTAAGACTGAAAGTAGGACGTTAATTGCAGAGCCATCAATAAGAAGCCGGCGCTCATTAATAAGGTATTGCTGACGGTCGCGAAGCGCATAAAACTTTCATGACGACGCCAGGCGCTGATTGCGATTACGATAATCGCCAGGGCAGCAAACTGTCCAAGTTCCACGCCCACGTTGAAGGCCAAGAGGTTTGTCAGCAGGCCATCTTCGGGCAGTTGAAATTCCTGAAGCTTTGTTGCCAGACCAAAACCATGAAACAAGCCGAAGATAAACACGACCATTTTGCTGTTTGGGCTGTGGCCGAGAATTTTTCGAAAACCACCAAGATTATCAAAGCCTTTGTACACAATAGATAATGCAATAATTGCATCGATCAAATAGGCATTGAGTTGCACTTCCATCAAAACGCCGAGCAGCAGAGTGGTGCTGTGTCCCAGAGTAAACAAACTGACATAAATCAGCACATCGCGGGTTCGGAAAAGAAAGAAAATAACACCAAACAGGAACAACAAATGATCATAGCCTGTGATCATATGTTTGGCACCGATGTACATAAATGGAATCAAGTTAGCGCCAGTATTGCTTTGCAGGAACAGCCGCGTTTGTTCGTCCACGCCGTGAGCAAATGTCAGGCTGCCAAACAGCAAAAGCAATGCCGCTCCTGAATAGAGTGTGATATGCCACCTAAAAGACCGATTGCTGGTCGGTTTTTTAGGCCTTAAAAAAGAGCAGTCTTTGTTCACGTGTGGTTTCCAATATCAATGAGAATGCTAGAAAAAATAAAAAAGAACAGATTCGCTTAAGTGATGAATGCTGTCTATCGAAAAAACCAAATTGATGGCAAGTGCCAGTAATGCGATAGAAAAAACGGTTAATGGCTTGGATGGGCTTTTGGCCGATCGACTGAGTGCATCTACGCGTTCCGCAATACACGACGAAGAAAATGCGCAGACGGTGGTAAAGTCCGAACTCCGGTGTTTCAGGCGCGCGACTTTGATTAATGTACGGGCAATATCAAAACGATCAAACCCCGAGCCTGATGTCTTAATATCGGCTCGCTCTTCCATAGCCAGGTAATATTGCTGGGAAAGTACCTTACGAACGGGAAAGAAAAGCAATTGGTAGACACAGACACACAAGTACAGCTTAATAGGGTCGTGATAATGGCAGTGGGCCTGCTCGTGAGCCGTGACAATGTTAAGTTCTTTTTCATCAAGTTGCATGGCCAAAGCTGGGCTGATAAAAATATTTCCCTCGCCTGAGCCGTAACTGAACGCCGTTGCCTGTTGAACGCGTTCGGGCTGCTGTTGCCACTGACCAAGTTGTTGTTGTGCTTTTTTCCAATATATAGTTTTCACTGCAGTGAAAATGGCAAGGCCTATCAAGCCTGCAATGCCTGAGGCGCCGTGCCAATTAAATTGTTCAGGTGCATGGTGCCAGTGGAAGTGATCGTCGGCGTATTGCGGAAAGCTGGCCAGGAGGGCGACGGCGATAAGCGAGAAGCAGGCAACCACTATCGGCGCGATTGAGAAGGCGCCTAAAAAATGCAGACGTCCATGGGCGTCTGTGTTTTGAAAATGTGTTTTCAATGGTGGAATGTGAATAAGGCTCGCAATCATATTGAACAGCAAGGCAGCCGCGATCAGTGCAAGAAAAAACACACCGAGCAGATGAGCAATACTGAGCAAAGCCGTTACCATGTCTGCAAGTTGTCCTGTGTTCTCGATTTACGGTTTCAACGCTTGGCGGCGCTTTTCAATCAGGGCTTCCAGCTCATCGAGTTGGCTGGAATCAAGCCCCTCCGACATGGAGGCAAAGGCGGCAATCAATCCACCTTCCTGATGCTCGGCCAAATCTTCTGCAACCTGAGTAATAATTTTTGCAATCAATTGGCGGCGTTCAATACGTGGCGAATAAAACCAGGCATGACCTTGTTTCTCGCGACTCAGGAGTTCTTTTTTAAAGAGCCTGTCCAGGGTGCTCTGGATGGTATTCAATGAGCCCCCTCGGCTTTTGCTGAATACGCTGAACACGTCTTTTGCTGAAGCTGGGGCTTCTTGCCACAAATATTGCAGAACCTGTTTTTCCAATTCGCCTAATTGCATGGTCTTATCGAGCTATCACATGAGTTTTTTAAGTTTTATAAGAAACGTTGTTTAACAACGAATGATGGACATTCTGGCAGAGTAAAAACCGATAGGCAATCGGTTTTTACGCTTGGGAGGCATTCGAGATGAAAATGAAGCTGGTATCGAAGGTCTTACAGGTCGGCCAGTAGGCTGTCCAAGGTCATGCGGCCTTTCTGCTCATTGCGCACTGGGCAGTGATCCCCAAAGCCTTCGGTCTCGATCTCTTCTTCCGGCAGCTCTTCCAAAAAGCGTGAGGTGCTGGTGTCGATGATCTCGCCGTATTGCTTGCGCTTGGCGGCCATGGTGATGCTGAGGGTTTTTTGGGCGCGGGTGATGCCCACATAGCAGAGGCGGCGTTCTTCCTCGACATTGTCTTCTTCAATGCTGGTACGGTGGGGCAGGATATCTTCCTCAAAACCGAGCATAAAAACGTGGGGGAACTCCAGCCCCTTGGAGGCGTGCAGAGTCATCATTTGCACCTGATCCATTTCTTCCTCTTCTTCATTGCGCTCCAGCATATCGCGTAGAATCAGTTTATTAAGTGCGGCTTCGAGCCCGATGTCGCGCTCGTCGAGATCGTCCTCGGTTTGCTGACGCTCAAGGAGATTGCGAATGGAATCGATCAGGTACCAAACATTCTCCATGCGCTTTTCTGCGACCTTGGGGCTGCTGGCGTTTTGTACGAGCCAGCCCTCATAGTCAATATCGGTAACCATCTCGCGCAATGCGTTAATAGAGTTGCCGGTTTCGGCGAGCTGGCCGATATGCAGCACCCATTCGCGAAAGCGTAATAATCTCGCCAGAGTCTGCTTGGGAATTTCTCGAGCGAGCCCCATTTCATCGACGGCGGCGAACAGGCTGATGTGACGATCGCCCGCATAGCGGCCCAGTGCTTCCAGTGTACTGGTACCAATCTGGCGACGTGGTGTATTTACGATACGCAGGAAAGCGTTGTCGTCGTCCGGATTCACCAATAATTTCAGATAGGCCATGATGTCTTTAATCTCTGTACGTGAGAAAAAAGAAGTGCCTCCCGACATCGCGTAGGGAATCTGGTGCTGCTGAAGCTTGATTTCCATCAGGCGAGCTTGGTGATTACCTCGATAGAGGATTGCAAAATCTTTGAACTGAATTTGCCGTTGCAGACGTTGGGTAATGATTTCATTCGCTACTCGCTCACATTCCAGCTCTTCATTGCCACAGCGAATAATACGAATGGGTTCACCGTAAGACTTATCACTCCACAGGGCTTTATCAAACTCGTGGGGGTTGTGCGCAATCAGGTGGTTGGCTGTTTTCAGAATGCGTTGGGTTGAGCGGTAGTTTTGCTCCAGCTTGATCAGGTGAAGATTGGGATAGTCCTGACGCAACATGCTCATATTTTCCGGGCGCGCACCACGCCAGGCATAGATTGATTGGTCGTCGTCGCCTACTACCGTTAATTTCCCCCGGTCGCCAACGATCTGCTTCACCAGCAGATACTGACTGGAGTTGGTGTCCTGGTATTCGTCCACCAGCAAATAACGAATTTTCTTCTGCCAGCGCTTCAGAATGTCCGGCTCATTGTGAAACAACTGTACCGGGATCAGAATCAGATCATCAAAATCCAGCGCGTTATAGGCTTTCAATGCCTGGGTATAGCGCTCATAGACATACGCAATAAATTCTTCGCTTTTGTCTTTGGCCTTACTCTTGGCATGAGCCGGAATCACCAGATCGTTTTTCCAGTTGGAGATCTGGTTTTGCACCATATCGAGGTGGTCGCTGTCGATGTCCCCTTCCTTGAGCATGAGATCTTTCAGTAGAGTGCGGGAATCTTCCGCATCAAAGATGGAAAAGCCGGGCTTATAGCCTAGGGTTTTGCACTCCTGGCGGATAATGTTCAGGCCCAAATTATGGAAGGTCGATACCGTAAGGCCTCGGCCTGCGCCCTTGGCCAATAGGCTGCTGACTCGCTCCTTCATCTCGCGTGCGGCTTTATTGGTAAAGGTCAGCGCCGCAATATTGCGCGCTGCCATGCCACATTCCTCAATGAGATAGGCAATTTTACGGGTAATGACACTGGTCTTGCCACTGCCTGCGCCAGCCAGCACGAGCGTCGGGCCGTCAATGTATAAAACGGCCTCTTTCTGGCGAGGATTCAGATGTTGGATGAGATGGGACACGGTCGATCATGGTCTGGTTCTATGGCCGCCTATTGTAGCGGCGGCCCGGGCAAATGTCAGAGGGAATTTACGGCGATGCTCCTACTTGCTGCTGGCGAGGCGAGCGGCCAGCCCTAGAAAGATGACACCCAGTAGGCCGTCGACATGTCGTCCCATATTCAGCCGTTTGCCGATACAGTGCCCAAGCTTGCTGAAAGACAAAGCAAAACCAAGGTTGATAAACAGAGCGAAGCTGCTCAATAACAAGCCCAGGGTCAAAATCTGCCCGCTGAGGGGATGCTCAACGCTGGTGAACTAGGGAAGAAACATGCTGAAAAACAGCAGTGCTTTGGGGTTAAGCAGATTGTTGAGCAGTCCACGATACAGCAGTTGTCGATGGCTGAGGGTTTTAGAGATGGGGGATTGTGTCGCGGTCTTGCTGGTCCTGAACCAGGCTTTCAGAAGCCCCAAACCCAGCCAGGCAAGATAGAGTGCACCAGCGGCTTTAATCGCCCAGGCCACGGCAGGCATCGCTTGCATGAGTTTGCCAAGACCGAAAGCCACCAGAATCGTTTGCAGCAGGCCGGCAACGAATATACCGACAGAAATCATCAGTCCTGATCGGAATCCTTGGGAGGACGCATAGCTTGATATCAGCAGTAGGTCAGGGCCTGGGGAGATTATGAGGAAGAAGATGGCCGTGAAAAATACCGGCAATATTGAAACATCGATCATTTGTCATTCTCAACTTATTGGCCTCGTGCAGAGGCGGCATGGCACACAATAAGTCGATGGAGTATACAGCATAGGTGGGAACATTGCTTGCTTGAGATACGTTGTCCCCAGGCGCTAAGCGCGCAACCGGTCGTTGTTGCGCGTTAGCCAATTCGGCCTCGGGGTTTTGTCAGTAAGCAGGTATTTACAAAGTTTTAAATTTAACCGGTTTCTTCCTCAGGGAGGACGCTATGTATTTGTACATCGCGTCGCTGCGTTTATATGCGCCGTGACTGTCCACTCTTTTTTTGCAGTTCACGACAAATATATTTTTTGTTTTGCTCTGAATATAGTGTTTGTCTTCGGGGCCATACAAGCCCAATGCATTGTCAAATTCCGCAAGTCGATAGGCGCCGCCCAGAACGCCATCCTTTTTGGAATGAAAAACAAACAACTTGTCATTTTTGCTCACCGAGTCATGGAATTCTTCATTGCGTTCCAAGACCTCGTTGTCCACGGCTGGGGCTGTGCAGTAATAATTGCGAAGTACGGTGTCGTCCTGGGATTGTTTTAGCGCTTTCAGTACCACTCGAGCGCCCAGGCTGTGAGACATAACGTCCAGCGACCGAGTTTGTTTTGATAACTCTTCGATTAAAAAGCGAAACCGTCGAGCAACTGCATTCGCTCGCCGCTTGGATGTCCACCATTCCAGGCCTTTATCTCCACCTGGCCATGAGTAACCAATGACGGCATCAAATTCCCCGGCAATATGCTGGTCGATCTTTTCCTCGATAACGGAATACGCATCGTAGACTTCGTCTTGCTCGTTGTTGTATCCGTGCACCAGCATCAAAACTTTTTTACCGGTCAGCTCGGTGAGCAATTGATGAGATTCCATTTCTCTGACCACGCTGTCATTTGAAAAATCGATTTCTCGATACGCATGCCCAACATCACTTAATTCATCGGGGTTGTTAAATGATTTTCTTGAACTGATGATGATCATATGTGTTCCCTCACGTCAGACGGTTTATTCGAGTGTGTTCAATATCGGCGCAAGGCCGGTCGAAAAGCGAAAGGTATTATTTCGATAATTGATTGAATTGTAAAACATCTGAATGACATTAAAGCGTTTCACGGTTACAACGTGTTGAAGCAATGTTCTGCTCTGGAAGAGGGACGCTCATTGGGGTTCTCGGTCCAGTCCTCGGTAGCTGAGCGCTTCATTGATGTGTCGTGGTTCGATCTGTTCAGCGTCAGAAAGATCCGCAATGCTTAGGGCCAGTTTGAGAATGCGATGGTAGGCCCGCGCCGACAGTTTGAGTTGGCTCATGGCTTTCGCCAGTCGTTGCAGACTTTCCTGGCTGGCGGGTAAGCCTTGATCCAGGACTTCTTCCAGTTCCTGATTATTGAGTTTGGCATTGACCTTCTGCTGCCGGTCCAGTTGCCGTTGCTGAGCCTTGAGTACCCGTTGGCGAATGGTGTTGCTGTTGTCGCCCAGCGGGGTCTTTTGGAGTTCATCGCTGCTGAGGGTTTGCATGGGAATGTGCAGATCGATACGGTCCAGCAAAGGGCCGGAGAGTCGCAGGCGATAGCGTTGTACTTGCTCCGGGCTGCAACGGCAAGCTCGCTGGCGACTACCGTGATAACCGCAGGGGCAAGGATTCATGGCGGAGATGAGCTGGAACCGGGCGGGGAAATTGGCCTGGGCTCTTGCTCTAGATATGCAGATCTCGCCACTCTCCAGAGGCTCGCGCAGGACTTCCAGCACCGAGCGGGGGAATTCGGGTAATTCGTCGAGGAACAGCACGCCGGCATGGGCGAGGCTGATTTCTCCGGGTTTTGGGTTAGCGCCGCCGCCAACCAGGGCCGTACTGGAAGCTGAATGATGAGGGTTTCGGAATGGCCGCTGGCGCCATTGGCCGATGTCGAAGGGCTTGTGAATGGAGTGTATGGCGGCAACTTCGATGGCTTCTTGCTCACTGAGACCGGGCAGAATACCTGCCAGGCGTTGAGCAAGCATGGTCTTGCCGGTACCGGGTTCACCAAAAAAGAGCAAATTGTGGCCACCTGCAGCGGCGATCTCCAGGGCACGCTTGGCCTGGCTTTGCCCCCTGACATCTTGCATATCCAATGTGTTTGAGTCGACAGGCCCCGGGGCTTCGGCGGCAGTTTCCGGTGTAAGGGGCTGATTGCCATTCAGATGCGCGCAGACTTGTAGGAGGTTGTCAGCCGCCAGAACTTCCGTGCTGGCGCTCAAGGCAGCCTCGGCCGCATTGGTTTTGGGCACGATCAGTTTGCGACCGCTGTGGCTGGCGGCCAGTGATGCACTCAAACTGGCCGGAACAGCGCGCAACTCCCCGGATAGGGCCAATTCTCCCAGCAGTTCACAATTACGCAATTCGCCCTGAGGGATCTGCTTGGACGCCGCCAAGATACCTAGGGCAATGGCCAGATCAAAGCGCCCGCCGTCTTTAGGGAGGTCGGCTGGGGCCAAATTCACTGTGATGCGGCGGGCCGGGAATTCGAAGTGGCTATTGAGGATGGCGCTGCGAACCCGATCTTTGCTCTCTTTTACGGCGGTTTCGGCCAGGCCAACAATCGCCAGTTTTGGCAGCCCCCCGGAAATGTGGGTTTCAACGGTGACGAGTGGCGCATCAATCCCCAGGCGGGCGCGGCTGTATACAACGGCTAGTGACATGGTAAGCGGTGTTCCTGACGTTCATTCCATTATGGGCCCAATTGCCAATTAGGGCGGCTCCTCTTAAGCCTTTGCTTCCGAGGGCTGCCCTAAGGGCTTATTTTCTTTGGGGTAATGGGATCAGGCTAACAGCCGCTATAAATAGGCAGTATCGGGCAAAAAGCCGTATTAGCGCTCTTCTTTGAACAGGGTGGTCTAGTCGCTTTGTCGGGATTGCAATTGTTCCAGCTGGGCCTGCATGTTTTCGATTTGCAGCTCCAGCGCATCAATCTTTTCACGACTGCGCTGCAAGACAATACTCTGGGCATCGAACTCGTCCCGCCCGACGAGGTTCAGGCGCTTCACAGCGGAGGTAATAATCTGCTGGATTTGGCTCTGTGCGGATGGGCCTTGTTCCATGGCGCTATGGATGTCTTTGGCGAGCTTTTGGGCGAAGTCTTGCAACATGTTAATGGAATCTCTCGGTACTCAAACAGGCGCTAGTGTAAATCATGTAGCACAAAGATACATGACTCTTGTTTTTGCACCATCTTGGCTCGCCGTGCTTTGCACCATCAATGAGCAAAGATTGGCGGCGATCAATATTTGCACCAGCCCTGTGCGAAAACAGCAAGCTTAATTGCACACATTTAGTTAGAACCGCGCCGATACCGAGGAGGACAGGCGAATTTTAAAAGTTGGCCCGCTCTGTGCAAAGAGACATGCGTAGATTGGTGAGCAATAGGTTTCCCGAACCGAAAACGGGCCTTGCTCACTGAAAAAACACCATGTGCTATAGCTTAAGAATGGCGAGAAGTCGTTCTCAAAGCGCTAAGAACGGTGCCTAAACAGATAAAACATACAAGCACTTTTAATCTTGGAGAGAGAACTATGAAAAAATTGATCAGCTGCGTTTCCGTTGCGGCAATAAGTATGGCCGCCGTTTCTGCTGGCGCAGCAGAAATCAGTGCCAATGTTGCACTGACCAGCGATTACAAATTCCGGGGTATTTCCCAAACCGATACCAGCCCGGCGATTCAGGGTGGTTTTGATGTGAATTTCGACAATGGATTTTACGTGGGAACTTGGGGTTCCAACGTGGATTTCGCAAACAGTCTGGAACTCGATTACTACGTTGGTTACAGCACGGACTTGAGCGAAGACGTTTCCATTGATGTGGGTTACCTGTACTACGACTACCCTGGCTCGCCAGATGCAGATGACTATGCCGAAGTATACGGCAGTGTTTCATTTATGGACTTCACCTTCGGCGCCAACTATTCCGATGACTATTATCTGGAATCAGGTAAGTTTTTGTATCTGTATGGCGACTATGAAATTGCTTTGCCGGAAGATTTCAGCATTGCCATTCACTACGGTTTCAATGATTTGGACCGCAGCACCCGAAATGCGCGCCCAGGTGAGAACACCTTCTTAACCGGCGGCGCGGATTCCTATGCAGATTACAACATCACTTTGAACAAATCGTTTGGTGGTGTTGATTTCAGTTTGGGTTATTACGACACCGACCTGAACAAGGCTGAATGTTTCGACAATGACAGCCTTTGTGACGGTTCGTTTATTTTTACCGTTGCGAAGTCTCTGTAAGCAACACAGAAAAGTAAGGAGCCGGCTATGACCGGCTCCTACTCGGGGGAATTATGAAGTTAGTAACAGCAGTCATTAAACCATTCAAATTGGATGCTGTACGCGAAGCACTTTCTGAAGCCGGCGTGCATGGTATTACCGTTACTGAGGTTAAGGGTTATGGTCGACAAAAAGGCCACACTGAACTGTATCGCGGTGCAGAATATGTTGTGGATTTTTTGCCCAAAACCAAGGTGGAAGCCGCAGTCGCCGACGGCGATGTCGACGTGGTTGTCGAGGCAATATCCAAAGCCGCTCATAGCGGAAAGATCGGCGACGGTAAGATCTTTGTAAGCTCACTGGAGCAGGTGATCAGAATCCGAACCGGTGAAACCGGCGAAGACGCTATCTAATCTCGCAGTAAATTCAATCTCGTAATTTTTTTGCAGCTTTTTAGCTGTGACAGGATTCTTTTGTCTGGAGAAAACTGATGGAAACCCAAGTAACAGAGTTGGCTTATGCCCTCGATACCTTTTATTTTTTGATTTGCGGTGCGCTGGTAATGTGGATGGCGGCTGGTTTCGCCATGCTTGAAGCAGGATTGGTGCGTGCAAAAAATACGACGGAAATTCTCACGAAGAACGTCGCGCTGTTTGCAATCGCTTGCACCATGTACATGATTTGTGGCTATACGATCATGTATGGTTCAGCCGATTGGCTGTTGTCCGGCATTACGGGGGACGGAGTTGCCGGAGCCGCTGAGCCTGCGAGCTATGCTCCATCGGCGGATTTTTTCTTTCAGGTTGTGTTCGTGGCAACCGCCATGTCAATTGTTTCTGGCGCGGTTGCTGAGCGCATGAAACTGTGGGCATTTTTAGCCTTTGCTGTTGTTATGACAGGCTTCATTTATCCGTTGGAAGGTTCTTGGACCTGGGGCAGCAAAGACGTTTTTGGTTTGTACAATCTTGGTGAGCTGGGTTTCTCTGACTTTGCAGGTTCTGGCATTGTGCACATGGCCGGTGCCGCCGCTGCCTTGGCGGGCGTACTGATTCTTGGTCCCCGTATGGGCAAGTATGGCCCAGGTAATGCAATCACCCCGATTCCGGGTTGTAACCTGCCACTGGCGACTTTGGGTACCTTCATCTTGTGGTTGGGTTGGTTTGGCTTTAACGGCGGCTCGGTACTGGCGACAGCCAGTGTGGAGAGTGCTAACAGTGTTGCGGTAGTTTTCATGAACACCAATGCAGCGGCCGCAGGTGGTTTGATTGGTGCTCTGGCCATTGCGCGCTTTAAGTTCGGCAAGGCAGACCTAACCATGGCCTTGAACGGTGCGCTGGCCGGTTTGGTTGCTATTACGGCGGAGCCTTCTACCCCGACGCCTTTGCAAGCCACATTGTTTGGCATGGCTGGCGGTGTCTTGGTGGTCTTCAGCATCCTGACGCTGGATAAACTTAAAATTGATGATCCAGTTGGTGCTATTTCAGTTCACGGTGTGGTGGGCTTGTTAGGTCTCTTGCTGGTGCCCGTGACGAACCCGCTGACCGAAGATGGTGGTTCCAGCTTTACGGGACAATTGATTGGTGCCGCGACAATTTTCGCCTGGACCTTCATCGCAAGCCTGATCGTATGGGTGATCATTGATAAAGTCTTCGGCGTGCGTGTGAGCGAGGAAGAGGAATACGATGGCGTTGATCTGGCGGAATGCGGAATGGATGCTTACCCGGAATTCACCACCAAATAAGACTTTCTGACAATTTGTGATGCATCAAGTGGGCCCCGGATTTCGGGGCCTTTGCCACGAAAGGGCGTGGAACTGGGTGATTTTTGAGGCTTTTCCGTGTATTGTTGCTGCCTCATAAAACAGCCAAAATCGCCTTAGCAATTCGAGCTCAAACAGGAATACGGTATGAAGTTAATCACAGCGGTTATCAAACCTTTTAAATTGGACGATGTACGAGCAGCCCTTTCCGAGGTTGGTGTACAAGGTATGACGGTTACTGAAGTGAAGGGCTTTGGTCGCCAGAAAGGGCATACTGAACTTTATCGTGGTGCCGAGTATGTGGTGGATTTTCTGCCGAAAGTAAAACTGGAGCTCGCGCTGGACGATGCCATGGTTGAGCAGGCTGTTGAAGCGATCAGTACCTCTGCTCAAACCGGAAAAATTGGTGACGGTAAAATCTTTATTTCTCCCCTGGATGAAATTATTCGCATTCGTACCGGTGAGACCGGCCCGGAAGCGGTTTAATTGGTCGGCCACTGTCGGAGATGAACATCGACAGTGGCATCTTCTTTTCTTTACTCCTGCCTGCGCGTTTAGTCTGTTCATCGAACAAACATATCGTTTACTTTTCTCGCCTGGGCAATAGTCCGAAACTTTATTTTTTATCGAGCAACATTAGCCTCCGCAAGAAAACAAAGCCGTATTCTTTTTCAGAAAAACCGCCCATAAAATAAAATCGCATAAGCACACACTGTAAAGAAAATTTACACCTGCCTAGTCTGCTGTCGCCTAACAATTTGATAAGAAAAGATGAAAAATGTGACGCACTGCTCCGTTGCTTGCTTGTGGGTGCACGCCCTTGAACTATACCTAAATTAAAGGGTGTGTTCTTAGGGTGTAAGACGACATGACAGTGTTAAAAAGCCATAAAAAAGGCGAGGCCGCAAGGCTGAAGTCGGGAAAAATATTAACTGGAGGCTTAGAGTCTCTGGCCATGTTGGATAGAGACTGTTCGTACACACCAAAATGTCGCGCGGATGTACGGGAAGAGTTGGATCGCCAGGTGCAGGAATTTTTATTGCAGGGAGGAAAAATTCAGGACGTGGCACCTAATGTGATGGCTGATCCGCCCAAAAAGCCTCAAAGCAACTACGGCTCCCGTCCTATCTGATCCGTTTATCTCGATAGAGTATCCTGCAGTTGCTGTACGGCTGCAGGGATTTTTTCCAGGGTATCGACTTCCAGACTGGCCTGATATTCTTTGTGTGGCCAGGTTTCCTGCTTACGATTAAACCACAAACTGTGCATGCCGGCCTGTTGAGCACCTCGAATATCATCTTCCGGGTTATCACCAATATGCAGGCATTCATTGGCATCGAGCTGAAAGTGCTTGAGCGTGTGCAAAAAGGGTTCTGCTTCGGGTTTGCCTATGCCCAACGCTTCCGCACTCACATGCAAACTGAAATACTGATCCAGTCCTAAACGTTCACTGCAGGCATTCCCATTTGTAATTGCCGCGAGTGCATAGTTTCGTTTCAGTGTCGCCAGTGTTTCCAGCGCGTGTTCGAAGTACACCGGTTGGTGTCGCCAATGCATAAAGCACTCAAATACTTGGGCGCTTAAGTGTCGAGCCTCATCCTGTGAAAAACCGTGATCCTGCAACAACAAGCCCAGAGACTGTTGACGAAGCTGACTGACCTGATGTTGTAATTCAGGCTGTTTGGCGATCAGTATTTTCCATTTTTCGATTCGGGCCGCAAAAAGCGCTTTCAAATCGTAGTGTTCACACAGAGCTGGCGCACTTTCCTGCAGCATAGCGTAGCAATGTTTCTCGGCTTCGAGCATGACTTGTTTGGTTGACCACAATGTATCATCCAAATCGAAGCAGATAAGCTTGATGGTTGCCATGGTTATTTTTATTCGTCTTTGGTTTTTTGGGCGCGAGGATGCGCGTTGTCGTATACCTTAGCAAGGTGTTGAAAATCCAAATGGGTATACACTTGGGTGGTTGAAATATTAGCGTGCCCAAGGAGTTCTTGCACCGCGCGCAGATCACCACTGGATTCCAGCATATGACTGGCGAAGGAATGCCTGAGCATATGCGGATTCACCGGATGACCTTTGGCCAGGCTCTGACGATCAAAACGGGCTTGAATGCTGCGCGGCTTCAAGCGACTGCCGCGCTTGCTGATAAAGACCGCCGCTTCATTTTCCTGGGCATGCAGCTGTCGCTGCTGAAGCCAGTGTTGAATCGCTTGAATGGCCAGCTTGCCCAGCGGCAACAGCCGCTGTTTATTGCCTTTTCCGCGAGCCAGCATACTGCCGGCTTTAAAATCAATATCGCTAAGATTCAAATCCGTGAGTTCTGCCAATCGCAAACCGGATGAGTACATGGTTTCCAGAATAGCGCTGTCACGGGCCTGGAAAAACTTATCGTCGTGATCCACGTTCATGAAGTCGGCGGTTTGATCGACATCCATGGTTTTCGGTAAGGGCTTGCTGGTTTTTGGGGCGCTGATGCCGGCGCTTGGATCCTGTTTGATCCACTGTTCTTTGATGGCAAAGCGAAACCAGGAGCGCAGCGCCGACAATAGACGTTGCAGGCTGCGTCCGCTCAAGCCCTGGCGATGCAGTTGAGCGACACATTGACGAATGTGATGCGCCTTAAGTGGCTCCAAGCTGTCCAGATTTTGGCCATTGCAATAGCGGATAAATTTATCGAGGTCCCGGCGGTAGTTTGCCAGAGTGTGGGGTGACACCTGTCGAACCTGCTGTAAGTAATCACAGAAGGCTTGGCTTTGTTGCGACAGGTTGGCCATGAACTATGCCGGCAGGTGTTTGGGCACAATCCGATTGAGCATGTCGGCGATGTAAGACAGAAACAGGGTGCCCATGCTCGAACGGTAATAGTCGGGATCGCGATTGCCAATGGCCAACAAGCCAAAACAATTGCCGTGAATCAGAGGTGCTACGGCTGCAGAGCCGACCTTGGCCGCATTGTCTTCAAACAGATAGTGAATGGTGTTGCCATCAAAATGACCGCAGCTGGCTTTGCCGGATTTAATATGGGCACCCAATGGTTCACGGGCTTCATTGAGCGTCACAATACGAGCGGCGCCTGCATCGATATTGTCTTCCTTGCTGAACAGCAGCAGGGTGGTGTAATGAATTTTGAATTCGCTGTTAAAGCTGTAGAAAAGTGCGTCAACGATATCCCCCAGATCTTGAGCTTCCATCAATGCCAAGACCAGACGTTTGGTTTTATCAAACAACTTGTCATTGTCCCGGGCATTTTCGAGCAGGCTGCTCAGGCGGTGGCGCATTTCCATATTACGATCGCGCAGGACACTGACCTGGCGTTCGATCAGGGAAATGGCATTGCCGCTGGCATGGGGCAGCTGAATATCGGTGATCAGGTTGGGATGGCGCAGGAAGAATTCCGGTTCGTTTTTCAGGAACTCGACAATGTCCTGCTCATCAATGGCACTTTCTATGTTGCTCATATCTTTATTTGTCCATGAAACGCCGTAATCGCGGGCCCTGTCATGATAACCGGATGATCTCGCCCTGGCCACTTGATGTTCAGACTGCCTCCAGGGAGGTTAACCTTGACCTCATCATCAAGCAGGCCTTGCTGACGACCACTGACAACCGCAGCACAGGCACCGGTGCCGCAGGCGAGGGTTTCACCCACGCCGCGCTCAAAGACGCGCAGATTGATCTCGCTGCGAGACAGGATCTCCATAAAGCCAGCGTTTACCTTTTTAGGGAACATGGGATGGGCTTCGATCTGTGGACCCCAGTCATCAACCGGGGCGTGTTCACAGCTGTCGACCTGCAATACCGCATGAGGATTGCCCATGGAAACGGCGCCGATCTTCACGGTGCCATGTTGGAGACCGAGTGAATAAAGTGGCTGTTCCTGCTCAGCTTGAAAGGGGATTTGCGCCGGTGCCAATTCGGGCTTACCCATATCGACAATGACCCCGCCGTCTTCATCCACTTCCGGTATCAAGACACCGGCCTTGGTTTCAACCCGGATGCTCTTTTTACCGGTAAGTTTACGCTCTCGTACGAACTTAGCGAAACAACGGATACCATTGCCGCAGTTTTCCACTTCGCTGCCATCGCAGTTAAAAATACGATACTTGAAGTCGACATCGGGGCGGCTGGGGATTTCAACGATCAGTAATTGATCGCAGCCGATGCCAAAGCGGCGATCGGCAATTTTACGAATTTTCTCTGCACTGAGTCGGATGCGCTGGCTGACAGCGTCAATCATGACGAAATCATTTCCCAGACCGTGCATCTTAGTGAATCTCAGTCTCACGACACTTTCCTTCTAACTTGTTGAAGCGTAGGTGCTTCGGAGCGCTTATAGCAACTGCTCCTGGGCCAGTAACTCGGCAATGGTTTCGCGCTTGCGAATTAGATGTGCCTGGTCACCGTCAACCAGAACCTCGGCCGCTCTTGGGCGACTATTGTAATTGGAACTCATGGTGAAGCCATAGGCTCCAGCTGACATGACCGCCAATATATCACCTTCCGCCAGGCTTAACTGACGCTGCTTGGCCATAAAATCACCGGTTTCGCACACAGGGCCAACCAGATCCCATTCCAGGGAGTTACCGTCGCGCTCGGCGACGGGTAATACCTGCTGCCAGGCCTGGTACAGCGAGGGGCGGATATTGTCGTTCATGGCGGCATCAATAATGGCGAAATTCTTGTGCTCTGTGGGCTTGAGGTAATCCACACGGGTCAGCAGAACGCCGGCATTGGCGACGATGGAGCGTCCTGGTTCAAAAACCAGCTGCTGTTTGCGATCGGCCAGCTTACTGAGCACCGCCTCGACGAGTTCAGCAATGGCGGGAGGTTGTTCACCCTGGTAGTTCACTCCAAGACCACCGCCGAGATCCATGTGTTCCAGTTCGATGCCTTGGGCTTCGAGGGTGTCCACCAGTTGTAAGAGGCGATCTAATGCATCAATAAACGGCGCCAGCTCAGTGAGTTGGGAGCCGATGTGGCAGTCGATGCCGGCAACCTTCAATGAGGCGGCTGCAGCCGCTTTCTGGTAGACCTTAGGTGCACGCTGAATGTCGATACCAAACTTGTTCTCTTTGAGACCCGTCGAGATGTAGGGGTGAGTTTTGGCATCGACATCGGGGTTGACTCGCAAGGAGACGGCCGCGATTTTGCCCATGTCCTCAGCTACCTTGGCCAGGACGTCGAGTTCAGCTTCAGATTCCACATTAAAACAGTGGATACCGACCTCCAGAGCACGGCGCATTTCATGGGGTTTCTTGCCCACCCCGGAGAAAACGATCTTATCGGCTTGACCGCCTGCGGCCAGAACGCGTTCCAATTCGCCTTCTGAGACGATATCGAAACCTGAGCCTAACTTGGCCAGCTGTTGCAGGACGGCGATATTGGAGTTGGCCTTGACCGCGTAGCAAACCATGCCTCGGCGGCCGAGCGCATCGGCATAGGCTTGGTACTGACGTCGGATGTGGGCCAGGCTGTATACATAGCAGGGGGTGCCGAATTCGTCCGCAATGCGGTCCAGACGGCACTGTTCGGCCATGAGCTGCTGCTCTTGATAGTGAAAATCTTGCATGATGCTATTGCTGTATCTTTATCGTTTGAATGTATTGCTGAAATTACTCGCTGTCGGCGGGTTCTTCCTGTTGTGCCGGCTCAGGGGGCGGCAAAACCAAGGGGCCTTTTTGGCCACAGGCACTCAAGCCGGCGATCACCAGCAGAGCAAACATCATTGCATAGGCTTTTTTCATAGTCGTTCTCTCAATGAGTCTCTTAACGCGTTTCTCTTCAGAGGGAATGCGTTGGGTCATTTCATGGCAAGGCCAGTCTTCAGCTCAGCTGAGCAGGCGCATACCAGCACGCAGCAGTATACGGTAAAGGCGGCGGTGGATATAGCTTTGGCAACATTGACCCTGTGTCAAATACGTAAATTCGGTCATGCTACAATGCTTGGTCTGATTGAGTTGTGAATTTGCACAACGGTGTACGAAAAACAAAGAGAGAGAAGACCATGAATGAAGCTGAGTTCCTAGCCGAAGCTGAAGCTACCCTGCTGGCATTGGAAGATGCCATTGATGAGTGCGGAAGCGCCTTGGACTTTGAATCCAGCGAAGGAATTTTAACCATCGACTGTGAAGATACCGATACCCAGGTCATTGTTTCTCGCCAGTTGGCCATGCAGCAAATTTGGGTGGCCGCCAAGTCCGGCGGCTTTCATTGCCAGTGGGACAGTGGCCAATGGCGTTGCACGACCACCGGTGAAAGCTTGCATGAGTTGCTGAATCGCGTTCTGACTGAGCAATCCGACGGACCGGTAACCTTATAGAGTCGACAATAGAGCAGGAATGTTTATGAGCGATCTGATCCACTACAGCGAAACCGAGCAGGCAATAACCCTTCGCTTCGATAACGGTAAAGTCAATGTGCTGTCTCCAGCCATGATTGCGGCTATAAATGAAGCACTGGATCGTGCTGAAGCAGCCCCGTTCAAAGCGGTTATTTTTACCGGTCGTGAGGGCATGTTGAGTGGTGGCTATGATTTGGGGGTGATGCAAGAAGGCGGCATGAGTGCGGTTCGGGATATGGTTGATGCCGGCTCTCGCTTGACCCGTCGCATGCTGGCATTTCCAAAACCAATTATTGCGGCTTGCAATGGCCATGCGATTGCCAAGGGCGCTTTTCTGTTATTAGCCTCGGACTATCGCATTGGTGTTGAAGGGGCATTCAAAATCAGCTTGAATGAAGTAGCGATTGGTTTAACCATGCATCACGCTGGAATTGAATTGTGTCGAGGTCGTCTTGCGCCGGTTTATTTCAATCGTGCTATGATCAATGCAGAGGTATTTAGTCCTGCAGCGGCTGTGGAAGCAGGTTTTCTGGATAAAACAGTCGCTAATGAAGAAGCGCTGCAGCAAGAGGCTGCGGCAATGGCGCAGCATATGGCAACACTTAATGCCAACGCGTTTGCAGCGACAAAAGTAAAAGCGCGCAAACAGCATTTGGACGCCCTGGATTGGGCCATTGAGGAAGATAAAAACGCATAACTCAACGCCCATTGCCTTGCGCTGTCGTAATTACTGGAGGCAAAGCAATGGCAGGTTCGGCAACCTTAAACGCTTCGCTAAAGTGGCTGCTTGTGGGTATAAGTGGCTGCTTGTTAATGTCTTGCGGAGCGCCCCAGCATAATATCCCCCAAGGTGCCGCGAGCACCGAACAATTAGAAGCGTTTCTCGAAAACTATCCGGCGCTTGATGTGGACGATGAGCTCCGTAAATTTCTGTATATGAGCTCCGATATGAAAGTCTTTGCGGACACCTACGTGAGGCGCAAGGGCGGAACGGGTCGACGTCTTCTCGATGTTCACAATGCCATCAATCACCCCTCGACGGGCATGTCGTATAAGGCCGATGCTCACTACAGCGCCGAGGGGGCATTCACGGCGGGAGAGGCAAACTGTCTCTCCTATTCTGCGTTGTTCATCGCCATGAGTCGGTACGTCAATCTGCGCGTGTCTTTTCAGGAAGTCGACTTGCCGCCGAGCTGGAGTCTTGGCGAAAAAGATTTATTGTTGCGTTTTCGCCACGTCAATATTGTGGCGACTTTAGCGACGGGGCGAAAGAAAATTGTCGATTTCCGCATGGATCGTTTCAGTCATTTTTACCCAAGTCGTGAAATCAGTGACCACGAAGCGTTGGCTTTGCAGTTCAATAATCTGGCGGTCGACGCCATGTTTGAAGATGATTGGCCAACAGTGTTTAAGTATTTGCATTCCGCCATCAAAGCCGATTCGAAGAAAGTGGTGGCCTGGGGTAATCTGGGCTTGGCCTTGCGTCGCATCAATCGTTTGGAATTGGCCGAAAGGGCCTACCTCAAAGCGCTGACATTGAACCGAAGAGATTACAGCGTGATGTCGAATCTGGCGAATCTCTACCGCATGACCGGTCGCCCGGATGAGGCTAAGGTGCTGTCTGAAAAATCGTCCCGTCATCGTCAGCGCAACCCCTATTATCATTTTGCCAATGCTCAGCGGGACTACCGTGAGCAACGTTATGACCGAGCGTTGGAACATTTGAATAAGGCCAAAAAGCTCCAGGAAAAAGAAGGGAACTTCGAACAGTTAATGGCTTTCATATATTGGGAGCAGGGCAAGCGCCAGGAAGCGATTTACGTGATGGAGCGAGCCTATGAATGGGAGACCAACCCCAGAACCAGTGAATTGATTGCCAAGCGGTTAAAGGATTGGCAGAGAGTGTTGGATACTGGCGAGCCGGCCAAGGACTTAAAAGAACTGTAAGGCACAGAGGTTGTGCGGAGCCCGAAAGGCCCTTGTTAGAATTAAGCGACGATTTATGATCAGTAGAGAAGCCCAGTTTTATCCCAATGGGCATTGGTTAAGCGAGAAACAGCTTCACAAGTTGCGGGACTTACTGGGTGATTTTCGCCTTGAAAACCCGGCGTCGGAAAGTGAAGAACTGGCTGTCTTAAAGCAGCAGTACCTGAGCTTCTACAATATTGATTTTCCCACGGAATTTCCCGATCTGGCCATTCGCCATAAGATGGGAAAAATCCACAGTGGCGCGTTTGAATTAATGTGCCAGGCTTGGCGTCCGAGCGAATATAAAGCCTGGGTGGTTTTGGTTCACGGCTATTACGACCACATGGGCATTTATCAGCACATCATTCGCCATTTACTGGAAGACGGTTATGCGGTGCTGGGGTTTGATTTGCCCGGCCATGGCTTGAGCAGCGGTGAACGAGCCTCGATTGACAGTTTTGATGCCTATAGCGAAGCATTGCAAGAGGTGCGTACGTTAGTTGACGATGAACCGCGTCCTGTTCACGTGCTGGGGCAAAGCACCGGTTGTGCGGCCATAATGAACGCTTTGCTGAGCGAGCGAGCGGAAGGTTTTGATCAAGTCTTGTTGTTGGCACCACTGGTGAAACCGTTTGGCTGGAACAGTGGGCAGTGGTTGTTCAAACTGCTGAATAATCGCATTCAAAGCATGCCCCGAAGATTTGCGATTAATTCCCACAACATTCCTTTCATGAAGTTTCTGGCGGAACAGGATGTCTTGCAGCCAAAACAATTGTCGGTGACCTGGGTCGCAGCCATGAAAGAATGGTTGGACAAAGTTGAAGCGGTAAGTGAGCCCTGTGACAAAGCTGTTGTGATCATTCAGGGCACTGACGATAAAACCGTGGATTGGGAATTCAATTTGCCGCAAATTGAAAAAGCGTTTCGCCATGTTAAGGTCGAGCTGATTGAAGATGGACGCCATCAGCTGGTTAACGAAGCACAGCGCTATCGCGAACAAGTGTTTCGCCAAGTCAGTCAGTATTTAGAACAATCGGCTTGATTCGCCATCTGGGCGACAGTTCTCCCCCTGTTGCCTCTGTTTCTCCCCGGTTAATAATCGATCTTCAATCTAAGGCGCGGTCTGGCCAATACCTCAAATAATAATCAAATGGAGGCTCTATGATTCAGTGGAGTGAGACGCATCAGAGTGTTCGCGATATGGTGCGGGATTTTGTCGAAAAAGAAATTGTTCCGCAACTCGATGAGTTGGAATACGGTGGTCTGCCGCCCTACGAAATTCTGCGTAAATTCGTTAAAACCTTCGGTCTGGATGAAATGGCCAAGGCGTCTTTTGAGCGTCGAATCGCTGAAGACCAAGGCGATAAAAAGCCTGCAGCGGATACCCCTCGCGACGCAGCGCTCAGTTTAATACCCACCATTGAGATCAGCCGCCACGCCCAGGGTTTGGTAACGGCCATGGGGGTGTCGATGGGTTTAACGGGCGGCGCCATTATGTCGAAAGGCACGCTGGAGCAGAAGACGCGTTGGGCCTTGCCTTTGTTGACCTTGGAAAAGGTGGGTGCCTGGGCGATCACAGAACCCAATTCAGGAAGTGACGCCTTCGGCCAAATGAAATCAACAGCCAAGAAAGTCGATGGCGGTTATCGATTGAATGGTAACAAAACATTTATTACGAATGGCCCCTACGCGGACACAATTGTATTTATTTGTAAGCTGGATGAAGAGGGCGTGCCAGCTGAGCAGCGAAAAATCGTATCTTTTATTCTGGATTCTGGAATGGAAGGCCTGGAGCAATCAAAACCTTTCCATAAAATGGGCATTGGCTCTTCACCAACGGGTGAATTGTTTTTGCAAGACGTCTATGTTGAGGAAGACCGCTTATTGGGTGGCAGCGTCAATAGTTATGGGCGCGGTGGTGCAAAGGCCACCTTTGCCCAGGAGCGGGCAGGAATAGCGGCTATGGCCTTAGGTATCATTGAACGCGCTCTGGAATTATCGGTAGAGTATGCAAAGGAGCGCAAACAGTTTGGTCAGGCCATTGGTGAGTTTCAGCTGATCCAACTCAAATTGGCTAACATGGAAGTGGCGCGGGTCAATGTGCAAAACATGGTGTTTCGTTATATCGAAATGAGTCAACAAGGCTTGCCAATGAGCATGGCGGAAGCCTCTTCGATGAAGCTGTATGCTGCTCAGGCTGCCATGGACGTCAGTACGCAAGCGGTGCAGATTTTTGGCGGCAACGGTTATATGCGAGAGTATCGTGTTGAACAGCTGATGCGCGATGCTAAAATTTTGCAAATCTACGGCGGAACAGATGAGATGCAAGTGTTGGCCATTGCCAAGGATTTATTGCGTTAGTTTTTCGATTCCTTTTCCCATGGGGCTTAGGCCCCATTCAAACGTCCTCTTAAGTTACCTCCTAAGCAACTTCCAATCCGATTTGTTTTATACTACGGCTTTAAACCATAGCAAGAGAAAAAACATGTCTGTATTTGAAAATGTAACCGTAGTAAAAGCGGCCAATATTTATTTCGACGGAAAAGTTGTGAGCCGTACCGTGTTGTTTAACGATGGCAGCAAAAAGACCCTGGGCCTAATGTTGCCGGGTGAATACACCTTTGGTACCGAAGCGGCTGAATTGATGGAAGTACTGGCGGGGAAGGCAGATATTTTATTGCCGGGTCAAAGCGATTGGCAAACGGTCGTTGCCGGTGAGGATTTCAATGTGCCTGCTGACAGTTCCTTTTCCTTAAGAGTCGTCGAGCCTTTGGATTATTGCTGCTCGTATTTGTAAGGTCGCGCGAAGCCTGGTGAGCCGGGAATGGCGGGTATTAAGCAGAAGTTTAAGCTGGGGGCGGCTCTAGGTGGTGACGGCAGGGAGGACGGAGGCGAACGACATGGATGTATTTATATGTTCGTCAGGGCCGACTCCCTGCTTGAGCGGCGGCACTGACGTCCCGCCCTCAAAAAATGACAGGCTAACTTAGAACAAAACCCGGCAGCGCATTGTGCCGTCGATGCTCTTCAGTTGCTGCAAAGCAACGTCGCTGTACTCAGCATCAATATCAACCACAACGTAACCAACGGATTCATTGGTTTGCAGATACTGACCGAGGATGTTGATATTGTTCTCAGAAAAAACCGAGTTAATTGCTGACATCACACCCGGCACGTTCTGGTGAACGTGCAATAAGCGGTGAACATCGGAATGCGCAGGCAAGGCCACCTCTGGAAAATTAACCGCAGTGATTGTTGTACCGTTGTCAGAGTATTTAACCAGTTTTTCAGCCACTTCCAAACCAATATTTTCCTGGGCTTCCTGAGTCGAACCACCGATGTGAGGCGTTAGCAAAGCATTATCGATGCCTCGTAACGGACTCTGGAACTCATCATCATTTCCACGTGGTTCAACCGGGAACACATCAATGGCGGTTCCGCCCAGCTTGCCAGATTTCAAGCTGGCGGCCAGAGCTTCGATATCAACCACTGTTCCGCGAGAAGCGTTCAACAAAATGGCCTTGTCTTTCATTTGAGCTAATTCTTCAGCGCCCATCATCATCTTGGTCGATGCCGTTTCAGGCACGTGCAAGCTGACAATATCGGAACGGTTCAACAGTTCATTCAAATTGCGAACCTGACTGGCGTTACCCAGTGGCAACTTGGTCACAACATCAAAAAAGATCACCTTCATACCCAGTGACTCAGCAAGAACGCTGACCTGAGTACCGATGGAGCCGTAACCAATAATTCCCAGCGTTTTGCCGCGAATTTCATAAGAGTCAGCCGCGGACTTCATCCAGCCACCACGATGGCAGACAGCGTTCTTCTCGGGGATGCCGCGCAACAGCAGAATCGCCTCAGCGATCACCAGCTCGGCAACCGAGCGTGTATTGGAATAGGGGGCGTTGAAGACAACGATGCCCAGCTCTTCTGCAGCTTTGAGATCAACCTGATTGGTGCCGATACAAAAACAACCGACGGCAATCAACTTGGGCGCAGCGGCCAGAACCTTGGCGGTTAACTGGGTGCGCGAGCGAATGCCTACAAAGTGGGCATCGGCCAACTTCTCGATCAGCTCGTCTTCAGGCAGAGAGGTTTTCAGATATTCGATGTTGGTGTAGCCGGCCGCCGTCAAAGTGTCGATGGCGGATTGATGAACACCTTCAAGGAGCAGGAACTTAATCTTGCTTTTTTCCAGGGAAATACTGGCCATGTGAAACTCGTTACTTGCTATGGGTCGTTATCTGGGCTCTTACCACTCACGTGGAGGCCCTGTTTTAAGGCGCGCTATGATAGCATATGCAGCCCGTGGTGCTATTGATTTGGAGTTCTAAGCTTATGGCTGCTGAGATTATGCTGGATGGCCAGCCTTTTGCCCCCTGTGTTGAAAAGGGCGTTGGTAAGGTGGTGTGCGTTGGTCGCAATTACGCGGCTCACGCGGCGGAGTTGAACAATCCAGTCCCTGATGAGCCTATTTTGTTCATGAAGCCCCCAACGGCTATCAGCCGCATCAGCCCGCATTTCAGCATTCCTGGCAATCGCGGGGAGTGTCATATCGAGACTGAGATCGCCATCCTGATTGGCGCTGAGATTGCACGTGCGACGGACTTTCAGGCAAATATCGCCATTGCCGGCATCGGTATCGGCTTGGATCTCACTCTGCGAGACGTTCAAAGTGCGCTCAAAGAAAAAGGTTTGCCCTGGGAGAAATCCAAAGCCTTCGATGGCAGCTGTCCGGTATCCGGCTTCATCAGCCCGGCAGAAGACGAAGACTGGGCGGCTCTGGAACTCACCATGAAGCGCAATCATTTGGTGCAACAGGAAGGCCGGAGCGCGGATATGTTGAACGGCATATTGCCCTTAATTGGCCATATTACCCATCATTTCACCCTGATGCCTGGTGATATCGTGTTGACTGGAACGCCGGCTGGGGTTGGGCCTATTGAGCCTGGAGATTTTCTTGAGTTCGACCTGAAAACCAAAGAGCAGACTATTCAACTTTCTTCAGAAGTGGTCGCAAGAACCTTCTGAGCCGTTTCAGCTCACCGAAATATAACCCTGATCGGTAAGAATGCCGCTCAGGGGGATGTCCCAGCTCTCCACAGGTAACTCATCCAGCTCTTGTAAGCTATGGGCGATACCGATCAGCTCAGGTCGAGAGTTGGTTTGCTCAGCCTTAAAGGCAAAGCAGCGATCATAAAAGCCGCCGCCCATACCCAGTCGCCCGCCGTTTCGGCAAAAGCCCACCAAGGGCAGCAGCACCAGATCGAGATCAGTGGCTGAAATAACAGAGGCCTCGTCACCGGGTTCCGGTATGCCAAAGCGGTTATTCACCAGCTCTGTCCCTTGCTGGTACGCCCGGAATTCCATAGTGCTTGCATCGATGACCCTTGGCAGGTAGCAGCGCTTATTGGCGTTCAGAATCCGCTCAATACTGGCTTGCAAGCCCAGCTCGCCATCACTGGCAATGTACGCGGCAATAGTGTGACTGTCTTGGAATTGAGCCAGTTTGGCTAGCTGTTGCGCCACCTTCTGAGCCGCAGAGTCTTGCTGCTGTAAGCTGAGTGCTCGGCGTTGTTGGCGCAGGCGTTTGCGCAATGCCTGTCGAGTCGAAGCGGTATCCTGACACATGGAAAAGGCTTGTAGTTGAGGACTTTTGAGGGAAATTTGGATTCAGGCCCCAGGGCGCCGCGGCTGACTTGGCCTTGAACCCGACGGTTCAAGGGGGGAAATTCTGCGCTGTATTAGGCTTTCCAACGTGTGGACATGCACACCAACAGCGGCGAGAAAAACCCGATTTCTTCATTATCGGCTCGAGGACTCGTCAACGGGCGAACACCTCAGGGTTAAGCGAAGTATAGCCCAAGGAGAATGTTCGACACAGGGGTTTTTAGGTTGGGGATTTAAATAAAACGCTTGTATGGGGCTATTTTAAACAAACTGTAGAAGAGCTGGGCGAGGCGGGGAATTATTGCCCAGCCTATGGCCGGCGAGCACCGGCCGCAGATATTATTTCAGGGCTTGATCCAGCTTTTCGGCCAGACGGTTGAGCAGTTCCTCGTCTAAACCGGCGTCGGCAGCGGCTTGTCGTCTCTGCAAACTGAGCAGTTCATGGCTCAGGTTCAGAGCAACCATCACCGCGATACGCTCCAGACCAATAACATTTCCATTGGTTCGGACATCGCGCATTCTCGCGTCGAGATTGCGCGCGGCCTGCATCAGGGCGTCACGCTCTTCAGGCGTACAGGCGACCTGATACTCTTTGTCGAGTATTTTGACAAACTCTGTTGGGGTTGTGTTGCTCACTGTCCGCTCTCCTTGGGCCGACATCGGTTGGGCACTCATGACCAATATCTTTACCTGTCTCTTCTGTTGCTGCTTACTGTTATGTTACTTAGTCAATCAGGCGGATGCTTAAGTTGCACCGGCTTCCAATTCTTTCAGGCGACCAATCATGGCTTCGACCCGGCTGCGAGCCAGCTCGTTCTTTTCAATCAGGCGCGTTTTATCGCTATGCCACTGCTGGCGTTCCTGCTTGAGGACCTCATTTTCCTGCTGTAACAGCTGACAGCGCTGGATGAGCAAGTCCAGTTTCTCTTCCAATTGTTTTAGGTCTGCCATAGCGATACTAAGCCTAGTTGATCATGCCTACTATATTGCGCCAGCGTAAATGGGTCAATGTGTTAAAGCAGTTTGTTAACAGTTTAGCCTATCCCTATAAACTAACGTGCTTTTTTGCTCATTCTTGTGAAGGGATCGGTCCCTCAAAGCCTGATAAAGCAAATCAATCGGACAAGCGTGCTAAAATGGCGCGGTTTTCCCGTCGGCATTTAGAGAGATTATGTCCCAGTTATTGAGTTTTGATGAATATTGCGATTTTTTAGCCCCTGTTGGTGCCCTCAACAGTCCGGCTGAGTTACACGGTATGCTTTGTGGCCAGCTGAGCGGTGGAGCTCGTCCGGGGTTGGTTAAATGGCAGCAGATGAGCCTGGAATTCCTTGATTTGATCGACCTCGATGACTCGCTGATTAGTGCAGAATTGCGTCAGGCTATTGCTGAAATGTATAGCAATACGTTATTGGCGTTGGAAGACGAAGCCATGGGTTTCAGTCTGGTCCTGCCGGATGAAGATACCGAAATAAGTCAGCGTTTGCAGGCTCTGTCGCAGTGGTGCCATGGTTTTCTGACCGGGTTCGGCAGCTCGGGGTTATCCGGGGAGCAGGGTTTTAGTCCTGAATCTGCAGAGGCACTGCGGGATTTTGCTGCCATTGTTCAAATTGGCACAGATGAGGATGACAGCGAGCAATCGGAATCCGACCTGTTTGAAGTTTGTGAGTACGTTCGCCTGGCGGCGATTAATCTGTTTTTGGAATTCTCCCCGCCCAGCCGTGATACGAAAAAACAACCTGGCACCGTGCACTAGTTGTTTAAACACTAAGGGAAGTTATGGCTATTGGCCCAGAGGAATATGCCCGCCGTCGACAACGATTGATGGAGTTGATGGAAGCGGACAGCATCGCGATTATTGCAGCAGCCAGTGAACAACTGCGCTCCAACGATACCTATTTCCCGTTTCGCCAGAACAGCGACTTTTATTATCTGAGCGGTTTCAATGAGCCCGATGCGGTGTTGGCGTTGATCCCGGGTCGTGAACAGGGCGAATTTGTGATGTTTTGCCGTGACAAGCATCCAGAAAAAGAAATCTGGGATGGCTTTCGGTATGGCCCGGAAGGGGTCTGTAAACATTTCGCTGCCGATGACGCCTTCCCGATTGATGATATCGATGACATCCTGCCGGGCTTGATTGAAGGGCGAACCCGAATTTATTACGCAATGGGTCGCGATACGTACTTTGATCGCCATGTTATGGAATGGGTAAACGCGATTCGTTGTAATGAACGCGCCGGGTCGACCCCTCCGGGTGAATTTCAGGAG
The DNA here is from genome assembly GCF_040372805.1 of Pseudoteredinibacter isoporae. Taxonomy (GTDB): domain Bacteria; phylum Pseudomonadota; class Gammaproteobacteria; order Pseudomonadales; family Cellvibrionaceae; genus Pseudoteredinibacter; species Pseudoteredinibacter isoporae_A. The sequence goes on from NZ_BAABWJ010000001.1 coordinate 1,198,992, forward strand.
CTTGATCACTTATTGCATGAACTGCGTTTATACAAAAGCGCGGCTGAAATCAAAGTCATGCAAAAAGCGGCCAGCATTTCCTCCCAGGCTCATCGTGAGGCCATGCAAGCATGTCGTCCGGACATGTTTGAGTATCAACTTGAGGCCGTTTTACATCATCGGTTTGCGCAATCGGGCGCCCGTTTTCCCGCTTACAACAGTATTGTTGGCAGTGGCGACAACGCCTGTGTTTTGCACTATGTGGAAAACCATAAAAAAATGAAAGCCGGAGAATTGGTACTAATAGATGCCGGTTGCGAGTATCAGAACTACGCTGCGGATATCACGCGCACCTTTCCCGTCAACGGCTGCTTCAGTCCTGAGCAGCAAGCCATTTATGAGATTGTGTTGGCAGCCAACGAAGCGGCGATCGCTGAAGCCAGGCCAGGCAATCATTGGGATAAACCCCATGAGGTTTCTGTAAAAATTATTACCCAGGGCTTACTGGATTTGGGGCTGCTCGAAGGCGAGCTGAATGAACTGATTGAAACGGCGGCGTATCGCCGTTTTTATATGCATCGCGTTGGACACTGGTTAGGCCTGGATGTGCACGATGTGGGTGACTATCGCGTAGCCGATCAGTGGCGTTTATTAGAGCCGGGAATGGTCATGACGATTGAACCTGGCATCTACGTGTCACCGTCAGATTCACAGGCGAATGAAAAGTGGCGAGGTATCGGTGTGCGTATTGAAGACGATGTGGCCATTAACAAACACCATTGCACCGTGTTGAGTGCCGACGCACCAAAATCTGTAATGGATATTGAAGCCCTAATGGCTGGGCATATGCTGTAACGCGATGAATGAGTGCTCAATGAGTAAAGAGAATTCAAGTCATTCCCAATTCGACATCACCATTGTTGGTGGCGGCATGGTAGGGATCAGCCAGGCTTTGTTATTGGCAGCTCAAAACCCTGACTGGCGTATTGCCCTGGTGGAGCGTTTTGCCTTTCCACAAGATCATGAAGAAACACTTTATCAACCGAGTTTTGATGCGCGAGCGACAGCCTTGTCTTTAGGCAGCGTGCAAATTTTTCAAGCATTGGGTTTGTGGAAAAAACTGGCGGAACATCATACGCCGATCAAAACGGTGCATGTCTCTGATCGTGGCCATATTGCGGGCACGCAAATCTGCCATAAAAAACAGAAGGTAGATCTTCTGGGGGCGGTTGTTGAGAATGCCTGGCTCGGCAGAGTGTTATTGCAATCTCTTCGGGAAACCACGCAAATTCAGTTGTTCGATGGGTGCGAACTTGAGCGTGTTTGTATGGCGGCCAACTCGGCCCAGCTTCACCTGAGCAGACATGATGAGGCATTGCTCATCCATACACACTTGCTCTGCCTCGCCGACGGTGGAGATTCCCCATTGGCGGGTCAGCTGGGTTTGCATCGAGCAACACAGGACTACGGCCAATCAGCACTGATTGCCACGGTTGAAACCGCCAAGGCACACATGGGCGTCGCTTACGAACGTTTTACCGAGCAGGGCCCAATGGCTCTGTTGCCATTAGGTGAAAGTGATCAAGCCCGTCGCTGTGCGCTGGTGTGGACCTTACCCAGTGAGCAGCTTGAGGCAACGCTGGCATTGAGCGATGGAGAATTGCTGACCTTATTGCAGACGCGATTTGGGTATCGCCTCGGACGTTTCTGCAGAATTGGAAAGCGACAGAGTTATTCTTTGCAATTGCAGATGATCAGTGAGCAGGTGCGCAGTTCGCTTGTCGTCTTGGGGAATGCGGCTCACTATCTTCACCCTGTAGCGGGTCAAGGGTTCAATCTGGCTCTGCGCGATTGTGTGGCCCTGACGGACACTTTGCAGGACGCAAGTAAACGCGATCAATCTCTGGGTGATCTGTCTGTTCTTCAGTCTTATCTATCAAAGCAGCAAAATGATCAGGATCTTACGGTGAGCTTCAGTGATCAGATTGTCAAAGTGTTCAGCAGTCAAAAACTGCCCAAGCAGTTGTTTCGCAGTGCCGGTTTTCTTGCTTTGGCATTGTTCCCGGAAGCAAAGCAATTTCTGGCGAAGCAAACCATGGGGGTGGCTGGACGTTTGTCACGGATTGGTGCGGATGAAAATAAGGCAGGGTAAGCGGTGAGTCATTCTTCTCAACAAGCATTTGATATCGCCGTGGTGGGTGCCGGATTGGTGGGCAGTACCGCCGCGATTGCGTTGGCCAAAGCCGCACCAGAATTAAATATTGTTTTATTGGATGCGGCAAAAGCCAGTATGACCTTGGCGGAACACCAAGCGGCCGCTTCCGTGGCTGACTTCGATCCTCGTGTTGTTGCGTTGACGCGGGACTCTCAGTCGCTGCTCGAACACGTGGGGGCCTGGTCGTCGGTCGAGGCCAAGCGTCTGTGTCCTTATACTGATATGCAGGTTTGGGATGCTGAAGGTACGGCGCGAATTACGTTTGATAGTCGTGATATTCAAGAACGCAATCTTGGCCATATCGTTGAAAATAAATTGCTGGTATCGGCGTTGTCTGATTGTTTCAGTGGTGTGGGAAATGTAACGGTATTGCACGAATGCCGAGTCAGTGACATTCAATGTGTGAATGGATTGCAAGAACTCAGTCTGCAACATCAATCTGACAAAGCGCTTTCCAAATTGCGTGCGACACTTGTGCTGGCTTGTGACGGTGCTCAATCCCCCTTACGCGAAATGATGCAGATCGAAACCCGCGAGTGGGATTACGGTCACGATGCCATTGTTACAACGGTGGAAACCAGCAAGCCGCACATGGGCGTCGCTCGCCAGCGTTTTATTCGCACAGGCCCTTTGGCTTACTTACCGTTGTCGAGAGAAGCGGTGTCGGCGCCGGCTGATGAGCATTTTTGTTCCATTGTCTGGTCCTGCCTGCCCGAGCGCGCTGATGCATTAATGGCGCTGGACGATCGTGAATTTGCCAAGGCTTTAGGCGAGGCGCTGGAATGCGAGTTAGGTGAACTGAAGGCGGTTGCAAAGCGATTTCGAATTCCCCTGCGACAACGTCATGCCCGCCGGTATATCAAACCGGGCTTTGCCTTGGCAGGTGACGCTGCGCACACGATTCACCCTTTGGCAGGCCAAGGTGTGAATTTAGGCTTGAAAGACGTGGCTGCATTTGTAGAAGAAATTCAATACGCCGTGGAACGTGATGTGCCCATTAGCCACTATTCGGTGTTGCGGCGTTATCAGCGTCAGCGAATGGCGGATAATTTATCTATGATGGCGGCAATGGAAGGGTTCAAACGATTATTCGCCAGCAATGATATTTCGGTGCGATGGCTGCGCAATGAAGGGATGCGCAGCCTGGATAAAGTGAGTGTGCTGAAAAATAAAATTGTTCGTCAGGCGATGGGGCTGTGAGATTCGCCTGACGAATAGGGTTGGCTTAAAACAGACTATAAAGTTTATACAGGCCCAGGCAGGACACCAGTATCACCACAAATCCACCAAGACAGTTGGCCAGCAGACCATTTTTATACTGCTCAAGTAAGCGCTCCTGATTCATCGCCAGCAATAAAAACACAGCAATCAGGGGCAGCAATAAACCGTTGGCGGCCTGGGCGAAAATAATAGCAGCCAACGGTTTTGTTCCAGCGATTGCGAAGCCGGCGCCACAAATCAACACTGCAAACCAGATAGCTTGAAAGCGTCGGTTGTTAAAATCGGTGGACCAGCCCATAGCACCACAAACCGCAAAGGCTGCCGCTAAAGGCGCCGTAATGGCGCTGGTTAAGCCAGCGGCCAACATGCCCGCTGCAAAGCAGTATTTTGCGGCAGGCCCTAACAACGGCTCAAGTTGCTGGGCGAGTTGACTGGCTTGAAAGCTCTCGCTTTGACCAAAGAACGCGGTTGCGGAAGTGGCGATAATGGCCAGCGTAATCAGGCCACCAAAGCCAATCGACAAACCCGTATCCCAGCGGCTGTGCGACAATGCCTTATCAATATCCTGTTCCTCTGAATCTTTGAACGCTTGACTGACGCTGCTGGCGTGGAGAAATAAATTGTAGGGCACGACGGTGGTGCCGATCAGGGCGATGACAATGAGAACACTGCCATCGGGAATGCTTGGGGTAAACAGCCCTTTCACTATGCCCATCCAATCGGGGTCCACCCAAAATAAGGTCAGCAAGAAAACAATGCTCATCAAAACAACGAGCGCAATCAATGCTTTCTCAATCAGTTTGTAATGCCCGCTGGCGAGCAACGCAAAGGCCAGCAGGGCAATGATCGCGGCCGCTATCTGATTGGACACATCAATAGCACTGCTAATGCCCAGGGCGGCGCCGGCAATGTTGCCGGTTTGGTAAGCGGCATTCCCGAGGCCAATCGCCGCAATAATCAGAAAGATACTCAAGCTTTTCAGTTCCGGGCGTTTGAAACTTGCCCGTACAGCTTCAGCCAGACCTTTGCCCGTGACCAGGCCAAGACGTGCCGCCATTTCCTGTAACACAATGGTGGCGAATACTGAAAACAGCAGTGCCCAAAGCAGGGCAAAACCGAAACCGGCACCGGCTTTACTGGCTGTGGCGACCGTGCCTGGGCCGATAAATGCGGCGGCGACGAGTAAACCTGGGCCAAACTTTTTCATGCTTGATACCTTTTATTGGGACTAATGACAAAACATAGCCCCGGATTCTGTATGAATATTCGAATCAGTGCCAGTCTTTAAAGGGAGGGAGCGAAGCGAGGGGGCGCCTCTGAGCGCTGTTCAGAAACAGTGCTCAGAAGCCTCGTTGAATAAACGCTTAGTCGCAGCGAATGTAACAGCTGTGGGTGGCTGGAATGTTGGCATTTGCGGCACATTTCGGAGTATTCGCTGGCGCTAATCCCCAATCGCCATTGGTGCACAGACCTGGCAACTGAATGCTCTTGATCTGCAAAGTGATGCCGCTGTTGTTTTGAAACGTATTGATGAGACCGGTTTGAATGGTATAGCTCGTGTCCGTGCGGGCGCTGATGGCCACAAAGTTGCCGCTGGCATTGCTGCGTTCAATCAGGCTGATACCACTACCGGTCGCAAGCAGGGTAAGTGCCCCCATCGCCAGCAGGCCGGTTTGCAGTTTTCCATGTCCCAGCGATTTAAATTTATAGGCCACATAAGCCAATAAGCCACCGAGAACAAGCAGTATCGGAGCGCCCAGAGCCGGCACTTGTTGTGGGTCGGGCGTGCCAATAATGATTTGGGCATGTGCCGCATTGCTGATGAGTAATAAGGCTACGGAGCCGGTGATTGTACGAAAATTCATGATGTTCCCCATTAAAAAAGCTCCAGTTGGAGCCTTAGGTGATTATTGATTGCTAACGCTTGCTTGCGCTTGATTGCTTAGGGCACGACAGTGCAATCAATCCGGCAAGAATTTGTGTGAGTAACGCTGATGCCAACACTGCATCGCTGGAGCCCCCCAACCGACGGGATGGGATTATCGGGGCAATTGCTTGCAGGTAATGTCAGGCTTTTAACCTCTAAAGTAATACCCGTATTGTTTTGGAAATTATTCAGCTGGCTTTGCAAAATGTTATAGCTGGTATCGCTTTGGCTGCTGATCACAACAAAATTTCCAGCAGTGGCCTCCGAGGATTCAATCAAGCTGATGCCGCTGCCCACAGATAATAAGGCCGCAGAACCGGCGACTAATAACCCCATCTTCATTCTTCCCAATTCTGCACCTCGAAAGCGGAATGCAATATAAGCAAGAAGGCCACCCAGAATAAGCAATACCGGAGCGCCCATAATCGGCACTTGTTGAGGGTCAGGAGGCCCGATGACCACTTGAGCGTGTGCGGTTTGAAAAGAAAAAATGACGAAGACAGAGGCCAGAGAAAGGACCGACGCGCGCGTTTTCATAATACCCACTTAAGACAAAAGGCTTAATTATTATTAGTGGTCCGAACTCTATCAGAAGAGTTAAAGGCTGTCGATAAAGGGGAGGCGAGCAAACCCAGGGGTTTGTTTTCTTTATCTTCCCGGAAGTATTCCAGTCCCAGTTCGCGAATTTCCAACTCGGCTTTTGACAAGAATCGGGCGGAGCCAAAAAGGTGATCATAAATGGAAATAATCGTGCCGTAATTGCTGTTGGTATATTGGCGTTCGCTAAAATGGTGAACCCTGTGAAAGTTGGGCGTCGCAACTATATAAGACAGAGGTTTATCCAAATAATCGGGTAAAAGAGTATTTGAATGGTTAAAAGCAATGAGTAGCATTCTGATTAAGGGATGCCAGATGGCGACCATGATCGGCACGCCTAGAAGCACTAAAAAAGGTGTGCCCAAAAAACTGTTAACGATGACTTCTAGCGGGTGATGGCGATGCGCCGTGGTGGCATCCACTCGGGTATCGGAATGGTGAACGGCGTGCAAACGCCATAACCATGGTAATCGATGCGCAAAGCGGTGCAATACATAATCGATAAATTCGTACACCAAAACGCCCGGTATAAAATAATAGATCCAATGGTAGCGGGTTTGGCTGAGGGGCGCTGCCCAACTCAGTGTATCGAAGGCGAACTGTTCGATCATCCGACTGAAAGGAATCAAAACCGGTTCTAACGCATAAGCGACCAGTAAGGTGTTGAGAGCCGCGAGGAACAGGTTGCCGGGCCAGCGCGTTTGAATCTTTTGATCGGCCCCGGATCGCTTGTTGATATCGTCCCACAGTAAAAACAACATCATGCTGATGATGGTTCCGGCGATCAGGGCGAGTTGAGGGTTATGAAATAAATAGTCGGACAAGCCCGCCTCCAAGACGATGCGCCAAAAAATATCAGTGAGCGCATTCTACCGAAATAATCGCTGGGCTTTAATGACTTTTATTTCTTTGGAAAATCGATTTCAGCCAAGACAACAGGCTGTTGTCTCGCATCACCCAGCGATCCAGATCGGCCTGGTTTTGCTGGTAAAAGTCACCATCGCGAAACATGAGCTCGCGTTTGAGCATGCGGCGATTAGGATTGAGTTCTTTGATGACCTTGGCTGGGTTGCCGCCCACGACGACATTATCCGGCACATCTTTCACCACGACGGCACCGGCGGCAACCACAGAGTTTTCTCCAATGGTAACTCCCTTTCCAACTTTCGCGCCGTGGCCAATCCAGACATTGTCCTTTAAGACAATGGGTTTGCTGCAACGAAAAGGGCGTAATCGGTTGTAGAGCCCGTGCCAGTCACTGTCGGCGATATAGCAATCGGCAGCGAACATGCAATTGTCACCAATCGTAATCGAAACAGCGGAGGTAATGGTGGTGCCAGGGGACAGCAAACAGTAATGGCCTATTTTAATTTGGCCATCCAGGTTTTTTCCGCTCCAGCTGGTCAGTCGCACAGGCTTATAGGACGAGCTGATAATGTGTGCATAATCGCCGACTGCAATGTTACGGCCAAAAACTTCCAGGCTGCGAGGTTCCAGAATAGCCGCCCCTTCGCCGAGGTGGTCGAACTGCGGGCGCAGGAATTTCTCTATCCACCAGGCATTGAATTGACTGCTGATTTTTTTAAGCCAATAGGGACGGTGTTCTTGTCTCACGATGGTTCTTCCGAGTATTCGATGTGCGATGGCATAAAAGCATAGCATTTACCTTTGCAAAGGTATGTGGTCACTATGCACAAATTCAGCGCGATATGCCGTGGGTTTGAGCGATGCTGCGATAGCTTGGTGCGAAAATCGGCGAACCGGCAGGGTAAACGCCGTACGACAGGCGCCTTTTCTTGGCATGCTTTTTGGTAATTCAGTTAAGCACATCGTGGAAAAAGAGCTCGCTTATGAAGTATTTGAATCGCCGCGTCGTTAAACATGCGGACCTGAATCCCGCTGCAAAACTGTTTGGTGGGGCATTATTAAGCTGGATTGATGAAGAGGCCGGGATTTACGCCAGCTGTCAGCTGGGTACCAAACGATTGGTCACGAAGTATATGTCCGAGATTAACTTTCTTTCTTCGGCCGTGCTTGGCGATATCGTTGAAATCGGAATTGAAACCGTAGCGGTGGGGCGGAGCTCTATCAGCCTGGCCTGCGAGGTGCGTAACAAGGAAAGCAAGCAGGGCATCATTCGGGTGGAGAAAATTGTAATGGTTGCGGTTGATGCCCGGGGCAAGCCCCAGGCACATGGTCTCTCAGCAAGAGATTAAGTGGATTTAGTTACAATCGATCGCGCAGAAACTGCCGTTCGCAATGGCAAGCCCGACAGTGCACTGATTTGCGGTAGCGCTGTTATTGCAGGTTCCAGGCAAGGTAATACTTTTTACTTCCAAAGTTATACCGCTGTTGTTGTCGTAGCGATTGTAACCATTGCTGCCGCCGCCAGAGACGAGAATGTTGTGACTATTTTGGCTGCTTCCAGCGATATTAATGGTGTTGGGAGAAGGTGCGCCTGCTTGAGCATCTGCAAAGGGATATATCGCACTGCCGATGCTGGCTACACCCAGTAATCCTGCCATTATGGCAAGAGAGGATCGGCGAATCTGATTTGCTAAACCAAGCTTATAAGCTAAAAACATCATGAAACCACCCAGAGCGAATAACAAAGGTGCTCCAAGCGCAGGTACTTCTTGGGGGTTTACTGGCCCGATGATTATTTGGGCATTTGCGGCTTGGCCGACAAAAAGTACAGCGGATGGAATCAGGATTTTAAAAATATTTCGATATGACATTGGGCTCCCTCCAAGGGGGCTAAACTTATTATGTTATCTCACTGTTTTAGAGTACGAGGTCCGTTCTCGCCGGCACGATCTTCGCAGTTTTTTTCATTGGGGTCCATAGATAGATTTGACGGTTTTGGGCATTGCCTTAGTTCTTTTTTAACTATTAAATGTGCCATTGAATAAGAGTTGCGGCACCGCTATAGGAGAAAGAATGAGCATTGAACTGCCCATCGATATTGATCAGATAAAAGGCTTCCTGGCCCAGGATGAAGGCGAAGCACTTTATCAATACGCTCAGCAAAGTTGTCAGCTGGGACCCGTATTGGAAGTGGGCAGCTACTGTGGCAAATCAACAGTCTATCTTGGCGCAGCCTGCAAGGGCAGTCGCAATGTCGTTTATGCGGTTGACCATCATCGTGGCTCAGAAGAGCATCAGCTGGGCGAGGAATACCACGACCCGGACCTGTATGACAGCAGTGTTGAATTGATGGACAGCTTCAAGGCGTTTCGCAGCACCATGCGCAAAGCCGGGCTGGAAGATACCGTGGTACCTATTGTGGCCAGTTCAGCGGTCGCGTCCCGCGCCTGGCATACCCCATTGGGCATGGTCTTTATCGACGGGGGGCACAGCGAAGCGGCGGCTCAAACGGATTACCGCAGCTGGGTAAGCCATATTACGCCAGGTGGCATTCTGGCGATTCACGATATTTTTCCGAATCCGGCCGATGGTGGCCAGGCACCTTACAATATTTGGAAGTTGGCGAAAGCCTCCGGTCTTTTCGACGAGTTACCCATGGTGAATACTCTGGGGCTGTTCCGCCGCAAATAGTGTTGAAGGGCGTGCTCTGGCGCCCGGCCTCCCTTTAAAGCTTGCAGATTGTTCTGAAAACATTGAAATGCATTAGCGCTAATGTATTATCTGGATATGCGTATTCAAAGATCCCCCGGCCTGGGTGAGGCCCTGAGACAATTACTTGAACTGACCGACGCTGAAATGGATCGCTGGTATAAACAGCTTCCATTTGCCTATCGGGCCCGGTACACACCCATATTGCGAGAATTGGCGAGCGGCCCGAAGATCGTCAGTGAGCTGACCGAGCAACTGTCCTTGACCCAAGGGGCGGTCAGTCAAAGTATTCGATTGATGTCAGAAGACGGTTTGGTTGAAAAGTACAGTGGGGAAGACGCGCGCCAAAGCGTGATCAAGCTTTCTCGAGAAGGTGAAAACGCATTGACCGTGTTGCAACCCCATTGGCAGGGTATTCTGCAGGCGGTTGAACAGCTGGAAAAGGACGTGGGTGTTCCGCTTCGTGCCAATTTGGAGGCAACTCGCCGGGCGTTGGGTGAACACTCTTTTCTTCAGAGAGTCGAGCAAGCCAAGCAAAAGATCGATACGCCAAGTTCTTCTGGCGCCGATAAGCTGTTCTCCATTGCGGCGGATGATTATCACCACTATCGGCCGAGTTATCCAGATGAACTGGGGCAAACACTGGCAAGTCTGTGTAAACATCACGATTGTGTTGTTGATGTTGGTTGTGGCAACGGCCAGTTGAGCCAGGTGTTGGCTGGGTACTTTGAACGGGTCATTGCCCTGGACAGCAGTGCCGAGCAGATTTCTGAGGCGCGTGCACATATGAATATTCACTATCAGCAAGGCAGGGCTGAACAGTTAAGACTCGACGATAACAGTGCGGATTTAATTGTTGCCGCTCAGGCCGCGCATTGGTTTGATCTGGAGCGTTTTTATCGAGAGGCTCGCCGAGTAGGAAAAGCGAATGCCCTGTTGGCGCTGATCAGTTATGGCGTTCCATATATTGAGGACCCTGTGAATGCCGTGTTTCAGCAAGGGTATTGGCAGGACTGTTTTTCCTTCTGGCCTGAGCAGCGTCGGCCGGTTGAAGAGGGGTATAGCAATCTGTTTTTTCCTTTTGAAGAAATAACATTGCCAAATGTCTGTATAAAAAAGACGTTGTCTTTTGAGGCCCTGCTTGGGTATATCTCAACCTGGTCGGCGTATAAAGTGGCGGTTAAGCAAAATGAATTGCCGGTGTTCCAGAATTGGTTTAAACGCCTTGAGCGGCATTGGAGTGAAGGCAACGACAAAACCATCGTGTGGCCCATCGCAGCGCGAATAGGAAAGCTCACATGAGCGTCTTCAATGGAAGCAACCCGGCTTAAGCCAGGCTGGCACTTTTCTCACTCGCTAATGCGTCATCACGCGTCTCTTTCCTGCCCAACTGAGAGCACTGAAAAATATTCCAGGCTGGCGTGTGTTGGGTGAGCGCATCGGCGGCTAATAAAATCGCGCCGGCTGTCCAGGTGGTCTTCTCTTCGGGCCAAATAACCTTTTCTTTATACTGGTAGCCTGTCCAGTAGGCGCCGTCATTATGATCGCGCCATTGATGCAGCCAGCTGTATACTTGCACGGCTTTGGCGTGTTCGCCGGCGGCCAGTAAGGCCATGGTCAGCTCGCAGGATTCCGCAACAGTCACCCAGGGTTCGTCGCTGACGCATAGGCAGCCCATATTGTCGCGAACAAATATTTCCCAGCGTTCAGCGATTCGTTGTTTTGCCGCTTCTCCGCTGATGGCGCCTGCAAGAATCGGGTAAAACCAATCCATGGAGAAGCGTTCTTTGCTTTCCCACGTTCGGTCAAAATATTCCGGGTGTTCCGATAAGGCCAGACCAAGTTTTTTGTAAGCATCGATATAATGCTGGCGATCCTGGTCCAGCTCTTCGGCGATAGCGATGGCACATTCGAGGCTTTTGTATACGGATGAACAGCCGGTAATTAAAGCATCTTCAAATGCTTGGCCGTCCTCTTCGATTGCCCAGTAGATTTCCCCCGTTGGGGCTTGCATGCTGACCACTAGGTCCATTGCGTTTTTAACTGCTGGGAACATGTTTTCCAGGAAATCCCGGTTTCCGCTGATGCGATAGTGATGCCAGACGCCTGTGGCGATGTAAGCGATGAAATTGGTTTCGCGTTTTTCTTTGTAGAGCGCATTGCCATCCTGGTAGTTTGCGTACCAGCTGCCGTCGCTCAATTGATTGTTCGCCAGCCACTGATAGGCTTTCTCGGCCGCCTCAAACTCGCCAGCGATAGAGAGGCCCATGGCAGCTTCGGTGTGATCCCAGGGGTCAGCTTTGTGGCCTTTGAACCAAGGAATCAAGCCGTCGTCCAACTGCTGGCTTAAAATATAATCTACGGTTTTACGCAAAAACTGCTCGGGAAACAGGCCTTTGCTCAGCAGTAAGCCGTCCATAATTATTCGCCCTGTTCCATCGCTGAGTTTTTCTTGAAGTACATAACAATGCTTTTGCCCATGATAGGGTTCAGTACTTTGTCCAATGCTCGTGTTAACAGAGGCTGTTGCATTAAATCCCAAACGAGAAATTTATGGTAATTACGCAGTGCCCAAACCTGATCATCTTCCTGGCCCCAATATTTACACTTTAACCACCAGTAAGGCACGTGCAGCGCATGGGCCCAATGGCGGTAATAGCGCTGCCAGCCCAGATCTTCCACTTCTTGACGTAAGTGGGTCGCATTAAAAATACGAATGTGTCCGCCGGGTGTTCTGTGATATTCGTTGCTCAAGCGCCAGCAAATATCTTCTGGCCACGCACGCGGTACGCTGATGCCAATCACGCCGTCATTTTTAACCACGCGTTGCAGTTCTTTTAATACGCCTTGAAAGTCAGGAATGTGTTCCAACACCTCAGAGCAGATCACTTTGTCAAAGCTGTTGTCTTCAAAGGGCAGTTCGAGAGCATTTGCGGGCTGAAAGGAAATGCTTTTGTTAGAATTGTCCGCATCCACAAATTGTTCGGCGCGTTCCCGCGCGGTGGCAAGGTCGTTTTCGCTCAAGTCCACGCCAATGGCTTCTACATTTGCGTGCAGATATGCCCCGATGGTGTGGCGACCTTCGCCACAACCGACATCTAAAAAGCGCTCGCCGTCTTTGAGTTCCAGGCGCTGAAAGTTAATGGTTTGCATGGTTTAATTTTTCTCTTCGGCCAGCATCTTCAAGTAGTAATTAACAAATTGTTCGGCGGCCACTTTCCAGCTGAAGCTTTGTTCAATGCGTTCCCGGCAGGTTTTCCCCATGATGAGTCGACGGTCGGGATCCTTTAACAATTCAGCAATGGCTTGTGCCAATGCCGGAGCGTTGGCGGCGGGCACGATGGTGCCGGCATCGCCGACAATTTCGGGCAGCGCGCCACCATCACTGGAAATGACCGGCGTACCACAAGCCATGGCTTCGCCTGCGGGCAAACCAAAACCTTCGTACAATGACGGGGAAACGGCAATGGTTGAAGCATTGTAGTGCTGCACCAGCTCTTCTGTGCTGATTCCGGATACAAAACGCACACGATCATCCAGGCTAAGCTTTTTCAATTGCTTGGCTGTGGCACCGTCTTCCCGTAGTTTGCCAACCACCAATAATGTCAGTTGTGGAAATTCGGGACCGAGTTCTGCCATGGCGTCCAATAGATAGCGTAGGCCTTTTAGTGGCTGATCGGCGGAAGCCGTTGTGATCAATTGAAAGTCCTGTTTTTCAACATCGGTGCGCGGTCGAAACGTGTCGGTGTCGATGCCGTTGTAAATCAGACTGATGTCTTCACTTTCGATATCAAAGGCTTCGGCAATGTCGTGGCGCGACTGCTCGGAAACAGTAACGATATGATTCAGTTTCTGGACCACACGTTTTTGCATGCGCAAAAATGAATGCCAGCGTTTTACCAACAAACGGTGCTTCCAGTTGGGTGCCGCATCCAGGGCCAGTTGTCGATCTCGAGTAATCGGATGGTGCACAGTGGCGACTACAGGCAGGCCGCGTTTTTGAATGCTCAGCAAGCCCCAGCCGAGGCATTGATTATCGTGCACCACATCGTAGCGGTGACCATGAAGCTTTAAATATTTCGCCACTCGACGACTGAAGGTATAGGGCTCGGCAAAACCACCGGTGAGCATACTCCACCACTCAAAGGTGTCACTGAACGAGGTGAGGTGACGTGGTCGCAATGCCGTGACATGGTTGGGCGCACTGAATAAATCCAGGCTCGGCATCTTGATCAGGTTTACGCGTGGATCGAGATCCGGATACGGCGGGCCTGAAATTACATCCACTTGATGCCCCGCGTCGACCAGGGCTTTACTGAGGTATTTGATGTAAATACCTTGCCCGCCGACAAAAGGTGCACTGCGGTATCCCAGAAGGCAAATGCGTAACGCGCGTTGTGGCGCTGAAGACGCTGCGGCTGTGCTGTCGGTTTCAAGGCTTGTTGTTAGGCTGTTCACGATAGATGTATTACGTTGTATAGGCTTGGCATTCGCGCTCATTTTGCGCACCGGGAAGCGGGCTAAATAAGCCTGCAAATTGCTGAACAGTGTGACACAGCCTATAATCTCTCGGCAATTCCCTCTCAGGTAATGACCGCCATGGTCGGGCTGTTCCGAGGGTGTCATTTTCGACCAGTTCTGCCAGGGTACGGGGGTTACATTGAGCCAAGATGAGCTCAGCACGAAGTCGGACGATGAACTGGCCGCGCAAGAGGCCGCCTTCGGGCGGATGCTCAAGTTCTGGCGTTCACAGATGGGTCTGTCTCAGGCTCAGTTATCCGCCCGCCTGGGGACATCCAGCCGCCATATCAGTTTTTTGGAAACCGGTCGCAGCCGCCCAAGCCGTGGAATGATTCAGCGCTTGCAGCAGGAATTCGAACTCTCTTCCCGTGAGAACAACGTGTTGTTACAGTCGGCGGGCTTTCTGCCCCATTCGATGGTCAACCCCGCCACTATGGGGAAACGCCTGAAGCGACAAATGAGCTGGATGCTTTTGAAGCATGAGCCTTATCCCTCCTTTATTGTAAACAATCTTGGCGATGTGCTGATGTTTAACCGTGCCTGGCTGAATTTAATGCGGCAAGCGGGGATGCGTGCTGGCGCCTGTGAGGTTGGCTTGCAGATGAATATGTATCACCTGTTTTTTTCAGAAGAGGGGATGCGCCATCTGATTGAAGGTTGGGAAGATTTTAGCTGTGCCTTACTTTTGCAAGTCAAAGAACAGCAATTGCTGACCAACGATGCCAAGCTGAATGAGTTGATGGAATGGTTGGAAGCCTACCCGGGAATTCCGGCTAACTGGCCTGAACGAGCACGCCAGGTGCGTTTTAATTCGAGTTACGATATCGACGTGACTTTGCCGGAAAGCCGCTATCGTATGAAAACGGTGGTGACCGGGATCGAACCGATGAATTTGAGTGCCGGAGGCACTTTTAAGCTGCACAGTTATTTTCCTGGAGATGACGCCACAGAAGCGTGGTGGCGAACCGCTGCGGAAAAAGACGGCTATCAGGATTTACAGCATCCACTATTGGCTCTGGCCACCGGCTAGTTTCGGTGCGACTCAGTGCTCGCCGTGATCAACTCGCGCATCAATGGCATAGGCCAGCAAAGACCCCACGGTCAAAATTGCAAAAATACCCGCTAAAAAAACGATCATTACAGCGGCTGTTACGGTCATGGTCTTGTCCTCGACAGGGTTTCCGGGTGCCCGCAAGCGGGGCAATTCAGTCAATGTGTATGGGTTTAGATTACGCCTGTGCCATGGAGGTGATATTGATACACGTCAATAGATCTTCCGCCGCTTTATGAATTTCCACTCGAGCAACTGGGACAGTTCGTTTGACCCTGGGAAGGCAGGCCCATAGACTTGTTTTCTTACGTCGATAAAAACCAGACGCCACGAATAAAAAGAAGCTTATATGTCCCTCGCCGAGTATCTGCCCCGTATCGAATCCGCGCTCAATCAGTTTGCTGATGCCATGTGGAGTACCCCACTGGTTGTTTTGCTGGTCGGAGGCGGTTTGTTTTTTGCCATCTATTCACGTCTGCAGCCCTATCGATATCTTGGTCACAGTGTGGCCGTCTTGCGAGGACGTTATGATGATCCGAGCGCGCCGGGGCAGGTCAGTCATTCCCAGGCATTGTCGACGGCCTTGGCGGGTACCATGGGGCTGGGGAATATTTCCGGTGTGGCCATTGCGATTGCCAGTGGCGGGCCGGGGGCAATTTTCTGGATGTGGGTCACGGCCGTCATTGGGGTGGCGACAAAGTTTTATACCGCTTCCCTCGCGGTGATGTTTCGCGGTGAAGACAGTCTGGGCGAAACCCAGGGCGGGCCGATGTACGTGATTCGAGAAGCCCTGCCTAAGGGCTTTTTGCCTCTGGCGTATCTGTTTTGTCTGGCGGGTATGATCGGTACGCTGCCGGTGTTTCAAGCCAATCAGCTGATTCAGTTGTTGCGCGATGCGGTCGCTATTCCATCGGGTTGGGCGACGGCTGAGTCTCACTTGGGCTTTGATTTTATTGCCAGCAGCTGTGTGGCGTTGTTGACGGTTGTGGTGATCATTGGCCGCATCCAGCGGATTGGTCGTTTAACGGTTCGACTGGTGCCGGCCATGGTGACGATTTATCTGTTATTTACCGCGGTTGTCTTGTTTCAGCACCTTGAACAGATTCCAGCAATGTTCGCATTGATTGTCAGCGATGCCTTTACTGGCCAAGCGGCTGCCGGCGGTGCATTGGGAACAGTGATTATGATTGGCGTGCGACGGGGTGCATTTTCTAATGAGGCCGGTATCGGTACCGAATCCATGGCTCACGGTGCCGCCAAAACGGATGAGCCGATTCGAGAGGGCGTGGTCGCAATGATCGGGCCGGTGGTCGATACGCTGGTGGTCTGCACGTGCACGGCGTTGATTATTTTGCTAACCGGCGTCTGGCAGGACCCGAGCACAGGTGCGGGCGTGACCATGACGGCGGCGGCGATTGAGAGTGTGTTTCCCAATGGCGGCATCTATCTGTTGATTCTTATGGTGGCCTTGCTCAGCTTCAGTACCATTGTGACCTATTGGTTCTATGGCGCTAAATGCCTGGGCTTTTTGATTGGGGCTGAACGTCAGCATTACTACACGCCCTGTTATGTCTTTTTAATCGTGCTTGGGGCGGTGGTGTCTCTCGATGTGGTGAACGGTTTACTGGTTGGGGTTTATGCCATCATGGCCATTCCTACGATGATCTCGAGCTTTATGCTCGCACCGAAAGTGAATGCTGCCGCGAGGCACTATTTTAAGCGATTGCGTGAAGGCCAATTTGATTGATAGCTTGTAATAAGGTGTAACTGACGAGCGCTTGATCTGCTCGGCATCTGTCTCTACATTGGGCCTCTTACAGGGAGGTGTACTAATGGAATTGGTTTTTCACGCCAGTTGGCCGGCGCTATGGGCGGCATTGGCGAGTCCGCAGGGCATTATCGCCAGCTGCTTATTTTGTCTGGGGGTGCTGGGTTTTCTTCTGTTGCAGGATATGGGTGAAAACCTGCGCGTTTCTCTGCTGTCCCTGGCCTTGTTCGGTTTGATTGCCCTTTGTTACGCCTACCTTCAATACAGCCAACCGGCGATTCCCCTCATCGTTCAGGAAACCAAAGCCCAAAAGTCTGACAGTGGTCCCCCTCAAATGGCCGTCAACGGCATTATCACGCGTGGTGATGAGGACCTGTCGGTTCGGGAATCGGGCTATATCTATATTGGTCGCTATCGCGATAAGCATTGGAAGCATGCTCTGTTCAATGACCCGACTGGTCCGCTCAATACCGGCGATGTACTGCACTTAAATACGACGAGACAAATGTTTGCCTGTGCGCCGTATCGCAAAGAAATGCTGGATCTGACGTTCACCTATTGCAAGGAAGTCATTGGTGAAGCCCTGGCGAATGACAGTGTTCGGGTGGCACGCCCACCGATCATTGTGGGCTTGAGTAATGTCTGGGTGTACGTCACTAAAGTGGATAGCTGATGGTGCCCCTTATTCAGGTCGATTCGGGTTCATACTGAAACACCGCTTCAAGGGGCTGTTTGAAGGTGTTGGCAATTTTAAAGGCCACTTCAAGGGACGGTGAATAGCGGCCGGCTTCAATTGCTAAAATGGTTTGCCGGGTGACACCGACCTCAGTAGCCAGCGCCTGCTGGGTCATTTCATTGTGTTCAAAACGCAGGCGGCGAATCTGATTGTTAATCTTGCATTTGCTCATAAGGGTCTCCGCTCGCCATTATACACCGCGGTACAGATACCAGAGCTGTCGACCAGTATTACTGAGTTCAGCCAGAATCAGACCAATCAACAACAGCAATAATGGATGCGCCAGGCTGAGTTCCTCGCGCGCGCCACCGAATTGAACGGTTAGCCCAAACTGAACCAGCGCCAGCACGATCGTGGTTTGGCTGATGGTGGATGACCAGTAGGCACCTAATTGAACGGCCTGCTGCTCACGTTCATCGCGAGCGTCTTCAGTCTCTTTATTAGACACGACTGCAATGGCGATATGACACAGCACATAAGCCACGACGGCCATAAACAGCACACTCGCGACGACGTCGTATGCTTGTTCCACGTTAAAGAGCGCCGCATCGCCGGCCAGCAGCAGTTGCTTCACGGTGTAGCCAATCAGCCCCAGCATGATCAGCCCGTCAACCCACAACACCTGTTCTCGATAGGCCATGTTAGTCTCCTTTCGTTGTATGGAAATATTAACTATGTGTAAAAGATATTTAACATTGGGCAGAGCTTAGTCTCGGTTAGTATTGATGTCAAATATTTTATACATCATGTTTGCAAGACTTAACATCTGTAGTGATGTTTACGTGGCAGTCTGTAAGAAGGAAGACAAGGGAACAGTGAAGGGGCGGCGCAAGAGTCAGCAGGGTGATACCGAGAATAAAGAATAATAAGGTCAGTCAGGGACAAGCCTGCCCGGTTTGGGCAGGCCCAGCGGGATTATGCGCGCTCGCTCAATAGTGCCAGAGCACGTGTGGCGGCTTCCCGGACCTGATTGGGTGCGGTGCCACCGATATGATTACGTGCAGCCACAGAACCTTCGAGCGTCAGAACATCAAAGACGTCGTCGGTGATTTGATCACTGAACTGTTGCAGCTCGCTCAGGCTCATTTCGGACAGGTCTTTATCGTTCTCCAGACCGTAAGCTACTGATTTGCCTACAATCTCATGGGCATCGCGGAAGGGCACGCCCTTGCACACCAGGTAGTCGGCCAGGTCTGTCGCGGTTGAGAACCCTCGTTTGGCGGCTTCCAGCATGATCTCGGATTTTGCCTCAATGGCAGGAATCATATCGGCGAAGGCGCGTAGACAATCTTTTACGGTATCAACCGCATCGAACAGCGGTTCTTTGTCTTCCTGATTATCCTTGTTGTAAGCCAGAGGTTGGGATTTCATTAACGTCAGAAGGCTGATCAGATGGCCATTCACTCGACCGGTTTTGCCGCGCACCAGTTCCGGCACATCCGGATTTTTCTTCTGAGGCATGATGGATGAGCCCGTGCAGAAGCGGTCGGGCAGGTCGATAAAGTTAAACTGCGCCGATGTCCACAGTACCAATTCTTCCGACATGCGTGACATATGGGTCAGCAACAGGCTGGCAAAGGCACAAAACTCGATAGCAAAGTCTCGATCGGATACGGAGTCCAGGCTGTTTTCCGTGGGTTTACTGAAGCCCAGCAACGTAGCCGTCATGTCTCGTTGGATGGCGTAACTGGTACCGGCGAGTGCGGCAGCCCCCAGCGGCGACTGGTTCAGACGTTTCCGGCAGTCCTGGAGGCGACCGTAGTCGCGTTCCAGCATTTCGTTCCAGGCCAGCAGATGGTGGCCAAAGGTGACGGGCTGGGCGGTCTGTAGATGGGTGAAGCCCGGCATAATGGTATCGGCTTCGGATGCCGCCAATTTGATTAAGCCATCTTGCAGGCGACTCATTTCAGTGCTTATCAGGTCGATTTCATCGCGCAGCCACAGGCGAATATCGGTGGCGACCTGGTCATTACGAGAACGCCCGGTGTGCAGTTTTTTCCCGGTGATGCCAATGGCCTTGGTCAAGGCCGACTCGATGTTCATGTGAACGTCTTCCAGGGGGATAGACCAGTCGAAGCGCCCGGCTTCAATGTCGTCTTGAACGGTTTTCAGGCCCTGAATGATGGCATCTCGTTCCTTCTCGCTTAAGACATCGGCTTCCGCCAACATGGTCGCGTGGGCGATGGAGCCCTGAATGTCTTGCTTGTACATGCGCTGGTCAAATTGCACCGAGGCAGTAAAACGTTGTACAAAGGCATCGGTTGCCTCACTAAAGCGACCGCCCCATTGCTGATTGGTGGCGTCGTTTTGGCTATCGCTCATGGTTAAATCCTGGCTTTTTCATCATTAGTGTTAGGCGGTGCCCCACCTTGCGAGCAGATTCCACCTATTGGGGCTGGCATTATAGTGCCTGAAGCCGCCCATGATAACTGATCAACCATTTGACCTTTGAGTCCAGCCGAAATGTGACGAAAACCGTACAATCCAGAGCCTGTTAAACCCCATTACTGTAAATGGGGCACTTGCTTATATAAGGCCTTCCCCGGGGGAGGGGTTAGGAGACAGTTTGTTTACGATAGAGAATAAAAAGCGCCCTCTGGAACAAGGGGTCAACGAAGCCCTGGATATCAAAGGCGATTTTTTACCGGATTTAAAAAGCCCACCTGTGGCTCTGGGCATTGTGCTGGTCTGTGAATTACTGGCGATTGTTCTCAGCCTGGCAGCCTTTGGCTTGCAAGCCTTCGATTGGCAGAAGCTGGGGATGGTTTCTCTGGCGGTACAGTGGATCGCTCTGGCGTCCCTGCTGGTGTTGGCCTTGATGGCCAAATGGTTGAACCAGCGCCATCCGGCCGTTGCAGGCATCAGCTGCTTTTTGATTGTTCAGTTGTTGACCCTCAGTTTCTTCGGCTTTGTGATCGCCCAGTATGGCCATGTATTGCAGCTGAGTTACTGGCACTTGGGGCAGTTTTTACTGATTTCGATGATCATCACGGGAATTGGCCTACGTTATATGTATTTGCAGCAGCAATACCGCAATCAGCAACAGGCCCATTTGCATTCCCAATTACAGGCACTGCAGTCGCGTATTCAGCCGCATTTTCTGTTTAACTGTATGAATACCATTGCCTGTTTGATTGAAGTCGATCCTGAGAAAGCCGAGCAGGCGGTTGAAGATCTGAGTGAGTTGTTTCGCGCCAGCCTGGCGGAGCCCAAGCTGGTGAGCGTGCGCGATGAGATTACGCTCTGTGAACGCTACCTTGCGATGGAAAAGCTTCGTATGGGTGAGCGCTTACATACTCAGTGGGATGTGGCAGAAGAGGCCCGATCGATGCCCATTCCCAGCCTGGTTCTGCAACCATTACTGGAAAATGCCATCAAACATGGTATTCATCATCTGCCGCAGGGCGGCACAATTGAGATTAAGGTGCTGATGCAGAATGACGAGCTACACTTAATAATGAGTAACCCGCTCGCCCAAAATACGCGTTCATCCGGCAATCAGCTGGCTTTAAATAATGTATTGGCTCGCCTGTGTGGGCATTTTGGCGACAAGGTAAAGTGGAATATCGAGCAGAGCGAAGAACTTTACACAATTAATATTCGTTACCAATTGAAGAATTTATAGGCTGCTGCCGATAGCTATAATTCAACACAGTAAAAAACAAGTGAGATCTTAGTAATGAGCACAATCATGGATGTTTTGGTCGTCGATGATGAGGCGCTGGCCAGAGAGCGGCTGGTTCGTATGATTTCCCGCATGGATGAGTGTGAGGTCGTCGCTCAGGCTGCTGGCGCAGACGAGGCCCTTCAAGCGATAAAAGCCGCAGGCCCCGATGTTGTACTGATGGATATTTCCATGCCGGGTGAGGATGGCCTATCGGCTGCGAAGCGTATATCCACGATGGAAGACCCACCTGCAGTGGTGTTTTGCACGGCTTACGACAAGCACGCTGTTGAGGCTTTTGAGGCCCAGGCTGTGGGTTATTTGCTGAAACCGGTGCGTCAAGAACAGCTCGAGCAGGTTTTGCAGAATGCGCGCAAATTAAACCGCATGCAGATTGCAGCGCTGGACGATATGAATAAAGCCGATCGTCCGAATGCACGCAAACACATCAGTGCGAAGACTCGACGTGGTGTTGAATTGATTCCTTTGGAAGATATCTTTTATTTTCTAGCCGATCAGAAGTATGTCACGGTTTATCATCGCGGTGGGGAAACGCTGATCGATGATACTTTGAAGGAGCTTGAGTCTGAGTTTGAGGCCAGCTTTCTTCGCATTCATCGTAATGCTTTGGTGGCGCGCTCTTATATTGAAGGGATGGAACGTGCACCGGAAGGAC
The DNA here is from genome assembly GCF_040372805.1 of Pseudoteredinibacter isoporae. Classification (GTDB taxonomy): domain Bacteria; phylum Pseudomonadota; class Gammaproteobacteria; order Pseudomonadales; family Cellvibrionaceae; genus Pseudoteredinibacter; species Pseudoteredinibacter isoporae_A. The sequence goes on from NZ_BAABWJ010000001.1 coordinate 1,220,923, forward strand.
ATTACGTTATGCGTTTGCGTGATAGCGAGGAGAAACCTATCGTAAGCCGTCGCCATGTTAGTAAAATTCGCGCGATGCTTGCTGAAATGTAGATTTCTTTTTCGAATAAGCACTGCAAAAAAGCCTCGATGGTATCGAGGCTTTTTTGTTTTTACAGCCTTCAAAAATTTCCGTCGATGCATGAGTGGAGTTTTTCGGGTTGGGTATTTCATGTTTGTAAGTGGTCTCATTGGTGTAATTGCATCGATATTTACAGAGTTTTTTCTGTGTGTAGTTTGCCAAAAAGGAAAAACAACTCGAGTTTAAATTTTCATTTCTGACAGTTTATTGTGTGTTTTTTAGGTAAATATATCTTCAGGGCATTTTATTTATAGCCAGTTGTTTCTCGGGATAGATTTTTTGTTGATTGAGGTCTCTATCTCTGGCTTGAAATAATGTTTCGTCTAAATCCCTGTGTTAGTATCCGCGACAACAATCTGAATTCGACAGGGAGGCGAAACCAAATGGCACGACCCAGTGTTAAAGCTGAACGCACAGAAGAAATACTCGAAGCTTTCGAGAGATGTGTTGCTCGACTGGGCATTGAGGGGACAACCCTCGAGCGCATTGCCGAAGAATCTGGTTTGCGTCGCAGCCTGCTGCGCTACCATGTCGGCAACCGTGACAAAATGGTTCAAGCCCTCGCTGATCGCTACATAAAGAATTCCCGCGAAGAGGCTCGCCGATTTCTTGCGGCTATGCCGTCCTCCAACACCAGCCTCGCATTGCTCGATTATTTTTTTACCGATACCAGCGATGAAGAGCGGCGACGCGTGTTGGTTGCGCAGGCCTTAGTATCCGGTGTTGATTTGTATCCGGCGATCAAAGAACAAATGACCCAATGGCATCGCAACTTCGTGTTGGTTTTGTGTCAGGTGATTCGAGTTGATTACCCAGATGCCAGTGATGCTGACCGCAATGAAGTTGCCTGGGGTATTGTCAGTCTTCTGTTTAATGTACAGCTGCTTGCGGCCCTGAGTTCCAATGAAGAGTTTCTCAGTGATGGACGTCGAGCAGCCGATCGTTTACTGAAGAGCTTGGCGAGCGACGCCAGTGAAAAGAGTTCGGCCACGGAAGTACTGCTTGAAGAGCCTTTCTGAGAACCTGTCTGCTGAATTTTTGTACAGATTGGTGGCGCAGTTTGTCTGAGTTAAAACATAGGAGCGAATTCTCTGCTCTGGTATTATGGGGGCTTGATTTATTGATTAAGTGTCCCACCCATGTCCCGATCCATCCGCATTGCTACCCGAAAGAGTGCCTTGGCCCTTTGGCAGGCTGAATACGTTAAAGCTGAACTCGAACGCCATCATCCTGGACTGGAAGTCAGTCTGGTGCCCATGGTGAGTAAAGGTGACAAAATTCTCGATGTTCCCCTGGCAAAAGTGGGCGGCAAAGGCTTGTTTGTGAAAGAGCTGGAACACGCGCTGCTGGAAAAACGAGCCGACATCGCCGTTCACTCGATGAAAGATGTGCCAATGGAGTTTCCGGAAGGTTTGGGGTTGGAGGTGATTTGCCCGCGAGAGGATCCTCGCGATGCCTTTGTCTCCAACGAATTTTCCAAGCTTGATGAGTTACCAGAGGGGGCGGTCGTTGGGACCTCAAGCCTGCGCCGTCAGTGTCAGTTGCTGGCTGCGCGTCCGGATCTCGACATCCGATTCCTGCGGGGCAATGTGAATACCCGTTTGGCCAAGCTGGATGCGGGAGAATACCAGGCGATTATCCTGGCCGCGGCCGGTTTGATTCGCCTGGAGATGGGCGAACGTATCCGAGAATTTATTGCCCCAGAAGTGAGCTTGCCCGCAGGCGGTCAAGGTGCCGTGGGGATTGAATGCCGCATGGACGACGATGAAACCCGTGCACTGTTGGCCCCCTTACATGATGAAGCTACCGCCCGTTGTGTGCGTGCTGAGCGTGCAATGAATCGCCGCTTGGGAGGTGGTTGCCAAGTGCCCATTGCGAGTTTCGCCATCGAACGAGAGGGTAAGTTGTGGTTGCGCGGTTTAGTCGGTGACCCGGATGGCAGCAAAATGCTCTTCGAGGAAGCGGAAGGTGAACAGGATGCTGGCGAGACAATGGGAGTGGCCATGGCCGAACGCCTGTTGTCGGCGGGTGCCAAAGATATTCTGGATAAGGTCTACGGCAATACGGTTCAGGCCTAATGGGGCCTAATTCAGCTTAGGTTTAAAGGTAATGGGCACAATGAACTTTACAGGCCTGAACGTGCTCCTATGCCGACCGCTGCACGCAGGGGGATCGCTGCAGCAGACGATCGAATCGGCGGGAGGCCAATGCTTCCACGAGCCCTGCATGCAGATTGTCGGGCTTGATGAGCCCCAGGCCGTGGCAGCGATCAAATCCCGGATTTTGGATTTTGATCATTACCCTTATGTCATCTTTATTAGCCAAAACGCCGTCAAATACGCAGGGTCCTGGATTGACCAATACTGGCCCCAGCTCCCCATGGGGCAGCGTTATCTGGCGATTGGTACTGCGACGGCTGAGGCGGCCGCCAATATGGGCTTCGCCGAAATGTCGCAGGCCCAGGGCGCGATGGACAGCGAAGCGTTGTTGGCGCTGCCAATATTGCAGGAGCTGCGTAATAAAAAAGTCCTGATTTTTCGGGGGCAGGGAGGAAGAGAGACCCTGGCCCAGGCATTACGCCAAAGAGGTGCTACAGTAGACTATTGCGAATTGTATCGACGCGCTTGTCCTGAAGGTCTGGCTGAACGTTTGTCAGTGAGCCCTTTTGCGAAAGCCTCCGGACGCAAGATCGTTATGGTGCACAGTGGGGAATCACTGGAAAATCTGCACCGGGGAATTCATGAGGCCGGTTTGGTCTCCTGGCAAGACTATGAATTGATTTGCCCAAGCCAGAGGGTGGCCGAACTGGCCCGAGGCTTGGGTTTCAACACGGTTTATCCGGCCAGAAATGCTGGCGAAGCCGCTATGTTGAGGGCGTTGCAGCAGTTGGCTGCAACGCCGACGTAAACCGAACTATTTTTAAAAATCCCGCTGCTAGGGTGACCTTGCACAAATGGAGTTCACATGAGCAATACAGACAACAAAGAACAATTGCCCGCCGACGAAAAGGCCAAGGTTGAGGAACAACAACCCGAGCTGGAGAAGCAGGCCCCCGAGGATAAAAAGCCTGAGGCCAAGAAAGAGGAACCGGCCAAGGCGGCGAAACCGGCCAGCGGTGAGAGTAAAAAAGCTCAAGCGGCAGCGAAGGAAACGCGCTCCGGTGCCGGCTTCTTTATTTGGTTTATCGTGTTATTACTGTGTGGCGCGGTGGGTGCTGGTGGTTATTTCGGCTGGCAGTTTTGGCAGCAGGACAAAGGCCGGCAGGCTGAGATGACCGCGCTGATCGAAAGCCAGTCCGCGAAGTTGCAGAAACTTCAGAGTGAACAAGCATCTGTGACTGAATCCGTTGCGGGCACCGATGAAGTGGCGCAAACCGTACAAGATTCTCTGCAGGCGGTACATCAGCGTTTGGACGCACACAATAAACGTTTGATCAGTATTTCCTCGACCAGTCGTGACGATTGGTTGCTGGCGGAAGCTGAGTATCTCTTGCGTCTGGCCAATCAACGTTTGCTGACCGAGCGGGCCACAACCGGTGCCCAGGGTTTGCTGGAAACGGCGGATAACATTCTGGCCGAGATGGACGATGTGGATTTGTTTCCCATTCGCCAGGCCATTGGTGAAGACCTGGCGGCCTTGAAGTTGGCTCCAAAAGTGGATCGTGATGGGTTGTTTTTACGCATGGCGGGCTTGGCCAAGCAGATCGATAATTTGCCGACGTTGCCAAAGCGTGTTCCGATGGTTGAAAGAAACGTCACTATCGAAGAGTCTACTCTACCTGAAAATGTCACGTGGCTGCATAAGTTTCAGGATGGCATGACCAAAGTTTATGAGTATTTGCTGCGCTTTGTAGAGATTCGAAGAAATCAACCTGTTAATAAACTGTTGCCACCCGAAGCTCAAGCCTATGTGAAACTGAATCTGCGTTTTATGATTGAGCGAGCGCAATTGGCGATGCTGAGAGAAGAGAAGGTTATTTACGAAACCTCTATTCAACAGGCTCGAGAGTGGTTGCAAACTCAGTTTCCGCCGAACAGTCAGATCGAAGCCTTCATTGCTGAGCTTGATGAGTTGGAAAATCAGGAAATTGTTGTTCCTCTTCCCGATATTACCTCTTCGCTCGAGCAACTGAGAGTTTATATTGAACGCTTGCACAAGGTGAAATCCACACAGCCTCAAGCCCCGCAGTCCAGCGTGACTGAGGAGGCTTGATATGAAATTGCCATGGAAGATTAAACTGCTGATTTTGTTATCGATTATCGCAGGTATTTTTTATCTCGATTATCTGGTTCAGCACGATAGCGGTTATGTCCTAATTGCGTTCGGGAACACCAGTATTGAGATGAGTTTCTGGTTTGCCGTTGTTCTTATTGTAACGTTATTGTTATTGGTTCGCTGGACCAGCAAAATTTCCAAAGGCAGTGTAAATCTTGTTAAAAAGAGCACTGGCTTTATTTTATTCGGCAGTGCCGCTGCGGCACAAAAGCGTGCTGAAAAAGGTTTGGTTGAATTTATTGAAGGTGATTTTAAGGCCGCTCGCAAAGACTTGCTCAAGTCGGCGCATAATGTTCAGGCCCCCGTCCTCAACTACTTGGCTGCGGCGCGAAGTGCCCATGAGTTGGGTGACGAAACCCAGGCCAATGAGTTATTACTCAAGGCCGAAGAGGTTGCCTCCGAAGACAGTTTGGCCATTATTATTACTCAAGCGCGCATTCAGTTTTCGGCCAAGAAGTACGAGCAGTGTGTGGCTACGCTGGAAAAAGCCCGAAAAATTTCACCGCGCAATGTACTGGTGCTGGAGTATTTGCGGAACGTCTACACTGAACTTGAAGATTGGGAGTCATTGGAACGCCTGTTGCCTGAGTTGAACCGCAATAAAGTCGGCAGTGAAGAAGAGCGCCTGGCTTTGTCGGATAAGCTTTACTTGGCCTTGATTGATCTGGCTGGTGAGCAGGCCAGTCGAATGCAAACCAAAAATGCCATTGCACGTTTGCAGGAAGTGTGGGAAGACTTGCCGAAAGAAGTGAAAAAGCGCCCGGCTATGGTTGGCGCTTATGTGCAACAATTACGTCGTTATGATGGTGACGCTATTGCAGAGAATCTGTTGCGTCGTCACCTGCAAAAAGATTGGCAGGATGAACTCATCAGTTTGTACGGTTTGCTGGCCGGTGAGGATCTGGATCGACAATTGATTCAGGCTGAGAACTGGTTAAAACAACGTCCGGCTGATGCTGCCTTATTGTTGACGCTGGCTCGTTTAAGCCTGCGCAATGAGCTTTGGGGTAAAGCTCGAGAGTATTATCAAGGTTCCATCAAGCAAAAGCCCAGTGCGGAAGCCTGTGCGGAGCTTGGTCGCCTACTGGCCGCAATGGGCGAACATGAGTTGAGTACCCAGTATTATCAGCAGGGTTTAAAAAGTGCAGCGAATGTTCAGTCCAAACTGCCGTTGCCAAAGCCCGCCTAAATGAATCAAGGGAGTGTCTGCTGTGGTTGGCAGACACTCCCGCTTTCCTGATTAGATGAGTTTCTTGTTCTGCTCGGGTAGATCAATACCCAGTTGATCCCACAGTTCGTCTATTTTTTCTTTGACATTTTGATCCATCGTAATGGTTTCACCCCATTCACGATCGGTTTCACCTGGCCACTTGTTGGTGGCGTCCATGCCCATCTTTGAGCCGAGTCCTGAGACAGGTGATGCAAAGTCGAGATAGTCGATGGGCGTGTTCTCAACCAGGGTAGTATCGCGAGCTGGGTCCATTCGTGTTGTGATTGCCCAGATGACATCCTTCCAGTCTCGAGCGTTCACATCATCGTCCGTCACAATCACAAACTTGGTGTACATAAACTGGCGCAGGAATGACCACACACCCATCATCACGCGTTTTGCATGACCCGGGTATTGCTTCTTCATCGTGACGACCGCGAGACGGTAAGAGCAGCCTTCCGGAGGCAGATAAAAATCAACAATTTCCGGAAACTGTTTTTGCAAAATGGGTACGAACACTTCATTCAGTGCAACCCCAAGAACCGCCGGTTCATCGGGCGGTCGCCCGGTGTAGGTGCTGTGATAAATGGGGTCTTTACGGTGGGTGATGGTTTCCACTGTAAATACAGGAAAGCGATCGACCTCATTGTAATAGCCAGTGTGATCACCATAGGGGCCTTCATCGGCCATATCATTCGGATAAATAAAACCTTCGAGCACGAACTCGGCACTGGCGGGTACCTGCAGAGTATTGCTGGTGGATTCACAGACTTCCGTTTTATCCCCTCGCAGCAAACCGGCAAAGGCGTATTCACTCAAAGTATCTGGGACAGGGGTGACGGCTCCCAGAATGGTTGCTGGGTCGGCCCCAAGAGCGACACTGACTGGAAAGGGTTCTCCTGGGTGTTGTTCCTGCCACTCTCGGAAATCCAGAGCGCCACCCCGATGGCTCAGCCAACGCATGATCAGGCGATTCTTTCCGAGCTTTTGCATACGGTAGATGCCCAGGTTTTGTCGTTCTTTATTCGGGCCTCGGGTAATCACCAGTGGCCAGGTAATCAGTGGGGCAGCGTCGCCGGGCCAGCAAGTTTGAATGGGTATGTCGTCGAGATTGATCTCGTCACCGCGTTTGACGATCTCCTGGCAGGGCGCTTTGCTGAGCACTTTCGGACCCATGTTGAGCACCTTTTTAAAGATCGGCATTTTACTCCAGGCATCTTTTAAACCCTTGGGGGGTTCCGGTTCTTTCAGAAAGGCCAGCAGCTTGCCGACCTCACGGAGGGATTCGACGCTTTCCTCGCCCATACCCAGGGCGACGCGTTCTGGTGTGCCAAATAAATTGGCCAGCACGGGTATATCGGAACCCACGGGGTTTTCAAATAAGAGAGCTGGTCCGCCTGCGCGCAAGGTCCGGTCACAGATTTCGGTCATTTCCAGCTTGGGATCTACGGGGATCGTAATGCGCGTTAACTCACCGCGCTTTTCGAGCAGCTTGATAAAATCGCGCAAATCTTTGTATTTCATTGGGCTTCCGCAGTAAAAAAGCTAACTTTAACATGAAAGCCAGTCCTGTTAAGGTTTGACTGGATTCATATACAAGCATTTATGACTCTTTGCTATGCGGTGTGAGGTATCCGTCGTTCGCGACGCCCGTTTAACAATAACAACAAGCGGAGTTAAGTGATGAAAAAAGTTCTCATGGCCAGTGTTGTGGCTGGCATCATTATGTTTTTCTGGGGTTTTATTTCCTGGACGGTTTTATCCTGGCATCAGGATGTATCCCACCGTTTCAGCGATGAGGCCGTGATGGAAGCGAGCATTAAAGCCCAGGCCCCTGAGGCGGGAATGTATTTTCTGCCTTTTGAAGAAGAGGGTTTCAAAGAAGGTGGCGCGTCCATGTTCGCCAGTATTGTTCCCGAATATCACCTCAACATGCCTCTCACGCTGGGGGTAGGCTTGCTGTGCTACATCATTTCGGCATTTCTAGTCGTGGTGGCGCTGCGAATGACCCATGGTCTGTCGTATGGTCAACGCCTGGGGTATATCTGTTTACTGGGCTTGATCATTGGTTTTGTCGGTCATTTTCCGTACTGGAACTGGATGAACTTCTCAACGCCGTATGTATTGGTGATGATCGTCGATTCGGTGATCAGTTGGTTATTGGCCGGTCTGATAATTGCAAAATGGATTGAAGGCGGTCAGACAAACGAGTAAGTGATTGCTGCCGCTCTTGCTCAGGGCGGCAGCAACAATCACAATAGAGGGCTATTCCAACAAAAAGTAAGCATGGAGTTTACATGAAGCCCGAAACCATAGCATTGCATGGCGGATATGAAGGTGATCCGACCACCCGTTCAGCGACCACACCGATTTATCAAACCACATCCTATACCTTTGACAGCACCCAGCACGGGGCGGACCTGTTCGACCTGAAAGTGCCGGGCAATATTTATACCCGCATTATGAATCCGACGACCGATGTGCTGGAAAAGCGCCTGGCTGCTTTGGAAGGTGGTATTGGTGCCCTGGCTCTGGCGTCAGGCATGGCAGCGATTCGTTATGCGATTGAAGCGATTGCTGAAGTGGGCAGTAACATTGTGAGCACCTCGCAATTGTATGGCGGCACATACAATTTATTTGCCCACACTTTTCCTCGCCAGGGAATCGAAACGCGCTTTGTGGATGCTGACAACTTCGATGCTATTGCGGGGCTGATTGATGACAACACCAAAGCCTTGTTCTGCGAGTCAATTGGCAATCCGGCAGGCAATGTGGTGGACCTGAAACGTTGGGCGGACATCGCGAATGCCCACGGTGTACCACTGATTGTGGACAACACGGTAGCCAGCCCAAGCTTGTGTCGTCCCTTTGAGTTGGGTGCACATATCGTGGTGCACTCCCTGACGAAATACATTGGCGGTCACGGCACCACGATTGGCGGTGCCATTGTGGATTCCGGTAAATTTGATTGGACGGCTCATAAAGAGCGCTTCCCGGTGATGAACACTCCGGACCCGTCTTATCACGGCGTAGTGTACACAGAGGCATTGGGTGAGGCGGCTTACATTGGTCGCTGTCGTGTGGTGCCTCTACGTAATACTGGGGCGGCGATTTCTCCACACAGTGCTTTCCTGATCATGCAGGGCTTGGAAACATTGTCTCTGCGCATGGAGCGTCATTGCGAAAATGCTCAGAAGGCGGCTGAATTTTTACAACAACACCCCGCCGTAAACTGGGTGAACTATGCAGGCTTGGTTGATAGTCCACACCATGCCAATTGCCAGGAAATTTGCGGCGGCCGTGCGTCGGGCATTCTGAGTTTTGGCATCAAAGGTGGTCGCGAAGCCGGTGGTAAATTTATTGATGCCCTGCAAATGATTTTACGTCTGGTGAACATTGGTGATGCCAAATCATTGGCCTGTCACCCGGCCAGCACGACCCACCGCCAGCTGTCGCCCGAAGAGTTGGCTTCGGCCGGTGTGAGTGAAGAAATGGTTCGCCTGTCGATTGGTATTGAACATATCGACGATATCATTGCAGATATCGACCAGGCTTTAAACGCCGCTCAGTAAATTAAGAGCCACTGAGAAGCACAGTAAAAGGATACGATTATGGCTAAACTGGAATCACTTTTAGCCCAACTTCCCAATTTACTTACGCCACTGCTGCCGTTGTTGGCGGTGGTGGCCATAGCCGGGCTTTTACTGTTTTATCTGAGCAAAAAAGGTCGTGAGCCCTCAGAAGGGGCTCGCTATCGAAGTCAGTGGATGACTTTGTTGGTGGTACTGGTGGCGCTGTGCGGCGTCATTATCGTTCTGCCGGTCAGTGATAGCTTGCAGGGAAATCTGCTCACCATGTTGGGTTTGCTGCTGACGGCAATCATTACACTGTCTTCAACGACGATCGCCGCCAATGCCATGGCCGGTTTGATGATTCGCTCTCTGGAGAACTTCAAGCCCGGTGACTTCATTCAAGTCAATAATTATTTTGGTCGGGTTACTGAGCAGGATTTATTTCACATTGAAATCCAAACGGAAGATCGGGATTTGCTCACCTTGCCGAATGTGTATGTCGCGGCCAATCCCGTCAAAGTGGTGCACGCCAGTGGTACGGTGGTGACGGCTGAAGTGACTCTGGGTTATGAATTGGATCATCACGCGATCGAAAAGCTACTGAAGGAAGCGGCCGTCGATGCGGGTTTGGAAGAGCCTTTTGTTTACGTTATGGACCTTGGTGATTTCTCGGTCTGCTATCGTGTGGCGGGGTTTTTACAGAACGTTCGCCAGTTGCTTTCCGCACGCAGTAAATTGCGTAAGCATATGTTGGACAGTTTGCATGGGGCTGGAGTAGAAATTGTTTCTCCTAACTTCATGAACCAGCGTCAAGTGGGTGAGCAAAGCTTTATTCCGCAACCTCGGTATCGTGCCAAGGTGGGTGACGAACCGGAGCCGGAAGCCATCGTATTTGACAAGGCCGAGCGCGCTCAATCCTTGCAGGAGTTGAAAGACGATTACGAGGAACTTAAGCAGGACTTGGCCAAGCTTGAAGCCGAGAGCGCAAAAGACGAGCAGAGTGAAAAACTCGAAAAAATGAGACGCCGAAAGAAAGCCATCCGACTGCTGATTCAACGTCTGGAAGATCGCAAAGAATCGTAATGAGACAACAGCTTCGCGATCGTTCGGGTGGCCCTATATCAAGCTATGACTTCCGCCAGTAAAAGCGTCATGACGTAACCCGCCGTATAGGCGCAAGCCAGAGCGGGAAAGTAACGCAGGTAACTCATAAAGCCCAGACGTTCAATCTTGCTCATAGCAATGATGCCGGCGGCCGATCCTATGGCTAACAGGGAGCCGCCGACCCCCACGGCGTAGGTGAGCCCAAGCCAGTTTTGTGTGTTCAAGTCCGGCGCGGCTTTTAACAGGGCCGCTGTCAGCGGCACATTGTCCAGCAGGGCAGAACCTGCCCCGGCAAGGTAGTTCGCATAGCGAGGATCGACGTTACGATACTGCTCGGCGAGCTTGCCCAGAATGCCGATCTCTTGCAGCATGCCCACCAGCAACAGAATTCCGAGAAAGAACAGTAAGGTGTCGTACTCAATTTCCCGTATGTATTCCAGAATGCGAGTTTGCTCGGCATCGGTTTTGATGCTGCGCCCAACCAAAAACATCAAGGACAGTCCACTCAAAAAGGTCAGTACTGGAGGCACGCCGTAGAGCAGATTCAACAGCATGGTCGCGCCGATGGTGCTGAAAAAGATTGTGGCAATGATGATATCAATGCGGTGAAAATGAGCGGAAACCAGACTGGCGGACACGCGTCCCTGAGCGCCAATACTGAGCAGTGTTGCCAACAATAAGACGCTGATGCTGGCGGGAATCAACAAGACGATCAGCTGTTGCATACTGAGGTGGCCGTCCAGGAAAATCATTAAGGTAGTGACATCACCCGTGATTAGCGCAACACCACCGGAGTTCACCGAAAAGACAACGAGAGTGGCGAGTTTGATTTGCTGCTTTGCCTCCAGTTTGAACGCCTGAAGCAACCCCAAGCTGACAAGCGTTGCTGTGACGTTGTCACAAATGGCGGACAGTAACAGCGCAAAGATGGCGACAACAAACATCAGGGTTCTTAGACCGAGTTCCTGAGGAACCACTTTTTGCACTAAGTTCTGGATCAAGCCCTTGGCATTTAAGTAAGCCACAAACGTCATGGTTGACATCAGAAACAACCACAGGGTGGCTATTTCCAGCAGATTTTCATTGAGTTGTTCCTGAACCTGTGCCGAGGCTTCCTTTGAATCAGCTGCAATAAACAGAATAAGCCAGGAGAGACAACCAAAGAACAGGGTGGTTTTGGCTTTGTTGATGTGAATCAAATCTTCAAAAACGATGCTCAACAGGGCCAATATGGCCAGGGCGATCAGACAATACTCTAACATTGTGCGTTCTCAATAGTCGGGTGGAACCAGGGCTAAGGTGTTTATGGACTATTGTTGTACCTCGGCAGGCTGCGCATAAAAACACAGATATTTTGCAGGGGCAATTAGTAAATAGTCGAAAGCTCAGAGAACGTATTTGAGAAGGCGAAGGGGGGTGTCTAGAGCGTGTCGAGAGGGCATGGTTTCTTGACACTGAAACCGGGAAACCCGAAGGGGCTTCCCGGAAATCTCAGCGACAAATCGACAACTTAAGCAACGTTGTGCATATGCACGTCTTGCTGTGGGTAAGGAATAGAAATGTCTTTGGCGTCGAAGGTTTTCTTCACCTGTTCCTGCATGGCGAAGAATACGCCCCAGTAATCGGCTGAGTTAACCCAAACACGTACGGTAAAGTTTACTGAGCTGTCTGCCAATTCAGCGACAACGATCAAGTGCGCCGGATCTTTCAGAATGCGCTCATCGGCGGCAATGATTTCTTCCAGAGCGGCACGGGCGCCATCAATATCATCGTCGTAACCAATACCAAAGCTCATGTCTACACGACGGGTCGCTTCGGTTGAATAGTTGGTGATGCTGCCATTGGAAATTGGACCGTTCGGAATAATGATGGTTTTGTTGTCACCGGTTTTCAAAATGGTATTGAAAATCTGGATCGATTGAACAACACCTGAGTGGCCCTGAGTCTCAATGAAATCGCCTACCTTGTATGGCTTGAACAAAATCAGCAACACACCACCCGCAAAGTTGGACAGGCTGCCTTGCAAAGCCAGACCTACGGCCAAACCAGCGGCACCCAATACGGCAATAAAGGAGGTGGTGGCAATGCCTACCATGGAAGCGACGCTGATGATCAGCAGAGCTTTCAAACCGATGCCGATGATACTGCTTAGAAAACGTTGCAGAGTGACGTCTAGTTCATTCTTCTCCATGGCTTTAACCGTCAGATTGACGACTTTACCAATTAACCACCAACCAACGATGAGAACAACAATCGCCAGGCCGATTTGCGGGGCCCAGGCGGCAACAAACTGGGAAACAGCGTCCATAAAAATCTCCTAATAAAATGGTCTGTTAAGTACAGCGAGTCCTAGCATAGCGCTAAGTTTCAGAGCTCGCCAGGGGATTTGGAAGAGTATATGGGGGCAGGCTGTACCCAAGCTTAAGACTGAGGTACAACCTGTAATGCTAGGATTAATTACTGAGGAATTCCGCGCGATAGGTTTTATCGTTTTTGAAACAACCGCCCAGGGCCATGGTGCTGGTTTGTGAGCTGCTGTCCATTACGCCGCGGGATTTTACGCAATAGTGGGTCGCTTCCATGCTCACTGCGACATTCTCGGTTGCCAACAGCGTTTGCAGTGCAATCAGCACTTGTTGGGTCAGCCGTTCCTGAACCTGAGGGCGCTGGGCAAAAAAGCGCACGATGCGATTGATCTTGGACAAGCCGATGATGGTGTCCCCAGGGATGTAAGCGACTTTGGCCGTACCATCGATGGTGACAAAGTGGTGTTCACAGGTGCTGGTCATATCGATATCGCGCACCTTGATCATCTCGTCCACAGCCATTTTGTTTTCGATCAGAGCGATCTTTGGAAACTGGCTGTAATCCAAACCGGCAAAAATTTCATGAACGTACATTTTGGCAATGCGGTGGGGTGTTTCCGCGAGGCTGTCGTCGTTTAAGTCCAGACCGAGAGTGCTGACCACATCGCCCATCAATTCCTTGATGCGCTGATATTTTTCCTCATTGCTCAGTTGGTTGGCGAGCATGGGAGTTTCCAGACCAGCTGCCACGAGGGCGGCTTGCACTTTTTGAGCTTCCGGACTAATGCCGTTTTCTGTGCTAATGGGGGCTATCGCTTTGTTCATGGTGTTTCCTAGGATTTATGGTAGCACAAGCTCAGAGCGACCGAATCGGCAAAGCGCAAAGCGTGGGGTTTATCAATGCAGACTTCAGCAAATTCAATGCTGGGGTGCTCACTGCATATTTCCAGTACATCGTTAACCAGCTTTTCGAGTAACAAAAACTGCCCTTGTTCGACATGCTGGATAATAGCCTTACAAATCGTTTTGTAATTCAGGGCGCTATCAACATCGTCACTGGCAATGGCCGGATTAGCCATATAGTGAATTTCGGCATTGATGATTACATCCTGATGCTTTTCTCTTTCTTCGGGATTAAAGCCGATAAGAGTTCGCAGGCGTAAGTTGCGTATATGTATTTTGGCTAAACGTGTTTTCATTGGTTCCCTTGACGCGTGTCCTTTGCCTTGGCACAGGACATTGCGCTTACCGCTTTTACGCCTTTGTGCAGCTACTCGATCATAGATGCTACACGCTAAGGGGAATAAATTCTATAAACCCCTGTATCTATGGGGCTTTGCCACTTTCGATACAAAAACGGCACCAAGTCAGGTGCCGTTAGTTTGCGTCGGGTTTTTAGCGCTTATTTGCGCTTCATCGACAGGAAGAATTCATCGTTGGTTTTGAAGTCTTTCAAGCGATCAACCAGGAATTCTGTGGCGGCGATATCTTCCATATCGTGCAGCAGCTTGCGCAGAATCCACACACGTTGCATCTCATCTTCTTTCATCAACAAATCTTCGCGACGAGTGCCCGAGCGACGCACATTGATGGCCGGGTAAACGCGTTTTTCAGCGACTTTGCGATCCAGGTGTAATTCCTGGTTACCGGTACCTTTAAATTCTTCGTAGATAACTTCGTCCATTTTGGAACCCGTGTCGATCAGGGCTGTTGCAACGATGGACAAGCTGCCACCTTCTTCAATGTTACGTGCGGCACCGAAGAAACGTTTTGGGCGCTCCAGGGCGTGGGCGTCAACACCACCGGTAAGTACTTTACCGGAGCTTGGGATTACGGTGTTGTAGGCGCGCGCCAAACGAGTGATAGAGTCGAGTAGGATCACAACGTCTTTTTTGTGCTCAACCAGGCGCTTGGCTTTTTCAATCACCATTTCCGCAACTTGTACGTGACGTGACGGCGGCTCATCGAATGTAGAGGCAACCACTTCACCGCGCACAGAGCGCTGCATCTCGGTCACTTCTTCCGGGCGCTCATCAATCAGCAATACGATCAGATGCACCTCAGGATTGTTGCGAGTAATCGCTTGGGCGATGTTCTGCATCATGATGGTTTTACCGGCCTTCGGAGGTGCAACGATCAAGCCGCGCTGGCCCTTACCGATAGGGGCAACCAAATCAATGATTCGACCGGTCAGATCTTCTGTTGAACCGTTACCGGCTTCCAGGTGCAAACGGTCATCCGGAAATAGTGGTGTCAGGTTTTCAAAGAGGATCTTGTTCTTGGAGTTCTCTGGCTTATCAAAATTGATTTGGCCAACTTTTAACAGGGCAAAATAGCGCTCGCCTTCTTTCGGAGGGCGAATCTTCCCGGCAATGGTGTCACCCGTGCGCAGATTGAAGCGTCGAATTTGGCTCGGTGAAACGTAGATGTCATCGGGGCCTGCCAAGTAGGAAGAGTCTGCCGAGCGCAGAAAACCAAAACCGTCTTGTAGGATCTCAAGTACGCCGTCTCCGTAGATGTCTTCACCGCTTTTGGCGTGACGCTTGAGAATGTTAAAAATAATGTCCTGCTTGCGGGAGCGGCCGACATTGTCTAGGCCAACGTCTTTTGCAATATTCAGCAGTTCTTCAATGGGTTTGGTTTTTAGGTCTGTTAAATTCATAGAATTAGAATTGGAAAAAGAAGGCCGAGAGAAGTGGCCAGTGGTGAGTGAACGTTATGTTTGGATCAATATAACTGTAAATTTCTAACCTTTGAGCTTAAACGCGCTCAAATTCAAGGAATATAGGGTGCAGGCTTTCGGGGCTATCGTTGTTGTTACCGCTCTACCAGCGTGCGCGAATACTGTAATAAATAGGGCAATGGCAATGTTCCATTGAATCAGCACAGGTTAATCGAAAGGAATAAAAGAAACCGTTCGTTGAGTCTAATAAATAGCTAACTGTGGAGAATCTATTGGGAAGATCAGCCGCGAAACGCGCTTAATAGGCAGGATTATAGCGCACTTTTGGCCCCTTGCAAGGCTTCGGCGGCCGGGAAGGCCGCCGATTGACCAAATTACAGGCTACCGTCGATGAATTCGACCAGCTGGGTTTTGGACAATGCACCCACTTTCATGGAGTCCATATTGCCACCCTTGAAGATCATCAGAGTGGGAATACCGCGGATATTGAACTTCGCAGGCGTTTCTTTGTTCGCATCAACATCCATTTTGCAGATTTTGATTTTGTCACCGTAATCGCTGGACAGCTCGTCCAGAACAGGAGCGATCATCTTACAAGGGCCGCACCACTCTGCCCAAAAATCAACCAGTACTGGGCCTTCGGCTTGTAAAACATCGGCTTCAAAGCTGCTGTCGGTTACGTGAACAATGCTACTCATGGGGATTCTCCGAAAATGAGGCGTGGCATTTGGCTGCCAGCGAAAATTTAGCGTAATCATAAGGATTGGCTGGCGATGAGACAAGAGCTGTTATGGTCCTGCTGAGTCAATTGCGGCATAAGCTTAGAGCCTGCTATCAGGCTCCGCCACCCGAAATACGGGCTTGGCACCGCATGACACGGTGCTTTGCCGTTACAATTGCCCCAGTAATTCCAGCAGTAGCTGTTGTTGGGGTTTGTCTTCGGAATCCTGCTTGGGATGCGGTGGAAGGTAGTTGCCTTCTGCGTTCAATTCCCAACGCCCGAGCTCACTGTCGATATAGCCCTTCAGCTCGCCGATGATGCGTTTGGCGAGGTTGGGTTTGGCAATCGGAAAGCAGGTTTCCACCCGACGGTTCAGGTTTCGTTCCATCAGGTCAGCGCTGGCGCAGTACACTTGCGGCTTGGCATTGGCAAAGTAGTAAGCGCGGGTGTGCTCGAGAAAGCGGCCGATAATGGAGTAGACCCGAATGTGTTCGGAAACGCCGGGCAGCCCAGGGCGCAGACTGCACATGCCCCGAATCACCAAATCCACCTTGACCCCGGCTTGTGAGGCGCGATACAGAGCTTGAACCACTTTGGGTTCGGTAAGGCCGTTGGCCTTCAGAATGATATGGCCATCCTTGCCTTTATTGCAGGCCTCGATTTCATCATCGATCAGCTTAAGCAGCTGTTTTTTCAAAGTGAACGGCGCATGCAAAAGATGATTGGAACGCTCGGTTTTGCCCATGCCGGTGAGCATCTGGAAAACCTTGTGCACATCCTCGCCGAGTTCCGGGTTCGCAGATAGCAATGAGTAATCGGTGTACAGGCGGGCATTGCCGCTGTGGTAGTTGCCGGTGCCCAAATGAATGTAGCGTTTTAGCTTGTCGCCTTCCTTGCGCACGATCAGCAGCATTTTGGCGTGGGTCTTATAGCCCACGACACCGTATACCACCACGGCACCCGCTTCTTGGAGTCGACTGGCCAGCTCCAGGTTTTCCTCTTCGTCGAAGCGAGCGCGCAGTTCTACCACAGCCGTCACTTCCTTACCGTGGCGAGCGGCCTCAATTAAGGCATCGACCATAGGGCTTTGGTCGCCGGTGCGATAAAGCGTCTGTTTGATAGCCACGACGTTCGGGTCTTTGGCGGCCTGCCGCAGCAGGTCCACTACAGGATTAAAGGATTCAAACGGGTGCAACAGCAACTGGTCTTTGCTGGTCAAGGCCCCGAAAAGGTTATCTTTTCGGGTTAAGCCCTTGGGCAGGCCGGGTGCGAAATCCGGATAGAGGAGGTCTGGGCGGTTGACCATGCCGGGCACGCTCATCATGCGCTTGAGGTTTACCGGGCCGTTGACGCGGTAGAGCTCATCATCGCTCAAGCCGATTTCCTTCTGCAGGAAATCGACCATTGCATCTGGACAGTTGTCGGCGACTTCCAAGCGCACCGCGTTACCAAAGCGGCGGGAGTGCAATTCGCCGCGCAGGGCGCGGGCCAGATCCTCAACGCCTTCGGTGTCTACATCCAGATCGGCATTGCGGGTAATTCGAAACTGATAGCAGCCTTTGACCTGCATACCTGGAAACAGCTCTTCGGCATGGGCATGAATCATCGACGACAGAAACACAAAATTATCGCCAGGCTCGCACAGCTCATCGGGCAACCGCACCAGGCGGGGCAGTGAGCGCGGTGCCGGCACAATCGCAAGACCCGATTCCCGGCCAAAGGCGTCCTTCCCGTCCAGCTCAACAATAAAATTCAGGCTCTTGTTGACCAGCCTGGGAAAAGGGTGGGCGTGATCCAGGCCGATTGGGCTGACCACGGGCAGCACTTGCTTATGGACAAAATCCGCAATCCATTCGGCCTGGGCTTCGGTCCATTGGTGGCGACGGAGGAAGCGAATATTTTCCTGTTCCATGGCGGGAATCAGAATGTGATTGAGGGTATCGTACTGCAGCTGTACGGTGGCGTGGCACTCTTCGGCCAACTGATCCAGAATCTGCTGGGGCAGGAGACCATCGGGGCCCGGGTTGTCTCGCCCTAACTTGAGGCGTTGGTGCAGACCCGCAACGCGAATCTCAAAAAACTCGTCAAGATTGGAACTGAAAATCAGTAGAAACTTGAGCCGTTCCAGCAATGGATGGCTGTCATCCAGTGCCTGGGCCAGGACCCGCTGATTAAACTTCAAATGACTGAGTTCACGATTGATGTAATACTCGGGAGCGCTGATATCAATATCGTTAGAGCTTTCCGACGGGCTCTTGTTGCTGGTGTTGCTAGGCATAGTGGGTCTTTCTTTGCTGTTATTTCAAGTTCGCGGTGGCTACCTGAAACGCTTTTTTTGCTTTGGCGTAGCGTAGGAGTATAGCCCTGGCAGAGATTGTTACAATAATATGCGAGGTCTGTGACACTTTTATGTGATTTACAACTTAAGCTGTTGGGCAGTTAATGTATTGCCGCCAGTGGGTATTTAAGGATTCTGACATGATCAAAAAAATCGCCATTCTCGCGGTGCTGATAATCGCCATTGCCGCCTTTTACCTGAATGGGGGTGAACAGTATCTCTCATTGGACTTTTTCAAACAGCTGGTTGCAGAGCAGCCTCTGAAGGCCGGCTTGTTGTTTTTCCTGATTTATGTCGGAGTAACCGCGGCATCTCTACCGGGGGCGGCCATTATGACTCTCATTGCCGGCGCGGTATTTGGGTTCTCCTGGGGCTTGCTGCTGGTGTCTTTCGCCAGCAGTATTGGCGCCACACTGGCCTTCCTGATTTCTCGCAGCCTTCTTGGTGACTGGGTGCAGGGTAAGTTTGGTGATCATTTGAAAACGGTTAATGAAGGCCTGGAAAAAGAAGGGGGCTTTTATTTGTTCACGTTGCGACTGATCCCTGTGATTCCGTTTTTTGTGATTAATTTGGTGTTCGGCCTGAGTCGTATTAAAACCTGGACATTTTACTGGGTGAGTCAATTGGGAATGTTGGCAGGCACGGCGGTTTATGTGAATGCAGGTGCCCAGCTGGCCACGGTTGAAGAGTTGAGTGTGTCCGGCGTACTGACACCACAGATTATTTTGGCTTTTGTTCTTCTGGGTGTTTTTCCCTGGTTGGCGAAAGCGTTACTGAAAGCACTGCGCAAAGACAGTTAAGCACGGGTTCTGTTTATGTTTTCCAAGAAAAAGTATGACACTAATATTGTGGTTATCGGTGCTGGCAGCGCTGGACTGATTTCCGCGAATATCGCCGCTACGCTGAATGCCAAGGTGACATTGATTGAGCGTCACAAGATGGGTGGTGATTGCCTCAATACCGGTTGCGTGCCAAGTAAGACTCTATTGCGTTCGGCTAAAATTCGACATTTGATTTCCGAATCCGATCGCTTCGGTTTGACGGTCTCCGAGGCCTCTGTGGACTTCCCTGCCGTGATGGGAAGAGTGCAGTCGGTGATCAAACATATTGAACCCAATGATTCGATTGAGCGGTACACCTCATTGGGTGTGGACTGCGTGACCGGTGATGCGACCTTGGTCTCACCGGAAGAAGTGCTGGTCAACGATCAAAAAATTCGTGCGCGTCACATTATCCTTGCCATGGGGGCAAGGCCCTTTGTTCCCGATATCCCGGGATTGGAAAATATTCAGTACCTGACCTCCGATAATATATGGGAATTGGAAACCTTGCCTGAATCTATGTTGGTGATGGGATCAGGCGCTATTGCGTGTGAAATGACTCAGGCTTTTTCCCGATTGGGAACCAAGGTCAGTATGGTGCAGCGCTCATCGTCGATCTTGAATAAAGAGGAACCCGAAGCGGGCGAGTTCATGTTGAAGACTTTTCAGGATGAAGGGGTTGATGTCAAACTCAATACCCGTATCAGTGAAGTGCGCGCGGCTGAGGGGGGAAGCGTTGATGTGCTTTTGCGTACGGCTGACGGTGACGAACACTGGGAAAACTTCGGACATGTATTGCTGGCTGTTGGCCGCCAAGCCAATACCCGAGGCATGGGCTTGGAAGAGGTGGGTGTCGAGCTCAATGAAGATGGCACCGTGAAAGTGGATGAGTATCTCCGCAGCAGCCATAAGAATATTCTTGCCTGTGGCGATGTGGCCGGACCCTATCAATTTACTCATATGGCATCTCATCAGGCTTGGTATGCCACGGTGAATGCTTTATTTGGTTTTGTGAAAAAGTTTAAGGTCGATTACCGAATTGTTCCCAAGGCGGTGTTTACCGATCCAGAAATCGCTTCGGTTGGTAAACTGGAATCCGAGTTGGCAGCGGCGTCAATTCCCTATGAGGTCATTAACTTCCCTCTGGATGATATGGATCGAGCGCTTGCTGAAGGAGAGGCCAAGGGTTTTATCAAAGTGTTGACTAAAGCCGGTAGTGACAAGATTCTGGGTGTGACGATTGTGGGTGCACACGCAGCTGAATTGCTGACTGAATTTGTAAACGCGATGAAAAATGGCCAGGGCTTGAATCATATTCTGGGTACGATTCATATCTACCCAAGCTTCAGTGAGGCGAACAAATACCTGGCGGGACAATGGAAGCGTAAGCATGCACCCCAGTGGGCGTTGCGCATATTGAAAAAGTTACACGCCTGGCGTCGTTGATCAAGACGAAGCGTTGTTTTTCATTTCGTCTATTCCAATGCGGTGAAACAATTCTGAGAAGGCTTGAATGGTCAAAGGCTTGCTTAAGTGGTCATTGATGCCTTCTCGGTAAGCATTGTCGGTGTGTTCACCTTTGTCGTGTGCAGTGATTGCAATAATCTGGCAGTTGGCCAATTGCCGCTTACGTTCAATGTCCCGAATCATTTGGGTGGCTTTGATGCCGTCCATGACGGGCATTTCGATGTCCATTAAGATCAAGGGAAATTTCCCGGGATACAATTCAAAAAGTTCGACCGCTTCCAGTCCATTTTTGGCGACCACAGGTTCGACATTAAATTTTGAGAGTATTTTCTGTGCAACGATAATGTTCACACTATTGTCGTCCACCAGCATAACATTTAAACCATCTCGGGCCTGGGGTAACTGGCGTGATTGATCAGGACCCTGTTGGTCGACTGTGTATTGGCTGTCGCCGTTAGTGGTGTGCTCTACCTGCACATTAAGTTGGAAGGTAAACCAAAAGGTTGAACCTTCACCGAGCGTGCTTTCTACGCCGATATGACCGTGGGCAAATTCCACCAGGCGTTTGCAAATGGCCAAGCCGAGGCCTGAGCCACCGTACTGACGGGTAGTGCTGTTGTCGGCCTGGTTGAAGGGTGTGAAAAGGTTGGTGATGGCATTTTCCTCAATGCCAATGCCGGTGTCTTTTACCGAGAATCGAATCAGAACTTGTCGATCGATACTTTCTTCCAGCGAAACAGATAAGCGAACTTCCCCCTGTTGGGTAAACTTAATGGAGTTGCTCAAGAGATTGACAAGAACTTGGCGCAGCCGAGTTGGGTCGCCAACCACATTTTGAGGGACCGAAGGCTCGATATTTAAATGAAATCCCAAGTTTTTTTGTCGAGCCTGACCGATGTAAATCTGATTGCAATCATTAAGCAGGCTGTGCAAATCAAAAGGGTGGGTCTCAAAGGCGACTTTGTTGGCCTCGATTTTCGAGTAGTCAAGGACATCATTCAATATGTGGATCAGGGAATCTCCAGAGCGTCGCATAATGTTTACATAATGCAACTGGGTTTCATTTAAGTCTGTATCGCTCAACAGTTCGGTCATGCCGATGATGCCATTCATGGGTGTGCGGATCTCATGGCTCATCGCAGCCAGAAAAAAGCTCTTTGCCTGGCTTGCATGTTCAGCTTCCTGCTGCTGTTTGATGGAGTCTAATTTTTGTTGCTGTTCTTGTACCAGTTGTTGGGACATGGTGCGGCGCATTTCAATGTCGCGCAGCAGGCTGGTGCGCATAATATTAAACCCCCGAACCACATTGCCCAATTCATCATTGTGTTCGCCTTCGCGTTCCAGCTGGAGAGGTTCATTCAAATTTCGTAAAGACAGCTTGCTGGCATAATTGGCGATGTGAGCGAGATGGCGGGTGAAGAGGCTGCGAATCAGTAGAAAGATCGCGAGCGAAACCAGCAATGATTTGGTGAATTGGGCCAAAGCGATAAAGCGGGTGCGTTGCCAGAGTTTGTCATACACGCCGTCAAGGCTGATCAGTAAGGTCAGGTCACCCAGATGCTGCTCTTTGGTGTTGAGGTCTTTGTAAATCAGCGGGTAGACGCGCGTCATATGGCGCTCGCCAATGGCTTCATTTTGATCCACCGCGGTGATGGCTCTCGGGTGATCATCCCAGTTGGTCCAGTTGACCGTAACCTGGACAACGTCGTTGACATCGAGCATGCCGTGAACCTGAAGACGCAATTGTTCTTCATCGAAATTCCAGAGGCTTTTGGTGACGCTGGGCAACGTGCTAAGGCGGATTTGCTCCATACGCAATTCCAGATCGGCGAGGTCCTCGTTAAAGGAAGCGCGTAGTTGCAACACGACAGCAACCAGTGTGATGCCTGAGCTGATCAGAAGAATCCACGCCAACAGTTTCACTGTGAGCGAATGGTGTGTTGCACTGCCGTTGAAATCCCACATAGTATTAATGAGCCCGCCGCTTCTTGGGTTTGTTTTATTGTCGGCTGCCGGGAAAGCCTTTACAGATTAGTCGACCTGCGCCCATATGCCAAGCATAGGCCAGATCGGGTCTGTGTGAGTTTGTATAGACTAGTCCGGCATAAAAGCGGCAATGGTGTTGTTCAGAAAGCGCTGCCCAAGCTCGGTTGTTTGCAGTTGCCCATTGCTGAGGACAATCAAATTTTGAGTTTCCAGCTGCTCAAGTGGGCCGCGAATGGCAGAGAGCGGCAGGAAGGTTCGTTGTTCGAACAGTGACAGGTCAACTGAACCGGTCAGGCGCAGGGCATTCATCATAAATTCCAGGGCCAGTTGATCGCCTTCAATAACCTCATGGCCAGCAGTGAAGTGCTTGTTCTCGTCCATATAGTGAGCGGGCAGGCGGGTTTTCCAGAAACGATGGACTTGCCCTTCGCGAGTGATTTTGCTGTGGGCTCCGGCGCCGAGTCCCAAATAGTCTCCAAACTGCCAGTAATTTACATTGTGGCGACTTTGCTTGCCTCGGCTGTACGCCGATACTTCATATTGTGCAAAACCGTGTTCAGCCAGAAAGTTTTGCCCCTGCCATTGAATCTCGGCGAGATCATCATCAATAGGCAGCTGGGGTGGGCGTTTGAAATATTCGGTATTCGGTTCAATGGTGAGCTGATACCAGGACAGGTGTTCGGGCTTCAGGTCGATGGCGCGTTGCAAATCGGCTTTGGCGGCGGCCACACTTTGTTGCGGCAGGCCATGCATCAAATCGAGATTCACATTGTCGAAGCCCGCTTGTCGAGCCATGTCCATGGCTTTCTCTGCCTGTTCGGCTGAGTGAATTCGGCCCAGGGCTTTCAATTGTTCATTGCCAAAACTTTGCACACCAATCGACAGGCGATTAATACCAGCTTGACGATACCCCTTAAACCGTTGTTGTTCCGCAGTGCCTGGGTTGGCTTCCATTGTGACTTCAATGTCGTCGCTGAAGGGGATGTGGGCTTCGATCTGGCTGAGTATTTTTTCGAAGGCCGCCGGGCTGAATAGACTCGGAGTACCGCCGCCGATAAAGATGGATTGCAAGGGACGGTCTTGTACCCATTCAAGGCTTTGCTTCAAGTCCTTGATCAGCTCTTCGCAATAGGCCGCTTCGGGTAATTCTTCTTCCGCCCGATGAGAGTTGAAGTCACAGTAAGGGCATTTGCGCACACACCAGGGAACATGGAGGTACATCGAAAGAGGAGGTGTATTCACCGATGAGCTTCCATGGCATTCATGAGCAGCGCCAAGGCCTGGCCGCGATGACTGATTTTATTTTTAAGCGCACGATCCAGTTCGGCTGAGCTGCATTGTTGCGCTTCCAGCCAAAACAGTGGGTCGTAACCAAAGCCTTGCTCTCCCCGGGGTGCATGCAGAATGCGTCCTTCCCAGCTGGCATGGCATATCAACGGAGTGGGGTCTTTTTTATGGCGCATATAAACCAGCACACAATGAAAACGGGCGCTACGCTCTGCATCCGATAATCCCTGGAGCTTTTCCAGTAACAATTCATTATTGCGTTGATCGTTTGCGTTCGCTCCGCTGAAACGGGCGGAATAAATACCCGGAGCGCCCTGGAGTGCGTCCACTTCCAATCCAGAATCGTCCGAGATTGCAGGCATGCCGGTAATTGCGCAAGCGTGGCGTGCTTTGATGATGGCGTTTTCGACAAAGCTCAGGCCGGTTTCTTCGGCGTCTTCGACACCCAGGTCACGCTGGGGTTTGATGCGGATGTCCAGAGGAGAAAACAGAGCCTGGAATTCTTTCAGCTTGCCCTGATTATTGCTGGCAAGGACTATGGTTTTATCATTCATGGTGGTCTGCTTGTTATCACGAAGTTTGACTGGTGGCTCACGATCTTTATGTGTGCGCTAATCGGTGTTCATTTTTCGATGGAAGCGAAAGCTGTGGCTTTTTTCCGAGCCTTCGGGTGTAACAGTGATGTGGAAGTGCAGAACTTCTTCATTGTCAAACCGCAGGGGGGCAAGATAATAGACGGCGTTTTGTTCTTTGATCTCTTTAAACACCAGTTGGCGAGTTTGTTGGATCAAATTTTTAAACTCACCGGTCACTTGCGCAGAACCCCCTCGAATATTGCCGTTCTTTAACACGGCTATATTCACCAAGGCACGATTGGCACCGCGAACAAGGTCATAGGCTTTGGCAATGTCGGGCGGAATGAAACTGCTGTTAAAGACACTAAAGAATACTTTGTACTCGCCAAACTCTTCATAGGGTTTGCCAAGCTCTCGGGCTTCCTGTGCCTGACTGTTGGTGGCTAGGCCAAACAGGAATAGGCTGAAAAAGAGTAGGAACGAGGATTTGATGTGAGGCATGATGACACCTATCGTTTGCGTAAATGATATATCGCAGTAATACCGAAGAAATTTGGCAGGGCCTGTTTGATCAGTCTGCCTTGACCTTGCGTAGTGACGCGTCGGCTGATGATTTCAATAGCCAGTTCCTGGCAGAGCACTTCAAAATCTTTCACTGTGCAAAAATGAATGTTTGGCGTGTCGTACCATTGATACGGTAATAGGTCGGACACGGGCATGCGTCCGGACAGTGCCAAATGCCAACGCGCGCGCCAGTGACCAAAGTTTGGAAAGGTCACAATGCATTCTTGTCCGACGCGCAGCATTTCCTGCAAAACCAAATGGGGGAAGCGCATGGTTTGCAGAGCTTGGGTCATCACCACGGTATCGAAACTGTTGTCGGCAAAATTGCCGAGCCCGCGATCGAGATTCTGTTCAATAACGTTGACACCGCGAGCGACGCAGGCGCTGATTTGGTCGGGATCAATTTCCAGGCCATAGCCGTTCACCTCTTTTTGCTGAAGGCGCTCCAGCAGTGCACCGTCACCACAGGCCAAATCCAGAACTTTTTGACCTGGCTGAATCCAGGTGCTGATGATGTCCAGATCACTGCGCATGTTGTTGGCTCTCTATTTGCTGGGCAACACCTTTAAGGTAATTGCTGAACACGGTCTCGTATCGCTCATTTGGTAGCAGGAAGGCGTCATGCCCCGCATCGGATTCGATTTCAGCATAGGTAACGGATTTACCTGCGGCCATCAGGGCATCGGCAATTTCTTTCGAGCGTGCAGGCGCAAAGCGCCAGTCGCTGGTAAAGGAAATGACCAGAAACTTACAGCGTGCGTGGCTAAAGGCTTCTGCAGCGTCGTGTTGGTATTCCCGAGCCAGATCAAAATAATCCAATGCTTGAGTCATCAGAATATAGGTGTTGGCGTCGAAGCTGGTGGAAAACTTTTCGCCCTGATAGCGCAGGTAGCTCTGAATCTGAAATTCGACGGGTTCGTCCTGCCCTTGTTCGAAGGTGCCGGAACGCAACTGGCGGCCAAATTTTTCTCCCATGCCATCGCCCGATAGATAGGTAATGTGCCCAATCATGCGCGCAACTGAAAGACCGGCTCGGGGAATATTGTCTTCTTGTTGGTAGTGCCCGTCGGAAAAATCAGGGTCACTGCAAATCGCTTGGCGCGCGGTTTCATTAAAGGCAATGTTCTGCGCGGTGAGCTTCATGGCGGATGCAATAACGATGCAGTGTTTGATTCGCTCTGGGTATTCCAGCGACCAGCGCATGGCCTGCATGCCACCGAGACTCCCGCCAATCACGGCGGCCCAGCATTCGATACCGAGACGATCGGCGAGGCGTGCCTGGCTGTTAACCCAGTCTCGCACGCGCAGTCGGGGAAAATCCGGTCCCCAGGGCTCACCGGTGTCCGGGTTGATGCTGCTAGGACCAGTGGACCCGTCACAGCCACCGATATTGTTCAGAGAGACAACGTAAAAGTGATTGGTGTCGATGGGTTTTCCCGGTCCGATATAGGCATCCCACCAACCGGGTTTGCTGTCTTCATAACTGTGGAAGCCGGCGGCATGGTGATTACCAGACAGGGCGTGGCAAATCAGAATGGCATTACTGGCAGACGCATTCAGCTCGCCATAGCATTCATAATAAAGCTGGTACTGGTCCAGAGTTCGTCCCGAAGCCAAAGGCAGTGGTTCACTGAATTCCGCGCACTGAGTTTCGACCAGGCCGACACTGTGATCGTCTATCTTGGTCATGTGCGCCTACACACCGATCACTAAGCTGGCGATCGAGCGACTAATGCCCACCTCATAGGCAAGGCTGCTCAAGAGAATGCCCAGAATTCCAAGTACCAAAAAGGCAAAGATCGGGCTGATGTCGAAACCGCCCAAATCCGGAACCAATCGGCGGAACGGGCGCATCATGGGTGCCAGCAACTGATTGAGCAACAAGACGGCTGGGTTTGGATTATGCGGAGCAATCCAGCCCAGAATAATGGATATAAACAAACCCCATTTGTAGATGTTCAGGATCAGGCCAACCAGGCCGACAATCGCCCAGGTCAATACATGGAAAGGGTTCAGGAAGCCGGCGCCAATCACGGCCGCGCAGGCCTGAATCAGCAACCAGTGCAATGCGATCGCCAGGACGATGCAGGCCATGTCGAGACCAAACAAGCCCGGAATAATTTTGCGCAACGGCAGCAACAATGGGTTGGTGGCTTTCACCAGAAATTGCGACACCGGATTGTAAAAATCAGCGCGCGCCAGTTGCAGCAGAAAACGTATCACGATAAGCGCTATATATAAGCTGCCCAGCGTTTGCAGAACATACAGGCCAATCTCGTTGAGCGCCCCCATGGTAATCTCCTTAAAAACGAAGCGTCGTTTTGCTTTTGTGCAGCGAATTATAGGCTATCGCGCCGTTGCTCGCTGCTGACTTTGCGCTGGTTTACAGTTCAGCCCAGTTCTTTGGCCATTTCGCGGGCTCGGTTACTGCAGGCCTGCATGGCCCCGGAAAACAGCTCACGTAAACCGTGTTCTTCAAAATGCGCAATGGCCTGGGCGGTGGTACCGCCGGGAGAGGTCACGCGGCGGCGCAGCTCGAGCACATCGACATCACTGTGTTGTGCCAGGGTGGCGGCGCCCAAAACGGTTTGAATCGTGAGTTCGGTAGCGCTGTCACGATCAAGCCCCTGTTGAACGCCTTCGTTGATCATCGCTTCCATGGCCAGGAAGAAGTATGCCGGACCGCTGCCTGAGACAGCGATAATGGAATCGATCAAGGCCTCTTCCTCAAGCCACTTTACCAGCCCCACAGAAGCCTGAATCGACTCGGCGAGTTCCCGCTGCTCAGCGCTGCAATTGTCGTTGGCGTACAGGCCGGCGGCTCCCACACCAACCAGTGACGGGGTGTTAGGCATGGCGCGCACAATCGCCAGATCTTCCCCTAGCCATTGGCTGAGGCTGGCCGATGGAATGCCGGCGGCCAGAGAGATAATCAGCGGCTTGTGGGCCAGATGAGCGCTGATCTCGTTGGCGACTTGTTCAAGCATCTGGGGCTTCACGCCCAGCACCACGACTTCTGCTGCCGCGCATGCCCGAGCATTGTTGTGGTCCGTGTGCACACCAAACTGCTCAGACAGGGGCTTGAGGTGTTTATCGCTGGGGGCGCAGGCGATGATTTGCTCAGCGTTGAAGTGACCTTTCAGCATGCCGCCAATAACCGCGCTGGACATATTACCAGCGCCGATAAATGCAATTTTAGGTGCCTTGTTGTTCATCTTTTTGTATCTCTAACAATGGTTGTAAGGGAGTGATTACGCTCAGGTACCGAGCTGTGCATCAGTGTTGATCGCTTGGCGACTGGGGTTTTGGCTCGCGTGGGCCAAATATATCACTGCCCACTCGGAGCATCGTACTGCCTGCGGCGACGGCGGCTTCCAGATCATTGGACATGCCCATCGAGAGCGTATCCAAATGCACACCAGCTGTTTGCAGTTCAGAGCGCAATTGCTGCAATCGTTGCAGGCTGGCCAGTTGGCCAGGGAAATCATCCCGAGGTTTGGGTATCGCCATCAAACCCCGAACAGCGAGATTTGGTAACGCACTGATCTGAGTAGCGTGTTCAGATAGTGCCTCAGGGCGGAAGCCGGATTTGCTTTCTTCACCATCCAAATTGAGTTGCAGGCAAATATTGAGCGGCGGCAGATCGTCGGGGCGCTGTTCGGACAAGCGCTGGGCGATTTTAACGCGGTCAACGCTGTGCACCCAGCTGAAATGTTGCGCAATGGCACGAGTCTTGTTGGATTGAATGGGTCCGATAAAGTGCCAACAGATCTCATTGTCGGGATAACGCTGCACCAGCTGCGCCTGTTTTTCCAGCGCTTCTTGAAGATAGTTTTCCCCAAAATCCCGCTGGCCTGCCTGGTACGCTTGCCAGATATCTTCAGCAGGTTTGGTCTTGCTGACCGCCAGCAATTGGACATCGTTTAGGGAGCGATCAGCGGTCTGTACCGCATCGCGTATGCGTGTTTGAACTTTTTTTAAACGTTCGCTGATCGTTTGAGCAATATCGGACATCTTTTTGCAAAAATAGGCGGATGGGTATTTGCTTTTCTGGGGCTGCTGGGTCAAAGTTTACCGTATAGCAAAGGAAAACACCTCAACTATAATTGAGGTGGCATGGCGCAGGGCTGATAAATATAGAACACGGGCCCGGACCCGCCATTAAATAGCCATCTGGCACGCTTTGGGCAATGTCCGCGTGCGGATGTGCACACACGGTTTAGCTGTTTTGAGGCCATTATGGATATTACGGAGCTGTTAGCGTTTAGTTCTAAACAGGGGGCATCGGACCTCCACTTGTCGGCTGGTTTGCCACCCATGATTCGTGTGGATGGTGATGTACGTCGCATTAACCTGCCGCCCATGGAACATAAACAGGTGCATGGCCTGATTTATGAAATCATGAACGATAAGCAGCGTAAGGATTTTGAAGAGCACCTTGAGACGGATTTCTCATTCGAGGTGCCAGGTGTTGCCCGTTTCCGTGTAAACGCCTTTAACCAAAACCGAGGTGCCGGTGCGGTGTTCCGTACCATTCCTTCAAAAGTATTGACCATGGAAGAGCTGGGCATGGGCCAGGTCTTTCGTGAGATCTCTGCAGTTCCCCGTGGCCTTTGTCTGGTAACCGGGCCTACTGGCTCGGGTAAGTCGACAACCCTGGCGGCGATGATCGATTACATCAATGACAACAAATACGAACACATTTTGACCATTGAGGATCCGATCGAATTCGTTCATGAATCCAAAAAGTGTCTGGTGAACCAACGTGAAGTGCACCGTGATACCCACAGCTTTAGTGACGCTTTACGATCTGCGCTTCGTGAAGACCCCGATATCATTCTGGTGGGTGAGATGCGTGACCTCGAAACCATCCGCCTGGCTCTGACCGCCGCAGAAACCGGTCACTTGGTATTCGGCACCCTGCACACCACCTCAGCGGCAAAAACCATTGACCGTGTGGTCGATGTATTTCCGGCGGAAGAGAAAGCCATGGTGCGTTCCATGTTGTCGGAATCTCTGCAGGCGGTTATTTCCCAGACGCTGTTGAAGCGCCAGGAAGGTGGTCGTGTCGCCGCTCATGAAATCATGCGCGGTACGTCAGCAATTCGTAACCTCATTCGTGAGGACAAAGTGGCCCAGATGTATTCTGCGATTCAGACCGGTGGTTCGATTGGTATGCAGACTATGGATCAATGCCTGGCAGATCTGGTTGATAAACGCATTATTTCCCGTGAAACAGCGCGGGAGAAAGCCCGTATGCCTGAAAATTTCTAAACAGGTTTGGGCTAAGGAATCATTATGGAATTTGAACGCTTACTGGCAATGATGGTGGAAAAAGGGGCGTCTGACCTTTTTGTCACCGCGGGTGTCCCTCCTTCAATTAAATTGCACGGTAAAGTGGTGCCGGTGACTACGACGCCATTGTCCCCGGAAAAAACCCGCGAAGTTGTGCTCGGGGTAATGAATGAGCAGCAGCGCCAGGAATTTATTAAAACCCACGAGTTGAACTTTGCAATCAGTGCGCGAGGGATTGGTCGTTTCCGGGTCAGTGCTTTTTACCAGCGTAACCTGGCAGGTATGGTGCTGCGTCGAATTGAAACCATTATTCCCAAAATAGACGATCTCGGTTTGCCGGCGATTATTAAAGACCTCGCGATGGTTAAGCGTGGTCTGATTATTTATGTTGGGGCAACAGGCACCGGTAAGTCCACATCTCTGGCGGCGATGATCGGTCATCGTAACAGCAATTCGAAGGGCCACATCATTTCCATTGAGGACCCGATTGAATTTATTCATCAGCATCAGGGCTGCATTGTTACCCAGCGCGAGGTGGGTATTGATACGGATTCCTTTGAGGTGGCTCTGAAAAATACTCTGCGTCAGGCGCCGGATGTGATCATGATTGGCGAGGTGCGAACTCGCGAAACCATGGAGCATGCCATTGCCTTTGCTGAAACCGGCCACCTCTGTCTTTGTACATTGCACGCGAACAACGCGAACCAGGCTTTGGATCGGATCATTCATTTCTTCCCAGCCGATCGCCACAATCAATTGTGGATGGATTTGTCATTGAACCTGCGTGCCATCGTAGCCCAGCAATTGATTCCAACCCCAGACGGCAATGGTCGTCGCGCGTGTCTGGAAGTGATGCTGAATTCTCCGCTAGCCGCAGATATGATCCGAAAGGGAGATGTTCATGAGCTCAAGGAGCTGATGAAAAAATCCAATGAGTTGGGTATGCAGACATTTGACCAGGCATTGTACGAGTTGTACGACTCTGGGGAAATTACCTACGAAGATGCTTTGGCACACGCGGATTCACCAAACGATTTGCGTTTGATGATCAAGCTCGGCTCGGAAACCGATGCAGATTATCTGTCCAATGTGGCGAATGAGTTGTCGCTGCAGGCGGAAGAAGGTGATGATAAAGGGCGCTTGTTCTAAGCGCCTGTCGGGCATGTCTATTCTGGCTGGTTCGCCAGCCAACTCTCCAAAATTAAGCGCGCGGCAATGGAATCAATCGGCTGTTTGGAATAATTGCCAAATTGTCCGCGTTCGCTGGCTTCTTCTTTGGCTTCAAAAGACGATAAACGTTCGTCCATCATTTCGATGGCAACCCCGAATCGTCCGTGCAAGCGATTGGCAAATTTTCGAGCGCGCTTGCTAAGGTCGCTTTCACTGTCATCCATGTTCAGTGGTAAGCCTACCACCACCACGTCAGGCTGCCATTCATCCAGAAGGCGTTTGATGTCGTCCCAGTTGGGGGTGCCGTCTTTGGCCTTAAGAGGTTTCAATTCCTGGGCTGTGCGGCTGAACTGATTGCCTTGGGCGAGACCGATATTGCGCAGGCCATAGTCAAAGGCCAGCACGGTTTTACTGTTACTCATGGGCGTACTCGGAAAAGGTCATGACAAAGCTCAGGCGTGGCCAGCCGTGCTTTGAAGTGTGTTCGGATCAAAGCCCAATGAGGCGACGGCTTTTTTCCATTTCAGATGACTGGGGACCCCAAACAATATGTCTACATCAACGGGTGCGGTTAACCAGCTGTTGCTTTGAATTTCATCTTCCAGCTGATCGGGTGCCCAGCCGGCATAGCCAAGGCTGACCAGAAACTTTTTGGGACCGTCGCCGGTAGCAATATGTTCCAACACTTCCAGTGATCCTGACAGGGCAACCTCTTCGCAAATAATGTCGGACTTGGGGTAAGGGCCATTGTCGGTGCTGTGAAGAATAAATCCCTGTTCTTGTCTCACCGGACCACCGTGCAACACTTTCTGGGGTAAATCCTGTTCGCTACTGATCTCCAGTTGTTCCAGCAATTCATCGAGTTGAGCGTCGGTCTCCTGATTGATAATCAGGCCCATAGCGCCTTCATCATCGTGATGGCAAATATAGATCAGACTGCGTTCAAAGCTCGGGTCATTCAGGCCGGGCATGGCAATCAAAAACTGATTGGCGAGGTTCATGGTTTGTTTCGGTGTTGGCATGGTAGCCCCCCCGCGCTTAGCGACTGGTGCTCAAACCTGAAATTTCAAAATGCCAGGTGCGAATGATCTCCAGTTTATCAGTTGTCTTGCGAATTTCACTAGGAAATGGGGCAAATGGCGAGGCCAGATAGACGATTTGCAACGCTGCCCGGTCCAGCAGTTTTTGTCCGGAGGAATGCAGAATTTCAACTTTATCAACGTTGCCATTCGGCAGCAGGGTTACGGCGGCGCGTAAGGTGCCTGTGATGCCACGACGCAGGGCTTCGTCAGGGTAATTTCGATTGCCCACAAATTCGATTTTGCTGGCCCATTTGCTCAAATACTCGGCATCAATGGACGCACGAGTCGCTACCGAGGTGATGCGACGTATGCGTGGGCGCTTAGCATAGGCTTGACGCTGTCGGGCCAGCTTGGCGTGCAGGCTGGCAATCTCAGCGCTGTGCTGCAGCGCCACATTGGATTTTCCATCGCTGGCCTGTTGGCGTTGTTGTTTATCCTGAGCAAGATTTACTTTTCGGCTTTCCCCAGTGCTCGCAATCAACTTCTGTTGCTGAGCTTCCTGTTCGCTGCGCAGACGTTCCGTCGGCGGCGTAATCTCGCGAATCTGTGTGTCTGCAATCGGTGCTTGTCTGTCGACGGTGAGTTCTCTCACCTCGTCAACGCTACCGCTTGCTTGCTGATTATTTTGGGCTAGAAAGTCGGCGTTTTCCGGCGCGTTTTGGTCTTTGTGAGTGGCCAGTGTAATGTTCAAGGAAGCCGCCGGTTTGGGCTTCATGTCAATGTCGAAGGTCATTCCCAGAATAATCAGCGCATGCACGGCCACCGCGACAAAGGCGGTAAAGTACAGGCGATCATTGCTGCTTGGAGTGGGGGCGGCTATAGACATCGGGCGATTATAACAGCGCTGGCTCGCAAGCAAACGCTGCTGTTGGCTTATTGGAAATTAATTCAGGCGTTTTTCAATAGCGTCCATCAGTTGCTTGCCAATGTTGGTGCCGTAGGCTGCGTCGATTTCGCGAACACAGGTAGGACTGGTGACATTAATTTCGGTTAAGTAATCACCAATGACATCCAGACCGACAAACAATAGACCTTTTTCTTTGAGGGTGGGGGCGATCTGAGCGGCAATCCAGCGATCACGTTCACTCAACTCCTGGGCTACGCCTCGGCCGCCGGCGGCGAGGTTGCCTCGGGTTTCTCCTTCGGCAGGAATGCGGGCCAGGCAATAAGGTACGGCTTCACCATCCACGACCAGAATGCGCTTGTCGCCATTGCTGATGTCGGGGATAAATTTCTGGGCCATGATGGTTTCCTGACCGAAGCGGGTCAGGGTTTCCAAAATGACGCCCACATTGGGGTCGTCCTGCTTGCAGCGGAAGATGCCTGCACCGCCCATGCCGTCCAGAGGTTTGAAGATGACATCGCCATGTTGCTGGTGAAAGGCGCGCAGCTGTTCGTCACTGCGGCTTACCAGAACCGGAGGGCAGCAATCTGGAAATTGTGTGGCGAACACTTTTTCATTGCAGTCGCGCAGGCTCTGAGGCTTGTTGACGATCAGGCAGCCTTCGCGTTCGGCCGCTTCCAGAATGTAGCTCGAGTAGATGAACTCAGAGTCAAACGGCGGGTCTTTGCGCATTAAAACGGCATTTAACTCCGACACTGCCTGTGGTTGGGCGTCGCCCAGTTCGAACCATTTTTCCGGGTTGGCGAATACTTTCAGAGGCTTCATATTGGCCATGGCGCGACCCTGGTCCAGGTATAAATCTGCCTGCTCCATGTAAAAAAGTTCCCATCCCCGATCAGCGGCAGCCAATAATAATGCTAAAGTGGTATCTTTTTTATATGTGATGGCGGATATTGGGTCCATTACGACGCCAAGTTTTACCTGCATGATCAAGCCTCTTCGAGATATGTGGAGGGCAAGCATAAGAACTTGTGTGGCATTAGGCAAATGCTGTTTTGTGTCAAAGTACTGTCAAAGGAATGATGTACAGTGGCGGGCAAATCTACGCCTGCTGGCGCTGTGTATTCTTTGTTCAAACGCCGCCTGGTGTAGAAATGGCTGTACTTTTATGTCTTCCTGGCACGACATATCCCTTAACTCTGTGAGCCTTTGCTTATCTATTTCAACAGGTTATGGATAAAAGCTAGGAACTGTGTTAAAAACTGGCTGCTTGGCTGTGGCAATTGTTGCGCTGGAGAACCGCCAGCCAGCCAATTGGCCGGACGAATATTGCTGGAAGTCAGGGGGCATCCCGGCTTTACGACACTAATTCAGCCAATAAACAGCCCCGCGCGAGCGGATAATTATTATAGCTACTACTCAAAGGTTACGATCCGATGGATGTAGATTTCGAAAGCCTTACGGTGATGGTCATCGACGACAGTAAGACAATTCGTCGTACGGCTGAAACCCTGCTCAAGAAAGTAGGTTGCGCCGTAGTCACGGCGACAGATGGATTTGATGCACTGGCGAAGATTGCCGACAACAGACCAGACATTATCTTCGTTGACATTATGATGCCGCGTTTGGATGGCTATCAGACCTGCGCATTAATCAAAAATAACAGTCAATTTAAATCTACCCCAGTGATCATGTTGTCCAGTAAAGACGGCTTGTTCGATAAGGCCAAGGGGCGGATTGTTGGTTCGGATGAATACCTGACCAAACCTTTCAGCAAGAGTGAACTGATCGGCGCAATCGAATCCCAAGTGCGTCTGACCAGTGCCTAATCTCTAAACAACAACTATAAGCCAGCATTGGGGGGAATATGGCAACCGTACTTATTATCGATGATTCACCGACAGAGACCCACAAACTCTCGGGTATGTTAAGTAAGAACGGACACGCAGTGATCACAGCTGACACTGGCGAATCGGGCATGGATAAAGCCAAAGCGGAACGTCCGGATGTGGTATTGATGGATATCGTCATGCCAGGTCTGAATGGTTTCCAGGCAACTCGACAATTAACCAAGTCACCTGAAACGGCAAACATTCCCGTGATTATCGTGACCACTAAAGACCAGCAAACCGATAAGGTCTGGGGTATGCGTCAGGGTGCCAAAGCCTATTTAACAAAGCCGATTGAAGAAAAAACGCTGCTGCAAACGATCAGCGATGTAATGTCTTGATGGCGCAGGAGCTGAAACAGCAGGTAACACTATGAGCGCAACAGCTACCGCTTTCGACGTACTGGCTGAGTTGTCCCTGACAGCGAAGCCCGGCGGCGCCGGCACAGACCTCGACGCTGAAGCTCAATTGCAGTGGAGCGGCATCGGCTTCTCCCTCTTTGGCGAACACTTTATTGCCCCGGTTGGTGAGGTTTCCGAAATGTTGGAAATCCCGGCATCAACTCGCTTACCCGGCGTTCAACCCTGGGTGACGGGTGTGGCTAATGTGCGTGGCCGATTGTTGCCCTTGTTTGATATGGCTGCCTTTTTTGGCGGCAAGCTCAGCGCCGCCAAAAGACAGCACCGTGTGCTGATCTTGGAGCGGGAAAATATTTACGCTGGCCTGATTGTGGATCACGTATTCGGAATGCAGCATTTCCCTCAGGAAACGTTTCAGGAACAGGCCAATAGCGAATTGGAGGCGGTACAGGATTGCCTCGCCGGTTGTTATCAGTTACCCGAAAACAATTGGCAGGTGTTCAGTACTGCAAAATTAATCGAAGACCCAAGATTTTCCAACGCAGCGTTGAGTTAATGACAGTGCCGTATTTTGCGGCGAGTCTTTGGGAAATTTAAACACTAATGCTCGTAGGTCAGGAGCGCCTAGCATGAAAAATGATTCTAAGAGTTTTGCCTTAACCATACGCAGCAACCCGTTTATGGCGGCGTTGATTGCGGCATTGGTCGCGTCGTTGGTCGCCATGGCGGTCAGCTTCTATTTACTTCAGCGCGATGCTGGTAAAGACCAGGCGCAGCTCCAGTTAACGGCCGAGCTGCGAGCTTTGTCCTATCGATTGACGGCTCTGTCCCGGGAATCGACGTCCGGTGATGAGAAAGCCTTCTCGGAGCTGTCTAAAGTGGTTGCGACGATGGATGGCACTTGGCAATCCCTGCGCTCACAGGATGACAGCAACCGTACCATGATGGCGACGGAATACGCGGCTTTCGACAGTGTATGGCAACGAGTTAAATCAAACTCCCGCACCATTATTAACAACAAAGATACCATTATCTTCCTGAACGATGTTGCGAACACCCTGAACCAGTCCCTTCCGGAACTGCAGGCTGAGCATAACAACATTGTTGAGATCCTTCTGGAAAGTAACGCTCCGGCGGATCAGGTGGCGGTAGCCCAGATGCAGTCCTGGCGTGCGGAACGTATCGGTCGAAACGTGGACAAGATGCTTCGTGGTGGCTCTGATGCGATGGAATCAGCGGACCAGTTCAACCTCGATGCGAACTTGTTCGGTAAGGTACTGATAGGCATGAGCGACGGT
Source organism: Pseudoteredinibacter isoporae (assembly GCF_040372805.1). GTDB lineage: Bacteria > Pseudomonadota > Gammaproteobacteria > Pseudomonadales > Cellvibrionaceae > Pseudoteredinibacter > Pseudoteredinibacter isoporae_A. The sequence continues at coordinate 1,257,889 of NZ_BAABWJ010000001.1, forward strand.
GATGTGGCCATGAGCATCTCCAAAGTAACCGACCCGGACGCCATCGACTCATTGGTGGAAATTAAAGAGCTGTTCGACTTTGTAAGCTCCTCGGTAAAAGAAATTTTCGAAGCATCGCCTTCACTGTTTAAGGCGCGTCAGGCAGCGGATGCACTGCTGGATGACTCCCCCGTACTGCTGGAAACCCTGAGTGATTTAACTGACGGTATCTCCAGTGCCTCTGAGCAGCGTCAACCAAACAATACGACCATCGCCATCATCGCCTTGATCGGCGTTGTTCTGTTGGTTGTTATCGGTGCGCAGTTGTTGAGTAGTTCTCGTAAGCGCCTGGAAGAATCTGCGGCAGCGAACGAACGTAACCAGCAGGCGATTCTACGACTCCTCGACGAACTGGCCGACCTCGCGGATGGTGACTTGACCACCTCCGCAACGGTAACAGAAGACTTCACCGGGGCCATTGCGGACTCGGTGAACTACGCGATTGACCAACTTCGTATTCTGGTATCCCGAATTAACGAAACCTCCACCAGCGTATCTTCGGCCGCACAGGGTACCCAGCAAACCGCACTGCACCTGGCCGAAGCGTCCGAGCACCAGGCCCAGGAAATTGCGGGTGCATCGGCGGCGGTAAATGAAATGGCCGTAACGATTGACCAGGTGTCTGTTAACGCTGCCGAATCCGCGGGCGTTGCGGAGCGATCGGTAACGATCGCGAGCAATGGTGCGAAAGTGGTACAGAACACCATCACGGGCATGGATACGATTCGCGAACAGATTCAAGATACCTCGAAACGTATTAAACGACTGGGTGAATCGTCCCAGGAGATTGGTGATATCGTAAGTTTGATTAACGACATTGCTGACCAAACCAACATTCTTGCATTGAACGCCGCGATTCAGGCATCGATGGCGGGTGACGCCGGTCGAGGTTTCGCGGTGGTAGCGGATGAGGTACAGCGACTCGCGGAACGTTCTGCCGCAGCAACCAAGCAGATTGAAGGCCTGGTAAAAGCGATTCAGAACGATACCAACGAAGCCGTAATGTCGATGGAACAAACCACCACCGAGGTAGTGAAAGGTGCTCGCCTGGCACAGGATGCGGGTGTTGCACTGGAAGAAATTGAGGGCGTATCGTCCAGCTTGGCTGAATTGATTCAGAGCATTTCGAACGCAGCACGTCAGCAGGCCTCTTCTGCGGGCCACATTTCCAACACGATGAACGTGATTCAGGAAATCACCTCGCAAACGTCTTCGGGTACCAGTGCAACGGCACAATCGATTGGTAACCTCGCTGATATGGCAACCGATCTGCAGGATTCGGTTGCGGGTTTCACCTTACCGGAAGGTATGCGTATGGACTCTGCGAATGAAGACGATGTTGTCTTCGATGGCGGTGACGAGCAAGACGTTGAACTCAATCTGGATGATGTCGATGGTTTGGATGCCTCTTACGACAACGATGAAGAAGTGTTAGAGGTTGCGGGTAACCAATAAGGGCCTGTTGACGCTTTTATAAGCGAATAATTTAGAAGTTAAAAATGTAGATGTCCTGGTCTTTACAAGTTTCAACGGGCTTAACGGATTTAGAGTTCAACCGCTGGCGAAAACTACTGGAAAAAAGAGCGGGCATCGCAGTTGGTCATCAGCTGCGTAGCATGCTGCAGGTGCAAATAAATCAGCGCATGCAAACCATAGGGTACAAAGACTACTCGGACTACTACGATTTTGTGAGCAGTGGTTTGGGTGGCCGGCTTGAGCAGGCTTTGCTGATTGAAAAACTGGTGGTAGGTGAAACCAGCTTTTTCAGGCATCGGGCCTCCTATGATTTTGTCAGCATGGCGTTTGCCCGTTTTCTGGAGCAAAAAGCGATTCAGGGTGAATCGGCTAACAGCTGTTTTGATGTGTGGAGTATTGGTTGCGCGAGTGGAGAGGAACCGTATTCCTTGGCGATGGATCTCGAAGATCAACTCGCCAAGAAGAATCTCTACGGCTCGGGCTTCTACAGCGTGGTGGCAACGGATATCAGCCACAAAGCGGTTGCCCTGGCGCGTAACGGAGTATACGCCGCTTCGCGTTTGGGGGTTGTGCCAGATGCACAAAAGCAGCACTACTTTGAAAAATTAAACGACGGGCGCTATAAAGTTAAAGCAGCATTGGCGAAGAATATTTGTTTTAGCCAGGCAAATATCGTTGATATTGACAACATGCCGATGGTGAAAATGGATCTGGTGTTTACACAGAATATGTTGGTGTATTTCCGTAAACCTCAGCGCCTGAGAATATTAGATTACATTGCCGAGCGACTGAAACCGGGTGGGTTTTTGGTGTTGGGTTTAGGCGAGGTAACCAAATGGCATAATCCGCGCATGCAGGCTGTGGATATTGGTGCCGTTCAGGTTTATCAGCGCAACGTAGAATAATTGGGGAAGCTTCCTGCTATGGAAGAAAAAAGAGACTTAACTGCACTGGATTGGGTGCTTGGAGAAATTTCCGAGTCATTAAATCAATCTCGTCAAGCCCTAGAAGCCTATATGGGCGATGTCCAGGACATTACCCAATTACGTTTTTGCCTGACACACCTGCACCAGGTTTACGGCAGTTTGCAGATGGTCGAGCTCGAAGGTCCAACCATGTTGGCCCAGGAAATGGAGCTATTGACCCAGGAAATGCTGAACGGTGCGGTCGCGGCAGACAGTACAGTGGCCAATACGCTCATGCGAGCTATTGTGCAATTGCCTTTGTTTCTGCAGCAAATTCAACAGGGGCAGGGCTTTCATTCTTCCGCGGTCTTCCCTCTGGTCAATGAGCTGCGCTCAGCACGCGGTGATTCCTTAATTATCGACTCTGTGGGTTTTAACCCTGACCTGTCGCCCCTGCAGTTACGTTTTGGTGTTGCGCCTAAGTTATTGGACAAGCAGGAACACTTTCTAGCGGTTGCGAAAAAATTACAGCAGATGTTCCAGTTCGCTGCCGCCAGTGTATTGCGCGGCATGAATGTTCAGGATAACCGCGACTATCTGAATAAAATTTTTCTGCGTTTGAAGGCGATAAGTCAGGCCAGTCCTCGCCTTCAGCAGTGGGATATTGCCAAGGCCTGGTTGGACAGTCTGAGTAATGAAGATCTGTCTCGGGGCTTGGCTGTGCGCGCGCTGATGCGTCATCTGCATCGCGATATTAAATTGATTTCCCAGCAAGGTGTGCCGGCGTTAAATTCAGCGCCCAGCCCGGAACTGCTGCGTACCTTATTGTTTTATGTGGCTTGTAGCACAGCGTCTTCTGACGCGATTCGCGCCGTACGTGAACGCTATGCTTTGGATCAGGCGTTTGGCGACGACGAGCAATCGTCCATCAGCAGCGTTTCCGAACCCCAGTTGGACACCATCCGTTCCGTGACTAAAGCTCTGAAAGAAGAGCTGGACGAGATCAAACAGACCCTTGAGCGTTTCAACGAAGATGGTGGGAACGCGCAGCCTCTGGAAGATATTTTACCTGTCTTCCAGCGGGTGGCTGACACCATGATGGTCATGGGCGTTAATGAACTGCCCAAACAAGTTAATGAAATTGAAGAATCCTTGCGTCTGAAGTTGCGTGAGGGCGAGCTGCACAGCGCAGAGTTGATGCAGTTTGCGGAAAAGATTCTTAATGTGGAGCATCAGCTGGAAGCCATTGCCAGCTCGGGCCGACTGCAGGAAACGGTTGATAACAAAACTCTGGCGGCATTGCGTATTGATGATGCGCAACAGGCCGTGGTCCAGGAATCCTACGCCCGTCTCGAAACGGTTAAACAGTCCATTGTGGAATACATTGCGTCTCAATGGGACGTGACACATTTGCAAAGCGCCCCGAGTTTGTTGAAGGAAATTGCGGGTGGTCTCGCCATTATTCCTTTACAGCGTGCGGCCAATATTTTGTATACCTCGGCACGTTATATCGATGACAAGTTATTGATTGGCGATGCAGGTGCTCCGCAATGGGTTGAGTTGGACACCTTAGCTGATGCCATTTCCAGTGTGGAATACTACCTGGAAAAACTGCGTGCCGGTGTTGATAACAGCGAAGATCAATTGTTGGATGTGGCTGAAGAAAGCCTGGCCAATCTCGGCTATGCGGTAGTCGACATTCAATACATCGATTCCAGTGACGAGGAAGCGCCCGAAACTGTCGATATTGCTTTGGTTGGTGTTGGCGAACACATCGAGGCGAGTAATGACGAACCCGATGATCTGGACGTTGAACTGCCAGCCGTGAGCCTCGACAGTGGCGAAGCCCCCGTAGAAAACGTTGCGGTAACGCCGGCAAACGATGCGGGTGATGACGATGAGGTCGATAGTGAAATTCGAGAAATTTTCATCGAAGAAGCCACGGAAGTTATTGAATCTATCGATGACTATTTCCCACGCTGGGCGATGGACTTTTCTGACAATGAATCACTGGGCGAATTCCGCCGCGCATTCCACACACTGAAAGGCAGTGGTCGTTTAGTTAAGGCCTTTAGCATTGGTGAACTGGCTTGGTCGGTTGAGAATATGCTCAATCGAATCATTGACGGCGCCATTGAGCCGAGTGAACAACAGGTTAGTTTGATCAATCGCGTCCGTGAACGCCTGCCGGGCATGGTGACCGCGTTTGCAGATGACGTGCCTGTTGACGGTGAAGAAGAATTACAACAGTTGCAAAACTGGGGTGCAATACTGGCCGATGGCGGCCATGTTGCGGAGTTGGAAGACAAAGCCGACAGCGGTGGGCCAGCATCCAGCGATGACCGCTCCGATAACGTTGTGTCCGAGATAAACTTGTCCTCGGCGCCTGACGCTGAGGGTGATGCGGAACTGAGCGCTGAAGACGAAGAGCGCGAAGAACAGTACCAGCTTTGGGACATTTTCGTATCCGAAGCAGAAGGTCACTTATACGAAGTTGGCCGTTTTAATGAACGCATGTTGAATGCGGCTCCTTTATATGAAGCACCCAGCGACCCAATGCAGCGAGCTTTGCACACGCTCAAAGGCAGTGCTCATATGGCTGGAGTTACGGAAGTTGCCGAGATTGCGACGCCTCTCGAAGGTCTCGCCAAAGAGATGCGCAACTACCAAGTGATTTTGAATCAAGACAGCCTGCAACTGTTTATTGATTCGCGTGAGTATATTCAAAAAGCTCTGGAGCAAATTAAATCTCGCCAGGATATTGTGATTCCCGAGAAGACCTTGTTCCTGGCGCGTGTTGCTGAGCAGTACGAACTCAATGTTGGTCACCTGATTCATCAGGAACAGGATTCGCCACTGGGCTCGGCCGACCCAAGTAAACTGACGGCGTTTATGGCCGGCGGTATGGACTTGTTGCTCGATGCCGATCGCCTTTTGGTCAGTTGGCGCTCGGGTGGTCCGGCAGCAGATGTGGCTCAGATCACGACAGAATTGCATGCCTTGCATGAAGCTGCCGAACAGGCGCGCTTGCCGCAGGTCGCTTCGCTGAGCGAACAGTTGCTGGCGGTTTACAAAGAAATTCCGGAAGGTACCGAAACCCTCGATCACGATGTGCTTATGCATCTGGAAGAAGGTCACGAAGGCATTCTGGATATGCTGGACGCCGTAGCCGCGACTCAGGAGCTGCCTTTGCCTCGCGAAGAGTTGGCTGGTTTGTTGGCGGCGGATGCTCAAATGCTTGCGGATCATGTCGAGCCGGATTCTACTTCTGATGAAGCCGAAGCCGAAGCCGAAGCCGAAGCCGAAGCCGAAGCCGAAGCCGAAGCCGAAGCCGAAGCCGAAGCCGAAGCCGAAGCCGAAGCCGAAGCCGAAGCCACTGTGTTTGAAGCGAATGAAGCTGAGGTGGAAGAAGCCGAGCTGCAAGATGTCGATATTGAATCCGACACGGCAGTAACATTTGCTGAGCAAGAGCAAGAGCAAGAGCAAGAGCAAGAGCAAGAGCAAGAGCAAGAGCAAGAGCAAGAGCAAGAGCAAGAGCAAGAGCAAGAGCAAGAGCAAGAGCAAGAGCAAGAGCAAGAGCAAGAAGCGGATGCGGAGCAAGCTCTGAGCGCTGAGACGGAAACCAGTGGTTACATCAGTGGGCTGCTGGCAGCTGCTGCCGCAACAACTGTTCAGGATGACTTGGAAGATGAACTCGACGACGAGGTCGATCCGGAAATTCTGGAAATCTTCTACGAAGAAGCTGAAGAACAGATCGAAGAGATTGAAGAAGCCGTTCACGAATGGGAGAGTGCGCCCAATAGTAGTGAGCATGCGGATGAATTGAAGCGTGTTCTGCACACCTTGAAAGGGGGTGCTCGCTTGGCGGGTCTGTCGACCTTGGGCGACCTCGCGCACGATTTTGAAACCTATCTGATTAACCACGCGGACAATGCCAGTAAAGACCCGCAATTCTTTGAGCAGGTTCACGACTACCAGGATCGTTTAATCCGACGAGTCAAAGCCAGTGGGGATGATATTCCAGAACCTGTTGCGGTTCAGGAGCCGGAAGAAGCTGAAGAGCCAAAAGCGGTAGCGATTGTTGAAGCTGAGCAGGTTCAGGTGCAGAGCAAAGCGCCCGTTCAAGGTGAACAAGGTGCCTTGCAGGTGCAGCGCAGTGCGCCGCAGGAAGTTATCAAGATGCCTGCTGATCTGCTTGAGAGTCTGGTTAACCTTGCTGGTGAGACGTCGATCTCGCGTGGTCGAATGGAGCAACAGGTTTCCGACTGGGGTCAATCCCTGGATGAAATGAATTCAACCATTTCGCGTCTGCAAGAGCAGCTGCGTCGATTGGATATTGAAACCGAAGCACAGATTCTTTTCCGTCAGGAGCAGTTGCAACAGCACGAAGATTTTGATCCGCTGGAAATGGACCGCTATTCTCAATTGCAGCAGTTGTCTCGATCGCTCACAGAGTCTGCTTCTGACTTGTTGGACCTTAAAGATACTTTGTCTGAAAAGGCTCGCGATGCCGAACAGCTGTTGCTGCAGCAATCGCGTATTAATACCGATTTGCAGGAAGGCTTGATGCGTTCTCGAATGGTTCCGTTCTCGCGCATGGTGCCGCGTTTGCGTCGAATCGTTCGTCAGGTGTCCAGCGAATTGGGCAAGCAGGTTAACCTGCAGATGGAAAACATTGAAGGTGAAATGGATCGCTCGGTACTGGAGCGAATGGTGACGCCTCTTGAACACATGTTGCGTAATGCGGTGGACCACGGTATCGAATCCGCCGAAGAGCGTGCTGCTGAAAATAAATCTGCCACGGGTCGAATTAATCTGAGCTTGAGTCGAGAGGGCGGTGATGTTCTTCTGCGCTTGGCCGATGACGGTCGTGGTATTGATTTGGAGAAAGTGAAAGCCAAAGCGATTGAACGTGGCATGATGTCTGCCGATGCTCAACTGAGTGATCGCGACATTATGCAGTTTGTTGTGCAGGCAGGTTTCTCTACCGCAGAATCGGTGACCCAGATTTCCGGTCGCGGTGTAGGTTTGGACGTTGTAAGCAGTGAAATTAAACAGCTGGGTGGTGCCGTTACCATTAATTCCCAGCAGGGCCAGGGAACAGAATTCCTGATTCGTCTGCCGTTCACCGTATCGGTAAACCGTGCCTTGATGGTGCAGATTGGCGACGATTCCTACGCACTGCCACTGAATACTATTGAAGGTATTGTGCGTGTTAGCCCGTTTGAGCTTGAACACTACTATCAAGATCCCCAGGCGCGCTTTGAATACGCCGATGAGAACTACAAGGTTCGCTATCTCGGTGAGATGCTGGGCACCGGTGCTCAGCCGAAATTGGAAGATCAAATTCTACCACTGCCGGTTGTGTTGGTGAGAACCACAGAGCATGTGGTGGCGATTCAGGTGGATTCATTGATGGGCAGCCGCGAGATCGTGGTGAAAAGTTTGGGCTCACAGTTTGCCAGCGTGCAGGGTTTATCCGGTGCGACCGTAATGGGTGATGGTAGCGTAGTTGTTATTATCGATCCGGTGGCCTTGATTCGTCGCCAGGAAGCGATGAGCTATCAGCCGCAATACCTGCCGGAAGACATTTCTGTACCGAGCAATGAGAATGATGAAATCACAGTCATGGTGGTGGATGATTCGGTAACCGTACGTAAAGTAACCGGACGCTTCCTGGAGCGTCAGGGCTATCGAGTGATTGCCGCGAAAGACGGTATGGAAGCGATGAAAGTTCTGCAGGATGAAATTCCGGCGATCATGTTGCTGGATATTGAAATGCCTCGGATGGATGGTTTTGAAGTGGCCAAAAACGTTCGTGGTAGCCGTCGCTTGCAGGATTTACCGATTATTATGATTACCTCTCGTACCGGTGATAAACACCGTGAGCGTGCGATGGAGCTGGGTGTCAACAAATACATGGGTAAGCCGTTCCAGGAAGAAGCTCTGTTGGAAAATATCAATGAGCTGATTGGAATTGTGCCGCGTGCCTTAGAGCAAGCTTGATATGGAGCAGAGCTTAACAGGCTTGCGACTGGGGTTGATTGCCAACGACGAATCGAGTTTGCAGCGTCTGGAAAAGATGTTGGATGGATTTGATTGCCAATGCCCGTACGGGGAAGTGTTATCTGAGATCGATTGGCAGGGCGCGATTACCGATGTGCAGCCCGATGCCTGGATTGTTTGTGTTGATGATGCGGACAACAGCGAACTGGATGATTGGCTGGCAGAGCAATCCATCACTGTCATGCTGGCAGATGAGGCGGTTCCCGCTAGCCGATCTGAAGCCTATCCGGAATGGCGCCAACGCTGGTTGCAAAAATTGCGCAAGCTTACCCAGGTTCACAAAGAAAAACCTCAATGGCCAAAGCAGCTTTGGGTATTGGCAGCCTCAACCGGTGGGCCAGAAGCGGTAGGTGAATTTTTATCTGAGTTACCCGCGAATTTGGATGCCGGTTTTATTTATATTCAGCACAGCAGTGTTTCCGGAGAACCTCTGATTCGACAGGTGGTTGCCAAACGCAGCGTGTACCCTATGGCCCTGGCTGAAGAAGGTCAGGCGGTAGCGCCTGGCAAAGTCTGGATGCTGGGCGCAAGCCGACGTTTGTTGTTAAACAGTCAGGGGTTGTTAGAGAGCGATGGAAAGCCTTGGGCCAGTGATTTCTCTCCCAGCATTGATCAATTTGTCTATTCGGCTGCGAGTCGAATCTCTGGTCAGAATAACTGTCAGCTGGGTGTGATTATTTTCAGTGGCATGGCCGGTGATGGTGCGGAAGCCTGTCGTTTTGCTCAGCAGCGAGGTGTGGAAATCTGGACCCAGAGTCCGGAGTCCTGCATCAGTCCTTTTATGCCTATGGCCACCGCTGAAACCGCGCAGGTAAAATTCAGTGGTAGCCCTAAACAATTAGCAGAGAAGCTCTGTGAACACTTGGCGAGTGTGTCGGAATCAGAAGATTCCGAAGAGACCTGCCTGGAAAAAGTCGCGAGCTAGTCTGGAGTCAATTATGGAACAACTCACACAAGAACGTCCCAATGAAGTGCCCAGCCTGGCTGTGCCAGTTGCCGGCTTTACCCTGCTCTTGCCGACCATTTCGGTAGCGGAAATGGTTCCGTATCGTAAATCGCGTTTTATTCCTGCCGAACAAGAGGCGACTGGTTTTCTTGGGCGCTATGAGTGGCGTGATCAGAAAGTGCCGCTGCTGTCTTTTGAGGAGTTGAACGGTTTACCGCGCGGTGAGGTCTCGGGTTATAACCAGGTGGCAATCATCAACGCCACGGGTGTTAACTCCGAACTTGCCTATGTGGCGGTTATCGCTCAGGGTATTCCCCACGTTGCTCGAGTAACGCCAGAGGCGATTCAGGAACTGACGGATGCGGATGATTTTCCCTACGTCAAAATGACCGTTGTGGTGGAGGGTCAGGAAGCGGTGATCCCGGATGTACCGGCATTGGAAGTAACTGCCGCCGAACTGTAGATTGTGTGAGTCTGTTTAATTTAAAAATCGCCCCAGTACTGCTGCAGCAGACTGAGTGCCACCAATGGGGCGGTTTCGGTTCGCATAACTCTGGGCCCCAGAGTTAACGGTGCAAAGCCTGCCTCTCTGGCCGAATCAATCTCTGTTTCGCTCAAACCGCCTTCTGGTCCAATCAAAATACACGCTTTGTCGACAGATTTGCCGGGGTCCAGACCTTCGCTGTCGCGATGATGAAGCACCCATTTTTCCCCATCGAGAGGCTGGCTAAGAAAAGTACCCAGAGCTAAAGGGGAACGTAATTGTGGTAAACGATTGCGCTGGCATTGTTCACAAGCGCTGATCAAAATCTGCTGCCAGTGTTGATGTTTTTTCTCCAGCCGCGGGCCGCTTAATTTGACTTCCGTGCGTTCCGTGAACAGTGGTGTGATTTCACTCACACCCAGTTCGCACGCTTTTTGAAGCACCCAGTCCATGCGATCGCCCCGAGAAACACCAATCGCCAAATGACTGTGCAGCGGGGACTCCCGGTCGTCCGTGTTATGCTCGGTAATCGTTACCTGAGTGACTTTTTTGCCGACCTCATGAATAATAGCCGAGTATTCGCCCCCTTGAGCGTTAAATAGGATTAATTCTCGCCCAGGCGTCATGCGCAGCACTTTGCCAAGATGGCGTGAGGCGGCCTCTTCCAGGCGGATGGTCGAGCCAATTTGCAATTGTTGTGGGGTGTAGATTCTCGGAATGCGCATAGCTTAATAGCTGGAGAGCTTGTTAATTTCAGCGACTGGGCGCCAGTGGCTGGCCATAATAACAGAATCGGCCGGTCAAACCTAAGATATGGATGTAGTGATGAAAGCGACCTTGTTGATTGTAGAAGACTGTGAAGCCGCTCGCGAGCGATTGGAAACGGCCATTATTGAAGGCGGTGAATTTCGTCTGGTGGGCTCTGTGGGTACTTTCAAAGCCGCCGCCGCAATGTTGGAAAACTCTTCCCCGGATATTCTTCTGACGGACCTCGATTTGCCTGATGGCAACGGTATCGATCTAATCAAGATGCTTCGTCACAGTAAGGTCAGCACTCAGCTGGCGATTGTTATCACTATTTTTGGTGATGAAGCCCATGTGATCAATGCACTGCGAGCCGGTGCGTCCGGGTATCTTTTGAAGGACGATGAGTTCTTTGAAATCAATAGCGCGATTAAGCAAATGCAGGAAGGTGGTGCGCCTATCAGTCCGGGTGTGGCTCGTTACCTGTTGCAGGAATTTAAGCCGGCACCTGCCAATGAGGAAGAAACCCATAACAGTTTGAGCGAGCGGGAACACGAGATCCTGTTGCTGGTGAGCAAGGGGTATACCTCAAAAGAAATTGGCAATATGTTGAATGTTTCTTTCCACACAGTGAATGCCCACGTCAAAAATATTTACAAAAAACTCGCGGTCACCAATCGCACGGGGGCCATTTATGAAGCCACGAAAAAAGGCATAATTTAGAGGCCCATCGTTAAGCGTGTTTACCCAAAGAATAGCTCTGCCATTTGCTCTACTGGCCAGTTTGCCGGTATGGGGAATGGATGAATCTCTCGAACTGGATTTGCCGGTGGTGATCAGTGCCAGCCGTTTGAACCAGTCCATTTTGCACAGCCCTTCTGCCGTTACTGTCATCGACAGGAATATGATCGCGGCGACGGCCTATACTGATATTGCCGATGTTTTGAGACTGGTGCCAGGCTTCCAGGTTCTGCGTGCAGATGGACGGACCTATTCAGTGAACTCACATGGTGGGGGATGGGAGTTTAATAATCGTCTGCAGGTATTGGTAAATGGTCGCACAGCGTATCTGCCGACCTTGTCAGTCGTTGACTGGGATACCTTGGGTGTTCACATCAAAGACATAGAACGAATCGAAGTGGTACGTGGCCCTTCAGCCTCGGCCTACGGCTCAAATTCATTTTCTGCCGCGATCAATATCATCACTCGAGAGCCCAGCTTGAGCGATCCTTATCGTTATTCGGTACGCGTTGGTAACAAAGGCGAACGTGAGTATCAGGCGAGCTGGTCTGATCAAAATGACTATCTGGATTACCGGGTGACCTTGTGGAAACGAAGGTCAAATGGACTGGATAACTTCCACGATTTTAAAGACCACGACAATTTCAGTTTTGCAGGGGTGAGTCATCTTGAGGATGGTTCCAGCCTTGATATGGAATTCCATTTTTACAACGGTGAAACCGGCGCCGCAGAATTTCCTGAGTTTCGACCGCGTGATCGCAAGGTCAACGGTTTCTCGGCCAAACTGGCCTGGCAGAAAAATTACAGTGCGAACAGTGATTTCGGCATCAAAGCCTACTACAGTGATCGCGATGAAGACGATCTCACTTTTACCATTCCGTTGAATGAGATCATTGGCGTGAGCCGTGAAGTTTTCCAGGCAGTTACCGGCTCTGATGACATCGATTATCGTACGGGCTACAGTACCCATAAGGGCCGTCGAGCGGATTTGGAAGGACAGTATAACTGGCACAATGAACAGGGTTTCAAAGCGGTTTTGGGACTGGGTATTCGTCAGGACTTTTTGAAGAGTATTTCCTACTTTCCACAAAAGGGAGAAGTCGAAGAAACCAGTTTACGCAGTTTTATCAATGTGCAACAGCCATTGCCGAAAGCGTTTATGTTGAATCTCGGTTTGCTGTATGAGTACTCTGCCGACTTTGGCAGTCACTGGTCGCCACGTTTAAGTTTGAACTGGGATTTCAAACCTCAGCAAAGTATTCGCATTGGCGCCTCACAAGCTTATCGCCAAGCCTCATTGTTGGAAGCCAACTTCGATACTCAAACCGTTTTGTCGAACGGTTTTCTACTCGATCAACGTTACATCTCTGACGATGAATTGCGCGCGGAAAAAATCGTCAACTTCAATATCGCCTATCAGGGCAAGCGAGGCTTTTGGCAGTGGGAGATCAGTGCCTATCGCGAAGCGCTGGACTATATGATTGATTATGCGGTGGATCAGTCTGTGATTGATGCCCTGATGAACTTTTCAACCCGCGTAGGCAATTATGACAGCTACGACAGTCGCGGCATTGAGGGTGAAATCAGCTACCGCCCTCAGTTAAACAAGTTTATTCGTTTTCAGTTCAACCGCGGCAGCAGTCACCATTACTCGCTATTGCGCTTAAACCCATCTGTGACAAGAATCTATAAAGATAGGGCACCGAAGTGGAGTGCGGGCCTGTTTATGTCCTACCCGATCAGAGAATGGCAAGCAGGCTATTCGATCCAGTACATGGACAATGTCTACTGGGATGGTTTTGGTGACCGTGTGAAGTCCTATACCCGTATGGATTTCTCTCTGGCCCGAACCTGGGAAATTGGTGACAAGGAACTGGAGTTAAAATTTGGTGCATTGTCGTTTAATGACTCATACCAAGAATTTAATGAGGAATTGTCTATTGATCCTCAATACTATCTCGGTATCACCCTGGCTAAGCGCTAGATGAGGGTCTGTTACCTTCTCTTGCTATTTCTTCTTGTCGGCAGTACCTCGGGGTTTGCTGATATTCACATCCTTGTGCCTGAAAACCGGCCGGCCCTGATTGAAGCGGCGGAAGAAATCAAACACGCTATTCGTCAAAAGGGGGTTCAGGAAGATGAGCTGCACCTCCAGCTCGGGCTGGAAAATACCACGCCGGCGTTTCAAAACCATGATTTAATTCTGACCCTGGGCCCCCAGGCGGCCAGTTATGCCCTGCAGAATTCCAAACACAATGTACTGATTTTTACGTATGTAGAAGAAGCGTTCATCCGAGAAAAAACGGCGGCTCGAAAACCAGGCAGCTGGGCCGCAGTGGTCATCAATCAGCCATTGGTCCGAATGCAAAAGCTTGCTGACTTGTTATTGCGCGAGCGAAACAAGAAAACCGTACTGATTGCCAATAGCCTGAACAACGATTTGGTCAATCAGCAGGTTGCCAACTTGCCCGTTGAGCCGAATGTTCACATTCTTCATCGCAGCATCGAGGCGAATGCAAGAGACATTGCCAGATTAGAAGACGAGTTCTACCAGGCTGGTTTGGTATTGGCGCCCTTGGACCGAACATTATGGCGCGGGAAAAATGCTCGCCTGCTGTTGCACCAAGCTTACAGTTACAAAGTGCCGGTTATTGCCCATAGTCGAGCGTTCACCAAAGCTGGCGCTATGATGGCCTTGTATTTGGGTAAGTCAGAAGTTGCTGAAGAAACCGCTGAGTTGGCGTATACCTGGTTGGCGGCGAACAGCTTTGGCCAACAAGCCGTTATTTATCCAGCGGCGAATATTGATATCAATGACAATATTGCCCGGGCGTTGCGTTTTGATCCGGATCGAATTCGTCAGCAAATCAAGGAAGGTGCATCACGTGAAGAAGTTCTAGGGAGGTACAGCAGTGCTCGCTAGAAATATTCGAAGTCAGGTTTTATTTATTGCGCTGATGCCTTTGCTGCTGGTAGTGGCGGCGGTCAGTGTCTTTATGCTGTCTGAATCACTGGATGATATTGAAAGCAGTTTGGAGCGAAGAGGAAATGACATTTCCACCCAAGCGGTATTGATGTCGGAATTTTATTTTTATACCGGTGATGTACAGCGCCTGAGCGAAATCGCGGGTATTTTGATTAATATTGAGGCCGTTAGCTCTGTTCGATTTGTGGATGCCAACAATAGGATTTTGGCTGAACAACGAAAGCACAGCGAACACTTGAACAAAGATCGCTTGTTTATCATTCCAATATACAGCAAAGATGTCTCACCGGATGAGGTGTCGGCTTTGGCAGGAATTGATGATGAGCAGGAAGAACGGCTGGGCCAAATTGAAATTGCATTGTCCAGAGATGAGCATTCCAATCTCAGAGAAAAAGCCTATTTGCGGATCATGCTGGTTGCCGTGTCCGCGATAGCCTTGGGCGTGTTCATGGTTTATTTGTTTGGCCGCCGAATGAGTGGTTCTCTTTCCGAAATGGCCGCGGCCGCAAAGGCTGTTAAGATGGGGGACCTTGACCGTCGCAGCCCAGAAAACGGTGAAGGCGAAATTCTTGAGTTGCAGCGGTTGTTCAATCGAATGGTGGGCAGCTTGCAGGAGAATGAAGCTGATCTGCAAAATCGCATAGAACATGCGACCAAATCACTGAATGAATCGGTTGACGCCTTGTCTCGTAAAAACACTGAGCTGGAGCAGCAGCGTCAGGAAGCAATTGAATTGGAACGAAGCAAGGCCATATCCGATGAGCGTGCCCGAATCATGAAAGACATGCATGATGGCATTGGTGGGCAGTTGGTCGCCTCGCTGGCGATGATCGAAAAAGAGAGAAACAGTGAAATTCGAGACAATATTTCCTCTGCGTTGAGAGAATGTCTGGACGATTTTCGCCTGATTATTTTGTCATTGAACGTGAGTGACAGTAACCTTCAGGCATTGCTGGCGGATTTTAAATATCGCATTAACAAAAAACTCAGCAAACTGAAGGTGAGGCTGAGTTGGCAAGTTGCCATGGAAGTTGACCAGGTTAATATTCAACCCCAGCAGAGCTTGCATCTGCTGCGCATCCTGCAAGAGATATTTGCCAATATTCTAAAGCACAGTGAAGCCAATGAAATTGTGTTGAGAGTGAGCTTGGACGGTCAATACGTACACTTGTCCGTAGATGATAACGGTCACTTTGAAGAGCCTGAGGACAAGGGTGGGCATGGCCTCAAAAATATGCATTGGCGAGCCGGCGAGCTGAAGGGCGTGTTTGCATTATGCAAAAATGAGCAGGGTGGTGCGAGTGCCAGCTTGTCGTTTCCGGTGGATAGAGAGTGAATCATTTTCCAATGAGTGTTTTGGAACCACCAGCCGGAAATTCAGCTGGTGACTCCAAAAGACCGTCAGTTTTCACCCTCAGGTGTAAGTCAGGCTATTGCCCTTCTTAATAATTTCAGCGCGTTTGATTCTTTCTACCTGATATTTTTCCGTCAGAATATCGGTCACACTGATAAAGTCGGCCCGAGCCTTTTGCTTATTCAGACTGAGTTTGACAAAGCCTCGATGCTGGCAATCAGTCCAGACAATTTCAGGATTGTGGTCGGCAACCAGCTTGTCCATCGCGCTGGCCGTTTTCGGGCCATAACTTTCAAAATCTCCCGGTGAGGTGATGCCAGCCGTGCCTATTTCAACACCCATGGCCTTCCCATTGTCATCGAATAATTGATTGGTCCAAAAGCTGTGGCTATCGCCAGTCAGCACCAGGAGATCTTCAATGCCAAGTTTTTGGTTTTGCTCATAGAACGCTTGGCGGGCGCCGGGATAGCCGTCCCAAGTGTCAAGGTAAATGGGCAGATCCAACTCGCCAAGACGGCGGAACTGGGCATGTTCTTCCGCGACCGGGTCATAACCTTCCTGGCTTTTATTCTTCAAAAATTGACTTATGTCTGGCACATGGGTTCGTGCCATGGGAATTTGATTGCCCAGTAGATGCCACTGGCTGCTGTTGTTTTGCAGAGATTGATTGTAGAAATTCTGCATGTTTTCCGAAAGCATAGTCCGTTCCGGGTTGCCCAGCACCTGCTTGAGGAATAGATCCCGGTCTTCTTTGGTGGTGATTTTGCTTAAGTGATCTTTGTAATCTATCTGGATGCTGCGGCCGGTGTGTCGAGTTTCGAGGGTCAGCAGGCTGGCCAAATTGCCGAATTGGAAATGGCGCCAGAGTTGTTTTCGATTCAAGCCTTGCTCGGGTTCACGTATTGGCATCCATTCGTAATAGGCTTTCAGGGAGGCCTCGCGACGCTCTGACCAGTCACCTTCGTGGGCTTGGTGATTCTGTGCGCCTTGCATATAGGGGTTGTTAGTTGATTCATGATCATCCCAGGTCGGAATGAGTGGGTGTGCAGCGTGCATGAGCCGTGAGGCCATATCCGATTTGTATTGTGCATGGCGTTGGCGATAGTCAGCCAGGCTGAGAATTTCATGGGCTGGCTCATGGTTGCGGTTGATGGCTTTCCCTGTAGTGCCGCCATAGCCCTTATGGCCGTATTCATAAATATAATCGCCAAGGTGCAAAACGAACTGAACGTCCGGATCGGCTGCGATAACTTCATAGGCATTAAAATACCCAAACGGGAAATTTGAACAGGAGGCAATGGCGAAGCTCAACTGATCGATGTCTCCGTTGGGCAATGTTCGGGTGCGACCAGGTTCTGAGTAGACACCTTGGCATTTAAAGCGATAGTAATAGACTTGGCCTGCTCTAAGGCCTGAAACTGTCACTTTGATGCAGTGGTCGTGATGTTTATCAGCATGGCGAGTGCCACGTTGCAACACGTTTTGAAACTGACGGTCTGCCGCCAACTCCCACTCAACGACGTCATTGTCTTGCGCAACACTGACGCGAGTCCACAACAACACGCTGTCGGCCTGGGGTTCACCACTGGCGATGCCATGACTGAAAATAGTTTGCACATCGGCCTGTTGGCTGTGAGCCAGAACTTGGCCGATGAAGCTGCCGCTGCCTGCGGCGAGTAAACCAGATTGCAATAAGCGGCGTCGAGTTAAAGAGAGATTCATATCGTTGACCTTAAACATGTCAGGTAGTCTAGAAAACAACAAAGCCCCGGCGCCACAGACGCCGAGGCCAAACTGCCAATCGTTTTCAGCGTTAGAAGCTGGCTTTCAAATTGATTGCCGTGGTACGTGGAGCGCCGATCCAGCCGCTGCCACCCGCGATACCGCCAATGTATGACTCATCAAACAGATTGTTGACGGTCATGCGTACTTCCAGATCCTTCACCGCCTCACTTAAATCGCCAAGGCTCACGCCGGCATAGAAATCCACGACGGTGTAAGCATCAACGCGTTGAGTGTTTGCCGCATCCATCCAGCGATCTCCTACCCATTTGGTGGACAAGCCGGCAGAATAATCTTCTTTGATCCAATCGATGGAAATAACCGCCATATCTTCTGCTGACCCGAAGACCGTGTTGCCAGCTGGAAAGCCCGGTGTGCGATCGGCGTAGGTCGAATCATTGTTGGTGTAAGATGCAAACAACATCCAATTCTCATTGATGTCCAGAGAGATGGACGCTTCGATCCCTTTGGATTCAATACCACCGGTATTGATGTAGCTGCCATTAGTGCCGATCAAATAATCGATGCCATCTGGGGAGTCCGGAGCGATAAAGGTTAAGCGGTTTTCAAACTCAATGGTGTAGTAGGTCACGCTGGCGCTGATGTTTTCGCCGTCGTAACGCAAGCCCACGTCAATGTTGTCGGCGGTCTCAGGCTCAATGTTTTGTAAAGTAGACGCATCGCGTTCAAGAACAGCATCTTTAATCGCGGCAAAGTTTTCCGCGTAACCCGCGAAGAATTCCAAACCTTCCACTGGTGTGCGAACAACGATACCCGCCGAGAACAAAGTATCTGAATCGGAATCCACTGTCAGACTGGTCTGGGCAAATTTATCTTGCTTTTCCAACTCAACGTCAAAACGTTTCACGCCAAGGCGAGCGGTAATCGCGCCCACTTCAATTTGATCTTCCAGGTACATCATCATGGTGTCGACCGGGAACGCGTTACTGTATTGAACCCAGTAAGGTTTGTGATCAAACTGATAACCCACGCGCGAGTCGATGATTTTGTGCCAGTCGCGATATTCTTGGCGTTTGTAGTCTTCGTACCAAATGCCACCGCGCAGAGTATTGCTCACATCACCAAAATTGGTTTCCCAAATAAAGTCAGCATTGAAGCCGGTACGTTCTTTATCGTAGTGGGTATGACGATACGAGCCGACGGGAATTGCGCCTGCTGCATAACAAGTTGGATCGTATTCCGGACCAGCACCGCCGTATGGGAACGTGATTGAGCTTTGACATCCTGCAATTGGCGCCACCGAGTTTCCATTCGCGTCCACGAAGAAAATGCGACCGATTGGTGCGCCGCCGAGAACGGTTGTGCCGGAGTTTAACTCACTGTGACCGTTGGCTCCGTTATCCGTGACGTCGACCAGATAAGGTGGTACCCAATCACCACGGCCATCATTTTTATGGAAGTACACATTGGTTTGTACTTCCACTTCACCCACATTGAAATCGGCTTTCAAATAGGTCAGGAAATTTTCACGCAGAGTAGACCAACCGCGACGATACAGCTGATCAACGTAAGGCGTGCCTGTCCAATCACTGGTCAGACGATCCCAGCCGGGATTGCTTTCGAATTGACTCAGAGAAACACGCTGGTAGTTGTCTTCGTGAGTATCGTCATAAGACAGGTAGGCGGTGATATTGATATCGTTGATCGTGCTGATCAACTTTGCGGCGATGTGATCGCGAGTGTTTTCTGCGGCTTGTTGAATCCAGTCGCCGTTTTCTGTACTGGAAACGCTAACCCAGGCGTAGGTTTCTGGAGCGATTTCACCGGTTTCATAACGGACAAAATATTTTCGAGCGTCGAAGTCGCCGCTGGTGAAACTGATGGTCAATTTTTCTTCTTCACCGGGATCAATGGTGGTGAAGTTCAGTGTCCCGCCTAAAGCCTCGTTGGAGCGAGAAGCGATATCGGCAGTGCCCTGGGATACTTCTACGGTTTGCAGGTTTTCAGTGTCGATAAAGCGGTTGGCTTTCGCGCCGCCACCGTAGTTTGAGTTGCCGTTGGCAATGCCATCAACGGTGATGCCGACTTGTTGCTCGTCGAGGCTCAACTGGAAGCCACGAATAGAAACGGTGGTCGACCAATCGTCTGTGCCAAATGTGTCACCTTCATTCACCAGCACGCCTGGCAGATTATCGATGACAGCCATCGGCGAGGTCATGGCAGATTGCTGCTTGACCATCTCCAGGCTGCTGGCGTTGTTTGCGTAGGATACGCTTTTGCCTACGACTGTTACTTCTTCTAGATTGGCGCTGGAGTCAATCTCTTCGGCCAATACTTGGCCTGCGCTGGCGGCGATCGCAATCGCCAAAACATTTACAGGGAAATTCTTTTTCATGAACTTACTCTCGCGACATGGGGTCAGATGATTTCATGGGCGGC
Organism: Pseudoteredinibacter isoporae; assembly: GCF_040372805.1. Classification (GTDB taxonomy): domain Bacteria; phylum Pseudomonadota; class Gammaproteobacteria; order Pseudomonadales; family Cellvibrionaceae; genus Pseudoteredinibacter; species Pseudoteredinibacter isoporae_A. The sequence goes on from NZ_BAABWJ010000001.1 coordinate 1,277,812, forward strand.
GAGTATGTCCCTTGGGTGTGACACTTAGATTGCAGATTTTTGAAGATCTTCCGTAAAATTTTTGAATTTTGAAAAGTTTGGCAACTGACTCATCTGGATTGACTGAAAAGTCAGCAAGTGTGACGGTTTTTAGAAAAACTTAAGACGATTTCGTGACGAAAATACTACAGCAGTAAAGCTCAAAGCTGATAGGGTTTTAAAAAATCCAATAGCTGTGCGCGCTGATGTATGTCGAGTTTTTGATAAATTCGGCGGATATGAGTGCGGCAAGTACTCAGGCTCACATGAAGTTTCTGTGCAATTTTCTGATCGCTGTAGGCGCGGTTAAGCAGGCACAGTACATCGAACTCCCTCTGTGTTAAATCGTATTGTTTAATGAGCGTTCGGCCACTTTTCTTGATCAGTCGGCGCATGCTGTTTCTGAAATGCGGCGCTATGATATTCAGCATTTCCAGATCACAATTTTCAAAGTTATCACCGTGCCGATTTCGCCACAGCCGAAAATCGGCCAGGTTTCTGCCTCTGTCATCGAACACATAAAGGTTCACGCCATAGTGCATGCCATCTTTGGCCAAGAAGTCCTGATAGAACTCAGTTTTCATTAACTCGCTTTGACTAATGACTTGATTAACTGAAACGGCCTGTTGGAAGCGGCGCATTTTATGAGTGATGGGATCGTGAAATTGATAGTAGTCTTGATAGCGAGCCAGATTTCGATCGTCGAGGTTGAGCTGGCAAGGGCTTTGGAATTCATCGTCCTCCACCTGCCATATATAAGACGCGAAATGATCGGCGTTAAGCAGGCGCAGCAGAGCTTCACCGCAATCCTTACGCAGTTGGAAGGGGTCTTCGCTGGCGCTGAAGTGTTCAATCAGTCCCAGAGTATCCTGCCATTGCCGTTGGGAAAGCCCCATCTTCTTGTGACCTTGTTTGAGGCTGTGCGCGGCCGCTACGTCCTATCTTAGGACCATAATGAATGTACGTACGAGCCCTGCATTTACACAGCGTTTATTATCTAAGAGCGCCTGCTTAGTCTATGACGGATTGAGCGAAAAATAAACGGCATAACCCTGGGCTATGGCGAGTTTAAGCGCTGAATTGGACAAAAAAAGTCCAAAAAGGCCAGTACCAAGACCGAATAGGCCTGGCGAGAATCGCCAGACTCGACATACCGATCGCCAGCTTTGATGTGAGGATGATGTGAATTTTGAATTAAGCTACGGCAGCCATCTGGCCGCTAAGTTAGAGAGAACCCAGTCCTATTTGCAGCGTTGCGGGCAGCCGGCTCTGTTGATCAGTTCGGGTGTGCAGGAGCCGATCTTTCAGGACGATTATTATCATCCTTTTGTGGTGAACCCATTCTTCAAAGAGTGGCTGCCACTGTTGAATGTTCCTAATTGTTATCTGCTCATTCGACAAAACGGACGCCCCAGTTTGTTTTTCCACAAACCCGTGGATATCTGGCATAAGGTCAGTGACCTGCCTGAGGCATTCTGGGTAACGCATTTTGATATTCTGGAATACTCTGAACCCCAACAGCTGAATACCTTGTTGAGTGGCTTACTGAGTGCGCTCGGCGAACCGAGCTTATTCATTGGTCTTGCGGCCGCGATACCGGATGTCAGCGGTGTTGAATGGCTGCACAACGACAGTGCAGTGTTGAACCATTTGAAGTATTACCGCGCTCGGAAAAGTGAATACGAACGTCAAAGTATCGAACAAGCCAATGCACAAGCGGCCCAATGCCATACCGCGGCAAAAGAAGCTTTTATGGCCGGTGCCTGTGAGTTCGAGATTAATAAAGCCTATATTGGGGCGCTCAATTTACGTGAGCATGAATTGCCTTATGGCAACATTATCGCGGTGAATGAAAACGCCGCTATCCTGCACTATACACATTTGCAAACTGAAGCGTTGCACCGCAGTCGCTCCTTCCTGATTGATGCTGGATTCAGTGTGAATGGTTATGCTGCGGATATCAGTCGCAGCTATTGTCGTGAGCAGGGTGAGGCCGCGTCCTGCTTCCAAAACCTAATTGATGAGCTGGACAAAGCCCAATTGGCGCTCATCGATGAATTGAAGCCGGGCATGCATTATCTTGACGCTCATAAAGATATGCATCGGCGTGTCGGTGATATACTCCATGCCGCGGACATCCTCAAGGTTGACGGAGAGAGCGCATTGGCTGAAGGCATTACCGGTAAATTTTTGCCCCACGGTCTCGGCCATCTATTGGGTGTTCAGGTGCACGACCTGGGTGGTTGGCAGCAAAATGAAATGGGCGATATCAGCGAGCCGCCAAGCGAGCACCCTTATTTGCGTCTCAACCGAGAGCTGGAAGAAGATATGGTGATCACGGTTGAACCGGGAATTTACTTTATCGAGCCCCTTCTGGCTGAGCTGAAGAGTAGCAGTCAGAGTGTTTGTGTCAATTGGGACCTGCTTGACAGTTTGCGTCCATTTGGAGGCATCCGCATTGAAGACAATGTCGCCATCAGTGCGAACGGCAATCAAAATTACACTCGAAAATTTTTGCCTTAACCCTGGCTGACAAAGCCCATAGAAAAGAAGAGCAAGTATGATGAGAAAACATAAACTGTTAACGCTGGTACTGGCAAGCTTAAGTATGCCGAGTATCGCGGATACCCAATTGATTCATGCGGGCACCTTGCTTAGTGTGCCTGGGGAAAAGCCACTGACGCAGCAAAGCGTTATTGTTAAAGACGGTCGCATTCAGGCAGTAAAATCAGGTTTCATTCCGGTTTCTGAGGCAGGCAAGAACGCGAAGCTGATCGATTTGAAAGACAGCTTTGTGATGCCAGGCTTGATGGATATGCATGTGCATCTGCAGGGTGAATTGGGCCCGAACAACGACAGTGAACGTTTGCGTATGTCCGATGCCGATGTGGCGATGCAGAGTGCGCATTTTGCGAAGAAAACACTGTTGGCCGGTTTTACCACTGTGCGTGATCTTGGTGCCCAGAGCCCTCAACATATTTATGCCTTGCGCGATGCAATCGCCAAAGGTTGGGTAGAGGGACCGCGTGTTATCGCTTCCGGTGGCGTATCGGTTACTGGTGGTCATGGTGATGTGGATGGCATGCGCCATGACTTGCTGGAAAAATACACGTCTAAAACCATCTGTGATGGCCCTTATGATTGCCGCCGTGCCACGCGTCGAGCCATCAAGTTCAATGCGGATGTTATTAAAATTACGTCAACAGGTGGCGTGCTGTCAGATACCAATACCGGTACGGGCCAACAAATGGCCAACGATGAGCTGAAAGAAGTCGTGGAAGCGGCGCACGCTTTGGGGCGTAAAGTCGCCAGTCATGCACACGCAGCGGAAGGCATTAACGCTGCACTGCGGGCCGGGGTCGACAGCATTGAACACGGCAGCTATGCCGACAAAGAGAGCATTAAGCTATTCCGTAAAACGGGCGCTTACTTGGTGCCAACGTTGTTGGCTGGTGATACGGTCAAGCAAATGGCTGAGAAGTCAAACTTTATGTCCGAGGCCATTAAAGCCAAAGCTGTGAGGGTGGGCGGCGACATGATGACCAATTTTGCCCGTTCCTATAATGCCGGTGTGAAGATTGCCTTTGGTACAGACTCCGGAGTATCCCGTCATGGTATCAATGCACAGGAAGCCGTGCTGATGACAAAAGCGGGTATGACAACAATGGATGTTCTGGAATCGGCCACTGTCAATGCCGCAGATCTTATCGATCGCAGCCAGGATCTGGGTACGTTGGAAGTTGGAAAAATTGCCGACATCATTGCGACCGATGGCAATCCACTTGACGATATCAAAGAGCTGCTTGATGTGGATTTTGTGATGAAAGACGGGAAGGTGTTTAAACAATAAAACACGTTTCTGAATAAAAAAGGCCAGCACTGCTGGCCTTTTTGATTGGGCGTTTTATTCATCCAGCTTCAAGCCGAAGCGTTCCTGGCGAGGGAGAAAATAGTTCTCATAATCGAAGGAGATCGCCACAGAGTCTGCACGGCCGCGTAATTCTTTTTGCGGAATAAAACCGTAGACGCGTGAATCGGCGCTATTGTTACGGTTATCGCCCAAAACCAAATAATGCCCATCGGGAACCGTAACGGCGGAGAAGTTTGCGAGTGGGCTGTTCACATTGTCTATGCGCACTTTATGAGAGTGACCTGCGAGATGTTCTATCAGAATGTCGTTCTCAAGTGTTTCATACGCTAATGGACGGCCATTAATGATTAAGCGGTGTTTACGCATGGCGACAGTGTCACCGGCCAGACCGATCACACGTTTGACCAAACGTTTATCCGCTGCTTCAGAATCAAAGACAACAATGTCTCCTCGCTTGGCGGTCTCAGCAGAAGTCAACAGCTGGTCAGTAAAGGGTAGGCGTAAACCGTAAGCCATTTTGTTGACGGTGATGCGATCTCCCTCGGTAATGGTTGGCAACATTGATCCGGTGGGAACATCGTTCCAATCGGCAATGGCACTGCGGAACATCATCATGCCGAGGATAAAGAGAAAGAAACTCCGGTTTTCCTGGAAAATGCGTTTCATATCATGGCCCTAAAATGTGTGGTTTAGCGTTAGAGCTGGAAAAGGCAAATTAGTTCGTTGTGTTCAGCAGCTTAATGGATTCCTGGGCGATCACTTTTTCTTCGTTGGTAGGAATGACATAACAGGCGATACGAGACTCCGTGTGGCTGATGCGGAGTTGCCCTTGAGCATTGAGGATTGGATCGAGGTGCAGCCCTAACCACCGGCAACGTTGGCTGATGTGTTCACGGATAAGCGCAGAGTTTTCGCCAATGCCGCCGGTGAACACCAGAGTATCCAGTCCCTCAAGAACGCCCGCCAGGCGGGCGATTTCAAGTGCGGCACGGTAGCAAAACATATCGACAGCCAGTTTTGCCTCTGGACTGTCATGCTCAAGTAAGTGTTTCATTTCCGAACTGATGCCCGAAACACCCAGACAACCACTTTGTCGATATAAGAGGTCTTCCAATTCATCCAGGCTTAGGCCCTGTTCGCGTTGGAGATATAACAAGACACCGGGATCGATGCTGCCTGTGCGACTGCCCATGGGTAGTCCCTCCAGCGCGCTGAAGCCCATGCTGGATGCTACCGATGTAAAGTTGTCGAGGGCGCACATGCTGGCACCCGCGCCGAGATGGCAGACGATGGCTTTTGGGCTGTCACTATGTAGGTCGCGTAGTTCACCGGCAATATACTGATAGCTCAAACCGTGAAAGCCGTACCGTTGAACGCCCGCTTCACTGTACTGCCGAGGAATGGCGTAGTAACGTTCCAATCGGCTTTGGCCAACATGAAACATGGTATCGAAGCATGCTACTTGAGCGGTGTTGGGGCACAGTTGTTGACAAAGCTCGATCAATTTTAAATTAAAAGGCTGGTGTAACGGGGCAAGTGGGATGAAGGTTTTCAGCTTTTCAATGTGTTTTTCATCAAGCACACAAGATGTGGAATAGTGCTCACTGCCGTGCACCACCCGGTGGCCTATGCCGCTGATGGTGACGCCATCTAATTTGCGTATAAATTGCAGTGCGTATTCCAAACAGTAGTGGTGTGCGTCGAACTCATCGTCTTGCCAGGCAGCGGTGCCGACCAGCTCTGATAATTGGAGACTTTGCTTCGATAATTTGTCTGCAAATACCGGTTCCGGTTTGATCTTAAGCTGGGCATTACCATGGATATCGGAGGTATCCAGGCGCAATAACAACGCCTGACTGTCCATGGAAAACAGGCCCAACTTCAGGCTGGAAGAGCCGGCATTGATGGTTAGAATTGTGTTCATGGTGCTGCCGTCGTTGTGAAGTGTTTTGAATGCAGTGTTTTAAGCTTTATGAAGTACCAGCTGAGAAGCCAGAGCACAGGAAGCCAATCGTGCCAGCGTGCCGTCGGCGCGACTGTTCAGAACGATAGGCACTTTGGCTCCCAGTGCAATACCTGCCGACTTGGCGTTGGCGAGGTACATCAATTGCTTGGCTAACATATTGGCGGACTCCAGATCGGGCGCAAGTAAAATATCGGCGTCACCGGATACCGGAGAGTGGATATGCTTATCCTCCGCAGCTTGTTTGGAGATGGCATTATCAAACGCCAAGGGGCCATCCAGTATTGCACCTTTTATCTGTCCGCGATCAGCCATTTTGCACAATGCCGCGGCATCAATGGTGGCCGGCATATAGGATTTAACTTTTTCGACCGCAGCAAGAATAGCAACTTTAGGTTTAGCAATGCCTAGGGCTTGGCAGAAATCAATGCAGTTTTGAATAATGTCTTTTTTCTGGGGAAGCTTGGGATCAATGTTAATAGCGGCATCGGTAATAAACAGTGGTTTGTGGTAATTGGGTACGTCGAGAACAAAGACATGGGACAGGCGGCGTTCGGTACGAATCCCGTGCTGTTTATCAATGACCGCTTCCAGAAGTTCAGCCGTCGATAAATCAGCTTTCATTAAAATTTCGGCTTGTTGCTCTTTTATCAATGCGACGGCCTTGTCAGCGGCCGCGTGACTGTGACCTACATCAATCAGGACATAAGGTGAGATATCCAAGCCTTCTTCCTCTGCGCAGGCACGTATACGGGTTTCCGGACCGATCAGTATCGGGTCGATAATGCCTTTCTCTGCGGCTTCGATTGCGCCGCACAATCCATTTTGCGCAACAGGGTGGACAACGGCGGTGCGAATGGGGCGTGCGGCAATTGCTTGCTCTATAAATTGTTCCAGCTGGCCTTGGGATACATTCATCATAATTTTGAATTCCTATTCACCTTCTTTATGTTGCTGCGTTTATGACGCTGTAGGCAGTATATCGTCTTTCGATGAATAGGCGATGATTTAGATGATTGTGTGGTTTTGCATCGGAATCGATTCTGGCATCTAAATTAGTGTTGGTGGTTTCTTGAAAAAAACCAGTATACTGCCGCTTGTACAATAACAATAACGACCATAAAAACGGACACCCAATATGAGTAATGAACGCGAGCGTGCTGCGCAGCAGCCAGGTTTTCATTGGTTAGGATTTACTGCACGCATTCCCATTTTGCATACTCGTGTTTGCTGGCCGGAATTTTTTCAAGGCATTTTGGTTTCAGCAGCAACGGCCCTGGCGTTGGTTCCTTTGTTGACCACTTACTTTGGTCTCAGTTTCGAAGAAGCCATTGCCATGTCTTTTCTGCACAGTTTTCTGATCAGTGCATCCTGGATGATTTTTGGTGAACCCTATGCTTCGGGTTGGCTTACACCGGCATTACCCTTTGTGTTAACTCTGTTATTGTCCGATAGCTTTTCCGACCCAACTGAACGTTTGCAAATGATGACGGCAATCTCCCTGGATTTTGCCTTGTTGTTGGCCGTGCTCGGAGTCAGTGGTTTGGGAGCGAAGCTGATTAAAGTCATGCCCGAAGTGCTTAAAGGGGCCGTGATCCTCGGTGCTTCAATCGCCGCTTTTCTGAAAGTGTTTGATCTGCAGGCCGCCGACAACATTTTTAATACGCACCCGTATAGTGCCAGTGTTGCGATTGGCTTGTCTTTGTTGCTGGCGTTCTCGGCGCCGCTGCATCGCCTGGCGGCACGGTATCCAATGTTGGCTAGGCTGGTGGCCTTGGGTTTGCTTCCCGGCTTTGTTTTAGGTGCTGTTATTGGTGCTGTTATGGGCGAGCTGCAATTTGATATTCAAATGGGCTTTTTTGCGTTGCCTATGATGGACATGTTTAACAAAGTCAGTCCATTCGCGATTGGATGGCCGAGCCTGGAGATGTTTATTCAGGGCATGCCGCTTGCGCTGATCGGTTATATTTTGTTTTTTGGGGATCTGCTTACCGGTAAGGAAGTGCTCGCCATGGTGGCCAAAAACCGAGAGGACGAACCATTAAATTTTAATGACTCCCGCACACATATTTCGGTCGCCATCCGCAATGCCATCAGTGCATTGATTGCGCCGTTCTTTCCGACTCAGGGCATTTTGTGGACCGGCATTCATGTTGTGATTGCGCAGCGCTGGCAACAGGGTCGACAGGCCATGGGGTCGCTGTTCGATGGTATCTCTTCCTACTACATGCTGGGCCTGCCATTTATCTTTTTTCTTGCACCCGTGGTGACGGGTATCAAACCTATGATGCCGATTGCCTTAGCAGTTACATTGGCCCTGACAGGTTTTGCCTGCGCTTATGTAGCGATGGCCAAGGCCAAAAATAATGCTGAACGTGGTTGTATGCTGCTGTCAGCGATGTGTCTGGCGATGATGGACCCATGGCTGGGTTTGATTTTGGCTGTACTGATGAGTGTGTTTCTGGTGGACTTTAAAGCCGAGGCTGCGGAAGCGGATTAAGGCAGGCAGAAAAAAGCCCGGAATTATCCGGGCTTTGAAATTTGTCTAATGGCCGCAGCGTTTAGGCAGCTGACTTATACCGTTTTAAGGTATCTGAAAAGGTTGGCTTCTCACATACAAATTCAACAAAGGCGTCCACGCCAGCGGTCGCTTGATCTCGATCGTCGAATGGACCGATGTCGATCTGCTCGCGAGTACTGTAATACCAGTAGTCGCCAGACTTGAAACAACGTTCGCTGCGAGGCGGAATTCGTCCTGCTTCGCCTTTTCTCGGTTCTGTGCTAAGTGCTTTCATGGTGTTCCTCCCTGGTTCGCACAAATATTGTGGCCCTATCCTGGCCTTTTTGATCATTCCTAATGCGATTATAGTTAAATCTCATCAGGAGAAAATCATACTATTCTCCTAACCTGACTAAAAATAGATCAATTAAGGGTGGCTCGCTACTTGCTCAAGACCGTTTTGTGACGCAGTTCCGCTTATGAGTGTCGAGGCAAGCACGAATTCAATGCCGGCCATACGCAAGGGAGGGCCCAGTCTCTCAAGGACTTCGAGGGTTTCAGGGTAGGGGTGGCCAATGGCAATGGCATGACCATGGCGCTTCGCATGATTGATCGCTTTTTCCAGCTGGGTCAGGATGTCGATCTGCTGTCGACTGTTGTCCAGGAATATGTCCCGGCTGGCACTGGGGACGTGATTCTGTTGGGCCAGCACTTGTGCCTGGCTCAGCGGGCTGGTGCGGCTGTCGATAAAGAAGAAGGAGGTTTCCCGCAACTCGTCCATCAGCCATTGCATCGCCTGAGGCTGTTCGGTTAAGGCTGAGCCCATATGGTTGTTTACGCCGCGAATATGGGGAACCGCTGCCAGCCCCAGACGAACGGTATTCTTAAATTCCTCTTCCGCCATTGCAGGCGTCAGGCCGCCTTCGTCCAGGGGGGCATCTTCGTCGTGGCTGGCCATGGGCAGGTGCAGCATGATTTCTTTGCCCGCTTCATGCCCAGCTGTTGCCAGCTCGCGGGCATTCGGGCTGTGAGGAATAACCGCCAGGGTGACAGGTACGGGTAGTTGGATGCTCCGGTAGCCGTTCTCCAGGTGATAGCCAATGTCATCGATAATGATGGCCAAGCGGGGTTTTTGAGCATGAGCTGGCACCCAGGCCATGCTCGCGATCGCGATAAATAGGGTAAAACAGAACTTCATACAGACTTATTTTTTGCTCAGCAGGCTTAGGCCTTTCAGAATATTCAAGGCTTCATAGAGTTGATTGTCGCGCTCCAGAAGCTTGCGGCCGTTGGCTTGGCGGCGCTCACGTTCGGCGGCATCATTTTCTTCACCGCCATTGGCGTTACCCAAGTGGCCGGAAAGGTCGGCCTCGGTAACACGAGCACGGGGTTTAATGGCAGTCAAACGGGCGCGCTCGACTTCAATATCCGGTTCAATTCCCTGAGCCTGAATAGAACGGCCATTGGGCGTGAAATACAAAGAGGTCGTCAGTTTAATGGCTTTCTCTTTGCTGATGGGAATCACACTTTGCACAGAACCTTTGCCGAAACTGCGTGTGCCCAATATGACAGCGCGATCGTGATCCTGTAATGCTCCGGCAACAATTTCCGAAGCCGATGCAGAACCACCGTTGATCAGAACAATGATTGGTAAGCCGTCGGCAATATCACCAGACTCGGCATTAAATTCGGCATTGGCGCCTTTAATGCGGCCTTCGGTGTAGACCACTTGGCCGCCATCCAACAGGGCATCGGCAACTTGTACAGATGCTCGCAACACGCCGCCCGGGTTATTACGCAGATCAATAATCAGTCCTTTGAGAGGTTCGGCCTCGGACTTCATTTTTTCGATCGCTTTGACGAAATCCTTACCGGTTGGAATCTGGAATTGAGCAATGCGGATCAAGCCGTAGTGATCATCCAACAGGCGAGAGCGCACGCTGGTCACCTTGATATAGTCGCGAATGATTTCAATATCTTTGGGTTTTTCTAAACCTTCGCGCATTACCTTTAAGGTAATTTTACTGCCTTTCTCACCACGCATAAGTTCGATGGCGTCGGCAAGGCTTTTACCTTTGATGCTTTCACCATCGATCTGAACAATCAGATCGCCGGCTTCAATACCGGCCGTTGAGGCTGGGGTATCGTCCATGGGGCTGATGACTTTTACAAAACCATCTTCCATGCCCACTTCAATTCCAAGGCCGCCATATTGACCGGTGGTGTTTTCTTTCAGATTGTCAAAATTGCTGGCGTCGAGAAAGGTTGAATGGGGATCCAGCTCACTCAGCATGCCTTTGATGGCGTACTCGAACAGGGTTGCGTCGTCGACTTCTTCAATATAACCACTGCGGATATCTTCAAAGACTCGGGTAAACGTACGCAGGTCGTCCAAGGGTAGGCGACCTTGCTGGGCATCTTCCTCGGTGGCGGCATCTTGCGCATGGCTGATGCCTGTTGCAAGGCTCAGGCAAAGGGCAAGACTGATGTGCTTTAGTCGGCTCGGCCTCATAATTTGACGTCCATTATCCGGTAGTTCTTATTGGCGGGTGTTCAGCCGCAACCATACCACACTTAGTGCTTGCAGAGCGTATTTTTAAGGGCTCTAACGGTGTATTGCAGCGTATTCAGGCTCGGCACCAGCGGGCCGGGTTGGTAGGGTTCCCCTTGTAGCGAATCTCGAAGTAAACCCCGGGCTCTTCCAGTCCGCCGGTATTGCCAACCTTGGCGATCACATCGTTGCTGTTGACCCAGTCTCCAGTGTCTTTCAGAAGAGTCTGGTTGTGGGCATACAGACTCATATAACCCTCGCCGTGATCGACAATAATCAACATGCCGTGGCCTTTCAGGTAATCGGAAAAGACCACGCGCCCGTGGTGAACGGCGCGGACCGGGCGGCCATCATTGGCGCGAATGAAAACGCCCTGCCACTTCAATTTGCCATCGGCTCGGGGGCTGCCAAAACGGTGGCGAATGCGTCCGCTACTGGGCCATTTAAGTTTGCCTTTGCGCTTTTTAAACGCGACACCACTGCCAGGTAACTTAATATTGGCGAGAGTTTGGCTGACCTCGTCCAATAGTTTTTGCAGGCGTTTTTGGTCGGCGGCTTTGCTCTGAAGTTGCGCGTCTTTCGAGGCCAGCGTTTTGTTCAATGCAGCGAGGGTGCGGCGGCGTTCGGATTGCCGGGAACTGAGTTCCTTGTGTTGGCTTTGCAGGCGGCTTTGTTGTTCGCCAATTGCCTCGGTCTTGGCCAGGATCGCAGGCTCGATTTCATCGAGCTTTGTGATGGTATCGCGAAACTCAGCCAGTTTTTCTTGCCTGGCTTCCAGGATGTAATGGTAATAGCGAAGTTGACGACTGAATTTGTCAGGCTCTTGCTGATTGAGCAAGAGGCGCAAGTTGCCGCGTTGGCCTAGGCGGTAAGCGCCATTAATTTCTTCGCCAATATGTTTTTGCTGGCTGAGTTTTTTTTGCTGAAGTTGCGCCCGCTCTTTATTGAGCCGGCTTAGCTGCTTTTTTTGGCTGGCAAGATCTCCCTTGAGGCGGTCGATCTTTTTCAGCAATTCGGCAATATCTTCTTCGGAGGTTTGCAGTTTATTTTGCAGCGCATTGCGATTGGATTTTACCGAGTTGATCTCCTGTTTGAGTTCCGCAATGGTGTCGCGCAATTGTTTTAATTTATCTTCGTATTCCGTGGCGGAATCCTGAGCCAGTAAAACCGGCGACCAGATCAAACAGGCACAGAGGCCAACTCGGGTTAACAAACGCTGCATATAAAGCTATCTCCGTAGTCTAGTGTGCCGCCAGAATGGCCAGATTATTGCCATCCATTTCACTCGGCTGATCAATACCCATCAAGGCCAGCATGGTAGGGGCGACGTCGGCCAGACTGCCGCCATCGGCTAGACGAATATCTCGTTGTCCATAATAAACGAAGGGTACTGGCAAGGTTGTGTGCTGGGTATGTTTTTGACCACTTTCATTGTCGAACATGGTTTCCACATTGCCGTGATCAGCTGTTACCAAGGCTTCGCCACCAGCAGCATCAACACTTGCAAAAACTTTGGCGAGACAGTCGTCCACAACTTCGACAGCTTGAATCGCGGCGTGGTAATCACCGGTGTGCCCGACCTGGTCGCAGTTGGCATAGTTGCAGATGATGACGTCGTATTTGCCGGACTCGATGGCAGCGGTCAGTTTTTCGGTGACTTCCGGTGCACTCATCTCGGGCTTTTGATCGTAAGTTTCCACGTCGGGAGACGGGATCAACTCGCGGCATTCACCTTCGAATAATTCTTCCTGCCCGCCGCTGAAAAAGAAGGTTACGTGGGCGTATTTTTCAGTTTCGGCAATACGCAATTGTTGCTTGCCCTGTTTGGCCATGATTTCGCCGAAAGAGTTGATCAGATTTTGAGGCGGGAAGGCGCAGCTGGCTGGAATGTCGGCAGCGTATTCTGTGGTCATCACAAAGTCGGCCAGAGCGGGGCGCGCTTCACGTTCGAATCCATCGAAGCTATCATCTACAAAGGCACGACTGATTTGACGCGCGCGATCCGGGCGAAAATTCATGAACAGAAGACAATCGCCATCATTGACGGTGGCGGCCTGTTCGTTGTCGTCGGCAATAACTGTGGCTTTTACGAATTCATCGTCTTCACCACGGGCGTACGCGGCTTGCAATGCACTGATGGGGTCAGCGTAACGGTAGTCGGCTTTGCCAAGTGTCATAAGGTCGTAGGTTTGTTGTACGCGATCCCAGCGATTGTCTCGATCCAAACCAAAGAAACGACCGCTGATTGAAGCAATGCGACCCAGGCCTTTTTCTCTCAGAAGAGCGTCGCTTGCATGCAAGGATGGCTCGGCACTTCGAGGGGGAACATCGCGACCGTCAAGAAAGGCGTGCAAATAGATTTCCTTGGCCCCCCGTTGTGCGGCAAGCTCGATTGCGGCATTCAGGTGAGCTTCGTGGCTGTGTACACCCCCTGGCGACAGAAGGCCCATAATGTGCACGGCGCCGTTGTTCGCAACGGCCTTGTCGATGGCGTTGGTGTAGCTGGGGTTGTCGAAAAAATCGCCATCAGAAATGGCTTTGTTGATACGCGTGTAATTCTGGTAAACGACGCGGCCAGCGCCGAGAGTCATATGGCCGACTTCGGAATTCCCCATCTGACCTTCGGGAAGGCCCACAGCCATTCCGGAAGTGGCAATCAAGGTGTTAGCCCGTTCTTGCACCAGAGCGTCCCAGGTGGGGCTGTTGGCATTGTGTATCGCGTTGTGCTCCTGACTATCCGAGTAGCCAAAACCATCCAAAATGAGCAGAACCAGAGGGCCTTTCGCCGCCGTCATTGTTATTACCTTAATTGCTATCACTGAAAAGCCGAGAATTTTACCTCTTTGAGCTCAGTAACACCATGAAATCAGAGGGGCTTGGGAGACTTTCCGTGATGCGGGACCGTTCGTTTTGTACTTCGTCTGCCTATCGGCCAGCAGCGCCCTTATTTTCCCTCCCATGGATGAAATATACGGGCTATAGCGTGTATACTGCGGCGCTTTGATTTTAGCCAAGCTTGGCCCGCTTTGGGGCTGCAGCAATGAAGAGGGCGGTAGACGCGTGGACGTACTGGTATTTGTTACTGAGCAATGGTTGTTGGTCAGTATTCTGTTTGGCCTGATTTGTTTCTATGTTTTCACAGAGAAGCAAAAAGGCGGCAAATCCATCAGCAGTCATGAGCTGACTCGCTTGGTGAATGACGGCGAGGCTGTGATTCTGGATGTTCGTGACACCAAGGATTTCAATGCAGGCCATATCGTGGATGCACTGAATATTCCGTTCACGACCATGGAAAAGCGCATTGTTGAGTTGGACAAGCATGAAGGGAAAACCATCGTTGTCGTCGATAAAATGGGGCAACATGCCGGTGCTGTGGGTAAGCAGTTGGCCCAGCGTGGCTTTGCGGTCCGTCGTCTGAGTGGCGGCATGATGGATTGGCAGGGCCAGAATCTGCCCGTTGTGAAGAAATAGGGGCGGGATCATGACCGATATCATCATCTATTCCAGTGATTTTTGTCCTTTTTGCCACCGTGCTAAAGCCCTCTTGTCCTCTAAAGGGGTCGATTACACCGAGTTGAAGGTGGATGGTAATCCGGAGTTACGCGCCGAGATGATGCGCAAGGCTCAGCAGAGAACGGTTCCTCAGATTTGGATTGGGCAGCGCCATATTGGAGGCTGTGACGACTTGTACACCTTGGAACGAGCGGGTCAGCTGGACCCTTTGCTGGCCTAGACACGCCGAATCTCGTGAACTTTGCCGGGTGGCCTTGAAATCGAAAAAACCACCCCAATCTGATCGATATTACCCGGTACTTTAGCTTCGCAGTGGCTTAGCTCAGGTTTTAGCCGGTTTAATGGGAGCAATACGAAGCGATTTATCGTTTCGTAACATCGAACGTAGACAATAACGGGTGTTAAACACCTTACATTTAAAGAGTAGGCAAGAGTATGGCTGAAGAGCATAACCAGGAAGCTGCAGCGGCAGCAGAAGAACAAGCAGGTCAACAATTCGCGGTTCAGCGTTTATACGTGAAAGACGTATCCTTCGAAGCCCCAATGGGCGCAGAAGCGTTTACCAAGCAATGGCAACCCGCAGTTAACCAGGAGCTGGGTAACAAGGTTAATAAGTTGGATGACAACAACTACGAAGTGACCTTGACCATCACGGTAACGGTTAAGTTGGGCGAAGAGACTGCATTCCTGGCCGAAGTTCACCAGGCAGGTATCTTCACCATCACGGGTTTGGAAGAGCAGCAGCTGACCCACGTTTTGAACACCATGTGCCCGAACATTTTGTTCCCATACGCACGTGAAGCCATCGACAACATCGTGGGCAAAGGCAGTTTCCCTGCACTGATGTTGCCACCGGTTAACTTCGACGCTTTGTTTGCACAAGCTGTTCAACAACAGCAGCAACAAGCCGCCGAAGCACCTCAGGACGAGACGCACTAAGAAGCTCGTTTTCCTGATGAAAAAACGCCGCTATATGCGGCGTTTTTTATGTCTATTTCTGCACAATCTCTTTCGAATAACAAAATCGATTAGTGTTGGCCCCCATAAGTGGTCTATGCTTTATCCTTTCCCCATTCATCGATGCTGGCTGAAGTCATTCTGCCTAAGGGCACCATGGAAGATATCAAAATTGAAAATGCCGCTCCGGAAGATGCCGAGGCAATGGCCGGGCTGATATACAGCTCGGGGCCGAAGGCGTTCGACTATGTTTTTGGTAAACAGACGCCAGCGGCACAGGATTATCTCTACCATGCTGTGCAGCGCAATAAGGGACAGTATTCCCACCGAAACCATGTGTTGGTGCGCAGCAATGGCCACGTTCTTGGGTCTATGTTTAATTACGACAGCCGTGGTTTGAGTGCGATGTATCTGCCAACGGTGATGTCGGTACTGAGCTTTTTTCGTTGGCGTATTTGGGGTGTGGCAAAGCGTTCTTCGGTAATCGATGAGGTGATCAAACCTCCCGCCGACGATATGCTGGTGGTGGCCCATCTGGCCGTCGCGCCCGAAGCCCAGGGTATGGGCATTGGTTCCAAGCTGATTGATTACGCCGCCGACATCGCGCGTGAAAATGGCTATGCCGGCTTGGCACTGGATGTGTCGATGGAAAATCCCGCGGCCCAAAGGCTCTATGAGCGATTGGGGTTTCAAGTGTGTGCCGAGAGGCTGTCACCCGTGTCAGAAGTACCGGGGCATCGCTATATGGAATGGCGTTTTTCCTGAATTCCTGCCAGCAGGCAGGCCTTAATCATTGTGTTCCATTTGCAGGTCTTTCAGTTTTCGGGTCAGGGTGTTACGTCCCCAACCCAGCAAAACGGCGGCGTCTCGTTTGCGCCCGGCGGTGTGTTTCAGGGCGGTTTCAATCATGGCGCGTTCAAACCTGGGCAGGGCATTGTTGAGAATTTCTTTTTGCCCCTGGCTCAGGGCATTGTCAGCCCACTGGCGTAAGCATTTTTCCCAATCACCATTTGCGCTACTCGAACTGCCCTGTTGTTTTTCCAACAGCTCCGGCGGCAAATCCTCAATGTGAATTTCCCGGCTGGAGGCCATGACGGTCAGCCAGCGGCAAGTGTTTTCCAGCTGACGCACATTGCCGGGCCAATCCAGCGAGCACATAAACGCCTGGGTTTGGGGGAGCAAAATTTTGGGTTCCACATTCAACTCTTTCGAGGCTCGGCGAATAAAATGCTCCGCCAGTTTCGGGATGTCTTCCTGGCGCTCGGACAAGGTGGGGATGTGAATGCGAATGACATTAAGGCGGTGAAACAAATCTTCCCGGAAGCGGTTTTCGGCTACCAGCTGTTCGAGATTTTGGTGGGTGGCTGCAATGATGCGCACGTCTACTTTGACGGGCACATGGCCGCCGACGCGATAAAATTCCCCATCGGCCAGCACTCGAAGCAAACGCGTCTGAGTGTCGGCGGGCATATCACCGATTTCGTCGAGAAACAGAGTGCCGCCATTGGCTTGTTCGAAGCGCCCTTGGCGTTGACTGCTGGCGCCGGTAAACGCTCCTTTCTCATGGCCAAATAATTCCGACTCCATCAGATCTTTTGGAATCGCGGCCATATTCAGTGCAATAAACGGCTGCTGACGTCGAGGGCTGTGTCGGTGAAGCGCTTGGGCGACCAGTTCTTTACCGGTACCACTCTGGCCATTAATCAGAACGGTAATGTTGGACTGAGAGAGGCGGCCAATCGCGCGAAAAACTTCCTGCATGGCCGGCGCTTCACCGATGATTTCGGCATCACTGTCTTCGGTGTTCGGGTTTTGCTGAATCTGTTCGGCCGCTTGGGTCAGAGCGCGTTGCGTCATAGCAACCGCTTCGTCGATATCGAATGGCTTGGGCAGATATTCGAAGGCCCCACTCTGGTAGGCTGAAACGGCACTTTCCAGATCCGAGTGTGCTGTCATGATGATAACGGGCAAGGTCGGGAATCGCTCCTGAAGTTGAGCAAGCAGAGAGAGACCATCGGTACCCGGCATTCGAATGTCGCTGATGATCACCGTGGGTTGCTGCTGCTCCAAGCGATGCAGTGCATCGTCACCACTGGAGAAACTTTCAGTTTTGATGCTGGCTTGCTGGAGTGCCTTTTCGAGCACCCAGCGAATACTGCGGTCATCATCAATAATCCAAACGGTTTGCTCTTGCATATTCATGGTTCGCTGGCCTTGCCAAGAGGTAAATAAATTGAAAATTGAGTATTGCCGGGCTCGCTTTCACATTCGATCAAACCGCCATGCTGGCTGATCAACTGTTGTGATATGGCCAGTCCAAGACCGGTGCCGCTGGCCCGGCCGGTAATCATGGGGTAAAAAATGTGGCTGAGAATGGCGCTGGGGATACCGGGGCCATTGTCGATGATATCCACCCGCACCACTAAGCGGTGGAAGCGTTGACCGATTGTAAATTGCCTTTGTACGCGACTGCGCAGAGTAATTTGGGGTTTGTCGACATGACTTTCGAGCAGAGCTTGCACGGCATTGCGAGCCACATTCAGAAGTGCCTGGATCAACTGCTCGGGGTCGGCAGGGAAGTCCGGGATACTCGGATCATAGTCTTTCAGCAGTTCGACCTGATTGCCCACCTCGGCATGGATCACCGTAATAATGCGTTCCAGAACTTCGTGAATGTTCACGGCAGTGAGCTGCAGCGGCTGGTTGGGGCCCAGCATTCTGTCAACCAGATTACGTAGGCGGTCTGCCTCGTCAATGATCACTTGGGTGTAATCCCGCAAGGACTCGCTGTCGAGTTCTTTGGATAGCAATTGGGCGGCCCCACGAATACCACCCAGGGGGTTCTTAATTTCGTGGGCCATATTACGGGCGAGGTTTCGGCTGGTTTCCTGGGCGCTGAGCAAGGCTTCTTCACGGGAGATGCGCAGCAGGCGATCGAGAGGTTGAATCTCAATGGCCAGGCCCTCCTGGTCGGCAAGCGGCGTCACACTGTAATCGATGGTCAATTGATTGCCATTGGGCAATACCCAGCAGGCCCGGCGTTTGGTGTATTGATTTTGTTTCTGCAGGGCTTCTTGCAGAGTGGTGATGGCCTCATCGCTTTCCCGAAAGAAGGCCAGAAAGGATTGGTTGGCCACTTGCGCTCGACTCACCGCCAGCAAATTTTCGGCGGCCGGGTTCATATGCAGCAACTGCAGTTCGGGATCAACGATCACCACCGCAGTATTCAAGCTATCGAGCAGTTGTTGATAATTCATAGGCTCCATCGCGTTTTGGGCTAATCCTCTAGGCCGCTTGCCACTTGTTGGGCAGGGGCCGCCTTGCTTCAGCGCATATTTGCCCTATGCCCCCTGCATACAGCAAAAACCAAACCAAGTAGCGAAAGGATTGCGGGTTACATCTTAACTATTTGTTTTTTAAGGGAAAGTTATGAACGTCAGACGACTATTCACGCTCTGATTTAAGCATGATAGCGAAATCAGGAAACTCTTGCACCAAAGTGGTGCAAGTCATGAGGGCTTTTGGGGCGTTGTGAGGCAAGCTGGATTTTTGGGATGGGGTGTTTATCGTCTTAAGGGGCGGTGCACCCAAACCGTGGCTTTCGCCGACGGAGCCAGCTCTTTACCATTGCCGTTGACCAGGCGAGCGGTGACGGTGTGCTCCCCGCGAGTGATTTCTTTGATGGTGGCTTTGCCATTGTCGCTGGCGAGCCTGCGACCATTGAAATAAATTTCGATGGTTGCCGCTGCCATCGCGGCCTGTTTTTCCTGCTCTATTTTTGCTTGATCGGGGCTGTTGCTGCGAATGGTGACGGTGAAACCGGCCTCGATCTGCAGGTCGCGTTGATGAGCCATCATGTGAGTGCCGTCACTGGGGCTGCTGAGAAAGAGCTGGTAGTCGGCGTTGAAATGACTGGCGACTGTCTGTTTTTCCTTGGCCAGTTTTTCCAGATCCATACCGGGGGTGGTATTAATTGGCTTCAGCTCGACTTGTTCGTTTTTTTGATCTTCAGCGGGTTTGTCGCTGTAGCTGACATTGCCATTTTCATCGACGTGCTTATAGATCTGAGCCGCCAAGGGCGCTGCACCGAGAACTGCCAGGAGTAAAACAAAATAAGGCTTCATATGTTGTTACCGTGCTGAATAAGACCGGATACTTAGAGTACCAGAGAACCCAAAAGTGCCTTGCTGGATGGGCGGGGGGCGCCTTTCAGTACCTCCTGTCGGTACGATTCTTCTTGGTGCCTATAAAGGCTGGGCCTGAATAAACCCTTGCAGCGCTTTTGGCATACTGGCCAGATCGGCTTTTGCGGCAATGTCTGCGACGTTGGCCGAGTTATAAGTATGCCAGTAGAGCACTTTTTTATCATTGTGATTCGCACAGCAGTTCAGCGCCGCCGCCGCAGTTTTGGCGGTGTAGGTCGGATCAAGTTCAAGTTGGGCCTGCTCAAACATTGTCTGGGCCCATTCACCTTCATCACTGGGATGGCCGTACCCACGGCCATAATAATCGTCAATTAACCGGAACTTGGTGAGTGAGTGTTGCTTGATGCCGGGATCGATTTGGCAGAGGAACTGGTAACAGGCTCGCTGCAGTTTGCGTACCGTGCTGAAGGTGCAAGTCGGAATGGGGCCGAGGTGAGAGGGCGCAACCCGCACACCAACCAGCTGGCTTTTAATGCCCGCTAATCCACAGCCCAGGGTTAAGCCGGCCAAGGTAGCGTTAGAGCCTACCGGGCAATAAATATAATCGGGCTCGGGTAATAAGCCGGCATCAATTTGTTGTTTTAATTCAAAAGCCGCGTTTACAAACGCGAGGCAGCCCTGGATCGTGGAACCGCCTGCCGTCAGATAATAACGTTTGCGGCCATGAAGCCATTTGCCCAAATAGAACGTTGCGGCGGCTTTTAACAATGAGCCACGGAAATTTAACTGTGCATTGAAACGATGCATCAGTTTCAAATTTTGTTGCACTTGGCTGGTGATGGGTTGCTCAAATAAAATCATCTGCAGGGGGATGTCCATCTGCAGGCTGTAAATGGATGTTGCGACACCATGATTGGTACCGATGGCACCAAAGCTCACCAGTTCTTTTTTTCCTGAGCGCAAGACATCAGCGAGAACAAACTCCAGCTTTCGAATCTTATTTCCGCCGTACAAACTGTTGGTTTTGTCGTCGCGCTTCACCCATAAATTTGGCGCCAACTGAGGAAGGCGTTCAATGGGGGTGGGTAATTTGGCAATGGCCAGAAAAGGAATGCGATCCTTTAAGCGGGGGAATGCCTCAAACAGCGGGCGACTCATGGATGAATTCTCGAATTAGCACGTTTTTAGGGCAGCAATTATACGCGTTTGTTGGCGTGGTAGTAGGAATAATTGTGTCGGTAGATTCGCAGGGACATCAACCCTGGGTCGTGGGTTGAAAAGAAAAACGGAGAAATAAAAAAGGCCTCCGAAGAGGCCTTTTCAAGTGCGTTGCGATTTATACTGAGTAGTACATATCGAATTCCACTGGGTGAGTGGTTTGCTCAACGCGATATACATCTTCCATCTTCAGGTCGATGTATGCTTCGATCATATCATCGGTGAAAACGCCACCGCGAGTCAGGAACTCGTGATCTTCTTTCAGTGCATCCAGAGCTTCACGCAGGCTGCCAGCAACCTGTGGGATGGCCAAAGCTTCTTCAGCTGGCAGGTCGTACAAGTCTTTGTCTGCTGCATCGCCAGGGTGGATCTTGTTCTGAACACCGTCCAGGCCAGCCATCAACATAGCGGCGAAACACAAGTATGGGTTGGCGATTGGATCTGCAAAGCGAGCTTCAATACGCTTGCCCTTCGGAGACGCAACGTACGGAATACGAATCGAAGCAGAACGGTTGCGAGCGGAATAAGCCAGCATGACAGGTGCTTCAAAACCCGGGATTAAGCGCTTGTAAGAGTTGGTGCCTGGGTTAGAGAATGCGTTAATGGCTTTAGCGTGCTTGATGATGCCGCCGATGTAGTACAGAGCGGTTTCGGACAAGCCAGCGTAACTGTTGCCCGCGAATTGGTTCTCGCCGTCTTTCCAGAAAGACTGGTGAACGTGCATACCGGAACCGTTATCGCCAACAACGGGCTTAGGCATAAAGGTCGCTGTCTTGCCGTAAGCGTGAGCTACGTTGTGTACACAGTATTTCAGAATCTGAACTTCGTCAGCTTTCTTAACCATGGTGTTAAAAACCACACCGATTTCACACTGACCGGCCGTTGCCACTTCGTGGTGATGAACTTCAACGTCCAGGCCCATGGCTTCCATAGCGTTACACATGGCCGCGCGGATATCGTGCAGGCTATCAACAGGAGGTACGGGGAAGTAACCGCCTTTAACGCGTGGGCGGTGACCCATGTTGCCATCGGCGAATTCTTTGTCGGTAGACCAATCGGCTTCTTCGGAGTTAATTTCGTAACCGCAAGAACCCATGTTGTCTTTCCATTTTACGTCGTCGAAAACGAAAAACTCAGGCTCGGGACCAAAGAAAGCTGTGTCGCCCAGACCCGTAGACTTCAAGTACTCTTCGGCGCGTTTGGCAACAGAGCGAGGGTCACGCTCGTAGCCTTGCATGGTGGAGGGCTCAACGATGTCACAGCGAACGATAACGGTAGGCTCATCGGTGAATGGATCCAGAACACCAGACTCATCATCGGGCATCAAAATCATGTCAGACTCGTTAATGCCTTTCCAGCCAGCGACTGAGGAGCCATCAAACATTTGGCCGTCTTCAAAGAAGTCTTCATCAACAACTTTGGCGGGAATGGTTACGTGCTGTTCTTTACCTTTGGTATCGGTAAAACGCAGGTCCACCCAACGGGCTTCGCTCTCTTCGATCAGCTTTAAGGTATTCTCTGACATGTTCAACCTCCAGGGGGCTATGGTCATTGGCTAAATTAGATGCGCGGCCTAAACCGTTATTGGTCGTGCGGCCTTAATGCATACGGATCTACACTTGGCAAATATCGTGCCAGCCATAAATTTCGGTGATTGCCCCTAATTCAGTGGGTTTGGCTTTAAATGGCACCAAAGTTGTGCGCCAAATTGGTGTTTTTTTGAATTTAATGCACCAAAGTAGTGCTTGTGATTTCCTCGACCGTGTTGCGAACGCTTTTGGTGCGTTGTGCATGTGAGGCATGCCGGGTATTTGTAATCGGAGCTCATAGGGAAGGCAGAATGTGATGAAAAAGTAACCGTGAGAAATCCGGGCGACTGTTTTATAATCCCCCGCCCTTCGGCCCCGCCGAGAATGTTCACTGACCAGTATTCGATTCCTATGCACATTATTGTTCGACTTTTCTCAGAAATCACCATCAAGAGCGCCCCGGTTCGTAAGCGCTTTATTAAGCAGTTGCGTAATAATCTGAGGGATTTGCTCCGCCCCGTGGATTCATCCGTTCGTGTCAGTCGTGACTGGGAGAAGCTCGATATTATGGCGCCGAGTGATGATCCAGAGTTGATTCAGAAGGTCAGCCAGGTGTTGGCGAATACCCCGGGTATCGCGCACTTCTCATTGGTGCATCAATATCCTTTGGGTGACCAACACGATGTGTTCGAAAAAACCATGTTGCACTGGAAAGAGGCTCTGGCGGATAAAACCTTTTGCGTGCGTGTTAAGCGTGCCGGCAGCCACGATTTTACGTCTACGGATTTGGAACGTTATGTGGGGGGTGGTTTGAATCAACACACCGAGGCGGCGGGTGTACGTTTGAAAAACCCCGATGTAACGGTCCAATTGGAAGTGAAAGATGATCAGCTGTATGTGGTCGAGGCTCGTCGCCAGGGGCTGGGTGGTTTCCCAATTGGTACCCAGGATTCTGTGCTGTCATTGATTTCCGGAGGCTTCGATTCCACGGTCTCCAGCTATCTGACCATCAAGCGCGGATTGCGCACCCATTACTGTTTTTTCAATCTGGGTGGCCGTGAGCATGAGCTGGGGGTAAAAGAAGTCGCTTTTTATCTCTGGAACAAATTTGGTGCGTCCCACAAAGTGCGTTTCGTCACTGTGCCTTTTGAAGAGGTCGTGGGCGAGATTCTGAAGAATGTTAAAAACTCCCATATGGGGGTGGTGCTGAAGCGCATGATGTTACGCGCAGCCGAGCAGGTGGCTGAGCAGATGGAGATTCAGGCGCTGGTCACTGGTGAAAGTGTGGCCCAGGTGTCCAGCCAGACCCTGACCAACCTGTCGGTAATTGATAAGGTGACCGACACTCTGGTGTTGCGTCCACTGATCACCATGGATAAGAACGACATTATTGATATCTCTCGTAGAATTGGGACCGAAGAGTTTGCGGCGGCGATGCCGGAATATTGCGGTGTGATTTCCAAAAAGCCGACCACCGCCGCCAAAATGGCCGATGTGCTCGAGCAGGAAGACAATTTTGATTTCAGTGTGTTGGAACGTGCAGTACAGGAACGTCGACTACAGACTATCGACCAGATTATGGCGGATGCTGAGCAGAGCCATGTTGAGCTTGAGATTCTGGAGCAATTGCCAGACACGGCGGTGGTGGTGGATATCCGCCATCCCGATGAAGTTGAACAGAGCCCATTGAAACTCCCGGCTGGACAGGATGTGCTGTGTATTCCCTTTTACAGTCTGAGCAGCAAAGCCGCCAGCTTGAAAGAAGGGGGGCCTCACTACCTCTACTGTGACAAAGGCATTATGAGCAGGCTTCATGCCGGACACCTGGCCGATGAGGGGTACCAGGTGGGGGTTTACCGCCCCTAAACGCCGGGGCGGTTTATCAGTGAGTCGCCTGGGCTACTCACTGTCGGCCTGTAGATCCAATGCGGTTTCAAATTTCACTGTCCGAATGGCGATGGACGTGTGGAACTTGCGGATATTCACATTGCTGTGCAGAACGCGGTCGATAAATTGTTCATAGGCGCGGATATCTCGCACGGATACCAACAGAATAAAATCCATTTCACCCGTTACTTCATAACATTGGGTGACTTCCCTGGCGTCTTGAAGGGTCTCGCTGAACGCTCGATAGATATCCCGGCGATCCCGCTCCATCTCGATGCTGACGATCAATTGCAAACCGTGCCCGGCCAAACGCGGGTCCAATACCGCGACCTCTTTCAAAATGATGCCACTGTCGCGCAGTCGTTTGACCCGCTGCAAGCAGGCTGGCGGTGATAGCCCTACTTCAGCTGCCAGTGCCTGATTGGCAATGCGGTTGTTCTCTTGCAGTTGAGAGAGGATGGCAATATCGATACGGTCCAGATTGTGAGATTTCATGGCTGATGCTTTTTAAAAAATTAAATTAGGCTTTAGGAGAATAATAAATCAAATATTAAGCCAGGGTGCATAACTAAAAAACTTAAGTGTGGAGCAATCAGGCACAATACGGCTCTTTCCAAGTCAGTTTCACGCTGCCCTGTGCGCGGCGGTATTGTGAGGTCTACCTAAGAATGCAGTCATTTTTACGAGCCTGGGCAGAGGAAACCTATCGGGTTTGCTGGAGCCTGTTCAAAGTCATGTTGCCTGTCGTAGTGGTGGTGAAGGTGCTGGACAACTGGGGATTCAACGACGTACTGGCGGAGTTTTTGGCGCCCCTGATGAATGCGGTGGGCTTGCCGGAATCCATGTCATTGGTGTGGGCGGCAACCATGCTCTCCAATATTTACGCCGGCATGCTGGTGTATGTTCAACTGGGTGAATCTCTGAGTCAGGCTCAGATCAGCATCCTGGGGGCGTTGATGCTGACTGCCCACGGCTTGCCCGTCGAAGTCGCCATCGCCCGTCAGGCGGGGGTGTCGGTGATGTTCAGCCTTGTGTTACGCATTGCCGGTGCCTTGGGTTTTGCCTGGTTGCTCAAGCAGATGTACGCATTCTGGCCCGCTGATCAGGCGGCGGAATTACTCTGGCAACCGGAGATCCAAGTGGCGACCAGTTGGTGGGCGTGGGTTCAGGAGCAGGTGGTCAGCTTTGTGGTGATTTTTGCGATTGTGGCCTTGCTGCTGGCAGTACTGCGGCTGCTGCGTATTCTTGGGGTAGAAGCCCTGATGGCCTGGTGCTTGTCTCCGGTATTGCGTTTTTTGGGGATTGCCCGCAGCGCTATGACAATCACGATTACAGGAATTACGTTGGGGATGGCTTTCGGTGGGGGAATTCTGATCGATGAGGCTCGCCAGGGGCGAGTTGAGCCAAAGGACGTCTTCAGCGCAATAATGATGTTGAGCCTGCTCCACAGTTTGGTCGAAGACACCTTGCTGGTGCTCTTGCTTGGGGCCGATTTCAACGCAGTATTCTGGGGGCGCTTAGTGTTCTCCCTAGTTCTGGTTGCGGTCCTGACGCGTTTGTTCAATCACCGTTCCATCGCCCGCCTTTGTTATCGAGATGTCAGGGTGTCGGACGCGAGGTAGTGTTGTTTCGTTCAGGTTGAGCCGGCTGTTGGTGATTGTGAGCGCCAGTTTATGAGCATTTATGCCAAAAGCCGCTAAAGAACATGACCGTTTATCCGATAGCTCCTATATCAGGCACGGCGATCAAGCACAGTGCTGCGGACAGGCGAAGCGATCATGGCGAAAGCGTCACACAATCAAAGCAAACAGAAAAAGGTCATAGGCATCATCGTTGGGGTGGTGTTGGTGGCCATTGCCGTGGGGGCGTTTGTCGCAAACCAGGGGCCTGCATTGGCTGATCCGGATACGTTCAGCGACGGCATTCCGGTCTACGGTAAGTTGACTCTGAACGATGCCCGCATTGCTTGTGAACGCTACACACGGGTGAGTCTCGGCAAGCAGCTTAAAACCCTTTCAGTGGATACCCGTTCAAGTCGCCTTGATAAGAAGAAAGGCCAATACCTGGTCTATATGGAAGCGTATCTGTATGAAAACGAAGAAGGCGGTGGCGCCAGCGATCACTATTATGTGAATTGCGCTTCGGATCGCTCCAAACTCAATCTCGCGAAATACGAGTTGATCAAAAACGAGAATGAGAAGGTGAAAGCCCAACGCAAAGAGAAAGGCAGCCGCTACGGTTGGCAATAGCCCTTTTGTCCAGGCATCGCTGCCGATTGGGTCTGAGCGATGTTTCCACAAAGTAAGTGAGCACATACTCCCAGTTTGCTGGCGGCCCCAAAGTCTCCGTATTCTCCCCGGTCAGCTCCCCGGCCGGAAAAAACCAAATTTGGTCATGATTTCGTCAGGCAGTCTCTGTATAATGCCGCCCCTTCTTAAGCCCAGCAGGGCAGATTTTTAGAGAGATACATCATAGTGATCGAGAATTTACGCAATATTGCCATTATTGCCCACGTTGACCATGGCAAAACCACCCTGGTGGATAAACTGCTTAGCCAGTCAGGTACTTTGAGCCGCCGCGACGAAGGCGCCGAGCGCGTGATGGACTCCAATGACCAGGAGAAAGAGCGCGGCATTACCATCCTGGCCAAAAATACCGCGATTGAGTGGAATGGTTACCGCATCAATATCGTAGACACCCCTGGGCACGCCGACTTCGGCGGTGAGGTAGAGCGTGTACTGTCGATGGTTGACTCGGTTTTGCTGTTGGTTGATGCCGTAGATGGTCCAATGCCCCAAACCCGCTTTGTAACCTCTAAAGCGTTCGAGAAGGGTTTGAACCCTATCGTTGTCGTGAACAAGGTTGACCGCCCAGGCGCTCGTCCTGACTGGGTTATCGATCAGGTTTTCGATTTGTTTGATCGCCTGGGTGCGACAGACGAGCAGCTGGATTTCCCGATCATCTATGCCTCAGCTCTGAATGGTGTTGCCGGTCATGAACCTGATGACCTGGCGGAAGATATGACGCCATTGTTTGAGATGATCACCGAGCGAGTATCGGCACCGAATGTAGACCCTGAAGCGCCTTTCCAAATGCAGATTTCTGCACTGGATTACGACAGCTATGTGGGTGTAATCGGTGTGGGTCGAATTACCCGTGGTACTTTGAAGCCGAACCAGCAAGTGGTTATTGCCCAAGCCGATGGCTCTACCCGTA
Source organism: Pseudoteredinibacter isoporae (assembly GCF_040372805.1). Classification (GTDB taxonomy): domain Bacteria; phylum Pseudomonadota; class Gammaproteobacteria; order Pseudomonadales; family Cellvibrionaceae; genus Pseudoteredinibacter; species Pseudoteredinibacter isoporae_A. The sequence goes on from NZ_BAABWJ010000001.1 coordinate 1,305,180, forward strand.
AAGGTAAAGTCCTGAACGTAAAAGGCTACCTGGGCCTGGATCGTGTTGACACCGAGCTGGCCAGCGCGGGTGATATTGTTTGCATTAATGGTATTGATGGTCTGGGCATTTCTGACACGCTGTGTGATCCGGAAAATGTTGAAGCTTTGCCAGCACTCAGTGTTGATGAGCCAACGGTATCGATGACCTTTATGGTAAACGATTCACCATTCGCCGGTTTGGAAGGCAAGCTGGTTACCTCGCGCAACATTAAAGAGCGTTTGGATCAGGAACTGATTCACAACGTTGCTCTGCGTGTACAACAGGGCGACAGTGCTGATAAATTTATTGTCTCCGGTCGTGGTGAATTGCACTTGTCAGTGTTGATTGAAACCATGCGCCGTGAAGGTTTCGAGATGGGTGTTTCCCGCCCTGAAGTTATTCAGAAAGAAATCGATGGCGTTATGCAAGAGCCGTTTGAAGCTGTTGTTATTGATGTGGAAGAGCAGCATCAAGGTGCGGTGATGGAAGAGTTGGGTCTGCGTAAAGCGGAAATGACCAACATGGAGCCTGACGGTAAAGGTCGCGTTAAATTGGAATTCATCGTTCCGTCACGCGGTTTGATTGGTTTCCGTGGTTTGTTCCTGACCTTAACCTCTGGATCCGGCATCATGACCAGCATCTTCGATCACTACGGTGAAGTGAAGCAAGGTGAAGTGGCCAAACGTCAAAACGGCGTATTGGTTTCCATGGTGAAAGGGAAAACCTTGAGCTACTCACTGTACAGTTTGCAGGATCGTGGTCGTTTATTCCTTGGGCACGGTGTGGATATTTATGAAGGCCAGATCATCGGTATTCATTCACGTAGCAACGATTTGGCTGTGAACCCAACCAAAGGTAAACAGCTGACCAACGTACGTGCATCCGGTACTGATGAGGCGACTATTCTGACACCACCAATCAAGCACACGCTTGAGCAGGCGCTGGAATTTATTGAAGATGACGAGTTGGTGGAAGTCACCCCTGAAAGCATCCGTCTGCGTAAAAAGCTGTTGACTGAAAACGAGCGTAAACGCGCGAAAAACGCCGCCAAGTAGTTTACAAACTGCTGAGCGAAAAAAACCGATGTCGTTAACGGCATCGGTTTTTTTATGTCTGTCGAACATGGGGCTGTGTTCTGAAACTCTAATCCAGGCTCGGGCTGCTGGTTTGGTCCAGTGGTTGCATTTTGGCTTTTCGGCGCCCGCCAAGCTCCGCATAGAGCATGGCGCTGATGATCAGGCCGGCACCAATCCATCCTTTGACGCCGAGTTGCTCGTCCAAAAAAATATACGCAAATAAATGGGCGAAGATGGGTTCCAGTGCAAACACCAGCGCTACCTTGTGAGGCTCAAGCAAACGTTGGCTTGAGGTTTGTGCCCAGTAGGCGAAGGCGCTGCCCAGAATGGCGGAATACAGAATCGCCTGAATAACGATGCTACTGCTTAGTTGTTCCAGCAGTGGAGGATATTCCTGGGTTTCGCCAATGCCTAAAACGGCGGCGATGGCGCTGTACACCGCCACGGCCGCCAGTTGATACACGCTCAGTAATACCACCGGATAACGATCGGCATAACGGTCGGTGAAGCAGATGTGTGAGGCGAAGCAAATGGCGCAGACGGTGATCAGAATGTCGCCGCTGTTAAATTCCAGTTTGTCTCCCACCGTCAGCATGTAGAGGCCGGCAGTGGCAAGAGCGACACTGATCCAGACGGCTTTGTCCACGTGTTTGCGGAACAATAAAAAAGCGATGACAGGGGTTAATGGAACACACAGGCCGGTAATAAAGCCGGCATTGGAGACGCTGGTGTACAACATGCCCTGGGTTTGCGTGCTGAAGCCTAAAAACAACAACAGGCCGAGGCCAAAACCGACCTTAAGTACCGGGCCGTGCCCACTGAAGCTTGAACGCTCCCTGGAAACCCACCACAGAGGTAACAGGCACAGAGCTGCCAAGCCAAAGCGGAAAGTATTGAAGGTATTGACGGCCACAATATCGATGGCTTTGTCGATAACCACAAAGCCGCCGCCCCAGATAATGTTCACCATCACCAGGGCCCAAAATGCCGAAACTCCAGAGCGAATCATCGTATAAACCTGCTAAATATGACGCAAAGCAGACCATGGTATCAGAACCACGAAGCAGGGTCTTTAGCGCGCCAGTTTGTTTACTTGGGTGCGGCGGAAGCAATCTTGGCTGTGATCGTTCACCAGGCCGCAGGCCTGCATGTGGGCATAACAGATGGTTGAACCAAAGAACTTGAAGCCCCGCTTTTTCAAGTCTTTGCTGATGGCATCCGAGATGTCGGTGGTCGCGGGATATTCTTCCAATTTGCTGATCTTGTTCTTAATGGGTTTGTGGTCGACGTAAGCCCACATATAGTCGCTGAAACTGCCGAATTCCTTTTGGATATCCAGAAAGACTTGGGCGTTGCTGATAGCGGCTTCGATTTTTCCACGGTGTCGAATGATGCCTGGGTTTTGCACCAATTCATCAACCTTAGCGGTATCGAACTTGGCAACTTTTTTGGCATTAAAGTTCGCAAAGGCCTTGCGATAACCCTCGCGACGCTGAAGCACGGTGTACCAGCTGAGCCCGGCCTGGGCTGATTCCAAAATCAGGAATTCGAACATGACCTTGTCGTCGTAAACGGGAACGCCCCACTCCTCATCATGATATCGCACATAATCTTCTTTACTGGTGTCTAGCCATGGGCAGCGGCAGGGGGATTTTTTGCTTGGCATGAATGCTCTCCTTATTGACCTGCTTATCATAAGGGCATGGCTTTTTAGGGCAAGGGCCGTTTCTTTGATATGCTTGCAAAACTGTCAGGAGAATAACTTCTATACTGTTCCTGAGGCTCGTTTTAGCCTGTTGTCATTCATAACGCCAGGAGTGCTTGTACCTATGTTGATGCTCTATCCTTCCATCAAGCCCTATAAGACGTTTTATTTGTCCGTTTCGGATGGCCATCAACTGTATGTTGAGGAGTGTGGAAATCCAGAGGGAATTCCGGTGCTGTTTGTTCATGGCGGGCCCGGGGGCGGATGCAGTCAGAAAGACCGATGCTTCTTTGACCCGGAAATGTATCGAATCATTTTGTTCGATCAGCGTGGGGCTGGACGCTCTTTGCCCCATGCTGAACTGGAAGCCAATAACACCCAGAAGCTGATTGACGATATTGAGCAGATTCGTGAGCGTCTGGAGGTTGAACAATGGGTGCTATTTGGTGGCTCCTGGGGGTCAACCCTGAGTCTGCTCTATGCCCAAGCGCATGCCGATAAGGTCATGGGCATGATTCTGCGTGGGATCTTTTTATGTCGAGATCGGGATCTGCAATGGTTTTACCAAGAGGGTGCCCACCACATTTTTCCCGATTATTGGCAAGACTATGAAGAGATTATCCCGCCGGCTGAACGGGAGAACATGATCTCGGCTTATTATCGACGCCTCACCGGAAGTGATGAATTGGCAAAAATGAACGCTGCCAAGCACTGGTCGTTGTGGGAAGGGCGTTGTTCTACCCTAAGACCCAGCGCTGATAAGGAAGCGCATTTTTCAGATCCCCATGTGGCTTTGGCGATGGCGCGCATCGAAGCGCATTATTTCGTAAACGATGCCTTTATCGAGCAGAACCAGATTATTGATCATGCCGATAAGTTGGCGGGTATCCCAACCACTATTGTTCACGGGCGTTACGATATGGTGTGCCCCTTGGACAATGCGGTGAGTCTGTATGATGCTCTGCCAGATTCCGAGTTGCATATTATTCGTGATGCAGGCCATGCCTCGAGCGAACCGAGCATTACTGATGCGCTGGTTCGAGCCACGGAAGAGATGGCTGAGCGCTTCAAGGGGGATTTTCATCGCGGCGCGTAGTTCGCGGGATATTGATCTTTTAGGAATAAGCCGCACAATGCGCAGTGTGGCAAACCCCCATTCAGAGGCAGCCCTTATCGGTTGCCTTTTTAGTAAGGACAAATGTGAAAGGTTTAATTCAAAGAGTTCGTCATGCCAATGTTGTAATTGATGGCGAAGAAGTTGGTGCGATTGAACAGGGTATTCTGTTATTGCTGGGCATTGAGAAACATGACACTGAAGAGCAGGCGGATAAGCTGCTCGATAAGTTGCTTAAATATCGCATTTTTTCTGATGCGGAAGAGCGTATGAATTTGAGCGTGAGTGATATTGAAGGTGGTGTGTTGGCGATTTCTCAATTTACCTTGGCGGCGGAAACTAAAAAAGGTTTGCGGCCCGGTTTTTCAACGGCCAAACCTCCAGCGGAAGCCGAAGTGTTGTACGATTATTTTGTACAACGTTTGCGGGATAAACATCAAGGCAAGGTTGCCAGTGGTCAGTTTGGTGCGGATATGAAGGTCAGTCTCTGCAACGATGGGCCGGTGACGTTTATGTTGGAAATGTAACACTATGGTGGAGCTGGGCCTTGATATCGTCTTGCCTCACCTATTTTGCTCGTCACGAAGGAAACGCCTTAGGTATTGTCTTTCGAACGCACCAGCATTTTACCCATAACAATGCCCACCTCAAACAATAGCCACATCGGTAACGCCAGCAGCAGCTGGGAAATAACATCGGGTGGTGTCAGCAACATGCCAAGAATAAAACAGCCGACAATAATGTAAGGCCGCTTCTCGCCCAGGCTTTCCGGTGTGCTGACGCCGGCAGAAATCAGAATGAACGTGGCGATAGGGATCTCAAAGGCCATGCCGAAGGCAAAAAACAATTTGAGAATAAAATCCAGATAGCTGCCCATATCCGTCATGACTGAGACGCCTTCCGGAGCTACTGAGGTGAAAAAGCCAAACACCAGTGGAAACACCACATAATAAGCAAAGGCGACACCGGCGTAGAACAGCACAACGCTAGAAGCAAAAATCGGCAAGGCCAACTGGCGCTCTTCTTTGTACATCGCGGGGGCGATGAACTGCCATATTTGATAAATCAGAAAGGGCATCGATACAAAGATGGAAGCAAACAGGGTCAGCTTAAAGGGCGTTAAAAATGGCGCAGCGACTTCAGTCGCAATCATGCCGGCGCCCTCGGGCAAGAATTTTTGCAGTGGAGCGGCTACGAAGGTGTAAATATCGTTGGCAAAATAAAACAAGCCGGCAAAGACCAGTAATACGATGAGGATGCAGCGCAGAAGGCGATCGCGTAACTCGATAAGATGTTGAACAAGAGGTTGCTCAACATCTTGTTGTTCATTGGTTTCGCTCATGATGGTGTTTTGCTGTTCTCTGGCTGGGCGTTAGCTGAACGGGTTTCGCTTGCAGGCTCAGGAGCTTGCTCGGCGGGCGTGTGTTCGGCGTTGTCCGGCTGGGTATTCTCTGCAGGATCGCTGTGGCTTGAGTGATGACCTGACTCTTCAAGATCGAGGCTTTTGTTCATCTCGGCTTCGGCGCGCGCCAGACGTTGCATGACTTCTTCATTGTGCAATTGGCGGCGAATATCATCAGCACCAATTTGTTGCTCAATTTCCTGGCGCGTGTCGCTGATGCTGCGTTTAATGCGGCCCCAGTACAACGCCAACTTACGCAGTGTTCCAGGCAAACGCTCCGGCCCGATGACCACCAAGCCAACGACCGCAATCAGCAACAGTTCAAAAAAGCCAATATCAAACATGGAGATTACTTATCGGCTTTTTCAGTTTCAGTTTTTTCAGCGTTCACACTCTCGCTGCTGTCTTTTTCAACTGCTTTGGGCGTTTCTTCCTGATCTTTGTTTTCAGCGTTGTCTTCATCGCTCATGGCTTTCTTGAAACCCTTGATGGCACCGCCCAGGTCACCGCCCAGATTCTTCAGACGTTTGGTTCCGAACAACAGCAGTACGATCACCAGAATGATCAACAGCTGCCAAATGCTAATTCCACCTAAACCCATAATAACTTCCTCGCTCTATAGATCGTGCAACGCTCTATGACGGTCGTTGCTTAACTGTTTTTACGCGCGGCTTTCTCTTCCAGACCGGAAAGATCAAAGCGGCGCTCTAATTCATTGATGACGGCGCTGGCGTCTTCCCCCAGATGACTGAGCATCACCAAGGTGTGAAACCACAAGTCGGCGGTTTCATAAATGACGTCACGGTTGTCGCCGCTGGTTTGGGCATCTTTGGCCGCGAGCACTGTTTCAACAGCCTCTTCGCCAACTTTTTCCAAAATTTTATTCAGACCTTTGTGGTGCAGACTGGCCACATAGGAACTGTCGGGATCGGCGACTTGTTTGCGCTCTTCCAAAATTTTACACAATTGTGTTAATACGTCGTTTGCCATGGTGCTGCTGCGCTCTTCGCTTTGTGATTCCTTGTTGATGCTCTCTTGGAGCATTAACGTTCTTGGTCAGGAATCAGCTGTTGTATATCTCATTGGGGTCTTTTAATACCGGGTCGACTTCCTGCCACTGGCCGTTTTCAAAGCGGCGATAGAGACAGGATTCACGACCGGTATGACAAGCAATACCACCGATTTGTTGAACTTGCATGACGATCATGTCGCCATCACAGTCCAGACGGATTTCTTCAAGCTTTTGGGTATGGCCAGAGCTTTCGCCTTTGTGCCAGAGTTTCTTTCGAGAGCGTGAATAGTACACCGCTTCGTTTCGCTCGACGGTCAAGGTTAAGGATTCCCGGTTCATCCAGGCCATCATTAAAATTCGACCGCTTTTGCTGTCCTGGGCGATGGCGGGTACCAAGCCGTCATCGTCCCATTTTACCTCGTCTAGCCAATCATTCATTGCTCAACCTTTATACTGCCAATGCCGCATTATCGCATAGCGCCTGTCCCGGCTAAAGTTGCCTGGGGTTTTGAAGTGTTAACGGCCTCTGGACCAGAGCAAGGCGAGGCCGAGAACCCCCAGAAACATCGACTGATAAGACCAGCTCACCACGGCTGGGCCGACGGCCATCAGCAGGCAGGCGGTGCCCATCACAGGCCACAGATATGTGCCTTTGCGTATTCGGGGCTCTGGGGCTTTCGCTGTCGCTACGGCAGGACGCAAACGCTGGCGCTCCAGGTTTTCATAGATCAGCTCAGGTATTTCGGGAAACTTCTCCATCCACTCCGGGGCATAGCGTTTGAATTGTCGCCACAGCTCCTTCGGGGCAAAGCGATCTTTCAGCCAACGTTCCAGATAGGGGTGGGCGGTACTCCATAAATCCAGCTCGGGATAGAGCTGGCGGCCCAAGCCTTCGATATTGAGTAGGGTTTTCTGCAGCAACACCAGTTGCGGCTGCACCTGCATATCGAAGCGACGGGCTGTCTGGAACAACTGAATCAGTACTTGGCCAAAAGAAATTTCGGCCAGAGGTTTTTCAAAGATGGGCTCACAAACACTGCGAATGGCGTTCTCAAATTCGCCGATTGGCGTGTCGGCGGGTACCCAGCCGCACTGTACGTGGAGCTCGGCCACCTGGCGATAATCCCGACGAAAGATGGCCAACATGTTTCGGGCCAGATAATACTGATCTTCGCGGTTCAAACTGCCGACAATGGCCATGTCTACGGCGATGTATTGCGGCTGCTTGGGGTTGTCTCGGGAGACAAAAATATTCCCCGGATGCATATCTGCATGGAAGAAATTATCTTCAAACACCTGACGGAAAAAGATGTCGACACCCCGTTCGGCCAGGCGTTTCATGTCGGTGTTTTGGGCTTCGAGCTGCTCGATATCCGTGACCGGGATACCGTAAATACGCTCCATCACCATGACGTTTTGGCGGCAGAATTCCCAGTGTACCTTAGGGACATAGAGCAGAGGAGATTGGTCGAAATTACGGCGCAGTTGGCAGGCGTTGGCCGCTTCCATCTGCAGATTCAGCTCATTCAATATGGTGTGCTGATAATCTTCAACAATCTCCACCGGGCGCAGGCGGCGACCATCCTGGCTAAAACGTTCGACCAGGCGCGCGAGGCGGAACAGTAAGGCAATATCTTCGGCAATAGTGCGCTCAATGCCTGGACGCACGGCCTTCACCACAACGTCTTCACCGCTTTTCAATGTGGCGGTATGAACTTGGGCTACCGACGCAGAGGCGAGCGGAGCTGGAGAAAATTCTGCAAACAGTTCTTCTACAGGTTGGCCGAGAGAGCGTTCGACAATATCTTGGAATTCGCGCTCACTGAAAGGTGCGACATTGTCCTGTAGATGGTTCAGTTCACGGACAATATCGGCAGGCACGAGATCGGGGCGAGTGGATAGGAGCTGGCCAAACTTAATAAAGATCGGGCCGAGTTCCTCCAGAGCGTGGCGCAGGCGTTGGCCGCGACTCAGTTCGCCCTTAGGGAACAGGATCAGCAGGGGTTTGGAGCAGCGGAGCCACCAGGGTTGTTGCTGTCCATCGAGCAGCAAGTCCAAGCGGTAGCGGGCTGCGACGCGCATGATTTTCAGGAGGCGGAAAAAGGCCATCATTCGATTTAGTTTCCTTGCTTGGCCGCAGTAATGGCGGCGTCCAGGCGACGTTTAAGCTTGGCGGCTTTGGCCTCTAGGCGGGCACTGTCATCGCGCACTTTATCAACGGCCTGGTGAAAATCGTCCAGTTCAAAAGGGTGAGGGGTTGCGCGCAGTTCTTCGCTCAGAGCTTCGCCACTGCGTTGCCACACGGCTGGTTCACGTTCGCGTAAGAAGTGAATCCCTTTACGAAGCAAGCCTGCCAGACTTGGGCCGGCGACATCACCGAGTAACTGGCTCAGGGGCTCTTCCCAGTCAATGTCCAACTCCCGGGCAATGGATTGCAGGTCGATCAGTAGGCCAGTGCTGCCAAATACTTGCACGCCGCTATTCGCCAGGCTGTGCTGACTCGACAAGCCCAGCTGGGCGAGCGCGGCGGCGCTGCCCTTTAATTGGCAGTCGATGGGGCCATCGTCGTGTTGGCGCAGATGCACCCGACCATCTTCGAGCAGGACATACGCGGTTATCGCCGGGGCCTGACAGCAAATGTGCAAGGTCTTATCGCCCAGTTGCCGCAAGCGCTGCTGGCTGGCCGGGTCGTAGTTCAGGGCGCTGTTGATCATGCGCTCCAAGCTGGCGAACGCTGCTGTAATAAGCGTGGGGTCCATGGTGGGCTCTTCGGTGATTAGGGCTTGATGCCCTTGTGCAGAGCGACGATACCACCGGTCATATTGTGGTATTCACAGGCCGCAAAGCCGGCATCTGCCATCATTTCTTTCAAGGTGTTTTGATCTGGGTGCATGCGAATCGACTCCGCTAAATAGCGGTAGCTGTCGGCATCATCTGTGATCAGGCGACCCATGGTCGGCAAAAAGGCGAAGGAATAAGCGTCGTAGGCTTTTTCCAGCAGAGGGTTGGCGGGTTTGGAGAATTCCAGTACCAGCAGCCGACCGCCGGGCTTGAGAACGCGCAGCATCGAGCGCAGAGCCAAGTCTTTATCGGTGACATTGCGCAGGCCAAAAGCGATCGTGATGCAATCGAAGGTATTGTCGGCAAAGGGCAGGTATTGGGCATCGGCCTGAGAGACCTGCACATTGCCAGCAACACCCTTGTCGATCAGTTTGTCTCGACCGACCCTCAGCATGGAATCGTTGATGTCTGCCAGAATGACCTGGCCTTCCGGGCCAACCAAACGGCTGAATTTCAAGGTGAGATCACCGGTACCGCCGGCAATGTCCAATACCTTCTGGCCTTTGCGCACACCGGAGAGCTCGATCGTAAAGCGTTTCCACAAACGGTGGATGCCCCCTGACATGACGTCATTCATTAGGTCATATTTGGCTGCTACCGAGTGGAATACATCAGCAACACGACCGGCTTTCTCACCTTTATTGACGGTTTCGTAGCCAAAATGGGTCGTTTCCTGATCCTGTTTGTGCTCGCTCATAGTGCTTTTTCGCTTGGTTTGAAGTCGGGCGCTATTTTACAGGCTGGGGGCGTAATTGCCACGTATAGGCTGTCAGAGTTGAACGGTGGAAATCTGATAGTGCAGGGTTTTCGGGGGCGAGCCGTGTCCATGGCCGCGACCTCTGAGCAAAACTGGCCGATTTGGAGTCAATCCTGTCGTAATCTGCGGGCTTCTACTTTTAAATGGTTTATACTTCAATTTTGCTCAGTAGATAGTAGTAACTAAGGTTTATTATGTCGCAGTCTGGATCTCAGCAACGACCAACGCCGCTGTACAGTCGATTTCGTGATGTCTTCAGAGAAGGCTTCAAAATAGATTGGGTCACCGCCAGTTTTCTCAGTATTACCCATGTGTTGGCGTTGATCGCCACACCCATCGCCTATGTTTATGCCCCTGAAGGTTTGTGGCGCTGGATGTTGGCCTGGACCGTTTTGCATGCACTGATTGGCAGTTTGGCTACCACGGTGTACAGCCATCGTTTGATTGCCCATGGCGCGGCGAAAATGGTGAGTTGGCCGGTCCATATTTTGTTCGGATTTATTGGCCAGGTGATGGCCGTACAGGGCCCGGTACGCCGCTGGGCGGCGATGCATATTATCCACCATGGCGTGGATCGCAACGGTGAACATCGCCGCGACCCATACAGCGCGACCTGGTTCCCGCAAGCTTGGCGCAATTTCGTTTGGTCTCACATGCTGACCTATTATTTTAAGCACCCGGAAGACGATATGATTCGTCGCGCCTACGAGAGTAAGAATCATCCGGCTCTGGTTTGGCAGGAGAAGCTCTATCTGCCTTTATTAGTGGTGTTGAATTTCCTGCTGCCCATGGCCTTGGGTTTGTATCTGGCCGGGTTTGTTGGAATGTTGTGCATGATGATGGCTGGCATTGCCGGTTTTGTGCTGGCTCAGCACAACACTTGGACCGTCAACAGCGTGACACATATGTGGGGTTTTACTCCTGGTGCGTTCAGTTCTGCAGTGAATAACTACGTTTGGTTGGGGCCGCTTGGTGAAGGTAATCACCATGCGGATCATCACGATTTTGCTCGTGACTACCGCAATGGCTTCGGTGTCAGCGGCTGGTTGTTGGACCCGACGCGTTACGTTATTTTGGGCTTACGTGGATTCGGCTTGGTGCGAGGTTTGCATCGAGCGAACAAGCGTCAGGAAGCTGAAATTCTTGCTCGCCGAAAATTACTCCAGGCGCAATCTCAAACCAAAACCGCACGTTGGCAAGCCTGGGAAGAAAAGCTGGAAGCGTTAAAATCGGAATGGTTGGAAGCGGCCCAGCGTTTTGAACAATTTCGGCAGAGAAAAGTGCAATTGAAAGGACAGCTAAAAGCGGCGAGATTGCCGAAAATTGAATTCCGCAAAAAACTGGAATTGCTGAAAGCTGAAATGGAAGTGGCACGCCGAGCCATGCGGGCACGACGTCAGGCGTTTCTGGATGCCCTCTTTGAAATGAGAGCGCTACCCGCATAAAGCGGGTTCTGTCAAAAGAAAGGGGTAAAGTCGCTTGGGCTTTATCCCTTTTTTATTTCAGCCGAATATGAAGGGTGGCCGACTCTTTCCAGTTGCACTTTGTTGAAAGCGCGCGAGGGTGCGCAACTTGAGTGCTATTTAAGGCTCTGCTCGGTGTTTATGTCTGAATTGATTCGGCTCATGATTTCACTCAATCGTGACCAACCTTGCAGTGTCACCGGAAGAATTAATGCGGATTCAACAAAGCTCCAGGAATAGCTGATGACGGAAAAAATGCTCCCCACCGTCACTTCAACGTGCTTGGCGGCGAACCACAGGTTGAACGAAACAAAGCTGAGTAGTAGCAAAAAGATCAATCCGTATACCAGGGATTCGGTGTCGGACAGATTAACTTCAAGTTTCCTCAAACGCCGCAGGTGATGGGAAATCTGCTCCGGCTTTCGGGTTTCCAAGACATCGACCTGTTTTTCCTCCTGATGGTTATACGCCGAGTTTAAACGATAAAAGTATCGATGAAACAGGCTGTATAGCAACAGCATAATCAAAACCGCTGCCAGTGCCGTCAGTGCCAAGGTTGGGTGGAAGGTATAAAGCACAAGCACTGAAATCATGAGCTGCACAATGGATGTCATTAATTCCGGTGCCTGATGTTCCAGGAAGTCGACCAGCTCTCGTCCCATGCCTATCCGAGCGTTCACCACGGATGTGGTCAGTGCGCTGGATCGATGAGTCAGCGTTTTTCCCAGTTCGACACGAATGGTTCCAAAAACCCGAGTATCGTAAATTCTTCGGCTGACACCGAGAATAAGGAGTGCAGCCATCACGGCCATGAGCGTAATAAAATCTTCATGGCGGTCTTCGAGCAAGCCGTCGATAGCAAAGCCAATAAATAACGGTATCAATGTCATCAATACCGTTTCCAATAACGTAAGAAGCCAGGTGACGCTGATGGCTTGCCAGAAACGCTTAAGCAAACTGGCAACCGTCAATGAGAGTCCGTCCAGCATAATGGTGTTCCTTTGCTACTGGATAAGAGAGGAAGTGTTGCTAAGACTAGCACCTTTGTTGGGAGTAATTGGTGTCCGCAATTACTGAAGTGCGTGCGGTGGAGAATGGGGGCTATGGTTGCTGGTCTCAGTTCACACCTGTACGAATCTGCATTGGTGTTTTGCCGTAGTATCGGCGTACGGCCCTGCGAAAGTTCGAGGGTTCCTGATATCCAAATACACTGGCAATGGCGTCGATACTCAAAGCACTATTGCATAGATATTGTGTCACTAATTCCATTTGAACTTGTTGTTGTATCATTCTGAAACCAAAGCCTTCTTTTGCCAGCTTTCTATTGAGCGTTCGGCGAGACATGTGCATGGCTTTAGCGAGATCTGTTTCTTTCAACAGTGGAGGCCCGCTGCAACGAAGTATTTCCCGGACGCGTTGAGTGTACTCGCTGTACCCCAGAGATGAGGCTTTATCACTTTGCTGGTTGCATCGCTCCAATGCTGCTTGCCATAACTCGGGGTTGTACGCTGTGGGGCGAACCAAGGCCAGCTGTGCGGGAATTTCGAATGCGGTGACGGATTCATTAAAGTAGCAGGGACTGTCGAAGTACTCGCGATATTTTTCGATGTAGGAAGGGGGAGGCGTGGCAAAGCGGTAATGACCATCGTAAACGGGTCGCCCTAAAATATTTTGCACAGAGTTCTGCACCGTGCGCATAAACACCTCGAGTTGGGTTTGACGGGTGTCCCCGAGGTCTTCCAGTTCATACGCTTGAACGCATAAATACTGTTGTCCGTTGTACTGTTTGGTGTGGAGTTCCAGATGGATGGAAGAGGCAAACATGCGGCTGTAGCTGACATGGGTCTGTAGACAGTCCTGCAGGCTGGGAGCGCTGATGGCCGCAAGCCCGACAAACCCGTTTGAAAACGCTTCGGCATATTTGCCAAACAATAATCCGAGCTCCGGACGCTCACTGATTGTCAGTGCCAAGCTCAAAAACCCCTGAAATTCACTGTTTTCTAGATACGTCTCACGCTGTAACTGTTCTTCGTTCAGGGGGCTTTGACGCCAAAATTGTTTGAGGTCGACGCCCAGTAATTCCAATTCCCTGGTCACCAGCCGTGCATAATAAACACTAATCATGACAAACCCTGTATTTTTGGCCAAAAATGACACGAAATCGACTCAAGTTCAACTCATTCATTCTTGTGTTTCGTTCCAAACTCACAACTCTCAATATGAGTGTCGATGAAAGGGGAAAGGTTAATGTCAGTGTCGTATGCCGTGAGTCGCGAGCCAGGGAATACTCTATTAACAACTTGGCCTGAAGACTATATTCCTGGTGGACAGAATAATGCTCGCTGGCTTGTACTCAATAAGGGGCCAGATATCGGCAAAAAATTGTTTTATTACGACGTGAGTTTTGGAACAGAAGAGCCTTCGGTAACCTTGTTGCTGGTCCATGGTAACCCTGAGAGCAGTTACACCTATGCCAAGATCATTGCCGACTTGGCAGGCCGAAGTGATTTAAATGTTCGGATAGTGGCGATGGACCACATTGGTTTTGGTTTGTCCGACCAGGCCAGTTTCGAAATGGTGGATTTTCACCACGCGCAAAATTTGAAGCAACTTATCGAGCATCTGGATCTACAAAATATCTTCCTGGGAATTCATGATTGGGGTGGGCCTATTGGTGTAGGTGCTTTGATCGATGAGCCTGATCGGGTGAAGGCAATGCTGATTATGAATACCACGGTTTTTCCCGTTTCCCGTGATGATGGATGGGCTTATGACACCTTTCCATTTTCAGGTTTTTTATCATGGAATCGATTGTCGTACTGGTTGCCAAACATCCTGTGGCCGTATCTTTCGGCCTTGGTGGTTTGTCGGCCTATTTTCAGCCGCTGGAGTTTCGCGAAAGAGTTGTTTGGGTTTTTGGTTGACGCTGTTTCGGGAAGATTGAGTGAACAGGAAAAACTCTATCGCGACATGTTTAAAAGCGATATTAACAGTCGAAGCTCTCGTCGGAATGCTCGTCAGACCCATTGTTGGGGGTATGGATACCAGTACGAAGACGATGTCATGGGAAAGCAAGACAGTCATCGGTTCTATCAAAATATACAGGAAAATATAGCCGAAGTTTGGGGTGAGCGTATTCTGGCGATTGGATACTTTGGCCAATGGGATGTGTTGGCCAAACCTTCGGTATTACAACAGTGGTATCAGCATTTACCCCAGCTTAAACATCGCGTCTCCCTCTACCCGCAGCGAGGACATTTCATTGAAGAATGGGAATTTTCGGATATTGCCGAGGGCATTACGTCGACGATCAAGGCACTTCAATCTCAACCGTAAACTTCAAGGGAAAGCGTTGCTTTCCCTTGTCCCATTAAGCCTCAACCATTGACACCGCAGTATCCAGTTTGGCTTCTATTTCGTCTGCTTTTTGAAAGAGATCCTGACTGGCCAGGAATTCATAATAGCGTTGCAAATTCGGGAAGAAGGCCAGTGCGCCACTACGATGCAGGGCGTCCACAATAAAGCTCATCATAATGTCCGCGCCACTGAGGGTGTTCCCAATCAAAAAGTTGGCGCCGGCTTTGTCGTTGAAAAAGCCCATCACCTTCGCAACCTCAGCTTGGGCATACTGGTCCAACATATTCATCTTGGCACCGTCTTTATCGATGAACATCTTCAGAAGGAGTGGCAAAATGGCGGAGCTCTCGGCAAAGTGCATCCACTGCAAATAATCGATGTAATCGTCGCTGTCAGCGGCGGGAATCATATCGGGACGATATTGCTGGCAAAGGAATTCGGTGATGGCGCCGGATTCGGCAATTACCCGCCCCTTGTGTTCAATCACCGGGGATTTACCGAGGGGATGGACCGCTTTTAAGGCCTCGGGGGCCAGATTGCTCTGGGCATCTCGTTGGTAGGCTTCAATACGGTATTCAACGCCAAGTTCTTCCAGCAGCCAAATAATTCGCTTCGAGCGGGATTTGTTCAGATGGTGCAAAACGATCATGGAAACTCCTTTATTATTGTCATCGTTTCTTGTATTCGGAAACCGTCGAATTTTGTCTCATGAGGCGAACGGCTCACCGCATTGGTTTCGATCTTTTCCGTAGACTCTCAATATATCACTGAATATAGTGTTATGTTATAACGTTTTTGGTTTCCCAACATTCATAAATAGGAATTCGCTATGTACAAGTCAGGGCTTACACGCTCTTTGCAAGGCATGTTGGTGGGCACTCTGTGCGCACTGATCAGTTTGCCTGTTCTGGCAGAGAAGGAAAAGGAAGATGATGCGCCGCTATCCAGTGCGACCTTTAAAGGATTATCACTGAGAAACATTGGACCGGGTTTTATGTCGGGGCGAATTGCGGATATTGCCATTGATCCAAAAGATACCAGTGTTTGGTACGTTGGGGTGGGTTCCGGCGGTGTGTGGAAAACCAAAAACTCGGGGGTTACCTGGAAACCAGTTTTCGATGAGCAGGCGGTGTATTCCATCGGTGCGGTGGTATTGGATCCGAACAACAGCAATACCGTATGGGTGGGCAGCGGAGAAAATGTAGGCGGGCGCCACATCAGTTTTGGTGACGGCGTTTATGTCAGCCACAATGGTGGGGCCAAGTGGACGAATGTGGGGCTGAAAGATTCTGGCCATATCTCCGAGATTATTGTTCACCCGAAAGATGCGAATACCGTATGGGTGGCGGCTCAAGGTCCGTTGTGGAAAAAAGGTGGCGAGCGCGGCCTGTTTAAAACCACAGATGGAGGTAAGTCTTGGAAAAAAGTTCTAGGAGACAATGAATGGGTTGGTGTCACGGATGTGGTGATCGATCCCCGCGATCCGGATGTTTTGTATGCTGCAACCTGGCAGCGGCATCGCACGGTGGCCGCTTACTACGGTGGTGGCCCCGGTTCTGGATTGCATAAATCGAACGATGGCGGTGAAACCTGGCAAAAGTTGGAGCAGGGCTTGCCCAAGGTTGAAATGGGAAAAATTGGCTTAGCCATCTCGCCGATTGACCCGGATGTCGTGTACGCTGCAATCGAGTTGAATCGACGCAAGGGAGCTGTTTATCGTTCAGAGGATCGAGGTGCGTCCTGGGTGAAAGGCGCTGATGCTGTTGCCGGTGGCACAGGGCCCCATTACTACCAAGAGCTGTATGCCAGCCCCCATTATTTTGACCACATTTATTTAGCCGGTGTGCGCATGCAGGAATCGAAAGATGGCGGTAAAACGTTCACTGCGATGAAAGAAGAGCATAAGCACAGTGACAATCATGCGATGGAATTTATCACCAATGATAAAAACTACATGATGGTGGGTTCTGATGGGGGCATCTACGAGAGCTTTGATAAGGGTGATCACTGGCGTTATCACGCCAATCTTCCGATTACTCAATATTACAAAGTTGCGGTAGATGATGATGCGCCTTTCTACAATATCTATGGCGGCACCCAGGATAATAATTCCCAAGGTGGTCCTTCGAGAACGGACAGTGCTCACGGAATTCTGAATTCTGATTGGGAAGTGATTCTGTTTGGTGATGGCCATCAACCTGCAACCGAACCAGGCAATCCAGACATTGTTTATGCTGAATGGCAGCAGGGTAATCTGACCCGTTACGACCGAACCACAGGAGAAATGGTTTACATCAAGCCGCAACCAGGTAAAGGTGAAGCCCCTGAACGCTACAACTGGGACGCGCCTATTCTGGTCAGCCCACATAAGCCAAGTCGTTTGTATTTCGCGTCGCACAGAGTTTGGCGTTCCGAAGACCGTGGCGATACATGGACGGCGATTTCAGGAGACCTTACGCAAAACCTGAAGCGGATTGAGCAACCTATCATGGGAAGCAAGCAGGGGTGGGATGGTGCTTGGGATATCTTTGCGATGTCTCAGTTCAGCACGATTACCTCTTTGTCGGAATCACCTGTGCTGGAAGGCCTGCTGTATGCAGGAACCGATGATGGTCATATTCAGATCAGTGACAATGGTGGCGAATCCTGGAGAAAGGTGACTGTTGGCAGTTTGCCCGGTGTACCTAAAACGGCTTTTGTCAACGATATCAAAGCTGATATGTTTGATGCCGATACGGTGTACATCGCGTTGGATAATCACAAGTATGGGGATTACAAACCGTATTTGCTGAAGAGCACTAATCGCGGCAAATCCTGGAAGTCTATGGCGGGAGACTTACCTGCCAAGCATCTGGTATGGCGGGTCGTGCAAGATCATGTTGATCCTGAGTTGTTTTTTGCGGGTACTGAATTTGGTTTGTTCTTTACGGTCGACAGCGGTAAGAAATGGGTGAAGTTGAAAGGCAATGTGCCAACCATTTCCTTCCGTGATCTGGCGATTCAACGCCGCGAAAATGATTTGGTCGGCGCCAGTTTTGGTCGAGGCTTTTTTGTTCTTGATGACTACAGTGCGTTGAGGAATCTGTCAGAAGAAAAGCTTGAGCAAGAGTCCCTGTTATTTCCAACCCGAGACGCACTTTGGTACATCGAAAGAACCCCTCTGGGTGTTGGCGCGATCGGCTCGCAAGGTGAAAACACTTTCCGTTCTCCGAACCCGGAGTTCGGTGCTACCTTCACTTACTACCTCAAAGACGACATCAAAAGCCTGAAAGAAATTCGTCAGGCCAAAGAGAAGTCACTGAAGAAAGACAAAAAGCCAATTGCTTTGCCTTCTTGGAAGGCTCTTGAAGCGGAAGAGCGCCAGCAAAAACCGACACTGTGGTTTACCATTCGTGATGAAGAGGGCAAGGTTGTCCGCAAGATTTCTGGGAAGGCCAAAAAAGGTGTGCAGCGCGTTACCTGGGATTTACGCTGGCCTGCGCCACAAGCCATTGGTTTGCAGGGGGATTACTTTGAGCCCGAGCCCAGAGGCCCATTGGTTGCGCCGGGCCAGTACACCGTTAGCATGAGTAAGGAAGTTGATGGCCGAGTGAGTGAGTTGCAAGCCGCACAGCCTTTTGATGTCGTGCAAATGCACAAGCGCGGGGCCCTGAAGGACATTGATGGCGTTAAAGTGGCCGAGTTCTGGAAAGCACTGGCTGATGCCCAGCGTTTGTCGACGGCAACGGCTCAGGCATTGGCTAATGCCGTGCAGCGCCTGAACATGTTGGAGGAGTCTTTGGATCGCACTTCGGTTGCGCCGGGTGAATATGATGCGAAGTTTGCTAAATTGCGTTCACAACTATTGGCATTGGATACTCGCTTGAATGGCAATTCGGCCAAAAATCAGATCGGTGCCTGGGGTGATGACGTCAGTGTGTTCACCCGGTTGTTCCATGCGCAAATTGGTACGTTTAAGTCCACTTATGGACCAACGCCGGCGATTCAATCCAGCCTGGATATGGCCAGAGAAGAGTTGTTGCAGGTGCGCGGAGAGTTGAATGCATTAATTGGGGAAGACATCCCTGCCTTTGAAAAAGAACTTCAATCATTGGGGGCCCCCTGGGTGCCAGGGCAATCTTTGCCTGGGCTTTAGGTTACACACCTTCAAGGTGAATTAAAAAAGGGCTCTTAACGAGCCCTTTTTTGTGTGCCTGTGTTCAGCTTTTGCTTGAACACGGTGTGAGTGTCTTCAGGATTTGTACTCTGCTTTGAACAATACGGCGTACAAGGCCGGCACGAAACCCAGGGTCAACAAACTGCCAACGACAATGCCGAAGGCAATTACGATACCCATGCCGCTCCACAGGCTTCCACCAAAGAGAATCAAGGGGATTAGGCCCAGTGCAGTGGTGCAGGTGGTCACCAAAATTGGTCGCATTCGAGCCTCACACGCGGCTTGAATGGAATCCAGAATTGACGTTCTCTCGGCGCGCTCCTCTTCTATCCGTTCAATCAAGACAATCCCGTTGTTGATAATAATCCCAGCCAAGCTGAACAGACCGAGCATGCACATAAAGCCAAAGCTTTCACCGGTGATCAAGAGGCCGAAGCTGGCCCCGATAAGACAAAGTGGAATGGTGAGCAAAATGACGGCCGGGCGGCGAGCGGAATTAAATTGCAGAACCAGTAAGATCACAATGCCCATTAAACACGCTGGCATATATTCAAACAGTGCGGCATTCGCGCTGTTGCTGTCGGCGACGTCACCGGCCAGTTCCAGTCGATGACCAGGAGGCAGATCAAAATTGTCCAGCATGGGCTGAATGTTTTCCAACAATGTAGCAGCTGGCCAGCTTTGATGTTTGGCGCTCAGCTCTATGGTGCGCTCCAGATTACGGCGGCGAATCTGACTTGGCTCAATGACCGCATCGATTTCCACCACTTGCAGCAATGGCACAAAACTTTGATTCGTGGGCGACATGATGGTGATCTGGCGCAAAGAATCCAAACTGCTTCGCTTATCCTGATCTGCGCGCATGCGAATAGGAATGACTTTATCGCCTTCCCGATAATCACTAACGTCCATGCCGGAGAAGTGTGCCTGCAGAGCATTGGCGATCAAGCTGCTGTCCAGACCTGCACGCCGTGCACGTGACTGATCAACCTTCACGATGATTTTAGCCACAGGGCTTTCCCAATCGTTGTGAATGCTTTTCATGTCGGGAATCTGGCGCAGATTGTCCACCAGCTCGTTGGCTTTGTCCTGTAGCACTTCTTTGTTCGGGCCGATCAAGCGCAGGGCAAGACCCTTACCACCGCCGCCGCCTACGCCGAGTTTTTCAATTCGGGCTCGTGCATCGGGCAGTTGCGTCAGCGCAAAGTCACGACTGCGACGCGCAATCTCGTCAATGCCGTTGGCGTCCTTGGCCGTGACTACAAAAAAGGCCGCGTTGGGAGCCGGATCCGGTGGAGACAATGACTGAATAAAACGCGGACCGCCATCGCCAATATAGGCTGTTGCCGAAACCAGTTCGGGATTGTGTTCCTTGTCGGCCAGCCAGTCGCTGAATATCTGAGTGACTTCCTGGGTCTTACGGATGTCGGTGCCAGCTGGCAAGTCCAAATAAACAACGAACTGGTTACTGGAGCTTGGTGGGAAAAATTCCTTCGGGATAAAGGCCATCGCGAATACGGACAAAGCAAATAATCCCAGCATCGCCAGCAGGAACATTTTTCGAAATTGCAAAATACCTTTTAGTAAAACGCTGTAGCCAGCTTGCAAACGAGTGACTACACCACTCACCATGGCATCCAGGCCTGAGGGTTTGGCCGCCTTTTTGTCGCCGACAAATTTGGCGTACAGCATCGGCAGGGCGTACACACTCAGGAACCAGGATGACAACAAGGCGAGAATGATTACCTGGCTGAGTGAACTGATGTATTCACCCGCTTGGTTATCCGCCAACATTAGCGGCATGAAAGCCAGAATGGTGGTTAAAGACGAACTCAGCAGGGGAATCGACAAGCTTTTGGCGGCGTCGACCGCGGCATCGTACATGGTTTCCCCATCGTCGATGCGACGCTTAATATCTTCTGCCATGACAATGCCGTTATCCACCAACAAACCCAGCGCAATAATAATGGCTGCGATCGACACGATTTGAAGCTCTACACCCCAGGCGTTCATGCCGATTAAACTTAGGAGAATCGTCAGTGGCACTAAACTGCCCACCAGCAAACCAAGGCGTAGGCCGAGGAAAACCATGACCACCGCCAGTACAACCAGAACGGTTTGAAATAGATTGCTCAGGGCTTCACTGATTTGCTTGTCCACTACCGCAGGCTGATAGTTGACGCGTTTCAGTTCCAAGCCGACGGGTAAAATCTGTCGCTGTTGATCAGCCAGTTGATCTACCTGTCGGGCAAACTCCGCAATGGCGGTGTTGGGAATCTGGGAAATTCCCAAGATAACAGCGGTTTGGCCGTTAAACGTTACCGGTGAGGCCGGCGGATCCTGGTATCCGCGTTCAACATCTACCAAGTCCCGCAGATACACCATGTTTTCACTGTTGGGCAGTTTAACCAAGGTGTTTTTAATTTCTTCAACACTTTGATAGGTGCCGGTAGGTTCAATAACAAAGCGGTCGCCATCGGCCTCAATAATACCGGCTGGCAATATCACATTTTGATTTTTCAATTCGTTGGTGATTTGACTACTTTGCAATTGATTCTGAAGCAGTTTGGCTTCGTTAAAATTCAGCCAGATGCGTTCTTCCTGAATACCATGCAAGCTGACGCGTGCAACCAAGGGGAGGGCATTGAACTCATCTTGCAGTCGACGGGCAACTTCGCGCAATTCGGCATGACTGTAATCATCGCCGGTCAATGCCAGGGTGATTGGCGCTACGCGGCCGTAATCATCGTTCACGAATGGGCCCTGAGTGCCCTCGGGTAAACGGCCGGCAATGTCTTTCATTTTATTGCGCAGCTTTTGCCAAATGGGCGCGACATCCGTATAGCGGTCGTGCACGGTAACATTGATGATAGCTTCGCCTGTGCGAATGCTTACCGTAATGTCTTTAACCTCTTCGAGTTCCTTGATTTTCTTTTCGATAGGCTTGACGATCAGGTTTTCCATTCGTGAAGGTGACATGCCTTCAAAGTTTGCGACAACCGAAGCGACGCGAATGATAATTTGGGGTTCTTCTCGGCTGGGAAAACTTGAGTACAAAAACAAACCGAATAAAATAATAGCGGCTAGAATGAACTGACTAAAACGTTGCCTATCCAGGCCAAATCGTGTGATTAAATCCATAGTGATCGCCTCGCTTTCTTATTGCTCTTGGCGCCACTCGGGCTCCCAAAGGGTGACTTCCTGGCCTGCGAATAAAAAGGGCAGACCTGCGGAAGCGATCTTGTCACCTTGTTGCAATCCATTGAGAACTTCAACGCTGTTGTCGCGCAAATCACCAAGTTCAACCTCACGTTTTTCCAATTTGGATGTGGTTGGGTTGAACAGCAATACACCGGCAAAACGGTTGTCGTCCTTGTGTATATTGCTTTCCGACAGCGCCGCAACGGGAATCATGTAAATCGGTGCGTCCTGGCTTTCAGGGCGGAAAGAAAAGGTGACGTTTGCGGTCATGCCAGCGCGAATCGCGGTGGTGTCGCCATCGAGTTGAATTTTTACAGGAAAAGAGCTGCCAGCTTCTACTTGTGAGCCGATACTGGACACTTGGCCTTCCAGGTTAAGACCCTGTACGGCGGGGAAATCGGCACTGACCAGTTGGCCGTATTCAATATAAGGCATCATGCTTTCAGCGGCGGGCACTTTGATTTTGAAGCCGGTGTCGCCTTGCAACTGAAATACGGTGCTGCCGGATTGAACACTTTGGAAAGGTTCGAGTGTGCGGGTGTTAATCGTACCAGCGAAGGGCGCTCGAAGTTTGGTGCGTTCCAGTTTGCGGCGTGCATCTTGTACGCGATCTTCGGCGACTTTAACTTGACTGTTGGCTGAGTCTGCAGCGGCCTGCAGTTTATCGATGGTGGCTTGAGCGACCAGCCTCTTCGCGAACAATTGCATATTTCTTTTTAATTCGGCGGTGCTGTTTTGTTGCTCAGCGCGGGCCTGATTCAGCTGAGCTTGAGCGGAGCTCAATGACGTGCGGTAGTCTTTAGGGTCCAATTCTGCGAGCACCTGGTCCTTGCTGACCAGATCACCTTGCTTAACCAGAACATTGGACACTTTGCCGTCGACTCGGAAACTCAAATCGGTTTTATCGGAAGGTTCGACAATGCCAGTGACCTTTCGTACGCTGCCGCTGGATTCCTCTCCGACACTAAAATACTTGATTGCTTTGGGTGGCACTGGCTCCTGCCTGTCGACTTTTTCACTGCAGCCGACGATGAATGCCAGGGCGGCCAAGGCAATCCCGCTGCGCTTGATGGGGAGGGTGTTGTGTTGCAATAAAAGGCGAATAAATCTCATAACTGTCTCCAAAAAAATAAAGCGGGTTGTGCAGCTAATTAACATTCGAATATAGAGCAGGGTGTTGCGTCTGTGCTGAGTATGCTGAATCAAGGGCTGGCGACAAGTGTGTCGTCGAAGTAAACACGAAAAGCAGGCGCTTTTGTGCCATGCAACCTCTTCCCCTTTCGGTGCCTAATAAGCTGCCACTATCGACCAACCCGAAAACCGCGCCATTGTAGAGTGTTTGCCCATGGACTTGGGTTAAGTAAGGTTATTTTTCTGTCGTCTGCCCCTGTTGGGGTAAATGTTATGGCGCTTTTATTTCAACATTAGTACTTATTTATTATCCGAGGCGAATAATCTGGGTGTCCGGATCGCGGCTGAGACCGGCATCATTCAGTTTTTGCAGATAATCCTGCCAGAGAGATTCTTGGTTGCGGCCTAAATCTTCAAGGTAAGTCCAGCTGTAAATGCCGGAATCATGACCGTCGTCAAACAAGATGCGAATGGCATAGTGGCCATTGGGCTCCAGAGTTTGAATGCCAACCTGTTGTTTGCCGTGTTGCAAAACCTCTTGGCCTGGGCCGTGACCTTTGACTTCTGCAGAGGGAGAATGCACACGCAGAAATTCTGCACTCAGGCGGTAGCTCGCCTCGGGAAAACAGATTTCCAGTTCCTGACTTCGGCGATGCAATTCAATTCGGGTTGGGTTCGGCATAACGTCGGATTCTTTTTTCCAGTGATGGTGTTGCTTTCATGGCGCTTTTCCATCGGCTCTCGGGCTGACAAGATAAGGAATAAATTCTACAGCAAAACAAAGTAAGGCGAGGCTCCAGCAAAGTGCGGCGGAATCCCACAGTGGCATGGTCGGGTGCAATCCTGCCGCCAGGCGCAAGATAACCGCCGCCAGCATGAACACATAACTGGCTAACATCAGCCGGCTGCAATGCAGGGAACGACCGCTGTGGCCGAGACTTACTCGTCCCATAAAACCCACTGTCATCAGTCCGACGCATAATACCCCTGCACTGTGTATCCACAGGCTGGCAGGAACCAACGCGTAATAGCTCGCCGCTTTTAATACGTAAGTGATGGCGATGCCAATATAGGCCAGGTGCAGCACCCACAGCATTGGGTTGCGCCAGAGTGCCTTGCCTTGCCAGCCCCACCAGGAGTATAGAATCAGTAGTGAAAATGCCAGGGCCAACAAGGCCTTCGGCAATAGGGCATCAATAACGTTGGCGAGTAAAAGTTGCGATGCACCCGCTGCGAGAAGCCAGAGGGCCTGTTGAGCAAACCCGGTTGGTTGCACGGCGCCCTGGGTGCCGTTGCGGGTAAACATGGGCATCACTCGTGCACCAATGATGGTGATCAGCATCAAAAGCAGCTCCAAAGCAAACAGCAAAGGCTGACTTGGAGCTAGGGCCAATTGTTGGTGGATCGCCAAGTGATACAAAAGATTACAGACAAAGAACGCCAGCAAAATGGGAATAAACAGCAGGTTCCGCCAGTTACGGCTTTTGATCATAGGTATTGCCAGGCAGAGGGCCAGGCAAGGAATAAAGGCCAGATCCAGCACGCTCAGGTACAGCGAGGGGGGCAGCATAATGGCCAGAGGCCGAGGCAGGAACCATAACAAAACGAGTGCCATCAGCAATGGGCCGCGAGCGGTATCCAAACCGGTCCAGTTGCGGACGGCCGTTAACAGGAAGCCTGCAACGATGGCGATGCCGTAAGCATAGATCATTTCATGGGCGTGCCAACTGAACATATTGACCAATGGCAATTGAAGCTGTCCCCGATAAATAAATACCCACACAATCATTAGGGCTGCGCCAAGCAGACTGCCCACGGCAAAGAATGGACGAAAACCAATACTGAAAAACACGGACTGCCCGGGACGTTGGGTGGTGGGTTCCTGCAGTTGGATCAGGGACATAAAACGATCCTTAACTCACTAGGGGGACTCTACTTTAGCACGACTGGGAGAAACCTCAATCGTAAAAACCAGTCATGATAGTAAGTGCTTGCATATCTTGTGGCCCCAGTAAATACAGGAGTTTTAACGAATAATAAGATTTTAGGGAGGCAAAAAAGAAAAAGCCCCTGGAGCGTATCAGCATCAAGGGCGAAAGGAGCATGGAGGTATTTAACCACAAAACGTCGCCTGGGTCATTCAATGATTGGTTTTTATGTGCGTCAGGGTAAAAGTTTTCGGGTAATTCTGACTTTGAGTACAGATTGGGGCGGTTGCATGGGGCTGTGGTGAGTATCAGTTGCACCCTGCGGTTTCAGAGTGCAAGCTTCGGCCTTCATTCATTCCTCTGCGAGTTTGCCAAGGACAGTGTTGGAAAGTGGCAGCACCGCGGAAGATCCCACATAGACGACATTATGAAACCTCGTTCCGGTGTTCCCATTTTAATCCATTGGCGGCTTTTTTCTCGATATGCGTGCTCGCTGTTTTTATTCTGTTGTTCGGTGGCCACAGTGGGAACCGCCCAGGCCAACAAGTCAGAAGCACTGCCCAATATAGTTCTTATTGTGGCCGACTATATGGGGTACTCGGATATCGGTCCCTATGGTGCGTCCGATATCAACACGCCCTCATTGGATCGTTTGGCGGCAGAAGGGGTGCGTTTCAGTGACCATTACAGCTCGGCGCCCAAGTGTATTCCGGCCCGCGCCTCGCTGATGAGTGGTGTGTATCCTGCGAAGGCCTTGCACCGAGGGTATGGCCTGCCCGCGGAGAAAAACATTGTCTTGAAATCCCTTCAGGCGAGCGCTTACCGAACAGCCTTAATCGGTAAGTGGCATTTGGGCATGTCACCGGGTTACCACCCCAATGATCATGGCTTTGACTATTTTCTGGGGTTCAATTCTTGGACTCTGGACCATCACACGCACGACACGCCCCAAGGTGAGCCGGGTTTGTATCGCAATGCCGAGCGGGTTTCCGAAAGTGGGTACCTAAGCGATGTGCTGACGCGAGAAGCGGTTCAATTCATCAAGCAGCCGGCCCAAAAGCCTTTCTTTTTATACCTTTCTTACAGTGCTGGTTTACCACCCTACCAAAAGCCGGATTTACCCCAATCACATTGGCAATCCGGGTGGGACGCCGCGAAGGCCCGGCGTTCGGATTATGTCGCGATGGTAGAGCGAATGGACGAAGGCATCGCGAAAGTCTTGAATGCTTTGGCGGCTGAAGATCAGGAGGCTGAGACCTTGGTGATCTTTACCTATGATCACGGTGGCCGACACCTCGTGAACTCAGGTCCTTTGTTTCATGGTTTTGATACTTTGTGGGAGGGAGGTATTCGTGTCCCCTTGATTGCCCGGTGGCCGGGCAAGCTCAGGGCGGGGCGCCTGATCTCCACACCGAGTATTATTATGGATATATCTGCCACGATTCTCGATGTATCCGGCAATACTGCGCGAGTATCGATGACCGATGGGATGAGTTTTATCGACCCTAATCCGTCGTCTGACGATCGGGCGTTTTTCTGGAAGAATAAAGCAATGCGTGCGGTGAGAAAGGGGGCTTGGAAATACGTTGTGGATGGTCATACCCAAATGCTTTTTGATGTGGAAAAAGATATGGGAGAAAGAACCAATCTGTTCTACCGACACCCAGAGGTGGTCCTGGAACTTCAAGCGTTGCTGAATGATTGGGAGACTCACGTTACAAAATGAGCCCTCGTACCGTCTTATAGCCATTACATTACCTTAAGAGAACTCGATTTATGATTTCAACGGTTGAAACCGAACGGCTAAAACTACTTTCGCCTACCGCTGATAACTTTCCTGTTTATGAGGCATTTTATGGCGATGCAGAGGCGTCAAATATGTACGGTGGACCCCTTTCCCGGGAGCAAATCTGGGCTCGGTTAAAGGCGGATCTTGGTTCATGGTATTTAATGGGTTTTGGGGTGTGGATTGTCCAAGAAAAAGAGACGGGCGATAGTATTGGAACCTGTGGCTTTTGGAAAGGCAAAGATTGGCCCAGAGAGTTGACCTGGTGGCTATTGCCCGATGCCAGGGGAAAAGGGTTTGCCCGGGAAGCTTCTATTGCGGCCATTCGACACGCGTTTGATCAGTGGCATTGGGACTGTGTTGAAACCTATATGAACGATGAAAACACAGCGGCCCGCAACTTAGTTGAGCGTCTGGGGGGACAAAAAGTTCGCCGCTCTGAATTCCCGGACGGCTTGTATCGCGATATCTACCAGTTTGTTTGCCCCGAATGAGTGTCTCAGGTTTGGGGGCCATTTCCTATGTGCACGAAGGCGCCACGAGGACGTAGGTGCGACCCTGTCCCGAACTGGCCCCGCTTTAGAGACTCAAAGGACTTGTTGGATGATTGATCTGATTGAAGTTTTGTTTAAGGATGTTTTGCGGTTATTGGGTTTGCTTGTTCGAATGGTCATAGGGTTGATGTATGAACTTTGCTTCGAAACCATCGGGTGGTATGTCGGTTGGCCCATCTGCCGATTGTTCAGTCTCAAGCGCTGGCCTGAGCAGGGGATCAATGATCAGGAGCGGGCATCTCAGCTGACGCAGTGTTTGGTCTCTATTGTGGGGCTGGTATCTTTGCTGGCATTGTCCTTCCTGATCGCCAGCTACACGGGGGAGCCACGTCTTAACTAAACAAAACTTTCATTGCACTACTGTGGCATCGATAATAAGCCGACAAGTAATACAGCAGCATAATAATAGATACAGGTAGTGCCGTGGGAACTTTCTATGTTCAACATGAATACTGGTTTTCAGTATTTCAGCTCGTAACCGCCATGATTGGTATGGGTGCAACCTTAACCCCTAAAGACTTTAAGGAATTGCTGCTGGAGCCCAAGGCAGTATCGAGTGGTACGGCGATTCAAATTATTATCGTCCCGCTGGTCGCCTATGCTTTTATCAGCCTGTTTGGTCTGGCGGGGGGCGTGGCCGTGGGTTTGGCTCTGATTGCATCGGTGCCGGGCGGTTCAACCTCGAATATCTTTACTCACTTTGCCCGTGGAAATATTGCCTTGTCTGTGGCGATTACCGCAGTGACGACCTTGGCCTGCTTGTTTACAACACCTTTTATTCTCGATTTGCTGATTGAAAACTATATGCCTGCGGATTTTGTGATGCCTAAGGGGCATATCATGAAAGAGATCACGCTGACTCTGTTGTTACCGCTGGCCCTTGGTATGTTGTATTTGCGATTTTTCCCAGGCACCGCCGAATTGTTCTCGAAATGGGCCATTCGCACCTCAATGTTTGGCCTGCTTATGATTGTTGTGGGCGCTTCGGCTTCAGGTCGATTGGATCTGGAAGTGTTTGGGCTTGGCAATGTCGCCTTGATTGTGTTGTTTATCGCGGTGCTGGCGCTGGTGAGTTGGTTGATTTCCTGGGGCGTACTCAGTTTATCCCACGCCGACGCCACAGCCGTTGATATGGAAGTGGTGGTGCGTAACATTAATTTGGGTTTGATGCTGAAAGCCCTATTGTTTCCTGCCGTACTGGGCCAAGTCGATCCGATCGGAGACATGGTGCTGTTGGCTTTGTTGCTTTATGGTGGTCTGCAACTTTTTGTGGCCGCTGCCATTATTACGGTTCGACGGAAAACAGCCGGTAAACGGATTGACAATGAGAGTTTGTTAACGGATTAGTCAGAGGCGAACCAGAGTCTGTTTGAGCTGCTTTGCCTTATTAATACAGGAGCGCAAAATGAAGTTTGAATTAGCCCAAGCCAATATCGCGAAATTTCGACTGCCGCAGGAGCATCCGGCGAATGCGGATTTTGTCAACAATCTGGATCGCGTCAATGCGGTGGCTGAGTCCCAGGATGGGTTTATCTGGCGTTTTACGGGTGATGGTAATGATGCCTTGGATGTGCAGGCTTTTGATGACCCCAACATTGCCTTGAATATGTCGGTATGGTCGAATGTTCAGTCATTGGTGAATTTTGTCTATCGCAATCAGGACCATCGCGACATTATGCGTCGCCGCAAAGAATGGTTCGATAAAATCGATTTCTATATGGTTCTGTGGTGGGTAGAGGCGGGCAGACGCCCCACGCCGGAAGAGGCCAAAATTCGCTTGGAATTACTCAAGTGCAACGGCCCGAGTTACGCGGCCTTCACGTTTAAGCAACCTTTTGCTGCGCCCAGTGGTGAAACCATTGATGCTTTTCATGATCGCTGTGCCTAAACTGAGCACCTATTGTGAACACGAATCCTATCGTTGTTGAGCAGTTGTTCGACACTAAGCTTGAAACCTTGTGGGCGGCGATCACTCAACAAGAAAATATGCAGCAATGGCTGTTTGCCGAAATTCAGAGTTTTCAGCCCTCCGTAAACTTCGAAACCGAATTTACGGTATCTGTCGAGGGGAAAGACTTTGTGCATCACTGGAAGGTGTTGGAAGTCATTCCCTTTACTAAGCTTGTATATCAGTGGCGGTATAAACACTTTCCTGGCGATTCCTCTGTCAGCTGGTTGTTGACAGAGGAGCAGGGTAAAACGCGTCTTCTGTTTACTCACTGTGGCCACGAAACCATAACGGGTGATGAGCTCTTCTCATATGAGCATGGTCTCGCTGGCTGGCATTATCTCATTCAAGAACGTCTTAAGACCTTTCTTCAATCGAAAATCTGAATCATCTGTTGGTCTCACTGCTCTGAGTTTTGCGACGCTGAGCGGACAACGCCTTTCACTCTGAGTGGCCCACGTTAGAGCATGAGACCTATGCCTGCCCGAAAGCGGTGCAGTTTCTATTACGTTGTCCACCTTTTACTTGGAATAGAGTTTGCTTTGTAGTTGCTTAGAATCCGCAATTCAAGACGAGTGAAACCGATGTCCAGTGACAAAATGATCCGGGTACTGCTGATCGACAGTGATCAGACAAGAGCGATGCTTGCACAAGAAGTGCTCAAGGAATTCTCCTGTGAGGTCATTTATATGTCGAGCGAGAGTGTTTCCATTTTACGAGAGGTCAGCCGAATTAACCCTGATCTGATTCTGATGGGAACTGAAATGCCCAGTCGAGAGTTGATTGAGTGTCTTAATTTGATCTCAAAACATAAACCCAAACCGGTGATTGTCTTTTCCGAAAAAAGCGACGACGAAACTATTACGCCCATACTTAAGTCAGGTGTTAGTGCCTATGTGATTGGAGAGGTAGATGCTGAGAGACTTAAGTCGGTAATAAAGGTAGCGTTGGCACGATTCGAGGATTATCAATCGATTAAGAGTGAATTGAAGGAAGCGCAGGAGCAATTGGGTAATCAGAAAAATATTGACCGCGCCAAGCGCTGGCTTATGGACACCAAGCAGCTGACAGAAAAAGAAGCGTATCACCGAATTCGCAAGGCGGCGATGGATAACGGTCAGAAGATAGAGGAGGTCGCCAAGAATATTCTCTCCATGGCTTCTCTATTGGAGAGCTGATATTGGATGATATGGATGATTATTGTGCGTTAGTGCACCTGCTTGGTTCACGGTGTGGCGATCTATTTCCCTAAACCGCTGTGAACAAGGCCAATTCAAGTTGGCACCACCTTTGCATTGTCCATTGCGTCCCTGAGCGTTTGTATTCACTGCGAGAGTGAAAGAAAGGCATTTTGCGTTTCGACAAACCTCACAAACCATAGACGGATTGCTGGCGTATGCTGTGATCAGTAGGGGCTATAAACTACAACGGCGTAGTGCATTCATCAGTTAATTATTTGTCGGCATCGAAGCCCATCGTCCACTGTGTTTCTTCAGTGGCGATGGGCTTTTTTTTGGAGAAAAACTATGTTGAATAGAAGGCTCGGTCGTTTCGTAGAGCGGGTTACATTACTCACTGGCTTATGCTTAGTCACTGTGGGTGCGCTGGCAGAAAAGCTTGGATACCCAGAGAAAGAAGAGCTGCGTCTGGGCTTTATTAAATTAACGGATATGGCACCAATCGCCATCGCTTATGAAAAGGGGTTCTTCGAAGATGAAGGGCTCTACGTTACGGTTGAGGCGCAGGCCAATTGGAAAGTGCTGTTGGACGGTGTGATCGATGGTCGTCTTGATGGGGCGCATATGTTAGCTGGCCAACCGATTGCCGCGACGATCGGTTATGGAACCAAAGCTAAGATCATTACCCCATTTTCAATGGATTTGAATGGTAATGGCATTACGGTTTCCAATGATATCTGGGCGCAGATGAAACCGAATCTTCCCAAGATGGACAATGGCCTCCCAGTGCACCCGATTAAAGCCGAGGCACTGAAACCGGTCGTTGATAAGTTTATTGAATCTGGAAAGCCTTTCAATATGGGCATGGTATTCCCGGTTTCGACGCACAATTATGAGCTGCGCTACTGGTTGGCTGCGGGTGGTATTCACCCCGGGTTCTATGCTCCCCACAAAGGCGATACCTCTGGGCAAATCAACGCAGACGTATTGCTTTCGGTGACACCACCTCCGCAAATGCCGGCCACATTGGAAGCCGGAACCATTCACGGTTACTGTGTTGGTGAGCCTTGGAATCAACAGGCGGTATTCAAAAACATTGGTGTGCCTGTCGTGACGGACTACGAGATCTGGAAAAATAATCCGGAAAAAGTATTTGGTATTACCGAAGCTTTTGCCAAAAAGTATCCCAATACAACGGTACGACTGACTCGTGCATTGATTCGTGCAGCCAAATGGTTGGATGACAATAACAATGCCAATCGGCCGGAAGCTGTGAAAATCCTCGCACAAACCAATTATGTGGGCGCTGATTACAAGGTGATTGCGAACAGCATGACGGGGACCTTTGAGTATGAAAAGGGTGACAAGCGATCTGTGCCCGACTTCAATGTCTTTTTTCGATACCACGCCACGTATCCCTACTATTCCGATGCGATTTGGTACCTAACCCAGATGCGTCGCTGGGGACAAATCAGCGAGGACAAGCCGGACAGTTGGTATAAGGATATTGCACGAAAAGTATATCGCCCGGATCTCTATCGAAAAGCGGCTGAATCCTTGATTGCCGAAAAGGTAATGAATGCCTCCGATTTTCCGGATTTCAACAACGAAACCGGTTTTCGGCCTGAGCAAACTCACTTCATTGACAACATTGTTTATGACGGACGCACGCCTAATGATTATTTGAATAAGTTCTCTATCGGCCTTAAGCAGGGTGAAACCATATGAGGCGATCAGCGAGCTCGGGCGTTATCAGGCAGAGAGAGGTTTAAATGATGAGTACCGTTAAGCGTCAATTGGCTTTTGCACGTGTCGACAGTTTCTCAACTCAGAATATCGTCCGCGGTGTGCAGAGTGTTTTCAAGGGCATGTTGTTGCCCAGCTTGGGCATTGTGGCTTTTCTTATACTGTGGTCATTCGCGGCGAGCAGTATTAATACGTCGCTGGGGAAATTTCCGGGTCCTCAGGCTGTATTTGAACAAGTTCAGAATCTTTACCGAGAGCATCGAGTAGAAAGAGAAAAAGAGGCGGCGTTCTACCAGCGTCAAGAGGCTCGTAATGAAAAACGCCTGGCAGAAGACCCTCGTTATCAGCCCAAAATTCGTGCGTATACCGGGAAGGAAACCTTTTGGGATCAAATTGTCACCAGTTTGTTGACGGTAATGAGCGGCTTTCTGCTGGCGGTATTGCTTGCCATTCCACTGGGTATAGCTATTGGTTTGAGCAAGAAACTCAATACGGCAATCAATCCGATCATCCAGATTTTTAAACCGGTTTCACCTTTGGCCTGGCTGCCCTTGGTCACTATCGTGGTAAGCGCGGTCTACGTCACTCCGGATCCGATGTTTGCCAAGTCATTTATTAATTCCCTGGTCACGGTCACGCTCTGTTGTATATGGCCAATGGTGATCAACACGTCGGTAGGTGTAGCGTCACTGAACAAAGATTGGGTGAATGTCAGCAAAGTACTCCGTCTTCCAGCGTTGCAACATGTTAAAAAAATTGTATTGCCAGCATCTATTCCCGCCATCTTTACCGGCATGCGTATGTCACTGGGCATTGCCTGGATGGTGCTCATTGCTGCAGAGATGCTCGCTCAAAACCCAGGTCTCGGGAAATTTGTTTGGGACGAGTTTCAAAATGGCAGCTCGCAATCCTTAAGTCGAATCATGACGGCTGTTTTGGTGATTGGGTTGATTGGATTCATTTTGGACAGAAGCATGTTGCAGCTGCAACGTCTTTTGTCCTGGGATAAAACTGTGGAGCTTAGATAATGCCAGCGTTTCTTGACATCAGTAATATCGATATGGTTTTCCCGACCCCAACGGGAAACTTTACTGCACTCAAGTCAGTTAATTTGAAAATTGAAAAGGGCGAGTTCATTTCCCTGATCGGTCACTCGGGTTGTGGTAAATCAACAGTGTTAAATGTTGTGGCAGGTCTCTATAAGGCAACGCTGGGCGGTGTGATACTCGATAACAAAGAAGTCAATGCACCGGGGCCAGAACGAGCGGTTGTTTTTCAGAATCATTCCTTGCTGCCGTGGCTAACGGCGTACCAAAACGTTGAGTTGGCTGTAAAGCAGGTGTTTTCAAATACGATGGGTAAGGCTGAAATGGTTGATTGGATTGAGCACAACCTTCGCTTGGTTCATATGGATCACGCTATGCATAAACGCCCCGATGAAATATCTGGAGGCATGAAGCAGCGGGTAGGGATCGCGAGAGCCTTAGCCATGCAGCCTCAGGTCTTGTTGATGGATGAGCCTTTCGGAGCACTCGATGCATTGACCCGCGCTCACATGCAAGATTCTCTGATGGAAATCCAGGATGAGCTGAATAATACCGTCATCATGATTACCCATGATGTTGATGAGGCAGTATTGCTTTCGGATCGTATTGTCATGATGAGCAATGGCCCAGCGGCAACCGTTGGTGAAATTCTCGATGTGAATCTAGAGCGGCCACGCAGCCGACTGTCGTTGGCTGAAGACAAGGAGTACAACCGCTTGAGATCAGCCGTATTGACGTTCCTGTATGAAAAGCAGCGAAAAATAGAACCGATCAAAGTGCCGAAAGAAAATAAAGCCGCGTTAAGCAGTGCTTCCTGACGTTTTCAATTTGAGGTAAACCATGAAGATACTCGACAACCTTCGGTGGCCCATGACGCTGATGACTGTGATCAGTTTATTGGCAAGTAAAGCGTATGCCCATAACGTTCTTGAGGCAAAAGTCGACCTGCGTTTGCGTTATGAACACGTCGATCAAGACAATGACTTGTTGGATGCCGATGCTTTGACCTTAAGAACTCGACTCAATGTTACGACGAAAACAATGGAAGGTTTTTCCGTTCTGATTGATATCGAAGATTCCAGACAACTTCTGGGCCTGAATGAATACAACAATACTCTGGGCGAAAACACTCGCTATTCAGTCATTGCTGATCCGGAAACGACCGAGGTAGACCAAGCTTTGGTGCAATACAAATCAAAGAGCCTGGTCGCTAAAGTGGGGCGACAAGTGCTGGCGTACGATAGTCATCGTTTTGTGGGGCACGTTGGCTTTCGGCAGGATCGACAAACCTTTGATGCTGTGAGTGTTTCTTATACTGGAATCCAAAATCTGGCAGTGAACTATGCCTATATTGGCAAACGTAATCGAATCTTTTCCAATGAGAAAGACATCAACTCACAAGATCAACTGTTCAACGTCGCGTATAACTCCTCCGTTGGAACCCTGAGCGCTTATGCCTATTTGCTTGAAGTAGATTCAGATTTTCCGAACAGCTTGGACAGTTATGGCATGCGCTTCACCGGTAAGCGAAAGATCGATTCATGGAGCATTTTGTATTCGGCTGAATTTGCCCATCAAAACAACAAAAATGGCAGCCAGAGCTTCGATGCTGATTACGCTTTGTTGGAGTTGGGCGCAACGGTTTCTGGCCTCACCGCCAAATTGGGGTACGAGTTGCTTGGTTCGGACCAGGGACGTTATGGCTTTTCGACACCTTTGGCTACTTTGCATAAATTCAATGGGTGGACGGACCCGTTCCTGAGGACGCCCAATCAAGGATTGGAAGATCGTTTTCTATCGCTATCAGGCATGGCTGGTGACGGCAAATGGTTGATCGCTTGTCACGATTTTTCTGCTGATGATGTTAGTGACTCAAATGGTTCGCGGAGCGTCGATGATCTTGGCCGCGAGATTGGTTTTCAGTTTGTTATGCCCTTCGCCAAGCGCTACTCGCTGGGAGTGAAGTATGCCAATTATTCTGCTGGGGATAGCGGCAGCAATAAAGTGGATGCTGAAAAACTGTGGATTTGGTTGGGTGCCAAGTTTTAATTCAAAATTAATGGCTGCTGATACTTGCTCAGCCTTGAGAGAATGATAATGATGCATAAAAACATTGTGGTGATTGGCAATGGTATGGTTGGCCACCATCTGCTTGAACATTTAATGGCCCAGAGTCCGGATGTGAACGTGACGGTGTTATCTTCTGAGCCACGTCTGGCTTATGATCGAGTGCATCTGTCCGAGTATTTTTCGGGGAAGAGTGCTGAAGAATTGGCGCTGGCGAATGAGGCGCAATACAAACAATGGCAAGTGGATGTTCTTTGTGGTGAGCGTGTGGTCTCGATTGATCGAGACAGCAAAACGGTCCAAACCGAACATGGAAAGCGTTTCACTTATGACGAGTTGGTCATGGCGACGGGCTCCTATCCCTTTGTTCCTCCGATCCCCGGCAATGATCAAGAGCATTGTCTGGTCTATCGCACCATTGAGGATCTTGAGGCCATTCAAGCATCTGCGCAACATGCGACAGTCGGTGTGGTGGTGGGTGGTGGTTTGCTTGGCCTGGAGGCGGCCAATGCGCTTCGTCAGTTGGGTTTGCAAACTCATGTTGTAGAGTTTGCACCGCAACTTATGGCCGTGCAGGTAGATGGCGCGGGCGGAAGCTTGCTGAAAAGCAAGATTGAAGAGCTGGGTGTAAAGGTTCACTGTTCAAAAGCAACAGAAAATATTACGTCAGGAAATCAGCGTCGTTACAAAATGTGTTTTTCTGATGGTGAAACATTAGAAACGGATTTGATTCTCTTTTCTGCCGGTATTCGACCTCACGACGAACTGGCTCGCGCCTGTGATCTGGATGTTGGCGAGCGCGGTGGCATTGTGATTGATAACTATTGCCGAACCTCCGACGCCAATATCTACGCGGTGGGCGAGTGTGCACTGTGGCAGCAACGTGTTTTTGGTTTGGTCGCGCCGGGTTATCAAATGGCGAAGGTGGTTGCAAAACGTTTGCTTGAGGAAGGCAGCGAAGAGCAGTTTTCCGGAGCGGATATGAGTACCAAGCTCAAGTTGATGGGAGTTGATGTTGGGTCGATTGGCGATGCTCACGCTACCACACCAGGAGCTCAGACCTACACCTATGAAAACCAGCCACTGGGCATCTATAAAAAAATCGTGGTGTCAGAAGACCGAAAAACCCTTCTGGGTGCAGTGTTGGTTGGGGACTGCGGTGATTACGATACCTTGCTGCAATACATGTTAAATCGCATTGAGTTACCCTCGGCCCCCGAGGCGCTTATATTGCCCATGAGTGACGCTGCACCAAGCCTAGGGGTTGACGCTTTGCCCGATACGGCATCCATTTGTTCTTGTCACAATGTTAGCAAAGGTGATGTCGTTGCGGCGATTGATGGAGGGGCCTGTGATCTTGCCAGTGTGAAAAACTGCACAAAGGCCAGTACCGGCTGCGGTGGTTGTTCCGCATTGCTTAAGAACCTGGTTGATTCCACTCTGGAGCAACGCGGTCTGGAGGTGAATGCCGACATTTGCGAGCACTTCGCTTACAGTCGCCAAGAGTTGTACGACATTATCCGAGTCGAAGGTATTAAACAATTCGATGAGCTTCTGGATAGACATGGCAACGGCCTGGGTTGTGATACCTGTAAGCCTGCGGTTGGCTCGATATTGGCGTCGCTGTGGAATGATTATGTGCTCAAAGAAGAGCACTTGCCACTACAAGATACAAACGATACCTATCTGGCCAATATGCAAAAAGATGGCAGTTATTCTGTCGTGCCTCGAGTGCCCGGCGGAGAAATCACCGCCGATAAGTTGATTGTGCTGGGAGAGGTCGCTAAAAAATACGACCTGTACACCAAGATTACCGGTGGCCAGCGGGTGGACCTGTTTGGCGCACGCTTAGAGCAATTGCCTGAAATCTGGGCTGAGCTAATTGATGCCGGTTTTGAAACCGGTCATGCCTATGGGAAATCACTTCGTACGGTGAAATCCTGCGTTGGGGAAAGTTGGTGTCGATACGGTGTGAAAGACAGTGTCTCGATGGCAATTTTCTTGGAAAATCGCTACAAGGGTCTGCGCGCTCCCCACAAAATAAAAATGGCGGTTTCAGGTTGCACACGTGAATGTGCTGAGGCGCAAAGTAAGGATATCGGTGTTATTGCGACTGAGAATGGCTGGAATCTTTATGTGTGTGGCAATGGGGGAATGCGACCCAGGCATGCCGATTTATTCGCCACCGATCTGAATGATGAAGGTCTGATTCGTTGTATCGACAGGGTGTTGATGTTTTATGTGCGAACTGCCGATCGCTTGCAGCGCACTTCGGTGTGGATGGAAAATCTGGAAGGCGGTCTGGGTTATCTCAAGAAAGTGGTGGTGGATGATCACTTGGGCGTCTGTGACGAGCTGGAGGCGCAAATGGACGATATTGTGGGTACTTATCAATGTGAGTGGAAGACAACCCTGGAAAATCCGGCCGCCCTAAAGCGTTTTCGACAGTTTGTGAATTCCGATGAGCCGGATGAAAGCATTCAGTTCGTTCGCGTCAGGGATCAAATCTCACCGGCAGATAAGACCGAATGCGTGAAAGCAGAATGCATCACCGAAACTGAGATGGCCTAAGGAGGCACTATGGGCATGAAACAATGGACTCACCTCTGTAAAACAAGTGATCTCGTTAAAGACTCGGGTGTGTGTGCTTTAATGGAGAACACACAGATTGCGCTGTTTTATCTCAGTCGCCCGAAGCCGCAGGTGTACGCGATTGATAATTTTGACCCAATTGGTAAGGCCAATGTGATGAGTCGGGGCATCGTTGGTTCACTGAACGATGAGCCCGTTGTGGCTTCTCCTTTGTATAAGCAACATTTTTCCCTAATTGATGGACAATGCCTGGAGGACGAGGGCCGTCAAATTGCTGTGTATCCCGCACGTATCCAGGGAGGTGACGTGCAACTGTCCATGGCGATAGCGGAATAATGATTCTCGCTAAGGACACTACTTCGAAGGGGCTGGCGTTCAGTGCTCAGAGTGTTTGCGCATACTGTGGTGTTGGTTGTGGCGTAGAGGTCGAGATGGAGAGCGGTCAGCCAACACACATTCAAGGGACGGAAGATCATCCGGCGAACTATGGTCGGCTCTGTGTGAAGGGCCAGCACCTGTTGGATACGATTGGTCATGAAGATCGCCTGCTGTACCCAGAAATCAATCATCAGCGGGCCACTTGGACAGAGGCCGTGAATAAGGCGGCGAGTGGCTTGGCGGATATTATTGCCGAACATGGTCCAGATGCAGTGGCCTTTTATGTCTCCGGCCAGCTTCTCACAGAAGACTATTATCTCGCGAATAAATTGATGAAAGGTTATATCGGTTCCGCCAACATCGATACCAATTCCCGTCTGTGTATGTCTTCAGCGGTGGCCGCTTATAAGCGTGCATTTGGGGAGGATGTTGTTCCCTGTGATTATCAAGATTTAGAGCAAACGGATTTGCTCATTTTGATTGGTTCCAATGCTGCTTGGACACATCCAGTGCTGTATCAGAGGATGGAGCGCGCCAAGCGTTTGAATCCTCACATGAAAGTTGTTCTGATCGACCCGAGACGAACGGCCAGCGCCGAATTGGCGGACTTATTTCTTCAGATTAAGCCAGGCAGTGATGCGGCACTCTACAATGGCCTGTTAAATTATCTGGCCCAAAACGGTGGGCTCGACCAGTCTTTTCTGGAACACCATGTTGAGAATTACGCCGCTGCTATTGAGGCTTGCGAAGACTGGAGTTTGCGGCGCACTGCAGAGTTTTGCGATGTGTCCGAGCAAGAGCTTGAGCAGTTCTTTCATTGGTTTTTGATCAATAAGCGAGTTGTCAGTTTTTATTCCATGGGGATTAATCAGTCTTCCTCAGGTGTGGATAAATGCCAGGCGATCATTAATGCTCACTTGGCTTCGGGGAAAATCCTCCGGCCGGGTTGCGGTCCGTTTTCCATTACCGGCCAACCGAATGCGATGGGTGGTCGGGAAGTGGGTGGCTTGTCGAATCAACTCACGGCCCATATGGAATTGCACATTCCCGAACATCGTAATCACGTGCAAGAATTTTGGCAGTCCCCCACGATGGCGAGTAAGCCGGGAAAGATGGCGGTTGAACTGTTTTCTGAATTGGCCTCGGGTAGGATAAAGGCCGTTTGGATCATGGCAACAAATCCGCTGGTGAGTCTTCCAGATCGCCCTGAAGTGATAAAAGCCTTGGAAAACTGTGAATTGGTCATAGTGTCCGAGTGTGTCAATAAGAGCGACACTTTAGCGTTTGCCGACATAAAATTCCCAGCCAGTGCCTGGCTTGAAAAAAACGGTACGGTAACCAATTCAGAGCGCCGCATTTCAAGACAGCGAGGTTTGATTCCGGCTCCGGCCGAAGCCAAGGCTGATTGGGAAATCATTGCCGATGTCGCTCAGGCTATGGGCTTTTCGGGTTTTCATTATCAGCATCCAGCCGAGATT
This sequence comes from Pseudoteredinibacter isoporae, assembly GCF_040372805.1. Lineage (GTDB taxonomy): Bacteria > Pseudomonadota > Gammaproteobacteria > Pseudomonadales > Cellvibrionaceae > Pseudoteredinibacter > Pseudoteredinibacter isoporae_A. Next base: position 1,345,117 of record NZ_BAABWJ010000001.1, read on the forward strand.
TTTGATGAATGGACGAAGCTAACGACCTATGAAAATCATGGGCAGCGCCAGTTGGATCTTGGGCAGCTCAGCAATCTGAGTATCAGCGAATACAACTCCCTACAGCCTCAACAGTGGCCTCTTCCTGACAAAAAGGCATCTGGGCGTCCCTTTGAGGGAATGCGTTTCAGCACCGCGTCGGGGAAGGCGAAAATGTTTGCGATCGAGCCGAGATTGCCTGTGCACATGGCTGACCGTTCCTTTCCTTACGTAATGAACTCAGGGCGCTTGAGGGATCAATGGCACACCATGAGTCGAACGGGGCGATCCGCGAATTTAAATGGGCACATAGATAGGCCATGTGTTTATATCAATTCTAAAGATGCAAAAGTGTTGGGGGTCCAAGCGGGAGGGTTAATTAAGGCATCTTCTCGAGTGTCTGATGTGGTGGCCTTTGCTGAAATAAGTGATGATGTTGTTCAAGGGCAGTGTTTCATGCCTATTCATTGGTCGGAACAATTTGCGTCTTCAGCGAATGTCAGCAACCTCTACCCGGGTATTGTTGATCCGATATCGGGCCAGCCTGAGTCCAAGCAAACTGTAGTCAACCTTGAAGCGCTACATAGTGAGCGATATATACAGCTCTATTCAAAAACGGAGTTGAGCTTGCGAGAAGGTTTTTGGGTCAAGAGCCGGGGGCACGAAGGCTTTCATTATCTGCTGGCCTTTCCTGATCAGGAGGTGAACTGCCAAGAGTATTTGAAGATTATCAGTGGTGTTCATGGCGAGTGGTTATCTTACTCCCATGGTGTCGCTGAAAATATGATGTGTTTGAGGGAAGGAAAGGTCGAATTTTTGGCTTTCGTTCGGGATCAACCTGTGAATGTCAGTAGAGAGTGGTTGGATTACATTTTTGCTCAAGCGCCTCTGGGGTTTTCTGATATTCAATGCGTATTACGTGGCCAGGCTGGCAACGCTTTTGAGCTTGGACCCAAGATCTGCAGTTGTTTCAATGTGCACCAAAAAACCATTGTGGACGAAATCGAATCTGGAGCGGGCTCCGTTTCGGAATTGGGGGAACGTCTGCGTTGCGGTCGTAACTGTGGTTCCTGCAAGCCGGAGTTGGCCAGTTTGATTAAACAGCACAGTACAAACAATGTCTCAATTTTGGGCGAGAGCGCATAATAATGAATACCTTATCTAAACCGACGAATCATGCTCATTCTGCTCTAAAAACAGAGGGTGGAAAGGTGTACTTTGTGGGTTCGGGGTGCGGCGATCCGGAATTGTTGAGCCTGAAAGCCCATCGTTTATTGCAGAGTGCTGATGTGATTTTGTTTGATGCTTTGGTTGATAAGACCTTGCACGATTATTTTCCACGGCGAGCTGAGACGATTTATGTCGGTAAGCGTTGTTCAGAACACAGTATGAGCCAAACGGATATTGGTGAATTGATGGTGAGCAAAGCACGCCTGGGAGCGACGGTAATTCGACTGAAGGGCGGTGACCCAAGTATTTTCGCGCGCCTCGCGGAAGAAACGGATTTATTAAGCCGACACAATATTCCTTTTGCCGTTGTACCTGGCGTGACGGCGGCCAGTGGTTGCTCGGCGTATTCCGGTATTCCTCTCACGCATAGAGATTGTGCTCAGTCGGTTAAATTCGTCACGGCCTATCAGCAGGCAGGAGGTGCGGATATAGATTGGAAACATTTGGCCTGTGAGTCAGGTACCTTGGTGTTTTACATGGGACTTTCAAAAATCACATATATTGCTCATCAGTTAATGGCCTATGGTATGGATTGCGACACCGCGATAGCCGTGGTCGACAAGGGCAGTTTGTCTGATCAATGTGTGTTGATCAGTCAGCTGCGCAGCCTTGAAACGGATTTGTTGACGGTCGAGTTGTCAGGCCCGGCAATGATTATTGTCGGAGAGGTCGTGAATAGGCGAGCCAGTATTTCGCTCGAATTGTTGGCTGAACCTTGTGCGGATATGTGGGCCTTACTCAGCTTTGGATGACATTCTGCCAATAAAAAGGCCAGAGTAAACTCTGGCCTTTTTGCGGGGAAGAGATTTGCCTTGCTTATAGAATAAAGCGACTCAGATCTTCATCCTGTGCCAGTTCACCTAAAGCATTGCTGACGTAGTTGGCGTCAATGGTAATCGGGCCCTTGCTGTCACTGGCGTCGAAGGAAATTTCCTCTAATAAACGTTCAAGCACAGTGTGTAACCTGCGGGCACCAATATTTTCAGTGCGTTCATTGACGTCGAATGCCGTCTCGGCAATTTTTCGTATACCGTCGTCGGTGAAATTAAGTTCCAGACCTTCTGTTTCCAGCAGAGCTTTTTGTTGCTCGGTGAGGGAGGCATTCGGTTCTACCAAGATACGTTCAAAATCCGATGCACTGAGAGCTTCCAGCTCCACGCGGATAGGTAAACGCCCCTGCAATTCGGGAATCAGGTCCGAAGGTTTCGCCAGGTGAAATGCGCCTGATGCCACAAACAAAATATGATCAGTTTTGATCATGCCGTGTTTGGTGCTGACGGTGCAGCCTTCAATGAGTGGCAGCAAGTCACGCTGAACACCCTCGCGGGAAACATCACCGCCGGCGTTTTCCTGCCGTTTGGCCACTTTGTCGATTTCATCGATGAACACAATGCCGTTTTGTTCCGCTGCTGCAATGGCTTTGGCTTTAACATCTTCTTCGTTGATAAGCTTGGCAGCTTCCTCGTCTTGAAGCTGTTTCATAGCCTGTTTAACGGTGAGTTTGGTTTTTTGGGTTTTGCCAGTGTTCATGGACGAAAACATATTTTGCAATTGGCTGGTCATGTCTTCCATGCCCGGAGGTGCCATGATTTCTACACCGACAGGCGTGGTCGCCAATTCCAGTTCAATTTCTTTATCGTCCAGTTCACCTTCGCGTAGTTTTTTGCGAAAAATCTGACGTGTGCCGCTTTCAGCTTTTTCGCTCAAATCTTCACCACGGGCCGGAGGCAGGAGAGCATCCAGAATGCGTTCTTCGGCTGCATCGTAGGCTCGATGTTCAACTTTGGCTTTTTCTTGCTCGCGATACATTTTGATCGACATATCGACGAGGTCACGCACAATGGATTCAACGTCACGACCAACATAGCCGACCTCAGTAAATTTGGTCGCTTCAACTTTAATGAACGGTGCATTCGCGAGTTTTGCCAGACGGCGAGCAATTTCAGTTTTGCCGACACCGGTTGGGCCGATCATCAAAATATTTTTCGGAGTGATTTCATTGCGCAGCTCTTCGTCCAGCTGCATACGGCGCCAACGGTTGCGCAGGGCAATGGCGACGGCTCGTTTGGCATCTTTCTGACCGATGATGTGTTTGTCCAGCTCGTGAACAATTTCTCTAGGTGTCATATTGGACATGGTCTTACTCAGTATTCCAGTTCTTCAATAGTGTGGTTCTGATTGGTGTACACGCAAATGTCGCCGGCAATTTTCAAACCTTGCTTGACGATATCGATGGCTTCCATCTCGGTGTTATCCAGTAATGCGCGAGCAGCAGATTGAGCAAATGGCCCGCCGGAGCCAATGGCAATCAAGTCGTCTTCGGGTTGGATGACGTCGCCATTGCCGGTAATAATCAATGAAGCCTCTTCATTCGCGACGGCGAGTAGGGCTTCGAGTTTTCGCAGTGCGCGATCCGATCGCCAGTCCTTCGCCAGCTCCACAGCGGCGCGAACCAATTGGCCATTGTGGGCTTCCAGCTTGGCTTCAAAGCGTTCAAACAGGGTAAAGGCATCTGCGGTGCCACCGGCAAAACCGGCCAGCACTTTGCCGCCATGCAAACGGCGAACCTTTCGGGCATTGCCTTTCATGACGGTATTGCCCATTGATACTTGCCCGTCGCCGCCAATGACGACTTTGCCATTGCGACGAGCGGATAGAATAGTTGTGCCTCGATATTGTTCCACGGGACGTCCTTTCTAAAGGGTACGGAATGCCAAACGGAAATTGGCGATTACCCATTTAAGTATGGGCAATACGCAGGCTTTTCAAGCATTTCCGGTTGGGAGATATGCAAAGGACTGTAAACGTGCAGGGCTTGCAACTGAGCAGGGAAGGCGGGGCACCCCCAATGTGGGTGCCCGAGTTGAACCGTTCTAGCGAGCCTCACGCTCAATGACCAGGGTTTCTATCCCCTTGCTGATCAATTTGCCGCGGGTGTTGGCCAATTTGGACTTACTGGCATAGGGGCCCACCAAGACGCGATGCCAGATACTGCCGTTTCTAACTTTGACCTTTTCAACCTGGCTGTCGAAGCCAGACAAGGCCAATTCTGCATGCAAGCGGTCAGCATCATTGGGGCTGCGGAATGAGCCAACCTGCAGCAGGTATTCCATGTCTTTTTGTTCGCGTAGGCCTCCGCCATCATACGCGTCGGCGGATTTTTCCACGACCACTTCGGATTCTTTCAGAAGTTCGTAAAAATCAAAGCGTGGCTGGGGAACCGGTTTTTCTGCGGCCGCCTGAGTTTTCTTACTTTGGGGTTTTTGTGGACTGCTGTCCTGGGGGACCGGAATCACGCCGCTGAGAAAAATCAGGAACGTTGCCAGGCTGCCGAGCAGGCCGCCGCTTAAAAACCATAACCAGCCACTGGCGCTGCGGGTCTGGGTTTTCTTGTTGCTGGTACGGCGCTTGTTGCCCTTGTTGCTGGTACTGCGAGTACTATTCCGGGCGGTACTGCTGCGCTTCTTTTTGGCGAAATCCTGACTCATGGGGTCCTTGCTTGTTAATCCTTGATGGCGAATGGTTGACTACAGACTGGGAAAGCTGGCCATTCTACATCATGTCCAATGGATCGACATCAAGTGAGCAGCGAATGTTGTGGGGCATTTTACTTTGCTCCAGATATTGTCCAACCAGTTGTAACAGATGCTGCATATGGCGCCGGGTTTCGCAGTTAAACTGGAGTTGAAAACGAAACATTTGCTTGCGCTTTTCCATGGGGGCGGCAAACGGCCCGAGATATACTCGTTCGGGGCTTGGCGGAGCGTACTGCTCAAGCCACTGACGCAGACCTTGTAGGTAAGCTTCGGCCTGGAAGCCATCTTTGCTGTCGCAATGCAGTAGGGCCAGCTGTCGGTAGGGAGGCATATGGGCGAGTTGGCGCTCGCGCAGGATTTGGCGAGCAAATAGGTGGTAGCCTTGTTCAAGCAGAGTCTCAAGCAGCGGGTGATCTTTGTTGTGGCTTTGAATGATGACTCGGCCCGGCTTTTCGGCCCGGCCCGCGCGCCCGGCGACCTGGGTGATCAGTTGCCCCATGCGTTCTGGCCCACGAAAGTCTCCACTGAACAGGCCGCCATCGGCATCGACGATAACCACTAAAGTGACGTTTGGGAAATGATGCCCTTTGGCCAGCATTTGCGTGCCCAGAAGAATGCAGGGTTGGCCCTGATCGACTTCATGCAGTAACTCGTGCATAGCCTGCTTTTTGCGGGTGCTATCGCGATCAATTCGAATAATTTGAGTTTCAGGGAAGTATTCTTGCAAAGTTTCTTCGCTGCGTTGAGTGCCGTAGCCTTGGCCAATCAGTTCACGACTGAAGCAATCCGGGCATTGTGAGGGTAGGGCCATGCTGGCCTCACAGTGATGGCAACGCAATTGCCTTTGGGCCTTGTGCAGAGTCATGCGTGCGCTGCAGTGGCGGCACTCCGCAACCCAGCCGCAGTTATGGCAGAGCAGGCTGGGGGCAAAGCCTCGGCGGTTCAGGAAAACCAGAACTTGATTGCCGGCTCCTAAGGTCTGGCCAATGGCGTCCAAGCTGTGTTGGCTGAGACCACCAATCAGTGTTTGTTGTTTGATATCGTCGACACTGATCGCCGGTGGTCGTGCGGCACCGGCCCTGCGGGTCAGCCGCAAATGGTGATAGCGTCCTTGAATCGCATTGTGCAGGCTCTCCAGGCTCGGTGTTGCAGTGCCCAATACGATAGGGATGCCCGCTTTCTGGGCACGAAAGATGGCCAGATCGCGGCCTGAGTAACGTACGCCGTCCTGCTGTTTGAACGATAAATCATGTTCTTCATCAATGATAATGATGCCCGGCTTGTACAGGGGAGTGAACACGGAGGAGCGGGTGCCGATAATGATTCCGGCCTGGCCGGATTTGGCCATACTCCAGGCCTGTAGCCGCTCTCTATCGTTCAAGCCTGAGTGGATGGCGACTACCGGGCAGCGGAAGCGATTCTGAAAACGGCCAAGTGTCTGCGGTGTCAGGCCAATCTCAGGGATCATCACCAGGGCCTGCTTGCCCTGTCGCAACACCTCGGCGATGGCCTGAAGATAGACTTCGGTCTTGCCACTGCCTGTGGTGCCTTCCAGTAAATAGCAGGCAAACTCGCGGTATCGCAATTGATCCAGAGCGGCGCTCTGTTCTTCATTAAGCTCGAGAGGAGGTTGCTTTTGCTGTTCTTCGGCCGCAATGCTCGGCAGTTGCTCGCTTTGCCAAAACAGCAGGCCTTTTTCCTGCATGGCTTTAACGACAGTACTGCTGATGCAGAGACGTTTTAAGTCTGTTTTATCGAGCTTTCCTTCTTCCTGAAGGGCGGCCAGGAGGGCCGCTTGCTTACGTGCTTTGCTCAGTCCGCCTGAAGGTAATCCGAGACCTTCCTGGGTGAGTTTCAGGTATTCCTGTTGCGGCGAACTGACCGTTTCGCCATTACGCAGGAGCTTGGGTAATGCTGTGCTGTAGGTCTCTCCAATGGGGCATTGATAGTAGCGACTGCAGAAATTCAGGAGCTGGCGGATATCTTCTGGGACCAAACTGTTCTCATCCAGGAGGTCTCCGGCGGGTTTGAGTGTGTGCAGATCCTGATCGCTGTCCGTGGACTGTTCGATCACGATCCCGATCAGCTCGCGTTTCCCGAAGGGCACCCGCACACGAGCGCCAATAGGGTATTCGCGCTTATCTTCACCGATATAGTCAAACAGACGGCGAAGCGGCACGGGAAGGGCGAGTCGAATAATGGTCTTTGGAGGCATAGTTTGATACTGATTAATGGAGGCACATTATAAGTACCAGTGACGACTGAATACCAATCGGATTCGAAGTGTGGATTGTTGGCGAGAGCAGGCCAGTATTCTTGGCTTCTACCCATGGGGTGTAATTTTGCTTGCGTTCTCGCTTTGTTCTGTTAGTATGCGCCGTCTATTTTTTGGCCGCTGCGGCTGGCCCAAAAGCGCTTTATACCGTTTCCGTGCTTGGCAATGATCGAGTGGCGGGGACAAGATTAATTAATGAGGCACACTATGAAAGCTGATATCCATCCGAATTACGGTGAGATTACTGCGACTTGTTCTTGCGGTAATACCATCAAGACTGGCTCCACCTTGGGCAAAGATCTGCACTTGGACGTATGTTCAGAGTGTCACCCTTTCTACACTGGTAAGCAGAAAGTTGTTGATACCGGTGGTCGTATCGATCGCTTCAAGAAGCGTTTCGGCAGCCGCATCAAGAAGTAATTCTTGCTGGTCCTTCACCGGACTTCTTAACGCCGGTGGTCAAAAAGCCCTTCGCGAAAATTCGCCAAGGGCTTTTTTGTGTCCGCTTGTTCAACCTCTTACCTGTAAGCTTTCCTCGTATTGCCGTCGCTTAAACCCCGGCTATTTATCGGTGAGACGAATATTGGTTATTGTCCGTTCAAATAATGCGGCATTTAGGCCAATTTAGCCTAGCTATAAGGCGATTTGATGGAAACAATGGTCGCTAACACCGTGATTGTGGTTACAATTGTTATTGATGGCTGTATATGCTGGGAGTATGCTTCCCAGACCTGTCTAAAAAGCCGTCAGAGCTTCGCGGGAAATAATTACAATATTCTGCACAAGTGAGTGGATGCGGTATCGCATTTGCCCGGCTTTGTGCAATCACAAACAAAGCAATAGTGGTTGGGACCATGTCAAACGATTTGAAAAAAGCGGCGCTTGATTATCACGCCTTCCCCCGTCCCGGAAAGCTCAGTATCGAGTTGAGTACGTCGGCGGAAACCCAAGAAGATCTTTCCTTAGCCTACAGCCCTGGAGTGGCTGAGCCTGTTCGCGAAATTGCAAAAGACGCAGAGAACGCGTTCAAGTACACCCTGAAAGGCAATCTGGTTGCGGTCATTACCGATGGCAGTGCTATTTTGGGCCTGGGTAATCTGGGCCCCTTAGCGAGTAAGCCGGTGATGGAAGGCAAGAGTCTTTTGTTCAAGCGTTTTGCTGGAATTGATTCTGTCGATGTTGAAGTGGATGCCGAATCCCCCGAAGCTTTTATCGATACGGTTGAACGTATTGCCAACACCTACGGCGGTATTAATCTGGAAGACATTAAGGCCCCAGAGTGCTTTGTCATTGAAAAGGCTCTGATCGAACGATGCCAGGTGCCGATTTTCCACGATGATCAACACGGTACGGCCATTGTAACGGTTGCGGGGATGATGAACGCTCTGGAAATTCAGGGCAAAACCATTTCTTCTGCGAAAATTGTTTGCTTGGGAGCTGGTGCTGCTGCCCAGGCTTGTTGCAAGCTCATGATCAGCGCAGGTGCGCAACCTGAAAATATCACTATGCTGGACAGTAAGGGTGTGATTTACGCCGGGCGTGATCATTTGAATGAGTATAAAGAAGCGTTTGCGCATGAAACCGATGCACGTACTCTGGACGATGCAATTAATGGTGCGGATGCTTTCCTGGGAGTGTCGGGGCCTAACTTACTTTCTGAAAGTCAGCTGAAATCTATGGCGGACCGTCCGGTTGTGTTTGCTTGCTCAAACCCAGATCCGGAGATCGATCCCAAAGTCGCCAATGAAGCTCGCGCAGATTTAATCATGGCAACCGGCCGTTCGGATTACCCGAATCAGGTGAACAATGTGCTTTGTTTCCCCTTTCTGTTTCGCGGTACTTTGGATGTGCGTGCAAAAGCCATTAACGAAGAAATGAAGTTGGCGGCTGTTGAGGCCATTCGTGAGTTGGCCAAACAACCTGTGCCGGCTGAGGTTTGCGCGGCATACGGCGGTGCCGATTTAAGTTTTGGTACCGAGTACATTTTGCCGAAGCCAACCGATGAGCGCCTTTTGGGTGCGGTTGCGTCAGCGGTCGCGCAGGCGGCAGTAGATACTGGCGTCGCACGCCTGCCGTACCCGAATCATTACCCGTTGCGTTCGGCGGCGGATATCAAATAGGGTCGAGTTCGCATCGAGATCTGCGGCAGTGAACCGGCCGGATGATCAAGCATAAAAAAAGCAGCCTTCAAGGCTGCTTTTTTTATGCTCAGGCAAACATTGCCAGGAAAGTGTTGGGCCAAGAACCGGGCCTCGGATGCGTTAAAAGAGTTCCTCGGGCAGAGCTTCTTCGCTGTCACTGGTGCCAATACTTTCATTGCTCAACAACTCTGGCGCATTTTCCAAACGGAAGCTTTCATAGATTGCGCCGATGGTGTTGATGTTCGCCCTTTCTCCGGTTTTAGGGTCGATGCGAACGGTAATGATACCCTCAGGCTGGGGGCGTTTATTTTCCGGCACGTCTTGAAGTGCGGTGCGCATATAATCTATCCAGATTGGCAGGGCGGCTGAGCCACCGTATTCCCGTCGACCGAGCATCAGGTTTTGATCGAAACCGAGCCAGGTCGTTACCACCAGGTTGCGGTTGTAACCTGAGAACCAGGCGTCCCGAGGACCGTTGGTGGTGCCGGTCTTTCCGGCGAGATCATTGCGGCCCAGAGACTTTGCAGCAGTTCCGGTGCCTTTTCGAATGACATCTTGCAACATGGAATTGATCAGATAAGCGACCTGTGGGCTCAATACTCGTTCGGCGGGATTGGTGGGTGGCACGAATGCGGGTTCGTTGTTTTCCTCATTGTTGGGGGATTCGGTTCCCGCTTCCTGATTCAGCGCCGCGAGCTCAGAGGCGAGTTCAGAGGCAAATTCGGCATTAAGTCCGCTGTCCGTTTGCGGCGCTTCGGCAGGAACGCTTTCTGTGTTGGTGCTGTCGTCATTGAGTTGACTGGCCACTTGATGGTTTTCTGCATTCGGCAGGGGTGTGGGCTCATCGAGCAAAAGGCTCTCAGCGTCGTCGCCACCGGTCGTCAGTGTTTCACAGCGCGGGCAGGCGGTGGCTGGATTGGCTTCGTAAATAGCGTCTCCATTTACATCCAGAATACTACTGAGCAAGTACGGTTCGACTTTGAATCCGCCATTCGCGAAGACGGCGTAGCCGGTAACAATTTCTAAGGGGGTCAGGGCATAGCTGCCTAATGCCAGGGAAAGGTCTTTGGGGAGTAGGGCTGGCTCGAAGCCAAAGCGATCCATGCCCTTGATGGCATTGTTAATCCCTATGTTGCGTAGTACCCGAATAGAAACCAAGTTCCTTGAGCGGTACAAGGCTTGGCGCAAGCGTGTGGGACCATAAAATTTCCCACCATCGTTTTCTGGACGCCAGGTGCTTTCCAGATTGGCGTCTTCGAATACGATCGGCGCATCGTTAATAATACTGGCAGGAGTCAGTCCTTGTTCAAGTGCGGTTGTGTATACAAAGGGTTTGAAGTTAGAACCTGGCTGACGTTTGGCTTGGGTCACGCGATTAAAGTGACTTTGCGCAAAGTCGAAACCGCCAACCATTGAGATAATGGCGCCATCTTGAGGGTTCAAAGCGACCAGTGCGGCTTGTGCTTTGGGTACCTGACTGAAGGCCCAGTTACCCGCGTCGTTTTGTTGGAGCCGAATAACGTCGCCAACGGTAACGATGTCGCTGGCAAGCTTGGGGCGAGCGCCACGAGCGTTTTCGGTTTTGAACGGGCGGGCTTGACGTAGGCCCTGTTCCCAGTCGATATCAACAAGATCGCCATTGGAAAGCAGGGTGCGAATTTGCTGCTCAAAGACCTGAACAACGACGGCAGGCTCGAGCCCGCCGAATTCGCTCAGGTTTCCTAGGGCGCTCTGCCAGGCGGCGAGATCGAGATTGTTGAAATCTGTAACGTCATTGACATTGGGGTCAATGAAACTGGCCGGCCAGTGCTGTTCGGGACCGCGATAGCCTTTACGTTTGTCATAGGCGAGCAGCCCATCGATGACAGCGCCCTGGGCGCGTCGCTGCAATTGACTGTCAATGGTGGTGTAGACCTTGAGGCCATCTGTGTAAGCGCCGGGGCCGTAGATGTCCATGGCTTCACGGCGGGCCATTTCGGCGACATAGGGGGCATGATAGTCCACTTTAATGCCGTGCACGCTGGCGGTGACCGGTTCATTAATAGTGGCGTCATAGAGGTTTTGGTCGATATAACCCAGGGACAGCATGCGCCCTAGGATCCAATTTCGACGGATGAGTGCACGTTCTGGGTTGGCAATTGGGTTGAATGTGGAAGGTGCTTTAGGTAGGCCTGCAATCATTGCTAATTGAGCTAAACTTAATTCACTCAAGGGTTTACCATAGTAAACCTCAGCTGCAGCATTAATTCCGTACGAACGGTTGCCCAGAAAGATGACATTGACGTAGAGTTCGAGGATTTCGTCCTTGCTTAGCTCGCGCTCGATTTGCAGGGCCAGCAGGATCTCATTGAACTTGCGAGCAAAGGTCTGTTGGCGAGTCAGAAAGAAATTGCGTGCGACCTGCATGGTGATAGTGCTGCCACCCGACTGAATATGGCCGGAGCTGACTATCTGGGACGCGGCGCGCAGCAGGCCCCGGATAGATACGCCGTTGTGAGAGTAGAACTGATCGTCTTCGGCTGCCAGCAAGGCTTTAGTATAGAGCTCAGGAATATCCTGATGCTGAATGGGGGTGCGGCGTTTTTCGCCGAATTCGCCAATGAGCAGGCCGTCGCGTGAATAAACCCGCAGTGGTGTTTGTAGTTTTACGTGCCGAAGACTCTCAACTGAGGGCAGTTTAGGGCTCAAGTACAGGTAAAAGGCAGCCAGTCCTGCAATAATGGCACCGCCGCCGCAAACGGCGAGCCAAAAGGTAAGGCGGAATAGAGAATTTCGCATGTGTTTAGTTCTTAAACGGTAATAGTCGGCAATTTGCCAATAAAGGTGCATTATAAGTGCTTTTTAAGGCATTACCTATGACAAAGGTTGTTGCAGCACACAGTTCAAGTGCTATAACATGATTATCTCATAAGTCACGGATATTGATTGAAAAAATGGGCATTCTGGGATTCTTGGAGTCCAAGGCCAAGCCACTCATTGGTCTGGATATAAGCTCCACCGCTGTAAAATTGCTGGAATTCAGCCGGCAAGGTGACAGCTTTCGGGTGGAAAGCTATGCGGTGAAAGCCCTGCCGCCGGGCTCGGTGGTGGAAAAAAACATCAATGATCCGGACGCTGTTGCTGATGCCGTTCGTGCGGTGGTGCAGCAATCCAAAAGTAAGGAGAAGCTGGCAGCGGTTGCCGTGGCCGGTTCTGCTGTTATCACCAAAGTCATCGAAATGCCTTCAGGGCTGTCAGAGGATGCGCTGGAAACCCAGATATCGCTCGAAGCCGATCAGTACATTCCTTATCCTCTGGAAGAAGTCTCCATTGATTTTGAGGTGCAGGGGCCGTCGGCCAATAACCCTGATCAAATGGAAGTCCTATTGGCCGCTTGTCGCCGAGAGAATGTGGATTTACGGGTGGATGTGCTGGAAAAAGCAGATTTAACTGCCAAGGTGGTCGATGTCGAAGCCTATACCATGGAGCGAGCCTTTGCTCTGATTTCAGAGCAACTGGAGCAGCAAGAAGGGCAGGTTGTTGCGGTAGTCGATATCGGTGCAACCATGACCACGCTGAGTGTTCTGGTGGATGGTAAGACGGTTTATACCCGTGAGCAGCTGTTCGGTGGAAAGCAACAGACCGAAGAAATTCAGCGCCGCTATGGCTTGTCCGCCGAAGAAGCTGGGCTGGCCAAGAAGCAGGGTGGCTTACCGGATGATTATGAATCTGAGGTGCTTGAGCCCTTTAAAGATGCGGTAGTTCAGCAAGTGACCCGTTCGTTGCAATTCTTTTTCTCTTCCAGTCAATACAATGATGTTGATCTGATCGTGTTGGCCGGAGGGGTCTCTGCCCTAGAAGGGTTGGGTGAACTGATTGAAGAGAAAATCGGCACCATGACTATGGTTGCGAACCCTTTTGCCAATATGTCGGTATCGCCGAGAGTGAATGCTACCGCCCTGGCCAATGATGCACCTGCACTGATGATTGCAGCAGGTTTGGCGATGAGGGAGTACGAATAATGGCCAATATTAACTTATTACCCTGGCGCGACGAATATCGTGCCCGTCGCAAGCAAGAGTATTTAACCATCTTGATGGCCGTCGTGTTGTTAGCGGCGGCTTTGGCGTATTTGTGGGTCTCTTCTGCGCAGGCTGATATTGATTCACAAGTGCAGCGCAACGCTCTACTTCAGGACGAAATAACGATTTTGGATAGTAAGGTTTCTGAGATCAAGGAACTGAAAAAGCGACGCTCCGAGCTGCTGGAGCGGATGCGTGTTATTCAGGAATTGCAAGGCTTGCGTCCGGTCATTGTGCGTGCCTTTGACGAGTTTGTGCGTATGGTCCCCGATGGTATCTACGTCAAATCCATGGAGCGTAATGGTGATGTCATCAGTATGGAAGGCGTGACAGAATCCAATAATCGGGTATCCACTTTTATGCGAAATCTTGAAGCTTCAGCCTGGTTTCAGGATCCGAATTTGAACTCGGTGACGGCGAAACCCGAATTGGGTGATCAAGCCAGTGAGTTCAGCATGAGCGTCAGGGCTGCGGTACCCAAAACTGAAGAATCGGAGGGCGGGAAGTAATGTCTGGTGTGTCCGATTTTATGGAGCAGGTGCAAGGTTTTGACCTTGCTGAGCTCGACTTTGAACGGATTGGTGTCTGGCCATTGGCTGGCCGTCTATTGGTAGCGCTGATCTGCATAGCGATCGTGTTTGGTGTTACATATTATGTGTTTATCGGTGATTTGAAGATTGAATTGGAAAATCAAATTTCTGAGGAAGCGACCTTAAAAACAAACTTTGAACGAAAAGCTTTCGAGTCAGCGAATTTGGTTGCTTATCGCAAGCAGATGAAGGAAATGGAAGACTCTTTTGGTGCATTGTTAAAGCAGTTGCCGAGCGATACCGAAGTGCCTGGTCTGCTGGAAGATATTGATGAAAAGGGCAGCGAGAGTGGGTTGGCCATTTCCAAAATTGAACTTCAAGAAGAAAAATCCGAAGAGTTTTATGTGGAATTGCCGATCTCAATTACAGTGCATGGTGGCTACCATGATTTGGGTGGCTTTGTGAGTGGTGTGGCTGGCATGCCTCGAATAGTAACCCTTCACAACTACGACATTGAAAGCGGCGAGCGTGGCGAATTGACAATGAATATTATTGCCAAGACCTATCGCTATAAGAGTCAGGACGATTAAGCATGATGCGATATATTGTTTTAGTCACGGCTTTCTTTGTAATGGGTGGGTGTTCCTTTGAAGAGCAGCACCAGGATTTGCGTGATTATATTGAAGAGACTAAGCGTCGCCCGCGAGGTCGGATTGAACCTCTACCTGAGTTTCGCCCCTACAAGGCATTCAGCTATGCTGCCATTAAGCTGCGCAGCCCTTTCGAGCCGTTGAAGGAAGAGCAAAAGCAGGAATTTGTCGGGCAGTCTGTGGGTGTTGAGCCGGACTTGAATCGCGAAAAAGAGTACCTGGAAGGCTTCAGCCTCATTGAGTTGGAGATGGTCGGGACAATTGAAAAAGACGGTGTTTTGTGGGGGCTGGTTTCTGATGGCCAGGGCGGTGTTCACAGAGTGTCTACAGGTAACTACGTTGGCAAAAATCATGGTCGGGTTATTAACACCAGCCATGGCCAGTTAGATATTGTTGAAATTATTCCAGATAACTTGGGTGGTTGGGTTGAGCGCCCCCGAGTTCTCAAACTAGAGGAAGAATAAGGAATTGACTATGTTTTCGCTGCTTAGATCCATAAGCCTTGTTAAAGGACGTTTGGTGGCCATGGTGCTGCTGTCGTCTTTGGCGACTTCCTCCCTGGCAAGCAAGCTCACTGATATTCAGTTTGCTGAATTACCCGGGCAACGGTTTGAGATTAAACTGAAATTCGATGAGCAACCGGATGTGCCCAAAGGCTACACCATTGAAAAGCCGGCGCGTGTCGTGCTCGACTTTCCGGGTGTAGAAAGTCTGTTGACGAAAAAGAAATTTCCGGTTTCCTTTGATTCTGCCAATAGCGTAGTGGTGCTCTCAAGTGGCGGTCGTACTCGCATGATCGTCAACTTGAACGAACTGGTGAATTACAACACCCGTGTCGACGGTTCAGATGTAATTGTTGAAATGGGCAGCAGCGGTGGTGCCAGCGACTTTGTTAAGAGTGGCTCCAGCATGACGGCCGCCATTTCAAACTCTCGAGATCAGGGTGACTACGAGAGAATGATTACCAGTCTGGACTTTCGTCGTGGAGAATCTGGCGAAGGTAAGGTCATTCTTGGGTTGTCTGATCCAAACGTTAACATTGATGCCAATTCGAGCGGCGGTAAGTTAAGCCTGAACTTTGAAGGTGTATCGATTCCCGCAGAGCTGCGTCGTCGCTTGGACGTGATTGATTTTGCTACCCCTGTATCTTTTGTGGATTCCAGTTATGACGGTGGCAGCACCAAGGTCGTGATTGAAACCAGTCGCGAATACGATTATCTGGCCTATCAAGCGGATGACCAGTATGTGGTTTCCATCAAGCCTCTCACTCAAGCTGAGCGTGAGGAGAGAAAGAAACAGTTTGAGTTTGTGGGCAAAAAACTGTCGTTGAATTTCCAAAACATTGAAGTTCGTTCGGTATTGCAGTTGATCGCTGATATTACGGATTTGAACTTGGTTGCCAGTGACACAGTGGGCGGGAGCATTACCCTGCGTTTGGACAATGTGCCTTGGGATCAGGCCTTGAGTCTGGTGCTTAAAACCAAAGGTTTAGATAAACGACAGGTCGGCAACGTCTTGATGGTTGCACCTGCGGCTGAGATTGCCGAGCGTGAACGTTTGGAGTTGGAAACCCAGAAGCAATTGCAAGAATTGGCACCACTGCGGACAGAATATATTCGTGTTCGTTATGCCAATGCTCGTGAGTTGTTTAAGCTGTTTAATCAGCCTGACAATGGCGCTGAAGGTGGTAGAAGTGCAAGTCAGGATGGTAATGCGACAGGCAGTATTTTGTCTGAGCGTGGTCAGGCTATCGTTGATGAACGTACTAACTCCATTATTCTGACGGATACGGAAGAAAAGATTCAGGAGTTTCGTAAACTGATCGCGCAGGTTGATATTCCTGTACGCCAAGTGATGATTGAAGCGCGCATTGTTGTTGCTAATACTGATTACCGCAAAGAGTTAGGTGTTCGTTGGCAGGCGGTTGGTCGTCATCAGATTCGCTCTACGACACAGCGTGTGCCCGTGCTGGATGGTAACGGAAATGCCACCTTTGATGGTAACGGCCAGCAAATTTTCCGCACTCAAACCGTGAATCAACGCAGTGGCCTGTTTTCAGGTTCCAGTGAAGCCTTCTTGGCCGATAACTTTGATTCAAACGGTGTTTGGACTCCGACAATTGATCAAGCCAATATGGTTGACTTGGGCGTAACCAATCCATTTGGCTCGATCGCTATGTGGCTGAGCACGGATAACGGTTCCTTGGGGCTCGAGCTGAGTGCCTTGGAAGACTCCGGTTTTGCGGAAATTGTGTCCCAGCCTAAGGTTGTTACTGGGGACAAGCAGGCCGCCTTTATTGAGTCTGGTCAGGAAATTGGTTTCCAGGAAGCTTCGGCGAGTGGTGCAACGACGACTTCATTCCGTCAGGCCGTATTAAAGCTTGAAGTAACCCCACAGATTACACCTGATGATCGCATTATCATGGATCTGTTGGTGAAGCAGGATGACATTAACGGCTTCATTGCGGGTGTCCCTGTTATTGACGTGAACCGCATCGATACTGAAGTTCTGGTCGATAATGGTCAAACGATTGTACTGGGTGGTATCTTCCAAGATCAGGTTACCAAGGGGACTTCCAAGGTGCCATTGCTCGGTGATATCCCATACCTTGGTCGCCTGTTTAAGAAAGATCTCCAAGTGCGAGAGAAGCGTGAGTTGTTGATCTTTATTACGCCTAAAATTCTGGCGCAGAGCATAACTGAATAACTGCTTGTGAAGAGTATCGTGTTAGTCGGCCCCATGGGGGTCGGCAAGTCCACCATCGGCCGTCTGTTGGCATCCAGCCTGCGACGGGATTTTTATGATACGGATAAGTTGATTGAAGATCGTGCCGGCGCTGACATCTCTTGGATTTTCGATATTGAAGGTGAACAAGGTTTCCGCCAGCGCGAAAACAATACGCTTTCTGAATTGTGCCAACAGGATGATTTGGTTATTGCCACGGGTGGTGGCATTGTTGTTCGAGAAGACAATCGTAAGTTGCTCAACAAATATGGGCGAGTTGTCTATCTCACGGCTTCAATTTCCCAGTTGGTTCGGCGTACAGACAAAGACAAGAAGCGTCCGCTTCTGCAAGTTGACGATCCAAAGCAAAAAATAATCGAGCTCTTGGAGTCACGTGATCCCCTTTACCGTGAAGTGGCTGACCTCGTTATTGAGACGGATGGCAAAACTCCCAAGCAAGTGGCTGACAGCCTCGCGGAACAGTTGCAGTCTTGATACAGGCTGTATAATTCCAATATAAGCATATTGGAGGGGCTGTAGTGGTTTATCCATCCGACCTCTTTTCTGCTATCCTTTGGCCGCAAATTTTTATCGCCGGGAATTATCATGCGCACTTTACGTGTCGATCTTGCTGATCGCAGCTACCCCATCCACATTGGCCCAAAGCTCCTGGGTAGAGAAGACCTGCTTGCCCCTCATATCAAGGGCCGCCAAGTTTGCCTGGTAACCAATACCACTTTAGCGACTCTATTACTGCCCGAAATAAAACCGTCCTTGAGTCAATACGATTACACCGAGGTTATTCTTCCTGACGGTGAGGCCTATAAAAATCTAGAAACTCTCAATTTAATTTTTGATGAGTTGTTACGAGCTCGCCATACTCGTAAGACAACCCTGATTGCATTGGGGGGGGGAGTGATTGGCGATATGACGGGTTTTGCTGCGGCGTGCTATCAGCGTGGTGTCGATTTTATTCAGCTTCCCACCACATTGTTGTCGCAGGTGGATTCCAGTGTGGGGGGCAAGACAGCGGTCAATCACCCCATGGGCAAAAATATGATCGGGGCTTTTTATCAGCCGAACTGTGTTATTGCGGACAGTTCGGTTCTTCAGCAATTACCCGAGCGAGAGCTGGCCGCTGGTTTGGCCGAAGTGATCAAGTACGGCTTGATCGCCGACGAGCCTTTCTATCGATGGCTGGAAAGCAATATGCATGCCTTGCGGGCTGGTGAGCAGGATGCGCTGAGCTATGCAATTGAGCGCTCCTGCCAGATTAAGGCGGAAGTGGTAGCCGCTGATGAACGAGAATCCGGTTTGCGTGCCATTCTGAATCTGGGGCATACCTTTGGGCACGCAATTGAAACACACATGGGCTACGGCGAATATTTACATGGCGAAGCCGTCGCTATTGGCATGCAGATGGCCATTGCCTTGTCGGAGTCAAAAGGTTGGATTGACCCTGGTTTGCTTGAGCGTAATCGCACATTGAGCCTTGCGGCGGGATTGCCTGTTCATACTCCGGAATCTATGCCGGCAACAGAATTCCTGCCTTTGATGGCGGTAGATAAAAAGGTGTTGAACGGCCGTTTGCGCTTGGTGTTACTATCGGCGCTTGGTAAGGCGATCGTCACTGAAGACGTAAGCGAAGAGGAAGTGCTGGCAGCTATTGAGGCTTGCCGAAGCTGAATTCATAATAAAGGATCATGTTAGGCAGTCGCTGCGGGAGAGTGAGTGGATACACTGGCCGAATATTTGGATTATTACGGATTTAACAGCGAACCATTCGTTGGGCAGGGTGGGTTTTTCTCAACTGCCGAACGGGTGGAAGTGCTGGACCAAATCGAGCATTGGTGTGATTTTGGCGCAGGAATTATCGTGCTGGAAGGTCCTGAAGGAATCGGTAAAACGGCGCTTTTGAAAGAGCTGGTCAAACGTAGCGATGATGGTGCCTTAATATCGCAGCTGGAGGGTCCTGTGCTGGCTGGGCTGGACCAAATGTTGATGCTCCTGGCTGCTGAATTAGGTGCAGATCTGATTGAGGGGCAAACTTCCGGTGCCATGCTTGGCCACTTGCGTAAACACGTCAAACACGCCTCCCAGTCTATGTTTGTCTTCGTTGATCAGGCTCAGAACCTTGATGACAGGGCTTTGCTCGCGCTGATGGGCTTGCTCCAGGGGCAGCAAGCCGGTGAAGGCAAACTCAATATTGTTGCCTTTGCAGAGCCCGGTTTGGCCGATAGGCTACGCAAGTTTGATGTGGCAGACGTGATCGTTAATCAAAAGGAATTGACCCCTCTAAATGAGTCTGAGCTGGTGAGTTATATCCATCAGCAACTGGCCAGTGTCGATTATGATGGTCCAGAACTGTTTAGCGACATGGAGCTTAAAGAGCTTTATCGTGCGTCAAAAGGCCTTCCTGCCCAGCTGGATGTTCTGGTTCAGAATCTGCTGATCAGCCGCCTTTACAGCAGCTCCCTTAAACGAAAGGGCTTTCCTGCCTGGCATCTGCTGAGTGTTGGGGCCTTGGTTGCAATTCTGGGTACGGCTTATATTTACAAAGACGCAATTCAGGCGTGGTGGGACACAGCGGATCAATCCTCCGAGACGGCGAGCACGAAAGCCAGTAAGCCTCGTGATTCAGAGCTGCAAACAAGCGAAAAAAGTCCGGCGTCGCCGGACAAGCCCATAGCCCAGCCTGTGCGGGAGCAGGTTCCTACCGGCGACAATTCGGATTCTACTCAGCAATCGGTCGATGCGATGGCTGATACTGAAAACCTGATCAATGAGGCGCTGACGCCTGCAGAACCCGTGATCCTGGATGAGCCAGAAGATAATGAACAGCAGGTGTCCATCGAATCCAATACGGTTCCAGATTCCCTGCCAACAGAAGTGATATCTGATGATGTGGCGCTTGCTGATGTTTCCCGTGAAGAGGATGCGTCGCTCTCGCAAGTGTCAGGAGAAGGTCGAGATATTACAAACGCTTCTGTTGAGAGCGGTGCGGAAGCCGATTCCACCCCTTCGAGTTCAACTGAGGAGTCGGTGAGCAGCGAGCCGTCGATTGAACTTGCCGACATCAACGAGCTGGGCGACAGTCCAGTGGATTACTCGAGCTACAGCGAAGAAGAGCTTGGCCAGTTGGGGATGGACCCAGGTTTTGATCTCAGTGTCTTCACCGAGGATGAGCAGTATCTATTGCGTTTGCCGGACAGTGCCTATGTTTTACAGCTTATTTCGGTGCGTACTCCCGAGCAGGTTGAGAAGTTCTTGCGAGTGCAGCCCAATCGCGAAGAGCTGAAGATCTTTAACCGGGAAAACAACGGTAAGTCCTGGTACGTTATTGTGCAGCCGGGCTTCAATACCTGGGAATCGGTTCAGGCCGCCCAGGAGCGATTGCCCTCCAGGCGAAGAAGCGGCGGTGCTTGGGCTCGCTCATTAAAAATCATTAAGGCTGATATACGCTCTTTTAGAGGCATTTAGCAGCATATTTGCTAACTTTGACCGATCATGGCCGAACATTCGCTTGGTTCGACTTGCTTATTTGCACGCCTACAGTTAATATTCAGCGCCCAAATGCCATCAAAGCCCCTGTCTTAGGGGCTTTTTTGTCTGGGAAGCACAGTTTTGTGCTGGTATCAGCCCACCGATTCAAATAAGAGGTTGAACCAGTAATGCACTCATCGCGCGGAATCGACTGTCAGCGGTCTTTCACATAAGGCTGTTGGTATTCAATAAGAAGCGAGCATTCCGCCATAGCAAGAAGAGAGACAGAGCATGACTACTGGACTCTATCGTTTAGACGAATTTAAAGATAACTGCGGTTTTGGCCTGATCGCAAACACCAAGGGAACGGTGAGCCATAGCCTACTTGAGTCGGCTATTGAAGCGCTAACATGTATGACCCACCGGGGCGGTATCGCCGCCGATGGTATTACCGGTGATGGTTGTGGTTTGCTGATGCAAAAGCCTGATGGCTTTTTGCGTACTATTGCAGAAGAAAATAATTTTGAGCTGAGTGCCAACTATGGCATTGGCTCTGTCATGCTGAGTCAGGATCCGGTTCTGGCTCAAGCGGCTCGCGATGTGGTTACCGCAGAAATTGAAGCGGAAGGCCTAAGCGTTGCGGGTTGGCGTGAGGTGCCTGTAGACAAATCCTGTCTCGGTCCTATTGCTTTGGAAAGCCTGCCCAGTTTCTATCAGGTGTTCGTTAACGCAGAATGTTCATTGCCAGCGTTGAACGCCAAGCTTTATATGGCACGTCGACGTGCTGATAAAGCGTTGAAAGACGACAAAGCATTCTATATCTCGAGCCTGTCTTCCTCGGTGCTGTCCTATAAGGGCTTGATGATGCCGAAGGACATCCCGAGCTTCTATAAAGATCTAGCGGATGAGCGTTTGGAAACGGCGATTGTGGTCTTCCATCAACGTTTCTCAACCAACACCATGCCACAGTGGAATCTGGCTCAGCCATTTCGTATGTTGGCCCACAATGGTGAGATCAACACCATCATGGGTAATCGGAACTGGGCCCGTGCGAGAACACCGAAATTTCAGTCTGAATTGCTGCCGAATTTGGCGGAAGTTGCACCCGTTGTAAATACGGAAGGCTCGGATTCCTCCAGTCTCGACAATATGCTGGAAGTGCTGGTTTTGGGTGGTTTGCCTTTGCACCATGCATTGCGCATGTTGGTGCCGCCGGCTTGGCACAATGTGGAATCCATCGATCCTGAAGAGCGTGCTTACTACCAGTATATTTCCATGCACATTGAACCATGGGACGGGCCTGCGGGATTGGTGATGACCGATGGCCGTTACGCAGTATGTACTCTGGACCGAAACGGTCTGCGCCCATCGCGTTGGGTGCTTACGGATGATGACGTGATCACGGTTGCGTCCGAGGTGGGGGTTTACGACTATCAGCCTGAAAATGTGGTGGCGAAAGGTCGTTTGGGCCCCGGTGATATGCTGTCGATTGATACTGAAAGTGGTGAGATCCTCAACACCGATGAAATCAATGAGCAACTCAAAACCCGTCAGCCTTACCGAAAGTGGCTGAAGGAAGGAAACCTCAAAATTGAGGCGACCCTCGAGGCGGAAGCCTACGAAGAAGGCATGCCGCGCGAAGAATTGCCGCGCTATATGAAAATGTTCCAACTCAGTTTTGAGGAGCGCGATCAGGTGTTGCGTCCATTGGCTGAGTTGGGTCAGGAAGCCACAGGCTCCATGGGCGATGACACGCCGATGGCTGTTTTGTCAGGCAAAACCCGCAATCTGTTTGACTATTTCCGTCAACAGTTTGCCCAGGTTACCAATCCGCCCATCGATCCATTACGCGAAGCCATTGTGATGTCATTAGGCACTCAGTTGGGGCGTGAACTGAACGTATTTGCGGAAACCCCTTCCCACGGAAAGCGGATTAACTTGCGCAGCCCGGTATTGTCACCGCGTAAGTTTTATACCATTCGTGAAATGGATAATCGTGACTATCGCAGCCAGCAGTTTACCTTGCGCTACGATCCATCGACACACAGCTTGAAAGAAGCGATCGTTAAACTGTGTGACGATGTTGAAGCTGCTGTCCGTGAAGGCGCGGTCGTGGTGATTCTCAGCGACGGTTACCCGGAACAGGGTATGGGAATGATTCATTCCCTGTTGGCCACTGGCGCGGTTCACCATCGCTTGATTAATGCGGGTCTGCGTTGCGATTCCAATATTATTACCAAAACCGCTTATGCGCGTGATTCACATCAAATAGCCACATTGATCGGTTATGGTGCCTCAGCCGTGTATCCGTATCTGAGCTATCAGGTGCTGTCAGACCTGATTCACACCGGCGAGTTATTGGTGGATCACGATACCGCATTGAAAAATTATCGTAAGGGCATCAATAAGGGTTTGATGAAAATCCTGTCTAAGATGGGGATTTCAACCATCGGCTCTTATCGTGGGGCTCAACTGTTCGAAATTATTGGTCTGGATGAAGAGATCGTCGATCTTTGCTTCAAAGGCACGCCCTCGCGCATCAAAGGCGCCAGCTTCGAACATTTGCAGGCCGAACAGGAAGCGTTGGACACGATTGCCTGGATCGATCGCAAAACCATCGAACCGGGTGGTTTGCTGAAGTACGTTCACGGCCAGGAATACCACGCATTTAACCCGGACGTTGTGCAGACTCTCCAGCAGGCTGTAAAAACCGGTGATTACGGTATTTGGAAAAAATACGCTGACTTAGTCAACGAGCGTCCTATTGCGACCTTGCGCGATATGCTGAAGCTGAAAGAGGCCTCACCAATTCCTTTGGACGAAGTCGAACCGATGGAAAACATTGTCGCTCGCTTTGATTCGGCGGCGATGTCCTTGGGTGCGCTGTCTCCTGAAGCTCACGAAGCATTGGCTCAGGCCATGAACACTTTGGGCGGTCGTTCGAACTCAGGTGAAGGTGGTGAAGACCCCAAACGTTATGGCACCAACAAAGTGTCCAAGATCAAACAGATTGCATCGGGCCGTTTTGGTGTGACGCCGCATTATTTGGTGAACGCCGAAGTATTGCAGATTAAAGTCGCTCAGGGCGCCAAGCCCGGCGAGGGTGGTCAGCTACCGGGTGGCAAGGTGAATGACTTGATCGCGACCCTGCGTTATTCCGTGCCCGGAGTGACCTTGATTTCACCTCCCCCGCATCATGATATTTATTCGATTGAGGATTTGGCCCAGCTGATCTTCGACTTGAAGCAGGTGAATCCGGATGCCCTGATCAGTGTGAAGTTGGTGTCACGTCCGGGTGTCGGCACGATTGCCGCAGGCGTGGCAAAAGCCTATGCAGATTTAATCACCATTTCCGGCTACGACGGCGGTACGGCGGCGTCTCCATTGACCTCAATTCGTTACGCGGGTTCGCCGTGGGAGTTGGGTTTGTCGGAAACTCATCAGACTTTGCGTGCCAATGATTTACGCGGCAATGTTCGTGTGCAAACAGACGGTGGATTGAAATCTGGCCTTGACGTTGTGAAAGCAGCAATTTTGGGGGCAGAAAGCTTTGGCTTCGGTACGGCACCTATGGTTGCTTTGGGATGTAAGTATCTGCGCATATGCCACCTGAATAACTGTGCGACGGGTGTTGCCACTCAGAATGAACAGTTGCGCCGTGATCACTACATCGGCACGGTTGAAATGGCGATGAACTTCTTCCGCTTTGTTGCTGAAGAAGCGCGTGAATGGATGGCGGCACTTGGTGTGCGCAGTATCGACGAGCTCATAGGCCAAGTTCAACGGATGGAAGTGGATGAGGCAAAAACAGACAAGCAAAGTGCTTTGGATTTAAGTCCTATCATCTATACCGATGATTACTTGGAAACCAAGCCGCAATTCTGCCAGGTCGCTCAAAATGATCCATACGATAAAGGCGAATTGGCCGAGCGTATGGTCGCTGAGATGCTTTCCAGTATTGAAAATAAGAGCGGTGGCGAATTCGAGTTCAATGTTACCAACTGCGACCGTTCTATTGGTGCGCGAGTGTCCGGTGAGATTGCCAAGCGTTACGGCAATCAGGGGATGGCTGACAAACCACTTACGGTAAAACTAAACGGTGTGGCGGGCCAGTCTCTCGGTGTTTGGAATGCCGGGGGCTTGAACATTTATTTAGAAGGTGACGCCAACGATTATGTCGGTAAGGGTATGGCTGGCGGAAAGCTGGTATTGACCCCACCAAAAGGCAGTTCGTTTAAAACCAATCAGACTTCGATTATGGGCAACACCTGTTTGTACGGTGCGACTGGTGGCGAAGTTTTCGCGGCAGGCCAGGCTGGAGAACGCTTGGCGGTACGTAACTCAGGCGCTCAAGTTGTGGTTGAAGGTACCGGTGATCACTGTTGTGAATATATGACCGGTGGTGTGGTTGCGATTCTGGGTCAGACTGGCGTTAACTTTGGCGCCGGTATGACGGGCGGATTTGCCTACGTTTTGGATTTGGATCGCGGTTTTGTTGACCGCTTTAATAATGAGCTGGTGGAGATTCGCCGCATTGGTGGTGAAAACTACGAAGACAATCGCCACCACTTGCGCAACCTGATTGCCAAGCACGCTGAAGAAACCGGCAGTGCTTGGAGCCAGGAACTGCATGAGGACTTTGACGACTATGTCGGAAAGTTCTGGCTCGTGAAGCCGAAGGCCGCCAGCTTGAGCGACCTGTTGGCACAAACCAAATCTGATACCGAATAAGCGGAGGGATGACCATGAAAAACCCTAACGCCAAACAGGAACGTTTAAGCAATAACTTTCAATTTATTGAGGTTGGGCGAAACGACCCACAAAAGAAGCCCATTCATACTCGTAAAACTCAGTACGTAGAGATTTACGAAGCGTTTACGGAAAAAGAAGTGGCTAATCAAGCGCATCGTTGCTTGGCCTGCGGTAACCCGTATTGTGAGTGGAAATGTCCAGTTCATAACTTTATTCCCAACTGGTTGAAGTTGATCAGTGAGGGCAATATTTTTGAGGCTGCGGATTTGAGCCATCAAACCAATACTCTGCCGGAGGTCTGTGGCCGGGTATGTCCTCAAGATCGTTTGTGTGAAGGCGCTTGCACCCTAAATGATGACTTCGGTGCGGTGACCATTGGTAATGCTGAAAAGTACATTACCGATACCGCTTTCGCGATGGGTTGGCGCCCGGATATGTCCAAAGTAGTATGGACAGATAAAAAAGTCGCGGTTATTGGCGCTGGCCCGGCCGGCTTGGGTTGCGCGGATATTCTGGTTCGCAACGGTGTTAAGCCGGTGGTTTTTGACAAGTATCCGGAAATTGGTGGCTTGCTAACGTTTGGTATTCCAGAGTTCAAACTGGAAAAATCGGTAATGAGCCGTCGCCGTGAAGTGTTCACTGAGATGGGTGTTGAATTCCGTCTGGAAACCGAAATCGGTAAAGACATCAGCATTGATCAGCTCATGGAAGAATACGATGCGGTCTTTATGGGCATGGGCACGTATAAATACATGAAAGGTGGTTTCCCTGGTGAAGATCTGCCTGGTGTGTACGATGCGCTTCCGTTTTTGATTTCCAATGTGAATCGCAATTTGGGCTTTGAAAAAAATATCGATGATTTTATTTCGGTGGCAGGTAAGCGTGTCGTCGTTCTGGGTGGTGGTGATACCGCCATGGACTGCAACCGTACCTCCATTCGCCAGCAAGCTCGCAGTGTGACGTGTGCTTATCGTCGAGATGAAGAGAACATGCCAGGTTCTCGCCGTGAAGTGGCCAATGCTAAGGAAGAGGGTGTTCATTTCCTCTTCAATCGCCAGCCGGTTGAAATTGTTGGTGATGGTAAGGTTGAAGGGATCAAGGTCGTAACAACGGCATTGGGTGAACCTGATGAGAATGGCCGTCGACGCCCGCAAGCGGTAGAGGGTTCGGAGGAAATTATTCCGGCCGATGTGGTTCTAGTCGCTTTTGGTTTTCAGCCGGACCCTGCCGACTGGATTGCCGACAATGGCGTGACGATTAATAGCTGGGGCGGTGTTGAGGCTCCAGAAGAACAGCAGTATAAATTCCAGACCAGCAACCCTAAAATCTTCGCTGGTGGTGATATGGTTCGCGGTTCGGACTTGGTGGTTACCGCCATTTGGGAAGGGCGTCAGGCTGCTGAAGGCATTCTGGACTATCTGCAAGTCTGATATCGGACATCATCTCTATATCTAATAAGGGAGCCTTGGCTCCCTTTTTTGTCCTTGATTCAAAAAACCTCTTATCGTGAATGGATTGGTTTTCATTTTTGCTCATTTATTCTTTGTTTTTCGGCCTTTATTTTTTGACTTTTCGAGACAGTCTAACAACCGTTTGAACGGAGTTTCTTCGTTAATATAACCATCATTTCCAGAATCTGGTGGCTCAGACCTGTTTCCCTCCTTCTGGGCATGTTTTGTTCAAGAATATCTATTTGTCGCCGAACTCTTATATTGCCATCCAACCGTCAAAGGAACTTTGCGGATGGCACCAAATTTGACTATACAAAGTAACAGTCATTGTTTTCAGGTTGGCCAGTTGTTGTGTAGTCAACGTGTACACTAAGGAGTTCTTGAGTGAAAAATATCGATATTAAAACTATGGTGCTTGGTGTGATTTCCGCCAGTATCTTGCTGTTATTGATGGCATCATTGTTTTCTACCTATAAACTGAGGGATGACCTGATCAAGTTCAGTTCCTTGCTGTCCCATGAAGTCGCGGCGATTCACAGTACGGATCGAGTGAATATCGAGTTTAAGCGCCAAGTTCAGGAATGGAAGAATGTACTGATTCGCGGAGAAGATGATGCTCAGCGTGAAAAGTATTGGGGCAAGTTTTTAGCACAGGAAGAGAGCGTCCAAAAAATTGCTAAGGAACTCAAGGGGCAGTTGAATTTTGACCCAAGCCTGCAGAAGCAGGTGCAAGAGTTTATCGTGGCCCATGAAAAAATGGGTTCGGCGTATCGGACCGGTTTTGAAGAATTTAATGCCTCAGCTTATGACTATAGAGTGGGGGATGTCGCGGTGAAAGGCATTGATCGAGCCCCGTCGAAACTGTTGGACGATATTTCCAAGAAGGTAAACAGTGTCGCGAAGCAAAGTGGTGATGCAACTGTTGCTGAATCAGAGGCAGTGGTTATCTATGCAGTGATATTAACGCTTGTCACCGGCGCCTTGGTGTTGTTTGGAAGTTATGTGATCCTGCAACGGGAGGTACTAAACCCCCTGAGGAATACAGCGAGCGCCATCAGCGACTTGTCCAAGGGTAATCTGGGGATGGACGTGAATCGCCACGGGCGCGGAGAAATTGGTTTGCTAAATAGCGCGACGGCAGATTTGGCAGGGCAGATGAAAGATCTCATTGCATCGCTGACCAAAACTTCCGGAGCATTGCAGCACACCGCAGAAATGTTTGAAGATCAGTCTTCGAGGCAAAGCCAAGCGAGTACCGAACAAGTGGCTCAATCCAGCCAGGCTGCCCAAGAGGTCAGCACACTGGTGAGCAGCGCGGAGCACGCATTCGATACTGCCAGCCATACCAAAGAGATGACCGAGGCCACCATGCAAAAAGCTGAAAAGGCGAGTGCCGTGGTCGATCACGTGGATGAACTGATGAAGGCTTTGCAGGAAGATATCTTGCATGCGGATAACGCCGTGAGTACCTTGTCTGAACGAGTGGTGCGGGTTGACGAAGTTATGACTGTTATCCAGGGCATTGCTGAACAAACCAATTTGCTGGCGTTAAATGCCGCTATTGAAGCCGCTCGTGCCGGTGATCAGGGGCGTGGCTTTGCCGTAGTTGCCGATGAAGTTCGAGGCCTGGCTCAGAAAACTCAGCACTCAACTCAAGAGATTGCCTCCATACTGGAGGATCTACGCAAAGGGTCTGAATCCAGTGTGCAGGCTATGAAAGTTGGCCAGGAGAAAACCAACTATGCAGCGGAAAAAACCAATGAAATCGCTGCGCTTTGGCAAGGCTTGTCAGGGGATATCTCAGACATTTCTGCGAAGAATGCTGAATTGAATCAGTCGGCTTCCAGGCAGTCGGAAGCCGCCAGTGGGGTTGAATCCTTTATCGAAAAACTAAAGCAAGATGCCGTTTTGCAAAGC
The DNA here is from genome assembly GCF_040372805.1 of Pseudoteredinibacter isoporae. GTDB lineage: Bacteria > Pseudomonadota > Gammaproteobacteria > Pseudomonadales > Cellvibrionaceae > Pseudoteredinibacter > Pseudoteredinibacter isoporae_A. Next base: position 1,373,885 of record NZ_BAABWJ010000001.1, read on the forward strand.
CAGCTGTCCGAGGAGCAGCGTTCAGCCAGTGGTGAGTTGCTGGAGCTTTCCGGTGAGATCCGAACCAAAATAGCGTACTACCAAACCAGTTGATGTGAACTGCCCATTTAACGAAGAAACCGTGCGATGAGCGTGCGGCTGTCTTCATCAGCGTCTCGATTGGCAGCTTCCTCTCCGTCCAGAGGAATGCTGCTGTCCAACAAATGCCCGGCCTTAGGGTAGTGGTGATGTTCACAGAGAATGTCTTGCGGGCTTAAACGTGCGCGCTTGCAGATTTCCTGGGCCATTGAATTGGCGGGCCAGACACTGTCTTCACCGCCGCTGAATAACAGTAAATCGGCTTTGCTGTTTTCAATCTCGATTTTTGCCTTCTCAACCGCTTGAGTATTTTTCAGAGAATTTTCATACAGGTCTCGTAAACTGCGAATGTCTGCACTCGCTTGATAAGGGACAAAAGCAAGGTTTTTGTCCCCCAGGGTCCAGCTTGAAAGCGGAGCCCGTTCCAGCCCGGGAATGATACCTGGCCACACGACATGGCTGGGAGCGATAGCGACCACCTTGCGGATGCGTTCATCCATGGTGGAGAGAAGCAAAGCGGCTTCGGCCCCTTTGGACCAGCCGACAACGGCCAGTTCATTGGCATTGTTTTTCTGTAACAGCCAGGTTTTCGCCGGTTCAAAATATTCTAATGGGATGGCCTCGAGCTGTTTGGGCAGGCCCTCCGCTTTATAATAAGCCAGTGCTAGTACCGGATGGCCCATTTTTGAAATTTTTTCTGCCAGCACTTTGGGAATGCCGCTGCCTGAACCTTCCAGAACCAATACAGGTATTTTGCCGTGTTCGCCCGGATAGTAGTTGGCGACGAAGGCCTGGTCTTTGACGGCCACAAATGTGGGTGCGGCAAACGCTTTGATAGAGAAGGCTGCGATTAGAGTAAGAATGGTTTTATACATGAGATTGCCGTTGCTGTGATCTTTCCCATTTAGACGGCGTAAAATCGAGAATGGCGGTATGGCTGGGGAAATTTTTTGGCCATCGGATGGCGCGTGCGGTTAACCGGGGAGAAATAACGGCAGGCCTCTATCGATAGAGGCCTGCGAAAGGCGTTAGGCGATAGCGCCCGAGGCCCTCAACTGGGTAAGATGCTCGGTGTCGTAACCCAGTTTTTCGAGTACCTCATCGGTGTTTGCCCCAATAGGCAGACCGGCGTTTCGGTATTCGGTTTGTGACGCGCTGAATCGAATGGGGCTTGCGACCTGGCGCAGACGCTGTCCATCGGCAGTGTCTACTTCGACATACATACCGCGTTCTTGAAAATGCGGGTGTTGTTCGGTTTCGTCCAGGCTTAGCACGGGTTCAACACAGGCATCCAGCCTGGCAAAAATATCGCTCCATTCGGCAAAGCTCTTTTGTTTGAAGGCCACAATCAAATCTCGTTTGAGCTCCGCTTGTACATCAGGACTATAGTTCATCGCTCGCTCGAACCACTCAGGCTGCCCCATGGCTTCACACAGCTGTTTGCAAAACTGGGGTTCCAGGCTGCCAACTGATAAATGACGGCCATCTTCGGTCTCATAGAAGTCATAGAATATGCCTCCGTTGAGCATTGTGCCGGAAAGTTCCGGAGCCTTGTCGCCCGCAAGATGAGCCGCCCCTGCAGTAGTGCTTAGAGCCAATGCAGCGTCGCTCATGCTGATGTCAATGTGTTGGCCTTTTCCTGTACGGCTGCGTTCAATAACCGCAGCCAGAATGCCCATCACCGCGTGGTGAGTGCCACCTGCAATGTCGGCAATCTGTGTGCCGGAAAGAATCGGACCGGTTTCCTTACGGCCGCTATAGCTTGCAAGCCCTGCCAGGGCAAGATAGTTGATATCATGGCCGGCGCGATCTTTCAGTGGGCCGGTTTGCCCATAGCCAGTAATAGAGCAATAAATCAGCTCCGGCTTGTCGGCACTCAAGGTTGGGTAGTCAAGCCCCAATCGTTGCATAACCCCGGGACGAAATTGTTCCAGAACGATGTCGTATTCCTGCAAGAGCTTTTGCACAATTTCGATTGATGCCGCTTGTTTCAGATCCAGGGCAATGCATTGCTTGTTTCGGTTAATGCTGCCGTGACCCGCTGAAATGTCTCCGACCATCGGCGGTGCAAAGCGCAATAAATCCGGGCGAGTGGGAGATTCAATACGCAATACCTCGGCCCCCATATCGGCTAACAATTGAGTGGCATAGGGCCCGGGTAAAAGAGTCGAAAAATCGAGAATTTTTAATCCACTTAATGGACCGCTCATGGGAAGCTCCTGAATCCGAGTCGTGTATTGGATGTTTATTGTTAGAGGTGCAGGCTGTGCGAAAGCACCGCCTGCTGCAATCAAAGGAAATTAATTAGCCGAGTAGTGTTCGGCCAATAATCAACTTCATGATTTCATTCGTGCCCGCGTAGATTTTCTGAATGCGAGCGTCTGCGTAGGCGCGGGCCACTGGGTATTCCCACATATAGCCATAGCCACCGTGTAACTGCAAACACTCATCAATAACTTTGCATTGTAAATCCGTGGACAGCAGTTTCAGTTTTGCCGCTGTGGGTACATCCAATTTGCCTTCCACGTGCAATTCCAAACAACGGTCGACAAACACTTGAGCGGAGGTGATTTCGGTATCGAGTTCCGCCAGCTTGAACTGGGTGTTTTGGAACGTGGCCACGGAGCGGCCGAAGGCTTTACGCTCTTTCACGTATTCAACCGTCTGATCGAGAATAGAACGGGCACTGGCAATGGCATTCACGCCGACAGACAAGCGCTCTTGGGGCAATTCCTGCATGAGGTAGATAAAGCCCATGCCTTCTTCTCCGAGCAGATTCCCTTTAGGAACGCGAACATCCTGGAAAAATAATTCGGAGGTGTCCTGGGCTTTCATTCCGATTTTTTCAAGGTTCGTGCCTTTTTCAAACCCGGGGGTTCCTGCTTCGACCAAAATCAGACTAGTGCCTTTAGCGCCGGCTTCTGGATCCGTTTTAGCAACGACAATCACCAGGTCAGCGTGTTGGCCATTGGTGATAAATGTTTTGGAGCCATTTATCACCCACTCATCGCCATCGAGAACGGCGCTGGTTTTTACGCCTTGTAAGTCGGACCCTGCTCCGGGCTCCGTCATCGCAATGGCGGTAACAATGTCACCGCTTACGCATTTGGGCATGTATTTTTGTTTCAGTTCTTCGCTGCCATAATTCAAAATGTACGGTACGCCGATATCAGAGTGCAAGCCCCAGCCAATTCCGGATAAGCCGGCTCGGGATACTTCTTCATCGACGATAGCGTTGTAGCGAAAATCTACGCCTACACCGCCGTATTCTTCCGGAATGGTGGGGGCCAGGAAGCCTTGCTCGCCAGCTTTGTTCCACAGGGCGCGGTCTACTTGCCCATCTTTTTCCCACTGCGCGTGGTAGGGGGCGGCTTCGACTTCTAAAAATTTACGGACGCTTTCACGAAACAGCTCGTGCTCGGGTTCATATACAGTTCTTGGGATCATGATCTTCTCGTTGTAACGGATTTGTAGCAAGTTTGAAACGACAATGGCCAGAACACTGGCCATTGTCTGTGACAGAGCGCGGATTAACGGTCTTGGAAATGCTCACCTTTTTCAGCCATGTCGACCAGGTAGGCGGGTGGCGTGAATCGCTCGCCGTATTTTTCTGCCAACTCCTGAGCGCGGTTCACAAACGTTTTCAAACCAGTTTGATTAATAAATTGCAGTACGCCACCTGTCCACACGGGATAGCCAATACCCATGATGGAACCAATATTTGCATCACGTACGCTGGTGAGAACATTCTCTTCATAGCAACGCGCCGTTTCCACGGCTTCGATATAAAGCATGCGATCTTTAATGTCCTGCAATGGAATTTGGGCGTCGGCTTTGTAGTACTGTTCCAGGCCGGACCACAGTGTCTTCTTGCCGCCTTCAGGATAGTCATAAAAACCGCCGCCGGTTGATTTGCCTGCACGATCCTGTTCCAGCATGGAGTCCGCAACGGCGTCAGCAGGGTGAGCAGTATAGCTTTCTCCCGCCGCTTCCATATCGCTAATGGTTTGTTTGCGGACTTTAGCCGACAGAGTCAGGGTCACTTCATCCATAACGGCCAGAGGCCCTACCGGGTAACCAGACAGGAACGCGGCGTTTTCAATGGACACCGGACTGACACCTTCGCCGACCATGGCGATACCTTCTTGAGTGAATGTGCCGAATACACGGGAGGTGAAAAAGCCTCGGCTATCGTTTACAACGATGGGTGTTTTGGCAATCTGCTGAACATAGTCGTAGGCACGTGCCAGAGTCTCGTCATTGGTTTTTTCACCGCAGATAATTTCAACCAAAGGCATTTTATCGACGGGTGAGAAGAAGTGCAGGCCGATAAACTGTTCAGGGCGCTTGGACGCTTCGGCCAGCCCAGTGATAGGCAAGGTGGAGGTGTTCGATGCGAAAACGGCATCGCTGCCAATCTGAGCTTCAGCTTCTTGGGTCACGGTCGCTTTCAGACCACGTTCTTCGAATACCGCTTCGATGATCAGGTCGCAACCCTGTAAATCCTCGGCGTTCGCGGTAGCGGTAATCAGGGATAAAATACCGTCACGTTTTTCTTCGCTCATGCGACCGCGGCTGACTTTTTTGTTTAACAAGGTTTCTGAATAGGCTTTGCCTTTTTCAGCGTTTTCCTGGCTGACATCTTTCAAAACCACTTCAATGCCTTTGATCGCTGAAGAATAAGCGATGCCTGCGCCCATCATGCCGGCACCCAGAATGCCAACTTTCTTAACGGGCTTCTGTTCAAAACCGTCCGGGCGACCTCGGCCCGCTTTAATCTCATTGAGCTGGAACCAGAATGTGCCGATCATGTTTTTACTGATCTGGCCGGTGGTCAACGTAGTGAAGTAACGGGTTTCGATGCGGGTAGCAGTGTCGAAATCGACTTGCAGACCTTCCACCATGGTACACATGATCGCCTCGGGTGCGGGTAAAACGCCTTTGGTCTGGCTGCGCAGCATGGCCGGCGCAATCGGCAGCATTTGTGCCAATGCGGGGCTACTTGGCTTGCCGCCAGGCACTTTGTATCCTTTTACATCGTAGGGTTGTGCGCTTTCTGGGTTAGCTTTAATAAAGGCTTTGGCTTTGCTCAGCATTTCCTCAGGTGTGTCCACGATGTCGTGAATCAAACCCAGCTCTTGGCCTTTTTGAGGTTTGAACTGTTTGCCTTCCAACAAGTAAGGCATCGCGCCTTGCAAGCCCAATAAGCGGGTCATTCGAATGACACCGCCACCGCCAGGAAGCAAGCCCAGTGTTACTTCGGGCAAGCCTAGCATGACACCTTTGGACAAGGCGATACGATGGTGACAGGACAGCGCGATTTCCCAGCCGCCACCTAAGGCTGCACCGTTGATACAAGCTACAACCGGCTTGCCCATGGTCTCCAGTTTACGCATGGCTTTTTTCAGCGCTTCGACCTCGTCGAAAAACTGCTGAGCATCGCTAGGCTGAACCTGAATCAAGGACGTCAGGTCACCACCGGCGAAGAAGGTTTTTTTCTTGGAACGGACAATTACACCGTCCCAGTTTTCTTCGGCTTCCAACTTCTGAATGAATTCAAAAAAGTCGGCCTGGAATGCCGCGTCCATCACGTTTGCGGAACCGTCTTTACGGTCCAAAATCATGTGAACAATATTGTCACTGTCTTTTTCAAATTGTACTGAGCTCATAATCTTTCTCTCTTGGCTGTTTCTTACAGCTTGCTAATCTGGATGTTGGCTTACACGCGCTCGATAATGGTGGCGATACCCATACCGCCGCCGACACACAGGCAGGCGAGGCCGCGTTTCAAGTCTCGAGCTTCCAGCTCATCCAGCAGCGTGCCCAGAATCATGGCACCGGTTGCCCCTAAGGGGTGGCCCATCGCAATGGCGCCGCCATTTACGTTGACGATACTTTCGTCCAAATCAAGATCTTTGATTAGGCGCAGTGCTACGGAGGCGAAGGCTTCATTGATTTCTACCAGATCCAGATCTTTAGCGTCCAGGCCTGCAATTTTCAGGGCTTTTTTCGCAGCGGGTCCCGGGCCAGTGAGCATGATGGTTGGGTCCGTACCTACAACCGCTGTGGAAATGATTTTGGCACGAGGTTTCATGTTGTATTTGTCTGCCATCTCCTGGCTGCCAATCAACATAGCGGCGGCGCCGTCCACAATACCGGAAGAGTTACCCGGGCCATGAACGTGATTGATCTGCTCGATGTCGTGATATTTTTCACGGGCAACGCCGTCGAAACCCATTTCACCAATGCCCGCAAAGGATGGGTTCAGGCCAGACAGTGTTTCAACGGTAGTTTCTGGTCGAATAAACTCATCACGATCCAAAATGGTGAGGCCATTTTGATCTTTCACAGGAATGATGGATTTATCAAAGGCTCTGCGTTCCCAAGCTGCAGCGGCTTTGCGATGGGATTCCGCAGCGAATGTGTCGACGTCAGTCCGGCTGTAGCCGTCGATGGTCGCAATCAGATCGGCACCAATACCCTGGGGCATAAAGCCGGTGAACATATTGGTTTCCGGGTCTGCGGCCCAGGCACCTCCGTCGCTGCCCATAGGCACGCGGGACATGGATTCGACACCACCGGCTACAATCAAGTGTTCGAAGCCTGAGCGCACTTTTTGAGCGGCGGTATTTACGGCTTCAAGGCCTGAAGCGCAAAAGCGGTTCAAGGTCACGCCGGCGACATCATCATTCCAGCCCGCCGCCAGCGCGGCGGTTTTAGCAATGTCGGCACCCTGATCGCCCACCGCCGACACACAACCCATAACAATATCGTCGACATCTTTGCTGTCGAAGCCGTTGCGCTCCTGCAGCGCCTGTAACAACTGCACCAGTAAGGTCACTGGTTTGACTTCGTGTAGGCTGCCAGTTGCCTTGCCGCGGCCACGCGGAGTACGAATGGCATCAAAAATAAAGGCTTCATTGCTCATGAGCTTATCTCTTTTTGGTGTTCTGGATTGGAATAGGGCGCTTGCGCCAATGTGTTATACAGCTTAGGCCAAACGCGAGGGAGAACAATGACCAAAGGTTTCAAGCCGATGGGAGAAAATGTCAGCTTGTCGAGTGACTGTCAGCGCAGTCCAGGTGAGAAAGAGGTGAGTGCTTGCTGTTGTTGAGCTGCCATTCAATAGGGCGTTTAACGGCAGGACTCGCGGTAGGCGCCGGGTGTCAGGCCGGTCCATTTTTTGAAGGCGCGATTAAAGGCGCTGGGCTCGGAAAAGCCCATGATGGCGGCGATGTCATTGATCGGAGTATTCAGGCGAGCCAAATGATAGGTGGCGGTGTCCCGTCTTACGGCGTCCTTGATTTCCTGGTACGCATTGCCTTCCTCTTTCAAACGACGGCGCAGGGTTTGGGTGGTCATATGCAAGCGATCCGCGACGACCTCAAAGGGCAGGTTTTCCACACAATCGCTGGATTGCAGCATACCGCGAATTCTGGCGGTCAGACTGTTATCACTTTTGTAGCGAGTTAGCAGACACTCAGGCGCGTTGGCGAGGAATTCACTCAGTGTTTGCGGGTCCTGAGCCACCGGGCGTTCCAGAAAACGACGGCTGAACACGACACTGTTTTCAGGTTGATTAAAATAGCTTCGGCAAGCAAACATGTCCTGGAATTCGTCGGCGTACGACGGGGCCGGGAAGCTAAAATTGATGCGTTCCAATAGTATAGGGCGGTCGATCATCCAGCTGGTCCAGCGAATCCAGATAATCATCATGGAGACGATGAACCATTCCGGGTCGAGATCGTGGGGGTTACTGAAACTGAAGCCCAGCGTGGCTTCTTCGCCCTGTTCACTCAACGAGAAGCCCATCTCATCGTTGCAAACCCGGGCATGGCGAATGCTGCGCAGCAACACCCGGCGCAAATTTGGGCAGGTGATGGTGGCATGACACTGCAGAGCGAAGTAACCTTGGCGTAAAGGTCGCGACAGAAAGCCGGCGGCTTCGTCGTCCATAATGGCCCAGGTCGCTTTGACGAGTTTGCTGAATTCGTCCTTATGCAGGTGTAAACCGTCATCGGGCAAGGCATCCAAACTGATGCCCAGCTCGGCCATGATATGGTCGACATCCACACCCTGGCGACGCGGGCCGTCAAGCCAGGACTGAAGTAAATCGATATGGATGCCGGGTTTTGTTTTCATGGGCGTATACTAGCACAGGCTGAGATGAATTCGACGACGGAACTCGTTGGGCATAAGGGTATCAATTTTATTGTCAGTAATCGTCATTGGGCCGCTGTGTAAAATTGCATAAGCTCAATGCAATAACATGAGCCGGTTTTGCGTCCTTCCGGCCAGAATAAGAAGCCGTCACTCCAAGTGTGCGGGAAACCTACAACAACGACACAACAATAAGGCTATTTCATGACCAGCGCGATGTTTGAAGAGACGACTCCACTCCACCAGCTGTATGCCCGGGAAGGAAACAGCCCCAATCAGCTTTATCTGCGTCAATCGCTAAACGGTGAATGGGTGGATTACAGTTGGCAATCCTTCGGTCAGCATGCCCGCAAAATCGCCAGTTATTTGAAACAGTTGGGTCTTGAGGACGGTGATCGCGTTGCGATACACGCGAAAAATTGTGCCGAATGGTTAATGGTGGATATGGGCATTATGCTGGCGGGTTTGGTGAGTGTGCCTCTGTATCCCGGCCAACCTGAAAGCTCAATGCGCTATTGTATGGAGCACAGTGAAACAAAAGCGATTTTTATCGGTGCAACCGATAACCCGGACGCACTTGATGGTTCAATTCCGGATGGGGTTCGTCGAATTGGTATCTGGGGTAATGGCTTGCCCGTTGACGATTCGACGGCCGAAATTTTTGCCAATCTGAAGCCCTTGGAAGGCAATCCGGAATTTGGGTTGGATAAACTATTCACTATCATGTACACCTCAGGGACGACTGGAAACCCCAAGGGCGTCATGCATACCTATGCCTCGGTAGCCTTCACCGTGCCACGCATGATTGCTGAAGAAAAATATAACGCCAACGATCGCTTTTTCTCTTACCTGCCGCTGTCTCATGCCGCCGAACGTATCATTGTGAGCATGTTGAGTATCTACAGTGGCGCAGTCGTGCACTTCGGTGAAGGTCTGGAAACCTTTGTACGAGACCTTAATCGCGTCAAACCCACTATTTTCTTTTCTGTGCCGAGACTCTGGAAAAAATTCAAGGAAGGGGTGGATGCGAAAATGCCACCTCATAAACAAAAAATTCTGTTCAATATTCCGTTTTTAGGCAAGATCATAAAACGCAAGGTGATTGCCGGTTTGGGTTTGGATCAGGCGCGCAAGTGCATTACCGGTTCGGCGCCGACGCCAGTTGATCTGCAGGAGTGGTACGTGAATTTGGGCTTGCCGTTGATGGACGGTTACGGAATGACGGAGAATTTCATTTACGGTTGTATCTGCCGTGATAAGCCCATTCCAGGGTCCGTGGGCAAACCTTATTCTGACAATGAAGTGAAAATCGGTGAAGGCAACGAGATTCTATTCAAGAGTGGCGCATTGATGAAAGGGTATTATCTTGAGCCCGAGAAAACCGCTGAAGTATTACGTGATGGTTATTACCACACGGGTGATACTGGTTACATCGATGACAATGGCAACCTCTATGTCACAGGCCGTTTGAGTGAAGTTTTCAAAACGTCAAAAGGTAAATTCGTCAAACCAACGACGCTGGAAACCCGCTTTGGCAACACCAAAGTCTTTGGACAAATGTGCATTATTGGTCATGGCTTGGATCAGCCTGTCTTGTTGGCAGGTTTAGCTGAAGGGGTTAGTGCCAATGATAAAGCCGGACTTGAAGCGACAATTGCCGAAGAGCTTGCGGCGATTAATGCCGAGCTGCCACCCCATGAGTGCATTAATAATGTGTTTATTGTGGCCGAAGAATGGACAATTGAAAGTGAACTACTGACTCCGACTATGAAGATGCGACGCAACGTTATTGATGCTGAATATCGTCAATGGGTGGAACAAACTCTCGAGAGCAATGGCGAGCAGCAGGTTCATTGGCAATCGCTGTGATGACAAAAAAGGCGCTCGACATGAGCGCCTTTTTTATTTGAATAGTTCACGCAGTTTTGTGAATTTCCTTCACGCCGTCTGCGCTCCCAAGGAGTAAGACATCGGCGGAGCGCTCGGCAAACAATCCGTTGGTGACAACACCAACGACGCCATTAATGGCGCGTTCCATTTCAGAAGGCTGCTCGATGTTCATATTGTGCACATCGAGAATGACATTCCCATTGTCAGTGAGCACACCCTGACGATAAACCGGGTCTCCGCCCAATTTCACCAGTTCGCGTGCCACGTAAGAACGAGCCATAGGAATTACTTCGACAGGGAGTGGGAATTGACCCAGGCAGTCTACCCATTTACTGCTATCCGCAATACACACAAATTCATCGGCAACTGCTGCAACGATTTTTTCCCGAGTCAATGCAGCACCGCCACCTTTGATCAAGGCCAGGTCCGGGTTGCTTTCATCCGCGCCGTCAACGTACACCACCAGACTGTCGACTTCATTGAGGTCGAATACTGGAATACCATGCCCCTTTAAGCGTTCAGCGGTCGCTTCTGAACTGGCTACGGCACCTTGAAAGTCACCTTTGATTTCAGCCAGGTAATCAATAAAGAAATTTGCCGTTGAGCCTGTGCCCACACCCACTATGGAATAGGCTTCAAGTTTCGGGCGGATGTAGTCAACGGCAGCTTTGGCGACAGCTTGCTTCAACTGATCTTGGTTCATGAATATCTCGTCTGGGGCAGATGCTTGAAAAGCCGCTCATTATACGCCTTAGGCTCTGAGCCCTCCAGTTCTGACGCTGGGTATCTTGGCCGAACGGGTGTGCTTTTTGAAACACCGTGCTAGGCTAAGCGGCGATTGCAATACTGGATTAAGGAGCGAGCGAATGAATAAGGGTAAACTGATGAACAAATTGGCCTTGTCGGCCATGGTGTCATCTTTGGTACTGGGCGGTATCGTGCCAGCACAGGCCGCACTGGACCTGGAGACCATTGATGCCGATGCCAAGGCTTTGGAGTCCAAGGTTATCCAATGGCGTCGCCATTTGCATCAACACCCTGAACTTTCAAATCAAGAGCACAAGACAGCGGCTTATATTGCAAAGCATTTGAAGGCACTGGGGTTTGACGAGGTTCAGGAAGGCGTCGCGAAAACAGGTGTTGTCGGTGTGCTGGTTGGCGGCAAGCCTGGCCCGGTCGTCGCTCTGCGCTCTGATATGGACGCTCTGCCGGTGACAGAAGAAACGGGCTTACCGTTTGCTTCAAAGGCGAAAGGCCAGTTCAAAGGAAAAGAGGTTGGCGTTATGCACGCCTGTGGCCACGATGGTCATATGTCCATTTTGATGGGGGTGGCCGAGCTGTTGGCTAAACACCGAGAAGAGTTGCCGGGCACGGTTAAGTTTATTTTCCAGCCCGCAGAAGAAGGCATGGAAGGAATCGAGACTTGGGGCGCCAAACAAATGGTTGAAGAAGGGGTGTTAAAAGGCAAATACGCTCCTGAAGTGATCTTCGGCCTGCACATCTTCCCTTTCCCGGCCGGCAGTCTGGCTTATCGTGCGGAAGGTTTTATGGCCGCACAGGATCGTTTTGAATTGACGATTCAGGGCAAACAAACGCACGGCTCAGCACCTTGGTCAGGTGTTGACCCCATTACCACGGCTGGTCAGGTCGTCACGGCGATTCAATTGATTCCAGCTCGCCAGTTGCCGATCACCGAAGCCCCTGCGGTTGTGTCGGTAGGTTCCATTCATGGTGGTGTTCGCAACAATATCATCCCTGATAAGGTGGACATGGAAGGCACCATTCGTACCTATGATGTTCAGATGCGCGAGACCCTGCACAAAAATTTGCACCGCACTGTGGAGAATATTTCTGAGGCGTCCGGCGCGACGGCCGATCTCAACATTGTGCCGGGTTACCCGGTAACTTTTAATGACCCGGAGTTGACCCGACAAATGCTACCGACTCTGGAGCGTGTGTCTCCGGGTAAAGTCATGGAAATCAAACCTATTACCGCGGCGGAAGACTTCTCTTATTTTCAGCAGCAGATCCCTGGTTTGTTTATTGGTTTGGGTGCGGGAAAACCCGGCGCTGCATATAACCACTCGCCCAAGTTTGATTTGGATGAGTCGGCATTGAAGGTGGGCGTGAAGGTGTTGAGTACGTTGACAGTGGATTATATGAACAGTCAGGCGAAGTAGTTTAGGCTCCACTTTTTTCAATCAAATCTAGCCATTGTTCGCTGTCCAGGGCCCTACTGTAGTAGTGGCCCTGGACCATCTCGCAACCGTGCTTGCGCAAAAACACTTCTTGTCGTCTGGTTTGGACGCCCTCACAGATCACTTCCATCGATAAACTGCGTGCAATAGCAATAATGGTTTTTACCAGTTCACGGTTATGCTTTTTTTCAATAGAACTGATAAATGAGCGATCTATTTTTATAATATCAATTGGGAGCTTGGCGAGGTAACTCAGTGACGAGAAGCCGGTGCCAAAATCATCCAGTGCGATTTTAATGCCCTGTTTCTGACACCATTGCAGATTCGTCACCGCCTGGGGTTCGTTGTGAATCAGGGTGTGTTCCGTCAGCTCAATGCCCACCGCATGATAGGGCACTTGATACTTTGCCATGGTACGTTGAACGTTCTGCTGGAAGCTTCGGTGATTGATTGTATCCGCGGACAGGTTAACAAAAATTCTGGGCGATTTAACGCCTGAGTCCAAGTAGCGCTGTATGGTTTTCAGAACTTGAGTGGTCACCCAGAAATCCAGGACCAACATGCCTTTTTGTTTTTCCAGTATTGGAATAAATTCTGCGGGCGAAATGTCACCCAGTTGTTCATGTCGCCAACGGATCAATGATTCACCACCGCAGAGCTCAACGGAATCGAGGCGGAATTGGGGGTGAAAAATCAAGTGCAGCTCCCCGGCTTGCAGGGCCCGCTCCAGATCATTAGCAATGAAGTGAACCCGGTGATTGCTGCGGCTGAGTTCTGAATCGTAGTAGGCAATGCAACCCCCGCCGCTGGTTTTGGCCTGTGACAGGGCAGCGTCACCGTGTTGCAACAATGTGGATGCATCTTGGCCGTCTTCGGGTGACAAAGCGATGCCGATACTGGCGCTGATTCGTTCGGGGCCCTTTTTGAGTCGCAGCTCTTTCGAAATGGCCGCGAGTAAGCGGCGCGCAATAGCTGAGCTTTGTTCATTGTCCTTCGAAAGATTAAAGGACAATACATACACATCTCCGCCAAATCGGGATTTTAAATCCTGGGAGCTGGTAATCGTGAGAATGCGATCAGCCACCTGTTTCAGGATCAGATCACCCACTTCATGCCCAAACTCACTGTTGACCAGTTTGAATTTATCAATACCGATAAACATGACGGCCGTGCGCAAGTTCATCTGTTGGCCAATCTTCAGGCTTTGCTGTAGAAGGGCTTGCATAAGTTGTCGATTGGGCAATTGAGTCAGTTGATCGTAGTACTCCAGCTTGTGTAATTTCTGTTGCTGCAAACGCGTATTGTCATCACTGTGGTCAAGGCAGTACAGCTCAATATCGCCTTGTACATTTGCCAAAACAATTTGAGTGGTCTGCACACGAATTTGCTGACCGAGTCGGTTCATTCGTATGCAGTTGCGGCTGGGGGATACTCCGGTATTTGCGATCCACCGTTGGAAAACGGTGGAAAAGTTGCCGCGATAATGTTGTGGGATCAACAGCTCTTCCATGCTTTTGCCGATGGCTTGGGACACACTGTAGCCGTATAACTCGCAGCTGGATTCGTTCCAATAAATAAGCTTGCCAGCCTGGTCGTAACCTTGAACCGCGAGATGGGGCACCTGCAATATCAGCTTCAACAGTTCCCGATCTTTACTCTGTGGTAGTGAATCGGTGTTTTGCTGGCTGCGCAGGAACAAACCGAGGTATATGGACGTTTGTTGACTGACGAGATAGCTCAGAATATCGCTTTCGGGGCATTCTTGTAGCCCGGTCTTTTCTGGATGTGTCAGCAGATGGCGTAGGCAGTTCGGGGGATTATCCGTGTAGAAATTTGCCTCTTGATCGAGGTGCAGCAGGCGTTTGGCATTTTCATTCACAAAAAGACAGGCGGGGCTGGTTTGAAATATCCAAATACCAACCGGTCCATCGACAATGGTGTCGAGTGCGTCCTGCGACAAGCCTAGAGGATTAGATTTGAAAAAATCTTCATTTCCGGGCGGTATTAGCGTCCCGCGGTTCAATGCTTGCACCCTTATTATGAGCGAATGTCCATCAAGCACTACGCTCTGGCCCAAAAATATTGCTGTTGAGGCTCAGATGCTGCTTTGGCGACTTACGCCAAAGGCTCCCTTGTTTTATACTCTACGATCTATTATTAGCTATTTTTTGATCAGTTGTCGAGCACTATGCCAGAGAGTTACGTAAAAAGAATATTAGATGCCCGCATTTATGATGTGGCCCGTGAAACCCAATTGGACGAAGCGCCACTGATCTCAGCTCGAATTAATAACGATGTGTTGATTAAGCGAGAAGATCTGCAGCCGGTGTTCTCATTCAAAATTCGAGGCGCTTATAACAAACTGCGCCTGCTGAGCGATGAAGAAAAATCCCGTGGAGTGATCGCCGCGTCAGCAGGCAACCACGCACAAGGCCTGGCATTGAGCGCAAAGGCCTTAGGCGTGAAGGCTATTATTGTTATGCCAAAGACGACCCCGGCCATTAAAGTGGACGCTGTTCGTCGTCGAGGCGCCAAAGTGGTATTGCATGGTGATGCCTATGACGATGCTGCCGCGCATGCCAATAAGCTGGTTGAAGAGCAGGGCCTCACCTATATTCACCCGTTTGATGACCCCGATGTCATCGCCGGTCAGGGAACGGTCGCCATGGAAATTTTGCGCCAGCATCCGGGCAAGATCGATGCGATTTACATTCCCGTTGGCGGTGGTGGCTTGTGTGCCGGCATGGCTGCTTATATTAAATACGTGCGTCCGGACATCAAAGTGTATGCTGTCGAACCAGAAGATGCTGCCTGTTTAAAATTGGCGATGGACAAAGGTCGACGAGCTACGTTGCCTGAGGTCGGTATATTTGCCGACGGCGTGGCGGTGGCTCAAATCGGTAAGGAAACCTACCGTGTCCTAAAAGATTCGGTTGACGGTGTTATTACCGCGAATGCTGATGAAATGTGTGCGGCCATCAAGGATATTTTTGAAGATACCCGTTCTATTGCCGAACCGGCGGGAGCTTTGTCGCTAGCAGGCCTGAAAAAACATGTCGCGGAACAGGGTTGGGAAAATAAAACGGTTATTGCTATTGCCAGTGGTGCCAACACCAACTTTGATCGTTTGCGTTACATTTCAGAACGTACGGAGATCGGTGAAAAACGCGAGGCCATGTTAACGGTCACATTACCGGAAAAAGCCGGGGCTTTCCGTAAACTGAGCAAGGCGATTGGTCGTCGTGGCATTACGGAATTCAACTACCGATATGGCTCACATGAACAAGCTCATGTACTGGTCGGGGTGCAGGTCCCAGATGACCAAGGGCGTCACGAGCTGGTGGCTGAACTGCGTGAAAAAGGCTACGAGGTGTGTGACATGACCGATAATGAGGTGGCCAAATTACACGTTCGTCATATGGTGGGTGGGCATGCACCTCAGGTAGACAATGAGCGCCTCTTCAGTTTTGAGTTCCCAGAGCGCCCGGGAGCAATGGACAACTTTCTCAGTAAAACGGCCAGTCGTTGGAATATTTCCTTGTTCCATTACCGGAACCACGGTGCCGCCTATGGTCGGGTTCTGGTGGGTATGCAAGTGCCCAAGGAAGACAATAAGGAATTGCTGAGCTTGTTAGACAGCCTGGAATATCGTTACCAGGAAGAAACCGACAGCGAAGCTTATCGCTACTTTTTGAGCTGATGTGCCTTACCCATTTTGACCGAAGCTGTCGTCGATTCAATATAAGCTCAGCGTAAAACGAGCTAAGTGGAAGTTTGTATAATACTTGACCTTTATAGGGCGCCCGAGTAAGGTGCGCCCCCTGCACAGGTGCCTGCCAACCTTTCGAGTTTGGGCAGGTTAAACGGGAAGTCTGGTGAGCCATAGCTATGGCAATTCCAACGCTGCCCCCGCAACGGTGAAACGGTGTAAACCGCTAAGCCCGATACCGGCCTTCGCAGACCGTTATAAACGATGAAGCGGAGGGCTTTATCGGTGAGTGGCAAGTCTTGGGGCAAATTAAAATCCAGCTCCGTGGTCTTGTGCGCACCCGTCCCTCCCTCAGTCTGTTATCTTGATTGAGGAACCATAGTGAAAAATTCAAATCAGCTTGCAGCCAAGTCTCTGTTGGCCCTGGCCATTGGCGTAAGTACCAACGCGACAGCAGAATCCAAAATTGAAGAAATAGTGGTGGTTGGCAACCGCATTGAGATGCCTCTGCGACAGCAGTCTGCAGCAGTCAGTATCATTACTTCCGAACAAATTGAACGTCGTGGTCAGGCCAGCCTGATGGATGTTCTGCGCAGTGAAACCGCCATCAACGTCAGTAATTCTGGTGGCCCAGGTAAGGTATCCGCCTTGCGTATTCGCGGTGAAGAAGGCTATCGCAGTAAGGTGTACATCGATGGTATTGATGTTGCCGATCCTACAGGAACCCAGGTTGGCCCCCAGATTCAACAGATCAACAGTGCCGGTATTCAGCGCGTTGAAATTCTGCGTGGTGCACAGGGTTTGGTATATGGCGCGGATGCAGGTGGTGTTGTTCGCATCAGTACTCTACCTCAGCGCGAGGGGCTGCACGGTGGCTTGAGTGCCGAGGCCGGTCGCTACCGTTCCCAAAACTGGGCGGCGAATCTGTCTTATAGAGAAGACGCCGGTGATATCAGCGCATCCATTTCTCGACAGGACACCGATGGTTTTAATGCTCGCACCATTGATGCAACCGGTGAACTGGACGGCTATGAGAATACCACGGCCCACATTCATGCCGGATTGAATTTCGGTGATGGTTGGCGCGTGGCGGCAACCCTGCGTGATGTCGACAGCCGTGCAGGCTACGATGGCTTCAGTGCCAGCAGTGACCATGTTAATTTCTCAGATTATGAGCAACGCTCCGGCCGTATTGCTGTTAGCAAGAAGAGTGATCATTGGCAACATGAACTGGCGTACAGCAACAGCGAAACTGAGCGTGAAAACATTACCGCTTTCGGCTTTCAGGCGAAAGGGGATATCGAAACCTTACAATATTTAGGTGCTTGGGATCATAAGGCACACACCTTGGTATTTGGTGTTGAGCGTGAAACCCAGACCGATCAATTGAACAACAACGAACGTGATCAGGACGCGGTTTTCATCGATTGGCAATGGCAGGCCCAGGAACAATTGTTCATTAATGCTGGTGTCCGTTACGACGACAATGAAGATTTCGGTGAGCACAACAGCTACCGCTTGGGGATCGCCTATTTCATTCCGACCGCATTAGGCGAACTGAAGTTGAAGTCCACCTGGGGAACAGGTTTCCGCGCACCGAGTTTGTCGGAATTGGCATACAATCGCCGTCCTTTCGCACCCGACTCCATTTTGGCCGTGAACTTGAGAGAAGAAAATACGCGCAGTTTTGATATTGGTGCGCAGCTGTTTTTGGAAAACGGCGCTCAATTTGAACTGGTGTATTTTGACCAGAAAGTTGATGACGAGATTTTCTTTGATTTACAGGCCTTCAGTGGTTATCTGCAGGAGAATGGTGACAGCAACTCCCAAGGTGTCGAGTTGAGCTTTCGGCAGAATTTGAGCGAAAACTTTGAGTTGTACAGCAATGCGACGTACAACGATACCGAAACCATTCCTGATTCCAATGGTCAGCGTGAGCAACGCCTTCGTCGTCCGCGAGTGTTGTTTAACCTGGGTGGAAACTACGAATTTGTGAATGCTCGCCTGCAGCTGTCGGCTAATTTTCGCCATGTTGCTGGTCAGCGAGACAGCTTTGTCGAAATTGAAGATTATCAAGTTCTCGATGCTTCATTACGTTGGGCAGCGACAGAGCAGTTGGACGTCTATGTACGCGTTGAGAACGCTTTGGATGAAGACTATCAAGAGGTTCCCAGCTATAACACGAGTGGGGCTGCGGCTTACGCTGGGTTAAAATTGAGTTTTTAATTCAGCGTACAGGCAGGAGGGGTTATGTCAGCAAAGTCACCGCATAGACTGATTGCGATATTGGCCAGTTCCCTGCTGCCAGCGGTGTTGTTGGCGCTTTGTCTTGGCACTGAACTGTCGTCGCTGAACGATGCTTTTGTGGCTCTGCTGGGGCAAGCCGAAAACATTGAACAGCAAATTATCCGCGACATTCGTCTGCCGCGAGTCATTCTGGCCTTGCTTGTGGGAGCTTGCCTGGCCGTATGTGGTACGGCCAGCCAAGGCTTGTTCCGCAACCCGCTTGCAGACCCCAGTCTGATTGGGGTCAGTGCTGGCGCGGCCATGGGCGCGAGTCTTTGTATCGTGTTTTTCTATGTCTTGTTTGCCGAAGTGGCGTCGGTGGCTGTCATCGCGGTGGCGGCGTTTCTGGGAGGCATGCTGGCCAGTGTCCTGGTCTATCGCCTGGCGAATAATGAAAACGGTACCTCGGTTGCCATGATGTTATTAGCGGGTATTGCTGTTACCGCGTTTGCCGCAGCGGTGAGCAGTTTCAGCGAATTTGCCTCGAGCAATGCTCAGCTTCGCCGAATCAGCCTGTGGCAAATGGGGAGCCTGGCTGGCAGCAGTGCCGAACAACGAATGGGTTTGGCCCTGGTGTTGGTGTTGCTTCTTGTGGTGTTGCAACGTCAGGCAATGAAACTCAATGCTTTATTGCTGGGCGAATCCGAAGCCCGACATCTCGGGGTGAATGTTCAGAGACTGAAAATTCACGTCATTATTGCTATCGCAGCCGGGGTCGGTTTGGCGGTGGCCACGTCTGGCACCATTGGTTTTGTGGGGCTGCTGGTTCCTCATATAATGCGTTTGATCATTGGCCCGGATCACCGATACCTCTTGCTGGCTTCGGCGTTGGGTGGTGCACTATTGTTGTTAATGGCCGATACGTTGGCGCGTACTCTCTTTGCACCATCTGAGTTACCGGTGGGGGTGATTACGGCCATCATGGGGGCGCCGTTTTTCCTCGCATTACTGCGTATCAAACGGAATCAATTACTGTGAGTGCGTCGGAATGAAACATCGATTCCCGTCATTAGAGCAACGCTTTGCGTGCATGGAAGCTCGTGAAATATCACTGAGCCTGGGTGGGCAACGTGTTTTGAAGCCTGTGAGTTTTTCGGCGTGCGCGGGTGAGTTG
This sequence comes from Pseudoteredinibacter isoporae, assembly GCF_040372805.1. GTDB lineage: Bacteria > Pseudomonadota > Gammaproteobacteria > Pseudomonadales > Cellvibrionaceae > Pseudoteredinibacter > Pseudoteredinibacter isoporae_A. The sequence goes on from NZ_BAABWJ010000001.1 coordinate 1,393,320, forward strand.
GTGGTCATCATTGGTCCCAATGGCGCAGGTAAAAGCAGTTTGTTGCGCTTGCTAGCCGGGGAATATTCCCCCGATCACGGTGAATTGGTTTTGCATGATGAGCATCTGTCGATCATGAGTCTGGAACAGAGGGCCACACATGTTTCAGTGTTGTCCCAGAACAGTCGGCTCAACTTTCCTTTTACGGTCGAACAAGTCGTGGCGATGGGGCGCATGCCATTTTCTCTCGGGCACCAGGCGGACACACGCATTTGTGAACAAGCCATGCAGGCCAGCGATTGCTACGAGCTCCGCAAGCGGGTGTATACCCAGCTTTCCGGTGGTGAGCAACAGCGTTGTCAGTTAGCCAGAGTATTCGCACAATCCTGGCCAACGGAAGAAGGCCGGCCCAACTATCTCCTTTTGGACGAACCGAATAATTGCCTCGATCTAAGTCATCAGAAAATGCTTTTGGACTACTGCCGGCATCGTACGGATGACAATGCCGTTGTGCTGATGGTGCTGCACGATTTAAATTTGGCGTTCCGATACGCGGATCGAATATTGCTGATGCACGATGGGCGGCTGTATGCCAACGGCTCTCCTTGGGAAGTCGTGGAAGGTGGTCTGCTGGAATCGGTTTACGGCGTGAAATTGCACTATTCAACTCACCCGGAAAAAAACGTACCCATGATCATAATGTAGGGCTTCGAAACGATGAAAAAAGTTGTTTGGCTTGTTACCGCGCTGGTGCTGATGAATTCCTTTTCTTCTGCGAACGCCGAACGTGGATCTGTGGGTAAACCCGCGGAGCGCATTGTGGCCTTGGCCCCTCATTTGGTGGAAATTGTTTATGAGTTGGGTTTGGGGGACAAAATAGTTGCCACGGTTGAGTACAGCGATTTTCCCGAGGCCGCGAAAACCATTCCCCGTGTCGGTAATTTTGCCACGATCAATGTGGAAGCGATTGCTCGTTTGCAACCTGATTTAGTTTTAGCCTGGGGCAGTGGGAACCCCGCCAAGAGTCTTCGTAAGCTGGAAGAGTTGGGTTTCCCTGTATATCGCTCGGAACCGAAAAGCCTTTCCGATATTGCAAACCTGATGGAAGACGTGGCTCGAATCAGTGGGCATACTGAAGGGCTTGCTGCGGCAGAAAAATATCAACAAAAGTTAGACACGCTTCGCCAACGTTATCATCAACAAAGTCCTGTCACGGTATTCTATCAAGTCTGGAATCAACCTTTGCAAACTCTGAGTGATCAAAGTGTAGTAAGTGATGTGATCAAACTTTGCGGTGGGCAAAATATTTTTGCGGATGCCTTAGCCGTTGCCCCTAAAGTAAGTGTTGAAACGGTGTTGAGACGAAACCCTGAAGTTATTGTGGCGAGTGGCACTGATGCAAGGCGACCGCCATGGCTGGACGAATGGAAAGCCTGGCCGAATATGCAAGCGGTGGAAAAAGACCAACTGTATTTTGTGCCGCCGGATTTGATTCAACGGCACACACCTCGCCTGTTGCTGGGCGCGGAAATGCTCTGTGAGCAATTGGCCGATGTTCGCCGAAAACGAGAAGAGAGCTAAATCATGACGGAAGAAAAACGACAGCGACACAAAGAGCGCATGCAACAACGCAAAGAAATTGTCGATGCCGGCATTGCTCGAGCCCAGGAAGACAAGGGTGTTTTTATTGTGCTCAGTGGCGATGGCAAGGGCAAGAGCAGTTCGGGCTTTGGTACGGCTTTGCGCGCTCTTGGTCATGGTTACAAGGTAGGTGTCGTGCAATTCATTAAAGGGGCTTGGGAGTGCGGTGAGCGCAATATGCTTGAGCACATGCCCGATGTTGAATTTCATGTCATGGGTACAGGCTTCACCTGGGAAACCCAGGATGATGAAAAAGACAAACAAGCCGCCGCTCAGGTCTGGGCGAAGGCCAAAACAATGTTACAAAACCCTGAACTTCATTTGGTTTTATTTGATGAGATGACTTACGCCCTTAATTATAAGTGGCTGGATAAACAAGACGTACTGGACGCTATCGCCAATCGCCCTGAGCAGCAAAGTGTGATTATTACCGGCCGAGGTGCCAAGAAGTATCTGCAGGATGCCTGCGACACCTACAGCGAAATTAAAGCGGTGAAGCATGCCTTTCAGGCGGGCATCAAGGCGCAAAAAGGCATTGAGTGGTAAACAATTGACACTGGATCTCCATCGTTTTCGTACAAATGCCATTATGGTTCAGGGCACCACTTCTGACGCAGGGAAGAGTACTCTGGTTGCGGCTCTGTGCCGGATCTTCAGCGACATGGGGGAACAGGTCGCTCCGTTTAAACCCCAGAACATGGCACTGAACAGTGCGGTCAGTGACGACGGCGGTGAAATCGGTCGTGCGCAGGCGGTACAAGCCGAAGCGGCGAGATTGACGCCCCACACCGATATGAATCCTGTTCTGTTGAAACCCAGTAGCGATACTGGTGCTCAGGTGATCATCCAAGGACACGCCATTGGCAATATGCAGGCGCTGGATTATCACCATTACAAAAACACAGCGAAGCAAGCGGTGTTGGATTCCTTTGAGCGCTTGAGTTCGCAGTACAGTGCCGTAGTGGTTGAAGGGGCGGGCAGTCCGGCCGAAATTAATTTGCGTGAAGGGGATATCGCCAATATGGGGTTTGCAGAGGCTGTTGATTGCCCGGTGATCATCATTGCGGACATTGATAAAGGCGGTGTCTTCGCTCATCTGGTCGGGACACTTGAACTTCTGAGCCCATCGGAACAAAGCCGCGTGGTAGGTTTCGTTATCAATCGTTTTCGCGGGGACATCGGTTTACTGGAGCCTGGCCTTGACTGGTTGGAAGAACGGACCGGCAAGCCGGTACTTGCGGTGTTGCCTTACCTTCACCACTTTCATCTTGAGGCCGAGGACGCGATAGAGATCAAAGATACGTTAACGAGTGCTTCAAGGTGTTTACGAGTTGCGGTATTGGTCTTGCCGAAAATCTCCAATCACACTGATTTTGATCCTCTCGCTTTGCACCCTCAGGTGGAGCTGCAATTTGTGGATCTGGCGGATGAATTGCCAGCTTGTGATCTGCTCATCATTCCCGGTTCCAAGTCTGTTCGCGCTGACTTGGCGTATTTGATGTCAGAAAAGTGGGATGAAAAAATCGCCCGCCATCTGCGTTACCAAGGAAAGTTGATGGGAATTTGCGGGGGCTACCAAATGCTCGGGCGATGCATTCGAGATCCTCTGGCTGTAGAAGGCAAGGCAGGTAGCAGCCATGGTTTGGCCTACATCGACATGGAAACAGAATTGACCCCGGATAAAACCTTGTTGAACCGCAAAGGTAAAATAGCGGGAACCGACAGTGAAGTCAGTGGTTATGAAATCCACATGGGCCGCAGTTCAGGTCCCGCGCTGGCATCCGGTTTCCTGGAGTTGGAGGCCTTGGACCGCTCGGGTCATTCCCAGCTCGAAGGCTATCGTTCTGAGGACGGCCAGATTATTGCTACGTATTTACATGGTTTGTTCGAGCAGCAAGACGCCATGGATTATGTTTTGCGTTGGGCGGGCTTGCGAGAAGTTGAGCCCTTTAACTATCAGGGCCATCGTGAGAAACAAATTCAGCGTCTGGCCGACAGTGCCAAAGAAGCATTTTTAGAACGAGCGCCAGGCTGTGAGCTTTTAAGCCCACAAACGAATGGGTTATTAGGATGATTGCCGTGTCTACTAGTATTTAAGGTGACAATACGTCTTAAATAATCCAATCAATTCGTCAGAAACTGCTCGAACTCTCTTAGCAAAATTCCCTTTTTGATCTATCCTTTAAGTCAGTTGTCCGGACAATTATTGCCATTCATGAGACGATCGCAATGGCTCGATATGTGAAGCCGAGATAATGGTTCTATTGTCACGCGATGCTTTTACGGCTTAGGGATGAAGTCTGGATTTCTGGTTTCTTATGACAAAAGAAACTGGCAATCACTTTCTGTTGGTCGATACTTTAAGGGTGGAATTCAAAACTACCTGACCTTCAATATTCGTCATTACTGTGTTATCGGTATGGTGTATACACTTCGCCAGAAATTAGCCGGGCGGTAACAATTGGAATAGAAGTCTGGAATGGAAATAGGGCAGGGATTGGTCCGTGGGACTGCTTCTGAACTTCAATAGAAGCTGAAACTGAGTTTTCAATAAAAAACGACTATGAAATTTAATGACTCCAGTGTTCAAAGCCATATGACGATGGGCTTTATCACGGTCGAACCTGATGCTTCGCTATCTGAAATTTTACAAACCATCACCGAGGCAGTAGCGCCTTGCTTGATTGTAATTGAAGACGATAAACCTGTGGGCATCATTACCGAAAGTGATTTGGTGGCGGTGCTGGCGACGAGTCAACTCGGAGGTAAAGGCATCGCGGATATGCAGGCTAAAGAGGTAATGACTTCATCGCCTGTCACCGTAGATTACAGCTCGCCTTTGAAAGAAGCCTTTGTTATTTCTCAATCTCATAACCTTCGCGATTTACCCGTAGTGGACCCGGATGGGTATTTAATGGGGCTGATCAGCCAAAACGATATCCTGGATGCTCATTTTAATATGCTGGATGAACTGCAAACTTTATCCATGGAAGATTCCTTGTTGGGAATCGGCAATCGACGGGCCATGGAAATGGATTTGCAATACACTCACAATAATGCGCTGCGTTATCAACGTTATTATTCTATCGTGTTGCTCGATGTGGATTACTTTAAGAAGTACAACGATCACTATGGGCATCAAGAAGGTGATCGAGTGTTGCGTTTGGTCAGTGATACGGTTCAAGGGAGCTTGCGTAGCTCGGATCGATTGTATCGTTATGGCGGTGAAGAGTTGTTGGTCCTGCTGCCAGAAACCTATCCTCTGGTTGCGGCAAAAGTTGTTGAACGGGTATTGAAAAACTTGGAGGAGAAGGCCGAGCCACATTGCGAGAGCGATTACGGTGTTCTAACTGCGAGCGCAGGCATTGGCAGTTACGAGCCAGGCTGTGGACAAGAGTGGAAGGCCTTGCTGGAGCTGGCGGATGCTCAACTTTATGCCTCGAAGCAGCGCGGCAGAAACTGCGTGAGTTGGCAGGGCGATAAAGATTCCATGGCCGCCGAGGCGGTGTAGTGTCTACTTGGTGTTTGACGTTTTTGTAACGCTTACTGAAGAGGCTTCCTGAATTGGCCGAAGTAGCGTAGTCTGGAAGACTGACAAGGACCGGCCAGGGAGCGCGTGTAAGCATGAATATTCTTGTGACTGGCGCCAGTGGGTTTATCGCCCAGGCGTTGATTCCCCATCTATTGGCCGACGGCCATACACTGTGGGCCTGGACGCGCTCGCGGGAGCGCTGCCAACATCTATACGGTACACAACTGAACTGTGTCAGCCACCTGAACGAGTTGTTTGAGTCTGATGGTGTGGTTCACATCGACGCGATGATCAATCTCGCGGGAGAGGGGATCGCAGAGAAGCGCTGGAGCGAACAGCGCAAGGCCCAACTTCTCAACAGTCGCATTGATACCACATCAAGCTTGCTGGAGCTGATTCAACGACTGGACCGCAAACCCAAGGTTTTATTGAGTGCGTCCGCTATTGGATTTTACGGCAGCCATGATGGTGATGAGCCTATAGCTGAAGATGGGGCGGTGAGCGGAGGTTTCACCCACGAACTGTGCCATCGTTGGGAAGAGGAAGCCGAGAAAGCTCGAGAACACGGTGTTCGAGTTTGCAGCCTTCGAACCGGTATCGTCTTGGGGCACGGCGGTGCCTTAGCCAAAATGCGTTTACCGTTCTTGTTGGGTATGGGGGGGCGAGTAGGCTCTGGAGCACAATGGATGTCCTGGATTCACATGGCCGATGAAGTGAGGGCAATCCAATTTCTACTGTCACATGAGCAGTGTTCCGGTGCTTTTAATCTCACCGCACCTAATGCGGTGCAGAACCTGGAATTTACGCAGCGTTTCGCACATTCCTTGCATCGCCCTTCATGGATACCTTTACCAGAGTTTGTGCCGAAGCTAATGTTGGGTGAAGGTGCTGAATTGTTATTGGAGGGGCAGCGGGTTTACCCCAAGCGTTTGTTACAGGAAGGCTTTCAGTTTAACTTTGAGACTATTGATAGCGCGTTTAAAGACCTCGCCTCCAGGCATTAAGGCATAAAAAACCCGGCGTGTGCCGGGTTTTTTATGCCGTTTAAATCGCGTTTCGCTTAGGCTTTAATCGGCTTGTACTTCATGCGCTTCGGACCGGCATCAGCACCTTTACGAGCCACAAAATCTTCATGATATTCGGTGTAGTTACCTTCGAAGAAGACGATATCACTTTCACCTTCATAGGCCAGAATGTGAGTCGCTACGCGATCCAGGAACCAGCGGTCGTGCGAGATGACCATGGCGCAGCCAGGGAAGGTCAGCAAGGCTTCTTCCAGTGCGCGAAGAGTTTCCACATCCAAATCGTTTGACGGTTCATCGAGCAGCAACACATTGGCGCCTTGCTTCAATGTGTTGGCCAAATGCAAACGGCCGCGTTCACCACCGGACAGTTCACCGACACGTTTTTGCTGATCAGTACCCTTGAAGTTAAAACGTCCGACGTAGCTGCGCGAGCTGACCTCGTAGTTGCCAATCTTCAAAATATCGTGGCCATCGGAAATGGCTTCCCAAACGTTTTTGTTATCGTCCAGGTTTTCACGACCCTGTTCAACATAGGCCACTTTAACGGTTTCGCCCAGCTCTACAGAACCGGAATCCGGTTGCTCGGTGCCCGCAATCATTCGAAACAGTGTGGACTTACCGGCACCGTTACCACCGATGATGCCAACAATGGCCCCTTTGGGAATAGAAATGCTCAGGTCATCAATCAACTTTCGGTCGCCAAAGCTCTTACTGAGATTGTTAATTTCAATCACCTTGTCGCCCAGGCGTTCACCGGGTGGAATGTAAATCTCGTTGGTTTCATTGCGAGATTGAAAGTCCTGGGATTGCATTTCCTCAAAGCGAGCCAGACGAGCCTTGTTTTTGGCCTGGCGACCTTTGGGGTTTTGGCGAACCCACTCCAATTCGGCTTTGATGGCTTTGTTGTGCGCAGCTTCGGTTTTTTGCTCTTGCTCCAAACGCTGTTCTTTGGTTTCCAGCCAAGTCGTGTAGTTACCCTCGTATGGAATACCGTGGCCACGGTCCAGTTCCAGAATCCAGCCGGCAGCATTGTCCAGAAAGTAACGGTCGTGGGTAATGGCGACGACGGTGCCGGAGAATTCCTGCAGGAATTGCTCCAGCCAGAATACCGATTCGGCATCCAGGTGGTTGGTGGGTTCGTCGAGCAGCAACATATCCGGGCGAGAGAGCAGCAGTCGGCACAGCGCCACACGGCGTTTTTCACCACCGGATAATTTACTGACTTCAGCATCCCAAGGTGGCAGGCGCAGGGCATCAGCCGCCTGTTCCAGTTTGTGATCCAGATTGTGGGCATCCCAAGCTTGGATAATGTCTTCGTATTCGCCTTGCTTCTTAGCCAGGGCGTCGAAGTCGGCACCCTCTTCAGCGTAGGCCGCGTAAACCTGATCCAGACCGGCCAGGGCATCTAATGCTTCTCGAACCCCATCTTCGACATTGCTGCGCACATCTTTGTCTTCATCCAGCTGGGGTTCCTGGGGTAGGTAGCCCACTTTGATTCCCGGCATTGGGCGCGCTTCACCGTTATAGTCGGTGTCGACACCCGCCATGATGCGCAGGAGGGTGGATTTACCCGAGCCGTTCAGGCCCAGAACGCCAATTTTTGCGCCAGGGAAGAAACTCAGAGATATATCTTTCAGGATTTCACGTTTAGGTGGGACGATTTTGCCCACACGGTTCATGCTGTAAACGTATTGCGCCATAGCGCGGCAGCCTCCAATCAGTGCATAAATAAAGTGCGGCTATTGTAACCGAGCCAAGCCTCGGGGCGCACCGGCTGGGGCATTTATTTTTAGAGGGACACAGGTCTGCATAAAAAACATACGGAAACAGCATATTTATAACTTGCATTAATAAACTTACTGAGCCATGATTAGTGTCACAGTAATAAAAAGTGACGTTACGTCACCGTATGCCGTAATAGCTCTTGATGGAGGTTGAGCCATGAATTCACTCGAACAAGCCATTGCTCTGGACGTTGCTGAGAAGTGCACGATCATTCGAGATAAGGACGGGAACCCTGCGCCGAATGCGCCGGCCTGGACCCAGGAAATCGACAATCCCTATTTGCACGGTGTCTACGCGCCGATTTGCGAGGAAGTGCAAGCCGATGAACTGGAAGTGATTGAGGGTGAGGTGCCCGCGGATCTTTATGGCGCCTATCTGCGTAATGGCCCGAATGCTGTGTATAAACCCCGTTTTAATTATCATGCCTTCGATGGTGATGGCATGCTGCACATGATCAACTTTAAAGATGGCAAGGCCAGCTACCGAAATCGCTGGATTCAGACCGATGCCAAAGTGAAAGAAGCCGAAGAAGACAAGGCGGTCTGGCCAGGGGTGATGGGCCCCTTTGATTTCAGCCTGCCGGGCTTCCCGATTAAAGACACGTCCAATACCGATGTGATGTATTACAACGGTCATATCATGTCCCTCTGGTACAACGCTGGTATCCCCTATAAGTTGGACATGGAAACTCTGGATACCAAGGGGCGAGAAGATCTTAACGGAGGGTTGAAGCGTGCCCTGTCGGCCCATTCCAAGGTGGACCTGGACAATGGCGAGCTGATCTTTTTTGACTATTCCGACGACTATCCCTACTACAGCTACGGCATTGCCGATAAAGATGGCAATGTCGTTCATGAGGCCGGTGTTGCCTTACCTGGCCCGCGATTGCCCCATGATATCGGAGTGACTCCCAACTACGTTATTGTGCATGACTGCCCGTTTTTCCACGATGTGGAGCTGTTGGAAAAAACCAAGAAACGCGTGATGACCTTCCATCGTGATGTGCCCACTCGCTTTGGCGTTCAGCCCCGTTATGGAAATGGTGATGATGTGACGTGGTTTGAGTGCGAGCCCTGTTACATTCTGCACGTCACCAACTGCTGGGAGGAAGGCGATTGGGTTGTTCAGGTTGGTTGTCGTTCCACCAACCCAATGCCGAAGGCGGATCCGAGTGAAGGCGAACTTTCCCATATGCTGGCCTACATGCGTTTGGAAGCCAATCTGTATGTGTGGAAGTTCAACATGAAAACCGGAGAAGTGATCGAGCATGACATCGATACCCTGAATTCGGAATTCAATCGTTCAAATCCGCTCTTCATGGGGCACAAAACCCGTTACAGCTTTAACCAGTACATCATGACGCGTAAAGATGATGGTGTTGGTACGCTGGCATTTGGCGCGATGCTGAAATACGACGTTGAAAATGGTGATCTTGAGCGTTGGGATTACGGCGAAGGTGTCTTTGGCAGTGAAGCCCCATTCTGCCCAGCCAAGGGCGCGACACGCAATGACCCGGAAGACAACGGTTACCTTGTAACGATCGTAACGGATAGCAATGACTGGACCTCGTATTGTCTAATCTTTGATGCTCGCGATGTCGCACAAGGACCGGTATGTAAACTGAAGCTGCCACAGCGTGTGCCGGGTGGGTTCCACGCCAACTGGGTACGGGGTGAGGACCTCTACAGTGGCTAAGTCACAGAGCGTTTTATTCGACTGAAAACAAAAAAAGCCCAGTATTTTCTGGGCTTTTTTTTGTTGAGGCTGACATCAATCTTTCTTGATGGCTTCAGCCGCTTGGGCAGCGGCCATGGCCTTCTCATGCTCTGCTTTCTTGATATCTTGCAACACTTGCAGGTTTGAGCGAAAGCGCTCGGTCAAATCATCGATACCCGCTTCACTCAGGTAGCCAGCATTGCCGGTAGACACATAGGAGCAGTAGTTTGCTGCAGAGGTCATCAGGGCGGCTGCAACCAAGCCAGGGTTCTTTGATTCCTGAGCGGCCGTGTTGCACATCTCGATAAACAGGCCGGTCAGGCGGTGGTGTTCTTTTTGTAACTCTTCTTGTGACGCTTCTTTGGGAAGGTCTTCTTTTGGTAAATCGTCCACGGTTCTCTTCCAGTCTACTCTAATTGCGAAAACCGAGGCATGATGCGCTTTGTCGAGACGTAGGTCAACACAAAGGCCGCGGAATGCGGCCTGTTCGTGGTCTGAGATCCTGCAGCAACTGCTCCTTAGAGGGCCTATTGGGGAATGGTGGCCAGCAGTTTGGCGATCGCTTTCTCGTACTGAGTTTGACGTTCTTCCGGCTTGGCCTTGCTCTCCTGGCCGAGTTCTACGCTGCCGCGCCACAGCATTTTTCCACTGCGGTTGGAATTGATGTCGATGATCAATTCCGGGGTCTGGCTGTCGGTCTCTTTCGCTTTGGCTCGCCAAGAACCGTTGTTGGCGCTCCCGCTGTAGTTTCCGCTCAGGCTTACCCCTTCACGCTTTCCGGAATCGAGGTAGTAGCTCACAATGATGTCCGCTTCCAAAGGATTGAATACTTCGCGGTAGCGAGCTTTCACCTGACTGGCGATGGCTCGTTCCACGCGGTTTAATTCCATATCCGTGATTTGAGCATCACGCATAGTGCTCTGGCGAGAGGGCACCAGATAAAAGCGCTCGAATTTGCTGAAGTTGGTGGCGGTATCGTAGTCTGTTTTGATATTGCCCTTATTGCATGCCGCGAGAGTAAAGGTCAATGCAGACAATAAGAGAATGTTTAGGTATTTCATGTCGAGGTCCTTTAGGGCAGATAGACACTCGGGCGCGAAACATCGAGCCCCGGAGTGTGGAGAATTGAGTGGGTGTCGTCGGGTGATAGAGCTTAGTGTTCTTCTTCGCTGTCCCAGGAGAAGAAACAGCTGATGGCCAAGGTCAGCCAGATGACGATTCCGCCCCAGTACAGGGTTGGCGATTCGTCCATATAGATGACGTCATGCAGAATGGTGTAGCCAGCGTATAGGTCATAGACGACCCAGACGAGTAACAGTACGCCGATCACTTTCCAAAAATCTTTCATGGTGTATTCCCGTAAAGCGGTGTTTTGTGGTCGCCCCTTCATGGAGCGAGCGTCGATATGGGAATAGTGTAAAGAGCTGTGCTGAGTAAACGTGTCCCCTTTTACGGATTTGCTTCCAGGGGAGCGTCTCCGCGATACACCCGGTAGCCGCCGGTGGCTACCGATTTTGCCTGATACATCGCCTTGTCAGCCCGGCTGATCAGGGTAGTCGCGCTGATGCCGGATGCCACTTTGGTGCAGGCAATGCCGAGGCTCCACTTCAGGGTGTGTTCGCTGTCCACCGTTTTACCGCTTTCCAGCAGTCGTTTAGCAACTTTTATGGCCCCGCTTTGGTTGGTATTGCTGAGCACAATCACAAACTCATCGCCGCCAATTCGAGCCGCAAAATCGATGCCCTGTCGTAAGGTAGTGGAAATGATGCCTGCGGCATTGATCAGCTGCATATCACCGGTGGCATGACCGTGCTGGTCATTGAGTGTTTTAAAATCATCGAGATCACAATAGATGATCGACATATATTGCTTATTTAGGCGGTGCTCTCGCCAGCTGTGTTGAATGGCTTGTTCAAAGCCGCGCCTGTTTAATAATCCTGTGAGTGGGTCGCTGTTGGCAATCTTCAAGAAGTTTTGGGTATTGCTTTGGAGTTGCTTGCGAGACTGTCGGAAATTCCAGATCAGCATGATCGTTGAAAAGATGGCAATAAAGGCAATACTGAGCTTTGCAATATTTTCCAGATCTTCAAAGGCGTTGTTCTCAACCATCACATGCCGAATCGACAGCCCTCCGCGTATGTCGCCGACTTTCCAGTCACGTTTCGGGCTGGAAAGCAATTGATTGTGGCATTCAATGCAGGCAGCTTGCATGACCAGAGGCTCGATATAATCGAACTCCAAATTGTTACCCACATGAAAACTTTTGAACACGGCTTCGGGTTGCTGACCGTTGGCCTTTTGGCGACGAAATGATTCCAGTGCGGTGACCTCAAAATCAGTTTGCGGACCACCTTCTTCTTCCCGATGAGGAAAGGGGTGGTCGCTGTACATTCGAACGCGAATATTGGGCTGCTGTTTACTCACCATTTCGGCAACTTCAATGGTGAAGGTGGCCGGGTTTGGGATAGCCTGAGGCTTATCGTGGTAATCCGCGCCGATGTATATGTCGGGGGTCGAGCTCAACTTCTTGGCCACATTTTTGTTGTAGTGGATGCGAGCGGCGTTCATGGTCATGGCCATCACGCGAGCCGACTGCAATGCGGTGTGTTCGACCGCCTTCAGTGCTGAATTATGCAAACCTACATAGGAGGTGATCATTGTTACCGGAAGAACAATGACCAACAACAGCAGGTGAATCTTGTTGCTTATGCCGCTTAACACTAACTACCTAACTTTGGGGTTTCTGATAAATATGTAAAGAATGAATCTGCGTCCATGGGTCGGTGAAAGTAAAACCCCTGTGCTTTGTCACAACCTAATTTTTGCAATATATCGGCCTGTTCCCTGGTTTCTACACCTTCGGCAATGGTGGTTAATGAGAATGTCTTGGCGATATTGATGATGGATTCCACCAGTGCAAGGCTGGAGGGATCATGTTCGATATCTGAGACAAATGAACGATCTATTTTCAAATTGGAAAATGGGTACTGATTGATGTAGGCCAGACTGGAAAAGCCGGTTCCGAAATCATCGATCGAGAGTGAGAAGCCGCTTTGGTTGAGCTTTTTCAGCTCTCTGAGCGCGTGCTCTGGATCTTTGATCATCAGGTTTTCAGTAATTTCGATCTGAACGTCTTCGGCGCAAAGTCCGTTGTCGGCCAGAGTATTGAGCCACTCCTCACAGATGTGGCTGCGATCCAGAATTTCAGCTGGCGAGCGGTTCATCGACAGGCAGACGTGATCAAGTCCCAACTCAGTGCGTACGGTATTCAGGAACGCGGTGGCTTCCTGAAACATTTTGTCGCCCAGTTCGCGAATCAATCCAGTGTGCTCACAGACTTCGACAAATTCTTGCGGTGAAACGATCTGACCGTCCTTACTGCGCCATCGGGCAAGGGCTTCAAAGGCCATCACCTCACGCGAATCCAGACAGACAATGGCCTGGTATACCGGGTAGATGCGTTGATCGATACCGTCCTGACTCAGGTTTTTGTAAATATGTTGGAATCGTTCACTTTCGCGTTTGATGTCCTGATCAAAAAATACCTGAGTGTTTCGGCCGTTAGCTTTGGCTTTTTGCATAGCGAGAGCGGAGCTGCTCAGTAGCGTGCTGGCACTGGCGCCGTTTTCTGGAAACAGTGCGGCACCTGAGGTAAAGGTGATACTGCCGGTAAAGCCAGGCGCTGAAAAGTCTTCTCTTATAAATTGTCTGAATTGAAAAATTTCAAATTCCAGCTCAGCACGTGTCTTGTCCTGAATGAACAGGCTGACTTCATCGGCGCCGGATTTGCAGATTAGATCCTGTGCTTGAAAGTGATCTTTCGCAGCATGGGCGAAATGCTTGACCACCTGGTCGGCAATGTTGGTGCCGAAAAACTGGTTGATCGATTTAAAGTTATCGATATCAAAACTGAGGTAGATGCCCCGGCGATTTTCATGGTGAAAAACTTCGAGAAGAACATCGAGTTCGCGCAAGAAGGTTTGACGTTGCAATAAACCAGTTTGTTCATCGTGGGTGGAGCGGTATTGCAACTGGGCTTTGCTTCGTTGTTCTTCGGTGCGGTCACGGTAAAACTTGACATAGAAGCTGGGACGTTGCTGATTGTTTTCTCGGATGGCAATCAGGCTGGTTTCGACTTGTTTGGTTCCTCGGCGGCCAGCGGAAAGCTCTTCGATGATGGGCGGTAGATCGACCATGCTGACATCGAGGTGATCGCCAAGAACCTGATCTTCCAGTGTGTCGAATAATCTCTCGAAGGCAGGATTGACCGTGCGAATTTTTTGTTCGCTGTCCGCAATCAATATGCCTTCATTGGCTCGGTGTAAAATATTGCTGGACAGTCTGATTTCCCGATTCCGCTTTTCCAGCTCGATGAGTTGCTCGGAGAGTGCGAGCTGATGTAGATGGCGTTCTATTTCGGCAAGTACTCGAACGGAGAACAGATCAAATACGCTGTGGGCCCAATCCGGATTCGGAATTTCCTCTTCATAGAGGGCACTCATTAGGCCAATCTTTTGCCCGAGTGTGTTCGTGAGGACGGTGCCGATATAGGAATTCACACTCATTTCAGCGAGGTGATGATCTTCAGGGAAACATTGTTGTACGTTTAGGTTGAAAGCACAGCGACCCTGGCTGGCCAGTTCTTGGCAGGGTGTGTTTTCCAGGGAGTACTCCATGGACTTGGCTTGCTGTCCATTTTCGAAACCCGCGACAACACGCGCATTTTCCAGGGCAGAATCCAGCGTCACAATATAAACATACTGAGCCTGAATTAAGCTCGCCAGTCGAACGGAGAGCTGATTTAAAAAATCGGTCCCGGTAAATTGACTAACTTCTGAAATAACCCTTATGTAGTCAGGGTTTAAACCACTTTTATTCATACATAACTATCGCAAAACGCCGGCTAATCATGCAAAAGTACTAATTGAATAAGTATGTATGAGGATTTAGGTGCTGTCCAATGACTCGGCTATAAATATTGAGCCACAGGCTCGTTAAATTCACTGAAAGGCGGGTGAGTCGTAATGGCCAGTGGAGAGCGCTTTCTTGTATGAGTCAAAGCTGGCCAGTCATTCGGTGATACCAAGACACCTCACTTCATGTGAGTGCGAACTTGTTGCGGGTGCCGATCTGCTATTGATGTCGGCTTCGGCGGTATTCGCTGGGGGACAAACCAATGTGTTTTTTGAACAGACGCGAAAAGTAATAGGCGTCTTCGTATCCCAAACTGGCTGAAATTCGTTTGACGGATTGGTCGGAGCTGTCGAGCAGGCTGCACGCGTGTTGCATCTTAATGGCGATAAAATATTGCATCGGAGATTGCCCTGTGAGCTCCTTGAACACTTTACTGAAGTGAAATTTACTGCGACGCATATGTTGGGCAAGATCATCCAGGCTGAAATTGCTGTGCAAATGCTGTTGCATGAACGCTTCGACTTTTTCCATGTTGATCGCTTGTTTGCTCTCAAGACGTGACTGCCGAGCCAGTACAGCAAGCAAACTGATCAATTGCTGGGTTTGATGGCAGCCGTGGATAAACCCGGTTCGGCTTGTGGCGGTGTAGCGCACGTCAAAGAGCGCCTCGAAGGCGGCCAGCACTTGGGGCTTGGTACCAAGATTGTGCACTGAACCGGCTCCTGCAGGACTGAGCAAGCCCATCATCTGTTCGGCCAGTTCCCCGTCAAAATGCAACCAGTAGATAGACCAGGGCGTCTGCTCATCCGCCCAGTAGCTGTGGCGCTGACCCTTGGGAAGGGCAATCAATTGTCCGCGTTGAATATTCTGGGGAGCTTGGTTTTCGAGTTTTAAGCATCCTTTGCCTGCGGTGCAGTAGAGCAGCAATTGATTGTCGTGATCGCGGCGTTCCATGCGATGCCCTAATGCACTCGGGTAGTAACCCATGGCGACTGGGTATAAGCCTTTAGTCAGTGGGTTGACCATCAACCACTCAAACAAGATGTGGGGAGTCAGGAAGCGTGTTGCCTGGGGAGGGAGGGGCCAGTCTGAGGTAATTGCCATGGTTTTCGGATGGCCTGTGTTTTTTGAGTTCCGCAATATAGTCCATCATAAAGCCAATATAATCAATCGAAATGGCACCTGTGGCTGTGTTCTACTAGTTCCAATAACGCAATATTTAACCATCGAGGTGATTATGAGCTTTAATTTTCCTTCCCAAGTACCTCTTTTTATTGAAGGTGAATGGCAGCAGAGCCAATCCAAGCAGTTGATTCCAGTAACGAATCCCGCCACTCAGGAGGTCCTCACGCAGGTTCCTTGTGCCACGGAAGATGAGATGGCTCGAGCGATTGCTTCAGCTGCCGAAACGTTCAAGTCCTGGAAAGATACGGCGGTTCCGGTTCGCGCCCGCATTATGTTGAAGTATCAGCAGTTGTTGAAGGAGCATCACGATGAGCTGGCTGAGATCCTGTGCCAGGAAACCGGTAAAACTTTCGAAGATGCCAAGGGTGATGTGTTCCGTGGTATTGAAGTGGTGGAGCATGCCTGCAACGTTGCCAGCCTGACGATGGGTGAAACTGTTGAGAATGTCGCTCGCACGATTGATTGTTTTTCGGTGACCCAGCCGATGGGTGTGTTTGCGGGGATTACCCCATTCAACTTTCCAGCGATGATCCCTTTGTGGATGTTCCCGCTGGCAATCGCTTGTGGTAACACCTTCATTTTGAAACCTTCTGAACAAGATCCTTTGACGCCAACTCGCCTGGTTGAGTTGTTTGAGGAAGCCGGTGCGCCTAAGGGAGTATTGCAGGTGGTTCACGGTGGTAAAGAGCAGGTGGACACGCTGCTGACCCACCCAGAGGTCAAAGGTATTTCTTTTGTTGGTTCGACGGCGGTGGGTGAGCATATCTATCGCACTGGCACTCACAACCTGAAGCGTGTTCAGTGCATGGTGGGTGCGAAAAATCACATGGTTGTAATGCCGGATGCAAACAAGCAGCAGGTGATTAACAATCTGGTGGGTTCCGGTTTTGGTGCTGCGGGCCAGCGTTGTATGGCAATCTCGGTTGTCGTTGCAGTTGGCAAGAGTCAGGAGTGGATTGAAGAGTTAAAAGCTGAAGCTCAAAAAATTCGCCCCGGCGCCTGGAATGATCCCGGAGCTGCGTATGGACCACAGATTAATCCCCAGGCACGCGACCGTGTGTTGAGTTTTATCGAGAAAGGTAAGCAGGAAGGCGCCAACTGTATTCTGGATGGTTCCGATTGTACCGTCGAAGGTTTCCCCGATGGTAACTGGGTTGGCCCAACTATTTTCACCCATGTCACAACCGATATGGAGATTTACAAAAATGAGATCTTCGGTCCGGTTTTGTGTGTGGTAAATGTCGATACCCTGGATGAGGCGATTGAGTTAATCAATAACAATCCAAATGGTAACGGCACATCTATTTTTACTGGCAGCGGTGGTGCAGCGCGTAAATACAAGCATGAGATTCTGGTGGGTCAGGTCGGTGTTAATGTACCTGTTCCCGTACCTCTGCCGTTCTTCTCGTTTACCGGCTGGCGTGGTTCCTTTATGGGTGATCAGCATGCTTACGGTAAACAGGCGGTTCGTTTTTACACCGAAACCAAGACCATTACCGAGCGCTGGTTTGACGATTCTGAAGAAGCGGCATTGAACATGACGATTACGATGAAGTGATTGATCAGTAAAAGCAGATGGTGCAGCAAGAGGGCTGGTTGAGGCTATTGCTCAATAGATAACGGATGCACACGCTGAACCCAGGGATGGGTTTGCAGCGGCATGACCAAGTGCCCTGCTGGAAAAAGGTCAGGTAGTCACGAATTGCCGTACTAAAAGGCAGAAATCCTACACGAGAAAGACTATGGATTTTAATTTAAACGAAGATCAAACAGCTTATCAGGAAGCGGCTCGAGCGTTTGCTGAAGGCGAACTCATGCCTAACGCAGCGGCCTGGGATGAAGAAAAAATCTTCCCGCTGGAGACCATTGCCAAAGCGGGTGAAATGGGTTTTTGTGCCATGTATAGCCCAGAAGATGTCGGTGGCATGGACATGAAGCGTACCGATGCGGCCATCGTACTGGAAGAGTTGGCTCGCGGCTGTACTGCAACCGCTGCTTTTATCTCCATACATAATATGGCGCTCTGGATGATCGCGAACTGGGGAACCGAGCAAGCCAAAGCCGAGTTTTGTCCACGCTTGGTTACGGGTGAGCATTTGGTGAGCTATTGCCTGACTGAACCCAATGCCGGCAGCGATGCGGCTTCACTGCGCACCAGTGCCCAAAAAGACGGTGACAGCTACATCATCAATGGCGGCAAGATGTTTATTTCTGGTGCCGGCAGCACCAACGTTCTAGTGGTGATGGCGCGTACGGGCAGTCAAGAAGAGGGAGCAAAAGGCATCAGCGCTTTTGTTATTCCGGCTGACGCCGAAGGTGTGAGCTACGGTAAGAATGAACCGAAGCTCGGTTGGAATGCGCAACCGACCCGCGCGATTAGCTTTGAAAATGTTAGAATTCCCCAGCACTACCTGCTTGGAAAAGAAGGCGAAGGCTTTAAATTTGCCATGATGGGGCTGGATGGCGGGCGCATTAATATTGCGACGACGGCCGTCGGTACTGCGCAAGCTGCACTGGAGGCTTCCCAGCGCTATATGCATGAGCGCAGTCAGTTTGGTAAAAGCCTGGCGAACTTTCAGGCCCTGCAGTTTAAATTAGCCGATATGGCGACGGAGTTAGTGGCTGCTCGTCAGATGGTGCGTCTGGCTGGATTTAAATTGGATAACAACCATCCGGACAAAACCACGTATTGCGCCATGGCCAAACAGTTTGCAACCGATGTCAGTTTTAAGGTGTGTAACGAGGCCATGCAAATTCATGGTGGTTACGGTTACTTACGTGAGTATCCCATTGAGCGTTATGTACGGGATACTCGTGTTCATCAAATTCTAGAAGGTACTAACGAAGTCATGCGTATGCTGGTTTCTCGCCGCATTTTGCAAGACGGAGCAACGGAGTCGATACGATGAGTGAAACAGGTTTATTGAAATACGAAACACGTGGTCATACCTGCATTATTACCATGAACAATCCACCGGCTAATACCTGGACGCCGGAAAGTTTGCGCGAGCTGAAGGCGAAAGTTGAAGCGTTGAATGCTGACAAAGATAACTACGCCCTGATCATCGCCAGTGAGAGCGAAAAGTTTTTCTCGGCCGGTGCCGATTTGAATCGTTTCAATCACGATGACAAAGGTCAGGCCTTCGAATTTATTGGGGCATTCGGCGAAGCCTTTGAAGCGCTTGCACACTATCAAGGTGTGTCGATTGCAGCAATTACAGGCTTTGCTATGGGGGGTGGTCTTGAAACGGCCCTGGCTTGCGATATTCGCGTGTGCGAAGAACAAGCTCAGTTGGCCCTGCCTGAAGCTGCGGTTGGTTTGTTGCCAGGTGGCTTGGGTACTCAGCACCTGCCGTGGTTGGTGGGTGAAGCTTGGGCCAAGCGCATGATCCTGTTAGGTGAGCGTGTTAAAGCTGCGAAGGCAGAACAAATCGGCCTGGTGCAGGAAGTTGTTGCTACCGGCTCTGCGCTGGAAAAAGCCATCGAGCTTGCCGATAAAGTTGCGTCTCAGTCGCCAACTTCGGTTCGTGTGTGTAAAGAGCTGATTATGGCGGCGCGCAATCAAACAATGAATTCAGCTCGCGCCCTGGAGCGTGAAACCTTTGTGAAACTGTGGGATACCCAGGATCAGAAAGAGGGTGTGGCGGCGTTTATAGAAAAGAGAAAGCCTGATTGGAAAAACGCTTAACGTTGTCCTTGTCAGGCGTACTTTTTCTGTGACAGCGGCGTCAGTGCTGTGCTCATTCGGTTGCGTACTTTGCGTACTTTGCGTACGTTCCCTCCTTTGCGCGCAGTGCTTCTTTGCTTTTACGAAAAAATGACACCTCCAAGAACAACTTGAATCTTTGATCGAAGTCTAATTATTTTGAGAAACGATGATGGCTGAATTACCTGTTTTGTTTGAAGAGCTGGATGCGGCGGGTGGCAAGAAGATTGGCTTGGCCACGCTGAATGCCGAGAAATCTTTGAATTCCCTGAATCTGCAAATGATTGATTTGTTGCAGGAACGTTTTAGCGCCTGGGAAGACGATGACTCCATTGCTTGTGTGTTTCTGCAGGGAGCTGGTGACAAAGCGTTTTGTGCGGGCGGAGATGTAGTTGCCTTGCACGGTGGTAGCGCGGCTTATGGCGAAGAGCTTCCCAATGATTATTGCGTGACGTTCTTCAGTCGTGAGTATGCCCTCGATTACCACATGCACACCTTTAAGAAACCAATAATTTTATGGGGGCATGGCATTGTTATGGGAGGTGGCCTTGGCTTAATGGATGCGGCCAGTCATCGCGTCGCCACAGAAACGAATCGCATGGCCATGCCCGAGGTGACCATCGGTCTTTATCCTGATGTTGGAGGCACTTGGTTTTTAAATCATGCACCTGGCAACACGGGGCTGTTCCTGGGTTTAACTGGCGCCAACATTAATGCCAGTGATGCCAAGTTTGTGGGGCTGGCAGATCGTCTCGTTGCCAATGAATACCGGGCCAAGGTGCTAGCTGACTTGCAGGCCGCTGATTGGTCTGGCAGTGCGGATGCGACGGTCAATAAAGTTCTGCGTCATTACGAATCTGAATCCGTAGCTCAGATGCCTGAGCCCAATGTTCGTCCGAACTACGATCTGATCAATCGTCTCTGTGATGGCGATTCAACTGCAGAAATTTGCGAAAACATTCTTGCTCACCAAACCGAAGACAAGTGGTTGTCGCGTGCGATTGACACACTGCGTAACGGTTGCCCGGTGACGCCCCATTTAGTAGTTGCCCAAATGCGAGAAGGGGCCCACAAAGGTCTTGCGGACGTGTTTCGTATGGAGCTGACCATGTCGCGTCACTGTGCGGCCAAAGGTCATTTTAAAGAGGGCGTTCGTGCATTACTGATTGATAAGGATCGCAATCCAAATTGGCAGCATAACAACATTGCTGAGGTTACTGAGGTAGAAGTGGCGGCGTTTTTTGAGCCTTTTGCCGATGACCCTCTGGCGCATCTCTAAGTCAGGCATTGACCAGGAATTAACAGTAGGAGAATCCTATGAGTAAAAAAGTCGCTTTTATTGGTCTGGGCAATATGGGGGCTGGGATGGCCGCTAATTTGGTTAAGGCTGGCTTTGAGGTTTCCGCATTTGATTTGGCCGCCGATGCTTTGGCCCAAGCCCAGGCGAATGGCTGTACAAGCGCAACTGACGCGGCGACTGCCGTGGATGGTGCCAGTTATGTGGTGTCGATGTTGCCCAATGGGCACATTGTGGAAAATCTGTATATTCACAATGAGCAGCTGCTGAAGCGTATTGCCCGAGATGCGTTGATTATCGATTGCTCGACAATTGCACCTGAAAATGCTCGTAATTTAATTTCGGCTGCATCTGATGCAGGCATCTCAGCCATCGATGCGCCTGTTTCCGGTGGTGTGGCGGCGGCCGCGGCAGGCACGCTAGCCTTTATGTGTGGTGGCACTGAAGCTGCTTGTGAGGCGGCAAAACCTATTCTGGAGGCGATGGGCGCCAACATATTTCGTGCGGGGGATGCCGGCGCAGGTCAGGTAGCGAAGATTTGCAATAACATGCTGTTGGCGATTCACATGACCGGCACCGCTGAAGCCTTGCAGTTGGGTATGGACAATGGTCTGGACCCGGCAGTGTTGTCTGACATCATGTTAAAAAGTTCAGGTTGCAATTGGAGCCTGGAAAAATACAACCCGGTGCCCGGTGTGATGGATGGTGTGCCCTCCAGCAATGGTTATCAGGGAGGGTTTATGGTGGATCTGATGTTGAAAGATCTTGGTCTGGCCATGGAGGCAGCGTTGGCAAGCCGTTCATCTACCCCAATGGGCGCAGCAGCGCGGAATCTTTACAGTCTTCATAAAAACAGTGGACAAATGGATAAGGGGTCGAAAGATTTCTCTTCTATTCTTGAGTTGTTCGCCAAATAATCTTCGGACCCGTCGCGATATCAGAGAGTTGTTTCTGTGCTGATGTCGCGCTCCTTTCCTTCTCTTCGCTGCGGTTCTCCTGTGACCGTGCTGATGTCAGACAGCGTTATTATTCTGTAACACATTCCCGCTCTGTTACTTGTAGACTAGAGGCATCCGCCAGTTTGCCGTTTTAGCAAAGCCCGCGTAGTATCCATGGCTTCAATAACAATAGGTCTACACTATGCATTCATTGATTGCAGCGTTGATGTTGACGCTGGTACTGACATCGGCTATCAGCAGGGCGGGAACCGAAACGACTGCTGAGCAGACCGGCGTACTCACCCCGTGCTACTTGCCCAATCTGTCGGATCAAATCTCCTGTGGCTCAGTATCCGTAGCCGAAACTGAAGATGGCGAACAGACCATCGATGTTCATTTTGCAGTCTTGCCAGCGCTGAGAGAAAAACACGCGGAAGAAGCGGTCCTGGTTATTGCGGGTGGACCCGGACAATCCGCGATGGATTTGGCCGGTCACTTCAATCGCATCCTCAGTAAGGTACGACGCGAGCGTGATATTTTGCTCATCGATCAGCGAGGTACCGGCAGATCCAATAAGTTGCACTGTGACCAAATGGATTCTATTGAACAATTGTCCTTTGACGACCAGAGCCTTGATATCGAAAAAGAGACTCGCAATTGCAAAGACGAACTGGGCGCTGATTTAAACGGTTACAACAGTCGTCGAGCATTGGATGATTTCGACCTTATACGCAAGAAACTCGGGTATAAAAAATTACACGTTTTTGGTACGTCATACGGTACGCGAATGGTGCAGCTCTATATGCGCCACTATCCGGAAGTCGTTGCTTCAGGGATTATGGATGGTTTGGTTCCATTGCAACAAAATGTGTTGGCGGTTGGCGAATCGGTCGATCATTCCATGGCATTACTGTTGGATCAATGTGAAACCCAGAGCGCCTGTCATCAGCGTTATCCGAATCTTCGCCAGGATTTTCAAAATCTGCTGGGTAATATCGGTGGGCAAACCCTGTTACAAGGTGTGAAGCACCCCGTATCGGCTGAAGGCGCGGCACTTCGACTGACACGTGGCAAGCTCAATGGTGTTTTGCGCTTGGCGCTCTACAGTCAGCAGGCTCGAACCTTATTACCTTACACCATTGACCGCCTCAAGCTCGGAGACAGTGGTCCGATTCTTGGGTTATTCGGGATGACTCTGTCGGGCTTGGATCTGGCAATGGGGATGCACGCGGCGATTGTTTGTGCAGAAGATTGGCCTCGATTAACGGATAAAGATCGCGCTCAGATGAAAGGCAGTTTGATTGGGGAAGATATGCTGGCTGCCCTGGATATCGCCTGCCCGGTTTGGAATGTGGCGCCGAAGCTGGACGATTTTGAAAAGCCGCTGGAGAGTAATATTCCCAGTCTGTTGCTGTCGGGTAAATATGATCCAGCAACGCCTCCCGCCTGGGCAAGCACAATGGAGCCACAACTGAGTCATAGTCTGCATGTTATTTTCCCCAATGCCACTCACGGGGTTGCCGGGCATACCTGTGCAAATGAACTCATCGCTGACTTTATTGCCAATCCAGATCCGGAGGCGTTGGATTTGAGTTGTGTGGACAAGGATAAAGAACGAGGCTTTTTCCTCAATGCCAATTCGGCCGCCGCCGATCAGGCTGATAAGGCCGAGGAGTCCAAGGACAATGATTGAAGTGCAAGGTTTGACAAAAAAAATTGCGGATGTGCAGGCGCTGGATGATCTGAGTTTCCGTGCCGATGATGGAAAAATTACCGGTTTACTCGGGCCGAATGGAGCGGGCAAGACCACTTGCCTGAGAACGTTGTTTAACCTCTTATGTGCCGATAAGGGCTGGGCCAAAGTGGACGGTATCGACGTCAGTCAGCACCCATTGGCCGCTAAACAGACCTTGGGCTTGTTTCCTGATCCTTTTGGTTTGTACGAACGGCTGACGCCGAGAGAGTACATTCAGTATTTTGCCGAGCTGAATGGCCTGAAAAAAAACGCCGCGCAACAAGCGTGTGATGAAGTGCTGGCGCGTTTGCAAATGCAGGATATTGCAGATCGTCGCTGCAAGGGGTTTTCCCAGGGACAGCGTATGAAAACGGCTCTCGCTCAGGCTATCGTCCATAAACCGAAAAACATTGTACTAGACGAGCCCACTCGTGGTTTGGATGTGATGAGTACCCGAACCTTGCGGGATCTATTGTTGTCCCTCAAAGCGGACGGACACTGCATTTTGTTTTCTTCTCATGTAATGCAGGAAGTATCCGCCCTATGTGATGAAGTTGTCGTGATGGCTTCGGGTCGAGCCATTGCTCAAGGTAGCCCTCAAGCGCTTTGCGAGCGTACCGGGCAGGACAGTTTGGAAGAGGCGTTTATTGCGTTGATCGGATCAGATGAGGGGATTGCAGCGTAATGGCCGCCTGGATGAAAATTTATAAAAAAGAAATGAAAGATGCTATCCGTGATCGCCGTTCGGTGATGGCTGCGCTTTCCTATTCGATTGGCACGCCGTTAATTATGTGTCTGTTGTTCGTAGCCATGATTGACAAGTTTTCTAGCCCCAGCGCGCTTTATATTTCTGTTGAAAATGCGCGCCAGGCTCCGGAGCTGATGCGTCATCTCGCGAGTCGAGACATTTTTCCTGACTCGGATGTGCCTGAAGGGGAGGTGGTCAAGGCCGTCAGTCTGCATATTGATGAGAACTATCTGTATGCCATGCAGCATGGTGAATTGGCAAAGCTTACGATTACAGCGGATTTTTCCAACGACAATTTGCGCAGTTCGATACGGCGGCTGCAAAGAGAATTGCGATCGTTCTCCAGGGAAGTGGCAGCGCTGCGTTTGTTAACTCGTGGAGTTTCTCCGGAAGTGATTCGAGTACTTGATGTGCAAGCGAAAGATACCGCCAAGCCTGAGGCAAAAGGTGGTTTCATTGTCGGTGTTGCCATCTTTATGATGATTTACGCGGTGTTCATCTCTGGTATGAATCTGGCGATCGACACCAGCGCAGGTGAGCGGGAGCGCAATTCATTGGCGCTCATGTTGAGTCTGCCAATACGCATTCGAGATCTGGTGCTTGGTAAATTGTTCGCGGTCAGCAGTTTTGCCTTGTTCGGCTTGTGTATGATCCTGCTGGTATCGAAAATAGCGTACAGTTTTGTGCCCTGGCAAGACCTTGGGGCGAATGTTGTGATTGATACACGCTTTGCCTTGTATATGTTGTTGTTCAGTTTTCCATTGGGATTGTTAGCAGCCAGTATGCAGTTGTTTGTGTCATTCATGGCCAAAACGTTTAAAGAAGCACAGTCCTACTTAACCATCGTATTGATTGTTCCAATGGGTATGGCCATGGTAACGGGCTACGATATCGGCCCGGATGTGCTGCGTTGGTTGCCAGTGTCAGGGCAGCAAAAGGCCTTGATGGAAGTGGTAAAAGGGAATGCTCTGCCTTGGGATTCGCTGTTGATTGCGACGGCCATTACGCTGTTGTTAACTGGGGTCTTGGTTGCGGCGTTAATGAAACTGCTCAGCAGTGAGAAGACGGTTTTTTCACTCTAGTCAGATAGGCTCAGTCTGTTGACCGCTGGTTTGAATGATGTGTAGGTGATGCGAGTTCGGGGCAGGTATCACTGCCCCGAAAGTGATCAATTGGCCTTTAAATCCAAAACCAATTGGAAATTCACCGGCGCGGTTGTGGCAATAGCGATGCCGCCAACGGTACTGGCCATCTTGTTTAAATTCTCGGCAGGAATGCCATAGTCCGTCGCGGAAATCACAATCGCTTTGCGGCTGCTCACCATTAAACTGCGTCCGGTATTGGCAACCAGCAACTCCAGTTCCAGTGGTTTTGTCGTATTCCACAGAGTCAGTGTCGCGGTAACATTCAGCACGTTAATTTCCCCGGTTTTAGGCAGGCTGTCGGGACGGATGGTTGCGCCTACTTCGATTTTTGGGTGTTGGTCAACGTTGAAAAATAAGGTTCTCAGGCTGTTGTCTCGAACGGGATTGATGGTGTCCAGATACTTTAAGTCGATATTGGCGACAAATTTGCCGTTTTTGTCGAGTGAGCCTGTCAGGCCGCCAATGCTTGCCGGTTCAATCACGTATTGCTTCTTGGTGGTGGCGAAATTAAGGATCGATAAATCGGAATTGATTTTGTAATGCCCGGCGAACAGCTTGGGCGCGCAGAGAAGACACAGGGCCAGCATCCAGTACTTCATTTTATTCTCCGTTGAGTTGATGACTGTGCTTGCAGCATATCAGAAAAAAAGGGGGAGAGCCTTTTGAGCTCTCCCCCTTTGATACGCTGAAAAATGAACAGGCTTAGCTGATGCCCAGTTTCTTTTCCAGATAATGGATGTTGACACCGCCTTCGGCGAAGGCGCGATCTCTTGACAGCTCTTGCTGCAATGGGATGTTGGTCTTAATGCCGTCCACAATCATTTCATCCAGAGCGCTGCGCATACGAAGCAGAGCTTCTTCACGAGTGTCACCGTAAGTGATCAGCTTGGCGATCATGGAATCGTAGTTGGGGGGGACTAAGTAGCCACTGTACAAATGTGAGTCAACGCGCACACCCAGTCCGCCTGGAGGGTGGAAGTTGGATACTCGGCCTGGGCTTGGCAGGAAAGTCTTTGGGTCTTCGGCGTTAATGCGCGCTTCGAAAGAGTGACCTTTGATCACGATGTCTTCCTGGCTCAAGGACAGAGGCTCGCCACAGCATACGCGAATTTGCTCTTTGATCAGATCGACGCCTGTCACCATTTCAGTAACGGGGTGCTCAACCTGAATGCGAGTGTTCATTTCAATAAAATAGAAACGACCATCTTCATACAGGAATTCAAAGGTGCCCGCACCGCGGTAACCAATTTCAATACACGCATTCACACAAGACTGCTGCACTTCAGCGCGCACGTTGTCGGGAATACCAGGTGCCGGCGCCTCTTCCAGAACTTTCTGGTGGCGACGTTGTAAAGAGCAATCGCGATCGCCCAGGTGAATTGCACCACCTTGTCCGTCGGACATCACTTGGATTTCAACGTGACGCGGGTTCTGAAGGAATTTTTCCATGTAGACTGTGTCATCACCAAACGCAGCTTTTGCTTCGGCTTTGGTAATGGCGATCGATTGGATCAGCTCGTCTTCTTCGTGCACTACACGCATGCCACGACCACCACCACCGGCAGCGGCTTTAATGATGACGGGGTAGCCAACATCGCGGCCGATACGCAGACAGGTTTCTTTGTGCTCAGGCAGAGGGCCATCGGAACCGGGAACAGTGGGGACGCCGGCGCGCTTCATCGCAGAGATCGCAGAGACTTTGTCGCCCATCAGGCGAATAACGTCAGCGTCTGGTCCGATAAAGGTGAAGCCACTTTTCTGCACTTGCTCGGCGAAGTCGGCATTTTCTGCCAGGAAGCCATAGCCGGGGTGAACAGCGGTGGAGTCCGTGATTTCCATGGCGCTGATCAGCGCAGGAATGTTCAAATAACTTTCCGGAGATGGGTTAGGGCCAATGCAAACGGATTCGTCAGCAAGGCGCACATGTTTCAAATCGCGATCGATTTTAGAATGCACAGCTACGGTCTTGATGCCCATTTCTTTACAGGCACGCAAAATGCGCAAGGCAATCTCACCGCGATTGGCAATGAGTAATTTCTGTATCATAAAGGTTTCCTCAATGGGCTATTGTAATATCGCGTGTTGTTACGGGGCGACTTAAACAATAGTTACCAGAGGTTGGTCGAATTCTACCGGCTCACCATCTTCAATCAGAATGGCTTCTACCACACCGGCTTTGTCGGCTTCAATTTGGTTCATCATTTTCATTGCTTCTACGATGCACACAACGTCACCAGGTTTAACGTTCTGGCCCACTTTGACGAACGGGCTGGCGCCTGGACTTGGCGCGGTGTAGAACGTGCCGACCATAGGTGATTTAACGGCGTGAGTGTTGCTGGCCGGTGCGGCAGGTTCATTGCTCTCCGCAGCAGCAGGTGCAGCCGCCGGAGCAGGTGCGGCTGCAGGCATAGGTGCCATGGCGGCAGGCATCATAGAAACGGCAGGCATAGAAGAAGAGCCACGACTAATGCGTACGGATTCTTCGCCTTCTTTAATTTCCAGTTCACCGATGTCAGATTCTTCAAGCAGCTCGATCAGTTTTTTAATTTTACGGATGTCCATGTTTAGTCTCGCTAAATGTTCTGTCGTTAAAAACTTATGGGTATATACGTTGGCCTAGAAGCCGTTTTCGATTGCCCAGTCCAAAGCCAGTTCGTAGCCTTTGGCGCCCAGGCCACAGATAACGCCAACGGCAATATCTGAAAAATAAGAATGATGTCGAAAGCTTTCACGTTGGTGCACATTGGAAAGATGCACTTCGATGAAAGGAATGCTGACGCCTGCCAGTGCATCACGCAGAGCGACGCTGCTGTGAGTAAAGGCGGCGGGATTGAAAATAATGAAATCAACGCCTTCGCGTCGAGCATCGTGGATACGTTCAATCAATTCGTACTCGGCATTGCTTTGCAGGGCCATAAAATGGTGGCCAGCGTCTTTGCAGCGGGTGCTTAATGCCTGGTTGATATCTTCAAGGGTGGTGTGACCATAAATCTCCGGCTCACGAGTGCCGAGCAAGTTCAGGTTGGGGCCGTGTAAAACCAGAATTGTGGCCATGGCTGCTGCCCTTGTTGTGATTATTGATCTGATGAATAAGTGCAGTGTGCACGAATTTTGGGCGCCTGTCTATGTGAATGACCAAAAACACTGATTTTGGCGAAGATGCCAACATGATTGGCGAAGTTATTTGGCTTTGGTTCAGTAAAAAAGAGTAGCGTATCTCCTGTTTTGAAGAGTTTTGGTATGTTTTCCCGAAAATGGGCGGTATTTTTAGGTTTTTGTCCGCCTTTTTGTGGAAGATGTTTGAAGTTGAAGTTTTCTCTGCTTAATTTGACCAAACTTCGCCCATCTTCGTTGATCTTGCTAAAGTCGAGTTGTCGCTAGTTGGTTTTGGTGGCCTTTAAAAGAATATCTTCTGTAAGTAATTGGGGAAGAAGGGTTACTTCGCCTTCGTGATAGAACACATACAAGGGAACGCCGTTACGCCCATGACTCTGCAGTAGCTCAGTAATATTGGCATCGTAATTGGTCCAGTCGGCCTTCAGTGCCACGGTGCCTTGTTGCTCAAGTTGTTGCTCAAACTTGTCGGTGAAGGCAATTCGCTCATTGGCAAGGCAGGTTAAACACCAGGCGGCGGTCGCATTGATAAAGACGGATTGCTGGTTTGCCAGGGCCTTGTCCAATCGCGCCGTGCTGTAGTTTTGCCAAAAGCCCTCTGTTTCGGTTTGGCTTTGGGTGGATAGGTTGCTCATCAATCCAGGCAGGGCAAGTGCCAGCACAATAGACACAGTTGCCAGCGCTTTGCTGATAACGCCCTGATGACGTAATAACCACAGAGCAAAAGCGATCAGGGTCAGGCCCAGTAGAGACAGTGCAACCGCATCCCCACCCGCTTGACGCCCCAATACCCAGAGTAACCAGATGGCCGCAATAAACAGTGGGAAAGCCAGGGCCTGTTTAAACGTTTCCATCCAGGGGCCGGGTTTCGGTAGGTAGCTGCCCAGTTTGGGCAAATAGCTGAGCAACAAAAAGGGGGCAGCCATTCCGAAGCCCAGTGCGGCAAATACAGACAGGGCCACGCCGGCACTTTGGCCCAGGGCAAAGCCCAACGCGGTTCCCATAAATGGTGCCGTACAGGGGCTGGCGACGACACAAGCCAGAACGCCGGTGAAGAACGACCCCTGATATCCCGACTTCTGGGTCAGCTGTTGGCCCACGCCCATCAGGCGATTTCCGAATTCGGCGAGACCTGCCAGGGACAAGCCCATGGCAAAAAACAGATAGGCAAGCAGACTGACAAAGAGAGGCGATTGCAGTTGAAAGCCCCAGCCAATAGCTTGGCCGCTGGATTTCAGGATGAGCATCAGGGCTGCAATAGCGACAAAGCTGAACACGGCCCCAGCGGTATAGCTCCAGCCGTGCAACTGTTTGCTACCGGGGCTGTTGCTGGCTTCTGCAAGGCTGAGGGCTTTGATGGATAGTACGGGGAACACGCAGGGCATGAGGTTTAAAATCAGGCCGCCCAGAAAGGCGAACACCAAGGCGCTCAGTAAGGAGCCTTGTGATAGGGCACTATTCTTGGGACCTGTTATGGAAGTTGGGGCGGGAGCTTCCGAGATTTTGCCACTATCAGCATTGACGGTATACCACAGCGTGTGGGGCGGATAGCACAATCCAGCATCGGCGCAGCCCTGAAATTCCACCGCCAGGCGATATTGATTGCTGTCCGCATTGTCGTTCTGCAGCTCGATCTGGGTGTTGTGGTAATACACTTCCAGTTCTTTTTCGAAGACCTGATCGAAAATGCGTTTACCTATTTCAAATTCTGCTGTCAGGGCTTCTGTGCCACTGTTTTCATGTTGCTGGAATTTAAAACGATCTTTGTACAGGTAGTAGCCATCGGCGATTTGCCAGTCGACTTTTAATTTCCCATCACTGAAGAAGACTGCTGCTTGGTAGGCTTGATCGATGGGCAGGAAATCGACGCTTTGATCGACGTTGGCGACATTAAACGCAGAACCAAGGCTCGGCTCGCTGGCGCTCATGCTGGATTCCAACCCTGATTCGGTCGCTTGTAGGCCGATAGGGCTTTCTGTGTTTGCAGGCTCGCTGCTTTGTTCCTGTTCAGGGTTCAGGGCGAAGGGGCTGGCCTGGGGATCCTGCCCCCAAGCTGCACAGCCAATGAGCAAGCTCAGGGTGGCGAAGCAAATACGAAAGCGTGTGGAAAAACTCATAAATCTGTCTCGATTAATCGCAGTACTGCGGCTGGCGTCATATTTTGGCGTTTGCAAGGTTTGCTTTGTTTCACGCTTTGTTGCACAGTTCCGCTGTCTTTGTGGGTAATTATACGTAGATTCCAAAGCGTACCCACCCGCATTTGCTAAAACTTAACTCAAAAAAGTATCACAAGGGCTGTTCATGTATCCCCGTAGCATATTGCTGCTGTTGTTGGCGTCTTTAGTTGCCTGTCAGGCTCCCGTTCCAAAGCCATCTCCCGAGCCGGTGAAGCGTGCTCAGAAACCTCAGCCTGATTTTCGGGCAGCCCAAATCAACAGCCTGCTAAGTGATGCGGAAAAGGCTTTGGCTGCGAATCGGCTCACCATCCCAAAACACAACAATGCACTGGATTTGTATCGTGCTGTGTTGGCGATTGATCCCAACAATGTGCAGGCAAATTCAGGCCTGCAAATGATACCTCTACGGTATGTGGAGATGTCCCGCAGTGCCGCCGAAAAGGGCAGTTTGTCTAAGGCCAAGACCTGGTTGCGGCGCGCACTGACCATAGACCCAGAGAATGCCCCAGCCAAAACGCTGTTGGCAAAACTGCAGAAGGTCAATGTGCCTGCGGCCGCCAAAACCAACCCTGCTCAACAACATAACGATGACAACCTCTATTTGATTGACCCTCAGGCATTAAAAAATAAAGACGAAAGTCTGCATCCCTATCTGCAGCTTATCGCTCAGCGGGCAAAAGTGGATGGTTTGCTGGCCATCATCAGTGCGCCCACCGATGCCCAGGGGCGTTGGATTTATTTGCAAATGAAGAAGGCGCTGCCGGGCTATCGTCTACGCGGCGACATTCGTCGCGGTCGCAATCCGCAAATCAAACTGGAGGCTCCCTGAGCACCAGCTGTGTGGCGGGATGAGCTGTCTTGTGCCTCAACGGTGATCCCGCCCTGTGCTTGTCATATCAATTTCGTAAGGAAATGCGTGCCGTTTTGCTTGACGCTAAGGCCTGAAGGCGGTTTTTCTTCTATGCTTTCATGTTAAGCCTTAAGGAGATTGGTCTTGTGGCCGATAGGTGGAGGGTAGGTTCAGCCTCAACCGGCCTTAGGGAAACCCAACCACAGGGGAATGACAGCAGTGACTTTGTTTCGGCAATTAATTATCGCGATCAGTGTGCTGATGTGCACGCTTCTGGCGATCAATCTGGTCATTAGCGTATTAAACGCGCGGCTCTACTTTCACGAACAAATGCAAAATCATGCTGAAGATACGGCGACGTCTTTGGCCTTGACGCTGTCTGGGCCTGCCGCACAGGCTGATGATGCCCAGGTGCGTTCACTGGTCGACGTTATTTTTGATCGTGGTTATTACCGTAATATTATTTTCCGCAAAAGTGCGGACAACCAAGCCGCAATTCATCGTGAACTGCCGGTAGCCATCGAAGGCGTGCCAGACTGGTTTATCAACATGATCGATCTGCCTGAACCGGTTGGGCAAGCTGAAGTCGTGAGCGGATGGCGAATTCTGGGCAATGTGGTTGTGGTAGGCAATCCAGGTTATGCCTATCGGGATTTGTGGCGCGTGTGCATTCAGTACATCTATATCTTTTTGATTACCGCAGTTATTTGTTATGTGGTGGTGGGATTGGGCCTACGTTACCTGCTCAGGCCTTTGAGCAAAGTGGAAAATCAGGCCGAAGCGATCTGTCGACGTGAATTTCCCGTGCAGGATGAACTGCCGAAAACCGTGGAGTTGCGTCGGGTGGTCACCGCGATGAACCGCATGGTGCAAAAAGTCCAATCCATGTTCCAGGAACAAGTGGGCTTGACCGAAAGTTTATACAAACAGGCCCACCTGGATTCGGTAACTCAACTCTCCAATCGTCGTGACTTTGATGCGCGCTTTCGGGCATTCATCGATTCCGAGCGAAGCGGGAATCGAGGGGCTTTGTATTTGTTGCAGATTCAAGGCCTGATCGAATTCAATGACAGTCATGGTCGTGATGCCGGGGATGAATGTTTGTTGTCCATTGCTAATACACTACGTGAAGTGGTGGTTATGAGCGATGCGATTGTTGGGCGTCGGTCCGGGGCGGATTTTTCAATCTTTGTGCCTGAGCTGGATGAAGGCGAAGCCAAGAGCCTGGCCTCAGAGCTGATTAATTCGCTGTCCCGCCGCAGTTGGTACCAAAGCAAAGAACTGGTGCCGTATATTGGGGCGGCCCACTCGGAATCCATTGCCCGTGAGAATAATTTACTGTCGCAAGCGGATATGGCCTTGCGTCAGGCGCAACACCATGGCGAAGGGGGTGGCCATTGGGCGATAGCGGAGCGTGAAACCGCCGAGTCTGCCCGCCCGGCTCATGAGTGGGGTGACATGATCACCTCGGCGATCGAGCGCCGTGCATTCGTGCTGCACTATCAGCCTGTGTACGGCGTGGATGGGAGCCTTATCCATTTGGAGGTTCTGTGTCGTTTGCAAGAGGGCGAAGAGTTACTCACTGCGGGCGTGTTCTGGCCGATGGTAGAACGCTTCAATTTAAGTGCCGACCTCGATCGAGTACTGATTGAAATGCTGGCGGAGCAAGGCCCGGCAGGTGGTTCTATTCTGTGCGTTAATTTATCGCCCAACTCCTTGCACAACAAACAATTTGCGCCGTGGTTGGAAGAATTTCTGCGCAGCAATCCGCGCTTTGCTGAGCGCTTGCAGCTGGAATTGCCTGCACAAATGCTGGAGGCGGATGAGGAGCATTTACGCACCGTGGTCGAGCGCTTGGGGCCGGCTTGTGCGGGTGTTTCTCTGGATCACTTTGGGGTTGCCGGCAGTGAGTTTATGCACCTGCAAAGCATTGCACTGCGCATGTTGAAGGTGGATATGCGCTTCACCCACAGCCTTGATCCCAAGTCCGACAGTCGCTTCTATGTGGAAACCCTCCTGAAAATCGCTCGCAGCTGTGATCTGACGCTCTATGCCGAAGGCATTGAGACCGAAGAACAATGGCAGGCCGTCAAGGATTTGGGGCTGGACGGTGGTCAGGGGTATTATCTGGGTAGACCTAGTGATCAGCCGTTGTAAGCTTTAGTTCATCTTGCCTGAAGCATACTCCGGCCCAAACATCGGAGTGTGCAATGGGCTTTTTCTTGAAAATTTGTCGTTTTTTTACCCTATCTATGTTGCTGGCTCTTGCCGGCCCTGTCTCGGCTCTGGAGCAGCTTGGGGAGGCCTACAGCCGGCCTCTGCCGCCAGGACAGAGTACCGCTGTGGCTTATTTAGAACTGCGTAATGATGGCGACAAGCCCATTCGTTTGATCTCTGTGAGCAGTCCTTTGGCCCGATCTGCCGAGTTTCATCGTCATATACATGAAGACGGCATGATGAAGATGCGCAAGCTCTCTGGAATTGACCTGGGGCTTGGCAAAATTTTACGGTTTCAACCCGGCGGATACCATATAATGCTGTTCGGGGTAAAAAGGCCGTTACGTGTTGGTGATACATTCACTATGCAAATCGAGACTGATACCGGTGAGAGCCTGGATGTCGATGTGCGGGTGAAGGCCTATTAATCGGGGCGGGCTGTAAGACGAGCCAGGTGCCCGACAGCAAAATACTAAGGAGCTAATCAATGAGTTATTCAGCGAACGGAGGTGCCTGGTTTCGCGGTACGGGGTTTATCCTGGGGATACTTCTGCTGGTGACCGTCGTGTTGGGTATCTACTGGAGCTCCGAGCCGGGTGAAAACTTTTACCTCTCGAAAGACAGCGAAGTGCGCTTCCGCGCCTTGCAGAACTCCAAAATAACCGGAGTGGAAACCACCAAAACACTGATCAGTGTGGCAGATACTCTGCTGTATAAACCCGGTGGTTTTTTATCCAATGACATTTTTCCTCCCGGCGTATGGCTAGACAATATTCCAAACTGGGAATACGGTGCGCTGATTCAGGTTCGAGACCTCAGCAAGGCCATGCGTGAAAGCTTTAGTCGTTCCCAGTCCCAATCTACCGAAGATGTCGATTTGGCGCTTGCCGAACCGCGTTTTAATTTCGATCATAACAGCTGGATGCTGCCCGCTTCCGAGAAACAGTACAAGGAAGCGACTATGTATCTGCAGCAGTACCTGGATCGTTTGGTTGACGACGATGCGACTGATGCACAGTTTTTCGCTCGCGCGGATAATCTGCGTAACTGGTTGCGCACGGTCGAAACTCGATTGGGCAGTTTGTCCCAGCGTTTAAGTGCCAGTGTTGGTCAGCGTCGTATTAACACCGATTTGGCGGGCGAGGAAAATGCCAGCCAGAGCACGCCAACGCCCACCGAGTTAGAAGTGAAAACGCCATGGCTTGAAATTGACGATGTCTTTTATGAAGCGCGTGGTTCTACTTGGGCGCTGTTACAGTTTTTGCGCGCAATGGAAAGAGACTTTGCCGATGTTCTGGAAAAGAAAAACGCTCGAGTGAGTTTGCAGCAAATTATCCGCGAACTGGAAGCCGCACAGGAACCGATTTTGAGCCCCATGATCGTCAATGGCAGTGGCTTTGGTATGTTAGCCAACCACTCTTTAGTTATGGCTTCCTACATTTCCCGGGCAAATGCCGCGATTATTGATCTGCGCGAACTGCTGTCAAAAGGTTAATATACGCCCTGACTGTTCGAGGTGGGCAATCGCCCACCTTTCTCTCCTGCCACTTCTGGTCTTAATTCGCTTCTCTGGCACAGAATCGGCACTCAATATCTGCCATAATATCGGTTGGCGAGAGATCTGAGTTTTTCGCTCTTTGATGTCAACCACACAAGCCGTATTCCCCTTATACACTATGTTTGAAGCCTTTATCCTAACCCGAGAATGGAAAGATGCCCCCAAGGGGGTGCGTCTGGAGCTGTGGGTATCCAGCGATATCGGGCCGGTTAAAGTGTTGATCGATAAGCAGGAGGCGGTGTTCTTCATTGCCGCTGATGATCTTGCGGATGCTCAGGAAATACTGGGCGTGACCTGGCGTTATGCGCCCGTGTCGTTGCGGAGCTGGGACAATCAGGTGCTCTACGCCTGTTATAACCGCAGTCAGCGACGTCTGCGCGATGGCTTACGTCAACTGACCTCCCGAGGATTGCAGGTTTGGGAAGGTGACATTCGCCCACCCGAACGCTTCCTGATGGAGCGTTTTATTTTTGCGGGAATCCGTTTTGATAAAGCCCCTACAGAATCCGAAAACGGTTTCCCTGTTTTACAGCAGGCCCGTTGCAAGGCGTCGAGTTACAAACCCAGCTTGAAAGCCATATCGCTCGATATTGAAACCTCGTTTGATGCTCGCACTTTGTACTCGGTTGCGGCGGTGGGGGACTGCGCTCCCGTCGTTTTTATGGTGCATCCCAACAAGAGGTGTGAAGATGAGAGTGAGAGCGAAAAAGGCGAAGACAGGCTTGAGGAAACTCAATCGATCGACACGGAAAGCGGCACGGCCGCATTACATTGGTTCGACAGCCAGGCTGAATGTTTGCAGGCTTTTTTCGATTGGTTGGCCGTACAAGACCCCGATATATTAATGGGCTGGAATGTCATCCAGTTTGATCTGTGGGTGCTTGAACAAATGTGTCGGCGTTGGGGGCTGAAGTACAGTATTGGTCGAGAGCGGCAAGAGCCCAGCTGGCGCCAGGCAAATCAAGGCGGACATCAGTTTATTACCGTGCCGGGGCGCATTGTGCTCGATGGTATAGAACTCTTGAAAGCCGCGTTTTACAATTTTGAAAGTTTTGCCTTGGGGGCGGTTGCATCGGAACTGCTCGGCAAGGAAAAACTGATTCAGTCAGACAATCGTGCCGAGGAAATTACTCGCCAATATCGGGAAGCGCCAATCGAACTCGCCAAATACAATGTTCAGGATTGTGAGTTGGTCTGGGATATTTTCTCGAAGACTCAGTTGGTGGATTTTGCATTGGCTCGTAGCCAATTGACTGGACTCTCGGCTGACAAAAACGGTGGCTCAGTCGCGGCCTTTGAATACGCTTATTTGCCGTTGCTGCATCGTGCCGGTTTTGCCGCCCCTAATCTAGGTGAATTGCAATCTTCTGTCGTGGCTCCCGGTGGTTATGTTATGGATTCCAAGCCCGGCCTGTATGAACACGTTCTGGTGCTGGATTTTAAGAGCCTGTACCCATCCATCATTCGCAGTTTTAATATCGACCCCTGTGCCTACTGGCAGGCGAAACATTTGGCCTTGTCCGACAGCGAATGTGTGCCGGGCTTTAATGAAGCTCGTTTTTCAAGGCAGCACAGTTTGTTACCGAATATCATTGCCGAGTTGTGGCAGGCCCGAGAAATTGCCAAGAGCGAGGATAATCAGCCACTTTCCCAGGCCATTAAAATTATTATGAATTCTTTCTATGGGGTTCTGGGATCGCCAGGGTGTCGTTTTTTCGATCCTCGTGTGTGCAGTTCCATTACATTGCGTGGCCATGAGATTTTGATCGCGACCAAACATTGGATTGAGACGTCCGGCCATCGTGTGATCTATGGCGATACGGATTCTGTTTTTGTGCATCTTCCTGAAGTGGAAACAGATGAGGAGGCCAATAATATTGGTCGAGATTTGGCGCAGAAACTGAATGACTTTTGGACAGATCGATTGCAGCAGGATCACCGGATCGAAAGTTACTTGGAAATTGAATTCGAAACTCATTTCAGCCGTTTCTTTATGCCTACCATTCGCGGTTCTGAGCTTGGCAGTAAAAAACGATATGCCGGCATGGTGAAGCGAAACGGGAAAGAGGAGATGGTGTTCAAGGGCTTGGAAAACGTCCGCACCGACTGGACTATGCTGGCGCGCAGTTTTCAGGAAGAGTTGTACCGGCGAGTATTTCTTGAAGAACCTTATAGAGACTATGTGGAAAATAAGGTTAAAGCGGTATTGGCTGGTGAGTTGGATAATGAGTTGGTGTATCGCAAACGCCTGCGTCAGGAGCTCAGCGATTATCGTCACAATATTCCTCCTCATGCCCAGGCTGCCAGCAAACGTTTGCAGAGAGATGGCCATGTGTATAAGCAGGGTGATTGGGTGAACTATGTTTTGACCGTCAATGGTCCGGAACCTCTCGAATGGTTAGAGCAATCCTGTGGCAGTCCTTTGGATTACAGCTTGTATGTCGAGCGGCAACTCAAGCCGGTGGCCGACGCCATTTTATCAATGGCGGGAGATTCCTTTGATGACATTGCTGCCAGTCAGATGAGCTTGTTTCACTAGGCATTCTCTTACCGGGCTCTTTGTTGGCCTTATCTCTACCTTTCGTCGGTAAAGCGTGTAAATTCAAGCACATATCGACGTGTTTCTCTGGCCTACTGATCGTGGCCTTCTATCTTTATGAGTGAATTTCCCGCTAATTCAAACGCGGGGCTGCGGCTAGAGAAAACTCGTTTTCGGCCGATAGGGATTAGAGACGTTAACGGAATCAGTAGAATCATATAGTGAAGCCCAATTCTTCCGAGCCAAAGTGGACCCTGTCCACACCGCTAAGCACACTGCGAGATATCAGTGCGCTGGGTTTCGGCCGTGAAGAGGCGCTGAGTTTGTGTCAGCTATTGGCTGACAATACCCGCGAAGGTGTCATTTTTCTCGATCGTCAGGGGCAGGTTTTGATGGCCAATGCGACGGGCAGTACACTCTTGGGCGGTTCCCGCCAAAGTATCGGTAAACCGATCAATCAATTATTGCAGGCCATGAGTCCGGACGGTTATCAATGCCGAGTGGAAGAAGGCCTGTTCGAACGTCTGTGTGAAGGGGAAACCTGCACTGTTGCACTCAGCCACGGTGCGGCAGATTTATATTTAATACACAGCCGCAACTTGCAAAGCAAAAATGCTTATGCGGTAGCTTGGTTGCGAAAATTAAATTCGCCACGTGAAGCCATGTTGCGTGCGGGGGGGCTCGACAGCCTAACTGGATTTGCCGGTCGGCAAGCATTTGAGAACGCCTTGAGTCAAGCTATGGAGCGCGCTCAATCTGGCATCAGCTCGGGTTTGCTTTACATCGACTTGTATCATTTCAAAGTGATTAATGAGAGTTGTGGCAATGACGGCGGTGACGAATTGCTTAAGCAGGTCGCCGGCATCTTTGTTTCCTGTCTTCGAGGCAAGGACATGTTGGCCCGATTGGGCAGTGATGAATTCGGTGTATTGTTAAGCGATTGCAGTTTATCGGGTGCCAGTCAGATGGCCTCGCGTATCGTAAAAAAAGTGGAATCGTTTCGCTTTCGTTGGTCTGGTCAGGAACTGGCTATCGGCATCAGCATTGGAGTTGTGGCCATCAATGCGGAAGGCGAATCCGCCAATCAGTTGTTGGCGGCTGCCAATGCGTCCTGTAATGCCGCCAAGAAATCGGGTCGCAACCGTATCAAGGTTTATCACGGCGATGCGCGGATCAAAGCTCGCCAGGAAACCATGCAGTGGCTTAGCCGAATACAGAAGGCCATTGCGGAAGATCGTTTTATTTTGTACGCGCAGCCTATCGTCGCGACGGCCGATATCAGTCAGCAGCATCATGCTGAGGTTTTATTACGGATGCGCGATGAGGAAGGTCTTCTCATTAGCCCGGGGGAGTTTATTCCTGCGGCGGAACAGTTTGGGCTGATGGAAGAGTTGGATCGCTTGGTGCTTCGAAAAGTGTTGGCGTTCATGTCCGATCAGAAGGGCGAGCAATGTTATGCCGTGAATGTTTCCGGGGCCAGTCTGGGTGATTCGAGATATTGCGACTATGTGTGCAAAATGCTGGATGAAACGGGCGTGGACCCTGCTCGAATCCAGTTTGAAATTACCGAGACGGCTGCGATCAGCAGCCGTCGGGCCGCCATTGAATTAATGCGCGAATTGGGTGCCAGAGGGTGCAAGTTTTTCTTGGATGACTTTGGTCGTGGTCAATCCTCTCTGGCCTACCTGCGGGACTTGCCGGTTCACTACATCAAAATTGACGGTTTGTTTGTCAAAAACATGCTGCGCGATGCGAAGGACTACGCGATGGTAAGTACCATCAACCACTTGGCGCATGTGATGGATTTGCAGACCGTTGCCGAGTACGTGGAGAGTGAAGAGCTGCGCGACGCCTTGGAAAAGCTCGGTGTTGATTTTGTGCAAGGTTATTTGGTTTCCCGCCCAGAACCCCTCAAATTGAATTAACTGATAAATTCTTATTCTTTTTGTCCTTTCCCTGTATGGTAGATCGACGTGTTTAGGAAGGCTGTGGTTGTTTACGCCATCAGTCTGTTAAAGCCTAAGCCGGCTTGACCGGTTTCACGATACCAGGAGTTAAATATGCAATATCTCGCATTGATCTACAGTGATGAAACTTTTGACGATGTCCCCATGGAGCAGCTGTTTGGGGAATATCGCGCTTTTACTGAAAAGGCTATGGCCGCAGGCGTTATGCTGGGAGGCAACCCGCTCGAGCCCACTAACACGGCCACCACCGTTCGTATGCGTGAGGGGGAGTTACTGTTAAGTGATGGCCCGTTTGCCGAGACCAAAGAACAGCTGGGCGGTTATTACCTCTTTGAATGCAATAACCTGGAGGAGGCGGTTTCCTGGGCGA
Source organism: Pseudoteredinibacter isoporae (assembly GCF_040372805.1). Lineage (GTDB taxonomy): Bacteria > Pseudomonadota > Gammaproteobacteria > Pseudomonadales > Cellvibrionaceae > Pseudoteredinibacter > Pseudoteredinibacter isoporae_A. The sequence goes on from NZ_BAABWJ010000001.1 coordinate 1,433,458, forward strand.
AGCAGATTCCTACAGCACGTTATGGCAGTATCGAAGTGCGACCTATCATGGCCTTTGATGAGTAACTCTGTTTGCGACCTCGACATCGAGTGGGTGACCTTCCTGAAACGGGAGTCACCCAAAATACTGGCCGCATTGGCGCGTCAGTGTGGCGATATCGAACTGGCTGAAGACACTTTGCAAGAAGCGTTGAGTCAGGCTTGGCAGCAATGGCCCGAGCAAGGCTTGCCCGATAAGCCCGGTGCGTGGTTGCTGCATGTCGCTCGTTGTCGATTGTTGGATCACTGGCGTCAACTGGGGCGTCAGCAAGAAGGTCGACAATCTCTGGCCGTGGGAGAGGAGGGGTGGCGCTATGATGATGACAGCGAGGAAGATCAGCGCCTGGCATTGATCTTTTGTTGTTGCCATCCCGCGCTTGATGAGACAAGTCAACTCGCATTGCTGCTGCAGTTGTTGGGTGGCTTGAACTACCGAGAAATTGCTCGCCAGTTAATGTTGTCGGACGCCGTTGTTCAGCGTCGGTTGAGTCGCGCCAAGTTGAAAATCAAGCAAGCAAGAATTCCTTTGGAAATTCCCGGGCGAGAACTGTTGTTTTCACGCCAGGGGCACATTCGCTCAATGATTTATTTGATGTTTAATCACGGCGTAGAACTGCAAGCGTCACAACGAGAAGCGCTTCTGCAGCAAGCGATTGAACTTCTGATGCTGTTGCGCAAGGAAGTCGACAGCCCAGAAGCCATGGGGCTACAGGCGTTAATCATGGCGGTGTTAGCGAGGCGGGTTGGCGAAGACGATGAGCAGGATATCAAAAGTCTATCTGAGCAAGACCGCCGTCTGTGGGATAAAAAATCCATTCGTCAAGCCGACATGTTGTTGCAAAAAGCGCTAGCGTTGAAAGAACTTGGCCCCATGCAAACCCAGGCGGCTATTCAAATGCTCCATTCTCAAGCTGAGTCCTGGGAGGAAACGGATTGGCTGCAAATTATTTATCTGTATGAACTGTTGATTCGCCAGCAGGCCTCGCCGGTGCCAAAGCTCAACCAAGCCATGGCGCGTTTTTATTCCGGTGAGCCCACCGAAAATATTTGGGATGCTGTAGCTCAATTGAGCGATGCGCTGAAGCAGCATTCCGGTTTTTACGCGGCTCGTATGCAGTTATTGATTGCTCAAGGTGAACTGGAAAAAGCACAGCAGGAATACCAGTGCGCGTTGGCCTGTGAATCGGCGCCTCGCCAGCGCCGACTTCTGGAGCGACAGTGGGCTAAGGCGCTGCGCGCTGATGTTAAAAAAGAAAGTTAAACCTGGGACAGCAGCTCGGCGTATTGCTCGTGACGCAAACGCGGACCGTATTGGGCGACCAGGGTCGAGGCCGAGCGGCCCGCCAGCTCACCACTGCGTTTATAATCCCAGCCTTGGCTTAAGCCAAACAGGAAGGCTCCTGCAAACAAATCGCCAGCACCGTTGCTGTCGATGGCTTTTACCTGTTGCGCCGGTACGGTGAATTCTTTTTCGCCATCCCAGATGAACGCGCCTTTGGCGCCCAGAGTGATGGCAAAACTGTTGGCGTATTTGCGCAGCGCCTGGGCTGCTTCACTGACGGATGTTGTGCCCGTAAAGTGAATCGCTTCGGCCTCATTACAGAACAGCAGATCCACTTTTTCACCAATCATCTCAAGCAGGCCATCGTGAAAGAATTCGACCATGGCGGGGTCGGACAAGCTCAGGGCGGTTTTTACACCAGCAGCAGAAGCCACTTCCCGCAGTTCAATTGATGCCGCCTTGCCCGTGGGCGAGCTGACCAAATAGCCTTCGATATAAACCCATTGGGATTGTTTGATGGCGTCGTGGTCCAATTGCTGGCAGGACACGGTTGAGCTGGCACCCAAAAAGGTATTCATGGATCGTTCAGCGTCAGGTGTAATCATGACCAGGCATTTACCACTGATGCCGTCGTCGGCGCAGATGCTGTTAGGGAAATCGACACCTGCTTGCTGAAGGTTGTCCGTGAAGAAACGGCCGGTTTCATCATCGGCGACGCGGCAGGAGTAAAAACTTTTTGCTCCGAAATAGTTGGCCGCAATGATAGTATTTGCACCAGATCCACCACAGGCCCGCTTCGAGGCCACCAAGTGGCCAGATAGCTGCTCCATCAGTTGATGTTGCCTATCTTCGTCGACCAGGGTCATGAGGCCTTTTTCGACACCGCATTGGGTAAGGTCCTGATCGCTCACTTCGATCTCAGTGTCGACCAGTGCGGCGCCCAGGCCATAGATGTGGTAATGACTCATTCAAATACCTTGCTAATCAGCTCGCAAAAGGGCGCTATTATGCGCATTTCATGCCTGCTGTTAAAGCCTGCAAGGGATAAGATTTAAGGCAATTAATGGCACGCAAGGCAAAAAAAGCCCCAGCTAAGCCCTTTTTTCGGCGCTGGTGGTTCAAACTCTTCTTTTTCATGGCCCTGCTGTTCGGGGTTTACCTGCTCTATCTGGACCATACCATTCGCAGTAAGTTTGACGGCCGCAAGTGGGCGCTTCCCGCGAAAGTGTACGCTCGTCCGTTGGAACTCTATCTCGGCCAGGAATTGAAAGAGGATGATCTGGCGTTTGAACTCAAGCAGCTTGGCTATCGTTCGGTCAAACGCCTGGGGCAGGCTGGGGATATGGTGCATTGGGGAAGCGATTGGCAAATCTACAGTCGGGGCTTTGTGTTCTGGGACGGCGATGAAGCGGCGCGCAAGGTTCGGCTCAAGTTGCAGGACGGCCGAATTACCGAGCTGCAAAGCCTGAATGGTAAGCCTCTGGATTTGTTGCGCCTGGAGCCGTTGGAAATAGCCGGTATTTACCCCAGTCATAATGAAGACCGGGAACTGCTCCGCCTGATCGATGTGCCTCATCTCCTTGGTGAAGCCTTGATTGTGGTTGAGGATCGTAATTTTGCCCATCATTTTGGGATCTCCCTGAAGGGCATTGCCCGAGCGGCTTTGGCCAATTATAAGGCCGGCAGTGCGGTGCAGGGCGGCAGTACTCTGACCCAGCAGCTGGTGAAGAACTTCTATCTGAATCATGAGCGAAGCCTCCAGAGAAAAGCGCAGGAGGCTCTGATGTCGGTGTTGCTGGAGCTGCGTTACAGCAAATCTGAGATTCTGGAAACCTACATCAATGAGGTTTATCTGGGGCAAAGTGGTAAGCGCGGGATTCACGGTTTTGCATTGGCTTCCCGCCATTACTTCGGGCAGCCACTGAAAGAACTGAGATTAGAGCAGCTGGCCCTGCTGGTCGGAATGGTTAAAGGAGCGTCTTATTACAACCCCTGGCGCAATTCCAAGCGCGCACTTGAGCGACGCAACCTTGTCTTGACGTTGATGCTGCAGCAGCAGCTGATCAGTGATCAGGAATTCAAACGAGCCAGCAAGGCAGGCCTGGGGGTGATTAAAGCGGGATCTCGTCCCTCTCAGCGCTATCCGGCTTTCTTGCAGCTCGTCAAAGAACAGCTAAAACGTGATTACCAAGAAGAGGATCTGCGCAGCGAAGGCTTGCGGATATTCACCAGTTTGTCGCCATCGGTTCAGCGTCAGGCTGAGCGCAGCTTGAATCGCAAATCGGCCTTTCTTGAGCGCTACTACGGAATGAAAAAGAAGAGTCTCCAGGGCGCGGTGGTGGTGACGGCGGTTGGATCTGCTGAGGTGTTGGCATTCGTGGGCGGGCGTGACAGCAGTGCGGGTGGTTTTAATCGTGCCTTGAATGCCCGGCGCCCAGTAGGCTCTTTGTTGAAACCCGCGATTTATCTAACCGCCTTGAACAAAAGTTCCGAGTACAGTCTGGCGAGTCGAATCAGTGACGCCACCGTTAAAGTAAAAACCCCGGAAAACAGCATCTGGCAGCCGCGTAACTTTGATCGCAAGAGTCATGGGGATGTCATGCTCTACGAAGCGCTGGCCAAATCCTATAATCAGGCCGCCGCCCGCCTGGGTATGGAGGTTGGCCTGGCCGAGGTCTTTAATACGATTCACCGCCTTGGTATCGACCGGGAGCTGCCGCCCGTGCCCTCAGTTTTGCTGGGCGCTGTAGAACTGTCACCCTTGGACGTCTCCGCCTTTTACCACAGCCTGGCCAACGAGGGCGTGCATTCGCCGATTCGGGCGATTCGGGAGGTTACCTCCAGTGGTGGCCAACCCTTGAAGCGCTACCCATTGCAGGTGGAACAGCGTTTCTCGGCGGATTCGGTGTACCTGACCCAGTTTGGACTCCAGGCCGCAATGCGCATAGGTAGTGGTCGTTCGGCTTATCGAGAGTTGCCGCAAGACTTGGAGGTCGCAGGGAAGACCGGGACCACTAATGACCAGCGTGACAGCTGGTTTGCAGGGTTCAGCGGTTCTCATTTGGCGGTGGTCTGGTTGGGGCGTGATGATAATGGCACCACACCACTTACGGGCTCCAGCGGTGCTTTGCGGGTTTGGAGTGACTTGTTTTCGAAGATACCCACGCAATCCCTCGTCGCTCAGCCGCCCTTGGGCGTTGAATATCATTGGATCGACGTGGCGTCGGGCAAGCTGAGCCAGGCGGAGTGTCCTGGGGCCATTGAGCTTCCTTTTATTGCCGGACAACAACCGCTCGAGCAGCTCTATTGTCAGCCTCGTCAACCGCAACGCCGCAGTTGGTGGGAGCGCCTATTTGGCCGCGATTAAGGTTCGGCCCGTTAAAATAAGGAGAACACTCATGTCCAGAAGCCTGATCGCTCTGAGCATCTCACTCATCCTCAGTGCTTGTGCCAGCCAACCACCGGCCCCGCAAGAGGACGTACGAACTGGCAATGTCGCACGGCCTGTGCCGAGTCTGGAGCCACATAGGTCAGAGACCTCGGCAGACTCCCGCTCAGCCGCGAGAGTGGATGAGGCCAGTCAGCGTCCGGCACAACCACCTCAGCAGCCGGTTCCTATTCGTGAGCGGCAGGGGGCCAAAGCACTGCCTGCGGCGGCTCAAAGCTTATTGAGTTCGGCTCAAAGAGCCTTTTCTGCAGGGGATTATGAAGGTGCTATCGCGAATGCAGAACGGGGATTACGAATCGCACGCACCTCATCAGAATTACTGATGGTCCTGGCCAAAAGCTATGCTGCCCAGAGCGATTTTGAGCAGGCACGAGTGTTCGCCCAACGCGGATTGCGCTATTTACCGGCGGGTGCCAAGCGACGGGAGTTTGAAGATTTACTGCGGCGTCTGCCTAATTAACCTTGTGCGCCCTGCGGTCAAATTCGATATTCCCATTAATACTGCTAGAATGGGCCTGCGTGATGACTGGACAAAACCGAATAAAAATAGAGAAATTGCCGTCATTGACAATGTATTGATGGCTGCAATGGCGCTCAATTCGACTAAACTCAATGGGTAGATCAACTCGAAAGGATACGAGTTGGCAGCCTTGCTTGTTTGGCCAAGGATGTAGAAGAAGCAAATACTATGAGCAATTTGAGTAATGATAACCCGACCGGAGCGGCCATCTCGCCGTTCACCAGCGGTCAAATCAAGCAGATGCTGGAGCGTTGTCGCGATATTGTTATCGCCCAGGCGGAACCGCGCATGGAAGACTGTTTAAGCAGCCTGGATGAGCAACTCTTAGAGTTTGCCACCGACGCGCCCACTGATGCTGAGCAAATGCACTTTTTTGATGTTCAGCGCGATTTTCGTAAACGTGGTGATTCCATTAAGCAACTGTTTGGCGAATGCCTGGCCGGTTGTTTTATCAAGTTTGCCAACGGTCAATTGGATACCCAGACTGGGGAAGAGAAGTACTCCCGCGATATGTTGTCTCTGGTGGACAATGAAGATTTGGAAGAGACCATTGCGATTTCTTCAATCAATCACGCCGCGACTGACAGCTATGGCGAAAGCCTGTGGCTGGTCGCCATGCGTTTTGGGCAGTTTCGAGGGGGCAGCGAGCTACCTCCTGAAAAGAATCCTGTCAGCCCCGTACAATTTTGTGAGTCGTTGCGCCAAACCCTACAGGTTATTAAGTGCGACACTAAAATTAAAATTCTTTGTTACCGCACTTTCAGCAAGATCTTCATTCCGGTTCTGGAAGACATTTATCAAGAGCTGAATGAATACCTGAATGCGGAAGGTGTGCTGAGCGAACTCAGTTATTCTTCAGCAATGGCTGCGGGAGCGAGTGCATCCGGCGGCGAAGCTTCAGAAGTGTTTGAAGAGACGGAAGCGTTTGTTGAGGAAGCGGCTGGAGAGATGCCGTCGGACGCAATGACGGCAGCCCCGGCTGATCCTGGCGGCGTCCGACTGCCGCGAGCAGGTGGTGGTCATGTACCCCAGGGTCGAGGACCCGCCCCCGATCCGAGTATGCCCTCGCCGCAATATCAGCAAAGCTTGGTCAACGCGATTCGAGTTCTGCAAAATCATTTGGCCACCGATTCTTATCGCAACAGTACAACGTCACTTTCTTCGTCGATGGGTGTGGATGCAAGCCCAGCACCCAGTCCGAATACTCTGGTCGTTGACGAGGGATACAGCGCGAGCTGGAAAACCCCCGCTGTACCATCGTCCCAGGGCTTTGCACCAGCAAAAGCCGGAGCCGCTGTGTTTAGCGGGCCTCAATTATTGCAAGCTTTGCAGAATTTGCAGGTGGGCATTAATGCCGGAGAGGGTGAGTTGATTCGCAGTGAGTCTTTGCAAGTCGACTCGAGCGATTTGCAGATTCAAAGTGTGGCTGAGGTTTCTCAACAATTAAGCAATCAGCTGCTTGACGCCTCAGAAGAAGATGGGCAAGCGGTTGATGTTGATGATATGCAGATCATTGATTTGGTCGGCATGTTGTTTGATTACATGCTGTCGGATGACAACTTGCCGAACGCCATTAAAGCGCTGCTGAGTTATTTGCATACGCCTTTCTTGAAAATCGCGTTTATTGATCCGGACTTTTTTGAACAGATCGATCACCCGGCGCGCTTGTTGCTGAACAGCTTGGCTGAAGCGGGCACCCGTTGGGTGAGTAACGACGGTACGGCACAGTATGATATTTATCCGCGCATAAAAAGCGTGGTGTCGCGAGTTCTGGAAGAATTTCAGAATGATGTTCGCCTGTTTGCTGAGCTGTTATTGGAATTCAGTAGTTACACCAAAAAAATCGCCCGCCGACAGGATTTGATCGAACGCCGAGCCATGGAAAAAGTTCAAGGCGAGGAAAAACTGCGCGAAGTGAAGCTGCAGGTGAACGATCAGGTCAGCAAACGTATCAAAAACACCGAATTGCCTTCGGCAGTGTTGTTGCTGCTATTACAGCCCTGGTCAGATTACTTGGTGTTTGTCTTATTGCGTTTTGGTAAGGACTCAGAGCAATGGCAATCGGCGCTGGATGTGGTCGATGATGTGATCTGGAGTGTGCAGCCGAAGGATAAAGACAAAGATAAGGCTCGCCAGATGGAAATGCACGATGCCTTATACGATACTCTGTCCAAAGGTTTCGACACAATTGCTTACGATCAAGGTAAGGCGACGAAGCTTCTTGATGCTTTGTTCACGCTGCAGAAAATGGCCCTGCAAAGTCAGCCCTTGCAATTTGCACCTGAACCGATGCGATCTAAACTGGAGACAATGGCCGCTGAAAAAGCCGGTGCCCAGCCTGACGATAAAAACGTCAGTGAAGAAGAGTTGCGCATGGTCGATAGTTTGAAAATGATTGAGTTCGGTACTTGGTTTGAATTCAGTGATGGCAAACGTTTAAAAGTGGCCTGGTATAACTCGACTACTTTGCACTATATGTTGGTAGATCAGTTGGGTAAGAAAGTCGACTTGAAATCTGGTTTGGAGCTGGCGCGAGCGATGTTGTCAGGGGAGGCTAAAGTGATTTCTGGGGCCACCAAGCCGTTTTTCGAACGTGCTCTGGAGAATATTTTCCAGAGCCTCAATGCTAAAGCGGAAAAAACCGAAGAATCGACGGAGAGCTGAAGTGAGTGAGAATCGCCGTAAACTGGAACGCCGCCGCGTAGACATTGCTGTCGTCGCCCACAATGGTGTTGATGACGAACCTCTGGGTAAGTTGGTCAATATTCACGAAGAAGGCCTGATGATTATGAGCGATGGGCCGTTGCAGACGGACAGTATTTACCAATTGGAACTGGTTCTTGCGACCCCTCTCGACAATGAAAGCAGTATTCCTGTGGTCGCCGATTGTCTGTGGCAAAGCCCGGCAAACACCGAAGGGAATTACTGGGTGGGTTTTAAAATTGTTGAGGTGTCAAACAAGTCTGTGGATTTGATTGGTCGGCTTGTGTAGTAACAGGGTTTCAGCCTGTTGAAACAAAAAAGCGAGGCCTAAGCCTCGCTTTTTTGTTTTTGATGTCTGTCCAGCGATGAATCCGGGCTTTACAGCTTGGCGAATACGCGTTCGGCGGCATTGAGGGTTTCCTGGATGTCCTCATCACGGTGTGCCGCGGACATAAAACCAGCTTCGTATGACGCAGGTGCTAGGTACACACCTTCTGACAACATGCCGTGGAAGAACTGATTGAAACGTTCACCATCACATGCCATCACCTGCTGGAAGTTGGTAATCCGTTCCGCTTCGGTGAAAAAGCCACCCCACATACTGCCCACATGATTCGTGGTAAATGGAATGCCAGCGGCCGCGGCGCGTTCCCTTAATCCGTTCACCAAGGTTTCGGTGCGTTTAAAGATGGGCTCATAGAAACTCTCTGCGGAAATTAATTCCAGAGTTTTCAGGCCTGCTGCCATAGCCACTGGATTCCCTGACAAGGTGCCTGCCTGATAGACCGGGCCGAGTGGGGCAATGTATTCCATGATTTCACGCTTGCCGCCAAACGCGCCCACGGGCATGCCGCCACCCATGACTTTGCCAAGCGTAGTCAGGTCGGCTTGCACGTCGTAATGACCTTGGGCGCCGGTATGACTTACTCGAAAACCTGTCATAACCTCGTCAATGATGAGCACGCTGCCAAACTTATTGCATTGTTCACGTAAGCATTCCAGAAAACCGGGAATGGGGGGTACGCAATTCATATTGCCCGCCACCGGTTCCACGATAACACCAGCTATCTGTTCGCCGATTTCAGCAAAGGCCTGTTCAACGCCCGCAATATCGTTGTAGCTCAGTGTGACCGTGTGCTCGGCCAGTGCGGCGGGAACGCCAGGGGAGCTGGGTACGCCCATTGTCAGGGCGCCAGAACCTGCTTTGATGAGCAGGGAATCGGAATGACCGTGATAACACCCCTCGAACTTAATGATTTTGTCGCGACCGGTAAATCCGCGGGCGAGGCGGATGGCGCTCATAGTGGCTTCGGTGCCCGAGTTCACAAAGCGCACCATGTCCATGCCTGGCATTAAGCCGCACAGTTTTTCGGCCAGCTGGGTTTCAATTTCAGTGGGAGCACCAAAGCTCAGACCGAGTTGTAGTTTCTCGATTACGGCCGCAATCACTTCGGGGTGACTGTGCCCAACAATCATTGGTCCCCAGGACTGAACGTAATCGATATAGCGTTTGCCATCGGCATCGAAAGTGTACGCGCCCTGAGCTTTTTCAAAAAATACCGGGGTGCCACCTACAGCACGGAACGCTCGCACGGGGGAATTGACGCCTCCGGGAATGCATTGCTGAGCTGCTTGAAATAATTGTTCTGAACGATTCATAAGGTTCCTGAATTCTCGAATGAAAAGTGATTCGTTAAATCTGAAAGTTAATGAGGTTTTATAACCACCAAGAGTACGATGGGAATCAAAAGCAACACGGGGGCTTCATTAAACCACCGGAAGAAAATGTGATTGCGAACCTCTCGATCTTCAGCCAGTGTGCGCATAAAGTGTCGGCACGCAAAATGGTAGATCACCAGACCGGCCACGAGAGCGAGCTTGCCCCAAAACCAATGACTGGATTGATAATAGTTCCAGTTATAACTGGCAGTCCAAAAACCCAAGGTCAGGGCAGCAATCATGGCGGGGGTGGCAATGCCTCGATACAGTTTGCGTTCCATAATAACAAAACGATCACGACTGATTTTATCCTGGCTCATAGCGTGATAGACAAACAAGCGTGGCAGGTAGAATAGGGCTGCCATCCAGCAAATAACGGCAATAATATGGAAGGCTTTCAGCCAAAGCATAAGAGCTCCTCAAGGCAAATCGCTTAACCGTAGAAGTTATTGATGTCTTCCTGGGTGATAACCCCTATTGTAACGGTTTGCCAACGGCTTTGCTTGGTTACGATCAAGGCTTCAGCGTCGCCCTCTATCATGCTGGTTTTTGCTTCAAAAAGATTGGAGCGTTGATCGATATGGCACGCTTGTAGGCGACTGCCAGGAATGGCCAGTAAATCAATTTCGGTAAGTTCTTCTTCTGCTTCTTCCAAATAGCGCGACAGATCGGCGGCTTTCATAACCAGAGGTCGTTTGCTCTCCAGTACCAACCAGCTGGGTTTGGGCTTGAGTAGACGCCGAGCCTGTTCGACATCAATTTTGGTGCTGCAGCTTTGACAGCGCCCGCTCATGACACTGCGCACACCCGCTCGGCTCAGCACCTGTTGACTGGGTGAAGTTTCAATTGCTAACCCTTGGCAGCGCAATTGCGCCAGGAAAATACCGTCATGACAGAACCACTGTCGGGTTGCCAGGCAGGCCACCACAATCATCAGCATGGCTGGAAAAATAATATCCGGTGATTGGGACAGTTCGAGCACCGCCAGCAAGGCGGCCAAAGGGGCGTTGAGAACAGCGGCCATCATCGCAGTTGCGCCCATCAACACATACAATTCCGTGCTGGTTGAGCCTATGGGAGAATAGTTTGCACCGAGTTGACCCAGCACCGCGCCCAGACAGGCGCCAATGACCATGACGGGCCCGATAACACCGCCACTGATTCCCGCGCCGGCCGACACGGCACTGGCAATGGTTTTTGCAAACACCAGGGCGATCAGTAATTGCAGTCCGAGTTCACCATTAGCCGAGCTCAAAATGGTGTCATACCCGTTCCCCATGATTTGCGGCCAAAAGATGGCGAGCACACCTGTCACCAATCCGGCTGCGCTGGTTTTAAGAACGATGGGCAATGATTTCATTTGCAGTGTGGCCAACTGCAATTTGATAAACAGGCCGGCGGCCAGCGCGATGGCGATTCCGCCGAGGGCGATATAGGGCAATTCCCAAAGGCTAACCAGCTGCCCTTCCAATCCGGCAAAACTCAGCGTTTGAGCAAAAATGGCCTTGGATATAGCTGCGCCGGCAACGGAGGCCAGAATAACTGGAATAAAACCACTGATGGTGTATTCCATTAGAACCACTTCCATCGCAAAGATCACCCCTGCAATTGGGGTATCAAATGATGCTGCGATTGCAGAGGCAACGCCGCAGCCGACCAAAATTCGTAAACTGTTATTGGGTAATTTTAGGAATTGCCCAAGCTGACTGGCCATGCCTGCGCCAAGATGAACGGCGGGTCCTTCTCGCCCGAGGCTCTGACCGGTGATTTGTGCCAGGCAGCCGCCGATAAATTGCACGATGATATTCGCCCCGGGCATTCGCCCCTGAAAATGATGCAGGCGTGAAAGAACATGGGCCACTGAGAGCTGCCGATGGCTCGGGGTCAGTGCCTCCAGAAACAAGCCAATAATGACCGCGCCAATTAAGGGCAGTGCAAAGCGGGCGCTGGCTGGTAGATCCTCAAACTGCTTCCCTGAGAAAAAGCTCTCACTGGGCAGGTCGATGGCCAGGCGAAACAACACGATCACTGCAGCGGCTAACAAGCCACTGAGTAGGCCTAAAAGGGTCATCAGGGGAAGGGCATCAATATGGGCCAGTCGATGACGAGTACTGTCCGCGAAGCGGCTAAGGCGTCGTCGAAGCGCGGCAGAAAGCTTGTTTTTTAGTACTTTTCGCTGGCTCATTGTGTATTGGAAAGCCCTTATATCATGCGGCCTGGAGGGAAAATTTGTCGCCCCAGTTCTTTAGCTTTGAAGCGTCGCGTTTTATTATAAGCGATTAATTGGAAGTTGGCTGTGTTTAGTCCTGACTCTTATAACATTGCACTTTGCCGAGTTTGGACTAAATTTGTGGTTAGGTAGGCGATTTTGCTTTTTACCGCGACGCAGCGAATGATAAGAAAATAGGTGGAGCCGGCGGAGAGTCTCGTCTCGACAGCTTCCACCACAGCAATAGCGGTAGAAGAGGTAGTCGTGATTAAAGCAGGCATAGTTGGAGCAACAGGGTACACCGGCGCAGAGTTGTTGCGTTTGTTGGTTAACCACCCGGAGGTTGAGGTGAGCATGATCACCTCGCGAGCAGAAAAGGGTGTGGCGGTTTCAAGTTTGTACCCCAGTTTGCGCGGACGATGCGATATCGAGTTTTGTGAGCCGGATGTGGCTCAATTGGCCGGTTGTGATGTTGTTTTTTTTGCTACACCACACGGTGTTGCGCAGAGCATGATGGCACCATTGATGGCAACGGGAACGCGGGTCATCGATTTATCAGCGGATTTTCGCATCAAAGACATTGCCGTCTGGGAGCAATGGTACCAACAGGCTCATGCTTGTCCTGAATTGGTTGAGCAGGCGGTTTACGGTTTGCCTGAGGTGAACCGCGAGCAGATTGTGAATGCCCAGTTGGTTGCCTGCCCTGGTTGTTATCCAACGGCGACGCAACTGGCACTGATTCCATTGTTGGAAAAAGGCTTAGTTGATCCGACGCGGTTGATCGCCAATGCGGCCTCTGGCGTCAGCGGCGCTGGGCGTCAGGCTAAAGTCGATAATTTAATGGCCGAAGTAACAGATAGTTACAAGGCTTATGGTGTTGCGGGTCACCGGCATTTACCCGAGATTGAACAAGGTTTACGTCAAAGCCAGGCTGCCGGGGCAGCACCCGCTGAAATGACCTTTGTTCCTCATCTGTTGCCTATGATTCGCGGTATTCAGGTAACGGCTTATGCCGAGCTAACCTCGTCGAGGGCCGTAGATCTGCAAGCCTTGTTTGCAGAGCGCTATGCGCAAGAGCGTTTTGTTGATGTGATGCCCGAAGGAAGTTGCCCGCAAACGCGCTGGGTGAAGGGCTCGAATCAATGCAAGATTGCTGTGTACCAGCCCCAGGGACGGAACACGGTGGTTGTGTTATCGGTTATCGACAATCTTTGTAAGGGCGCATCCGGTCAGGCGGTTCAGAATATGAACTTGATGATGGGCTTTGAAGAAACAATGGGGCTTGAGCAAATAGCCCTGCTGCCTTAGGGCAGGGGATACGTCAAACGGCAAGCATGACGCCTGGCGGTCCGATTTTACTTTAGTCAGGTGCAGTACTACTGGAGGTGAATATGGCAGTGGTAAAAGGAAGTTATCAATATCGACTTCGCGTTGTTGAGGACGAGCCAGGTAAGCGCTTTGCGGGGCAGTTGGTTACCGCTGTGCTGGTGATTTGTGTTGGCTTGGCGGCATACCTGTATGGCCGATATCAAATGCAGTCGAACCAGGCGAACGCCATGGCGGAGCTGGATCAGCTGCGTTCTGAGTTGCGCGTCAAGAATTCCGAGACCGAAGGTCTGCGTCAGGAAGTGGCGAATCTTTCTCTCGGATCTGAGGTAGATCGCAAGGCTGCCGAGGATGTGCGTGGCGAGGTCATTGAGTTGAAAGCGAAAATTGCTGAGCTGGAAGAAAACGTCAGTTTCTATCGCGGCTTGATGTCTCCTTCTGCAAATAAACGCGGTCTCACCATCGGTTCTCTGAATGTGATTGCCACTGGCACCCCAAGGCATTATCAGTATAAACTCGTGGTCCAGCAGCTGGCCTCCAATCATAGCCATTTGCGTGGCCACCTCAGTTTTAATGTAGTGGGGCGTGAATCGGATGGCGTGGTTCGCAGTTTTGCGCTGAAAGATTTGTCCAATGACGTGAGTGGTGACAGAATCCGTTTAGGGTTCCGCTACTTCCAGAATGTAACCGGTGAAATGGTATTGCCTGAAGGCTTTGTTCCGGAGCGCATTGAGTTGGTGGCTAAGTCCACCGGTAGGGACGCTGTTGAAGTCGAGAAGAAGTTTGGTTGGTTAGTGCAGCAGACCTAAAGCCCACGCCTGCCGCTTCTTACTCCACATAACTAAGAGTAAGAGTCTAATCATGTTTCCAAAAAAGGAAAAACCAATGGCGTTTGCGGCAGGTTCAACCACACTAATATCCAAAGCAACCGAAATTGTCGGCGATCTGCATTTCAAAGGTAATATTGAGATCGAGGGTCGTGTAAAAGGCAATATCGTCGCCGAAGACGGCAGCGATGCTCGGGTTCGAGTAATGGATGGCGGTGAGGTAGAAGGTGAAATCCGTGCGCCGTCTATCGTGGTTAACGGCAAAGTTTCCGGTAATGTTCATTCCAGCAAGCACATTGAGTTGGCTGAAAAGGCGATTGTTCAAGGCAATGTGAGCTACCATCTGATTGAGATGGTGAAAGGCGCCCAAGTGAATGGCAGCCTGCTATATAGCGATGGTAAACAAACCGTGTTGACGGCTGTTGACGGTGCTAAAGATCGCGCCGTAGAGGCCTGACGCTCTTCGGGCAGCTCGAATTGCAGCTGCCCAACTCTCCCAATATCTCTCCCTCTGTATCCTTTCAGCGGCTAAATAGTTGACTGTTTTTCTAGGTTAAGTGGATAATAGTCGCCGAAGTATAAAGGTTAGTGATATGTCTGAAGCTCAAATGTTCACCCCACAAGCGCTGTTGGTAACCCCCAGTGCGGTCAATAAAGTTCGCAGTCTGGTTGAAGAAGAAGCAAACCCGGAGTTGAAGTTGCGGGTCTTTGTCACCGGCGGTGGTTGTTCGGGTTTTCAGTATGGTTTTACCTTTGATGAGTTGGCTGCAGAGGATGATTCTGTAGTGACCGTTGATGGTGTTGACGTGGTGGTAGACGCGATGAGCTACCCCTTTTTAATGGGAGCCACAGTGGACTATGAAGAAGGTCTGGCCGGCTCTAAGTTCGTGGTTACCAACCCTAATGCTGCTGCAACCTGCGGTTGTGGTTCATCCTTCTCAATCTAGCGCCTGCCAACTCAATCGCTAAGCGGGGTAGATCGCGCCCAGGATCCGCTCGTCTCTGGCGCCGGTCACGCTGGGCAGGTTTCCGGGTAATCGATGCATGCATTGGCGTGCCAGCCAGGCAAAGGTCATAGCCTCAACCCAATCTGGATGGACCCCGAGCTTCGCAGTGCTGTTGATGTGGAAGTTCGGCAGAAGGGATGCCAGACGCTTTACCAGCGCTTGATTGTGGGCACCGCCTCCGCATAGATACAATTCCCCTTTTTCTCCCTTCGAAGCTTGGTGCAGCGCCAGGACTTGATCGGCAATGCTTTGTGCCGTGAAGGTGAGAAGGCTTGCCTGCACATCCTTGGGGCTTGCTGTGATGTTGGTGAGCTGCTGCTCTAGCCAAGGGAGGTTGAAGGCTTCCCGTCCAGTGCTCTTGGGGGCTGGGAGCGACAGAAAGGGGTGGCTCAATAAATTTGTGAGTAAGTCCTTATTTACCGTTCCGCTCTCTGCCCACAGGCCATTCTTGTCGTAGGCTTCTTGCCTGTGTTGAAGGATCCAGCCATCCATTAAGGCGTTACCCGGGCCGGTGTCAAAACCAATCACCTCGCCACAGCCCTTGGCTGGGACATAAGTAATATTCGCCATCCCTCCCACATTAGCGACAAAACGCGCTTGCTTGAGGGATTGAAATGCCGCTTGATGGAATGCTGGCGCTAGTGGCGCACCTTGGCCTCCCGCAGCGATATCGCGTCGTCGAAAATCGGCGATGGTGGTAATGCCGGTGATTTCAGCAATGCGACTAGGGTCGCCTATCTGCAGGGTGTAGCCGGTTTGAGCCTCACTTTGTGGAATGTGGCGGATCGTTTGTCCGTGGCTGCCAATCGCGGTGATGTCTTTTGGTTCCAGTTGTTGGCGCTGCAGCAGCTCCTGGCAGGCGGAGGCAAAACATTCGGCGAGCTGAATATCGAGTTCAGCCATCTTCTGAATTTCGTGTTCACCGCTCAGCGCGAGCTCAGTTACGTATTGTTTGGTATGTGTCGGGAGGGGGCGCTCGATGCAGTCGAGCAATTCAAAATGGTCTTCATCAAAGGCGATCAGAGCCGCGTCCAGCCCGTCGGCGCTGGTGCCGGACATCAGGCCGATATACAGTTCGCGGCTCATATCATCCTCTTTATAGAGTATTGGGTGTTTCTTCCAGGCTCGCAATTTGGCGAGCGGCTTGCAAGTCACCCATTTGAGCCAGCATCGGTTGAGTCAGCTTTTTGAAGCGCTCAGCCTCGGCTTTTGGAATGGAGCGAGCTTTTGGAAGCTTGACCGTGACTGGGTTGCGCACGCGGCCATTGACGTGAAATTCGTAATGCAAATGCGGGCCGGTAGCCAGACCGGTAGAGCCAACATAGCCGATGATCTGTCCCTGTTTTACGCGCTTGCCTGTTTTTACGCCTTTGCCGTAGCGGCTCATGTGGGCGTATAAAGTTTTATAGGCGCCGCCGTGTTTAAGGATAACCGCTTTGCCGTATCCCCCTTTGCGGCCAGCGTGAACAATTTTTCCGTCGCCAGCTGCGCGGATGGGGGTGCCTCGAGGTGCCGCGTAGTCGGTACCTTTGTGGGCGCGAATTCGATTCAGTACTGGATGTTTGCGTCGCAGGTTGAAGTGCGAGCTGATGCGAGCGAAGTCGACCGGGGTGCGCAAAAACTCTTTGCGCATGCTGTCACCTTCTGGGGTGTAATAGTGGCTGCTGCCATTTTCATGGGTGTAGCGCACAGCTCTAAAGGTCTTATCTTTATTGGTGAATTCTGCGGCCAAAATTGGGCCGTTCCCGATGTGCTTTCCATCGAGGTATTTCTCGTCGTACATGACACGAAAATTATCGCCCTGGCGGATGTCGAGAACGAAGTCGACGTCCCAGCCGAAAATATTGGCCATTTCCATAATCAAGGCGTCACTCAAGCCGGCATTTTGGCCTGCCAGAAACAGTGAGCTGTTAATGGTGCCTTCATGGTAGCTGGGCTTGAGGTCGGGCTCTCTGATGTGGGTTTCAGCAATAAAGTTGGATTCGTCACGACGAAAGTTCGCGCTGCTCAGCTGATCGGTTTGATAGCGGAGTTCCTGCAGTTGTCCATCGGCGATATGGAAGTCGATGGCCTGCCCCGGGTGAATGCGTTTGAGTTGCTTAGCTTCTTTGCAGCTGCTGATCAGTTCGTGAAGATCACTGTCATTCAACCCGGCACGTTTGAAAATTAAGGAAAGGTTGTCGCCACGCTTAACGGTTTCGCGATGCCATTCGACTTCAGGCTCAATCTCAACGGGCACGGTGTCGCTTGGCTCAAAGGTGTCTTCGGAAAGGGGTTCGTTGACAGCTTGTGTACTGACCTCAGCGAAAACTTCAGGCGACATCTCGGTGTTGAGGGTCGGTGTTTGTTGTTCGGCAGCGGTCTCTTGGCTAATTGCCATCGGAGCGTCCGTGTCTGCTTTGTCGTCCCCCATAAAGCTGACAGCCCCTAAGGCAAAGCCCAGTCCAGCAGCCATGGCGAGATTCAGCAGAGGAAATCCGCGCAAGGTTTTTGAAAAATCTTTCATATTTCAGCGACTTGTAGTGTTTTCTTATGTTCGCACAGTAAAACTTGGTCTTAAGCTGTGTGTTTATATCAAAAATAGCCTTACTAAGCACCCGAAAACCGTCATTCGGCGGGCTTTTGTGGTGAGGCTCTTGTTTTTCGAAAAGGATAGGGTAAGGTTGCGCCTCCCTTAATAAGGGCCTAAGACAGATGTGGGCCTTGGATGTTCAATAGAAGTTGCCAGTTAATGCAAAAAGGTAGAGATATGTCTCAAGTAGATGCGGCTTTGCTCGAAGACTTAAAAGCGCGCGGTTTGTTAGCGCAAATGACAGGTGAGGAAACCTTGCCGGAATATCTATCGGCCGAATCTCGCACTTTGTATTGTGGTTTTGATCCAACGGCAGACAGTTTGCATATCGGTAGTTTGGTGCCTTTGTTGACGTTGCGTCGTTTTCAGCAAGCCGGACACAAGCCTATTGCTCTAGTAGGTGGGGCGACAGGTTTAATTGGTGATCCGAGCTTCAAGGCTCAGGAGCGCAAATTGAATACCGCTGAAACCGTATCCGGTTGGGTGGAAAAGCTGCGCAAACAGGTATCGGCGTTCATTGAGTTTAATGATGAGCCCAACTCGGCGATGGTAGTGAATAACCTGGATTGGACCCAGGGCATGGATGTGCTGACGTTCTTGCGCGACGTGGGTAAGCACTTCTCTGTTAATAACATGATTAACAAAGAGTCGGTTAAGCAGCGTATTGATCGAGAAGGCGAGGGCATTTCCTTTACTGAATTTACTTACTCCTTATTGCAGTCCTTCGATTTTGCCGAGCTGTACAAGCATCATAATTGCAGCTTGCAGATTGGTGGCTCAGATCAGTTTGGTAATATTATTGGTGGCGTTGAGTTAACGCGCCGTCGTTATGGCGGTAAAGCTTACGGCCTCACGCTGCCTTTGGTGACCAAGGCCGATGGTACCAAGTTCGGTAAAACCGAATCCGGCACAATCTGGTTAGATGCCGGTAAAACTTCTCCCTATGCGTTCTATCAGTTTTGGTTGAATACTGCTGATGCGGATGTGTACAAGTTCCTTAAATACTTTACTTTCTTGCCGGTTGCGGACATCGATGCGCTGGAAGAGAAGGATAAAGCTGCGGCAGGCCGCCCGGAGGCTCAGGGTGTTCTGGCAATCGAGGTTACGCGTCTGGTGCATGGTGATGAGGGGTTGGCAGCAGCGGAGCGCATCACCAAAGCCTTGTTTTCAGGCGATGCGGATCAGTTGTCCGCCGAAGATTATCAGCAGTTGGCTCAGGATGGGTTGCCAAGTTATGCGATCGAGGCGGCTGATCTGGATGAGCCTTTAACCAGCTTATTGGTTAAGGCTGGGTTGGCTGGTTCTGGTAAGCAGGTGAAGGATGCGCTGCAGCGTCGAGCGCTGCTGGTGAATGGTAAGGATTATGGTGCTGACGATAATATGGGTGGCGCAGAGATCTTTTCATCCGATCATGCTCGATTTGGCGGTTATTTTTTGGTCCGCCTCGGTAAAAAGAAGTACGCGTTATTGACCCGGGCTTGATGTTGAAGTTTTGAGCAAAAAGCCCGCGGAATGCGGGCTTTTTTATGCCTGAAAAAAGGTCC
>NZ_BAABWJ010000002.1:0-419273 GCF_040372805.1 Pseudoteredinibacter isoporae
TGAGACCTCCATTCCCATGTGATGTGCAACAGGCTTTAAAAGCTGATCCTGATGAGGTTCATCCATAGATTCTAGAGCCTGAAGAAGCCCGGTAGCGAATGACTGGGACTGTAGCTGTTGATTATATTCCAATTGAAGTTCATTGAGGCGAACGTTTACAAACGTTAAAGCACTCTGTACCAATGAGTTCACCCAGTAATAGCCAAATAAAGCCCTTTCGGACAAACCACCATTCTCTTCACCGAGCTCTAAGCTGTTAATCATCTCAATCACAGCATTGGTTCTGTCTATTGCGTCTAAGCAGTCCGTGAGCGTTGCCGGATTACTGGATTGACTGAAGAACGGATGGGGTGGCAAGGGGCTATTCGTTGCACCATTTTTGAGTGAGTTATTGTGTATTGTAAAACGGGCCTGAATGTTTCGGTCGGGCTAGTATTACTTCGTCTGTTATAGGGGAGGCTTTTGGGTCGTATTGTGGTAGGTGTTTAAATACATTTCTCTAGCTTTAAAGTCTTGCATCATTCCAGGGAAATCTGCATTGCAGTTAGGGCATACTGGCCTAACTGCTGGTTGAGTATTGTAAATTAGGCGATAAATTACCGCGGGCAACCATGGCTTCTCGTGCCGAACAAAACTGGGTTTAGATACATGCTTACACTGTAAACAAATGCTTAGGTTAAAAAATTCACCGGGTAACTCTATGTCCAGTAGAGTTAGGAATTGCTGCGCAATGCTTTTAAGGTAGGAAGGTAGGTTATCCTTTGTTAAACCTGTATTGTAGAAACCTACTTCCTCGCCGTAGTCACGAACATTTCGAATGTCTTCTGTTGCCCCATACCAAATTGAATAGAGGCCCGTGTAGTCAGATTTCTCGTACGTTATTTCGAGTAGCTCGGTACCACGAATTGCATCTATTTCACCTGAGATAATTTGAGTGCAAACTAGGCGGACATAATCGCCGATGCACTGTTCGTTCGAGGGAATGTTAAATTTCAGGTCATTTAGTGTTGCTAAAAAATATTTTTCAATCTCTTCAGTCAGAGGATCACGCTCATACCCCATGCTAGCTAGGATTTCAGCATTTTCAGAATTTGGGTTGCTGTACAATAAGGCTTCAGCCCAGTCCGTATAATCTTTAGTGGCCGCTTGGTTGAGCGCTCTGCGACCTAGTAAAAATTGTAGCTGTTTATCATCCATTTCAATCAGCCTATCAAAGCGATAGCATCCGCTTTGTGGTCAGGTGCTAAGTGGGCATAGCGTAATGTTGTATTCAAATCAGAGTGACCACACAGCTCTCGCACTGTATTCAGCGGTACCCCCTTCATCACTAGCTTAGATGCAAAGTCATGGCGCATATCATGCCAGCGAAAGCGGGTGATTTCAGCTAACTTTAGGATTGTTGCCCATGATTTGCGAACATTGTCTAATTTTCCGCCGTCATCGGCGGGGAATACTCGGCCACCGCGAGTAGGAGCCTGCTTTCTCCATTTATTCAATACATCTATAGCGGTCGGGCTAAGTGGAATATGTCGTGTCTTTTGGGATTTTGAGGTTTCTTCGGTAGGGCATGGTGATTGTAAAAATGACGCTACAAAGATGATTGCTTTGCAGTTACTGAGAGCTTCTTTATTCAATTGAGCTACTATCCCGCCAGAAAACGATTCGGCTAGCAGATAGTATGGCTCGCTTGGCAGTTGGTCGCTGATTATTGTTGCTAGGTGCTCATAGCTCTGGGGCCCGCTTTGTGGAAGTGCCATAACTGTAGGTTTTAGCTGTCTCAGTTGGCTTACAAATGAGTCGAATAGCTGCCCACTTCCATCCATCCCCGGTAGCAATATCAGTCTGTTAGTCATTTTTATGCTCGCCTAAAAGACTACTTTCCCTTGGAGAGCAATGACAACTGTTTAGTTGTGGT
This sequence comes from Pseudoteredinibacter isoporae, assembly GCF_040372805.1. Lineage (GTDB taxonomy): Bacteria > Pseudomonadota > Gammaproteobacteria > Pseudomonadales > Cellvibrionaceae > Pseudoteredinibacter > Pseudoteredinibacter isoporae_A. The sequence continues at coordinate 1,916 of NZ_BAABWJ010000002.1, forward strand.
GAATCTTTCGCCTCTACTAAGGTGGTCAGATTCAGTAAGTCACTGCAATAATTATGTAAACTCATGAGAAGAGGCTTACAAGGGAATCAATATATAAATACAATATGGCCAGATATCCAAGCCCTAAAAAAGGCATAAGTACAGCGGAAATAATACTTAGTGGAGCCACTTCAAAATAGGCCAGCTCGCCAGAAATGGGGCTCACGCGAGCATTGTAGTATTCGCCTTTCGTGTATTTATTGTAAATTTCCCTTTGATAATCCAGCGAGGGGAATAGGTCAAAACTGCTTAATGTTGGAGTCTGGCTAGTAAAAGTCTTGCCTCTAAATTCGTACTCAAAGTGAACAATTGCTTCAATCAAACTTTCGCCTCGTGCACCGGTCTGATTGAGTAGTTTGCTATAAGTAACTTTAGCCGCAACCACTGGCCATGTGTTGATCTGCTTTTTGAGAAACTTATAAAATAAGACTGGTAATATACTCAGAATGACGAAAATTATTGAGATAGAAATAAATAAAACTTTGACGATGGGCACAAAAAATCCTTTTATTGATACGTTATTTTAATTGACCAAGGCAATAGCATCCACTTTGTAATTTGGTGCTAAAGGAGTATGGCGTGAGTTGGTGTTCAAATCAGCATGTCCACAGCGCTTATACCCTAATTAGCACCACAGTTTCTATCACCTGCTCTGCTGCAAAGTCGTGGCGTATATCATGCCATCGAAAGCGGATGATTACAGCTAAATTCAGACTTCTAATCAGGAATATGCACGCGTTCCCTACTAGTCGCCGCTGTAAGGTTAGAAACTCAACCTGAACGACATAGGCATGTGTTTTTCCAATTTTGCAGTGTTTCTTTAGCAGTAAAGTGTTCTAGATGCTGCTTTTATAGACAGAATGATAGGAGATTGCCGCCAAATCAGCCTCCACATAACAGGATAATTCGGACAATTCGCTGTACTGTAGGGACATTGGGCTTGTGAGCTTGGGATAATCGGGTAATTTGCCGGGTGGGAGGGCTGTATAGGGCGGCTCATCTATCCGCGCTCGCATCTACTGAAACGCTGAACTGAGGCCGTTGTTCGTAATGAAGAATCTTGTAAGCCACGATACGGTGGGTGAGCCCCTTCTGTCGCTTGACTCTATTTGCATTCCGCCCAGTTTGGTTGGCTCGCCGCTTCGTGTGCCCAGTTACCAGTTGATCCGGATTGTTGCTGGGGAGGGGGCTCTGCTGATTGATGAGCGGAAATTTGAGATATGCCCAGGGCGTATATTTTTGGTAACGCCGTGGCAGTTGTTGGAGTATTTGGACGTAAGCTCGGTTGAGGCGGTGCATACTGAATTTTCGGCCGATATGTTGTCGAAACTGTACGGCGATATATTGATCGAGAGAATTAAGATGTATAGCCCCGAGCACGCGGTGCAGTATGTCGATATCACTCAGGGTAAGGGCGATAAAGTCGATACCTTACAAGCACTATTAATGCAGGAGCTGGCCGATGAGGCTTCTCATCAAAGCACCCAAAGAGCGATGTTTTGTGCTTATCTCTGTGTGATCTCTGAAATGGTGGGCGGTGGCAAGCCCCGTAATCAGGATGCCTTTCGCGTCGAGAGCCTGATGGGGCTTATTTCCGACAATTATGCTGTCGATCACAGTGTTGAGTTTTACGCTGAAAAAATGAATTTGTCTTGCAAACAACTCAATCGTATTGCCAAAGACAACACGGGCTATACCGTCTCTCAGTTGATTCAAAATCATTTGATACTTGAAGCGAAGCGGCGAATTATGGCTGGAGACCATGGTGTTAAGTCCATCGCGATCAGTTTGGGTTTTGGCGACCCATCTTATTTTTCGCGGTTCTTTCGTCGGCACGTGGGTGTGTCTCCAAGGGAGTATCGGTCGCAGGCCTTAGGGAAAAGAAGTTAAAAGGAAGATTTGTACCAGACTAGGTGAGTTATGTCCCTTTTTCGTCGATAAACAACTCAATATGATGGCCCCTCTATTTTTGTCGTTCCGAAGTGTCAATAGAGGGTCATCATGGCTATCGATAAACCGAATAAAAATAATCATAGAAAATTCAGAAAAAACGCCTTATGCCTCGGCGTGTGTTTGGCGATGTCTTTGGAGTTGTCGGCGGCTTCCATCATGGAAGAAGTGGTCGTCACCGCGCAAAAGCGTGAGCAGGATGTGCAGGATGTGCCTATCGCAATTTCGGCTTTTAATGGTGAAACCCTTAAAGAGATGGGTGTCGAAAATGTGAGTGATATCGGTCGTTTTACGGCAGGTGTTGAAATGCACAACGATAATACGACTCAGCCTACCTACAATATTCGTGGTATTCAGACTTCAGATTTTACCGTGGGTTCAGACCCCGCTGTTGCTTTGTATATCGACGGTGTGTATGCGGGGCGCGGTGCCGGGTCTGAAATTCCACTTTCGGATGTGGAGCGTGTGGAAGTGCTAAAAGGGCCACAGGGTACTTTGTTCGGGCGTAATGCCACCGGGGGCGCCATTCATATCATCAGTAAGCGGCCGAGTGATCAGCTGGAAGGGAATATTACGGTCAGTGCCGGCAACTTTGGCAAGAAAGATATTGATGGGGTGTTGAATATCCCCTTAAGTGATGATGTGGCGTTTCGTGTGAGCACGTCGGTGAACCGCCGTGATGGCTACCTGAAAAATTTGTCTGGCCCGGATATTAATGGTGCAGACAATCAGTCCTATCGTGCGGCTTTGCTTTGGGATATTAGTGACAGTACCTCGGCGCTGTTTCGCGCGGAATACAGCAAAATGGATCAGAGCTCCGGGGGTATTTATACCACAACCAAAAGTGTCTATGGCGCCTCGACCGATGTCGCGTTCGATCCATTTGGTGATGTGACCAGCGATGTGTCTCCGAATGAGCGCCGCGAGTTATCGGGGGTTTCTTTAGAGCTGGATCATGAGTTTGAACATTTCTCCTTTAAATCCATTACCGCTTACCGGGCCATGAACGTTGATTTTATCAGCGATCAAGACGGCAGTGCCGACCCGATGCATCACTTTGTGTCGATCAATACCGATGATCAAGATAATTTCAGTCAGGAGTTTCGCTTTAGCGGTCAATCAGATCGTTTGTTTTGGACCGCGGGATTAACCTACAGCAAAGAGCATGTGGATCACACCACCGTTGCTGAGTTTAATTACGACACTCTGGAAAACTTTGCGATCTACAGCGGCTTGCTGGGAAATGTTGATGCATTTTCTGCCTTTGGTTTGGGGGCCGATGCTTTGGGTTTACATGCCGGTTCCAGTGATCAGGATATTGCCGAGGTGGTGAATCAGTTGCGGCAGGGCCTAAGCGGCCTGGGACTGAACGGCATTGCCCTGAGCAGTTTCGTGACCTCGCTTTATGCCGCACAAGCCGACCCTACAGGCAGTGGCAGTCCCTTTGGGGCGCTACAGGCGATTGCTTCTTCCGGTTTTTGCCCTGGCGGCCCCTACGATTCCATTGGAAGTGCGGCGGCAGTGGTGGGTATTAATGGCGCGGTAGGCTGTTCGGTGTTGCCGCAAATTCAGTCCCGCCTTGGCAGTAATTTGTGGCAGGAGTCGGTTCGCAATACCGGCGAATATCAGAGCTATGCGGTATACGGTGATATCACCTATGCCCTGACAGAGCAATTGAATCTGTCGGCGGGTTTGCGTTACACCTACGACGATAAAACCTTCACCATTCAAACCGCCTACGATCCGAACAATTACTTTTTCAGTTTGAGTGATGCTTTGGGCGGCGGCAGTCTGCCGATCGGTGTTGCGTTCTATAACAACGGCATTAACGGCAACGGTGAGATTCAGGCATTGGCAAATGACTGGGAAGCGGTTTCCGGGCGACTGGTTCTGGATTACATCATCAACGACAGTGCCATGTTGTATGCCAGTGTAGCGACGGGTTTCAAAGCCGGCGGCTTTAACAGTTTAAGTTTCGGCCCGGGCATTGAACCGACGTTCAGCCAAGAAGAAGTCATTAACTACGAAGTGGGCATGAAGGCCGACTTTTTCGATAACCGCCTTCGTGTCAACAGCGCCGCTTATTTCTACGACTATGACAACTTGCAAGAGTTGGCGTTGGTCGGATCGCCGATTCCAACGTACAACCTCCGTTCTGCGAAAGCCGAAGGGCAGGGCCTGGATTTGGAAGTGTTTTGGGCACCTACTGACAACCTGGTCATTGCCGGTAACTACAGTTATTTGGATACGGAGTACACCGAATACCCGGTTCTTTTCAGTGCTGGAGAAACAGAAGCAGACGACCGAACTGGCGAACCAAGAGCCATGACACCGGAGAACAAGGTAAACCTGATGATGGAATATCGTTGGAATCTGGCCGACTTGGGTGACTTAGTGGTTCGCGGTGACTACAACTGGACGGATGATCGTGTGGGCGGTTTGGCAGGCGAAAATGTGCCGGCGTATGAGCTGCTCAATGCTCGCGTGAGTTTTCTGGACGAGTCGGGCGCCTGGAGTGTGTCACTTTGGTCCAATAACCTGAGCGACGAAGATGTGCTGGGTGAATATTCCGGCCCAGCGAGCGCCATTGGGTCACACACTATTTGGCGCCTTCCTCCGCGCACCTTCGGCATCGATGTCAGCGTAAACTTTTAAGACTCTGGGGCAACCCTTGTGCTGGCTTCGGCCAGCTTTTTACTGAAATGAGCTATGATTAGACCTCTTGTATATACCCTCGTATTTCTCTTTCTGCCTGTCGCTGCGGTTTACTTTTATCTTCTATTCAGCGTCGAACGCTCATCCGGTTCTCTCCATCTTGATGGTGTCGATCAGACCGTGACGATTAACTTTGATGATCATGGGGTGCCTGATATCCAATCGGCTTCTCGCTCAGACAGCGCTTTCGCTTTGGGTTTTTTGCACGCACAGCACCGCCTGTTCCAAATGGACATCATGCGTAGAAATTCCGCTGGCGAATTGTCCCAGCTTATCGGAAAAAAAATGCTGCAACACGATCGAGCGGTACGGGTGCATCGCTTTCGAGCCCTGGCCAAACAACGGGTAAAAGAACTCCCGGAGCACTATCGCGCGATCCTCAAGAAATACACGCTGGGCGTCAATGCCGGAATCGCCGATTTAGCGGTAAAGCCTATTGAGTATCTGGTCTTACATTCGAGCCCTGAAGAATGGCAAGAAGAGGACAGTTTTTTGGTGATGTACTCCATGTACATCAGTCAGCAGGACGCGCAAGCAAACTACGAGCGGTCTGTGAGTCTCCTGAAAGAGGTGTTCCCTAAGGATGTGTCTCGTTTCCTGCATCCCGAGGGGGGGGAGTGGGATAGCCCATTGGACGGTGGCCCGATTGATAACGCCGCTTTGCCCACAACGAGCTTGGCGGACTTATCCATAGACAAGACTCTTATTAACGCCATCGGAGAGTTGGAGGTTGAGGTAAGTCGGGCATTGGGGGGCAGTAACAATTGGGCGGTCAGTGGGCGCCTAACCCCTCATGGTGGGGCTATGGTGGCCGACGATATGCATTTGGATCATTCCGTGCCGAATATTTGGTATCGAGCGTCTTGGCCTGTATCGCAAGATAGAACGGTCTCAGGAGCCACCTTACCCGGTTGGCCGGCGATGGTGGTTGGCAGCAACGGCGAGGTAGCTTGGGGGTTTACCAACTCTTTTGGGGATTGGGCCGATCTGGTGCTTGTTGACGAAGTGCCGGACGGTGAGTACTACCAGACGCCGACGGGGCCCAGGCCTTATGAGATCTACCGAGAATTAATTGAGGTCAAAGGCGAAGAGCCGGTCAGCCTGCGTGTGAAAAACACGATTTGGGGACCGGTGCTGGGCAACGATCATCGAGGCCGAAAGTTGGCCATGCGATGGGTCGCTCACGATGCCGAGGGCGCCAATATGAATTCGCTTGAATTCGAACGCGTCGAGTCAGTGGAAGCGATGTTGGAATTGCGGCAAAGCGTTGGAATGCCCGCGCAGAATCTGGTTTGTGGTGACCGCCAGGGGAATATTGCCTGGACCATAGCCGGGCCCATTCCAAAAAGAATCGGGCTTAGCGGTAAATACGCAGAAAGCTGGGCCTTGGGCGACAAAACCTGGCAGGGGTATCTGCAGGAAGAACACCCGTACATTTACAACCCGGAGTCGGGACGACTCTGGACAGCGAATTCACGGGTACTGAGCGGGGATGCCTGGGCGCTGTTGGGCAATGCGGGTTTGAAGTTGGGGGTTCGGCAAAAACGAATTGAGATGAAGTTGTTTGAGAAAGAAGCCTTTACTGAGTCCGATTTTCTTGCGCTTCAGCTGGATGACCGAAATCTGTTATTGGATCGCTGGCATCGTGTGGCGTTGGACAGTTTGGCGGAAATTCGAGATGACGATCTGCCGGGAAAAAGAGAAGACATTCTCAATGAGCTAGGCAAATGGCAGGGCAGAGCGAATGCGACATCGGTGTCCTATCGTCTGGTGAGAAATTTCAGAATCCAGTTTGCGAATCTGGCTTTGCAGCCCTTTGTTGCAAAGCTGAAAAGTGTGGACCCGAGTTTCGAATACAATGCGATTAAACGCCCAACGGAATACCCCATATGGCATCTGGCGGACAAAGAGCCCGGCCATTTGCTGAACCCAAAATTTACGAGTTGGGGCGAGCTTAAAGCGGCCGCTTTGAAAGACGCACTCCTAGCGATGGGGCGAGATGGTTCTCGTTTGTCTGAGCAGCGCTGGGGCAAACAGAACTCCGCAAACATTAAGCACCCCTTGATGAGCAAGCTCCCGATATTGGGGCGTTTCTATTCAATGCCGAAAGATGAATTGGAAGGCGACATTCATGTGCCCAGAGTGCAGAGCCCCACAGGGGGAGCATCACAACGCATGGTTGTTTCCCCTGGCAGAGAATCGGAAGCTCTATTCAGTATGCCGGGTGGCCAGAGCGCGAATCTGATCTCACCTTGGTTTAAAAAAGGCCACGCAGATTGGGTCGCCGGGAAGGGCGGGTATTTGGTTCCACGAAATATCGTATCGACAATTACGCTGCTGCCAACGCCTTAGCTTCAGTGGTTGAACCACGCTTGAAGCAATAGAGGAACTTCCAGTGTGTGAGTTGCATTGGACGTTCCTTTATTGAGGTTTTAGCGTTTCAACCAGCGCATCAAAATACTCGCGTTCAGCAGCATAATCACGCCGTATATTGTCGGTACGATGGCCAGGTTCCAATCATTTAATACGGACAAGCTCAAGAAGGTAGCCATTGTGGCGTTTTGTACACCAACTTCAACCGCGAGGGTAAATTGTTCGCCTTTATTGAGTTGGAACAGCAGCGCGAGGCCGAGCCCCATGGCCATGGCAAGCAGGTTCAGAAGGTAAGCTACGGGGCCGGCTTGGCGGAGGTTGTCGAGCACCAAATCAAGACTAACGAAAACCGAGAAACCAATCACCAGCACCAGCACCAGCATGGAAGTAGGGCGCAGGTAGCCCACCAGTTTTTCAGCCAGTTGGGTGTTGAAATGCCTGAGGATCATACCCAGTGCGATAGGAATGATGGCCATCTGAAGGAGCTTCTTGACGGTCATGACTACATCGAGTTGCGGGGCGTCACCTTCTGGGTAGAAGTGGTGAATACCGAAGCCGATAATTAATGGTGTGCTGATGATCGTCAGCAAGCTGGAGCAAGCCGTGAGTGTCACCGAGAGTGCGACATCGCCTCGGGCAGCAAAGACTAAGGCGTTGGAGGTGACGCCTCCCGGACAGGCGGCGAGAATCAATAAACCCACTGCCATGGCCGCAGGCAGTTGAAAAACACTGACCAGCAAAAAGGCCAGAGCGGGCAGTAGAATCAATTGACCACATAAGCCAATGCCTGCGGATTTCGGGCGTGCCAACAGGCGCCCAAAGTCGGCAATCTGGAGGGACAGCCCCAAGCTGAACATGATGGCCATCAGGCCCAGAGGAATGACCTGAGTGTTAAAGATCGAAATTAATTCATCGCTCATAGTTTAATCCAAAAAACAGTATGCCTTTTGCCCGCGAGTCATTATAGGCAAGAGACATACCGAAGAGGAGAGAAACAGGGTGTTGCGCCGCCAGCGTGTGTTGAACGGCTGACGGACTGTTGTTTCTACGGTTTAGGGTTTTTCTTAACCGTCTTCATCGGGTATCCCGGATTCACCCAGTACAAAATCCTTGCGGTAATACGGGCTGCCGCGTTTTACGGTCAATACTACGGAACGCAAATGCTCGGAACCATCCAGAGGGTTTTGCTCGAAGAAGCTGATATTGGCTTGCTTGCCGGCTTCAAGGGTACCGATTTTATTTTCCAGCCCGATACTGAAAGCGCCATTAATGGTGGCGGCTTTGATGACATCCATCATCGGTATACCCACTTTTTCGTTGAGCAGACGCAGTTCATCGTAGAGGGCAGGGTAGCGGTCTTTATTGCCTGTCGAGCCATCGGTACCGGTAGAAATCTTGACGCCGGCTTTGTAGGCTCTACGTACCAGGTCAACGGCATCCTCGAATCCGCATTGGGCGCGGATGCCCTTTTTCTTGGTGGAGGCCTTGCCTTTGGCGTTCGGGTTTTTGTTCATTTCCCGAGCCATTTTTTCTCTCTGGGCTTTCAATTTTTCAGCGTTGTTGGCTACCCACTCTTCTACACGTAAGGTTGGATCGAACACAGTATTGTGCGTTTTCATTTCCTCAAACACCGCATCGATTTTTGCGCTCTTCAAATCGACGGGCACTCGGCCGTTCAGTTCACCCGATTCGGCTTTGGCGAGTTGCTCCTCCGTAAAGGCCGCCGCGGCCATATCGCAGGCATGGGACATGGAATGCACTCGAGCTTTGGCGACGGCCATGGGGCGTGCTGGGCCGACGTGGGCGTGGGACCAGACGGGAATACCTTGTTTACGGGCTTCGTCGCCAATGCGTTTCATGGCTTTGTCGTTGAGCTTGGCATAGGTTTTGATTGCGCTGGCCCAAGTACCTCGGGACAGGGCGACGGCAGTTTTCATATCCGTGTTTTCGTCGACAGCCTGCATCCAGGAAATTTTTCCGGGGACTTCGCCCAGGCCGGAAGACACGGTGCGAGGATCACTGAAAAATTCCGGGCCCGCCATCAGGGCGACGTATTTTAAATCGGGTGCAGGAATTTCTTTGACCAGCGCCGCACGGCTGAGATCGGCCAGTGCTCGGGAGTCTCCAGCGAGGTCACGGGCAGTAGTAATACCGCCATAGAGTTGGCGGTTCAAAATAAATTCGGCGTATTGTCGATTGGGCTGAGTGGCCACGTGGGTATGGGTTTCAATCAAGCCTGGAGTTGCGTACCAAGACTGCGCGTCCACTATTGTGGCATTGGGGTAGCTGTCCTGCTTAAGTTGAGACATCGGCAAAAGGGCGCGGATGGTTTCGCCGTTGACGACGATGGCCATATTCTTTTGCAGATCGTCGCTGATGCTGTCGATGACGTTAACGTTTTGATAAATCGTGGTATCAGACTTCGCCTTATCTGCGGGCATTGTCGCTTCGGTGGCGCTAGCCAGTTGAGCGATCAGTAGGCTGATGGAAAATGTGAGCAGTGTTTTTTTCATTCTGATGTTCTCTTGCTGTGGGGCTTATGCGCCCCAGACTTCTTTTTTCAAACGCAGGAAGTTCCCACCCAGGATTTTTTCAATTCGACTGGAAGAATGCCCTCGGCTGTACAACATGTCGGCCAGTTTTTGAAACTGCTCCGGGCCCTGTAAATCGGGAATAAAGGGCACAACGCCTTTTTTCTCGCCTTTGGCTGAAATGCCGGCCTTCTGGCGACGCTCGATTTCGGCATCAATAGCGGTGTGGTAGGCCGCCATATCGTCGATACGCGTTGTGCCACCATCGGTGCCGATACCAACATGGTCTTCACCGCAGACCTTAATCGCATGTTCAATGTGGCTCACAACATCGAGAGCATTAGGGAAGCTGTCTTCTTTTAGAAACGGCATGAAATAAATGCCGACGCAGCCACCTTTATCGGCGAGTCGCTTCAATTCCTGATCGGTTTTATTGCGTGGTAGATTAGACAGCGCACGACAACCGGTATGGGTAATGGCGATGGGGCTCTGGGATGCTCGAATGGCGTCCAGGCAGGTTTTTTCACCGCTGTGGCTTAAGTCGACCAAGGTGCGACTTGCGTTCAGTCGTTCCAGTACTTCGTGCCCAAACGGTGTCAGGCCGCCGTTATCAGGCGCCATGGAGCCACTGCCAATTTGATTGGCCACGTTATAGGTAAGCTGGATGACTTTGACGCCCAGACCCGCAAAAATATCGACGCGCTCGGCGTTATCGCCCATCATCGCTGCGTTTTGGAAACCCAGAATAATACCCACACGCCCACTTTTTTTGGCCTGCAGAATATCCGCGACGGATTCAACTTTTAGCAGGTCATTCGGATATTGCTGAATGACCTGATTCCAATGAGCAATGTCTTTAACACTGTGCTCAAACGGGTCCATCGGCCCGGCAACGTAGCCGATGGTGAGGTTGACCGCAGTGGTGCCTGAATTATGCATATCGTTCAGGGCACGTTCGTCCAGTGAGCGCAAACGACTGCGCACCGGGTCTTTGGATTGGTGTTTGGCATCGGCCTTCAACCAGCTGTTGGGATTGTCGATGCCGCCCAGATTGTTAATCACAATGCTTTGTTTTAAATTCGGCCAGGGCTTATCTTGGGCCAGGGCGGAACTGTTGAACAAAGCACTCGCGGTACTGGCGGCTGCAGAATATTTCAGTAAATCTCGACGTGTAATGCTCATAATCAAAACCTTAGAAATGGAATTCCAGATTGACGCCGATGGCGCGAGGTTGGGTGGTGAGAATGCGATCCGGAATACCTGGGCGCGCTTCGACCGTCCAGTTTACGGGTTTGCGTTCGTCAAATAGATTGTTGACGTAGAGTGAAGCCGACCAGTTTTCGGTGTCCAAACCGAAACGCGCGACGGCCAAGACATAGTCACCGGTTCTGCGGGCACTGGGGTCACGGAAGGAAAACGTGGTGAGGGCCTTGCCGGTGTAGGATGTGCTGAAGTTCACGAAAGCTTGATGACCGGCCAGCTCGAACCGTTGTTCCAGAATCAGGCCTGCGGAAACCGGCGAAGTATTGGGCAAATCATCACCGTCTCTGCCAGCGGTGTTATCACCGTTATCAAACTGAATGGTGTTTTCATCCAGCTGTTGCTCAGAATAGTTAAAGTTCACACTGGCGCTAAAGCCGGGGAGGGCATCCGGGGTGATACGGGTTTCCAGTTCGATACCTTTCAGGCTGGCTTTGCCTGCGTTATCGGTGTAGCCAAAAGCCTGGTTTTGATCCAGCAGGCCGACTTGAATATCGTCCCACTGCATATAATAAACGGCGCCGTTGACCGTTAACTGCTTTTCCAGAAACTGGGTTTTCCAGCCCAGCTCCAGGTTCTTCACGAAATCCGGATCGAAAGACGCCGGCGCCGGATTGCCTCCGCTGGTCAACAGATTGATATTGTTCGCCCCCCCTTCGCGGAAGCCTTCGGAGAACACAAGGTAAGCGAGGGCGTCTTCGTTAATGTCGTAGGAAGCTTGCAGTTTGAAAATAGTGTCGTCGGATTCAGAATGCAGTGGGTCGGCCAATCCGGACGGTGGCCCAAAGGGGGTGAGCAATTCATTGGCCTGGGAATCGGTCGTGATTTTAAAACTGCGAAAGCCCGCCAGTAATTCCAGTTGCTCAGTGGCTTGGTAAGTCAGCTCACCGAATATGGCTTTGTTACTGAATTCTGCGTCTGTTCGAGTATCGAAAAACTTGGTTTGTTCCGCGACGATATTGCCCGTGTCATCATCCACAAAGAAACCGGCGGATATACTGTCGGCCTGACGCTGCTGGTAAAAGGCACCCACAATGTATTGGATATCACCGTCCAGATTCGATGCCAGGCGAATTTCACTGCTCTGCAATTGTGTGTCGCGGGTTTGGAAGACTCCGCCGGAACCCGGCACAAACTGAGAGACATCAAAGGCGTAAAGCGCATCGCGATTGTAGTCGCTGTGGGTGAGCGTCAAGGTGGCCGAATCGAAACGGTGTTCCAGTGTCACGTTGGCCATATTCAGCTTATCAGTAAACGGGGTTTTTACGCTGCCACTGCGGGAGTCGCTCGCAAGGGTGACTTGAGGACGATCGCCGACTTCCATATTCTGGTACCAGACCGAAGCATCCAGTTTGGTTTTGTCGCTGATTTGCCAACTGGCCATCAGGCGGCCACCACGGGTTTCCTCAGTGTCAGTGCCGCGCTGATTCAGATCAGGAAGGTTGGCGTAGCCGTCACTATCGCGATAAAAGACCACACCGCGCAAGGCGAGCGTGTCTTCAATAAGCGGCGCATTGATCATAGCGTTGAGCTGGTACACCTCACCGCCACTGCGGGAGCGGGTGGCGGCGTCCATTTGCACGCTGCCTTCTACTTGGTCGAAATTGGGCTTATTGGTGATATAGCGAATCGTTCCGCCCTGTGAGCCGCCGCCGTACAGAGTGCCTTGGGGGCCACGCAAAACTTCCACGCGTTCCAGATCGTACAGTTGCAAATCCGTCTGGCGCACGTTGGTGCCACCGGAACCGGAAGCGGGAATTTCATCAAAGTAAGTGCCTACCTGTGCCGCACCAGTACTGGAAGCGAGACCGCGGATAATAATTTGCTGATTACCGGGGCCATTATCAATCGAACTCAAGCCGGCGATGTGTTTGGCGAAATCACGGAAGCCATTCGCACCAATTTTCTTGAGGGAATCGGAACCCAGGGCGGAGATATTGGTGGCCATATCCTGAATGTTACTGGCTCCGCGCTTTGAAGCGGTGACCACCACCTCTTCAATCTCGGCGTGACTGGATTGTCCGAAACTGATAGCGGCGCACAAAGGGGCCAGATACATCAGCTTAGCGTTGGGTGTCTGTTTGCGTAGCGTATTACCAGGGAGTTTATTATTCATGATCAACTCTGCTCATTTATTATTTTAAGGTGTTAATTCGGACTGACTCAGAGTTTTGAACGCAGAGCGTGGGTAAGCTGTGCCGGATTTCACGGTCAGCTCAACTGTGCGCAGGTGTTCAATGTTCTGCAGTGGGTCCTTGGTGGTGAACATCAGGTTGGCTTTTTTACCAACCTCGATGCTGCCAAACTCTTTTTCTTTGCCCAGCACCTTGGCGCCATTCAGCGTGGCAGCACGGATCAGTTGGGCGTTGGGAATCTGTGTTTTGCTGGCCAGGGTTTCCAGTTCTTTGAACAGGGCCGGGAATGGCTCGCTGGCGGCGGTCATGCCGTCGGTGCCGGTGGAAATCTCAACGCCCTGCTCATAGGCAACTTGCGTTAGGCGTGCCGCAAAATCGACGGGGCATTTCACAGGAATGGTTTTGGCCGCCGGGTTTTCACGGCGCATTCTGGCTAATTCCTCATAGAGCCAAACGGTGGCATCCAGTTGAATGTTTTTCTCAGCCATCTTTTTAAAGATGGCCACAATTGTGGGGTGGGCCGGATTCAATGTGGCGTAATCGGGTACTACTTTATGGTGATACTGCTTTGGTTTTTGTTTGGAAATTTCAAACGTCAAGCGGCATACATGGGATATAACATCGACATCGGCCGTGACGACTTCATTGGGCAGCGCAGGGAACACCATACTGTGTGCCCAAACCTGGATGCCTTGCTTTTTCGCTTCGGCGGCAATGCGCTCGACTTCTCTGGTTTCAAGGTTGGCGTAAATCTTGATCCCCGTCGCCCAACTGCCTTTGGCCAGGGCGACGGCCTCGATCATATCGCTGTCTTCAGTGATGGCCTGCATCCAGGGCACTTGGCCTGGCGTCTCTCCTCGTGCGGACATACCGGGACGAGGGTCGGAGAAGAAACTTGGGCCGGCCATCAGGGCGGAGTAATAGAGGTCGGGCGCAGGTATTTCCTGCAGGCGCGAGCGACGTGCCAGATTGGCGAGGGCGCGGCCGTCACCGGCCATATCGCGAACAGAGGTTACACCACTGTAAATTTGCCGGCGGAGCAGCGCTTTGGCGGCTTTGTCGTTGGGCAATGTTGCCATATGCACATGGGTGTCGATCAAGCCAGGCAGGGCATACCAACTGCTGGCGTCAATGTGTTGAATGTTTTTATCCAGCTTGGGCAGTTGATCACTGGCATAGATTCCGGTGATGCGGTCGCCCTCAACCAGAATGGATTTATTCAATTGCGCTGCTGAACCGCTGCCATCAATTAAAGTGGTGTTGTGGTAGAGCGTCGCGCTAGGGGTTTCCGGTTCTATCGGACCTGCAGTTTGGGCCTGATCAGAAAGGTTGCTACAGGCCGCCAAAAAACAAGCACTTGTGATCAAACTGGTGATGGTGATTTTTTTCATGGCTTGCTCCTACAAAAAGTCCACTGATGTGCCCAGGCTTTTTTCGACCGCCTGTTGATAGAGGTAATGGGCCAGGGCGAGGTCTTGCGCGGCAACACCCAGGGAGCGGTATACCGTGATGTCGGATTCTTTGTGGCGTCCTTCGATTTCGCCATTAATCAGTTGGCCAATTTCGCCCTGCACATAATCTTCACCAATCAAGCGTTGTTCGCGTGCGTGTATGAGTTCGCCGGCCTGGTGATTGGCGGATTCGAGATAATCCACAAAATAACGGCAGTGCAGCAGTGCCTGGCAATCCAGTTCCTGGTGTTCCTTGATGCTGGAACCCACGACATTCAAGTGCATACCCGCTTCCAGCATGGGTTCAAAGACGATGGGGTGTTGCGCCGCGCTCACGGTGCAGACAATGTCGGCACCTTGCAGGCATTCGTCGACGCGATGATGGGCAAAGATCGGTGGCCATCTGTCGGCCGGGAACTGAGCGATGAAATCGTCTGCTTTTTCCGGGTTGCGAAACCAGACGTGAATAGAATCGAGATCCCTGACCTCATCGATAGCGTGAATATGGGAGATGGCTTGTTCACCTGAACCGATCACGGCCAGGCGGCTGGCATTTTTTCGGGCCAAAAAATCTGTGGCCATGGCGCTGGCGGCGGCTGTGCGCATGGCGGTAATTTCGCCGGCATCGATCAGGGCCAACGGTTTACCGTGTTCGGCTTCAAACAACATCATGCAACCGAGGTGTGAGGAGTTTATGCCACCACGATTGGCTTGCATCATATTGACGACCTTCAGCCCGAAACATTCCGGCTCAGCCAGATAGCCGGGCATCATACCCATCAAGTCCTGATTGGGCATTTGTAATCCCCAGCGCAGAGGCAAACGCGTTTTGCCCTGACTGACTTGCACCATGGCCTGGCGCATAATCTCGATACAACTGGCCACGTCGATCAGCTGGTGAATATCCTGTCGATTGATAACAAGCATGAACTCTTCCACTCATTGATAATGGGGAAGATGGTAGTGAGGAGAGGCTAAAAGCGTCCAATACTGTATTTGTATTGGATTGATACGTAAAACGTATCAATCGCGGGGTTTGTTAAGGATTGAGATAAAACTGACTGGAAAATGAAGGACTTAAATCATTGTCTATGAGAAATAACGGCGCAGTGCCTGCAAGCTTTTTGATTGATTGTCGGCGCTGCTGATCAGATGCACATCGACATAGGCGGTTTGACTCAGAGGCACAAAGGCGACTTCATTGGCCCAGGAGTTTTGAGTGCAACTGGGCACCAAGGCAATGCCCACGCCCGTGGCGACATAGGCTAGCAGCACATCGGTCTGTTCAGACATGGCGACAATGTTTGGGCTGAAACCGGCCTGTTCACATTGGCTGACCACTTTGTCGTAGTTGGAAGGGAACAGATGCCGTTGCAGAGTGACAAAGTTTTCGCTTTTTAAGTCAGCGATGTCGATGCTTTCACGTGTGGCTAAGGGGTGATTGGGCTGCATGGCTACACAGAGCTTTTCATGCACCACCAAATCAAAATCCACATGGTGGCTGGCAAAGCGATCGGACATGGGTTGTACGGATAAATCGACAAAACCTGCGTCGATTTTGCCATCCAGCAGAGCCTCATATTGCTCATCCGAGCGCATGATGACGAAGTCCAGTTTCACCATGGGGTAATCTTCACGAAAGCGCCGGACATTGGCAATAATCTCTCGCAGGATTGTCGAGCCCATATAGCCGATCACCAGCGTGTCCATTTCACCCAGGGCAGACTTTCGCACTTCGGTGGTCGCTTTTTCCACCTGGTGCAGAATGCTTTCAGCACGCTTTCGAAAAATCTCGCCTTCGGTTGTTAAGCTGACTTTGCGATTGCTCCGGTCGAACAAGCTTACCCCAAGCTCTTCTTCCAGATTATGAATCTGTTGAGTGAGCGGCGGTTGAGAAATGTTCAAGCGCACGGCCGCACGACCAAAATGCAGCTCTTGGGCAACGGCGACAAAATAGCGAAGGTGACGTAATTCCATGGGTGAAACGAGTCTGGTTTCGGGACGGTTAGCTTATCACTAAAATCGGGGGCGGGGTCAAATGGGTGAAAATCAAACCCCGTTGGGCGTTTCCTGGCGTGGGGCATCGGCGGGTAATCATTCGTAATGTTTGTTGTGCCGGATTTTCGTAAAATTCGTTCCCGTAGATCAGAGAAAAGCAATAAGGGCAGGGGTGTCCTCGGTCAGGGATGACCAATTCGGCCGTTGTAACAGGCGGCCCAGTTTTTCCAATGGACTCATAGATATAGACCTCTCAGCTCTCACGCCCTGAGATCTTAACGTCTAAACTTAACTCCTTATCTTAATTTCTAACCTTAACCCTTAACTTTAATCCCGTGAGCGTTCTGTTCTTCGGTGTTGAGGTGCTCCTGCTGGCCCCAAGACAAGGTGGCGATAAAGTGCTCATCTCGATTGTTAATCCGCAAGTCCCACCCCACTTTGTCGCAAATACGTTTGCTCAGTTTCAGTCCCAAGCCAAAGCCGCCACTTCCATGTCCGGATTCCTGATCTTTGATCGAATTGATGACAGTAACAGAGCAGGCGTCGGACCGTATGCTGATTGTGCCACCACAGCTGTGTTCAAAAGCGTTGCGCAGTAGATTACCAAGTGCCATCTGGAGCAGAGGTTGCTGGATAATGATGTCGCCTTCATAGAGCTGGATATCCAATTCAATGGCCTTTTCCTCTTTTAGAAAGCTCAGCTCATTAATCAGGGGTTCAATCAGCGTTTTCACACTCAGCGTCTGGCGCTCCAGTGGACTGCTGGAATCCCGGGCAAGCCAGAGCAGGGAGCCGACCAATAAACTCATTCGCTCGCTGGCACGAAGCGCGCGTCCCACAAAGCGGCCGGCGTTTCCATCGACGGTGGTTTTTAGGACTTCCAGGCTCGATTGCATAATGAACAGAGGTGAGCGAAGTTCATGGCTGGCTTGCTTTAGGAACATGGTTTCACGGTCATAATATTTTTTCTCGGAAGCCAAACCCAACAGGAGTTTTTCGGCGATATCGTTCAGTTCGATGATATTAAATCGATGTTGGCGCGTGTCTTCAGTCGACGAAGACAGCGATTGAGCCCAATCGCTCAGTTCCCGAAGGGGTTTAGTGGTTCTGAAATAAATCCAGGATATCAGCAGCCACACAATCAGTAGAAAGACGATGGAGATGAGGGTTGAGTTGATGATTAAGTCGTTGGTGATTCTGTAGACCAAATCATCGTAGACCTGTTTTGAGTAAGTGCTGACCAGATATACCTCACCAATGCTCGCTTCAAAACTGTATTGGACACTGTAGATCAACGGGTGGCCTTGTTCGTTGCTATGGGTCTCGGTGACCAGGACTTCTTGAGGTTGAGCACTGAGTTCCGATTTGCTGTACTCATTTTTAATCACGTTGGGCAATGCCGCCCAATCGCGATAGACCTTCAGGTTTGAACCGTAAGAGTGTTCTTCGCCAGACTTCAGCTGGCGAAGAACACTGTCATGCTCCAGACGGGCGAGGGTCGATACGGTAGCATCCACGGAAGTGTTAAGAATGATCAGGGCAAACAGGAAGACCGCGGCAAAAGAGGCCAAGCCTAAGCCGATAATATGGCGGATGATGATATTGGAGAGCTTTTGAGCCTGACGGGTGTGAGGAGTGCGTGTCATAACATTACCTAATGGCCAGGCCCGTTCCAATTTCTGTGTGCAGCAGTGGGCAATCAAAAGGTTTGTCCAGTGCGGTACGAATGGCGTGGACATGGACGTTAAGATTGGAGGCCTTCACTTCTTTATCCGGCCAGAGGTGGTCGTGCAGCTCTTCCCGGGAAACCACTTTAGGGCTGCGTTGAGCCAGATAGGTCAGCAATTTGAAGGCGGTGGGCGATAACTTGATAGCTTGGCCCTGACGTTCTACCGTGCGAGCTGTGACATCAATCACCATGTCATGGATGGACAGTTTGCGGCCGGATTGCAATTGCCGCTTTTTGATGGCATCGATGCGCGCTTTCAGTACAGCTAAGGAGCAGGGTTTGGACACATAGTCATCGGCACCGGCCGAAAAACCACGCAGTTGCTCCTGATCATCGTCGCAGGCGGTGAGAATGAGGATCGGAGTATCAATGCCTCGGTCCTGCAGCGTCTGGCAAACCGTATAGCCATCCATTCTCGGCATCATGATGTCGAGAATAATTAAGTCGTAAGAGTTTTCTTCGCACAGTTGCAGGGCAGCGACACCGTTGTAGGCAAAGTCGCATTCCATCTCGTGCATTTCGAGATAAGCCGCAATATTGGCAGAGAGGTCGCGGTCGTCTTCCACAATAAGAATAAGCATGGGCAGTCCTGAATGATCTCCAGCATCCGATGGTTTGCTGAGAAGAGTACGTTGGAGTTATTTAAACCTCCAGGCAAAGACGTAGCAATACCGCTTGTGATTGGGGGCATACGATTATCACGTTACTTGAAGCGGTTATATGACCAAAACCATTGCTCCGGGTGCAAATGGATTGTTGATTGCATCTTGCGGGTGATGGTTTCGGTTAAGGTAGCAATGATGTCTTTTCGGCTGAGCCCTTGGCCTGTCGGACGTTCGATTTCCGACAGATAGAACTGACAGCGTGTCGAGTTCGCCGACTCTTTAATGGTGTAACAGAAATAGAGAGGGGCATCTGAGAAAACAGCCAGCGCCGCTGCGGTGGTGGGTACAGTGGTATCCCGGTTCAGAAACGATACTTGCTGACCCCGTTCTCGTAAATCGCTGTGGATGATCAGGGATTGTCCATTGGACACTTCTTCCAGAAGTTGCACCATGGTGTTGTTGCCCCGTTTGATGTAGGGAATATCAAGCCGCTCCAGGATCTTGCAGCCAAGGACGTTGAATGCCGGGGTATTTTCGCCGCGGCCAATCAAGGTGGCCGTCGGGATACCCATTTTGTTCAAAATATAGGTGGGCATATCAGCGAACCCCATATGAAGCGAGACAAAAATAGCGGGGCGTTCGCGTAAATGTTCGGCCAAATCAAAGTAACGTGTGCTGTTGACCAGCTCGTATTTCATATCAGGAATATCCAGGCAATGAACAATACCCGATGCCTGATACTCGACACTTTGTTTGGCGATACATCGTGCTTCGTCTTGCTCAACGTGGACAAAACTCTGTTGAATGGATTGGCTCATGGTTTTGACGCGTTTCTTGTAAATCAGCGCGGACATGAGTTTTCCAAAGATGATTCTGAAACTCCTGGGGCTATTCAGAAGTATCCACACGCTCTTGGCTAAGAAGGCGTCTTTTGATTGGTCTTTCATTGGGCTGGCTCTTGGGAAAGTTGAAGTAGAGCTGAGGTGTCCAACTTGTGCCGTTGGGTCATTGGTAGAGTGTCGACCCTTCTGATTTCGCTGGGAACGGCGTAATGAGGTAAGTACTTTGAAAGCCGGGTTTTCAAACGGTTCTCGGAAAAGTTGTAGGCCGGATCACTCACACAGAAACTTACAATTCTCACAACACTCCCCTGCCGGGTGATGGCAACGGTTTTGGCAAACTGCACATGGGGATGATGGCAAAGAAGCCCGTTAATTTCAGCCAGATCAATGCGGTAACCACGGTATTTGATTTGAGCGTCGATACGATCGAGCAAATACAAGTAGTCGCCTGCGCAGGTCACCACATCACCACTCGCATAGCGGCGTTGCACGGGCGCTTCCTGTGTCGGCTCGTTGCCAATATACCCGGACATTACTTGGGCACTGTTGATGATCAGTTCGCCTTCAGACGCATCGCCCGCAATGCTTAGAGGGGGTTTGTGTTCGCCGATGGGTAAGCGTTCTCGATGAGACTGTGATTCTATGTTGGTAATTTCGACAGTCGATACCGCAATGGTGGCTTCCGTCGGGCCATAGCTGTTGAATATTCGCGCCCTGGGAAAACGTTGCTGAAGGGTGGCGACCAGGTTTTGTTCCAATGGTTCGCCACAGAAGTTAAACACTTTCAGCTCATCCATGGTCTCTCCGTTAAAGTCACGGTTCAGTAACTGCAATATGATATAGGACGGCGTCGAAACCCAATGAATGTTTCGCCCTCTGATGGACATAGGAAGCTCTATACTCGCAAGCCGGTCGCTTTGGCTGTTAATCCAGAGACTATGTCCTTGCGCAAGAAATGGAAAGATGCTCATCAGGGATAAATCAAAACTGTATGAGGCTGACAGGCTGAACACCGGGGCTTCCAGTGGGGGGAAATCTTGGTTGAACCAGTGGCAAAACTCCGTAATGGAATGACGGTCGATCATGACGCCTTTGGGTTTACCCGTGGTTCCCGAGGTAAAAATAATATACGCCGTTTCACTTGGAATAGGCGGCGGTGTCGCGGGTTTTCGGTCGAAAGCTTTGATCGTTCCGTCAATGCAGTCCACATGCAGGCCGCAGGCGATCATGCTGACAATGTATCGCCTGCGTTCCTGGGGCAGGTTTCTGTCCAGGGGCACGAAGGGAATGTTCAAGCTGAGTGCAAGCAGGATGTAAATCGCCATATGCGGCGTTTGCTCGGCTTGCTGATCGTGGAGAAGAATGATCGCTCGGTGTTTGTCTTTCAGTTGTTTTTCGACCGTGTTTCGAATCGAGTTGTAAGTGGCGTGAAACTCAGACCAGCTGAGTTGCTGATCTGCATATATGATTGCAGGCTGATCGCCTTTAGGCAGGGCATTGATATCAAACATGATTATCCAAGGGCGTTCTGGGGCTCAAGCGTTTTCCGGGCGATAAGACGGCAGATGCTGAGAACATTGCCAAACTCAACATGGTTAATATCTTCGGCTGATAGTCTTACGTCATACCGTTCTTCGATGAATATCAGCAGTTCGACTATCGCAATGGAATCCAGAAGGCCACTTTCCAACAGGGGCGTTTCTGACTCGATGGCTTTACCGATTTGCAAACTGATGTAGTCCTTGATTTCCCTGGCTTGGGACATGGTCGTAATCTCCTTGATAAAAATCCATCTCGCCTTCTGGGCGGGTTTTGAACCGACGATGTGCCCATAAATACTGATCTGGTTGGTAGGTAATCGAGGTTTCGAGAAAGCGGTGATAACGCTCCAGGAAATCTCGTTCGTTCGTTAATGGCAGAGGGGTGTGGTAGCGCAGTGTCACCGAGCGGGGGCTGTCTCCGGCGTAAAAATCAGTAGGAATGACCGTAGCCTGAGTGATTTGCGCCAGCCGAAAAACCGACGTGCTGCTGGCGGTCTTAATGCCGAAAAAATCTGTGAACAAGCTGCCTTTTAGGCCAAGGTCCTGATCTGGTGCAATCCAGAGTATGCCGCCTTCTTTCAAAATTCTGATCATGGCGCGCACATCTTTTGTGCTGACGATACCCTTGGCCCATCGCAGGCGCCCTTGATTGATCAGGGCGTCCATCAATGAATGCTTATGAGGTTGATAGCTAATGTAGATATCCTGCTTTGCGGTAGCGACGATGCCCGCGATATCCAGGCTGGTGAAATGTCCTCCCATCAAAATGACACCCTTGGGTTTTTCCTGTGCCCGCTCGAGTACACAAGCATTCACAATACGGCTATGGCGTCGGTAGTAATGTAGGGGGCTGACCCAGGACGTAAACGTTTCCAGATATCCGGAAAGGGTATTTACGGTATTTTTTTCGGCCAGCGCCTGTCGTTGTTCTTGATTCAGCGTGGGGAAACAGGCTCGCAGATTTCGATCAATGATCCGGCTCCGCCTTTTAAGCAGGGCTTTAAAAAGGCGACTGGTTATGCGGCTCAGGCGAGATCGGTTTTTGTCTCCAATGACGTACAGCATCTTACAGGCCTGCAAAATCAAATTCCGTTTTAGAGTCGAAGGCATGGTAAGAGTCCGCTGGTGAATGCTAGGTAAATAATCAGTGTTGTAATAGGCTATCAAGGCGGAATTAATGTCTTCTTAATTCAACATTAACAAGGCATTAACGGCGGGGAGGAAGGCGAAGGAAATACGCGGAAAAAAGTACGTGAGGAGAACAGCAGGCGTGCAGTGAACAGCGAGATTTGAGAAAGTTAAGAAAGTTAAGAAAGTTAAGAGAGCAAAGAGATAAAAGAGGACTCAAGCCTTGCCTTGCGGATTGGGGCAGTAATCCGCACGTCCCGATAGAGCCCAAAGGCAAGGTTAAAGCGTTTTTAATCTCGCCAGTGTTTGAGAAGGGCCTCTGCTGCTTTCTCGGCGCCACCGTTGCACATCCACCAATGCCCCTGGGCAGGCAGTCCCAGGCAGTAGTGAATTCTTAATTTCTCTGCCATTTCATAACACATATCCATGGTGCCGGCGAAGGGATCGTTTTCCGGGACAAAAACCAAGCCCGGAGGCAAATCGGCGCGCACAAGGCGTTCTCCGAGCAGTTGCATAGTGGGTTGAACGGCGGAGCGATACAGTTTTAATATGCTTTCGCCCATGTCATCGCTGAGGGACGGGGCAATTTTACTGGCAATCAATGCGGGCATGCCGCTGGCTTGCAGCACTTCGGCACGTTCCTCGTTAGACAGCTGAAGATTCGCGTACATTAATTCTTCGCCGAGGCCTTCCGTTTGCCAAGCCTGTGCCTGAGCGTGCCAGTGGTAGTTTGGGTGCAACATACCTGCACAGTCTGCGGCCCATGATTTTATGAAATCAGGGCGTTGATCCAGCAGACCATAAACATGCAAGGCGCCCCAGTCATGCCCTAGGAGGTGGATATCGCCCTTAAAGGGCTCCAGTTTTTTGATCATCCAATCGATATACGCCAAGCGCGTGGACTGAAATCCGATGGGGAGTTCTGAACCAAAGCCCGGTGGGCTCAGTATCATGATGTCATCAACACCCTGACCATTAAGAATCTGAATTAAGTTTTCCCAGATGACAGCGGTTTCCGGGTTGCCGTGAATAAAAACCTTCATCTTGTTTTCCTGTTGTTGTGCTCGCTCGGGAGGCGTCAGAATCTTTGTGTAATAAGATCGACGCTGATCTCGGTCATACAGTGTCTACATTCCCTTGCGGACAGGATTAAGCTGGGCGGTAGTGCCTTTGAAGGATTGCCGTTGGCCCGGATTGCTGGTGACTCTTCCTGAGTCGATGAATTGTTTTCTAACAGAGTTGTCGTGCCGCACCACATCGGATCGGCGGAGTGTTGAATGCTAAAAATAAAAGCGTTGAAAACACGCGGTGTTCAACAAACGCCTTTTAAACAATCACGCTTAGACATTAGAATTTGGAAAATTCGATCGTGTGTAAAGTGCTTGTGCTGATGTTTATGTGTCCACTAATGCATGATAGATTATAGATTGAGAAGTGTGTTGATATTTCAGGACATATTCTTTCTTCGGCTGGACAAAAGCCTAAGTATCATTACTTAAGTGGTTTGAATTTACGGTTTTCATTTGCTTAAGCGGATATTTTTTAACTGTCGTAGGAAAAATACGTCGGCATATCTGATCAGGATTATCTGTTTTTCTTTGGGTGGGTTTCGGTTTTTCATGATGTTGTTAAAGAGGGTCTTTCAACATGACATTCGCGTCACCTGAGGTTTTCAGGCGACACGGTGTTTTTCATATGTTAAATGTCGGTGTGAATCCAGCGACGAGAAAAATTAGGGGGCAATTTTGTTTTTCAGGGCTTTGCTCAGTGGCGCGGGTAAGCTCGGCATGGATTTCAGAAGATACGGCAGAATTTTACGCTTAATGCCATTGAGTGATTCTGGTACCACGGCCTCAATCAGATGAGGTCCCGGTTTGCTAAGCGCGTATTCCATTGCTTTTAATAATTCTTCGGACGTGTGCACCCGGCTGCCATGTACTCCCATGCTCTGGGCCAATAACGCAAAGTTGGTAACCGGGCCACTGAGATCAAGTTGAGATTTTGCTTTTTCCCCAACTTCTTCTGCACCTACACGTTCCAATTCAACGTTTAATACGGAATAGGACGCATTGTTGAAAATAATGGTGGTGATGTTCAGATGCTCTCGTGCCATGGTCCATAAAGCCTGGTTGGTGTACATGGCGGTGCCATCACCGATCAAGGCTAGAACCGGACGGTCTGGGCAGGCAATGGCCGCACCGATAGCGCTGGGCAATCCCTGGCCAATGGCACCGCCTGTGAGTGTGATCATGTCATGTCGCGGTGCGCCGGCCGTCATGGCATTGAGCATTAAACCGGAGGTAATGGCTTCATCGACAATGATGCTGTTCTCGGACATGAGTTCGCCCACGGCGCGACAGACTTTATCAGCGCTGAGTTTACCTTTCGGGCGGCCAGGCCTTTTTGCGTTTTGTAAAGGAGCTTGTGCGCTGCTGGCGCCCAGTGACTCGATCAGCGCGTTTAAACTGGTTTCCGCATCTTGTTCTTCACTGCTGAGTGTATGAACCGTGCAGTGGTCGGGCACCAGATAACTCTGTTTTCCAGGATACGCAAAGAAAGACACGGGGGCTTTGGCGTCGACCAAAATTAAATGGTCAAATTCGGAAAGTTGCAGGCTTGCCATTTCCGCCAGATACGCAATGCGTTCTACGGCAGGTAGGCCCGCACCTCGTTCAATCCGTGATGGAAAGGTTTCGGCGAACAAGGTCACGCCTGCATGGGCCGCAATCTTTGCGGCGGCGAGCAAGGTGTTTTCCCTCAAGGCCTGGCCGCCCAGGAGCATAGCGGTTTTTTTGCCGCTGTTGATGGCAGCACTGGCGTTATTGATCTGCTCGCTCGTAGCTCCGGCGACGGGTGCTGGTGGTGGAAGCGTACACGCTTGAGCACCTTCGCCCCACGACACATCAGCTGGCAAAATTAAGGTCGATACCTGGCCCGGTAAACCTCGTGCGGCGGCAATTGCTTCGACCGCATCCTGGCAAAGATCTTCGGTACGTTGTGAAGTGCGTACAAAGTTAGGCGAGATATTGCGGGCGACAGTCTCGATATCGGATTGCAGTTGTGCGTCGTACTTCACATGGTAAGTCGCATGATCGCCAACAATATTCAGCATAGGGGATTTGCCTTTGCGAGCATTGTGCAAATTGGCAAGGCCATTCCCCAGGCCGCAGCCCAGATGCAGAAGTGTCGCTGCGGGTTTGCCGGCCATTCGGGCATAGCCGTCTGCCGCACCGGTCGCAACACCTTCAAACAATGCGAGAACGGCACGCATCTTGGGCTCATTGTCCAAGGCCGCGACAAAATGCATTTCACTGGTACCCGGGTTGCTGAAACAAACCTCGATACCGGAGTCTACCAGAGTTTTCATAAGAGCTTGGGCGCCATTGGGCATTGGGTTTCTCCTGCTGACATTTTTATATTGTGTTGTTCTGAATGAATAGCTGTGTTGATCAGCTTCCGGTATTAATGGATCGTGCGGCTGCCTTGGCGGTAAGAATGCAGCCGGGCAAAAAGGTGCCTTCAAGCGAGCGCTTACCATTGCTGCCTCCACCGCCAAAGCCGGCGGCTTCACCCACGCAATAAAGACCGGGAATCGCTTGACCATCAGCGCCTAAAACACGACTTTGTAAATCGGTTTGTAAGCCGCCCAAACTTTTTCGAGTGGTCAGCTGAGTGTGTATGGCAACAAAAGGGCCGGCACTGGGTTTTTGAAGCGGAGCGGGTTTGCAGGTGCGCAGTTTGTCCGGGCCCCATTGTCGTGCATGTCGAATCATTCGAATTTGAGGGTCGTTGTTGAGTTTATCGCCGTTGGCGAAGTTTGCATCAAAGGCGTCTGCCGTTGCTTGCAGGACATTCACATCGACATCGTGAGAACAGGTCAGGGCATTCATTTTTTCCGCCAGACCTTCCATGGTGTCATCCACCAAAAAATGTCGGCTTTCGTTTTTCATTTGATTGAAGAGTGCTTTGTTGCCGAGCAGGACATCCTTTAAAAACAAAGGGAACTGCTTATTCAGAATATGAGCATTGTGTTCGGCACCGGATACGGCAAATTCTTTCAGTACGATACGCCGGTTCATCAACTGCCAGGTCCAGGGTTTTTCCTGGGCGGCCACCTGTTGGCACAGCCAATGGGTATCAAAACCGGTCACCAACGGTTCCGGGCCAATGCGTTCACCACGATGGTTTAACCACAAGGCGGATTTGCAGGGAATCGTCGACAAACCGTGCCCAGGAAAATGCGGAAAAGGGTGGGGGAAACCGGCGGCGTAGTTCCACATTTCGCCGGCATGGGTGATGCGAGCGCCAAGGTGATCCTCTGCCCAGTGATGCAATTTACCGTCTGAAAATGGATGGGCTCCATTCAACATGGTATCGGGCATGCCACGTTGGGCGGGCCAGTTGGCTTTGCATTCCTGATGACTGCCATTGATGCCGCCCATGGCCAGCACTACATTGTCGGATTCAAAACGTACTTCTTGGCCGTTGCTTTCATCAATAGCCAATGCGCCGCAGATTTTCCCGGCTTGCTGATCCAAAGCGACAACGCGATGTTGGTGGTAGATGTTCAGTTGGCCTGACGCACTTTCCATAGCGCCGGACAGATGGCGTACCAGTTCACGAGACGTTCCCCAAACAATATGGTAGCGCGGCACGCTGTTCCCTTCGCCCAGCCGACCGCGCTCCACCCAGTTTACCGAGGGCATAAATTTAAGCCCTTCGGCAATTAGCCAATCGTAAACTTCCGAGGCTGAGTGCTCGACATAATACTGTGCCCAGCGCATGGGCCACTCATCCTTGGGATCGAGCTCGCCAAAGCTCAGCCAGTCTTGCAGGGCAAGCTCGGGAGAGTCGGGAATGTTCATTCGGCGCTGCAGGGCAGTATCGACCAATGCCATGCCCCCGAAAGCCCAGAACGCCAAACCACCAAAGCGGTCGGGGGTATCGCGGTCAATGATGGTGACGCGCTTTCCGGCCCGAAGCGCTTCCAGTGCAGTAACAATACCCGCGAGGCCGCCGCCTGCAATCAGTACCTCTGAGCGAATCGTATGTGGCATGGTGTGTTTCCATATTATTGTGTTTTCACAGACTGTATACCGCTATAATCAAACATCGATTGACCTTGAAGGCCATAAAATTGACTTTAGAAGCCAGTGCATCCATCGCTTGGGTAAACAACGTTGTGCAGACCGCCCGGAAACTGGGCGTCGAGCCGGAAGTGTTGCTCGCGGATGCTGAGTTGCCTCTGGAAGCCCTGAATTGGGAGCGCTGGCCTATCGATTTTATTACTCGGCTTTGGCACGCCGCTGAACGTTGTACCCACGATCCGGGTTTTGGTTTAAAAACCGGTTCAGAGGCCCGCCCTGTCAATATTGATGTGTTGGGCATTGCGCTCCAGAGTGCGGCGACCCTGCGAGAATCCTTTACCCTGGTGCAGAAATATCAGCGATTGATTTCCGATGGCGGCCGCTTCCAGATGTTACCAGGGGAGCAGGACACCTGGATCGTTTATCACCCTTGCCAGGGACGCCTGGCCTTCAGCCCCCATCAGATTGAGGCAGTATTGGCGACGGTTGTGGGATTGAATAGCTGGTTGCTTGGCTCGCGTGTGCAGCCAACGCGAGTTCAGTTCAGCCAGTCTCAACTCGGTGCTTTGGCGACCTACCGACAGGTATTTTCCTGCCCGATTGAATTTGAACAGGCTTTCAGTGGCTTGCTGGTCAGCAATGAGGTTTTAGACAAGCCTTTGCCCCAGGCTGATCCAGTTTTGGCGCAGCTCCATGAGCAATACAGCTCTGACCGTTTGATTGAATTGGAACAGGAATCAATTTCCTTACCGGATCTGGCCGAATGGATTAAGTCGAGGGTTGGTGAAACGCTGCCTCGGAGAAGCGATGCTGCACGGGCGCTGGGTATGAGTGAGCGGACGCTTGCCCGACGCCTTGATGCCGAGGGCTGCACCTTTAAAGGCTTACTGGATGACGCGCGAAAGTCATTGGCGCTGGATGCCGTGAGAGAATCCCGGCAACCCCTGGCGGACATTGCCCAGTCTCTGGGCTTCGCGGAAGCCAGTACTTTTTATCGTGCGTTCCGTCGTTGGACAGGCATGCCGCCAGCGCGCTGGCATAAGCATCACAATACTTAATGTCGGCAGCACGGGGGCGGGCTACTTCCGAATCTTTTTGTTGTTTTTTCTGTTGTTCGCTCAGTGGCTTGGCTAAATTACTTATTGCTCCATTCAAAGCCGGTATAAAATTCCACTTCATCGCTGATGGACAGGACTCGCGGCAGCGTGCCCTGGTACAGGGTTTTGTCGCTTTCAGCGCGTTTGATTTTGGAATTCAACAGATTCACCAGCCCCCAATCCATACTGGGCACCTGATCACCATCGGCTTCACGTGAATGACCACCGAGCAGCGTGGGACGTCGGGCGCCGTACAGATTAATGAGCTTTTTCATGCTTCTGACATAGTCGGAACGACTGGAGCCTGGCAACATGGTCATAATGGCACCCTTGTAAATGGTGTCGCCTGTAAACAGATAATTGCCCAGCGGATCGTAAAGTGCGATCGAGTCATCGGTGTGTCCGGGAATTGAAGTGATGCTTAACTCTCGCCCCCCAATATCAATTTTCCCCAAATCCATCACCCATTTGTGAATTTTTATCGGTTCAATGTCCAACCGATCAATAAACCCCAGATGCGCATAACGGCTCAGGTGGAGTGTGTTTTCGTCGGCCAACTTCCGAACGGAGAGAAGGTCGATAATACGAACGTCTTCAAACTCACTGAGGTTGCCTACATGATCATAATGAAGGTGGGAGGGAATGGCGATGATCGGTTTGTCGGTCAGCTTCTCGACGGTATTTCGAATTGGATAACGTCCAGTGCCACTGTCAAACAGTACGGCTTTTTCTTCACCCACAATGAGGTAGTGCCAGTTCTTCTGATACCAGGACAGTTCGCCAATGGCGTAAACGGAGTTACCCAGATCCTTGATGGTCCAGTAGTCTTCCTCGCTCATTTTAGGGTCAATGGGAGGCGGAGTGTGACGGCTGGCGTGCAGTTCCATCAGCAGATAGGGGCTATATTTATAGACGCCCAGAGACAACAGGCCGATCACAATAACAAGGGTATACAACAGCGGACGGATGAATCGTTTCATATTGATGGTATGGCTCAGTAAAACTGAATAAATAAATTCTGGGCAAACTGATACATTTTTCCCAAAGAGGTATTGTAGGGAATAATGTCGGTCGGCGCATTGGGGGATATCGTCATGATAAGTTTTTCAACGGACAACATTAACGGCTTCGTGCGCCTTTTAAAAAACGAATCACCTCGTCAGCCCAATCCAAACAGGCCTGTTCCCCAATAATGCCTCTTCGCAAGGTCAAATAGGGCAGGGCCAGGTTTTCCTGTTCTTTCTTGGTGCTGCTTCGGTATTCATCTTCGATCGCGCGAAAGGTATTGAGCATGCGCTGATGATTATCACGGTAGTCTTTCATCTCTTCCAACAGTTGGGATTGATCTGCTAGATGGCCGGCGTAAAGTTTGACGAGTAATGCGTCGTTAACTTTGCCTAATTTCAAGGGATGCCTGACCCAATCCGATAAGGCGTCACGACCAGCGTTTGTCAGAGTATAAATTTTCTTATCGGGCTTATTGTCCTGAGCTTCGATGTGAAAATCAATCAACCCATCGGCGTGCATGGTTTTCAATTGGGCGTAAATCTGCTGGTGGCTGGCGTTCCAGAAATAGCCCAGGCGAGACTGGAACTGCTTGAGAAGGTCGTAGCCCGAGCTTTCCTCGGTTTCCAGCAGGGTAAGAATAGCGTGTTTCAGGGACATGGGCATTTGGCATTGCTGAACGAAAGGGGAGTATACCTTGGACAGTCACTATGCAAAAGTTTGCATATTGGATCTTGAGGCGTATACTGGCCCGAAGTCATATGCAAAAAATTGCATAGCGTTGCTTGGCTCACTGTTATGGCGGTGAGCTGGCATGGCCCGCTGATAATAAGACTGATAGGAGGCTTGTCACATGTCTGAGAAAGTGAAAGTTCGCACCGGGATCCGCTATCGTAAGAAACACTTGGCGGAGCACTACGATGCCATCGTTGTGGGCTCTGGAATTGGGGGCTTAACGACGGCCGCTTTGCTGTCTCTATTGGGCAAAAAAGTCTGTGTGCTGGAGCAACACTACACCGCCGGTGGCTATACCCACGCTTATGAGCGCGAAGGTTATGAGTGGGATGTGGGGGTTCACTATATCGGTGAGGTGCACAAGCCATCGACGATGAAGCGTATGTTTGATGTATTAAGCCAGGGGCGCCTGAAGTGGCAGGCGATGGACCCGGTATACGATCGCATTATCATTGGTGGTAAAGAATTCGACTTTGTTGCAGGGCGGGAAAACTTTATTGCCTCGCTGAGCGAGCAGTTCCCCGATGAACGTGACAGCATCGAACGTTACGTTGCGCTGATTCGCGAGATGTCCAGCCAAACCCCCAAATTTTTCGCAGGTCAGGCGATGCCAAAGTGGATGTCGTCGATATACCGCCGATTGCGCCCATTTCTGGTACGGAAGGAATTTTTCCAATCGACTCGTGAGGTTCTCGAAGGCATTACTCAGAATCAGGAACTGATCAGTGTGCTAACCGGGCAATGGGGTGATTATGGTCAACCGCCGCGGGACGCCGCCTTCCTAATGCACGCATTGATCGCCAAGCATTATCTGGCGGGTGGAGCCTATCCGGTGGGGGGCGCCAGTGAGATGGCACGTTCTATTATTCCCACCATTCAGCAAAGCGGCGGTGAGGTGTTTACCTACGCCGAAGTTGCTGAGGTTCTGGTGAAAGACAATAAAGCCTACGGCGTTAAAATGGCGAAAGGCGATGAAATCCATGCGGATGTGGTGATCAGTAATATCGGTATTCATAAAACCCTGGGCAAACTGTATCCCGAAGCAAGTCGGGTGCAACACAATGTGGCTGCCACCTTGGGGAATGAGGTGCTGAACCATTCCAGTGCGTCATACTGTTTGTACGCAGGGTTTAAAGGAGAAAGCAAAGAGCTGGGGCTGGACACAACCAATCTTTGGATATACCCCAATGGTGACCACGAAGCCAATGTAGATGCGTTTCGCGAGGGAACGCACAGTGATTTTCCTCTATTGTATATGTCGTTTCCAAGCACAAAAGATCCGACATGGTCAGAACGTTTTCCAGGTAAAAGCACCGTTGAAATTGTGACCATTGCTAACTTCGAAGACTACCAACCCTGGGAAGATACCTATTGGCGAAAACGTGGCGATGATTACGAGGCGCGCAAAGAAAAACTTTCTCAGGAGCTGTTGGAAAAGCTCTTTGAACGCAAACCTCAGCTGCGCGACGCACTGGATTACTACGAACTGGGCACGCCACTGTCGACACAGTTTTATCAACACAATACGGCCGGTGAAATTTACGGTGTTGATCATTGGGTGGACCGTTTTGAACAGTCTTGCATGCACCCACAAACCGATATTCAAAACCTCTATATGACAGGCGCCGATGTGATGACGGCAGGTGTCGGTGGCGGGCTGATGGGGGGAGTCATGTGTACGATGCGTATACTGGGTTTACGCAAAAGCGGAGACGTCATGAAGCTGTTTAAGAACTATGTGGAAGCAAGCTAAGGCTTTTTCAGCCCTTGATGCTCGATAGATAGTCTTCCATCACCGCAATGTTGGCACACAGCTCCCAGTGATTACACTGCTTTAACTGTTTGGGGGTGTTGTACCGCGCACGATAAGACCATGTGCCAATATTGATAGAGTAGGAAAAATACACCAGTTGCTTGAGCTGATTTCGGGTGCCTGGAAACTGGTAGTGTTTCAAAGCTTGAATCAGTAATTCACTGACTTCCTCACTGTGTCGGTCATCCAGCGCTTCCAACTCCGGATAAAGTTGCAGCGCTTGATTGATTTCAGCCATGGGACCGCCTTCTTGTTCAGCTTTGAGCAGATTTCCCAAGAGATAACGAAAGCCATCTTTCCAGTCCGGATGTTGATCAATATTCTGCAGAAATTCGGTAATCAGATGGCGAAGTGCTTTGAGGTAGTCCTCATACAAGGCCTGCAATACGGCCTGCTTGTTTTCAAAGTACTGGTATAGGGAACCCACCGACACCTCAGCGGCTTTAGCTAATTTAGGCATTGTTAGCCCCTGCAAGCCTTCCTCTTTCAGTAGTTTATTGCAGCTGCGCAAAATCGTGTTCACTCGTTCCTGCGAGCGTTTTTGGCTGGGCTGCTTTTTAAGGCTGTTATTCATAGGGGCTTTGTCTGAGCTCAGTCGGGTTTTACTCTAAAGGTTCTTTAGGGCAATCAAAGGCTTAGCGTCAAAGTATATCAGCAAACCGCCCTTGGCTTACCAGTTGTCTGGTATCAGGCTACCCCAAAAGGGTTATGTGAATAAACATTCACATTTATTGACGTCTATATTACTCCTGTTGCATGATGAATGTGAATAAACATTCATATAATAATTAATCGGAGTGGATTATGAATCGCCAAGCAATCGGTATAGCGGCTTTTGCAGTGGCCTGCCTGCCAATGGCCGTGAAAGCTCAAACACTGGAGGAGGTTGTCGTCACAGCCCAAAAACGTGATCAGAGCAGCCAGGATATCCCCATCTCAGTCAGCGCTTTCAGCGCCGAACAAATTTCTAAACTCGGCAATACCGGCCTGCAGGAACTTGCTGCCAATGTGGCAGGCGCCGAGATTTTTGATGATCGTGGTTCCGGTCAGCCAACTTGGGTGATTCGTGGAGTAGGCTTGGCAGATTTCAATCCGAACAATACGCCCACCGCCGCCATTTTTTATGATGAAGCCTATATGTTCTCGAATGTGTTGGGTGGCATCGGCCTGTTCGATATTGAACAGGTGGAAGTGCTGAAAGGTCCCCAGGGTGGTTTGTATGGCCGCAATACCAGCGGTGGTGCCGTGCGTGTGAATTCCCGACGCGCCAAAGTGGGAGAAGAGAGTAACGGTTATGTGCGTGGCAGCTTGGGACGCTGGAACAAAAGCCGCCTGGAAGCCGCAACTGGGTTTGATATCGGTGACAATGCCGCCGTTCGTTTGGCTGCTGTCAGCAGTCAAGGTGGCGGATGGCAAGACAGCCTGGCAACCGAAGGCGATGATGAGTTTGGTGATCAGGGTTTTACGGCTCTGCGCGCTCAGCTCGCTTGGCAGCTTAATGAAAAAACAGATGTGTTGTTGAAAATCGATTACGGACGGGATAACTCAGAAACGTATCTGGCACAGGGTCAGGCAAGTTTTCTTGCAGATGGTTCGGGCCGTTGCCCAGCGGTGGCCGCCGGTGGTGCCGCAAATGAAAGCTGTTTCACTTTGGCGAATATTTTGTCCAACTTTGTGTTCGGCACAGGTACCGGACCACTGGCGACTGATCAAGATGATCAGGGGCGCCGTACAAGCTCGAATCC
This sequence comes from Pseudoteredinibacter isoporae, assembly GCF_040372805.1. Lineage (GTDB taxonomy): Bacteria > Pseudomonadota > Gammaproteobacteria > Pseudomonadales > Cellvibrionaceae > Pseudoteredinibacter > Pseudoteredinibacter isoporae_A. Next base: position 35,695 of record NZ_BAABWJ010000002.1, read on the forward strand.
CATTAATGAACTCGACAATGACTGGCGTAGCGCGAACATGCGGTGGCAGTGGGAAGGCGACAATATTCAGTTTACGTCCATCACTACCGCGATGGATTACAACTTCAAGCAAAATTACGATTTTGATGCGTCGCATTTAACCTTGTTCCACGAGCGCAGTCGTAGTGAACTCAGCGCCTGGTCGCAGGAGTTTCGCTGGCAGGGCGAGTTGTCCGATAGCGTGTACTGGCTTTTGGGGGCCAGCTACAGTGATGAAGAAGTCTTGGCTCATCGAGATTCGGATCTGTCTCAACTGGTTGATTTCCCCAGTTTAGGTTTCCGCTCTTTCACGCAGGAAACCACCTCTGCTGCCGCCTATGGCCAGCTGGAATGGGAGTTCCATGAGGCCTGGAAAATTCACGGCTCCTTGCGTTATACCAAAGAAGATAAAGATCTGATCAACTATCGCTTTTTTGAATCCGAGGGCAATGGCGTTGATCTCAATGGCGATGGCCAACTGCAGCCGTTTTTTTGGCTTGATGGTGTCAATCAAAAAGCCGATTTGGACAGCCACTTTTCAGGCCACATTGGTTTGGATTGGACACCCAATGATGAAGTGTTGATGTACGCAAAAGCCACGCGTGGATTTAAATCGGGCGGCTTCTTCGGCGGTTTTGCTTTCAGTGCTGCCGAGCTTGCCGCCTATGATGAAGAATTGATTTGGTCTTATGAGCTGGGCTGGAAAACCGACTTGTTGGACCGTCGTTTGCGTTTTAACGGTGCCGTGTACTATTACGACTATCAGGATGTGCAGGGTTTTACTCAGGAATTCAACCAGCAGATCGATGGCGTGCTCACCAAGTTGGGGAATCTTGGCGACGCTGAGCATAAGGGCGTAGAAATTGAGCTGACCTACCTGCCGGAATTTATCGATAATCTGCAGTTGTCTTTGCAGGCGAATTATCTGAGCGCAAAAATTTCTGAATCCGCAACAATCGGTTTAGATCCTGACGGGGTGCAGGTGCCCTTGCAGGGGTTGCGTCGAGCTTTTGCACCCGAATACAGTTTCGGCTTCCAGCTTGAACATCAAACGGATTTAAATGAGCATTATCAATTGAACAGCTCACTCAATTACAGCTGGCGGGATGATATCAATGCGGACGATGCCTATGGCACCAATCTTGATCGCGCCTTGTTTGGAATTGAATCTTATCAGCTTCTCGGTATGCGTTTTGAATTGTTGCCAACAGCGGCTGATTGGAAGGTGGCTCTATTGCTCGATAATGTCACTAACGAAGCGTACAGTTTGAACCGCAGTGCGGATGATCTAGGCAGCTTCAATCGTGTTCAAGGGCGTCCGCGCAGCTGGACGTTGGAATTGAGCTATGAATGGTAAATGGGTGGAGATAAACAGCATGTTTCGCAATGTATTGAAGTCGGTTGTGTGCTCATCGGATAGTGTGCGTTGGAAAGCTCTTGCCGGCCTAGCGGCCGGATTTTTTAGCGCACAGGTTTTTTCCGCGGTGGTGTACAGCAATGGCCAAATTTATACCATGAATCCGGCCCAGCCCTGGGCAGAGTCAGTCGTTGTCGATGAAGACAAGATTGTCTACGTAGGGGATGCGGCTGGTGCAGAATCCTATGTAAGAGAAGGCGCTGAGCATGTCGATCTCGCAGGCAAGCTTATGCTTCCTGGTTTGATTGAAACGCACGCTCATCCGGTCTTCGGTTCGGTGTTGGCTTCAGGCTTGGTGTTCGATGTTGAAGAGAGCACGGTCGAATCTTATGTCGCGCAGGTACAGGCCTATCTGAAAGAGCATCCCAATGATGATGTGATTTTCGGTTTTGGTTTTTATGCCGATAGCTTCGGCAAGGCCGGGCCTCGAAAAGAGATACTGGACGAGCTGGACAGCGAACGACCCATTGTTTTTCTGGACGATGGCGGCCACAGCGCCTGGGCGAATTCAAAAGCATTGGCGTTGGCGGGTGTGAACCGCAATACACCTGATCCTGTCCCTGGGGTGCACTTTTATCGACGCGACAAAAATGGCGAGCCGACCGGCTACGCTTTGGAAACTCAAGCGGTAGAGCCCTTGGTCGAAGCTATGGGTATTTATGCGTCTGACAATGTTCGTACGCAACTGCAACAGCTAATGCCGATGTTTCCGATGTTGGGTTACACCACGGTATTTGATGCCGGTATGCTCAGTTTGACGGAGGTGGGCCATCAAGTATTGACGTCATTGGAGAAGTCCGGGGAGTTGAATACCCGCATGATGACTTCCCTGAGTTTGCTCGATCCGGACAAGGCCAAAAATACGGTTAAGGATTTACAGTCTCTTCGTAAACAGTATCAGAGCGAATTGATCTGGCCGACCACGCTAAAGATCCATAACGACGGCACAACAGAAGCGGAAACGGCGGCCCAAATGACCCCGTATCTGAATGATTCGAAAAACGTCGGCGGTTTAATTTTGGAAGGTAAAGCGCTGTCGACTCTGGTTTCGGCGGTGGATAAGGCAGGATTCAATATTCACATTCATTCCATTGGTGATCGAGCCATTAAGGAAGCTCTGGACGCGTTTGCGGTGGCACGTAAACAGAACCCGGAACGTCAAAACCGCTTTTCCACCGCTCATACCGAGTTGGTGCGCCCAGAAGATCATGCTCGTTTTGCCAAGCTGGATGTTGTGGCGCAGACCACGCCATTGTGGTTTGGCATGGAGAGAGGCCACTCAAGCCGTGTTTTGGGCAAAGAGCGTGCCGATCGTTTGTACAGTTTTGCGGATATTTACCGCAGTGGCGGTAAAATTACGTTCGGCAGTGACTTTCCCGTGAGCGGCGGATTACCGGGATTGGTCGCCATGAGTCAGATCGAATCGGGCATGACGCGTGCACTGCCTGGCGCGAGTCCGAACGCAGCGCAACCGCGAGCGGAATCGGCTTTCAGTTTGGACGCGATGTTGCGAGGCTACACCATCGACGCCGCTTACCAAATCAATCGTGACCATGAATTGGGTTCTATTGAGGTGGGTAAGAAAGCGGATTTGATTGTGATGCGTGATAACGTATTCACCTTGGCACCTCAGAAGATTCACACCGCCAAGGTCGAACGCACAATATTGAACGGCAAAACGGTTTATCAGCGTGGCTCGGAAGCGGAAAAGCTGGAAGCCGCATTGGGTTTGTAACGCCGTCACTCATCTTTGAATTAACCGTAGATCAGGCCCTCCCAATAGAGGGCTTTGGCATTCCAGGCCATTGAATGCCCTTCGATGGCTCATTTGGGGTACATGGTTTTTTTGCAGATTTCTTGAAAAGTTAGTTATAACTAGTTTATTGTTTTGACCTATCTATTGGATAAGGTTGATTCGATGAAACCAGGTATCTTCACCACGGCGCTCTGTGCGGCCATCTCTTTTGTTGCCAGTCACTCCCAGGCGGAAAAGTGACGAGTTTTTTGTGAAATGGAAGGATCCGAATTTTAATTCCAAAGAGAAAGCTTTTTACTATGTGCGCGTTCTTGAAGCACCCACCATGAGGCATTCGCAGTTTGATGCTCTCGCTATGAGGCGATCAAAAGCCAATAATGAGCCAGCACTGATCCAGGAAAGAGCGTATTCCTCGCCTATCTGGCTAACTCCAGAATCGTAAATTGGTCTTGCCTGTGAACAAGCATTGGCCTGGGGCTGCCTAAGGCAGCCTCAGGTTTAGAGGGGTTACTTAGGCTTGCGGAACTTTAATGTCCAGCGGTCTGAATTGCCGGTCACTGACTTCACACCAACTTCATAGCGCAGTTCATCGTCCTCGCGATAATGCAGCTCGCTGTAATCTTCGAAAACAAATCCTTGGGCCTGAATCTCCTTAATGGCTTTAACTGGGTCAAAGCGACGGCGGTTGCTGTTGGTGCCAGGCTCCATGTGACGCGCAGTGTGATCGACCACGGCGTAGACACCGCCAGGTTTCAGGGCTTGCCAGGCGGCTTTGTTCATGGCCGTCCGTCCACCCTCGGTCAGGTTGTGGTAGTTACGGAAGGTAAAAACGATATCAGCTCCTTTTACACCGATGTCGGTAAAGTTCAAATCAGAAAATCGGGCACCTTCTTCACGACTGAATTTGGCGTCGTTTTTGGCAATGTTCATTTTTTCAAAGCCGGCTTTTCCGCTCAGAGATTTGCTGATGCGGCTGGTGCCAAGTGCAGCGTGATACTCACCGTTTTCGGCCATGACGGGAACCAACAGCTTGGTGTACCAACCACCACCGGGAATAAACTCAACCACTTTCATATCATCACGTAAACCGAAGAATTCCAGCGTTTCGACGGGCATACGATTGCGGTCGCGCGCGGTTTCTTTTTCGGTGCGAATTTCGGCCTGCATAGCAGACTGGATTTTAGCTTTTGTGGCATCGAAACTGTCGGCCAATACGCTGGCGCTGAAGGCTGTAGCGGTAATCAAGAGTGCTGAAGTCAATCGCATAGTCAATTCCTAATGTATTCGAGTTATCGTTCGTTATATCCAGCCGTTTCAAGTGGAGACATTCCACAGGTAAAAAAGCAACTTGGAATCCTACCACCTCGTTTTATCCAGTAAAGATAGACGGCGAACTTTAATGCGGTAAGTTGAGTGATATGAAGGGTGAATGTCTTGGGTTTTTTCGAGTAAATCTCCGATCTGTCCTGCCCAGCGTTTGATGGCCAGGCACACCGGAGTTTCTACGGTGTCATTGACGGTCACAAGACTGGGGACTGTGGAAGATATTCAGGATGTGATTCCTGTCACCGTGCGTTCTTTAATCATACGGCAGGGGCGGTTGATGACTGGCGTTTTGAACTGGTTCGCGCCGACCGTAAAGCGGTTGATGTGCAAATTCGACTCAAGATGGCATTGGAGCTGCGATAATCGCGTCTGACAAGTCAGGCCGTAGGTTTCTGAGCAAAGTGCATCCAACGTTGGTTGAATTCCTCAAAAGCTGTCAAAAGGGCCCGGTATTTTTCTGCTGATTGTTCAAGCTCAGCGAGGGCGTGGCAACAGGCTTCCAAGGTAGAAAGCTGGCCCTCTTTAGGGGCTTTACGAATGCGGTATTGACCAATTTCATGAGCACGTGCTGTAAAACGGGGTAGCTGCAATAAAGCCGGGTTCAACTGAAGCATTTTGTAGGTTTTACGCCAAGTACCATCCAGTACCCAGAGGCGGATAGGCTGCATGTCAGTATTGTCATCGGACGATGTGAACTCTCTTGAGGTTTCAGTCGAGGGAACATTGTGCGGCTCGGATACATCATCGCTTGGGTAGAGCAAGATATCTTGATAACCGTGGTTACTGAGTGTTTGTTCCAGCAAAGGGAAGTCTTCCCCGACCCACGTCGACATTCTCTGTAAACTCAGTTGTAACAGAATAGCGCTACCTTTTGGGTGTTGGCTTTCTTTCGGGTGTTGCAACAAATGAACGTGCACTACATTGTTAACTGGCGTGATCAGATCGCACAAACAGCTACGCTGCGGGCGCTGGCATTGCGAGCAGCGGATGCGTGTGTGATGGGCTTCAGTCATCGGGGGGAATTCTCAGTGGTAGCGCTTTATGTGAAGGCAGTATGCTAACATAGCTCAGGCTGGAGCAAAGACGTTCCAGTGTTCTGGCAAGGTAATGAGTTTACGGTTCTCTATGGAAATCCTCGCATTTATCAAACTCCATGATGTACTGGCATTGATGTGGTTACTGGGAGGCTGGTTTGCCTACACCCGTTTTGCCAAGAGAAAAGCCAAGACCACAGACTGCTTGGCTTCCGTGTTGCATCGCTATCGGGTCGATTGGATGGAGCGCCTGCTCAGTCGAGAACAACGTGTGGCAGATGCAGCTCTATTGGCCAATATTGAACGCAATGTGAGTTTTTTCGCTTCGACAACGTTGTTGGTTCTCGCGGGTTTGGTAACGGCCTTGGCCGCCGCCGATAAAGTGCAGCTAACCCTTGAATTGTTGCCGTTTGCCTCATCGGTGAGTACTCAAGAGCTTGAATTGAAGTTTCTGATTCTGATCAGCATTTTTATCTATGCCTTCTTCACCTTTACCTGGTCCCTGCGTCAGTTTGGATTCGTGTCGGTGTTATTGGGGGCTGCTCCCCAACTGGATGACGACAGTGAAAACCCCGCTGCAATCCGGCGCTATGCGAAATACACGGCGAAAGTTCTGGACCAGGCCGGTCACAGCTTTAACTACGGTTTGCGGTCTTACTATTTTGCGCTGGCCAGCATGGCCTGGTTTATCGATGCGCGTTTAATGGCGTTCTCGGTCACGGTCGTCATTATCGTATTGTATATTCGCGAGTTTCGCTCCAGCAGTTTGAGTGCCATGCTCAACATTGATGAAGGTTTTGAGGGCGAGCGCGAAAATGTGGAAGCGGTCAGCAAGAACGTCAATCGGGGTTAAAGCCATCAGGCGGCGAGCCCTTGAATCAAGGCGAGCTTTTCGGGGCGTTTAAGCTGCTTGATCGCGTATTCCCGCTGAGCCGCGCTGCGTTTGTCGTGCGGGTATTCCATCCAAACTATTTTCAACGGCCGGCGTGTGCGAAAGTACTTTGCGCCTTTTCCACTCGAGTGTTGTTGCCAGCGACGCAGTAAATGATTGCTAATGCCGGTATACAAGCTACCGTCCTCGCACTCGATGATGTACACCCACCAAGCGTCCTCAGTTGGCATCGTCCAGCTCTTCCAGCAAGAGGTCTTTAGCCTGATTTAGCATGGCGGCTAAATAATCACTGCCGCCTTGATCCGGGTGGTTCTTCTGCATCAATTTGCGATGGGCCTGGACGATGTCGTCGCGATTCGGCTCGCCGGAAAGATTCAGGATTTGCAGGGCCTGCTGTCGATCGATCTGAGTATCGGTTTGGGGCTGGTTTGGTTGGGATTGATCCATCTGATTGAGTTTTCGTTGCATGAACCACAAGCCGAACTGGCGGAGAAACGGCACACTCAGTGCCAGCAGGCCGCCGATCCAGTGCAGCCTTCCGGTTAGAGCCATCGCCACAACGGCAGCAACCGTTGCCCACAGCAACCAGCCTGTGACCAGACGCTTACGCTCAGGCTTGGGGGTACTGATAAAACGATTGCGCAGATACCAGGCCAAAAAAATCAGGGCCACTAAAATAATGAGTTTTGCCATGGAGGGTGATGTTCCTAAGTTCAAGCGGGATCAGGTCTAAATTCTGCCCGATCGGTTCGCTAAAAACTAGGGGTAGAACCTTCGCGCCCTCTGGCTCGGTGTCTTACTAACTTGGTTCTGGCTCGTTTTGGCGATGTTTATTGGGGGCGGGTGGTTTGGCGGTGCGTACGCAATTTCGCCCTTCACGCTTGGCTTGATACAGCGCCTGGTCGGCGGCATTGAGGAGATCGAGGGGTTGATGGTCAGGCCCGGGTGTCAGGCCGCAGACCCCGATGCTGATGGTGATCGACAGTTCAGTATCCTGATACCACAGGTCATCATCCTCGACATTCTGCCGTAATTGCTCGGCAAGACGGGAAGCCTGTTGGCTGCTGCTGTCACTCAAAATAATAATGAATTCTTCGCCGCCGTAGCGGCAAACGATATCGCTCCCCCGTTTAAAATGCGTCAGCAGGGAATTGGCAATGCGGCGTAAAATTTCATCGCCTGCAGAATGACCGTGTTGATCATTGATCAACTTGAAGTGATCGACGTCGATCAACATCAGGCAGAGATTCTTTTGATCTCGTCGCGAGCGCTGCCATTCAGAAATAAACTGCCGGTCAAAGTACATCCGATTAAAGACCGAGGTTAAACCGTCAGTGACCGAGAGGTCTCGCAGCTCCCGATTTGCTCGGGTCAATTCTTGCTGGGTGAGCAACAGTTCTTGATTTTTCAGGTGCAGATCAGAGACGCGTTTTTGAACTTCATCACTCAGTCCCTGGGACAATCGAGAGGCCACCTTACTGGCGCGGGCGAGTTTCTGGCTCTGGGTAAGCCCCTGGGCAATCACCAAGAAGACCAGAGAGGCGAGAAAAAACTGATTGTTGGCAACCCAACCCAGATACTCTGCCAGTTCAATATGCACGGAAATCAACAACGGAGCGACATACAGGGCGATACGGCGCGCGTACATCAGACGGTTACTCAGGACTTTATACAGAAGATACAGCACCAATAGATACTGCAGCCCAGAGAAAAATACCAGAGCGATAATCCACTCGCGGCTGTATTCGGCCGGCAGTAAAAAGAAGGGCAGGCTGAGAACAATGGCAATGACGAGATTGCTTTTTACAAAGCGGTGCGTGAAAAAGTGTTGGCGGAAACTGTTGTGCACGAACCCCACCGCTAAGGCGCCACCGATCATGATAGTACTGTGCAGCAAACTGAAGGCGAGTCGGTAGCCGGTATCACTGTTGCTGTTGTCTATATTGATAAAAAAATTATCCAGCGCGGCTTTACTCAAGGCGATCAATACTGCGGCACTGCCTATCCAAAGGTAGGAACGGTTACGACTGCCCGATACCGAGGTGCCAATGGCGTAAAGGCCAAAGCTAAAAATGATGGCGACAATGAATCCCTGACAGAGAAGCTGCAGTTGCTCGATTCCTTGCAGTGATTTGCTGTGGCCCAGAATAGGGGGTTGGCAGAGTCCGGGAGTGGGGCTGCTGAAACCGGCACTTTGAATCATTAATTCGTAGTGACTCGGGCCGGGTTTGATATTGAGGTGCGTGTGGAACTGCCCAAGTTCAGCGCGGTAATTCTGGGGATCAGATGATACCTTACCCACTTCCAGAATCGGGTCGAATTGCTGGTTTTCCTGTCCGAGAGGATAAAAGTACACCTTGGCACTATTACAGACATAGCGCAGGCTAAGACTCAGGTTTTGTCGAAAGCTCTCTTCAGGAAGCTTCAAGCGCAGGCGATAACTGCCCAGATTTTGACGCGTGCCACGAAGCTGTTGCTGGCCGGCAAAATAGTGGGGCAGGCTGACAGTTTCTTGGGACGAGCGCTCATGAGTTACGCCGGGTTCCAGCAATTGATTCGGATACCAGCGCCAATGCTGATCCAGTTTAATGGCTTGAAAATCCCATTCGCTGAGATCGAGTTCCTGAAACGGTGCGGTAATGGGAAAGGATTCAGAGGAACGAACCTTGGCGTAAGGTTGCAAAGTAGCCAGCAGCGCGATAATGATGGCAACCATTAATGGCCAAAGGTCCCTGATCATTACGCTAATTATCCGTATGTCGCTCTGATGGGTGTGGTGATTATTTAAACAGGAGCGCATCTTGGCATGTCGGGCATGACTATACAAGATTGAAGTGTGCACTGTGTCACATAGGAGGCAGCTTATCCTTTGGTGATAATAAGCGTCAGTGGGCCCTAACTTCGCGGTATTTGAGATTTTTGAAGACGTTCGAGCATCTAGTCGGGTTTGTCTGAACTCAGTTCCAGATTCAATCCCAATGCGGCCAGTTGCTCTTGTTCCTGCTTCAGGTTTTTACTCGTAAGGGGGTGCTCGTCCAGGTTTTCAACCCACAATGTAATGGTGTCACCGTTTCTTTTCAGATGAACGCCCAAAGACAGATCCTGACGTTTACGATGCAGCAGTATGGCCAGGCGCAGACACAGCAGGCAGGCGCTTAGATTATTCGGCAGATTGTCGGCCAAGGTCAGCGGGAGCTTTTTGCGTTGCAGGCGCAGCAGTTGGGCAATCCAGTGTTGCTCCAGGCGGCTGAAACCGGCCATATCGCTGTGGCGAATCAGATAGTGACCGTGCAGGTGGTAATCGTTATGAGCAATGGTTAAACCAATTTCGTGAACCATGGCTGCCCAGTGCAGCAGTTGTGCAGGGCGAATGAGTTTATGGTATTCCTCTTCGAGGGGCAGTTCTTTGAGGAGAGCTTGAGAAAAGGCACTGATGCGTTCAGCCTGGGCGAGATCGACTCGGTATTGTTTGGTCATTTTAGCGATTGTCTGATCGCGAATATCCCGCTCGCTCATCCGCCCGACAATATCGTAGATTAACCCTTCTTTCAGGGCGGCATCCGAGACGTGCATGCTGTCGATGTGCAACTGGTCGAAAATGGCTTTCAAAATTGCAACGCCAGCGGGCAACACCTCTCGGCGCAATTTGGCGAGTTCACCGCTGGCATTAATGCCGTTGACGCTCACATCCAAATACAAAGCGCTCAAGCGCTCCCGGTCTATGTAGGCATTGTTTCCGTCACTAATATAGTTGGCTACCGCTTTTACGGTACCAGAGGCACCGAAGCAAATATCCCAGCCGCATTGACGGTAGTTACGGCTGATTACTTCCAGTTCTGCACAGGCGGCCAGGTAGGCATTATTCATGGCCTTTGCCGAGCAACCGTCGGAAAAATAGCGTTGGCTGAAAGTGACGCAACCGAGGCTCAAGCTTTCGAGAAGTAACGGCGTTTGCAGGTGTCCGACAATAAACTCTGTACTGCCGCCACCGATGTCCACCACCAGAGTTTGGCCTTGTTGTTGGGGGATAGAGTGGCTGACTCCCTGATACACCAAGCGGGCTTCTTCATAACCAGAAATGGTTTCGATGGGGTGTCCGAGTGCATCCTGAGCGATTTTTAAGAACTCACTGTTGTCTGCACTGCGAAGAGCTTTGGTGCCCACAGCACGGACACTGGATGCGGGGAATTCGGCCAAACGTTCGCGAAAACAGGCCAGGCAATCCAAGGCCCGTGCTTTTGCATCTTCCGCAAGATCGCCATCGCTGCTGATACCTCGTGCGATTTGAACCATCTCTTTCACACGATCAATCACCGTCAAACTGCCATCCTGCTCTTGGGCGATGATCATATGAAAACTGTTGGAGCCCAGATCAATGGCGGCATAATAGCGAGGTGTGTCTGTCATACGGCGTTGTTTGTATCCCTGAGAAAGTGGTAAGGATACTTTGCCTCGTGGCATTTGGCTATGCTGAGGGCGGTAGGGAAAGCTGTGGGGGGAGTGGGTTCGTCGATTGAAATTTATGCGTCATGTCGGGGTGATGGGTTTACGTTGGAGATTTCAGTTGGAAAAAACGGAAATTTACCGGGAATTACTCGGAAAAATGTCCTAGTCAATACAACTAATTGTGGTACTCTACGGCTCGCTAGACGTAGAGTTAGCGTTGCACAAGGCGTGAATTGTGCAAAAAACAAAATAGTTAATAGCCCACCTGCAGCGATGAAAAAGCAGCCATTTTATAATGGTGGGATAGCAGTTTATTGGAGTTCTCTTGGCTGAGCTTTCGCAAAAGCGATCAACTGCAGTACTATCGCTTACCCTAGGCAGTGTTATTATTTGCCTGGCTCTTTTGTTGACCCTGCTCAGTCACAATGCCTTTAAAACACACAGTCAAGATCATCAGCAGGCTACGGTCGATGCTCTGCAACAGCAGGAGCGACAGTCTGCCATCAAGCAGGTTAAGCAGCTGGCGCAAATGGCCGCACTGTCACTGCAATCTTCACCTCGGCACCCTTTTTTATCGAATAAAACCTCTGCTCCCATCACGCTTCAATATCAGCGCGTGTTGTCCCAATTAAATCAACTTGACGTGGTGCGAGGGGTTTTTTTAATCGACCAGAAACAATCGATTTTGCTGCCGCAAACAGACGCCGGGAAGGAGCTCGATAATTTACTGCAAGGGCAATATTCCACCTTGCTGACTCTGGACAATGGCCAGCAGTTTGCGAAAGACGCCGAGCACCGTTTATTGTTGCAGAATGTCGATAAGCTGGGGCAGGGCTTGTTCAATCTGGCGATCGAATTGGATTTGAGTCATCTACCTGGGAATGGCGTGGATATTAAGAGTCCGCCGGAACTCAGTTTGACCTGGTGGGTGCTGCTGATTATGTTTGCCATGTGTCTGGCCGCGGTGGCTTATTTTTCCTGGGTATTATCCCGCGGTGAGCACGCCTCATTGAATACCTTGCGCCGCTACGCTCAAACCTTGGCCAAGGGGGACTATTTTTCAACTCTAAAACTCAACAATCGCGACCCGTTGAGTGATATGGCTTCGGCCCTGCAAAAAATCGGCGAGCACCTGCATGAGCAACAACGTCGATTAATTCGCTTGAGTTACCGCGACAGTTTGACGGGCTTGGCGAACCGGCATCAGTTTTTCAAATGGCTGGCGGAGCAGCTAAAACATAATCAGGTCAGCGGCCAGCCATTCGCTCTGTTGATTATCGATCTCGATCAATTCAAGCGCGTCAACGATTCCCTCGGACATGAAATTGGCGATGAAATTCTCTTGGAAATCGCTGGACGTTTGCGACAGGTAATTACCAGCTTTCATCGCGATTGTGCTGAAGATGAACTGGCCTATCTGGCGCGGTTCAGTGGCGATGAGTTCGGTATTCTATTGCCGAAAATTGATGGCGGGCACGATGCGATCCTGTTGGCCCAACGTATTCAAGCCGCGATGCTGGAGCCGTTGCACAATGGCGAACACGTCTTGCATCTGGGCGCGAGCATCGGTATTTGCCTCTGCCCGGAAGACGGTAAAACACCCGAACTGTTATTAAAAAATGCCGAAATGGCGATGTACCAGGCCAAGGCGGCAGGACCGAATAATTTCCAGTTCTTTGCAGAGTTTATGAGCCTGTCGGCTATCAAGCGATTGAATGTTGAGGTGGAATTGCAACACGCCTTCGACAATAAAGAGCTGCGCTTGTTTTATCAGCCCAAGTTCGATGTGCGTCGTCGCCAGATGGTTGGCAGTGAGGCGCTGTTACGTTGGCAGCATCCTCAGCGTGGTTTAATTGGACCGGACTATTTTCTGGACGTTGCCGAGCAAACAGCGTTGATTGCCCAGATTGGACGGTGGGTGACCCATGAAGTGTGTCGGCAACTCAGTGAGTGGCAAGGCAGTGATTTGGGCAATCTGTCCGTGGCATTAAATATTTCTGCGGCTGAATTCCAGTTGCGCGATGTGGTGGGGGATTTGCGGGACAGTTTGCATCGTTACCAGCTTGATCCGGCACTGCTGCAAATGGAGGTGACCGAGACCACCATTGCCAGCCAGGAAGATAAAATTGGCCGGGATCTTACGGCCATTCGCCGTCTGGGAGTGAAGGTGTGGATTGACGATTTCGGCACGGGTTATTCTTCCTTGGGTTATCTGAGACGCTTTTCGGTTGACGGTGTCAAAATTGATCGCAGCTTTGTTCATGAGGTGGCTCATAACCCCGCCGATGCAGCGCTTTGCAGTGCCATTGTCGCCATGGCCAGCCAGCTACAACTTGATGTGGTGGCCGAAGGTGTCGAGGAGCGCGAGCAATTTAATCTGTTGCTTGAATCCGGCTGCTCCCAGGCCCAGGGTTTTTTCTATGCCCGTCCTATGTCTCCGGATGTGTTACACAAACAAGCCGGGCAATTATTGCAGCTGAGTGCACACAGCAATATGCAGTCCGTTCTGGTGGATGATTCTCCCGATGGCGAAGAGGCCCCGTCTTCCGATTGCTTCGCCTAGGCCTGATCGCCAGGCATCACTTTAGGCTTTGCCAGCGCCCCGTTTTTTGGGACAATAGGCCTCAACTAGCCTGATATACCCTCACAATGACTGTACCTATTTCCAGCAATTCGCCAGGCCCTATTGCGGCTCCTGGACTTTTCTCTTATCCCAAATACTGGGCCGAGTGCTATGGCACCGCGCCTTATTTACCTATGTCTCGCGCCGAGATGGATGAATTGGGCTGGGACAGCTGCGACATCATCATTGTGACCGGCGACGCCTATGTCGATCACCCCAGTTTTGGTATGGCCGTTATTGGTCGTTTCCTGGAATCCCAGGGTTTTCGGGTTGGCATCATTTCCCAACCGGATTGGACTTCAGCGGAGCCTTTTAAGGCCCTCGGTAAACCGAATCTGTTTTTCGGCATTACCGGTGGGAATATGGATTCCATGATCAACCGTTATACGGCGGATCTGAAAGTTCGCAATGATGACGCCTATACACCTGATGCGGAGCCGGACAAGCGTCCGGATCGTGCGGTCATCGTCTACAGCCAACGATGCAAAGAAGCATACAGCGATGTGCCTTTGGTATTGGGTGGAATTGAAGCCAGTTTGCGCCGTATCGCCCAGTACGACTACTGGAGTGATGAAGTTCGCCGTTCTGTACTGTTCGACGCGGCTGGTGACATTTTGCTATACGGTAACGCTGAGCGTGCCCTTGCTGAGGTGGCTCATCGCTTGTCGGCCGGCGAACCGGTATCTCAGTTAGACGATGTCCGGGGTACGGCGGTCATACAAAAACAATTGCCTGAAGGGTGGTTGGAAATCGATTCAACGCGCATCGATTGGCCCAAAAATATTGAGAGTCTGGCAGAAGCTTACGGCAAGAGTCCGTACGACTATGAAGAGCCAGGCGAATGTGCGGTGAGAAAAAACGGCGAAGCTGCCTCAACGGCATCTGCTGATAAAGCTGAGCCGATTCGAATCATTCCGATGCCTTTGCAAGCCGAAGCACGTGAGAGCGATAAACCTTCTTACATCCGCCTGCCGTCATTTGAAAAAGTAAAATCCGATTCAGCGCTCTATGCCCACGCTTCACGCGTGTTACACCAGGAAGCCAATCCACATAATGCTCGGGTTTTGGTGCAGCGTCATGGCAAGCAGGAATTGTGGGTCAATCCTCCACCGATTCCGCTTAGCACTGAAGAAATGGATGCGGTTTTTGGGTTGTTTTTCCAGCGCCGCCCACACCCTGTGTATGGCGACGCCAATATTCCCGCGTACGAAATGATTAAAACCTCGGTGAACATCATGCGTGGCTGCTTTGGCGGTTGCAGCTTCTGTTCCATCACCGAGCACGAAGGCCGTGTTATTCAAAGTCGCTCCCAGGAATCGGTCATTCGTGAATTGGAAGATATTCGCGACAAGGTACCGGGCTTTACCGGACAGATTTCAGATCTCGGTGGCCCAACGGCCAATATGTACCATCTGAACTGCAAGAGTGACGAGATTCAGGCGAGCTGTCGTCGTTTGTCCTGTGTGTTTCCGGGCATCTGTAAAAACCTGAAAACCTCACACAAGCAAACCACCGAGTTGTATCGCAAAGCTCGCGCTATTCCGGGCATTAAGAAAGTGGCGATTGCCTCCGGTTTGCGTTATGACTTGGCCGTGGAAGATCCAGAGTATGTGAAAGAGTTGGTTACCCACCATGTGGGGGGCTACCTGAAAATTGCACCGGAACATACCGAAGACGGGCCGCTTAATCAGATGATGAAGCCGGGCATTGGAACCTATGATGCGTTCAAGAGAATGTTCGACAAGTTCTCGAAAGAAGCGGGGAAAAAGCAGTATTTGATTCCTTATTTCATTGCCGCTCACCCCGGTTGTGAAGATGAAGATATGTTGAATTTGTCTCTGTGGTTAAAACGCAATAAATTCCGTGTGGATCAGGTGCAGACCTTCTACCCATCGCCTATGGCATTGGCCACGGCGATGTATTACGCCGAACGTGATCCGCTGAAAAAACTCAGTTACAAAGGGCGCAAGCTCTACGTGCCAAAAGACTATAAGCAGCGTCGTTTGCAAAAAGCCCTGCTGCGTTACCATGATGCCAAGAACTGGGATCTGCTGCGTGAAGCGGCCAAAGAGATGGGACGTGAAGACGTCATTGGCAATGGCCCGGAACATCTCATTCCGACTCGGGATGGTGCCCGTTCCCAGCAACGTCGGGGGCAATACCAGAAGGCTCGTGGTGGACAGTGGGACAAGCGCCCCACAGGACAGCGCAAATCATCGGGGGCCGGTGGTTCGAAGCCCGCTTCTCGACACGCGTCGGGTACCCAGAATCGTCATAAGCCCGGGGCTAAACCAGGTTCCAAGCCAGGCTCCAGGCCGGCTAAGCCTCGCCCGGGCAAACGCTAGAACTTGCTGAAGGTGGAGGTTTCAGTCCCTGGGTATCTTAATTTGATACCATTGAGGCTGGAATTTGCCACTTTTATCTTTAAAGGTTGCACAACCTGCAACCTTTCTCCAATCTTAGCACCCAGTTGTTCATCACATTGAATGAATCGAGGTAGCTATGTCCCAGACTCAAGCCATTGTTGATAGCCTGAAGCGTGAATTAAAAGCCCAGGGGAAAACCTATGCCCATGTCGCAAAGACCCTGGATCTCAGCGAAGCCAGCGTGAAGCGCCTGTTCTCTTCAGCCAACCTTTCCTTGCATCGCCTGGACAGTTTGTGCGAACTGTTGGGAATGACCGTTGCTGAACTGGCCAATAAGGCTCAGGGGCAGCAGGCGATCAGCCAGCTTAGCCAAGAGCAGGAACAGCAGTTGGTGGATCAGCCCAAATTATTGCTCGTGGCCGTATGTGCATTGAATCGTTGGCAGTTCCACGAAATTGTTGGCACCTATCAGTTGAGCGGCGCCGAATGCGTTCAGCTGTTGGCTAAACTTGATCGTTTACGCTTGATTGAATTGTTGCCGAATAATCGTATTAAATTATTGGTGGATCGGGGATTTCGCTGGTTGCCAAATGGCCCGATTCAACAGTATTTTCGTCAACAGATTCAGTCCGATTATTTTGCAGCAGACTTTGATGGGGCAGGTGAGTTGATGTTGTTTCAAAATGCCATGTTGTCACCCAGCGCCAATGCGATTATGCAGCGTAAAATAGAAAGCCTGGCACGTGAGTTTAATCAGCTTGCTGAAGAAGATAAAAATTTGCCATTGGATGAACGCTTTGGCAGCAGTTTGATGTTGGCCATCAGACCCTGGGAAGTGCAGAGTTTTCAGCGTTTGCGCCGTCCGGGTACCGACAAACAATTTCCCACTGCCTGAGGCCACCTCAGCGAAACCATGAAACAAGGAGCTAGCATGTCGAGCCACAGCAGTCAGTTTCAACTTTTAGGGCAAAAACGGTTTTTGCCCCTATTTCTTACCCAGTTTTTTGGGGCCTTTAACGACAATGTGTTTAAGAATGCCCTGATTGTTCTTTTAGTGTTTAGCATTGGACAGAACAGCGAGCAAATGGCCGTACTCAGTAATTTAGCAGCCGGTTTATTCATTCTGCCTTTCTTCCTGTTTTCTTCATCGGCCGGTCAATTGGCGGATAAATTCAACAAGGCGACCTTAATTCGCTGGATCAAAGCATTCGAAGTGGTGATCATGGGCTTCGCCGCTTGGGCCATGTGGCAAAACAGTGTGCCGGCCATGATGAGCGTCTTGTTTATGTTAGGTTTTCAATCGGCCATGTTCGGCCCGGTGAAGTACGCCATTTTGCCCCAGGCGCTTCACGAAACCGAATTGGTGGGTGGCAATGCTCAAATTGAAATGGGCACCTTCAGTGCGATTTTATTGGGCACGGTGCTCGGGGGAATATTGGCAAACAGCGAGCAGGCGACCTTGTGGGTTTCCATGGCCGTTGTGGTTGTGGCGGGAATCGGTTTTTTAAGTAGCCTGTTTATTCCCAAGGTACCCGCATCAAACCCGGAGTTGCAGTTTAACTGGAACCCCCTGAGTCAAACTTTGCGTGTTATTAAAATGGCTCGTGGGAATCCGGTGGTGTTTCTGTCGATTCTGGGCATTTCCTGGTTTTGGTTTATCGGGGCGGCCTACCTGACTCAGCTACCGGTATTCACCAAAGATGTATTGGGGTGTGACCCTACTGTAGTGACGTTCCTGCTCTGTGTTTTCACTGTGGGGGTGGCCTTGGGTTCGCTGCTGTGTGAAAGAATGTCTGGCCACAAGGTTGAAATGGGTTTGGTGCCGTTCGGCGCAGGAGGCATCAGTTTATTTGGGATTCACAGCTATTTTGCTGCTATGGGGTTCACCCCCTTGGATAATGGTGATTTCCTGCAATTTCTGATGGCGCTGGGCAGCTTCCCAGTCATTCTGGACTTGATGATGATCGGTGTGTTTGGTGGTTTTTATATTGTACCACTGTATGCCGTGATTCAGATTCGCTCAGAAGAGAAAACCCGAGCTCAGATGATCTCCGTGAATAACATAATGAATGCTTTATTCATGGTGGGCTCGGCGTTGATGGGCGTTGTCTTTCTGGCGGTGCTGGATTTGAGCATTCCGTATTTCTTACTGACCATTGCTTTGATGAACATCGGTATCGCTCTGTTTATCTTCTATCAAGTACCTGAGTTTACGATGCGATTTCTGGTTTGGATTCTCAGCCACACTATGTATCGCGTTAAACATAAAGATCTGGACAATATTCCGGAGAAGGGCGCGGCCATAATCGTGTGTAACCATGTGAGCTATATGGATGCCTTGTTACTGGCTGGGGCGGTGCGTCGCCCGATTCGCTTTATCATGTTTAAACCGATTTACGATCTGCCTGTATTGAATTTTATCTTCCGCACCGGGCGCACGATTCCAATTATTTCCCAGCATGTCGATAAAGAAGCCTATGAGCGCGCCTTTGATGAAATTTCTGAAGGTCTGGAGGCTGGCGACTTATTGTGTATCTTCCCGGAAGGTAAGTTGACAGAAACCGGTGCCGTCAATGAATTCAAAACCGGCATAGAACGTATTTTGGAGCGTAACCCTGTGCCTGTTGCGCCGATGGCATTGAAAGGACTGTGGGGCAGTTTCTTCAGCCATAAAAATGGTCAAGCTATGTTGTCCTGGCCGCGCCGTTTCTGGTCGAGGGTTGAGGTGGTTGCTGGAGGCGCCGTTGCGGCTGAACAGGCGAGTGCGGAGCGACTGGAGGATACAGTGAAAGGTTTGCGAGGGAACGCGGCTTAGTACGCTTCGTCGAGTCTTGTCTTTTGGTGCATTGGCCCAACAACTCTGTCCTCTGCGGGGAGTTGGAGCCACATGAGGCCGGTTTAATTTCACACAGTAAATTAAGCTGGTCTCACGTATCCGGATTCGCGTCAAATTGATTCCCCAGTTTCATTTTCTACGTCTCGGATGTCGCCTTTAACCCTAGTTACCCAAAAGCAATAATGAGAGGCTAGGATGGTAAATACGGTCTCGAATTATTCAGCAGAGAGAGTTCACTATGCCATCCCATATCGTCTTTGCCGGCCAGGCATTGTCAGAAGGTGCCTTTCAAAGCAATGTCAAAAGAATTGCTTCAGTATTAGCAGCCAAGGGCGTTGAGCCTGATGATGCCATCGCTATATTGATGCGCAATGAACCCATGTATTTGCAAGTTATTGAAGCATGCCGATATGTAGGGGCTCGGTATGTCGCCTTGAACTGGCATGGCTCCGCGGCAGAAATCGCTCATATTTTGGAAGATTCCAAAGCAAAGGTGTTGTTGGGGCACGGGGATTTGTTGCAGGCATTAAGTGGCCATGCCGTGTTCCGACATCAAGCGGAAAGCGTTGCGGTGTTCTCATTAGCAACCCCGGAATCCATTGCTGACCAATACCCGCTGGAAGCCGTTGCTGTAAAGGAAGAATATCCCGATTTACGTGCGGCGATTGCTGATATCGACGAGATTGCTTCGGCGCCACTGAAGGTACGCGGCCTGTTCGCTTACACCTCAGGCAGCACCGGCCGCCCGAAAGGCATTGTGCGGCCCAGTAACCCTGACGCGCCAGATCGTTACATGATGTACCAAATGTTGGCTCAAGGGTTTATGTTCCTGCAGCCTGGAGACAAATTTTTCATGTCCGCGCCGATGTATCACAGCGCACCGAATACCCTGAGCTTATCGGCTTTGTCAGCGGAGGGTGTGGATATCTATATTGAGTCTCAGTTTGATCCGGAAGGTTTTCTAAAAGCCGTCGAACGAGAGGGAATCACTCACGCCTATATTGTGCCGACGATGATGATTCGAATGCTGAAACTGCCTCAGGAAGTGCGCGACCGATATGACGTCAGCAGTTTGCGTTATTCAGTGTCTACCGGCTCGCCATGTCCCGTGGAGGTTAAGCAAGCCATGATCGATTGGTTTGGACCCATTTTCTATGAAAGCTATGGCGCCAGTGAATTAGGGTTTATGACGCTGATCAGTGCGACTGAAGCTCAGGAAAAACCCGGTTCAGTGGGTCGTGCCCGAGAAGGAACGGCCATCAAAATCCTCAATGATGAGTTGCAGGAGCTTGGGCCTGGAGAAACCGGCACTATCTATATTCACTCCATGCTGGCCTCAGGCTTTGGCTATACCAATAGTGAAGGCGATTTAAGCGATCAGGAGCTGGGTGGCTTTGCAACGGTAGGGGATGTGGGTTACCTCGATGACGAAGGTTTTTTGTTTATCAGCGACCGAAAAAAGGAAATGATCATTTCCGGCGGCGCCAATATTTTTCCTTCCGAGATTGAGGCTGAAATATTGCGTTTACCCCAGGTTCTCGATTGTGCCGTATTCGGGGCACCTGACGAAGAGTTTGGGGAAAAAATCATTGCTGCTGTTCAGTTGCAAGTCGATCAGAGTCTGAACCTGCAGGAACTGCAAGATGCTCTGGAAGGTCATCTGGCGCGTTTTAAAATGCCTCGAAAGCTGGATATCCACGATGCCCTGCCGAGAGAGGATAGCGGTAAAATCTTTAAGAAGCGTCTAAAAGACCCTTATTGGGAAGGTGCAGGACGTCAGATTTAATGGCAACGAGAACTGCGTTTCTGCTTTGAGAGTTTCGTTGGCAGAACGCCGTGTGTGAAGTCGAGTAGGGTCGATGCTTTGCTGAAGTCAGTGTCAGGGGCGGTGCCAAATAGAGTGGTGCAGCTCCTTACCAGAAGGTAAGCAGCTGCAAATAAAGTTAGGCGGCTAAGGTAAAAGACAAAAAGAAGCCCGCAATACAGGCGCTCATCAAGTTCGCCATAAAGCCACCGATAACGGCTTTCAGGCCCAACTTGGCAACGTCCTGGCGACGTTCCGGGGCAATCGTACCGAAGCCACCCAACAAAATACCGATCGAAGAAAAGTTTGCAAAACCACAGAGTGCAAACGTGATCACGGCCTGACTGTATGGGCTCAACTGATCTTTAATCTCCGCGAAGTTCGCGTAGGCAATAAACTCGTTCAGTACCAGCTTTTGGCCAATCAAACTGCCTGCGGTAATGGATTCCTCCCAAGGCACACCCATTAGCACGGCAACAATTCGGAACACATGGCCGAGGATCCATTCCAGAGACAGCTGCTCCAAACCAATCCAGCCGCCGACGGCACCCAAAATACCATTAAGCATTGCAATCAAAGCGATGAAGGCGATCAGCATAGCACCGATATTCGCCGCCAGAATCAGGCCTTGCGAGGTTCCGCTCGCGGCGGCATCAATGACGTTGACGTAGCTTTCTTTATAGATTTCGCCTTCTTCGGACGCGGCATCCAGCTCTTCGGTTTCCGGCTCCAGCATCTTGGCCATTAACAGGGCACCCGGTGCGGCCATAAAACTGGCCGCCAGAAGATACTTCAGCTCGACGCCGAGGCCTACGTAACCGGCCAACACTGATCCGGCAACGGTGGCGGTGCCGCCCACCATGACCGCAAACAACTGAGAGCGACTCAAGGTTGGGATGTAGGGCTTGATCGTTAGTGGGGCTTCGGCCTGACCGATAAAGATATTCGCCGCGGCCACCATGGATTCTGTACGGCTGGTGCCCAGTAGCTTGCGCAGACCACCCCCGATAATGCGGATGACCCAAATCATCACCCCCCAGTGATACAGCACCGCAACCAGGGCAGAGAAGAAAATCACCACTGGCAAGACGTGGAAAGCAAAAATGAAGCCCATCTTCATGCGGCCAATATCGCCGAACAAAAACTTAATGCCATCCTGAGCGTAGTTCAACACACTGGAAACGGTTTCAGACAAGCTGGCCAACATGGTTTGACCAAAAGGGACGTAAAGCACCAACGCGCCTAAGGCGATCTGGGTGAGAAAGGCAGCGATTACCGTACGCCAGCTGATAGAGCGGCGGTTTTTCGAAAATGCAAAAGCAACGGCCAGCAGGCATAGCATGCCTACCAGAGGTATCAAAGAAGTCAAAGGACGCTCCTTGGCTGTTATTTGATCTTATGAGTGAGCCTTGTTAGCTCGATGCCTGTGTGCCAACCACGGTAGCGAGGTGGTCACGAAGTAATGCCAGGCTGCGTCCCGGCTTTGACGTGCCAGATAATACCACATCCGCGTGCTGGCGTGAGGGCAGAATAAAGGCTTCCGCCATGGGGCGGACTGTGGCTTGATATTGATTGAGAACCGAGGCCATATCGCGCCCACGTTGGTGGATATCCCGTTCCAAACGTCTAATTAAACAGATATCAATGGGCGCATCGACATAGATATTCAGGTCAGAAAAGTCTCGCAGCTTGGCCTGGGACAGCAACAAAATTCCCTCAACGATAATGATGGGGCTTGGTTGCAGGGTTTTTACCTGATCGCTGCGGGTATGCTGGCAAAAGTCGTACACTGGCATATCAACACTCTGACCGGCCTGAAGTTGCTGCAGTTGTGTCAGGAGCAACTCATGCTCAAAGGCGCTCGGGTGATCGTAATTCTGTTCACAGCGCTCCTCGAAGGGTTTATCGTTCTGATCCCGGTAGTAGTTATCTTCGTGGATGATATTTATACAATCGGACCCAAGTGAATCACTCAGGGTCGCCGCGAGAGCCTCGCTCAAGGTGGACTTGCCTGAGCCGGAGAGGCCGCTAATCAGAATAATGGTTGAACGCATTTGGCAATTTCTATCGTCTAAATGAAGAGGCCGCACTATAGCAATACAGACGCTGCAATTCACGCGTCATAGAACAATTAAGCTGCCAAACCTATTGGCCAAACACTGAAGGGGAATGAATAAGATGAAACGTAAATTACTGGCTTGCGCGATTGCGCTGGCGGTCACTGCCTGTAGCGGCCCACAAGTGGGAAGCGGTGAAAAAACAGCCAAGGCCGATGCCGAGGTACAGGCCCAGCAAGTGGCTGTGAAATCTGGCATTGATACCAGTGGCATGGATAAGAACGTCAAAGCGGCGGACGATATGTTCCGCTACACCAATGGCCATTGGGTGGATAGCCACCAGATTCCAGACGATAAGTCCCGTTGGGGCACCTTTAATGTCCTGGCCGAAAACAGCAAAAAGCAGATTCGTGCCATCATCGAAGAAGTATCGAAGAAGGCGGATTCCGCCTCAGGCCAGCAAATCGGCAATCTTTACAACAGTTACATGAATGAGGCTCTGGCGGATGAGCTGGGAATGAAGCCCCTGCATGCCGAATTTGCCGCGATCGACAAAATTCAGAACAAGAGCGATGTGGTGAAGTACTTCGCGCGTGCGGGCATCATGAGTGATACCTCACCCGCGGCTTTCTGGGTATACGCTGACAAGAAAGACCCAAATACCAATGTCGTTTATCTGGTGCAGGACGGTTTGGGCCTACCGGATCGCGACTATTACTTCGACGATACCGAAAAAGCCAAGAAGACCCAGGCGAAATATCAGGAATACCTGAAAACCCTGGCGGAACTGGGTGGCGTAAAAGGTGATACCGCAAAGGTTTACGCCCTCGAAAAAGCGATGGCTGAACATCACTGGACCAAGGTTGAGAACCGCGACAGTGAAAAGACTTACAACCGCCTGAGTAATGAAGAAATCAATGGCTGGATGGGCGACATTGGTGCGGATGCCTGGCAGGACTTCCTGGCATCCGCAGGTGTGGCCGGTCAGAAAGAATACATTGTTTATCAACCGAGCTATCTGCAAGCGTTACCTAAGATTGTTAAAGAGACGGATCTGGATACCTGGAAGCTGTATTTCAAATTGCATCTGATGGACAGCTATGCAGCCGAAATGCATAAGGCTCTGTTCGATGCTCGTTTTGCGTTCCGCAGCGCCCATTTGTATGGCGTTAAAGAGCCCAGTGCGCGTTGGAAGCGTGCAGTAAGTGCACTGAACAACAATCTGGGTGAGTTGTTAGGTCAGGAATACGTGGCACGTCACTTTCCGCCTGAAGCAAAAGCTCGCATGAAAACCCTAGTTCAAAACTTGATCAATGCCTACGGCGTTTCCATTGATAATCTGGAATGGATGGGTGATGAAACCAAGGTCGCCGCGAAAGACAAGCTGAGCAAATTCCGCACAAAAATTGGTTACCCAGACACATGGCGTGATTACAGTGCTCTGAGTTTGAAAGCGGACGATTTGGTTGGCAATCTGCAGCGTGCCCGACAGTTCGAACACGACTACATGATCGATCAGTTGGGCAAACCGGTGGATCGTGAGCGTTGGGGAATGAGCCCGCAAACCGTGAATGCCTATTTCAACCCAATTCTGAATGAGATCGTGTTCCCCGCGGCAATTTTGCAACCACCGTTCTTTAATTTAGAAGCCGATGACGCCGTAAACTATGGTGCAATCGGTGCGGTTATCGGTCATGAAATTGGCCACGGCTTCGACGATCAGGGTTCGCGTTACGACGGTGATGGTTACTTACGCAATTGGTGGACAGACGATGATCTGGCCAAGTTTAAAGAACGCACTAAAAAGCTCATCGACCAATACAATAAATTTGAACCGTTACCCGGCGAGCATGTGAACGGTGAGCTGACCATCGGTGAAAATATTGGTGATCTTGGTGGTTTGAGCATTGCCTACAAAGCCTATAAAGCGTCCTTAGATGGCAAGTCTTCTCCGCAGATTGATGGTTTTACAGGTGAGCAACGTGTGTTTCTTGGTTGGGCTCAAGCTTGGCGCAGTAAGGCGCGCGAAGAGTATCTCAGCAAGCAGCTGAAAACCGATCCGCACTCGCCTGCGCTGTACCGTGTGAACGGTGTCATGCCAAACATTGACGCATTCTATGAAGCCTTTGATGTGAAACCGGGTGACGGTATGTATCTGCCACCTGAAGAGCGTGTTTCTATCTGGTAAAACCGTTATTGTTTTATTTGTTTGTATTGATGCAGATCAAAAAAACCGCCGATTTATCGGCGGTTTTTTTATGTTTGTTCGCAGGGATTTTTGTCGTTTAAATCTCGAAAGTCTGAATACCCGAATGGTTCAATGGTGCATAAGCTGGGTGATGAGTCGCTTGCTTTGTTGAAGGTAAAAGTGACGGTTTTGGCAATTTTTCTGTGACGCTGTCAACGAAAGGGGTTAAATATTTTTGTAGGCTGGCTCGATAATATTTTATTTTCCACTAAGCTTAACGGGTAAGAGCATTTGGAAATTTTAAAAAGGAATCGTTTTTTAAATTGGTCAATTTAGATAAATTTAAAAAGGCTAACTAGTTCTAGTGATTTTGCTTTTTTGCTCTGTATATTTTTGTTGAGATATTTATACTGGGTTTACAACTTGAGAATTGAAATCAGTTAATGTTTTTGGTTTTTTAAGTTGACAAGTTTGTATGGAAACTGGCGGCGTTTGGGTCAAATCGTAAGCAAGGATGTGTTGAAGTCGATTTGCAGTAAGGAGATTGGCAGGAGGCTGATCACACTGGTTTACCGGTTAGGATAGGATAACCGAACGTCGCACCATTTTTCTCCAGTACTTCACTGTATTAAGTTCCCATCTGTTTTTGTCGATGCCCGTCCTTGGGCGATCAAACGATCTTTGCATTTTTGTGGCACTTTTATGTCACAGGGTATGCCACCCAATATATCACCGGTTTATTCCGCGGCCTCATAAATGGCGTAAAACTTTTGCGCGTGGCCAATGCTTTCCCAGGTGCCTTTAAAACCGGCGGGAATGGCGAAAGCGTCTCCGGCTTTGACCGCTTCACATTGACCGTCTTCACTGCAAATAATCGCCTCCCCGCTGATCATGTAACAGAACTCATCTTCGCTGTATTCAATATTCCATTTGCCTTCTTCAGAGCGCCAGACACCGCAGAAGAAATTCTCGGCGGCATTGGTAAACATATTGTGGGTTTCCTGCATCGGCTGACCACTGATGAGCTTGGCCGGGTCAATCGGACCGCTTTCGCCGCCGGCACTGGAAGCAGGCAGGCGCAGAATGGATTTGGACATGATAGTATTCTCAAAATTGAATGATGATTCGGTAATTTAATGGCTCGGAGATTGGAGGTCAAGGCGGTTATACTGGCATCTTCCATAACGCGCCCTTGCTAACCCACCAATCAGGTTCGAATACTTAATGAGCACCATCATTTCCCAGCGTCAATCCAGTCCAAGTGAAGCATTGCTCCAGTCCGATTTACCTGAGCTGCTGAAGCGCATATACGCCAGCCGTGGTGTCGAGCAGCTGGAGGAGCTGGAATTACAACTGGCGAAATTGCCCCAGCCCGCACAACTCAAGGGTATTGATCAAGCCGTGGCGCGTTTGTGGCGGGCGATAGAAAAGCAGGAACGAGTGCTGATTGTGGGTGACTTTGACGCCGATGGCGCCACCAGTACTACGGTGGCTATGCAAGCCTTGCGGGCCATGGGCTTATGCCATGTCGACTTTCTGGTGCCTAATCGTTTTGAGTATGGCTATGGTCTCACGCCTGAAATCGTTGAGGTTGCGGCGAGTGCTTCCGATAAGCCGGATCTGCTGGTCACCGTGGACAATGGGATTTCCAGCGTGGAAGGGGTCGCTCGCGCCAAAGCGCTGGGGATGGATGTGCTGGTGACGGATCATCACTTACCCGGTGATGAGTTGCCAGAAGCCGTTGCAATTGTGAACCCGAATCAACCGGGCTGTCCTTTCCCGAGTAAAAACCTCGCGGGTGTCGGTGTCATTTTCTACGTGATGTTGGCATTGCGTAAGCACCTTCGCGAGGTGAACTGGTTTGCCGATCAGGGCTTGTCTGAGCCGAATCTGGGAACGCTGTTGGATCTCGTTGCCCTTGGCACGGTGGCTGATGTGGTGACTTTGGATCACCCTAATCGAATATTGGTCCAGCAGGGCTTGGCTCGAATTCGTGCGGGGCAATCGCGCCCAGGCATTCAAGCTCTGCTTAATGTCGCAGGGCGCCCCTGTGACAAAATCAGCTCAGTCGATCTCGGCTTTGTTCTTGGGCCGCGTTTAAATGCGGCCGGACGACTGGATGATATGAGTCTTGGGATTGATTGTCTGATGGCACCTCATGACGCTCACGCTGCTGAGTTGGCTACCCAGTTGGACGACTTAAATCGTGATCGAAAAAGCATCGAGCAATCCATGCAACAACAGGCACTTAGTACGCTGTCCCAGATTCATCTGGATGAGCAACAGATGCCATGGGGCTTAAGTCTCTACCAGGCCGATTGGCATCAGGGGGTGATCGGTATTTTGGCCTCCCGTATCAAAGACAAATACCACCGTCCTGTCATTATTTTTGCCGATGAAGACAGCGATGTCGGTACCATCAAGGGGTCAGCGCGCTCCATTGCAGGTCTCCATATTCGTGATGCATTGGATACCGTTGCCGCGCGTAATCCCGGCTTGCTGAACAAATTTGGTGGTCATGCAATGGCGGCAGGAATGAGTTTGGCCAAAGATCGTTTCGATGATTTCCAGAAGGCTTTCGACGAGGTTGTCAGGGAACGGTTAACGGCCGATGATCTGCAAGCAAAAATCATCAGTGACGGCGCTCTGGCTAATGAAGAGCTCAGTATGCCGATTGCTGAAATGCTGCAGGCGGCCGGGCCCTGGGGGCAGAACTTCCCGGAGCCGAGTTTTGATGGGGCGTTCTTTCTGGTTAATCAACGCATTGTGGGCGACCGTCACCTCAAGTTTACTGTGAGCTTGGAAAGCGGTGGCCAACAGCTCATCGATGCTATTGCGTTTAATATCGATACTGATCAATGGCCGAACTATCGCGCGGAGCGTTTGCGTCTATCGTACAAATTGGATGTTAATGAGTTTCGCGGTCGTCGAAGTTTGCAGTTGCTGGTGAATCATATTGAGGTTCTGTAAAAAATGGTCAGGCGACGGTAGCTAATTGAGCCATTCTTATTACAGTGGCTCGTGCTCGGCATGGCAGACTGTCGAGCCGCAATAACAATAACAACAATAACGACAACGGAATCGCACATGAAAATATTTCTTACTGGAGCCTCAGGCTTTGTCGGCAAGGCCGCTCTTGCTATGTTAGTGAATCGTGGCCATGAGGTGGTGGCCATGTCTCGTCGCTCCGAGAGTGATGAATTGATCGAATCTTTGGGAGGGCAAGCCCAACGTTGTGATTTGAATTCAATCCGTGCAGAACACATTGGCGATTGCGACACGGTCATTCACAGCGCCGCCTATGTCGAAGCCTGGGGGCCGAAAGACGCTTGGTTCAATGCAAATGTGTTAGGCACTGAGAATATGCTACAGGCCGCCCGACAAGCCGGTGTGAAACGCTTTATCCATATTGGAACAGAAGCGGGGCTTGTGTATGGTCAGGACCTTTTTAACGCTGATGAAAACTATCCCCTTGCCCCTGAGTCCCCTTATCCCTATTGCGCCAGTAAGGCACAGGCTGAGCAGCGTGTGAAGGCGGCTAATAGCGCAGAGATGAGCTGCTTGGTTCTTCGCCCCCGCTTTATCTGGGGCCCTGGGGATCAAACGTTGTTGCCGGCAATTGAGCAAATGTGTGAGCGAAATGCCTGGGTATGGATCAATCACGGCAAAGCCATGACATCTTCCACTCATATTGATAACTTGGTTCATGCCATTGAGCTCGCCTTGACCCAGGGCGAAGGCGGTGAAGCGTACTTTGTGCTCGATGACGGCGATCACAGTTTGCGTGAGATGATTGAAGGGCTTGCGGCCAGTAAGGACTTGCGGCTGGGCGACAAAAACCTGCCGCTGTGGTTCGCGGAAGCATTGGGGGCAATATGCGAAAGCACCTGGCGCTTGCTGAACCTTTCCAGTGAACCCCCATTGAATAAATACGCCGTTATGGTGATGTCTCGACACTGCACTCTGGACGACAGCAAAGCGCGTCGGGAGCTGGGGTATCGTCCGCTCATCTCTTGGAAAGAGGGAATGGCTCAGCTTCAACAAAATGCGTAAAAACAGTGCTGCCGGAGCCTCGAAATTCAGGCCCGACTTTCCTTGTTTTAGATCAGCAAAAGGGTCGTTTGCATATGGTATATAAGTGTCATGTTGAACTTATAAACTGAATAAGCTGCTGATGTATCGGGAACACTTCAATCTGGCTTCATGAAGAAAACAGCTTATGCCAAGTGGACGAATTTGAAACTAGGAGAGAAACCGTGAAAGACAATACCGTGAACACTGAAAGCCTGCCCAACAACAGCGAACTGGCGGAAATCGACTTTAGCGCTGTGAATGAGGAAACGCTGGAAACCTTAGCCGGTGAAGCGGCCAGCGCCATGGTGGACGGTGAGAATTCTGTGGATCATTTACACCACTTGGCCGAACTGCGTAAAGACCCGGAAGCGATTCGAAAATTATTTCTGAGCGGCGAGTTTCCCTACAAAACGAAACTCAAACGTCAAGATTACGATCGCAAAAAGCGTCAGCTGCAAATCGAATTACTCAAAGTTCAAAAGTGGGTCAAAGAAACCGGACAGAAAATCGTCATGATTTTCGAGGGGCGTGATGCCGCCGGTAAAGGGGGAGCGATCAAGCGCTTTACCGAGCACTTGAATCCTCGTGGCGCCCGCGTGGTCGCATTGGAAAAGCCGTCTGAGAACGAAGCGGGACAATGGTATTTCCAACGTTACATCAAGCACTTGCCCACGCGAGGTGAAATGGTGCTGTTTGACCGTTCTTGGTACAACCGCGCGGGCGTAGAACGTGTGATGGAATTCTGTACTCCGGAAGAGTATCTGGAATTTATGCGGCAGACACCCGAGTTGGAGCGCATGATGGTGCGCAGTGGGATTCGCCTATTCAAATATTGGTTTTCGGTGGGGCAGGAGGAGCAGGCCCGCCGGTTTGAAGGCCGTGCCAATGATCCTTTGAAACAATGGAAACTCTCACCGATTGATAAAGCGTCACTAAGCAAGTGGGACGAGTACGCCGAAGCCAAAGAGGCGATGTTCTTCTATACGGATACAGCTGATGCGCCGTGGACGATTGTGAAATCGAATGACAAGAAACGCGCGCGTCTGGCCTGCATGATGCATTTCCTGAACAGCCTGCCTTACCCAGATAAAGATGAGCATGTGGTTCGTCGTCCGGATCCTCTGATTGTCGGCCACAGCGAACATATCATTGCCAAATCCAAGCATATTTTGGGGCACCATCTGGGGGATTGGTAAGGGCTTGATGATGCCACAATAGATTGATGCATAGGCCGGGTGACCCCCGGCCTTTTTGTGGGTGCCGCGGTTAAGCAAACCCCTATGCAGGGTTAACAGCTCACCCTATGTTCAGCATGGATGAGGTAAACTGCTATGCTTGCAGGAAAATCACAATAAGGAAGCCTGATGCCTCATCTGGAACTCGTCGTTGCCCTAGTCCTTGTCGTTGCCATGCTGTGCCAGTGGTTGGCCTGGAGGGTGAAACTGCCCGCCATTTTATTTCTGCTGTTGAGCGGTTTGATCGCGGGGCCGGTGACGGGGTGGGTGAACCCGGATGCTATGTTAGGGGATTTACTGATGCCGATGGTGTCGATGTCGGTCGCCATTATCCTGTTCGAAGGTAGCCTGACGCTGAATCTGAAAGAAATCCAAGGCGTGGATAGGGTCGTACGACGTATGATTACTGTAGGGGCCTTGGTGACTTGGGTGGTTGTGGCTATCGCCACTCATATGATTTTCAATTTCAGTTGGCAGGTGAGTGCGCTCTTCGGGGCCATTGTGATTGTCACCGGTCCAACAGTGATTGTACCCATGCTGCGAGCTGTGCGTCCCACCGCCAAAATTGCCAACATTCTGCGCTGGGAAGGTATTGCGATTGATCCCGTTGGGGCATTGATGGCTGTTATTACCTTTGAGTTTATTCTCGCAAGTGTGAACAATCTGCCCGCCAGCCATGTGTTCCTCTTGTTCCTGGAAGCCGTTGGGGCGGGTACCGCTATTGGGGTGGCTGCCGGGATTATTCTCGGTTTGTTGCTCAGCAAAAACCTGATACCGGAATACCTGCAGAACATTGCCACCTTGAGTTTGGTATTGATTGCGTTCAGTGGTTCGAATGCTCTGGTGCATGAGTCCGGTTTAATCGCGGTTACCGTGATGGGAATGTGGTTGGCCAACAAGTCGGATCTGGATATTCATCCGATTCTGAATTTTAAAGAACACCTCAGTTTGCTGCTGATTTCCATGCTGTTTATTCTCCTGGCCGCGCGGATCGATCTTCAACAACTGGCAGATATTTTTTGGCCAGCCCTGACGCTATTGCTGGTGCTGCAGTTTGTGGCTCGACCACTGAAAATTCTGGTGAGTACCTGGGGGCTGGATGTCAGTTGGCCAGAACGCGGTTTGCTCGCCTGGATTGCGCCAAGGGGGATTGTGGCGGCAGCTATTTCGGCGATTTTTGCCGATCGTCTATTGGCCGCCGGTTTTGAGGAGGCCGCGTTGCTAGTGCCCATGACCTTTTTCATGATCATTGGCACCGTGGTATTGCAAAGCAGCACTTCACGCCTTTTGGCTCGTTGGTTGGGGGTTGCGGAACCAACGCCGAGAGGGTTTCTCGTGGTAGGTGCCAATGCCTTTTCACGAGCACTGGCCAAAGAGTTTCAGCGCCACGATTTGCCTTGTCTATTGGTGGATTCCAACTGGAATGATATTCGCCAGGCGCGCATGGACGGGCTGGATACTTTTTATGGTAACCCGGTTTCAGACCACGCCGAAACGTATCTGGATTTAAGTGGCATGGGAAGCTTGCTTGCCATTTCCAGGCAGCAACATTTAAACGCTATTTCAGCGGTGCATTTTCGCGCGGATTTTGGCAGCGATCGCATTTACAGTTTGATGTCCGTCCGCGACATGAATAGCTTTGATAAGCATCAGTTTGCCGACAGTTATCAGGGGCATAAATTGTTTGCCGAAGACATCAGCTACTACGACCTGGCGACTAAGATGAACAAGGGCGGTGAAATCAAAAGCACGAATATCACCGAGGAATACAGTTGGGAAATGTACCAATCCGATTATCAGGGTAAGCGTATTCCGTTATTCATCATTTCTTCGAAAGGTAAGGCGCAACCTGTTCTGGTGGGAGACGACACGCAGCCGGAACCGGGCTCAACCATTCTTGCACTGGCCGAGGCTGATGCTCAGGAAGCTGTGAAAAAACAGGAAAAGCAGCTCGAGAAAAAGAAGAAAAAGCAAAACAAAAAGAATGGTGATGTGGATCAGCCCAGCTTACCGGGGTTGGATCCAGAGCCCTCGTGAACAGCCACTGAGCGTCTCGCCAGGTGGCCCACTGTCGGTTGGTTTATAGTGCAAAATAAACGCCAGAAATAGTTCGGGTCATCTTGGCAGTCCTCGCTGTTATCTGTCATTAGTCGCCATTATAAAGCACTGTTATTTCCCCTATGATGAAGAAATGACGAGTGCATTCCTGCCAGTTTTTGTGTGGTTATTCACGTTGCGGCAGGCATTCGATGTTTATTGAGCACGACAGGAGAGGGCAGCTATGGCTGGAAATAGAGAGTTTGGAATTGTGGTCTACGGTGCGACAGGTTACACCGGGCGCCTGGTATGTGAATATTTAAATCAGCAGTATGGCGTGAACGGTGATGTTGTGTGGGCGATGGCTGGCCGCAGTGAAGAGAAGTTGGCGGCCGTAAGAGATGAAATGGGTATTCCCAGTAACATCCCAATGTTGGTTGCCGATGCCAGCAACCCAGAAAGCATTCAGGCCTTGGCATCGCGCGCTCAGGTAGTGCTGACGACCGTAGGCCCGTATCAGTTGTATGGCAATGACTTGGTTAAAGCCTGTGCAGAAGCGGGTACCGACTATGTTGATCTCTGTGGAGAACCTGCTTGGATGCACGAGATGATTGGCGCCCATCAGGAGGCCGCTAAAGCCAGCGGCGCTCGCATTGTCTTTTCCTGTGGTTTTGATTCTGTACCATTCGATTTGGGCGTTCACTTTTTGCAACAGGCCGCACAGGAAAAGTTTTCCGCCCCCTTACCTAGAATTAAAGGGCGGGTACGTGCCATGAATGGCACATTCTCGGGCGGAACGCTTGCCAGTTTTAAAGCCACGATGGCGGCTGCGGCTAAAGATCCTGAACTCGTGAATGTTTTGATGAATCCTTTTGCGCTGACCGGCAGTTTTAATGGCCCGGAGCAACCCAGTGGTCTGACGCCGATTTACGAAGATGATTTGAAGAGTTGGTCCGCTCCCTTTGTGATGGCAACCATCAATACCAAAAACATTCACCGCTCCAATTTTCTGATGGGGCACCAATACGGTGAAGATTTCAGCTACGATGAAATGATGCTTACCGGACCGGGTGATAACGGTGAAGCGATGGCTAAGGCGATTGCTGAAGATAAGTCCATGGCCAATGATCCTAAAAAGCCAGGCGAGGGTCCGAGTAAAGAAGAACGGGAAAATGGTTTCTACGATGTGATGTTTGTCGGCAGCAATGGCTCAGGCGATTCCTTAGTGGCCAGTGTTAAAGGCGACAAGGATCCAGGCTACGGTTCTACCTGTAAGATGATTGCCGAAAGTGCCGTATGTCTCCTGAAGAACCCGGAAGCGGCCAGTGGTGGTGTTTGGACGCCTGCATCGGCAATGGGCGGCTTATTGATTGAACGTTTGCAGGCCAATGCGGGTTTGACCTTCGCGCTTGAGTAAACGCTCGGCTGGACAATTTTAGCTGCGTTAAACGGTTTCTGAATGGGCTCGCTTTTTCAACACGATGACGTATACTCGTCAACAATCAGACATGAGCCCTTTATTATGATCGCTGTATACGCTTTCGCTTATCTAAACCTACTGTGGATTAAGGTCCGCAGCGGGTAGCTATTGTCTACACAGCTGCGGAATATTCCGCGGCTTGTTTCCCTGTCCTGGTTTATTCCGCAGCTCAACCCAAAGCCGGAATATAAATCAGGAGCCCAATCCGTGAACGAAAATACCAAAGGCATCATGCTCGTCTGCTTAGGCACGACGCTGTTTTCCAGTAAATCAATTTTAATACAGTGGGCATTCAATGCTGGTGCATCCGTGGACCAACTGATGTTGATTCGCATGCTGATTGCGTTGCCATTCTATTGTCTTGCTGGCTTGTGGGCCTGGAAAAAACTTGAGCATAAGCCGCCGTTTCATGCATTGGTGTTAATGGCCTTGCCGGGATTTGCCTGTTACCACATCGCAAGTTATCTGGACATGTGGGCGCTGCAGTTTTTGACCGCTGGCCTGGAACGGATTGTCCTTTTCAGCTATCCGATTATGGTTGTGCTCATCCAGGCTTTTCTTGGGCATTCGATTCATCGTCTCCAGTGGTTGGGACTGGCGGTCGCCTATTTGGGAGTGCTGTTGTTTTTTCGTCAAGATGTGCAGCTGTATCAAAGCACCTCATTGCTTGCCGTAGTGGCCGTTTTCCTGGCGGCAGTTCTGACCGCTTATTATGTGTTGGCAAGCCAGAAGTATGGGCGCCAGTTCAGCAGCGACTTTTTCACGGCGGTTGCAATGGGTGTTACAGGACTCACGATTCCCAGTCATTTCGTGGCTATGAATGGCTTTAATATATCGGGTATTGGTTTGGATATTTGGGCCTATGGCGCCTTTTTGTCTATTGTGTTGACCGTATTCGCTTCGTTTGTATTAAACCGGGGAATTGCTCTTGCTGGTGCTCAAAAAGGCAGTGTAGCCGGTATGCTGGGCCCCATGATGACGCTGATGATGGCCGCCTGGGTACTGAATCAACCATTCACGGCGATGCATGGTGTCGCGGTGGCCGTAACGGTTGTTGGGGTCGGCTTGGTGACTCAATCGAATAAACTGAGGCGTTGGTTCAACAGCAGACGAGTGCTGGCGTAGATTCGTCTGCGTCATGGCTTGCGTTTTCAGTGTGCCGTCATCGGCTTCACTTTGAACGCAGAGTCATGGGATGGTTGGGATTTAACTGGAGTAAATCCCAACGGTTTCCATACAAGTCTTCAAAAACGGCGACCATTCCGTAACTTTGTTGTTTGGGTGGCCTGACAAACTGGACGCCTGCCGAGACCATTCGCTCATAATCCCGCCAAAAGTCATCCGTATTCAAAAACAGGAATACTCGCCCTCCCGCTTGATTGCCTATGAATGGCTCTTGTTCCGGTTTAGAGGCTTTGGCCAGCAGTAGCGTTACGCCCTGTGAGCCCGGTGGGGAAATGACCACCCAACGTTTGTCCTGCTCTGGTTGATAGGTATCTTCGATCAGTTCAAACTTTAAGGTGTTGACGTAAAATTCGATGGCTTCGTCGTAGTCGCGAACCACCAGGGCGATATGAACGATGGCTTGTTTCATAGCTTGTGTTCTTCCGTTTTTCATTGCGGCGGGGTCAGTTTGAAGGGCCGGTTTTGGGCTAGAGCGTCTGATACACCATGTCTGTCCACATTGCTAAAACGGCTAAAAAGTTAATCGTAAACACAATGCCACGCAATCGAATATTGCGGGTGCCAATCTGAATAATACTGTGAAGCACGCGGCCAGCAACAAAAGCCCAGGCTAAATAGCATTGTAGTTGGCTTACCGCGTCTCCTTCAGCGAGCAGCAGCACACAGGCTATGTAGAAAAAAAGGGGCCACTCAAATTGGTTTTTGAGGTTATTGGTAATCCGGGTTTCACATGCATGCCACGGGTTTGAGCCGTCATTCATTTGCCATAAACCCCAGACTTTGGGGGCTCGGGCGATCGTAAGCAATACATAGAGAAAGGCACACAGTGCAATGTGCGAGAACATCGGGAGTATAAGAGGGTTATCGGTCAATGCTTATTCCTCCAAGGGGCAATACATTCACTTTGCAATGCGTCGACATAGCGGCCGGTGTAAACATCGAGCCTATGAGAGTTCGTACGAGCCCTGATGGTTTTTAGTTTTCTTGGCTGCCGGGAACGTTGGCTTCAACGAGAAAACACTTCTAACACCGGGTGCCCGAGGTATACCGCTGCGATGACAAGCAACGTCGTGTACGCAGTCAGTTTGATGGTCATTGAGAGTGCTGTCCAGATGCCGCCAAGTTTGTCCTGCGATGTTGTGTCTACCGCGTGTTGAAAAATATCCAAGCGTTCCCGCCAGGGTTGTTGCTTGGGATTGTATTGTTTCGCATAAATGCTCTCCAATGTTTTAACAAAATCACGCTTGTTGGTTTTGTCTGCCAACATCTTGAAGGCGCTGATGTCGCATGCACATGCACTGTGTTGTAAAAAGTCTCGTCGAATACGGTGCTTGAGAGCGTTTGGCCAGGCGATGCTGGCCCATTTGAGTAGCCAATAACTCAGATTTTCATGGCGTGCCGCCCGAACCAGGTTTTGAGCCAGAACAAGTTCTTGTTGTTCCTCTGTCATCACGCGCAGTAAGCCGGTAGAGAAATACACTTGAGGTTTAAACAGGCCAATGCACCGCGCAATAGGCCTTTGACTGTCGAACCAGCGATAGCCTAATGTGTCCGTCTCAGACAGTTGTTGCAGCATGCGCTCGTAGCGATGATTACCCCTGATTTGCCACAGCATACTGATGCAGAGTACGAGAATCGCCGCCGCACCCAATGCAAGGCTGGAACTGCTCAATAGAGTACTCATTTCAATGTGCACGGTATGAGGGGCGCAGGATTCATTATGGCAATGGCTTGCCACCAGAGGGAAGGCGAGTTCTGGGCTGGCCAGAATCAGAATGCTCAAGCTTGCGGCGAGTGGGGGGAGCAAGCTAAAGAAAAAGGTGTAGTTCGTTGCCCTTTGAGGGCTGCACTGGTTGAGTTGGCGGGAAAACAAGGGGTAAAGTGCCGCTGAAACCCAGGATAAAACGATGCTTAGGAGAACCCAGCCCAACAGATAGTAGGCGAAAGTGATGAGCGAATTAGTCATGGCCATCTTCGGCCGCTTGCAGGCTTTTCAAGATCGGGTCGGGTAACAGGCTTTTGTTTTGTCGTGCACTTTCCTGGTCAACATAGGAAACAAAACCCGAAATCATTGGAGCGATGTCGCCTTCGCTGAATTGATCGGCAATGTCACCAAGCAGCTGACCAATGATGGTGCTGCGGCTCACAATGGCGCGATAGACATAGTGGCGTCCTTGTTTCTGCCTGGAGATCAGTTCTTTTCGATGTAAGCGTTCCAACGTGCTTTGCACCGTACTTAAGCTAAGTGAACTTTCCCCACAGAGAGTCAACACATCACGGGCGGACAAGACTTCCTGGTCCCAAAGAATTTTCATCACCTCCAGCTCGCGTTCACCAAGATTGGGAGCCGGCTTTTTCAGCTGTTTTTGACCCAAGAGCTGCTCCAGCCCTAAGCCGATGGTCTTCATAAAGTCGATCCCTTATCGGTTTTCGCTTACGGGTAGACAATGCCTTCCAATCCAAACCGTCCGTTTCAGTGTAAGCGGGCCGTAGTCTAGCAACAGTATTGAAGCAGATAAACGATGAAGCGCATATTTTCCCTTTTTTTACCGTTAAGTCAGCTCGCTTTGGCCCAAGCGGACACTATCGAAACCGTGGTCGTGGAGGGACGACAATCCAACCTGCTTGGTAAGGCGATATCTGCATCGGAAGGTGTAATTGGTGCGAAAGAAATTGCTTTGCGCCCCTTACTTCGCACCGGTGAGGTTCTGGAGCTGGTTCCGGGAATGGTGGTCACTCAGCACAGCGGTACCGGCAAAGCCAATCAGTATTTTCTCAGAGGCTTCAATCTTGATCACGGCACAGACTTCGCAAATGTTGTTGATGGCATGCCGGTCAACATGCGCAGCCATGGTCACGGCCAGGGCTATACTGATTTGAATTTTATTATCCCGGAAACGATTGCCAGCGTTGCCTATAAAAAAGGGGCGTATTATGCCGATGTAGGTGACTTCAGTGGCGCGGGCAGTGCCCACATAAAGACACTGAGCACGCTTGATGGCGGCAGAATTGGTTTGGCAGCCGGCAAAGATGGCTATCAACGCCTATTACTGCTGAATGGATTCGAGTTGGCGGGTGGTGAAACGGTTAT
Organism: Pseudoteredinibacter isoporae; assembly: GCF_040372805.1. GTDB lineage: Bacteria > Pseudomonadota > Gammaproteobacteria > Pseudomonadales > Cellvibrionaceae > Pseudoteredinibacter > Pseudoteredinibacter isoporae_A. The sequence continues at coordinate 73,560 of NZ_BAABWJ010000002.1, forward strand.
GGCGCTGGAAGGCAGTCGCTATGACGGTCCCTGGTCGGGTATTCAGGAAGATCTGGAGAAAACCAATGTATTGCTGAAGCACACCCAACCTTTAGGGACGGGGCGCTTGAGCGTTGCGTTCATGGCTTACGACAATCAATGGAATAGCGCAGACCAAATTCCTTCTCGCGCGGTAGCGCAGGGGGTGATCAGTGAGCTCGGGGTGATTGATGACAGTCTGGGTGGTGAGTCGAGTCGCTACAGTGTGAATGTCGACTGGCAGCAAGACGCCTGGCATGCCTCAGCGTACCTCATTCAATACGATCTGAGTTTGTGGTCCAATTTTACGTACTATCTTGATGACGACAATGACGGTGATCAGTTTGAGCAACTTGATGACCGCCGAGTGTACGGTGGTCAACTGAATTATCTGCAACAAACCCGTTGGGCGGGGCATGCGGTCAGTAACCGTTTTGGCGCCGATGTCCGTGTGGATGACATTGATGAAGTTGGGCTTTATCAAACACAGGCGCGTCAACGGTTGGGCGTGAAACGCAGCGATCAGGTCGAAGAGATGAGCGTGGGACTCTACTGGGAAAACCGGATAGCCTGGTCCGAGCAGTTACGCACAGTTTTAGGGGTTCGTTACAATTATCTGGATTTTGAGGTGAACGATCGGGCAGGTGTGAATCAGAGCGGCGTTGATCTTCGTGTGAACAGTGGCCAGGGCGACGACGATATTGTTTCTCTCAAAGGCAGCATTATTTACAGCGTATCTGATGAATGGGAAGTTTATGCCTCTGCGGGCCAGGGGCTGCATTCCAATGATGTACGGGGAGCAACAATTCGCATCGATCCAGACAGTGGAGACTCGGTAAATACCGTTGACCCATTAGTACGCTCTTTTGGTTATGAGGCGGGTGTGCGCGCATTTTTCCATGAGCGTTTGAATGCTTCCATTGCCCTGTGGTCATTGGAGTTGGACAGTGAATTGTTGTTTGTTGGTGATGCGGGTAATACTGAAGCGAGTCGCGCATCAGAACGACAGGGTATTGAGTTGACGGCTTATTATCATTTTAACGAGCATTGGAGCGCCGATCTGGAATACGCCTACACTGATGCGGAATTCAGTGATTCTGCGCCAGAGGGCAATGATATTCCCGGTGCTATTGAGCAGGTATTGCAAGCGGGTATCAGTGCTGATTTTGCGAACGGTTGGTTTGGCAGTTTGCGCCTGCGTCATTTTGGTGAGAGACCACTGATTGAAGATGGCTCCGTTACTTCTGACGACAGTACGATCTGGAATCTGAGAGCAGGTTATCGAAGCGGACATTGGTCGGTATACACCGATGTTCTCAATCTCAGCGACAGCGATGCCCATGACGTGGATTACTATTATGAATCCCGTTTGCGTGGAGAGGCGGGTGGCGTTGAAGATATTCACTATCACGTAATTGAACCGCGTACCGTGAGAGTGTCGTTGGAATACCGCTATTAATCTGTCCAGATAAATTGATTGCGTAAAGCCTGGTCGAATTCGATCAGGCTTTTTTTACAAACTTTGCCGTTACCATCATGTCACTGGCTCCACTGATCTTGCAGTCAAGTTGGTGGTCTTTGGCATCGACAACGCGTCGTATGAGTGCTTTGGTGCCGATTTTGAGGACCTGAGAACTGCCCTTTACTTTCAGATCTTTGATGAAAGTTACCTTATCACCAGCCTGCAGCAAGGTGCCATTGACATCTTTTACCGTGACAATGTCATCGTTTGACGATTCTTCTGAGGGATTCCATTCGTAGGCACATTCTGGACAGATCAGACTATCCTGATCTTGATAAACGTACTCAGAGTGGCATTTGGGGCAGGGGGGTTGGGACATGGTTTTTGACTTTCTCACGATAAATTCGCGTGTATATTACGGCATCAACGTCATGAAGCAAATGTTGTCTACATGGCATTTGATTTACTGCCCTCGATGACGTTCCATTACCCAACGGATCGCATAGTATAACCCGCCACCCGCCAAGGCACTGTAAAGGCAGAGCTTGTGCAGCAGCTCTACGGATACTACACCCAGCAGTTCATTTTCAGCGTTAAATGGAAAGAAGGGTTCCATATCACTGTGCATGAGGCTATCGATAAGGACATGACTGTAGGAGCCGACAAAGGCGGACAGCAGCGCCACCCACCAAGAAATGTTGACCGTCCAGTTAGGGTTCATTTCCAATAGGTAGAGACCGACCTCAGAAAGATATTTGCCGCTTAGCGCAGAAAATACAGCGAGCAAACTTGCTCCCGCATAGCTGTGAGAGAAACCATGGAGGTGTCCTTCTCCCGTGATTAACACCAAAAGTGGTTGGATATCCATGACGATTTGTGACCAGCCAAACACCATCAGGCTGAAGCTGCCCTGCAGCAGCGCTTTGATAACAATTCCCGGGCCCATATGGAGAGGGGTAAATGGCATTGGTTTACCTTATTTGATACTGGCGCGTATTACAGGACTCCCCAGCAGGCCAAGTCTGAGTGAGGCTTAGCATTGCTTGCTTAAACACCGTTACAGTGTTTGCGCTTTATACACCGTCTTGCCTCCCTTGATGGTTTCCAGCACGCGAATATTTTTCAATTGTTGTGGCGGGATCATTAAGGGGTTGCGCTCTAAGATAACCAAATCAGCCAATTTACCTGGCTCGATGCTGCCTTTGCGATCTTCCTCATAGTGTTGGTAGGCCGCATTGATGGTGATGGCCTTGAGTGCATCTTTTACGCTCGCGCGTTGTGGTTTGCCCAGGGGCTGGCCGCTGCGAGTTTCACGATTGGCTGCCGTCCATAAGAGCAGTGGCATGTTGGGTGGGACGATAGGTGTGTCGTTGTGGATCGTGTATTTAAGACCTTCTTTTTTGGCGCTGACTAATGGGCTGATACGTTGGGCACGTTCGAGGCCGAGAACAGAATCTCGATGCCAATCACCCCAAAAGAATGTGTGTGCGACAAAGAACGAGGGAATAATGCCCAGCTCTTTCATGCGCTTAAGCTGATCATCGCGGACGGTTTGAGCGTGAATCATCACCGTACGGTCTTGGTGGATGCCGGCTTTCTTCAGCTTGCCCATGACTTGAATCAGCTGTTCAGCGGCAGCGTCACCATTACAGTGCGCTAAAACCTGCCAGCCTTTTTGAAAATACTCTTTGAGCTTCTCTTCGAGTTGTTCATCGCTAAGTATGGGGTACCCCTGATACTCTTCGCCCTGTCCGTGAGGTGGGTGATGATAGGGAGCAGACAGCCAAGCCGTTTTTCCCTGTGGAGAGCCGTCCAGCACGAGCTTGATGCCGGCGTTGCGGAAATGATGCGAATAAGGTTTGTCGAGGCCGGATTCAGGTGCGTATTGATTGAGATCGGTCCAGGCAGTGTAGGGGTAGGCGATAACGTCCAAATCCAAAAGCTGTTTATCCGCGGCTTCTTTGAGTAAAGCCATTCCAGCATTGGATGTCGCGCCATCTTGTACGGTGGTGATGCCGTATTGAGCGTAATAGCGATTTAACTCTGGCAAACGATTCAATTGCTCTTCCAAACCTTGCTGAGGAAAAATAGAGTGAATCGCGGCCATTGCGTTTTCTTCCAATACCCCATTAGGTTGTGTGCTGCCTTCTTCGCGGCGGAACACACCCCCTTCAGGGTTGTCACTGTCAGCGGTGATGCCTGCCATTTCAAGACACAAGGTATTGCAGGCACCCAAATGGCCAGACACGTGACGAACAAACACGGGAATGTCGGTACTGACTTTATCCAGATCGTGCCGGGTAGGGTGCCGTTTTTCAGCCAGCAGGGAGTCGTCATATCCCGCTCCCAAAATCCAATGTTTCCCACCGCCTGGGCTGCTGCTCTGTTTTTGCTGACCCATCTGGGCAATTAAATCGTCCATCGTTTTTACCGGACCAACGGGTGGAGAGGCGACATTGCGATAGGCCAGAAAATCCAGTGTCATCGTGTAGTGGCCGTGGGCATCAATAAACCCTGGAAGGAGACTGCGGCCATTGAGATCTCTTTTTTCACAGGGTTGTTGGCAGTTGATTTCCAATTCTGCCAAGCGTCCCGTTTGTTGGATTTTATCGCCGCGAACTAAGACGGCATCCAGAAAAGGTGCGCTGTCGACCATGCTCAGGATGGGGCCGTTATAGTACAGAGTATCGGCGTGAAGGTTGGCACTAATAAACGCAGCACCTAATAAACAAAAGGAGAGTGAAGAAAGAGATCGAGATGGCTTGCAGCGAACAGACGACATGGCTTTGGCCCTTATTCTACTTGTTTTTTTCAGGCTAAAGAATAGGTGACAGATGCTGGCGCTGCAATCATTTTTCAGGAAGAATTTGGGGTTTTTCTGACCGCTGAGGGAATTTAACTAATTCACGTCTAGAATTTGCTGAATTCGTGTCTCGGCATTGGTCATAACCCGAAAAGTGACGCGCCGGGAGCGGTCCAGATCCTCCTGGCCATAACGGTTGAGAATAGGATGGGAGGAAGAATAACCTACAGCGGCGATGTGTCCTTTAATCCAACTGCGATATGGCACGACAGCGGTCAATTGATACACGTAATCAAGAACCGAGCGCGTGCGTTCCTGCGACAATTCCATATTTAAAAAATAGGCCTCGGTGTCGCTGGTGTTCTCGTTCCAGATACTGCTGGTGTGGCCCTCAATACGCACCTCGCTGATGGAGTCGGAAAACTGTTCCAGCACACCCATATAGCGCGGGAAAAAATTATCCAACAAGGCCTGATAGCTAGGGCTCAATTCAGTTGCACCTTCACTGAACAAAATTTCAGATGAATTAAAAATAAAGGTCAGGGTGTCTTTATCAATTTCGGCATTCCAAGTGGCGAGATTGGGACCAAATTCCTTTTGCAGTGCTTGGTAAATGGCCAGTTGATTATCGCGATAGGCAATGGCGACTTGTTTTATTTTGTCCCGCTCCACCATGGCATCACGCATGAGGGCAACGGCGATAAACAAAAACACCACCATGAGCCCGGCCATCAAGTCAGAGACGGTGAGCCAATGATCTTTTTCCTGTTCCAGAGATTGCGATTGCTGTCGCTGGTTCAGGGCGAGTTTTTGAATCGGATCGCTCATGTGGATGATTTAACCGAATGCTTATTAATTGGCGTGCGTCAAAATACGATGCAGATCTTGGGTGAGTTTGATGTGCAGCTCAACAATCTTCAGGGATTCTTCAGCGTGCTGCGCCGACATTTGTTGCATGCTGTCGCTCACGCTCTCGACCATACTTTGCATATCGTTGTCGAAGGCTTCCCGGCTGCGGCCGGCGACACGCATCAGAGCATTACCGCTCTCACGAATTTGCTCGGCGAATTCCTGGCTTTCCAGGCCAATGTCTTTGCCGAGTTCTTCAAACTGCTGCTGCAATTTCTCTTGGCTGCTTTGCAGTGCTTCGTAATGGCCGTCGCTCTGCTCGCGAATATTCTGAGCCAGTTCCTGTAGCAATTTATTATTGTCGATCTGGCTTTGGCTGATGGCTTCAGCGGCTTTGTTCAACGCTTGACTGCTTTCCCCAAAGGCGTGCATCAATTGCTCTTGGCCGTCTTTCAAAGTCTGCTGCAGAGTATCTCTTTGGGCTTCACTGCTCTCCCGTAGAGCGTGGCCACTGTCTTGTAAGGCTTTACCACTGTCACTGATTTTCTCAGCACTCTCTTGAAGGGCCGTATGTAAGCGTTCCGAATTGTTTTGCAGGCATTCTTCCATGGATTTTGCGCCCTCGGCGAGCGATTGCTTCATCTGCTCGCTGCTTTCCTGTACTCCTTTACCCATTTGTTCGCTGGCCTGCTGAACACCGGCCAGAGTGTCTTTAATGTGTTGCTGCATATCAGGAACCGCCTGCGCAGCCTCATCGCGCATGTGTGCGAAGGCTTCCAAATGGCGTTCCAGCTCCTGAATTTGGTGCTGGTTCACTTCCATAATGCTTTGCCAGTTACCCAGGTTTACACCAATCTGTTGAGTTTGCTCATTGATGTTGGCCAATGCACTTTCAGTCTGGCTGATGGCCTGTACCCCTTGGTCGTAATTGCTGCGCATATCGGCGAGCTGATCACGGTAATTGTTCTGCCATTCCACCATTTCTTGCACGGCACTGTTCAAGCGGGAAAAGTTTCCGCCAAACTGTTCGCTGAAGTTCTGATTGAAGTCGCGAATCACGGTTTGCTGGGCTTTGGCCATTTGCTCAGCCGCAGCCTGGGAAAGATTCAGTGCAAATTTGTCGAGCTTCAGCCAGAGGTTTTTCTGGAAGGCCTGGAAAGCAACTTGCTGGTGTTTGGTTTCTTTCTGCGCGGCTTGAATATTGTGTTTGGATTCGGCGCGCAATGCCTGTAGTTGGCCGTTCAGGCTGCTTTGGTGTTCACCGGCGATGGACGATTGCAGAGCGAGTACGCCATCGCGCTGTTCGCGCATTACCTGGTATAGATCTTCAATCCCAATCTGTTCTTCGCTGGGCAAGTCTTCTTCCTGTTGTGGAGGATTCAGGAGGCCACTGGCGATTAAACTCTTGAAAATAATGGAGAGGCCCATACCCACCAAGCTGGTGGTGAAGGCGGTTTTCATACCTTGCAGCAGCATATCAATGCTGCCGTCGATATCGCCGATATTAAAACCGAGCAAGCCGGCAACAATCCCGCAAAAGGTACCCAGAATACCCAAGGAGGTCAGTAATGTTGGGGTGTAGTTGCAAAACGCCGGCGACTTATCCATTCGCTTGGCGTAAGCCGCATAAATAAACGCGGCCAGCATCAATACGATAAAGGCCTCGGTAATGGCCAATGCGCCTGAATTAGCGATCAGTGCTTCAATAGGCTTGGAAAACATCGACTCTCCTTATTGGCCAAGTCACTGATTATTCAAAGTATTTATATCTGCCGAACTATGCCTGTTCGGTGGTTGCATAGCAAGACTTCTATGGTTTATGCCCTCTGGCTTGAGGCTGATGTTGCTGCATAGACAACTAAACTGGACTGAGCTTGCGGTACAGAAAGTAAGTTTAGGCGAATGTTTACAGTTAGCCAGTTATTGGCTCAATTTTTTGACGGAAAAAGATATTTCCGGGAAAGGCGGCTTAAAGGCGCCAAGGTCCTGGCGAAAAACCTTGGCTTCATGCTTAGTTTTGGGTGATGTAACGCAGTGTTTCAACAACTTGCTGAGGCGTCTGTGCCCAAGCCATCGCGCCGGCGTCGACTTCTTTTAATGGATGAATAATGCTTTCATCGTGCAGGGTGATGTAGGGAACATCCAATGCGGCACAGTAACCCGCATCGAAGGCGGCGTTCCATTGCTTGTACTTATCGCCAAAGCGTATCACCGCAAAATCAGCCTGCTCGATTAAGCTTTTAATGCGCATGGCATTCACCTTGGCGGATTTGTGATCACGCCAAAAAGCCTTGTCTTCGGCCCCTAAGTGATCGCCGGCGGCATCGCTGCTGTCATGATCAGTATTGGCGGAGGTGAATTCGATATCCAGGCCCAGCTCTTTAGCGCCTGCTTTGATTTGATCACGCCAGTCGGTGTGAATTTCTCCAGATAGGTACACGGTCCACATGTTTACAGTTTCCTGTCTTTTTATTGCTTGGGGCGCCTATTTTAAGGGAATTCCAGGCATTTGCTATAGAGACCTGAAATGTCGGTTCTGCCGACGGCGGCGGATTAATGTCACATTTTCCACTATTAACCGTCATCAAAGCGAGGTATAAATGGCCTCTTGCTAGCCCGTGTGATCCACAAAAATAATAAGGAAATCGTATGTCCAGAAGTGCACTGCAGTTACGTTCTTTAGTAAGTGAAGACAATACCCTGACCTTGAGCCTGGAAAGTGTTGATATTCCTGAACCAGGCCCGGAAGAAATCATTGTGCAGATGGAGGCCGCACCGTTAAACCCATCTGACCTCGCATTGCTGATCGGCCCAGCGGATATCAGTAACGCTGAATACAGTGGCACCCCGGAACGACCTGTCGTCAAAGCGCCCATTCCTGCTCATCTTATGGGCATGGTGAGAGCTCGCTTGGGGCAATCTCTGGCCATTGGCAATGAAGGTGCCGGTGTGGTCGTGGCGTCGGGCAACTCTGATGCCGCCAAAGCCTTGTTAGGCAAGCGAGTGGGCATTGTAGGCGGCGATATGTACAGCCAGTACCGTTGCGTTCACACCATGATGGCTTTACCTCTGGAAGAGGGGACAAGCTCAGCGCAGGGTGCTTCCTGCTTCGTGAACCCACTCACCTCTTTAGCTATGGTAGAAACTATGCGGGCTGAAGGTCATACGGCACTGGTGCACACGGCGGCGGCTTCAAACCTGGGGCAAATGTTGAATCGCATTTGTATTAATGAGGGTATCGATCTCGTCAACATTGTTCGAAAAGATGAACAGGCCGCCATACTGAGAGATTTGGGCGCCAAGTACATCGTGAATTCCAGTGGTGAGAATTTTTATGCCGAGCTGACCGAGGCTCTGGTGGCGACTGGAGCAACTCTGGCCTTTGATGCCACCGGTGGCGGAGAGCTTGCTAGTGATATCCTGAACTGTATGGAAGCGGCAGCGGCGCGCAATATGGGCGAGTACAACCGCTATGGTTCCGATGTCTACAAGCAACTCTATATCTACGGTGGACTGGATCGCAGCCCCACCGTTCTGAAGCGTGGTTTCGGTTTTTCCTGGGGCATTGGTGGTTTCCTGCTGACCCCGTTCCTGGCTAAAGTTGGATTGGAAAAGAGCATGGAAATGCGCGCTAAGGTAGCGGCTGAATTGCAAACCACCTTTGCCAGTCATTACAGCGAAGAAGTATCCCTAGCCGGCGCCTTAAGCAAAGAGGCCATAGAGCGTTACAGCCAGCAGAAGACGGGGGAGAAGTTTTTGATTAACCCGAGTGCTTGATGACGAGGGGATGTTTTCACCCGATCATTACGCTGCAATCTTTGTTCAGACATAAGATGCTGAGTGTGGGAGGAGTACAGTTTTCCTTCTGCACTCGGGCCCTGGATCTCCCTCTCAAATCCGTCTACCGCCCAAAGCTCTCAGACTGGCGCATCTGGGCCATGGTCCATGATGTCGTTTTGCGCCAAATACCTTTCTATTCGTTATAGCTAATGGACCATCCCTACGCTAAAAACACAGATGGAGAATCGAAGTGAAGAAAACCCGTTTATCCTTTGCAGTCATGGTGGCTGCCAGCTCCCTGGGCTTCGGCCAAACCGCCCTCGCGAAAGACGCCGCCCTAGGTGGTCTGAATCTACGCAATCTGGGCGCCGCCCACACCAGTGGACGAATTTCGGACCTGGCAACCGTTCCCGGCAATCCGTCACATTATTATGTGGGCGTGGCATCGGGTGGTGTATGGAAAACTGAAAATGCGGGCACAACCTTCACGCCGATCTTCGATCGCTACGGTTCTTATGCTGTCGGTGTTGTCGAGCTCGATCCTAAAGATCCTCAGGTTATCTGGGTAGGTACCGGTGAAAACAATTCCCAGCGCTCAGTAGCTTCAGGTGACGGAGTGTATAAATCCACTGACGGTGGTAAAACCTTTAAGAATGTTGGCCTGAAAAAGTCAGGCCATATCAGTCAGATCATTATCGACCCCCGTGACAGCAACACCGTTTTTGTTGCCGCACAGGGGCCACTGTGGTCGAGTGGGGGTGATCGTGGCTTATACAAAACTACTGACGGTGGTAAGAGCTGGACACGCATTCTGGAAATTGACAAGCACACTGGCATCAATGAAGTGCTGATCAATAAACATAATCCGGACGAAATGATTGCCTCGTCTTATCAGCGTCGCCGTCATGTTTGGACTCTGATTAATGGTGGCCCGGGCTCAGCGATTCATAAGACTACCGACGGTGGTAAAACCTGGCAGAAACTCACTCAGGGTTTACCGGCTTCTGAAAAAGGTCGCATCGGTTTGGCCGCCGCGCCCAGTCAACCGAATACGGTATATGCTATCATTGAAGCAAACGATAAAGACAAAGGCATTTATCGCAGTGACGACTTTGGTAAAACTTGGAACAAACGCTCCTCGTATATGAGTTCCAGTCCGCAGTATTATAACGAGCTTGTGGTCGGACCGAAAAACCCGGACCGTCTGTTCGTCATGGATACCTTTACCAAGGTGTCCATGGACGGAGGTAAGACATTTAAACCGCTGTCTTTCAAAGCCCGTCATGTGGATGATCACGCTTTATGGGTAAACCCAGAGCACACCAATCATCTTCGTATCGGTGGTGATGGTGGTATTTACGAAAGTTTCGACAATGGGGCACATTGGAATCATTTGCGTAACCTGCCACTGACTCAGTTCTACCGAATTGCCGCCGATAATGACACGCCTTTCTACAATGTGTACGGCGGTACCCAGGACAACAACACATTGGGAACAGCGGTACGCAATACGTCTATGGAAGGGATCACCAATGCTGATTGGTGGGTGACTCTGGGCGGCGACGGTTTTGAACCTGCGATTGATCCAAGCAATCCCGACATTGTTTACTCTCAATATCAGTACGGTGGTTTGGCGCGCAGCGATCGCAAAACTCGCGAGGCGGTTTATATCGCTCCACAACCGGCGGAAGGTGAAAATGCCCTGCGCTGGAACTGGAATGCGCCCCTGTTAATCAGCCCGCACAAAGCAGAACGTTTGTACTACGGAGCAGAAAAACTCTTCCGTTCAGACGATCGTGGCGATAGTTGGGTAGCCGTGTCCGGTGATCTGAGTCGCGGTTTGGATCGCAACAAGCTGAAAGTGATGGATCGAGTCTGGAGTGTCGACGCCATCGCGAAAAACGACTCCACCTCTGTTTACGGATCTCTGATTGCCTTGGATGAGAGCACCTTGAAAGAGGGTTTGTTGGCGGTTGGTACTGATGATGGTTTGATTCATGTCAGTGACAATGGCGGTGAAAACTGGACACGTTATGATCGATTCAAAGGCGTCCCGGATATGAGTCTGGTCGAGGATCTGCAGTTTTCCGGACACAATCAGGACGTTCTGTACGCCGTGTTTGATAACCACAAACGCGGTGACGAAAAACCTTATGTGTTGAAATCAAACAATCGAGGCAAAAGCTGGAGTTCCATCGCTGGAGATCTTCCTGAGCGTGGTACGGTTCACACGATTGTAGAAGACCATGTCGATCCAAACCTGCTCTTTGTTGGTACTGAATATGGCGCTTTCTATACACAGAACGGTGGCAAGAACTGGCATAAGTTTACCAAGTTACCTACCGTTGCGGTGCGTGATTTGGAGATTCAGCGTCGTGAAAACGATCTGTTGTTCGGCACTTTTGGTCGCGGCATCTATGTGCTGGACGACTACTCGCCGCTGCGCACTCAACAAACTGATTTGAAGAATCAAGCGGTCACGGTTTTCCCGGTTAAAGACTCGCCGATTTATATGGAAACCCGCCGTTGGGGTGGTTACAGCAGCGATAAGGGCATGATGGGGGATAACTTCTTTATCGCGCCGAACCCGGAGTATGGTGTGGCCTTCCGTTATTATTTGCGTGATGGACTGCAGAGTTTGAAGGCGAAGCGCCAGAAGCAGGAAGCGGCCCTGCAGAAAGAAGGCAAGGATACGCCGTACCCAAGTTGGGATGCGTTGCGCGCGGAGGCAAACCAGGAAGCTCCAAGCATGTGGTTCGAGATCAAAGATGCCGATGGCAATCGGGTTCGCAAAGTCACCGCAAAGAGCTCAAAAGGCCTGCACCAGGTGAATTGGGATTTCCGTCATGAAGCGATCAAGCCCATTAGTTTGAAGAAATCCAAGCCCAGTCCATGGGGCAGCTCGCCGCAGGCGCCATTAGCATTGCCCGGTAGCTACACCGCACAGTTGATGCAGCGTGTGGATGGTAATGTCACCGCAGTTGCTGCGCCTCAGAAGTTTGCCCTGAATACCATGAGTGATGTGGTCTTGCAGGCGGAAGATCGCCAGGCGTTGTTGGCATTCCAAAAAGATACGGCGAAGACTCAGGCTCAGGTGTTGGCTGTGGGGCGCCAGTTCGCGGATATCAGCAAGCGTTTGAAGCATATGTTGAAAGCAATCGATGTGGCGACGGTAGATACAACGGCTGTCTCGGCTGATGCACGCGCGCTGCGCGGCCAATTGCAGGCCATGAAAATGGATTTATACGGTGACTCTGTAAAAACCTCGGCGAATGAGAAAGCGCCGTGGGGCATTATGTCTCGTGTGAATGCGGTGATCGGCAGTCATTGGCATACTCAGGCCGCTGCAGGTGGTAACGTTCGCACGGGCCTTGATATTGCCAAGCGACAGTTGACGGCATTTATGCCTAAGTTGGAACAGGCTGAGCAGGCCATGTCCAAACTGGAAACGGAGGCTGATCGTCTGGGCCTTCCATGGACACCGGGTCGCCCGGTGAGTTTGTAAGTACTAAACACAGGGGCAGGGCGTTGGCTCTGCTCCTGTTCTTTTCGTGCCACTATTTCACTTCTTACTGCCGGTTTAATTCTGCGCGGCCTGTACCTTTTTCCTCTGGGTGATTCTTAATAATTTCTGAAAGGTGGGGCATTCCGCATGACGGGGTGCCTGGCATTTTGCGGCATGTTGTAGACCATCGCGCATCACGGTTAAGCGTTGAATTTGTTTATCTAATTCTGCAGCTTTCTCTGTGAGTTGTTCTCTGTCGAGTTCAAAACCGGTGGTGGTGAGAACCTCTGCAATATCATCGAGACTGAAACCTGCTTGTTGACCCAGTGTAATGAGGGCCAGGCGTTCGGTGACTGTCGGGTGGTAGAGGCGTTTTTGAGCTTGCCGTCCCGCCGGCTCAATCAGTCCCTTTTCTTCATAGTATCGCAGGGCCGAAGCGGCGATTCCGCTGCGTTTTGATACTTCACCGATACTCAGAAATTCTGTGCTCATTCCTGCTTGACCTCAAGTCGACTTGAACCTTTAAGCTGCCCTGGACAGAGAGTCGATGCAGGCTTTTCTAAAATATTAACAGGAGATGTTTATGGACGCAGTATTTTGGCATCAGGTTTGGCAGGAGCGTAATCTTGGCTTTCATCAGGCGCAGGTTGACCCTGTTCTGATTCAGCATATTCATCATTTGGATTTGCAGAGCGGTGATCGGGTGTTTGTGCCCTTGTGTGGAAAAACCAACGATATCGGATGGCTATTGGAACAGGGTTATCAGGTGTGCGGTGCTGAGCTGAATGAAACCGCTGTGATCGAGTTGTTTGACAGCTTGAAACTCCCGGCCCAGAAGGAAGAGTTGGGCAATCTAAAGCGCTATCACGCTGACAAGCTGGATATTTTTGTTGGTGATATTTTCGAGCTAAGCCAAGCACAGTTGGGGCCGGTGGTGGCGATCTATGATCGTGCCGCACTGATCGCATTGCCGCCTGAAATGCGCAAGGCGTACAGCCAACAACTGAACGAGCTCAGTGGTTGCGCACCTCAGCTCGTGGTGATTTATGAATACGATCCGGCTTTAATGGGTGGACCGCCATTTTCGGTAGGCGGTGAGGAAATCCATATGCTTTATGGTCGCAGCCATAAGGTATGCAGCTTATCGCATTCACGGTTTATCGAAAATTTTAAAGACGGTGTAGATGCCGAAGAGCGTATTTGGTTTTTGCAACGTTGACTTCCGAATGCCGCCAGACGGTTTACTTTCTCTTTGCCATCATCATGCACATCAATGATGTGACAGGAGGAACTATGAACCAAAACAATGTTGCGGCTTTTCGACAACTTCACTATGAACCCTCAGCGTTGCTGCTGGCCAATGTTTGGGATTGCGCGAGTGCCGCTTTGGTTCAACGCTCGGGTGCCAAAGCGATTGCCACCAGCAGTGCGTCGCTCGCCTGGGCAAATGGCTATGCCGATGGTGGGGCGCTGCCTGTAGATGTTTTGTTAAACTCGGTAGAGAGAATCACAAAGCTTTGCCAGGTTCCGTTGAGCGTCGATATTGAAGCTGGCTACTGTGACAAACCTGAGCAGGTAGTGGAGTTGGTCATTGAGCTTGTTGGTATGGGGGTGGTGGGCATTAATATTGAAGATGGTCAAGATAGCCCAGATCTTCTATGCGCAAAGCTGAAAGCCATTCGGCGTGTATTTGGCCCGGATAGTTTGTTTATTAACGCGCGCACGGATGTTTATCTGCAATCCCTTGTCGCCACCGAACAACAGCGGAATGAAACTCAGCAGCGCTTGGCTCGTTATGCTGAGTATGGGGCGGATTCGGTTTTTGTGCCGGGACTGTTAGTGCTTGAGGATATTCGTTATTTGGTCACATCAAATTCCGTGCCTCTGAATATCATGTTGCCTTCTTTGGAAACAGCAGTGGATGAGTTCATTGAAGCGGGGGTGAAGCGTTTGAGTTATGGGCCGGGAAGCTTTATCGCAGCCTATAAACCCTTGTCGTCGTTTATGGGGGGCGAATCAGAAGTGGCAGAGCTGAATTATGAGACGTTGAACGAGCTGATGTTGAGGCCTGTGTGAGGCGGTTGTGATGGGGCTCGTGATGTAGGTGTTTATATCGGCTTGAACATGCACTGTCAGAGCCCTGGAGCTCTGACAGGCGTCGCTTTTTAGTGTCCGCAACCCTCAGCACTGTGTACGTGACCATGCTGCAACTCATCGGCAGTTGCTTCGCGAATACCAACCACTTCAATCTCGAAGTTCAGGGTTTGACCGGCCAGGGGATGGTTGCCATCGATGGTAACAGTCTCTTCATCAACTTCGATGACTTCAACCGTTTGCATGCCATTTTGGGTTTCAGCGTGAAAAGCCATGCCGACTTCAACCTGATCCACCCCTTGGAACATTTCCTTGGGCAGCTCCTGAACCAAGCTTGGGTCAAGTTCGCCGTAGCCTTGTTCGGGTTCTACGCTGACGTTAAAAGTGTCACCAACCTTTTTGCCGCTCAATGCGTCTTCCAGACCTGGAACGATGTTCTGAAAACCGTGCAGGTATTCCAGAGGCGCTTCGCCTGCCGATGTGTCGATGGTTTCGCCTTCGTCATTGCGCAGCGTATAGTGGATGATGCCCACCAATTCATTTTTAAGTTCCATAAGATCCTCTGATTAACTTATTGGCCAAGGCTGTTCAGCTCGGCGTCGATAATGGGCAGTTGGGTCGGTAATAACTCGCGGCGTTGCCCTAGACGAGGAGTTACGGTTTTGCCGTCAACTTCTGCGCGCAGCAGGTCGATGGCGTAAGTTTTTCCGTCTTCTTCGGTTTGCTGAAGCTTCACCAGCAAGTAATCCCAATGCTTGGCCATCCAGATGTACGTGACACGTTTTTTACCGGTGGCACGTACCTTCTTAATTTTAACGGTGGCCAGTTTGCCCAGGCGAGTTTCCAGCAATTCCTCGCCGACCATTTCAAACAGGTAGGTTTTAAGGCGGCCGCCATCGGCAATGTTGTACTGCAGCGTCTGTTTGCCGTTGAGCAAGTCACTGCGCAGTTGTAATTGATAGCTGAGTTTATCCAGCGCACCTTCTGGAATGTCCATGCGCCAGGGCTTGTCCTGCACATTGTTAACGACTTTGTTCTTGTCCCAATCAAATTCCAGAACGGCATCGCGACTGCGGCCCAGGCCCTCGCGGTGATACTGGTATTGGCTGGGAATCAGCTGGCCACGGGACCAATTAAAGCGTGAGCTTTCACGCAGCTTGGCCAGCCAGGTGGAGGCGCTGAAAATTAATTCCTGTTCGCCATTTGGGTGCGTGCCCAATTCCCGCGTCGCTTCAATGGTAAAGCCGGAAAACTTGGCTTTGTAGGTCGCGTGAAAGGGTTTGGGCATTTGCTGTTCGGTATCCACGGCGAGAGTCAGTGGCTGAAGGGCAGCTTGCAGGGGGGCTGGGGATTGTGCGGATTCTTGTTGTTGTTCTTGCGCCAATACCCCACCGGCCAATAAGCAGCTGGCCAGAATATAACTGGTTTTATGCAGCAGAGGTCGCAGAGTGTTTAACATAAATCAGAGTTTACCTTGGCTATGGTCAAAAGGGCCCGCGTTATCGGGCCTTTATTAGACGACCACTTACAGGCAAAGGTTCACCATCGAAAAGGCTAACATGGTTATTGTCGTCTTTATGCAGTCTTAGACGACCTTGGCAAAACCATTGCACCGCCAATGGGAACATATAATGCTCTTGGTATTGTACCCTTTGGGCGAGTGTCTCAGAGGTGTCCTCTGTGTTGATGTCCACCGCGATTTGAACGATCCCTGGGCCACCATCCAGCTCGGCGGTTACAAAGTGAACCGTTGCGCCGTGTTGGGCGTCACCGGCGTCTATCGCGCGTTGATGGGTATTCAGCCCCTGGTGTTTGGGGAGCAGAGAAGGATGAATATTGATCATGCGCCCGAGGTAGTGCTCAGTAAATGCCGGGGTGAGAATACGCATGAAACCGGCGAGTACGACCAGATCAGGCTGAAATTGATCGATTTGAGCTTGCAGGGCCTGATCAAAGCTTTCGCGGTCCGTAAACCCCTTATGGTCCAGGCATTGTGCCTCGATACCCGCTTCGGCGGCTCTCTCCAGGCCCCTTGCTCCGGGGCGGTTGCTGATAACCGCCACAATGTCGCCGTCCAGCTCGCCGGCTTGCTGGCAGTCAATCATCGCTTGGAGGTTACTGCCACTGCCGGAAATCAATACAACAATTCGAGTTTGAGAGCTTGTTTCCATATTGGGAATTACAGACCTTGCAACTCAACCTGTTCTTCGTCGGCCGCCGCTTCGGCGATTTGGCCGACGATAAAGGCGTCTTCGCCTTCAGCCTTCAGCAGTTCGATTGCTGCTTGGGCCTGGTCAGCCGGCACTGCGATGATCATGCCCACGCCGCAGTTGAAGGTGCGGTACATTTCCACGCCATCTACGTTGCCGGCACTCTGTAACCAGTTGAAGACTTCGGGCATCGTCCAGGAATTGACGTCAATCACGGCTTTGCAGTTTTCGGGCAATACACGGGGAATGTTTTCCAGCAGGCCGCCACCGGTAATGTGGGACAGGGCGTTGACCTGGTTTTCTTTAATCAATTTCAACAACGACTTCACGTAAATACGAGTCGGGGCCATCAGGGCTTTTGCCAATGGTTGACCCGCCAGATCCTGTTGCAGATCGGCGCCGGAGACTTCGATGATTTTGCGAATCAATGAGTAGCCATTGGAGTGGGGGCCGCTGGACGCCAGGCCAATCAGGGAATCGCCCGCCTGAACCTTGCTGCCGTCAATCAGTTCGCTTTTCTCTGCTACACCGACACAGAAACCGGCCAGGTCGTAATCTTCGCCTTCGTACATGCCTGGCATCTCAGCCGTTTCACCGCCTACCAGCGCTGCACCCGCCTGCTCACAGCCGGTACCAATGCCATCAACCACTGCAGCCGCGACATCGACGTTCAGCTTGCCAGTGGCGTAGTAATCCAGGAAAAACAGAGGCTCAGCGCCAGCAACAACCAGATCGTTCACGCACATGGCAACCAGATCGATACCGATGGTGTCGTGTTGGTCCAAATCCATCGCCAGGCGCAGCTTGGTGCCAACACCGTCTGTACCGGATACCAAGACGGGCTCACGGTAACCACTTGGCAGCTCACAAAGGGCGCCAAAACCGCCTAAACCGGCCATAACCTCGGGGCGACGAGTGCGTTTGGCAACGTGTTTAATGCGATCAACCAGAGCATTACCTGCGTCGATATCTACGCCGGCGTCTTTGTAACTTAAGGAAGGCTGCTTATCTGTCATGGTTTGGGTCTTTGAGTAGTCTAAAAAATGGGCGCGTATTTTAGCTTGAATGGCTGCTAAGCTCATTAGTTTTATTGGCTAATTTGCATTTTCTTTTAGTGATTGCTGCCATTCTGCTATGGCAAAGCTACAATGTGGCCGGATTGTAGCTTTGCTTGCTGTGAGATTCCCTGGGAAGGGGCAGGTTTAGCCCGAGTTCATACCAGCAGGGCTATAGTTTCAGGCCTTTTTGGAACTTTGTGGTCGTTACTCGCATCAACAAGGCCATAGGCTGAAAATGGTGAGACAGACCGGAATTTGATTGTATTGGGGGAGTTGTGGGCAGAATAATCGCCTGGATGTTTGCGCTGTGGGTAATTGCCGGAGCTCAGTGGGCTGAAGCGGTGAAGGTTGAAAACCTTTATCGCGCCAGTTTTGATGTTCAGGATCAAACCCCTGAGCGCAGGGAAACGTTGGCCGCGGCGGGTTTGGCCAACGTGATAGTTAAGGTCAGTGGCTCTCAAAATCTGCCAGAACCTGAGCGTCTTAACGCGGCTTTGGGGCAGGCGAATCGCTACTTGCAGCAGTTCAGTTATGAAAATGCCGAAGATGGTTATCAGCTGAATCTGGATTATGCCAAGGGTGCGGTTGATACCTTGCTGCGTAAATTGTCTCTCCCCATCTGGCCGGATAAGCGCCCGCAGGTGTTGCTGTGGTTGGTTCAGGACGATTTTCAGCAACGCCAGATGCTCAATCTGAATGAGCAGGAATCCTTACTGGACGCCGCTAGGCGGGTCGAAACGGATCGCGGCCTGCCGCTGTCCTTACCCTTGATGGATTTGGACGATCGACTGGCCTTGCCGGTCGCTGCGGCCTGGTCGTTGAATGAGCAGAGTCTGCAACGCGCTTCCAGTCGTTATCAAAGCGATGTTGCCTTACTGGGCCGAATGAGCATTACCGGGAGCGGCCAATGGTTGGCGTCCTGGTTGCTGATGGATCGGGGAAAATTACAGTTGTTTGATGGCCGCGGCGCCAATCCGGAAGACATTGTGGTGAGCGGCCTCAATCAGGTTGCGGATTATCTGGCGAGCCAACATGCGATCGTGGCCAGCCCACTGGACAGCAAGCCTTATTACATGCAGTTGGACAATATCGGCCATTTCGCGTCTTACCGAAAGGTGTTGGATTACCTGAATGGGCTGGCCATGGTGCGCCATGCCGAGCCGGAACGGGTTCTGGGAGAACAGCTGCGTTTGCGTTTGTTTATTGATGGTCAATTGCAGCAATTGGTCGATGCTATTGCTCTGGATAATGTTTTACAGCCCAATTCTGCCGCGGGTGACGCTAAGCAGCAGGGGGTGATGTATTACCAGCTGCCGCCGCCAGAAAACAATGTGTTGGCGCCATTGATGCCCGTGAATGATGGCAGTCTGAAACAATCCGGTGAGTTAGAGCGTGGCGGCGAGGAACGTACCCAGTCTTCAGATGCGGTGGTCATCGATGCCTCGCAGACGCCCCAGCCTCCACAATGATCATGATTGTTTTCCTATGATGATCTCCTGATCAGGCCTCTGATTTTACTTGGGGGCTTGATTCCATAAAGAGCAAAAGGGTAAGCTCGCGCTTATTTTTGCCAGTTCAGAATTCCGTGGATCATTCTCAACCTCAACAATTATCTCTGGGCGTAGCACTCGCTGACGACGCCACCTTTGAGAACTTTTACACTCAGGAAGGTTCGGGTGCCGCTCAGGCTGTGCACGCTCTGCAGCAGTTTTTGCAAAACCCGACCGAACACGGTTTTTTCTTGTGGGGAGCTAGTGGCAGTGGTTTGAGTCATTTGTTGCAGGCGAGTTGCCATTTCGCAAATCAGCAGCAGTTGAGCGCCCAGTATTTGCCATTGTCGGAGTTAGTGGGGTTTGCACCCGATGCCTTGCTCGAAGGTATGGATGGTTTTGATCTTTTGTGTCTCGATGGTTTGCAACACATTGCTGGCAAAGCCGATTGGGAGCAGGCCCTGTTCAATTGTTTTAATCGCAGCAAAGACAGTGGCCGCAAAATGCTGTTCAGCGCCAGTGCCAATCCGACCGAGTTGAACATCCGTCTGCCCGATTTGGCCTCGCGCTTAAGTTGGGGCTTGAGTTTTCAAGTGCCTTTAATGGGGGATACTGAAAAACAACAAGCCTTGACGCTGCGAGCCAAGGCCCGAGGCCTGGAGTTGTCTGATGAAGTTGCCCAGTTTATTTTGCACCGTGCCCCGAGACATATTGGTGAGCTCTTCGATATTCTGGATCGTCTGGACAATGCTTCCTTAGCCGAGCAGAGAAAGCTGACGATTCCTTTTGTGAAGCACGTATTGGGTTTGTAACGATCAGGCTCTTGGATAGAGCAAAGCACTGCGTATACGCAGAGAGTCAAATAGCCGATACAAAAAAGCCGCGACCTATGTATCGCGGCTTTTTACTTTGAGAAGCTTGAACAGAATTTACGGCGCTATGCAGGCCAGGCAGCGTGCGTACATACCTTTCGGATCATTCAAATTACCCAACTCTTCAATTGCTGCCGTCACAGGGCTGAACCAGCTCGCCATTTTTTGAGTGATCGGCTGAACCCAGGGGTTTGCCGTCGCTTGAGCATTCAAATTGTTAGCAAGCTCTTGCATAAATTGTTCGCTAGGGCTGAGTTTGCGTTTGATTTCGAGAACGTCGTAATCACTGATGTCAGCGTACTCCGCAGCGGCGGCAATAGCGTCGTTCAGACCGCCGAGTTTATCCACCAAGCCATTTTCCAGCGCCTGCTCACCACTCCACACTCGACCCTGAGCAATGGTGTGAATGGCATCGGGCGTGGAATCGCGACCTTCGGCGGCAATATCCAGAAACTGCTCATAAACTTGTTCAACACCCTGTTGGACGACACGCTCAGCCATAGGCGTCAAGGTGCGATCAACGCGCATACTGCCGGCGAGAGCGGTCGTGCCCAGGCCATCGGTATGAATGCCTAAATGCTTCAAGCTTTCTTCCAGTGTAGGGAAGGCGCCGAACACGCCGATGGAGCCGGTGATGGTTGTGGGGGTTGCCCAAATTTCATCACTGGTGGCCGAAATCCAATAGCCACCGGAGGCGGCAACACTGCCCATGGATACCACAACCGGGATGTCTTCCTGTAAATCGAGCAGTTGCTGACGAATAATTTCAGATGCAAATGCACTGCCGCCGCCGGAATCAACACGCAAAACCAGCGCCTTGAGTTGCTCTTTCTTGGCTTGTTGAATCAGTTGCGCCAGAGTGTCGCCACCGATGCTGCCTTCAGGTTGTTCGCCATCAAGGATAGTGCCGCTGGCGACGATCAGGCCGACTTTGTTTTCCTTGGTTTGGAAAGCCGGTTCGGTCAGGGCAAGATAATGCGCGGTGTCGATACCACGATAGCTATCGCCTTTTTCGTTTTTGCCCACTTTTTCCTGAAGCTTGGCCAGTTGCAGATGACGAGGCAGAAGTTCATCGACAAAACCGGTGCTCAAGGCCAGCTGGGCAGTGTTGCCTTTGCTTTCCTGCAGGCGAACATCCAGATGATTAATTAATTCATCAATACTGCCGGATTCCATCCCGCGAAGGCCTTCAACACGCTGGGTGTAATGCCCCCATAATTGATTCAGCCATTGCTCATTGTGTTCCTTGGACGCCGGGGACATATCGTTGCGCATATAAGGCTCGAGGAAATCTTTATATTGGCCGACTTTAAAAATATGGACATTGATGGACAGTTTATCCAGCGCATCTTTGTAGTAGTTGCGATAAGCCGCAAAACCCATCACGCCAACCCCCCCCATGGGGTTCAAATAAATCTCATCGGCAAAGGCGGCCAAATAATATTGGCTCTGGGAATAGTAATCACCCACAGCATACACAGGCTTGCCTTTCTCTTTAAAGGCTTCGATGCTCTGGCCCAGTTCTTCAAGCTTGCTGATGCCACCCGCCATGCCGCCGAGATCAAGAACCATGGCGCTGATGTTATCGTCGTCTTTGGCTCGCAGAATGGCCTGTTGCAAATCGCGTAGGCGGGTCTCCATTTGTCCATCGTTGCCGCCCATGAGTTGGGCGAAAGGATCCTTGGCGCTGAGTTGATCAACCAAATAGCCAGCGGGGGCGACAACCAAGGCGGTGTCTTTGCTGAGAGGTGTCTGTCCCTTGGGGATCAGAGCCGCGAAAAACGCGATCAAGATAAATAAAAACAGGATATTCAGCACAATGCGTCGCAGGCCATTGATGCCATCCCACAGCCCACTTAAAAAACGCAAAACCCATGGGCGCTTCTTTGAGTCACTCATAATCGATCCTTTTTCAATAAACTGCCAAGAGGCAGGTCGCTCGCAGTATCAGGCTTGTGCCGGCGCGTCCTGTGTATCTTGCTGTTGCCAGTACTTGTGGTACTGAATCCAGCGGCTACACATCATGCCAGTAAAGAACAAGATGGTACTGAGTATCAATTGTAGCCAGTGATAGGCCTGCACATGTTCCGGCGGCATGGCAACACTGACCACAGCAGCTGTGAAATAGAACAAAATGATAAAGCAAAACCAGCTAAACGCCTTGTGATTGCCTTTCAGCATGCTCCACAGCGGTAGCAACAAGGGGACAACCTGAAAGCCCCAGACGCCCCAGGCGCCATGTTCGTGAGTCAGGTTGAGCCAGCTGTAGAGCACGATTAATGTTCCATAACACAACCAGTGCAGGCGCATTCCCCATTGGAGTTTGTTCTCCAGATTGGGAATGCGCTTAACTTCTTTGACGGTGTTTTCACTCATAAGTTACACCATCTTTAACGCATGTTTTGCCAAGCGCTGTCCCTGAGCCTGGGCCAGGTTGTTTTCCTCAGGGCTGAGCGCACGGCCTTCTTCGCCCCCAAGGTGGGATGCCCCATAGGGGGTGCCGCCGCTTTGGGTTGTGCTCAGTTCACTCTGGGAGTAGGGCAAGCCCATCACCACCATACCCTGATGGAGCAGGGGCAGCATCATGCTGAGCAGAGTGCTCTCCTGGCCGCCGTGCAGGCTGGCTGTCGAGGTGAATACGCTGGCGGGTTTGTCGATTAAATCACCGTTCAACCACAGGTCACTGCACTGGTCGATAAAGTATTTCAGTGGCGCGGCCATATTGCCAAAACGGGTTGGGCTGCCAAGGGCCAAACCGGCACAATGCTGAAGGTCTTCCTTGCAACAATAGGGGGCGCCGCTGTCGGGAATATCGCTGCTGATAGCTTCACAGGTAGTCGATACCGGAGGCACCGTGCGCAAGCGTGCTTCCATTCCTGCACTCTCAATTCCGCGTGCGATTTGCTGTGCCAGTTGGGCGGTGCCCCCTTGGCGACTGTAATACAAAACCAGAATATAAGGCTTGCTCATGTCTGTCTCTTTCCGAGGACCTTAACGGGTTAAAATGAGGGTTTTCGGGGCTGTTTTGCCGGTCTTAGATTAATTCAAGTACGTTTTCGGGAGGGCGACCCAGTACGGCTTTGTTGCTATTGACGACAATCGGGCGCTCGATCAACTTAGGGTGTTGAGTCATGGCCTCAATGAGATCCGCTTCACTGTGTTTATCATCGGCCAGGTTCAGTTCTTTGTAGGCCTCTTCGCCCTTGCGAAGCAATTGACGAGCCGATATCCCGAGCTTGCTCAAAATGGTGCTTAGCTCGCCGTTGTTTGGGGGGGTATCGAGATACAGGACAATTTCAGGTTCAATGCCTTTCTCTTCCAAAATCGCCAAGGTTTGGCGGGATTTTGAACAGCGTGGGTTGTGGTAAATGGTGTACATAGATAATTCCTTCAATAAGCGCGAATCAGTTCTCACACATGGCAAGTGCGCTTGCTGTGAATGGGCTAAACTGCCTATTGTATGTCGATGGATCAGTTAAGACTAATCTTTATCACCACAAGTACAGACTTTTGCCTGGCAAATAGATACTCTGGGGCGTTGCGGGCTTGACGGCTCTAACCACATATTTTACGAGGACAATATGATTACGCTAGAAACAGTTCAGCGTTTTATTCAACAAATCATATTCCACTATCAGGATAAGCAATGCCAAAAGAGTGCAGCCGCCCTGACTTATATGACCTTGTTTGCCATCGTCCCGATGATGACGGTGAGCTATTCCATGTTTTCGGTGATTCCCGCGTTTTCTGGTTTGGAATCCCAGCTGCAGACCCTGATCTTTGATAACTTTGTGCCATCCACGGGCCAGGAAGTGCAGGAGTATTTGGCGGGCTTTTCTTCCCAGGCGCGCAGTCTGACGTCAGTGGGTGTCATTATGTTGGTGGTGACAGCCTATTTAATGCTGAAAAATATCGAAGGCAATTTCAATTCCATATGGGGGGTTAAGGAAGGACGTAAGGGACTGGCCAACTTTCTTCTTTACTGGGCAGTATTGAGCCTGGGGCCTCTTATGCTGGGTATGGGCCTGGCGGTAACAACGTATCTACTGTCACTTAAACTGTTTGAGGGCGCTGAAACCCAAGGGCTCTTGGCGGGCTTTTTGAGTTTCCTACCGTTTATTTTGGCAACTTCTGCGTTTACCTTGTTGTTTGTGGCTGTGCCTAATTGCAAGGTCAATTTAAAACACGCGGCGATTGGTGGTTTCCTCACGGCGATCGCTTTTGAACTGGTGAAAAAACTGTTTGCTACCGTTGTCGGTATGACTTCACTGGAAGTCATATACGGCGCTTTTGCTGCGGCTCCCTTGTTCCTGGTCTGGATCTACGTGATGTGGATGCTGGTTTTGTCCGGCGCGATTTTAGTGCGAGTCATGTCGACCTTTTCTGATGGCGCTGATGGCCAGCATTATCCAGATTTGGTGGCGGCCTTATTGGTGCTGTGGGCATTCCATCAACGCTGGCAGCAGGGCGAAAGCCTGACCGACCGACAAGCCGCCGAAGTGGGGGTGGATGGGCGTCAGTGGGCCAATATTCGTCAGTCCTTGTTGCAACAGCAAATTATTGCGGCGACCAACAGCGGTGACTATGTACTGAGTAAAGATTTATCCCGTGTGCGCCTGCGCACTCTGGCCGAAATGGTGGGTGTGGAAAGTCAGTTGCCGGGTGAGTCGCGCTTTCTGCAGTCCTTACCATGGTTTCCTTCGGTGGCAGCACGCATGTTAGCCATCGATCAGAAAACCGAATTGGAATACGACGTGTGTTTAACCGATGTGTTCGATACGGTTCCGCAAACTCTGGAGTTACCGGAAGAAGATGCCCTGATCAGCGATGATGGAGTATTTCCGATTCACCAGGCCAAGCAAGGCAATGGTGGGAATGACACTCAGTAATCGTTGGGTGGGACTATCCAAAGGAAAGCGCCTCGCGCTTGTCGTGTGGGTGACAGCAATTCTTGTTGCCTGCAGCGGAGATCGCCATATTGAACTCGCCGATGGTGGCGAGCTGAGGCTCGATGCACAGCAAGTGTTGGTGATTAACTACTGGGCCAAGTGGTGCAAACCCTGTTTGCACGAAATTCCTGAGCTGAACCGCCTGAACAAGAACACAGGTATCACGGTAATAGGTATTGATTTCGATAAGCATCAGGGGCAAGAGCTGAACAGTCTTATTGCTCAAATGAAAATAGAGTTTCCCGTTCTGGCTGGGCAACACGAGCCCAAGCATATTCACCCGGAGCTGACACGCAAAGCTCAGGCCCTGCCAATGACGTATTTGATGTTGGTGCCTAGCCCTGAATCTGGCAAAGGTATTCGCCTAAGCAAGGCCTTGTTAGGGCCTCAAACGGAAGATGGTCTGCTCGGGAAAATCAAACAATTTCAGGGTCAGTAACCCGACGGGTGTCCTTAATTCCGTTTAACGATAGGAATCCACCAGCGAATCCCCATGTCTCTGAGCGGTCGGAAAGCGATGGGAAAGTAAGCGGCGATATCCGGTTTACGGTTGTCTCGTTCATAACCTGTTGCTGAAAACCACTCTCCATAAATACGTTTATTGGTTTTCATCGAAGTTGGATATTTGCACGTGAATTCCGCATAGCAGGCAGAAGGTATCGAAAATTGGCTGAATGAATCACTGTTTAAGTCTTCAGTTTTTTCTATGCACAGGACATCACTGAATGAATCTCGATGGCCGTCATCATTGGGGAAATAAACTGACATTAACGGTGCTTCTGATACCGGGCCACAGTGCCCCTGACTCAACTCCGAAAGGGCAGAGTATTCCTCACTGCTGACATAGTCTTTCCAGAATCCGGGGCCACTTTTAATGAAGTTTTCATAATCAAATTCCTGGGCTTTACCGATGACTTGAAATTCGGGCTTCTCGATAATTCGATATTTCAGCATGTCTCCACCTACTGTTTTTGTTCGATAGTCCGCTTGTTTATAGATCGATAGCTTGACCTTGCCGGTTCTCGCTTCACTGGGGTTGATGCCGTGTAGACTTCTGAAAGCCCGTGTAAATGCATTCGGTGAATCAAAACCATACTTGGACGCGATATCAGTCACTTTTTTACGACCGGACATTAGCTCAGCTCCGGCTTGGGTCAGCCTTCGCTTCCTGACATAGTCCGCGAAAGTGACGCCGAGCATGGCATGGAACATTCGATGAAAATGGTACTTGGAGGAGCAGGCGATCTCAGCGGCAGTTTCGACCGATATGCCGCCGTCCAAATTGCCTTCAATGTACTCGACTACCCGCCGAATTCGCGTTGACCAATCCAATTGAACACACTTCCTATTGAGCTGTTGAGTTCAATCATAAAGGCATTTGGTGGTGTGAACTCACCTTTTTTTGCTGTTTTGGGGAGGAAGGGGGTAGGGGCAAATATGGCATTGTGCGAGGAAGAGGTCCATAGAGTGGATGGCTTTAGGCCATCCACTCTATGGTGGGTTTCAAAATAGGGAGCCTAAACCGCTTTCTTCCTGTCGTTTGCGAATGACGGATTCTGGTTGGAGGTCAAATTCTTGTTTGAATAGACTCTCTCCATCAAGCGTTGCGAGTTCTAAAGTCCATGTGCCTGGGACTTGCATCCAGTCGTCGGGTAATTCTCTTATAAAGTAAAACCCACCTGAATATCTCGAGAATTGAATATAGTAATATGGTTCTTTCTTGGCACCATCTTCATCATGTTGGATGGGGCTTGTCCATTTTGCTTTCAATGCAACCAGTTGACTTAGTGTCTTACTTGTTTTGGGTGACGGTGAAATGTCCAACATGGCTCCAAAGACCACGCCTTTTTTGAGAGGAATTTGGGTTGCTGTTTCTTCAAAGGTATAGCGGCCATTGCTGTCTTTACTGAAAATGCCGATATCATCTTCATCAACTTCAGCGTCGAATATAGATGCGCCTTTGGTGTAGGCAAGTATTTTCTTTAAGCTATTGGTTCGGTCCTCGTTCAAAGGAATCCGCCAGCTTATTTCGGCAACAATGCTATGAACATCATTCATGAGTGCCTTGTCGCGTTCTTTCTTATAGAACTTTTCCTTAACAGTTGCTTCTAGGGTGTTGATGCACACATCAATATTTTTCTCTATACCTTCTCCATAACACTGAGCCCTGGCGGCGTAGATTTTTCCTGTATAGCTGTCAGATTCACTCGCTTTATTGTAGAAATCGAGAGCTTTCTTTTTGCTCGCAGATTTTATGATTCCTCTGCGATGCAAATGGGCTAGGCGTATATTGGCATTGTTGTAATCGTTGTCGGCTGCGCGTTGATACCAATGTGCGGCTTGATTTAGATCTTTCTCAACCTGTTCGCCTCGGTGATAGTAGCTTGCAATATTAAATTGAGAGCGGGCATGGCCCAATTTAGCTGCTTCTTGATAGTTTCTGAACGCTACCTCACTATCCGGGTCGCTGACGGTGCCATTATCTAAGCCATCTGCAATGCTTTTGTAGTGTTCAATGCGTGATTTTTTATCATTTTCTGCATATGGTGAGGGTAGGTTGAGCGTTCTCCTAATGAAATCATCTACATAATAGTTGTGGTGTGTCTCGCTGTACCAGTTGTCGTGCCCATGGCTACTATCATTGTAAAAAAGAGTTTCTAGAGGCTTTTTTAGCTGTTCTAAACGCATTTTAAAACGATTGCTTTGCTCGATAGGGGCAATTTTATCGTTATGACCTGCTATTAACAGAATGGGAGCTTGGAGTTTTTCAGCGTGGTAAAGAGGAGACTTCTCCCAAAGCTCCTCGCGCATGGAACCTAGAACTCTTTCAATTCCTTCCATGCTGCCATCAATTTCATCGAGGTTTCGGGAGTTAAAAATTAGCGGAAGATCGTAGACTCCGAAAGCTGCAATGACACATTTATATAGGTCAGGTTTTTCCATGGCCAGCATGACCGAAGAATATCCACCATAACTCGATCCCATGGAGCAAACATGTTGGTAGGGATATTTGGTAAGAACATGATCAACAACTGTGTCAATATCTTCTTCAATTGCTTTGCCAAATTGAGCAAGTCCGGCTTCTAAGAATTCTTTACCAAACCCCCAGGAACCTCTGAAGTTAACCTGGAGAACGGAATATCCGCGGCTACTTAGAAACTGGATTTGTCGGTCAAAGTATTCGTTGTTTCTAACTCCAACTGGACCTCCGTGAGGATTCACGATCAGTACTCCGTTTGACCCAGAGTGAGGGCGGATCAAGATGGACTCGAGTTCTTGGCCGGCCCTATTTTTAGTACTGATATGTTCAGCTTTACTCAGTTGAGTTCTGTCGATGTCAATGAATGAGTCTCCGACAAGTTCGGCTTTCAAGGTGTTTTTATTGAATAAGTAGTATTGACCTGGGTTATCACTTGAAAATGTCGCCAGCAAAGAAATAGAACTGAGGGGAGCATTGTCAATGATTGCAATTTGTTGATCAGAAAAGGCCTTGTCTAATTTAGCCTTCAGTTCCGCCTGGGATTTAGAAAAATACTTGCTGACTAATTGTCCGTGATCAAGGTAGCTAACTGATTCAAGAGTTTTGGTCTGAGGACTAAAACTAGCTGAGATTAAATCATACTTGGGGTGGGCATAAATCAAGCTTCCTAAACGTTGGGTGTTGAGATCGTATTCGTACAAACCTCTTAAGTCGGAATTTTGATTGCTGAGCACAGCCAGGGTTTCTTTGTTGATTAAGCTCACGGGGCTGAAATTGTAATTGCCTTTATCAATACTAGCGGCTTTTTTCCATTTTTTCATGCCCTCTATCCAATAATGAAAGTCGACCTTTTCATTGTCTCTATCCAACGATATAGACATCAGCTCTTTATCAGAATGGCTGGAAAATACGTGGTATGCGGCAAAAGGTTGGGTATGAAAGGGTTTGCCTTTTTCTCTAACTTTATTACCCATCAAAGTGGCGTAGTCTGTGTAGTATAGCTTTTGACGGTATTCATCCCTTCCCTCATCTCGGGCAAATAAGACAATGCCTGGCTTGTCGATCAGTTTGTCAACGATATAGCCTTTCGCCCAAATGCGCTTGGCTTTTGTGTGGGGAACCCCATCTTCTTTAAATTCGATAGGCAAAATGGCTTGAAGCCTTTCTTTACCGTTCTTATGTTTGTAATCGATGAGTAGAGTCTTATGGTCCAGCCATTCTATGTCGAGCAAGCGAGCGCTTTTTTTGTACGGAAACGAGATGATCTCGTGCTGAATCATGGTGTTGGTAAAAGTAAAGTCTATTGAAGTGCGGTCTTCATGGCGCTTGAATGTCGCGAGATAGGCTCCATCTGGACTGAGTGTTACAGAATGAATGTCCATGTTCCTGAAGAGTTTTTCAGCCGGGATAGGTGTGGCAAACGCCACAATGCCAAACATTAGAAGATGTGATAGAGCTAGAAATTGGATGATTTTCTTGTTCATTTTGTAACTCCTTTACCTACGAATGTTTCATCGTTATTACTTTTTTCTCCTTTATGTATTAAATCAAAAAAACGATCTTCCCTTTTTCCTGTGTAGTCAATTGAATGTTTCTTGAGTAGGCTTGGAAAGTGATCTTTCATAAATTCATAGGCATAGGAGGATCGATTAACGATCAGGATGTCGTCTCCCCACTGACTTCGTTTGGCTTGAAAATCACCAACATAACTAATGGTGCCGGGCGCAACAGAAAATGACCAGATATCCCCCAGCAAACTGTATCCCGTATATTTTCCGGTCTTAACTGACTTAATCCGATAGTCCCCCGCAGGCAAGGCGGTAAATAAATAATTACTGTTGTAGCGAACATCATCCTTGGTAAACATGATCTTGCTTTCACCGTCGATCACGATGTATTCGAGATACATATTGGAGGAAAGTCCGAGCAGTAAATATCCTTCGCTGTTTTTAATGGGTTTGGCGGTATCGGATTGCACTGTGCTGACTCGGCTGGCACAGCTGCTCAAAATAAGAACACTTAAGGCAAGAAAAACGGAGATAAAAGGGCGATTCAACTCTTGAACCATAACACTTCCTCTGTGATGGATGACGTTCATTTTTAGGCGCCTAAATTTGCCACAGCTAAGGCCTGATGGCCAGTTGAAAAAGGGGAAATTGGTAATTAAGTCGGGTATTGCAAGCTGGTTGATTTGAGCTAGAGGGAGGAGTTGAGGACGTCGAAGGGGGCATGCTGCTGTCGACCTCTCATTTGCCTAGACGGCGTTCGCCAGAATGATCACGTATAAATGAATTACATTCGAACCCTTGATCTGGCGCAATTAAAGTTCTAAGCTTTCAATAATTTCTGAAAATACAGAAATTATTGAATTAGCTGAGGTAGTGTTATGACCATGACTCCACAAATTGAGGCCTTTGTTTACCATTTTGGTGAGATGGGCAGCCGCTGGGGGTTCAACCGTACGGTGGGGCAGATGTATGCCTTGATTGTATTGAGCGAACACCCGTTGTGCGCAAATGATCTCAGTGAGGCGCTGAATATCTCTCGGGGTAACGTCAGTATGGGCCTGAAGGAGCTTCAATCCTGGCGTTTACTGCAGGAAAAACGGGTGCCCGGTGACCGCAAAGAATACTTTACCGCAGCGGGAAGTATTTGGGACATGGCCATTCGAGTATTGGAAGAGCGCCGCCGCCGAGAGGTGGAACCGACTCTGAGTGTACTACGAGATACCCTGCTGGTTGCACCGGCCAATGAGCAGGAAGTCTATGCTCAGGAGAAAATGCAGGAAATTCACGATCTGCTCGAACTGTGCAGTGGTTGGGCGGATGAATTATTGACTATGCCACCGCAAAAACTGAAAACCCTGATGAGGTTAGGCAGTGGCATGGGGAAGGTTCTGGAGTTCACCGACAAGCTTACCTTGCGCGGGCCGGAGAACTGAAACCCGGCACTCGCCGGGCTCTGAGCTGAAAGGCTCATTTCTCTTTTCATCCACGAGGTAAATCATGGATATTGTGATCGATACCGTCATGTTATCGAGGGTTCAGTTCGCCCTGAATATCAGCTTTCATATCTTATTTCCAACCATCACTATTGCTCTGTGTTGGGCCTTGCTGTTTTTTAAAATTCGTTTGCACCAAACCGGAGATGAGGTTTGGATGCGCTGTTATCGTTTCTGGGTAAAAATCTTTGCTCTGACGTTTGCCCTAGGTGTGGTTAGTGGTATTACGATGTCCTTCCAGTTTGGCAGCAATTGGCCAGGCTTTATGGCTCGGGTGGGGAATATTGCCGGTCCGCTTTTGGGATACGAAGTGCTCACCGCATTTTTTCTGGAAGCGACCTTTCTGGGAGTCATGCTGTTCGGCATTGATCGGGTTTCCCCACGCATGCACACCATCGCTACGGCGATTGTTGCTTTAGGTACAACTGCTTCGGCCTTTTGGATCCTGGCGCTGAATTCCTGGATGCAAACGCCTACCGGCTTTGAGTTGAGGGATGGAGTGGCATTTCCAGTGGATTGGTGGGCCGTAATTTTCAATCCTTCGTTTCCGTACCGTTTCTTTCATATGTTGCTGGCTTCTTTGATTACGGCCTGTTTTCTCTTAATGGGGGTATCGGCGTATCGCTTATTGAAAGGCGATCACAAACCGGCGCCAAGAATTACGCTCCGGTTGGGCGCGCTGGTAGCGGCGATCGCTTTGCCGGTTCAGATTTTCGTGGGTGATTTACATGGTTTGAATACCTTTGAACATCAGCCGGCCAAGGTGGCCGCAATGGAAGGTGTTTGGGAAACCGAGCGCGGCGCCAGCCTGTTGTTATTTGCCTTGCCGGATGAGGAGGCGCGGGAAAATCATTTTGAGGTGGGTATTCCCAATATGGCCAGTTGGATTCTCACCCATGAAGCGGATGGTGAGATCAGAGGGCTGAATGAGTTTAGAGGTGCCCACCCACCCGTGGCCCCAGTGTTCTGGAGTTTTCGGGTTATGGTGGGTTGTGGGCTCTTAATGTTGCTCATCTCCTGGGTCTTGAGTTGGCAGTTGTGGCGCAAAGGCGAGGCAAGTCCCTATCTTTTGAAAGCCTCTGTGGCAATGACCTTTTCGGGCTGGCTCGCAACCTTAGCCGGATGGTATGTCAGCGAAATTGGTAGGCAGCCTTTTCTTGTACAGGGTGTGCTGAAAACCTCAGAGGCCGCAACGACTCTTCCTGAGGGTAATGTGCTGTTTTCTCTTGTGATCTACGCAACGTTGTATGGTGGATTACTGTGGGCCTATATCCATACGGTTTTTTTGATGGCAAGAAAATCAGCCCGATTGGAAGCGCCGGAGAATTCTGATCGGAATGAAGCATTAGAACTGAAAGCGACAATGACAGGAGCGTAAGGTGAATATTTTGAGTGTTTTGATCGATCCAGCGTATCTTGGGCCCGTATTTATCGGCTTAATGGCGCTTGCAGTATTGGTGTACGCTATTTTGGATGGTTACGATCTTGGAGTAGGCATTGTGCTTCACCGTCATGATGAGGCGATGCGCGATACTCAGATCGCTTCAATTGGTCCTTTTTGGGATGCCAATGAAACCTGGTTGGTCTTGGCAATTGGTCTGATGTTGATTGCGTTTCCCGAGGCATACAATATTTTGCTTCAGGAGCTCTATGTTCCGGCAACTTTGATGTTGGCAGGGCTAATTCTTAGAGGTGTGGCCTTTGATTTTCGGGCCAAGGTTGCGATGGAATATAAGGGCCTGTGGGATCATATTTTCAGAGCGGGCTCTCTGATCGTAGCCCTGTCTCAAGGGTATATGTTGGGGCAATACATTTGCGGTTTTTCTGATGATGCCTTGACGATCGTATTTTCCCTACTGAGTGCGTTTGGTGTGACCGCGGCGTATTCCTACATAGGTGCATGTTGGCTGGTGATGAAAACCGAAGGCGCTTTGCAAAAATACAGTGCTCGGAGCGCGCGCATCAGTGGGGTGTTGATGGCCTCAGGCATTGCCGCTGTTTGTGTCGTGAACCCCTGGATTAATTCGGAAGTGTATGCGCGCTGGTTCAGCTTTCCAAACAATTTACTGCTTTGGGTGATTCCTATCGTCAGTGCGGCTCTGTTTATTTTGTCTGACCAGGTGCTAAAACGCGTTCCCGCTGAAGACGATTACGGCTGCTGGATCCCTTTTGTATTGGCGGTATTGTTGTTCCTGAATTGTTTCCATGGAATTGTGGTGAGCTTTTATCCGGATGTTATTCCGGGGCGTTTGAGTTTATTTGATGCGGTGGCTGCACCGGAAGCTCTGGGCTTTATTTTCTGGGGCGCGGTGATTGTTGTCCCCGTTATTCTGGCGTATACCGCCTATTCCTATCGGGTGTTTTGGGGAAAGGCGACGGCACTGAGGTACTTTTAGTTTGTGTCTGGAATGAGCTGCAGGAAGGGTTAGGGCAGAGTATAACTCTGCCCAGTATGTTTAAATCGCTGAAACGGCTCCGTCGACCGCGATGGCCTGACCAGTCATATAGCTGTTGCCAGGGGACAGAATCAACATCATAGCATTGACCATTTCCTGCACAGTGCCATAACGTTTCATGGGGCAACCCCTGACCAGCATATCTTCCACACCATCTTCTTTCAGCATGCCAGCACCAATATTGGTGGGCGAGAAGAATGGGCAGATGGCATTCACGCGAATATTCTGCTTGGCGTATTCCACGGCGGCGGTTTTGGTTAAACCGATAACGCCATGCTTAACTGCTGCATAGGGAGCCAGTTTTGGAGCGCCGCCAATACCAGCCATGGAACTGACGTTCAAAATAGCACCGCCTTCCTTGAACATGGCGGGAATCTGATGCTTCATGCCGATCATGACGCTCTTCAGGTTAACTTCGTATTGACGGTCAAAAATATCGCCTTGCTGCTCATGAGTCGCCAGCATTTCGTGGCCGATACCGGCGTTATTGACCGCAATGTCCAGGCGGCCGAACTTTTCCAGTGCCGCGTTTACCAATGCCGCACAATCTTCTTCTTTACTGACATCGCATTGCAGTAAAACTGCATTGTCGCCGTATTCGGCACTGGCTTTGTCCAGACCAGGAAGGTTGATGTCACCCAATACCAGTTGGGCACCGCGTTCATGCAAGCCTTTTGCAAGAACGGCACCGAAACCGCTGGCGGCACCGGTGATGATGGCGACTTTGCCTCGAAAATCTAATAGTGAATCCATAATTTGTCTTCTATTTTGGGGGCCAGTTCAGGCTGGCCGTGAAGCTTAATGAGCGCGACTTAAACAATCATGCCGCCATCGACCACAATGCACTCGCCGGTGGTGTAACTGGACGCGTCAGAAACCAAATACAGAACGGTACCGGCCATCTCACGTGGTTCGGCGTGGCGCTTCATTGGAATTTTATCAACGGCCATTTGATAAATTTCATCGTGCGTAAAAAGGGCACCAGCAAACTTGGTTTTGGTCAAACCGGGCAGCAGGGCATTACAGCGAATACCAAATTCAGCGCACTCCCGTGCAAAGGCTTTGGTCATGCTGACAACCGCTGCTTTGGTAATGGAGTAAATGGCCTGAGCAGGGCCTGGGTGAATTGCATTTACGGATGCCGTATTAACAATAGCGCCGCCGCCGTTCTCCTTCATCAACTTGCCTGCTTCAATCGACATGAAGAAATAACCGCGAATGTTCACGTCAACGGTTTTGTTGTAAGCGCCGAGATCGGTATCCAGCACATGGCCAAAGTAGGGATTAGTTGCTGCATTGTTGACGAGAATATCCAGCTTGCCATGCTGTTCACGGATATAGTCGAAGGTGTTGCTGATGTCTTCCATATTGCCCACGTGACAAGCCAACGCTTCAGCGCTTCCGCCGGCTGAAACAATGGCGTCGACCACGTTTTGACAGCCTTCTTTTTTGCGGGAAGTCACCATGACATGGGCTCCTTGTTCCGCCAGCAATTTGGCAATCTCTTCACCGATACCACGGCTTGCGCCAGTGACCAGAGCAATTTTGCCATTTAAGTTAAACAGTTCTGTACTCATTGTTGTTCTCCAAATAATGCGGATGGCATTCTGTTTTGTGCTGGTGTTAAGGCAGCAGTACCATCTTGCCTTTGACCTGGCGGCCCATCACTTTTTCCAAGGCCGATTTGGCGTCGCTTAAAGGAAGGGCTTCATCGACAATGACTTTCACTTTACCTTGCAAGTACCAGCCGAGCAGCTCACGCATATTGTCTGCGAAGTCTTTGGGTTGGTGTGCGGTGAAAGAACCCCAGAAAACACCTACCACGGAATACCCTTTTACCAGAGCGAGGTTGACCGGGAATTTGGGGATTTCGCCGGACGCAAAACCAATAATCAGCAAGCGGCCGTTCCATGCCATACAGCGACTGCAGGCGTCAAAAGCGTCACCACCCACAGTGTCGTAGACAACATCGATGCCCTTGCCATCATTGATGGTTTTGAGTTCGGTCTTCAGGTCTTTCTCTTTGTAATTGATGAGAATGTCGGCACCGTTCTCTTTAGCGAGTTGCAACTTTTCTTCGCTGGAGC
The DNA here is from genome assembly GCF_040372805.1 of Pseudoteredinibacter isoporae. GTDB lineage: Bacteria > Pseudomonadota > Gammaproteobacteria > Pseudomonadales > Cellvibrionaceae > Pseudoteredinibacter > Pseudoteredinibacter isoporae_A. The sequence continues at coordinate 109,174 of NZ_BAABWJ010000002.1, forward strand.
AGGCTGCAATCACGGTTGCGCCCATCGCTTTACCGATCTGCACGGCCGCTAAACCTGTGCCGCCGGCAGCGCCAGTGACCAATAAGGTTTCGCCTGGTTGAATATTAGCGCGCTGTTTCAGAGCGTGATGTGCGGTTGCGTGAGCGGTGGTTAAACCAGCCGCCTCAGCGTCACTGATACCATCGGGAATCGGAATAAGATGCGTTGCCGGGCAAAGCGCTTTTTCAGCATAACCACCGAGGCCTACAAAACCAATAACACGATCGCCTGCCTTCACATGGTTCACGCCGTCACCGACTTCGCTGATGACACCCGCAACTTCAGAGCCAGGGGTGAATGGAAAAGGCGGCTTCATTTGATACAAGCCTTGTACCATCAAACCGTCCGGATAATTTACCCCTGCTGCTTTAATATCCAGAACGACGTTACCCGGGCCAGCGGTGGGAGTGTCGACGTCTTCATAACTGAGTTTTTCCAGGGGACCAAATTCATGACATACAATCGCTTTCATTTTCTTATCCTGTTGTTATGGGCGGCTGTCAGGCCTTAGCTTTGGCAATGGTATCCAGTGCGAATTGAGCCATGGGTTTAACATAGGCTCCCATTTGTGCCGCTTTTTTGTTGGAGGCATTTCCGTCTGCAGCGCGCTTGGCAACACCTTGAATAATGGCGGCCAAACGGAAGTAACTGAAGGCAATATAGAATTCCCAGTTGGGAATGGATGCCAAGCCCATTCGCTCACAGTATTGGGCGACGTATTCTTCTTCTGAAGGAATGTTCAAGGCGGCGCGGTCGATGCCCATCAAGCCTTTCATGTCACCGGCTCCTGGCATACGCAGTTGCATGCACTGGTATGCGAGATCGGCGTAGGGGTGGCCCAGAGTGGACAGTTCCCAATCCAGAACGGCAATAATGTTCTGATTGTTTTTGTCGAACATAACATTGTCGAGACGATAATCGCCATGCACGAGAGAGACACGACCATCATCTTCAGGCTGATTATTTTCCAGCCACTCGATCAGTTGATTCATCTCGTCAATTTTTTCCAGCTCAGAAGCGCGGTACTGTTTCGTCCAACGGTCCAGCTGGCGGGCGAAGTAATTCCCGGGCTTGCCATAGTCTTCAAGACCAGCAGCTGTGAGATCGACACTGTGTAAAGCGGCGAGTACGCGATTCATTTCATCGTACATTTTTCCACGTGTGGTGTTGTCGACTTCGGCTAACTGAGCATCCCAGTGCACATTGCCGTCGCAGTACTCCATGATGTAGAACATGGAGCCAATCACCTCACGGTCTTCGCACAGGTGGTATACCTTGGCGACCGGCACATCGCTGTCGGCCAGGGCGGCAAGTACTCGATATTCACGATCGACCGCGTGGGCGCTTTTCAGCAGTTTGCCGGGTGGCTGTCGGCGTAAAACATAAACGCCGGATTCGGCGGTAATTTTAAAGGTGGGATTGGATTGTCCACCGGGAAATTTGTCGGCGCTGATTGGCCCTTTGAAACCATCGATTTGAGATTCCAGATAGCTTGCCAGTTTGACCACATCCAATTGGCTAACGTCTGCCATGGTGATTTCCTCGTATTTTTCTAACGACAAAGCCGGGGCAGGCCCCGGCTGAGTTCTTGCGTCTTATGGTATCAGGCGTGTGCTTTGGCCAGGTTGCGGCCCAGCTGCATCATATGAACCTGATCCGGTCCATCAGCCAAACGCAAGGTGCGTTGGCCAGCCCACATATGCGCCAGGAAGAAATCCTGACTCACTCCGGCAGCACCGTGAATTTGAATTGCACGATCGACAACATCCAGGGCGACGTTCGGTGCGACAATCTTGATCATGGCGATCAGGTCTTTGGCGTCCTTGTTGCCCGCTGTATCCATTTTGTACGCTGCTTTTAAGGTCATCAGACGCGCTTGTTCGATTTGACAAGCAGAGATGGCGATGTCTTCGCGTACTGATTGGTTCTTGGCCAGTGGTTGACCAAAGGCAATTCGCTCATTGGCGCGTTTGCACATCATTTCCAGCGCGCGCTGAGCGGCACCGATCGAGCGCATGCAGTGGTGAATACGGCCTGGTCCCAAGCGGCCCTGCGCAATTTCAAAACCACGACCTTCGCCCAGGATAATATTGCTGACAGGAACACGCACATTGTCGAAGATTACTTCGGCGTGACCTTCTGGAGCATCGTCATAACCGAATACCTGCATCGGACGAACAATATTCACACCCGGCGTTTTTACCGGCACCAGCACTTGTGATTGCTGCATGTGACGGTTGGGGTTTTCCGGGTCGGTTTTACCCATCACGATCATGATTTCACAGCTTTCACGGCAAGCACCGGAAATGTAAAACTTACGACCATTAATGACGTACTCGTCGCCGTCGCGGACAATGGATGTTTCGATATTGGTTGCGTCGGAAGAGGCAACTTCGGGCTCAGTCATTGCGAAAGCAGAACGAATTTTGCCTTCCAGCAGGGGTTCCAACCATTGCTTTTTCTGCTCGGCGTTACCGTATTTTGCGAGCACTTCCATATTGCCCGTATCCGGAGCGGCACAGTTGAACACTTCCGGTGCCCAGGCAACACGACCCATTTCTTCCGCCAGCGGTGCGTATTCCAGATTGGTCAAGCCGCCGGAGTATTCGCCGTAGGCCAGGGGCAGGAAGAAATTCCACAGGCCTTCCGCTTTCGCTTTGGCTTTCAGTTCTTCCATGATCGGTGGAGTTTTCCAGCGATCGGCATTGACCTGCTCGTGAAAAGTGCCTTCATTCGGGAAAACATGTTCGTCCATAAAAGCACGAACGCGTAAAACCAGATCCTTTACCTTATCGCTGTATTCAAAATCCATGGTTCTCTCCAGGTTGTTTTTATGTCAATAAAAATAAGGGTGCTACTTATATCTCGTACGACTAATGGGAATCAGCTGTACGTTACGGCGTCACTTCGACTGACATCGTCCAAGTGAGGAATATTGTTAAAGCTTGCAAGGCGAACACTGCGTGGGCTGAACACAAAGCGGCTCAAGCTTGAATTGATGACCTGCATATTGATGTTCATGACCATATCGTCGCCATAGCCCAAAACGTGCTTCATCGCCATCGCGATGGCTCCGCCAGAACTCACTACCAACACGCGTTGGCCGGAATAATGACTTTGGATAAAGGACAGAGCATCGGCTACACGTTGTTCAAATTCTTCCCAGCTCTCGGGCAGAGAAGCATCCAATTGATGGTTACGCCAAGCTTCCATGGCTCTTTTGAGTACTTTAAAGAAGGGGCGGGCGTCACTCTTGTCGCTGGGCATTTCCTCGGGGTGTTGGCTCAAGTAAGCACTGACCACTGAGTGGAAATCGAATTCATTCAGACCACCGTGTTCAGTAAAACCATCACGGGATAATCCCAGACCTTCACAAATACCCTGGGCGGTCTCGCGATGACGCACGAGTTTCCCGGTAATAATGTCGTCAAAAGGCTTGTCTTGTTGTTGAAAGTATTCACCCAGCCAGCGGGCCTGCTGCCAGCCTAATGGGGACAATTTGTCGTAATTATCCGCTCCGAAGGAGGCCTGGCCGTGACGTACTAACAAAAACTCTGACATATCTCTCCCGAGGGCTTGCGGTTCGTGCTCGATTTCCTGGTTTCCGGCCCCTGATAGGGGACCCAAAAGGTATGAAAAGAGAATATTGAAGTGATTACTATCATTGAAGTTTATTATTTTAATATTGCATTATTAATTATAGTGATTATGATCTAGGGCCTTTTTGAATCGTCTAAAGGGCTGAAAGAACCCATTAGTGCCCCACAGCAAGGTAGATACAGCATGCGTTTAAGCCAGGTGGATCTGAACTTATTTGTCGTTTTTGATGCCATTTACACGGAAAAGAACCTGACTCGTGCGGCCGAAGTTCTGTGTATTACACAGCCGGCGGTGAGTAATGCCTTGAATCGTTTGCGGAAAACCTTCGATGACCAGCTGTTTGTGCGCACACCTGATGGCATGATGCCCACCCCGGTGGCCGAAAACATCGTTGGTCGAGTACGTGAGGCCTTGCAGCTATTGAATATGAGCGTGCAGGAAGGGGACAAGTTCACCCCAGAAACCTCCGAGAAGATTGTGGCTTGCAGTATGAATGACCTGGGAGAGACGCTGATTTTGCCGCCCATTATGTCTCACCTTCAGCGTTTGGCCCCAAATATGACTTTGACCAGTTACTATGTTCCCCGCGAGGATATGGCCAAAGAACTTGCGGCAGGCAGCCTTGATTTTGCCATTGATGTACCTCTCGTTGCTGACAATAACCTGTGCCATGCCCCTCTGAGTGGTGAGGATTATGTTTGTGTGGTTCGGCCTGACCACCCCGCAGTACGCAATGAGCTCAGCCTGGAACAGTATCTGGCACTTGGACACATCAATGTCTCCAGCCGCCGCAAAGGCCAGGGCATTGTGGATCACGCCCTGAATGGCATGGGCTTGAATCGCAATATCAAAGTGCGCGTCCAGCATTATATGGTTGGTGCAAAAATTGTTGCCAATACTGATCTGGTCTGGACCTTACCGATTCGCTTGGCGCGCCAACTGGACTTCAAAATTTTACCTCTGCCTTTTGATGTTCCGGCGCTGAACTGGCATTTGTTCTGGCACAAAAGCGCCGATGATGATCATGCAAACCGTTGGCTGCGGAATTTGTTCTTGCACGGAATTCAGGATGGCATTGCACTGATAGATGAAGTGGAATAGCTTTTCTGATCAACATTTTTAATACGCCTCGCCTCAGGTGTTTGACCCTAATCAGTCACTTGCCCCATTCAAGGACTTGACCAGAGTGGTCAAGCCCTTGTCCGCTTTCGTCAAGATTATTTAGCCGTCAATTCGTAGTATCTCTCTCGAAGCACTCCGCTAAAGCAATAAAAACTGAGTGCCAGGACTGGGCTGCGGCCGTTCACATCTGTCCGTTTGTGACGTTATGTCTCCGATTGCTAATTATTACCTCGCGAATGAAGGAGCGGCGGCCATCGTGCGCCTGTATCTATGAATAAAATAACAAAGACTTTCAAACCATGGCATTTCTGCTCGACTAAAAATGCTTTATCTCTCGCTGTACTGATGGCTTCTGGCAATATTCAGGCTTCTACTCTCGAAGAAGTTGTAGTGACGGCTCAAAAACACGCTCAAGGTGTGAACGATATTGGCATCACCGTGAATGCTTTTACGGGTGATCAGCTGAAGGACAACGGCGTCACGACAGCGGAGGATATTGCGGTATTCACTCCAGGCCTCACCGTGAATGAAACGGCCGCTACCGGTGTTCCGCTATACACCATTCGTGGTGTTGGCTTTCAGGATTATTCTACAGCGGCGTCCTCAACAGTCGGTTTGTATTTGGATGAGGTGGCTATTCCTTATACTGTCATGAGCCGTGGTGTTCTCTTTGATGTCGAGCGTGTTGAAGTGTTGAAGGGGCCGCAGGGTGATTTGTATGGACGAAACACGACGGCCGGGCAAATCAACTTTGTGAGCAAAAAGCCCAGCGACGAATTTGAAGCCGCGATTGACGTGGTCTATGACGATTTGAATGTATTGGATGTGGAAGGGTTTCTAACTGGCACTTTGAGCGATTCTGTCAATGGTCGCTTTGCTTTGAAATCCGTGACGTCAAACGAAGGCTGGCAAAAGAGTCTGACACGCAATGACGAACTGGGCGAGAAAGATCAATTGGCCTGGCGGGCTTTGTTTGATATCACCGTCAACGATTCGCTCTCGGCATTGGTGAACCTGCATTACGTGGACGATCAATCGGATAACCGGGCAAACACCGCTTACGCCGGTACTGATGCGGGTTTGGCGAGTGATTTTGCGGCACCGTATCTTGGCCTCGATCAGTATTTGATTCCTGGAGGGGCCGCGTTTGGACAAACACCGCCCTGGTATTCCCGTGGAGATAATGAAGCCGCTGACTGGACCAATGAATACGTCAGTGAACGTACCGGACAACGCTGGAATTTGCGCCCACGTCGTGACAATCAACTGCGGGGAGCATCGCTCAAACTGGAATGGTCATTGGGTGATATCGAGCTGACGTCGATCACCGCCTACGATGAGTTTGAACGACAGGAAAGCAATGATTGGGATGGCACCGCTCAATTGGATTCGAGCAACATCAACGACACGACGCTCGATGTGTTTTCCCAGGAAATACGTCTGAGTGCACAGAGTGATGATCTGCTTTGGATCGCCGGGGTGTACTATAGCCAGGATGAAATGGAAGAGCAGTACCATTTCTTTATGGCCGACTCCGTGTTTGGTAATGGTTCCATTCCATTTGGAGTGGCGCCCTTTAATGCCGCGCCTATTTTGGAACTGGACACACGCTACACCCAGGAAACCGAATCGGCGGCCGTATTTGGCCATATTGAGTGGAACTTCAATGAGGATTGGCGCCTGACGGCCGGCCTGCGCTACACCCGTGAAACTCGTGATTGGGCAGGATGCACCTTTGATGCCGGGGATGGCAGCTTAGCCAATTTCCTGAATACCAGTTTCGGCACCCGCTTGTCACCCGGCAGTTGTGGCACTATTGACGACGACCCTAATTCAGCCAATTACATTTTTTCCGTTATCGGCACTGATCGTGTGAACGATGCTTTTCACGTATATGAAGATCGTATCGAAACAAAAAAATGGATGGGCAAACTCGGAATTGATTTTGCTATCACGGAAGACTTGCTGTGGTACGCCACCTATTCAAACGGTTTCAAGTCAGGTGGCTTTAACGGTGCTAACTCTAATGCAACTTCCCAGCTTCAACCTTACGGCGAAGAAGAACTGGACGCAGTTGAAACTGGTTTAAAAGCGACCTTGCTGGACAATACCATGCAGTTGAATCTCGCCGCTTTTTGGTACGACTACAGTGACAAGCAGGAACAGGATGTAGCGGTAACCTTCGTAGGCAATATTGCCGGTTTAACCAATGTGCCCCAGTCGCGCATCAATGGTGCGGAACTGGATATGCAGTGGTTACCTGGTGAGGGTTGGACCGTGCAGCTGGGCGTTGCCTATCTGGATACTCTGGTTGAAGAGTGGCAAGCCATTGATCAGCAAGCCAGTGCCTGGCCTACGGTCGTACGTAGAGACGCATCTGGGTTGGAATTGGCGCAATCTCCGGAGTGGACCTACAACGCCACCTTGCAATATGAGTGGGCTTTGCAAAACGGTTATCAAATCGAATTGGGAATGGACTATTCCTATCAGGATGAAACCAGCGGTGGTGTCGCTCCAGAAGCGGCAACGGATGATTATGAGTTGGTGAACCTGCGTGCGGCATTGGTCAGTCCAAATGATCAATGGCGACTGATGGCCTGGGTGCGCAACGCGTTTGATGAATACTACTTTCCCGCAGCTTACCGAGGTGGCAATGGCCCCTATGTCCGCAGTGCCGGCATGCCGCGCAGTGCCGGTATGCGTTTGAGTTATCGTTTTTAAAACCATTTTTCCTTTAATCGGTGGTCTCCTCACTACCGGGGCTGGCCCGCTTTGCGGGCTTTTTTTTAGGAGTACGTATGTTAAGCAAATCTGTGCCGATGCTATTGTTGATCTCGGCCCTCACAACGCTGGGCGCCAACCCTGCCGAAGCGAACAATCAGGCTGTGAACACCCGGTCTGAAAAAAATCATGCCGATCTGATCATTGAAAATGCTCGTATCGTCACGATGAATGCCGAACAGCCAAGCGCAAAGGCATTGGCGATTAAGGATGGGCGTATTCTCGCCCTTGGCGATACAAAAACGATGGCGCCTTTTCTGGGAGCCGGTACGGAACGTGTGGACGCCAAAGGCGCCATGCTGATGCCCGGCTTAAACGACGCGCATGTGCATCCCACCGTGGGCGCTGTTAAAGATCTGTTTGAATGTAATTTTCCATTCACCGCTGAACCAAAAGACATTCAGCAACAACTGCGTCAATGTATTGCTGAACATCCGGACGAGCTCTGGGTTCGTGGTGGACAATGGAGCAGTGATTTTTTTATCAACCACCCAATGGCTTCGCCGAGAGCATTTCTGGATGAAGTCAGTACCGAGAAGGCCATCGCGTTGGTCGACGATGCTTATCACAATGCCTGGTTAAACAGTAAAGCGCTGGAACTGCTGAATGTCGAAAACCAGAAGGTGCCTGGCATGGATGTTCTGCGCGATAAGCAGGGCAGGGCTACCGGGGTACTGATCGAAGCGTTTGGCTTTTTGCAGCAAAGCCTTCCCTGGAGCGATAAACAATATATACAGGCAGCACAGTACGTTAGCCAAATGGCCAACAGTTTTGGGATCACGGGCATTAAAGGCACAGCGATGACCAACCCGGCCGCCGAAGGTTATATCACTCTCGCACAACGAGGAGAGCTCTCATTGAATATGGCGGTTGCCCTGATGACTCCTTATGGCCACCGCGAAAAGGCCTTGGATATTGCGCCGATTTTGAAAAATCGAAGCGCATTAAAACAACGCCAACAAGGCCAGCGCCAGAGCTCGGTACTCAATGTAGACTTCGCAAAAATATTTACCGATGGCGTACCAACCGCGGCGCGAACTGCGGCGATGCTGCACCCGTATACACCTGTGCACGGCAAGCATACTTCTGGCAGCCTGCATGTAGATCCTGATGCTTTAAAAGAAGATTTGATCGCTCTGGACAAAGCCGGGTTCACGGTAAAAATTCACACGGCGGGAGATCGCTCGGTAAGAGTGGCTTTGGATGCGATCGCCGCTGCGCGTAAAGCCAATGGTGATTCAGGCCTGCGTCATGAGCTGGCCCACGCGGGTTATATCGACGATGCGGATTTGCCCCGATTCAAACAGCTGAATGCTGTGGCGGATTTATGTCCCTATCTGTGGAGTCCGTCTCCAATTATCGATTCAGTGGTTGGCGCAGTAGGTAAACCTCGAGGTGAGCACTACTGGCCCATTCGCGATCTGATCAACAGCGGGGCGCCGCTATTGGCGGGCTCAGACTGGCCCGCCGCCGTGCCGAGTATTAATCCCTGGACCGGACTGGAAGCGATGATTACGCGTAAAGATCCGAATGGGCAATACCCTGGCAGTTTGTGGGCTGAGCAGGCCATCAGTCTACAGCAGGCCCTGAAAATCTTTACTATAGATGGCGCAAGGGCTCTGGGAATGGAGGCGGATACCGGTTCCCTGCAAGTGGGGAAGTTCGCCGATATGATTTTGCTCTCCCAGGACTTGACCGCGATACACCCGGATAAGATCAGTGAAACCCGTGTGTTGAAAACCTGGTATCACGGCAAGTTGGTCTATCCACAGCCTTAGGTGTTCGATCAGTGTGAATACCCCCATGTAAAATTGACTTGTGGCGGCTGGGTTCGCACCATAGAATCTTGCTCTTATTAATAACAATAAGAGCAAGAATTATGGCTGTACATAATTCACCGCCACCCAGCAACGCGCTCGCGCAAGCGAGTACTGCCAATGGTGCGGAATCCATCGATATGGAACCTACCTTATCGTCACACTTCATTGTTTACCTGCGTGATTATTTGCTGGATAAGCAATTGCCGTTGGAAGTTCTGGACGAAGTGGCGCATGTTATTGAAGATATTGATGATTCCTCCCAGCTGCCATTGAGTCAGATTACCGAACTCTTTAACCGCGTTGCCGAGCTTGCTGACGACGATTTCCTGGGGCTGAATATTGGTAAACGTTACCACTATGAATCCGCTGGGATGATCATCCTGTTAATGCTGTCGGCGCCTTCGGTAGAGCAGGGCATCTTGGCCCTGGAGCGCTATGATAAACATTTTGATTCAGCCATTAATATCGATTTTAAAGTTCGCACCGGGGAAGCGGTTTTCTCTGTGAATTTGCTGAATCCCAAGCATGTCAAAACCGATCATATCAACGAATACCTGCTGGTATTTCTCGCGCAAGCCTTGAGCATGGCTACTCGTAAGCCTATGCCTTGCAAGGAAGTCTGGTTTGAGCACGCTTCTGATAAGGACATTGCACCGTTGCAAGCGATGTTTTCCTGCCCGGTCAAAATGGGGAAAAGCTGCAATCGTATCGTGTTTGAATCGGATTACCTCAAGGAAAAATTTTACACCTCTAACAGTGGCATGTTTGAAATTATGGGCCAGATGATGCGGGCTTATTCCTTCAGCCATAATGGTGGCGCCACATTTTTGGAGGCGCTCAGTCGAGAAATCGTTCGCCTGAGCAAAGAGGGCCCCCCGTCGCTGGATGAAGTCGCCACAGCCTTAAACATTTCGAGCCGCACTCTGCGCCGACGCTTAGCCGAACAAGGCTACAGCTTTGCGGAAGTGAAAAAACAAGCCCGTGAAAGCCAGGCTCGTTTTTACCTCAATCACACCAATTTGACTTTGTCGGAAATTGCCTTTGAATTGGGGTATTCTGAACTCAGTGCGTTCAGTCGAGCGTTTCGCTCCTGGACCGGCGTGAGTCCCCAGTCGTTTCGAGAGGAAGAGAGTTAGGTTCTGCTGTATGTGTAGGGCTGACTGTCACTGACATTTCACCTGTATTTCACCTTGTGGGCTTACACTGGACCACGAACCCAAACCACCTACGGCGGGAAGTCCTTGAAGATACTGTTGATTGAAGACAATGTGGCTATTGCCAGTCAGGTGATTGAGTTCCTTGGTGCTCAGGGTTGCGAGTTGGATTATGCTGAGCGTGGCCAACAGGGGATCGATCTGGCGCTCAATGACATTTTTGATGTCATTCTTCTTGATTTGAATTTGCCTGACATGGACGGGCTGGCAGTGTGCGAACGCATTAAGAAAGAAGCCGATGTTACGCCTCCGATTCTGATGTTAACCGCCAGAGACAGCTATGCGGATAAAGCCGCTGGCTTTGGTCAGGGCGCGGACGATTACCTGAGTAAGCCATTTGATCTTCGCGAGCTGATGTTGCGTTGTCGTGCTTTGGCCCGTCGCACTCAGCTGCATCGCAGCCAGAGTTTAAACCTGGGGGATTTGCACCTGGACCTGTCTCAAAAGCAAGCCAGCAGGGCCGGGCAAGCACTGGCGCTGACCAGCATCGGTTTCCAGATTTTGACCTTGCTTGTTGAGAGCTACCCCCAAGCTGTTAGCCGCTCTCTCATTAGTCACAAAATCTGGAGCGATTCGCCTCCCGACAGTGATGCCTTGAAGTCTCATATTTATTCTCTTCGCCAAGCCTTGGATAAGCCGTATCCTCAGGCGATGCTCAAAACGGTTATGAACCTCGGTTATAAACTGGAGTTACCCAGTGAAGATGATTAAGAGCATTCGTCAACAAACTCTATTGCTGTTTATTAGTTACACCGTTGGTTTGGGCTTACTGTATTTCGTATTGGCATTGATGGCGGCGTTTGTGGTAGAAGACGAGATTTTGGAACGTCTGCTTAATATCGAAGCCGAGTACATTGAAGCACGTTACGACGACAGTGGTGTGTTACTCAGGCCAAGATTGGCCTACGCAGAAATCTATCCTGACATTGAGTCGCTCCCTGAGTTCGCCCGAACCGCCGTAGCGGACAGGAAGAGCAAGCGTCAGTCGGGCATCGGATCGATTAGCGACAGAGAAATTTTCACTGAACGTGGTGAGCATTATCACTTTCAAATTTTGCATCTGGGTGATGGCCAGCAGGCGTTTTTGCTGGCGGAGGTGTCTCGGTTGCTGGTTGTAAGCAAATACCCTGCGCTACTGAATCTGTTTTTACTGGGGCTGTTCATTACCCTGTTATTGGCCTTGTATCTCGCGTACAAAATGGCTTCTTTTACCAGCAAGCCGGTTTTGCAATTAGCTGAGGCCGTGCGTAACAAAGATGATCTGCCGGTCTTGGACCATGAATTGGGTTACCTTTCCGATACTTTGGATCAAGCCTTCCGCGATGCAGATGATGCTCTGCGCAGAGAGAAAGACTTCAGTCGTGATGTCAGCCACGAATTGCGCACTCCACTGACGGTGTTAAGCAATACGATTACACTGGCTGAAAATCGGCTATTGAATGAGACGGACCTGGATCAGCTTCGCCATATTGATCAGCAGATGCAGCATACGATTGATGTCTTGTTGGCGTTGGCCCGGCGCGAGAATCTCACTTTGGAAGATTGTTATGTGGCGCCTATTCTGGAGCAGGCTGTGATGGATTGCAGTCTGGCGGCGGGTCGCGAGCTGGAGGTACGCATTGAACTTCCCGAAGCCCTAAAGATTCGCGGTAATCCCAGCTTGTTGAGCCTATTGTTTTCCAACCTCGTGAACAATGCCTTATATCACGCTAGCAATGTCAGGCTGAATATCGACAGTGATGGCCAACAGCTTGTGTTTCACAATCTCTCCAATCAACCGCTAGAGGCCGATATTCTTCAGGCTGGAGTGAAGGGTGGGGAGAGCCCGGGAATCGGTCAGGGCCTGTATTTGGTTTCCCGCATTCTAGATGCTTTGGCCCTGGACTATCGAATTGCCCAGGAAGATGGGCAATTTACGGTCAATATTTCACTCTGATTTCACCTCTCGACTCGTATTCTGGCTCCATCACAATCACGACTGGAGCCTACACATGATTAAGAAAGTTCTTATTGTTCTCGCTATTTTGGCCGCAACGGTTTTTGCGGCTGGGAAGTGGTTTTTCAGCTTGTTGCCTGACAAGTCTTATTATCAATCGATGAAACACAGCCAGGTGGCGGATATTCCTTACCTGAATCAGGAGCGCCCTGCACATCGGGGAAAAATTCTGGCGGTGGTGACCAGTGTGGACACCATGGGTCGTTCTGGAAAATCCACTGGTTATGAATTCGCCGAGTTGGCCCGAGCTTATTGGGTATTTACCGCTAATGGCTTTGACGTCGATATTGCCAGCCCCCTGGGCGGTGAGCCACCTGCCGTGATTGATGCAGACGATATGGGTGCATTCGACTATGCTTTTCTCAATGACACAACGATTCAGAAGAAGCTCAAGAATACCGTCAGGATTGATTCCGTCGAAGCCTTGGATTATGAAGCCGTGTATTTTGTTGGGGGCAAGGGCACCATGTTTGATTTTCCGGAACATGGAGCGATCAAGGATCTTGTAAAAGCGCTTTACCAAAGTGGGCGAGTGATTGCTGCCGTATGCCATGGCCCCGCAGCGTTGTTGAACGTGCAGTTGGATAATGGCGACTGGCTCTTGGCTGACAAACAGGTGAGCAGTTTCACTAACTCTGAAGAGTTGTTGCTGATTCCCGATGCCGAAACCATTTTTCCATTTTTGTTAGAAAACAAACTGATCGAACAAGGCGCGAAGTTCATTGCGGGTATCGATTACCTGGAACAGGTCGTGCGTGACGGCCAAATTGTCTCCGGACAAAACCCCTGGTCGGTTTGGTCTGTCGCTGAGGTCACGGTCGAGGCGTTAGGATATCAACCCGTACCACGAGTGAGAACCGCAGAAGAGCACTCTGTGGATTTGCTGAAAGTTTATGAGCAGCAAGGCTATGATGCGGCGCTCAAGGAGCTGAACTCCCAAACGGAAGCTTATGAGCAAGTATTGATTCTTATGCATGGCATTCTGGCGTTTATGAAGCTTGAGGTATTTAAGGGGATTGATCTGCTGCGCATCGCACATGAGATTAAGTCCTCCCAATCTTAGATCGCAAAGTCTGTGTCGCTGGGTCGGCGAAGGGCTGGGTATACCTCGCTCCAGGACCAGTGGCCTTTCTGCTTCTCTAGATCGTAAAAAAGCCAAGTTAAACAGGCTTGGCTTTTTTATTCGCACCAATGACTGCTGAACTGTTCCGCAAGACATGCCCAACTCTTGGGTTCACGTCGTTGTGTTATGTTTATTCAGTGACAGAAATTCGTTACCATGCCGCCTGCATTTTCCATTCACCCTGACGGTCATATACGCATGAGTACACTGCTGGAAATCAACAAAGTCACGGCCTTTCAGGGGAACCAGCCGGTGTTCTCCGGTTTGAATCTCCGTATTCAGCAGGGTGAAAAGATCGCTATTCTCGGTCCGAACGGTGCGGGCAAGTCCACGTTGTTGAAATTGCTGAACCGGGAAATATACCCCGTTGTTCAAGCGGGCAGCTTTGTCAAAATTAACGGTAGCGAGACGGTAAAAGTCGATGAGTTGCGGCAGGAGATTGGCTTTGTCTCCCATGATCTGCAAGCGTCCTACAATGTCATCAGTAGTGCTCTTGAAGTTGTTGTTTCTGGTTTTGTGGGCGCCATTGGCTTGTTGTACCAACACTATCCCCTCGAAGATAAACACTACCAAATGGCGCAGCAAAGCTTGGGGCAGCTTGGTCTGGCCCATCTGGCGACACGAAAGTTTCATCATCTGTCGACGGGGCAACAGCGGCGTGTATTACTGGCGCGAGCTATGATTCATCAACCAAAAACCCTGTTATTGGATGAACCCACAGCAGGATTGGATGTTCGTGCCGCATTTGCCTTACTGGATCAGTTATCCGCTCTCTGTGCGGAGGGCCGGGGCATATTACTGTGTACTCACCATGTGGAAGAGATTATCCCGGAAATTGAACGAGTGATTCTGCTGCGCGATGGACAAATCATGGCCGATGGCCCGAAGAGCGAAGTGCTTAATGATGTGATGTTGAGCAAACTGTATTCTGTGCCACTCACTTTGAGTGAGCACAATGGTTATTACCAACTGCGTCGAGCCTGATGCTGGCGGCGAGCAAAGCAAGAGCGTAAGCGAGTTGATGTTATGGAATGGGCGGTAATCGCAGTTTTTGTACCAACGTTTTTCCTGGTCTCTGTGAGCCCGGGTATGTGCATGACCCTTGCGCTTACCCTTGGCATGGCGATTGGTGTGCGTCGTACCATGTGGATGATGGCTGGCGAACTGTTAGGTGTTGTCTCTGTGGCGGCATTAGCCGTGTTGGGCGTGGCTCAACTGCTGCTGCGTTGGCCATTGGCGTTCACGGCCATCAAAATTGTGGGCGGTGCCTACCTCTTGTATGTGGGCATCCAGTGTTGGTTGTCCCGTGGCAAGTTGGCCTTTCAACAAGGCGAAGAGCAGTCGGTAAGCCCGGGTAGCTTGTTTATGCAAGGCTTGGTGACAGCCTGTTCTAACCCCAAAGCCTGGGCGTTTAATATTTCTATCTTGCCGCCATTCCTTAATTTTGAACAAGACATTGCCTGGCAGCTGTTTACGATGTTAGGCATTATTGCACTGTGTGAGTTTGTGTCTATGACCATCTATGCAAGTGGCGGGCGGAGTTTGCGTTACTTGCTCGAGCGGGATAACGGCGCCCAATACTTAAATCGTATTTCCGGCAGTTTGATGATCGCGGTTGCACTCTGGATGTGGTTCTTCTAAGTCTCTTAAACAACGGTATCAAGTCCTAAACGCTTTCGTGCCTGTCCAGCCATTCTTGCAATAGACGGTTGACTTTTTTCGGTTGCTCGCGCTGCATGAAGTGACCCGCACCATCGATAATGTGCAGCTGATAGGCACTCTGAAAAGGCTGCTCTCTCTGGAGTATTTCAAACATGCGGATGTCCATGCAGCCGTCATTTTCACCCGCCAACACTTGGCAGGGCACGCTTACCTTAGCCACGCTGGCGGCCTGACTGGCTTCGCGCCCTTTGCGATAGAGATGACGATAGAAACCGAGAGTGGCTTTCATGACACCCTCCTGGGATAGCTGCTGCTTTACACTTCGAATATCATCGTCAGTAAACGTCCAGGCAGGTGACCAGCGCCGCCACAACCCTTCAATGAACGCAAACTGATTACTACGGCACCACCATTCGGAAAGATAGGGAATCTGAAAGAAAGCAATGTAGGCACTGTTTTTTCGTTGTTGGGGAACTTCCTTTAAGCCCATATTGAAAATAGAAAGATGAGGAATGGCCAGGCAGTTCAAACTTTTTAAGGCATCTGGGTAGCGTGACGCAAAGGCATAAGCAATGATCGCTCCCCAGTCGTGACCGATAAGGTGAAACTGGTCCAGATTCAGTTGCTCTTGAATTGCTCGAATATCCTCTACGCTGTCCATCACAAAATAGCTGTCTGCCAGAGAGCGGGTTTCATAACCTCGCAGGGTAGGTGCGATACAACGATAGCCCGCATTGGCGAGGTGATCGATTTGCGCCAGCCAGGTATCTGCGTTGTCGGGGAAACCGTGCAACAGAATGACCGTGGGGCCTTCGCCTTTACTGAGGTAAGAGTGCTCGCGATCAGCGATTCGAAATCTGTTCGGGGTATGGGCTTGCGTGTCGATTGGCCTAGCTTGGGGCATGATGTCACCTCCTTTTCATTTATGCTAACAAGTCTGGCCAAAGTGCCATATGGCTGAGTTGGCAGAATTTTGGTCATTCCCGTCCATCGTCCGGTAACATTGTTGTCTTGGTAAAAGCCTATGAAGGGGTTGGATCGAAGTTGGCGCTAAACACCACACAAACCGAACGCAAAATTTACAAAAATTTGCCCGGTTTTAATAAGCGTAGGGCGCGTTTTCAGGCATGCTATTGAGCCGTTTGAACAGACCAATGGAAGACGATGGACAACAAGCTTGTAAAAGAGAACAGCCTGAAGGATGAGGAATCCTTTATTTCAATGGAGGCACTGGCAGGCCTGATTTTGATGGGGGCCTCGGTGTTGGCGATGATCATGGCCAACTCACCTTGGAACACCCATTATCAAGGCTTCCTGGAGCTGCCTTTCAGCATTCAGCTGGGTGATTATGGTCTGGCAAAACCATTGTTGCTATGGATTAACGATGGCTTGATGGCCGTGTTCTTTTTTATGGTGGGACTTGAACTCAAACGCGAACTGCTGGAAGGGCAGTTGTCGCGGCCGGCCGATATCCTGCTGCCAGCCATTGGTGCGCTTGGTGGCATGCTGGTGCCTGCTGCCATTTATGCGAGCATCAATTGGCAAGATATCATCGCCCTGAAAGGTTGGGCGATCCCCGCTGCGACCGACATCGCGTTTGCTTTGGGCATTCTCGCATTACTTGGCCCGAGGGTGCCGCTGAGTCTGAAGATCTTCTTAAGCTCTCTGGCCATCATTGATGACATCGGCGCGATATTGATTATCGCATTCTTCTATACGGCGAAAATATCCATGAGCGCGTTGCTGATTGCGGCGGTGTGCCTGGCTCTGTTATATATCGTGAACCGGGCCGGGGTGGAATCAAAGAGTATTTACCTCTTTATTGGGTTGGTGATGTGGGTGGCGCTGTTAAAATCCGGCGTGCACGCCACGTTGGCTGGGGTGCTATTGGCCTTTTTTATTCCCATGTACGCCAGTGATGGTACTTCACCGCTAAAAACCTTAGAGCACGATTTGCACACCTCTGTGGCCTTCTTCATTTTGCCCGTGTTTGCCTTCGCCAATGCCGGTTTGCCATTGGCTGAAATCGGGTTTGAACAGCTCTTGCACCCGGTACCGTTAGGGATTGCTTTAGGTTTGTTTGTGGGTAAACAGTTGGGCATTTTTGGCTTGTGTTTTGTGGCAATTAAAACGGGATTGGCCAAACTACCTAAAGGGATGAACCTGTGGTCGCTGTATGGTACGGCCTGTTTATGTGGTGTTGGTTTTACTATGAGTTTATTTGTAGGGTCGCTGGCGTTCGAGGAAACCGGTGTAAACTTACTCTTCGATGAGCGCCTGGGAATCATTCTGGGCTCGCTGTTGTCCGGTGTTCTGGGCTTTGTCATTCTGCGTAAAAACCTCCCGGCAGTTGAAGAGTTCAGCGAAGAGAATTCGGCTTCAGATCAATCGTAAGAAATCTGTAGGCTAAATAAGCTACACTTAGCTTGAAAAAATAACAGGTTTTGATTTATGCAGGATTTACAGCAACAGTTGGCGTTTATCGTAGAAATGGATCGTCTGAAGTCCGTCTATCGCCAAACGACTATAAAAGATGATAACGACCGTTTTGAAAACAGTGCCGAACACAGTTGGCATATCGCCCTAATGGCCCATGTGTTTGCCCCGTTAACGGATGAGCCCGTAGACATACATCGGGCCTGTCTGATGTTGTTGTTGCACGACATTGTTGAGATTGATGCTGGAGATACCTTTGCGTTTGCCAGCGCGGCGGATATTGCCGCCAAGGCCGATAAGGAGAGTGACGCGGCGGATCGTTTGTTTGGTTTGCTCCCCAGTTCACAAGCGGCTGACTACCGCGCACTGTGGCAGGAATACGAAGACGCTGAATCCGCCGATGCTTGCTTTGCCAAGGCCATGGATTGCCTATTGCCTTTGATTCAGAATATGAACAATGAAGGAGGCAGTTGGCGTCGCCATCAGGTCAGCCGCAGCAAAGTGGTGGCCCGCAATCGTTATCTTGAACACAGTGCTCCGAAGCTGTGGGAATACGCCTTGGAGCAGATCGATCTTGCGCTTGAGAAGGGGTGGCTGCAGGAAGGCTGATCTTCGACCGACACTGGTTTCTGCTACGGTGGTCAGGCGCACGGCAGCAGGATTGACCCCGGCCGGAAACTCGCTACAATCGCCGTACTTACCTATACTGGTAATCGCCCAGGACGAGTGCGTTTCCCGCACTCGCGATCACGATCGAAATCCCAAAGATTCTTGAAAACGCGGTGTGCGATTCAAGAGATAACATTCGAGTTAGCTTATGACATCCGCTTCGTTTAAACATAAACGTAAGTTTTTAGTTCGCTTGGCTAAAGCCCTGCATAAATTCGGCACGCCGGCCTACCGTCTGGAATCCCATCTGAACAACGTCGCCGAGGCTATGGGATTGGAAGGCTCTTTTTTGGTGGCGCCTACTGCATTGACGGTTGTCCTCTGGCCCATAGGTGAGCGAGGCAATCAGGAATATCATTACACGGTCCGGGTCAAACCCGGCGAGTTGGATCTGGGCTCTCTTGCCCGTGCCGATGAGCTGGTTGAAGAGTTGGTTAACGGTGAACGTGACCTGGCCGATGCCCTGGCCAGGTTGGAAGATATTACCAGCCGCCCCCCACCATACCCGCACTGGTTGAACCTGATCGCCTTTGGCGTTTCCGGAGGCGCGTTTGCGATGCTGATGGGAACCAGCTGGGACGATGTGATTGTTGCCTTTGTCATTAGTTTGCTGGTTTACGGCTTGATCTTTGCCTCCCAGTTTTCAAAACGTCTGGCCGATGCACTGGAGCCCTTGTCGGCGATGATGGCGGCGTTTATTGCCGTAGGGGTTTCGCAATACGATTTTCACTTGAACACTTCATTGGTGGTGTTGGCGAGTATCATTGCGTTTATCCCTGGCCTGGCCCTCACGGTTGGCCTTGCGGAGCTGTCCGCACGGGAGCTGACGTCTGGTACCGCTCGCGTCATGGATGCGCTCATGCTGATGTTCAAACTGTATTTTGGCGCTGTGCTGGGCATGGCTCTGGGGTATGTGTGTTGGGGCAAGGTCGACTATCAGCCCACCACGCCGATACCGCAATGGACTTCCTGGATCGCGGTTCTCGCGTTGTCGGCGAGTCTGGTGATTATGTTTAAAGCTCGGCTCCGCGATGGTTTCTGGGGCATTCTCTCTGGGGTGATTGCCTACGGAGTGAGTGTGATGGCCGCTCAGGTCTTCGGCTTGGCTCTGGGCACATTTTTCGGCGCATTGGCGGTTGGAATCTACGCCAACTCCTACGCTCGCTGGCTGAAATCTCCAGCGATTATTGTCACCCTGCAGGGCATGGTGATTCTGGTCCCGGGCAGTAAAATTTATATTGGCATCAATACTGCGGTCAGTGGTCAGCAAATTGTGCCCGCCGATCAAATCGGCACCCAGGCATTTCTGATTTTAATGTCATTGGTCGCGGGCTTAATTTTTTCCAACATTGTGGTGAACCCAAAGCGTTCACTTTAAGTTAACGGTGAGAGGCTAGTATTGAGCACGCCAATAAATCATCAGGACTTCGTCATGACAACATTCCTAAAAACCATCAGTGTGATCAGTATTACTGCGCTGAGTTTAACCGGCTGTGACAAGATCAATAATGCAAATCGCACCATGGATACTATGTTGGGGGGTGACTTCAAAGTGTACATCGCTGGACATAGCAAGGTGTACACCGTCACTAATGGTAAGGTCACCTCGGTGCCTGAAAAAGGCTATTATGTCTTTTACGCCAATGTGGACGGTAAAAAGCGTCTGGTGCAATCGCCGATTGCCACCACGACCATTGAGAAAATCGACTAGCGCATAGAGCTTGGGGGCGTGCCCCCAGCCTTGTGTGATTTACACGGGTTTCTTAAACGCTTTGCGCGCTTTAGTGGCTTTCACACGAAAAGCGCAATCCTCCGCGTGATCGTTCACCAGCCCCATCGCTTGCATGAAGGCATAGGCGGTAGTGGGACCCACAAATTTCCAGCCACGTTTTTTCAGCTCTTTTGAAATGGCTATTGATTCCGGGCTGGTGGAAACAGTTTGTGGGGAATGCGTCGAGTCATCCGGTTCGAAACGCCAAAAGAAGGCGGCGAGTGAGCCTTCTTCCTTTACCATTTCTTTGGCTCTCTTTGCGTTGTTGATGGTCGCTTCGATTTTCCCCCGATGACGCACAATGCCTTCATCTTCGAGCAATTTGTCGATGTGGCGGTCGGTAAACCGAGCGACCTTGTCGAAGTCGAAGTTCTTAAACGCTTTTCGGAAGTTTTCACGTTTGCTGAGAATGGTTCGCCAGCTCAGACCGGATTGAAAACCTTCAAGGCAAATTTTCTCGAATAGGCGTTGATCATCGCTGACCGGATACCCCCATTCGGTATCGTGATATCGCATGTATTCATCACTGGACAAACACCACTGGCATCGCTGTTGGTGATCTGCTGCTCGATTGCTCATTCTCTTAATTCCCTGAGTTACCTTCCATTAGAAAGTGAAGTTCTTTGTTGGCTTTGGCTGGCGTGACTTCGTGAATGTCGGTGTAAACGATATCTTCAATCACGAAAGGGTCCTTATTCAAACGCGTTTCCAGTGATTTTCTGTCTACATTGTGGGCGAGGATGCAGCCACCCAGGTTAGGCTGCAGGCTGCCAACCATCATAAAAACCGCTTCATCCATGCCGGCCTTAATCCAGGCTTTATGCTCGTTCATGAAATCTTTTGCTTTTTCTTTGTTCTTGGAAAATCTGAGAAAAACGATAAACATTGTTGCCTCACATGGGTAAATTTAATGGTATTGAGCCAACCACTCTGTGAGAGTGTCGACTTCCTGGTAGAGAAACGCCTCGTCGTGAAAAGCACTGGCCAGCGTTGCAACGCCTTGGCTGCGTGCCAACAGGTGACGTGCCAGCTCTCTGGCATTCTGTGTGTGCCCCAATGCCAAAAACTGTTGTTCCAGCCAATCTGAAAACAACAAAAAGACCTGATTTGCATTATTCAGTTGGGGGTGTTCCAGTTTGCCCAGTTCTGTTGTTAGGGTGCCAACCGGGCAACCATAGAGGCGTATCTTTGCGCGATTCATGATCAGAATTTTGATAAAGCATTCGATGCGCTCAGAAGGGGACTGGCTGTCTTCTTGCCACTGTTCGAGCATGTCGGCCGTGTTTTCCAAGCGCAGATTGATCACAGACGCCAAAATATCATCCTTGGTTTTAAAGTGATGATAGAAATTGCCACGGGTGATACCGACTGCTTGAGCGATATCCGCAAACGATGTTTTCTCGTAACCTTGCTGATAAAACAACTGATCAGCCGCATCAATGATGCTCTCTTTCGTCGACTTGCTGGACATGGCGAACCCTCTAGGACAGTTGTCCTAAGATATTAGGGCGCTTGTCCTAGTGTGTCAATATCTGTTCGTATGGAGACATCAGATGCTCAGGAATATCGTGTGTGGGCGGGCCAGAGGTCCGCTGGCTTCGACAATAGGACGCTCATTAATACTCACGCAAGATTCTGGATCGGGTGGGCACAAAAAAGCCCGGTAGAACCGGGCTTTTTGAGATGTTCAGTGAAGCGGGTGTTTAGCTTTCAGGATACAAAATAGCACTGTTCACCTTAACGCTCAGTGGGTGATAGCCCACTTTGGCTTCTTCAAAAATTTCACGCGCCAATTCCAGCTTGCCGTTTTCTTTCAGCGCTCGGTACAGCGGGCGTAAGAACTTATTGCGACCAATGCTGGTCAGGAAGCTGTGGACACGCTCAAAGCCTGGTTGATAGTCGTTCTTTACAACCAGCATCAGCCAGCTGTGAGCGACTTCGTTATTACCCGCACTGGTCAAATTGAACTGGGCATCCAAAGCGGCCATTTGCTCAGGGCTGAGGGCCTCAGGCATGCCATCCAAAAAGTATTTCCACTCGTGGCTGGTCCACTTACTGACATCAATCGCATCCAGAGCCAAGCTGCCGTCTAACCAAGCGCTGCGGTTTTTGTCTACGTTCTCAAAGGCCGGGGAGTGTGGTTTAGGGGCGTCTTCCAGCAAACCCGGTTGGAAAATCCACTGTTCAAAACGCTCTTTGGAAAGTTTGTCCGGGTATTGCGCTAAGAGCGTTGATTCCACGTAGGCGAGGAAATCTTCAGTGGTAATACTCTGGAACGCAAAATGATCAAAGTAATTACGCAGGAACTTGTCAAAGTTGTCACGGCCAATGGTGTTTTCCAGTTCATACAGGAACAATGAGCCCTTTTCATAGGGCACATTGGAGAACACAGCATCCGGGTCCATACCGCGCAAGTCAATCGCCATAATTTCGCGGGCATCGTCAAGATCGGCGATGTCGGATTTCAGGTCTTCATAACCCAGTGCCATTTCCATGCGGTAGCGGTCATCGCCATAGATCAACTGCATAATGCGATTAGTGAGGTAGGTGGTGAAACCTTCATTCAGCCATAGGTCGCGCCAAGAGGCGTTGGTGACCAGGTTGCCAGACCAGGAGTGGGCCAGTTCATGGGCGATCAGGGCGGTCAGGCTCTTGTCGCCGGCGATAACGGTGGGGGTGATAAAGCTCAGACGTGGGTTTTCCATGCCACCAAACGGGAAACTCGGGGGCAGAATCAACAGGTCGTAGCGATCCCAGCGATACGGGCCATAAACCTTTTCGGTCGCGATCAGCATGGCTTCAGTGTCTTCGAATTCTTTTGCCGCGGCGTCCAGCATGCTTGGCTCAGCGTAAACGCCAGTGCGCTCGCCCATTGCCTTGAATTCCAAATCACCCACAGCCAGCGCGATCAGATACGAGGGGACTTTCTGCGGCATTTCGAAATGGTATTCACCATCTTTATCAGCTTTGGGGTCGTTATTGGCGCTCATCACGGCGCGCAGTGCTTTCGGGGTGCGAACCGTCGCGCTATAGGTGATGCGCGCTTTTGGGGAATCCTGCAAGGGAACAAAGCTGCGAGCGTGAATGGCTTGGGCCTGGGTGAACAGGAAGGGGTGTTGCTTGCCAGCGGTTTGCTCTGGGGTTAACCACTGCACACCGGAAGCGCCCGGCGAAGTGCTGTAGCTGATACGAATCTTCTTCTGGCCGGCCAGATCAATTGACAGTGGGCTGCCCAGGTGGGCATCTTCCTGCCCCAGTTTGAATTTCAGGGCGGCGGTTTGTGGGCCATCAAGACCATCAACGGCATTAATGCTGAGCGCTCGGGTATCCAGAATCAGCGGCTTGCCGTCTTCATTAAGAGCATCGATATCCAGGGTAGCGGTGCCTGAAATGGTTTTCTGATCGAAATTTACATCCAGATCCAGTGCAATATTTTGCACGGTGTAATCCTGCATGTTGGCGTAGGAGTGATAGTCCACACCGGATTCGATGGCTTTTTCATCGGCGCTTGCAATCGCTGCCGCAGTGGCCAGATCAGCTTCAGTGCTGGCGGTGGCCTGGTTTTCCTCTACGGTGACTTTGGCTGGTGTTTGATCTTTTTCTGTACAGCCTACGCCCAGGGCCACGAGGGCAGCAAGGCAGGTATGACGCAATGTCAGTTGCATAATGGTCTCCAATTCGGTTTGCCCAAAGCTGGGTCAATTCGGCGCTTAGCTTGGCCTTTTTTGGCCTGGCTTGCAATATCTCTTTCACGGGTTCCCGAACGTGCTCAGTTCGAGGGGAGGTGGCTCTCTCCATGCGCTGCAAGCCCAGCGCTTTATAATAAGACGCCGCTGACACAGAAAATATAACGACTGGGCTCGCTGCAGCCTCAGGGGCCCGCATGCGGTGTTGGGTCTGCTTGCTTGCACATAGGGCAACCGTTATGCTCTGGCCGGAATTTAAGAAATAGGAAACCCCATGAAAAAGTTGCTATTGGGAGTCGGCTTAATGAGCACAGTGCAAGCCATGGCATTCGAGCCGTTGACCATAGACCGTTTATTTGATGATCCAGATCTCTCAGGTACCGCGCCGAGGAGCTTAAAGCTCTCCCCGGATGGCCAGCGAGCCACTTTCTTACAAGGGCGTGAAGACGATGCCGGCCGCATGGATTTATGGCAATACAACATCGCCAACGGCAAAACCAGCCTGCTGGTGGATTCTCTGAAATTGCGCGGTGGTGCGGCTGAAGAGTTGTCAGATGAAGAGAAAGCCCGTCGGGAGCGTGCCCGCATCTCCAGTCTTTCTGGAATTGTCAGCTATCAGTTCTCAAATGACGGCAAGCAACTCTTGTTTCCTTTGTCCGGGGATTTGTACCTGTACGATATCGCCAAACAGAATACCCGCGCCCTCACAAATGGCGAAGGGTTTGCTACCGATCCAAAGCTGTCTCCAAAGAGCAAGTACGTTGCTTTCGTTCGCGATCGCAATCTCTGGGTGGCCGATACCCAAGGCGGGAAAGCGCGTCCGCTGACACGCAGTTCCAATAAAAATGAAGCTTGGGGCATGGCTGAGTTTGTGGCTCAGGAAGAAATGAAACGCATGACGGGCTATTGGTGGTCGCCGAATGAAGACGCCATCGTCGCGGCCAAGTTTGATGAAACCCCGGTGCCCATTGCCAAACGTTCTGAAATCTATGCCGATCGTACTGAGGTCATTGAACAGCGTTACCCTGGTGCCGGAACCAAAAACGTGCTGATCAGCTTGGCGATTCTGGACCCGGAAAACAAACGAGCGCCCATTGAGCTGGATTTGGGCGAAGAGAAAGACATCTATCTGGCGCGTGTTAAGTGGTTGGCGGATGGCTCGGGTGTTTTGGTTCAGCGTCAGGATCGCAAGCAGCAACGCTTGGACTTGCTTCTATATTCTGCGAAAGGGGGCAAGCCAACAACATTGCTAACCGAAAGTTCGCCTACGTGGGTGAACCTCAATGAAGATTTACGCACTCTGAAAGACGGCGACTTCATCTGGGCGAGTGAGCGCAGTGGCTTTAAGCATCTTTATCGTTACGATGCCAAAGGCAAACTGAAAAACGCCATCACGTCCGGCGACTGGCAAGTCGATGAGGTGGAAGCCGTTGATCAACAGCAGCAGCAAATTTATTTCACTGGTACCAAAGCTTCAGCTTTGGAAAAACAGTTGTACCGGGTGGATTTCAGCGGTGAAAACCTGACCAGGATTAGCCGTAAGCGCGGTTGGCACAATATCAGTTTTGCGAAAGACGCGAGCGTGTATATTGATTCCTGGTCTGACGATTTGATTCCAAGTCAGGTTAGTTTACACAAATCCAATGGTGAGTTAATTACCCTGTTGGCCGCCAATCAGGTAAAAGAAGGGCATGCTTTGTTCCCATACTTTAAAGGTTTGCAACAGCCCGAGTATGGCAAGCTGAGCACCAGCCTGGGTGGCGATCTGTATTATCAAATGCTGCGCCCGAAGGATTTTGACCCGAAAAAGAAATACCCGGTGTTCCTGCGTGTCTACGGTGGCCCGGGTTCTCAACAGGTTCAGCGTCGCTGGGATGGCCGTTGGGGGCTAACCGATCAATACATGGCGCAGCAGGGCTTTGTGGTATTCACTTTGGATAATCGGGGTTCCGAGCGTCGTGGCAAGAAGTTTGAAGACCCTATCTATGAAAAAATGGGTGACCCGGAAGTGCAGGATCAATTGGTGGGCATTCAGTTCCTGAAGACACAGCCCTTTGTTGATTCTGAACGCATTGGCGTTTTTGGTTGGAGCTATGGCGGTTATATGACTCTGATGATGTTGTCCAAGGCTTCTGATCAAATTGCGGCGGGTGTATCCGTTGCGCCGGTAACCGACTGGATGCTCTACGATACCCATTACACGGAACGCTATATGGGGCTGCCCCAGGAAAATGAAGAGGGCTATAAAAACAGCGCGATCTTCCCACATCTGGATGGCATGACTTCGGATCTGTATTTGATTCACGGTATGGCCGACGACAATGTGTTGTTCACTCACGCGACTACTCTGATGGCAAAGTTACAGAAAAATGGCGTGAAGTTCCGTTTAATGACCTATCCGGGTGAGAAACACGGCATCACCGGTGATGGTCAGCGCACCCATGTGTTTAAAGAAATTACCGATTACTTTATTGAGAAGTTTCAGTAGAGTGAGGGTGATTTAGTGTTGAAAAAGGGTCAGCGGTTGCTGGCCCTTTTTTGTTTTTGATAGCTGTAGTTTGAAATTGCCCTTCGATACGATCTTAAGCCCAGGGCCCAAGCTCGGGGGACGCACAAGTACATCCGTGTAGCTCTGCTTCGACTCCTGTCGAAGAAGCCCCCAAGCTTGGGCCCTAGGCTTAAGATCTGTTTTGATTTGGCCGTTGGGCTTGTAAATGCACTAATAAAGCAATAAGTTATAAACCTACGTCAAGGATGATGATTAAGCGTAAAAACGGAAACCCGCCGCTTAACTGCAGATTTCCTGATCTAGAACCTACTCTTTCTCTACTCATTGAAATGTTAGTTTTATATGAATTCTCAAAATACGCTATACATTGCGGAACCCATGTTTTCAGAAAAACTTCAACGGTTTGATTCAGAAGCTGGTTTTCCGCCAATAAAGAAAATTGGGATTACAACAGGTCATCCGGAACGGCGAGAGCGAGAGCTGCTGGGAACCATAAGCCCGGTGAAGGTTTCTATCGTTAAAGCTTGGACGGAGGTCGATGCTCGTAAAGTGGAATCTATGCTCCACACTATTCTGGATAACACTCGGCTGGATGGTGAATATTTTTGGGATGGAAATGAAACCTTGCTTGATGCGGTCTCCGATTTCATTGCGACCTATCATCCTGAGGCTGAAGAAATTGCTGTGTCTGATGATTCAGATGTTGCTGCGGCTACAGAAGCAGCTATGAAAAGAAACTCTCAACGGATTTACGCGGAAGTGGTTCCTGAACTTGAGTCTTTGTCGATTCCTCACCATATAACAAAAAATGGTAAAGGCGTGCGATTTAAGTTGGGTGAATATTCATTTCATTTGAGTGGGAGAACAGGGGGGCGATACACATTGACAATTTCCTCCAAAACCCAATCAACTGATCAGGCCTTGTCTGATTTTCCCGATTCCCAGGAATTATCACCAAACAGCTCAGAAGACAGCAATCGAAAAGCTCGAATTCCGATGAGTACTCTTGAGGTTATTATACATTCAATTTCTAACTTCCTTTCTTCTCGTGTGGAATGTGTTTGATAGTTGATGTTCTTCTAAAAAATAAAAAAGCCCAACACATTGTGTTGGGCTATGCTCTGGCAGGGTTAAATGTTAGAGCGAAACTGAATCTTGTTTCTTAGTTCTTTTTCAGGAAGTTAAGTTCCTGTACTTACCACAAAAACTTCAACGCGACGGTTCAAGCTGCGGCCGTCGGCGGTGCTGTTGGTGGCACGGGGTTGGCTTTCACCTCGGCCTTCTGTGTCGACACGGTAGCCGTTAACACCTTGCTGGGCGATGTAACTCTTGACGGAGCTGGCACGTTGTTCAGACAGGTTTTGGTTGTAGCTGTCGCTGCCCGTAGAGTCGGTATGGCCCACGATAGTGATACGGGTTTCAGGGTATTTCGATAAAACTTCGCTCATTTTGTTCAATGTGCTGTGAAAGCTGGGCTTGATACGAGCGGAGTCGTAGTCAAAAGATACTTCGTTGTTCAGAACCAATTGGATGGTGTCATCTTTAATGCGTTTGACTTCAATTTCCCGGTTGCGACGTTCGGTGGCCAGTTCATCACGGAAAGCCTGTTCCTGATTGTCCATGTATTTGCCGATGCCCGCACCGGCAGCGGCTCCTACCAGAGCGCCGACAATGCGACCGCGATCACGGTTGCCGTCGTTATCCATTTGGCCGCCGGCCAGGGCGCCAATCACGGCGCCGGAAACGGCACCAATGGCGGTGTTGTTGCGATCTTGCTGACTGCCCGTGCCGGCACAGGCGCTAAGTAAGCCCGCGCTGATGGCGGCGACGATAAAGGCTTTGCTTTGGCGTTTTAGGGTCATAATGGATACCTCAATTTCTCTGTTGGCCGTTTTGATCAGTTTTGCCTCGACCAGTTCCATTGCATTGTTAACGCGAAAGATTAATGGCAGATGAAGCGGACAAACGTTGTTACAAATCTGATACAAATCATGCCTCTGAACTTGGCAGCAAATATGGAGTGAATGTGAAAATTTTGTCATTTTTATTTAACGAGAGGATGTTCACGTTTTGAAGTTCGAGTTCGAGGCGTTCCACGACAGATGACGCAGAAAATGGGTAAAGCTCTGTAAATGCGTCGAGGCTGGGGCTGGAACAGCAGGCTGGTCTTTGCTAATCTTGCCGCCGTATTCAAATTGGAATGTTTTGTGGCTCTTCGATTTCTCATCACATTCATGGTGTTAAGCCATATGCTGATTAACAGCATTGCGGCTTTCCATTATGTGGCTGACCTCGATCATCATGCGGGTGAAGGTTTTCACCTGCATGCCGATGAGCAGTTGTTTGTGGGCCTTAGCGACGTTGCCGATCAAAACCATCAAGATCAAATGGCCGAAAGCTGTTCCGATCAGTCGCCCGTAAGCACGGATGGCCTGATCCCCACCGCTCTGGACCTTGCTAATGATGAGCATGACGATGGCAGTCATGTGCACTTGCAGCTGGAATCCATGTTAGCCAGTGTGCAGCTCTATAACCCGGATTCCCCGGACATGCTGAGCCAGCCAATGCCTGATTACCACAGCTGGGCTTATTCTCCTCCAGTACCTCCGCCTACCGCCTAACTCCCTGTTTTTATTATCTTTTTAGATTAAAACCACGTTGGGTGGTACGGCCTTGTGCCTGCTCGCCCTATGGAGTCAGGTAATGTTATTTACGAAAAAAGCCGCGCTGGGCCTTGTCCAGTGCGCTCCTCAGTTGAGCGCGTCTTTGCTGAGCTTGGCGATTGTCGTCACGCCCGCTCTGGCGGATACGTCGATGACGGCTCGTCCAGAGCGAGCTGCCGTCAGTGACACCACGACGATTCAACCCAAGGCCATCAGTTTGGCGGAAGCCCTGGCGAAGGTTCTTGAGTTGAATCCTCGTTTGCAACAGTTCCCGATGTATTTACGTCAGTACGATCTGAAACGTCTGATTGCCGCCCGGGCACCGGCCTGGCAGCTCAATGGCAGTATTGAAAATGTTCTGGGCACAGGCGAATTCAGCGGTGCGGACAGTGCCGAAATTACGGTGCAGATTCAAAGACTGTTCGAGCGGGGTGACAAAGCCTCCAGGCGAGCCCGTCTTGTGGATGCAGAATTGGCTGCAGAGCAACATGCGTACGAGGTGTTAAAACTGGAAGTTCTGGCCAATACCCGCCGTAACTTCTCTCAATTGCAGCGTTTGCAATCGCTTCAGCAATGGGCCCGAGAAAGCGTGAAGCAACAACGGGAGGCGATGGCCACCGTTCGGCGCCTTGCCAACGCGGGTGTGATTAATCAGGCCGACCGAGACAAGATGCGCTTGCAGGTCCAAAGCAGTGAAGCCTTATTGGAAAATGTGCGAGGTGAATTGCTTGCCCAAAGCTTACGTTTGCAAGCGATGTGGTTAGGTAACGATGCCAATGTGGCCGACCAGGCCACGCTATGGCGCGCCACCGGTGATGTTGATCATCTTCAGGTTCCTAACGAACAAGCGTTGGTTGACGCCTTAGACTCTGCGCCTGAATATCTTCTGGCCAATGCACAAAGTCGAGTAGCCGAAGCGGCCTGGCACCTCAGCCAGAGTCAAAAGCAACTGGATGTCACTCTGGGCTTGGGGCTACGTCGATTTCAGGCGAGCCGTGATCAGGCTCTGTTGCTGGAGTTTTCCATGCCCTTGCAGCAAGGCGAGCGAGCACAGGCCGAGATCAATGTAAGCCACAGCAATTGGCAGATACGACAAGCTGAGCAGGCGCGTTTACGCTGGCAGTTACAGCAACGCTTGTTGCTCTTGCGTCAGTCTTTGATCAATAACCGCGATCAAATTTCCCGCATTGAAAAAGATTTGCTCCCACAGGCGCAACGATACCAGGCCGCCGCCAGGCGAGCGTATGAAGTCGGGCAGTACAGTCTTTTGCAATGGTTGGATGCTCAGATTCAAGTGGTGGATATCAAACGCCAGTTAATTGAATTGCGCAATGACTTCCAGATGAAGTCGATTGAACTTGAGCGTCTCAGTGGCCGTCATCTGGCCAGCTAAACAGGATTTCCAAAAATGAAAATATTGAATATAACGGCGCAGTCTTTACTGCTGTTTGTGGCTTTGCTGCTCTCTCAGGCGGTCTATGCCGGCGGCCATGACCATACTGAAGAGGCGGAGGCCACAGAAGAAACCGGACCGCGTGGAGGCAAGTTATTGCATGAAGGCAATATTGCTGTTGAGGTCACGGTCTATGAAACCGGCGTTCCCCCGGAGATGCGTGTGTTTGTCTATCGTGATGAGCAACTTGTTCCACCGTCAGAATCCCAACTGGCGATTGAACTGCATCGTATTGATGGCCAGGTAGATCAACTGAGCTTCAAAGCCGAGGGTGATTACCTTCGTGGTCAGCAAACCGTAGTTGAACCTCATTCCTATGATGTGTCTGTGCGCCTAGAGCTGCAGGGTAAGTCTTACGATTGGTCCTACGAGAGCCATGAAGGTCGAAGCCAAATCAGCGCCGCTATGGCGAAAGCATCGGGGATTGAAACCGCAATTGCGGGTCCGCAAACGTTGAATATTTCGCGTCAACTCTTTGGTGTGATTGAAGTACCTATCGATCGTCAGGCGGGCATATACGCGCCGTACCCAAGTGTGTTGGAAAATATTCATGTCGCGATCGGTGACAAGGTTAAGGCGGGGCAGAAAATCGCCACGTTGCGCAATATTAAAACCTTGCAGCGATACAGTGTGAAAGCACCCATTGCCGGAGAGGTGGTTGAATGGATGGCGAGCATCGGCCAACGCGTCGACGAGGAAGCTCTGGCCAGAATTGTGGATCTGTCCAAGGTCTGGGTGGAGATGTCTGCCTTCCCTGAAGATATTGAACAGTTGGCACTGGGGCAACCCGTTAGTGTGGCGGATATGCATCAGCACGAAAAAGCACCCGGTGAAATTATCTATATCGCACCGCAAATGACCGGTGGGCACATTGCTCGTGCCCGTGCGCTGATCGATAACGCTGATGGCCACTGGCGTCCGGGCATGCACGTAAAAGCGGATATTCGCACCGCTCAACGTGAAGTTGAATTGGCGGTTCGCAACGAGGCATTGCAAGGGTTTCGCGATTTCACGGTAGTGTTTGGGCGTTTCGACGATCAGTTTGAAGTGCGCATGTTAACGCTGGGGCAGAGCGATGCTGAGTTCACCGAGATTCTGGGTGGATTAAAACCCGGCACAGAATACGCAACCACCAACAGTTTTATCATCAAAGCCGACGTTTTGAAAGACGGCGCAGCACACGACCACTAAGGAGGCCATGATGAAAAATGTAATTGCCTTTGCAGTGCAAAGGCGCTGGCTGATCTTGGCCTGTACTCTATTGCTGGCGGCGTTGGGTGTGTATAACGCCAAGCGTTTGCCTGTAGATGCGGTGCCGGACATTACCAATGTTCAGGTGGTGATCAATGCCCAAGCTGATGGTTACTCGCCATTGGAAGCGGAGCAAAGACTGACCTACATTATCGAAAACGCCATGGCGGGTATTCCTCAGCTGGATTATACCCGCTCTCTGTCACGCTATGGCCTTGCACAGGTCAGTGTGATTTTTCATGAAGGTACGGATATCTATTGGGCCCGGCAGCAGGTTGCTGAACGTCTGCAAGCGATTCGCAATGAACTCCCCGACGGCATAGAACCGGCACTGGGTCCTATTTCGAGCGGCCTGGGTGAAATTTTCAGCTATGTGGTACGCGCCAAGGAAGGGGCTGTGCGTGAAGACGGTTTGGCTTACACGTCTGAAGATTTGCGAACAATTCAGGATTGGATCGTGCGACCACAATTAATTCGCGTTCCCGGTATTACCGAAATCAACAGCATCGGTGGTTATGAGCGCGAATACGAAGTGGTTCCCGAACCAGGAAAGCTGCTGGCATACAAGGTTGACTTGCAGGACGTATTGGAAGCCTTGCAACGCAATAACCAAAATCGTGGGGCCGGTTATATCGAGCGCAACGGTGAGCAATGGTTGATTCGATCGCCTGGGCAGTTAGAAGACCTGCAAGATATCGGTGCCGTGGTCATAGCCAAACGAGACGATGCACCGGTGCGCATCCGAGACGTGGCGGATGTACGGTACGGTAAGCAGTTGCGCAGTGGTGCGGCGACGCAAAATGGCGAAGAGGTTGTTTTGGGAACGGCCTTTATGTTGCTTGGTGAAAACAGTCGTACGGTTTCAGAAGCGGTTGCGGAGAAATTGAATGCTGTGAACAAGAGTTTGCCCGTAGGTGTCGAAGCCGTGGCGCTATACAGTCGCACCAGTTTGGTTGACAAAACCATTGCCACTGTACGCACCAACTTATTCGAAGGTGCTGTGCTCGTGATTGTGGTGTTGTTTACGCTGTTGGGGAATATTCGCGCAGCCTTTATTGCAGCGCTGGTTATTCCACTGAGTATGCTGTTTGCGATTACGGGTATGGCAACTCATCGTGTGAGTGGCAATCTCATGAGCTTGGGAGCGATTGATTTCGGATTGATTGTCGATGGTGCGGTGATCGTTGTGGAAAATACATTGCGTCGACTGGGGCTTGCGCAACATCGTCTCGGACGTGTGCTCACCCTTGAGGAGCGATTGGCCGAAGTGGTGGCGGGCACACGTGAAGTGATTCAGCCTGCGGTATTTGGCATGTTTATTATTATGCTGGTATACCTGCCTATCTTTGCGCTCTCCGGGGTGGAGGGCAAAATGTTCCATCCGATGGCGTTCACGGTTGTGGCTGCATTGTTAGGTGCGATGGTGTTTTCGATTACCTTTGTGCCGGCAACGGTGGCGATTCTTATGGGGGGCAGGATCAGTGAAAAAGAAAATGTCCTGATGGCGAAAGCCCGTCAGACGTATCAGCCGCTGTTGGCCTTGTCGATGCGAGCCCCCATGGCTGTTTTACTGGCGGCAGCAATTCTGGTGGGAGGCAGTGCCTGGCAATTGAGTCGATTGGGGTCAGAGTTTTTACCCCAGTTGGATGAGCACGATATCGCTATGCATGCCTTGCGTATCCCTGGCACGGGTTTGCAACAGTCCATTGATATGCAAATGCAGTTGGAATCGGTAGTGAGTGAGTTTGCTGAAGTGAGCCATGTGTTTTCCAAGATTGGGACGCCGGAAGTGGCTACGGATCCAATGCCACCCAGTGTTGCTGACACTTACGTGGTACTGAAGCCAAGAGAAGAATGGCCCGACCCGGATAAAAGCAAAGCTCACCTACTGAATGAACTTCGGGCTGCGGTCATGCCAGTGCCAGGTAACAAATACGAATTTACCCAGCCAATCGAAATGCGTTTCAATGAACTGATTGCCGGTGTCCGAGCTGATGTGGCGGTGCGTGTTTACGGGGACGATATGGCGGTTTTGGAAGCAGCGGGCAAGCAGGTTGCAGAGCTATTGGGAAGTGTCGAAGGCGCGAAAGATGTTCAGCTTCAACAGTTGACTGGTTTGCCCATGCTGAGTGTGGAGCCCGAACGGGATCATTTGGCATTACTGGGTTTAACCGTGGACGATGTCCAACAGAATCTGCGTGCAGCGATTGCGGGCATTGATGCCGGTGTGATCTACGAAGGTGATCGGCGTTTTCGTTTGTTGGTACGCTTCGACGATGAATTGCGTCAAAACACAGAAGCCCTCGCGCGTTTGCCAATTGCATTACCCGAAGATGCCAACCCCGAATTACGTTATGTCCCGCTTGGGGAAATTGCCAATATACGAACCATTCAAGGACCGAATCAGATCAATCGCCAAAGTGGTAAACGCAATGTTGTGGTGACCGCGAATGTGGAAGGGCGGGATTTGGGGTCGTTTATCGCGGATACCCAAACTATGATGAATCAGGCGTTGGACATTCCAGCCGGTTACTGGATCGACTATGGCGGTACCTTTAAGCAACTTCAGTCGGCCAGCGAACGTTTGACTCTCGTCGTCCCGCTAACTTTATTATTGATCCTGGGCATTTTGTACAGTACTTTCAATTCGCTGCGCGACGCTTTGATTATATTTAGCGGTGTGCCACTGGCGTTAACGGGTGGGGTAGTCGCTTTGAGTTTACGGGAAATGCCACTGTCTATTTCCGCGGTTATTGGTTTTATCGCCCTATCGGGTGTGGCGGTGTTAAACGGTGTGGTTATGTTGAGTTTTATTCGGGATCTGCGCCGTCAAGGCCGAGACTTACCGTCCGCGATTCGGGAAGGTGCCAGTGCAAGGTTGAGACCGGTCTTAATGACGGCGCTGGTCGCCAGTCTGGGATTTGTCCCTATGGCGTTTAATACCGGAGCCGGAGCAGAGGTGCAAAGACCGCTGGCAACGGTGGTTATTGGTGGTATTGTGTCGTCCACGTTATTAACACTGGTGTTGCTACCTGCGCTTTATCGTTTGGTCTATAAAAAATAAGTTGTGAGGTCAGAGTGTGGCTCTGACCCAATCTATTCAAGTGACAAGTTGCTATGAGTGATTTAGCGAATGTGCATGACGCTATTGCGAACCTCGGTATTGAGGGTGATCTCAGCGCTTACGGGGCTGAGGTTGTGAGCACCTTGTTGCTTGGTTTTCATTCACCTAAAAGCGACATTGATGTTGTCTGTTGTTATTCAGATCAATCCTCTTTTGCAACCGAACTTGCTGGGTTGTATGGGGCGTTAGAGAACTTTGAGCTAAAAGTGTGCCAGGAGTATTGTTTGTGTCGCTTTTATTTTCAGGGCTTTCAGTTTGAAATCTACGGTGAAGAAACACCCGTCATCAAACAGAACGCTTACCGGCACTTTCAGATTATGCGTCGCGTAAAAATGCTAAGTGATGAGAAGTTCGCACGGAACGTTCGTGCATTGCGTCGCCAGGGTTTCAAGCCTGAAGCTGCAATCTGCCAATTGCTGGGAATAGACGGTGAGCCCTATCATGCCATCCTGGTTTTGGAGAACAAAACCAATGAAGCGCTAACGGAATTACTGTCTCGCCTATAGGCACTCATTGGGCTTTACTTCTTTGCTTGTGACTCTCTATGTTATTTTTCTGTGTCTTTGTCTGCCAGGGTGAGGCTACGGATAATTAACTTGAAGCCTGGACTGGTGAGTGCTTTGTCCTCAATGGGCACCTGGGTCATCATGTAAAGAGACTGGCTGTCGGACATCAGTTTTCGATGTCTTTGAATGTGGGGCACCTTGATGGTGGCGATATCCATCGTATAGTAATAGCTGATGATATGGAGGGCTTCTCCGGTTTTGGTGACTTTATCGGCCACGGTTTTTTTGTCGACGGTAATAAATCCATCGAAGGTGGATTGAAGTCCCTCCATTACACTCTCGGCGTATTCCTCCGCGCTGATGGTATTGGTTGCATCGAAAATCGTTAAGCTTACTAATGCCGTTCCTGGTGATTCCAAGTTGATATGCCAGCCATGTTCATCTCTACGATTTTCCTGAATCTTCCAGTTGCCAGGATACTCAAAGCTGAGTGAGTCTTGCTGAAACGTCATGGGGTTATCGAGATCGGGATGTTGCTCAGAGCAACCCATCAGCGCTGAGGTGAATATCAGGCCCAACAGTAGCATTCTTC
Source organism: Pseudoteredinibacter isoporae (assembly GCF_040372805.1). GTDB lineage: Bacteria > Pseudomonadota > Gammaproteobacteria > Pseudomonadales > Cellvibrionaceae > Pseudoteredinibacter > Pseudoteredinibacter isoporae_A. Next base: position 145,191 of record NZ_BAABWJ010000002.1, read on the forward strand.
CAATGCATAAAGCGGGTTGTGCGAAGTGGTGCGGTTTGATTGGGAATAGCATCGTATCCATGATCTCATCCTATGTTATCGATCCTTGAGGGGGCGGCTAATGTTCAGGAGAATGTGGACGCTTTTTGAAGCGTTTCGCCCATCGTAGTACATAAGCCGCTAAATAGGCAGCGATGGCCGACAGAACAAACTGTCCACTCATCAACAGCGCCAACTTCGGCCAAAAATTAATTTCCTCGCTGAGGAAGCTCAGGAACCATTTGCCGGGTAGGGCAAACACTTGATATACCCAGATACCAATATGGAAAAAATAATTCGCGGACAGCGAAGCGAATGCCAATAAGGACATCAACGCCGCGACAAGTAAGGAGCGTTTGATCATCAAAAAATCTCAGGTTTTGTTATTGTGCAGTCGTAAGGCAAGAACTTCTTGCCAGAGTTCGTGGCTGAGCGTGGTCGCGGACACGGCGCGGCAACCCTTACGATTGCTGCCTGACCACAATGGGCTGTAATCATCAGAATGATTGGCTTCCGCTTTGGCCCTTAGCGGCGCGACGGCGGGTGTGGCGTAGGGGAATGCAGGAGCATCACTGCATATATTCCCCAGATCCTCCATCAGTTTGTTGGAAATTCCGCGTGCCGGTCGGCCTGAAAATACATTGGTGAATGTGGTTGCACGTGTATTGTCCAGTATGGCGTCTTTATGAACTTGGCTGCTGCTGGCTTCATCACAGAGCAAGTAATTTGTGCCCAATTGTACGGCGTCTGCACCAAGGTTCAGCATCTGCTGAATATCGGCCGCAGTGGCAATCCCGCCCGCAGCAACAATGGGCGTGTTGATGGCGCTTTTGCACTGTTTCAACAGGTCAAGCGTGCTAACTTGCGTTTGTAAATCTTCGCTGAGAAACATTCCCCGGTGTCCGCCCGCTTCTAAACCTTGAGCAATAATGATATCAGCACCATGATCTTCGAGATACCGTGCTTCTTCCTGAGTCGTCGCGGAAGACAGCACAATGGTTCCCCAGGATTTTACTTGCTGCATCAGTGAGTCGTTGGGTAAACCAAAATGGAAACTGATGACCGGTGGACTATAACTGGCCAGCCGATCGGCAATTGTCTGATCGAATGGGCGCCGCAAAGTGCCCAGCTCTTTCGGAGGCGAGACATCCAGAGCTTGATAATGTTTGGCCAGACGGTTTTGCCACTTGTGCAGGCTGTGCTCGTTAAGGTCAGGCATATGGTGGCAAAAGAAATTCAAATTGTAATTCGCATCCGAATGCTCACGAAAGGCCTGAATTTGCGCGTCGATTTGTTCCGGGCTCAACATCCCGCAGGGAATTGCACCGAGCCCACCAGCATTAGCCACCGCCACGGCCAAACGCCAATCCTGCGCGCCCGCCATAGGCGACTGGAGCAGGGGAATATCGATGCCAAGGGTTTCGGTAATGCTCATGGTGTGTGTCCAGCGTTTCTGTGGCTTGCTTCCATTATCACTATTTGAGTGACGTTCGGATAGTTCACGGCGCGCTGAAAAGGAGATTCGTGAGCTATATTCAGTATTTCAATCGGTGATGATCACTCCGCTCCGGGAAACTCATACGAAACAAAGGGTTAGCGAAGTGTCTGCCGGTGTGTGGCGACACTTTGCCACATTGTGTCTTTCGCCTGTTGACCTTATAGTTGCTGGAACCTTTAGTATGCCTTGCCATGGAGGTCGGGGGTTGCGGCGGATGCTGCTGCTCCATAATTGAAGTGAGGTCTATTTATGAATATCAGTGAAGCGGCCAAGCGTTCCGGGCTTGGGAGTAAGACCATTCGATACTATGAAAGTATTGGTCTGGTGGCGCCCGCCAAGCGTTCTGAAAACGGTTATCGTGACTACAGCGAGCATGATGTTGAGGCCCTGCGGTTTTTGCAGCGTGCCCGCGCAACTGGCTTTGGAATTGAGGAATGTCGACAGCTTTTGGGTTTGTACGACAATGATCAGCGTCACTCATCCCATGTGAAATCTCTGGTGTTGGAAAAGGTTGAGCAGGTGGAAAGCCAGATTGCTGAGCTACAGGCTATGCGTGATACCTTGAACAGCCTTGCCAGTCGCTGTGCCGGCAACGAAGGGCCGCAGTGTGCCATTTTGGATGAACTGTCGACGGCTGATCCTGATTCCCGTGACACCCGGACTCGGGAGGGCAAATCATGAGTGATTGCTGTTCTAAAGATCCTAATCCAAGCTCCGACGCACCTGCGCCCGGCAATGGCTGTGCGACGAAAGAGGCAAAGCCTGGAACCGCAGGGGATAGTTGCGCGTCTGTTAAGGATTCTCACGTCAGCAGTTGCTGTGATCAAGCCAAAGACAAGCCCGATTGGTTTTTACGTATTTGTTTTGTTCTCGTTCTTTTTTTCTACAGCTTGAGCTTTGATGGCTGGCTGAAAGATGCCGGTTTGCCGGATATTTTCCTGTGGCGTTTGTCGCCGGCAATGGACGTGATGGCCCATACGGTGCATGAGCTTGTGAATACTATGTGGTTCAGTGTTGTGTTGGCGGCTCTTTTCGTTGGCTTTCTCGCGAAGATTCCCCAAAGTTTTGTGTTGTCGATTCTGGGGCGCGGCGGCAGTGTGGGTGGGCTGGGACGTGCCACGGTTGCCGGTGTGTTGATGGACTTGTGCAGTCATGGGATTTTGATGGTGGCCATGCAGCTTTATCGCAAAGGCGCCAGCCTGGGACAGGTGATGGCGTTTCTGGTCGCGAGTCCTTGGAATTCCTTATCGCTGACGTTGATTCTGATTGCTTTGATCGGTTGGCAGTGGACGTTGGCCTTTATTGTTTTATCCATGATTTTGGCATTTACCACCGGATACCTGTTCGATGCATTGAGTCGAAAAGGCCATCTTCCAGAAAACCCGTTTGCCGCAGAGTTGGAGGAAGGTTTTGATTTTTGGCCTGAAGCCAAGCGCCAGTGGGGCGAGTTGAAAATCGATAAAGCCTGGTGGGCAAGTGTTTGGGATGAAGCCATCAGTGGCTCAAAAATGGTGGTGCGTTGGTTGCTGTTTGGCGTGTTACTGGCCGCTCTTATTCGAGGCTTTGTGAGCCTGGATGATTTTCAGCAGTATTTCGGTCCGAGCCTGCTGGGGTTGGCGGCAACTTTGGTAGCGGCGACGATTATCGAAGTGTGTTCTGAGGGTTCAACACCCATTGCGGCAGACTTGATGACTCGAGCTAATGCCCCTGGTAACAGTTTTGCTTTCCTGATGACTGGCGTAGCGACGGATTACACTGAGGTGATGGTGATTAAAGATACCATGAAGAGTTGGAAAACCGCGTTGTTTCTCCCGCTGTTGGGCGTACCTCAAGTTGTTGCGGTTGCTGTGATTTTGAATCAAATGGCGTAGTTTGCTGGCCAAGAAGAGAGTGCCGATGCAAAAGCGATGGTGAATAGATGGTAAATAAAGGGCCTGATAGTCTTGTGGGCGACATTCATGTGGTTTTTGCTTCGGTACAATGGGCCTGTCTCACTGCCGTATTGGTCTGGTGCCATGCGACGAAAGTGACTTATTCATACAATAATAGACAGGCCGAATGATCATGACTGAACGCCCGAATTCCCTACACATTCCCGAACACGCCAATATCGTCATTGCCGGTGCGGGCAGTATTGGTTGTTTTGTGGGCGGTTTGCTGGCCGCTCGGGGGCAGCGAGTGTGTTTGCTTGGAAGGCCTCGTATTATTGATGCTATACGCGAGGGTGGTTTGAGGCTTGCCGATGGTGAAGACCTGGATATCGCGCTCGACCCTGAACAGCTCGCCTTAAGTACCACACCGGAATGTTTGGCCGACGCGGATATTATTATTCTGGCGGCCAAAAGCCTGGTGACAGAAGCAATTGCGGAAGACATAGCTCGATTTGCCCCCCCTCACGCCATTGTGATGAGTTTGCAAAATGGCGTGCGTAACCCGCGCATTCTTCGCGAAAAACTGCAGCAAACTGTTGTTGCGACGATGATCCCATTTAATGTCGTACTCAGTGAGGGCAATCGTTTTCAGCGCACCACGTTTACGGCCGAAATTGTGATGGAATGGCAGCCTGAACTGGCGAGCTTTTTGAGCAGTGAGCTGATTACCTTTACACCACAAAAAGAATTCAATGAAATCGCTTGGGGCAAGCTGTTGTTGAACATCAACAATGCCATTAATGCGCTCGGCGGCCTGCCGGTCAAGCAACAGTTGATGGACCCGAAGTGGCGTCGTTTGATGGCCCATGTTGTGGAAGAAAGCATGCAGGTTATGTCGGCGGCTGGTATCCAGCATCAATCTGTTGCGCCTGTCAGTATGAAAGTGTTCTGCTGGATTTTACGCCTGCCGACTTGGCTGTTTCAGCGCATTGCCAATTCCATGTTGAAGGTAGACCCTGAAGCGCGAGCCTCAATGTGGGAGGATCTGCAACAGAAACGTTTAACGGAAATTGATGAGTTTCAGGGCTTGATTATGGAATTGGCCGAAGCTCATCATTGTTCTGCCGATCTCAATCGACGGATATATCAGCTGATTAAAGACGCTGAGCAAGCTGGGGAAGGCTCCCCCGGCTTGAGTGTTGAGTCGATTCGTAACGCTTAGCGCCATGAGCTTCTGGCTTTTTTCTACGTGCTATTGGAAGCTCTCGTAGGGAAAGGCGCTGCAATCCAGCTGCTTACTTTCGGAATAGTTTTCTACTGGCCATAACTTTGGTGCTTTACGAATCAGCGATGCCCAGACCTCACATTTTTCCTGAACATTAGCGAGGCGGTTGTCCTCGATAATACGTTGATGGAAAGTGCTTGGGTCAACAATGCTCAGGCTGTGCTCCAGTGGGCTTGTGTCGAAAATCGCAAACTGAGCGGCATTCGGACTCTCATAGGAAAACCAGGCATGAGTTTGCCCGCTGTTCGGATCACCGCTTTTCGCAAAACGTGTCCAAAGACTGCGCATGCGTTGGGATAATGATTCTCGTCCCGGTGTGTTTTCGCGGTTGATCATCGGATCAAATAAGCCGCCACTGTCGGTAAAGCCAAAGACGAAGGGAATCTCCATTCCATGTGAAGCACCCAGTAGCTGATCAAGCTTCATACCCAGCGGACGAGCTTGTTCATCCCAATCAAAACGATAGGCCCAGACAGCGGCGCCCTTGGCTTGGCTCAGGGCATTGGCAATGCGATCAACGCCCTGATATTTCCAGCGCTCGGAATGATACTGGGCGCGAGCATCGTAGTAGTTTTTATTTTTGATTATTGCGTAGCGATCAAAGTACAGATCCACGTATTTGGGGTCTTGATAATAATACAGTTTAATTTCGTCGCGGTTGCTGCCAATGATAAGCGGCACATTGTAATGCTCGCTCTGATTTTTGAGCCGCTTAATCGGATCACCCGCACTGATCACTACGCCATCCTGAAACACTCGGGGCATATCGGGTTTGTCTTCACCCAGATATTGGTATGCCGTGAAAATGTCAGCGACGCTGGCTTTGCGTAAAAAATCAGCGCGGTCTTTCAAACTTTGCTGGCTGATCAAGCTGCGAGTGGCTTTAGGGCTTAAGCTCCATCCTTCTTCATTGCGCAACTGTCGCTCCATCTCCAAAGCACTGTGTGGGTCGCCTCCGTCCTCAGGATAGGCAGTGGCGGTGCGAACGTCATCGAACCATAGGCCGCCGCTTTGTACGATGGCACGATGAAACAATCCCTGAGCCATGGGAGAGAGCATTAAACTCAAGGTGTTGAATCCACCCGCCGATTCGCCAAATAAGGTCACGCGTTCAGGATCACCACCGAAACGGTCGATGTTACTCTGTACCCATTTCAGGCTTTGGATAATGTCGAGCGTACCGAAGTTACCGCTGTTGTTGACGGCATCATCGTCGCTGGCCAGCGCCGGGTGGCGCAACCAACCGAAGGGGCCAAGTCGATAGTTAATGGTTACTACCACGACGTTGTGCTCAACCGCGAGGCGGGAACCGTCATAAATATTGGCTGAACCGTGGGTGTTGCTGCCACCGTGCACCCAAACCATCACCGCGAGGGGGTCGCTCTGATCGCTTTTTGCAGGAGCATAGACGTTCAAATACAGACAATCTTCGCTGCCCGCGATACCGTTCACGGAGGGCACGGTGTCGCCAGTGCCCCCTGACATTTGAGCACAGGGCGACGCGTGAGTCTGGGTTAGACGTGCTTTATCCCAAGGTTTGGCGGGCAGAGGGGCGCGCCACCGTAAATCCCCAAGGGGTGCCTGGGCGTAGGGAATGCCGCGCCATTGTCGACCGCCTAGCGCGTTTTCCTGCCCGATAATGTCGCCAGTATTGATTGTTAGAGGATCTAAGTTTGCCAGCTTGGGCTGACTGTCAGAGCAAGCAAACAGGACCAGACTGGCCAATGCCATGGGAATGATTTTCAGAGTTTTCCGTAGCGTTGGTCGATGGCGGCGTAGAAGTGTTGAGTGGCGATTATTCATTGTCATTATTATGGCGAATAGATAGGGGCTTGAAGCAGCGTGCGCGCTGAGGTCAGTGGCTAGCCTATCAGAAGTGCCGGAGGGGAGAAAAGTGCCAAGACCGTTGCGATGACGCTTTTGCGAAAGAAGTGATGAATCTGGCGTTGTTATTCAGTTTTGCCTGTTTTTTGTTTGTCATGACCCAGAACTTCTGTGTCAAAGCGGTGCTTAATATAAGCTTCATCTAAACTATGATGCCACAGCCCTTTTCGTTTTCCTTGGTCATAGGCGATTTCAGCAATTCGACCTGGATTAAATTTGAATATTTTTTCTGTTCGGTATTTGGCGATTTCGTCTTTGAATGCCTGTTCAACGGGCAGTGTGCGCCAGCCTTTTTCTCTGAGGGCGTCAACCAGATCGCCAAGGTACATGGCGGTAATATCCATTTCGTGCAACAAAAGCACATGATGAGGCGATCGACCCAAAACCTCTATGGCCATTTGGTCGTAGTATTCAATGCCCTCGATGATCAATTCAACGTACAGTTTTTGTAGCGCATCAAAATTGATTGTTTGTTGCTTGGCCACTGCAGTCTGAAACAAACTTTCCAGATACCAATCGTAATTATTTAAGGTTATGTAGGCGTTGCGATACCCTTTTCTCTGCAGATAGGCACGCATGCCATCGCGTTTTTCCTGAGTGTTACCCTCGCGTAAATAGGGAAAGCGAAACCAGGGTTTGTAGTTAGGCAGAGTGCGCAGTTGGGTTTCGGCCTGTTCGAAATCAGCGATGTAATCTGACAAAGAATGTTTGTTGAAGTCCAGATGTGTGTTTGAGTGATGGGCAATAATGTGCCCGGCATTAGCGTAACGAATGAGCCTTTCTTTTCCCTCGTCACGAACTTTTTTGCCGACGGAAAAGAAAGCTATTTGAGGAATATTGTGTCGCTCGATTTCGTTCAGCAATTGTTTGGCCCGGCTTGGGCCATCGAGATAACCCGTCGCGGTTCTGGGGGAATCGTCCAGAGTAATGGCCAGGGACTTCGTCATCCCCAAAGGGGACAATAAGCAGGCACAGATGAAACTGAAGAACCCCAGAATTGCAGAGGCTTTGATGTGCATGTATTGACTCCCGGCCATGGTTGCCTGCTTAAATCAGAGTTTGCTTTAGCTCTGAGGGGCGTCCGGCTGATGTTCAGGCATGGCCTGAACAAAGGCGTCCAAACGGTTGCAGTGATCTACAATCGCTGAAATTTTAGGGAACTGGCTCATGTCGACTTGGAAGCGTTTGGCGTTATAAACCTGGGGCACGAGATACACATCGGCCAGGGTCACTTGTTCACCATAACAGAACGGGCCGTCACCAAGTTGTTCTTCCAGCGCACGAAAGCCAACGTCGATCCAGTGTTTGTACCAGCTGTTTTTAGCATCATCGTCAACACCCAGTTCGCCGCTTAAATATTTCAGGATGCGCAAATTATTCACGGGATGAATGTCGCAGGCAATTTGGTTGACCCAGCTGCGCACAATAGCGGCCTCGAATTCATCGCTGGGCAACAAGGCCTGACCGGCTTGAGTTGCTTCAATGTATTCCAAAATGGCGGTCGATTGCGTCAGTACCCGGCCATCGTCAATTTTCAACGCGGGCACTAAACCCTGAGGGTTCATGGCCAGGTATTCTTCAGACTTGTGTTCGGCCTTTAATAAATTAACAGGACGAATGTCGTGCGCAATTCCTTTTAAGTTAAAGGCAATTCGCAGACGGTAAGCGGCAGAGGAGCGAAAGTAGCTGAACAGTTCCATAGGAGATCCAGGCGTAATGTTGGTTTGTGCAGTAAACAATTGTTGTTGCGGAATCGTTTATGCCGGTGGGGAAAGAGTGTAATTCATAACGTGGCCAGGCCAAAGGCCCGGCCACTTTATGTGTACGCAGTGTTGCGGTTTAAACGTTAGCTGGCAAGATGGTGCCAGCCGCTTCACCGAAACCGATACGCGCTTGGCCATCGCGTTGACAGTAACCGCGAATCACGATGCAGTCACCGTCTTCCAAAAACGCACGTTGCTCGCCGTTGGGCAACGTCACTGGGTTTTTACCCGCAGTTGTCAGTTCAATCATGGCGCATGCTTCGTCAGCGCTTGGTCCGGACAGGGTTCCGGTGCCCAGCAAGTCACCGGCCTGCATATTACAGCCGTTCACGGTGTGGTGTGCCACCATTTGTGCCATGGTCCAATAGCTGTACTTAAAGTTGGAAGTTGCCAGGCTTACGGCGTCTTCACCCGCAGCACGCATTTTCTCGGTTTGAATCAATACGTCCAGCTCCACATCAACACCGCCAGCCGCGGTGTTTTCCGCACTTTCCAGATACGGCAACGGTTGTGGGTCATCCGCCGGGTGGCTGTAACTTGCACGATAGGGGGCCAGTGCTTCGGTTGTCACAATCCATGGGGAAATGGTCGAGGCGAAGTTTTTCGCCAGGAATGGCCCCAGAGGTTGATATTCCCAAGCTTGAATATCGCGCGCAGACCAATCATTAAACAGGCACATACCGAAAATATGATCTTCTGCATTGTCGATGGAGATCGCCTCGCCCAGCGCATTCCCGCTGCCAATGAAGATGCCCATTTCCAATTCGAAATCCATACGCTTACAGGGGCCTACGCTTGGTTCAGCGGCGTCCGGTGCTTTGGTTTGACCGACCGGGCGCGGGAACGTTTGGCCTGACACGTCGATGGATGAAGAGCGGCCGTGATAGCCGATAGGAATCCACTTGTAGTTCGGCAGCAGTGGATTGTCCGGACGGAACAGGGCGCCGATGTTGGTTGCGTGATGAATAGACGCGTAGAAGTCGGTGTAGTCACCCACCACACAAGGCATGCCATATTCCGCATCGGCCTGGGCCACCAAGCAGTTTTTCAAGGTCGCTTCCATAGCTGAGCCCGAACGCAGTGCAGATGATAACGCGGCGCGCAGACGGCTCCAGGAGGCTTTGCCCATAGCCATAAAATCGTTCAATTTTTCCTTGGCTGCGACTTCCAGTTCGGCCTGGGCCTGGCTGGAAAAAACACCGCTGTCGGCAGCGGCTTTCAGATCCAGAATCTGGTCACCAATGGCAACGCCACCGCGAAAGGGCTCATCGCTGCCGCGACGGCGAAAACTGGCGAAGGGCAGGTTTTGAATGGGAAAATCACTTTGTCCATTATTGGCGCTGCTGACCCAGCTGCTTAAACTGGGATCGTGGGTTTCGTTGAGCTTCGACATAGCATTGTAATCCGATGTGTGAGGCCGATATATCATTGGCCAGAGTGTTTGTTTTCCGCCCGAGCCTATTGGGCTCAGGCGTGAATGTTCAGGTGATAGGCGTTGCTGGCTTACTCAATGCCAGCATCAATGTCGCCATTGTAAAACTTTTTCAGGCCCTTCCAACAGTCGGGATAATTGTGTTGGCGCAGTGGGCCTTCAAGAGCAAAGCGGGACACATTAAAGGCATAGCGTGATTCAAACATGAAAGCCATGGTGTCCTGGTAGCGAACGGGTTCAAGCTCAGCAGTGCTGGCTTTCTCAAACACAGCCGCTTCCGGGCCATGGGGGGACATGCTGTTGTGCAAGCTGCAGCCTCCCGGTACAAAGCCATCTTCTTTGGCGTCGTAAACACCTTCGATAAGGCCCATAAATTCGCTCATGACATTGCGGTGATACCACGGTGGGCGGAAGGTGTCTTCGGCAACCATCCAGCGGGGTGGGAAAATCACAAAGTCCAGATTGGCAACACCCGGAGCACCGGATGGCGAGGTCAGTACCGTAAAGATGGATGGGTCGGGATGATCAAAACTGACGGTGTTCATCGCATTAAAGCGCGCCAGTTCATAACGGTAGGGCGCGGTGGTGCCCACCCAGGCAACCACGTCCAGCGGTGAATGATCAATATCGCAGCGGTAGTAATGGCCGGCGTATTTGGTGATCAGCTCAAACTCTCCGTCGATATCTTCAAAGGCGGCGGTAGGGTATTGGAAGTCACGGTCGTTGGCGTAACCGTTTGCACCGACAGGGCCACGCTCGGGTAGCTCGAGCAAGGCACCATAATTTTCACACAGGTAACCGCGCACCGGACCATCGGGGAGTTCGACTTTGAACTTCATACCACGGGGAATCACAGCGATGTAACCGCTGGGTACGTGGAGCTTTCCGCATTCAGTGAACAGCAGCAGGGAGCCTTGTTGGGGCACGATCAGCAATTCACCGTCGGCGTTACAGAAATAGCGTTTATCCATATCCTGGTTGGCGCAGAAGGTATGAACGCCAACACCGGTTTGGCCAGCGGCGCTGCCATTGGCGGCCATGGTGATCCAGCTGTCAATAAAGTCGGTGGGCTCAGCGGGCATGGGAGCGGCATCCCAGCGCATCATGCTCGGTGGTGTCACCACCTCGTCGATTGGTGCGGTGCGGACCCATTGTTGGGCTTTGCCATCCAGGGCCTGGTATTCACCCTGGGCCACCGATGGACGAATGCGGTACATCCAGGTGCGACGATTGTGCGCTCGCGGCGCGGTAAAAGCCGTGCTGCTGAACTGCTCGGCATACAGGCCATAGGCAACCTTTTGTGGGCTGAAGCGGCCTTGGGGCAGGGCGCCGGCCAGAGCTTCGGTTTCGTGTTCGTTCCCGAAGCCGTGCAAATAATCTAAATCTTGTGGTTGGCTCATTGTTAGGTTTTCCTTTCTCTCTTTACTGCTCAAGTTGTGCGGCAATATCCAGGGCTTCAAGTAGGACTTGCTTATCACCAATATGATTGGCAAGCAGTAGAATCAGGCGGGCGTTCAGGCGCTCGCTGTCTTCGGGGGCCAGTTCCCGATGGGCATCGGTCAAGGCTGCATAAAATGCATCGGCATCGCTAAAGTGGTTGTCGGTAATTAGCTTGCTCATGGGGTTTTCTCCAAATTGAATCCGAGCGCGCGTTTCAAGGCGGCGCTGACATCGTTCACATTGGCCTGTTTAAATTTGGCGGCGATATATTGATCTGGACGAATTAAATAGGCATGTCCGCCAAGCAGGGCATAGCGCTGGGCAAATAAGCCTTCCGGGTCCTCCAGATTGCGAGAGTCGATCACTTCCAGATCATCGCTGATGGCCTGGAGTTCGGTCAATTCTTTCTCGTCCAATGTATCGCCGTTGACCAGCAAAACAAAACGGTTGCCAAGCTGCTCCAGTAACCAGCTGCCCTGACCTGCAACGCTGATAGGGGCATCCTGACAGACGAAGCCAACATGAAGACCTCCTTCGAAGCCTTTATCAGTAGTGTTGAGTTCGGAATCGCGATAATCGCAAGGCATCGACAGGCGGCCACTGTTTACCAAACTGCGGGCGAAGGGATAGTGTTTGGCCAAGCGCAGAGTTTCATCCCGGAAAACCCGAGAGATATCGTTTTTAGGCGTAATAAAATCAGTGGCCCGCGTGGAGTTGAGAATGTTTTCGGCGGCACCGTGTTGGCGCTCGGTATTGTAACTTTCTATCAGGCGAGGCGAGGCTTCCCCTTTGAGAACGCGGGCGAGTTTCCAAGCCAGGTTTTCAACACTCTGCACCCCACCGTTTGCGCCACGTGCCCCAAACGGTGAAACCTGATGGGCGGCATCGCCCATGAAAACGACCCGGTTGTGAATGTAATCATCCATCTTACGACATTGGAAGGTGTAGACACTGGCCCATTCCAATTCAAATTCCACGTCTTTGCCGAGCATAGCTTCAATGCGCGGGCGAATGTTCTCTTCTTTCTTTTCTTCTTCGGGGTCGGCGTCCCAGCCAAGCTGGAAATCGATGCGCCAGACGTTGTCGGCCTGTTTGTGAAGCAACACAGACTGATTGCGGTGGAATTCAGGGTCAAACCAAAACCAGCGCTCAGTGGGAAAGTCGGCTTTCATCACCACGTCGGCGATCAGGAAACGGTCCTGAAAAACCTGGCCTTTGCTTTCCAGCCCCAGACTGCTGCGAATTTTTGAGTTGGCACCGTCGGCGACCAGCAGGTAGTCACAACTCAGGGAGTAGACGCCGTCTTCGGTTTCGACCTGTAGCTGGTTGCCATCGCCTTGGCTGTCAAGTTCAAGCAGTTTGTTCTTCCAGCGGAGATCGATCAAGGGTTCCTGGTCAGCCAAATTCACCATGTATTCTTCAAAATAGTACTGCTGCAGATTAATAAAAGCGGGCAGTTTATGACCGCTTTCAGGCAGCAGATCAAACTCGTAAACCTGCTCTTCTTTAAAAAAGACCTTGCCTTTTTGCCACGTCACACCTTTGTCGACCATGGGGGTGGCGCAGCCGTAGCGATCCATAATTTCCAGCGTGCGCTTGGAGAAGCAGATGGCTCGTGAGCCCACGCTGACGGTGTTGTTGTCGTCCAGGACGACAGAGGCCTGCCCCTGTTTGGCGAGATCCAAGGCCGCAGCCAGGCCGCAAGGGCCAGCGCCAATAATGATGACCGGGTGATGCACCGCACTGGCGGCATCCTGGTCAGGGCTTTTTCGGTAAGGGTAAATAGGATTGCTATAGGTTTTTTGCATTGTCTCGGCCACTGTCGTTGGGCGCGCGCCCTTATTATGCGTATGAGGCCATCGGCTCGAATTCAGTGAGGTAGTCTGACGCCAACTTGATTTCGGTCAATAGTCTCAGTTGAGAAGAATATATCTTTGAAGGGGGACTTTATCAAGGTTTTTGTGGTTAAAAAATAGCTTATATTCAATTTATTGGTTGCTATTGAAACTATTTGTGTTATCTTTCGAATCCTGAGCAAGGTTTTTGCTGCCTTCGGCGGCGTGCTTTGCCCGATCTCGCGCACTTGGCTTCAGCCCGCCAAGCTCGCTTAACCAGTGATAACAGCGACAACGACAATCGATAAGGTGCAGCCATGGCTAAAAAACCCTTTGCCTCATCCGCCGACCTCGGCGAGAAAACCGAAACCCTCGAAGTACTGGCCGATGGCGTATTTGCCTTAACTGCCGAAGGTGATCCCAACGTGGGTGCCATTGAAGCAGAAGACTTCCTGATTGCATTTGAAGCACGCGCCACGCCAAAAGCGGCAAATGATTGGCTGGAGCAGTTGCGAGAGCACACCAATAAGCCCGTGAAATATCTGGTGTTGTCTCACTACCATGCGGTGCGAGTCTTAGGTGCCAGTGCCTACGGTGCAGAGTCAGTGATTGCCCATGAGAAAACCAAGTTTTTGATCGAAGAGCGTGGCATGCAGGACTGGGCGAGCGAGTTTGGCCGCATGCCTCGTTTGTTCCGTGAGCCCGATGGTATTCCAGGCTTAACTCACCCGGATCTGGTGTTTAATGACCGCATGGTGATTCCACTGGGTGGCGATCGAGGTGATCTGGTCCTGGAATATTGTGGTCGCGGCCATACGGCGGGTGATATTGTGGCTTGGTTGCCAAAACAAAAGGTTCTGTTTGCGGGTGATCTGGTTGAAGCCGCTGCGGCGCTGTACACCGGCGATGCCTTCCACTTCGATTGGGCCAATGAAACGCTGGACAAAGTAAAGTCCTATGAAGCCGAAGTGCTGATTGGCGGTCGCGGTGCGGTGGCTCATGGCCGTGAAGCGGTTGATGCGGCGATTGAGCAAACCCGTGGTTTTCTCAACGGTATGATTGAAAAGGTTGGTGAAGTTCACAAGCGTGGCGGCACGTTGAAAGAAGCTTTCCTGGCGACCCACGAACATCTTGGGCCTAAGTTTGGTATGTGGCCCATCTTTGAACACTGTCTGCCGTTTGACGTGCAGCGCCTGTGGGACGAGTTTGACGGTATTGACTGGCCTCGTATCTGGACAGATGAGCGCGATCAGGAAGTATGGGATCAGCTGCAAGACTGATCCAGTACAGAATCCGCATCTTAAAAGCCCGGCGCATTGAGCCGGGCTTTTTTGTATCTGAAGTATGTGACCAGTCCCGGTTATCTGATTTTTCTAGGTAAATTTAAAAAATAACTGTTGTCCGACTCAATTATTTTTATCGGGTTTATTTTTAGTGGTTTGTTTTTAGTGGGGTATTTATTTTTCAATCTGAATGTTTATCCATTGAAATCACTGGGGGCGTGCAGTGTGTTTTCATTCTGTTTGGATGGTTTCTTTTAGCGGTGACTATCGTTTTCGTCGCCGCTCGTCGCGGTGGCATCGATTTAGACAATGCTCCGGCGAATAACTGCTACCATAAACATTACATTGCGCTGGGGTGACGACATGAAACAAGGTGATTGTTGCTCAGTGAGATATTGGAAGAATTTAAGTTGAGCGAACCGGTTTTACAACGTCTGAAGATCGCGTGCTCACCAGGGAGGGGTTCTATGTTTGGTATAAAGTTTCTGCAAGTCCTTCAGCAAAACGGCTCGTGCTGGCCAGCAAATAATGTTGGGTTGCGCAGGGAATTTTCAATATCGTCAAACGTCTATTGATCTGTCAGTCCATACGACTCTGTATGGAAATCGTTTCACATCAGAAGTTATTTAAATCAATATTTTCGTTGTCGCTGTATTTCTGTCAAAAAATTATTTTGGTTTTGAGTGGGCCTATTCAGGCGCCAGAAAACCTCGGCGGCGCCATGAATAAAACCGTGGCTTGTCTGTCGCTTGAACGTATAAAAGTGTTGCCTGCATTGGGTGTGTCTGCCAAGTAAGCTCCCAGTGGGTTCTGAGTGTTGGAACCATTGCCCTGGTCTTTTATGGCCAGGGTGTTTATTTGCCGCTAGTGCTTTCGTTAATCGGCTGTCGTAACGCAGGGCGGTTTTAATTTCAGGGCTCTATTTTCGATAGAAATCAACTGTTTAGCGAATAACTAAGAGCCATTGTTTGTGGCGTAGCCATCATTTTAAACGCCAATTTTTCCCTTAGCGTCAATTTTTCTTTTCACTCTGGTGCAAGAAATATCGACTTGTCAGGGATTAAACTGCCAGACATGGTTGGAAAAGGGCGTAAAACATAATATTCAGGCCCGTACATCAACCGTGACAATTTGCGCTCAGCAGCTATAACAACACGTGAGCTATTGTCTTTAAGCCGAGTCCAGTCATTTAAGCTATGCCTGTGTTCTTCCTGGATTTTGCGAACAATCATAACAACACTTTGGGATTTGTGAGGAAGCTATGTTGAAATCAATTACCGCCAGTCGAGGGCGTCAATTTTCATTGTCATTATTGACGCTTGCCATTGCTGCCAGCAACAGTTCAGCAGCTGTTTTGGAAGAAGTTACCGTAACCGCGCAGAAGCGTGAACAGAACCTGCAAGATGTGGGTGTGTCTGTATCGGCATTCAGCGGTGATCAGATGAAAGCGCTTGGTGTGACGAATACCACCGAGATTACCCAGCAAGTTCCTGGTTTACAGGTGAACACCTGGTCGCCAACCATCACCACTTTTAACCTGCGTGGTGTTTCTCAGAACAACTTCACCGATAACCTGGAAGCGCCGGTTGCCGTGTATTCCGATGACGTCTACATCGGTTCTATGAATGCGATCTCCGGTCAGTTGTTCGATGTCGAGCGTGTCGAAGTATTGCGTGGCCCACAGGGTACGCTGTTTGGTCGAAATGCAACGGGTGGTTTGATTCACTATGTCAGCCGTGACGCGTCAGATGATGAAACCAACGGTTATGTGGATGTTTCGGTATCTGAGTACAGCACGCGTTCCATTGAAGGTGCTGTCGGTGGCGCTCTGGGTGACAATGTTCGCGGTCGATTCTCTGCCCGTTGGGAAGAAGGTGATGGTTATGTTGAGGCCACTCAGCCTGGCGTACGCGCATTGGGCGGTCGTGATGGCTACGCGCTTCGCGGTCAATTACAGATTGACGTCGATGAAGCCACCTCATTGGATTTGAGCATTAAGTACAGCAAAGACGACGACGTACCAACCGGTGGTTATGTGGTGTTCTCACAGGGCGGTGCCGCTGTTGATCCGCAAACCGGCCTGGGTGTGCGTGACAATACCGTTGTGCGTCCTTTTGAGCACGATTCTGAATACGAAGGTTACTTTGACCGTGAAGCGACCAGCGTTACCGCCAAGCTGACAAAAGAAGTCGGCGATGGTCTGGAGTTTGTGTCCATCACAAACTACACCGAGATGGACAAGTTCTACACCGAAGACGGTGATGGCTTCCCAATTTTGGCGGTGAACTTCACGACTATTGCGGATTATGAACAGTTCTCTCAAGAATTCCGCTTGTCCGGTGAGAGCGAGACCCAGCGTTGGCAGATTGGTGCTTACTACCTGGATATGCAACAGTTCAACCGCGCGATTACTGCCGGTATTCCCGGTGCAGTAGGTGGTTGTGCCGCAGGTGCAATTGCGCCTCCGACTTTGCCGGATGGTACGGTTCTGGGTTGTGCAGATTGGGCACCTCCTGGCGTGGGCGCACCTGACAGCATCGTTGTACCCAATGGTGCGGCTACCGATTACAGCGTTAATCTGGACTCCCGTAACTGGTCTGTATTCGGCCAGCTGGAAACCGATCTGAGCGAAGACCTGACATTGATCACCGGTTTGCGTTGGTCGCAAGATGATAAAGACATCGACTTCGTAAATACCTACGGTGATGTGAACACGCCGAGCCAGACAATTTCTGTTGTGCGTGGTTTGCCTCAGAACACGATCGATTACGGTGATTACGCCGCACGAGTTCAGTTGGACTGGCGTGCGTCCGATGAGACCTTGGTATTTGTCAGCTACAACCGTGGCATTAAAGGTGGTAACTGGTCAGTGAATGCCGGTGTTTTACCTTCTACGACAAACTTCCAGCACCAGGAAGAAACGCTGCACTCCTATGAAATCGGTATTAAAACTGAGTTGACCGATTACGCTCGCTTGAATGCCACAGCGTTCTACTACGACTATCAAGATTATCAGGCCTTTGCTTTGACAGGTTTGACGCCACAGGTGGACAACTCCGATGCAACCGTTAAAGGTGGCGAGATCGAATTGTTCCTGACGCCTGGCGAGAACTGGGACTTCATCTTTGGTCTGGCGTTGAATGATTCTGAAGTTGATACCGTATTTGACGCGAACGGCGGCACTATTTCCGGTAATGAAATGCCGAACGCACCTGATTACAGCGCAAACTTCCTGGGTCGTTACAACTGGGATATGGCCGGCGGTAACATGGCTGTTCAGTTGGACGGTGCAGCGTATGGCGATCAGTATCTGGAAGTGACTAACTCTGATGTGTCTTTCGAAGAGTCTTACTCCGTTTGGAATGCCAACATCTCTTACACCTCCGGTGATGAGAGCTGGAAGGTTGCTCTGTGGGCCAAGAACATTACGGATGAAGAGTATCGTATCTACAACCTGGATTTGGGTGCCCTGGGTGCGACGTCTTTCTATGCACCACCACGTTGGTTCGGTGCAACGTTTAGCTACAACTTCTAAGTAAGACAATTCGCCCCGGCTCGCCGGGGCATGGCATGAGTCGGCGTGGTGAATAAAAAAATAATATCAAGCGACATCAAACTGAGCTGGCAGAAAAGTGATGCCATGGCAGGTTTGTTTGTACGAATTCTGATGGCATTTCTGACCTTGGGTATCTGCTCGCATGCCCAGGCAGATTCACCGCGCCCCAATGTTTTGCTCGTAGTAGCGGACGACCTGGGGTTCGCGGACCTGGGTTATCTGGGCAGCGAAATTAATACCCCGAATATTGATCGTCTGGCTGCACAGGGCGTACAGTTTACCGATTTTCATACCGCATTTACCTGTTCTCCAACGCGTGCGATGCTGTTAACGGGGGTGGACAGTCATTTGGCCGGACTGGGCAATATGGCGGAAGAACTGGCAGACAATCAACGCGGAAAGCCCGGTTATGAAGGGTACTTGAATCAGCGCGTTGAAAGTTTGGCGACGATTTTAAAATCAGCCGGTTACAACACCTATATGGCCGGCAAATGGCATTTGGGCAAAGGGGAAGGGCAGGGGCCGGAGTCCCACGGATTTGATCGTTCCTTCGCGCTGTTATCCGGTGGCGCCAGTCATTATGCTGATATGAAACCGGCCTATGCACAATATAAAGAACAGAAAGCCGGTTATCGTGAAGATGGCGTTTTGCTGACGACATTGCCGGACAATTTTCAATACTCTTCACAGTTTTATGTCGATCAGTTGCTTGGCTATATTCAGTCTGGCAAGCAGGAAAAACCTCAACACCCTTTCTTTGCCTACCTCGCGTTTACGGCGCCTCATTGGCCTTTGCAGGCATCTGAGCAAGCCATTGCGGAATACCGAGGCAAATACGATCAGGGTTATGAACAGTTGCATAAAGAGCGCTTTGCTAAGCAGCGAGCGCTCGGTTTAGTCACGGGTGAACCGGCGGCCATGCCTGCGGGTAGCCGACAGTGGGCAAGCTTATCCAGTGACGCGAAATCCAAGTCGATCCGGGCCATGGAAATTTACGCGGCGATGGTCACCGAAATGGACAAGCATCTCGGTCGTCTGTTGGCGCGCCTTGAACGGCAGGGCGAGTTGGACAATACATTAGTGATCTTCCTGTCTGACAATGGCGCGGAAGGTCATGATGTCGACGCGACCTGGCCGAAAGATCAATTTCCCAAGGTCTACAACTGGGTGATGAACAATCACGATTTCAGTTTGGAGGCGATGGGAAAAGTGGATAGTTACGTTTTTTACGGTCCGGAATGGGCTTGGGCCGGCGCACCAGGTTTTTATGGTTATAAGGGCTTCAGTAGTGAAGGCGGTTCACATGTCCCGGCTTTCCTGAGCTATCCAAAGGCCATCGAGGCCGGACGGGTAGATGAGCTGGTTCGGGTCAAGGATATGGTGCCCACCATCTTGGACATTGTCGGTGTGCGAGCGGCGGCAGACAAAAAGCCTTCTGCTGATAAGGCGGCTGTCCATCCGATCAGTGGGCGTTCCATTTTGCCGGCCTTGCAGGGCAAGCCGATGGCGCCGGTGAATTTTATCAGCGAATTGTTTGGCAAGCGTGTGGTGCGTTCAGGTGATTGGAAGGCGACACATATGCCGAGCCCCATGGGCAATGGTCAGTGGCGCTTATACAACATTCGAAACGATCGCGCCGAGCAACAAGATTTAGCCTTAAAGAACCCCGACAAACTCAAGCAACTCATCACCTTATGGGATGACTATGCGCGCAGAAATAATGTCATTCTGCCGAATTGGGTGTCGGGTTATTAATGGATTCGCACCGCCTCAAGGTCGGGCGAAATGTGCAGTACAACAGCTGCCTCGGGTAGCAAATTATGACAGCAGCGGGAGATAGACAGTGTCAGATTATTCTTTGATTATTAATGGTGAAAAAGTAGCGGGAGCGGGAAGCTTTGACGTTATTAATCCGGCCACCGAAACCGTGCTGGCCAAGGCGCCGGATACCTCAGTAGAACAATTGGATCAGGCTGTGGCGGCGGCGAAAGCGGCGTTTCCAGCATGGGCCGCGACCGACAATGACACCCGCAAACAAGCTTGTCTGCAATTGGCGGATTTGCTGGAAGCCAACATCGACGATTTGGCCCAGTTAATTACCCAGGAGCAGGGGCGCCCTTTGCAGGCCTTCGGCGGCCAGGGTGCTTATTTTGAGGTAGGCGGCGCGGCGGTTTGGTGTCGCTCCAATGCGGCCTTGGAATTGCCTGTTGAAGTGTTGCAGGACGATGATGACATTCGTGCCGAAGTGCACCGTAAGCCTCTGGGTGTTGTGGGTTCCATCACGCCCTGGAACTGGCCGTTGCTGATTGCCATCTGGCATGTAATCCCAGCCATTCGTTCGGGTAACACGGTCGTGATTAAGCCTTCGAGTTATACACCGCTGTCGACCATTAAATTTGTAGAGCTTGCTCAGAGTGTATTGCCTGCGGGTGTTTTGAATGTGGTCACCGGTGAGGGCGAAATTGGCTCCGCGATGAGCACTCATCCGGACATCAGCAAAATTGTATTTACGGGTTCTTCTGCGACCGGTCGAAAAATCATGCAGAGCGCCTCGGTAAACCTCAAACGCCTGACTCTGGAATTGGGTGGCAATGATGCGGGCATCATTCTGCCCGATGTGGATGTTAAAACGATGGCGCCACGTATTTTTGCATCGGCGTTTACCAACAGTGGCCAAACCTGTGCCGCGCTGAAACGATTGTACGTGCACGAAAGCATTCACGATGAATTGGCGAACGAACTGGTGGCCATCGCCAAATCTGCGAAATTGGGTAACGGTTTGGAAGAGGGTATGGATTACGGCCCCGTAAACAACCGCGATCAACTGGACAAAGTCATCAGTTTGGCGGAAGACGCCAAAGCTCAGGGCGCGGAATTTTTGGTTGGAGGCGAGAATCATGAAGGCCCCGGTTATTTCTACCCTTTGACCATTGTGACCAATGTTAAAGACGGTATGCGTTTGGTGGACGAAGAACCGTTTGGTCCGATCTTGCCGATTGTTAAGTACAGCGATATCGACGAGGTCATTCAGTTGGCCAATGATAATGAGAACGGTTTAGGTGGTTCGGTTTGGTCCAGTGACCTGAGTAAAGCGACCGAATTGGCCATGCGCCTGGAATCCGGTACGGCCTGGATTAACAATCACGCTGCGATTCAGCCGAACGTTCCGTTTGGTGGTGTTAAGCAATCCGGTTTCGGTGTGGAGTTTTCGACCCATGGTCTGGAAGAGTACACCAGCATTCAGTCCGTGATTATCAATAAGAGTTAATTCTATTTAGTAGAGTAAGTGGTAAAAACGGTAACGTCTCCAGTGGTATGTACTGGGTATTTGCACTTTTTTGAGTGCGGTGAGTCAGTGCAGAGCTTGTTGTGTCTCATTATCTAATGTGACTTGGCGGGCCCCTTATCTCTTCATCGATATTGGGCTCGCATTTTTTATCTCTGGAGGACGCAGTCAATTTGCTATGCGAAGCGAGCACTTTGCACAATCAGACAAGTTTTTGCTTCACTTACAGACTAGATCCGTTTATCCCATGCCGGTATGTTATGGGGTATGATGTTGTTGATGACGTCCTGGTGTGTAGTGCCAGGTGACATCAGCGAATAATAAACGATAAAAATGCCGTGGAATCGATTATGAAATCTCTAAGGAGTGCGCTCCGTCTGGGCGCTTGCAGCGTTCTGGCATCTTCTGTTTTGCTGTCATCCCTGGCTTTTGCCTCTGCCAAGCAAGCCCCTGCGAAAGCCCCGCGTCCTGATTTGCCGCCGTTACCGATTGAAGAAACCGGTGCGGTGCGTACCTTGCCGGACACGTTTCCTGAATCCTGGATGTATGTGGATGAAGCTGCCTTTTTCAGTATGTTTGGTGGCAAAATTATTCTTCTCGATGTCGATGAGAAGAATCCTACCAAGCGTATTAAAGCTATCGCGGATAAGAACCTTCTGGGCAACTTTAAAGCCGCCCAAGGCCGTAATGAGTTCTACATTATGGAATCGTTCCATGCACGTGGCTCACGTGGACCTCGCGAAGATGTTCTGGCGATTTACGATAAAAACACCTTTAAAATTCTAAAGGAAATTGTTTGGAAAGATGCCACACGTCTGACCGCCTTGCCTGAACGTTATGCGATGGGCTTGTCGAAAGACGAGCGTTTTTTATACGTGGCGAACTTCAGCCCGGCGGCGTCTTTCTCTGTTGTGGATCTGGACAAGCGTGAAGTCATCGATGTCATTGGTACACCGGGTTGCGTATTGACCTACCCAACAGGTGAGCGCAGTGTGACTTCATTGTGCAGCAATGGCGGTTTGTTGACGACAGTGCTGGATGCGTCCGGTAAGAAAGCTTCCCAACATCGCGTTAAACCGTTTTTTGATACGGATAAAACCCCTATCTTTGAGCGTCCTGCGATTGTCGATGGCATGGCCTATTTTCCAGGCTTTGCCGGCAAGATGCACACGGTTGATCTGCGCGGTGACGTTGCCAAATTCGTTGAAACCTGGGAGTTGCTGACCCCGGAAGAACGCAAAACCAACTGGCGCCCAGGCGGCTTGGTGCTGAACGATAAAGACGAGCAGGGTTTAATGTACATCATCGCCCACGAAAATGGCGCGGATGGCACTCAGACTCACGGCGGCAGCCACGTTTGGATTATCGATCCCAAAAGCAAAAAGCGCCTGCGCAAAATCAAATTGCCAGGTTGGGGTATTTCCATTGCGGTGACTCGTGGCAAAGCGCCCAAGCTGGTCGTGACCAATGGCGATTTGAATCTGGATATTATTGATCCAAAAGACGGCAGTCTGATTCAGACCATCTCCGATTTTGGTAATGTCACGCCGTTACTCGTGAACAAGGCCTACTGATGTTGGTTTCTTTGCTGGCTCAAGCCGTAGCGCTGTTTTTGGTTTGGTTGCTCTTGCATGCAGCGAGGCATAAGTTGTTATCAGACAATCAGCATTACTATGAAAACCTGATGCAGAATTACGCTTATGTGCCTAGGTCGCTGCAGGGTATCGCCACGGTGAGAGCGATCGCTGCTGGTGAAATCCTGATAGCTCTGGGCTTGTTGTTACCGTTCAGCAAGACCCTTGCCGCGATCGCTTGCGCGCTGCTGATGTTGGTCTATGGTGCCTTACTCAGTGCACAATGGTTGCAGGGCAAGCGTGATATGGACTGTGGTTGTTCTGGGCCAGCGGTGGCCTTGAAAATCAGTCCCGCTCTGTTGTGGCGCAATCTTGTTTTGGCGTTGCTGGCCCTGTTTGCTGCCAGTGAGCCCTATGTCATGGCCGCTGAACTGTGGTTGGCCCTGGCTTTGGCAATTGTATTTAGTTTGGCTTACAGCTGCTGGGAAGGCTTACTGGCCAATGCCCAGCGCATTGAAGCAATGAGGTCTCGTTAATGGAATTTCTCGTCGTATCCAATATCGCTTTGTGGATTGGGCTGATCGTCATGGCGATTATTAATTATGCCCTGATTCGTCAGATTGGTGTGCTCTATGAGCGTGTGGCTCCTGCCGGTGCGCTGGCCATGAATCAAAAGCTGGAAGTAGGGCAAAAAGCCCCTGAGCTGTCTTTGCAGGCATTGGCGAATCAAATGGTGAATATCGGCGGTGTTCGCGATAAGTCCCAGTTGGTTTTCTGGGTATCTCCCGACTGCCCGATCTGTAAAACCCTACTGCCTGCATTGCGTTCTGCGGCGGCGGCGGAATCCGACTGGTTGGATTTGGTTCTGGCCAGTGACGGGAAACAACATGACCACCAAGCGTTTGCCAAGGCTCAGGATCTGGGAAGTTTTCCGTACATTGTTTCTGAATTGCTGGGCAAAACCTATGGTGTAGCCAAGTTACCCTATGCTGTTCTGATTGATGAGCAGGGCAATGTTGCTTCGATGGGCATTGTAAATTCCCGCGAGCATCTGGACAGTTTATTTGAAGCCAAAGAGCGTGATGTGGCTTCCATTCAAGAGTATATGGCAGGGCGGTAAGCGCTCTCATAAGAACAACAGAGTAGAGGCCTGATTCATGTCCATATTCGATAAGTTATTTGAAAAAACAGCTCGTTCCGCCGCCCAAAAAGGCTCCCGTCGCGGTTTTATTCGTGGTCTGGGTGCAGCTTTGGTTGGCGCGGGCTCCATTCCATTATTGCCCGTTGCTCGGGCGGCTGACGGCGGGCAACAATTGCCTCAAGACAATCGCCTTCCCCAGGATAGCGAAGCCGGTGATCCTGCCAGCTGTGACTACTGGCGTTATTGTGCCGTTGACGGCTTTCTGTGTGAGTGCTGTGGCGGTACTTACAACACTTGTCCGCCAGGAACCGAAATGTCTCCCATTACCTGGATCGGCACCTGCCGTAACCCAGTGGATGGTCGTAACTATGTAATCTCCTACAACGATTGCTGCGGTACAACTCAATGCGGCAGTTGTTTGTGTCAGCGCGATGAAGGTGATCGTCCTTTGTACCGTGCCGACAAGTCTAATGATGTGAACTGGTGCCTGGGTGCAAACAGTTCGGTTTATCATTGTTCAACGGCGATTGTCGTTGGTTTGGCTTTCGAGCAGTAGGGTATAAACATGCGAGTAGCGATGATGAAAACACTCGCGCCCCTGCTGATGACGGTGCTGCCCCTGAGTTCGCTCTGGGCAGCCGAAAGCAAGCCGCCTCTCACGGCTGAGCAGCGGGAGCAACGCGCCGAGTTCAACTACAAAATGTTTTGCCGGGGCTGTCATGGACCGGCAGGTGAGGGTGAAAAAGCGGTGCCTCACATGAACGGTTTTGTCGGTCATTTTTTAAAATTTGATGCTGGCCGCGACTATTTGGTGCAGGTGCCGGGCTCTGCAAATGCCGCCCTTAATGATGAGCAGTTGACCGAAGCATTAAACTGGATCGTGTTGAATATCTCTGGTGACAGTTTGCCGGAAAATTTCAAACCTTATACCGTGGAAGAAGTGGCCCGACTTCGCCAAGATCCACTTTTTGAAGCCTTTGAGTTTCGCAAGAAGCTGCTCAACGATATGTTGCAACAAGGCATCATCAAAGAGCTACCGGACCAACCGCTTAAGTAATAAGCGTTAAACAAAATAAGTGGCGTTTGAACGTCATAATCGATGATTGGCTATATAGAGAATCAAGCTATGATTTTTTCCCTGTTTAATCGAGCGTCTTTCCGTGCATTGCACCGAACCCTGACAGCTCTGCTGTTCTCGTTCATTGCTTTTGATGCATTGGCGGTTGATATTAAACCCCAGTTACAAATGTGTGCGACTTGCCATGGTATGAAAGGGCAATCCAACAATGATATCTGGCCCAATCTGGCGGGGCAGAAAGCCGGCTATCTCGCCCAAGAAATTCGTCATATTCGCGATGGCATTCGCATTGAACCCACTATGAAACCTTTTGTACAGTCGTTAAGTGATGAGCAGATTGATGCGTTGGCAAAGTACTATGCTGCCCAACCCCGCGCGAAAGCGAAGCAGGTAGAAAACAGCAGCGAAATGCCTGGTGCGCACGTTCGCGCTCGCTGTGTTTCCTGCCATGGTATGAAAGGTGAGACCGTAGATGAGTTGTGGCCTAACCTGGCCGGACAGAAGGCGACTTACTTGCTGAAGCAATTGCGTGATTACCGCAGCGGCAAGCGTAAGCACCCGATTATGAAAGTGATTGCCGATGAATTGAACGATGAGCAGAGCAAGGCCGTCGCAGAGTACTACGCGGCACAGTAAAGGCAGTTACGCTTTTCCTCGAATACCTTTTCGATTTTACAGTGGCCATTGATACATGGTCACTGTTTTCCCTTCTGGATGCTGTACATTGTCCAGCGCCGTAAAACCCAAAGCCTGATGAAAATGATGTGAATTCGGGTTGGGTGGGCTTTGATTCACTTCGCACACTAAGTGGCGAATATTGTTCTCTCGGCACCAACTTGCGGCGGTATCGTAAAGTCGTTTGCCAATTCCCTGGCTGCGTGCCCAGGGTGCGACGATAATGCGGTCGATGTACAGAAAATCTTCAGAGTTTTGCTGGAACCATTGAAAGTTAAATCCCTGATAGTTCTGGTTTTGATGTCTGAAAGCCACGATAAAACCAAAGATTTCCTCATCGTCATCCTGCAGGCATTCGCAATAATCGGCTGACTCCAGCAATTGGTAGAATTCTTCTGTTTCCAAGTGGTTCACATGGGGCACTTCGACATTATTGATCGCTGCCATTTGGGCGTAAGGGTATTGCTCGGCGTTTTGATGTTTGGACATAGTGATTTTCGAGTGCAGTGAATGTCGGATGCGGCGGCTTTCGAGTTCAGTGGTTTAGTGTCGTGGATATTCAGGGTGTTGTTGGTCAACGTAATAATGCACGCTTTCCCCACTGTCGGGAAGACAAATGTCCGCTAATCGTTTGAAGCCTAATTTAAGCAATAAATTTCCTGAGCGTTCATTATCCGAAGCCGTGATGGCGACGACAGGTTTGATCTCAAGTTGCTCCACGCCATATTGGTATACGCAGCGGCAGGCTTCGATGGCATAACCTTGCCCAAAAGCATGGGGGAGAAAGGCGTAACCGATATCGACGTGTTCCAGAGTCGGGCGATCAATAAAACCCGCGCTGCCTATGGCGTCGCCTTGCGGCCCACAAATCACATACATACCAAAACCGTTGTCCTGGTAAGACTTGAGAATATTGTTTTGAACGTGAGCTTCAGCGTCAGCGAGCGTATAGATACCGCGATCGCCAATGTTTTTCAGCCAACCTTCGGAAGTCATCAGCTCCAGAAAAAAAGCGGCGTCATCAATACTGGCTTGACGAATGAGAGTACGTTCTGTGGACAGGGGTAAACTTTGCAAAGTGGTCTGTTGTGACATGGTATTCCTGATGCTTATCCCAGTGGGTAATAGGGTTCTTCGGTGAGGCGTTTGGAGACCCACCAGTAATTGCCAAAGGGGTCTTTAATGCCGCCTTGGCGGTCGCCGTAGGGCATGTCCTCGGCATCGAACAGGCACTCGGCGCCAGCCTTAAGCGCCTGCTCTAGAGTGTGATCGACATCGTCGACGTAGAGATAATGGCTTTGCTGCAGAGGACCAATTTCGGTCGCCTCGCTTACCATAAAGGTGCAATCGAGAATGCGCAACTGTGCGTTGCGTATCATGCCCTGGGCCTCTTCACGTCCTAACTCTTCAGCGGCAAAGGCTTGTTGCGTAAACTCAATAAACGCCTGGGCGTTCTGCACAAAAAAGTAGGCTACAATTCTTGGAGTATCGGCAGGTAACACCATTGGCACACCTCAGGGATATAAATAGTATCCACAAGACTCTAATGGTCTGCTCGTTAAGGTCAAGTTAATATTTCTGATTTAGTTTTAACTCGCAGCTTTGCTGAAACCCGTTGATAAGTTCAGGGCCCAGGCCCGGGAGGCGATTATGCTAAAGCGATTATCGACAATCTCAATGGCCCTTGTTGCGTTGGGGCTTTCCAGTCAATTGATAGCCCATGGCTATCACCAGTCGTCATCTAAAAAGGTGTACCAGCACAGCCCTAAAGTGAAGCAGTTTGCGATTAAGGGGCATAAAGGCGCCAAGCATTGGCGGCGTAGCGGTGGACACCATCACCAGCCGCATTATCACAATAACAACCACGGTCATCGTCATGGTCATAGCCATGGGCATTACCATAACGACCATGGTCATCACTATTATGTAGAGCATGCCCATCAATACTGCCCCACGTATCGCTACCGCTATTCTTCGGCTCAAGGTGTTTATTTTAGTGTCGGTACAAGCGCTTATGGTGCCAAGGTGTATGTTCACAATGGCCAGCGATACAAACACCGTAAATATCGACATCGACCATCCGGTAAACTGCAGGTGACACTGGGTTTTTAATCAGTTTTATAAGCGTGTGAAATTAAGCGAACACCACAAGTCGGTTTCCGTGATAGTCGCCAGAAGGGGATTCTTGATTAGAATCTACTTCTCGCCGAATGTCTCTTGACCTCGGAAAAGTACTGGCGCATAGTCGGCTACCCATTTGAGAAATCCTGTCGCAAATGGGCAAAAAAAGATCTGTTATGAGAAGCGGACTATGCGTTTGATGCACACAATGTTGCGAGTCGCCAATCTTGAGCGCTCGATCGCCTTTTACACCAAGGTCATGCAGATGCAGCTACTTCGCCTGCAGGAGTATCCAGAGGGTGAATTTACCCTGGCGTTCCTGGGCTATGGTGATGAAGCCAGCAATACCGTTCTTGAATTGACCTATAACTGGGCTTCCGGGAATTACGATCTTGGTAATGCCTATGGCCATATCGCGGTTGAGGTCGAAGACGTCTACCAGGCATGCGAACAGATTCGGGCGGCGGGAGGCCAGGTGACCCGTGAAGCTGGCCCGATGAAGGCGGGAACCTCAATATTGGCCTTCTGTGAAGACCCTGATGGCTACCCCATTCAGCTGTTGGGCAAGCGCGGTTTACAGTAGGCGCTTCGAATTAGTCCTTTCTCTTCCTTATTATCCAGGCGGCCTGCGTCTGGATCGTTCATTGGTTGCACAAGCAAAACCTGTTAGAATCCGGCCCCTTTTCAGCTCTGGTCTAGACGTTAAAACGATACCGTAATCTACGGGCCCTATGATGGGGCACCCAGGCAATAGCAATGCACTCTGATAAATCGAGGCTCACATGTTTAATCTGATTCACGAAAAAGCGAATCAATACAATGTTAAGAACGATGTCCTGTCAGGCACGACGGTAGCTCTGGCGCTGGTTCCTGAGGCGGTGGCATTTGCGTTTGTCGCCGGGGTTGAGCCGATGGTGGGCCTGTATGCGGCGTTTATGATGGGCTTATTAACGGCCGTCTTTGGCGGTCGCCCAGGCATGATCTCCGGAGCGACGGGCGCCACTGCCGTGGTCATGGTCTCTCTGGTCGCTCAGCATGGTGTGCAATACTTATTCGCGGCAGTACTGCTGGCGGGCCTGATCCAAATTCTGGCGGGTGTATTGAAGCTAGGTAAATTCATCCGAATGGTGCCGCACCCGGTGATGTTGGGCTTTGTGAATGGCCTGGCCATTGTGATTTTCCTGGCTCAGCTGGGGCAGTTCAAAGTACAGGGCGCGGGGGGCCTTGAGTGGATGCAGGGCGAAGCCCTAATGATCATGGTGGGCCTGATCGCCCTGACTATGGCGATTGTTCATTTTCTTCCCCGGTTGACGACGGCCGTCCCTGCAGGCTTGGTGGCGATTATCGCGGTTACCTTTATTGTGATTGGTCTGGATCTTGAGGCGCGTTCAGTTATCGACTTTGTTCGCGATAGCCTGCCTGCTGAAGAAGCGGCCACCGCCACCTTGAAAGGCGAGTTGCCAAGCTTTGCGATCCCGGCTGTACCGATGACACTGGAAACCCTGTGGATCATCTTGCCTTATGCGGCCATTATTGCGGCCATTGGTTTGATTGAATCCTTACTGACCCTGAGTCTGATCGATGAAATTACTGAAACCCGAGGTCAGGGCAACCGTGAATGTGTGGGGCAGGGTATTGCCAACAGTGTGAATGGTGTCTTCGGTGGCATGGGTGGCTGTGCCATGATTGGCCAGAGCATGATCAACATTAACAATGGTGGTCGTGGTCGCCTTTCCGGTATTACCGCCGCCTTGGTATTGCTGGCCTTTATTTTGTTCGGCGCTCAGTATATTGAGATGATCCCATTGGCTGCGCTGGTTGGAATTATGTTTATGGTGGTTCTGGGGACTTTCGAGTGGTCCTCGCTGCGTATCATTCGCAAGATTCCACCTTCTGATGCCTTTATTCTGATTCTGGTGTCAGGCGTGACCGTGGTTTATGACTTGGCGATCGCCGTTATCATTGGTGTGATTGTGTCTGCACTGGTGTTCGCCTGGAAGCACGCGAAGCACATCATGGTCGATACCTATACAGATGAAAACGGCTACAAAGTATATGATTTGCGTGGCCCGATCTTCTTCGGTTCCATCAGCCATTTCCGCGAATTATTTGATCCAAAGAACGATCCTGAACATGTAGTGATTGAATTCAAGCGCTCTCGCGTCAGCGATCATTCGGGCATCGAAGCGTTAGATGCATTGGCACTGCGTTATCAGAAAGAAGGCAAGACACTGCATTTGCGTCACCTGAGTCCTGAGTGTCGTAAATTGTTGAAAAATGCCGGCGATCTTTGCGAAGTGAACGTGATGGAAGATCCGAATTATCGCGTTGCTACGGACGTGCTGGCTTAACTCAGTGCGTCTATGCCAGGAGTCGAATGGATCGACTTCTGGCTATTCTCCCTTGCAACTCTCTCCTGAATTTTTCGGCTTTTTATCTGCTGTTTAGAGTCGTGCTCTTCTTTCTTCGCGTTACGTATAATCAACTGCAGTCGCGGCTGACCAGTTTATTTTGTCGTGTGATTGAGCGTCGCAAGTAGTCCAGCGTTTGTTCGGGAGCGCCTTCGAGCTTGCGTTGTTGGAATTGGGTTTGCAGTTTACTCATACGAGTACGACTGCTGGCGCAGCGGCGATGCTTTCGACTCAGTTCCTTAAGTCGTGCTTGATCGCGTTCACTCATAGTTTTGCTGAGCTCTGTTGTTTCTCGAGCGGGAGTTTGGGCTTGAGCGGGGGCCACTTCAAGAGTTTCCTCGGGCTCGCTGACCACTTTCTGAGGGGGCGTTTCTTTGCCTTCGGCTAACACTTCCTCGGTGTTGTTGTTTTCTTTTTCCTGAGAGGGCAGAGCTTCGATCACTTCGGGCTGCTTTTCGTCGGCTTCCTTGATCAGGGTGGCACCGGGACGAGGTTTGTCGCTGTATTGAAATTTTCCCGATTCGTCTTGCCAGCGATAAATCTGAGCGTGTGATTCCAAGCTGGCCGCCAGGAGGCTTAAGGCACAAATGACGTGGCTAACTGGCTTTTGAAAAAAAGCGGAGCTTTGGTTCTGTAGGGTTGCTGGGTTCATCCTGGGAAACCTTCAAATCTGACACTTTGTAGCCGGACGCACCACACCGGTAAGTCCATCATATTAACACTACTCGGGAATGCAACCCGTTAACCCCACCTCAATTCCATCGGAGCTGAAAACCGTTCAATCGGTCGATTGAACCGCTCAGGTGCGTATTCGGGAAACATTATTTTTCTATTGGGCTGAAGAGGCGCTGAATATGGCGTTGTAGGGTGATTTGGGCAAGTTGCCAGTTCTCAGGATTGTTCTCGACGACCAATAGATATTCCAACCATTGGATAACCCCATGCAGGGATTGGGCATCGGCTTCCGGAGCGTCATTGCCCAGCCGTTCCAGAAATTGCTGGATGGCGGTCAATATCTCCCCCCGAAGTACCTGATACTTTTCTTCCAGGCTTCGGTTGTGCAGGGTCTCGTTGAGAAACGCGTGTTCCAGGCGCCTCGATTCCACGTCATCTACCTGGCGGCGAATGTGTTCCATGACCAGAGCCGATGCTTCAACCGACAGGCTTTCCAGTTGGGCGGCGGAAGGTGCGTTATCACTCAGCTCGGCTAATCTGTTCTGGTAGAGGGCCAGAGTCTGCGCTTTTAGCCAGGCACTCCGGGCCTGACTTTGTTCGATGAAAAGACCAAAGGCGTCATTGATCAAGTCTTTGATGTCTTTGAAGTAGTAGGTTGTGGCTGAAAGTGGAACCTCGGCTTCCTTGGCAATGGCGCGGTGGCGAACAGCCCGGATACCATCCCGGGCAATAATTCGCATGGTGGCTTCAAGAATTTCCTTGCGACGATGTCGGCTGTTGGCCCGTCTCGGCTGACGCCCTTTTATGTCCAGGCCGAGGTTCTTACTGTCGTTTTCGTTTTCACCTGCCATGATGATGGGTCGTACCTTCTCTGACGAATAGTCTCTATCGCTGATCAGTCTAACTGATATGGCCGGTGGTGCGAACCCGTCGGCTGCCGGCCGCTTTCGGTGCCTGCTTGGCTTTGGCTTTTTGTTGTTGATAGTGATCGATTGCATTTTTTGCGGCGATCAAAAATCCGGTGACGATAAAAGCGCCCGGGGGGAGAAGAGCAACGAGCAATCCCGGATAGTCTTTACCAAACACCGCAATTTCCCAATTTTCCGCCACGGGTCCAAGAAGAAGATCCATGCCAGCGAACAAGGTTCCTGCGCCCAGCAGCTCCCGCGCCGCACCCAGTATCAACAGGACGATAAGAAAACCGAGGCCCATCATTACGGCGTCGACGGTCGAGGCCAGGACACCGTTCTTACTGGCGAAGGCGTCTGCACGTCCCAGAATGGTACAGTTGGTCACAATCAGCGGTATGAATATGCCCAGAATTTGATACAGCTCGTAGGTGAACGCCTGCATCAGTAACTCAGTTGCCGTAGTAAAAGAAGCAATGATCATGACGAAGGCGGGCAGCCGCACGGCATCGCTGACGGCATGACGAATCAATGAGACGCTGATGTTCGACCCGAGCAGTACCAGAAGGGTGGCCAGCCCCAGCCCGAGGGCATTGACCACCGAGCCGGTTACGGCCAACAGTGGACACAGGCCGAGCAGCTGCACCAGCGCCGGGTTGTTGGTCCAGAGGCCGTTCTTGCTGATGTCGGTGTAATTTACGGTTTGATCACTCATGGTGGGATTCTACCTTGGCGATGGGGGCTGCTTCACGCTGTTCAACAGATGGTTGATTGTTCAGCCATTGGCGAAAGGCTTGGACAGAGGTTTTGACTTGCTTGATGACAGCACGGGGCGTAATGGTTGCTCCGGTAAATTGATCAAAGTCACCGCCGTCTTTCTTTACGGCCCAATCACTTTCGTTTTGTGGAGTCAGTGAGCGCCCGGTAAAGCTTAATATCCAGTCACTTTTTTTCAGCTCCACCTTGTCACCCAATCCAGGTGTTTCTTTATGGGCCAGCACTCGCACACCGCTAACGGTGCCTTCGGGGGTAATGCCCATCAGAATTTTAATGTCACCGCTGTAACCATCCGGTGCCGTAGCAGGAACCAGATAGGCCAATACTTTATCGCCTCTCTTAGCGACATGCACTTTTTCGGAATCTCTCCAGAATAATTTTTCCTGCAAAGACGTCGGAATCTCCAGGGATTCAGCCAGCATATCGTTGTCGTGTTTGTCCGGCAGACTGGAAATGATTTCCAACAGCGCCTGTTCGGCGGCTTTGCGTTGAGCGGCAGCAATGCGATCCTTGGTGAGCAGTTGGGTGCCAGCCAGAACGGCGGCCGTGAGCAGGGCAAAGGTGCCGAGGATAATTGCGTTTCTACTGATGGAATTCCCTAAGCTCATGGTTCCTGCTTCTCCGTCGCTCGGCGCGCTTTGTCGTGACCATAGCTGCGCGGTACGGTGTAGTAATCAATAAAAGGAGCGGCGAAGTTCATCAGCAATACCGCAAAGGCGATGGCATCGGGATAGTTACCCAATACCCGAATGATGTACACCAGAGCACCGATAGCTGCCCCAAAAATCAGGCGACCGCGGGTGGAAACGGTAGAGCTCACCGGGTCGGTCACAATAAAGAATGCTCCGAGCATCGTGGCTCCACTGAATAAATGCAAAGTCAGCGAGCCGCCAGATTGTGAACTGCCGGCATCATAACCAAGCAGGGCACAGAGGCTGAGCGCGGCGAGCATGCTGACGGGTGCATGCCAGGTAAACACTTTCTTATACAACAGGTACAGGCCGCCCATTAAGAAGCCGAGGTTCACCCATTCCCAGCCTGCACCCGCCAGGGCGCCTGTACGAAGCAGTGCATTGTCGGCGTAAACCTGACTCATCAGCTGGCTGTTGTTTTGCTTCACAATGTCCAGTGCAGTTGCGCTGGTGTAGGCGTCCAATCCTTCGCCGGTAAAGACGTGCTGTAAGGCGGCGCTAATGGAAGGCAGCTGTTCGGCCAAAGGCAGTGGAGCGGGCCATTGACTCATTTGCAGAGGGAAGGATATCAGCACCACTACATAACCGACCATGGCGGGGTTAAAGGGGTTATAGCCCATACCACCGTAGAGTTGTTTGGCTAACACAATGGCGCTCAGGCTAGCCACAGCCACTACCCACCAGGGGCAATAGGGCGGCAATGCCAGACCCAGTAAAACCGCTGTCACGGCTGCGCTGTAATCTTGCAAATAGAAGCTGAGTGGGCGTTTGCGCAGTGCCAGAATCGCCGCTTCCGCAGCGAGACAAAACAGCAAGGCCAGCATGATATTGAGCAGACTGCCCGGACCAAAGAAGTAGGTCAGCGCCGCGAGGCCCGGCAACGTCGCCAGGATAACGGTGCGCATGACTGAACGGGTATCAATCCGACCGTGAGCGTGCGGCGAACTGGCGCGCAGGAATGACATTATTCGGCCTCCAATTCAGCGAGTTTGTTTTGAAGTTTTTCCAAGCCCAGCTTGAAGGCATCGATATTGTCGTTGTTTTCGGCCATGGCATTGTCCAGCCGTTGCTGGGCTTTATCGATTCGCTGTTTGAGGGATTCTACCTGTGCTTGCCGTTTTTCTTCGGGACTCATACTGGCTTGAGCGGCGGCTTTTTCTTTCGCTTTGGCGATGGCGGCCGAGGCGGCATCTTCCACGGCGGCGACCACTTGGGGTTCTGATGCGCTGGCTGCCGGAGAGTTGTCTGATGGCTCTGCTTCGCGAATTTCCTGTTTTACGGTCGCAATTTTTTCCTGCAATTTGGCGACAGCCGTTTCTAAGGCGGGACGTTGATCGGCGTCCGCCGACGCCAGTTTTTCTTCGCTCTTATTCAGGCGAGATTCCAGGGACTTTAAACTGCTTTGCAGTTTTTCCGTCGGTGACATGCTCAGCCTTTGCATGGCTTTGGCCTTGGCGCGTTCAATGGGATCTTCAATACTGTCGGGATCAACAGGAGACTCGTTGCCAGGGCCAGGAGCAGTGGCCTGCAGGTCAGTGATTTCCTGTTTCAGGTCACTGATTTTTTGTGTGAGCTTGTCGACCGCTGCATTCATAGCCCCTTTCTTGTCTTCATCGGCCTCGGCGGCTTTCTGTTGGGCTTTTTTGAGGCGTTCCTGCAGCGAGTTCAGTGTGTTCCGGGCTTTTTCCAGTGGCGACATGCTCAAGCGCTGCTGGGCTTTGGCCTTTGCGCGCTCAATCGGATCGTCACTGTCGACTGCCAGACTGCTACTGTTCTGGCTTTGCTTAAATTCGGCCAGCTTTGTTTCGGCGTCTTTCATGCGCACTTGCGCTTGCTTGAAGCGGGCTTCCAGTTTGGCTTTCTGTTCATCAGTTTCCGCTTGTTGCCACTTTTCCTCAGCACTCTTGGCGCGGTTGCTGGCATTGTTGAAGGCGCGCTCCAGTTTTGCCAATTGCTCGGCTGGGTCGTCTTGTTGAGCCTGGACCCGAGCCATGGCAGCGGCAACGGGATCGGCAGGGGCGCTGCCTGGAGCGGGCTTGGCTGCGGCTTTCGCCTTGGCAGCTTCGGCGGCTTTCTTGCGGGCGAGACGTTTGGCTTCTTTTTCAGCCTCGGCTGCTTCAATGCGTTTTTGTCGGAATTCAAAACGCTGGCGGGAGCGGTCGGATTTTTCTTTATCGATTGCTGCCTGGCGAATTTCGCCTTTCGACGCACGGTAATACTGCACCAGAGGAATGCTGCTTGGGCAGACGTAGGCGCAGGCGCCGCATTCAATACAATCCATCAGATTGTGTGCTTGCAGACGATCGTGATCTTTAGCCTGGGCGTACCAGTATAGCTGCTGGGGCAGCAGGCTTGCCGGACAGGCTTCGGCGCAATGCCCGCAGCGGATGCACGCTTGTGCAGGTTCCGGATCAGGCATTTCCTGATGACTGGGTGCCAGCAAGCAGTTACTGGTTTTGACCAGCGGAGCGTTTATGTCGGGCAAGCTGAAACCCATCATGGGGCCCCCGGCAATCAAACGTGCACAGCGATCCTCGTCAAAGCCAAACTGCTTGAGAACGAATGCGCTGGGCGTACCGATTCTCACCAGAGTATTGCCTTGTTGCTTCAGGCTTTCACCGACCACGGTCGTAATTCTTTCTGTTAGCGGTTTGCCATATCGGATGGCTTCCCAAATGGCCACCGTGGTGCCAACGTTTTGCAGGACGATTCCAATGTGTGCCGGCAGTCCGCCGCTTGGGACTTCTTTACCGGTCAGAATTTGAATGAGCTGTTTTTCGCCACCCGAGGGGTATTTCGTGGGAAAGCTCACCACTTTAATGTGGTCAATGCCCGGGACTTCACTGGCATCCAGATGGGCCAGAGAGTGTTCCAGTGCCGCGATTGCTTCGGGTTTGTTGTCTTCGACACCGATCAGAATATTGTCAGGCTCGCCCAACATATGAGCGAGCAGAGCACAGCCGCGAATAATATCGTCGCTGCGTTGCTGCATTAGAACATCGTCAGCGGTGATATAAGGCTCACACTCGGTGCCATTAATAATCAGAGTATCGATTGGGCTGGTAGCGGGCGGACGCAGCTTAACGGCGGTTGGAAAACCCGCACCGCCCATACCGGCAATGCCGGATTGGCGAACGCGGTTCAGCAGTTCATCAGTCTCCAGCGCGTAGGGGTTTTCGGTTTCAGTCCGTGGCACCCAGCGATCTTCGCCATCGCAGCGAATAACAATGCAATCGCCCCATAAGCCAGAACTGTGAGGAATTGGACGGGGTTCTATTGCAATGACCTCGCCAGAACTGCTGGCGTGAACGGCCGCGCTGAACGGACCATTCGGCTCTGCGATCATCTGTCCTCGCAAAACCTTGTCGCCAATATTAACGATCGCTTCTGCCGGAGCACCAATGTGTTGGCTGAGCGGTAAAATCAGCTCGGCGGGAATGGCGCTGTGTTGGAGTTTTGTCTGCAGGGATTGTTGTTTGTTTTCCGGCGGATGCACACCACCACGTAAAGGGTAAATTAACTGACTCATGCGGCATCACCCTCGACATTGGGAGAGCGATCGCTCGCGATAATGGTTTGCTGGTTTACGCCATCAAGCGGCGAAGGCAGTTGCCATTTCCAGTTGGTCAAGGTGATTTCAACATCGCGCATTTCAATACAATCAACCGGGCAGGGTTCGACACATAAGTCGCAACCGGTGCATTCATCTACGATCACAGTGTGCATATGTTTGGCAGAGCCCAGGATGGCATCCATTGGGCAGGCTTGGATGCACTTGGTGCAGCCAATGCACTCGTCTTCGCGAATATAGGCCACTTGGGGAATGTCAGACTCGGCGCCGTGTTCGGCGTCCAGTTCCGGAGCGTCCACACCGAGTAAGTCAGCAATTGCGTTAATGGTTTCCTGGCCGCCGGGCGGGCATTTATTAATTTCTTCGCCGTTCGCAATGCCCTCAGCGTAGGGTCGACAACCTGGATGGCCACACTGGCCACACTGGGTTTGAGGCAATAAATTATCAACCTGGTCAATAATAGGGTTACCTTCGATTTTGTACCGCACGGCGGCGAAACCGAGAATGGCACCAAACAACAGGGCGAGACCGCCAAGTACTAATAATGCTAACAACAGGGGGTGTAGGTTACTCAGATCCATGGGCTAATTCGGTTTACACCAATCCTCCAAAACCCATAAACGCCAATGCCATCAGGCCGGCAGTTACCATGCCAATAGCGGCGCCTTGAAAGGGCGCAGGTACATCCGCAACAGCCAATCGTTCGCGCATGGCCGAAAATAAAACCAACACCAGAGAAAAACCAATGGCAGCACCGAAGCCGTAAAAGGTCGATTCCATAAAATTATGGTTTTTATTGGTGTTCTGCAGAGCGACCCCCAGAACGGCGCAGTTAGTGGTGATCAAGGGAAGAAAAATACCCAGCACCCGATACAGCAGTGGACTGGTTTTTTCGATGAACATTTTTGCGAACTGCACAACAACAGCAATGACCAGAATAAACGCAATGGTGCGAAGGTAATCCAGCCCAAGAGGGGATAGCAAATAATTATTGACGAGATAGCTGCAAATACTGGCGAGGGTCAGCACAAAGGTCGTGGCGCCACCCATGCCAATGGCAGTTTCAAGTTTATTGGATACGCCCATAAAGGGGCACAGTCCTAAAAACTGTACCAGAACAAAATTGTTCACCAGTATGGTGCTGATCAAAATAATGGCGAAATCAGCCATTGTCGCTCCACTATCTGTCATCACTCCGATTTTTGAAAAATCGGTATTGCTATGGGTTTACTCGCTAATTCAGCGGGCGAACCGGATGTTTCAGCGCATCCGTGTTCACGGAATGTTTTACATGACCCTTTGGCCCGGCTTGGCGCCGCTGTGCGGCTCAAGCAAATAGATTTCCTTATCGCCTGGCCCTGCGGCCAGCACCATTCCCTCAGACAGGCCGAACTTCATCTTGCGTGGCGCCAGGTTGGCTACCATAACGGTGAGCTTACCTTGCAGGTCTTCAGGCGCATAAGCGCTTTTAATGCCTGAGAATACCTGGCGAGTTTCGCCACCGAGATCCAGGGTCAGCTTCATTAATTTTTTAGCGCCATCGACATGCTCAGCCTCTTTGATGAGGGCAACACGTAAATCAACTTTGGCAAAATCATCGAAGTTAATTTCGTCGGCAATCGGTTCCTCAGCCAGGGGGCCGCTGGCGGCTGGTTTTGCGACGGCTTGCATTGCTTCGGCTGCTGCTTGTTTGCTGTCTTCTACCATGGCGGAAACTTTGTCGGACTCAATGCGCATCATCAGCGGTTTAAACTTATTGATGACACCAGCGCGGTAGCTCAATGGCGCTTCCCAGCTCAGGGTTTCACCCAAGAAGACTTCCGCTTTTTCAGCGGTGGCGGGCAGGACGGGTTTGAGGTAACGCATCAGTGCGCGGAACATATTCACACCCAAGCTACAAATGTCCAAAACCTTCTGTTCATTGCCTTCTTCTTTTGCCAGGCTCCATGGCGCCTGCGCCGCGATGTATTCGTTGGCGGCATCGGCCAGAGCCATAATTTCACGCATGGCTTTGCTGTATTCGCGCTGCTCATACAACTCTGCAATGTGGTTTTCGGCATCCAGAAATTTCTGCCACAGTTCAGCATCGGCAATGGTGCCGGACAGCTCACCACCGGATTTTTGAACAAATTTTGCAGTACGGCTGGCGATGTTGACCACCTTGCCGACCAAATCAGAATTCACACGCTGAACAAAATCTTCCAGATTTAAATCCAGATCATCCACGCTGGAGGTTAGTTTGGCAGCAAAATAGTAGCGCAGGTATTCCGGGTCCAGATGGTTCAAGTACGCAGCGGCGTTAATAAAGGTGCCGCGAGACTTAGACATTTTTTTGCCATCGACCGTCAGGAAACCATGCACGTTCACGGCCGTTGGTTTGCGATAACCGACAGAATGCAGGATGGAAGGCCAGAACAAGGCGTGGAAATTTACAATGTCCTTGCCAATAAAGTGGTAAAGCTCGGCGTCGCTGTCAGCTTTCCAATATTCGTCCCAATCCAGGTTTTCCCGGTCGCAGAGATTTTTAAAGCTGGCCATATAGCCGATAGGTGCGTCCAGCCAAACGTAAAAATATTTACCGCTTTGCCCTGGGATTTCAAAACCGAAATAAGGGGCATCGCGGGAAATGTCCCATTCCTGTAAGCCAGTATCCAGCCATTCAGCTAATTTATTGGCCACTTCGGGTTGCAAGGTTCCACTGCGAGTCCAGTCTTTCAGGAAATCGGTGAATTCCGGCAATTTGAAGAAAAAGTGCTCGGAATCTTTAGCGATCGGAGTTGCGCCTGAAATGGCGGATTTCGGATTGATCAGTTCGGTTGGCGAGTAAGTCGCTGAACACACTTCGCAGTTATCGCCGTACTGGTCTTCGGATTTACATTTAGGGCAGGTGCCTTTGATGTAACGGTCCGCCAGGAACAGTTCTTTTTCCGGGTCGTAGGCCTGGGTGATGGTGCGGCTGGCAATGTGGCCATTTTCCTGCAGGCGCTTGTAAATCAATTCGGAGTACTGACGGTTTTCTTCCGAATGGGTTGAACCGTAGTTATCGAAGGCAATATGAAAACCAGCGAAATCTTTTTCGTGGTCTGCTTTAACATTCGCGATTTGTTCTTCAGCGGTAATGCCGAGTTGTTCGGCTTTCAGCATGATCGCTGTGCCATGAGCATCGTCCGCACAGACATAGTGACAATCGTGGCCACGCAGTTTTTGGAAACGCACCCAAATGTCGGTTTGAATATATTCGACCAGGTGGCCAAGGTGGATAGGACCATTGGCATAGGGCAGTGCGCTGGTGACCAAAATTTTACGGCGCTGACTCATTGACAGAAACTCGCTCTCTTTAACGTGCCCACAGTGGGCGGTTCAAACGGAATAATCTTGTGTACATGTTCTTCAACATGCCTGGGCTGCCTGTTACAGAGCAGCAAAACCCGCCGATTATAGCACTCAAATTTGTTGCTAAATACTCCGAAAGCCCTTTTATTTAGGCATAAGCTTAGTCTGCGTGTCGTGGCACTGGCTCGTGTTGATGCAGTGGAATTCCGGGGAGTTGTTTATTTCCTGAGCGATGTTTGAGTGCTTTGTGCTTCTGTGTCGTGACCAGGTTAAAGGAATAGAGGGTTTTACAGGAATAAGTTGCCTTATTTTGCACGCCGAAGCATTGTCATTTGCTTTGGGCGTCCCCATCATGGCAAATACATTCAAACCAATGCGGTAGAGAAAGATTATGAATCCTGAGCTGAGCCGACTGAGCGAAGAGTTGTTAAATCGGGTGTTGGATCCCGTTCTTCATAAGGAACTTGGCACCTTGAATTGTTTGCAGTCCCAGCTTGTTGAAGGGACCCGTCTGAGCCTTAAGCTGCATTTTCCCTATCCGATTGGGACCTATCGCTGGTCGCTCGAACAGCAATTGCAGCAAGCCTTCAAGCAGCTGATTCAAGAGCAGGACAGCCCGGTGGATGAGTTACAGCTTGATATCAGCTGGTCGGCCGTGCGTTGTTTGCCCGAGAGCATCGAAGGTCTTGAAACCGTGGCGAATGTCATTGCCATTGCGTCAGGCAAGGGCGGGGTGGGTAAATCCAGTACAACCGTTAATCTGGCCTTGGCACTTGCCGCCTCAGGCGCCAAAGTGGGCATTCTCGATGCGGATATCTACGGTCCGAGTCAGAGTCATATGCTGGGTTTGGACGGTCAGCGCCCCAGGGTAAAAGCCGAAAAACAGATGTACCCACTGGAAGCCTTCGGCATGGCGGTGATGTCCATGGCGAATCTGGTGACCGATAAAACGCCAATGGTCTGGCGTGGCCCCATGGCCGCGGGGGCTTTGCAGCAGTTGCTATTGCAAACCGCCTGGCCAGAACTGGACTATCTTTTGATTGATATGCCGCCCGGTACCGGGGACATTCAGCTTAGTCTGTCTCAAAAGATCCCCCTCAGTGGCGCGCTTATTGTGACCACGCCCCAGGATATTGCCTTGATTGATGCGTTGAAGGGCATTGAAATGTTCAACAAGGTGAATGTACCGATACTGGGTGTATTGGAGAACATGAGTCATCATGTTTGCAGCCAGTGTGGTCACGAGGAAGCCATCTTTGGTCAGGGCGGGGGTGAGCGCATCGCCAGTCAGTACGGTATAGAGGTGCTCGGTAAGCTGCCCATCGATAAGCAATTGCGAGAAGATTTGGATAACGGCATGCCAACGGTCGTCAAGTCTCCCAATAGCCCCTTGGCCATGGCCTATGGCGAGGCGGCCTCAAAGTTGGTTGCGCAGCTTTATCTACAGTCCCTGCAGGGAAATAGCGGCCCGGAATTGGTTTTCAGTGACGATTAACGGCGCCGCTACGCAACTGAATACCGCTCCCCGGCTTTGGATCCGGGGAGTGCCAACCCTATCCCCGGCGATGACCCAACAACGGTTCGCTTTTCCCCGTGCCTAAAACACTATATGATTCGGCCCACTTTTCACCCAGTGGGTGCTGGGGTGTTGAACGTTAACAGAAAATAGGAAAGAGGCAGTATATGTCCATCAAGTCTGACAAATGGATGTGCCGTATGGCTGAAGAGCACGGCATGATCGAACCGTTTGAGCGCGAACAGGTGCGTTATAACAGTCAAGGGCAGCGTCTGGTTTCCTATGGTACTTCCAGCTACGGCTACGATGTGCGTTGTGCGGATGAGTTTAAAATCTTCACGAATGTGCATTCCACCATTGTTGATCCCAAGAACTTCGACGAAAACAGCTTTGTGGATATCAAAAGCGATGTTTGTGTCATTCCGCCAAACTCTTTTGCCTTGGCGCGTACCGTGGAATATTTCCGCATTCCTCGTAATGTCTTAACCGTGTGCTTGGGCAAATCCACTTATGCGCGTTGTGGCATCATTGTGAATGTGACGCCATTGGAGCCTGAGTGGGAAGGGCATGTCACCTTGGAATTTTCCAATACCACACCACTGCCTGCGAAGATCTACGCGAATGAAGGCGTGGCTCAAATGCTGTTTTTCGAATCCGACGAGGTTTGTGAAACGTCGTATCGCGATCGCGGTGGTAAATATCAAGGCCAGCGTGGTGTGACGTTACCGCGTACCTGATTGCGCTGGTCAGAGGCTTCATCTGTTTATAAATCACCCATCTTTCGTCCGAAAGGTGGGTGTATCCGCGAAAATCCTCGCTTTTATTCCATAAATCCCGCCTTTCCCGTTCCTTTAAAACTATACAGTCCTACACAAAACTGCTTGTTCATCATATAGTTAGCGACGACTGTTGATATTATTTGTACTTTATTCGTATTGGATACAGTCAAATACTGGACGATTTTCCTATCCCTCTACTATGATTGTTGTTGGGTGCCGGTAAATCGGAGGCGCCCGTATGTTGGCGTTCAGAAAATGATAACGCGTTCGGACAGTATTAATGTTCGCGAGCTACAATAAGGCTGGTGAATAACTGGTGAGATCGCAGTCGGGATGAATATCCCGCCGCTAAAAAGCACCTTACCCAGGATGAAGGCGACCCTTGGGCCGCGAGTTGAGAAGAATAAGATCAACGTTTTGGGTTAGGGCTGAGATTCAGCCCAGTGCTTGTGATGTTGAGTGAGCAGTTTTTCGGGGATTTGAAAGTGAAACGACGGGATTTATTGCTGGGTTTTGTAGCCGGCGCAGGTGTGACGGGTACAGGCTCTTATTTGTGGCAATCGCTGACCGATGAGGCGGTGGATGATTTGCCGTCACAGGCCCAACTTGGTGATATTGACCCCATCCCTCTGGACCCCCCGAGCGATGCTGAATTCGTTATGCCCCATCCGGCAGACCAACTTTCCCCAC
The DNA here is from genome assembly GCF_040372805.1 of Pseudoteredinibacter isoporae. Taxonomy (GTDB): domain Bacteria; phylum Pseudomonadota; class Gammaproteobacteria; order Pseudomonadales; family Cellvibrionaceae; genus Pseudoteredinibacter; species Pseudoteredinibacter isoporae_A. The sequence goes on from NZ_BAABWJ010000002.1 coordinate 188,283, forward strand.
AGACGCAGTTGAGTAAACAGATTTCCCCAAATACCGCTACGGGTGCACCGATCGATGGTGAGCCTTTGGGTGGTCAGTCCCTGACCGGGACTGTGATTCGTGACAAAGCCGAGCAGGTCGTCAGCCCTGAATTGGAAGTCTCGCCTGAGGCCGCCTCTGGTGAGCAAGCGGTACAAGCCCAGGTTCGTCAGGATCGTGAGCAAATCATTGTATTAGACCCTAATGCTCAAGAGCAGGGCGTAAACCTGGAAAAAGTTCGTCTGTTTGAAAACGATTTCCACGACGACGTGTTTTTGCCTGCCGAGCAACGCCGTATTCTACTGTCTGTTGCACTGCGCTTGGGACGAGTTCAAAAAATTGTCGGGCATGGCAATTTCAATGTTCTGGGTTTTGATGAGGCTATTCGCTTCAGTAAAAAGTACAGCAAAATTGGCCGTTTTACGGACGAAGAATTGGCCTTTATGGAGATGGTTTTTGAAACCCAGGCCAGTGAATATGGTTTCTTTGGTGAGAAGGTTTCAGGCAGCTTGACGGATCGCATCGCGAAAAAAGACATTGTCAAAGTGCCTTATTCCGGCCATTACCTGTTTGCAGGAGATTCTCTGAATTATTACAACAAGCTGAAGAATGATGTGGGTCAGAATATCATTCTGACTTCGGGTATTCGCAGTAATGTGAAACAAATGATGCTGTTCCTGAACAAGGCGGCCGAGTCTGAGTTTAATTTGTCCAAAGCCTCCCGTTCCCTGGCGCCACCGGGGCACTCCTTCCATGGTATTGGTGATTTCGATGTGGGCCGTATTGGTTGGGGGGCGAAAAACTTTACTGATCAATTTGCCGAAACCCGTGAATTCAAAAAAATGGAAGATCTGGGTTATGTGCAAATTCGCTACACCTCTGACAACCGTCTGGGCGTGCGCTATGAGCCTTGGCACATCAAGGTTGTATAACGCATAACATGGGCGACGTCCTACCGTTTAAACGCAAAACCGCTGCAGAAAAACACAAAGGTAAAAGTCTTTGTCGCAGCGGCTTCCATAAATGGAAAATCTGTTCAGCCAAGCAATTCGATGTGAAGCAGGGTAAATTGGTTACCCGCTATCGCTGTGAGCGCTGTGGTGCCGAAAAGGTTGAGGCCCACTAGCTTTCTCAAATACCGTCTGAAGCTGGCTATTTCACCCTGTCCTCAGGGCACCGTTTATATCACTGTCATTTAAAGCTGGTATAGTGTCCTATTGAACCAAAACCCATTGACCTATTTAGGGAGTTTTCTGTGAGCACCATCCGCCGTACCAAAATCGTTGCCACCCTTGGCCCATCTACCGACGCCCCTGGCGTTCTGGAGCGAATTATCAAGGCTGGTGTCAATGTGGTGCGGATGAATTTCTCCCACGGCAGTCATGACGACCATCGTCTGCGTGCACAACAGGTGCGTAAAATTGCTCGCAGGTTGCATCGCACCGTCGCTATTCTAGGTGATCTTCAGGGCCCTAAAATTCGTATAGCCCGTTTTAATGATGGTCCAATCGAGTTGGCCTTAGGTGATGCATTTGCGCTCGATTCCAGTCTTGATCGCGACGCCGGCAACCAGAATGAAGTGGGTATCGATTATTCGGATTTGCCGAAAGACGTTTCCGCAGGGGATCGTTTGTTGTTGGACGACGGCCGTGTGGTGTTGGAAGTGACGGGCGTGGAAGGCAATCGAATTGAAACCAAAACCGTTGTTGCGGGCAAGCTGTCCAATAACAAAGGCATCAATCGTGAAGGTGGCGGCTTATCAGCGGAAGCTTTGACAGAAAAAGATCGTGCGGACATCAAGTTGGCAGTTGAGATCAAAGTGGATTATCTGGCTGTGTCTTTTGTTCGCAGTGCCGATGATATGAATTTGGCTCGTCGTCTGATGAAAGAGGCCGGTGGTGAAGCCAGTCTGGTGGCCAAGGTTGAACGCGCGGAAGCGGTTTCTGACAAAGATGTGCTTGACGGGATTATTCAGGCTTCCGAGTGTGTCATGGTCGCCCGTGGCGATTTGGGGGTGGAGATCGGTGATGCTGAATTGATCGGGGTGCAAAAAGACTTGATCAGCCGTACTCGTAAGCAGAATCGCTTGGTCATTACCGCGACTCAAATGATGGAATCCATGATCGACAGCCAGCTGCCCACTCGCGCTGAAGTGTTTGATGTGGCGAATGCTGTATTGGATGGTACCGATGCGGTAATGCTGTCAGGGGAAACGGCGGCGGGGCAGTTCCCGGTTGAGACTGTCGAGGCGATGGCGCGGATCATCATTGGTGCGGAGCGCAGTCCTGAAATTCAACAGTCTCATCACCGTTTGCATCAACAGTTTGATGCCGTCGACGAATCAATCGCCATGGCCGTAATGTATACCGCTAACCATCTTGAAGGGGTGAAAGCCATTATCAGTTTGACTGAAACGGGTAAAACACCATTGTGGATGTCTCGTATCAGTTCCAGTCTGCCGATCTTTGCGTTTACCGCCCAGCAGGACGCTGAAAATCGCATGGCGATGTTTCGCGGTGTGGTGCCAGTGACGTTTAATACTTTGATTGTTCCACCGGATGAAATGAATCAAAGTGTGGTAAACGAATTGCACCGCCGTGGTGTTGTTGAATTAGGTGATTTGGTGATCCTGTCGAAAGGTGATTACATCAACGTGCACGGTGGAACCAACACCATGAAGATCGTTCGTGTTGGCGATGCAATTGCCTAGTTTGCCTGTCTTGATCACAACGGGCGCCCGCTGGGAGATTCAGTAGGCGCCATGTTGAAAATTTCCAATAATGTCTTTCTGGCGGATGAAGAGATTGAGCTAAAAGCCATTCGCAGTCAGGGCAGCGGGGGGCAAAATGTCAATAAAGTGTCCTCTGCCATCCACCTCCGCTTTGATATCCATAAATCCAGTCTGCCTGAGTTTTATCGCGATCGTTTGCTTAAATTGCAAGATCAACGTATCAGCAAAGAAGGCATTATTGTCATCAAGGCACAAGAGTATCGAAGTCAGGATAAGAATCGCGCCGCGGCGCTTGAGCGTTTACAGAGTTTAATTCGTTCAGTGGCTTACACGCAGAAAAAACGCCGAGCCACCCAACCCAGCCGGGCGGCAAAGGCGAGACGCCTCGACAGTAAGAATAAGCGCGGACAAGTCAAAGCTAACCGCGCAAAACCACAGTTCTAATTTTCCGTCGGCCAGGCTTGTCAGGACAATACCAAACGGTAATGATTAAATTCAACCGGTTGGCTAATGGTGATATCCAACGGGTTTTCGCCACCATTAAATTGGGCCAGATAGCGTCCCGTCTCCTGCTGCTCAATGTTGCTCAAGGCCTGATAGTGTCCCAGCACGCGTTGCAACATCCACTGGCCGTATGTCAGGCTCATTTGCTGCTCGCTGACGTTGCCAATGGTAAAGTCTTGCATCCCTAACATGCGTGGAACCGCTGCACCGGTCGATTTGTCGCTCGCCCAATCACTGAGGTTCTGGCTGCTGCGCAGCAGTGATGGCCAGAATTCTTTGAATAATCGACTGAGAATGGATTCAAGTATTTCCGGCACATCATCATTGCTCAGAAATTCGCCCTGAATATCCGCAGAGCGATTCATGCGCTCTACCCATTCGGCTACCTTGGGTGCTTTCTCGCGCATCAGCTTTCCTGGGTAGGGGTCGCGATACAGGTGTGCGTACAACGGGCCCATGAGACCAAAATCACCAATGCTCGGGCGACTGCCAAGCAGAAAGTCCTGCTGGCTGAACAGTGTATTCAATTGGGCCAGGAATTCTTCATACCAAGCTTCAATTGCAGGTATGCTCTTCTCGGTAATGCCGAGGGGGGAAACGTAACCGGAAAACTTATCGACCACTTTTTTACCCAGCCAACGCTGAATAAATTTGGGCCAGCCGGGGGCGACACTGGAACCGAATTGCCCTTTAATGAATTCAAGATTGTCTTCAGGGAAATTCCAGCGGTAATGCATGGCCGGCAATCTCAACCATTCATCGCCATACAGTTCGAAAAGTAATGCGACCATTTTCTGTTTCGGGCTGGAGGGAAGAATGGTCTTATCCGGAAAGCGCTCCTCAAAATGATCCAGAATCAGGCTGCTGTCTTGCCAATACTCGTCCTGGGGTGTTTTCACTACCGGAATCATTCCCACTCCGGTGTTGGGAAGAATAATTTTTTTGTACACCTTCATTGACGAAATTTCTTCCTGATAAGGAATGCCTTTGTAGTTTAGGTAGGCACGTACCTTGCCGGTATACAGAGACGCTGGAGAGCCGTACAGAGTGTAGTGTTGAGTCATTTTGAAGATCCAGGGCGATATTATTGCTTTTCTAGAGTGTGATGACGGCCATTATAGGGCCTGTGTGGGGCATTTCCGATGGCCAAAGTTGCCCAGAGCTGGGTAAAAAGTAACGAATTGCGCTGTTGCCGACGGTGCTCGAGCGACACTTCCCGCAATGAATAACAAGAAGAGAGCGGTGCGCAGATCACGTAGAGTAGTAACTTAAAACCTGGAGAACAATTTGCGAAACAATTGGCAGTGAGGTCGGGGAAACTGCAGTGCTAAAAATAGCCAGGCCTTGCGGCCTGGCACTCGGCAGGGTTGCGTATTACACGCTAATTCGAATATTGGGATCGACGAAGTTCAGCAGTTTGCCGGAATCGATCAGCTCGGCAGCGTGTTCGATATCCGGAGCGAAATAGCGATCTTTGTCGTAGAAGGGCACCAAGGCACGCAACTCGGTCTTGGCTTGTTCCAGTGTTTTGGAGCTTTTCAATGGCGAGCGGAAGTCCAGGCCCTGGCAAGCGGCGAGAAACTCGACAGCCAGAATGCCGCCACAGTTCTCGGCCATGTCCTGCAATCGGCGTGCAGCAAATGTCGCCATGGAAACATGATCTTCCTGGTTGGCGGAGGTTGGCAGGCTGTCCACAGAAGCGGGGTGAGCCAGTGTTTTGTTTTCACTGGCCAAGGCGGCAGAGGTAACTTGCGCAATCATGAAGCCGGAGTTGACGCCGCCATTGTTGACCAAAAACGGTGGCAGACCGCTCAGCTTGGAATCAATCAGCAAGGCCATACGACGTTCTGACAGGGCACCGATTTCCGCAATGGCGATCGCCAGATTGTCGGCAGCCATAGCAATGGGTTCTGCATGGAAATTGCCGCCTGAAATAATCTCATCATCGGCTTGGAACACCAGAGGGTTATCTGAAACCGCATTGCATTCCGTCAGGATAGTATCGGCCGCATTGCGAATCTGCTGCAGGCAGGCGCCCATAACCTGGGGCTGACAGCGCAGCGAGTACGGGTCCTGAACTTTCTCACAGTTCTCATGGCTCTCTTCGATTTCGGAATGATCCAGCAGAGCGCGGTAGGCGCTGGCCATGTCAATCTGGGTTTGATGACCACGCACCGCGTGAATGCGGTGGTCAAAAGGTTTGCGTGAACCCTGTGCGGCATCGACGCACAAGGCGCCAATTACGGTGCCGGCAGCCAACATGTTTTCTGCGGCAAACAAACCTTGCAGAGCCAATGCGGTAGAAGCCTGGGTGCCATTCAAGAGCGCCAGACCTTCCTTCGGAGCCAGTACCAGAGGATCGAGCCCGGCGAGTTCCAGTGCAACTTTCGATGAAATCACCTGGCCCTGATACAGAGCCTCCCCTTCGCCTAACAAGACACAGCTCATGTGAGCGAGAGGAGCCAGGTCACCGCTGGCACCCACGGACCCTTTGACAGGAATGCAAGGATAAATTTCCTTGTTCAATAAAGTGACCAGCGCTTGAATAACCTCCAGGCGGATACCGGAAAAACCGCGCGCCAGAGAATTAATTTTTAACACCATCAATAAGCGAACGGTGGCTTCGCTCATGAAGGCACCGATGCCAGCGGCGTGGGACAGGACTATACTTTTTTGCAGTACTTCCAGTTCCGAGGCATCGATGCGCGTGTTCGCGAGTAAGCCAAAGCCAGTGTTGATGCCATAAACCACGCGATCTTCTTCAATCACTTTGGCAACCGTGGCAGCAGACTTTTCGATGTCTGCAAAACAGCTGGGGTCCAGCACGATATTGTGCGGTGCCAGATCCAGTTGTTTCAATTGGGTCAAATTCAGTTGACCCGGTACGATACGTAATTCTTGCATGTTCGTTTCCTACCTCAGTCCTTATTGGTCCAGCATGGGAAGATTCAGGCCATTTTCTTTGGCGCAGTTAATAGCGATGTCGTAACCTGCATCGGCATGGCGCATCACACCAGTGGCTGGGTCATTCCACAAAACGCGGCCAAGACGTTGTTCTGCTGCATCGGTTCCGTCGGCGACAATCACTACACCCGCATGCTGGCTGAAGCCCATACCCACACCGCCACCATGATGCAAACTCACCCAGGTTGCGCCACCGGCCGTGCTCAGCAATGCATTCAGCAGCGGCCAATCCGATACGGCATCGGAACCGTCTTTCATGCTTTCGGTTTCGCGGTTAGGAGAGGCCACAGAACCGGAATCCAAGTGATCACGGCCGATGACGATGGGGGCTTTCAGCTCGCCGTTTTTCACCATGTCGTTAAAGGCTTTGGCCAAACGTGCGCGATCTTTCAGACCAACCCAGCAAATACGAGCAGGAAGACCTTGGAACTCAATACGCTCTCGCGCCATATCCAACCAATTGTGCAAATGGGTATCGTCGGGAATCAGCTCTTTGACTTTCGCATCGGTTTTATAAATATCCTCAGGGTCACCACTCAAGGCTGCCCAACGGAAAGGTCCAATGCCTTCGCAGAACAATGGGCGAATGTAAGCGGGTACAAAGCCTGGGAAATCAAACGCGTTTTCAACGCCGACTTCTTTCGCCATTTGACGAATGTTGTTGCCATAATCCAGAGTTGCCGCGCCGCGCGCTTGCAAGCTCAACATGGCTTGCACCTGAACGGCCATAGATTCCTTGGCCGCTTGCACAACCGCTGCTTCATCCTGTTTGCGCATTTCAGCGGCTTTTGCCATGCTCCAATTCTGAGGCAGGTAACCGTTGAGGGGGTCATGTGCGCTGGTTTGGTCGGTGACCACATCGGGAGTGATGTTGCGCTCGACCAGTTCCGGGAATATATCGGCGGCATTGCCCAGCAAGCCAACGGAGATTGCTTCACCGGCTTGTTTGGCGTCTTCGATCATCGCCAAGGCTTCGTCGAGTGTGCTCGCTTTTTTGTCGAGATAACGGTTAGACAAACGGAAGTCAATTCGGCTTTCGTCACATTCAACTGCAATCATGGAGAAGCCGGCCATGGTGGCGGCCAGAGGTTGAGCGCCACCCATTCCGCCCAAGCCGCCGGTCAATACCCATTTACCGCTGGCGTCACCATTGAAATGCTGGCGGGCCACGGCACCGAAAGTTTCGTAAGTGCCTTGGACAATGCCCTGAGAGCCGATGTAGATCCAAGAACCGGCGGTCATCTGGCCGTACATCATCAGCCCTTTTTTATCCAACTCATTAAAGTGTTCCCAGTTGCCCCAATGAGGAACCAGGTTGGAATTGGCGATCAAAACACGGGGAGCGTCGGCGTGGGTTTTAAAAACTCCCACAGGTTTACCGCTTTGTACCAGTAGAGACTCGTCATCTTCCAGATTGGTCAACACCTCAACAATTTTGTCGTAGCAGGCCCAGTCACGGGCGGCGCGACCGATACCGCCATAGACCACCAAATTGGCAGGGTGCTCGGCCACTTCCGGGTCGAGGTTATTCATCAACATGCGCAGTGCAGCTTCGGTTAACCAGCTTTTCGCGGTTTTGTCAGTGCCGGTTGCGGCTTTAATTACCCGCTTGGGATCGTGGCGAGAGTCAGTGTTCATAAATCACCTATAGTTCGGCTTGGCCATCATGGGCCAAATGTACTCGGGCGCGTGGCCCGCTGTGTGTTTGTGTGTTGTATCTTTTCTTGTGTCTTTCGGTTGTGTTAAGGAGCGGTGGGTCAGCTACCGCAGGAGCAAAGAGAAATCGTTTACTGTTTAACGTGGCCGCCCAGGCAATAGCGATCACCGGGATGAATCAAGCTCGCCAGACTGACCACGCCGTTGGCCGACCAGGTTCGACGGCTGACCTTCAAGCAGGGGGCTGTCAGATCGATATCCAGTGCTGAGGCGATTTGTGCGTCGACCAATACGGCTTCAATTTTGTGGCTGGCTTCGGTGAGCGGCGCAACCTGGCTGAGGTAGGCGTTGGGCGTGCTCTGGCTGAAATCCTGCTGCAAATACTTGGGAGCCATGGCGGGATTGACCAGGCGGTCTTCCCACTGCAAGGGGATATCATCTTCAAAATGCACAATCACGCTGTGGAACAGCTTGCTCCCTGGGGGTACATTCAACAGCCAGGCATGTTGTTCATCCGCTTCACAGCTTTCCATTGTCAGAATTTCTGCCCGGTAACGATGGCCCCGCTGTTGAACTTCATCGGCAATATTACGAACTTCCATCATGGAGGCGATCGGGCGCTGTTCGGCGACGAAGCTGCCGAGACCCGGTGTGCGCACCAGCAGACCAGCTTCGGTCAACGCTTGCAGAGCTCGGCGTGCGGTCATGCGGCTGACCTCAAACTGCTCGCAGAGCTGGTTCTCCGAAGGAACACGGTCCCCTGGGCGCAGATCACCTTGATTAATGCGTGTCTCGATGTGTGCCTTGATGGTTTCAAACCGCGGTGTTGCCATGTGCCTGTGTCCTGCGCCGGCGCGCTGAGTGCTTCATTTTGAAGGTTCAAATGCGCTAAGCATTGTTTAGTATTAGCTTGTCTATGGTTGTATATACAACTAGAATGCCATTAACTTGTCAATGCTGGCAAGACATAATGTCAATAATCTTTCCGCTGGCCGTGAGGCCGGTGACCGTAAAAGGCCGAAATATGCTGGAACAGCTGATTGAAAACGTTCATTTGATTACCCTGGACCCGGAGCGTGAAGGCGCTTACGGCGTGCTGGAGAATGCCTGGGTGAGTCTTCACGAGGGCAAGATTCACAGCTTGGGGCAATCGCAGGCACCGGAAGCCGAAGTGACCGTCGATGGGCAAGGACAGTTCATCAGTCCAGGTTTGGTCGATTGCCACAACCACCTGATTTGGGGGGGGAACCGCGCTGAGGAATTTGAATGGCGTTTGCAGGGGCGCAGTTACCAGGAAATTGCCCAGGCCGGTGGAGGCATTGCCAGTACGGTGAAGGCCACCCGTGAAGCCAGCGATGAAGTGCTCTATCAAGCGGCGGCCGAACGCCTGCAAGCGTTGCTCGAAGAAGGTGTCACCACCGTTGAGGTGAAGTCTGGCTATGGCTTGAGTCTCGAGCACGAGCTTAGAGTCTTGCGAATCGCCAAACAACTGGCCAAAGTATTTCCTGTACATATCAGTACCACCTTACTGGCAGCCCATGCTTTGCCACCGGAATTCAATGGCGAGAGTGATGCCTATATTGATCTGGTTTGTCAGGAGATTATTCCCGCCGCTGCCCGAGAGGGCTTAGCCGATTGCGTGGATGTATTTTGTGAAGGGGTGGGCTTTTCACCCGAACAATGCCGCCGGGTATTTGAAAGTGCCCAAGCCCATAGCTTGCCGGTAAAAGGCCATGTAGAGCAATTGAGTGATCTGGGTGGGGCAAAGCTGGTGGCCGAATTCAACGGTTGGTCTGTCGATCATATCGAATATCTGCAGGCCGAAGATGTGCCCCACTTGACATCATCGGGTACTGTGGCGGTGCTATTGCCCGGCGCATTCTACTCCTTAAAAGAAACACAAATGCCCCCGATTCAGGCCTTGCGTGAAGCCGCAGTTCCCATGGCGGTGGCGACAGACTTAAATCCAGGCACATCCCCCTTGGCATCTCTGCGCTTGGCTATGAATCAGGCCTGTGTATTGTTTGGTTTAACACCGGAAGAAAGCCTGCGGGGGGTGAGCCAATACGCCGCTCAGGCACTTGGCCTGGGAGAACAAAAAGGAATATTGCGTGAGGGGTTTGATGCGGATTTGGTCATGTGGAACATTAGCCATCCGAGCGAACTCAGTTATGGCTTCAACCTGGTCAAACCGTCAGCGATATTGCGAAACGGCGTTTGGGTGTAGCTTTGGCGTCATTAAAATATTTAACCGCGAGAATAACCATTTAAGAGGTACTCAATGTACACGCCTTTTCAAGCTGATTTATGGCAGGGACGAGTGGATTCGGAGGAAGATCGTCCCGCTCCGCGCTGGCATCAAGTGATCAAAGCCTATGAGGACAATGCAGAAGATTTGCAACAGGCACCTGTGGTCTTGGGTTTTGCCTGTGACGAAGGGGTACGTCGCAACAAGGGGCGTGCTGGTGCTGCTGAGGGTCCCGATGCTTTGCGTCGTGCCCTGGCAGGACTAAGCTGGCAACCTATTACTTACCTCGGTGCAGAGCTTCACGACCGTCTTTATGATGCGGGCACGGTGACTTGTGTGTCTGGTGATATGGAAGCGGCCCAGTTGGCTTATGCCCAGCGCTTGGCTCACATTGTGCAAAAGGGCGGGCTCCCTATTGGATTAGGGGGCGGGCATGAAATCGCTTGGGCCAGTTACAGTGGGCTCGAAGCGGCTTTGCGTCAGCAGGGCAAAGACGTGGCCGATTTGGCCGTGTTGAATATTGATGCTCATTTGGATTTGCGTAAACCGGCGGATCAAGGTTCATCCGGTACCCCGTTCCGGCAAATTGCCGAGCATCGCGAAGCCCATGGCTGGGAAGTGAATTACGCTTGTCTCGGTGTAAACCCGAGTGCGAATACCCGCGCCTTGTTTGATTTTGCTGCAGACAAAGATGTGTATTGGCGAGCTGACCTTGATTGCACTGAATTGGATTTGCCGGCCATTGATCTGGCCTTGCGAGATTTTCTGAGCGACAAATCCGGTTTGTATTTAACGATTTGCCTGGATGCTATTTCGGCGCCGTTTGCGCCCGGTGTCAGTGCGCCTTCTGCACTGGGCCTGTCACCCAATGTTGTGCTGCGTATCATCCACCAGTTGCGCCAGATGTGTGATGAATTATCTGTGCCTTTGTATCTGATAGATATCGCGGAGCTGAATCCAAGCTTTGATATTGATGGCCGTACCGCCAAATTAGCGGCTCGCTTGATTCAGGCTTGTGTGGAGTAAATCCCGCAGAAAGAGAATGTGCAGCTGGCTCGCAAATTCTCTTTTGTGATTTTTAGTCGCTTTGTTCCTCAGCGTTCTCTTCTTCCTCCTCTTGATCGTCGTCATCTTCATCATCGCCATCGGGAATGGCAGCATCAACTACCGCGACGGTGCCTTTAACCGCGACTTTACCGACCCCGATAACGGTGGACGCCGCCGCATCGGCGATGGCGACTACGGTACAGCCTTGCATCAAAGAAATATTGGAAAGGAATAAAGCGAGCAGGAACAATCGTGAAGGCGTGAGTATCATCAAAAACGCGTAAATCTGTGCAGGAACATGCCGCTTATACTGGCAGCAATGCAGAGGAAAAACAATGGCCAGATATTGACTTGGCTGTTGCTGTCGGCCATCAATTGGCCAATCAAAAAGGTGCCCAAACCGCCACCGAGTATCATCGCCGTACCATTGAAAATCCCCGAGCCCTGAGCAACCAAATGTGGAGGAAAGAGGGTTTGCACAATGGGGTGTTCACAGGCGGTGAACGCGGTGATGCAACACACTCCCAGGGTAAAGCCCATCATTGTGACAAACAGGGAAGCCTGATTGAACGACAGAAACAGGGTTAGGCCTCCCAGGAAAAAGCAAATGGCCGCATTGCGCGAGCGACGACTGGTTTTGTCGCCCAGCCAGGTAAAAAAGGCGAGTGCAATCAAGGAAAATAAATAAGGAATGGTGTTCAGGTAGGCCAGATCAGAGTATTCAACATCCGGGCGGCTGGCGAGATAAGAGGGGGTCCAGTTGCTGATACCCACGGCCAGCATATTATTAAAGATTCCCATGCACTGGGCCGCGATATAAGCCGGGCTGCGCAGAACTTGCCACAAGGCGCTGCGTTGTTGGGCGCTGTTGTTTTCAAAGGCGTGTTGATCGGATGCCTCTGGCGGGTGGTCTTTCACCATGAAATAAACCAAGGGCAAACTCAGAACCAGACCGGCAATCGCCAGCAAGTGAAAACCACTGCGCCAGCCCAAATGGTGCATGACGGGCACCAGCAAAAGTGGGCCAGTGAGAATGGCCATAAACAAGCCGGCCATCCAGATGCCGGTTGCGCGACTGCGTTCGCGATCCTCAAACCAGTTTTTAGTGAGCTGGTTCATCATGGGCACATGAGTACCTTCAGATAAACCCAGTAGAATTCGACTGGCAATAAACAGCAATAAAATATGACTGAACACCGCACCAAGAGACGTAAAAATAGACCATAGTACGATGATGATTAACAAGCTTCGACGCGGACCTAGCCTGGCGGCTAAAGGCGTGAGAAATAAATTGGCGAGACCATAAGCCATATAAAAACAGCTCATCAGCAAGCCGCCATAATACTGCTTGTCACTCAGACTCCATTGCATTTCCTCGGCAATCAGAGGCAGAGCCAGGCTGATGTTCATCCGGTCGAGATAACCGATGTACATGGTGATCATCAGAACCAGAGGAATTCGCCAGCGCCCAGAGTGGGAGGCCTGTTCAGACGGCGTATTGCAATGATCTATGGGAGGAATCTGGGGTGCAGGCATAATGCAGCATCTCAATCGGCAATCCCGCCGGATTTATTGTTATAGGTTTTATATCGACACGTTTGACTGGCGATTGTTTAAATGCCCGAAGTGAACGTGAAACATATTCGGGCATTTGGACACGCTTTAACGCTAGTCTTTATTTTGCAATATGTTAAGTGCTAAACATGCGGTTTACAAATTCTGTGATCAGTTGATCTCGAATTTGATGGGGCATGGCGTTCAGCAGGTTGTTAACCTCATCCATATTTTCGGGAGGCTCGGAACCATCGCCACCAAACATGGCCGCTAAGTCACTGAATAATTGAGGGCTGGGGTTGTCAAAGAGCGCCGCAATTTCTTCGGGCAATTCGACCATTGCGGCTTGAGCATCCTCGGTGTCCAGCTCTTGAACGCAGGCGCGAAGGTCCGTAAGAAATTCACGAAAACCATGGAGATTCCCGTGGCTGATGGTCAAATGAATATTCGCGGGAGACGCACCAAAGGCAAACTGGGGTTGAATATACCAGTTTCGCTTTTTCATTTGCTCGGCGAGTTTGAAGACATCAATTTTGTCCGAACTGAAAGCCAACAAATTCATTTTTGAATCGCCTAACAGCGTCAGTTGGGGAATGTCGCTAATAGCGCCACGAATTTCGTCGCAGGCCGCTTGGGTTTTCGCAACCAGATCAAGGTAACCCCGTTTGCCCAGTTTGTTCATAATAGCCCAGCAGGCCGCGACGGGACCGGCGCTTTTGGTGGACATGACCGTTGGGTTAATCACTGAATAACCGCTCCAACCAGACCAGGCGAAATACTGATGGCGGCGCATGAGTTGGCCGTGTTTGTACAGAATGGCCGAAGCGCCTTTGGCGGCGTATCCCAGTTTGTGGAAATCCATGGAAATTTGGGTGACGCCGGGAACCGACAGGTCAAACTCTCCGGTATCGAAACCAAGTTCATGGGCAAAGGGCAGATACATTCCGCCAACGCAGCAATCAACATGGAACAGCAGCTCATGTTTCAAGGCAATTTCCCCCAGCGCACGAATGGGATCAATGACACCGTGCGCGTAAGAGGGGGCCGACGCTACCATCATAATAGTGTTGGCGGTAATGGCATTGGCCATTGCGGTGGGGTCGGCGGTAAAGCTGATGGGATCAACCGGAACCACTACGGGTTTCACATCAAAGTAATGGCAAGCTTTGAAAAAGGAGGCATGCGCGGTTTCGGGCAGCAGCAGCTCAGGTTGAGTAATGTCCGGTTTGTTCTCCCGAGCGTAATCCCGAGCGGTTTTTACGGATAAAAGCAGGCTTTCTGTACCGCCGCTGGTAAAGGTTCCCTCGGCCTCCTCATCACCGTTCATTAACTCGATGGCCATACGAAGAACGTCTTTTTCAAGCTCCATCGCTGAGGGAAAGGTGGTTGGGTCCAAACCATTTTCAGTCAGATACATATTGAACGCGTCTTTGAGCAGGGCCATCGCCTCTGGCCCCGCATCGTAAACATAGGAAAACACGCGGCCCTCGCGCCAGTTTAGGTCTTTGTTCTGGCGCGCTTTTAATTCCGCTAGCAGTTCATCGCTATCACGGCCTTGCAGGGGAAGTGCAGTTGTTTGGGTCATTTGATTCAATCCATCTGTATCACCATATTGGCACTATCGTACCAATATGGTGAGTAATAAAACAAGCCAATGGGGACTGACAGAGTATTCGACAACTGGCGGGTAGGGCAATTTCGCGCTCAATGGTCGCGACGCATGGAATGAGAACTACGGTCTGGCGGGACTCGCACTGAACATTCAGCCTCATATGTAGAGGCAATTTTGAATCGAGCGTTGTTTATCCCTTGACCAATATCGATGTCATCGTTAGTATGGCCGCACTTTCATCCAGAGAGTGGCATTTCGCCATCGCCAACCTGCCAACTTGGGCAAGGTGGTTGCTGAGAAGGAACGACACATGAGCGTTCCCAGCGATGAGGCTAGCCGATAAGCAAACACGATAAATGTGTTCTGCAATCGCTAGCAACAAAGCAAGGCTACAGGCATATCGAATATCGAGCCCTCACTGGACGTGTTAACAACACCCAACCATTGAGGGCTTTTTTGTGGCTGACTGTTTGAACAAAACGTTCAATCTGAAACGTAACTCCGATAACCGCATTGAAACGCGAATGTGAAGCTCCGTGAGAGAACTTCAACGAGCCAAGAGGCTCACCGCAATGCGTAAGATCAGGAGACAAGCCATGAGCAAGGCAATCGATTTTTGGGTTCGGCCCAACAGCCCTTTTTTGGGGATATCCCCTCAACGATGTGCACAACATATCCATCGTCAAAACTGTTTCAATGCAGGCGTGCTGGTTCACGACGCACTTTATCTGTACCTGGCGGACGGCAAAATTCCCGGACGTAAAGGGACGATCTATGCGGTGATCGCGTATAATCCCCAGAGCAATGAAATCCTTTGGCAACACAATTACCCATGTTTGGAAGAGGCTCTGGAGCAATGCCAACAGCAAGTGAATGCACTGAGCTTGCCAACGCCCTGCCGGAACGACACTCAGGGCAACGCAGCTTAATACAACAGAGACAATACGGATTGGGTTGCTGGCTATGAATACTATGCAACGTTATTTGGGCGTGGTGGGCAGTGCCTCCTTTGCCAATGGCGTTCAGGTGGTTTTGCTGCCCTGGTTGGCTCTTCTGAGTCTGAATTCCTCGGCTCAGGAGCTGGGTTGGGTTCAGGCCAGTGTCTTATTGCCGAGTTTATTATTGATGCTCCTTGGGGGCGTACTCGCCGATCGTTATCCCAGTGTAAAATACCTCGCGGGGCTTTATGCGGCCCTGGCGCTAGCCCATTTTTCTTTATTGGGTTTGCTGCATGCCAAAAACCTGCAGCTTCCGGCGCTCATCATTTATGGCATGGTGATCGGAGCGATCAATGCTTTTATTCAACCGTTGCGAGAACGCTTGTTGGCTAACGTTTCCAACACGACCGTGCAGCGTTCGGTCAGCTGGGCAAGTTTTTTTCAGTACAGTCTTCAAGCCAGCGGCGTGCTGCTGGCCGGGCAGATTGATCAAATTGGCATTGGTCCTGTGCTCGCCCTGCAAGTATTGGCGTTGCTGTTGGCGGCGGGTTTGTGTTTGAGTCTCGGTGAAGTTAAAGCCAAGCGTTTTGAACTCGCTGCCTGGTCCTATGGCTTATCCTACTGCTGGCGCAATAACATCACCCGCAGCCTGACGGTTCTCGTCGCCTTTAATGGCTTTTTGCATATTGGTGTTTTCGTGGTTGTGCTGCCGCTCCTGGTTCGAGACGTGTATCAACGCAGCGCGGATTTTTATGCCTGGTTACAACTCAGCTTTGTGTTAGGCACCATCCTCGCGACCATGGGATTAATACGCCGGGCGGAGGTTCAGCGCCCAGGGCGTGCGCTGTATCTTTGTGTGTTTTATGCGGCGCTGATTATGTTGGCAATCAGCGCCGGTCCCTTGTTAAGAGGTTTGTTTATTCTGGTGTTTTTCTGGGGCTTGTTGACGGGCGTGTCGGCGAGTCTGGGACGCAGCTTGATGCAGTCACAGGCCCCGCAATCTCTGCGCGGACGTTTATTGTCTATCTACCAGCTCGCGCTTTTCGGTTCGGCGCCATTGGGGGCAATTGCCGCAGGTTATGGTGCTGAACATTTTGGCCTGCAAATCGTATTACAGATTTCAGCCGGGGCGAGTGTTTTATTATTTGTGTCGGCGTATTTTCTGAAAAGTCTATGGCGCGTCGAACAGGGTACTGATCAAGACATAAAACCTGATCAGTCGGTTTCCTAGATCTGACCACGAAACGCAATCAAGCTGGCCGTTACGGCAACATTTAATGATTCCACCTGATTGTTCATCGGGATGGCGAGCATTTTATTGCAGCGTTCGCTGACCAATTCACTGACACCGTGGGTTTCATTCCCCAAGACAAAGATATTGGCTTTATTGCTGGGCACATCTTTCAATTGAGCCTTGGCGTGTGATGACAGACCGTACACATCGGCAGGGTGTTGATCGTGTTGGCGAAAATCTTCCAGGCAGCGATGCAGTTGTTTGCAACGTAAAATACGGGTACGGAACAGGGTGCCGGTACTGGCTTTAATAACCAGTGCATCCAGTTTGGCGCACCCTTTTTCCGGAAGAATCAAACCGTCCACAAAACCGGCGCAAACCGAGCGAATAATCATGCCCAGATTTTGTGGGTTGGTAATACTGTCCACTGCGAGCAGTTGGTAATTAGGCTTACTCGGTGCTCGTAAAAACGCCTTATAGTCGCCGTAGGCCTGGCAAATTAAGTCGGCCGCGACGCCCTGGTCCTGTTTGGCATTCTTTGAAATTCGCGACAGCCCTTGGCGATCGTGATAAACAATTTCCGCCCCTCGAGCTTCAGCAAGTTGGATGATCTCTTCTACGATGCCGTCGCTGCGATTCGTCTTTGCCAAATGCAATCGATGCAGGTCGATGCTTGTGTCCTGCAAGGCTTCCAACACTGGCTTGCGTCCGAAGACAGTAAGCAGACTGTCGAAGAAGCGTTTGCGTTCAAGGTATTCAGGACTGTCGTTTTGACTCATAACATCGAATGGTGTGCGGATTCAGAAAGGGCGCAGTATACCGGCATTGCGGCTAAAACTGACAGTTTCTTGGCCCGGGTCGATGATTTTTTGTTTTTGGGCCTGAACAGGGGTGCAGCGACTTAAAAAAGTCGGTATGTTTGCCCTTCATATAATTTATTGTTGTCCATTGCCATCATTCATAAAATTTATAAGGGGCTATTTCATATGAACATTATCAAACGGGAAGATATCGAATCGGTTATCGGTCAGGTTTCCGAGCCAAGCCCATGGCACACCATTACCCAAGAGCAAATCAATGTGTTTGCCGATTGCACGTTGGACCATCAGTTCATTCATGTTGATCCGGAGAAGGCCAAGCAGACGCCCTTTGGCACCACTATTGCGCACGGGTTTTTGAGTTTATCTTTGCTTTCCCATTTCGCCGAGAGCTGTGGTTTTGTGATGGAAGGTACCCAGATGGGGGTGAACTATGGCTGTGATAAAGTGCGCTTCTTAGCGCCGGTTAAGGTGAACAGCCGAATTCGTGGTGTGGCCAAGTTGCAATCCATTGAAGAGAAGCATCCCGGCCAATTTATGATTAAGTCCGAATACACGGTGGAGATTGAAGGCGAAGATAAGCCGGCTTTGATCGCTGAGTGGATTGCCATGGTATTTGTTGCCTGAGGGCAGAAAAAACGTTTTGACGATTGCTGGAACGAGGAAGAGCAATGAGTGTTGATTTTAGTGGCCGCGTGGCCATCGTAACGGGTGCCGGTAACGGCTTGGGCCGCAGCCATGCCTTGGAGCTTGCCAAACGGGGTGCCAAGGTTGTTGTGAATGATCTGGGAGGCGCTCGCGATGGCACGGGTGCTTCCAGTGCCGCCGCCGATGAAGTGGTGAACTTGATTGTCGCAGCCGGCGGTGAAGCGTTCGCCCACGGTGCGAATGTTGCCAAGTTTGATGAAGTGGAAGATATGGTCAAGCAGGCCATGGAGCGCTGGGGACGCGTTGATATTCTGATCAACAATGCGGGCATCCTGCGCGACAAGTCATTCAGCAAGATGGAATTGGCCGATTTTCAGCTGGTGATGGATGTTCATCTGATGGGGACGGTGAACTGCTGTAAAGCGGTTTGGGAAATCATGAAAGAGCAGCAGTACGGCCGTATCGTGATGACCACATCATCCAGTGGTCTGTATGGCAATTTCGGCCAGACCAATTACGGTGCGGCGAAAATGGCCGTGATTGGCCTGATGAATACTCTGGTGTTGGAAGGTCAGAAATACGATATCCGCGTGAACGCTTTGGCGCCAACAGCGGGCACGCGTATGACAGAAGACTTGATGCCTGAAGAAATCCTGGCGATGCTTAAGCCAGAGTCCGTTACGGCAGGTGCTCTGACGTTGGTTACCGATGAAGCGCCTAATAAACTGATTCTCTGTGCGGGCGCGGGTGGCTATGCAGTGTCAAAGATTGTGGAAACCGAAGGCATCTTTTTGCCGGAATCTGACCAAAACCCTGAGGCCGTATTGGCTCAGTGGGATACGGTCGTTGCGAGCGAGGGTGAACGAGAATTGGAAAGCGGCGCCAAGCAAAGTGAGAAGTTCCTCACAAAAGCGATGACGGCTTTACAGGGCGCATCCTAGGGCTCAAATCAGTAAGTATTTGATACTCTTAAAAAAACCAGCAGAAGTGTATTCTGCTGGTTTTTTATTGCCTGCGCTTACGGTGTCACTTAACCCGCGATTCCTTCGTCTAATCGAAGGTCATAACCTTTTTGACCCAGAAAGCTCTCAGGTCATGCTATGGTTAATCTCTAAATTCATATTGTGGGGGCAGTATGCGAATCACAGGAAGTAAGGTTGCTCGTTGGAAGCAGCCCATGATCATTACAGCCGCAATACTGATGAGTGCGGCTGGTGTCGTACATTCCAAAGCTCTGGATCGTGGCAGCGATGCCCCAGAGGTCTTGGTTCAGACGCCGTTGACGGCTCAATGGCAGCTTCAGTCTGGTCCACAGTACTGGCAACAGAGTTCTTCGATGGGAGGCAGTGCCTATTCCCAGGCGAGTAAACCTCTATCGCTGTCGATGTTCACGGTCAGTGGCCCGATTCAGGGTCAAGCGGCCGCCTATAGCGCGTCGGCGTTGAGTGTCGCGTT
Source organism: Pseudoteredinibacter isoporae (assembly GCF_040372805.1). Taxonomy (GTDB): domain Bacteria; phylum Pseudomonadota; class Gammaproteobacteria; order Pseudomonadales; family Cellvibrionaceae; genus Pseudoteredinibacter; species Pseudoteredinibacter isoporae_A. The sequence continues at coordinate 207,710 of NZ_BAABWJ010000002.1, forward strand.
TGATTTCGCGCCCAAGCGCTGTGAAGATCGGCGTTTGATTCAATGGCCTGCGCCTGCTTATTGGGGAGATCTCGTGCAAATCCGCAACGCGGCTTTTTCTGGAGACTGGGGGCAAGTCTTAAGTTTGTCACTGGCCCAGGTTAAAGCCCTTCCAAACTATTCCTCGGTAATGGCTGAGCACATCAATTTGATCGCCAATCGTCATTTGGAATTTCTGGTGGATTATAAACGTCGTTTGCTGAGCGTTGTTTGGCCATAAGCCTGGCGCTTCGTTAAATTGTATTGTTGGGGGCAGACCTTGTCGTTTGCCACAAAAAAGCCCGAGCATCTCGGGCTTTTTTGTGGGTTGTGAAAACCAAGGAAGTACTTAGACGTTGACGCCTTGTTTCTGCGCTTCCAACTTGCGGCGATATTTGGATTGGATGATATCCACAATCACCAGTACGGTCACTGAGAAGTAGAAAGTCGCTTTCGACATCGGCTCGACCGGGTGGCCAAAGAGTTTCAGGTGTGCCTGATGGCCGCCTTCACCCAGTAATACCACACCTACAATCAGAAGAATGAATAAGCCCAACACTTCGTACTTGCGATTCGCTTGGATAAATTCGGTAACTCGGTCCGCAAGCAGGTACATCGCGGCACCGGAAGCCAGAATGGCGACAGCCAATACGGCAAAAACATCCGTAATTGCCAGTGCAGAAAGAATCGAATCAAAACTGAAAATCAAGTTCATAAAGACGATCATCGCAGTGACTTTCATTGCTGAGCTGGCCTGGCGTTCGCTGTGTTCCGTTGCCAGATCGTCAATCGACAGCAGGTGAAAGATCTCTTTTACGGCAGTGTACATAATAAAGACGCCACCAAAGAGAAACACGATCGTAGCAAAATTAAAGGAGCCTTCAATCACGCCTGTCCAGTTAATATCAAAAAACGGTTCTGTGAGAGAGGAGATCAGTTTGATCATCACAAACAGCAGGACCACTCGGAGCGCGACGGCAATGATAATACCCCAGCGTCTAACGGCCGCTTGTTGGGCTGCTGGCGCTCGTTGGGATTCAATGGAAATGTATAAAAGGTTGTCGAAGCCCAGTACGGCTTGCAGAAAAATCAATACCGCCAGATTGGCGAAATTTTCGACGCTTAGAAGTTCGGCCATGAAAACATCCTGATGTTTTACGGTTTATTGTGAGGAGCTATTGTAAATAGCCTAATGCACCCTGGCTATACATTGGCTTAACCAATGGCATTGAATGCCCTGATTAATCCGTGTTAATTACCTTCGCTAAATACTTCCCCTGATAACTGGCGCTGGGTTTTTGTTTGGGCGACTGGCCAATGGGGTAAATGTCTACACTGAGTTGAACTTTGGCACTCCCCCCATGAGACAGAGAATCAACAAAGTGTTGATAATCCTGAGCGGTGACTTTGGCGATGCTGTAAAAATCGTGTTCAATCGGAGCGCTGAAACGCTGTTCGCTGTGATAGACCACTACCTGGGCGGGTAGATTCAGGTGTCGACTGATAAGCGTGACAAGACTCCATCCCGAGAGGGTTGCCAAAGTGGCGATGCTGCCCCCAAATGCGGTGTGTTTGTCATTAAGGTTAGGCGTTAACGGTAACTCGGTACGGAGTTCTGCACCGATGCTGGGTTCACAGTGAAAGGCCCGAAATTGGAAGCCCATGTGTTGGCTCAGCGGAATGTCCCGGTGAATTTCTTGAGTGAAGTCATCCAAATGCATCATTTTTTCACTCGATAAGGGTCTCGGTCACCAAACACCGGCAGTCCCCAGTGCCAATATATCGCCGCCATTCGAAGGCAGAAGATGAAGCTCATGGACAGGGCCATAGCGAATAACTGACCGAGGCCCATCATCTGCAAAGCAATATACGCTGCGCTGCCCAGGATACAGACGGTGGCATACAATTCCTGCTTGAGGATCATGGGGGTGTCCTGAACCAGAACGTCGCGCAGCATGCCTCCAGCAACACCGGTAAAGGTACCCATAATAACCGCGATCAAATAGCTGACACCGACATCCAGGGCTTTTTGTGTTCCGACAATGACAAAAAAAGCGAGGCCGAGGGCGTCGGCTGACAAGAGCACGCGTTTGGGTAAATCGCCGTAGAGGCGTAATACAATAACCGTTATGGCCGCGGCGGTGGCGATGGTATAAAACACGCTGTTGTCCTGAATCCAGAATACTGGCACATCCAAGAGAATATCCCTCAACGTTCCACCGCCTATTGCAGTTAAAGAGGCGAGCACTAAAACCCCGAAACCGTCGAGTTGTTTGCGGTGCGCCAGTAAGGTGCCCGAAGCCGCAAATACCGCGATGCCTAAAAAATCAAATATTGCGAACCAGAGTTGGCTTGTCATTCTTCAAATATTCCACGTAACTTTTGCAGCTTAGCGTTGAGCTCTTCACTGTTGTCTCTCTGTAGGGCCAGGCGCGTTGTGTGCTTTGCCATATCGCGGTAGAGCTCGGCCAGTTGTGAATGGTTGTTTTCCAGAGCCTGCCATTGTGCCGTGACAAAATCATGATCGCCACGTGCAATCGGGCCCGTCAGGGCATTGGCCGGGCCTTGCTGGCGAATATTTTCGAGGGTGCCCGAAAGCAGAGGTTGCAACAGGGTATCGGCCAGTTGTTGATCGATGCCCGCTGCTGCAAAAGCTTGGTGGCTGGCGGCGATCAGAGGGGCCAGATAATTGCAGGCAATAACGGAGGCGGCGTGATACAGCCACTTGTTTCCCTCAATCGCAAAACAGTGTCCACCGATCTGCTCAAAAGCCGGCAGTAAGGCCGCCAAGGCTTCAGCGTCACCTTCGTAAGCACAGTGGCTGCCCGCAAATTGCGTGAGCGACTGTGCGGGTTGGGCAAAGCTGTGGAGTGGGTGGATGCTGGCGATAAATGCCCCTTGAGCTTGCAGGCGGTTCAGTTCGGAACTCGATAAAGCGCCGCTGCAGTGGAACACAATATCGCCCGGGCGGATGATGTGCTTAAGAGATTCACAAGCGTTTGCAAAAGCACTGTCGGGTGTTGAGACAAGCCAGATATCACTGCTGCTCAAGGCGTCAGAGTTACTCAAGCATTGGGCGGATTCAGCACCGATAAAATCCCGGGCATCAAGGCAGGTGCTTTGAGTGCGACAGTACAACTGTTGAATGTCGAAATACGCCTGTTGGTGCCATAACTTTGCCAGTGTTTGCCCGAGGCGACCGGCTCCATAGATCGAAAGTGAGGCAGGCATATTGGAATTCTCTCTGGCGATAGGGAAGTGGCGCCATTATAGAGTGCTCGACGGTGGGCGTCAGCCAGGGCCAGACAGCTTTGATTCTGTTGACCCTGATGAAGGTGGCTGAAGGGGCTTAATGGCTTTCGAGCAGAGCTTTCAGTACATGTTTGCGGCTGATCAGGCCGATCAGTTTGCCGTTTTTAACGACGGGGTAGTTTTTGGGTTTACCGCTCATCATGACTTCAGCCAGTTCGATGATACTTGTGTCCGGGTCGACCGTGACCGGGTTATTGAACATCACGCTGGTGACGCGAATGGGGGCCTCCTGATAGAACGAGCCGTTAAGCATATCTTTCATGCAATCGTGCTCGGAAACAAAACCCACGACCTGTTGCTGTTCATCCACCACGGGGGCACCCAGCACCCCGGCGGACAGCAGGCTGTCCACGGCTTCACGAATATTTGCCGTGTAGGGAATCGCATGTGGATCGTGGTCCATAAAATCGGCGATGGTTAAGCTTTTGACGGCCAATTCCATAATCAGCTCCTTTTGCTGGAAATGGGAAGTGAGCCGGGCCTCTACCGCTCTACGCGGCCAGGCTCTCAGTCCATATTAGACCTCGTATGCGCAGTCCACAAGTCTATATTAGTGGGAGCTGATTTATGTTGGCTAAGGCATTGAAGCAAAGGGGGAGGGAAGGTCCAAGTGCATTCGCGCTCGCCGATCAGCAAGCGCGTGCTGGATAACGGGGTCAGCTTATTTGGCTTCCCCCTGACAGATATCCCGATAGCGGGAAACAACCTGCGCCATACCGTGAGTCAGCGACTCCACGGTCAAGCCGTGACCGATAGATACCTCCTGCAGACCGGGCACGGTGCAGTATTTGGCGAGGTTTTGCAGATTGAGATCGTGGCCGGCATTAATGCCAAGACCGATTTCCTGAGCCGTTTCGGCAGCCCGACAATGGGCTTGGAAAATGTCCTCCAACTCAGGACGTTGTTGTTTAAAAGCCCAAGCATAGGGGCCGGTGTACAGCTCAATTCGGTCAGCTCCCACCTGTTTGGCTAATTTGATTTGCTCAACGTCCGGGTCCATAAAGAGGCTGACGCGGATGTCCTGGCTTTTCAGTTTAGCGATCAATGGTGCGAGTTTGTCGCCGCTCTGGCGTAAGTCGAAGCCATGATCGGAGGTGAGTTGTTCATTGCTGTCGGGTACCAGGGTACATTGATCGGGTTTGTGTTGTTCTACCAAAGCAATAAAGCCCGGGTAATCACCGAGGTCTTCGGCAAAGGGATTGCCTTCGATATTGAATTCAATGTCGTCAATATCCCTGACCAGTTCACTCAGACGTGCCACGTCGTCCGGGCGAATGTGGCGTTGATCGGGGCGAGGGTGGACAGTGAGGCCGTCGGCACCATTTGCCAGACAGATTTTTCCGAATTCGACCGGGTCGGGATAATTCCCTTCGCGGGAATTTCGCAACAGGGCAATTTTGTTCAGGTTTACGCTAAGGGCAACGGCCATAATGTTTGTCTCATTGTTCAGGGGATCGGCGGGGCAAGCGCCGCATCGCAAAATAATGGGAAAATTATGCGCTCAAGTGATTGTGCTCGCAAGTTGGGAAAATAATTGTTTCTGTTAAGCCGAGGTTGAGAATTATTGAGTAGACTCGTACTCTTTGGGATAACTCTTTCGGGTTATGCAACAATTCAGAACGCCATCGCAAAAGGTCTTTATGCCAGGCACAACAAGCAGCAGAACAAACGGCAGCCGAATTGATGCGAGTCAGTTGCCGACAATAATGCAACAGGAAGTGGAGCTGTACCTTGATACTTTATGGATGGAAAAAGGGCTTAGCGAAAACAGTTTAAGTTCCTATCGTCGGGATTTATTGAGTTTTGCCTTGTGGTTACACACGGAAAAGTCCACTGACAGTTTGTTGAAAGCGACACCCGAATGGGTGCAAGGGCATTTGGCCTGGCGGCTTGAACAGGGATTGAGTGCACGGTCGACCGCGCGGTTTATGTCCTGCTTACGGGGCTTCTATAATCTTCAACAACGTGAAAATCGTGTGTCAGAAAACCCGATTGCCTTAATTGAAAACCCCAAGCTTCCCAAAGGTTTACCAAAATCCCTCAGCGAAGAAGACGTGGATTATCTCCTCGCCGCACCGGATGTGGACGATGCTGTTGGCTTGCGTGACCGCGCGATGCTTGAGTTGCTCTATGCCTGTGGTCTGCGCGTGAGTGAATTGGTGGGCTTAAGTGAAAGTCAGGTGAATTTGCGTCAGGGCGTGATTCGGGTGTTCGGCAAAGGCAGCAAGGAACGATTGGTACCAATGGGCGATGCGGCGATTCACTGGATTCAACGCTACATCGCCAATGGCCGCGGATTATTGCTGAAAGGGCCTAGCGATGTGTTGTTTCCCAGCAATCGTGGCCAGCAAATGACCCGTCAGACGTTTTGGCATCGTATTAAACACTGGGCCAAGGTGGCCTGCATCGACAAACCACTGTCCCCGCATACCTTGCGCCACGCCTTTGCTACCCATTTATTAAACAATGGCGCCGACTTGAGAGTTGTGCAGCTGCTACTGGGACACAGTGATCTGTCGACCACTCAAATTTACACTCATATTGCCAAGGAGCGCATGAAGGCGCTGCATGAGCAACACCACCCCAGAGCGTAAGCGCCGGCTGTAAAAGAACCGCGAATGCGCAATCATAGAGGACCGCTGTGCGTTAACTGGGTAGAAGCAGACGCACATAATGGTCCGCGAGCCCGCTAACTTTAGTCTTATGTGAGGGATTTGTGAGACTAGGCTAGGTATAATGCCAGGCGTTTAAGGAATTCAGTCAGATACCGCTGTTTGATTATTGATCATTGAAAGTGGCGGTATATCAGGAATAACAGTGAAAAGTGAGTAACACAGTGAGCTTGATGAAATCTTCGATCAAAAAAGCCGGTACATTCGCCTTGATGGCCGCCATGGGGTTTGGCTTGGCAATGGGTGCCCAGGGGCAATCTGCAGAATTGATGGCCGTCGACGAGAAAATTAAGGCCAAAATTACCGAGAACATGAGCAAATCGGTACCTGGCTTCGCGATTCAGCACATCAGCCGCACTCCGGCGGAAGGTCTTTACAGCGTTCAAGTTGAACAGGGGCCGAAGGTCTTCATTAACGCTGAAGGGACGTTCATCATTAATGAGCAGGGGCAGGCGATTGTTCCTGAGAACGGCAGCTTTGTTGCTTGGATGGACCCGGTAGAGCGCCGCCTGGAAGAAGAAATTCAGCGTATTGCCAAAACCACTTTGAATAAAATTCCGGAAGATGAGCTGATTGTCTACCCGGCCAAGGGTGAGAAAAAAGGCCAGATCTTTGTGTTCACCGATGTGGATTGCGGTTTTTGTGTGAAGTTGCATCGCCAGGTGCCGCAAATGAATGAGATGGGTATCGAAGTGCGTTACCTGGCATTCCCACGTTCCGGTCCGGTTGGTGCATCTGCTGACAAACTGGCTCGCGCTTTCTGTGCAGACGACCGTGGCAAAGCGCTTACTGAGTTGAAAAATGGTGGCGGTATGGAGCGTGACATCTGCGCTGAGCATCCAATTCAGGAGCATTTGAAGCTGGTGCGCGCCTTTGGTCTGCGTGGAACGCCGGGTATCTTCCTGCAGGACGGCACTAAGATAGCGGGTTACCGCAGCGCAGAAGAGTTGGCCGCACTGTTGAATATCTAATCGTTTGAGGGCTCTTCGGCTTCGATCGAAGAGCCTTTCCCTTCTTGCCTGCTGATTTGGGCCATCTATTAACGAATTACCCCGCCTTTTAAAGAGTGTTTGCAAACCGCGTCCTATGTGGTTTGACAGCCTTTGGATGGGCAAGTATTGTTCTCATCTTTTGCCCCAAACGCCACTCAAGAGCGTTGTGCAATACGCCTTCGGGCAAACCCTAAGCAATCAGCGAGGAAACCATTTTGAAACCGGTAAAAGTTGGACTCTGTGGCCTGGGCACTGTTGGCAGTGGCACCTTTAATGTTCTACAGCGCAATTTGAATGAGATCAGTGCGCGAGCCAGCACCCCGATTGAATTAAGCCATATTGGCGCCCGCCGGGATAATCCTGCCTGTGACACCTCTGACTACTCTGTGAGTCGCGATATCTTTGCGGTAGTCGATGACCCCGAAGTGGATATCGTTGTTGAATTAATTGGTGGTACTACCGTTGCAAAAGAGCTGGTTGAAAAAGCCATTGCCAATAAAAAGCATGTGGTGACTGCCAATAAGGCATTGATCGCTGAGTTCGGCAATGAACTGTTTGCCAAAGCTCAGGAGCAAGGGGTTTGCATCGCCTACGAAGCCGCGGTTGCCGGCGGAATTCCGATCATTAAAGCCATGCGCGAAGGCTTGTCGGCGAATCATATTGAATGGCTGGCGGGCATTATTAACGGTACCGGAAACTTTATTCTGACTGAGATGCGCGATAAAGGTCGTGACTTTGCAGACGTGCTGAAGGAAGCCCAGGAGCTGGGTTACGCCGAAGCGGATCCGACCTTTGATGTGGAAGGCATCGATGCTGCCCATAAATTGGTTATTCTGGCATCGTTAGCGTTCGCCATGCCATTGCAGTATGACAAAGTGTTCTGTGAAGGTATCAGTACCGTTCAGCCTGTTGATGTGAAGTACGCTGAAGAGCTGGGCTATCGCATTAAGCATTTGGGCATTGCTCGCCGTCGTGAAGAAGGCATCGAGCTGCGTGTACACCCAACCCTGATTCCCCATAAGCGATTGATTGCCAATGTCGATGGCGTTATGAACTCGGTATTGGTACAGGGCGAAGCGGTTGGCCCAACTCTGTACTACGGTGCTGGTGCCGGTGCCGAACCTACGGCGTCAGCGGTGATCGCGGATATCGTGGACGTAGCGCGTGCTGTCGCGAATGATGCGGCTACGGTTCCGGCGCTGGGTTTTGCCCCTGAATATTTACAGGATCACGTCATTCTGCCAATTGATGCCGTCGAAACCGCGTATTATCTGCGCATGTCGGCACTGGATAAGCCCGGTGTGATGAATCAGATTACCCAGATTCTGAGTAATGCCGGCGCCAGTATCGAAGCGTTGGTTCAGAAAGAGCGTGAATCGGAATCCCAGGATCATGTCGATGTGGCTCTGTTGACCAACAGTGTGCTGGAAGCGGACATGAAATCGGCTATGGAGCAGATTGAAGCTTTGGACAGCATTTCCGGCAAAGTGAGCCGTATCCGTATGGAAACCTTGGGCTAATCCCTCTCTGGTTTGATCGAGCTCGGGGGGAGAAGCTTCTTCGGTGCATCTCCCTCGGCTTTGTCCCGCCCCTTAAATCCGTTAAACTTGCGGTCATAATTATTACATTAGGCTCCCCGAGGGAGCGCCAATAGCAATATAAGAGCAGCCGCGGTTGCTCGTATCACGATAGGAAACATCCCGTGAAATACATCAGTACGCGTGGGCAGGCGCCGGCGCTTAGCTTTGAAGAAGCCATCTTAACTGGCCTGGCCAGTGACGGCGGTTTGTACGTTCCCGAATCACTCCCCAGCTTTTCCAAAGAGGAAATTGCCAGTTGGGCTGGCCTCAGCTATCAGGCGCTGGCGTTCAAAATTATTGAGCCCTTTGTGGCTGGAGACATTCCCTCAGATGACCTGAAGGGCATCATTGATCGCGCTTACAGCAGTTTCCGTCATGAGGCGATTGCCCCTATGGTACAAACCGCCCACAACGAATGGGTGCTGGAATTGTTTCAAGGTCCAACCTTGGCCTTTAAAGATTTTGCGCTGCAATTTTTGGGGCAGCTGCTCGATTATGTGTTGAATAAGCGCCAGCAAAAAGTAGTGGTGATGGGCGCTACGTCCGGTGATACCGGATCCGCTGCGATTGAGGGGTGTCGTCGCTGCGAGCACATCGATATTTTTATTTTGCACCCGTATCAGCGTGTGTCTGAAGTTCAGCGCCGTCAAATGACCACAGTACTGTCAGACAATGTTTACAATATTGCGCTTGAAGGTAACTTTGATGATTGTCAGAACATGGTAAAAGCCAGTTTTGCGGATCAGAGCTTTTTGCCCGAAGGCCGTCAATTAGTCGCGGTGAACAGCATTAACTGGGCGCGGATTATGGCCCAGATCGTTTACTACTTTTACGCTGGCCTGGCGTTGGGTGCGCCTCATAAAGCCGTCGCTTTCTCGGTACCGACCGGCAACTTTGGTGATATTTTTGCGGGTTATCTGGCGAGCAAAATGGGCTTGCCTGTTGATCAGTTGATCGTGGCTACGAACAGTAATGACATTTTGCATCGTTGCTTGTCCAATAACGATCACAGCAAAAAAGAGCTGGAACACACCTTGTCCCCAAGTATGGATATTATGGTATCCAGCAACTTTGAGCGTTTGTTGTTTGATTTGTATGGTCGTGATGGTGCCGCCATTCAACAGTTAATGGACGATTTCAAATCGGGTTCTATGAGCTTGAGCGACGATGCCCTGAATAAAGCTTCTGAATTGTTCAGCAGTTATCGCTTGGACGACGATGGCATGATTGAAACCATCGCCAGTGTGTATGACAGCACGGAGTACTTACTGGACCCGCATACCGCGATTGGGTTGGCAGCTGCCCGCAGCGAGCGCCGTCGTCAGGATATTCCCATGGTTTGCTTGGCAACTGCGCATCCAGCGAAATTCCCGGAAGCGGTCGAGAAAGCCATCACAGGTATGCAGCCGCCACTGCCTCACCATATGAATGACCTCTTTGGTCGTGAAGAGCGCTATGAAGTCTTAGCCAATGACATTGGTTTGGTGCAAAACTTTGTGCAGGAACACAGCCACTAAGTGATAGCCGCGACGGGCTCGGTAAACGCCGCAAAGTGATAGGTAACAAGGCTCCTTCGGGAGCCTTTTTTGTGGGGTATTCATGAGGCAGAGTCTTACTGAGATTTCAATCCGGAGATTCTGGGGCAGCTTGCTTGGTGACGTTTGAATACAGGCCATAGATGAATCGAATGGAGAGTAATGCCGCCCAAATATCAAAAATAAACCCGCGTCCCGCCGCAACATCCCCCATGGGAAAACCCAGGGAAATAGGGGGTGGCAAGCTGATCCAAGCCCATTCGCCGATAGGCCGAATGACCATGCTCAGGCAAGGCAGCAAGCCGAACAGATAACCCGCAACCTTCCGGTGCCAAAAATAAAAAGCGGCGATTGAACCACTGAGCGGATACAGGAATGTGTAGATAAGACGTTCGATGATGGGGGTTTCTGAGCCTGCGTTAGCCAGAATGAACACAGCAATCACCGCACAAACCAGGAAATACAAACACAGGGCACGATGAAACATCGTGCCAGGAGGCCGGGATTGGGAAGATGTCGCGCGAGAAAACATAGTGTTGCAGTGGCCTTAGGAATTCAGAATCGTGGTGGCGATTTCCGAACCGGGTAAACCCGATCCGGCTATGCTCAGAATAATAAAAATGAATGCGCCAACCGTGAGCAGATACCAGACGAGGGAAAATACGACCCCGTAGCGGTCCATCGGCGTGACGGTTTGGTGTTTGAATTCTTTCCAGCTAAAAACCAAATCCAAGGCGCCAATGACCACAAAGAATCCGAGCAGGGCAAGGCCCAGCTGCAAGCTCAGGGCAAACATGGCCGCCGAAATGATCATTAGCCCGAGATAGGGTAGGTAAGAACGCCCCGAAAAGACCATCGCCTTCACTACTTGCCCGCCGTCGAGAGGCAATACCGGCAGCAGGTTAAAGATATTGATCAAAGCACTGATAGACGCCACCAGACCAATAAAGTGATTTTCAGTAATGAGGTAGGCGAGATAAAACACAACGCTCATCAGTAGGCCAAAGCAGGGCCCCATCATTGCGATAAACACTTGCTGCCAATGGCTGCTGGCTTTGTCTCCGACGGCAACACCTCCCACAAAGGGAATCAGGTACATTCCTTTTGTTTTCATGCCGCTGCGTTTCATGGCCCAGAGGTGACCGTATTCATGGAAGCAGATGACGGCAATCAACACGAGTGCAAACTGCCAGCTGAACATAATGCTCCAGCCAGCCAATGCTGAGCCGGCCAGCAAAACTTTGATGGCCTTTGCGCTCTTAAACAATTTAAAGGCGAGGCCAATGAGTCCAATGGTATGCCCACGGCTTTGCTCGGTCTGCTCTTCAACCGACTCGACGATATACTCGGGCAGCTTTTGCTCACCATCGAGCAGGAGTTCGTCTTCGCGAAACAAAAAATACTTACAGATATTCTGACCGGGAAAGATCTGATAGCGCACCATGAGGTTGCCCAGCTCCGGGTGGCCAATTTGATATTCTGCCCGACTTTGCAAAGGGCGTTCGCCCTGTAAATGTTCACCATTGACGGACAGTTGTTCCTGACCGGAGTCCGAGCGCAATAACTTAAAATTCAAGGTATCGTGCTCCAATTCGAAAATCAGATTTGTCATGTGTGAGCGTTCTTCAATCATTCCATTCACTCGGCTTTACTTTTATGCTGCAAACTGGCGGCATTGTCTTCCCAATTTTGGCCATCAAAAGCCACGACACGCATATGTTCAGGAGGGGTGTCCAGGCAGCGGACATTCACATCCACGCCATCGGGGTTGGATCTGGGAATATAGAAAGGTTTGATGCCGCAGTGTTTACAAAAGTAGTGTTTTGCAACAGCGGTATTGAACGTGTAGCAGCTTAAATCGTCTTCGCCCTTCAGCAAACGGAAGCGAGCCTTGGGGACGATCAAATGCAGAAATCCGGTTTTTTTGCATATAGAACAGTTGCAATCTTCAACTTCTGGAGCGTCGATACTATCGACTTCAAAGTGCACTCGACCGCAGTGGCAATTGCCTGAGTAAGTAAATAATTCCATATTATCAGTAGCTTATGTTTATTTTGAGGCCCTGCAAGCATAATAACTTGGATAAGGCGGGTATTGGTGTTAGTCTAAAAATGATCTCAATTGAGATCATTTGCCAAAAGAAGATCGATTGAAACCAACAATAACGTACAGACCGCGAACGTGCCTTGTTCGCAGCTTTGGAGGTAAATTATGGCCCATTTGCGCCCCCTAGATCGAGAAGAAATGGATGATGAGCTGCAAGCGCTTTATCAACATTATGAGAATACCCGTGGTTTTATGCCCAATAGCATTCGTACGATGGCGCGACGCCCAAACATTGCGAAGCGTTTTGGTGCTTTGAACCAGGCAGTTTTGTACGAGGGCACGGTCAGTGAAGAGTTAAAGATGCTGGTTTCACTGATTTCCAGTCAGGCCTCAGGTTGTCGGTACTGCCAGAGCCATATGGCGAATCTGTCATCTATTTATAAAGCGTCTGATAAGAAAATTGCCGCTGTGTGGGAATTTGAAAGCAGTGAGTTGTTTAGTGAGGCAGAGCGAGCGGCGTTACGTCTTGCTTACAAATCCTCTTTGTTGCCAAACGACGCCTCAGAAGAAGACTTTGCGGAATTGGCGAAGCACTTCGATGAGGGGCAGGTGGTGGAGATCGTTGCCTCTGTCGCATTATTTGGCTTTTTAAATCGCTGGAATGATACTATGTCCACCGAACTGGAAACCTTGCCCAAACAGGTCGCAGAACGTGCATTGCAGGATACGGACTGGGAAGTCGGCAAGCACCAGTAATATAACTTCAATCAGGCTTGCGGTGTTGGAAGTGAGCGCAGGTCTGGAGTATCAAAGCGTTAAACGGAAACGCTTTGGTGCATGTGAATTAAGATAGGAAGCCAGATGAGTCCCCCGGAAGCTAACGATCAGCAGGATCAGGAGCCGCGCAAATCTGAATCAATGGAGCAGGAAGCTCAACTGAATCAGCAGCCCAGCTTAATCCTGAATCAGTTTTTACCTTTTCGTTTGGTGAACCTGGCAAAGCGTGTCAGTGATGCGTATTCCTGGGTGTACGATCGCGATTACGGTCTGACCATTCCCGAGTGGCGAATTCTGGCTCGCCTGGGTGAGCAGCCGGGCTTAAGTTCCAAGGTGATTGGTGAAATTACCATGATGGATAAATCCAAAGTTTCCCGTGGTGTCAAGCAGTTGGAAGACAAAGGTCTGTTGCTCAAAAATAAAGATCAGCAAGACAATCGGGTTTACTACCTTTCACTCACCGAAGAAGGGCAGCAGCTGTACCACACGATTGTGCCCTCGGCGTTGAGTTGGGAAGCGGAGTTGTTGCAATCTCTGGATGTGGCGGAATATCGGGATCTATTTCGGATTATGGAAAAGTTGGATAAGCGCCTGGTAGAACTTGCTCAAGATACTTAAATCCTGGGCAAGTTTTGTTTAACCGTTTTTTGTTGCGCGATTTTAGAGTGTGAAACGCTCATTCGTATTGCTTGTTCCATTGCCACTGGGTCCTGTGGCGCCACCAATGACATAGATATCTTTTCCAAAGCGTCCCGCACCCAGGCCGTGCCGCGGCGTCAACATATCAGGCAGGCTTGTCCAGCTGTCCTGGCTGAGTGAGTAACGCCAGACCTCTTTGAATACTTTCGCCTGTGGGATAAAGATTTCTCCGCCAAAAACAATGAGTCCGTCATCAACGACCACACTGGCGCTGCCGGCTTGCGGTAACGGCAGTGGAGCTGCCTCGCGCCACTGGCCCGTACCCAAATCATAAATCTCGGTATTGGATAGATTTCCCTCGGAAGTTCGGCCGCCGCTCACAATCAGTTGTTCGCCCAGCCAGCCACCCGTGGCACTGTTACGTGGCGTCGGTATCGGTGGCAGTGTTTGCCACTCTTGGCTGTCAGGTAGCCAGCGATAATGGTCGGTTACTTCCCGGTGGTCACTGCGGCTATTGTTGGCGTCGCCGAGAGGACTTTGACCGGTAACCCAATGAATTGCGCCATCCGGTGCGCATGCAAGCACCCCTTCGGCTAAGGGCTTTGGAAGGGAATCAATCTGCTTCCAGCCATCCTCGAGCAGTTCGTAAACCGCATCCTGCATACGCCATATGTGGCTGTAGCCACCGTGGAAACCTCCCAGTAAAAACAGCCTTTCGCCATTGCTTACCAAGGTAGCGTGATGCATGGCTTTCGGCAGCTCGGCCTCTTCGCGCCACTGATTGCTGTCGGGGTTAAAGCTGTAGCAGGCATCGCTGAAATAGGGCACGCCGAATTTATTGGCGATGCCACCTGCGACATAAAGTCGCCCCTTGTGCACGGTGGGGTATATTTCTTGAATCTTGGCAGGAATGGGGGCAGGGTTCGCTGACCATGTTTGGTTTGATTTTGCGACAGCACTCATAAGTGGGTGAGCGCTTAGCAGGCCTGCGGCCGATCCTATCAGAAAGTGACGTCGATCCATTGGGGGCTCCAGATGTCTTGCCATGCTTTATTATTTTAATGGGCGCGATAAACACGGATTATCTCTGAATTCGGGCGGTGGGTCGAGCAATGGCTGAACTGGGTTCAAGCCAAGAAAATTAAGTTGACAGAAATTGGAGTAAAGACTTCAAGGAAAATGGCATCGAAAGAAAAGACGGTCAACGCCGGGAGCGGAATGAATACGGAGCGCCGGGGAGGGGGCGCTCCGTACCAGGAAGAATCTTAGAAGTTGTAATTCACACCGAGGGTGCCGTAGTAGATGTTTTTATCTTCCACAATCGGGCTGTCGGTGATGCCACTGCCCAGGCGTCCATAGCCCGTATTAAAAGTGAAGTCCCAGTGTTTGGTGAAACTGTAGCGACCGCGCACGCCAGCGTTAAAGTTCACGCTGTCATCTGCCTTGTACAAGGCACGGGTTGCAGTGACTTCATTACTGCGAACACCAAAGTGGTGATCCACTTTATCGTCACTCATCCATTCAACGCCGGCATAGGGATTAATATTCCAGGCACCGAATTCCAGGTCGGCAATGTATTCCAGGCCGACGGTATGGCCCTTGTGCTCGTTGGAAATGTCGCTGACTGCGCTGAAACGCAAGCGCCCCATGTCGGTTGTATGGTTGATGTAGAAGCCGCCTTCCAGAGCATGGTCGCGTTCGCGCAAGCCAGCCAGTTTAGCGTTGCCACGATAATCTTTGTCGTCACTCAGAAATGATGCGTCGCCGCTCAGAATCAGACCGCCACTCAAACTGCCTTGTGTAAACAGATTCAGGCCAAGTCCTTTTTCATTGAAGAAAAAGCGATCGCCATTGTAGCGAACACGCGGGATAATAATGCCTTCGTTATCTTCACCGGCATAGGGGTTGTTGATTGCGCCAGCGGCGATGCCAACAACCCAAGTGTTGTCGGCCTGACCTGGATCGACTGCGTCGTTTGCCTCTAGGTTTCCAGCTAACAATAAGCACGTGGCGATGGTTCCAAATTTAGTTACATTTTTCATACAGTCCTCACTGTTGGTCTTGTGTTTGTTTATGTGAGGTACTTTACGAGGCTTAGCTAAACCCAAAATTAATTTTTTCTGAATGAAACATTAACCAGAAAAACTATACGCCTTTATCCGTTTCACTTTTAATTGGCACTTGATAACACTGTACCTGATTGGTTCGAGGTGAGTACAAAACCAGATAGGGAACGGTCGGGTTTAGTAAGCTGGCGGCCCAATTACCAAACGTGGTTTCTGTGGTGACATGATTCCAGGCTTTACCGCGGCAAACTTCTGAAAGATTCAGAGGAGGGCTTAACTCCACCAGGCCATTCAGTGTGGTGTGATGCCAGCGAGTTTCTTTCTGTTGATTGTTTTCTTGCTCATATTGCACAAAGTGAATGCGGCTACAGCCTGAGATCGCCAGCAGGCCACTCAGGACAAGAGCATAACAACTAAGCTTCTTCATAGCGGCACCATACCTTGGCAGTTCTAGGGGAATAGATAAACAGAGTCAGCAAGCTCAATACATAGTCGTTACTGGAGATAAGTGTTTGCATCTGTTCGATTTCAGCACCTTCGCAGACTTCATTGACATCCACTGTGTGCTCACCAATCAGACCCGCCAGATAAAACGGTTTGCTGTCAATGTAATCGGGTTCCGAGTGCAGCTTCTCGCCACCATTTGGGCGAATAGTGACACTGGTGCAGGCACAAAGGGCAAGCAAAGCGAACACCGTCAGTGTTCTCTGCCAGATCTTGCTATCCATACTTAATCTCCATAATTACGGGGTACGACTATTATTTTTGGGGAATCGGAGTTGCAGCCGGGCACCTTGCCACTGGCTGTTTGATATCTTGAGTTCGGCTTGATAGGAAGCGAGAATTTCTCGTACCAGGGCCAATCCAAAGCCCTGACCTTCGGCTTGGCTATCCAAGCGGACGCCACGTTCAAAAATACTGTCTTGCTCGTCTTCTGGAATACCGGGGCCGTCGTCACTGACACTGAAATACCAAGCCTGTTTATCCTGCCAGGCCTCTACCGCAACCCGGCTGTTGCCATATTTAAATGCGTTGTCGCAAAGATTGCCAAACACTTCGGTCATGTCTTGCTCATCGGCGTAAACCGACAAGTCGGTATCGATCTTGATCTCGCATTGAATGGCTTTGTCCAGATACACTTTCTGCAGGGCTTTAATAATGGCACTGACTTCTTGCTCGACGGAGACTGCAACAAAGCTTGCCTGTTGATTGCCAGTCACGGCGCGTTGAAGCTGGTAGTCGACAATGTCACGCATCCGGCGCAATTGTTTATTCATGTTCAAGCTGAGTTGTTTTTGGTCGATCAAATCTTCTTCGGCCTCGTGGCTTAAACCCCGTAATACCGATAGCGGTGTTTTCAGACTGTGAGACAGATCCGCCATACGATCGTGATAACGTTGTCGTTGTCGGCGCTCGTTCTCAATCATCAAATTAAGATCCAGTGCCATCGGGTTGAGGTCCTTGGAATAGTTTGAAGCGAGTTTTTCCTGTTCTCCATGGTTCAAGTCTTGAATGTCGCGGCTGAGTTTTTGCAAGGGCTTTAAACTGAGTCGAACAATCAACCATTGCAGCAGCAGGAGGGCAAGCAGCACCAGCCCTGTGGCGAGGGCAATCAGCCAGTAAACATTATGTTGGCGTTCCTGATAGCCGTCGGCTTTTTCGAGCACGCTGAAGACGAAGCGGCTGTGGCGGCCAAATTCATCAGGCCAGCTGGTGTTATAGCTCAGGCTGTAGTAGTTCTGGCCTTGCTCATCCACGGCTAAACCAAACAGCCATTGACCAGCCTCGGGTTGAGGCAAACTGAGCTGATGTGTGGTAGCGGATACGCTGCGCCAGGCGAGGCGCCCCTGATCATCGTATACCTGGGCCAGCAGAGGAGAGTCTTCAAAGTTAAAACGTTCATCATTGACGGTGTGAGGCAAATAAATTTCACCATTGAAGTTGTCGGCCTGACTTAGCAAGCTGTAATTGATGAGTTTCAAACGTTCGCGGATCAGGGTTTCAACATTTAAGCTGTATGCCTTGCCCAGGCCAATAGCCACCGCCAGGGCGATAAAACCCAGGATCAGAAAGCTGATTACAAATAGGCGTTGGGCAATGGACATGGTCAGTTGGCCAGTTGCTTAAAGCGGTATCCTCGACCACGAAGTGTCTCGATGGGTTTTAAGTCACCGGACGGGTCGAGCTTTTTACGCAGGCGGGCAATGATCACTTCCAAAACATTACTGGTATTTTCATCCACTGGGTCGTCGTACAAACGCTCCAGCAGCAGGGGTTTGGTGGCGACCTTACCCGGGTTCAGCATAAAGTGTTCCATTAGGCGGTATTCAAAGCTCGTCAACTCCATTTCATCGTCATTAATAAAAAAGGCGTTGGCTGTGATGTCCAGTTGAAAGGGACCATTGCTTAAACGTTTGCGATTAACGCCGGTGGATCGGCGCAGCAGGGCATTGATGCGAGCTTGCAGTTCTTCGGGCTCGAAGGGTTTGGTGAGGTAATCGTCGGCACCGGCATCCAGGCCTTGTACTTTGGTTTTCCAGTTAGAGCGCGCGGTTAAAATCAATATTGGAAAACTCAGCTCCTCTTCACGTAAACGCTCAATCAGGCTCATGCCATCCATGCGTGGCAGACCCAAATCAACAATCGCCAGATCGATCGGAAACTCCTTGGCAAAGTAGAGGCCCTGGGCCCCGTCGTTGGCGACCTGAACTTGAAAACCGCTGTTGCTGAGTTGTCTGGCCAGTTGGCCCTGTAACTCTTGATCGTCTTCAACAATTAAAATTTGCATAGTGTTTTTATCCCTAGCGGGGAATCTCCTCGCCATTGATGGCGCTCAAATAAAGAATTTGAATGACCCCTTCCTGGTTGATCAATTTCACCCGATAACGTTTTTGCTGACCTTGGCCCAGTGCTTTAATGTGCAAAATATTGGCGGAGTAGCGTTGGGCGAGCAGGCGTCGTATGTCCGCTTCACTTAACCGTGTTCCGGGATTGTTGGGCGTTAGATTATTACCGGGCCTTGGCTTGTTGTTCTGTGGGCGCTCTTGTCTATTAGACGCTCGTCCTTTGTGTTCTTTGGGGGCCAGTTGTACTTGATCTTCAATCCAGCGGGTCAGGGGTTTGACGGCTTTTTCCAGCCATTGGGTGCCGGGGTTGAGTTTTTCTTCCAGCCAAATGGTATTGTCAGATTGGGTTTTCTTTTTGCGTTTGCCTTTTTTAGACTTTTTGTCGGATTCGTCGCGCTGCTCTTGCTGAGGTTTCTGCTTTTTATCGGCTTGGGCGAGGCTGAGCCCTGGCGCGGCCGCGAGGGTCACCAGTAGACACAGGGAGAAAATGAAGGGGGAAAGCCTGTTGCGGATCTGCTTGAGCATGCTGTTTCGTTCAGGGGTTAAAATGATCGTATCCTTCTTGCCGTTTGAAAGCCCGCTTTACCCGAATGAGGCTGACCTTCGGGCGGCAAAGAGATTGCACGACTTTAAGCCAGAGCGACTATAAAAGCGATACATTAATGGTAGATTAATTGGATTGGAGGTCTTGCTGGGTATGCCGATGGGCCCGTGGCTCAGGTTTCATCATTGGTGATAATGAAGGGCTTCTTTATGATAAATATTTACATATAAATATATTCCATTTCATATTTAATTGAGTTATGGTGTCTTTTAATGAAGGTGGTCGAATCCACGCTGTTGACGTCGAGTTTCCAGTGGAATCGTTCCGTTTGCCCAAGGCGCACCCAGCGCCTTTAAAAAGAACAATAATATTGTATTCAATGGCCCCGAGGGCTGAACCGAGTAGATTGATAAGAATGTCAGTAGGAATGCACATGACAAGCGTATATAAGCAATGGCAGGCCAGTGTTGAGCAGTATTCAGGCTGCGAGTTTTTGCATATTCCCGCCAGTGCCGCCAAGGCTTATCACCCCGAAGCCATCACCCTGAGTTATGCAGAGATGGACGCGAAGGTTGCCCCCTGGCATCAGGCTTATGCTGAAGCCGGGTATGGTGTTGGGCACCGAGTGGCTCTGCTGCTGGGAAATAGACCGGATTTCTTTGTGCACTGGTTTGCGCTGAATGCTCTCGGGGTTTCCGTGGTGCCGATCAATGGCGATATGCAGGACGAAGAAATTGCTTACCTGCTTGCGAACAGTGAATCCTGCCTGGCAGTGGCATTGCCCGAACGCATTGATCAGATGAAAGCGGCTGCTGCCCTGAATGATCGGCCGCTGGCCATCGCAAGCGCTCATGATGTACTCAGTCTTGTTGCGGCGCCGGAGCGTGCGAGCGAACAAGAGGGTGATGAGCAAAGCGAATGCGCCTTGCTGTATACCTCCGGCAGTACCGGCAAGCCCAAAGGCTGCATTTTAAGCAATGAGTACTTTCTTGAATTTGGTCGTTGGTATCAGACCGTTGGTGGCCATATCCAGCTGACGCCGGGTCAGGAACGTCTGTTGACCCCTTTGCCGCTGGTTCACATGAATGCAATGGCGGTATCCACCATGGGTATGGTGATGAGCGGCGGTTGTTTAATTCAATTGGATCGTTTTCACCCCCGTAGCTGGTGGCAATCGGTGGCCGAGAGCCGTGCCAGCATCGTGCATTATCTGGGTGTGTTACCGGCCATCTTGCTCAACATTGAAGCGGGGGAGTGGGAATCTCAAATTTCGGTGAAGTTTGGATTTGGTGCTGGTGTGAATCCTGCGCATCACAAAACCTTCGAGGATCGTTTTGGTTTTCCCCTGATTGAAAGTTGGGCAATGAGCGAATCGGGAGCTGGCGGATGCATTACCGCGGCAGCCGAGCCTCGACACGTTGGCACCTGTTGCTTTGGTCAGTTACCCGATGATGTGGAAGTGAAACTGATCGATGAAGAGGGCCGGGAAGTGGCTTTCGGTGAACCTGGTGAGTTATTGGTTCGGGCGAAGGGCGATAATCCGCGCAAGGGATTCTTCTCCGGTTACTATAAAAACCCTGAAGCCACTGCAGAAGCCTGGGAAGGCGGCTATCTGCATACCGGCGATGTGGTGCGCCAGAGCGAAGACGGTAGCTTCCACTTTGTCGATCGTCGCAAAAACGTCATTCGTCGCAGTGGTGAAAACATTTCCGCATTGGAAGTTGAAGCTGCGCTCAGTCAGGACCCGAAGATTGACCAGTTGGCGGTATGTGCAGTACCGGATGAGATTCGGGGTGATGAAGTGATGGCGTTGATCATTCTGGAAGACGGCGTGGCGAACAGCGAGGCCAATGCTGAACGTATCATTGAAGCGGCCCGTGAACGCTTGGTGTATTACAAGCTGCCGGGCTACATCGCCTTTGTTGATGAACTGCCAACGACCGCATCCAATAAGCCCCAGCGTGGCGAAATCAAAAAGCTGGGTGCTCATATTCTCAATGAAAAACGCTGTTTTGATTTGTGCCACCTGAAGAAGGGCAGTAAGCGATGAGTAGACCCGCCAGCTACCAAGGAGTAGCACTGGTGTGCCCCGTAAGCGTGGGTTATGCCAAACAAAGCGAAAAAGGTGCGGCCTATTTTATTGGTCGCAGTCTGGGAGAAATGATCCAGCAGGCCGGCATTAAGAAAGACGATGTTGATGGCTTGGCGATTTCCAGTTTCTCTCTGGGGCCCGATTCAGTGATCAGTCTTTGTCAGCATTTTGATATCAGTCCCCGCTATCTCGAACAGTTACCGTTTGGTGGTGCCTCAGGGGTTATTGCTATGCGTCGCGCGGCACGTGCGGTGCAAATGGGGGATGCGGATATTGTGGCTTGCATCGGTGGTGACACCAATCAGGCGGGCAGTTTTGCTGACCTGATTGCGGATTTTTCCACCTTTACCCGCGATGCTTCCTATCCTTATGGCGCCGGTGGGCCAAACGCCGCCTTTGCACTGATCACTCAACACTATATGGAACAGTACGGTGCGACGCGTGAAGACTTTGCGCGTATTGCATTGTCACAGCGTTACAACGCCAATCATTATCCTGGTGCATTGCTTGGCCATAAGACACTGAGCATGGATGACTATCTCAATGCTCGGCCTATAGCTGGCCCGGTGCATATGTTTGACTGCGTCATGCCCTGTGCGGGTGGTGAAGGCTTCCTGATGATGAGTGTGGCGCGTGCCCAATCCCTGAATTTGCCTTATGTGATGATTCTGGCCGCAGACGAATTGCATCATGCGCACCGAGATGATCCGGTTCAGTTTCGTGCGGGTTGGACAGAGTATGCGTCGGCACTGTATGAGCAGGCCGATCTGGGCCCAGATGATATTGACCTATTGCAGACCTACGACGATTACCCGGTGATTTCCATGATGCAAATGGAAGATTTGGGCTTCTGTAAAAAAGGCGAGGCGAGAGATTTTGTGCGCAACACGGCGTTAACGTTTGATGGCCACAGTTTCGGTGATACGACAAATGCCTGCCTGCCACACAATACTTCGGGGGGGCAGCTATCCGTAGGTCAAGCCGGTTCGGCGGCGGGCTTTCTTGGCCTGGTTGAAAGCATTCGCCAATTACTTGCCCAGGCGGAAAAAAACCAGGTCGCGAATGCGCGTCATGCCATGGTCAGTGGTTACGGCATGATTAATTACGATCGGGGCCTGTGTTCGGCTGCCACCATTCTGGCAAAGGGAGACGTTTGATGAGCGATTCTTTTTCCCAATCTTTACCTCCACGCAAGCGCACCGTCTTGGGTGAGCAGCTGCAACCTTTCGCCGAAAAAGGAGAGCTGCATCTTCAACACTGTGGAGCCTGCCAGCAGTGGTCTTATCCTCCGCGTGAACTTTGTGGCCATTGCCTGGCCGATGCCTTGAGTTGGCAGCTGTGCTCAGGTGAAGGACAGGTGCTCAGTCGGATTGATCTGCATAACAGTTTTGAAGCCTATTTCAGTGAGCAGCTTCCCTGGTCTTTATTGTCAGTAAAACTGGATATTGGCCCGGTGCTCTATGTTCATGGTGAAGGTCAAAGCGGCCAACGTGTCAATGTAAAACTACAGTTAGATGCCGCATCAGCACCCGTATTCCGGGCTGAGTAAAGCGCTGCAATATAGATGTCAAAGAGACATCCTCTTGAGAACAAATGGGTGATGCTATGAGTAAAACAGAATGTGTATTGGTCACCGGTGGCAGCACCGGCATCGGCGCCAGTATTTGCGCGGAATTTCTGGAGCAGGGCATGCAGGTTATTAACCTGGCGCGGCGTCCACTCGAACTTGAGAATACCGAGTGGCAGTCACGTCTGCATAATGTTTCAGTCGATCTGACTGATCGCGCCGCGACCCAAGCAGTTGCTGAACAGGTTGCAAAGGATTTTCACATCACTCGCTTTGTGCACAACGCGGGTGTGATCAAAGCCAATCTGATTGAAGATGTGGCCTTGGATGAGTTGGACTACGTCAGCAACATCCATCTGGCTGCGACCATTATCCTGACTCAGGCGGTCTTACCCGCTATGAAAGAATCCGGTTTCGGTCGCATTGTGTTAATTACCTCGCGAGCGGCTCTGGGTTTGCAAACGCGCAGTGTGTATTCGGCAACCAAGTCCGGGATGATGGGGATGGCGCGTACTTGGGCATTGGAGCTGGGGCAGTATGGCATTACGGTCAACACCGTTGCTCCAGGCCCCATTGCGGCTACCGAAATGTTTCATGATGTGATTCCTGAAAACAGCGAAAAAATGACACAGCTGGCGGCCAGCATTCCTGTGCAGCGAACCGGTTTTCCGGGTGATGTGTCGCGGGCAGTCAGTTTCTTTGCCGATGAGAAAAACAGTTTTGTCACCGGTCAGACGTTGTTTGTCTGCGGTGGTTCAAGCCTTGGCTCTTTGAGTTTATAAGCCGGGCGAGAAAAAGGCCGTGATGGTACAGAAAAGCATCGCGGCGAAAAATAATGATGTTAATTGTGAAGCGAGATAGGGAGTTGCCCCATGAGCTATTCCGTAGAAGATATTGAA
This sequence comes from Pseudoteredinibacter isoporae, assembly GCF_040372805.1. GTDB lineage: Bacteria > Pseudomonadota > Gammaproteobacteria > Pseudomonadales > Cellvibrionaceae > Pseudoteredinibacter > Pseudoteredinibacter isoporae_A. The sequence continues at coordinate 231,295 of NZ_BAABWJ010000002.1, forward strand.
AAATTAGTGGAACCTGCGAGAGTGCATCGCAAGGTTTATACCGACGAAGAAATTTTCGATCTGGAGATGGAGCGAGTTTGGGGGCGCACCTGGATTTTTGCTGGACACGCCAGCGAAGTACCCAATGCCGGTGATTATAAAACCTTTAATATTGGCTCCCAGTCGATGTTGATGGTACGGAATCGGACCAACGATGATATCTCGGTATTTTACAATCGCTGTACCCACAAAGGGGCCAAACTGGTTGGCGATGGCAAAGGTTGTGCGAAAGCGTTCCGCTGCCCGTATCATGCCTGGACATTTGCCACTGACGGTAAGTTGCTTGCAACGCCTCCAACCAAAACTTTGGAAACCAGTGGTTTTGCGCCAGACGATCCGGAATACAATTTGCGACCAGCGGCCCAAATTGATGTTTATCACGGCTTTGTATTTGTCAATCTGGATGCTAATGCTCCGAACCTGAACGAATATTTTGGCGATTCTCTGACCTCCATCGACAATATGGTTGAGCGCTCCCCGGAAGGTGAGTTGGAAATTGCGGGTGGTGTTCTGCGTTATCGCCACGACTGCAATTGGAAAAGCTTTGTGGAAAACCTGAACGACAATATGCATCCAATGGCGACTCACCAGTCGGCTATTGAAGCTTGTCAGAGCTACGCCAAGGAATTGCCTGAAGGTCAGGAAGTGCCTGAAACTGTGCATATCCTTGGGCCTTTCGGCAGTTCTTACGATTTCTTTGAAGATATGTCCCATGTTGTGTTTCCCAATGGTCATAGCTATTCGGGCAATAAGGTCAGTATTCACAGTGCCTATCCACCTGTGCCGGACTATGTCGAAGCGATGGAGACGAGTTATGGCAAGGAGAAGACCAAGGAAATCTTTTCCTGTGCACGCCACAACACAGTGTATTACCCATCCTTGACGATTAAGGGCGCCATTCAGGCGATTCGGGTTGTTCGTCCGATTTCTGTGAACTGCACGGATATTGAAACCTACACCTTCCGCTTAAAAGGTGCGCCGGATGAAATGCTAAAGCGGACTTTGCTGTATTCACGCCTGATCAATTCACCGTCGTCCATTGTCGGTGCGGATGATCTGGAAGTTTATGAGCGTGTTCAGTCAGGGTTGCGCAGTCAGGGTCACGATTGGGTAAGCATGGAGCGTCAGAAAGACAATGACGAACCACAGGCCGATGGCTCGATTGAAGCAACGGGCTCCAGTGAATTGCCATTCCGTAATCAATACAAGTATTGGCTGCAGCTGATGACCAATACCGATACCGTTAAGATCAAAGCCTAGGGAGAATTATCATGAGTCAGTATCAACGCCCGGGGCTTAAAAAAATTGAAGCGTTTTTGTATCACGAAACCGGTTTGCTGGATCGCATGCAGTTGCGTGAATGGATTGATCTGTTCACCCCAACCGGTGATTACTGGATGCCGGTGACGCCGGATCAGGAGGATCCAGTGAATCACATTTCCATCTTTTATGATGACCGTGATCTGATGGAAATTCGTTTGCGTCATTTTGACAATCCACGCTCTCATTCCAAAGACTTTACCATTCGCAGTTCCCATGTATTAGGTAATGTACAGCTGACGGATTTTGATGAGGGCACGGGCGATTGCCAGGTGAAATGCAACTTTCAATGTGTCATGTATTACCGGGATCAGCAGCAGCTTTACGCGGGAACTTGTGATTATCACCTGGTGTTGATTGATGGCCGTTATCATATTCAACGCAAACGTGTCGACCTGATCAATTGTGACGCACCTCATGGGTCGATCCAAACCTACGTTTAAGGTCTCAGGTATTTAGGGGGTTTGGCATGAGTCAGTGTCAACAATGTTACGAATGCGGCTGGGTGTACTACCCGGAGCTTGGCTGGGCAGCGGAAGGTGTCGCTGCCCAAACGCCGTTCTCACAGTTGGATGACGGTTGGACTTGCCCGGATTGCGGCGCAGAAAAAAGCCAGTTCAATCCAGCGAATCCCGACGCGTTGGGGCAGTCGCACAATCAATTCGCCGGCATGAGCGATCGCCGCCAGATCTTGGGGGCCGGTGTTGCTGCCGCCAGTGTTTCTGCTGCGGCGATGTTTGGACCGGCAGAAGAGAATAAGGCAGCTAAGGCCAATGACGCTGAAACAACATCCCAGAGCGATGGCTTTCGCGTTTGGGAGTGTATTGTATGCGGTTGGATTTACGATGAAGCCAAAGGCTGGCCACAAGATGGTATCGCCCCAGGCACACGTTGGGAAGATATCCCTGAAGACTGGGTATGCCCGGAATGTGGTGTTGGCAAATCAGATTTTGATATGCAGCGCCTTGAGTTGGCTCCCACCGAATCAGGCGCGAAGCCTGTTGCTGAGACGGCGAACTACCAGATCGACCACGGTCGCGAACCCCTGGTGATCATTGGTACAGGTTTGGCTGCCTATCAATTGGCTCGCGAGTGGCGACGGGTTGACCAGAAAACGCCGTTAATCATGATCAGCCGGGACGATGGAGCGTTCTATTCGAAACCACTGTTATCGACGGGATTCAGTCAAGGCAAAACGGCGGGTGATCTGCAAAACAAAACAGCCGAACAAATGGCGGCGGAATTGCTTGCGGACATCCGTATATTCAGTCAGGTAGATGCCGTTGATACTCAAGGTAAAACGTTGAACCTGAATGGGCAGACGGTGGCCTATGGCAAGTTGGTACTCGCATTGGGTGCACAGTGTATTCACGCACCGATGCAAGGCAATGCTCTTGATCGGGTGTATCACGTAAATGATTTGATAGACTACCAACGCTTCAGAACCGCATTGGCCGGTTTGGGTGCGAGGGCCAAGGTGTTGATCATTGGGGGTGGTCTGATCGGTTCCGAATACGCGAATGACTTGGCGGCCAGTGGCTATGAGATCGAAGCCGTGGAAGCCATGGACAGAGTGCTGGGCACGCTGTTGCCGCCGGAAGCGTCTTATGCCGTGCAAGAAGGCTTGAATCGCTTGGGTGTGAAACATCACTTTAACACAGTGGCTGAACGCATTGACCGTGACGGGCAGGGCTTAAAAGTGAGCTTGAGCAACGGTGACACCGTAAATTGCGACATTGTCCTTTCAGCTATCGGTGTGCGAGCGAATATTCAATTGGCAGAACAAGCCGGTTTGAATGTGGAGCGCGGTATTGTTGTTGATCGACAATTGCAGAGTTCAGCGGCCGATGTTTATGCATTGGGTGATTGTGCCCAGGTTGATGGCCACTTGTTGTATTTTATCGAACCACTCAGTCAGTGTGCGAAGGTGTTGGCCCATAATCTGGCCAGTGGTCACGTCAAAGAGGGGGCGCAATTTGTCCGTTACGGCGTGATGCCCGTCACGATTAAAACGCCTGCTTGCCCAACCGTTGTTTGTCCTCCACCGCGAGACCTTCCGGGTCATTGGAAAATCATGGGTGAGGGCATCAATGTCAAAGCGGAGTTTCATGACGAGGCCGGTGAGCTGAGAGGTTTTGCCTTAACCGGTGCTGCCACGGAGTTAAAAGCGCAGTTGAGTAAACGGATGCCAGATTTAATGTCCTGACGCGTTTGCGTATTACGCAATACGGATAACCTGTCTATCGAATGGCGGCTCAATAGTCGCCGTTCGCTACGCAGGTTTTTTTGTGCGCCATTATTTTTCCCTGTTCTTGAAAATGTCATAGGCATTAGTCGTGGCTGTGTTTAGATATGGCCTGGTCAATGGTTGATCACAAGAATCTGAGGGGGAAATCATAATGTTGAGCGATCCATTTCAAATACAACGTGAGCTTCGATATGGTGCGCCGGTGTGTGATGAAATACTGACAGGACGGTACTTCACGATTGGGTACTCCTGGTATTTCAGACAGGCGAAGTGGGTCTTGGAAATCATTAATCCAAACGCCCATTTTGAGTGGGAGGTGGAGAGGCGAGATAACTTTCGTGCTGATATTCGGGTTCCCAGAAGATTTCGTGGTGGCCTGAAGGCTTATAAAGGCAGCGGTTTTGATCGTGGCCACCTGGTGGCAAGCGCCAATCATGATGAGCGTGAAATACAAAACAGTGAAACATTTTTACTGTCGAATATGTCACCCCAAAAACCCGGTTTTAATCGTCAGATCTGGCGCCAACTGGAAATGGCCGTTAGAGAGTTGAACAATAAGAAGCATATTCTGGAAACCTATGTGTTAACTGCTCCAGTTTTTTATTTTGATCAGAAGATAGAAACGATCGGTGATGAGGATGAAAAGTACGGTATCGATATTCCCGTGCCCCATGCCTTCGTTAAAAGCATTTTGGCGGAAGATCATCGAGGACGGCTTAAGCTCTGGACCTTTGAAATGCAAAACAAGAAACTGACGGGCAATCTGGAGGACTATCTGGTCAGCACCTATGATGCCGAACAAAAGGTCGGAGGTCGCTTTTGGGATCGTGTTGCCGGAGGTGATTTACACAATCAAAAGCGTAAACCAGCCAAAATGTGGGATCTGGACTAGGGCAGTGGAGCTCGCAGAAACGGATGTCTCTTGCCAGCCGCACCTTGCTTCTGTGGAGGCAAGGTGGGGCAAACTCAATGCTGGACACAGAAGCGTTCGCTTATGAATGTTTTGCTTAATGTCGCCGCCTCTGGGAAAGCCTATTGTTAGTAGCCGTCTCCTCCTAAGGGTTGATGGAAGGTTGGACAAATGCGGGCAGAATGTTCTCGGCTATTTTTTGCAGATAGGCCGTATCGTTATCGTTGGCCGTGTGAACGATGATGAGATCGAGCTCCTCGATCAAGGTAATAAGCTGACCATTACCACCTTGAGCGGATACACTGTAGTAGCTTTGATGACCAAGCTTCAGGTCAGCGCTCCACCAGAAATATCCGTACCCCTGATTGGAAACATCTTGTCCACCGTAATGGACATCATCGTCGCCGGTGTAGAGGAGCCGGCTGCTGGCCTTATCGATAAACGCAGCAGGAATCAGCTGTTCACCATTCCATTGCCCATTATTCATAACCAGGGTTCCTATTTTGAGCATGTCACGCGAAGTCAAGCTTGAGCGCCAGCCAGATTCCGGCAGTCCGGTGATCCCATTGTTGAGCCAGCGGTAATGTGTGATTCCCATCTTTTCGAGAAATTCTTTTTGAATAAAGTCCTTGGCCGATCCGGGAACAACCGCTTCAATAACTTGCATGACAAATTCCGGACCAAAACCGTATTTAAAACGCTGAGACTCTGCCGTAATAGGGGTCGTGTTTTCGAACCAAGCTTGAACCAGTCCTTGGCCTTTTAACCGGGCCGGTTTTTTCTTGAGCGCTTTTTTCTGCTCTCGGCTTAAGCGAACGCCGGATTGCATAGTGAGCGCTTGGTTCAGAGTGATGTTTTCCACACCGTCTGCAAACTTTGTTGAGTCCAGATCTTTAAGAAAGCTAAGCAGTGGCTTATCTAAGTCCTCCATGGTTAGGTAGCCCAGCTGGATGGCACGGCCGAGCACCAAGCCGGTATGGCTCTTTGTCGCTGATGCCTGGTAGTGGGGGAGATTGACGCGACCCCGGTTATAGTACGATTCAAACAGGAGTTTACCTTTATGGGCGATAAGGAAACTGTCGTATGAACCGTGTTTGTGGTCGGCGATTTCCTGGGCAAACTGGAGAATCATTTTCTTATTACCACCATTCAGACCTAAGGTCCCAACGGGAATCCCGTCCTTTCTGTTGGCCGGTGTGGCATCGATAAAGGCTTTATCGAGGTAGGGAATTTCACTGTACATAAGGGGAATGGGAGTAGCCTCGATTTCTGGCGCATTGGCATGCCCGTTGGTACTTGCGAAAACAATGCCGCTGAGGCTAGTCAGTAGCACGGTGGCGATCAAACTCGTGGTTTTCAAGTTGATGGTCATGGGAATTTCCTTTGAGATGCTGAGTCTTGGTGTTCAGTTCGATCAAGTCCAGCGTATCCTGCGTTTGTTTGTAGGTGTATTGGACGTGTCAAAGATAGCGAGTCGAAAATTAAATACCTGACATTCTTCTTATTTTTGCCTGATTTTTACCTGACATTAGATGATTACCTGTATGTCTATGGCCATGCTTGATGCGATAAGGTGTGGGCGTGCGAGGCGAGGATTCAATAATGGCGTTTACATCAAACGTGAGTTTTTGCCGAGGTGCGTGATGTTTTTGCGTGCGTCATAGTTCCGACGTAGACTGGTGACGCCTCGGGCTGACTGTGATCAGGGGGCGCGAGGGTGCCATACACAGAGAAGGAAACCGATACTGATGTGGGAATATAAAATTATTGATTCTGAAAAAGCCGAGAAAGGCGGCTTCCTAAGCGGGCGCACGATACAGCAGGCCGAAGACTATTTGAATAAACTGGGGGCCGAGGGGTGGGAGATTATAGATCTCGATTTTCGTATGGATCCCACCATGCCCGGCGGCCCGACACATTTTCATGGTGTTGCCAAGCGCCCCAAATAAGGGGTGGGGTAAAGGACTGGAATAGGGGGAAGGTCAGGGCTAACTCGACACTGAACGCGCCTTTCGCATGATCGATATTGCTGAGTAATGCTTGATCACAAAAGGAGGAGATCAAATGAACCACCATGACTTTCTACGGAATGATCAGGTCAATGAACTGAGTTCCAAGCAAAGAAAACAAGAAAGAAAGGCTGCAACCGAGTTTGACGACCTGAATAACAAGCTCGAACGGCTCAATCTGTATGTTCTCGCGCTGGGCGAGTTGTTAGGTGATTTGGGGGTGAGTAAGGAAACGATCGAAAAGAAAATCGAGGAAATTGACCTTCGAGATGGTAAGCGGGACGGAAAGTTTTCCGAAGTGAGCATCTGTACGAACTGTCGGCGAAAAACAGCCGTCAGCCGACCTTACTGTATGTATTGTGGTGCATCGTTTTGAAGTGCTAGAGTCTGTCCGCTGCCTTTTCGGGCGTCGTAGCCGTGGTTTCGCAAACTAGGAGTCTATCATGTACAAGCTCTATTATTACCCCAATAACGCCAGTCTGGCTCCGCACTTTCTTCTCCATCATATGGGGCTGGATTATGAGTTGCTATTGGTTGATAAACAGTCAAATGCGCAGCAATCAGCGGAGTATTTAAGGCTGAACCCGGCTGGGCGTATTCCTACGTTGGTTGATCAAGGTCAGGCCATCTTTGAGAGTTCGGCCATTTGTGTTCATTTATGTGAATCACACCCTGAACACGAATTGATACCCCTCCTGGGTGATCCTTCGAGACCATTGTTTTTTCAGTGGTTGGCTTTTTTGAATAATACCTTGCAAGCCGAATTGATGGTCTATTACTACCCTCATCGGCATACCAATGATGAGAGCACTATTCCCAATGTGATCGCGGCGCAGGAGATGTGCATTGCCAAGGCTTTGTCGATTATCAACGATCAACTGGAACACCATCCCTATTTGTTGGGGGATCGATTGAGTGCCTGTGATTATTTTTTGTTTATGCTGGCGGAGTGGTCATTACCCATTGAGACCTCACCGCTGAGTTTTGAGCATCTTACGGCGTATCTAAAACGCATGAGCGCCAACCCCACCGTACGTGCAGTGTGTGAGATTGAGGGAATGGATATCAGCCCCTTTGCCGGGAATCCTTAGCCCCAAAGATAAGCCGCCCCAATGACCCCCGCCGAATCCCCTTGTTCAGCGGCGACAATGCGGTTCAAAATGTCATCGCTGAAGACATAGGAACTCAGTGCGTTGGGCAGTTGTTGATACAGGCTGTCGATTTTCGACAGCCCACCGCCGAGCACAATCACTTCCGGGTCGATGATATTAATCACCGTTGCCAGGGCTGCTGCCAGCATATAGGTGTAGTGTTCAAGAACCTGTTGAGCCTGGGGTTCCCCACGTTGGCTGGCGACAGCAATGTCTTGGGCAGGGCGTCGATGGATCTGTCCCGATAATTCCCAGTCGCTCTGGCTCAGGCCCGGCCCGCTCAACCAGGTTTCCACACAGTTTGTTTTTCCGCAGTAACAGGACCGTTCCGTGTTATAGGCTGAGAACGTTTGCATGTCCAGTGCCGTGTTGGGTGTCAGTGCGTCGAGGAAAAAGGGATTGTGCCCCCACTCGCCACAGATATGGTTGGGGCCTTGGAGCAATTGTTTGTTGATGACGAATCCACCGCCCACACCTGTGCCAAGAATAACGCCAAAGACACTGCCAGCCTCCTGGGCGGCGCCGCTGTGTGCCTCGGCAAGGGCAAAGCAGTCTGCGTCGTTGGCCAAGCGAACGGGGCGTTGAAGCGTTGTTTTCAAATCGTTGAGTAGTGTTTGACCATTCAGGCAGGTGCTGTTGCAGTTCTTCATTGTGCCATCCACGCTGGATGGCGAGCCGGGTGTGGCGATGCCCAGTGGGAGGCCGTCGAGCGTATGTCGGGATTCCACATTGCTGATCAGTTGATGAATGGTCTCCAACGTCCCTTGGTAATCTCCCTGAGGGGTTGGCAGGCGCTCTCTTTCGATGGTCTGGCCCTGGGCGTCGAGCAAAGCCACCTCAATTTTGGTTCCGCCCAGATCAACACCCAAACGCTGTTTGTTGGCCTTGTTCATGGATTGACTCTTTATTATCCGTGTTGCAGGGCATGGTATCCGGCAGCCGACTTTCTTGCCACCGCCGGAGCTGTTAAAATCCCGCCTTTTGAACGAAGTGATGGACGATTCCTATGGGCAGAGCCTTCCAAAACCGCAAAGAGTCGATGGCCAAAACATCGAACATGAAAGCCAAGGTTTACAGTAAGTATGGTCGTGAGATCTATGTGTGCGCTAAATCGGGTGGTGTCGATCCCGATGGTAATCTGGCTTTGCGCTCGATGATCGATCGTGCAAAAAAAGATCAGGTTCCCAGCCACGTTATTCAGAAGGCTCTGGATAAAGCGAAAGGCGGTGGCGGTGAAGACTATTCTCCAGCGCGTTATGAAGGCTTTGGGCCCAGCAATACCATGGTGATTGTTGAGTGCTTGACGGATAACCCCAACCGGACCTTTGGTGATGTACGTACCTGTTTTAACAAGGCCAAAGCGAAAATTGGTTCTCAGGGTACGGTAAGTCATATGTTCGACCACTCGGCTATTTTGGTTTTTGCCGGTGACGACGAAGAAGCGGTGCTGGAAGCGTTGATGATGGCCGATGTGGATGTTACCGACATCGAGTTGGATGAAGGCAAAGTAACGGTATTTGCTCCTCATACTGAGTCCCACAAAGCAAAACAGGCGTTGATTGAAACCTTTGGCGAAATTGAATTTGATCTTGATGAGATTCAATTTGTGCCTCAGACCACCACGCCCGTTGCGGCAGATGATCAGGAAAACTTCGATAAGTTGCTGGATATGTTGAACGATCTGGACGATGTTCAGCGGGTCTTTCACAACGCTGAATGATCGAGTGACCAGGCCGCTTAAAGCGGCCTTTTTTGTGCCTGGACACCTGGAAAGAGGGCACACTGCTTTCTACTATGGTTCTTTCCCTATGATCTTTTATGGTGTCCTTCATATTGCTTTCACACATCGATATTACCGTAAGCACTCAAGCTAACTAGGATGATGTCATGCGCGTTTCTATTTTCTCTTTGTGCCTTTCGTTTTTCAGTTTGTCCAGCCTGTTTTCAGTGGTGCTTGAGGCGTCGGTGAGTGATTCGTCATCTCCCGCAGTGATCATTGCCCATCGTGGTGCCAGTGGGTATTTGCCCGAGCACAGCCTGGCGGCGAAAGCCTTGGCCTATGGTATGGGCGCGGACTACATTGAGCAGGATATCGTCATGAGCAAGGACGATGCTTTGCTGGTGCTGCACGATCCTTTCCTGGATCGCGTGACTAATGTTGCGGCTGTGTACCCTGGGCGTGCTCGCAGTGATGGCCGTTACTATGCGATGGATTTCACTTTAGCGGAAATCAAACAGCTGGAGATGACCGAAATCTTTGAAGAGAAAAACGGCCAAGCGGTACAAAAATACCCGGCTCGTTTTCCTCTCGGACAATCGACGTTCAGGGTTTCTACTTTGTCCGAGGAGCTGGAACTCATCCAGGGCTTGAATCACAGTATGGGTAAACGTATAGGCATCTATCCAGAGATCAAAGCACCCGCATTGCACCGTGCAGCCGGCAAAGACATCAGTTTGGCTGTATTGAAAGAATTGAAAAAATTTGGCTATCTCAGCGCGCAAGACCAAGTGTATGTGCAGTGTTTTGATGCGAATGAATTGATGCGTATCGATCGCGAGTTAATGCCCAAGCTGGGAATGGACCTGAAGCTTGTTCAGCTAATTGCCATGACAGACTGGGGCGAGGGCATGAGTAACAATGCATTGGGGCTCAAGGTTGAACCCTATAACTACGATTGGATGTTGGCGCCAGGTGCGGCTGAAAAGATCGCCGATTATGCAGAAGGCATTGGGCCCTGGTTTCCAATGTTGCTGAATGCAGATACTGCTCAGGCGAATCATATGATACGAGAAGCTCATGCGGCCGGTTTGCAAGTGCACCCTTACACCTTCCGCGCAGACCCGGGGCAGGTACCGAAGGCCTTTAAGCATTTTGAAGACTTTGTGGCGTATTTTATTGGGACGTTAAAAGTCGACGGTGTGTTTACGGATTTTCCAGATCGAGCCAAAGTGGTCCGGGATCGATTGCTCGCCCAGCCGTTGTAAGCGCTATGGCTGGCTAATGGTTTTTTGCAGTAACTCGGTGAGCTGTTGTTTCTCTTCTTCACTGAGGTGCGCGAAAGTTTGCTGTTCGTGAGTGTTGGCCAAAGGAATGAGTTCCTCCATGAGTTGTCGGCCTTTCTCCGTGAGCGCGACATACACCAGACGGCGGTTGTCTTCATCTTTGCGTCGCTCAATCAGTTGATCATTGGCCAGACGATCCAGAGATTTGCTCACGGTGGGTTGGTTGAGTAAAACCATCTCAACCAATTCACCTACGGTGCGCTTGTCATCCCAGCAGCTGGCCAGAATCCGCCAGCTGCTTATCGGAATCTGGTATTGCTTCAGCCGCAGGTGAAAGCCGTTACTGGTGATGTGGCTGGCCTTGGCCAACAGGAAGCCGAGATAGTTTTGCGCAAACCCTTTGCTCATCAGACAACCGTGTTTTCCAAATGTCTGCGCAACTTGCCCAGAGTTTCGATCAGCATTTTTTCTTCATCGTTGCTGAGCACGCTGAACACATGGTCCACCCAATTCTCGTGATCGTTGACCATGCGTTGAAATTCTTCGCGGCCTTTGTCGGCCAGAAAAACATCGCTGATCCGACGATCTTCACGATTGGGTTTGCGGGTGATCAGCTGATCTTCTTCCATGCGGTCCAATAGGCGCGTGATATTCCCCTTGGAAGCCAGCAGGCTCTTGGCCAGCTTTGTGGTGCTCACGGTTTCTCCGTCCATGGCGTCCAGATTGGCCAGCACGTCGAAGCGGGTGAGGGAGCTTTTAAAGGTCTTGTCCAAATGACTGTTGGTCATTTGCTCCATGCGTTTAGAACACTTTAATAGTTGTAACCAAGCGCGCAGGGCGTTTTTGCTGTGACTGTCGTTGTATGGTTTTTCTTGTAGTACGTTATCCATGAATATGTCTTCATCTCAATTGCGGGTGCTTATCTGTGCACCATCCAGCTATTGTACCCCTGATCGCCTGTGTAAAAGAACCTTACATGGCATGTATTTGACTCAGATCGTAAAAACGTCCCGGAAAGCCGCCTAAAACCACGCCAAAATCGGGGTTTTGGAGCCGATTCTAGGATTCCTTACAAAGCCAGCCATTCAAATGGCAATGGGTCGGGATAGGCCCCGAAAAATTGTTTACAAGTTAAAGAATTACTCATAATATATATTTCAGCTAAGGCTGGCCTCTGTTGCCATGACGTACTTTGATATCCGCTGTGAATATAGGGCGTTAATCTCGCTTTATCGTCGTTGCGGTTGAAGTATGGACTTGCTGTGGCACAGTAGGGTTCTGTTGGCGGATGAGTGTTGAATGCACTGGGTCCGGTAAGCCTGAATCGAATGAATGATAAGAATAGCGAGAGGATTCCCTATGTCTGCGAATAGTCTGATGCAGTTAGCCGAGCAGTTGAGCTCCGGTGCCGTAAAAGTTGTCGATCTTACCCAGGTGCTGGGCCCTGATACGCCGGTGATTCAGTTGCCTGAGCCTTTTGCCAATTCTCCAGCGTTTAAGAGCGAAGTGATTTCCGAGTTCGATGACGGTGGTCCGGCCTGGTATTGGAATCAAATCAGCTGTGGTGAACATACGGGGACGCACTTTGATGCCCCGGGCCATTGGATCAGCGGTAAGGAATACACTGATGGCACCACCGATACAATTGATGTGAATAATCTGGTGGGCCCCGCCTGTGTGATGGATTTCAGCAAAGAGTCCGCTGACAACAACGATTTCCTGCTGGAGCCAGAACATATTCAAGCCTGGGAAGCCGAACACGGTGATATTGAAGCGGGTTCCTGGGTATTGATGCGCACCGATTGGTCCAAGCGTGAAGGGGCGGATTTCCTCAACGCCGACGAAAATGGCCCTCACACGCCAGGGCCTTCAGAAGCGGCCATTAAATACCTGTTGGAAGAGCGCAACATTATGGGTTGGGGAGTGGAGACCGTGGGCACTGATGCCGGAGCGGCCGGTGGTTTTGAAACGCCTTTCCCGGCGCATACTTTGATGCACGGTGCCAATAAGTACGGTTTAGCCAGTTTGAATAATTTGGATCAACTGCCCCCTAAGGGCGCCATTGTCATTGCGCCACCGCTGAAGATTGAAAATGGCTCGGGCAGTCCATTGCGTGTACTGGCGTTGGTTGAGTCCTAACGGACACCGTTTGATTCTGACGTCATAGCATTTTAGCCATCGCATGTGTGGTGGCTGTTTTCCTCTCGAATAGATAGGCGAGGCCTTAACTGTGCCTGGCTCAAGGTAGTTCCCATGGCCGAGCGGTCGTTTAAAAAAGAAGTTCAAATTCTACGCAAGGGTGCGGGTGAAGAACTCCATGTGGAGGGTATTCTCGGTGTCACCAAGGCGTTGCTGCAATCTGGTGTCGCCTATGTGGGTGGTTATCAGGGGTCTCCGATCTCTCATCTCATGGATGTGCTCAATGATGCCCAGGAGATTCTCGAAGAGCTGGATGTGCACTTTGAATCCAATGCCAGCGAAGCAACAGCGGCAGCAATGTTGGCCGCTTCGGTAAACTATCCATTGCGCGGTGCGGTTGCCTGGAAATCGACTGTGGGAACCAACGTTGCGTCCGATGCGCTGGCGAATCTGGCTTCCGGCGGTGTCAAAGGCGGCGCATTGGTGATCGTTGGTGAAGACTACGGTGAAGGCTCCAGCATTATGCAGGAGCGTTCCCATGCCTTCGCCATGAAGTCACAAATGTGGCTTTTGGATCCTCGCCCGAATTTGACGTCCATTACCGATTCTGTGGAATGGGGCTTCCAGTTATCAGAGGCCAGTAATACTCCGGTCATGCTAGAGTTGCGAATTCGTGCGTGCCATGTGCATGGTCGTTTTACCGCGAAGGACAATGTACGCCCGCCGCTCACTGTGAAAGAAGCGATGGAAAAACCGGAGCGTGATACCAGCCGAATTGTGTTGCCACCTTCTGTCTTTCTACATGAAAAAGAAAAGATTGAAGATCGCTTGCCAGCGGCGATCGATTTTATTAAAGCCAATCAACTGAACGAATTCTTTGAACCTCGCCGTGGTGGGAACGACAAGCTCGGGATTATCTTGCAGGGTGGTTTGTATAACACTCTGATTCGCGCTCTGAACATTCTTGGTTTAGCCGATGCGTTTGGTAACAGTGATATCCCCCTGTATTGCATGAACGTTACTTATCCCTATGTGGATGAGGAAATCATCGACTTTTGTCGTGGAAAAGATGCGGTATTGGTTGTGGAAGAAGGACAGCCGGACTATATCGAACAAGCCATCAATAAAATGCTGCGTAATGCGGAAGTGTCGACGCGCTTACACGGCAAGGGCATGTTGCCAGTTTACGGTGAGTATCAAGGCCAGCCCCTGAAAGAAGGGGTCGAGACGTTTATTCAGACTGAAGCGCCCCAGATGTTAGGCAATGCTGAGGTCGATGCCGCAAACGATCAGATCCACGCTGCCGACAATGTTGTCCAACGCTTTGACCCTACCGCCGCGGCCCAAAGTGTTATTGCAAACGCCACGGCGCAACCTGTCCCACAAGCCGATAATCTGATTCCCTTACAAGATCTGGATGATTTGGTGCCACCACGCCCGGCAGGATTTTGTGTGGGTTGCCCAGAGCGTCCGATTTTTTCGGCGATTAAGCAACTGCAGTTTGAAAAAGGTGAGTTCCATGTCAGTGCTGACATCGGCTGCCATCTGTTTTCCATTTTGCCGCCATTTAATCTGGGGAATACCACCATGGGGTATGGCCTGGGTGGCGCAGCTGGTTCGGCGTTTAATGTCGAAGGCGTGCGCCGCACCATTAATGTGATGGGGGATGGTGGCTTCTGGCACAATGGCTTGACCAGCAGTATTGGCAGCGCGGTTTTTAATGAAAACGATAATGTCTTTTTGATTGTTGATAACAATTATTCGGCGGCTACTGGCGGTCAGGATATTTTGTCTTCCAAGTTCTACGTAGACCACCGCAGTACCCAGAACCCAATTAAGAAAGCGGTTCAAGGTGTCGGCGCCAAGTGGGTCAGAGTTGTCGATACCTATGATGTTGAAACGGTTAAGGCGACGTTTAAGGAGGCGATGGAAACCTCCATCAAAGGTCCGAAAATTATTATCGCCCAGAACGAATGTATGCTGAACAAGCAGCGCCGGGTGAAGCCACAGACCCGTGCGGCAATCAAAGAAGGCAAGCGCGTGGTTCGGGAGCGGTTCTTTGTCGATGATGAAACTTGTACCGGTGATCACGCGTGCATTCGCTTGTCGGGTTGTCCGTCATTAACGGTGAAAGAAAATCCGAATCCATTAAAGTCCGATCCGGTCGCGTACGTGGACAATGACTGTCTGGGTTGTGGCTTGTGTGGTGCCAATGCGCACTCGGCGGTGTTGTGCCCATCCTTTGTGCGCGCCGAGGTGATTACCAATCCGAGCAAAATGGATAGCTTTTTACATCGCATTCGCCAAAAAGTGATCGGCTTTTTGCAAAATAGATTACAAGCCAAGTTAGATAAACACGCCTTTTAATGAGTAGCCCTATGAGTGAACAAGCAGTAAAACCGATCACGATAGCGATTTCCGCCATGGGTGGCCAGGGCGGAGGGGTGTTGTCGAACTGGATTCGAGACCTGGCTGAAACCAATGGTTATGTTGCGCAATCGACGTCGGTTCCCGGCGTAGCTCAGCGCACGGGGGCAACAATTTATTATCTCGAATTGTTTTCCCAGTCCGCGATGGCGCAGACTAATCAAGAGCCGGTGCTTGCGATGACTCCGGTTCCGGGGGATGTGGATGTCTTGATAGCCGCAGAGCTGGTCGAGGCGGGGCGCGCGCTTCAGCGAGGTTTTGTGAGCCCGGATCGCACCACACTGATTGCTACCACGCATCGTTCTTATACGGTTTCCGAGCGCCAGCAAAAAGGAAATGGCTTGGTGGACAGCGACAAGATCGTTGCCATCGCTGAGCAACAGTCTAAACGTTTGATTGCCTTCGATATGAATCAGTTGGCGATTGAAAATCACTCTGTCATCAGTTCGGCCTTGTTTGGTGCGTTGGCGGCATCGGAGGCTTTGCCGTTTAATAAAGCACAGTTTGAAGCGGCGATCGAAGCCGGTGGTGTTGCGGTTGCCAGCAGTTTGGCGGCATTCAATGCGGCGTATCAAAAAGGCCAGGGTGAAGAACCGCAATCGGCCACGAATGTCGGAGACGATCAGGTATTTTCTGATTTGCCAGAGCAGGTGAAGAGCGAGTCGGCGAAAGTTCTGTTGCAGCGTGTCTGTGATGACGTTCCCGAAGGCAGCCGAACTTTGGTCTTTGAAGCGGTTAAGCAGTTGGTGGATTATCAGGATCCGCAATACGCCCACCAGTATTTGGATCGGTTGAAAGAAGTACTTGAACTGGATTCTTCGGCGAAGGACTACATGCTCAGCAATGAGTTGGCCAAGCAGTTGGCATTGTGGATGGCGTTCCAAGATACCATTCGTGTGGCCGAGCAAAAAATTCGTGCCGATCGTTTTGAAAAAATTCGCCGTGAAGTGAAGGCCAGCGATGAGCAAATGGTTTATCCCGTGGAGTTTTTGCACCCCAGGGTAGAGGAAATCTGCGACAGCATGCCAAAAGCCTTAGGAGAGTGGGCACTGAATAATCGTATGGCGCGAGCTTGTATTTCAGCCTTGTTTTCCCATGGCCGAAAGTTGCAGAGCGCCAAGCTCAGCGGTTTTTTGCAATTGTATATGTTGGCCAGTTTCAAATCCGGACGCCGAAAAACCTTACGTTATTTTCACGAAAATAATCATATTGAGGCTTGGCTGGACCGCATTAAGCAAGCTGTTGCCCGTGATTATGATACGGCTGTAGAGATTGCTCAGTGTCAGAATCTCATCAAAGGCTATAGCGATACGCATGCGCGTGGCTATGAAAACTTTAATGCGATCATGGATGAAGTCGATACTTGGCTCGCGTCCGGTGAAGGCAGCTGTGCTGCGCGAATAGCCAAACTTCGCAAGGCGGCCTTAAGCGGTGAAGATCGCAGTGCGTTCGAAGCCGAACTGGCACTGGCAAGTTAACGCTCATCGATTTGGGGCTGCGTGGATTGTACCGACCGCGCTATTTAAACCGGGAGGCCCTATTGAAAATAGGGCTTCAGCTCCTCGCGCAGGGGCATGGCTTTCAAGGCACTGACATTGGCTCCGCCGGTATTGCCCTGTGGCACCCACAAAGGGGTAATGAGTGGGCTCGCGATCATGCGGAACATTTGTCCCCAAATGTCTTTCCAGCTTTTCTGCTTCCAGCCCACTCTTAGCATCCAATAGTGACTTAATGTGTGCGCGCCGATGCTGTTTTGGCCGAGCACATGGGCGTTTTCCAGCTGATAAAAACAGGCTTCCCATTCCTGTTGATCGAACAGTCGTCTGGCGTCATTCAGGCAATCATCAAAGGCGGCTTTTCGTTTTGGGTTCATGGCTCGGATCTCCCGGCTTGGTTTGTGTGCATTGTTGGGCAGAGTGTCGGGCTTCCAGCGGCTATAAGGTCAAGGGCTTTGTGTTATGATCGGCGCCCCTTTGGTTTAGCTGCTTTACCCATGTCGAACGATACTCCCCGAGACAGTACTGATTCAGGGCAAAACGGTCAGTTCTATCTTCCGGCCGAAACTTTCGAGCATTGCTACGAAATTAAAAAGAGCGAATTTATTTGCCAGCTGCATGAGGTATCGGATCGGGCGGCAGCTATGTCTGTGCTTGCCTCGGCCAGGGAGCAATACCCTGATGCGCGTCATCATTGCTGGGCGTATATTCTGGGCTCGCCTCGCCAAGCCATATCCCAGGCATTTAACGATGATGGTGAACCCTCCGGGACGGCAGGCAAGCCCATTCTGAATGTGTTGCAGCATCGCGGTTTGGGCAACACGATGGCCATTGTTGTGCGTTACTTTGGGGGGATTAAACTCGGAGCCGGAGGGCTGGTACGGGCCTATTCCCAGGCGACTCAACAGGCCATTGAGCGATGTCCTTTGGCGTGCTTTGTGCCCAGGCAGCTCCTGACGCTCGATTGCCCGTATGACTTGGAGCCCGCCTTGCGGCGTTTCCTGGAGCAGCATCAGGGTGTGGTGCTCGAGCAGCAGTACGACCGTTCCGCGCAATTTAGGATCTCCCTCCCAAAACCGGAAATTCCAGCGTTTAAAACCTGGCTCAGTCATCATTTTCAGATTAATTGCGCTTTCGAGGACGAGTGAGCGGCTACACTTTGTGAACGATATGGAACGCTTAGGGTCTTGAATGGACACCGGATTGGGATTCACACCGGGTTAAGTTGAGGCCCTTAAGCTGGCTGCGTGATGTTAGAGGTAAGTTGTTGTATGAAGAAGTTTTTGTCGCGGTCTGAATTCAGGCATTATGCGATGTGTCTGTCGCTGCTGCCCTTGCTGTTGTCGGCAGCGTCGGTATCGGCCAAGTGCCAGTATTATTCGTTTTTGGATTTTGGCGTCGATCCGGCGGCCGGTAAGGTTTTTCGCAGCTCCGGTGTGCGCATGTACCAGCTTGGCCTTGAAGCGGCTTACAGCCCTTATGGCCATGTTGAGAAGGACGGGTTTGCGATTCAGCAGCTGGGACCGTTTAATACGCCAGAACAAGCTCGGCAGCGTTTGAATCTGGCCTTGCAGAAATTAAAAAAAGACGGCTATCGCAAAGTGAAAAAGGCCGACTTTCCAAGACTGATGTTGCTGAATAAAAAACTGTGCAGGTCGCCAACGTAAAAGTATTCCGGGGGCAGGCTAAAACTCTGTCAGGAAAGCTGTTAAAATCGGCGCCGCAAATAGACCTGTGTAGAGCCTGATTTCAATATGAGTCAATCCCCGATTGTTGTCGCACTTGATTACGACAATGCCAGTGATGCCATTGCCTTGGCAGATCGCTTAAACCCTACCCAATGCCGCTTAAAAGTCGGTAAGGAACTCTTTACCCGTGCGGGTCCGGCGGTGGTCGAGGCGCTAATGAAGCGCGATTTCGATGTGTTCCTGGATTTGAAATTTCATGATATTCCCAATACCTGCGCGAAGGCCGTCAAAGCCGCCGCTGATTTGGGGGTGTGGATGGTTAATGTGCACGCCAGTGGTGGTCAACGCATGATGGAGGCCGCGCGCAATGAGTTGCTGAATTTTACGGCGCCACCGATTCTTATTGCTGTCACGGTATTGACCAGTATGGATGCCGATGACCTGGCAGGCTTGGGAGTGATGGTATCACCTCAGGAACAGGTGCTGAAGCTGGCCAAGTTGGCCCAAAGCTCTGGTATGGACGGGGTGGTGTGCTCCGCCCAGGAAGCCGCATCACTGCGCGCACAGGCGGGCAGTGACTTTTGTCTCGTGACCCCTGGTATTCGCCCCGCGGGCAGCGCTGCCAATGATCAGCGTCGCATTGTGACGCCTCGCCAGGCGCTGGATTCGGGGAGTCATTATCTGGTGATTGGTCGTCCAATCACTCAGGCGGAGAATCCCGCCGAGGCCTGTGCTGCCATCTTAAGTGATATTTCCTCCGCGAACGCGGTTTAGGTTTGGGCATGGTTCAGCAGATGGCATTTATCATTACGATTGATGGCCCCAGTGGTGCGGGTAAAGGCACGGTTTCAGCCAAGCTGGCTCATGAATTGGGTTTTGCTTTGCTCGACAGCGGTGCCCTGTACCGTTTAACCGGGCTTGCGGCGCGTCTAAACCAATGTGATTTCAGCGATTCTACCGCGCTGGGTGATGTAGCAAGATCACTGGATGTCGAGTTCCGTTCCACCGAAGCGGGTGTCACCATTTACCTGGCGGGTCAGGATGTGAGCCAGGCGATTCGCACTGAGCAGGCTGGGATGGACGCTTCCGCGGTTGCGGCGGTGCCTGCAGTTCGTGATGCGCTGTTGCAGCGCCAGCGCGATTTTGCACAGCCTCCCGGCGTGGTGGCGGATGGTCGTGATATGGGCAGTACGGTGTTTCCGCAAGCTCAATTGAAAGTGTTTCTGACGGCGAGTGCCGAGGAGCGCGCACGACGTCGTTTGGCGCAACTGCAACTGAGCAATACCGGCGAGCACTTTGACTACGACAAAATTTTGCAAGACATTGAGGCCAGAGACAAACAAGACAGTGAGCGAAGCAGTTCGCCTTTGCAGGCCGCGAGTGATGCCGTGTTGCTCGACAGCAGTGAGATGAGCATTGCTGAGGTGCTCGAAGAGGTGTTATCGCTGTACCGTAGTCGCCGTTGATTTGCTTGCTTTAAAAGAATACCGATGATTTGAGCTTGCCCACGATAAGGATGCAAGAATAGAAATGGATTACTGGCTTTTGCCTTTATTGCTGCTGCTGTTGCTGGCTGCCTATCTGATTGGCAGGCGTGTGCAGCGCAAAAAGTCTCGCCGACGCCGGCAGGACCGTCATGTGCTTTTTGATAGTAAGGCCCAGCAGTACATATCCGGATTGAATTTTCTTTTGAATGAAGAGGGTGATGCGGCAGCGGAAGCGTTTATTGATGCTTTGCCGGTGAGTCGCCAGACTCTGCAAACCCATCTCTCATTGGGGCGCATGCTGCGTAAAAATGGCGAGATTTCCTCCGCTATTCGTACCCATCAAAGCTTATTGGCTTCTCCTTATCTTGAAGCAGACGATGTCGACCTCGTTCAGCTTGAGCTGGCAATCAACTATGTTGTTGCCGGACTGCTGGACCGTGCAGAAGCCTTGTTAAGGGATTCGCTTAAAGCGCAGGACCCTTACATTCGCCAGCAGGCGCTGGAACATTTGGTGGCACTGTATCGTGAAGAGAAGGAATGGCAGAAGGCCATCGAAGTGATTAATCGTCATGCGGAGCGCCGTTTTGGGCGAGCGACCGAGGAGTGGGCAAATCAACAAAGTCACTTCAGTTGCGAGCTGGCGGAGCAATCCATTGCTCGAGGTGCCTATCAGGAGGCGCAGCGTCAGTTGCGTGCTGCGTTGGCCTTCGACAAGCGCTCTCAGCGCGCCCAGCTACTGCAAGTGAGGTTGCAGCTGCTGAGCGGTGATCATGTTGCCGCTCGTAAGAAGCTGATCAAGCTGATTTTGGCCGGCTGCGATATTTGGGAGCCAATGGCGGCGTTGCTGCTGCAGATTTATGAGCAGTCCGGCCGTTCTGAGCAGGTGCTTCAGGAATTGCGTGAAATCAGCGTCCGACACGGTGTTGAGCCTTTGTTGGGCGCGGTTTATGGCGAATTGCAGAAAATTTCCCCGGAGCAGGCCAGGGATTATCTTCAGGAAATGTTTGAGGCGTCCGGCTCCGGCGAGGCGCTTGCGGGCATTTTGGAGGATGCGGACCAGAAAATGGCCCCCTTGCGTCCTCTCTTGCGAGGCTATGTGCTGCAGCAGCAAGCCATTCATATGCCGCATATCTGTTCCGGCTGTGGTTACAGCTCCCAGCAGCACTATTGGCTCTGTCCAACCTGCAAATCCTGGGGTATGGGGCGCCGTAATCAAAAGCCGAAACCCACAAATTCCGGAGTGAAGCCATCCGCATAGCGGTATGACTTCGCGACTGGGCTCGGTTTCCTATCTAAGCCCCTGTCATTGCTGGGTTTTCGTTGAAATTCAGCCTGCTTTCTGTTAGTCTCCGCCCCTCGCAATTTCGTGCCAAGCGAACTAGGCCGATGCGACGGGGGTAATGCCAGCAATGTTTACCCTCAATTTCATTAACAGACCCATGCGACTGGCCGCGTGGCAGAGTGGTTAAAGGCATTTGTTACTGACCGCCGTAACCACCTTTATCTATAGGTATTGTAATGAGCGAAAGCTTTGCAGAATTATTTGAAGAAAGTTTAAAGTCCGTTGATATGGTCCCCGGTTCAATCGTAACCGGCGTAGTTATCGATGTAGACAAAGATTGGGTAACCGTTCACGCTGGCCTGAAATCTGAAGGCGTGATTCCTGCGGCCCAATTCCTGAACGAAAGCGGTGAGCTGACCCTGTCCGTTGGCGACGAAGTTCAGGTTGCACTGGAAAGTGTTGAAGACGGTTTCGGTGAAACTCGTCTGTCCCGTGAAAAAGCCAAGCGCGCTGAAGCTTGGACTGTTCTGGAAGCGGCTCATGAAGCCGATGAAGTGGTTACCGGTGTTATCAATGGTAAGGTTAAAGGTGGTTTCACCGTTGACGTTTCCAGCATCCGTGCCTTCTTGCCTGGTTCTTTGGTTGATGTTCGCCCTGTTCGCGAAACCGCTCACCTGGAAGGCAAAGAGTTAGAATTCAAAGTGATCAAGCTGGATCAGAAGCGCAACAACGTTGTTGTTTCTCGTCGTGCGGTTCTGGAGCACGCCAACTCTGCTGAGCGTGAAGAGCTGCTGGCCAACCTGCAAGAAGGTATGGCGGTTAAGGGTATCGTTAAGAACCTGACTGACTACGGTGCCTTCGTTGACCTGGGTGGCGTTGACGGCTTGTTGCACATCACTGACATGGCTTGGAAGCGCATCAAGCACCCAAGCGAGATTGTTAATGTTGGTGACGAGATCGACGTTAAAGTATTGAAGTTCGATCGTGAGCGTAACCGCGTATCTCTGGGTCTGAAGCAGTTGGGTGAAGATCCATGGATTCAGATCACTAACCGTTACCCAGAAGGTGCTCGCATCAAGGCTGTGGTAACCAACTTGACCGACTACGGTTGTTTCGCCGAGTTGGAAGAGGGTGTTGAAGGTCTGGTTCACGTTTCTGAAATGGATTGGACTAACAAGAACATCCACCCATCTAAAGTCGTTAATGTTGGCGACGAGCTGGAAGTGATGGTTCTGGACATCGACGAAGAGCGTCGTCGTATTTCTCTGGGTATCAAGCAGTGTCAAGAAAACCCATGGGATGCTTTCGCACGCACCAGCGCTAAAGGCGACAAAGTTACCGGTAAGATCAAGTCTATTACGGACTTCGGTATCTTTATCGGTCTGGAAGGTGGTATCGACGGTCTGGTTCACTTGTCTGACATCTCCTGGCACGAAGCTGGCGAAGAAGCCGTTCGCAACTACAAGAAAGGCGATGAGCTGGAAACAGTTATCCTGGCAATTGACCCTGAGCGCGAGCGTATCTCTCTGGGTATCAAGCAGTTGGATGCGGACCCGTTCTCTGACTACGTTGCTCAGAACGACAAAGGCGCCATCGTTGTTGGTACCGTGAAAGAAGTTGATGCCAAGGCGGCGATTGTTGTTCTGGCCGATGACGTTGAAGCTGTGCTGAAAGCGTCTGAAATCAGCCGTGACAAGGTAGAAGATGCCCGTAACGTGCTGAAAGAAGGCGAAGAAGTTGAAGCTAAGATCGTTAGCGTTGACCGCAAGAACCGTGCGATTAACCTGTCTATCAAAGCGAAAGACTACGATGACGAGAAGAGTGCAATTAAAGAGCACACGGCGAAGTCAGCTGAGCAGGTTGCTCCTGCTACCATTGGTGACCTGATCAAGGCGCAAATGGCGAGCCAAGACAAGCAGTAATTGCTTGATTTTGACTGAAAAAGGCGGGTTTTGACCCGCCTTTTTTTGTTTTTAGGGGTCAATTTTAGGAAAGTCGGTTTTAATTTTACTTAACTTGTTGATTTTTAATGTTTTATCGGGTTATTGTTGCCGAGCGGTAGATATTTCAGGTTGACTGAAGGTGTGCCATGACCAAATCAGAATTGATCGACAAAATAGCCATACATCAAGACCAACTGTCTCAGAAGGACGTGGAGTTGGCGGTAAAATTGATGCTGGAATATATTTCCAAGATGTTGGCGACCGGTGAACGCATCGAAATTCGCGGCTTTGGCAGCTTTTCACTGCATTATCGGGAATCACGTGTAGGACGGAACCCGAAGACCGGGGACTCGGTTGAATTGGAGGGTAAGCATGTGCCTCATTTTAAACCGGGTAAGGAATTACGCGACCGAGTTAACGAAGGCTTGCATCGCTCTTAGCGCCTCACTGCTGTAAAATCACGCCTATATTTTTTATTAGGGCATTTCTGCCCATTATCGTCTTATTGCCGCCTGCTGAGCTCAGTGGGCGAACCAATTATCGGGATGTATATACATGACAGACTCCATTAACCCGAATGGCCGTAAAGGGATCATTTTGGCCGGTGGTTCGGGCACTCGCCTTTACCCCATTACCCGTTCAATCAGTAAGCAAATGGTGCCAATTTACGATAAGCCCATGGTTTATTATCCTTTGAGCACACTGATGCTGGCGGGTATTCGCGATATTTTGCTGATTTCAACACCGCGTGATTTGCCCGCGTATGAAGAGCTGCTGGGTGATGGTAAAGAATGGGGATTGAATATCCAATATGAGGTTCAGCCGTCTCCTGATGGCCTGGCACAGGCGTTCATCATTGGTGAGAAATTTATTGGCGACAGCGATTGCGCCCTGGTTTTGGGCGACAATATTTTTTACTCGCAAGATTTCCAGAATATTTTGCAACGCGCTTGTGCTCAAGAGGGTGGTGCGACTGTTTTTGGTTATCACGTAGATGATCCTCGCGCTTATGGCGTGGTGGAATTCAGCCCGGAAGGCAAGGTGTTGTCCATTGAAGAAAAGCCTTCCCAGCCTAAGTCCAAGTATGCTGTTACCGGCCTTTATTTTTACGACAACCGCGTCATTGATATCGCCAAGTCCATCAAGCCGTCCGATCGCGGAGAGCTGGAAATTACCGATGTAAATAAGGCCTACTTGGATGACGGCACATTGACGGTTGAATTATTAGGTCGAGGCGCAGCCTGGCTCGATACCGGTACCCACGATAATCTTCTGGAAGCGGGTTATTTCATCAGCACTCTGGAAAAACGCCAGGGTTTGAAGGTCGCCTGTCCTGAAGAAATTGCCTACCGCATGGGTTATATCGATGCAGAGCAATTAAAAGCGTTGGCTAAGCCACTCGAAAAGAGTGGTTACGGCAAATACCTGTTGGATGTGTTGGAAGATCAGGTATTTTAATGGATTGCCAAGAAACGAATATTGCAGATGTGCTGCTGTTTAAACCTCGGGTGTTTGGTGATGAGCGTGGCTTTTTTCTAGAAACATTTCGCGAGTCCTGGTTTTCCGAGCGCGATTTGGATTATAACTTTGTACAGGATAATCACAGTTCTTCATCGAAGGGCGTGTTACGCGGTTTGCACTATCAAATGGAGCACACCCAGGGCAAGTTGGTGAGGGTGGTACGCGGTGATGTCTATGACGTTGCGGTTGATATGCGACGGGACTCACCAAGCTTTGGTCAATACGCCGCCGCTCGGCTATCTGAAGACAATAAGCACCTGTTCTGGGTGCCCCCGGGTTTTGCTCATGGCTTTTTGGTGTTGAGCGATATGGCGGAGTTTGTATACAAGTGCACAGACTATTACCACCCTGAGAGCGAAGTCTCTCTGCGTTGGGATGATCCCAGTGTGGGAATTGACTGGCCGTTGGCGGAAGCGGGATTGGATGTACCCAGCTTGTCGGCAAAAGATAAGGAAGGCTTTCCGCTGGATCAGGCGCCCAGCTTTTTAAGCCGCGAGTTGACCACCGCGTCAAAGGGTTAACGGGTAGGCACGCAGGATGAAAATTCTTATTACCGGTGCCACCGGGCAACTGGGTTACCACCTTCAGCAAACCGCTGCAGAAACCGGGCGGAGCGACACGCTCTTATGTCCAGGGCGTGAAGAGTTAAATCTGGCTGACTCTGAATCACTCGATCATTATCTGCGTAATCACAAGCCTGAATACATTATCAATGCGGCTGCGTATACCGCCGTTGATCGTGCAGAGTCTGAGAGTGATCTCGCGCAAGCGGTGAATTGCGGTGCAGTGGAACAGTTCGCGCGATACAGCCTTGAACACAAATGCCCACTGATTCAAGTGTCGACGGATTTTGTGTTTTCTGGTGAGCAGGGGAGACCCTATGAAACCGATACTGAATGCCAGCCGCTCGGTGTTTATGGTTGTAGCAAGCGCGAAGGCGAGCTTGCGGCACTGAGATCGCCCTACGCTCGTATTATCAGAACCGCTTGGGTGTACAGCGAACACGGCGCTAACTTTGTCAAAACCATGTTGCGTCTAGGGCGTGACCGGGATCGACTCACGGTTGTGGCTGATCAAATCGGCAGTCCGACATACGCTCGTAACCTGGCGATGTTTATTTGGCGGTTGATGGACAATGCCTGCGAGCAGACAATTTTCCATTGTTGTGATGCTGGTGTATGCAGTTGGTATGATTTTGCCAACAGTATTTTTGAGCTGGCGGTCGATAAGGGGCTGTTGGCTCAAGCGCCGAATGTGACCCCGATTCGTTCGGAACAGTACCCAACACCCGCTCAGCGTCCACACTATAGCGTTCTTGATTGCAGCAAGAGCTATGCCGCTGTCGATGTTGAGCCTCAGCATTGGCGTACGGCGTTGGCGCAGATGTTGGACAAACTTGGTGAGCAAGAAAAGCACTAGAGACTGAATTATGAAAACACTTTTGGTTACCGGCGGCGCTGGTTTTATTGGTTCTAACTTCTGTCATTACTGGACCAAGCAACACCCTGACGACAAAATCGTTGTTCTGGATGCATTGACTTATGCTGGCCACCAGGAATATTTAAGCGAGCTGCAAGAGCAGTCGGGCCTGGACTTTGTACACGGCGATATTTGTGATTACCCGTTTTTGGAAAACCTGTTTGCCCAGTATGATTTTGATCATGTTGTGCACTTTGCCGCCGAGTCCCATGTGGATCGTTCCATCACTGGGCCGGATGCATTTATTCAGACCAATATCATGGGTACCCATAATTTATTGAAGCTGGCGAAGCAGTATTGGGTCGATCAGGAAAAACCGGGCCATCGTTTCCATCATGTGTCGACTGATGAGGTCTATGGCAGCCTGGAATCTGAAGATCCGGCGTTCAGTGAAACAACAGCGTATGCTCCAAATTCGCCTTATTCGGCGAGCAAGGCAGCCTCCGATCATTTGGTTCGTGCCTATCACCACACCTATGGCCTGAATGTGAGCACGAGTAACTGCTCCAATAACTATGGCCCGAGGCAGGATAAAGAAAAGCTGATTCCGCTGATCATTCACAACATCCTGCACGGCAAAGCATTGCCTATTTATGGCGATGGAATGAATATTCGTGATTGGTTGTATGTGGACGACCACTGCTATGCCATTGATCTGATCTTGCAGAAGGGCAAGAACGGTGAGGTATACAATGTGGGTGGGGAGAACGAGTGGGCCAATCTCCACATTGTTGAATTGATTTGCGACCTGATTGATAAAAAGCTGCAAGATGAACCCAAGTACCTCGAACGCTTCAGCGATTCGCCGGTTGCGAAGGGGGGAAAAGCCAGAGAGTTGATCAGTTTTGTGACCGATCGAGCTGGACACGATCGTCGTTACGCGATCGATCCAAGCAAATGCCATGCTGAGCTGGGCTATCACCCGAAAGAAACCTTCGAAACTGGTATCGCCAAAACGCTGGATTGGTATCTGGCTGAAGCATTGAAGGCTTGATTCTGTGCCTGGCGTGCAACTGACCGCATCGGTGGTTTTGTACCACAGTCCTCTTGATATGGTTGTACGTCACCTCCAAAGTGTGGCGAAATCTTTCGCCCACTTTTACCAATCTTGGCCATCGTCCAATCTTCGGTTTTTGATCGTAGACAACAGCGTGAACGATGCGTATTGGGTTTCCCTTGAAGAACAGCTTTCAGCCAGTGAGTGGCCAACCGGCATGAGCATGGAGCTGATTAAGAGTCCGGCGAATAAAGGTTATGGGCACGCGCACAACCAGGCCTTGGAAAGTATCCCCAGTGATCCCTCACGCGAAGACAATCAATTTCATGTCGTACTCAATCCGGATGTCTATCTCGCTGAGACAGCCTTGTTGGAAAGCTACGCGTGCATGAGAGAGCAAACTGATGTGGCTCTGCTGAGTCCTCAGATTCTCGACAACTATGAGGCTGTGCCACATGTCGCAAAGCGCTATCCGGGCCTGAGAATTCTGATGGGACGCTATTTGAAGGCATCGATATGGCCCGAGCAACAGCGGCATTATGTGTATGCTGAACAAGATCCAACACAGGCATTCGATGCAGAAATGGCTGGAGGCTGCTTTTATTTCTGCCGATTATCGGCACTGCAGGAGATTGGGGGGTTTGATATCAGTTACTTCCTTTATTTCGAAGACTTCGACCTGTGCGAGCGACTGCGAGCCAAGTCTTGGCGACTGCGTTATGAGCCCTCGGTACACATTCGGCATGACGGCGGCGGTGTTGCCGGAAAAACCCTGCAACACCAGTGGTATTTTGTGTGCTCGGCAGCGCGTTTTTATTGCCGCTATGGTTGGCGTTTTTAACCTAAAGGGGCATTCTTGAAGGGCCAAAGTGGTGGCGCAAAAACCCCTCCAAACAAAAAGTGTGAAGCAGGTCTCAAAACCGCGAAGGTTTGCTCATAATTGCTGAGTAGGGCAGGGTGAGCTTCGTTAGACCTACATAGCTATGTAGGTGACACCCATGGGATTCAATATTCTTTTCGGTGCCGTTGTCGGCGCCTTAACTCTTTCATTCAGTACAGCTCTGGCTGCGGCCGATTTGTCCGTCGAGCAGGACGTTCTATTACGTCTGCAGCAAGTGTCTGAAAATCAGCAATTGTTGTTGCAGGATAAAGAACAATCATTGCTGGACTTCGAGCGCAAGCTGCAAGATGCCCAGGATGATTTAGTCGATGCGGAACGCGAGCTGCAAGACAAAGAACAGGAGCTGGCGGACGCCCGATCCGGTGGTGAGACAATGGCTCGCCAGCGTAAACTGGCTGAGCACGCGGTTTCTATGGCCAAACGTGGGGTAAAAAACCGCCACAAGCGTATCCAGCGAATTGAGGGCAAGTTGACTCAGGAGCAGGACATACTGGCCAAAGCGCGCACGCAATTAAGCAAGAGCCGCAGTAACATTGCCAAACAGGAAGCCAAGATTGCCCGTCTGCGCGATGAAGCATCCGCTAAGGCGGCTCGCGTTGCCAAAGCCGAGCAGCAACGCCAGGCAAATGCTCGACCCGAACCCAAGCCTCAGGTGAAACAAACCCTCGCCAAAACTCAGGTTAAAACCCAGGCGCCTGTCGCTGAGCCTCCAAAGTTGGCGCAAGTGGATATACCCAAACAAGAGCAGCCTAAAGTTGAAGAGCCGAAGCCGGAACCGGCTGTTGAAGAACAGGAAGCCAAAGATCAAATGGCCGCCTTGGATGAGCTGGCCAGACAACAGGCGAAGGCAGAAGAGCAACGTTTATCAGAAGCCTTGGCGAGCTCAGAGCCATCGGGTCGCCAGCTGTATAAAAACCTGCGGATCAGAAGTGAATCGGTGGATGCTGAATTTCAGTTTTTAGGTAACCACCAATATCGCGCTGAGTCGGCGGTTACCGGCGGACGTCATATGTTTAAGGTGGGCTCTCACCATTATCGCGGGACTATTCCTTCATCGGATGCAGGTGAGGTGTATGTTTTCTTGTACGATACCAGCCGCAAAGGCAAGCCTCGTTTGAGCATGTATCGTAAGTCATTGTTGCAATAACTCATCACCGCGAGTCGCCCCCTCAATGGGCTCAACGGTTCTCGTTGAGCCCCGTTTCGTCAAAAAGCTTTTCCCCAGCCTTGATATCTCAGAACTCAGCCCCATATTGATAACAGACCCGCCTGATGGGGGTCGGAGCTGGCACACGTTGTGCCTCAATGCCAGGACCTAAGGTCTGGCAAACAATCAATATTGCTTAATTGTTAAGGATATTTCTTATGCGTAATTTCGATTTGTCACCACTTTACCGTTCGTCGATTGGCTTTGATCGTATGGCCAATATTCTCGATAGCCTGACAGCGACCGAACAGAACCAACCCAGTTACCCTCCCTACAACATCGAGCTGACCGGTGATGATCAGTATCGCATCACGATGGCCGTGGCAGGTTTCGCCGAAGCGGAATTGGGAATTGAGGTTGAAGAGAACAAATTAACCATTGCCGGCAAGAAAGAAGCCGCCAAAGAAGAAAAGACCTATCTGCATCAAGGCATTGCAGCGCGTAACTTTGAGCGTCGTTTCCAATTAGCGGATCATGTTCGTGTTGAGCATGCGCATATGGAAAATGGTCTTTTGCATATCGATTTGCGCCGGGAAATACCGGAGGCGATGAAGCCTAGAAGCATCGCAATCTCAACGTCAGGATTGCTTGAGTCCTAAGTCTCGCTGCTCATTGGCCTGAACAGCAAACAAAGCCCGCATAGCTCATGCGGGCTTTTTTGTGACGCCTGTCTCATAGGGTGATTGTTTTTGCCATAGAGCTTGGTGATATTCGCCTATTATAATTTGTCACCTAAGACGTTAGGGTACTGCCCAGGTTTTTAACTCTTAAAATATACAGTGACATGTTATGAATGCCACAGCCATAGCCGCTATTTTGATAGCATTGTGTGTTTTCTGCACAAACAGTTTTGCCCAATCCATTGAAGAACAGCTTACCCAGGCCGAGACCGCAATCCAGCAGGCTCAACGACGCCTCCCCCAACTCGAAACCCTCAGTGAAGAGCTTGCTGCAGAATTAGAAGGTTTTGCTCGCAAGTTGGAAGACGCTGAGCAGGATTTGGCGCAGTCCAACCGTGATGCCGCCCAGGCCCAGACGCTCCTGCAAGAGAGCAAGGTGGCTCACGAGGCGAACCCGAATCAAGATACTGATCGTGCTTTGCGAAAAGCTGAGCATGGCTATGCCATGGCCGAGCGAGGGGTGAAAAACCGCAGTAAGCGAGTTGAACGTATCCAGGGCAAGCATCAACAGTTATTGCTGAGCAATGAACGTAATATCCAACAACAAAAGGCTCTGCAAGCTCAGTTAAAAAAAGGGCGAGCCGATGTGCAGCGATTGCAAGCGACACTGCAGGATGAGAAACAACAGGCTCAACAAGCCGCTGTTGCGGCAACGGCCAAGTTGGAGCAGCAGGCCAGAGTTGCTCAACAAGAAAAACGGCAGCGTGAAAACGAACTGAAGCTGGCTCAGCAGCGTGAGGCGGAAGCCAAAAAAGCAAAACTGACGCAAACCATGGCAAAGAAAGATCCAGTGACTCAAGCCATTAAGTTGAGTGCTGAGGATCAAGCTGCAAAACGTCAGGCTGAAGAACTCTTGGCGGAAGTAAACCAGCAAATTGCAGATAAACCCGGGCGACGCCCCCTGTATAAACGCCTCTCACTGAAAGGGCCGCAGTTAGTCGGTGTTCCATTTACTTTTATGGGAGCGAATTACTACCGAGCTGAAGCGAGAGTCAGTGCAGGCCAGCAATTTTTTGAGGTCGCAAAGAACCGGTTTAAACGAGACTTACCGGAGGCGGATGATGGTCAGCTGTACGTCTTTATTTATCAGGCTAAGTCGGCATCACGCGGAATCTTGCACTACTACAAGAAATCTCTTGTTGAGAAGTAAACAACATAAGTTCGGGCAAGCCCGAACTTATTGATTCACTGAGAATAATTTCGCACGCACGGTGGTGCGGTATTCGCTCGGGGTCGTTGCCAGCAGTTTTTTAAACAGCCCGGTAAAGTGCCCCATATCCTGATAGCCTACCCGAAATGCAATTTCATTGATCGAAAGATTGCTGGTTTTCAGTAAATCCTTGGCGGTTTCAATTCTCACTTCCTGCAAATACTGCAGAGGTGATTTTCCGGTTGCGCTTTTAAAGCGGCGATTGAAAGTTCGCACGCTCATATCAAATTTTTCGGCGACGTCGCTGAGTTTAACTTCCTTGCCGTAATTGTCCTGAAGCCAGATCTGGGCCTGAACAATATCTTCATCCGGGTGATTGTTGGAGCACCCTTCAAAGAAACCACTTTCCTCATAAGAGCGTCGAATTTCGTGGGAAAAATGACGTTCAACATGGTTGGCGGTTGGGCGATCGTACAGGCGCTGAATAAAATGAACGGTCAAGTCGGCCAAGGCATTAACGCTGGCGGCACAGTAAAGGTTGGATGCCTGGGTGATAAAATACTGGCGTTTCAACTGTACTTGGGGATAGTCACGCTGAAACTGATCAAAGTAGTGCCAGTGCGTGGTAGCGGGTTTGCCGTCCAGGAGTCCAGCTTCGGCCAGCAGACAACAACCCGTGCCGACAGCGCTGATCGTGGCGCCATTTTCATAGTGCTGGCGTAACCAGCTGAGCAATTGGGGGTGTCGCTTCATCAGGGGTCTGGGGTTACGCCATAGCGCCGGCAGGTAAATCATATCGCTTTCACCGACCTCGGGCAGGCTCAGGTCAGGCTGAAATGCAAAGCCAGCGCGAGTCATTACTGACTTACGCTCAATGGCGGCGGTTTGTATATTGAGGCGTTCGGCGCGGCGATTTTGGGCCAGAGCGGCGGATTCAGCGGCTCGCAGCATTTCGATGGGCAGCGTCGTCCCGGTGGCCAGCATGTGATCGCATAAGACAAAGGTAATAGTAGGCACGGTGTATTCCTGGCTCTTCCAATTCCCAAAAACGTTATAAATCAGTGACCTAAATCGCCTGAAAACAGGTCTTGGCCACTATGCCTGTAATATTGGCTAAAGTTGCGCGTGGATGGTTATGGTCATACCGGTCTTAATTGTTGTCATATTGGCCAAAGTGGGTCGTTTTAGCATGTAATGGCCCGTTTCCCGGCGAGGCTGGCTGAAATCACAAAAATAGCTCCTGTATAGATTCATAGAATAAACCCATAGCTTGTAACAGTAATTTTTATGGGGTTCCCTATGTCAAAGCTGCGTTTACCTGTCATTGTTTCATTGGGAGGAATCAATGCCGCTGGCCGCAGTTCTGGTCACCATGCCTACCGCCGAATGGTGTTGGATAAGCTGAGTGCCAGCCAGCAACATGAAACTCTGCAGTCCCTGGCCGCCATGTGCGGTATTCCCCAGCAATCGGAATTCAGTGCACAGGAGCGTGAACGCCTACTGGCAAGCACTCTGATTCGCCAGGTGGAGCAAAACCATTTCGACGTTAATAACCTTCCCTGGATGACTCCTCTGGATACCCATGATCGCGCTGGGCAGCCCATGGAGTTTGAGTGTCGTCGTAAACAGCTGCCTCGGGATCTGCCTGTGAACTGGGAGGTGATCGATCTTGAAGATGATCGTGTCTGTGTGCGAATGGCTGGGCAGGGGCGTCTGTTCGTACCTAATACACGTGTTGCGCCGGTACAATCGGCGGGTCAATTGCCGACAGGGTTCGATCCGGGCCGTTTATACCCTTCTCGGTTTCACCCTCGAGGTTTACAGATGTCCGTCGTGGCGGCCTCTGATGCGCTGAATAATATGGGGCTGGCTTGGGAATCACTTTGTGCTGCACTGCCAGCCGATCAGATTGCCGTGTATTCCGGCAGTGTGATGGCCCAGCTGGATGACAATGGTTACGGTGGGCTGATGCAGTCACGTATGCGTGGTGGTCGTGTCAGTTCCAAGCAGTTACCGCTTGGTTTGAACACCATGCCGGCCGATTTCGTAAATGCTTATGTGTTGGGCAGTCTGGGGGCGACAGGCAGCGTGACGGGCGCCTGCGCTACCTTCCTGTATAATTTACGTATGGGGGTTGAAGACATTCAATCCGGCCGTCGCCGCGTTGTGTTTGTAGGCAATTCCGAAGCGCCATTAACGCCTGAGGTATTTGAAGGGTATGGGGCTATGAGCGCTTTGGCGACCGATGAAGGGCTGCGTAAGCTCGATGGCGCTGAGCAAGCTAATCACCGTCGTGCCAGTCGTCCCTTTGGTGACAACTGCGGTTTCACCTTAGCGGAGTCGGCTCAGTATTTTGTTTTGATGGATGATGAGTTAGCGATGGAGTTGGGCGCCGAAATATACGGTGCGGTAAGTGATGTCTTTATCAACGCTGACGGCTACAAGAAATCCATTTCCGCGCCAGGGCCTGGCAATTATATTACGTTGGCGAAATCGATGGCGGCCAGTGCCGCCTTGTTGGGTGAGCGTAGCCTGCGCGAGCGCAGTTATATCCAGGCCCACGGTTCCAGTACGCCTCAAAACCGGGTTACTGAGTCTAGAATTTTGGATGCCATGGCGAAAAACTTTGGCATTGCCTCCTGGCCTGTGTCAGCTGTGAAGGCTTATGTCGGACACTCTCTGGCGCCGGCGAGTGCCGATCAGATGCTGGCGGTCTTGGGGCAATTCGCCCATGGTTGGTTGCCGGGTTTAAAAACCACCGGGGCTATTGCGGACGATGTGTACCAGGAAAACCTGAACCTTCCTCTGGATGACATCGAGTTACCGGAGACTGATGTGGCCTTTATTAACTCCAAAGGCTTTGGTGGTAATAATGCAACAGCGGCGGTTATTCACCCGACTAAAGTGTCTGAAATGTTGAGCAAGCGCTATGGCGCCGCCTCAATGTCGGCTTACCAGTCGAAGCTGGAGGCCACCCGTGAGCAACGAGCTGAATACGAAGCGTCGGCCAGTAAAGGTGATTGGCAAGTGCGTTACCGTTTCGGTGAAGGGATGATTGATGAGGCGGAGCTGGAAATGGATCGCGAAAAACTCCGTTTGCCAGGCTGGGAGCAGTTGGTGGCGCTGCCCCAAGACACGCCATACGACGATTTGCGTCTCGACTGAGTCGCTTTCTTTGGATTTCTCCCGGGCCTTCCGGCTCGGGTATCTCTCCCGTAATATTTTATTCCTGCCTTTCTCGGCCACCGTAGGCCAGTCAAGGACTTAGCTGGCCCTGTTCACATGGCCAAGGGTATACTGCGTAAAATACATTGAAGAAGGTGGCCACGTGTCTAATCCTGATCAAGGAGAGGTTTCTTCCGTTACCAAAGCTGAGCAAAATAAACCAGCGGCATCCACCGGTACGGCCGGTGGTGGTCAGGCGGAAACGGATTTGCCTTTGGGGCGTCGCTTGCAACTTCTGCGAGAGCGCAATGGTTGGTCGCAGCGGGAACTGGCCAAACGTTCTGGGGTCACAAACAGCGTCATATCCACCATTGAGCAAGGGCGGGTCAGTCCCTCGATCAGTTCTCTGGAAAAAATTCTTGCCGGCTTTCCTGTCTCAATACGTGAATTCTTTACTTTTGATCCCAATGCTGAAGCGCCGGTTTTTTTCGCGGTAGGCGATATGGAAACCCGGCAGTTCGGTGGTCTTCATTCCCGGCGTCTTTTTGCGCACCAAGGTGTGGCGGTGACTCATGTGGTTTATGAAGCTTCTACGGGCGATGCGGCCAGTTCTTCTCCGAGCTTGTATCAACGTGATGGCATGACCGTTGGCGTCATTATGTCTGGACAGTTGGAAGTGACGGTGGGTGGTCAGGTTCGTGTTTTGCAAGCGGGCGAGGGTTATCAATTTGATCAGAGTCGTCCTCATTGTATTCGCAACCTGGCCCAAGAAGAGTGTGTGGTCTTGTCGGTTAGTTGTTAAACTAGCGGCCCGCTGTCTGGAGCGGATGTCATAGCAAACCATAGCATTAATATAAGAGAGATTTTATGAACACGAGACGCCAGCGTGGTGAAGAAATTCGCCGAGAGGTGATGAGTGACCCATTTGTGGATCGAGCGCTGAACAACAGCAGTGAGTTTGATGCGCCCCTGCAAGAACTGGTCATGGAAACAGCTTGGGGAACGGTGTGGGATCGTGATGATCTGCCTCGTGCCACACGGAGTTTGGTCACGATTGCAATGCTGGCGGCCATGAAGTGTTCCAATGAATTGAAGGGGCATGTACGGGGCGCCTTGCGAAATGGATGTACCGTTGAAGAGATTCGCGCGGTACTGCTGCATGCGGTTCCCTATATCGGCGCGCCAGCAAGTCTCGAAGCGTTTCGCTCAGCCCGTGAAGTCATCGAAGACTTTGAGCAAAGCCAGCAAGCTGAGGCCGAATAAGGGTTACGCCTGCATGTTTCCATTGGTTCAGCATCCCGCCGAGCATATCGCCCGCTGCATTCTTGATACGACGAGCAAAGAACATTTCTTTTGCTTTGCTTTCAAGGATGAGTTCTCAGCCTCCGAATTGAACAACGATACCCAGGTGTATTCGGCGCGCTTGTTTTGTGAGGCGGGAAGGTACCGTCTCGCTCTGCTGGAAGGTAATACCGCTGAGCTTGAGTCTCTCCGTAACGCTCAAAGCCTTCCCATTGATGGCCCTTGGTTTTTGCAAACCGTCAGCGTGGCCAAACCCTGGGGACAGGAAATTTGGTACAGCGCTTATGAGCAGCGTGGTGTGTGCCACTTTGCTGCGAATGCTGATCAGGAAGGCTTGCCTATTCCGGTGCTGCTGCATTTATTTCCCCAGTTGTTGGGTCAATCTTCCGCTCTGAATCTGTTAAAAGTACTGGCCCCGTATTCCAGTGAATTGTTGGGTGAGCTGTATTTTGAAATGCATAAGGAGAAGCAAGAAGTCTATGTGGTGAGCCACATCGACAAGGCGGCTTGGCCCGAGGGCATTGCCAAAATGCGTTTTGGCTTTTGCGAACAGAAGTTGCAGCAATTTTCCAATTTTGAACAATTCAAACAAGCTTATCTTTCTGCGGTTACGGCTTATGAGTCGGTGCGTAGAGAAATCGACGCTGAGCTTCAGGAATCGTCCTCAATTGAGGCGATTTCCGAGTCTGAAAAGCAAGGGCTGCTGTCGGCGTTGCCTGTTTCGCTGCAACAGCGAGAAGCGGACTTGGCTAGGAATATGTCCAGTTTTATCGCTGAGCGATCTTTGCGCCTCGGGGATGTCATCAAAGTGCCGAAAATGCTGCCCCATGGTTTATTGCATGGGGTTAGGGTGGTGGAGTTCCAAACGCCAGTCTACGAACGTTTGATTTTGTCATTTCGCCAAGCGGTGTTAACCCAAGATCATTGGGACACTGAACAGGCTCTATCCCTGTTGGCGCAGCCACCAAGAGTCGAGGTGCCACCCAATCAGAATCGGTGTTCTCTGGGGGAGCCGCTTACGTCCATTGTCGATGTTGAACGTATAGTATCCTTCGACGACTTTGAGGTGTATCGAGTGCACTTTTTGAAAAGTGGTCGACTTGCATTGGCGTCTCTTATGCAGCAACTGTTGTCGGAGCAACAATCGTTGAGTAACGTTCTGCTTCTGGCGCTTCACCCCGTGTCTCTTGGTAACACGCAGTCTTCACTCACCTTACAGGCTGAACAGGGTGCCTGTTTACCTCTTTGGCAGGGCCTGACGAAGAACGGCCTCGAACTTGAGGCGGAAAAGGGTGCTATTGTCTTGCTAAGCCGGCCATTGCCGTGAAAATTCGCTCAACTTGCGGAAAAATTTCACCAGTGTGTTGATCCCTACAAAAGAGTGTGGCAGTATTAGCACCCCTTTGGCACAGGGCAGTTTTGATTTTGGCATTTTAGTGTTTTAAATCAACGGCTTAGGTGCTAATTAGAGCTCGGCTTTTGAAGCGAGAGCCCACAAAGTAATGCGGACGTGGCGGAATTGGTAGACGCGCTAGATTTAGGTTCTAGTATCGCAAGGTGTGAGAGTTCAAGTCTCTCCGTCCGCACCATATTTTTCTAGAGATTATTGGCTTTAGGGAGTTGCCCTAAGGCTTTTTTGCGTTCAGCGCTCCTCGATGGCGCAAGCGCTCATTGTGAGAGGAACATCATGCAGGTTTCAATCGAAACAACTACTGGTTTAGAGCGTCGCTTAACTGTAGGCGTGCCAGCTGAGCAAGTCGATAGCGAAGTTGAAAATCGCCTAAAGCAGGCCGCTAAAACCGTTCACCTGAACGGCTTCCGCAAAGGTAAGGTTCCTTTGAAAGTGGTTAAGCAGCGTTTCGGTGCGGGTGTTCGTCAGGAAGTTATCGGTGAAGTAATGAGCCGTAGCTTTTATGAGGCGGTACAGCAGGAAGGTGTTAGCCCTGCCGGCCAGCCAAGCATTGAGCCTAAAGAAATGGGCGAAGGCAAAGACATTGAATTCGTTGCGACTTTTGAAGTGTACCCGGAAGTAGAGCTGGCTGACGTATCCAGCATCGCTGTGAACAAGCCAGTGGCGGAAGTGACGGATAAAGACATCGACACCATGATTGAAACTCTGCGCAAACAGCAGGGCACCTTCAAAAATGTGCGTCGTAAAGCGGTTAAAGAGAACCGCTTGAATATCGACTACGTTGGCACCAAAGACGGTGAAGAATTTGAAGGCGGTAAAGCTGAAGGTCAGGAATTGATCTTGGGTTCCAACAGTATGATCCCTGGTTTTGAGGATGGCTTGATTGGCGCCAAAAAAGGCGAAGAGCACGTTCTGGATCTGACCTTCCCTGAAGATTATCACGCTGAAGAGTTAAAGGGTGCTGCCGTTCAGTTCACCGTTAAAGTGAATCAGGTTGCGGCTCTGGAACTGCCAGAGATGGACGAAGAGTTCTTCAAGAAATACGGTGTTGAAGACGGTGGTGAAGATAAGTTCCGCGAAGAAGTTCGCAATAATATGGAGCGTGAACTGAAAAACGCTGCCAAGAACAAGGTTAAAACCCAGGTCATGGATGGTCTGTTGGACGCCAACAGCGTTGACTTGCCAAAGGCTTTGGTTGCTTCTGAGATCGATGCTTTGCGTGGTCAAATGATGCAGCAATTCGGCGGTGCCGCTGAAAATATGGATCTGAAATCCATCCTGCCGGACGATATGTTTAACGAGCAGGCTGAGCGCCGTGTTGCTCTGGGTCTGATCGTAGGTGAGCTGGTTAAAAAAGAAGAGCTGAAAGTTGATGCTGATGCCGTTAAGGCGATGGTTGAAGAAATGGCCTCTACCTACCAGGATCCTGAAGAAGTGGTTAACTACTACTACAGTAATCGTGAATTGCTGGCTGGTGTAGAGTCTGCAGTTCTGGAAGACCAGGTAGTTGATCACATCCTGGAAAAAGCCAAAGTAGAAGAAGTTAAGAGCGATTACGAAGAAGTGATCAAGCCTGCTCAACAGGCTTAATTCAACTCTTAGATCGTTTAATGATCAAAGCGCCGGCATAATGCCGGCGTTTTTGTTTAAGCTTTAGGCATAATTGAATTTTATCGCCTGAAAACTGGCATAGTTGCGATCTTGCAGTTAAGCTCAGAGAAGATGATTGCCGGTATCGCCCTGGGCTTCAGTGAGCGCTGCCAAGGCCGATATAGAAGTATCATTGGCAACTACATTCCCGCCAATCAGTTAATCAGGCGACCATTTCCAGGCTCGCCAGGTAGCAATAAGGAATCTGATAAAACAATGTCCAGTATCGACACAATTAACCCGCTATCTCCTGTCGCCAGTGGTCTTGTACCTATGGTTGTTGAGCAAACGTCTCGTGGAGAGCGATCCTACGACATCTATTCGCGTCTGTTGAAAGAGCGAGTGATTTTCCTGGTTGGTCAGGTGGAAGACCACATGGCAAATCTGGTTGTCGCCCAATTGTTGTTCCTGGAAGCTGAAAACCCCGACAAAGACATTCACCTGTATATCAATTCTCCGGGTGGTTCTGTGACCGCGGGCATGTCAATTTATGACACCATGCAGTTTATCAAGCCGGATGTGAGCACCATGTGTATTGGTCAAGCCTGCAGCATGGGTTCTTTTCTGTTGAGTTCAGGGGCGCCAGGTAAGCGTTATTGTCTGCCAAATGCACGTACCATGATTCATCAGCCGAGTGGCGGTGCCCAAGGGCAGGCGACGGATATCCATATCCAGGCCCAGGAAATTTTGAAGATTCGTCAGCGCTTAAACGAAATCCTGGCTAAAAATACCGGCAAATCGGTCGATCAAATAGCTGAGGACACCGAGCGTGATAACTTTATGAGCGCTGAGGAGTCTCAGGAGTATGGCTTGGTCGACCAAGTGTTGAGCGCACGTTAATCGGTATCCGCTGAGATACGTTGAATAAGGCGCCAATTATCTATCTCAGACCAAGGTGGGCTTGAAAAAGCTAGTGAAAGCACTCATCTTGTCTGTACGAACACATATTATGGCAAGCTCCAGCTGAGCATTCGGTATATTGTTGGGCGCTTACAAGCGCGATAGGCCGAAAAGGTTGATTCCGATGAGCTGGCTGGGAAACTTTCCCGCTGAGAAAGGGCCATAATTACAAGGTCAATAGTGGAGTGGTTTGATGACCGATCACACAAATGAAAATGGGGATGACAACGGCAAGCTGCTGTATTGTTCATTCTGTGGCAAAAGCCAGCATGAAGTTCGCAAGCTGATCGCAGGCCCTTCGGTATTTATTTGCGATGAATGTGTCGATCTATGTAACGACATTATTCGCGAGGAAATTCAGGAAGCTGCAGTAGAGGGCAACTCTGATACCTTGCCAACCCCGCAAGAAATCTCTTCAATTCTGGATCAATACGTTATTGGTCAGAAGCGTGCCAAAAAAGTCCTGGCCGTAGCGGTATACAACCACTACAAGCGTTTGCAAATTGGCGAGAAGAAAAAAGACAAAGACGAAGTTGAGCTGAGCAAAAGTAATATCTTGCTGGTGGGCCCGACCGGTAGTGGTAAAACCCTATTGGCGGAAACCCTGGCTCGTCTGCTGAATGTGCCGTTTACAATTGCCGATGCAACTACCCTGACTGAGGCGGGCTACGTTGGTGAAGACGTTGAAAATATCATTCAGAAGTTGCTTCAGAAATGCGATTACGATGTCGACAAGGCCCAGCGCGGTATTGTGTACATTGATGAGATCGATAAAATTTCCCGCAAGTCGGACAACCCGTCTATTACTCGTGATGTATCGGGTGAGGGTGTTCAGCAGGCGTTGCTGAAGTTGATCGAAGGTACCGTTGCGTCGGTTCCGCCTCAAGGTGGCCGTAAGCACCCTCAGCAGGAATTCCTGCAAGTGGATACCTCGAATATCCTGTTTATCTGTGGTGGTGCATTCGCCGGTTTGGATAAAGTCATTCGCGACCGTTCCGAGAAGGGCGGTATTGGCTTCTCTGCCGAGGTGAAGAGTAAGGCGGACGACAAAGATTTCGGCGAGACATTGCATGAGCTGGAGCCGGAAGATCTGGTGAAATACGGCTTAATTCCAGAATTTGTAGGCCGTTTGCCGGTTATCGCAACACTGGAAGAGCTTGATATTGCCGCTCTGGTTCAAATTTTGACCGAGCCGAAGAACTCTCTGACCAAACAGTACAACAAGCTGTTTGAGATGGAAGATGTTGAGATCGATTTCCGCCCAGATGCATTGGAGGCCGTGGCGAACAAGGCGATGGTTCGTAAAACCGGTGCTCGTGGTTTGCGTTCCATTATGGAATCCGTGCTGCTTGATACCATGTACCGCATCCCATCAGAAGACAGTGTGGTAAAAGTGGTGGTTGATGAGTCGGTCATCAAAGGTGAATCAGAACCTTTGCTGGTCTACGAAGCCAACGATCAGGCCGCTGCGGCTGAAGAGTGAGCCATCGTTTAAAGACTATGAAAAAGGGGTGACGTATCACCCCTTTTTTTATGCCAGTACAAAAAATCTATCACAAGGTCTGTGGCTGGCTTGTAATTTGCAGACATGCCCCAATGATAGCAATATAAGGCCAAAAGCCCGACGTTTGTTTGCGGAGCTGGCGGTGAAATGTAGTACAGATTCCAAAGAGGCATAAATGGAACAGAGCAGTGAAGTAAGCGCCAATTCCCTCGAATTGCCACTATTGCCATTGCGTGATGTAGTGGTGTATCCCCATATGGTTGTTCCCCTGTTTGTTGGCCGGGAAAAGTCGATTGAGGCCCTTGAGGTCGCTATGGCGGCCGATAAGCAAGTCATGCTCGTTGCCCAGAAAGACGCCGGCGAAGACGATCCCAGCCTGGAAGGTATCTACCAGGTGGGCACCATTGCCTCCGTTTTGCAGTTGTTGAAGCTTCCTGATGGAACCGTAAAAGTTCTGGTTGAAGGGTCCAGTCGAGCCTCAATCAGCGCAATGCGTGAAGATGGCAATCACTATCTGGTGGAAGTCGATGCCTTGCCGGTCGATGATATTGAAGAGCGTTCTGCCGACGTTCTTATTCGCACTGCGATGGCTCAGTTTGAGCAATACGTGAATATGAACAAAAAGATTCCCGCAGAGGTCGTCACCTCTCTATCGGGTATCGATGAGCCCGGCCGATTTGCAGATACCATTGCCGCCCATATGACCTTGGAGCTTCCCCAGAAGCAAGAAATTCTGGAAATTGCTGATATTCAGGTGCGCATTGAGCATCTCCTGGCATTAATGGAGGCGGAGTCCGATTTATTCCAGGTGGAAAAACGTATTCGCGGGCGCGTTAAAAAGCAAATGGAAAAGAGCCAGCGCGAGTACTATTTGAATGAGCAAATGAAGGCCATTCAAAAAGAGCTGGGTGATATGGGCGATGAGCCTAATGAGGTAGAAGAGCTCGAGAAAAAAATTGATGAAAGCGGAATGAGCAAAGAGGCCGAGCAAAAGGCCATGTCCGAGCTTTCAAAATTGAAACTGATGTCGCCGATGTCAGCGGAGGCCTCTGTTGTGCGCTCCTATCTGGATTGGATTGTGAATCTGCCGTGGAAAAAACGCAGCAAGGTTCGTCACGATTTGGTGCGCGCAGAAAAAATTCTCAATGATGATCACTATGGCCTTGAAGAGGTAAAAGAGCGCATTCTGGAATACCTCGCCGTTCAAAAACGCGTGAAGAAAATCAAAGGCCCGGTGCTGTGTTTGGTGGGCCCTCCAGGCGTGGGTAAGACTTCATTGGGTGAGTCCATTGCGCGCGCGACGAATCGTGAATATGTACGCATGGCATTAGGTGGTGTGCGAGATGAAGCGGAAATTCGCGGTCATCGTCGAACGTATATCGGCTCGCTTCCAGGCAAACTGGTTCAGAAAATTTCCAAGGCCGGTGTTAAAAACCCTCTGTTTTTGTTGGATGAAATCGACAAGATGGGGATGGACCACCGTGGTGATCCCGCCTCCGCATTATTGGAAGTGTTGGATCCAGAACAGAATAAAGCTTTCAACGATCACTATCTTGAAGTCGACTATGACCTTTCCGATGTCATGTTTGTTTGTACATCAAACTCCATGAACATTCCGGGGCCATTGCTGGATCGTATGGAAGTTATTCGTCTGCCAGGTTACACCGAAGATGAAAAAGTAAATATTGCTGAGCGTTATTTGATTCCCAAGCAAATGAAAGCGAACGGTTTAAAAGAAGCTGAGTTAAGCATCGAGTCCGATGCGGTGCGCGATGTTATTCGCTATTACACTCGCGAAGCGGGTGTTCGCGGCCTGGACCGTGAGGTTGCTAAATTGTGCCGTAAGGTCGTAAAAGAATTGGTAA
This sequence comes from Pseudoteredinibacter isoporae, assembly GCF_040372805.1. Taxonomy (GTDB): domain Bacteria; phylum Pseudomonadota; class Gammaproteobacteria; order Pseudomonadales; family Cellvibrionaceae; genus Pseudoteredinibacter; species Pseudoteredinibacter isoporae_A. Next base: position 274,169 of record NZ_BAABWJ010000002.1, read on the forward strand.
AAGCGGAAGTCAAAGGCACAGTAAATATTGACGAAAGCAAGCTCGAGCACTATTTGGGGGTTCGTAGTTTCGACTTTGGCGTGGCTGACGAGCAAAACCAGGTTGGGCAGGTGACTGGATTGGCCTGGACCCAAGTCGGTGGTGAGCTGTTAACCATTGAGGCGTCTACCGTGCCCGGTAAGGGACGTATGGTGAAGACGGGTTCACTGGGTGACGTCATGCAGGAATCGATTCAGGCGGCCACCACAGTGGTGCGGGCACGCAGCCAGAATCTGGGTATTTTGCCCGATTTCCATGAGACTTCAGATATCCATATCCATGTTCCCGAAGGGGCGACTCCCAAAGATGGTCCGAGTGCGGGTATTGCCATGGCGACGGCTCTGGTGTCGGTTTATACCAATATTCCGGTTAAAGCCGATGTTGCTATGACGGGTGAAATTACCCTGCGTGGTGAGGTGCTGCGAATTGGTGGTTTGAAAGAAAAACTGCTGGCGGCGCACCGTGGTGGCATCAAAACTGTGGTCATTCCTGCGGGTAATGAGCGCGATTTAAAAGAGATTCCAGACAATATTAAGGCTGATCTCGACATTGTTCCGGTTAAATGGATTGATGAGGTGCTGGATGTGGCCTTGCAGAACTCCCCCAAACCGTACAGTGATGAAGAGTACGCCAAGCTGCGTGAGAAGTTGGCGAATCCTCATAAACAGGCGCAAGCAAAAACCCATTAGGGGTGCTTAAAAAATAATCAGTGTCAATGCCGCAAGCTGAGCCCGGTGTTCATTTGGGGTTCAGTTTGAGTGGCGAAATTCGGTGAATGTGAAGCAATTTGATTATAAATTGCTCGGCTTTGTAAATTTAATAACGCCGTCCTTGACCCGTCCGACGGGGCTTTGGTATAAATCGCTATTCGCTTGCCCCGTGCGGGCTGCTGATAAAAGAAAGAGATTCCAGAACGGGATTCTGAACGGTATAAAGCGTTCTTAGAAACCGTACCGACCGAGTAATGTAAGAGGGGTTATTGTGAACAAATCTGAATTAATCGAAGCTATTGCAGCATCTGCCGACATTCCTAAAGCTGCTGCTGGCCGCGCCTTAGACGCGATGGTAGACAGTGTGACTGGCGCTTTAAAAGAGGGCGACCAGGTTGTATTGGTTGGCTTCGGTACTTTCGCTGTTAAAGATCGTGCTGCGCGTACTGGCCGCAACCCACAGACTGGTGAGCCAATCGAGATTGCAGCGGCTAAAATCCCAAGCTTCAAAGCGGGTAAAGCACTGAAAGACGCTGTTAACTAAGACGAGTGCTTGTCGTTAAACCCCGCGGCCAAAAAACATTCGTTAACAATCAGAGTGTTGGTTTCAGGGTTTAGTTAACAAGAAAGGCGTGCTTATTGAGAGCGCGCCTTTTCTGTTTGTAAAACCTCCATTAAAAGCCACGGTTTGTGGCCAAAATCAAGAAAGAATAAAGCAGGCTTGACCATGATTCAGAGTTTTCGTAACAAGCTTCAAGGAATATTCGCTGTTGTCCTTGTCGTGTTGATTTCAATTCCATTTGTATTATTTGGTGTTGATTCCCTATTTACGACGAACTCGAACCAGGGTGAAGCGGCGCAAGTGGATGGCGAAGCCATTACGGATACCGAGCTGACTCGCGCAATTGCTATGCAGAAGCAGCAAATGGTGAATCGCTTTGGTGATCAGCTGCCAGCTGAATTCCTCACCGACGAGCGCTGGAGAACGCCGGTTCTGGAGCAATTGATTTCTCAGAAACTGGAAATCATTTCAGCGCGCAATAACGGTGTTGCGGTGTCTGATGCTCGCATTGATCAGCTGTTGTTGGCTGAAGAAGCCTTCAAAATTGACGGTAAATTCTCTCCTCAGGTGTACCGACAGCGTCTGGCGAGTTTGGGCTATACCCCAGCCAGTTATAAAAAAGTTCTGCAAGATGAGTTGATTGGTGTTCAGCTGCGTCAGGGGATTAGCCTGACAGCCTTTGCTACCGACGCCGAGTTGACCAGCACTTTGGTACGAGCTGGCCAAACCCGCGATTTCTATTTTGTGACCTTGCCAAAAGATCAGTTTTCGGAAGGTGCTGAGCCTGAGCAGGCCGCCATTGACGCAGAATATGAAAACAACTCAGCGCAATACATGGGCCCTGAGCAAGTAAAAACACAGTTGGTCGCTCTGAGTGTTGATGAGCTGGCCAAGAATATCGATGTCGCTGAAGATGATGTTCGTGCCCAGCACGAACAGGAAATCTCAGTGTTTGAAGGGGCAGAGCGTCGCCGTGCGGCTCACATCCTGCTGGAAGACCTGGGAGAGGGTATCGATCAGGCCAAAGCCGATGAAATCCAAGCCAAGCTTGACGCAGGAGAGGCCTTTGAAGAGCTGGCCAAAACCTACAGTGATGACATCCTGACGGCCGAACAGGGGGGTGATCTTGGTTTTACCGATGGTGAAACCTTCCCTGATGCCTTTGAAGCCGCTTTGGCGAGCATGCAGGAAGGCGAAGTTTCCCAGGCGGTGACCACCGAAGCGGGTGTCCATTTTATTAAGTTGCTTGAAATTGACGCTCCGGAAGCACCTAGCTACGAGTCGATGAAAGACGAAATTCGCGAGCGCTTGGTTCGTGACAAGGCCATGGCAGAATTTGAAGAGCTGGCACCGGAACTGGAAGAGCTGGCCTATAATGCGGACGATTTAAGCGATGTGGCCGCTCAGTTGGGTCTTGAGATGCAAAGCAGTGAATGGTTGAGCCGTTCTGGCGCTGAAGGTCTTCTGGCTCACCCCAAGGTGCTGGAAGCGGTATTCTCGGATCAGGTGCTGAAAGACCGACAAACCAGTGATCCCATTGAGTTGTCGGACACTCAGGTGGCGATTGTGAAGGTTCTGGATTACAAAGCGCCAGCCGTGAAACCTCTTGATGAGGTTAGGGACGAGATTGTCGCTAAGCTTACAGCAGCCACCATTCTGCAGCGCCAGCAAACCGCCGCCAAGGCTCTGGAAGAAGCCGTTGCTGCTGGCGGTGACTTGGAAGCTCTGGCGAAAGAAAAGTCTTTTACCTGGAATGTGGTAATTGCTTCTCGTAAGGATAATTTCAAGGTTGAACAGCAGTTGTTGAAAGCGGCATTTGCCATGAAAGCGACAAGCTTCCCGGCATTTGATGAGTTGTCTTTGGCCAATGGTGACTTGCAGTTGATCCAGTTGAACGGGATTACTGAATTGAGTGCGGCTGAGGTCAATAAGAATGAAAAGCAGCAGCTGTCTTCTCAGCTTGAGCAGGCTGAAGCGCGCAGGGATTTTTCATCCTTCCAAGAGCAGTTGAGGGCCGATGCGGAAATCGAAATTTTCGACAATACCAACAGCATCTAATCGCAATAAAAAAGGCCAGCTTAGCTGGCCTTTTTTATACTCTGGAAAAGCCAATCAGCTTCCCTGACGTTCCTTATACTGGCGAATAATCTGGTTAAAGTTATTTGCCAGTGCCTGCATCTTATCGACCATTGCGTTGTGCTGGCGTGTGTTCAGACGCTTGCAATTCAAGTAATGGTCAGCATCAGCAAGATACTGCTTAACTTCTTTCTTTGCCTTCACCATCTCTGGTGTCACTGCGGTAGCTGGGTCGGGCAGGTGTGGTTCTGATGGTTCGCTGCACGCGCTCCATCCTGGTTGAGAGATCATAATAAATGCGCTAAAGGCAATAGCGGTTGTTGTTTTCTTCATAACGGGCCTCGTTAAATGCTCCTGGAGTCATACATGGCATCCATGCTGCAGATGTTGTTAAACAAATCTTTGCTTAAACAAAAAATAGCAGCTAGTGAGCCCATATCCAGCTTGATTTGGGGTCCGATTGACGAGTGGTAAAACGGCAGATTTTTCGGCGACAAAAGTGACGAAAAGCCAACAACTCAGCGCTTCAGTCGGTTGTTTTTAATGAAGAGGCGATATTTTGGCGCAAGCTTTTGGGTTTGTTTTGGGTCCATTTCTTCGGCCTTTTGAAAGTGTTCAGCCGACTGACTTTTGTCGCCAGATTCATAGTAGGCCTGGGCCAGACGGGTGTGAATAAAGGCCCGTTGTCCACCCGGGCAGTGCAATGCAGAATTCAGGGCTTCAATGCTCTGACTGTAGTTGGAAAGCTTGTAGTAGCTGTCACCTATGGCCGTGAGTACCCAGGCGGCTTGTTGGTATTGCGCTTGGGGCTTTGGCAGCTTCAGCCAGGCCTCGTAAAAGACACGCAAGGCGGCCTCGAAAGATTGCTCATCGTAGAGTTGGTAGCCACGGTCACAGAGCTCTTCAATTTGGTGGGCAATATTGGGTTCCAGGCTCATAGTTTAGCAATTCAATTTTTGTGTCTTTAGTCTTATTTATGAGCAAAAGCCGTTTAAATGCTCTTGGCCTGGGGCTATTGTATTGGCTTTGACGCAACATGCAAAGCGAGCTGAGGTATACTAGCCACGATGCTGAGCATCTGAACCCAGGGTTGTGTTGGTACCCGAAAATCGACAGTGAAGAAATAGGAAGCTAATGAAGTTCATACCCCTGCAAATTCTCGGTTGGCCAAGTCATCTGGTCTTCTTTTCAGCTGCAATGTGCTTACTGTTGCTGTTGTTTTGGCGCTTGTGGCGCAATCGAGTATCTCAGCAGGCTGAAGCGGCACGGCAAATGGAGCTGCAGCAACAGTTCGAGGCCCAAAGAGAGCAGGATCTGGCCAAGCATGACGCCTTGCAATTGCAATTGATGCAATTGGGTAAGGAGTCCGAGCAAATGTTGCTGGAAAATAAGACGTTGGCCGAGGACAAGCATCAGCTGCAACTGCAATCGGTTCAGCAGCAACAGAAATTAGAGATTCTGGAACAGCAGCTTTCTGTTATGCCAGAAAAAGAGCAGCAGTTGGTTCGTTTGCAAGCCAATCTCTCCAGTACCGAAACCAAACTGCAAGAGCAAAAAGAGCATCACCAGTCTCAAATGGCTTTTGTTGAGCAAAGTCGCCAGCAAATGATGGCTCAGTTTGAAGCCCTGTCGGCCAAGATATATGAGCAGCAAGCCAAACGTTTCAATGACGATAGCCAGCAATCTTTGAATCAATTGCTCACGCCATTGAAAAGCCAATTAAGTGAGTTCAAAGCAAAAGTCGAGGCAAGTCACGAAAAAGAAAGTGCTGAACGACATATGTTGGCAGGAAAAATTTCCGAGTTGCAAAAACAAACTCAGCAAATCGGTAATGACGCGATTAATCTGGCGAAAGCGCTGAAAGGTGAATCGAAAACCCAGGGTAATTGGGGTGAACTGGTTCTTGAGCGTTTGTTGGAAGAATCCGGATTGCAGCGTGGGCGGGAATATGAAACCCAGATTTCCCTGCAGACGGCGGAAGGAGATCGGCGTTACCCCGATGTGCTGATTCGATTGCCTCAGGACAAGGATATTGTTATCGATTCAAAAGTGTCCTTGCTCGACTATGAAGCTTATTGCTCATCTGACGATGAGCAAGAAAAAGCGGTGTATTTGAAGAAGCATGTGCAGTCTATTCGCAGCCATGTTTCAGGGCTCAGCCTGAAAGAGTACGAGAAGCTTAAAGGTATTCGAAGCCTGGACTTTGTGTTTTTGTTTGTTCCCGTAGAGGCCGCGTTTATGGCGGCTCTACAGGCGGACAATCGCCTTTTTCAGGATGCTTATAATAAACACATTGTTTTGGTCAGCCCGACCACCCTGATGGCCTCATTGCGCACCGTGGAAAACCTCTGGCGCCATGAGAAACAGCATAAGAATGCCCAGAAAATCGCTGACCAGGCCGGTGCGCTTCACGATCAGTTTGTGCTGATGCTGCAGTCGTTGGAGGATCTGGGCAAACAACTGGATAAAACTCAAACGGCGTACGAACTCACTCGCAAGCGCCTGGCTTCTGGGCGGGGCAATTTGATCAAGCGCAGCCAGGATATTCAGAAGCTCGGGGCGAAAACCAAAAAGTCTCTACCAGACAGTTACCTGGAAGATCTGGACTCTCCTGAAACGGATTCAGTTGCGTCATTAACGGCCATAGAAGGTTCTTTGTCAGACGCTGAAACCCCCTAGCCACGATGCTGTCGGCCTTTACTCTAGCGCTTTCAGCAACGGCACCGGTTTTTCTTTTGGTGCTGCTGGGGCTTGTGCTGAAATACTTCAAATTCCTCGATGATGCCTTTGTAGGAAAGGCATCTGAACTGGTTTTTTATCTTTTTCTCCCCTGTTTGTTCTTTTTCACTCTTTTGGATGCCGACATTGCAGGCTTTCTCTCTCCGACCCTCAGTCTGAGTTTATTGCTGTTTACCGTAGGTTTTTACCTGTTCCTTGAGCTGTTGGTAAAGCTTGTGCCAGCACTAAAATCATGCGCTGGTGAATTCTGTCAATCCAGTTTTCGCAGCAACTTGGCGTTCATCGGCCTGTCTTTTTGTGCTGGGGCATATGGTGAAGAAGGGCTGGCCAGGGCCGCGGTTATCGTCGCGTTTCTGACCATCACTTATAATATTTTGTCGGTGATCACGCTGGAGAAACATCTGTCGGCGTCCTCCCGTAGCTCCATATGGGCATTGATTCGGCGAATTGCCAAAAACCCTCTGATTATCGCCATTGTCAGCGGTATGGCGTGCAATCCCGTGTCAGATTGGGTGCCTGATTTTGTCAAAACGAGCGGTGATTATTTGGCTCAAATTACCTTGCCGTTGGCTTTATTGTGTATCGGGGCCAGCTTGAGCTTAAAGCCCAGGGCGGAGTCTCGTTATGGGCTTGTCCTGGGTCTGGTGGTGTTTTTTAAGTTGATACTGATGCCAGCTCTGGCGGTTATGCTGGTTTGGTATTTGGGCTACTCGGACATGGACGTTGGGATCACATTTTTGTTGCTGTCTGCCCCGACTGCCAGTGCAAGTTTTGTGATGGTGGCTGCAATGGGGGGAGATGCTCGATTAACCGCAAACTTTATTGCAGCAACGACGATAGGTTCTTTGTTTAGTGTCAGTATTGGGCTTACTTTGATTAACCTGTATCTCGTCACCAGCTAAACACTGGGACGATTTTCTGCTCGATTTATGACACAATACTGGCCGGTTTTCTTTTATTTTCCCTGTGTCTAACGACTGCATTTACGGTTTCTTTTCATGTCTGTTTTAGCGATTCTCTTGTTTGTTGCTGTTTTGGTTGTTCTGGCTCTGGCCGCTTATGCGCTGTATTTGCATTGGCAGTTACGAAAACAGGAGCAGCGCCGAAAAGTCCAGTTGAAAGCCCTTCAGGTCGAGGCCGATAAGCAGCGCGACCGCATCAACAAAAGCATTCAGGTTATTGCTGCCGCAATGGGGAGTGATCAGATGACTTTGACCGAAGGGGCAATGCGTCTTTCTGTTCTTTTGCAAAGTCTTGGGCTCTCCGAGGAGGCCTTAACGCCGTATTCCTCTCTCTTTAAGCTGGCTGAAGCAACGGCGCATATTCCAATTCTTGATGAATGGAAAAAACTTCCACTGAAGCAGCGCCTGGCTTTTGATCAGCAACGTGAGGCGCTGGAAGCGGATTATCAAGAGCTGGTTATGGACTCCGCCAGACAGTTGATCAATAAGAACTTTTAAAGCCCTCAATTGGGGTCATTTCAACGCTTGCTGAGCCAAACACCGCACTCGATATGATGGGTGTAGGGGAATTGGTCAAACAGGGCAAACCGTTCTATTTTGTGGCTGTTACACAGTGTGTCTAGATTGCGTGCCAGGGTGTCCGGGTTGCAAGAAATGTATAGGATATTGTCAAAGCCAGCGACCATTTTCTCGGTGTCTTCATCGAGACCAGCACGTGGTGGATCGACCAGCACTGTGCTTAATTCATAGCTGTTCAAATCGATACCTTCCAGTCGTCGGAAGCTTCGAACCCCAGCCATAGCCTGGCTAAATTCTTCCGCACTCATGCGGGCGATTTGAATATTGCGGGTATTGTTAAGGCGCATGTTTTCCTGAGCAGATTTTACTGAGGTTTTTGAGATCTCAGTGGCTAGCACCTTATCGAAACACTGGGCCAGAGGAATGGTGAAGTTGCCATTCCCGCAATAGAGCTCAATGAGATGGCCCTGGCTTGAGTGGCAGCAATCCATCGCCCATTCAATCATCTTTTCACAAATACTTGCATTGGGTTGCGTGAACGAACTCTCCACCTGTTGATAGCGAAACTCTTTGCCATTGATGTTCAAGGTTTCAAAGACATGATCTCGGCTGAGCACCAGTTTCTGTTTTTTACTGCGACCCATGATGCTGCAGTTGAGGGTGTCCTGAAGTTTTTTTGCTTCCTCTTGCCATTGTTCATCCAAGGCTTTGTGGTAAATCAGGGTGATTAAACCATCACCCGCTTGGGTGCAGAGAAACTCAATTTGGAAAAGCTTGCGTTTGAGTACTTCGCTGGCATTGAGCTGAGGAAGGAGGGCTGTCATCAATTCGTTGAGGTATTCGGACGCGACAGGAAAGCTCTCGATAATATAGGGCTTTTTGTACTCTCCCTGTGCATACATGGCGTAATGAAGTTGATCACCTTCATGCCAGGCTTTAAATTCGGCGCGCTGACGATAATGACTGGGCTCGGATGGGAAAACTTCCACAGGGGGAAGATCAAAAGGAGCAAAATCGGCCTCTATCCGCTGCTGCTTTTCCAGAAGTTGTTCCTGGTAGCGCTCGGGGTGGACTAGATGGACTGACATTGCCGTACTCTCGTATTCATTCGCAGATCAAAAGGAGGCGGGATTATACATGCATGTTGCGGTATTGGCATGCATCTGAGGAGCAGGCCTCAAATCATCCAGCGGTCAAAGGGAATCACTTCAATGTCTTCCCCAGCGGCGATGTCACCACGCTCGCGTTCAATTTTGATGTAGCAGTTGGCGGCGGCCAGAGTACTGAGCATTCCCGAGCTTTGTTGGCCGAAAACCTCCAGCTGTAACTGGCCATCAGGGCTGTATGTCAACACGCCCCGTTGGAAATCCGTCCGCCCAGGACGCTTTCTGATGGCTCGTGGGGCGGCCATTCGCAGGCTCATGCCGGATTCTGACAGCTCGCCATTCAGCTTGCAGAGGCAGGGTAGAGCCAGCTGGTGGAAGGTGATGGCCGCTGAGCTGGGATTGCCCGGCAGGCCGAAGAAAGGAACCCCTTGAACACGGCCAAAGGCAAAGGGTTTACCGGGTTTGATTGCCAGTTTCCACATGTCAACCTGACCCACCTTGGCAAGAACATTCTTGGTATGGTCGGCGTCGCCCACGGAGACCCCGCCACTGCATACGATGGCATCGGCCGCGCCGGCGGCTTGAAGAAACGCCTGTTCCAAGGCTACGGGGTCGTCTTTGATAATGCCGAGGTTTAAAACCTTCATGCCAAGCCTCTGTAGCATGCTTTGTACTACGAAGCGATTGCTTTCATAAATGCAACCCGCATCGAGAGGCTCGCCAGGGGAGCGCAGCTCGTCACCACTGGCAAATAGAGCAACCGTCAGGGGTTTATACACCTGAACTTCGGCTACACCCAGAGACGCCAGAACGCCGAGTTTGGCGGGGCTCAGGCGTTGACCTTGTTTAAGAACTGAATCCCCTTTGGAGATGTCATTTCCTCGCCGGCGAATATTATTGCCTGGGCTGACCGATTTCTCGATACGTACCGTCTCTCCGTCCAACGAGCATTGCTCTTGCATGATCACGGCATTACAGTCACTTGGGACCTCGGCGCCGGTCATGATTCGAATGCACTCGCCGGCAGCGACGGCTCCCTGATGGGATTGGCCAGCGAACGCTTGTCCTATTACCTTAAACTCCTGTCCCGTCTCGGCCTGTTCGGTGTCAATGTTCAGGGCATAACCGTCCATTGCTGAGTTATCAAACCCTGGCACGTCGATACTGGAATGGATATCTTCCGCCAGAACACAATCCAGAGCGCCTTGGATCGGGCGATGTTCAGGACGACTTAAGGGGGTAACAGAGTTCAGGAGCTCGGTGAGGGCTTCTTCAAGGGGTTTCAGGCTGGGGGCCTCGCAAGTAATATCGCTGGAGGACATAAGGTATTCGGCTCGAGTAAAATAAAAGCCATAGTAGCAGAAATTAAAAACGTAGCCTTTGTTTAAATAGGACGGACCTATTGTCAAAGTGACGGCGTTGGAAACAGTGGAGTTGAATCTCATGTGGGTGCAAAAGGAAATCAGTTTACGGGCCAGGTCGCGGGGGTTTCATTTGATTACTCCGGAAGTGCTTGCAGGGTTACCTGAGTTGACCAGTATTGACATGGGGCTGCTGCATGTGTTCATTCGCCACAGTTCCGCTTCGTTAACCTTGAACGAAAATGCGGATCCGACCGTGCGGCAGGATTTCGAAAGCTATTTCAATCGCGCCGTGAAAGAAGACGAGCCTTATTACCGTCATACCTATGAAGGCAGTGATGACATGCCGGCACACATTAAAAGCAGTTTGCTGGGATCCAGTGTGTCGATACCCGTGGCTGATGGGGAATTATTGCTGGGAACCTGGCAGGGGATTTATCTGGGGGAACATCGTGACCAGGGTGGAAGCCGACAGCTGATTCTGAGCTTGCAAGGGCAGTCTCGATAGGCTTCAACGGTTTGAGAGAGCAGGGAGTCGGAAATAAATTGGCTTCACAAGCAATTTAGGGGTTTCGGCAAGCCAGCCACTTTGCTGGCGAGTTTAGCCGGGCTGCCTGGAAAAAGACGCATAAAGTAAATGCTGTTGCCTTTTTCTTTGCCCAGTTTGTTGGCGGCCTGCTTGACCATAATGCGCATGGCAGGCGACTGTTCAAACTCTTCGTAGAAGTCACGCAAGAGCGCAATGATTTCCCAGTGGGCGTCGTTCAGTTCCAGAGATTCCTCGGCGGCCAAGGCGAGGGCGATGTCTGTGCTCCAGTCATCGACATTGAGAAGGTAGCCTTCATTGTCTCGGTCCAAATCCGCGAGCGTGCTCATGATCAGCTCCAGTTCGGACTGTTTTTATATTGGGTGCTCAGGGTGACCCAGGCATCGTAATCAATTAATTCGACCAGCGTGCGGTTGAGTTGTACGCCTCTGGCTTCGCAATCGACTTGCAGGGCATAACAGCGAACGCCGTTTTCGTTCAGTGTTTTCAGCTTGTCTTCTTGCAGGGCGAGGGCAACACCGTCGGCGTAAAACACAATCGCGTCATCACATTGGCACAGTGCCTGGCAATGTTGCCATGGGTCGGAGTTCGCGCTGTTGAGAATATGTAAACTGCTCATTTATAAACTCATGCAGATATCTTGAGCTTGCAAGTATTTAGCAAGGGTAGGTGCATCCACGATGTTTGCGGCGGCGCAGAGGTTCTCGCTTTTCAGTCCAAACTCTTCGATGGCGCTGTCGAGTGCGTAAATATTTTCGATGTCGTAAAGCTCGAGCATGCTCAATAATTTGCCGTGATTTTTTTGTTCAATGCTGCTGGGATCTTGTTCGTCCTTGAGCTGCAAAACACCAGCGCCCAGAAATACTAAGCTGATGTTCTGATCGAAGGCGGCAGAGGCCAGAGCGACATCGATCAACTCGCGGGCTTTGCTGCTGCCGTAAGGCGCGTGGTGACAAATCAGCGCGATACTTTTTGATTTCGGCTGGCTCATTTCAACTAAAGGTCATTGTGCGGTCGGACAGCACAGAGGCTTCCACCAGTTGTCCAAGGCCGCTGACAATAAACGGTTTCTGAATATTGCTTGCGGGTTTGTCGTAGCGTTTGGCTTCTTCTTCATTGAGCAAGCCGCGGCGTACGGCTGCGGCAATACAGACCACCAGTTCAATATGATGTGTCTCGGCGAATTCGCGCCAGAGCTGCTCCATGTTGTTTTCATCACTGGGTGGACTCAGTAGGCGGTTGGCGTTGTACACGCCTTCACCGTAGAAGAACACCCGTTCTATCTCATGTTCCTGCCGCAATAGGGCCTCGCAAAAGCGCAATGCGCTGAGGCTGCTCTGGGAGCTGGGAGGGGCCGAGATATTGATGAGGTATTTCATGGGAGGGATTTTCGCAAATTATGAATGAAATGCCCATAAAAAAGCCCAGCAGAGCTGGGCTTTTTTGCAATCGTGGGGAGAGGTTTAGTCGTCGCCCATGATTCCGGTAATGCTCAACAGCGAAACAAAGATGTTGTACAGCGATACGTACAAGGTCACAGTCGCAGAGATATAGTTGGTTTCGCCGCCGTGGATAATATTGCTGGTCTGCCACATGATCATGCCAGAAGACAGCAGCAGGAACATGCAACTTACTGCCAGAGCCAGGCCTTGAATCTGCAGGAAGACATTGGCGATACCGGCGATGAAAGCGATCAGGATGCCTGTCATTAAAAAGCCGCCCATAAAGCTCATGTCTTTCTTAGTGATCAGGACATAGGCTGACATGGCGAAGAAGATGGTCGCGGTTCCACCCAGAGACAACAGGATGGGCTCCATGCCGCGTACGGCCAGGAACGTCGCGAGAATAGGACCAATAGAGGCGCCCATCCAGCCAGTGAATGCAAAGGTCCAGAAAATGCCCGAACCGTTGTTTTTGTTCTTCTCAACCATCCACAGAAGGCCGAAGAATGGGATTAGGTTCCAGAGACCCAAGTAAGGCATGTTGAAGGCCATTGCCAAGTACGCAGTGACCGCACTGAAGGCGAGTGTCATGGCCAGCAGAGCGTAGGTGTTACGCAACACCTTACTGACTTCAAAACTGCTGTTTTGAGCCTGAGCGTTGGTATAGATTTCTTGCATGGATATTCTCCTTGGGTATCAATACTGGTCTTTCTCAGTAGACCTGATAAGGCTTAATGATAGGGTAGCTGGCGGTGAAGTTCTAGCCCCAATTGGCGTTAAGTTATGCTAAAAAACCGTTGGCTTTTCAAGGGCTTGTCATATTCACATGGCCAGTCCCACACAGGACCACATTGTTTTGGACACAAAAAAACCCTGATAAGTTCGCACCTATCAGGGTTTTGCAATTCGATGGCGGTGGGGCAGGGATTCGAACCCTGGGAGCTATTACACTCAACGGTTTTCAAGACCGCCGCTTTCGACCACTCAGCCACCCCACCGGAAGGCCGCTATTATACATAGGGAGGTCATGAGTACAAGATGCTAAACCGTTATTTTTTATAGAAAAAAGGCCATTGTTCGAAAAGAACAATGGCCTGTTGAGGCTTTTTAATCAATGTGGCTGTTTTTTAGCTGGCCTTGGGACCACGAGGGTCATTGGCGGCGCGCGCTAATGGGCGAGGATCGTGATTCACCGGCGAAGGTTGCGCGGTGTCGAGAGCCATCGCGATGTAAGCTTTTGCTTGCACTGATTTTACTTCGACCTTAACGGGTTGCGGGTTTTGGCGAGGGTCGTTGTTCGGGCGGCTGAATTGACGTTCCGCCTGGGCCCCGGTTTCGACTTTCTCTTCTACGGCAACTGCTTCGGTTTCTTCGTTCGCAGCAGGGGCGTCGGCGACGGCTACATCAGATTCAACGTTTTGATCGTCTGAATGTTCAGCCGTGTCGAAGTTGATTTCCACCTGGGTTTCCTTGCGGGTGGATACGTCTGGGGCCGCGCTCGTGGTTTCGGCTGTTGCCTCTTCACTGGCTTGCTCAGGTTCTTCGCTTACGCCTGCTTCGGTAGCCGGTTCATTCGTGTCTTCGGTTGTGGCCTCAGCTTGAGGTGCTGTTTCCTCAGAAGTGCCGTTTGCAAGTTCATTTGAGGGCTTGCTGTTCAGTTCTTCATCTGCACGAATCTTGGCGTCAATGGCAGCGGCCAGTTGTTGTTCCAGCTCAGCATTGATTTGCTCATTGTTGTCATTGTCATTGTCAGCGGCCTGCTCAACAGGAGCCGTTTCTTGCTGCTCTGTGTTGACCTGTGCTGCTTTGCTGTCGTCCTGGGTATCGGCCAGGGCAGCAACTGCGCTTGCCGCAGCCAGAGCACCTGCCGCAACGGCGGCGCTGCTGTTGTCTGCGGGTTCCGCTTCAACTGCTTTGGTTTCCTTGGCAGCTTGAGGCTTGGCGGGCTTTTGAGGCGCTTTGTCCGTGTTAGCTGTTTCTTTTACGGCCTCTTCGGCCGTCGCTTGAGTCTGCTGCTCGGTCGAGGTGTCGTTGTTGCGGTTTTCACCTTTACCTCGGCGGCGCTGTTGCGGGCGACCACGGCGGTTGCTTGGACGCTTGGCAGGGCGATTTTCATCGTTGCTGCTTTCGTCTTTGCTTTTGTCATTCTCGTTGCTGTTTGCCGCTTTATTGTTTTCGTTGCGTTCGTTGCGGTCATTGTTTCGACCACGGCGATTGCGGCGGTTTCCACGACCTTCGCTGTTGCGTTCTTGTTGGCGATCACCGTTTTCCGCTTCAGGACGATCCTGTTGGCGGTTATTCTTATCGCGGTTTTTATTGCGATTGTTCTCACGGTTATTTTCGCGATTGCTATCGCCTTTCGCATCGCGGTTGCCATCACGATTGTTTTCGCGGTTTTTACCTTGGGCATTGCGGTTGCGGTTATTGCGATTGCGGTTGCGGTTGTTTTGATTGCCGCGACCTTTGCGTTTGTTGTTGGTGGATTTTTTCTTGTCTTTGTCGTCCTCGCTGCTGAACAAGCCGGCGATAGCGCCGAATAATTTGCTGAGCAGACCCGGTTCTTTCTTCTCTTCGACCTTAGGAGCCGGCTGGCTAGGTGCCACAAACTGCACGGCGGGTTGATTGGCGGGCGCGGCCGCTTTTTCCGCTGGCTTGGAGGTTTCTTCCGGTGCTTCTTCGTTGCCGGTGGTGATTTTGTAGCTGGTTTCAATGGTCACTGCTTCGTCGTCACGCAGGCGTTGAACGTCGAAGTGTGGGGTGACCATTTCAGCGTTGGGCACGATCACAACGCGAGTGTCATTGCGTTGTTCAATAGCCCAGATGGCGGAGCGCTTCTCGTTCAAGAGATAGGTCGCTACCGCAACCGGTGCGATGGTACGAATTTCAGCGCTGCGCTCTTTCTTGGCTTCTTCTTCTACCAAACGAAGGATCGACAGGGCGAGGGATTTGGTGCCACGAATGGTGCCTTGACCGCTACAGCGTGGACACACCTTGGAGGTGGTTTCACCCAGAGAAGGACGCAGGCGTTGGCGCGACATTTCCAGCAGGCCGAAGCGCGAGATGCGGCCAACCTGTACACGGGCTCGGTCCATTGCGAGGGCTTCGCGCATGCGGTTTTCAACTTCACGTTGATTGCGTGCCGGCTGCATATCAATAAAGTCGATAACGACCAGGCCACCCATGTCACGCAGTCGCAACTGACGGGCAATCTCATCGGCCGCTTCCAGGTTAGTCTGCAGGGCAGTCTCTTCAATGTCGCCGCCCTTGGTGGCGCGAGAAGAGTTAATATCGATGGAGATCAGTGCTTCGGTTACATCAATAACGATAGAGCCACCGGAAGGCAGTTTCACTTCACGTTCAAAGGCGGTCTCGATCTGGCTTTCAATCTGGTAGCGATTGAACAGAGGAATATCGTCTTCGTAGAATTTGATTTTGCTGTGATAGTTGGGCATGAAGTGTGAAATAAACACTTGTACCAACTCATAGGCTTCGCGGTTATCAACGACTACTTCGCCAATGTCCGGGCGTAGATAGTCGCGAATCGCACGAATGATCACATTGCTTTCCTGGAACAGGAAGGCCGGCGCGACTTCGTTGTCGGCTTCGGTTTTCAGTTTGCTCCACAGATTGAGCAGGTTATCCAGGTCCCATTGCAATTCTTCTGAGCTGCGACCTACACCCGCGGTACGGACGATGATGCCCATGCCGGAGGGAACTTCGATAGAAGACAGAGCCTCGCGCAGTTCGCTACGATCATCACCGTCGATACGGCGAGAGATGCCGCCAGCGCGTGGGTTGTTTGGCATTAACACCAGATAACGACCCGCCAGACTCACAAATGTGGTCAGTGCGGCACCTTTATTGCCACGTTCTTCTTTTTCAATCTGAACGATGACTTCCATGCCTTCTTTAACCACATCTTTGATTTTGATGCGGCCATCGATATCTTTTGGCTGTTTTAGGAAGTATTCGCGGGAAATTTCTTTCAGGGGAAGGAAGCCGTGTCTTTCGGCGCCGTAGTCGACGAAGGCCGCTTCCAGGCTGGGTTCGATTCGGGTGATTTTACCCTTGTAGATGTTTGCTTTCTTTTGTTCGCGAGTGCGATTTTCAATGTCGAGATCGTACAGCCATTGGCCGTCTACCAGTGCTACGCGCAGCTCTTCTGGCTGGGTAGCGTTAATTAACATTCTCTTCATGGTGTTCCTACCATTGCGACGCAGGGCATTGGCAGAACTGGGGACGAGGGGCTATTGGCAGCATTCATAATGCAGCGGCTGTAATAGCCGTGCTGCGGGCAATAGTGTTTTCTGACACAGACTTCGTGCCGGAAGTTTAGGCGGGTTTATCGTTTCGCATTGCAGCTGGACTGCATGTTATCTGGGCTGAGCCCATATAACCAGGCTAACAGTTAAACCAAAAGAGAGACCTCGAGGCCGTAGCCTAAATGTGGGGTCTGCTCGTTTTCTCAATTCCTAAACGTCTTCGCTGATGCCTAAAAGTGGCAATCACACTTATTTGCCAGGGGTGGCCCTCAGTTGGGCAGTTCCAGTGGCTTTTTGTTTCTGTTGCCTGCTTTACGGCAGTCATCAGCGTATAAAAACTTCGTCAACAGTTCTACGCAGCGCCTCGCGCTGTTACTTCATTTTCTATCCGTTTGAGTGTGCTCTGGCAGGGACTCCGGGATAGGCCTAAGACAATCTGCTTGTGCAGTTGTCGCTGTTGAATATCTTGCAGCGGCTTACAGCCTGCTGCCTGGCTCATAACGGAGCCCGGTTTGGCGGTATTTTCTTGGGGTGTCTGGCGCCAATCTATGCCTGCTTATGCCCAGTAGGGGCTTAAATCGTCTTTTATGCCAGTCTGATACTCATTGGATCAGACCGCTGTGGCTTAATGGCACTCTATATACACGGCATATACGCGATATAAATGTAGCACAGCCACGGAACAGGCGCGCCGGACTTGTCCGAAAACCAGCCCAAACTGCCCGGCGAGTATAGCGGCAAGGCGGTAGGGCTGCAAATCAATTGCCGGGAGTCGGGCGGAATCTGGTAGAATCGCCAGCTTTTCCCGGCCTGAGGACTGAATTGTCATCGAATTCATCCATATATTTTGGATTCCAGGCGCCAAGGGATTTTTTGAGCTGAAAAGACGAGGGACAGAGTGAGTCCGGTAGATAACGCTGATATTGGCCGCAAGGTGGTATTGCTTGAGGTGGATGCCGACCAGGCAGGTCAGCGAGTGGATAACTTTTTGGCGGCTCGCTTGAAAGGGGTGCCGCGTTCGCGTCTTTATCGTTTGTTGCGAAAAGGTGAGGTGCGGGTAAATAAGAAGCGCATCAAGCCCGAATACAAACTTGCCCCAGGCGATGTGGTGCGAATTCCACCCGTGACCGTGAAAGCGCAGGAGCCCAAGGGGGCTGTGAGCCAGTCCATGGGGCGCTTATTGGAGCAATCCATATTACTGGAGCTGCCGGGCTTATTGGTCGTGAACAAGCCCGCGGGTTTGGCGGTGCACGGTGGCAGCGGGGTGAATTTGGGTTTGATCGAGTCGCTGCGACAATTGCGCCCGAATGATCGCTATCTGGAATTGGTGCATCGTCTCGACCGTGATACCTCGGGTTGTATTCTCATCGCTCGCAAGCGCAGCATGTTGAGATATTTACAGGAAGAGTTGCGCCAACGGCGGAATATCCAGAAGTACTATCAGGCCCTGGTGCTCGGTCAGTGGTCGAAAAGAAAGCATGTGGTGGATGCACCACTATTAAGGTTGGAGTCTCCGGGGGGCAATCGAATTGTAAAAGTCTCTCCCGACGGCAAACCCAGTCGAACCGAATTTAAAGTTCTGCGACGTTTCGAAGGTTTCAGCTTGGTGCAGGCGAAACCTGTGACCGGGAGAACCCATCAAATTCGCGTGCATGCCCAATCGCAACATTGCCCTTTATTGGGCGATGAAAAGTATGGCGATGATGACGTTAACCAGCGTATGCGAAAACAGGGGTTTAAGCGTTTGTTTCTGCACGCGGCTGCATTGGAATTTACTTTGCCGGACGAAGATGAAGCTCGTCGAGTTGAGGCTCCGCTGTGGCCTGAGTTGGCTGAGCCTCTGGCAATGCTGAAAGAGATACCTTTATAGCCTGTCTTATAAAGGTATAAACAACTGTGATTAAAGGAAGCCTTTAATGCTGTGTATTTTTGACTGGGACGGCACCTTAAGCAATTCTGCCGATAAAATTGTGAGTTGCATGCAGTTGGCGGCGAACGATGCCAAGCTTCCAGAGTTGCCGGGAACGGAAGTTCAGAAAATTATTGGATTGGGCTTGCCGGAGGCGATCAGTACCCTGTATCCCGAAGGCAATCCATCCCAGTGGGATACCATGCGCGAAATGTACTCCAGTCATTATATTAAAGCTGATCAGGTACCTGCGCCTATGTTTGCTGGTGTGCTTGAAGGCTTAGACAGGTTGAAAGGCGAGGGCTTTACGTTAGCCGTTGCCACCGGTAAAAGTCGTCGCGGTTTGGATCGGGTGTTGGGGCGTTTAGGTATGGAAGGGTATTTTCACGGCAGTCGCTGTGCAGACGAAACCCGATCAAAACCTCACCCTTTGATGCTGGAAGAATTGCTCTCTCAATTTGATCGTTCAGCGGGCGATGCGGTGATGGTCGGTGACACCAGCTTTGATCTGGCGATGGCAGAAGCGATAGATATGCCAAGAATTGGTGTGAGCTACGGCGTTCATGAAACCGATGTTTTGCATCAGCACAGCCCTGATCTGATGGCAGATCATTTCACCGAAGTGGTGGAATGGATTATGGAGAAAGGCCCGAAGGTCTGATCGAGTTGGGTCTATATCAGGCCTGCTGTGGCGCAGGCCTGAGGATGTCTCCGCTAGTTGGCCAGCGGGTCTATGTTCTCTTTTATCAGCATGTCGGTCAGCAGAATCAATGGCAGTCCGATCAAGCTGTTGGGGTCATCGCCTTCCAGTTTTGAGAAGAGGGCAATCCCCAATCCTTCCGACTTAAAGCTGCCCGCGCAATCGTAGGGTTGTTCTTTGTTTAGATACGCCTCGATTCGAGATTCCGATAATTCCCGAAAATGCACGCGAAAGCGGGCCAGGTTAATCTGGCGGCTTTGATTGTGAGTATTCAACAGGCATAGGCCGGTAAAGAACTCTACGGTTTGTCCACTGAACGACAGCAGCTGTTCGCGGGCTCGTTGGTGAGTCCCGGGCTTGCCAATAATGCGATCTTGAAAGCAGGCAAGCTGATCGGAGCCAATGATCAAGCTGGACGGGTATTTGTCGGACAAAGCCTGCGCTTTTTGAGTGGCCAGGCGTTGGACCAGATCGGTGGGGGATTCGCCCGGTTGTGGGCGCTCATCGATATTGGGGCTGTCCTGTACAAAGGGGATATCCAGCTTGGCGAGAAGCTGCCCCCGATAGGGGGAGCTGGACGCTAACACAAGCGATTTCATAGGGTTTATCCTGGCATTAAAAGTCCGATTTTAAGGCATTGTTGTCGGGACTTTGCGGGAAATTGAAAAAAAACGGCCAATGCCCATAAAATCAGGGGTTTAGAGCGAATTTTTCTTTGACAGGATGGCCTCTCATCCCTATCATTGCGCGCTTATGTTGAATGCCCCCTCCTCAAAGATTTTGCCGAGGCAGGTAGACCCTCGTAAATTTGCCCAGCAAGGTATTGAATTACAAGGGAATATCCCCCTCGAGGCTCTGGATCGGTTAGCCCAAATCGCCGCTGGTGATGAAGCTGTCATCGACGCTGAGCTACACTTCGAGGTGGATGATCAGCGCCATCGTATATTGCGAGGTCAAATCAGCGCTAAATTGCAGCTGACGTGCGAGCGATGCATGGAGCCCTGTGATCAACATATTGAAGGCAGCCTGGCCCTGGGGATTGTTTGGGATGAAGACCGAGCAAAAAATTTACCCAGAAGTCTGGATGCTTGGATCGCCCCCGAGGGCGTATCCGATATTTACGAGGTGATCGAAGAAGAGATTCTTTTGAGTATTCCGATGGCGGTTTACCATGATCATCAATGTGTCGACTTGGCTCATTATTCCGCAGGGGATGATGATGCTTCTGATGAAACAGCGGAAGCAGAAGCTGAGCGGCGAAATAACCCGTTTCAAGTTCTGGAGCAACTTAAGGGCTCGCCGAAATAACGAGGCGCCCCGGTTCCAGTAAATAGTTAAGGAGCTATCATGGCTGTTCAAAAAAGTAAAAAGACTCGTTCACGTCGCGGTATGCGTCGCTCTCACGATGCCCTGAGCGGACCAACTTTGTCTGTTGATCCAACCAGCGGCGAGAAGCACCACCGCCACCACATCACTGCCGACGGTTTCTACCGTGGCCGTAAAGTGATCGACACTGGCTCCGAAGACTGATTCTTCGACGCGCTGCGCGCTAGTCGTTGATATTCTGACGCCATTTAATCAGGATGAGTATCATCCTCTGCTATAGGCGCTGAATAGATTGACTGATTCAATTCGATTAGCGGTTGACGCTATGGGCGGGGACTTAGGTCCCCGCGTTGCGTTAAACGCCGCTTATTCCCTGGCCAATGATCGAGCGCTGGAATGCCAGCTGTATGGCCCTTTCGATGTGTTGGCCGAATTCGCCCCTATCTCCCTGAGCGATTCAAACGAAACCCCTTGTGTCCACGAGTTGGATAACGGCTCACGTATGGTGTATCACCATGCTCCTGAAGTTGTCACCATGGAAGATCGGCCCAGCCAGGCCTTGCGCCATAAGCAACAGTCCTCCATGTGGTTGGCGGTTGACGCCGTGCGCGCCGGGGCAGCCGATGCTGCGATCAGTGCCGGCAATACCGGTGCTTTGATGGCCATGGGGCGACACTTGCTGAAAACCTTCGTGGGTATTGATCGTCCCGCCATTGCGAAATCCATTCCGACGGCCAAAGCCGATTGTCTGATGCTTGATTTGGGCGCCAGTGTGAAGTGCGACAGTGAGCATTTGATTCAAAATGCCCTGATGGGCTCAGTCTTTATGGAATCGGTGGCGGGGGTCGAAAATCCCCGAGTGGCTCTGCTGAATATTGGTTCGGAAGAGATCAAGGGCAACGAACAAATTCGTTTGGCGGCCGCCAATTTGCAGGCTAATGAGGCTCTGAACTTTATCGGTTATATCGAAGGTGATCAGATCTATCGTGGCGATGCGGATGTGGTGGTCTGCGATGGTTTTGTCGGGAACGTCGCCTTGAAAGTAAGCGAGGGGGTTGCCCAGCTGATGGTGCAGGAAATGCGTGAAGCTTTCGTCAGCAGTTGGTATGGTCGCATTGTTGGCCGATTTGCCCGGCCATTGTTACGCAAATGGCGGCGTCAGTTCGATCCGGATCGTTATAATGGCGCCAGTTTCCTGGGCTTGCAGGGGCCCGTGATTAAAAGTCATGGTGCGGCGGATGAGCTCGCCTTTCGCAGTGCGCTGGAATTGGCCTGTGAGCAAGTGAACAGCCAGGTGGCCGGCCGTATTTACCGGCGTTTTGAACAAGAACCGTTTTAATGTTTGCTCGGCTCGAGTTGGGCAGATATGAGTAAAAGACAATAGTTGATAACAAGCTAAAAGGTAGCGTTATGGTGCAATCTAATTTGGCCTTTGTATTTCCCGGCCAGGGCTCCCAGAAAATTGGCATGCTGGCAGATTTGGCCGCTGAGTATCCTGTGGTTCAGGAAACGTTTGCAGAAGCCTCTGATGTTCTTGGTTACGATTTGTGGGATTTGTTGCAAAACGGCGAGCAGGATGCAATTAACATGACCGAGCGCACCCAGCCTTTGTTGCTGACGGCGAGTGTTGCCTGCTGGCGAGTGTTCAGTGCCAATAAAGAGATTCGCCCTGCGTTGATGGCCGGCCACAGTCTCGGCGAATGGTCTGCCCTGGTTTGTGCCGAAGTGCTTGCCTTTAAAGACGCTGTGCGTCTGGTGCAGCAGCGCGGCAAATTTATGCAGGAAGCCGTACCCGCTGGAGAAGGTGCTATGGCAGCCATTATTGGTCTTGATGATGAGGCGATTAAAGCGGCGTGTGAAGAAGCATCGGCCGACGGTGTGGCATCGGCGGTTAACTTCAATTCTCCAGGGCAAGTAGTGATTGCCGGTAGCAAAGCGGCAATCGATCGCGCGATTGAACTGTGTAAAGAGGCCGGAGCCAAGCGAGCCATGCCGTTGCCGGTTAGTGCGCCGTTCCATACTGAATTGATGAGGCCAGCGGCAGAGCGTTTGGCGGAACAAATTGAAGCCACGCCGTTCCAAGCTCCTGCAACCCCAGTGGTTCACAATGTTCATGCTCAGACTGAAACCGATCCGGCGAAAATCAAAGCCTTGATGATCGAGCAGATATACAGTCCAGTATTGTGGGTAGACTGCGTTAAGGCCATGAAAGAGGCGGGTGTTGAACAAGCTGTCGAGTGTGGTCCAGGAAAAGTGCTGGCAGGATTAGTGAAGCGTATTGATAAGAGTATTTCATCGCAGGGCCTTGAGACCGCTGCTGACGTTGAAGCCCTTTCGGTATAACCGTTGAAAAACCTTGCCGCTGGCGGCGGCAGGGCGATCGAAGAAACAGGAAGCAAATATGAGTATTGCGGGAAAAATTACCTTGGTTACCGGTGCCAGTCGTGGCATTGGTGCGGCAATTGCCGATGACCTGGCCGCCCAGGGCGCGGTTGTTATTGGCACAGCGACCAGTGAATCCGGCGCTGAAAAAATCACCGCACGATTGGCAGAAAAGGGCGTGCAGGGCAAAGGCATGGTCTTGAATGTCACCGAGGCTGATTCTATTGCCGGTTTGATCAAAGCCATCAATGATGAATTTGGTGCTGTTGAGATTCTGGTTAATAACGCGGGGATTACGAAGGATAACCTCCTGATGCGCATGGGCGAGGATGAGTGGTTTGATGTGATCAACACGAACCTCAGCGCCATTTACCGCCTGAGCAAAGCGTGTTTACGCGGCATGATGAAGGCTCGTTGGGGGCGTATCATCAATGTGAGCTCGGTGGTGGGTTCGATGGGGAATGCTGGTCAGTCCAACTATGCGGCATCAAAAGCCGGTGTTGCTGGTTTTGCCCGTTCTTTGGCCAAGGAGATCGGTTCCCGTGGTATTACAGTGAATACTGTGGCTCCAGGCTTTATCGACACCGATATGACCAAGGTGCTCGAGGAAAACCAAAAAGAACTGATGCTGTCTCAGATTGCTCTGGGGCGATTGGGTAAACCTGAGGAAATTGCAGGTGTCGTGAGCTTTCTGGCGAGCGATGCAGGCGGCTATATTACTGGCGAGACCCTGCAGGTAAATGGCGGCATGTATATGGCCTAAATGCCCCGTGCAGCCATCACATTTTTGCGTAAAATAGCGAAAATAGAGTGCTTTTGATGGCTGCTTTATTAGGCTTTCTGAAGTCTAAGTTGTTGTTATATAAGAGTATTTTTTAAAAATTTACAAAATTTGGTAAGATCCGTTACAACTGGGCGTAAATCCATGTAAAATGCGCGCTCGTGTTGGCCGGAGCTTAATTTGAGCCGTGACCGAACAACCGTTATTTTGTTCGCTCTTGCAATAGATGCAGTTCAAAGTAATTTTATAGTTATTACAGAGCGGCTAAACCGACGTAGACCACTAGGAGTTGAAAAACGTTATGAGCAGCATTGAAGAACGCGTAAAAAAGATCGTTGCTGAGCAACTGGGCGTTAAAGAAGAAGAAGTAAAAACTGAAGCCTCTTTTGTTGAGGATCTGGGAGCGGACTCTCTGGATACCGTAGAGCTGGTTATGGCGCTGGAAGAAGAGTTTGAAACCGAAATTCCAGACGATGAAGCGGAAAAGATTACTACTGTTGAGCTGGCCATCAAGTACATCAACGAAAACCTGGCTTAATTAGAGCTATTCGTTGCATAAGGCCTAGCCTGGAAAGCCGTTCTATGGGTAATAGAGCGGCTTTTGTTGTTTATACAGCATCACTTTTGTGTTCGCCTGGTATATATTCAGGGAAACCAGAGTGAGCTGGTGAGATTGAGTTTGACAATAACAAGCGATGGGTGTCATCGCGGACGGAGGCAGTATGTCCCGCAGACGAGTTGTGGTAACGGGTTTAGGTATGGTTTCACCAGTGGGCAACACGGTGACGGATACCTGGCAAAATATTTTAGCGGGCAAAAGCGGCGTAGGCATGATCGACAAATTCGATGCTTCGGCGTTTACCACCCGATTCAGTGCGGCGGTTAAAGATTTGGATGTTGGCGAATACATGCCCATCAAAGACGCCCGTAAAATGGATCCGTTTATTCAATACGGTATGGTTGCTGGCATTCAGGCCATTGAGGACTCTGGTATTGAAGTGACCGATGAGAACGCGCCTCGTATCGGTGCCGCGATCGGTTCCGGTATTGGCGGAATCGGCTCTATCGAGGACGGCGCTAAAACCATCAGTGAACGTGGCCCTCGTCGTATTTCCCCCTTCTTTGTACCCGGTGCGATCATCAATATGATCTCGGGTAATCTGTCGATCAAATACGGTTTTCGTGGCCCCAACCTCGCGGTAGTTACGGCATGTACAACCGGGACACACTGTATTGGTCTGGCGGCGCGTTCCATTCAGTACGGTGAATCTGATGTCATGATCGCAGGTGGTGCGGAAATGGCGACCAGTCCTGTGGGCCTGGGTGGTTTCGCGGCCGCTCGCGCGCTGTCGACTCGCAATGATGATCCCCAGGCCGCCAGTCGCCCTTGGGACAAAGATCGCGATGGATTTGTGTTGGGTGAAGGCGCAGGTGTGATGGTGTTGGAAGAGTACGAACACGCCAAAGCTCGCGGTGCCAAAATTTATGCAGAGCTGATTGGCTTTGGTATGAGTGGTGATGCGTATCATATGACCTCTCCACCAGAAGATGGTGCCGGTGCCGCGTTGTCCATGCAGAACGCGATTAACGACGCGGCCATCGATACAGCTGCCATCAACTACATCAATGCGCACGGCACATCGACCCCGGCCGGCGATGTGGCCGAGTGTATCGCTGTGAAAAGTGTGATGGGTAATAACGTGGATCAAGTCGCCGTGAGTTCGACCAAATCCATGATTGGCCACCTGTTGGGTGCGGCGGGTTCTGTTGAGGCCATCTTGTCTGTGCTCGCGATTAGAGATCAGGTTGCACCTCCGACGATTAACCTCGATAACCCGGACAAGGGTTGCGATATTAATCTCGTGCCGCATACGGCTCAGGAGCGTGAAATCGATGCGGTGCTGAGCAATTCCTTCGGCTTTGGTGGCACCAACGGTTCTCTGATTTTCCGCCGCGTTTAATTTGGTATGTCGCAATCAGCGCTGATATGCCGCGTCAATGGCCGCGATACCGAGCAGCTCAGTCTGTTCGATCGCGGCTTTCAATTTGGCGATTCCCTGTTTGAAACGTCCCGTTTTTATCATGGCCATTGCCCGTTATGGTCTTATCACCTTGAGCGTTTGCAGCTAGGTTGTTTACGCTTGGGCATCGAATACCCTGAGGCTCTATTGAGCGCGGAATACGCTCGGTTGTGCCAACAGCTTTCCGAGTGGGGGCAAAGCGAAGCCATCATTAAATTTCAATTGAGTCGTGGTGAGAGTCAGCGGGGTTATGGCGTCGTTCAAGGGCCAAGCAATTTAATTACTTTGGCTTTTTCTGCGGACCCTGTTGATCAAACCACCGCGCCGAAATCCTTGGAGATCAGTCCCGTTGCCTTGGCGCAGCAGCCCTTACTTGCCGGGCTGAAACATGGCAATCGGCTGGAGCAGGTGTTAGCTCGACAGCAGCTCTCGACGGACTGTGATGATGCCATCTTGCTGGACACCGATAAGCGCGTGATTGAAGCCATCAGCAGCAATGTGTTCATTTTGCAAAATGGGAACTGGCTAACCCCCAATTTACGGGAATCTGGCGTGGCGGGTGTGGTGCGTGCCGTGTTGCTGGAGGCTGGAGCGGTTACCGTTGCCGATATCGATGTCGCCACCTTGTACCGTGCAGATGCTTTGTGTCTTGCTAATTCGGTGCAAGGAATTCAGCTTGTGAAGCAGCTCTCTGGGAGCGAGAATTTTCAAGAGAGTACACGCTATTGGCAACACCTGGACGCTTCGGAATATCTATCGCAGATTTACCTTGAACGGTTTACACTGAGCTGAGTGTATTTGGAAACTGAAGTATGTTGGATGCATTGGGCCCTTGGCGGCGTTACATCATTGGTTTTTTGGCAGCAATTGTCTTAATGTGTTGCGTGATGGTTGGCCTTGGCTTGTGGGTCAGTCAACAATTACAACGCAATCTCGATCTCCCAAGCGGCGAGCTGTTATATAAAGTGCCCGCGGGTGCCAGCTTGGCCAGTGTCAGTCGAGACCTGGAGCAGCAGGGCATCATCCCTTCAGCAAGGCTGTTGCGTCTCTACGCGCGTTTAACCGAGCAGAGCGGTATACGTCGTGGAGAATTTCTACTGGATTCCAGTCTTAATTCCTTGAGTTTGCTGACCAAGCTGCGCAGCGATGATGTTGTGCAATACCATATAACATTATTGGAAGGTTGGCGTTATCAGCAAGCACTTGATTATCTTCACAGCAAAGCCAATATTAAGGCTGAGCTTAAAGGTCTTAGCTGGGATGAACAAAAGCAAAAGCTGGGTATCGAGATAGCCCACCCGGAAGGGTATTTTTTTCCAGATACGTATCGCTATCAGGACGGTGAAAGTGATGTGGCGATTTTGAAGCGTGCCCATCGCAAACTGATGGACATTCTGGAGCGTGAGTGGGATAAAAAAGCGACGGGTTTGCCTTATCGTAATCCCCAAGAAGCTTTGATTATGGCGTCGATTATTGAAAAAGAAACGGCCAAGGATAGCGAGCGCGAAATGATCGCGGGTGTGTTTGTACGCCGACTGCAGAAAAACATGCGTTTGCAGACCGATCCTACCGTGATTTACGGTATGGGCGAGCGCTATAAAGGCAATATTCGCAGAAAGGATCTACGTGAAGCGACACCTTATAACACCTACGTGATTAAAGGCTTGCCACTAACACCGATTGCCTTGGTGGCAGAACGTTCGATTTACGCCGCTCTGCACCCAGACGACAGCAGCAATTTATTTTTTGTGGCCAAAGGTGATGGCAGCCATCAATTTTCAGCGACGCTGGATCAGCACAATCGCGCTGTTCGTGAATACCAAATTGAAAACAGAAAATCCAATTATCGTTCGGCCCCATGACGATTGAGGGAGCCATAAGGAACAACACATGCAAACCATGAAGCCGGGCTTATTTATTACGGTTGAAGGCACAGAAGGGGTTGGAAAAACCTCGAATATGAATTTTATCCGTGACACGCTGGAGGCAAAAGGGATTGAGGTGGTTTGCACTCGAGAGCCGGGTGGTACCCCGTTGGCTGAAGAGTTACGCGAGCTTCTGTTGAGCAAACGTGAAGAAAAAGTGGATGAAACCGCAGAGTTATTGATGATGTTTGCTGCCCGAGCACAACATTTGCAAAGCTTGATCATTCCAAGTTTGATGCGAGGCGCATGGGTCTTGTGTGACCGTTTTACCGATGCCACCTATGCTTATCAAGGCGCCGGCCGAGGCCTATCAATGCAAACTATTGCGCAGCTGGAATCCATGGTACAAGGACAGTTGCAGCCCGATGCCACGTTTATTCTCGATGTGGATGTGGAATTGGGATTGGAGCGCGCCAGTAAGCGCAGTGAAGCGGATCGTTTTGAGTCTGAGCACCTAGAATTTTTTGAGCGTGTTCGGGCTTGTTATCTCAGCCGCGCAGAGCAACAACCCAAACGCTACTTTGTGATCAATGCGGGCCAGACACTTGATAGCGTTCAGCAGGATATTCATCGCCAACTGACGCTGCTGCTGCCCTAAGTATTTTCAAGGGGCGCTTTGCGTGCGCAATCAAAAATCAGCGGGGCAGTGCAAGTCCAATGTGTGTTTGGTGACCGGGTGTTGAAGAGTGAGCCATTCCGCATGCAGGCATAGGCGAGGGGACTTTTGTTTAACCGCTTCGGGAGCATAAAACTCATCTCCCAGAATCGGATGGCCGATGGCCTGCATATGAACCCGCAGTTGGTGTGAACGGCCGGTAAGAGGTTTGAGCGTTACGCGGCTGCAATGGATGTCGGCATCATAGGATACGTACTCAAGCCTTGTTTGTGCGGGCTTCCCATTTTCATGATCCACCATTTGCAAGGGCCTGTTCGGCCAGTCACAGATCAGAGGCAAGTCAATTTGCTGTTCCTTGGGGTCCACTTTTCCTTCTACAAGTGCGCAATATTGTTTGTCCATGGTGCGCTGTTCAAACTGCTGGCCCAGAGCCACTTGAGATTCATGACTGAGTGGAATCAACAGCAAACCTGAGGTTGCCATATCCAGCCGATGGACAATGCGAGCATTGGGGTAGGCGGGCAGAATGCGATTGATCAGGCAGTCCTGTTTATCCGGTCCGCGACCCGGCACAGACAACAAGCCCGGGGGTTTGTTTACCGCCAGTAAGTGCTGATCTTGATAGACAATTGCGATGTCTTGCATGCCGCTGTTCCTGAAGAAATCAGCGGCATACTAAGGATTTGGCCGAGCGAAGGCAATAGTGTTTCGTCTTACCTTCGCTTGTATTAGGGCGACGTTATTCGAGGCCTTGGGAGCGTGCTTAAAGTTCCTTGCGAACCCCCAGCATCCACTGAGAACGATCAAAACTGCTGTTGCTTCCCTGCCATTGATACTCGACATAAGGCATCCAGCCGTGAGGCAGGATTGCGGTCAGACTGAGTCCCATATTGATATAGCTGTCGTCCGGACTTTCCCCGGCGAATTGATAGAGCGTATTGCTGCTGTCTTGCACGAAGCTGGCGCTCATGAGTTGCGGGTCCCGGTCAAATTCTTTTTCGTATTCAAGCCTCAGTTGGGGGATTAACACTCCGAAGTCCTGATTGAAAACAGCGCTGACATTAATACCCAAGTTGCCGATTTGAGAGTCACGTTCCATTTTTGAAAAGCGCATATTCAAGCCAGTGCCGCTGAGATCACGCTCACTGAAGCCATCAACCTCGGAGTTTGCCCAGAGCAAAGCGAGATAAGGGGTGAAAGTCCACTGATCGGCGTAGAAGCTGTAACCACTGTTGATACTGAACCACTGGCTTTCCCCGTCGGCGCTGCCGGCTGTGCGGGAGCTGATGGTGGGGAGGCTGCGGCTGGCTTCCTGATACAGGGAATTGCGGGAGAAATCATTATCGCTACGGCTAAAGCCTGCTCCGGCCTGCAGATACCAGTTTTCATTCAGATCCGCACTGGCAAAAAAACTGAGCGCCGACTGTTTGCTGTCTTTGCTGCCCGCTGAGTTGCCTGGCGCAAAATTAATACCTGGCAGTTCACCGAGAAAATCCAGCTCACTGTCTTCATAGGCATACAGAGCACCGATAACCAGACGGTCGTTCACACGATAATCGATGCCGAGTTCGAAAGCGCGGCCATCGGAGTCATAGCCCCGTTCAGTGCCAAAGCTTGCCGCTCGTTTGGAATCTTCCTGCTGGCCTCGAGCGTTCACCCAGAAGCTGAATGGACCAATAGGAGTCTCACTGCCACTGCTACCGCCTTTGGGGTTTTGTTTACGTTCTCTTTGCAGGCGAGCGTTTGCGCGGGCGAAACCCAGTGCAGCGTCGTTGCTGCTGAGCATCTGGCTTGGGTTCAGGGACGCTTCACTGTCGGTTGATAAATCACCGGGCAGCGCAGGCACGTTAAAACACAAGCCTGGCAGGCGATCGTCAACTTCGTTGGGAGATTGTTGCTGACAGACATTGAAGAAATAATCCTGAAAATCTGTTGTCCCCGCATTGGCGTAATGAGGCGCCATTGCGATGCTTAAACAGGTTCCGAAGAAGGTGAATTTGGGAAGGTCCTTGCAAATTTTGCTGTGCATTTTTGTACTCACTATCTATGCCCCACGGCTTATCAGGTTTTACGGAATATTAGCTTTGTCGGGTATAGGCGAAACATCCCTAGAAGTGACCACAATTCCAATTTTGGAGGATGCTCTGGCTGCCAATCTTGGGTATTGGCTTAGCCATAAATGGTTAGTTTGCTTGCCGCTTCATGAGACGGATGTTCCGGTCATACCCCAATGGTGTGGAGTCGAGGGCGATCTGGCATAATGTCGCTGAATAATCACAGAGAATTTCAAGAGGTTTTGGTGTCCGCAACACTTCCTTATCCCTGGCAGCAGAAGACCTGGCAATCTTTGCTGGCGCGTTTTCAGCAGGCGCAGTTACCCCACGGCTTACTGTTTAATGGCACGGCTGGTGTAGGTAAGCGCCACCTTGCGCAGTGCCTGGCGGAATTCGTTCTGTGTTTGACGCCCCAAAGTGACGCGGCCTGTGGCCAATGCAAATCCTGTGAGTTGATTAAGGCGGGGACTCACCCCGACCTGCAGAATGTTGCTCCAGAAGAGAGCGGTAAAGCCATCAAAATTGATCAAGTGCGCAAGCTCAATCATTTTCTTGGTCAAACCTCTCAGCAGGGGGGCTATAAAGTCGCCATCCTGGCGCCGGCGGAAGCCATGAACATCAATGCGGCCAACGCCTTGTTGAAGAACCTGGAAGAGCCCAGTGCCAAAACCCTGATTATTTTGATCAGCGATGCCCCTAATCGTTTGATGGCCACCATTCGCAGTCGTTGTCAGGCAGTTGCTTTTGCGGTGCCAGCCTTATCCGATGCGAGTCGCTGGTTGACCCCTTTGTGCGGAGAGCATCAGCCGGAAGCGCTGCTGAACATGTGTGGCGGCGCACCATTGGCTGCTCGGGATCTACTGGATGAAGGGCGCCTGGAAGCCCGTTTGGCCTTTGCTAAAGACCTGCATGACATGGCCAATGGACAGATGTTTTCGCTTCAGGCGGCCAGCCGTTGGATGGACGCTGAACCTCTGCTGTTGATTGAAGCTTTATTGACTTGGCTACAGTCCGCCAGTCGACAGGAAGCCCAGCCCGAAACTATGCAGCAAATGGAAGACGAGCAGGCTTTGATGACCGTGTTGCAGAGCGTGGGGGTGAAGCTGCGTTTTCGGCTCTATGACAAGCTACTCAAGTCTAAAGCTCAGTTGCTGAGCGGCGCCAATCCAAACCAGCAATTATTGCTCGAAGAAATCGCGATGGACTGGCAGGCGATGATGGCATCACGTAAGCCGATGCGCCCGGCCATTTAACATTGAACTCACTCGACTCAAAGGCCCTGATGCTGTGTAAAGCCCTTTAATTTCGGGCATTTAGCCTCAATTAGCCTGTCATAATATTGAACCCTGGCCTTGAGGCAGCTATATTACAGCTTATACGCAAGATGATGGTGAGGTGAGAAAGCCCCGCCCAAAACGCTGAGTAAAAAACAGCAAGCTGTCTTCGTGAGAAGACCAGAAAAAGGAAATCAATATGGCGGGCATGGGTGGAAGCGCTCGTAATGGGATATTATCCCTGACGATTAAAGATAAAGCGGTACTTTACGCGGCCTATATGCCGTTTATTGAGCATGGCGGCTTGTTTATCCCAACCAGCAAACAGTATCAGTTGGGCGATGAGGTGTTCATGCTGCTCAACCTGATGGATGAACCGGAAAAGATCCCGGTTGCGGGTAAAGTGGTTTGGCTCACCCCAAAAGGAGCTCAGAGCAACCGTGCCGCTGGTATTGGTGTGCAATTCAGTGACCACGACAATGTGGCCTTGAACAAAATCGAGAATTATCTGGCGGGCTCATTGGATTCAGATCGTCCTACCCATACCATGTAACCTCGGCCTTATTTTTGCGGCCCAATCGGCTTGCCGATTGGGCCGTTTTCATTTTAGAACAGGCTAAACGTTGCTTACCGATCAGCGTTGCCATACCTACTTAGAGATACCGTTGTGTTAATAGATTCCCATTGCCACCTTGATCGTTTGAAATACAAAGACGGTGAAAACCTCGACAGCACCGTTCAATTTGCTTTGGATCGTGGTGTTGAAAAAATGCTTTGTGTGGGTATCAGCACTGAAAACCGGGAGGCCGTCACCGACATTGCCGATCGCTATGAACAAGTTTACGCGTCAGTAGGGGTTCACCCATTGGATGTGGAAACCGGTTTGGCCACCGTTGAAGATTTGGTGGCGTGGTCAACGCATAAAAAAGTGGTGGCGCTGGGGGAAACTGGCCTCGACTACTATTACAGTGTCGAACAAAAAAGCCTGCAGCAGGAAAGCTTCGTTTTGCATTTGGAAGCGGCAGCCAAGGCTGAGTTACCCGTCATTGTACATACGCGGGATGCCCGCGAGGATACCCTCGATCTCATTCGCAATCACGGCGATTTAGAGCAGGCGGGTGTTTTGCATTGCTTTACTGAAAATTGGGACATGGCTTCAAAAGCTTTGGACATGAACTATTACATCTCCATATCAGGCATTGTGACATTCCGAAATGCGGATGAGTTGCGTGATGTGTGTAAAAACATTCCGCTTGAGCGTTTGTTGGTGGAAACCGATTCACCGTATCTTGCCCCGGTTCCTTATCGAGGTAAGCCCAATCAACCGGCCTATGTTAGAGAAGTTGCAGAGTTTATTGCCGACTTAAAAGGCGTTTCCTATGAAGACTTGTTGCACGCGACCGGGAGCAACTTTCACCGCTTATTTCACAAGGCGGCTTGAAGGTATCGGGCGCTACACCAGGCCACTAGAGCGCCCGCCCTTCATTTGTTTTTAAGCGCATTCCAACAGAGAATCGTTGGCATTGATGTCGAGCGTGTTGAAGTGTGGGTTGCCGTCGGCCTGGGTTTTTTGCCATAAGGTTTCACTTAAGGCCTGGCAGTCATTCCAGTTTCCGGCTTGTAACCATTCAACAATATGCTGAGCCACGTCCGGGTAATGCACCTGTTGTTGTTTATCCCACTGTAACCAGGCATCTACGCTGGGTCGTTGCAGAGTTTCCATGGTCATGCCCAAATCCAATTCATACAGTGCCCGCGCATTGGATTCCTGTTCCGTTTGGCCGAGCAGGGGTTTTACCAATAACTTTTTGCCCAGGCTAATGGCCTCACTGGCCAGTTCAAAACCGGCATTGCATATCACGCCGTTACAACGATGCAAGTCTTGATGAAAGCCCTCTCTTGAGGCGGGTTTGAATTCCAGGTGTGCGATGTCACAGGATCCATTGAAAGGCCCGTAAATCGCAAAGTGATAGTCACTGAAAGGCGCCAGCAGGCGAATGACATCTTCCTGAGACTCAAACCCCAGATACACAAGAATCAACGGTTTTTCAGATGGTTTTGATTCGCCGACTTCGTGAATATCTACAATCGGTGGCAGTATGATCTGCTCAAAGTGATGCCAATGCAGCCCCAAACCGATACTGACAGGAGCAAAATTCTGCATAATTTTACGGGACAGAAAATCATTACCGGCTTTAGGTACCGCATGATCGAATGCGTATTGATGCCCGATGCCGATGCAAGGCTTACCGGCCAGTTTGGCGGCCCAGGCGCACACGGGTTCAAAGTCGCTGACAACCACGTCGTAATCGTCTAAACGCTTGCGCATGCTGTAGACGTCTTTTATAAATTGTCGCCATTGATTTTGACGTAAGGTATGAAGGTTACTGATCTTTCCGTTTTTAAAGGCAAACGACAAACCAGCCAAACATTCCCAGTTGCCAAATGTATTCATGTCAAAAAAATCTTCCCGCTTACGACCTGTGAACACATAGTGTGTGTTTTCCAATGGCAAATGTTTTGCCATGGCGTGGGCGCGGGAAATATGACCATTTCCGGTCGCTTGTACCCCGTAAAGAATGTTCATTCAGTGTGTAACCTGTTCGTTAATTAGTAACTTAAAATCAACAGTGCAATACCGTGACCCAAACTGGCGCCCGCGACGATATCGGTAGGGAAGTGCACGCCCAGCATGACTCGCGAACTGCCCACCATCATGGCCCAAATATAAAGAATGGGTGCCAGTGCCGGGTAAAAGCTCGACAACATGGCGGCCATCAAAAAAGCGGCCGAGGTGTGACCCGAAGGAAAGCTGAATTGATCCGAGGGCTGAACGACGCTCTGAAAGTCGGGCAGTGCCGCGGGTGGGCGATTGCGTTTGAAATAATTTTTAAGAACATAATAGAGGCCGCGCTCCATCATAAAACCCGCGGCCAGTAACAGGAAAAAATGATTCAAGCCTTGCACAAGCAGCACAAGCCCAAACAGAGCGTAGAGAGGGCCGTCGGCGGATTTGGACACCCAATAGCTGCCCTGGATCAGCAGTTGTCGATGCTTGCGGCGCAGACACCAGTAGAAGGCAGCGACGTCGAATTGATGAATACTGGCGAGAATTTGTTGTCCGGCACTGATAGGTGAGGCCATATTCTTCTTCTCCTAGTTTTTGCTGAGTCTAGGGGGCAAATATGTCAGTTGGGTGTGAGTTAAGTGACAGTTGTATGAAACTTGCACAGCGTCTGGTACTCAATCTCAGTGCTTGGCTTGTGGTAGACTGCCCTTTTTCAATGCTGATGAATAAGGGCAGGGCATGAGCCAGAAATTGCAGCAGCAGTTGCGCATAATGTTGGACCTCCAAGACAACATGAACCGTAAGGTCAACGACGATTGGCGGGCACAGAACTTTGAATGGTATCGAGCCATTTGGATCGAGTGTGGAGAATTGCTTGATCACTACGGTTGGAAATGGTGGAAGAAGCAAAGCCCTGATATTGAGCAGGTTCGATTGGAGTTGATTGATATCTGGCATTTCGGCTTGAGCATGTTGCTGATGAGTCATGACGATAAAGATGCCTTAGCGGCGCAATTGGCCGAGCAAATGCAGGCCGGGGCAAGTCGTCCGGACAACTTCCCAGTGGCTTTGGAAAGTTTTACCGCCACAGTATTGAGCGAAAAGCGCTTTCCTATTGATAGCTTTATGACCCTGCTAGAAGGGGTGGAATTGGATACTGAAGGTTTATATCGCAGTTATGTCGGTAAAAACGTATTGAATTTCTTCCGTCAGGACAATGGCTACAAAGACGGCAGCTACCGCAAGCTGTGGGCGGGTCGCGAAGACAATGAACACTTGGTGGAGCTGGTCCAGTCTCTCGACAGTAGCTCGGCGAGTTTTGCTGATGAACTCTATCAGGCCTTGCAAGCTCGCTACGAGCAGGGTTAAACCTTCTTCGCTGCCAGGGAATGTTCCTCTCGGGCACGACTAAAGTTCAGTTGGCCCGAGTGTGCAAGCTCAGTACACTGGGGCCGATTCACGGCTTTTTTATTCGAATTGGCGCTTTTTTAATCATCTTTGTTTGATCCAAGCTCAAGGCTTGGCGATCAAGTGCCAAGAATCGTTCTTATTGATGCAATTTCGCCGTTAAATCACTATAATTGCCGCGCTTTATCCGGGCTCAAATCCCCGATACTGCCAAGAATTCTGGCCCGGTGCTGACGCAGGCGAAATCGCAGGCGGCAGGGCGGGGCTCTAGCACCTACCAAACTGCACGGAGATATACTGTGAAAGCACCTGTACGCGTTGCTGTAACCGGAGCCGCCGGTCAAATTAGCTACTCTCTTTTGTTCCGTATCGCTGCTGGCGAAATGTTGGGCAAAGACCAGCCTGTTATTCTGCAAATGCTGGAAATTACCCCGGCGTTGAATGCCCTGAAAGGTGTTGCCATGGAGCTGGACGACTGTGCCTTCCCTCTGTTGGCCGGTATGGTTTGTACCGACGATCCAAACGTTGCCTTCAAAGACGCTGACTTCGCTCTGTTGGTTGGTGCGCGTCCACGTGGTCCAGGCATGGAGCGTAAAGATCTGCTCGAAGCCAATGCCGCGATCTTCTCTGTACAAGGTAAGGCCATCAACGATCACGCCTCTCGTGACATTAAAGTATTGGTGGTAGGTAACCCTGCGAACACCAATGCCCTGATTGCTCAGCGTAATGCACCTGACATTAACCCACGTCAGTTCACGGCCATGACACGCTTGGATCACAACCGTGCTTTGACTCAGCTGGCTCAGAAAGCGGGCAAGAGCATCAACGACATTACCCACATGACCATTTGGGGTAACCACTCATCCACTCAGTACCCTGACATTCACGTGACCAAAGTTGATGGTGCGAATGCGATGGATCTGGTTGATCAGGATTGGTACGAGAACGATTTTATTCCTACCGTTCAAAAGCGTGGTGCTGCGATTATTGATGCACGTGGTGCTTCTTCTGCGGCTTCCGCGGCAAACGCTGCGATTTTTCACATGCGTGACTGGGCGTTGGGTACTGCCGAAGGCGATTGGGTAAGCATGGGCGTATACAGCGATGGAAGCTACGGCATCCAGGAAGGTTTGATCTACTCTTACCCTTGTGTTTGTAAAGACGGCGACTGGGAAATTGTTCAAGGTCTGGACATCAACGATTTCTCTCGCGCAAAAATGTCCGCCACTGAAACTGAGTTGGCTGAAGAGCGTGACGCGGTGAAAGATTTGTTGCCTGCATAATCGCAGTGTGAGCGGTCTGTTAAAAACGCGGCTATGCCGCGTTTTTTTATGCCTGCAATTCCTAGAATACTTCACTAATTCGCATTTTCATGCAGCCAAGGTAAGTTTCTGTTCAAGAAAGACTTGTGTTTCTTTGGTCAATATTGACAATGTTGCCCCAGCAATATGATTGTGAGCCCAGCGGAGAGGACTTTTCATGGCACACCCAAAGATTGGCAACATGGCCCCGGCCTTCA
Organism: Pseudoteredinibacter isoporae; assembly: GCF_040372805.1. Classification (GTDB taxonomy): domain Bacteria; phylum Pseudomonadota; class Gammaproteobacteria; order Pseudomonadales; family Cellvibrionaceae; genus Pseudoteredinibacter; species Pseudoteredinibacter isoporae_A. The sequence goes on from NZ_BAABWJ010000002.1 coordinate 310,977, forward strand.
CTTTAACGAATCAAAATGGCAAGAAAGTCAGTCTGAAAGACTTCCGTGATAAGGCCAATGTTCTGTTGTACTTCTACCCTAAGGCCCTGACACCCGGTTGCACCACTCAGGCCTGTGCACTGCGCGATATTCCTGCCGAGTTAAAAGCCAGAGACTGCGTTGTACTCGGAGTGAGTCCGGATCCGGAAGCGAAGTTACAGCGCTTTATCGACAAACATGAATTGAACTTCGATTTATTGTCTGACGAAGATCATGCCATTGCCGATAAGTACGGTGTTTGGGGCATGAAGAAGTTTATGGGCAAAGAATTCATGGGCTTGATTCGCACCAGCTTCATTATCGGTAAGGACGGACGCCTCAAAGTCATTTTGGATAAATTCAAAACCAAAACCCACCATGAGGATGTGTTGGCAGCCTTGGATGAGTTGGCATAAGCATCACGTTCGTCGCCTAATCAAAAAGTTAGCTAGGATTCGCTTTTTAGGAAGGGCGGCATTTTTATGTTGTCTTTGCGTCCTAACTAATTTTAGGGTGACATGACAGTCAAAAGTTTGACTTTTGTAGGACAGTTTTTATTTAGAAACACAAAAAATTCTGATAATCTCAACAAAACTCGATTTTTGGCATATAAAACAACTGCTTGGCGTCAGGGAGGCTAGTTATCCAGACGCCAACGGATCATAGTGAGGGAATTCGTTAACTTGGTATCGTCTATGCTTTCAAGCATGAGGCTATATCAGGAAAACTCAATAAATACCTTGTTCGGTAATTCCGTAGCAACGGATTATCGGTATCGATGGGGGATGTCGATACCGCGAGGTGATCAAGCAATCGCAATTAGATTCCAGGGCCGGCTCGCCGGTATAGATGTAACTTATAAGCGGGACCCAATGGCAGATTTTCAAAGCAATAAGAACACACCATCCCTGGCCGTACAGCCAACCCTTTCAGCGGCTGGCTTTAATGAGTCTCCCCAAGAACAAACCGAACGACTGCTGCGCGACATTTCGCGTTACGACTTCAACGCTTTCAGTGATCGTCTGCGCTTTTTGCATCATCAATTTACGAATCCTTCACTCAGTCAGGAAGACTTGTGGAAGAGTTATTTGCTTGCCGGCTGTGAAATGTTTTCGATGGAAGAGGCGGGTTTCTATAAGGTACTTAACCCAACACGCCCACGTTCCCTTGCGCAAAGCGATGGTATGCCCACGATGTGTGAAACCGTCGAAAATACCGAAAAATGGTTAGAAAATGTTGGGCTTGCGCTTCAAAATAGTGAAATCAGTGCTGGAAATTTAAGCGCAGAACAGGTTACGATGACCACCGGTTCAGGTGAGGAATATATACCAACGAGACAATATTTCGCTGCCTCAGTGAAAGTTGGAGAGAAGGATTTCGGAGTTTTGTTGTTTCTCTCGTCGTCAACTTCTGAAGTCGAGCCCGGTGAACTGGACCGCGAAACTTTAAAACTCATGGCAGAAGGAGTGGCCCGTATGATCGAGCTTCGCAATGTGCAACCCGCTGGAGGTTCTCTCGACCTCGAGCATTTCGCTACGGATGGCGTCAGTGGTTTAAGGGAATATATGGAGCGGGCAGCTTTGCCCCAGTTGTATGGTATCCCGAATCGTGTCGTCGAGATTTTAGTTGAACGAATCGGTACTCAGCCTTTGGGTATAGACCATATTGCCGAAACCCTGAATTTATCCAAACGAACCCTGCAGCGCCGTTTGCAGCAGCAAGATCTGTGTTTTGCTGATATTCGTGATCAGGTACGTTTTCATTTTGCAATTGAGTATTTGATTCGCGGTCAGGACAGTATCGACAGTATTTCCTCGTCCTTGGATTTTTCCGACCGCACCAGTTTTACCAATGCCTTTAAGCGTTGGACTGGTTTGTCTCCGAGCACGTTCAGAAAACTGTTCCGCGATTACGCCTGATTGTAAAGCCTGACTTAGGTCAGGCTTTGTTCCTTAATGCCCGCCCTGAGGCGGGCGTATTGCCCCTTTCTCCCAAACAGGTTAGAGTTCGCCTCCGAACGAATCGTTGGAGAACGCTAAATGAGCTTTTTTATTCCTTCCGCCATGGCCCAGTCAGGCGCTGCACCAGCCCCCGGTAGTGATCCTATCGTGACCATGCTGATGTTTGGTGGTCTGTTTATTTTCATGTACCTGTTTATCATCCGTCCCCAGCGCAAGCGCCAAAAGGAGCATCAGCAGTTAACTGAGTCTGTTGCCAAGGGTGACGAGGTTGTGATGAACTCCGGTTTGTTGGGCAAAGTGGTTCAGGTTGACGAGAGCTACCTGGTACTGGATTGCGGCAATGGCCAGGAATTGAAATTCCAGAAAGTGGCCCTGCATGCGGTATTGCCTAAAGGCACCATCAAGCAGATTTAAGTGTTGGACACTTAGGTGTTGTAACACAGACAAAAAAGCCCGGTTTATACCGGGCTTTTTTTTGCCCTTTAAAAGGGCCGTGTTTAGAGGTTGTTAGGTTCCTTGTTCCTGCGTTTCTTCATGCCAGTCCAGAATGTTCAGGTCGATGAAGATAAAGGCGATCAGCCATAAAAACGCGTCCCAGAAATCCAGAAAGGAACCGTCTATCCACCAGTAAATTGCCGCGCCCAGCAACATCAAATACAGGACGGCTTTGATGTACTTGCTGCTGCGCAGAAAGCCTTCGCTGAGGCTCTGTAGAAGTTGCAGGATAACCTCCAGCTGAAGAAGGGCAACCAGTACAATCCAGGCACCGGCGTTCAGTACATCGACCATAGCAAGATTGTGGAGCAGCCCAATACTGCGGGAATCGCCTACAATTTGAGTGTTATTGAGCTTTTGCAGTGGAGCCTCAAGGCTGGCGCAGTTTTCGCCAGTGAGTGCTGGGTACTCATTCAGAGATTGAATCAGCGACCAGCCCTGGCCACTGAGGGAACAGGCATTGCTGATGCTTATGTCAACCACGTTGGTTACCGAAAAGTACTTACTCAGATAACCGTAGAACGCGTAGCAGATGACGGCGTAGCAAACCGCTTTAATCGCACTCAATAGATAGCCTTGCCAGCTTTTGAGACGTTCGTCGCTGAGAATCGCCGTTTCCAACTCAAAAATCAGCAGGAGCAGCACCCAGGATGCGGTATCGATACTGGCCGAATATATTTCAACAAAATTATCGGTGTTCACACCTTCCGGGTAGGCGCCGGGAATGGAGCCGGTGTCTTCAAGGACAAACAAGTAAAGATTGTAAGTCAGCAGGGTGTAGATTAAATATTTAAACAGTTGGAATGCACTCAGCCCAGCCAGCAGGGGTTTGTGCTTAATTAGATCAATATAATTTACTCGCTCAGTCATGGTTTCATCGCTGTTATTGTGTTCTGTCAGAACGATGGTTTGCGGTGCATGGGCATCCGTAAACATCGTTCTGATCTCCATGGCCAAAAGGGCAGGGGGTTCGCTTACACGTTGAGCAGCAGGTACTCACGCTCCCAGGAACTGATTACCTTATTAAAGGCTTCGTATTCCTCTTCTTTCACCGCGCAATAGGCCTTGATAAATTCCGGGCCCATCACTTCGGCAACTTCCGGGCAGTCGCGCAGCAGACCAATGGCCGTTTGCAGACTACGAGCAACGTCGATGCCTTCTTCATAAGCATCGTCTGCAAAGGGCTCGCCGGGGTCGATTTTATTCTTGATGCCCAGATAACCACAAGCCAGACTGGCGGCGATAGAAAGATACGGGTTAGCGTCCATTCCCGGGAAACGGTTTTCCACACGAGTATTTTTCGGGGAGCTGTCCGGCACACGAATACCCGTGGTGCGGTTATCAAAGCCCCACAGCATATTCACCGGTGCGGAGATGTCTTTGGTAAAGCGGCGATAGGAATTTACGTTCGGTGCATACATGGAAATACAAGAAGGGGTGTATTTTCTCAAGCCACCAATATAGTGCAGGAAGCGTTCATTGGGCTTGTCGTTATCATCAATAAAAATATTTCGTCCACTGGCTTTGTCGATAAAGCTCTGGTGGATGTGCATGGCACTGCCGGGTTCGTTTTCCATAGGCTTGGCCATAAAGGTGGCATACAAACCATGTTTGATCGCCACCTCGCGCACGGCACGTTTAAACATAAATACCTGGTCGGCCAGGTTCAGTGGGTCGCCGTGCAAAAAGTTGATTTCAAATTGCGCCGCACCAGATTCGTGAATCAACGTATCGACATCCAGGTTCAGAATGTCGCAGTAATCGTACATCTCATCAATGATGTGTTCGAATTCATTCAGGGCATCGATGGAGTAGGGCTGACGGGCAAAACCGTCATGACCGGTACGGCCAGTGGCAGGCTCGATTTTATCGCCGGGGTCGTTGTTTTGTTTAACGAAGTAAAATTCCGCTTCCGGAGCCAGAATCGGTTGCCAGCCTTTGTTTTCATAGAGCTTGAGAACGCGTTTGAGTACATTGCGCGGGGCCAGAGGGTGAGGTTCCCCTTCTTTGGTATAGCAGTCGTGAATAATCTGGGCGCTTGGTGTGTTGGACCAGGGCACCAGTCGCACGGTATCGAGATCCGGTTTCAGGAACATATCGCCATCGATGCCGCTGCCGAGCAAATCGTCGTGCTCTTCGGTGAAGCCGCCGTCGATACATTGGACCATGATGCTCTCGGGAAGACGGGACTCTTCCTGAAAAAACTTCTTCACCGGGATCAGTTTACCCCGGGCATTCCCGGTCATATCCGGGATTAGACACTCGACATCCTCAACCTTGTGTTGAGTAAACCATTCATTTAGCTCTGGCATAAATCACCGTTATTGGAATTTTAAGCAATATAGCGTGAAGCACAGGACTTTTCGAGCCAGCTGCGCCTAGCCCTAAATGGGCTGAGTCTTGATTATTGCAAAAACCCGAATTATCATTCAAGTAATTATTGAGCAATTATTCAAAAAGTTATAAAAACCTGGCCCGATACACCTTCTGGCGTATCAGCTACCATGTTCAACCGCAGACAGCGCATTGAATCAAAAAGTGCATTTGATAGAGGTACTGCTATGACTCAGCAAGACGCCAACACCCTTGGTTACGAGCCTTCTTACTACTCAGCGACGGCTATCGGTGCTCAGGAGCACCCTCAGATTGAGGGTGAGGTAGCGGCCGATGTGTGCGTGATTGGCGGGGGTTATACCGGCCTGAGCGCCGCACTGCATCTGGCCAAAAAAGGGTATAAGGTCGCGCTGCTGGAAGCCGAACGCGTGGGTTGGGGAGCGTCTGGTCGAAACGGTGGCCACTGTGGTGTGGGGCAGCGTAAAGATCAGGAAGAGCTCGAAGCCCTGGTGGGCAAACAGCGTGCGGCTGAATTATGGCAGTACAGTCTCGAAGCCGTGGATACCGTGGCTCAGTTGGTGGCTGAGCACAACATTGATTGTGACCTGAAGAAAGGGATCTTGCACGTGGCCTCAAAGGCAAAACATGCGGCCTGGATGCAGGACGATGTTGCTCTGCTGCGTGATGAATACGATTATCAAGACTGCCGTTATGTAGATAAACATGAAGTATCCCAAATGGTGGGTTCTGCCGGTTTTCACGGTGGACAGTTGGATCAACGATCCCTGCATTTGCACCCGCTGAATTTTGCATTGGGCCTGGCGCGAGCTTGTCGTGAAGCGGGTGTGCAGATTTTCGAGAAAAGCCGTGTCAGTCATTACGAAGGTCAAGACACTCTCACCATTCATTGTGAAGCGGATGGCCAGAAGATCGGGCATGTGAAAGCCAAGTATCTGGTGATGGGGTGTAACGGCTATTTGGGCAAACTCGAATCAAAAATGGCGGGCAAGATCATGCCCATCAATAATTTTGTACTGGCCACCGAACCGCTGTCGGATGCGTTGGCACAGGAGTTGATTCGAGACGATACCGCGGTGGCCGACACTCTGTTTGTGATCAACTATTGGAAACTCAGTGGTGACAAACGTTTGATTTTTGGCGGCGGTGAAAACTACAGTAGCCAATTCCCGGCTGACATTAAGAACTTTGTGCGCAAATATATGCTGCGTATTTATCCTCAGTTGGAGCATACTCAGATCGATTACGGCTGGGGCGGCACCTTGGCCATTACTCTGAATCGCATGCCACACTTTGGCCGCTTACAACCCAATATTCTATTTGCTCAGGGCTATTCCGGGCATGGCGTGCCGACGGCCGTAATGGGGGGTAAATTACTGGCCGAAGCCGTATCCGGCACGGCGGAACGTTTTGACGTGATGGCGAATGTCCCGACACACAGTTTCCCGGGTGGCACGTTATTGCGTTGGCCGGGTTTGGTTGCGGGAATGCTGTTCTACAGTTTGATGGATAAATTGTAAGTTCGTGAGGCACAGGACGATGAGGGTCGCCCTGTGCCTATGCCCTTAAATGCAGCAGTTTGTTCCAATTCAGTGCTTTTCTTTTCACCGACTTTTCTGTCTTCCCCGATTACGCTTCAACGACTTGGCCCCGGTAAACCCGTTTGGGCCGTGCCACTTTTTCAGCGGTCGCCTCAACTGCACGGGCTTCTTTCTCCATGATGATTCCGTGTTGGGTGCTTGGGTTCTCGCGCAGCGGTTTGCCGAGCGAGCGGTTTTGTTCGATAAATTCCCGGATAAGCAGCTGGCAGATACTGTCCCGGCTTTGCTCGTAAGCGAGAAACAATTCATCAATCAGTTCTGGATTCGCCAGCTTGATGGAGGGTTTTTGATGGCTGGGCACCCGACGGCGAATTTCCCGCAATAAATCAATCATATGTTTATTAAAGCGCATAACACTCTCCTGTACATTGCAAGACTGGAGGTTTATACGCAAAGAACGTGCCGGTCGTTTGAAACTTTAAAAGATACCCATGCATAAGCCACTGGCGAAAGCTTCGCCGTTCTCTTCGGCCTGTTGCAAATGCGCGTTTTGAATTTCTCCCTTGGCAATTAAATCGGGTAGCACTTTTTTCATTGGGTAGCCGCAGAGAATTCGATCCATCTCGCGAACGGCGCCACTGCCATCATTGCCAGCAGACACCAGCAAACCATAGGGAAGATTCAGTTCATAGGGTTCGGCAGGATAAAAGGTGCGATCAAAAAAGTCTTTAATGGCGCCACACATATAGCCAAAGTTTTCCGGGCTGCCGAATAGAACCCCATCACACCACAACAGATCTTCCAGCTTGGCATCGAAAGCTCGTTTCACACGCAGCTCGCAATCCCGTTCTTTGGCGGCACCACGCTGGGCCGCGAGAGCCAGTTGTTCGGTATTGCCGGTTTGGCTGTGATAGATGATCAGTAGTTTTGCCATGCCCACATTGTAAACCTCTTCGACGGTTTAATGCCATTGGCTGCTTGGTGTGTCCCGTGAGCGCGCGATAATTCTCCGTTTGCACAACAGTTGCGGGTCACAACAGGAGAGCAAGGCATGCGACAGCTGATGGCTTTACTCGGGGGTATTTGTATCGCGACGTATATGCCATCTATGCCGTCGGTAGGCATGTTGGGTTTGTTGCTGCTTCTGTCAGTGTTGCTGTTGTTTGGCAGTGCAAAAATGAAACCGTCAGTGTGTCGTACGAGTGTGCGATGCTTGGCGGCCGGCTTGGCTGCTTTCTCCCTGTTCCTGTTGAGGGCAGATCTTTCCCTACAAGCACAATGGCCTTCAGAATTGGACGGGCGCACATTGCGTCTGCACATCCAAATTGAGCGCGAACCGATGGCCAGTGATAAAGCCTGGCGGTTTGATGCACGTATCACATCGCTGGCGTTTGCTGGAGGGCAGCAGGGTGCGGACACGGTATGGAAACACGTAAACGGCAAACGTATTCGTTTGCGGCTCTATAGATCCACGGCTCAGCGTTACCTTCTCTCTCCGGACGCGAATGCGAAAACATTCAAGCAACTGCAAAGTGAACTCGGTCTGCACGCCGGACGAACACTCACAGCGGACATCAAACTCAAGGCCCCTCGAGGGCTGCATAATTTTGGTGCGCAGGATTTTCAGGCCCGAATGCTCAGCCAATCCATCATTGCCACTGGGTACGTCAAAACCTTACACAGCGTCAACGGTTCTGCACGGTATGGCCTGCGAGAGCAGCTTTCCCTTGATGTGGACAATATAAAGCTCAAGCATGGGCCTTTATTAAAAGGTCTATTGTTGGGTGATCGACGCGACTTGAACGCGGAACACTGGTCCCTGCTGCAACAGACCGGTACTGGACACCTGCTTGCCATTTCGGGTTTGCATATTGGTTTGTCGGCGGCCTTGGGAATGTTGATCTCAGGTTTGGCCGGGCGCGGCGCCCAACTGTTTTCCGAGGCTGTGCCGAGTGCGCAAACCGTCGCCCTCTGGGGCGGAGGGCTGACGGCGGTCGCGTATGCCTGGCTTGCTGATTTCAGTTTGCCCACTCAGCGTGCACTATTGATGTTGTGGCTGTTTTTACTGGCCGCCATGATGGCTCGGCCGTTGGTTCCGTGGCGAGTGTTGTCGATCGTGTTGCTGTTGTTATTATTTTTCGACCCCTGGGCGTTGGAGCAGGCAGGTGGTTGTTTATCGTTCGCGGCGGTGGCGGCTTTAATCTATGGTTACCGCTGTTATCGAAAACCGCCCGGAGGAATGGCGACTTACGGTTGGCAACTGTTCCGTTCCCAATGGTTGCTGGCGAGTTTTCTGGGTATCGTTTTGTATAGCTTGCAGCTGCCCAGTGGCAGCCTTTCTTTGCCGGCTAATCTTTTGGCGATTCCCTGGCTCAGTTTTGTGATCATGCCTTTGTTGTTGCTGTTTTGTTTGAGTTGGCTGCTGGGTCTCGACTGGCACTGGCCATTGCATTGGGCTGACGGAGCCATGGATATTTTGTGGCGTTACTTGCAAAGCCTGCTTGCGATGCGGGATCGCCTGCTTGTTGATGTCAGTGACTACCTCGATGCCTACTTCGGGATTGCTTCCAATTCGACACAAGTCGCACTGTGGTGGCCTGCGATTCCTGTCAGCGTCGGGCCCATATTGTTGATGCTGCTCGCGGCATTATTGTTTTGGTTACCCAAAGGGTTTCATGGGCGTTTGTTGTGTATGTTGCCTCTGCTGTGTTTGTGTTTTCCCTCTTCACTCGTGCAACCAAAAGCGGAGGCTTTGCAGTTGACCATCGTAGATGTGGGACAGGGTTTGGCGGTTCTGATTGAAAAAGGTTCGCGGGCGGTCCTCTATGATGTGGGGCCGCGTTACAGTGCAGAGCACAATGCCGGTGCGCGTGTGGTGGCGCCATTTTTGCGGGGGCGAGGAATACGAGAGTTGGATCATCTGATTGTTTCCCATGGTGACTCTGATCATTCCGGTGGACTGAACAGTGTGCTGGAACAATTCACGGTCGGCACATTGTGGTCTGAGTCGCAATATTTGCAAACTATTCAGGATCAAGTCGAAGGGCTGTCTGTGAGCGAGAGTCAGGTCTGTGTTAAGGGCAAGGCTTGGCAATGGCAGGGCATTCAGTTCGAGTGGTTGTGGCCAGCCCCGATCATTGAACAGCATTCGACCGCCACCAAAAACAATAATCGCTCCTGTGTCTTACTGATTCAATATGAACAGCTCCGCTTGCTATTGCCTGGTGACATCGAACGCTGGGCCGAACAACAGATCCTCAACGATGTGTCGATGACATCGAAACTTTGCGCGCTGGATGTTTTATTGCTCGCTCACCACGGCAGCCACAGCTCCTCTCATAAAGCCTGGGCCGATTGCACACGCCCGGCGATGGTCATCAGCAGTACCGCCTGGCAAAACGCCTACGGGCACCCCAGTCCCAAGGTGTTGCGCCGCTACCCCTTCAGTGTGCAACTGGATACAGGGCGTGACGGTGCTATCCAGTTGCGCTACGAACGTAACAAGCTGGGGCAAATGGTGTTGAAACGGCTGCTCAAAAGCCGTCAGCAACAGCCGCGATATTGGCATCACAAGGACTAGCCCTGCAAAAGGCTTGGCTGCACAGGTGAAAACACTAAACCCGTCACAATGACAAGACTCCACAGCCGCGCATCAGCTGTGCTAAAGTGGCGCTTTTTGGGGCCTGCGCGTCCATCTGAAAGCAGTCATCATGCATGCTTAAATAATCAGCAGATGAGTCACCGAATTGCGGTGAGGACAGGGCAGTGAGAGCAGGGCTGTAACAAAGAACCATTGAGGAGAGCTTCGTGCTAGAGATTGTCGTTGCCGGCGGTTGGGTAATGGGTATTTTAATTTTGTGTTCCATTGCGGTAATTGCCATCAGTATTGAGCGCTATTGGACTCTTAATCCGGAAAAAATCGCCCCCAAGAATACTCTCGGTCAGGTGTGGAATTGGATTAAAAACAATCAGCTCGATGGGCAGCGTCTGCGCGAACTCAAGCAATCTTCCGAACTGGGTCGTATTCTGGCGGCCGGTCTGAGTAATTCCCGTCACGGTCGTGATGTAATGAAAGATTCCATCGTTGAAGCGGCGAATCAGGTTGTCCATGAAATGGAGCGCTACCTTGGCGTGTTGGGCACCGTTGCCTCTATTGCGCCGCTGCTGGGTTTGCTGGGTACCGTTCTGGGAATGATCAAAGTATTTACCGCCATTGTGCTTGAAGGCAGTGGCAACACCAGCGCCTTGGCGGGCGGCATCAGCGAAGCGCTGATCACCACCGCCGCGGGCCTGTGTGTGGCAATCCCTGCCATGATGCTGCATCGCTTCTACACTCGTCGCGTCGATACCCTGGTGGTTACCATGGAGCAGGAAGCCGTCAAACTGGTGGATGCCCTGCACAGCGAGCGCCGCGTTGATGTACGCGAGGCCAGCTAATGAAGTTTCGTCGCCAGAGAACCGATGAAGACAGCGTTAACCTGACGCCGCTGATCGATGTGGTGTTTCTGCTGCTGATTTTCTTCATGGTATCCACCACCTTTACCAAAGAAACCCATTTAACCGTGACACTGCCTGAATCCAGTGGTGAGGCGCAGCCACAGGTACAAGAACCCCTGATTGTGGTGATTGGCGCTGATGGCAGTTACGGCATTAATGGCAAAGGGCTTGTGAATAACAAGGCCAGCACATTGCGTTTGGCCCTGGAAGAAATCGCCGGGAATAACCGTCAGCAAGCCTTGATCATTACTGCTGATGCCAAGACCCCTCACCAGTCCGTGGTCACCGCCATGGATGTTGCCGGCCAGCTGGGTTTTGTCAACCTGAGCATTACCACCCAAGCGCCGGGAGAGTCTTAATGGCCAAGGCCAGTTTGGCCCAGCGCATCAGTGAGGCCTGGTATAACGGCCATGGTCTCCTGCATTTGCTGCGCCCGGCATCGGCCCTGTTTCGTCATGTCGCCGCCAAACGTCGCGAGCAACACAGCCAACAACCGAGCAGTAATTCACCCATTGTAGTGGTGGTGGGCAATATCGCCGTAGGCGGTACTGGCAAAACACCTCTGATCATCGCCCTTGTACACAAGCTGCAAGCGGAAGGTTGGCGACCCGGGGTGATTTCACGAGGCTATGGCAGCACCGCACCCCATTACCCCTATGACGTTAAACCCGACAGCCCAGTGGCGCACTGTGGCGATGAGCCATTGCTGATCGCTCAGCAATGCGACTGCCCACTGGTGATTGATGCCGATCGTCGCCAGGCGTTGGCCACGCTACAGAGTTTGCATCAGTGCGATATTGTCTTGAGCGACGATGGCTTGCAGCATTACCGCCTGCCCCGGCATATGGAATTTGCCGTCTTGGATGGTGCCCGTGGTCTGGGGAACGGCTGGTGCTTGCCGGCAGGCCCATTGCGAGAGCCTCCGGAACGTTTGGCCGAGGTTGATTTTGTGGTGATCAATCACCGCAGCGAAGGGACTTTGCATCCCAGTTTGGAATCGCTTCCCGAGAAGGCCCCTGAAGTTCAGTTTATGAGCCTTCGGGCCAGCGGATTGCGCAATCTGCACAGCGGCGAACAACGCCCCTGCGATGCCACACAGTTGCAGGCGATTGCTAAAACGGGAGAGCTGCAAGCCATGGCTGGGATTGGTAATCCTCAGCGATTTTTCGATACCCTGAGCCACTACGGCTTGCGTTTTCACGCCTGGCCATTTGATGATCATCAAACGTACAATTCTGAGAGCCTCGCCTTTGCTCATAATAAGCCTTTGTTAATGACAGCCAAAGATGGGGTAAAATGCCAGGATCTTGCAACACAGCCTGGCACTGAACAGTGGTGGCAATTGGATGTCGACGCACAACTCGAGGACGAGTTCTGGGATGGCTTTTTCGCCCGCCTGACCGAGCTTAAAGCGACTGAATAAATTAAGGCCCGCCGCTGCGTCATTCGCAGGTGTTGAATGCCGAACGTTAAATGTTAAAGAGCCCATCATGGAATTTTTTGTTGTTATCCCCGCCCGTTACGCGTCCAGTCGATTACCAGCCAAACCCCTGGCGGATATTGCGGGCAAACCGATGATTCAATGGGTGGTGGAGCGCGCTCAGTTGAGTGATGCCGAGCAAGTCATTGTGGCCACTGACGACGCGCGCATCGAGGCGGCCGTAAAAGCCTTCGGTGGCGAGGTTTGCATGACCCGCGCCGATCACCAGTCCGGGACCGATCGCCTGCAGGAAGTGGCTGAAAAATACGGCCTGGCGCCCGATGCCATTGTGGTGAACGTGCAGGGCGATGAGCCATTGATCCCGCCAGAAGTGATCAATCAAGTGGCGAACAATTTGAACCGGGCGAAAGAAGCCAGTGTGGCAACCTTGAGCGAGCCCATCCACAGTGTGGAAGATTTTTGTAACCCCAATGTTGTCAAAGCTGTGAGTGATGAGCAAGGCATAGCCTTAACCTTCAGTCGCGCTCCGGTTCCTTGGCCCCGCGATGCCTTTGCAAAAAACCGCGAGGCATTGCCAGAAGGGTTTGTGCCGCAGCGCCACATTGGCATCTACGCCTATCGCGTTGCTTTGTTAAATCGTTTTGTAGGTTGGGACGTTGCCCCGATTGAAGCGACAGAATCATTAGAGCAGTTGCGCGTGTTATGGCACGGTGAAAAAATTCACCTGGATGAAGCCTGCGCCGACGTACCCGGCGGTGTGGATACACCCGAAGACCTCCAGCGCGTCGTCGACTTTATTCAAGGGCAATAGGTGAGAGTGCCACTATGACAAAGCAAGCACTGCAAATGCCCGTAAGCGTACTGTTTGTATGTTTGGGAAATATTTGTCGCTCCCCGACAGCCGACGGCGTGTTTCAACAAAAGGTCAAAGCCGCCGGCCTGGCCGATCAGATTATCATTGATTCCGCCGGCACGGGTGGTTGGCATATTGGTAACCCGGCCGACCCACGCGCCTCCAAATACGCAGCCAAGCGTGGATACGATATGAGCGCATTGCGCGCACGACAGGTGGTGAGCAGCGATTTTGAGCGCTTCGATTATATTCTCGCCATGGACAACAATAATCTTCAGGATTTACAAGCCATGTGCCCCGATGCCTATCAGGATCGTGTGCAGCTGATGCTGGATTATTTGCCGGAAGATTTTCCAACGCCCACGAGCGAAGTGCCCGACCCATATTACGGCGGCGACGATGGTTTTGAATGGGTGTTGGATCTGATCGAAGCGGCATCGGATCGTCTATTGGCCGACATTCAACAGCGTCTGGCTTGAACACCATGAACGCCTTAATCGAGCATCAAGACCTGAGCGCATTTAATACCTTGGCCATACAAGCCGAGGCTCGTTTTTACTGGGCCATTGAAAGCCAGGCCGATCTCAGCGCAGCATTGACGTGGTATCGACAAGAAAACCCGCAGATGCCGTTGCTGGTGTTGGGCGGTGGCAGCAACATTATTTTGTCGGATCACTTTCCAGGCCTGGTGTTGCATATGCAAAACAAGGGTATCGCCTTGCTCGAAGAAAAGAGCGATGACGAAACGGTGTCAATCGATGTGGCCGCCGGTGAAAACTGGCATGAGCTGGTGTGTTACTGCTGCGAGCAAGGGTGGCATGGCCTGGAAAACCTGGCCCTGATTCCCGGCGCTGCTGGCGCCGCTCCAATTCAAAACATCGGTGCCTACGGCGTAGAACTGTGCGACGTCATGGACAGCCTGGAATGTCTGGAAGTCGACAGCGGAAAACGGTATCGCTTGAGCGCCGAACAATGCCAGTTTGCGTACCGCGATAGCCTTTTCAAAAAAGCTGGTGAGCCACGTCGCATTATCAGCAGCATTCGTCTCCGTTTGCGCCGTGAGGCTTGTCTGAATACTCAGTACCCGGGTCTGCAGCAAAGTCTGCACAGTTTGGGGGTGACACCCGAGCAGGCCAGCCCAGGTGATATCCTGCAAGCGGTGTGCAATCTGCGTCGGGCCAAATTACCCGACCCGGCAGCGTTACCAAATGTGGGCAGTTTTTTCAAAAACCCGATCGTCAGTGAAGGGCATTATCAGCAGCTGAAATCGGAATACGCTGATCTTGTTGCTTACCCTCATGGCGAAGATTATAAGCTGGCCGCCGGTTGGCTAATCGATCAAGCCGGATGGAAAGGGCATCGCGAAGCGCGGGTGGCCGTGCATGAGCAACAGGCCTTGGTGTTGGTAAATCATAAACGGGGTTCGGCAAAAGACGTGTTGGCACTGGCGCAGAAAATTCGCGACGATATCTGGCAGCGCTATCAAGTGTCACTGGAAATCGAGCCTCGCCATATTCAGGTCGACGGAGCACTGGCCCCGAGTTAGGGCTTGAATTCAAAACCCATTCAGTTAGAACGAAGATCAGCAATTCATGAGTGACAAACGCAAGCCAACGCCAAAAGAGCTTTCTAAAAAGCGTGCGGAAGACATTACCGCCCGCAAAGTAGAAGCTCGCGCCAGTGCCGAAGGTATTGCCCCGGCGCCAGAAGGGGGCTGCCAGTTTGATCACAAGAGTTTTTTGAAACAACTCACCCAGCGGCCCGGCATTTATCAAATGTACGATGCTGATGGCAAAATCCTGTACGTCGGTAAGGCCAAGAATTTAAAAAATCGGGTGTCCAGTTATTTTCGTTCCAGCGGTTTAAACAATAAGACCATGGCTTTGGTGGCGCGTATTGCGCGCGTGGATGTCACCGTCACCCATACTGAAGTTGAAGCGCTGATTCTGGAACAAAACCTGATTAAAGCTCAGCGCCCGCCCTTTAATATTTTATTGCGTGATGATAAATCCTACCCCTATGTGTTTCTATCGAGTGGGGAGGATTACCCCAGGGTATCCATGCATCGCGGTGCCAAGCGTAAAAAGGGCGAATACTTCGGGCCGTTCCCCAATGTGATGGCGGTAAAAGAGAGTCTGAGCTTCCTGCAAAAAACCTTCAAGGTGCGCCAGTGTGAAGATTCTGTATTTAAAAACCGCTCACGCCCATGTCTGCAATACCAAATCAAACGCTGTGATGGGCCCTGCGTAGAAGCCATCAGCAAAGAGAATTACGCTGAAGAAGTTCGCCACACCAAAATGTTCTTGCAGGGCGAAAGCGATGAGATTCTGGCCGAGCTGGCTGATCGTATGGAAAAGGCCTCGATGGATTTGCAGTTTGAACAAGCCGCTGTTTACCGTGATCAAATCAGTGCCTTGCGCAGTCTGCAAAGTCAGCGCGTAGTGGAATCGGGCAACGCCAATGTCGATGTGATTGCCATCGCCATTGAGCGCAACGTTTGCTGTATCCACCTGTTGTATATTCGCCAAGGGCGTATTCTGGGCAGTAAAAGTTATTACCCGAAAGACAATTTGGCCGCTGGCCCTGAAGTTATGCTCAACGATTTTGTCGGGCAGTATTACCTGGGCAATAAGGGCAGGGATGTTCCAAAGGATGTTATTCTGAGCCACCCTTTGCCCGATGCTGAGCTTTTGAGTGAAGCCATCAAAGAAAGCCTGGGTAAGAATATTCAGCTGCGCCACAGTGTGCGTAGCGAGCGCCAGAATTGGTTGCAGCTCGCCTTGAGTGCCGCCGAACAAAACCTGAAATCTCAGCTGGCCCGTAAACAAAACCTGCAACAGCGTTTTGAATTGCTGCAGGAGCGCTTGAATCTGGAATCCATTCCACAACGCATCGAATGTTTCGATATCAGCCACAGCAGTGGCGAACTTACCGTTGCCTCCTGTGTGGTGTTTGGCCCGGAAGGCGCCATCAAATCGGATTATCGCCGTTTCAATATCGACGGCATTACCGGTGGCGATGATTACGCCGCCATGGAGCAAGCGCTTAACCGTCGCTACAGCCGCATTCAGGAAGGTGAGGGTGTACTGCCGGATATTCTGCTTATCGACGGTGGCAAAGGTCAGCTCAGCCAGGCCAAGGCCGTGCTCGGTGAATTGGGTGTGCAAGACGTCACCATGATCGGTGTAGCCAAAGGCACCACGCGCAAAGCCGGCTTTGAAGTGCTGCACATGGCTGACAGCGGAGAAGAGTGGGTGTTGGATGCCACCGCGCCTGAATTGCACTTAATTCAACAGGTGCGCGACGAGGCACACCGTTTCGCCGTAACCGGCCACAAAGCCCGCCGGGATAAAAAGCGCCGCAGTTCCAGCCTGGAAGATATTCCAGGCGTCGGGGCCAAGCGCCGCCGCGAACTGCTGCGACACTTTGGTGGCCTGCCACAAATCAAAGGCGCCAGCGTTGATGATCTTGCGAAAGTAGAGGGCATCAGCAAAAAACTGGCCGCTGAAATCTACGGGCATTTTCACGCCGAATAAGCACGCCAAACTCTCAGCTTTACCCTGCGATGCTGGCCAATGCAGCCCAGATCAGGTAGGCTGCGCTTTTTTTGCAATAACTTCATGTTTTCAGGCTAAGTGTCTGATTTTTGCACTAAAATCGTAAAGACGGACTGAGCCAACAGAAACAAGA
Source organism: Pseudoteredinibacter isoporae (assembly GCF_040372805.1). Lineage (GTDB taxonomy): Bacteria > Pseudomonadota > Gammaproteobacteria > Pseudomonadales > Cellvibrionaceae > Pseudoteredinibacter > Pseudoteredinibacter isoporae_A. Next base: position 327,825 of record NZ_BAABWJ010000002.1, read on the forward strand.
TGACCTTAGCCAATCAACTGACATTATTACGCGTACTGCTCATCCCGGTGATTGTGCTGGTGTTTTACTTGCCTTATGGCTGGAGTTATCCCGTCGCGGCCTTCATTTTTGCGCTGGCCGGCGTGACCGATTGGCTCGACGGCTTTATCGCCCGTCGTTACAACCAGTCCACCGCCTTTGGTGCCTTCCTGGACCCGGTCGCTGACAAACTCATGGTCGCTTCCGCACTGGTGTTGCTGGTGCAGGCCCATTCCAGCGTCTGGCTCACCGTGCCTGCTGTGGTAATTATTGGCCGTGAGATCGTCATCTCCGCCCTGAGGGAATGGATGGCCGAACTGGGCGAACGTTCCAATGTTGCTGTTTCCTTTATCGGCAAAGTGAAAACCGCCGCCCAAATGGCTTCCATTACCGTATTGCTGGCGTTCCCTGTGGACGATCGCTACTGGCTGATCGATGTCGGTTATATTCTGCTGTACATCTCCGCTGGCCTTACCCTGTATTCCATGGTCCTCTACCTGCGCGCAGCCTGGCCATCATTGAAGCCATAAAACACAAACTGCCGTCTTTTTGTACGAATTTCGCCAAAGTCGCTCGCAATACTTGACAGTGAGCGGCCAAACCATAGAATAGCCGCTCTTTGCAAAAGCGGCCTTTTCAGCCCGCCAATGCAATAGGCACTAATGCGGCTAAGTCCCAGAAAGTACTAGGAATTTTCAAGCGGATGCATTAGAATTGCCGCCCTTATGGCGCGATGTCAGAGTGGTTATGTCACGGACTGCAACTCCGTTTACTCCGGTTCGATTCCGGATCGCGCCTCCACTTTCCCTTAGGTTGAATCCTTCAACTTAGGTGCCGCAAGGCAAACCCGATTGGCCCAGCTGATCGAAGTAGGGCTGCCTCCTACTTTAAAAAGCGTTGTTCTTTTCAATAGAGCATCGATTGGCACGAGTAGGGCCGCCATACCTACTATAAAAAATACCCCTCGACGCCCGGGTGGTGGAATTGGTAGACACAGGAGACTTAAAATCTCCCGCTAGCAATAGCGTGCCGGTTCAAGTCCGGCCCCGGGCACCACTTCTAGCGAAAGTAATCACTAATATCGTTTTCATAGTGGACACTTTCTTTGCGTAGTCTCGTGCCGTATTTCCTCTGTTTCTCTGAATTGCCTTTCATTGCGAATATTTGATAGTCGCCCTAATTATATTAGGGTCTTGTGTGGTTGGTTCTTTAGTATTAATCTCTTGCTCGCATTCTTAGTATTCAGTGACTTGAAATTCTTAACATAGAAAGGATATGAGTTGCCTGTGTGCTGAGCTTTCTTACTACCTTGATATCTATCCTCTCCGCCGTAGTTAAGTAAGAACAATGCGTTAATACGGTGGATCAAGGACATGTAACAGGATGTTGTACAAGTTTCTTCCCAGTAATATTGAAATCTACACCTTGTTGCTCATGGGTATTGGAGGGTAATTCAGTTGCTCGGTAATTAAGTTGTTATGTGTATCTTGTTCAATATAAAGAAGTAAATAATGGAACCTGATTTCACGAATGCGCTCGTAATAATTTCGTTATTTGAAATGTTGTTGGTTTTATCGTTTCCGGTCTGTCTATGTGAAAGGAACTACGGGGGTTAGATTGTCACTTCTACAACAAATTCAAGAGTCGGTGGTTCAAGATGACGCTGATCTTAGTTCGATCCTCTTAAAGCTGAGGTTGCTATCTGCAAGGTTAGGTAGCAACGCTCTAGAGGCGTGGGTTAGACACGAATCTGAGGGATATCCAGCAGATATTGCTGTTCCTTCTTATAGGCATGTAGGGGTGACGTATACAGGGTCATTTTCAGGCTCGTTTGGCGCTGCTATTAAAAATGCACAAATTCCTCCCTATCTTATTGAGTTGCATGCAGGTGAGCGGTGGGTGAATCATGAAATCCGTGAAAGTGTCGCCGCAATAGGTGAAATGGTAAGAAAAAATACCACCGAGGGTGGTAGCTTTGGAATAGATGCCTCAAACTTAATTTTACTTTTACAAGGTAAAATATACGAAGATTATTCTTGTGTTGATGTGAGGGGATCGATTTCTTCAACTTCATTGTATGAAATACAGCAAAGCGTTAGAAGTCGAATACTTGAATTAACTATTGAATTGGAAAGGTCGGTACCCGGCGCATCCCATGTGGCATTTGGTGCAAAAGAGCCAGAAAAGAAAGATGCTGAAAAGGTCCAACAAATCTCGCAGCAAATAATCTATGGGGATGTAACAACTGCGGTAGCAAATGGCGCTGGTTCACTTGTTTCAGTCGCGGTTAACGAAAGAGATTGCGATTCATTTGTTAAGCACCTTGTTGAGGCTGGTATTCCGGAAGCATCAGCGATAGAGCTAGCCGAGATTATTGCGTCAGAAGAGCCATTGGGAGCAGAAGAGCCGTTTGGGGCGAAAGCCACAAAGTGGCTAGTTTCAAATCTCAAGAAAGCTGCTGAAGGTACTTGGAATATAGGGGTTTCCATGGCTACAAAAGTTCTCACAGAAGCGGCTATGAAATATTATGGGTTAAAGTAAAATTTCGAGAGGAGCATTTTTTAGATCTGTTTTCGGTGTATGAGCTTTTGCAGTGGTGGATCTCAATTATCCTTGGTGGTCGAATTTATGAGTCAAATTAGAGTAAAGCTTACCAAGAGAAAGATAAAAAATGTCAAAGCTCGAAGAGATGTTAAGCGAAAGCGGGCAAGGGTGGGATTTATGGTTGAAAGAAATGGTGAGTACGAGGAATTTGGACGGTATCTCGATAGGCGAAAAACAGAAGAGTGGATAGTAAGCGCAAAAAAAACTCTGGATTGGTTTTTGTCGCATATGGGGGAGGATGAGTGGGTTAGACGTAGGAATTCCGTTGTTAAATATTTTCGCAAGCAACAAGATAGAGCGATTTCAGTCGACCCAAGGTTTGTCATAAAAGTTGAAGATGAAGATTCACGAGTGGCGTTCCATGAAGACTGGATAGCTTGGTATCTATATCTTGTGGAATCTGTTTATTACAGGCCTTATGTTGATGAGCCTTCTCAATCTGCTAGAGTGTATCCGTTTTTTTCTGCGATAGGTAGGTATGTTAAAATTGCAAAAAGCATAAAGGGTATTGAGGGTAAGCTTGATGAGCTTTTAAAAGGGAATAATAATCAACCAGATTCTCTACTTTTCGAGATTGTCGTTGCCATTATGTACAAAAGAAATGGTTGGTTGGTTGAATTTGTTCCAGAGAATCCGTTATCGCAAACACCAGATTTACTTGTTACGAGAAATGATGAGAAGTTGTATGTGGAATGTAAGCGACAAAAGAAGTCCACCGAGTATTTAGAATTAGAAAGGAAAGAGTGGAGAATCCGTTGGGAAAAACTCGTTCCCGTTATGGCTGAAATAAAAGTACCTATATTTTTAGATGTTAAATTTAAGGTTGAGCTATCTCAATCTTCAAGTGAGGTAATGGTTGATTCGTTTTTATCAATAATTCATCGTGGCCATATTGAAGATGGCGCCTCATTCGAAAATGACGAGGTTGTTGTCGAGGCTAAACTTATAAATATGAGTCGGGTTTATGAGCATTTTAGTAGGTATCAAGTGCGCTGGAATTCCCCTCAAATGATTGCTCTTTTTGCAGGCAGTTATGACGGGTTTGGGAGTTATTCTCAAGTTCATTTGCCCACGGGAATTAATGCTGTTGGCCCAGACGATGATGAGCACATACTCAATTTGTTTTGTGATGGGGTGAGTGAGGCCTATTGTGCTAAGTGGGAGTGTTTAGCCGAGGAGTCGATAAGTAAAAAGGCTAAAGATGTAAAGAAACTTCTTAGTAAGGCAGTTAATCAATCTCCGAAAGACTTTCCAACTGTTATTCATATTGGATATGAAACACTTCATGGGCCAGAAGTAGAATTTTTGAGGGAGAAAAAGATACGAACATCGATTAACAATTTCGACTTCAAAGATAAAGACATTCGCGCAGTTTATTGTCATGCAGTTCAATCATTTCATGAAATAGATAAGTTTGAATGTGCGGAGACGACTATGCGATTTGGTAAACAGGGGGTTCTGCCTGAAGATATACTATCTCATGATCTATTGTTGGATGAACCGGGTATGAATATAAAGAGTGATACTCATTGGAACGAAGACTTTTCAGAAATTTGAAGCTTAATAAACCAGTATGAATGATTAAGTTAATCAGTGTTTTATTAATTGTCTGAGCTGGGTGAAGATAATCACTTTCAGGGATGAAACTATGGACAGATTTGCAGGGCCGGAAGATATTTATGAATAACTTGTTGAAAATGCCCCAGAAAATGAAGAGTGGCTATTTGGTCTTGTGGCGTTTGCTGTTGTGGAGGAGCAAAAAATTGAATGGGTAAAGCATCAATTTGAAAAAGGAATATAGAGTCTAAGGCATTCATTGTGGCCGTTATTCAGTTTGAATCTTGTTTTAAAACTCTCCCAGGTGCTTCTGCCGTTCTCAAGAAAACCCCTCCAATTTTGGTTTACTTAGGTTAGCCGTGAGTTGAGTTTTTCAGTTATCGTGTTAATCAAATTAATTCTCCACTTTTAGGATCAGTTATACTTGACTCTAGTAAAATCTAATCAGTAGATAGAATTAGGCAACTTGTCTATGCCTGATCGCAAGTTACTTGTGTTAGCATTGGGTGGTAGTTAAAGGTGAGTGTCCCGTTTGTTCTTGTTTTTCTCCATTAAAATGATCTTCGCAAATCCATTTTTAATGAATGCCGGTGTCCCCCGTTAATGATGAAGAGCCGACAATAGCTCTTTTGACAGAGCTATTTTTATTTTAGCAAAAGGATTAAGAGTTGTTATGAAAATACCCATCGTTTCGAGTTTAGTTATTGTTGTTATTACTCTTGGTAGTTCTGTCGCTGTGAATGCAGCGGGCTCAAAGAACACGAGTGGCAAATCCGTGGTTTTGCCTGCGCCACAGGTGTCTATCGCAACCCATGATGCTTATTTTGAGCATTTAAAAACACATTGTGGCAAAGCTTACCAGGGGAAAATTACGGTTGACAACGCTAAAGGCGGCGGTTTTTCTGGCAAGAAATTAATCATGCATGTTCGCCGTTGTAGTGAGCGTGAATTACAGATCCCATTTCACGTAGGTGATGATGCTTCACGCACTTGGATTTTAACCAAAACGGGCTCTGGTATTTCGTTAAAACACGATCATCGCAAAGCTGATGGTAGTTATGATGACTCGACTATGTATGGCGGGCATACGCTTGATAGGGGCTGGGATCGCGTACAGTCGTTTCCTGCCGATCAATATTCAAAAGAGTTATTTGCCAAGCATGGTATTCCGCAATCGAGTGGCAACACCTGGCAAATGTTCATTTATCCTGATAAGTTCACTTATCGCATGGTCCGTGAAGGGCGTGAATTTAGAGTGGACTTTGATTTAACTAAGGCGATTTCGCCACCAGCAGCGCCTTGGGGTTACAGCGATTAATGGGCTGTTATTAAATGCTAAGGGCATCCACCTTCATTGGCTTAGCTCCGCGAGTAAAGAGCTAGGCCAATCCCCTGATCTTTAATTCCATCCTCAAAAACAGAGAGGTTTGGGTACCATCTGTAGTATTGCTCATCTTTGGTGTTTTCCTGCCAGTGTTTACTATGCAAAAGCTCCGGTTTTTCAATGATACGTCTCTTTAGTTGATGGAATATATGAGTTGCTGATACGATTTAAAGCGTCTAAAAAGGCATAACAAGAACATGTACAACCCAATAAAAAGAATAGATGAGGCCTTTCGAAAGGGGCCTGTGAAAGATGGATACAAGAGAGCTGTATTGCACCCTGCGGCAGAATGGTATGAAATCATCGCGTTTCTAAGTTTCTTGCCTGCAATGTTTATCTTTCTCCACGCCTTTGTGATATCCGCTGCAAATATGGTAGCCAGTTTTCAAATAGAAAAAGGGCAATTTGGGTTGGCTACTTCAATTATTGTAGTTTTTGATGTTTTACCTTTCGCAGCCTCTATTTGGGTATTGCTAGAATATGGGATTGGTATAGGTTCGCTTGGAATCGCTTTGTTGTGTGGCTCATTGGGTATATTGGGTTTAGTAGCTGTTCGTAAGCAACGTAGAAAAACGGCTGAAGCTGCCCGATAGGCAATTTTTATTTTCCGAAATACTCAAGTTCACCAATTGATTGAAAATGCCGAAATTTAATAAAGGAAGTCACACATGAGTCGAAGGAAAGAAATCGATAAGGAAGAATTCGATTTGACCTATCTATATAAGGTTATGAGATCCTTATTTCCAAAGAAAAATGACATCGCTTCAATGGAGGAGCTCAATGAGACTGTGGGGGAGCTTAAGAAATTTTCTATTCTTGCGAAGTGCGAAGTTCGAATGTTCCTTAAAAAGCACAGGGTTGCTTAAATAGGAAGGTTGAGCAAGGATTGCTGATGAAGTATTGGATATTGCTCTTTACCATGGTGTTTGTTGATTTCGCAGTTGCCCATGGCGGGAGGCTAAACAGCCAAGGATGTCACAATAATCGCAAAACAGGTGGGTATCATTGTCATCGAGGCTCTTCGTCAGTCAAACCTGCACCGAAGCTTAAATCCAGGGCTTCAGGAAGCTATTGAAACTGCAGTGAAGCGAGAGCGGCGGGTGTCGCCCCAATTCGTCGCGGTCGGCCGGGTTATGGTAGGCATCTTGATCGAGATGGTGATGGGATTGCGTGTGAATAGGCTTTGGATATGTAGATACCTCTGTATTTCACGGTAACTAGTAGGAATTCAGGCATTTTTGAGGTTTTGGAAGAGAGGTGGTGAGGAAGAGAAGAGGGAGGACGAGTGCCTTAGATAAGGACAGCGAGATATCAAGTTCTTTGTATATTGATGCATTCTTTCTCGTGATTTTTGGTCTTTGGGGGTTAGCCAGGTTGTTTATGTTGTTTTTTGATCACTCTCTTATATCTATATTGATTGCTATTTTTGTGTGTGCGATTGCCATACAATCCTTTTCAACGTTACGTGCTCTCAGAATACTAAGGAAAAACTTTCGATCCAACCCTGATAAACATAGGGATAGCGTAGTGCCTAAGCCTATTTTGTATCATGCTGTTTTCTGGTTTTTGCCTAGATATTGAGATGCCGACAATACAAGCAATTATTTGCTGTAAGCAAACTCGTTAGCTCATAGCTATGCTCGACACTCATTTCTCAACATCGAATCCAGGAGTAAATCACATTGGCCATGATTAACAGAGCGCTGTGGGTATCGTCTGTTGTATTGTTCATGTTCGGTATTTGTCTGCCAATGTTCACTATGCAAAAATTTCTTATTTTCAATGATACCTTCTCTTTGCTTGGTGGATTATACGAGTTGTTGACTAGTGGTGAGTTTTTTCTCTTCTCACTGATACTGGTATTTAGCGTATTAATGCCTGCTGGTAAATTTTACGTAAGTTTTATGCTGGCTTTCGATAAGCTCCACTCACCTGAGGAAAAGCTCAATACAGTCAAGAAGATGTTGCTGGTAGGGAAGTGGTCAATGGCTGATGTGTTTGTCATTGCAATTTTGGCATCCACCATCAAAGTGGGCGGTTTAGCTCATGTAAGCGTGCATATTGGTTTGTTTGTATTCTGTGCTTCGGCTCTATTAACCTTGGTACTGTCACATCGACTCATGTTGGATTATGAGTTGGCTGTTAAGGCAGTATGAATATGTTTGGGGCATCTTTCTAAAGGTTACTTGGGTTTAATCGTTAATTTACATTGAGTGGTTTGGAGTCGATACGGCTCGATAAATCCTGAATGCTTTTCTTTTTAAATGTTCATTGATTGATGTAATAAAAAGAAAGATTGCGAAAAATCGATGATGATATGAGTATGTGTTTAAGTGATATTGGTGTTCCATTTTCTACTTACCAATATAATAGCCATAGAAAAGCCATAATGTCGTTGCAATAATAGAGTTTCTTAGTAACATTTCTATTCCTTGATGGCTTGTAATTCCTATGATTAAGGGCTCTAGAGTTTTTAGCGAGTAAAAATATTGGAAGCGTAGTACTTGGAGTTGAATCCGAGCATCATGACTAAGGCGCCCGAAGTTTCGCCGAAATTATGTTTTCTCTCTCGGCTAGTGCTTCTACTGCACTTTAAAATTTTCGTTTAATCTAATTTCTCCGTACCCTTGTGTCTAGGTTGAGGATGGTTATTTGATCTTAGGGGATTTGCCAAATTGACATGCTAGCCTTGCTAACGTCGAGTTTTTATGCTCTTAGTTGCGTATGTATTACTTCTTGTAAATTTATAGACTGTTGTTTCTGAGGCTACCTTTGCCATTTTCAAGTAGCGGCAGGGGAATAATTAAAACGGGCTCTGACATAGATGTTTGACATTTTTATTCCCCTCCAGATGCCATCCTCCATTGTTTAAGCAATTTTCCCACTCTCGTTTGACTATGTCTTCAAGGTGTGCTTCTGAAGGCGACATAGTAAAACGTCGATATAACGCTATAAAAAAGTGTTTCATTTTAATCTTAATATAAGGATAAAAATCATTTCTAGTAGGCTTGATATCTATAGTGTCATAAAGTTCATCCACTATGCTCTTATCTGAATCGCCGCTAAAATCAACTTTCCTTGTAAGTTTATCCATTGCGGTTCCGGCCAAAAAACCAATTGCATACGAATGTCCTAAGACAGTGTAATGCTCATTGTATAGAAACTCATCCAAATTTGAGCAGAACTGATTTGCCGTTAAATCTATGCTTTTACTATTGTCATATGAGAACATCAAGTAGGATGCAGTTGTCTCACTTATTTGAACCTCACGGGTAATGTTGAATAGTTTTCCCATATCTAATTTATACTGATTATAGTAATGTTTGGACTTCTCTAAGTTTAGTATGTCTCCTGACTGTAGAAACTTACATATAAATTTAGCTTGCTGGCTTGAATAATAAGCAGCGTCATTTGGTAGCATTGAGTGTCTCACAAGCAAGCTATTTTTATCGGAGGCGTAATTACCAACAAAGTTGTAGTTGTATGGGTTTAATGTGATTTTGCTGAAATGGTGAAATAACTCGTGGGCTATTATAGCATTGGTCGATACGTCAAAGACGGATGAAAGGGGGTTGATATTATTTTGGGAGTAATAAATAACAGTGTGCCTTTTCTCGGATGGACATAAAGCTTTGGAAGCAATAAGGTCGCCAATGAAGCACACTTCGTCAAAGAAAATGGTGTCTCCACCGTTATCTAGTTCAAATTTAACTTTGTTTGGATACTTTAAAGCAAGAGGATTTTTTCTGCCAAAGATCTCACAGGTTTTGCTGTCAATGTCGCAACTAATTACATTATTTGATTGTAGGAATTCAACGTATTTCTCGCTTCCATGAAATCCATCAATGGACATCGCTAACACAATTGACGCGACAGTTGTTATTTTCATCAATAAAATGCTCGATCAGGCGTTAAGGGTGGCTATATAGCCACCCTTAACGATGTTTAATCGGAAGAACCTCCAGATTTTCCGCCAGAACAACTTACACTTGTCGAGCTGCTTGAGGTTTGCCCTCCGCTAGAATTCTGTGTGCTAGTAGTGGTAGAAACAGTAAACCCTCCGGGACCACAGGCAGCTGTTCCAACAGCTGAGTTTGTTTGTGTCGCAGTATTAACATTTGGTGCAGTAGGGTTGCTACTTTTACCACCCCCTAAAAGGATATTGAAACCAACTTTTGGACCATATCTCTGTGCCATTGGAATAGCAACTGCAACTCTCATTGAGAGTGGTAGCGCGTTAGCACTTAAGCTTATAGGGTCGTTATGGCCGTTAATACTGCCACCAGAAACCTGTTCCATTTCATTAATATTCAAGTCCCTAATCATAATCATTCCTTTACTATTTAACTTTACAATAAAACTCATAAGTTGAGTTAGAAAAACCTCAAACATTTTTATGGTGTTTAGGGTTTTAGATTTAAAATGCCCAATCCATTTGGATCGTTAAAGCTACCAGCAAATTTATAAGATGGTCAACAGTTAATAAATATTTTTGCTAATGTAAATCAGGGTGATTTTTTTGTTTTTTTATGTTGGTTTAGGGATGTTAAACATAAAATACTATCTTAGTGTCAAATTAATTATTTTTAACTAAACCATTAGGCTTAAAAATACAGATGGCTGTTCCAAATGTAATTCCTTTCTATTACATTTTTCCTTTGGAAAAGGAAACCCCAGTGAATTTATTTAGCGTACTACAAGGGAAGCACTCGGCTTCTGTTGTTCACCAATCTGAAGCCGCAGAATGCGGACTTGCTTGCTTAGCGATGGTATTGTTCCATCACGGTTATCATACTGATCTTGCAACACTACGCAGTCGATATTCGGTTTCATTAAAAGGAACCAATCTTCAAAACCTTATGGCTGTTGCCAATCAGCTCAATCTTTCTCCGCGCCCCTTACGTCTGGACTTGGAAGACCTGCCAGATTTGGAGGTGCCTGCCATTTTGCATTGGGGCTTGAATCATTTTGTCGTTTTGATCAAAGCGGGTCGTAAAAAGTGTCTTATCCATGATCCGGCACGGGGAGCGGTTACCCTGGCAATTGATGAGGTATCAAAGTACTTTACCGGTGTGGCTCTTGAACTTCGTCCAACGACAGATTTTGAAAGGAAGGAGGAGGTTAAACCGGTACGGATCACGGATTTTTGGAGCTCAATTAGAGGTTTGGTTCCAAGTATCACTCAGTTGTTTATTTTGAGTTTGCTGCTTCAATGCATTGGCTTGGTCATGCCACTGTTCCAACAAATGGTGGTTGATGATGCGATTACAAAGCAAGATTTGGATTTTCTTACCGTTCTTGCAATGGGCTTCGCGATGATCGGTGTGATTAATATTGTTCTCGGGTGGTTGCGCTCTTACTTGGTTCTCTATTTTTCGACAGCTTTAAATTTTCAGATGAAGCTGAATTTGTTTCAACATGTTTTAAAGCTGCCTGTTGAATTCTTTGAGAAACGTCATATTGGCGATATTACTTCACGGTTTGGTTCGCTTTCTCCTGTTGCTGATCTTTTTACGTCTGGGTTTATTGCCATCGTGCTGGACGGCATTATGGCGATTACGACCTTGGTAATGGCGTTTTTCTATAGTGTAAAACTCACGCTGATCGTTATTGGTTTTCTCATTATTGGTTTTCTTATCGAGTTGCTTACGTTTCCTTATGAGAAGCGGAAAAATGAGGAAATCCTGCATCGTTCGGCCAAAGCGGAAAGTAATTTTTTGGAGTCAATACGGGCCATTCGGGCGATTAAGCTTTTTGGGCAAGAGTCGGCGCGTGAGTCTCAGTGGCAAAACCTGAATATCGATACTCTCAACTCTCAAATTACCCTGGATAAATTCAATATCAATATCGGTGTTGGTACCGGCCTTATTGGTGTTGCTCAGTCCATACTAACCATGTATTTGAGTGCTCAGTTGGTGATTGAAGGCAGCATGACCTTGGGGATGTTATTTGCTTATCAAGCTTACTCAGGGCAATTCAGCTCACGTTTATCAGCGCTGATTGGCCAGTATATGAGTTTTCGTATGCTTAAGCTGCATTTGGAGCGCCTGGCGGATATTGTGCATACGGAGCCTGAAATTCCCGTGGCTAAGAAGAAGGCTTTGCTCTCGAACAATAAGATTCATGGGCATTTAACATTAAAGCAAGCTGATTTTCGCTATGGAGAGCAAGACCCATGGATTCTAAAGGACATTGATTTAGACATTAAGCCCAGAGAGATGGTGGCAATTGTGGGGCCGTCAGGTGGAGGCAAAACGACGTTATTGAAAGTGCTGCTGGGAATATTGAAGCCACAAAACAGCGAGCTACGGGTTGATAACACACCATTAAGTAGTTTCGGCCTGGAAGCTTATCGCCAGGGCATTGGTGTGGTTATGCAGGATGACCAGCTTTTATCCGGCTCATTGGCGGATAACATCAGCTTTTTTGATCCTCAGATCGATCGCGAATTTATGGAAAAGTGTGCCAAGGCCGCATGCATTCATGAGGACATTATTAGGAACCCCATGGGTTACGATACTTTGATTGGTGATATGGGGACGACCTTATCTGGCGGTCAGAAGCAAAGGGTATTGATTGCCCGGGCGCTGTACCGCAGGCCGCGTGTTCTTTTTCTGGACGAGGGCACGGCTAATTTGGATATGGAAACAGAATCCAAAATAGCAAAGATGATTGAGAGGCTCCCCATTACACGCGTTGTGATTGCTCATCGGCCAGCCTTGATTGACGTGGCTGATCGTGTGGTGCATATGCAGGATGGAGTTGTGCAGGAATTCTATCCACAAGGCAGAATGGATAAAGGCTCATGAGCAGCTTATTCAGAAAGGAAGCCATCGATCATCAGCGTACTCGCCTGTGGGGGGAAGTACTTATTGTTCAACCGAAGAGCTTTAAATGGTTGGTCATGGTTTTCTTGCTGGGAATTGCCGCCGTTGCAGTCTTTGCAAGTTTGCAGAGTTATAAGAGAAAAGAAACCGTCATGGGTTTTTTGGTACCCAAAGGAGGCTTGGCTAAGGTCAGCAGCGAGAGAGGGGGCATTGTTACTGAGGTTTTGGTTGAAAATGGTCAAGCAGTTAAAGCCGGGCAAAACCTGATTAAAATCGTGCAGCCGAGAAACACCGCCAGCGGACAAAACAACGATAGCCAACTAAAAGCGTCACTGAGCCGGGAGCTGGAAGCTGTAAACCATCACTTGGAACATATGGAAGAGCGATATCAGCGGGAAGTGATGAATCTGGAAAAACGTTTAAAAGGCAGGAAACAGGAAGTTGCCACTCTCAGATCCGAACTGGAGTTAATTAAGCAACAGCAACGCTTGGCCGAAAGCCAGCGTAAAGGCGCAGAGCAATTGAAGCAAAAAGGCTTCGTATCCAAAAATAATGTCGATAGCTTGCTTAGCAGAGAATTGGATTTACAACAGCAGGGATTGAACCGTCAGCGTTTACTCGATTCGATGATGGTCGACATCTCAAATCTGAGAAATGAAATCGAGGTGAAAACGCCGCATTACTTCGAAGAGGAGCGAATGAACCTGGAGCGACGGGGAGAGACCCTGATGAGAGAGCTAGCCAGTGTTGAATTATCCTCCGCTTATACTTTAACAGCTGCAATAGCAGGGGTTGTCGGCAACCTCATCGTTAATAATGGTGAAATGGTGGTTCCGGGGCGTGCTTTGATGAGCTTAAGGCCCAAAAACTCCAAGCTAATCGCTCGTTTACTTGTACCCAGTCGAGCGGCTGGTTTGATTGAGGTGGGGCAGGGAGTCAAAATTCAATACGACGCTTTTCCTTATCAGCGCTTCGGCGTATTCAATGGCGATGTATTAGAAGTTTCCCAAGGTGTGAGAACCCCCAGTGAAATGCCGGTGCCCGTTGCAATTCAGGAAGCCTTTTATCTTGTGGATGTCGAATTGGAAAGCCAAGCTATAACGGCTCAGGGTAAAGATGTTCTTTTAAAATCCGGTATGCAGCTCAAAGCGGATATCGTTCTGGAAGAACGCTCACTGTTGGAATGGATATTTGAGCCACTGCTGAGTATTTCCGGCCGTTTATAGTCTTCCTGCAAAGCCGCATGGAATTCGACTCAGTATGGCATCAATTGGGTCTTGCGCATTTTCTTTAAGGTTAAGATGATGTCGCTTGGCCCAGGGGGTAGATTTAAGCTCAAAAACACCCCTTCAAGTAATCAATAAGTAACCGAATCTTTTGGGGCGTGTAGCTCATTTTTTGGTAGTACAGATAGGTTTCAAACGGTTTGCTTTTGTGATCTGGCAGCACGTTTATCAGTGCGCCAGAGCTGAGTTCACTGCTAATAATGGCTTCGGGTATGTAGGCGAGGCCAAGACCGCTTGAGGCTGATGAGATGATGATTTCAGTATTGTCAGAGCAGATATAGGGTTCGATGGTGATTTCATTGTAGTTGCTAAATGTCCAGCTATAGTTCGGTTTTCCTACGCCATAAACCAAACATCGATGCTTCTGTACATCAGAGATATGTTTTATTTCAGCGTGCCGATCCAGATAGCCTGGCGACGCAAATAATGAGTTTTGATATTTGAATAATGGAACCCCCACAAAGCTGGAGGCGTTCAGTTCGTCGAGCTTCCTGCAAATGGTGATATCAGCACTTAAATTCGGAAGTTGTTCATAACTTGTATTCATTAGCTCAAGTGTGATGCCTGGGTATTGCTGCTGAAATGCTTTCAGTGTTGGCACAATAAGGCGACTGCTCAAGGGTTGAGGTGAGCTAATGCGGATGGTGCCTTTGGGATGGGTGTTTAGACTTGTCACTTCTTCGATAGACGCGTCCCAATGTTGGCTTATATTGCGGATGCGCTCATAAAAAACCTCACCTGTTTCAGTCAGTTCTATATGGCGAGTTGTTCTTTTTAACAGTTGCACCCCAAGCTCGCTCTCTAGATGCATCAGCTTTTTGCTGATTACCGATGGGTTCAAGCTCAATGCTTCTGCGGCTTTGATCATTGAGCCGTGTTCAACAATGGCCTTAAAGATCAGGGCAGAATCAAATACCTTCATATTGTTGCCGTATTGGAAATAGTGTCTTTATATATTATTAGATTATCTCCATTTTGAAAATGGTTACGATGTCAGCCGAATAAGGTCACTCACCCCACAAGGAATCAATAGATGATGCAGTCAATATGTCTTGAAATCGTTAAATGGAAGAGCAATGAAGGTGTTTCAGATGCGGATATGATCGCCACAGTGAATGGCATGGTAGCCGACCTCAAAGGCTGCGAAGGCTTTGTTCATCAATCCCTGTATAAGAATTCAGAGAACGAGTGGGTCGATATTTACTACTGGGAGGATGAGTTTTGCGCCCATGACTCAAACCAATATATGGCTGATAAGGATTCCCTTCGCTTGCTCCTGGCATTGATCGAGCCCGATTCGGTGTCGATGGAAGTATTGCCTCTGTTGCAAAGTTCCGGCGAACTTAGCGTTACCTAGTGTGTTCACCTCTTTATTGGCGGGGGCCAGCATGGGGTTTCTTGCTGGCAGTAATCCCCCAATTGCTTTCATCTGCTTAAACTTGATTTAATAAATCATGGCCAGGCTAGGTGCTGGCGATTGGGGGGGTAACGCTTTTTCGGTAGATTTGAATAAAAAGCAATCAATGTCGCGACAGTGTCGTGTTGTTGTCCCTGAATTTCTGCGATAAAGACTGTGTAGCAGCTAAGGCGAAAATTGATGAGTATTAAACAACGTCGTTTGGACCGTGGGTGGTCTCAGGAAGAATTGGCCCGTATGTCCGGCCTCAGTACCCGCACGATTCAGCGGATAGAAGGGGGTCAAAAGGCCGGTTTGGAGTCGTTGAAGTGCCTCGCTGCGGTTTTTGAAACCTCAATCAGCACCTTAATGGAGGAGCAGACGATGGCAGAGCCACAGCCAGTAGAATCCCCTAAACAGCCTTTGATCAACGATATCGAGCGTGAGGCCATTGAGTTCGCGCAGCGGATTTTGAACGAGCCTAAGAAAAGATCGAAGCGCGAGCAGGAAGACCCTCTCAGCCAATTGGAGCGAGATTCCATTCGCTATGCTCGGAATCTGTTACGCAAGTTTGGGGAGTAGCTGTTTGTCAGCCGCCGACCAGGAACACTTAGGGCTTGATCGCTTTTTCAAGTTCCCTGACTCTTTTCTTCAGGGCTGAGATTTCTCGTTCCTTCTCCTTCAGTGCCCGCTCTACATCTTCGGCTTCAAACCGCTGGGGGATGTGTTGGGGGCAATTGAAGTCAAAGGCTTCAATGTGGAACCTAATGATCTGTTCGGGAATTGCGCGGTACTCGCCAGGGGCGGGCAGCAGTAGTTCGAGCAGTTTGAGATCATTTTCAATGACTTCCGCGGTGCCCCAAATTTTGACCCGGGCCTTTCGGCTGTAATCAATCAGGAAGATGAACGCCTTGGGGTTGTCAGCCAGATTGCCTTGGGTAATAAATTGACGATTGCCCTTATAGTCTGCAAAGGCCATCGTGTGCTTATCCAGGATCTTCAGAAACCCCGGAGGGCCGCCACGGTGCTGAATATAGGGTTGGCCTTCGAGATTACCACTGGCAAGGAAGAAGCTCCTTTGCTCGGCGATAAACTCCCTGAGTTTGGGGGTAACCTCGCTCGCCCAACTGCCATTCTTCTCCATTTGGGCGTACGCCGAGCGCGAACCTTTTCGGCTTTGGATTGCTTTTACGGTTTTGCTGAAGGCAATGTCACTTGAGTAACTCATGTTGGGCTCCTTATCCGTTGAGCGTTACAGTCCCAGTTCGCTGAGGCCCGGGTGTTCATCGGGGCGTCGCCCCTCGGGCCAATGAAACTTTCTTTCAGATTCCGCGATAGGAAGGTCGTTAATGCTGGCATATCGCTGGGTCATCAAACCGTCTTTATTGAACACCCAATTTTCATTCCCGTAGGACCGAAACCATTGGCCGGCATCGTCATGCCATTCGTAGGCATAGCGCACGGCAATTCGATTGTCGGTGAAGGCAAACAGCTCTTTGATCAGGCGGTATTCCTGTTCTTTCGCCCATTTTTCCGCCAGAAAATGCTGGGCCTCCTGACGGCCATGAAGGAACTGTGAGCGGTTGCGCCACTGTGTATCCTCAGAATAGGCCTGAGCAACTTGCTCGGGGTTACGGCCGTTCCAGCCATCTTCAGCAAGGCGAACTTTTTGGCGGGCACTGTCTTGTGTAAAGGGCGGCAAAGGTGGGCGTGACATGGCGGATTCCTGTAAGAAGGTGAGTACGCGCTGAACTATAGCTGTTTCCTAAATATTAATAATTGTTATTATTTAAAATAATCTATTTCATTTTTTGCAATAATGTTGATATTTGATACGCCAAAATGCCCCCAAGGGGTGGTTGAGCGTTGATGGGAAGGGGTGGGTGATGAATAAGCTGGAACGGATGAAGGTGTTTGTTGAGGCTGCGGGCTGTGAGAGTTTTGTGGAAGCCAGTCGGCGCCTGAACCTGTCTGCTCCGGCAGTGACACGTGCTGTCGCTGCATTGGAGCAATCCCTTGGGGGTCGCTTGTTTAACAGAACCACTCGGCAGGTGCGTTTAACTGAGGTGGGCAGGCGTTTCTATGAAGACAGCCGGCGGATTCTCGATCAACTTGAAGAGGCTGAATCGGCCGCCTCGGGCAGTTATTCGTCGCCGAAAGGCGCCCTGACAATAACCGCGCCCGTTCTGTTCGGGCAGAAATACGTTGTTCCTGTATTGGCGGACTATTTGAGTTGTTTTCCTGAGGTGAGCATCCGTGCGATGTTTTATGACCGTGTGAGCAATATGCTGGATGAAGGCCTGGATGTGGCAATTCGCATCGGGCACTTGGAAGACTCGGCAATGTACGCCGTCCATGTTGGCAATGTTCGACGCGTGGTGTGTGGTTCGCCTGAGTATTTCGCTGAAAAGGGCGTGCCTAAATGTCCTGCTGAGTTGTCGGACCATCAGATTATCATGGCGTCTGGTGTAGAGGCCTCCACGCGTTGGTCGTTTGAATCTCCTGAGGGCAAAGAATCTGTCAACGTGCTACCGCGTCTGTATTGCAATCAAAATGGTGCAGCTATTGAAGCGGCTAAAAACGGTGCCGGCATTACCCGCCTAATGTCATATCAGGTGGGAAAAGAGTTGGAAGAGGGCGCATTGCATCGTATCTTGAGTGAATATGAAACGGAGCCTTTGCCAATCAATATTGTGTATCTTGAGCGGCGAACGGCCAATGCTAAAATTCGATCCTTTGTGGACTTTGCTGCGGAGCGTCTTCGGAAGAACCCATTTATTCGTTGACCGAGTGACACTCAATCAGCTTGGAAAAAGGCTCGCATAAGGAGCCATGATGAATGGCTTTCAGGCAGTCTCCCGCTGACCGAGCAATCGACCTACTTTTCGGATTTGTACCAGTGGTCTCCCTGGCAAAGGAAGCTATTGATGCAGCCTGACAGTTTCATCTTTTCATTGGATTTTAAGGCAATTTTAGCGCGGTAGGTTTTTCCGCTTTCAGGGTCATACACTTTGCCATCACCCCATTTTTTCGCCGATTGTTTTTCCAGGTCTTTTAGAATTTCCAGGCCTACAATGGGGCGATCACGCAGAGTTTCCTCTTCATTATTGGCATCGAGCAAGGGACTGCCATCTTCTTTTGTATTGTGTTTAAGCCAAACAATTTTTCCGCAAAGTTTTTCTTCACACTGGAAGATCTCCAGTTTGGTTTCCTTATCGTCGGACAGCCAAACGCCAAAAGGAGAGAGGCCCTCAGTCGCCAATGCAGGCGTGGCCATAGCCGTTATGAGCAGGGAGAGTGGAGAAACGATACGTTTTTTCATATGATTTCCTAAGGTCCGTGGCTGTGAGTTCATATACTAACCAACTTGTTTACTGACTTGCTAGCCTTTAACGCCAACACTAAGAATGCATAGAGCTTTTTGTGAGACGATGGTTCCCTGAAAATAACCCTCGTGGTCTGATACGAAAAGAGTGAGACGTGGGGTGAGTTCGGGGTGAGTTGGGGTAGATTCGGGAGGGAAATGAGCCGGATAGCGGTCGTTCCCGGTTACTAATCAACGGCTTTTTTTGGCCAGATCAATAGAGAGGTGTGTCGTGGGGTTGGATACCGTGGAGTTAGTGATGTGGGTAGAGGAGGAATTTGGCATTACCGTGTCTGATGACGAGGCGTCGGTTACGTATACCGTCGGAGACCTTGCTGAACTGATTGCCCAAAAGGTTAACGCTCAATACGGAAAAAGTTGGACCTATGCCGAACCACTTCCAAGAATTATTGACATTCTGGTAAAAGATTATGGCGTCAAACGAGAGCGGATCAATACTGCCAGCCGAATCGTCGATGACTTGGGATTGGAGTGAATAGAGAGAGTGCAGGTGAAAACCATCGCGCATCTCATGGATAAGGCTTGCCAAGTAAAAAACCAGGAAACTCCGGTCGACACCACAAAAGTTCAAGAATGAATCAGAGCGGTTTGCTTGAACCGGTAAGTCTCAGGCAATTTCAAGTGAATGGATCAATTTGGGCATGGGCTTTCTGATGAGGTCGGCCAGGGTGTATGCCTCTAGAGTTTGCATAAATGCGTGTTGTGCTTCGTGGAGAATGCCTTTCAAATGGCAGTGAGGGTTGAGTGTGCAGAGTGGGGCTTCGCAGTTCACCGGAGCCAGAGTTTGCTCCATCAATTCCACAACTTCCCTGAGGGTGACGGTTTCGGGGTTAATGCCGAGTTTAATACCGCCATTTTTTCCCCGGCTGGCATCTATCCATCCTGCACCAGCCAGTTTGTTGACGATTTTCATCAGATGATTTTTGGAGATATCCAAGGCGGTCGATATTTTCAGAATCGTCGTTTTTTCTTCTGCCATTGACGCCACAAAGGTCAAAATCCGAAAGGCGTAGTCTGTGTGTTTGGTCAGCTGCACGGGATTTCCTTAAATATCCTTACGTGAATAAGGTTTTATTATAACTTGACCACCCATAAAAAGCATGTAAGATGCATCTTTAAAGATGTAAGTTAGATGCATCTTTTGTGGTGGTCACTTTATACGCCCCAAACGGCGTTCAGGAGGTCGATATGCGTCAGCAATTTTGGGTGCCCAAGGGGCTGAGTAAACAGGATAAGGGCTACGGTCACCAATGGGCTTTGGTGGCGGGAAACTGGACGATGTTGTTGGCAACCGCGTTCATTGTCGTAGCTGTGATACTGAGTTATGGCTATGAACAGGTGCTGTCTATTCCTGCTCTCGTGTTTTGGCATTCGCTTACCATCGTCTGTGCGGGTTTGCTTAAAGTGGGCTATCTGCTGCGTTGCGCGGCTCTCAAGTTTTTCGGAAGCCCAGATTTTTAATAGAGCGTACGGTTTTCCATTTCCGTAAAAACGCCACAGCGGGCTTGGGTCATTTTCTTTTTATTTTCTGAATCGTTGTAAGGATTTTTTATGCTGAGTGAACACACGATCAATGTCGTTAAATCAACTGTACCGCTGATTGAAGAGGCGAGCGATACCCTGACAGACCATTTTTATCAGCGGATGTTTGCGCATAACCCTGAGCTAAAGGATGTCTTCAATATGAGCAACCAGCGCTCAGGTCGGCAAAGAGCCGCTTTGTACGATGCGATTGCTGCCTATGCCAGGAATCTGGACAATTTGGCGGTTCTTAAATCGGCTGTTGAGCGCATCGCTCAAAAGCACAGCAGCTTTTATATTGAGCCTCATCAGTATCAAATAGTCGGACATCATCTTATTGAAACATTGAGGGAGTTACTTGGGGAGGCGCTGACTGAGGAAGTGGAATCGGCCTGGGGCGAGGCGTATGGCTTCCTGGCGGATATTTTTATTACGCGAGAAGAAGCCATATACCGTTCAAGTTACGATGCCGATGGAGGGTGGCGCGGGCGCCGAAAGTTCGCTCTGGTGGAGAAACGTTTGGAATCTGATTGGGTGAAGAGTCTGGTTTTCGAACCGGTGGATAAGGGGCCGGTGATGGATTTCAAACCGGGACAATATCTCGGGATTGAGGTCAGCCCCCCTGAAGAAGAGAACATTGAAATTCGCCAGTACTCATTGTCGTCCCGGTCAAACGGCGAGCGTTATCAAATTTCCGTTAAGCGTGAAGGCATTGATCATCCCGGTGTGGTATCGAATTTCTTGCATGATGATTTGCGTTTAGGGGATGAAGTCAATCTATTACCGCCTTGTGGGGATTTCCACTATGTGGAACGACAGGCACCGACCGTATTAATCAGTGCTGGTGTTGGGCTCACACCGATGCAATCGATGCTCGAAACGTTATACGATCAACACGTGCAGCAACCGGTGGTGTACCTGCATGCTTGTAATCATCCGGGCGAGCATTCTTTCCAGCGCTCGCTTGCCAAGATGCTGGGCAGTCAGCACGCGAGCGAGCAAGGTTGGACAGGGCACATCTGGTATTTGGAGCGCAAAGAAGTGTCTGGAGAATCAGTGCCAGGTATTCAGGTGCACTCGGAACTCATGGATCTCGCGTCCATCAGCGATTCCTTATACCTGGACGATGCGCACTTTTATGTGTGTGGCCCGGTGCCTTTTATGGGCTTTGTAAAACAGCAGTTGCTGAGTTTGGCGGTTTCTGAGGACCGTATTCACTATGAAGTTTTCGGTCCCCATGAGGCACTCTGATCTGCAAAAACTTTGAGGGTATGATTCACGGCAAACTGTTGGCTTTTGTTGAAAGGCCACCGGGTTAAAGGACGGATCTCTAGTTTAATTGCTCCGCTAAAGTAGAGATCCGCATCAATGTTTGTGGTCGTTTATTCAAAGGGAATATGAATCTCAGTTTGGTAGTTATCCGGGTTGCCTTTGAAGATCATTCCGGGGCCTTTTAGGTACGTTTCTCGAGTTGGCAAACTTGGGCGCAGATTATGTTCATTCAAATAGTCGAACAGTTTTTTATAGCTCTCCCCAAGCGTGTCGTAAGGGCCGATATGGATCAAGGAGACACATTGCCCGCCGTAGAGCGTCTTGCAGTCTAAATCGCTGTTGACCGCTTTTTTAACCGGAAGGCAGGATTCAACATCGGCAATCTCTTTATGTTCGCCATCATAGTACAGGTTAAAAGCCGGGCCACAGCTGTGGCGTCCGGCCGCTTTGTAGAGTGCTGGCATGGCTTTTCCGGTGTCAGAGTAGGGGCCTTTCCATCGAGTAGAAACGACTAAACAGTCGTCGAGCGTTGTTATGCTGATCTCAGTTGTATTGTCTTTCATGTGTTTGTCCTCAAGTTCTTTTCTAAGAATCAAATCAATTGACGACGTAAGTTTTCGAAGCCCGCTTATTTTGCGCTCGACGTCTGTTTTCTTTTTCTGGAGGATCTCAATGAGTTCGGAATCACTGTCCACCTCACTCAAAATACCCTGAATCTCCTCCAGATAAAAACCGAGGGTCTTTAGGGTATTAACAACCTTTGCAACCTCAAGATCTCGCTCACTGTAATAACGATAGCCGCTGTCAGGGTTTACATAGCTGGGCTCTATGATTCCTTTCTCATGGTAAAACCTGAGAGTCTTAACCGTCATTTGAGTGATTTTGGAAAACTCGCCTATCGAGTACATAAATTGGCCTTCTATTACGTCGAGAACGCACAATGAAAGCTCCCCTTGGGGGAGAGTCAAAGAGATTTTACGTGTATGGCTCAGGTGATCGCCAAGCGCTTCTCATATATTTTAGCTTGTAGTTTGGTTGATAAATGATCAAATCTTTGTTTGTCTGTTTTTTGATCAAATTTTGTGGCTGTAGGGCATGCATCACCTGGCGGGCGGTTCGGATTCATTTTTCCATACCTTCTATGCCTTTAGTATGGACTTTTGGCTTGGGTTTTGACTCCAGGGAGCACGGCGCCTCGATATCCGTTGATCGTGGCGGATTCAGAAGTCTCTGTCTTGGCATAATGTAGTGATCAGGTTAATATCGCTGCCTCACTTAATGACGCCTCAATATACAAAATGCAGGAGCATTGCTAGGCAAAGGGAATTTAATGAAAACTTGGATCTATGGATATTTGGTTGGAATTCCACTCATTGCGACCGGAATAGCTTATCAAGGGTATCTGGATTACAAATATCTTAATGACAGCCACTCTGTTGTTAAAGACTCTCCAATTCAAAAACATTCCTCGAAAGCTACTAATAGCTCATTTGCTGCTGCCTTTTTAATGGGGAATCCTGCGGATAAATCCACGCCGGAGCCTAAGGCTGTTGAGTCATTACCGGAAACCCGTTTGAGTTTTGATTTAAAAGGCATCTTTCTGAGCGAAGATACCGCTTTGGGGGGGGCAGTTATAGAAGCATCTCCTGGTAAACCTGCTTTTTACAGTATTGGGCAGGAAATTTCCGACGGAACTACCTTAGTTGAGCTTATGCATAATGGTGTGGTTCTGGAACGGGGAGGGCGGCGTGAGACCTTACTCGTGAAACCTGCTCGAAGTGGGACCTGATATTGGTCTCGTAAAAATATTATTAAGGACGTCTACTTGCACAGGGTGTCAGATACAGGAAGCTGCAGTGTTGTATAAATTAAAAAATATCCTTCCATTCATAATGATTATTGCGTTTGCTGGCATAACGGCCACTACACAAGCGCAAGAGGAACAGGCACCAGCTGAGATAGCCAATGGCCAGGTAACCTTGTCGCTATTTAATGCTGATATCCAAGATCTCGTGCGTTGGGCCTCGTCTGCCACGCAGAAAACCATCATCATCCATCCTACTGTAAAAGGTAAAGTAACCGTTGTAGCGGGTGAGCCCATGAGTAAGAGCGAGGCCTATCAAGTTTTCCTCTCAGTCCTACAGGTGCATGGTTATGTTGTAGTCGAGTCTGACGGTGCGTTGAAGGTTGTGCCTGACAAGCTGGGGCGTGAAAGTAATATTCCCCTTGCGGATTCAGGGAGCAACTCAGGCCTTGAGGATATGGTGGTGCAAGTTTTTAAGGTCAATAATATGGCGGTAGGAGAAGTACTCACTATTATTCGTCCCATGGTACCTCAGACAGGTCATTTAGCGGCATATCCCAGTACGAACTCTCTTTTGGTTGCTGCGCGCTCTGGGAAAATTCAGCAGATCGCAAAAATCATTGCAAAGCTTGATACAGCAGGTTCGCTAAACATTGAAATGGTGCCAATTGAGTTCGCCAGCGCAAGGGATTTGTCGCAAACCCTTGGACGCTTGATACCTCAGGCAAAAGGAAAGAATAGCAGTTCTGCTCTGACGATTGCTGTTGATGAGCGTTCCAACAGTATTCTCCTTACAGGTGACCCAGGTTCAAGAAAGGAGCTGCGTAAAATAATAAAGCGGTTGGATCAACCACTTCCAGGAGAAGGGAATACACAGGTAATCTTCTTACAGTACGCTCAAGCGAAAGATCTGGTTCCTATTCTGGAGAGTGTGGGAGGTAGTGCGGCAAAGGAAGGAAAAGATCAGAAGGAAAGCAAGGCAAGTTTCAGTATTCGTGCAGACGAATCTTTGAACTCTATCGTGGTGACTGCTACGCCCTCGGTATTGAGTACCATCAAAGGCGTTATTGCAAAGTTGGATGTTCGCCGTGCTCAAGTTTTGGTTAAAGCCATGATCGTTGAAGTGAATGAAGACTTTACCCGCGATCTTGGTATCGAATGGCGAGCGTTATCAAGCGAAGGTAATACAGAGATAACCACAGGTATATCCAATTTTCCGAACAATGTTAATGCCGCTGTCGCAGACGTGGGGGGGCTTGGGGCATTGGGGCAAGGTCTTTCCGTTGGTTTCTTTCGAGGTGGGGATTTACGTGGCGTGATCCGGGCGTTAGAGGGGGACTCAGATGCGAATGTTTTGTCTACACCAACAATATTGGCGATGGACAACGAAGAGGCAAGTATTCTGGTTGGTGAAACCGTACCATTCATTACCGGATCTCAGAATCGACAGGGTAATACCGACCCGTTTCAAACCATTCAGCGAAAAGATATTGGTGTAACCCTAAAAATTAAACCGCGTATTAATAACAGTGATTCGGTTACATTGGAAATTGAGCAGAGCGTTGAGAGTATTGCTCAGACTACCGCAGCTACCGCTGATATTGTGACCAGCAAGCGAGAAATTAAGACTCGCGCCCTTGTCGATGACAACCAGGTTCTTGTTTTGGGCGGACTGATTCGTGATGAAATGACGGAAACTGAATCCAAGGTACCTATTCTGGGCAGTATTCCTGTTGTTGGGCGCGCTTTTCGGAGTACAAACAGCAGTTTGGTGAAACGCAATCTGATGGTATTTATTCACCCGGTCATTCTGAGGGATTCAAGAAAGAGTTTAACCGTAAGCCGAGATCGCTATGACTACATGAGAGAGCGTCAGGATGCTCTTCAGGTGAGAATGGAAGGCGTTTTAGTGCCAGGAACCGCGCCACGCCTGCCTGAATTGCCAACTGCAACACCAACTGAACAGAGTGAGCGGTAGTATGTTGCTTGCGGATTCTGTGTTGCCCTTTGCGTATGCGAAAAGGCATCAGCTTCTTATGGGGTCGCGAGACGAAAGACTTTGCATTTTTTATGCGGAGCCAATACAAGCGTCTGTTTACAGTGAGTTATGTCGTTTCTTTCGACAAGTTCTTCCTATTGAGGAAGTCGAATTATCTAAGTTTTCTGAGCTTATGGCTCAGACTTACGAAGCCAGCTCATCAGCTTCACGGGAAGTCATGGATGAAATCGATGCTGATCAGTCTCTCGCAAGTTTGCAGGAAAGCATGCGTGAAGCTGAAGACCTTCTTGAACAGGAAGATGAAGCGCCTATTGTCAGGCTGATTAATGCGATTTTGGCGGAAGCAATTCAGAAATCAGCTTCTGATATTCATTTGGAAGTTTATGAAAAAAGTCTCTGCGTACGCTTTCGTGTTGATGGGGTGTTAAACGAAGTAGCACGCCCTAAACGTGAGCTGGCCAGCCTGTTGACTTCTCGTGTGAAGGTTATGGCCGGACTGGACATTGCAGAAAAGCGAGTTCCGCAAGACGGCCGCATATCGCTTCGTCTAGGTGGACGAGAGATCGATGTTCGAGTATCAACTTTGCCATCGGTGCACGGCGAACGTTTAGTTATGCGTTTGTTGGATAAGCAATCGGGACGCATGGATTTATCCAGTTTGGGTTTGTCACCTTTGGTGAAAAGCAATCTGTTGGACTTACTGCAGTTTCCTCATGGGATTGTGTTGGTTACCGGGCCGACGGGCTCTGGTAAGTCGACCACTCTTTATGCCGGCCTAACGACGATTAATCACAAAGAGAAAAACATTTTGACGGTTGAGGATCCTGTGGAATTTCATGTCCAGGGAATCGGCCAAACTCAGGTAAATGAAAAAGCTGGAATGAGCTTTGCAAAAGGCCTGCGCGCAATCTTACGCCAAGACCCTGATGTGGTCATGGTGGGGGAGATTCGTGATATTGAGACGATGAAAATCGCTGTTCAGGCAAGTCTGACAGGTCACTTGGTGTTATCAACTTTACACACGAATTCAGCAGTAGGTGCCGTAACTCGTTTGATGGACATGGGGGTTGAGCCCTTTTTGCTCTCGTCTTCGCTGTTGGCAGTGTTAGCTCAACGCCTGGTTCGTAGATTGTGCTTGAATTGTCGAGAGACGTACACCCCAGATACTTCGGAGTTGGGTCGATACGATTTGGTGTTGAAAACGGGGCAGACACTGTATCAGGCTTCCAAGAGCGGTTGCGAAGCCTGTGATCATAGTGGGTATCGTGGGAGAACGGGTATTTATGAACTTATCGTTGTCGATCAAACGATTAAACAATTGATTCATGACGAGGCTGCAGAAAGAGACATTCTTGACTATACGCGCAAAACCCAAGTTTCCATGCTGCATGATGGCTGGGAAAAGGTTCTGTCTGGAGAAACAAGCCTCGCAGAGGTTCTACGTGTAGTACAGGAAATCTGATGGCTAGTTTCAGTTATCAGGCGGTCGATAAAAATGGCCGTAAAATTAAAGGAGTGAAACAGGCTGACAGTGCACGACAGTTGCGACAAAGCCTGAAGCTGGAAGGCTTAATGCCCATCGAGGTTAAAGAGAACAAGGTCCCAACGAGCTCTCCGGGCGGCGGAAAGCCTGGCAGTGGGTTGGCGTTGTCAAGTAGTCAGTTAGCTATGTTTACCCGGCAGCTTTCGGTCCTGCTCGATTCAGGAATGTCATTGATTGAGGCTCTCGAAGCCCTTTCTCAGCAAGCCGATGGGAAGCGGATGAAAACCCTCTTAGGAGTTCTGAAGTCAGGAGTGAGTGAAGGAAACAGTTTTGCTGACTGCCTGGCTCAGTTTCCAGACACATTTGATCAACTTTATATTTCATCAATTCGAGCCTCTGAGCAGTCCGGAGCTCTGGATCGCATCCTTGATCAATTGGCGGAGCATACTGAAGCGGAAAAAGAGTTTCGCCAGAAGACGGTCCTGGCACTCATCTACCCAGTTCTTGTTGCAGTTATTTCGCTGCTGATTGTTGTCGGTCTGATGGTGTATATCGTGCCTCAGGTCGTCAGCGTATTTGAGGAAAGTGGTCAAACCCTGCCGGTTCTTACTCGAGTACTGATCGGCATCAGTGAGTTTTTGCAACGTTGGGGCCTGCTAATGTTATTGGTGATTGCTGGTGGCCTGCTCGGAATAAGGCTTGCACTGCAGAATGGAAAGGTTCGTTACCGTTTCGATCAGCTTCTGATCTCAATGCCAGTGTTGGGAGGGTATTTGCGAGGTATCCAATCTGCTCGATATGCTCAGACGCTCGGAATGCTAAGTGAAAGCGGTGTGGCGCTAAGTAGTGGACTGCCGATCGCCGAGGAGGTCGTTCAAAATTCCTATTTCCGGCGTGTATTGGGTAATGTAAGTAAACGAGTAATCGATGGGGAAAGTTTGAGCGCCTGTCTTGGGCAAACCAAGCTGTTTCCGATGTTAATGGTGCATATGTTAGCCAGTGGTGAAGCAAGTGGAAGCCTGGATCAAATGCTTAAACAATCGGCAAAACAACAACAAAATGATCTCGCGGCTTTGGTGAGTACGGGGATTGCGCTGTTTGAGCCGCTAATGCTCCTAGTGATGGGGGCGGTAGTTTTATTAATTGTATTAGCGATTCTGGTTCCTATCTTGTCGATGAATCAGTTGATTTCTTAAAGAGGTTCTTATGATTAGAAGCAGGCATGCTGAGTTTAAAAAGCAGGTAGGCTTTACGCTTATCGAGGTGATGTTGGTTGTGGTCATTTTGGGGGTCCTAGCGACATTGGTTATCCCGAATATGGTTGGCCAGGATGAACAGGCTCGAAAGGCTGCCGCTGCGTCTGATATTCGAGCCATTGCGACAGCGCTCGGAAACTACAGGCTAGATAATTTTAGCTACCCGAGTACGGATCAGGGGCTCGCTGCGTTGGTAGAGCAACCGAGTGGCTTTCCTGAAGCGAAAAACTGGCGCCAAAAATACCTTCGTAAAGTGCCTACTGATCCTTGGGGAAATGAGTACATTTATATCAGCCCAGGGGCTGAGGGAGACTTTGATTTGATTAGCTTCGGCAGAGATGGAAAAGCCGGCGGCGAAGGGAATGATGCCGATATCAACTTTAATGAGTTGTAGCCCTTCCAAATCTGCTTACAGTAAAGGCTTCACTTTATTGGAGCTGATGCTGGTTGTAAGCATTATTGCCACTTTGAGCTGGCTGACGGTTATTGCTATTCCGGATGGACAGCAAGCCAGAGTGGAAAATGCTGCCCAGCAGTTTCGTTTGCAACTTGAGTCTCATCGGCGCACAGCAAGCATGAAAGGGCAAATGTTGGCAGTGGATTTTTTGGAAGAGGCCTATCAGTTTCTGATTTGGGATTATCGGCAGAGAGAGTGGTTGGCTTTTGAGCAGGCATCGAACCTTGGTGTAGACAGCCCTTCGGGCAAGGTGAGTCTAGGGCAGCGCGTTGAACTGCAAATTGAACAAGGGCTGGATTTTGGTGAAAGTACTTTCGCTGACCGACTCGCAAACCATATTGAGGAAGAAAGTGAGTCTTTGGAACCTAAATGGCAAGCGGACATTTTAATATTTCCAGATGGTCGTATCAGTCAATTTAGTGTGATTTTTGGTTCTGAAAAAAGTGAGTTGTCGGTTCGTGTACTCGGGAGGGCGTATGGAAAGGTCAAAGTGCAAAACCTTCTCTGAGGGATTCACCTTGTTGGAAGTTATGGTCGCTCTGGCCGTATTTTCTTTATCAGCTATTGCCTTAACGGTACAGCTAGAAACGAGTAATCATCTCCGATTCAGTATCATTGAAAGAGAGCAAGCTTTGTGGCTTGCGCAGGCAGAATTAAGTTATCTCTCTCAATCTGAGAAAGCCCGATCGAAATTGCCTCAGCGTAAGGATTTGATTTTCGGGGGGCGGGACTGGCTTATTTCCAGTGAAAGGGAAGCTCAAAAAACCTATGGGGTTAGCAGGTTAGTTGTTAGCATTTTTCTTGTCGGTAGTGAGGATAAACCTGTATTTACGATGGAAAGATACGTTAGGGACAAATGATCAATCAGTCGCATCATCATAACCGGGAGTCGGGTTTCACATTGATGGAGCTGCTGTTGGCTATTGGGATTTTTTCGGTGATCAGCGTCGGGGCTTTTCGATTGATAGACGATAGCCTTAGAAATATCCGGCAAGCTGATCAGCGATATGAGCGTTTCTCCCATCTTTCCTTGTGCCTGGATTTGTTTGAGCAGAGCCTTCTGCAAGCGGTTGCCCGGCCTGTTAGAGAGGAGTATGGGGATCTTCGCGAGGCATTTACCGGTGATAGTCAGAGTGTCGAATTTACCCACTTTGGTTGGGGTAACCCGATTTCAAGTTGGCAGGGTGATTTAAAGCGCAGCCGTTTTGAAACGGCACTGATTCAAGATGACGAGGGGATGCGAGATGTTTGGAAGCTAAAACAATGGCCGGTGTTGGATAGGGCATATGACAGCGAAGCTGACACGATTGTCTCCTGCGAATTTGAACAGGTAGAACTGAGGTATGCAGGAAAGATCGATGATTGGTATAACAGTTGGCCGGTGAGCGATGTGAATAACAGTAAGTCGAGAATGCCTGTCGCCGTTGAGTTGACTGTGAGTGTGCAAGGTTTTGGCGAAATTCAGCGATTTTTTACCGTCGGAGGGCAATATCGTGAAAGGAAGGTTGAGAAACCGCGAGTGAACGCCAACGAGAGCAAGCTTGAGGAAAAAGCAATAGGTACTCGAAAATGAGTACTAGCATCAATCAAGGTGGATCCTATCGTCAAGCTGGTGTTGCTCTGATTTCAATGTTATTGGTGCTGGCTATTGTGACTGCTCTTTGCGCGCAAATGTTGATGAAAAATCGACTCGAACTGAAGCGCTCAGAGGCTCTGATACGAACAGCTCAGGCGCAACAAATGGTGTTTTCTGGGTTGGCATATGGTGAGGTTCTGGTGTTGCAATACACAGAGGAAGATCCTAAGCCTAGCTCCGGGGAGCAACCGGCCGAAACCGCATTGCATGAGGATATGGAGTGGGGCATCAGTGCGCGGAGTTTATCTCATTTGCTGATTCGAGGTGGTGAACCACTTTTGGAATCAGATGGCGAAGAAGCAACGCCTATAGTTGCCGGGCCTTACTGGCCTTTTTCTGGGGATGCTGAAGACTTTTCCATCCTGATTGAGGATGAGCAAGGAAAGTTTAATCTAAACAATTTGGTCGATTCGAAGGGTAGGGTTAATGAAGTCCAGTTAAAGATTTTGCAACGGATGTTGTTAGCTTTGGAAATTGAACCTGAGCTGGCACTTTATATCGCGGACTGGATAGATCAGGATAGAACCCCTATTGCCTATAACTCTGAAGATTTTGCTTATCTTCAGCGGCCTGTAGCGTATCGAACAGCAAATCGCCCTGTACGGTATTGGAAAGAAATTATATCCGTTACTGGTATTGATCAGGAGATGCTCGAAAAACTACAGGCTTATGTTACTGCAATACCTGGATCAAGTCAGGTTAACGTTAACTCAGCGTCCCCTTTGCTATTGGAAGCGATGATTCCAGGATTGGATGGAGAGGCAATAGTCGAGTCTCGAGATGCAAAAGGTGGGTATTCTTCGGTCACAGAATTTAGCAAATCAACATTAACCGCGGGTTTGAAGATGGATGCAAATTTATTTTCAGTGAAAGGTGCCTTCTATGCTATTACCGCTTATTGCCGTTTTGATAGGTTTGAATCTAGTTGGCAGATGTTGATGGAGCGTGTAGAGGCGAAAAACAATAATAGAGAACCTCAGATTCATGTTCTCTGGAAAAGGCGATTGCCGTTTTGGGAATTAGGTTTGACAAAAAAACACAGAATTGTTGATTTAGAAAATGAGTGATGATCAATATATAGTTTATTGGAACCTTTCTGAAGTAGACGATCCGCTTTGTTGGGTTTGTCGAGATCATCAGTGCGCACTTCTGAATTCATTGCCAGAGTCCGCCACAGACTGTGTCATTGTTTTTCCGAGTGTTGCTGTTTCTAATCAAATTGTTTCCATATCAGTGAAACAATTGAAATCAATGCATCGCGCATTTCCCTATATTCTCGAAGATGAGCTTCTGGAGTCAGTTGATTCGATGCATCATGTTTATGCGTTGAAAAAAAAGCTGGACGGGGAAGCCATCATTCAGAGTATTTCGCTTTCCGTCGAGTTAATGGAAAATGTGACCGATTTTTGTGAGCGAAACAATGTGCAAGCTAGTGCAATCTATGTCGATGCCGATCTCATTGAATGTCCTGAGGATGGGCAGGTGAATATCTTGTCTACGCCAGCAGGAGTGAGTGCTCGATTACCTGATGGGAGTTTTATCGCGTCGGAATTACTTGTGTCGCCTGACCTGAATGGTTTGCTTCGAAGAGACCTGCTGGGTGCAGCAGACAATGAATCATGTTTGAGTTATTTCTCCCGTCGTTTGGCGGAGGAACATGGGGCTCAAAACTTGCTTCAAGGAGTTTACTCTTCGAAAAACGATAAAAAAGAATGGAAGATAGGCTTTAAATTGGGTGCTGGTCTGGTGGTATTGGCCCTTCTATTTCAGTTGATTTACTGGCAGGTGGGTGCGTATGTCTTTAGTGAGCGAGCTGAGGCTCGATTGGAACATGCCCGAAGTGAATATCGACGTATTTTCCCCGGGGATGAAAAAATAATTGATGTTCGAAAACAGGCGTCAGGGCATTTGAAGCGAGCGACTCGATCTGGTGGAAATGTTGTATTGCTGGATCTTATTTCTGTGCTTTCTGAAGTTGCTGGTAGTAGTGGTTTTACACTGCTATTACAGTCTATTCGGTACGATCAGGCGTCCGGCGATACGGTTATGGTTTTGCATTTGGAGAGCGTTAGTCGTGCGGAGAAGCTTACGCAGATTTTGACGGAACGTGGCATTGCATCGAGTCTTGGGCAAGTTCGCACGGAAGGGGATGGCGTTGTTGCTCGATTGAGAATCAAATCATAGGAATGTACATATGTGGGCTACGTTAACAGGAAAGTTTCAAGCGCTTTCACCGAGAGATCGGCGGGCGGCTATTATTGCCGCGCTGGTTTTAGTTCTTGCGTTGATATACTCCAAAATTATGTTACCAAGCTATCAGCACTATGTTTCACAAAAA
Organism: Pseudoteredinibacter isoporae; assembly: GCF_040372805.1. Classification (GTDB taxonomy): domain Bacteria; phylum Pseudomonadota; class Gammaproteobacteria; order Pseudomonadales; family Cellvibrionaceae; genus Pseudoteredinibacter; species Pseudoteredinibacter isoporae_A. Next base: position 360,048 of record NZ_BAABWJ010000002.1, read on the forward strand.
AGAAATTATCAGGACCAGTTAGCCCTTAACTCTTGGTTGGCTGAGAATCGTCAAGCCCTTGAGCAGGTTTCTTTGTCCGGGAAAGCCAAAAGTAATCGCACGGGAAAGTCTGCAGCATTGAGTACTATATCAGAGAGCGCTAAACAAGCGGGGATCGAGTTAAATCGTATCGAACCTCATGCCGAACGCGTAATTGTCGCAATTGACAAAGTATCTTTCACTGATTTGCTTGAGTGGCTTCAGGTGCTTTCGGTACGGCATGGTGTCCGTATTTCTGAAGCTTCCATCAATCGTGTTGATGAGAATTTAGCTTCGGCTCGTCTAGCTCTGAATGCGAGCTAGGCTGGTACTTTTAATGAATTGATGTTTGATTTGCGGGTTCATTCCTTTGTAGCAATTAATAAAAACATTACTGGCTAAATGTTGGTCGTTTAGGCTGACTAAGAACAAAAGAATGATAAACAGTTACGTCTTCTCTTGACCGAGTCTTGAGCAATACGTAATAATCCCGCCTCGTTGGATTTTGAGCCACAGGGTGGCGTACAGTTTTTAAACTGTGCGGCTTAGGGTTGGGCAGTGAAGTGGGTGTGCATAGCCTGCTTGATATGGAAATTTAAGGTGGAGCAGTGCAATCTCTTTATGGAAAAATAAGTGCAGTTCTTGTACTTCTTCTCTCATGCCTATTACCTCAAACTTCATTTGCGATCACCGCGGATTTCCTGGCTCGTAGCCAGCTTAGCCCAGGAGCTGGACGAATAAGTTACCGATTTGCCCTTGATCAGTGCGATAATTTGGCGCACGCGCAGTTTACTGCAGGTTCATTCCAGCAAACGGTTGGTGTTAGTGATTTTTCGCCTCTTTCAGGTGAAATGAGCTGTTATTATGACTTCGAAGCTGAAGGCTCCGGCAATACGAGTCCAAGTGTGGTACTTAGCTATCACGATGGCGGTAGTCATAACTATGCAGAGAATTTTAGTTACGAGCAGACTGCTCCAAGCCTGGAGTTGGTTTCTATCTCCGTTGCCGATGTCGAAGGTGGGAATCAGTTGGTTGTTCAGGTCCGTGCCGAAGACGATACGGATTTACGTTATGTTGAATTCAATGTAGATGGTCTGCGCGCTTCCGAGCTGAGAGCCAACGGCGGCATTATTTCCAAAGCTCGGGAAAAAGCCTTTGCTCGCAGTGGCAATATGCGCCTCAGCTTTCCGGCAATTTCTTCGGGTCTCTATACTGCCCTGATTCCGTTCAGCACCCCGTTATCTCTGGATGAAATTAACCGCGATGGGGTAGTTTTGTTGTCGGCGTATGCGAGTGATGCGTCCGGCAATCAAAGCAGCATTTCCTCTGTTGAATTTACTGGTGAGAAAATCAGTGAAAAGCCCCTGTCTATGTCGGTGGCGCCAAGCTCAATCACTTTTGGGAATATTCTGGAATCTTTGCTGATTGTGCCCAGTGTACAGTTTGAATTTCGCGGGCTCACACCATTAAGCGGCGAGGGCACAGGGGTGACCTATCGCTCCTCCAGACCGGACCTGGTGTCGGTGACTCCTGGTGGGGTTGTTTATCCATTAGCCGAAACTCGAGGGCAGGCAGTAAGTATTTCGGTGGCCTATCCCGGGTTGGACACTCAAGAAATCCCTGTTGTGGTGGAGTTTACCAAGCAGGCACAAAACCTTGAGGTAGATGGTCTCGACGCTTCAAACAAGTTTGTACTGCCAAGTTTGAACACGGAACATCCACCATTGAGTGTTTATTTGGTGTTTGATGATGGTTCAAAAACCCTGTTGAACGAGCAGCTCAATCTCGAATACAGCGTGTCCAATGAAGATTCCAACCTGCTCTCTGTTGGTGATGATGGCAGTTTGACGGCCCATGCCGTGATTGATGAAAGCACACCCGTGAATATTCGTGTGCGTGTCGTCCAGGAGCCGAGTGTACAAGCTGATTTTTTTATTGCTGCGGTTGATGCGGCGCCAAGTGTAGATTTTGAATTGCCGGATGAAGTGGCCGTTGATTCTGAGTTGCTGCTGGATGCAAAAGCCGAAGATGATGTGTCGATCGCATCAGTTCGCTATCTGGTAAATGGTCTGCAGGTCGGAGAGCGTGTTGAAGCTCCGTTCAGCATGAATCTTTTGATATCGCAGGATTTGGGCAATCAGGCGGTAGAATTTCAGGCCATCGCCACTGATAGTCTTGGTCAGGAAACTTTTTCTCCGGTGAGGTCGGTTAATGTCCGTGACGTTTCCACGCTGGACGTCCCAACCCTGAACTTCAGCAGGCCTGCACCTAATCAACTGGTCGTAGCTGAAACCAGTATCATCATCCAGGCTGAACGAGATATGGGGTCAAGCTTCGTTGCTGGGCGGGATTACCAATCCGAAATTAAATATGTAGAATTCACTCTGGATGGCTCTGTCGTTTCCGTATCTCATTTCCCTCTGTATGAAACCCGAAAGGTTGGATTTGAGGATCACACCTTTGAGTTATGGCGGTCTGTAGTTAGCGTTGGGCGTATTGCTGTAGAGCAGACAAGTTTGAGTGTGGCAGCGACTGTCTATGGCAGAAATAACGGCATTAGTAATGTCAGCGGTCAGCTCATTAAGGTTGTTCAGAACGAAAAGCCTTCTATCCGTTTCACTGGCCTGCAAAACGATAATTCTGTAGCTCGCGGTCAAAAACTGGACCTTCCGATTGTATTGGTCGACGATACCCTGCATCTTGGTGCAAAGTTGGATTTGTTGGCTAACGGCGAAGTTGTCGCAAGTTATGAAATACCTGAAGAGATTTTGGCTGATGCGAACACTTCTACAAACCGAGAACTTACAGAGACTCTCGAATATCAGGTAAGTAGCAGCGCGGATTTCGATCAGCTTTCGCTGAAGCTAAGGGCAGTGGATTTTCACGGCCTTATTTCCGAGTCGGAAGAGCTTCGCCTACAGTTGAGTGCCGACCAAGCGCCCACTGTTGCAATTAGCTTTCCTGATGCATCCAGCACAGTTGTAGCTGGCTCTGTTGTGGAATTACGTGCGAACGCTGAAGATGATATCTCAATTGCAAGGGTCGATTTCTACGTCAACGATCAGTTGGTGGGAAGCGACGTTAGCGCGCCTTATAGCTTCAACTACCAAACTCCAAAGGAAATTCAGGCTAATCAGCTGCTGAACATTAAAGCGATTGCTACTGACAGTATAGGGCAGGCCGCTGAAAGTGCCGTGGTTACTGTAACATTGGGCTTTGATGAAGATGCTCCTGTTATCAACATTGTTGCGCCCGAGATTACCGGCAATACCAATGGCCAGGCGGTGGCGGACGTAGTCGAGGGCACTAATTTTCTACTGAAAGCTGCCGGATTCGACAATGTATCCGTCCGAAGTGTTCTGTTGCGGGGAGTTATCAAGTCTAATGGTAGCTATATCGTTACCGGTAATTTGGAAGATGAGCTTAGTGGCGATGATTTTGTTCTTCAGCTCGCCTCAGAAAACGCTAAAAACTTTTCAGCAGCTCAGATTGTAAAAACACCTGATATTGATTCCGGCACCAACGAATACGCCATTGAAATTGAAGTGGTAGATTTTCAAGGTAATCGCAGTACTGCTGCGATTATTATTCGTGTAGTAGGGGATGCAGCGCCTCAAATCATCTCTCATAATTTGTTTCAGAGTGAATACTATACAAATGGCGTAGCTCGTTTTTCGGTTTCGGCTGAAGATGATCATTTAGTGAGCCGAATTGAGGCTGAGTTCGTCGACAGAAGTAGTGGGAATACTCTCACTCGAGTTAATCAGGATTCGAGTAATGGTCTTGTTCCTTCAAAAACCGTTAATGCCCAGTTTTCCCTCGATTTGGATTTATTAGGCTTAGGGAATAATAACCGGGATATTGACGTTAAACTGCTTGCTTATGATAGTTCAGATCAAGTATCAGCCGAATATAGCTTTGGAATTTCACTGCTCAAGGATGAAGATAAGCCTTTATTGGCTATTGAAAAACCGGCAATTGGCAGCAATGTTTTCGCAGGTCAGGCGTTCGATTTGCATTGGCGCGTGCAAGACAATGCTGGTTTAAAGAAACTTGGCATTTCTCAAGAAGGGAATGCGTTGCTGGACCGGTCTTTGAGTGGAAACAGTCAGTCTGATTCACTGAATATTGATGTGCCTGAAGGCATCGACTCTGTCGATTTGCGTATTGAGGTGGAAGATGTTCATGGAAATATCTTGCAGCGCGACATTGCCTTTCCTGTAATCGTCAATAATCCTCCGGAAATTACTATTCATCAGCCTGGCATTGGCAGTCAGTTTATGGAGGGGGAGCTCTTCACCGTCACCGCTGTGGTTATCGATGACTTGGGTGTTGAATCCCTGCAGGTTTCCATTCAGCAGGATGGCGTTAACGCATATGTAAAAGAATACACACATTCTGCCCTGTATGAGCTTATGCAGGATGGTGGACATGTCTCGGTTTCATTGAGAATGCCCAATGTGGATAGCAGCAAGCCGGTTAAATTGGTATTACTTGCCCGCGATACAGCGGGTCTTGAAGGTACAGCGGAGATTGAGCTTAGTGTCGAGGAGGATACGGATGCGCCTTCAGTCATCCTGGACGTACCTGACAAACCAATTGAAGTAATGCCTGGAGACAGAGTCGCCGTCCAGGGGATTGCACAAGACAATCGTATTGTCACTGATATTGAAGTTATGCTCGAGGGTCCGGGTTCTCAGCTTCTGAAGCTGGAATGGGAGTTCTTCTCACGTAACGATCACCTGGAAAAGAAAACAGTCGCCAATCCCTTGAGTCTTGGGGAGCTGGTGCTCGAAGAGCGTTTTATTTCAGAGTTTTCTGGAAAGGTCATAATTCCTTCCAATTATAATGTTCACGCGGGCCAGGTACTGAAACTCTATGTGCAAACCCAGGATATCGCCGGAAATTCAGCTGAGTCGAACAAACTCGATGTCACCATCCTGGCTGATGAAGAAGCTCCGGAAATTCATATCATAAACCCGGAAGCTCTGGAATTGGTTGTGGATTCAGCAACCGATCTGAATGTCAATGTGTTGGATAATACGCAGCTCGAATCGGTATTGATTTTTCTACAGGGTTCACGTGATCAACCTATAGGCCTAACAGAAAATATCGGTAAGCATGACTTTAACTATTCAGGTGTATTGGATATTCAAGGCAAGCAAGTTGGTGAAACGGTTAGCTTGGTCGTTGAGGCAACTGACAGCTCGGGTAACAAAAATACCGAGACCAAAACCTATCAAGTTGTAAACGATAAATCACCGACGTTCACTTTGGATGATGATAACAGCCAGTCAGGGGCCTTGAATAAAGGTGGTTTCAGCTTCCATCGTATTATTGTTGAGGATGATTATATACCAAGCCTCTCAACGGATGGCTTTGAATATTTTAGTATCTTCAGTACGTTACAGCGAAGCTCCGGAGATCAAGTTCGAGAAATAAAGTCCGCGCGAGCAGCAGTGGATGGCTCCCCGGATGGGAAGGCTTTGCCGGTTATCGACATCAACTACTTAGAAGCTGATATTGATATCGGTCTATTCATCAATGACACTCCCTACATTCAAACCGAGTCGGCCCGCCTGCGTCAGTGGCCATTGCCGAAGATAAAAGGGCAATTGCGTCTGCAGTTGCCAGTTGATTACAGTGCGAGTTATCAGGTTTCATTATTTTCCAGCAGTGATTGTAGCCAACTGCTTCAGGAGCAGGAGTATCAGGACTTCGTTGATCTCGATGCGCTCCTGGCTGGTAAAAGTGCCTATGTAGAGATTACGCCTGTTGTCAAAGACGGAAGTGGTCAAACAATAGAGTTTTTCATCGAGAAAATATTACTCGATACATCCAGCTTTAAGCAGATTCAACGCGTACATGGTAGGCGTTCAGCATACAGCGCCGCTGACCCAAATCATTTGCAGGTAAGCCTCCAATTATGGGACCAAATGAGTGGTGGCCGGCGCCAGGCGACCCTGGGTGCCAGTCTTCTGAAATCTTCCAGCTCTCTACGGAGCGTTTACAACGATATCATTGTGGCACCTGTAGACGACGGGGGACACTTGGAAGTTTATGCGCATGGTCTTGATGGTATAGAGCGTGATCCGGCTCCAATTCAACCCATAGCTCGTCAGCGCCTGCAATTAGATCAGGAAAATCCGAATGTTGAGCTGCTGTCACCTGCCAGTCATCAGGCGGTAGTGCCGTTACAACCACTGGATATCGATGTTCGAGTTAACGATAACAGTAGTATTCTTCGTTCGCTTAAGTTGGTGGATGTCGATGGAAATGTCTTGGCAGAGCAGGCTGGGTACTTCGGTATAGAGCCGGCCAGTGGCCTCAGCGATTACAAACTGTCCTACACTGTACCTCGTAATCCGGCTTCGCAATTGGCTCTGCGATTGCTGGCAACTGATCACAGTGGTAATTCAGTCAGCGAGGAGATTCGTTTCCCTGTCGCAGAAAATACAAGCCCTACACTCCAGATAACCGAATTCAAGAGTTATAAGGTTAATGGGGTTTTCAACAATGTTATCGATAGTCCTCAACAGCTGAATCTGGGCGAGTTTTACGTTCGTACTGGTGAGTCCTTTCAGTTTGATTCCGTAATTTACGATGATGCGGGTTTATCCAAAATTGTCATTGAGCGTGTGGACCCCATTCAGGGTAATGAAGTTGTATACGAAGAAAACTTTGGTAATACATGCCCAGAAATTCAACCACTGAGGAAAGAATTGTCCACTGAGCTGGTTTTCCAGCAATATGAGGCCACTCAATTCCGGATTCGAGTGGAAGACAACTTTGGCAATGTCAGTAATCGCGAATTCGTTGTTAGTCCGGTGCAGAATCTTCGCCCACTGGTTCGAATTCTGACGCCTAGAGATCAGCAATCCATTGTGTCTGGAAGTTTCCAGATTAAAGTCGGCGTCGCGCTCACTGATGACCGGGTTGTTCCATACGATGGCCTTAGTGTTTCGGCTGGAGGTATTCAGTTAATCGAACTAACTCGCAGAGATGGGCTATCCCCTGAAGATGTAGATGATGTTGCGTTGGTTGCAGCCTATGACAGCATGTATGCGCAGTATCTCAATGAATACTCGGAATCTCTCGCACGTGAATATGGCTTGATGAACAGCCCCAATGCTTTGGTGCGTGAATATGTGTTGGAATTGCCTCAAGCAGCGATCAGTGGGACCGAGCAAATCGAACTCAATGTTCAGGTGAGAGACTCTGATGGTAGTGTTGGCAACCATGTTATCAATCTGAACATTGTTCCAGATGATATTAATCCTGAGGTTGTGCTGCATAAACCAGGTGTGGGCTCTTCAGCCGTGGAAGGGGCGGCGCTGGAACTGATGTTCAGTGCCTACGATAATTCTAAAGTTTCCTCTATTGAACTCTATCAGAGTTACGGTGCGCGCCTCCACGATGGCAACTATGTACAGCTTGATTACGGAAATCCATTGCGGATTGTTGATAATATCGAGCGACGAGATTTCAATGTCATTACCACTCAAAATATTGATACTCCTGAGTTTGCGCAGGCCGTCGACATTGATACCTTCAGTGAAATTCAGGGGCGTATCGATGGTAGCCAGGCGGGGGATGATTTTTTTGTTTGGTTTAAGTTAGTTGCCCGCGACGAGGCTGGAAATACAAAAACTCGAGAGTTGAGTTTTCCGATTAGTGTAGACCAGCAACCGGTTGTTGATATTCGCTCTCCAATTCAAGGTGAGAGTATTGTTGAATTGGATCGTCTGGCGGTTAATGTCGATGCATTTGATGATATTGCCATTGAGACTGTAACACTTGTGGCCACTCATCCACAGTTGGGAGAAATATACAGCCGTATTCTGCGTCAGGCACCCTACACGTTTATTGTGGATGTGCCTGCTTTTGATGCTTCCAATTCCGCCAATAATCAACTGCAGCTGCAGGTACGAGCTCAAGACACTTTTAACAATGGCCAGCAGGTGGCTACGGAAAGTATGACTCTGAATATTGTCGAGGATACTCCACCGGTAGTTTCGATTTCCAAGCCGGACAATGAAAGTCGTGTGCTGGAAGGAGAAGTGGTATTGATTCAAGTTGCGGCTATCGATGATATCGGGCTTGAAAGTGTCAGTTTGAACGTCAATGGTTTACCTGGAGGGCAGAAAAGCTATGTCGATACCAGCTTCCCTTACGAGTTTGCTTTGGAGATTCCTTATGGCATGGCGGGTAAGGCGATTGAGTTAAGTTCAAGTGCAGTTGAGCTTCGTTATCATGGCGATGCTCGCGTCTCTATTACCAATGGTTTAACTCGTCTTTTAGTTGGCAAAGACGATGTTGCTCCAACCATTAAGATTGATCTGCCCAAAGCCCCTGGAGCATTCGCTGCTGAAAACCGATCTTTACCATTTTCAGTTGTCGTAGAAGACAACGTCGAAGTTGGTGCGGTAAAACTTAAACTCTTTGCCGACATCAACGGTAATGGAACCTTTGAGGCAAGCGAAGAGCAAACTTCCCGAATATTTTTCCGTGGCCCTTTTGCCGGAACCATTCCTTTACGTTCCATTAAAGATTATCTGGGTACAGACACGACTAAAACAGAGTTGGCGATGAGTCTAGTGATAGAAGCACTGGACGGCGCTGGCAATGTCAGTGTCGAACGTCGGGCGGTAACTTTACGCCCTAATCAGCCGCCAATTGTCGATGGTATCAATATACTCGATATCGAAGGTTTCAGTTTGGGATCGACGATTGCAGAAATTACCGAAGGTCGAGATATTCTGGTAAACGTTTCGGCGACAGATGCTGAATCCGGTGTTGATTCTGTCGATCTTCTGTGGGCATATGGCGAGCCCGATAAGCTTAACTATACAAAGTTGAGTCGTGATAATGTGGCGCCATACCAATTCACCGTCGCTGTACCAGAAACACCAGGGCAGGTAATCAGCTTTAAAGCGATTGCAACGGACATTGATGGCTTTAGCTCATCCGAGTCAGCAGCGTTGACGATGACTATAGCCAATGACAAACCGCCACAGGCTCAAATTATTTCACCCGCTAACGACGAAACCGCTATTGTCGATGGTCAGTCTTTCGATGTCATTGTGGAAGCTATCGATGATTTGGGGCGCCGCGGTATCGATCGAGTCGTGTTCTACGTCAACAATGAAGTCGTAGAAACGGTCACCAATTCTCAACATACCCCTGAAGGTGGGGCTAATCTGCAGAATCAGTACAAAATCAATGTGATTGCTCCTCAGGGGGCGAAAGGCTTGGCCTTGCATGCTGTTGTATTTGACGTGAAAGGGCACAGCACGAAGACTCAGGTTGTGCGTGTGGGTGTGGTTGAAGATACCGTCAAACCCAAACTCGCTGTCTTGAGCCCAATTGATGATGCAATTGTAACAGCTGCCGAAACGATGCTTCTTGGTCTGGAGGTGACGGATATTGGGTCGGATATTGGTCGAACTGTATATGCCAATCTTGATCGTCAGTACCGTAACCCGGCGGGTGAGTGGGAGTCTATTTACGAGACGCGTGTTGAGCTTCAACGCGATGATAATAGTCCTACACGCCCTGATCTTCCGCTAAGCAATGCTGATGATTTCCGTTACATATATTGGGCACGTTTTGCGGATGGCAATATCCTTCGTCGTGGACAGGAAACCAATGAGAGGGTACTGCTGACCTATCAGGTGGAAACTGAAAACCACGATGTGGAAGAATCCGTGCGATTGGAAATTGGTCTACCGCTGGCCGAGCGATACTTCTTATTGCCCGATGAGCCTTCTGAAAACAGTCGTTCTCTAGCGAATAAAGTGTACTACAGCGCAGTTGATCGTTTCATTGATCAAGATAGAGCAGCGACGATGGTTGCTGCATGGTCGACTGTAAACCCAATGAACCTGGAAGCTGGCTCAAAGGGCACAAGCAGTGCTTCAGGGAACGCTAAAAGTGGTCTTTTCTTTCCTGAACAGCAGGATGAAATCAATGGTTCGGGTAATATCAAATACTTGTATTCCGATGTTCTGCTGAACGGGGGGGAAGTTTTCGCCGGAACAATCAGTGAACTGAGTGCTGGTGCTGATTTCATTCTTGCTGGTAAGTCTGCGGTTGATACGCTCAGCGGTCCGAGTGGAAACAATTTTTCTCAAACATTAATTAACAACATTGAAAGTAACGCCCAGACTGGGCGCGTATACAGCAATGATACTGAAGCTGAACTGTTAATTTTCAGTTCGAAGAGTGACCCTCGCCATCCAGGACTACCTTATTCATTGTCTGGGCGAATCGCATTGCCATTCCCGGATGTTTATGGTCTCCACAGTGCTGGTCAGTTGGCCTTTGTGGCGAATGGCTTGGGTGGGGTTCAAGTCTTTAACATCTCCGAACTGGAATCCCCCTACAAAGCTTCTTTTATTCAAACAACTGGTCTTGCTCGTGACGTTGTCGTCGACGGTCGATTTGCGTATATCGCTGCTTCGGAAGAAGGACTGGTAATTGCTGATGTCAGCGACCCTGCCATGCCAGTTGTGGCAAAGCTTGATACGTTCGGAATTGCCAATCGACTGACCATTAAAGCGGGCATTGTTTATCTCACCGATATGGCCGGGGATACTCAAAACTCACAGCTAAACATCATTGACGTTCGTGATCCGTACCAACCAAAGCTGTTAAATACTGTTGCTTTAACGCCAGCACGCAAAGATCTGTTGGCGGGCGGTAGTTATGATGTTTCCGTATTAGGTAACCAGGCTTTTGTTTCAGTTCATTATTCCAATGCTGAAGGAAAAGCGGTTCAGGGGATTGTAGAGATCATTGATCTTCCAAGCCTTGAAGAGGTGGGGCTTGATGCGACGATTCCGGTGATCACGCATCCTGAAGCTAGCAATCAGGATAGGGGCAGCCGTGGCTTCTCTGTCGTTCGTGGTGGTATTTACGTGGCAGCCGGCACACAAGGTCTCGCTCGCGTCACTTTGCCGAGTCTTACGGTCTTATCGACGTCCCCGAAATCCGGTGCAAGAGATTTAAACAGCCAAATTGCAAGTGTAGAAATCGAATTATCCTCAGCATTACCTGCAGACATCGACATTCCCGCCTACATTCGTGTGACTGTGTCTGATCCGTTAATTGGTGAGGACATCAGCGACCGCTTTACGATGTCATTGACGCAACCAGCAGGAATTGAGAGCAATCGGAATATCAGCCTGGTTCCAGCCCCGGATTTCAGCTTCGCGGCGAATACTGAATATTTTGTGGAGCTTTCAGAGGGTTTGACAGCGCTAAATGGACAGGTCTTACCACGGAGTTATGGTTTTAGTTTTTCTACTTCACGTGCTGGAGCTGAATCAGCTCCAGTTATCGAAAGTATCACGCCAAACGCTGGCGGTATTGAAGGTGGCACTGAAATTGTAGTGAGTGGTGAGCACTTTGGTGAAGGTGCTGAACTCTTTATTGGCAAACAGAAAACTGTAATCAGTTCAATTGAACTGGCGGATGCTGAACAGCCTTATGATCGAATTCATGCTACCACTGTTGCAAATGTAGCTGGTCCCGCGAGTGTTATGGTGCGTAACCGTCATGGCCTTGAAACGGAGCTGATCGGTGGCTTCAACTATATTCAGACCTTACAGCTGTCGTTTGTAAATCCGGCCGTTGTTAAAATCGATGGCCAGGACACTGTGGTTGAGTTAACTGGCTATGGATTCTCCAATCAGACCTCGATTAAAGCGTGGCGGGAAACTCACCCAGACGACGTTCGTGAATACAGTGTTGATGGGGAAGCACTGACTCTCCTAAGCGCCCAAAAAATGCGTTGGCGCATTCCAAACTTCAGCGATTACCGAGGTTTTCTGAATGTAGAACTCAGTGATGAGTTGGGACGTGTATATTATGCGCACAATGCTCTGTTCTACGGTAAGTTGAGTGTGAACGGTGTCATTGAAGCAACCGCACCACTTGGAGTAAGCGGTGCAGGTGACTATATTCCTGACGCTGGCAAACTGCCACCAGGCAAAATCGTAGCGACGGCGGCTGATCCAGACCAAAATTTGTTTTATGTCCTGGGCGCTGGCTACAGTGATCGACAAAAGTTTGAAGTTAATCCAGATGTCAAATACAACTCTTTGGAGGAATTTCGACAGTTTGCTGCCCCGGGCTGGATTTCTCTGGTTGCTTATCAGCCAGGTGATTTGGAAAATGCCGCCCCGATGCACGGACTTGGATATTTCAACTTGCCCCAAGATGTCGTTCCTCAATCTATGGCTCTAGAGGGAGAGCACTTTTATCTGAGCGCGGGTGGTCACGGCTATTCACGTATCGATACGGAATTTGAAGATCGTCGTATGATATTTGTATACGAACGAGAGGATCGTGATCTTGCATCACAAGGAAATCCGGGAGTAGGGCGCGATCGAAATTATATCTATGCACTGGAACTGAATTTCAGTGTGGCCCCCGAACTTATGGTGGCAAAGGATAATATTCTTGTTGTTTCCCAAAAGCTTTCTCGAGCGGTCCCTGGTGAGGGCGTCGCTGTCATCAGTATTGCCGACCCAAGCCGTCCTTCTGTTGTAAAAACTTTGAGTACGGCGGTTATCGCGGGAGAGACAGTTCAGCTGAAACCCAGTTATGTTGACATTATCGGTTCCAGTTTGCATGTTGGCACCGAATCCGGCACGGTCGTATTTGATTTGTCAAAACCAAGTATTCCGCAAATCAATGATCATGGGGTGAGCGGCTCTGCGGAGCGCGGTAACAATTGGATCTTCTCATTGAGCGGGAAAACACTCCGCAGTTTCGGTATTCGCGGGGAAAGCGATACTGAACTGCTTGGTAGTTATAGTGACAATGGGCTGACGCTTCCTGGCCGTAAAACCGCCATTGCGGCGGCCAGTAGCCTGTCAGCTTATGCGACATTCAAATCTAATTTAAATTCTCCACCCGATAGCTATGTTGGGGTATTGGATGCAGGGCAACCGGATAATCTGCGTCTGTTGGATGCTGTTAAATTGCCCGATTATGCGAAGACAAGTACTCGCAGCCTCCAGTTAAATGGCGATGGGATTCTGAACGGTTTTACGGAAGGAGCAGTTGGAAATCCTGGATTAAGCTCCAAACTCCTGCTGATCGATACTGAAATACTCGATATTACTAATAGCCAGCCTTATAACGGCGAGGCCAATGTTTCTCCAGATGCAGAAATTGTGTTGCAGTTTAATCGTCCACTTGCGATTCCGGCAGGTGAGACTGCGGCAGCGTATCTGTCTCGTTACCTGGCTCTGGTCCATGACGATGGTACGGCAAATGGGCAGGTTCAGGCGATCAACATCAGTTACGATGAGGGCTCTCCAAAAACGATTCGACTGCAGGCAAATTCACAACTACAGGGCAGTGAAAACTATTATATTCAATTGAAAGATGAAGCAGGTAGCCGTCGCAGTCTGGGCTTACTGAATCATCGAATTTATTTCAGTACAGCGGTGTCTGTAGGCCTCAAACCGGAAATTCAGGAAATCCAACCTCAGCAGTTGCCAACCGCGGGTGGACAAATCAATGTGTTGGTTAAAAATGCGAATAATCCGGCATTTACCATAGCGGGTGAAGCGGTTTCTATTGCCAGCCAATTGCAGACAAACCCCGAAGAAATTCGCTTTACATTGGATGTGGGTGAAAACCTGGCCGGCTTGGCAGAGCTTGAGATTATCAATCAAAATGGTATGACTGATCGAGAGCTGGGGGCATTGCAGTTTGTTGAACCTATGGTTCTTAACAGCATTTCTCCAAATAGTGGCTCTGTGAATGGCGGCACTGAAGTTATATTCAGTGGTCGAGGGTTTGGTTCCGATTCAACGCGCTTGTCTGTGTATTTTGGAGATCTTGCTGTACCGTCAGAGAATATACGAGTTCTTGATGCTCAAACAGTGAAGGTCATTACACCCGCAGGCCGAGTGGGTACCGTTGATGTACGCCTGAGTGTGAGTGGTGGATTGAGTTCTACCCTTGAACACGCCTTTAGCTATGAGCAGGCTGTGGATGCCAACATTCGGGGTGGTGGGCGTGAGCATATTTATGATTTGGACCTCGATCCGACCGCGACCTTTGTGCTTGCCGCCAAAGGCCAGGACGGCATTCTAATTTATGATATAAACCCGGCCAAATACCTGAATGGCCAGGGCGCCGGTGATGGCGCAGAGATTGATCCGTCTGTATTAAAGCAGTTGATTGATGCGGATGGGGATGGAACCGACGATCGGGTTCTGGCAGAAATTGATCTGCCGGAAAGCTATCGAGCCTATGGAGTTGAGTTCTACTTTGAACGGTCACTGGATAGGGCGTTTGTAACCGCGAGCAATGGTTCTGAAGCGGCTCTGTTCATTTTGTCCTTGAATTCAGCGGATTTAAGTAAGTCCCATGTTGTTAAGCAGATTGCACTCCCGTCGGCGCTTGCCAAAGGTATAACCGCGCAAAGTAATGAAATTGCTATTGCAATGGGCGAGGCCGGTTTTGGAATAGTCGATAGTTATTTGCAAAACAAAGCGTATCTCAGTAGCCGTTTTACGTTGCCAAATCAACAGCAAGCTCTTGATGTTGTCGCTTTGCCCGCCGAAAACGGAAAGTCTCGATATTTACTTCTAGCCGGGCAATTTGATCCTCAGACCAATCGACTGTTGAATCCTGAGGATCTGGATAGCGGTGGTTTGTATTTACTGGAGAACAGTGCAGAGAAGGGCATCGAACTCCTGTCAAGCCTGCCATTGCCAGGCCTAAAACTTGCAAAAGAGGGCGGTAACTTTTTTGTTGCCAGTGGCGAGGCAGGCTTGTCTGCGGTTACTCTGGGTAGCGACGGAGAACTTCAGTTGCTGTCTCGTGTGAGTTTTGATACTCATGTCTATGACGTTGATGTTAAAGGTGGAATCGCTTATCTCGCTCTTGGAACAGGTGGTGTGGCCAGCGTCGATGTCTCCAATCCGTCGAATCCAATTGTCGGTACCGGGCTGCAAGTTGAAGCGGCGGGACACTATGAGGCTGTATTACTGACCGATTTTTCAGTGGTAACCGGTGGGCTGAGCAGCGATGGTCGACAGGGTTTCTTGCAAACCTCGGACTCTCTCGCTCTGACGGTAAGCAGCGTGCTGCCTGATGACGGTTACGTCTACAAAGATCAGGCCGGCGCTATTATCACTCTCAGGTTTAATAAAGAGATTGATGTCTATCCTGACAATATCGATAAGTTCAAGTTAGTAAGTGAAAGCGGCTCAGTTGTCGAGACCAGCGTTAGCATTGAGAACAATGATGCTAAAATTAGGATTACCTCACCTAACGTGTTATCTAATGGCGACGTTTTGCGCCTGCGCGCTGAAGCTGGAATTGCCAGTGCCAAAGCGATTAACGATGGTTATAGCGTACTGTTTGAACTTCAACAGGACCGAGAATTTACGTTCGAGTATCAGGCGAATCGAGGAGATAAGCCGGAACTCAATACAGTAGTGCCTCGTCGTTTAGAACTGGGCATCCAGACACAAATTAATGTAACGGCGCGCAATGCCAGCGCTAACGCAGAGCGATTACGCCTGTTTATTGGTGGTCTTGAAGCGACTATCCAATCTGTCATTGATGATGATGCCGAACAAGGCAGTATTATTATCGAAGCACTGGCTCCGGCAATAAGTATTGCAGGTCAGTTTGATGTTGAACTGCACAGCCTCTCCCGTGGCGTATGGCGCAAGTCTTTGCTCAAAGGTGGGGTTGCTGTTGATGGCTCACTCAAGGTGGAATCCATCAGTCCGATCTGGGGGCCTGTAGATAGCGAAACCCAATACACGGTTATCGGTTCGGGCTTTGAACCTGGTCATTCTCTGGGGAATGGTATTAAAGCCAGTATCGGCGGTATTCCTGTCTCTGCACTTGAAGTTATTTCTCCAAGCGAAATGCTGATTACTGTAAGTGGTGGTGCTCCGGGATTAAAGGATCTCGTGATCGAAAACCGTTATGGTCGAGAGGTGCGGGTTGAAAATGCAGTTGGGTATGGCTTGCGAACCTTGTCCGAGGCTCAGGTCAATGGCCTTAATCCTCAAAGCATAGTAGTAGAGCAAGAAGGCGGGGTGGCGCTTGCCGATGCGGGCTTATTTTCAACCTTGTTCTCAAGTAGCAGCCAAAATGACAGTGGTACTCCGAGTGGCGACTCGTCTGGACAGGAAACCCCGGATGCGAATTCTATATCCGAGTTGCTTGGAGGCGGTGCGTCCATTGATCCTCTGATCGCCAGCAGCTTCGATATTCAAGATGGCGACCAAACGCTATTAGTAGGGGGCGCTTCAACTTTGCCGAGCGGTTCCACTGGACACGTTGATTTATTAACACACCAAAACTTCCTTGAGCTGGATATGAAACGGGCAGCGTCTGGCCTGTCCGAACAAGAGAAAATTGAATTCAGCGAGCTGGAGGGACGAGGACTTCCAACGGCCGCAGATTCATTGGGACTCGAGCTTTTCTCGTACACCAAAAACAACACAGATCACAAAGCTCTGTTGGTTGCCAATGGTGTTGGCGGGGTTGCCATGTTGAACCTTGATGATTCTCAAGGTATGCAAGTGGTTTCTCGTGAACTGCAGGCTTACCAGGGCGATGTGACCTATGGCATTGAAGTTGTCGGGCGAGCTGTACTGGCCTCTACCTTCGGGGGTGCCGGTGAGCGTCCTTTGTTTAGTGATCCTCCTCCACCCAAGTGTGAGCCGACCGCTGGTATGGGATCAACGAATGCTGGACGTATTAAGCTCTTAAGCTACCTATCGCCTGAAGACCCTGTTGATCTGGGGGCCATACAAGGAGTGCCAGGGGCTGCTCGTTTGCGTGCGCACAATGATTGGTTATTCGGTGTAGGTGGCGTGAACGATACAGGCTGGCCCGAGATTTGCCCGTTCGACTTGAGGACAGCAGGCGCTTCGCGTTTGCCTCCTCCACCGGACAGTGGCGGCGTTGTGCTGGGTGTTGTTAATGCTTACAACGCATTCGATCCACAATTGAGTCGCAAGTTTGAATTTGAAGGCAATCCGAAAGACATTGCGTTTTACGGTGATTTTGCGATTGTCTCTATTGAAAACTTTGGCTTGAGAATCTTTAACCTCAAGCGTGAAGAACAGATCGCTGCTGTTGATTTCAGCAACATTATCAGTCGCACACCGAAATTGAGCAGTCTCAAGGTAGTGGGCAACTTACTGTTAGTGTCGGCAGGTAGTGCCGGACTTATGGTCTTTGATATCAGTGAGCCACTTTCGCCTGTCATTATTTCCGCGGGTACCGCTGAAGTGGTAAACGATCTGGATATCTTTAAGGGACGATTATTGGCAGCATCGCATCGCGGCGTTGTGCAGTTAGAATTACCTCATTCTCTGGTGTTGAAAGCTTCCCATGTTGAAGGTGACAAGATCGGCGCTGATGAAAGCATTGTTCTGACCTTTAATGAACCGGTAACGGTAGACTCCGTTACCGATGTCAGGAATTGGGTAATTACTGATGACGAAGGTAACGCGGTCAGTGGTTTAAATATCACAGCGGTTAATGATGCCGACAATCAGCTCAATTCGGTTGAGTTAAGTTTCGACAGAAAGGCGGGCAAGACTTACCGTGTTCAGCTAAAAGATCTGCGTAATTTACGTGGTAGCGGTTTGTGGCGTCCTTTCCAGATGAATTTGACGGCGGCGGATACAGGCGCAGTCCGCCCAGTGATTGAGGGTTTTGCAGAACCGACTTATCGCTTCGGTGAGAGTCGGGACCTGATTATTGATGGCAGCGGCTTGCGTAACGATCCGGCAGTCAAAGTACGGATAGACAATCGAGAAGTCAGCTATGAATACGTTGATGAAAATACTCTGCGTATTCCAGCGGTAACCGTTGAACTTCTTGGATTGAGTGCTGGAGCTCATCATTTGCAGATCAGTGACTCCGGTCTCGTAGCAAATCAGTTGGGTGCCTTGGTAGTGGCTGAAGCGATGACTGATGCCAGTTTTGATTTGTCGCGGGAGTCTGGTTCAAGTGAGGGTGGTCCTGTTGTCAGCATTACAAGTCAGTCCAAGGTTTTCCTCCCTGGAGCCAAAATCATATTGCGCTCTTTCAGCGGCAAGGAGATTCGTACCCAAGAAATACAGGCTGGGAATTACCTCTACAACTTGCATGATGATGTGCGCAGTATGCAGCGCATGGATTTCCGTCTTCCCGCAGTAACCGAGCCTGAGCTTTATGAAGTTTTAGTCACTCAGTCCGGTCTTGAGCACAAAGTTGGCGAGTTTTCATTCCAATTGAGGGAAGGCCGAGGTATCCAGCTACCTAATTATCCTCCACAACGTATCGGGGCATTGGGTAGTCGGAATGAAGAGCTGTTTGTCGGTGTTGATCTGGGTGGAGTTCAAGACTCGGCCTCGGCGATACCTTATGGTTTGGAAATTTTTGATATCGCCATCTGGGATCGGCCTGTTCGCTTGGGGCAGCTTGCTACCAATGCTCCGGTCAATGGCTTGGCTTTGGCAGGTGATAGCGTTTATTTAGCGGCTGACAGTGCCGGTGTATTGCAGATTGATGTTCGTGATCGAGCCAAACCTTATGTGGTGAAGCAACTGGAAATTCCAGGCAATAGAGTTATGGATGTTGCGTTTAATGCCGCTGAACATGTTCTGGCGGTAGCGATCGACAATGGCCAGGGCGGCAGCTTTATTCGATTTATTGATGTGCTCGATCCTGAGTTGGATGCGGCAACACAGTATTCAACGTTGAATTTAAATCGCAGTGAGCTTTCAGGCAGCGTCGTAGATATTGATTGGTTGGGGCAGCGTTTGTATGTATTGCTGCAACGCGCAGATACACTTGAACTCCTGACATATCATGACGTGGCCAATGCCAATTTTGAACGCCAGGTGATCGAGCGCGCATCGGTACAAGCTAATCAGCGACCATCTTTTGAGGTTTATTACGGACAGATTCTGATTTCTACCGGCGCGGAATACTTGATTCTACGAGAAGACGGGCAGAGTGGGTTTTATGAGACCACTTATTGGCAGGAAGCTCAGGAGTACTACAGTGAAATCGCCTCTATATCCGGTCGCGTGTTCGCTGCAGTTGAAAGTGGTCTACAGGAAGTGGGGAATGGTCAGCTGGTTCTGACGTCAACCAGTAACTTCAGTGCCGGAATCAGCAGTGGCGAATCCATACAGTTTGCCTTTAACCAGCTACTTAATACTGACCAGCTCCTGCCGGGGCAAGGTGTACGCATAGAAACTGCTGCAGGTGATGTCGTGGATCCTGCAAATTATCAACTTGTTGCAGTAAATACACTTGGTGGTGCTCAGGTAGAAGTTCGCCTGTTGCCGGGTTACAGCTACGAGGGCGGATTGCGTATCTTACTTGAGCCTTCAATTGCGACCTTAAGCGGTCAGGTGCTGGATCGTGAGATTAGTTTTGATTTTGATCGTAGTCTCAAACAAAGACCTGAAATTAATTCGGTAGTTCGTTTCTCGGACGATACTGAATACAGCGAACATTTCCACGCAGATGGCACTGAAACGGCCCGAGTCAAAGGTAATGGCTTCGGTCAGGATCCTGCGGCTTTGAATATCCGAGTGGCTAATGTACTGGTGTCGGCAGCTGATATTCTCAGTGTTGATGAGCAACAGCTGAGCTTCCGTGTACCCGATCTCAAATTGGGTAATGACGCCGTCGCTTTGTCTCTGAGTATTGAGCGTGAAGGTTTGAGTAGTACAGTACATGGTGCAATGATTCGCCTGCCTAAACTCGCCCTCGAAACCTTAACACCGGATTCTGGCCCACCAGAGGGTGGTGGCCTGGTTGATATATATGGCCGCGGCTTCGATGCCAGCACTCAAATCAGTTTTGGTTCGCAAATAGCAGGTGATATTCGCCTGCTGAGTGAAAACCATCTTCAGGTTCGTGTGCCTTCGGGAGAGCTGGGGAGAGTGGATGTCAGCGCAACATCACAGTTGTTTGCTGATGAAACTGCGACACTGGGTTCTGCCTATTTCTACACAGAAAAGCAAATCGGTACCGTTGATTTGCCTCGTGATAACGCGGCACCAATCAGTGCTTTAGCTTTGAGTGACCAAGTGCTCTACGCCGTTACCGGGGGTAGTTATCCCGTGGTTAACGAGCAGGGTAGAGTGTTGAGCACATCAACCAGCGTCGATGCGCAGTTAGTTCTGAGTGATGTGTCCGATCCATTGCGACCAGAGCTGCTGTTCCGGGATTTGGCAGGCAAGCAGTTGCCATACCATTTCCGTAGCACAATTAACCCTGAAGGGTTCAGAGACATCGAACTGGACGGCAAGCATCTTTATCTCGTAGGTGGGGATCGTCTGTATCACTTCGATATCACCTTGCCGAGTGACCCAAGTTTGCTGCGTGAATATCGCCTCAACGATCAACTTCATGACGTAACGGCTGAAGGTGGTTTGTTGTATGTCGCTGGCGAGAAAGGTGTTTACGCTTATCGGGTTGGCCCCGATCTGGATCTACAGCGTTTAATTGTAATGGATACCAATAAGCTGGGTGGCAAACCGAGCAAGCTTGCGCTCTCTGATGAATTGCTATGGGTTGCATTAGCTGAAGCCAGGAAAGTTGTATCAATTGAATTGCGCAGCGGTCTCTACAATATTGAACACAATATTGCAGCGTTAGATAGCAGTGCTAACAGCTATCGCCCTGAAGATATTCTGGTTCATCAAGATAAACTGTTGGTGTCCACTGGTGAGGGCGCCTCGGTACAAGTTTATCAACTGGGTGATGTTGCCAATAACGCCCGTGCTGAGTTGAGCTTGTTGATTCTGCGCCAGGACGGTGAAGTCTTTGCTGGTGACTTGGCGATTCAGGGGCAGGACCTTTACGTTGCCGCTGGGCAGGGAGATCTGCAGTTGTTTGACATCTCTACCTGGTTGGCGGGAGATTTCAGGCAGGGTTTGGCGCTGAAACAATACTATTCTCTGACCGGGTCTGCCGAGGCGGTTGTACTGGCCGATAAGAGTTTCTATGTGGGTAGTGCCTATATTTATGCCGATGGCGAGCCTGCCGAAAACCCGGTATCCGTTGATGCCCATATTGGCGGATTGGGTGGTGGTTTAAACACCTTTGAGCCGAAAGGGCTGGCGGTGATTGAGCAGCTGCCAACGTCGGGCGCGTACCTGCCTGTCGATGGGGCAATTGAAATTCAGTTCAACCGAATTCTCGACAATAGCCAACTCGCATTGATCGACAGTAGTTTGTTGAGCCTTACCCAGGCAGGGCAGCGTGTCGAAGGTTTGAGTTCAGTAAGCACCAATAACGCGGGTTCTCGAATTCGATTCAAACCCACAACTGAACTTGATGCTGAAAAAGTTTACCAACTCACACTCAGTGGAGCCTTGAAAGATATTCATGGCAATTTGCTGGGTGAAGATTATCGATTTGGCTTTACGGCAAGCGCTCACCGTCAACCGAAAGCGAAGCAGCTGCAACCGAATGCTGGCACCTGGCGTGGTGGAAGTCGCATCACGGTATTGGGTAGCGAACTGGCGAATGTCGATACGATTTGGTTAGGCGATAAATCCATTGCGGCCAGTGAGTTTGTGGTTCACAAGGATTCTGAAGTTCAGTTTGATGCGCCTGCATTATCGGTAAGTCCTGCAGGAAATTTGAGTGTTGGTCTGCGTCTGAGCGCTGGGTCGATGAACCAGTTTATGCCATTGGCCTTTACCTATGTCGCTGACCCTGAAATTCAGGAAATCGGTGAATATTCCCGGGATAGTGAATCCGTACTTGAACAAGTCAAAAGCTTTGAATTCAACGGTAATCAACGAATCGGCATCCGAGGCTTGGGTTTGGGCGTAGGAACCCGAATTCAAATCAATGGTCGCCCAGCCAGCGGGGTGGAGTATCACAATGACAGTCTGATCAGCTTTGATCTACCCAGAGATACGATTGGTACTTTGACGATCAGCCTGAGCAATTTGCCAAGTGGTAATGATCGTATTGAGAACACTCAATTGACTGTTGTTCTTGGCTCGAAGATTGGTCGCCCGGGGATTCATCAGATAAGCCGAGATGGCTCTATGCTGGCTATGTCTTCGACAAATTCTGTATCCCTGTTCAGTCAAATTGAAGCAGGATTACCGACGTTACTGTCGCAGATTCCGCAATCTGGAACGGTAGAAGCCGTCGCTATTTCAGAGGGTTACCTGGTCGTCGCCGATGGCGCCGGTGATCAATTGCGTGTCTATGATATTGCGAACGTTTATTCACCTCGGGAAATCAATCAATTCGATTTGCCTGAAGCAGCAAGTCTGGACGATCTTGTGCTGCAAGGTCAGACAATATTGGTACGTACTCAAAATGATGTTTACGCCGCACACGTTAAAGCGGGGGACTTTGTTCGTATCGAAACCGGTTCAGCCATTGTTGATTTGGTCGCTGATAAGCAACACGCCTATGTGTTGTATGGTGATCGACTTGAGGTGCGCAGCCTGGAGCAACCTGAAACCGTTGCAGCCACTCACAATCACAGCCTCAGCTCAGCGAGCAATATTGTGCTCGATCAGCAGCGTGCGTTGATTTACAGCGCGAGCGGATTTGAGCTTCTTACTTTGTCCCGGATTCGCAGTCAGCAGCAATTGCCGCTACTTGGAAGCTATACGGGGGGCATCGAAGAGCTTACCTTTGAGGGAGAACTTCTGGCTCTGTACAAAGAAAATGAGCTGCGTTTATTTGATATCAATCTTGCGTCAGGTTCGGTTATAGAATTAACGGAACTGAGCGAGGTCGACATAAAGCAATACACTCCTGACAACTTATCGTTAAGCAATGGAACGCTTTCCTGGGTTGATAGTGAAAGAAATTATCGCTTCGCGAATGTTCCTTTTGCAAACGTCGTCAGAGTACTTCCTGAGCAGGGCATCGCATCGGCTAATGCGACTGTCGCTCTGAACTTTAGTGGTTCATCCGAATCCTGGGAAGGGGTGACATTAGGGCTCAAGGATCTTGAGTCAAATAGCGACATCAGCGGTGTAACGTCACTATTGGGTTCTCGCTTGAGCTTCCAGCGAGTTGACGGGAATTACATCGAAGGCCGTGATTATCAAATCAATTTATTGAACGAACCACAGCAAACTTTGGTGGGAGCGAATGTAAGCTTTGATTTGCCCTGGGATATTTTCGCTCAAGCATTGTTCGGGGCCGTGAAATTCGAAGTGTACGATATTTCTCCAAATCTGATCTTAATTGACAGTAGTCACGATATCAGTGTGACGGGAGATATGCTGGAAAACATCACAGAGGTTTATCTGAACGGCACTCAGCTGGCGGCTCAGCAGTGGCGTTACGACGAGCAGAATAAAACCATTGTGTTGAGCTTGTCCGTGTCGGAGCAAGGCGACTATTCAGTGCGTTTCCGTTCGCTCTATCATGAGCAAACATTGCTTGGAGCTATTGTCGCTCAGGCACCTCTGGGTGCAATTCAGGCAACGACGGATAATGCTGCGGCAAATAATCTGCTGAGTGATACCGGTGGTGATACGATTGTCATCGCCGGGGAAGGGCTGGGTAAGGATCTCGTGGTCTATATGGTACCTTCCGGTTTTGAAAGTGGATACACACAAGCCGATAGACTGAACGGTGACTTTAGCAATAATCAATATACGGCGAGCTCTCCAGCCGTAGAACATGATCAGCTGTACTCTCTGATTTTGATTCGTGAGGATTCTGGCCAGGAAACTGTCTTGCAGGATGTCTTGACCGGTGTCGACGATACGTCTCCGATTCTGGAAGAACAGCAGCTCATGTCTCGCACTCGAAATTTGGTGCTGGAATTTGATGAGCCGGTTGTCGCAACAGCGATGTCTGTCCAGGAAGAAATTTTGGACTACAGCGCTAGCGCATTGCTTGATGTCAGTGCACAGTTTGATCTCGTTCAGACTCAGGAGAAACTTGAGCTTAAACTGCTTCCTGGATTTGAGTTGCGTAGCAATCGCCGCTACACCATTACGATAGAAGGTATTGCAGATGAGCGCGGCAATCAGCCAACTGAAACGCAAACATTGAGTGCTGGAGTCTTTACTCAGGTTCTGAATACCGAAGACAGCTTGGAACCGCGCAATATTCAAATTCTTAACGCTGCCAATGATCAGGTACTGAATGAGGGTGATGCCTTCACTCGCGGTCGTCAGTATGAGGTGAGTTTCGCGGCGGAAGATAATCTGGACGAAATCGATGATCTGATTTTCAGAGTGCGCTTATCTACCGATGGCGGTGCCAGCTATGGCGCGCAAACCGAGTTGGCAAGTGACGAGAGCTTTGAGTTGGATATGCCCGCCGGCGTTGATTCGCTGTCGATTCGCGTGGATGTTGTTGATAGCAGTGGCAATTCGGCGCAGCTGATACTGCCACTAACGGTTGCAGATCCGGATATTGCCATTGGTGATATGCAGCTGAGTCCTTCAAGTGTTGAAGAGGCCAGTCGTGTTCTAATCAGCTTTGAATTGAATGGCGATGTTGGATTGGTTCGAGAGGCGAATATTCGAGTTCTCGATCGTTGGTACCCGGCTGAAATTATTCTGAATGGCGAAAGCCAGGCTCAGGTTCAACTCTCTTTCCTTAATCCGAAGTTGGCCGACATTGCACCTGTCACCGAGATACCCGTGCGTTTGAGCCTTGAGTACGGTGAGGGTGTAAATATCACCGCTGACAGCAGCTATACCTTGGTTCAGGACGCAACTGCGCCGACCATCAGTATTGTGTCGCCACGTGATGGTGACAAGGTCCCTGTTGGAGAACCTGTTGATATTATCCTGAAATCGTTCGACCTCTTCGGTGTTGATAGAGTAGAAGTCAGTATTGGTGTCGGTGGCTTTGTTGAGGCCGATAGCCCGACCTCGCATCGTTTCACACCTGATAACCTTGGTGGACTCACAATCGCTGCACGCGTTATTGATTCCTCCGGTTTGATTACTGAAGCCAGCCCAATCACAGTTGAGGTGATCGAAGGCCAAGCTCAGACTGAAGCGTTAAGTATTCTAAAGCCTAAAGATGGCGCTGAATTCTATGAAGGCGAGCAGGTAGAATTTGAAGTCTTGCTGGGTAAAGATCAGGGTACTTTAAACCTCTTTATTGGTGGTGATGAGAACGACGCCCGTAATCCAACTCCGATCACATTGGATCGAACTGCTCAGTCGTCTGATCGCTTCAGCTTCAATGCCACGATGCCGACGATTGGTGAGAGCGCCGTATTGTTTGCGACCTTGGAAGCAGAGGGTGCTCAGGATCGCCGGTTTATCAACCTGATTAAAGATGATGGTCTGGACCTGGATCCAGAAATCACGGTTCTGCCCGAAAACAATGTATTGGCGGGTAGCGAATTGTGGTTGAAGGCCAAAGCACCAGACACCATGGAAGATTTCGATAGCTCGTCTAGCTTGACGATTATCGATCCAAAAGATCAGGGACAAACTCAGGAACTGCCGTTCAGCGATGGCCTGCAGGTGTATCGCAGCCGTGATGTGGGAGCAGAAGTCTTGCTGCGAGCAGAGCTGCGGGACCGTTCCGGCAACAGCAAAAGCGCAGAAAAAACGCTGGCGAAGATTCCATATTTGAACACAAATAAGCAGCTTGCGTATACGGCGCCAGCTGGAGATCAACGCGTTGTGGCTTTGCACCACCTTCCAGGTGCAGGCTCTGACCGCATTCTGCTTGCCCTCGATAAGGCCGTTGAAGAGCGTTTTGCTGTTAACGATCTGTCGGGTAGTGAAGTACTGAGCGGTAGTGGACGCTTGTTACGAAGCGAAATGACGGGCTTGGGCCTTTTCTTATTGCTGGAAGATCAATCTGGTCAACGTATTGATTACTTCGCGCACACGACAAATGGCTTTGCACCGGTACAGAGCCTGCGTCTCTATGGCGACTTGCTGGCGACAGCTTCCAACATTGCTTATCTGCAGTTTGGTCAGCACGTGAGTGCCGCGGTGTTCACCGAAGAGGGGATCAGTTGGTTAGCCGGGATTCAGACTGGCGGAGAAATTCGCAGTGCTGAGGCTTCCATCAACGGATTGCTATTGCTCAACAGCGAAGGTGTTGAAGAGCTTCGAATTAATTATCAGGCTGCTGTTCCTCAGCTCGAATTGAGCAGCAGTATTGTTGCTGCGGGATACACAGAGCTGGCGTCTCAGCATGACAGGTTATATTTGTGGAATAACAAGCAAATAGCGGCGTACAGTCGAGGCCAAACGGTTCAGCATCTTCATACTATTGAACTGGCAGGAGAGGTCCGCGATCACGTAACCGACGGAGAGCTGGTCTGGCTGCAAATTGATAGCGACTTGTCGAGTAAAGCCTGGTATGGCTTGCGTGGCGAAGAGCTATTGGCGATTCGCACAGAGGGTTTTGTTAAGCAATGGTTTGCTGGAAACAAACTCTATGAACTGTATCGTGAGGATGACCGCGATAAGTTGTATAGCCGTTCATTGAATGCGACAGCTACTGCCCCTGTGCTGTCTCCGGTAGTAGAAGCAAATGTTCAATCCGTGGATATAATTCTGGAGCATAACGCCGAAACCCTGGGCGGTGCTGAGTCATATATTGTGGATACCTCGGGTAATTATCGCCCGGCCGCAAGAGGCTCGAAAGATGGTAAGCCTATGTTGCGTATTGCGCGCAGCCAGCTTGCTGCTGGTAATCTGCAGCTGTTGTATCGTGATCGCTCTGGCGCTGAAGAGCGAGTGGATTTGACGATCAGTCATACTCCCTTAGGCACTATTGACAGCGTTATTCCGGTCGCTGCTCAGGATTTGAGTCGTGGTGCAGAGATACCACTGCGCGCGTATTTTGCGGATACTGCAAGAGTGGACGAGGCCTCAATAGAGGTTTCGGGAGAGCGTAAACTTGCTGTGGGTGAGCAAGCGGTGATGCGTTGGGTGCGTCTACCTGAGGGTGGCGATACTGCAGACTTGCGCTACTACGCCAATGGCAGTGTGCAGTTGGAAAACAGCCACAACCTGATCGATAACGATCCCTCACTGGACAGCGTGACCTTGGCGGCGCCGCAGAATAACCAGCGCTTTGCCGAGGGTGAATTAATGTCTGTTAGCTATCAGCTGACGGATAACAATAGTGAGTTCCGCTTTGCGGTTGCGACTCTATCAAGTTTCGAAGGTGAGGAAGTTGCACGCCTCTACTTGCCTGAGAGCAATGGTCAATTTGCGTTGCGTCTACCGCTCTTGTCGAGCCAGCAGAATTTCAATTTGGTGGTTCGCGCTTACTATGGCGACAGCTATCGTTACTCAGAGCTTGCACGTAACATTCGAATTTCTCCGCAGTTACAACTGCCGGACGCGCAGTTACAAGGTGTCAGCAGTGCGGTAATGCGTGGCTCACGACTGCGTCTCTCGCATCAAAATAATTTAGCGAGTGATTTGCGTGCAACCATTGAAATTACCGATATCAATGGCACTGTATTGGCCAGTGGTGAGCGCGAAATTGACTTCAGTGTTAATGTCGCATCAGACGTGAACCAGTTACGGGTACAAGCTCGCGTTCGTGATCAGCTGGGCAATGAACGTTCACGTCAGTACCGCATTGCGGTTTATGACGGCTTGACGGCCAACAGCGGTTCGGCACCGACTTATGACTTTGCTCTGACGGCTGCGGATGAATTATTGCTTGTACAGGGAAGAACCGTCCGGAATTTGGCTGGTGATACGCTTCTGCAATTGGGTGGTACAGTTACTGCGGCTACCTATCTTGGCGATAAGTTGCTATTAGCCATTTCCGGGGAAGGCCTGAAGCTTTATGGTCGTGCTGATCCTGCTCAATCGTACAGTGAGGAAGCCAGTTACAGCTTGAGCGGTAACGTTGAAAGCATGAGTAGCCTGGCCCACGACCGACTCCTTCTCAATGTAGATGGACGCTTGGTGGCCTATCAAGTCTTTGGTAAGGAACTGTCCACAACCAATGTCGCGAGTATTCAAGGACAGGTTTTAGCTGTTCAGGTTCAGGGCGAGCACTTCCTGGTTCTGAGCAATACGGGGCTGTACCGTTTGAATCGCAACTACACAGTAGCAGCAAGCAGCAATGGTAGTTTCAAAGCTATGGCTGCGATGGATGGCTTTGTGTATCTGGTTGACGAGTCAGGAAACTGGCGTGCTTATGATGAGTCGTTCGATGAGTATCGTTTGAGCTTGAATCACTCGGCTCAACAGTTGATTCCACTACAAAATGAACTTCTGGTATTAGACGGAGATAAGGGCAGAGCTCAATTAATTGACTTCCGTAATCCGTTCTTGCCTGAGGTGCGTGGTAGCTTTGTTATACCGACTGCCACAGAAGCTGATTCTGCTTTCCTGTATGGAGGTGAACTGTTCCTGGGTGGCAGCAGTCAGCAGAAATTGTCATTGGCATCAGCGGCTAGCGGTCTACTGAAACTGTATGAAGATGACAGACCTAAGGGTAATGTCAGCAGTGTTGCTATTGATCGGGGCTACTATTTGGCCGCTGCCGATTACTACGGCAGTATTTCCCAGCATCTGGACGAAAACGGACAGTGGGATATTCAGGTTGTGCCTGCGCCTTATCAGGAGAGCGCCCAAATTGTTGACGCGGAAGCGGGCAGGGCCTTTGTCTTGCAACGTGGCGTCCAGCGTATTCTGGATCTGCGCAAACTTCTTGATCAGAAAACCGAAGCTCTACTGCAAGGTGCTCAGTTCGAAGACTTTGCGTTGAGCAATACCCGATTGGCCGCCAGCGTAGGTAATCAACTCTACATGGTTGATCTGGATCAGAGTGGTCAGGGTTCTCTCGAAGTTGGCGCCAGTGAGCCCATCAGTGCTCTAGCGGTGGCAGACAAGTTGGTTTACACCGCAGATGGCCAGGGTGTGGTTTATCAGGTCGCCACAGAGCTTCCGATCGAAAGTGGACGTGAAAATATCCAGGCCCTGTTCAATGCGGGCGAAGCGGTCAGTCAACTGGCAGCGAGTGGAGATCACTTGTTCTACGGTGCTGGACATCGTATCCACCGCTACACAATTGCCAGCTTGCTGGACGAATCGTTCGACCTTGAAGGTTCTGTATCAGCGCTGGCGTATCGTCAGGGGATGGTTTGGTTTGCTGTCGGTAAGAAACTGTACCGTAGCGATGCATACAACTGGACTCAACCCGAGTTGGTACTGGAACTCGATGTCACGGTTCAGGATATTGCTATTGATGGTGATCGCTTGCTGTTGGCATTGGGTGAAAACGGTTTGGAAATTTACCGTATAGCGACTTCAATGCTGGCCGCAGATCCAAGTTTGGCTAACCCTGCCAGTATGAAAGTTTTGCAGCAGGGTGATGAAATCGAACTGAGTCTGGCTGATACCAGCGGTGTTCGGGCGGTGGACTACTACGTGGACGGCCGCTTGCTCAGTCGTCAGACGGCCGAACCGTTTGCCACACGCGTCATGTTGCCGGCGGATTTACGTAATGGTCAGACCTTTGATGTCAGTGCCAAAATTGAAAGCGTTTATGGCCTGCATCGTGAATCCGTGGCTCGCTCCCTGGTATTGCAGGGTGAGAATCAGCCGAGCAATAATTTCCGTATCGGTATGGATTTGACCAAACCGCATCGCAATTTGTATCTGCCAAATCCGGTTCAGATTGAAGCGTACGTGCTGAACAGCAGTCAGCCAATCCAGCAAGTGGAATTCTACGAAGCCGACAGTGCATCAGGTCCATTTACACTAATTGCCAAACGTACTGGCCCGGTTTATTCGGTTCAGAAATTCTATGAGTTGGACGCCAATAAGTTTATCAAGGCGCGTGCTATCGATATCTACGGAAACTTCACCGAGACACCGGCTCAGGCTGTAACGCGTCTTGTTGATCCGTTCGCTCCGGAAGTTGAGTTGCAAATTGAGGGCTTGATTAAAAATGGTAATCCGGTGGCAGGCCGACCCTTTACCATTTTGGCGAAGTCTTCCGATACTGGAAGTGGAGTGGACACGGCATTCCTGAAACGCAACGGCTTGATTGTTGCTGTTGCTCGTGGTGGTGATGACATCAGTTACACCGAAACCGCGCCAGAATTGGGTACACAGCTGAACTTTGAAATCGAAGCGCTTGATTTCAGTGATAACAAATCCAGCAGCACCCTTAACCTGACGGTGTTGAATGATTTGTTGCCTAGTATCGATGAAGTTCGAGTGGGTGATGATATCTATGAACGCGAAGAGTTCAGGGTAGAAGTTCGAGCCAGCGACGATATTAGTGTTGCTGCCATCGAATTGAACTGGCAGGGCGAGCGTATTGAGATGAATCTTGGCAAGGACTATGCCGGTTTCTATCGTCATCAATTGAAGGACAATCGTTCTGGACGTGTGAGCGGTCAAATAGATGAGCCTTTGGTAGTCAAAGTCATTGATAGCAGTGGTCAGGTTCAGACTCAAAATGATTCTGTAACGATTAAAGAGAATAAAGCCCCTGAAGCTGACAAGCTGAGCATTGTTAAGCCCACCAGTGGTTATTATGGTTTCCGAAACATTATCCGTGTGAGTAATCTTCGTGAGGCCAATGGCGAAAATCGACGGGAGTACTTGAATCTGGAGTTGATCCAGGAAGATCAGGACGGTACGCCAATTAAGGTTCACAAAGCATATACCGCTGACGAGTCTAAATACTTCGAGGTCACTGCTGATCCGGGTTCCAGTGCAGATGATATTTACCGCTTCCGAATCAAGCTGATCGACGAGCTGGGCCAAGAATCTCTCACTGAGGTGCAGAGTTTCCCGCTTAACGCCTTGCCTGATCAGTTACGATTTGTCGATGAGGTCGGCGTGAACCCCGGTGTCGCTACTGTCGGCTCGGAGCTTACCTTTAAGCTGTTGGTTCTGGATGGTTCCGGTATTGCGATTTCAGGTGCCGAAGTGGATTTGGTTCTGCGTACCGCAAATGGGTCGCATATTCAGGATATCGCGAACGGTCTACCGAGTGATGAAAACGGAATCGTTAACTTCGCTTGGACCAGTCCAAGCGAAGCAGCAGCTTATAAAGTTGTTGCAAGATCAAGAACTGTTGTCGGTTTACAAGCCGAACACGAGTTGCAGTTGATATCTGGCGACCAGAGTAGTGTATCGATTGATTACATAGAAGCGGTGAAGCCAGGTGAAACTGCGACAATAACTGCTCGAGTGTTGGATAAGGACGGCAATGTTGTTGTTCAGAATTCGTCCTCCAAGGTTTCGTTGACAATTACTGAACCGCTATTCCACTTTGGTTTTGCAGAAGGTGTTGTGATCGAGCCGCTGCAACCGGAAGGTGAGAAAGCGACAGTGACCCTGAATGAAGGTGAGCTGAGTGTGGACTTATCAGCAAGCGTTAAGGGCGGGGATTATGAACTGACGGTTCTAGTCGATGGTCAGGAACTGCCGATTGTTTATGACAATGACGGTGAGAGTGCTACTGACCCGGTAAGTGTTGACGCGATTCCATTGACGGTAAGCTATGGCAGCCCGCAGGGCTTCGCGATGGAAACCATAGCCATGAGCAATCACCAGTTTGGACGCGAAGACGTTCTGGAAACCGGTGAAACGGCCACTGTATCCCTGGCCTTGGTAGACGAATACGGAAACCGAGTTAAAACAATAGACAATGCAGGCCAAACTCAGGATGCCAACCTGACGGTGAACATTAGTGAAAACGGCGAATCTCAGATTAATGGTCAGGCTGACAGCGCGACGCTGCAAATTTCTGCGGGTTACGTAGAGTTCGCAGTTCAAAATGACGAAGTTGAAACCATCGAGTTGAACTTGTCTTCTGTGACGCCGCAGCTCTCGGGTGTCGATAATAGTGCGAGCCATTCGCTGGTCTTTGCTCGTCGTCCTGCTGCGATCAATCAGCGTCGCTTTGTACAAACGCGTGATGATGATCCAGCACTGATTGAATTTACCTTTAGCGAACCGGTGAAGCAGCAAAGCTCCGCCGATATGGTTCGTTTGCTTCTGGACGATCAGGAAGTATCAGGCTTGACAGAATTGTCCGACAGCACTGTCAGTTTCACATTCGTTGAAGCCATGGAACTGGGGCGTTGCTACCAGTTCACAACAGTGGGTTCGAGTTTGGTATCGGTTGCGGATGATACGCCAGTACTGGAACGTGCCGCTAACTTGTGTGCTCCTGTGATTTCAATTCCTGCACAGCCTGATCCGTACATGCTTGAAGGCAGCAGTGAGAATCTGGTAGTTACGACGGCAGCGAACTTTAATCCAAATGGCTTTGAAGGCATGGAACTCAGGGTGGCGGGTGAAAGCTTCTTTGTGAGCTATCCAGAGTTGCAGTTTACGGTTCCTACCACTACGGGTACCGCCGCAAATGATGGAGACAGTTTTGATATCGAGCTTGAGATAGTGGGGGCAGGGACCCCAATGGATGTTGCCAATACCCGCTCGATTCGCATTCTCCAGCGTGATGGTGATTTCGATAACGATGGCCTCAACAATGCATTGGAAGTTCTGCTGCAATTGGATCCAATTTCCTCGGATTCCAATGGCGATGGTACTGATGACGGGGCAGAGGACAGCGATAACGATGGTTTGAGTAACAGCGATGAACTGAGCCGAGGCACTGAGCCGTTTAATCCGGATTCCGACGATGACGGATTAAACGATGGTGTTGAAGTGAATACTCATGGTACCGACCCATTGAATCCGGATCATGACAATGACGACATTCCGGATGGTCTTGAAGTCGCGACGGGCAGCTCGCCTACCGATCCTGCATCGGGTGATATCAGTAGCGCAGTTACCGCGATAGTGGTTAATCCATCCGATATTTTGATCGACCTGGACGCCGCCAATGAGGTTAGTCTTGAAGTGACGGCGACGGCCGAAGCTGCTGGACGTCAGTATGAACTGAATGTCAGTGAGAACCGCTTCGGCACTCAATACACTTCAAACGACAGCAGCATTATTGAATCTCTGGGCAATGGCCGGTTCGCATTGCGCAAAGATGGTGAGACCAGTATCGATATTGCTCTGGGTTCCGCGAACGCAAATATCCCAGTGAAGATCAATCCTGGTGTCGGTCCTCAAGGTGCCTGGCGTTTGCGACCAATGTTGCCAGCCCAGCGCCTATATGCTGGCAGTAACCACGCTAAGTTGTGGTTGGAGTATCAGGATACGCAGGCGGTTGGTGAACTGATGTCTGTGAAGCTGGACGGTCAGGCTATGAACTTTAAAGTCAATAGTTTATTGCCTTCATGGATTCACAGGGCGCCTAAACTGATTGAAAACGGTCAAATTGAGGAGGTGGTTTACGATCCTGCCAGTGGTGGGTATCTGCCTCTGTTTGTGCGTTTTGATTATATTGGAGGCTACCTCGATCTCTACACAAGATTGTGTACCGATTCTGGTTGCTCCAATACTGTGAGTCGTGATCAAACTTTGATGATAGATGACGGTAGTCCTAGTGCTGATGATCGAATTGAGAATGAGGATGACCTAAAGCCTGGTAACTCTTATATTTTGGTAGTTACTGTTCGTTCCGAGGCTTTGAAAATGGAAGATATTTTGGCTAACAAACCCATACAGCCTTCAAATCCTCCGTCTCAGCCAGGTAATTTGTTTGTGAGCCTGTCTTTTCAGGATGGAGCGCTCAATGTGGAAGCAGAGACTCAAGGAACAACGATATACAGCTTGGAACTTACCTCTCCAAACGGTGTGCCTGCTCAAAGTAATGGTGAGTTAGAAATTCAGTACACCGGAGCGCTTGATGGTGAACAGAAAACTGAAATTCTCTCTGTACCTGTCAGCAACGACCCGGATGCGAGCATCGTGGTTGATCCAGCTGTGCCTGATACCTTGCAATTGAAGGTGGGGGAACCCATTCAGGTGCCGATCAATATTGAAGATCCTGGATTAAATGACATTCGAGTGGAATATCTGCTTGATGGTGAATTGTTGGAAGCTCCTCGCAAAGGTAGCGCGACACCTCCTTGCGAACCTTATCCAGAATGTAACTTTTAATGGAAGTTGAAATGGAATTAGATCGACTCTGGTTTAAAACTCGGGACTTTTTGGCAGCCGGTTTGCTGCTTCTGAGTGTTGCAGCTGTGGCCCAGCCGAATTTTGAACTGCCAGAAGAAATGGTCAGTGAACGTGAAAGCTATAAAGCTGAAACCTTAAATGACTTTTCTCAGGCATATAAAGTCGATCGTCATTACTACAAGTTGAAAAGTGAGGATATCGGTAATCGTAGCCTTGTTATTCGTGTTGTTGAAAAGAAAGCTGGCGGGACCGAATTAAGTCGAGATATTAAAACCATTGCCTTGACCGTTGAAGAGGAGGCTGCGTGTTTACCCCCCACAATTGAAGCGATATCAACTCCTTCGGAACTGAAGAATGTTTTCAACGCATCTTTTCAGGGAAGCAGTTATGTTCTGCAGGAGGAGGTGAACTTAGAACCAGATATCTATCGGGGTGGTACGTTCAACTATTTTTTGCCTGGAGTAAAAGTTAAGTTAAACACATCAGGTCGTTTCAGTGTTGAAAACGGAAGTTTTACAGGAAGTGATAGCCTTAATGGTTATTATATGCATATTTATCGAGATGACGGTAATCTTGAATCGAGTGATCTAGTATCGAGCCAGAAAGTTGAATCGCACCCAACTGGAGTTGATTTGGATGCTGGAAACTATATAGCCGCATTTTCAGTTTTTTCCTATGTCAGAATCAATGAATCTAACCTGCAAGCAGAATGTACTTCTGAGTGGTCTGGGTGTTCAGGTAGCCTTGATTTTTCAATGCAGCTTGCTTTTGATCAAGGTGATATGACGGTGGCTCCCCTAAAAAATGCAATTCCACCCAAGGGATCCGTTCCTCCATTTCAATACAAAGCCACTTCTCCCGGTGGTATTAGCAAAGTCAGCATGCAGCACAATGGCCAGTCCTTGGACTTGCTAACAGAAGATGAAGTTGTCTATTTTTTGGACCTTGAAAACCCTGAGCACCTGAATTTTCTTGCGGGAGCAATAAGTGGCGAATCTCAGGTAGACATCACTCTGAGAGCTGAAAATAACTGCGGTATGAACTTCGAGAAACCCTATCGTATCGATGTGCTTCCAGATGTTGCTCCGAGTATCAGTAGTGCCAGTAGTCAGGCATTGAGTTTGCAGATCGGTGAGATTCAGCAGCGAGCATTAGTGGTTCAGGACCCAGGTTTCAATGTGCAGCATATTAAGGCGGTTTTGTTTGCTGAAAATGCCGATACCTCTAGCTTGGACTTGTCCCTGTCAAACTATAGCAATGAAATCGTTGCGGAAGTCGGCAGCCTGAACCTTGACAGTTTTGGTTGGACATCAGCTCGAACCAGTGAGTTGAGTCTGCGTGTTCCAGTAGAAGCAAAGGTTGGTTTGAATCCAGGGAAATTCCAATTTCGTTTTTTGGTGTTTGATGGTTTGGGGAACAGTGTTGTTTCCAGTTCTGTAAATGCAGAGATCAAAGCGTCTGACTTTCCTCCGAATCTAACGCTGACGCCGCCAGACTTTCGTATACCGGCCGGTGGAAAGACCAATATCGAAATTAAGGTACGACATCAGGCTCCGTTGGCCAATCTGGAGTATCAAATTGGCAGTGCTGATGTACAAACGGTTAATTTGAATGGAGACAGGGAGTATGACGGAGCCATACAAATTGAT
The DNA here is from genome assembly GCF_040372805.1 of Pseudoteredinibacter isoporae. Classification (GTDB taxonomy): domain Bacteria; phylum Pseudomonadota; class Gammaproteobacteria; order Pseudomonadales; family Cellvibrionaceae; genus Pseudoteredinibacter; species Pseudoteredinibacter isoporae_A. The sequence continues at coordinate 395,728 of NZ_BAABWJ010000002.1, forward strand.
GTTCCCCAAAATGCAATAATCGGTGATTCCATCAGTTTTTCTGCAACGGTTACCGACCAGAGCGGTAAGGCGAGTACAGAATTTGCTCAAATTGAGGTTGGTGATTGGGGTGAAAACAGTGTCACTATCGATGACAGCAGTGGTATCGAAGAGCTGACCTTGGCGCACAGCTATAGCAATATTACCGTATTAAATACTTCGGTCAGATATGCGAACCCGGACATTAAATTAAATCGTCTGACGATTGGCAATGGTGGTGAAGTGGTCACTCAATACCGCCAGTTAGATGATGGCAGCGGTTCGGCAAATGATAACCTGGGTGACTTATCGGTACGTGAGCAATTAGAGGTTCAGGCTGGTGGCGTGCTGAGTGTCGATTCACTGTACACCCGAACAATTCAAGGGTTCACAGATTTCCGCAGCTCTCACGGCGGTGCGGCGCTTGAGGTGAATGGGGAAGCCTTTGATTCCATTGCTCTGCCGGTATGGCCGGGTATGTCTGGTCCAGCTGAGGGCTACCAAGAAAATAATCAGCAGGGTGAGGGCGGCGGCGTCCTTATCGTTCACGCACCAACAATCGTTATTAATGGCACGATTCACGCCAATGGCAGGGACGCATCTTTCTCTGGTTCCGGTGCTGGTGCCGGGGGAACGGTTCGCTTACATACGACCAGTCTGTCGGGCACTGGTACGGTCAGTGCAAATGGCGGCAATTGTACGGGTTACTACTGTCTGTCGAGTGGGGCGGGTGGACGTGTTGCGATCTATTACGACAGTTTTTCAGGCGGTGACATTCTTGACAGTCTGACCCTGCAAGCTCGTGAAGGGACTAAAGTCCATCCCCGCAAATCGTCGGGTCCCGGCACAGTTTATGTGAAGGCTCAGGGTGATGCCGCGCCAAGTTTGTTGATAAGTTCCAACACTGCCAATAATACAACTCAGAGTGATATTCCCAGCACAGTAATATATGGCCTTCTTCCACATACGATCAGTCAGATTGAAAATATTGGTTCCGGGCAACAAAAAATAACCATCAGTGATAATTTTAATGTGGAATTAAAGTGGTCCCAAACCTACCCATCAACTCTGGCAAGGCAGAGTTTGATTGGCCAGCCGTTTATTTTGGACAGCAGCCAAAGTAATGCCAACATTTATACCGTTATAGCAAATACTGACAACAGTTTAACAATTGAATCAAATGATGATTTGTCGTCTTACGTCGGCAAAGAATTAGTCGGTATTCTGCGTCTGAAAGAACTGCGAGTTGAAAACAAGGCATCTATTAGTACTGGCCGCTTGTTGTACGCCGACTCGTACGACCTAACCAACAATAATTCCATCGATGATGTGCCCAGAATCGAGACCGGTGCAGATACGGTTTTAGGCCACTTGGATACCGCTCAGAAAAATACCTTTCTCGGCAATGTGATTGCAGACTCTGTCACTATCCGTGATGACGGCTTGAACGTGCGCGGAAATCTAACCGTAAATGGGGATTTTTCAGGCAATGGGTCTGTAGAAATTACTGGTGACTTGAACGTTAGTAACTTCTTATATCAAGTTCAATACAGTAGCTTCAAGTTCAAGGTGGGTGGCGATGCAACGATTGGCTCCGAATTATCGTTAGGCCTCGGCACCTATGACTTCAGTGGTGATCTCAGTGTCGACAGTATTGCTTTAACTGGAAATACAACGATCAAAGTTGGCAATAATCTTTCGGTTACTCAAGGCGTCACACAAAAAGATAGCTCTAAGCTGATAGTGGAAAAAGCCACACAGATAGGTGCTGATCTTGATTTGGACAATAATTCCGCCATTACTTTGGGTACGGGAGACACAACGATAATTGGAAATGTGGTTTTAGCTGACTCCTCGGTTATCAGAGATAGCAACGACTTCGGTTCCCGAACAGTTAGTGCGGCGAGTTTTAGTTTTCTGGGGAGTTCCGGAATTGCTGTAGATGCAGCAGTGGATACAAACGGGAATTTTACGTCGACCTCAACCGGATACCTAGGTATAAAAGAAGCCTTATCAGCTCAGCTTGTGCATATCGAAAATCCAGGAAGTATAAGCATATCGCTAGGTGACACCATAACGGCGACTGAGGTGCTGTTGACCAATATTGATCGCATATCTCTTGGTACCGTTTCCACCAGTGGACGCTTTGAGATCAATACTGACAATACGGATGGAACAAATTGGAGTATAGGAGGAATTGAAGGAAATCCTCAAACCCAGATCAGCGCTCGCCGAATTGTGGAAATAGAAGGGCCTGCTAACGTAGGTAGCCTAGATTGTTCCGTTGCAACAGAACTGAAATTGAGCGGTACTCTGGCATCGTCCGGGGGAATCTCCCTGGACGACTGCAAATTGATGTCGAGCGAAGCGGTTAGCGCTGGTGCTCAGGTGAGATTGAAGGCGGCAACGTTGGAAGCAGACAGCCTGACCTTAAGTGGTACCGAAGGCGTCATTAGCCAAAATGAGTCTGAATTTCGCGTTAAAAACACGGCGAATCTGAATGGCCCTCTAGTGGCTTCCAGCGGCAGCAGCTTTAAGGCAAGGAACCTCAATGCGACAGTGTTTCAATTGGATGGCAGCACTCAGCAAATCGTAGTCAATGTTGAATCTTTGCAAAGTACTGCAGCCATGACTCTTCTCGACACAATCATTCAGCCTTTTCAAAGCGGTGATAGCAACTTTTTCGATTTTGGCTATCGACCGGTCTCTGTGCAGATTTCGAGCGGGGGCACGTTGCTGCTGAATGAAAATTCCCGCATTGATATGACCAACGTGCGTGCAGATACTTACGCGAGAGACGATTTAGGGTTGCCTTATCCCGCGTGTTTGGCAAGTGAAACAGTTTACTCCCACGCTGGTATCGCAGCCGGTTTGAGTGATTGTTTCTATGGCCATTATGATCGCGCCGATACTGCAGGCTTTGGTAGCGATACTGGAGGTAAAATCTCCCTCGAAGCGCCCACTGTAAATATCCAGGGGAATGTCTTGGCCTATGGCGGAAACCGATTTGGCTCAGGTGGTAGTGTCAGAATTCAAGCGGATCAATTACTCGGGAGCGGTACGATTGATGTTCGTGGTTTCTGTGACAGCTGTGGCTCTGCAAGTGCAGCCGATGGTGGCGGTCGAGTTTTAGTAGCGGTTGATGATGTGAGTGGGTTCACCGGGAATATATTTGCTCAAGGCGCTCAAGACAGTTCCCAGATTGGTGGGGCCGGTACCATTCTTTATGCCAACCGCGATCTCAGTAATCGTAAACTGGTAGCCGATAATGGCGGTAATACCGCCGCTCAGTACAGTACGCCTGTTCATACGGTGGGCGAGTTGGTGATCAGTAATCTATCTGGGAATGCCGGGGTTTGGGATGTAGAAGTTTCGGGTACTCCATGGGCGACAGATAACAGGCTTGCAGGTCGCTTGGTGAATCTCGACGTTAGCGATGCTGCTGCACCGAACTACATTATTCACAGCCACACAGACAACACCTTGAAAATTCACACAGACGACGATCTTTCAGTTTATAGCGGAAAGACTCTGATTGGCGTGCATATATTTGAAGCTATCGAAGTGAAAAACGGCGCTTATCTGGACTTCGGTGCAGATCGCGTCATCGTAAATAATATTGGCGCATCTACCATAGACCTGGACCGGATTCGTTCTGGCTCCGGTAGTGTGCTTCAGTAAAACCAGGTAATGAACAAGAGATTAATCATGAAACTCAATAAATTAAGCTTAGTACTGGCATGTGTCTTTATTACAACGCTGACAGCCTGTAATGATCAGGCGCCATCAATCGCCACAGTGAACGGCAAAGGTATTACCGCTGAAGAGTTTGACGCTTTTTTGGCTTACCGTAATTTGAAGCCTAAAGACGATGCCCAGAAGCAAAAGCTTCTGGACGAATATCTTCAGCGTGAAGCACTCGCCGATGCAGTATCCGCCTTGAACGATGACTCAAACCTGGTTAAAGCTGAAATCAATGAGTTGCGCAAACAGGTTCAGATTAATCGCTATTTTGAAACGTATCTTGAAAAACGCGTCGACGAGAAAGCGGTAACCGCTTATTACGATGCTAATCCTGAGGAATTTGAAAAAAAGAAGGTGCATGTGGCTCATATTCTGGTGCGAGTTGGCCCTCTGACCGACGATACCCAGCGTCAGGCAAAGCGTAATACCTTGCAAGAGGCTCAGTCCAAAATACAAGCGGGTATGGACTTTAAAGAAGCCGCCAAGCTGTATTCTGAAGATAAGATTTCAGCAAAAAAAGGCGGCGATATCGGTTGGATTCAAGAAGGCAGCATTGCTCCTAACTTCAGCGAATTGGCTTTTAAGCTACCAGTGGGCGAAGTGTCCAATATTATTGAAACGCCCTTTGGATATCACCTGTTGACAGTTGTGGAAGAACCCAGCGTTATACGCCGTCCCTACAATGCCGCAAAAGGTGAAATTCGATACAAATTGCGCAATCAATACAAGGATGCCGAAATCAGTCGACTGTTGGAAACCACTCAAGTAATGAAAGAGGGCTGATATGGCTATTCGCGGTAAACGCTTGCCTCTGGCGGCATGTGTGCTTGGGCTGTTTCTCGGAGCTTGTGCGGAAAAGCATGAGCCTTTTATTGCCAAGGTTGGGAACAGTACCATTACTCAGGCTCAGCTGGATATGACCTTGGCCAAGGCTTATGGTCCTAACTATCGATCTATTGTCAGTGCTGATGCACGAGCAAATGCGCTCGATAGCCTGGTACGCATGCGAGCCTTGGCTGATGCCCAGCTTGCCAAAATGGACAAACAGGAGCTGGCTCAACTTGAGTTGGAAGTCGAGCGTTACCGAGAAGAGCGTTTGGTAGAAACCTATCTTCAGGAATACAAGATGGGAACACCACCATCCGCTGCCGAGGTCGAGGCTTATTATCAAAGCAACATCGACCGTTTTACGGCGCCAGATAGCTATCACTATGAAATCTTGCAATTCAACGGTGTTGTTGACGAGCAGGATTTAGGTGAGCAATTGCAAAAGCTGTCCTCACAGGCAAGCCGTGAAAACTGGCAGCAAGATTCGCTGCCAGAATCTTTGCGGCATTTACAGTCCAGTACCGCAACAACGCCCGTTTCTGCACGTGTTAGGAATGTCTTATCGCGTTTATCGCCAGGTGAAACTTCCTCTCTGGTGTACATCGACAATGCACCGAAACTGTTTCGCTTGATTTCAAAAAATGACGGCGAGCGCCAGTCTCTGGCATCAGCAACCCGGGAAATACAAAGAGCGTTAACTGTTCAGTCGATCAAGAATTCGGCGAAAGAGGCCTCCGATCAGGTTTTGGCCGATATCAAAGTGGAATACAAATAAAAAGCATTGAAGCATGAGTAATTTACGAATTTTGACATTATTGTGCGCTCTGGTCCTGACATGGTCAGCCCAGTTGAGATCCGAAACTCTCGCGGAGTACCGTTTCGATGAGGGCGCCGGAAATGTGGTTCGTGATAGCTCAAGCGTAGCGGGGCCATTAAATCTGAGTATTCACGATCCGAATGCGGATCAATGGCTGGCTTGTGGCGGTTTAGAAGTCAGTGGTGATATGTCGGTCAGTTCCCAACAGCCCGCAAGCAAAATTCGCAACGGCGTGATTTCCAGCGGCGAAGTCAGCGTTGAAATGTGGTTGAAGCCCTCTGAAGACAGCTCCTTTTTTCTGGATGAAATTGCCAATCTGTCCGGTCCATACAGGGAGTATTTCTGGATTAGCCAGTATGGCCGAGGATATCAGGCTGGTATCAGCATTGATAATGGTTACCGCAGAGGCAATCGCAGAATCCTTTCCAGTGATCCGGCCGGTTCGGGAAGCGATGGTCTGGATCATCTGGTCTTCAGTCACAGCGACAGTGGTTCAATCAGTCTCTATATTAATGGCACCTTGGTTGATGAAGTTCAGGATAACTCTGGTTTGGATCGGCAGTGGAGCCGTGGTAACAATGCCTATTTGTATTTGGCAGATTTGGGTTTCCTCGGTGATCGTTGGCAGGGGCAGTTTCTCTACCTCGCTGTTCACGATGAAAGCTTGGATGCCGCTGAGGTTCAGGCACGTTATGCCAGCGGTGTGCAGGGCAGTTGTAATCGGGCGCCGATTATAAGCGTCGAAGAAGGTGAAACTGTTTCCAACCAGGCGTTTAACCTCACCTTCGATGCCAGCGCCTCCCACGACATTGACGGGGATATTGCGTCTTATCGCTGGACGCTCAATGGTGAGGAAATCGCAACCGACGCCGAGCTGAATTACTTCCTTGATAAAGAAGGTTTACATCGCCTGAAGCTTACAGTGACTGACGATGGCGGTGCCGTCAGTGAGCAAAGTTGGGATGTGCAATTGCTGTCCAGCACATCACCACATCGGGTGGTTGCCGGTTTGCAGGCGATTTATACCTTTGCCGAAGGTCATGGAAGGGATGTTAAAGATGGCTCCGGGCAGGCGCCTCTGATCGATCTGTATCTGGAAGACACCGGTCGCAGTGAATGGATGGCTTGCGGAGGTTTAACCGTAGAAGGCCGAGCACAACTGACATCGAGTAGCGGTATTGAAAAACTCTCGGATTCAGTATCTGACAGTAACGAATTCTCGGCGGAGTTTTGGTTACGTCCATCGCGCTCTCAACCCCGTTACGGAATGCTGGCCAGTATTGCCGGTTCAAATTTTTACCCTGATATGGAGATCTATCAACACCGCCGGAAAATAGAAGTCGAATTTTTCAATGAATGGGGCGGAAGTTCGAGTCTGAAATCCAAAGACAAGCTCAAACAAAACAAATTGAGCCATGTGGTGATCAGTAAAGATAAGAACGGCATGACCTCCATCTACATCAATGGTCGCCAGAGTATTTTACGCCACTTGAGTGGTAGCGACTTGGACTGGGATAAATTTGCTAACCTCCAACTGGTCAGTGGCGATGGGTACAACCGAGGTTGGCGCGGTGATATCCACATGGCGGCGTTCTACAGCCGAGCGTTGTCAGATTTGGAAGTTGATAATAACTACAGTGTAGGCGCCCCTGATAGCTGTGCTGCGAATACCCCCCCGGTTATTGTCAGTGAGCCGGTAACGACAGCGGGAATAGGGCAGCTTTATCAGTATCAGGTTCAAGCAGAAGATGCTGATGGTGACTTTTTGCTTTATGAGTTGCTTACCAAGCCAGATGGGATGGAGATCAATTCAGCAACGGGATTGATCAGCTGGACTCCGGGTCAAAACGGCAATTACGACGTAAAACTCAAGGTGAGCGAATTGTTCACGGGCAAAGGTGTCGAGCAAAGTTATACCTTGAAAGTGGGGGCGGAAGATCGCGATGGTGATGGCGTTCCTGATGAAGACGATGCCTTCCCGGATGATCCGACTGAATGGGCCGATCTCGATGGCGACGGCATTGGTGACAATAGCGACCCGGATCGCGACGGTGATGGCGTTAATAACGATGAAGATGTCTTCCCGAACAACCCCGAGGAATGGGCCGATCTTGATGGCGATGGTATTGGTGACAATGCTGATACGGATCGTGATGGTGACGGTGTACTGAACGATGAAGACGCTTTCCCGAATGATCCGAATGAGTCCAGCGATCTGGATGGCGACGGCATCGGCGACAACAGCGATCCGGATAAAGACGGCGATGGCGTCGACAATGACCAGGATGCCTTCCCGGAAGATCCAAACGAAAGTAACGACCTGGATGGCGATGGTATTGGTGATAACAGTGACCCGGATCGCGACGGCGACGGTGTGCCGAATGATCAGGATGCGTTCCCGAACAATCCAAATGAAAGCTCCGATATAGACGGTGACGGCGTAGGCGATAACGCGGATTTAGACCGTGACGGCGATGGTGTTGCCAATGAAAACGATGCATTCCCGAACGATCCAAATGAATCATCGGATTTAGATGGCGATGGCATTGGGGATAACAGTGATCCGGATCGCGATGGTGATGGTGTTGCCAACGATCAGGATGCGTTCCCGAACGATCCAAACGAATCATCGGATATAGATGGCGATGGTATTGGGGACAATAGTGACCCCGATCGGGATGGTGATGGTGTCGCCAACGATCAGGATGCCTTCCCGAATGATCCCAATGAAACTTCGGATCTGGACGGTGATGGTATCGGGGATAACAGCGACCCGGATCGTGATGGTGATGGTTTCAGCAATGACGACGAAATCGAGCTGGGCAGTGACCCTGATGATCCGAATGACAAGCCTCTGGATACCGACGGCGATGGTATCCCCGACGCACGAGATGATGACAAGGATAATGATGGCGTCGAGAACGATCAGGATGCTTTCCCATTGGATCCAAGTCGTTCCCAGCTGCCAGCCGTAGAACAATTGCAAGCGGTGCTGGCGCCGTTGCAGCAACAAATCAGTATTCAGTGGCAAGCACCCGCGGATACCACCAACATCGACCACTATGTCGTTTCTCGTCAGCTTCATGGGGAAACTTATAGCCAGTTGGCCGATGTTACTGAACTGGAGTATGTCGACAGCAGTGCGATCGCAGGTGAGTTGTATCGTTATAAAGTCGCAGCGGTGACCGCCAATGGTCTGGTCGGCATCGAACAAGAGCAGGAAGTCTTTGCGGGTTTCAACACCAATCTTCCGGGCGGCTTAACGGTGCAGCGGGTTTCGGGCAGCGAGGTTCAATTACAGTGGACAGCGGCTGCCACAGGCATTTTCCAGGTTCACCGCGCTGAAAATGATGGCGACTTCAACTTGCTGGGAGAAGTAAGCAGCAGCAGTTACACGGATGCGCAGGCGCCCTGGCAAAACCGCTATCGTTACAAAGTTCGCAATCTCCAGCGTTATACCCACCCGGTAACGGGGGGCAATGTTGATGTCTTTTCTCCCTTCTCGGATGAACTGAGCATTGACGCCTTACCGGCATTGAGTGTGGTCGTCAAAGAGGTTGTCAAACTGGGTGAAGGGCAGTACCGGGCTATTCATCATCAGCAGGGCTTCTATTCCTTGAATGTGGCCGTAAGTGGGAGTCAGGGTGACGTTAGCCTGGAAGCCGAATCCAATGGCTCACGCGTAACGGCTCAGGGTGGCAATGGCGATTTAAGCTTGCAAGTACCTGTTGAAGGACAAACCGCAACTTGGACAATAACACTCACCGAGCAGGAGATGCCCCAGCGGAGTTTGCAGTTCACTCTCGAATTGGTCGTGGACAATATTGCTCCAGTACTCGCACCGATTGATGACCAGGATGTCCCTGCCGCGAGAACCAGCCTGGTGATTTCCGGACAGGTCAGCGATGACAGCGGTGCCATTGGCAGTGTTTATATTCGTTCTGATCGTTTGGGTGAGCAACAATTCTCAGGTGAAATTCAAGCCGACGGCAGCTTCAGTATTGAAATGCCTATCTTGGTTGGCGTAAACCAGTTAACCGTTTTCGCCACAGACCTTGCCGGGAATGTTGCTCAGCAAAACGTGACCATAAATCGCGAAACCGGGGACCAGCCTTCCATTGCGATCAGCAGTCCAAATAATAATTCCGTGGTTAATACGGAAGTGATTACCGTCAGTGGTTATGTGTACACCCAGTTGCCCGCATCGCAGATACGAATGAGCTTGGGGGATCGAGACTTATTCCCGAGTGATGCACAGGATGGTCGTTACAGCTTCAGCTTTGACAATATCCGTTTGAGTGAAGGCATTAACCAATTGGTAGTAAAAGCCGAAACCTCAGCGGGCAATACCACCGCCAAAGTTAATGTAGAGTATGTGGCGGACGGCAACGGTAGTGGCAATAATGACGGCCCGGTTCTGGTATTTAATGATACAGCCACCGAACGCTTCACTCAAAGGGACTCCCTGGTTATCGCAGGTTGTGTACGTGCGACATCGCTACCGGTTCAATTTACCGTGAACGACGCAGCGATTGCCTTGACTTTCAACGGAAACCAGGCCTGTTTTGACTACTCGGCTAACACCGCCAGCGCCGAATCTGAAGCGTTGAGTTTGTTGTTCCGCGTGGTGGACGCCGGTGCGAAAGAAACCGAGCAGACTATCCGCATAACGAAAGACAGCATTAAACCGAGTTTTACTTTGGAGCAATCAGACCTTCAGTTAAGCCCTGAAGTGAACGATGTCAGCAGTAACCCATTCACCTTGAGCGGCGCGGTACGTGATAAGAACCTGGCTGGTGCAAGCCTTAACGGTGTTCCACTCAAACTCAATCCAGGAGCAAACCCGGAAGAGTCACGCTTTAATACGGCGCTGCAGTTACCGGTAAATGAAGCGAAAAGCGTAACGCTGGAAGCTTGGGATAAAGCGGGCAATCGACAGACCTTGCGCTACGAATTGCGCAGTTCCAGTGCCTATTCGATCGAGTTGCTGACGCCAGACGTTAGCCAGACTCTGGAATTAACCGGGCCAACCGCCAATATTGAAGTCAGCGCTCGTGTGCTGGGGCTAGAGGCCGGGCAAACCGTTGAACTTCAGGTCAATGACGATGCACCACTGACCATGCAACTGGTGGAGACTTTGGCGCGCAGTAATGTAACCCTCGATTTGAGCAGCAATCAACATCGCCTGACATTGCGGATCTTGTCGAGTGCGGGTGAGCAGCTCAGTCAACAGGTCTTCACGTTGACAACTCTGGATCTCAATAGTCTTGAGCTTCAAGTACAAGAGCAAGTCCCGGTAGCCGGCAGTTTGCATAATGAACCAAACGATATTGTGCAGTTGCATTTTAACCGTGCCATTGATCCCGATTTATTAACCGTCACGATTCGTGAAACGGTCAACGGTCTGGATTATGTGCCCCCGAGTCGTATTCCCAAGGATTTCCCTGAACTGGATAACACTAAGGCGATTATTGTTCAGCGAAACCAGGAAACGGTGCCGGGAGAGTTGTCGATTCAGCAGGGGCTCAGCAGCGTCGCGTTTGTGTCCAGTCGTGACTTTGCCTATGGCTCTACGGTTTATGTTGATGTGAGTTATGACGGCGAAGAAATATCGCGATCAAACTTCAAGGTACGTGCCGTACCGAGCTTCTTACATGGCTTTATTCTGGATCAGCGCCAGGAGCCTATTGCAGGTATTGAGGTTTCGCTTCCTTCTCTTGGATTGACGTCCATCAGTGATGTGAATGGCGGCTTCAGCTTTGGCTTTAACCTGCCACCGGAAAAAGCCCTGCGCGCAGGTCGCTATGAAATCGTGTACAACCCGGAAAAAGCATCCCCTCATTATGGCGAAGTGCGTGAATGGGTAACGGTTGAAGAAGGTAAGTTGAGTCGTGCAAGAGCCGTTGTTGTGCCGTTGTTGAACAAGGAAGTACCTTATCGCCCAATTGCCAGCGCTAGCGAGCAGGTCATTCTTGCCAGTGGTGAATTGGAACTCAACTTAAGTCAGGCGCAATTGGAATTTTCTCAATTACGTGACAATGGTTCGGTTCACGTACAGTTCACGCCGTTCCAGCAAATGAGTTACATCGCTCAAACCGGGGCATTGCCTCAATGGGTGTATAACATTCAGCCAGCCGACATTCAGTTACGCGGCAGTTTCAGTGTCCGAATGAAAATGCCGGCTTTCCGTGGCAGTTACGACTACATTCCTCAGGACGATTCACTGGTGGTGATGGTCGGTCTTGATCGAGATTCAAGACGCGTACTGCCGATTGGCGTCGGGCGAATCAAAGCGGGTTGGGTAGAGGCCAGTATTGACAACGCCAATACTCTGGACCAGCTGGGTTACGTCATTGCGTCACCGCCACAACAAGCATTATTACAAGCCTTTTTAGATGGTGAGACCAGTATTCACGCTCTTCGAAATGGATTGGAGCAGGGCAACTAAATGAGCAACAAGATGTTTAACAATTTATTTAAAACGATATCACTTTTCATCTTATTCGCACTGCTGCCTCAGTTCAGCATCGCGGAAGTTGCTAATTTTAAACACCGTGGTTACGTAATGGCCCGTGGCCCTATTTTGGGCCCCAACGACCAGCCAATTCTGGTTGAAGTGGATCAATATGGCGAAGAGCTTCAGGAAATTGGTGAAGTTCATGGCGCGCTGGAAGGGGTGGTCCCGACGTCGGCTGTTGATTATCAAGCCCGTGTTGAAAGTTTTAAGTTATTCAAGGAAAACGCAGATCCGGGCCTTATCAAAGGAGCTTTGGTTCTCAGCACCGTCTCTGAAAACCTTGTCGCGAAGAGTGAATACAAATCCTATTGTGAATCGCTTCCCCAAATTGAAGTGGCCTCTCCGGTAGCGGGCGAACCGCCTGTTAAAAAAGACGTTCCTTGCCCGGACGTTAATTCGTCCACCATTAAGAGTGTTTATTTTCGGTCAAGCGATACCATTGTTGATCCAGATGTTCTGGGGCCAGAGGGGCCAATTCTGTTTCAGTCCACCATCGACCTGCGTAATTATGAAGACCTCAGTGAAAGTGCTTCCGACTCTTACGTTACTGTTTTGCTTAAGAAAAACGGCGACATCGCCCGTGAGGCAAAAGGGGGGCTGTTCAGAAATACCGTCACCTATAAGTGGGGTGAATTCCTTGAAGACGGCGAAGGCGGGGAAAAAGCGTCTCGCACCTTGTTTAATCAGGAAACCCACGACGCCGTTATTAAACCTATTCCTGGGGTAAGAGTGTTCAACTCTTTGGCGAACGAGGTATCTGTTACTACCGGGGAATACGGTGAGTATCGCCTGAATATGTATTTGCCGGTGTGGGACTGTGATTCCTTCTCATTTGACGGGCAAATGATCGCTGAAATTCCCTATCGAAATTTCAATCCCAAAACAAAAAACATTCTTTCAACGGGCTTCTATAACGCTGTTGCCAATACCTACGATTATTACATACCAACAAATTTTGATTTCTGTTACGGCTGGAGCCCAGCTTACCAGCGACAGCGAGCAAACGTCGTGGCGATTCTCGCAACCATTGCCGTACCCATTAAAAGTCGAACAGACCTGAGAGTGGATTCGATCATTCTGACCGGTGAGGGCAGTATTGACGTTGAAGTGGAAAGCACTGCTTACGATCAGGAACGTGCCCCGGTTCAGGAAATCGATCCTGCTAACAATGTGCTGCACTACGATTTTGATGGTGATCGTAACCTCGATATCGCCGTGTTGTATCAGGGGAAATATTACGTCTACCTGGGTGGACGTCCGCCGAAATACGATACTGAAGTTCCCGATAAGCCCATTGAGGAAGATCTGGTTCGTCTTGCCGACCACTTGCCGGATTTCCAGGATCGAGGCTTGTTGAAAAGCATCTCATTGGAAGACCTTCAGCAAACCGATATTTATGTGTTCCGTGCTTCGACCGGGCAGCTTATTCATGAGCGAATTGGTCTTGAAGAGGAAGAGTTTCAGCCGTTCAATATTGTTGGAGCTGATGAAGAGAACACAGAAAGCGCCAATTTCTATTATAAATTTTTGATTCGCGGCCCCACTTTTCTTGAAAGACATACCGGCTCACTGGAAGACTGGTGGAGCAAGACCGGTATTAAGATCGAACTGTTTGAAGGGCGTAAAGCCGATTACCTGCGCATGGGCGAGCGTGTTCAGATTGTTGCAGTAAACCGGGCCACAGGCTATGTGGGTTCGGTAACCTCTGTTCTGGAGCATTCGCAGCTCGATCAAGGCACCAGTATTGCTGTGGATATCAGCAAACTGGTATTGCGCCCACCCAATCTGAAAATTCGTGCAGAGCGCACAAGCCGAACCGAGCTGGGTCTTGATAAAGGTGAAATTAACCGCTACTTGATTGGAGGCGAGGGCTCTGCCCTGAGCGACGATACCTATATTAAGATTGATACCGAGTGGTTTGACCACGACGGTAACACTCTGCCTTCAGAATTGCCGGGTTACAGTGCCATGCTGGCCAAAGTGGTGTCGCCAGGAAAACTGGCGAAGGATGCCGCCTGTGGCAGTCAGCTGAATACCATTGAAATCAAACCAGGTGTTCACCCTCAGCTGCTCAAATTAAGCGGCAGCTGTGATCTGCAAAATGAACATTACTATCTTTACGTTTGCGGTCACAACATCGACAGCGAGGGTAAAGACCAGTGCTTTAACTTTAACGGCGAAGGCGGCCGCCCAAGTGTTTATGTACCTGTACAAGTGCCGGTTTACGATGAGATAGCCACTCGTCAACGTCAGAACGCCCATGAATATGCTCGTCAAGACGATTTGCTGAGCGAAGCGGAACGCAACCGAGAACCAGAGCCGGTTTACCGTTGGGCTTACCGTCCGGAAATGCAATTCAGTGTCTATGGTTTGAAGGTTGACGCGGTCAATTCCTACGATGTTGATGGAGCCCCCCAGTATCTGGATTTACGTGGGGAACGCGTTGCAGAAATTGGTGCCCAGTCCACAAGCCATGTGGAGGTTCTGCATGATCTGCTGACTTCACCAAATGGGCCTCTTTCGCTGTTTTCACCAGACAAGAAATTGGTATTCGCGCTAGGTGAGCACGAAATCGAAGCTACAGCGGGTGAATTCAATCGCGTTGTGTTTGACAACATCGAACATCTATCCAGCCTGAGTGCTTCCGATCACATTACTTTGCGCCTGTTCGATAATAACGATACCCATAATATCCTTTGGCAATACACCTTTAGCCCGGATTACAGCGGCCGAAGTACCTTTACACGCAGTTACATGCGTGGAGTAGACACCATTGCGAGCCGTGTGGGCAGTTATAGAATCTACGACGTTGATGTAGAGAGCCCGTCAAAAGTTACAGTGAAACTGTATGACCATGAAGAACGTTTTGAACGTGACCTCATTGGTGAAACGGATATGGATGCGGGCGTTCATCAGTTCTTGATGACTCGTGAAGATTTGGAAGAGTTTGTGCCGCGTGCCGGTGAAACTGACCTGCATATGCGAGTCATTGTGACCCCAGACAACGGCGATCCAGAAGTCGTTGTGCAATATAAAATTGAACTGAACGAAAGCATTTCGGGCGATTTACTTGGGCAGATTATTGAACACGACACCCTGATTCAACGCGGTGCGCTGAGCATACAGCGTCAAGATATAAGCCTCGAAGGCTTAGGCCCGCAGCTAAACTTCATTCGTAGTTACAGCAATGAAGCTAAAATTGAAAATTCGCAAGGCGTTATTGGCCCAGGTTGGACTCATAATCACAACCTGTTTGTACAGGTGATGCGATATTCTGACGGAAATCAACCCTATGGTGACAACCTGCCAAGCTGGGTGAAGGATACCCGCGATGAGCTGGATGATGAGAAGCCGAAACTGTTGTTGAAAGCTGAGATGGAGGCACTGAAGACGCAAGCCGTGTATCCAAGCTTGGTCACCGTCAGCAACGGCGGTATCTTTTATCGAACAACATTAGCGAGTGATTGGGTTCCCCAGCGGGGGCGCCATGGCGAGCTGACGACAAACGAAGATGGGTTCTGGTTATACCGTTCCAAAGACGGGACCGAATATCATTTTGAGCAATTCGACGAAGCCAAAAGTCGTTTGATGCTTGATCGAGTAGTCGATCGAAATGGGAACACCTTGACCTATGAATACACTTCATTGGGTGGTGAAAAGCTTGTTTCTACGGTTACTGATGCAACGGGACGTACCCTGAACTTCCGCTATGGTATTCACAATTACGCACCACGTCTGGAAACCGTCAGCAGTTCGGTTGGTATTCAACTCAACTTTGAGTATTTCCCCAATGGTGATCCGATGGCAGGGTTCCTCAAAAGCTTCAACCGTGAAGACTTCGTTGAATCCTATGAATATGAAGTGGTGAACCCAGACCCTGCACCCAATTTAGTCGCTGTGACTGATGCCAACGGACGCCGCCAAAGTTATGAGTACTTTCCGTGGAATGGCTCTCCAGCACATATGAGGGCTCGAGTGCCAGGACTTGTGCCGAGTGATCTGGTGCGCAAGGTTACTTACCCCGGTGGGGATGTTGCTGAGATTAAATATCCAGAAGGCAGTGATAATGTACGTGAGGTCGTTGATCTACGCGGTAATACCACTCGCTACACGCTTAATGCCCATGGTAATCCGACTCTCATTGAGGAACCGGAAGGACGTGTCACTGAGTTTGACTGGAGTGTTGATCTCGGTGAACCTGATAACGTCATGCGACGCAAAAAAGATCGCTCCATCGATGCAGAATGGAGCTACGAGTACGATGTAAAGGGTAACCTCACCAAAGAAACGGACCCCTTCAATAACAGCATGATCCAAAGCTGGGATCAGCGTTTCTCCGTTTTACTCACTCGCAAAGATAAAAACGGCGTTGAATACAGTCAGACATTGGACGACAAGGGCAATGTAACTGCAACAACGCTTAGCCAAAAGGTAATTGGCGAGGCCGGGGGCAGTGGCAGCACTATCAACGAAAGCGCTAGCTACGACAGTAAAGGTCAGAAACTAACAAGCACTGATGGACGAGGCAATGTCACGACCTATAAATACGACGTTTACGGCTATCTGAAAGAAAAGAAAGAAGCCTTGGGCAGTGTAACGAGCTATCAATACACCGATCGTGGCTTGATGACTCAAAGCACCGACCCCAACGGCAATATCAGCCGCTTTGAATACGACAAGCTCGATCGGTTGACTAAAAAGATCGATCCGGTCGGCAATACCGTTGAGTATGTCTATGACAAAAAAGGCAATAAGCTCAGCGAAACCAGTCGCGACAGCTATCTGGATCAAAGCCGCCGTTTATTCCTGAGCTATCAGTACGATGAACGCGACCGCGTTGTTTCAGTAACCCGCCAGGGCAGCAACAATACTGAAAACTACGACGGCCGCATGCGCTACAGTTATGATGCCAACAGCAACGTCTTGCGTGAAAGCGATTGGAAAGGGCAGTTCACCGAGCATGAGTATGACGATTTAAACCGTCGCACCCAAACCACCAACGCCCTCGGCGACGACATGAGCTACGCCTACGAATTCACCAGCAGTGGTTTGCGCAAAACCATGGTGGATTACGAAGGTCGTACGACGGTTGAGCAAATGGACAAGCTGGGCCGCAAAACCTCTGTGGCCCTGCCGTTAAGCTTCAGTCGCAGTTATGAGTACGACAAAACCCAAAATCTTCTGGCTCAGACCGACGAAAACGGCAATCGAACCCGCTTCAGTTACAACGAACGCTACCAGAAAATTGCCCAGCTCGACGCGCTCGACGGCGTATACCTTTGGGAGTATGACGACGCCGGTAACCTGAGCGCCACGGTTGATGAAGAAGGTCGTCGCAGCACTTACACTTACGACGATCAAAATCGCATGACCGCCAGCACCGATGCTGCGGGTCGCGACAGCACTTACGGCTATGATGCCAATGGCAACTTGACCAGCGAAACTCGCCCCTACGACTTCGCGTTCAGTTACCGCTACAACGCCTTGAATCAACAGGTGGGCATCACCAACCCCGATGGTGGTGAAGAGAGCAAAACCTACACCAACGATGGCTTGCTGGTCCGCCATCAAGACGCCGAAGGTCGAACCAACACTATGGTTTATGGCCCTGAACAGCGCCTCTATGAAAGCACCGATCCGGTCGGGCGCAAAACCGCGCAGAGCTTTGATCTGAACGGCAATGTATTAACGACCACTCTGAGCCAGAGCGGAGAAGGTCCGCTCACTAGCAGCAACAAAGCCTATACTTACGATGCTTTGAATCGCAAGCTGAGTGTGAACGAGGCTAATATTCGCACCACTAACTGGGAATACGACAAGGTGGGCAATGTCTTAAAAGTCACTCGCCCCAATGGTCGCGAAACCAGCTCCAGCTACGATGATCTCAACCGCGTGCTGACGCTTACCGATGCCAAAGGCGGCATTACCCGTCAAAGCTACGATGGCGTCGGTAATGTACTAAGCCGTACCGATCGCAGAAACTTTACGTACAGCACTGAATACGATGCCCTGCATCGTCCGACCCTGAAAACCGATCCGCTCTCCCAAACCGAGCGCCTGGTGTATGACAAGGTCGGCAATATCACTCAGCTGACCGATAAGCGCGATATTGTGACCACCACCACCTACGACGGCATTAATCGCCCATTGGTGGAAACCCGTGGCGGCATTCGCCTGAGTACCCGCAGCTATGCCGGTAGCGGTGGACGTGAAACTCAAACGCTGGTCGATGCTAACGACAATACCTTTGTTACCGAAAAAGATTTCCGGGGCAATACGCTCTCATTAACCTTTGCGGATAGCAGTGTTCAGAAGCAACGCTATGACCTTTCCGGTTTTATGACCGAAGAGGAAGACGAATCCGGCTTTATCACACGTTACAATTATTTTGCCGATGGTCGGGTAGCCAGCAGTCAGAACCCGGAAGGTGAAACCACCAGCTATCGTTACGATCTGTTTGGTAACCAGCGTCAGATGACCCGCCCATTGGGTGCTGTGCAACATCGTGATTACGATGCGCTCAACCGTTTGGTACGTGTTAGCGATGCCCTCAACCAGCAAACCCAGTTCCAGTACGATGCCAACGACAATCTGCTGGTGCAAACCATGCCGGGTTCGGCACCGGTTAACTTCACCTACGATGTACTCAACCGTCAGCTCAGCCGTGAACACGGAAGCTTAACGAGCAGTTACGAGTACGACGCTGAAGGTAATCTGACCAAAACCACCGACCCGAAAGGGCAGGTGTTCAGCCAGCAGTTTGATCAGTTGGGCCGCCTCCAGCAGCAGGATTTCCCATCGGGGAGTGACCTAAGCAGCGTAACCACCAGCTACGATGGCAACAACAATCCGCTGAGTGTCAGTGAAACCACCAATCGCGGTACCGAGCTGTACAGCTATGCCTACGATACTCTGGATCGCCTCACGCGCAGCGAGCAACGTGGCCAGGTATTAACCTATCAATACGACAATAACGGCAACCGCACCCAGCTGGTTTCCCCCGGGGGCAGCAGCGATTATCGTTACGATAACCGTAACCGTCTGAGCGAAGTTCAGTCCGGCAGCGAAATCAGCCGCTATCACTATCTGGCCAATAGCTGGTTGGAAAGGGTAGAGAATGCCAATGGCAGCCAGGTGGCGTATCAATACGATAACGCCGGCCGCGTGGTGGATATCCAAAACAGCCTGGCCGGTGGTGGCTTACTGTCGAGCTTTGCCTATCAGTACGACAACAATGGCAACCGTACCCAGCAAATTGAAGTGCAAAACGGCTTTGCCGATACCCAAAGCCTGACCACCACATACAGCTACGATACCTTAGATAGACTGACCAGCTATACGGAAAACGACGGCAGCGATACTAAAGAAACGATTTATACCTATTTCCCAAGTTACGACCGTAAATCCGAAACCGTCACGGTGGGCAGCCAAACCGAGCGTCAGCGCCAGTATGTGTATGACAACATCAATCGCCTGACAAGCATCTCCGAAGCCGCGGGCGGTGAAATCAGCTACCTGTACGACCGAAACGGCAACCAGCTGAGCCGCACCGATACCATCGACGGTGCCAATGACAGCACCTTGTTCACCTACAACAGCCGAAACCAGCTGACTCAGGTGCAAAACGGAGCGCCCGGCAGCGAAGCCAGCCAGGGGCAAAACCACTATGACTACCGCGGCATGCGTATCCGCCAACTGGGCTCATCCAGAGGGGATATTGAATACCTTTACGACCAAAAGAGCATCGTAGATGAACTGCAATCCGGTTCCACGCTCGCCCACTATACCTATGGCGACAGGCTCTTAAGCCTCAACCACAGCGGCGAATCCCAGTTCTATCACTACGCAGCACTGGGTACCACGGCCAACCTGAGTGACAGCGCCGGGCAGGTAAAGGTCTCGTACCGCAGTGATGTCTTTGGTAGCATTAGCAAGCAAGAAGGTACGAGTGTTAACCGCCAGGTATTTACTGGCCAGGAGCATGATGAGAATACAGGCTTAATTTACTTCGGCGCACGCTTCTACGACCCAGCGATTGGCCGCTTTATGACCCAGGATACGTATCTGGGTGAAAGCAATACGCCACCGAGTTTGCATCGCTATTTGTATGCCTATAGTAATCCGACGGTTTATATTGATCTTCATGGTTATAAATCCGTCTTTGGTGATGCTAATGAGCAGCTTGATAATTTTAATGATTATCTGGATAAGCAAAATGAATCTGCTGATAATGCTGGCGCTGCGGTTGCGATTGGCGTTACCAAGGCAGTTGTTAAACTTGGACAGTCGTTAAATGGTGCCCTGGATACCGCGGCCAACCTGGCACAGGTTGCAGCGGGTGTTGATGACCAGCAAGTTCGGGACGAATTGGCAGCCACAAGAGGCGCTGTCACTAACGCTATCGACTTTGCGTTAAACGCAGATAAAACCGCAGCCGTTAAGAATCTACATCAGCAAGCGGTTGATCGTACTTCACAAGCCTTCAGTGGTGATGTATCGGCTATTGCGGATGTATCAGGAGCAGTTTCTGGTGCGGCGGCGGGCTTAAGACCTGGAGGAATGCCGAGGATCAACCGAGGTCCGACGGTTGTTGGTACGGCCAAGGCTGCTGCTCAAACAGCGCAGAGTATTGCAAAGTCTAAAGTTGTTAGCAGTGCAGTGGCTACGGCAGAAAAAGCCATAACATCAGGTGGAGAAGCGGTTTCTAAGCTAGCAGGTGCGGCGGCTGTAGGTGCTAAGGAAGCTGTTGGTAAGGTTGCTCAATCATTAAAGTCTTTTAGAAAAACTAATGTTCCAGACACTACGCAGTTGAGTCGTGGAGAAGCCCTCCGGCAAAAATATAGCCACCTTTCAAGCAGCGAACGAAGAGCAGTTATCAATGAAAGGCTGGAAGGGTACGCTGCTAATAGGTTAGATGCTTTAGAGCAATCTATACCAGGGGCTCATTTCAAAGGCAGGCACGGAGCTCAAACAACATTGAGTGATCAGTTTGAGCGTGCTGTAAATGGAATAGACCCTGTTACACAGCAAGCACGCTACCGTAGAAATGGAAACTTGGTTACTCCCAACTCAACAAGGTTTTTAAGTCATAGGGACCAATACAACGCGATTCAAAGAGCCACAACCATTTACCAGAATACTGGCAGTAAGGTTTTGGCAGAGCGACCTATTATATTTAGGTCGCAGGCTGGTGAAGGGTTTTACGGCGGCACTGGAGCGTATGATACTTCGTTTAGTGCCCAAGTTTGGTTTAATCGAAATGCAGAGCCAATAACGGCCTTCCCAATTCTTGGACAGTAATCAGAGGTTTTAGTACGTGTCTAGAAAATTAGATATTTCAGCAGTAGTCAGTTTAATCAAAGATTTTGATTCAGAAATGCTCAGTGATGAGGATTGGGATCGACTAAAAGAAGTCGATCCTAGCCAAGAAGCGCAAATTTTAGAGATGTTTCAGGAGTTCATCGTTTCCGGTTATGAAGCTATGGATTCAAAATCGAAGAGCTTGATTAAAGATAGTTTGTATGGCGTTTTGTCTTCACCTGAGTTTGATTATTCAAGTATCTTAGATTCGGTTGAAATGCCATTTGAGTCAATAGAGAATCCAAGGAGTTTCTTTTTATTGTTGTGGTTTGCAATTTTTAGAGAGCAGTTCACCGGATAGCAAGTTGTTCCAAACAGCAATAGTTTGAAGTTTAACTCTCAAGCTGATCCGTTGTTGGATTCAATGGGGCCAGCTCAGCTAAGTCACCCTGCTGAGTACAAAGCCATACTTAATGATCTTGAAGTTAATAATGTTTCAATTAAATATGGTGATGATTCGATAGCGTTCTCTCCAAATACGGCTGGAGGACCATTAGGCAATGAAATACTTTTACCAAATGAGTTTTCTATATCAGCTTTGAGGCATGAATATGGACATTTCTTGGATCACCAAGCATTAGGTTCTCCACGATATATAGAGTACTTCAAAAAGCCCGAGTTGATTCTTTCCACAGAAAGAAGGCAGTATTTGGGTGAGATTCGTACGGCCAGGGAGATTGGTGATACGAGTGCAAGAAGAACTCTCATTGAGAACTACCTAAATGAGAAAAACTATATCATTGATCGGTATTATCAGCGGCCATATGGCGGCAAAGTCGATACCACTACGGTAGGAGGCAACTAATTATGTATATGCCAGTAGATCCGAATTCGATTGATGGTATGTGGGATAAGCTTTTGCAAAGTTTATCCTCTCAAAAAAGCTGCGTAGTTGTTTCTGACGGTCAGGCAAGTGATAAGCCAATAGACCAGAACCTTAGCTATGAAGAAGCAGAAAGTTTGCTAGCAAAGCTCAAGTCTAGAGAGTATGTGAGGATTGGTAGTTCTCGAATGAATCCAGTTCCAGCGCACTTTGCGATTGAATTCACGGATAGCACCGGTCGGCTTATGGAACTCATTTCTTTGGTATCAGAAGTTGATCGTTTGAGAAACGATGTGTCTTTGGTATGTCAGTTCTCATTCTTTGAGAATAAGAAGCTGGAAAAGCTGGTCATACCCTTTGTTATACATGGCGTCGAGGATCCTGAGTTGAAATTTGAAGTTGATGATAGCACCGGAGCAACGGTAGCCTATAGAATTTGAGTTGAGCTGATTGAGGAACAACTTGATCTTACTCAGTTGTTCCAAACAATGCTGCGCCAGGGCCAGTTAACTTTATGGAAGGGTCGGATCGGTTCTTCCTAAATGCGTCGAAGCGCCCTGATATTGACCCTGATGGATATTTTGATGTTGTGGCGCACGGCTCGCCCAACAAAATTCAAATAGAAACTCCAAATGGCCCAGTCTTAGTTGATCATCGAACGGCAGGACGTTTGATAGAGCAGCAACCTGGCTACAATGGGCAAAATATTCGATTGTTCTCATGTAGCACTGGTGCTTGTGATACAGGCTTCGCTCAAAATCTCGCTAATAAATTAAATGTTGAGGTTCAGGCTCCAACGGATCTGCTTTGGGCTTATCCGAACGGAAAAACTTTGGTTGCACCAAAAGCACCGAATGGACAGCCAAACCTAAATAACCTTGGCGAGATAAAGACCTTTCTACCAAAGAAAGGCCAGTAGTTGGTAGGAGTGATTTATGAGTGATATAAAAATATGTGAGGAGTGCGGTGCGGATACAGAATATCGAGTGGAAGGGAGTACAGAGGGTTTTTTCTGTACTCAATGTGATTGGGCATTAGTGACTACTCGAATTTCTGAGATCGCTCAGGATATAACTAAATACAAAATGTATTTGTTATTTGCTGACTCAAAAAATAAAGAGCAACTTAAGGCTGTTTCTGAGATTGCTAATGTTAATTTTTTACAAGCGAAGAAAATGTTTCAAGAAGATCGAGCGTTGATTGTAGAAGATGAAGCGTTGTCTATAGACAACGCTAGAAAGTTATTCGATACATTGTCTATTAGGTATGAGATAGAGCCTAACTTTCCTTATTGATATTAAAATCCCAGCTGTAAAAAGCTGGGATTTTTGTTTAAGGATTAGTTGTTTGTTGTTGCTCCGCAGTAAGAACCAAACATCCCTCCATAACTCTGACGGGCACTGTCAACTTAAAGTCGAAACTCAGTCTAAACGCGTATT
>NZ_BAABWJ010000003.1:0-378131 GCF_040372805.1 Pseudoteredinibacter isoporae
GTTGATGAATGGGGGATGAGCAGTGAAGGCTCTCCATCGGCACCAGGTAATGGAATAAGCTCTCCAGGAGGGGCTGGGTGGTCTCCATTACCAAGCGGCAATATAACAATTGAACCTGTAGACTAATAGTTATAATCTCTCCCCCTAGTTTTTATTCACAGGGGGAACCTTAAGAGTTAAGGACTCTATGGAGATATTCTATGGATATTTTAGAAATTATAAAATACTCAGCTTTTGCTCTCTGGGTGTATATATACAATGGATTTTTATACAAAAACTATGAAAGGTTGATATATACATTCTTAATATATTGCGCCATTTCCTTTCTTTTTAGATTTTCTCTAAATGAAATGCCTAACGATATCTACGCAGCTCTGTGGGTTATGTTTTCTCCAATTGTTGTAATGTACATATTAGCAGGGTTATTAAGTCGATATGTTAATATACATGACTGGGTTAATAAGAATAACTAGTTACATAGTTCTATGTTTTTCTTTATGCGCCAATAATTCATATTCAAGTGTGAATACCAGGGTGAACTGGAAGTCTATTCGAGATAATAATATTGTAAAACAGAGCACTGATTACTCATGTGGATCATCTAGTGTCGCTACAATATTAAAATATTTCTATTTGACCGACACCTCCGAAAGGGAGGTTCTGTCAAGACTACCAAACTTGGATGATGATCTATCCGCTTCTCTACTTGAACTTTCTAAAGCTGTTGAAAGCTATGTGTAAACCTCCCTTAAACTAGGGACATCCAAATTTAGAGTTCTCCGGCGTACACTACGTCAAAATGGAGAGCCAAAGAATGAAGAAATCACGCTACACGGAAACCCAGATCGTTAAGATCCTGAAAGAAGTAGAAGCAGGACGACTGGTCAAAGAGGTCTGCCGAGAATATGAGATATCCGGCGCAACCTATTACAACTGGAAGTCCAAGTACGGTGGCATGGAAGCGTCGGACATCAAGCGACTGAAAGAACTTGAAGAAGAGAATCATCGCCTAAAGGCCATGTTCGCTGATCTCAGCTTGGAGCACCGGATACTCAAGGATATCGTCGAAAAAAAGCTGTAAAGCCAGCAGTCAGACGAGAGCTGGTTGACTATGCCCGTAAGGAGCATGGCGCAAGCCTTCAAATGGCCTGTCGTGCTGTTGGCATCAGTGACTCAGTCTATCGCTATCGCCCAAATCCAAGTCGCGATGATGAAGTCATTGCCAAGCTTCAGGAATCCGTAGAAAGGTATCCAGCGTATGGGTTCGCCAAGTTATTTAAGATACTGAGGCGCTGGGGGTATACGTGGAATCACAAGCGGGTTCACCGGTTGTACTGCGAATTGAATTTAAACAAGCGCCGTAGAGGCAAGAAGCGGTTGCCCAGTCGTAACCCAGAGCCGTTATCTGTGCCCGCTCAGGCCAACCACTGTTGGTCTATGGATTTTATGAGTGACAGTTTGTTCTGTGGTCGCCGCTTCCGGACATTTAACTTGGTCGACGACTTCAATCGAGAAGCCTTGGCTATCGAGATTGATCTGAACTTGCCGGCCCCCAGAGTCATCAGGGTGTTAGAACGTACCGTAGCGTGGAGGGGCTACCCTAACAAGCTGAGAATGGATAATGGCCCGGAATTTATCTCAACAGCATTGGCGGAATGGGCAGAGGATCATGGAGTCGAGCTTGAGTTTATTAAACCTGGCAAACCGACACAGAACTCTTATGTCGAGCGATTCAATCGAACCTACCGCGATGAGATTCTAAATATGTACGTGTTTCGCACGTTGAACGAAGTGCGAGAGTTAACGGAAAACTGGATCAGGGAATACAATGAAGAACGGCCTCACGATTCTCTCGGCGATCTGACACCTTGGGAATATCTGGCCAAACATGAACCGGAAAACTCTAATTTAGATTGTCACTAATTAGGGGAGGTTTACAGGATGTTTCATATCTCGAACCAATACCCTTTGATTTTCTTCATCTAGATCTACCCACCGAATTCGACAAATCTCGTCTTGACGTCGACTTGAAAATAGAGCAAAAAGAACCACTTCCACCATTGGTATGCTGGCACGGACATCACGATCGTCAAAACACCCCATAAGATTATTTAACTCCTTTAATGATGGGCGTCGAGTACGTTGCGTTGAGTGGACTTTGAGATTAACTTTTCCTTTCGGCACAGGAAGCTAGCGTCATCAATAACTTGTAGATCCAGTGGAATGTTTCGAGCTATTCGCACAGCTCGGAATGCATTCCGAAGCCAAATAATATCGTTGTTCACTGTCGACGCACCCGCTCCTAACCGACGACGCTCGCTTATATGAGAACAGGCTGGCTGGATTTCACCTGGATGGCATCTAGCTTTGACAGAGAATGATGCTTAATCAAGAAATCTATATGACTAAGTTTTGATCTGCCAAACTTGGATTTACCATCAAAATCATCACGGTACCATTCAAGCACTTGGCCGACCGTTACATCTTTATGCTGTATCTGCTCTAGGGCACCTGGACTCTTCAACTCGGATTCTCGCCGCGCAGCCCAGTCCTTTGCTAGCGATTTCTTATCAAATGTTTCGGTTTCTGTATGAACTACTTTACCATTACGCTTTATACGAATTTGCGCAGAGTACTTCATACCATCTTTGCGTTTACGCTTTGTAATTGTCGCCATAATTCTCCTCTGCGGTGCTACCAGAGGTTTGGTAGCACCGAATATTGAAAAATAGTGAAAAATCAGTTTAAAACGGGTCAAAATAAGTTGTTGAAAAATCCTTACAAATCAACCGGAAACATAGATGTAGCAAGGGCTCCAGTGAATCGAAGGTTTACTTTAGCACCTATGATGGACTGGTCTGATCGCCATTGTCGTTATCTTTGGCGCCTGATCAGTCAGCACTCTGTGGTTTATAGCGAGATGGTCACGACGGCTGCCCTATTGCATGGTGGGCAGCATGAGCGGCATTTGGGCTATAACGAGGTTGAACACCCCATTGCTTTGCAGTTGGGCGGATCCTCACCTGCGGACCTGGGCCATTGTGCCAAGCTAGCCGAGGATTGGGGTTACGATGAGGTGAACCTGAATTGTGGCTGCCCCAGTGACCGGGTGCAGGAAGGCAAGATTGGAGCGATTCTAATGGCCGAACCAGCCTTAGTGGCGGATTGTATTAAAGCCATGCAGGACGCCTGTTCGATTGATGTCACCATCAAGCACCGTATCGGTATCGACGATATGGAAGACTATGCAGATATGTGCCGCTTTGTTGAGGCTGTTGCCGAAACAGGCTGCAAAACGTTTATTGTTCATGCACGCAAGGCCTGGTTAAAAGGTTTGAGCCCGAAGGAGAATCGTGAAGTTCCACCTCTGCGCTACCCTTTAGTGCACCAACTTAAACTGGAATACCCCGAGCTGGAAATTATTATTAACGGTGGCCTTAAAAA
Source organism: Pseudoteredinibacter isoporae (assembly GCF_040372805.1). Lineage (GTDB taxonomy): Bacteria > Pseudomonadota > Gammaproteobacteria > Pseudomonadales > Cellvibrionaceae > Pseudoteredinibacter > Pseudoteredinibacter isoporae_A. The sequence continues at coordinate 3,445 of NZ_BAABWJ010000003.1, forward strand.
TCTGGACGACTGTGAACAGCAGCTGCAGGAAGTGGATGGCGTGATGGTGGGCCGGGAAGCCTACAGCAACCCTTACCTTCTGGCTGAGGTCGATCAGCGCATCTATGGCGACGACCACACCATTCCGGATCGCATGTCGATTTATCAGCAATACCTGGAATACTGCCGAGAACAACACGCCTTAGGACAAAAGCTGCATTTCATGAGCCGCCATGTTCTCGGCTTGTTTCAGGGGCAAGCTGGCGCCCGCCAGTTCCGGCGACACATTAGTGAAAATATTCATAAGTCCGGCGCCGGCATGGATGTGTTGGAAGCGGCGGCGGAGTTTATTCGCTGATTATCGCAAGCCCCCAACTCGATTGATCCGCACTATAAGCTTGGCGTTTTCACTGAATCTTTCAATCGGGACGGTTCAGTGAAAACGATTCAGTACCTGCAGCAGTTTATGATTGAAAGATTCAGCCTGATCCAGCATCAGGAAATGACCAGCTTTTTCAACACAATGCACTTCGATTTTCTTCCCATACTCGGGAAGAAAATCGCTTTCCACATAGCTTTTTTTTGCAGCTATTGCGATGACTTTACCTCGAAACTCTTTCAGCTGCTCACTCAAACTCCAGAGCATAAAGTTTTCTAGAATCGCACCTCCAGCTAGAGGGTCGGCTCGAGACATCGCGGCAGTGACCCATGCACGCAATTCCGGATCACTACCAGAAGGAAAATACTCATCCATCAAACCTTCCAAGGTTGCATCAAAGCCATTGAGAATGCTGTGTTTAATCGCTTGAGCCGCTTCCACGTTAGCCTTCGGATACAAATTCATATAGGTAAAAGAATCAGCACCAATGACAGCCCGAATGCAGGAATTAGTTTGGTTTGCCGCCGTCAGGGCCAGAGCGCCGCCGATGGAGTGCCCAATCGCGACGCAATCACTGATGCCTTCTTTTGCCAAAATACCGTTCACATATTCGGCCTGGGTATCAAGCCGACAGTTTTTCAGAAAGCTCTTCTCATTTGCTTGCGAAAATTGAGAGCGACCAAATCCGGGATAATCCATGATGATAATATTGAAGCGGCCACATAAGGTATTGAGCTGTCGCTGCCACATTTCAGCAGGCCCGGCCCAACCGGGAATCAACAACAAATAAGGTTCATGCAGGCCAGCATGGAAGGATGTGTAATAGTGTATGCACCCTTCTTTGATTTCCAGTTCAGAAGACGCCAAACTGAATTGGTCGATTAAAGTCAAAGTCATAAATCCACAACTTAAAAATCACATTGTTAAACTGAATATTCGAAACATCTGCCGTACCGACGTGCCCACTTGAACGTGCCAGCACAGCAGAACCGCCATCGCCATAAGATGATTTAGAAGTTATAGGTGAATCTTACACCGGCTTTTCGCGGTGGTAAAACAACCGAAAACGGACGAGGCTCATTGAAGAAAAAGCTGTTAAACACCCGCGTTTCGACAAACTTGTCTGCCACATTGTCCACGAAGAAGTCTACACGCCAATCGTCTTTATACACAGAGGCTCGCAAATCGAGAACATTGTAAGAATCGACCGGGAACTGCAAATCAATGTCAACACCACTGCCCGACAAGATATCACCCACATAGCGATACTGAGCACTCAGCTCCAATTCCGTCTCATTGGCAATATCAAATGACCAGTTAGCACCGATCAGGGCATTTACCTTAGGCACATAGGGGAAACGTTCTCCGGAACGGTCTTCCCCAATGGTATCAATATAGTTGGTATAAGCCGCATCGGTATAACCCGCACTGGCCGTCAGCTCAAAAGAGTCGTTGAGGCGCCAGTTAATATTCAGTTCTGCACCTTCTGAGCGACTTTCACCGGCATTGCCCACGGCGGCAACGGGTAAATTAGGATCGCCATTGAAAAAGACGATCGTTGTTAATTGTTGATCACTGACGTCAATGCGAAATAGTGCCAAGTCGAAATCAATCTGACCATCAAAGAGATTACCTTTAATACCCAGCTCATAATTATCGGAAATTTCAGAATTAAACCCGGAGTTGGAAATTGGGCTGGCGGGCGCAAGGGGGAAGCCACCGGCACGAAAACCTCTTGCATAACGGCTGTAAACACTCACATCATCATTCAATTTAATTCGCGCCGACACAGTGGGGGAAACATTGTCATCATCCAACTTGCCAGACGGCGAACTCACCACAGTGGCCAAATCAACTCCGTTTTGTCGCAATACAAAATCCAATTCAGCTTGGGACTTTACGGTTTCTTTGGCAAAACGAGCGCCAAACCCTAATTCCAACCATTCGTTCGGGTTCCAAATCACGTCCGCGAAGACCGCGTAACCACTGCGGTCCAGGTTTTGGATTTGAGCGTCCACCAATAACTGACTGCCGCCCAATAAGTCGAGGTCGCCAAACTGGATATAGCGATCGGACAGTTGCTTTTCTCTGAACGCATAGACACCCGCCAACCAATTAATATTGTCGCCCCAGTCACCGGCAAAACGAAATTCCTGAGACAATAGCTCTTGAGCACTGCGGATGTCCTGGAAGTTTGGCCCTCGTTCCGGGGAGCCGTCAAAATCGAAAGGCAAAGAGGAATTCACTTTACGATACGCGGTAATGGAAGTCAGTTCGACATCCCCCATTACATAATCAATATTCAATGCTGCACCGTAGTTATCGTATTCCGCATCAATTTGAAAATCACTGCGAACAATATAATCCTGTGTTCCGCGTGGCACACCTGGCAAACCATCCAAACCACGACGATAGGATTTATCAATACTCAAATTCACTTCCAGATCATCACTTGGGGTATAGCGGAAAGCAGTTCGCCAGGAATATTTGCTTTCATCATCAGCCGGAACACTGCGGCCACGCTGATTGCCGCCAGCCGCTTGGGCGGCCACCGGGTTTTCCAGAAAACCATCGGTGCGCGACATATCCGCTGCAATACTGGCAAAGAAATCCTCGGCCAACTGTCCTGAAAATGCCGTTTGAGCACGCACGGTATCGAACTCATCATAGGTCAGTGCAACACGGCCACGAAATTCTTCATCCGGGCGTCGCACCACGATATTCAAAGCACCGCCCTGTGTGTTTCGACCAAAAAGCGTGCCCTGTGGCCCACGTAATACTTCAACTCGCTCAACATCGAGAAAGCCAATATCAAAGGCCAGGGAAGGCACAAATGCACCGTCTACAAAGGTTCCCACCGCAGGTGCACCGGCACTCTGAGAACCCACACCGCGTATCACAATGTTCAGAAAATCGTTACCAGGGGAAAGCAGATTTGAGCTGAGAGATAGGTTCGGCGTTTTACCAACAAGGTTTTCAACATTGTCGACACCGCCTAAAGCCAAGTCATCACCGCTATACGCTTGTATAGAGAGCGGGACGTCCTGCAGTGATTCTTGGCGTTTACGTGCGGTCACGACGACCTCTTCCAAATCGGCATTTGCTTGGGAAGCAGTACCGATTTGGGCCAGCGCTGACAGTGGCCAGCCCAGGCCAGTGATCGCGATTGATAAAGCATATGGTTTCAAAGCATTTTTATTTATTAGCATTGTTGTCAACGCCTCTTCTCGTTCTCAATGATTGTAGTTGAACTGCCCTTACAACAGTTGACAAAGTCAATCATTAATCAAATAATTGACTTTGTCAATCTAACGTGGACAATTTATTCAGGACGTAAGAAATGGCTGAATAGGCAAACAAGCCAACAGCATGATAAGCAACTGACCGAAAGAGACCCTGAATACGATGAGCAAGCCTGCAATAGCATTCGATATCCATGACTACATTCCCTTTAGATTGGTGGTGGCGCAAACCAAGATGCACGCATCGTTGCGCCCGGAAAGTGCCGAAGGTGCCCGCGCGATTGCCGAACTCTCTCAAACGGAGTTTCGCATTCTGGTGTTGCTCGCCTCGAAGGGACCCATGCAACCCTCGGCCGTTGCCGAGGAATATGGCTTCGATCGAGCGATGGTGACACGAGCCTTGTCCAGCTTGGCCAAAAAAGGTCTGCTGACTAATGAGCGCCAGGAAAGTAATCAGCGCAGCAAAATTGCCGTGCTGACGGAGAAAGGCCGGGACTACGCCCAAGTGGAGTTTTCAGTACTGGAACACTATGGCCAACATTTGGACCGGGCATTGGACGCAGGCGAGAAAACTAAACTGTTTGAAATTCTCGACAAGCTCTTGAATGCGAACGAACAATTTGAACCCTAGCGCGGCACACTGAAAAACAACTGAGGGTGCAGCGCCTCACAAAAAGGAAGAAGAATGACTTTTCGTCAGATTTCCGGCCCATTGGGCCGCGCTTGCAGATCCAATTACAGCGGGGCACGCGCACTCTTTTTAGATACTGCCCAAGCGATTGGCTGTCATATTGATCATTACCTGAATGAACGGGTTGTTGGTATTGCAGGAGAAGCGCTGTATTGTGATGTGGCACGACTGGGCCCCGATTCCGCAAGCCGGAAGATCTTACTGTCTTCGGGTGTGCACGGTGTCGAAGCGTATTGTGGTTCGGCTATGCAAATTCTCATCATGCAAAACTTGGTACCCCAAATTGATCTCCAAGATTTGCAGATTATTTTTGTGCACACGCTGAACCCTTATGGCTGTTCACATTACAGCCGCAACAATGAAAACAATATCGATTTAAACCGAAACTTTGTGGATTTTTCACAAGCCCAAAACACTTCAGATGAACAACGTTTGTTTCGGGAACAAGCCTACCCCGCCGATTGGACAGGCACGGATTTAAATCGCTGCTTGCAACGCATTGAACGCTATATCGCGAATTATGGCGCCGAACGATTTCAAACCCTGATGACACAAGGCCAATATTTCAGTCCACAAGACCCCTACTTCGGCGGCTATGCTTCCTGTTGGTCCAATAAAGTGTGGACAGATGTTTGCAAAAAACACTGTCAGGCCAATGTGAATCTGGTGCACCTCGACTTCCACACCGGCCTTGGTCCACGAGGTGCCTGCGAGTTGATTTACACCGGCAGCCCAGAACATGTTCAACGCGCCAGCCAAACCTTCATCAGCGGACGATTGATTGCGCCCGGCGCAAAAGATAGCTCAACGCCCAGCATCAGCGGCCCACTGTGTTGTGGTTTACTGGCCGTCAATCCTGACGCGCTCTGCGTGGCGCTAGAATTCGGCACCATTCCAATTGAAGCAATGCTTGGCACGTTAATCGAAGCCAACTGGCTGCATAACAATCCAGAATGCGACGAAAAAGAACGCCGACGCATTCAAGATAAAACGGTAAACGCGTTTTTCATTTCCGAGCCGGATTGGCTGCATCAGGTTTGGGATATGACCGAAACCTATTTTATGGATGCGCTGCACAGTTTAAATAAAACGTAAATTGGGAAGGCTCATAGGGAACTCAACGCTCGCCGTTTTTTGGCGAGCCTGCAGCCCTGTCTCGCCACGTCGATGGTGTGATGCCGCTCCAACGAATAAACGCTTTGCGGAAATTAGCAACATCATCAAAGCCGGTAAGACGTCCAACTTCTGCGATACTTAAACGGGTTTTACTCAGATACTGTTGTGCAAGATGCAAACGCAAACTGTCTAATAGCTGCTGGAAGCTGCTCCCCTCTGCTCGCAGCTTTCGGCGCAAGCTGCTTTCGCTCATATTCAAACGCAATGCCACTTCCGGGGCACTTAGATATTGCCCACGCTTACGCAATAGAATCTGCTGAACACGCGCCGAGATCAGCGATTTATCGCCCAATTGCCTAGACAGCTCATCGCATTGTTGGCGATACAGCGCCTCATTCACCGGATCGGCTTGTTCAATGTTTCGCGATAGCAATTCCCGATTGATTAAAATGGCATTGTTTGGCGCTGAGAACTCAATGTGTTCACCCAATAACTCCCGGTAGCGCGCAGCATAAGAAGGCGCAGGATAATCAAAGCAATAAGACTGTGCGGCCGCTGCCCCAGGGAAAAGACTCTCAGTACAGTTGCGCACGGTCACAAACAACGACTCCACATTAAATCGTTCGTGGCGACTGCTTAAATGTTTGGCATGACACACCAGAGCGAAGTTTTCGCCACTGGGCAGCAAGGAAATGGACACGTGCGGCATCAAGGCTCTTTGGTATTGCAAGAGCAAGTTCAACGCGGCTTCCGCGGTAGGACTGTTCATCAAGGCATAGCCAAACACCCCCAGACGATCCAAACCAATACGATGCCCAACCTCAAGCCCCAAACCCGGTATGGGTGCAGCTTCTATGGCGATATCCATCAACTGCTCGCGCAGTTCATTGTCGATAATGCGCCCAAGAACTAAGCCCCGTTCACGGGCCAAAGCGGGAATATTGACCCCCAATTCCGACATGACGATCGCAAAGGTTTCTTGAACATCATCAAACATGGTGAGCCCAAACAATGAGGTTGAACCCCCACTATACAGTAACTATTGGCTCATGTTGACTGAAAATAACCCCACATATGATCGAATATAACCCCACACATTATTGTACGGCTGTCTATACTTTATTCTAAGCTCAGCTCGTTAAACGGCTGCGCGAGGGTCAACCCATAACAACAGCCGAGATACCTATGAGCCAACAATCACGTACGCCCGAGCATGTGGATATCCACCCCCGCAATCGCGAACATGAAATCGCCGACTGCCTCAGTCGTGATTGGTACGGCGGCCACCCTTTTAAGACGGCCTGGTTCAACGCCATGTCAATCACCTTTCCGCTGGGCGAGAAATTTTTTATCGATAGCGTACGCCACTTCGCCGGTGAGATTGACGATCCCAAATTAACACAAGAAATTCGTGGTTTCTGCGGCCAGGAAAACGTGCATCGTCGTGAACATGAGCGTTACAACCAAAGCCTGTGTAAGCAACGGGGCTACGATTTAGAGTACATGGAAAACCGCCTGAAGAAGAAGTTGGCACTCAGCGAGAAAATGTACACGCCGTTAGAATTGCTTTCTATTACAGCGGCCTTAGAACACATCACCGCGATCATGGCTGAGTGGGCACTCGACCCGGAAAGCACCATGGCTCAAGAAACCGAAGCCACCATGCGCGAATTGTGGGACTGGCACGCGGTAGAAGAGATGGAACATAAAGCGGTCGCCTTTGACGTATTCAGAGCAGTGGGCGGCGATGAAAAAATGCGTAAAAAGAGCCTTAAACGAGCGACCTTCTTCCTGCTTCTGGATATATTTGTGCATCTCGTGCACATGTTGAAACGCAATGGTCAGCTGTGGAATATGAAAATCTGGTGGCAGGGCATGGGCTTTCTGTTCGGTAAAAAAGGTGTCTTACGTTTAATTTACCCTCTGTGGAAAGAGTACTACCGCGACGGCTTTCATCCTTGGGATCGCGACACTCAGGAACAATTGCAGCGCTGGGAAGACGCTCAGACCGCTTCTTAACTTCTGCTCTCCCCCTCATTTTCACGCATCGCGCCTGTTCAGGCGCGAGCTGTCAATTCCCCCCATTAACATCGAGTAGGAATCGAGGCATATTGGCACCCTGACATAACAACAATAAATGGTGCCACCATGAAAACACTCTCCAAAGTTATAACCTGGCCTGTCTCCAGGCATAACTTTCTGTCATTAGCCGTAGTCGCCAGCAGCTTGGCTTTGGCGACACCCTCCCAGGCCAATTCAGAAAGAGAACTGCTCTGGGGCGATACCCACCTTCACAGTTCCTATTCCTTCGACGCGTATCTGAATCAAAACAAATCTGCAGACCCCGATACAGCCTATCGTTGGGCAAAAGGACAGTGGGTTGTGCACCCTTACACCAAAGCGCGCATCCGCATTAATACCCCACTGGATTTTCTAGTGGTCTCCGATCACGCCGAAGTGATGGGCGTGCTGAAACACATTACCGAAGAAGAAGGTGGACTGGGTGAGCTGGGCTGGTGGGACAACCTGAAACGCTGGTTCTCCATTGAAGTCATCCGCAACGCTATGGAAGATGGCAGCGGTGCCGAATTATTTCTCGATGCCCTACCGAAAAAATTGCATTACCCCGGTAAAGATCCCGTACTGGATCCGGGCAACCCAGAACCGAACGATGTCTTGGGTGATACCAGTGCAGTGGAGCAGCGAACCTGGCATGCGATTGTGGACTCCGCCGAACGCCATAACCAACCGGGAAAGTTCACCACCTTTATGGGTTGGGAATGGAGCTCGATTCCCGCTGGCGCCAATATTCACCGAATCGTGTTGAGCCCTAGCAGTGGAGAACAGGCCAAACAATATCAACCCTTCAGTTTTATCGACAGCCCCTACCCGGAAGATTTGTGGGCCTGGCTGGAAAAAACCCAACAGGAAACCGGCAGCGAGTTTATCGCCATTCCCCATAACTCTAATATCTCAAAGGGCTATATGTTCGATGAGAAAACTCTGCGCCGTGAAGACATCACCGCGGATTACGCACGCACACGCATGCGCTGGGAACCCATTGTTGAAATCACCCAAATTAAAGGGGATTCCGAAGCTCACCCCAGCTTGTCGCCCGAAGACCAGTTCGCGGGGTTTGAACCGTTTGACTATTATCTGCAAACCGGTGATGAACAATATCAAGCTCGCCCCGGAGATTATGTGCGTACAGCGCTGGGCCGCGGCTTGACCCTTGAAAACAAAACCGGCGTGAACCCGTATAAGTTTGGAGTCATTGGCTCCACTGATGCCCACACCGGTTTGTCTTCCGCAGAAGAGGAAAACTTCTGGGGCAAAATGGCTTACGATTCCATTCCCGGCAATAAAATTGGTGGTGCCTTTTCCAGTGACGGCGGCCCCAAAGGTTGGGATATGGCCGCTCAAGGTCTCGCCGCCGTTTGGGCTGACAGCAATGATCGCCAGGGCATCTTCCAGGCCATGCGCCGAAAAGAAGTTTACGCCAGCACCGGGCCACGCATCAGCGTTCGCTTTTTTGCCGGTTGGGATTTTAATGAAACAGATGTGCACGCTGAAAACTTTGCCGAGCGAGGTTATCAAGGCGGTGTTCCGATGGGCGGCGATTTGTATCAGGCTGAGCCCGGCAAGGCACCGCGCTTCATCATTCGTGCAACCATGGACCCCAAATCCAACCCCCTCGAACGTATCGAAGTGATTAAGGGTTGGCTGGATGCGGAAGGCCAGCATCATGAGCGTATATACACCGTGGCCGCTTCGGATAATCGCGAGCTCCCTGATCGTGGTCAGCTCGCCAAAGCCCAGGCCACTCTCTCAAACAGCGGAGAGATCCAAAGCAATGTCGACGGCGCCAGTGAACTGCTGAGCTATTGGCAAGACCCGGATTTCGATGCTCAACAAAAAGCCTTTTACTATCTGCGCGTCTTGCAAACACCCAGTATGCGACACTCGGCAATGGACGCCCAGTCTCTGCAGATTGAAGCCAAGGGCTTTCCGGAGCTGATTCAGGAACGCGCCTACAGCTCGGCGGTTTGGTATAACCCGGGGCACGCTCAAGTCAACTGACAGGTTTCTGTCCCTAAAGCTATGGTAGTATCGGGCAATCTGTTATTAATGATTGCCCGATACGGCAACACAGCAACACCATAGCAAGGAACCTGCACGCCATGAGCACGAGCAAACTCGAACAACTGAAAAGCATGACCGACGTGGTGGCCGATACCGGAGATATTGAAGCCATCGCCAAATATCAACCCCTGGACGCCACCACCAACCCTTCACTGGTCTACAAAGCGGCCCAACTGGAACAGTATCAAGAACTGATTAACGCTGCGGTTGCCGCCACGCACTCACCCCAAGCTGCGGCAGACTATCTGGCGGTCAGCCTGGGCAAAGAAATCCTGAAAATCATTCCGGGTCGAATTTCCACCGAAGTGGATGCCCGCTTGTCCTTTGATCGCCAAGCCACCGTCAGCAAGGCCAAACAACTGATTGAACAGTACGCGAAATTCGATGTAAATCCGGATCGGGTGCTGATCAAAATTGCATCTACCTGGGAAGGCATTCAGGCCGCACGGGAACTCGAGGCCGAAGGCATCCAGTGCAACCTCACCCTGCTCTTCAGCTTTGCCCAAGCCCGAGCCTGTGCTGATGCTGGCGTAACCTTGATTTCTCCCTTTGTCGGCCGCATCTTGGATTGGTATAAGCAGCAGAATCCGGATCAGGACTTCAACGGAGCCAACGATCCCGGCGTTCAGTCCGTTAGCCGCATCTACAATTACTATAAGCAACATGGCTACGGTACGATCGTCATGGGCGCCAGCTTCAGGAACACCCTGGAAATTGAAGAACTCGCTGGCTGTGATCGACTGACGATCAGCCCAGGGTTGTTGGAATCGCTCAGCCAGGATCATTCTGCTCTGGAACGTCGTCTAATAGACGATCACCAAAACACGTTGGACAAAGAGCCGGCTCTGAGCGAAGCCCAATTCCGCTTTGAGAGCAATCAGGATGCGATGGCAACAGAGAAGCTCGCCGAAGGTATTCGCAACTTTATCCTGGATCAGGAAAAGCTGGAGGCTTTGCTGGCGCAAAAATAACCCCTACAGAAAGCAGCTATTATGTTTGATTTTTTTAAAGAACTGTTTGAAAGCTCGAGTGAAGCCACCGCAGAAATCAGTGCAGAAGACAAACTGCACTTAGCCGCTGCGGCGCTGCTGATTGAAATTGCCGTGTCAGATGAGCACTTTTGTGAAGATGAATTAACCGCGTTGGAAAAAATACTGAACGGTAAAATGGGTATTTCTCAGCCCAAGCTGGACAGCATTATCGAACAAGCCAGAGCCGAACAAGGTGACGCGACCTCGATTCATCAATTCACCTCGTTGCTGAACCAGCATTACAGCCCCATACAAAAGCGCGATCTTGTGCAATATATGTGGCAAATCGCTTACGCTGACGGCAATCTGGATAAATACGAAGAGTATATGGTCCGTAAAATTGCTGACCTTGTGCACCTGAGTCACAGCGATTTTATTCTGGCGAAGACCCGAGCCAAGCAGGAGCAGTAAGCGAACGAGTCAAAGGCTTAAAAGAACAATCCAGACACATTCTGGAAAATGAGTCGGGCACAGGGAGGTGCCTGACTCAGAAGTGATTCAACAGACACTAGAGCAGACTTTTAATCTTCATTGAGACATCCAGCATCCGATTGGAGAAGCCCCACTCGTTGTCGTACCAAGCTAACACTTTCACCATGCTGTTGCTGACTTTGGTTTGCCCCGCATCAAAGCAGGACGACAAACTCGAATGGTTAAAATCGCAGGAAACCAACGGCCGATCATTATAGCCCAGAATATCAGGATGACTCTGAGCCGCTGCTCTGATTGTCGCATTCACTTCTTCGACCGTTGTATCACGGCTGGGTAGAAACGAGAGATCAACCAGCGATACATTTGCCACTGGCACTCTTACCGCCATACCGTCCAACTTACCCGTCAACTCAGGCAACACATGGCTTACCGCCTTGGCCGCTCCGGTTTTGCTGGGAATCAATGACAGTGCGGCGGCTCTCGCTCGATATGGATCGTTGTGATAACTGTCCTGCACATTTTGATCGTTGGTATAAGCGTGAATGGTCGTCATTAAACCATCTTCTATTCCAATCACCTCGTGCAAATGCTTAGCGATGGGCGCCAGGCAATTGGTGGTGCAAGACGCATTGGAAATAATGGTATCGCCTACACTCAACTCATGGTCATTCACTCCGAATACCACCGTACGATCCACTCCATCGGCTGGGGCCGAAATCAGAACTTTCTTAGCACCAGAACGAATGTGCTGTTCAGCGAGTTCCCGCCGGGTAAATCGCCCGCTACATTCCAACACCAGATCGACGCCCAAATCTTTCCAGGGCAAGGCTTCAGCGTTGGCTTGCTGCAACAAACGCACAGCCTTACCGTCGACAATCAGGGCATTGCCCTCTACCTGAACGTCACCATTGAATGAGCCGTGCACAGAATCATACTGAAACAGGTGCGCATTCATCTCTGCATCACCCAAGTCATTGATGGCGACCAATTCCAGCGCTTCCGACAGCTCCGACTCAAAATACGCCCGACAGACACTCCGGCCGATTCGACCAAAGCCGTTAATGGCTACTCGCATGTTTTACCTCTACTTCTACAGTACGATTTAAAATTTGAACGGTGCTGTTTATGCCAGGAAGTTACTGATCGCGACTCCGATAAAGGTGGCAATAGCGTAGCCAAATATTCCGCACATGATTCCTGGGGTGACCAAGTCGCGCCAGCCTTTGGAAATGGCGATGGCCGCTGTCACCGCAGGTCCAACTAACGCTGCTGCGGAGGCCACCAGAGTTTCTTGAAGGTTGAAGCCCAATACGCGACAAACAATCAGAGTGATCAACAGATGGCCAAAAATAATGAACATGCCGTAGAAGAACAACGTAATCGCCACACCCAAGAAGGAAGACATATCCGTGCCGGCACCGGCCACTGCGAAGAACAGATACATCAACAACAATCCGGCTTCAAACTCACCTTCCAATTCCGCCATGGTTTTGGGAAAAATATTGGCAATCGCCAGACTGAAGATCGTGATAATTAAGAAACTGTATTGTTCAGCCGAAAACCACTGAGCCAGAAAATTCGACAAGGCACATATCCCAAAACTGAGCGCCAATGCCCCTGATATATGAGACAGTTTCAACGCGGCCACGTTACCTTCGCTGGAAAATTCACTGTCTTCTGTATGACTGACGTCAGCAGTATCCTTGAAGAACCGGAGCACCCATTTCACAGAAGGAATGGCCAGCAGCAACATTAAGGCCAGCATGCTCACAATACTGCTGGCACTGATAGCCGTGCTAAACTCAGACTCACTCATGCCAACCACTTTGGAAACCGCCAGGAAATTAACGGCGCCACCAATAAATCCACCGCTGTAAACGCCGGCCACCTTGGCTCCGATGTCGCCAAGATTAAAGAACATAAAGCCCACAATAGCGGCTACCGTGGTTGCACATGCGGCGACAAAAAAAGCCAACATCACTCGACCACTGTCTTTGAAGATACGTCGCAGATTACTTTTGAACAGCAGCAAGGGAATGGCCAAAGGCACCAGACTCGAACCGACAAAGTCATAGCTCGAGGATTGAAAAGGAATAATATGGAAATTCGACAGCAGCATAGCCGCCAGCAATACCCAGACCACGCCTGAGATCTTTCGCCCTATCTCCAATGTGTCGATCCAGAATCCCAGACACGCCAAACCAAGTAGGACAGCATACAGGGCCATTACATTATCAGCAGGGATAAGACTCATAATTGCCTCGAGTTGTTATTATTAAGTATCTCGCGCCAATGGCGCACTCTGGATTTCAGGAGTTCATCATCACGGGCGCGATCATCTGGATTGTCATAAGATGCGAGAAAACCATTATGAGCGTCTGCCAACATGCAATCCATTAAATGATCACTTAATTCAGTGGGCGACCAGTTCAGCAATTCGCTCATGGCCATGATTCTCGCCAACGACGGTTCCCGGAAAAACAGTTCTTCTGTGCCCGACAGCGCTGTCAACGAAATGTCCCGGTTACCACGTTCAGCAATCGCCTGCTGATTTAATTTTCGAATAAACTCAAAACTTTCTTTCATCGCCAATTCACCCTGGCATTTTATCCAAAGGAAGAATCGCACCTTTGTGTTGAACCACCTGAGCAGCCAGCTTCTGCGCGGCTTTACAGGCTTGAACAGGGTCCTGGCCCTGGCAACGCGCGGCAATATACGCAGCATTAAACGAATCGCCCGCCGCCGTGGTATCCACTAAGGAGACGGTTTCGTCAATTGGGCAATCTCGACACTGATCCAACCACAAGGCCAAACAACCTTCGGCGCCCTTTTTGATGATCAACTCTTTACGTTTTCCAAGCTTCAAACGTTCAATTGCCCCATCGCTGCTCTGCTTGGGGTAAAGACACAATTCATCGTCCAGTGTGGGCAAGGCGATACGAGACAACTGATAGGCCTTCGAGAACCAGTGCCGAGCGCGTTCAAACTCAGGCCATTGTTTCGGTCGAAAATTGCTGTCAAAGGCCAGCACACCACCTCGATCACAATAGGTTTTCAAAAACGCAAACAAAGCATCCAGCTCATGGTCTTTGAACAAGGACAAGCTGATGCCGCTGAAATAGATCACATCGTAGCTCCGCAATTCAGCAAACAAAGCTTCACGGCGTTCTGCTGTTGCCAACAGTTGCTTGACGGGCGCTTGGCTGCGCCAGTAATGAAAATAGCGCTCGCCAGACTCATCATTTTCAATCGCGTACAAGCCTGGCAGACTGGCTCGGTATCGATGCACCAGGCCACAAGCAATGCCTTCCCGTTGCCACTGTCGAATCATCCACTCACTGTAGGAATCATCCCCCAGCGCGGTGACATAATCCACATTCAAGCCAAGGCGAGACATATAGATCGCGGTATTCAAGGTATCACCGCCATAAGAAACCGTCGCCGACAGAGCCTGAGGCGTCGCCAGTGAATCGTCCATAGACAATTCCAGCATACACTCGCCAATCACCGCGATGCGGGCCTGTGGGTTAAGCACTTCTTGCCAGAGGGAATCCGTCGCCATAGTCGATGTCATTACTGTTCACTCATACTGCGCTTCAGGCCATAAATCAACCCACGCAATTCCGCCAGGCCCTTCATTCGGCCGAGCATGGAATACCCTGGATTGGTTTTTTTATGAACATCATCGCCCAGTAAATGACCGTGATCCGGTCTCATCGCGATCTCACAATCCTGACGCCCCGCAGCTCGGCGGGTTTGTTCCTCTTCCAAAAGGACTTTCGCCAGGGCGTACATATCATTGTCGCCTTTTAGATGTTCAGACTCATAAAACGAGCCGTCTTCATCGCGTTGTACATTTCTGAGATGCACAAAGTGAATACGGGGACCGAATTCCTTTGCCATCGCCGGCAGATCATTGTCTGCTCGTGAGCCGAAAGAACCTGCACAGAGAGTTAAGCCATTCGCTTCACTCGGGGAAGCCTGAAACAACGCCCTTACATCATCTGCGGTAGACACCACACGTGGCAATCCAAACAGGGAAAACGGCGGATCATCCGGATGAATGCACAAATTGACGCCCAGACGTTCAGCAACAGGAACGACGTACTTCAAAAATTTGAACAAATTTTGCTGGTACTGTTTTTCGTCGACTTGCAAAAATTCTTCAATCAGAGCCGAAATACCTTGTCGATCATAGGCATCCGAGCCGCCGGGCAAACCGGCAATAATGTTGTTCTCCAGCTGCTCAACTTCTTCCTCGGACATTTGATCGAGGTATTGCTGTGCAGAGCGTAGCTGGGTCTCTGAATAGCTGTCTTGGGCATTCCTTCGGCACAGCACATACACATCGTAAGCCACAAATGCATCCATGGAAAAATGCAGCGCGTAGCTTTCATTATCCAGCTTGTAGCGCAAGCTGGTT
Organism: Pseudoteredinibacter isoporae; assembly: GCF_040372805.1. Classification (GTDB taxonomy): domain Bacteria; phylum Pseudomonadota; class Gammaproteobacteria; order Pseudomonadales; family Cellvibrionaceae; genus Pseudoteredinibacter; species Pseudoteredinibacter isoporae_A. Next base: position 18,881 of record NZ_BAABWJ010000003.1, read on the forward strand.
CGCGTCCAATCCACCACCGGCATAAAGTTGTAGCAAACGGTATTCACACCGCAGCGGGACAAGTTGTCCAGCGTCTGGCAGTAGGCTTCCATATACGCTTGTGCGCCCGGCCGGGCCAGTTTTATGTCATCGTGGAGCGGCACACTTTCGACCACATTCCACGTCAAGCCAGCCGCTTCAATTAACTGTTTGCGCGCCTGAATATCCTCTATTGGCCAGATTTCGCCAACAGCAATATGATGCAAGGCACTGACCACATGACTGGCCCCGGCCTGAACAATGTTTTCCAAACTGACCGGGTCATCAGGCCCGAACCAACGCCATGATTCCTGCATATCTACCTCTAACTTAGCGCTGCCTTATAAACGGACGATAACGGACTTCGTCTCAGTGTATTGCGCAATCGCTTCTTCACCATTTTCGCGACCCCAACCGGATTGTTTATAGCCACCAAAGGGCACCGCCATATCAGGCAGGCCATGACAATTGATCCAGAGTAAACCGGCTTTGATTTTTGCTGCGGTTTTGTGGGCGCGCGAAATGTCTTTTGTCCAAATACTCGCCGCCAAGCCGTATTCACTGTCATTGGCCAATGCGACGATATCGTCTTCATCACCGAAGCGTTGAACAGCCAATACCGGCCCAAACACTTCGTCTCTAATCAGATCCATATCCTCATTGAGCTCGGTAAAGATCGTCGGCTCAATAAAGTAACCCGCTTTGTTCAAACGCTGCCCACCACACAGCAGCGAAGCACCCTGGGCTTGAGCTTTCTCAATGTGAGCCATAACACTGTCACAGTGGCGCTTGGAAATCAGGGGCCCCATACTGGCTTCTGAATCCCGCACATCACCCGGCACAATCGCCCCCGCGAGGACTTTCAATTTTTCCAGTAACGCGGAATAAATATCGTGATGGACGTAGAGGCGAGATGAAGCAACGCAGACTTGGCCGGCATTGGAAAAAATACCGTCGATCACACCCGCAGCGGCCGCATCCAAATCGGCATCCGCAAAGACAATCATGGGTGATTTACCGCCAAGCTCAAGGCTGACTTTTTTCAGATTGCCCTGTGCAGCCGACACAATGCGTTTACCCACGGCGGTCGAACCCGTAAACGACACTTTATCAACCTGTGGGTGTTCGACCAGTTGCGCACCGATGTCAGCGCCACCCAGAACAACATTCAGCACGCCATCGGGAATGCCTGCTTGCTTGGCCAACTCTGCCAAGAATAAAACCGTCAAGGGGGTTTCTTCTGCGGGCTTGAGCACACAGCTGCAACCCGCAGCCAATGCCGGAGCCAACTTCCAACAGGCTTGCACAAGAGGACCGTTCCAAGGAACAATTAAGGCCGCCACACCCACCGGCTCGCGGCGGGTGTATGCGAGAAACTCACCCTCAGGCATGCCCGCCAATTTTTTGCTGGCACCATCAAGTTTGGAACACCAGCCGGCAAAATATCGAAAACAGTCCGCCGCAAATGGAATTTCGCCCTGGCTGGCAGCTGCATAAGGCTTGCCCGCATTAAGCATTTCCATTTCTGCAAGCAAACGCCCCTGCTCCTCCATTAAATCAGCCAAGCGCCACAATACCTTGCCACGCTGACTGGGACTCAAGCCGGTCCAGCTCTCCTGATCAAAGGACTCCCGCGCCGCGCGAACCGCTGCTTCTACATCTTTTTCCTGAGCAGCCGAAAACTGGGCAATGATCTCAGCAGTACTTGGGTTGATGATCGCCTGAGACGCTGAGCCCTCGATAAAACGTCCAGCAATCCAGGAGGACTGCGGTTGTTTCAAACGTTGTTCAGTCTGCTCAGATAGAACATGTAGCGCAGTAGCCATTTATTGCTCCATATATTCTGTCAGGGCGGTGAGCACAGCGTCGTTTTCACTGTCCAGGCCAACGCTGATTCTCAGGTACTGATCATCCCCGCCTGCCGGGCGGGGAATAATGCCACGCGACATCAAATGCTGTGCCGCAGCCGCACCACTCTTACCGCTCCTTTGCGGGAATTTGAGCAGATAAAAGTTGGTTTGGCTGGGAATCACTTCAATGCCTAAATTGCCCAACACCGACTGTATACGTTCCAGCGATTGTTTATTGTGAGCTTTTACCTTGGCAACGAATTCGGTATCGCGCACGGCCGCAGCGGCGGCGGCCAATGCTGAAGCATTGGTGTTGAATGGCGTGCGAATTCGGCCACTGGCATCGACGATGGATTCGGGGCAATACGCCCAGCCAATGCGCAAGGCCGGTAAACCATAAATCTTTGAAAAGGTTCTCGTCATTACGACGTTGTCGAACTCATCAACCAAAGCGGAGCCGTCTTCGTAATTGTCATCCCACACATATTCCGCATAGGCATCGTCGATCAACAACAGGCAGTCTTCTGGCAAACCGGCGTGAAGACGTCGCAGCTCGGATGATTCAATAAAGGTTCCAGTGGGGTTATTGGGATTGGCAATGGTACAAAAACGAGTCTTATCCGTGACTCTTGCCAATAGGGCGTCAACATCCACTTTATAGTCTTTTTCCGGAGCGATAACCAACTCAGCACCTTGAGCAACACAGTGAATATTGCTCATGATAAAACCATTTTCACTGAGTAAAGCTTCATCACCTGGGCGAACATAGGCACGCACCATCAACTGAATCAATTCGTCCGAACCATTACCACACACTATTCGATTCGGGTCCAGTTGATACGTCTCGCCAATCGCTTTACGCAGTTCATACTGACTGCCATCTGGATAGCGATTCAGATTTTTCGCCACATCTTCGTAGGCTTTCAGGGCCGCCGGAGACGGCCCATGAGAAGATTCATTCGACGACAGCTTTATCGGATTTTCAACACCATCGATTTGACTCTGACCTTGTTTATAAGGCGCCAGTTTTGCCACACCAGGTGCCGGGCTTAGCTTACTCATAATGATATCCCTGCAATATTAAGAACACACTGACTGGCGATTCTGAGGCATCATCAAGAATGGCCAAGGCGCCGGGAAGAATTCATTAATCTCAACTTCAATGATCGATGGACCTGTCGCATCAAAGGCTTGGCGAATCGCTTCGCGCATCGTTTCCGGGCAAGTGGCTTTGAAACCATTGGCTCCGAAACTCTCTGCCATTTTCACAAAATCTGGATTGTGCAGATCTGAACAAATCACGCGCCCGTCAAACCACTCTTTCTGTTGTCGCTGCACGTTGGTGAAGCGGCGGTCGTTAAAAATGACAGTGACCAATGGCAATTGGTATTGAACCGCCGTAGAGAGCTCCTGCATAGTGAACATAAAGCCGCCATCACCACTGACTTGGATAACTTTCTTATCCATATTACCGGCCATCACACCAAGTGCAGTTGCGTAACCGTAACCCAATGTCCCCTGGTAACCGGCGCTGATGTGTTGGCGCGGCTCATAAACCGGAAAACCATACCAGGACACAAAACCAACCTGAGTCACTTCATCGACGAAGATTCCGTCTCGAGGCAGCTCCTCACGAATAACGTCCAGGTATTGCATTTGCGGACCAACTTTCTCGCGAATTTCGGCATCAACTCGCTGCTTCAACTCGCTCAGTTCCGCTTCACGACTTTCGGCTTTAAACGAACCATTGGCCGCCAATAGCGCATCCAGAACATCACCGGCATCAGCAACAATTCCAAGCTCCGGCTCACAGATTCGACTGATTTGAGTCGGGTCGACGTCCACGCGAATAACGTTCAGATTATCGTCTTTGCCCCACATCGTCAGAGGCCAGTTGAGGCGGGTACCAATGGCCAGGACGACGTCAGTTTCCCCCCACAAACGATGCCCCATCGGAAAATTCGCACTCAGGTAGCTGTCGCTGGATACAATGCCCTTACCGCTGCGGCAGGCCATCACAGGAATCTGCAGTGCTTCGGATAAATCACGTACCTGCTGGTAAGCGCCCAGGGCACCGGAGCCAACCACAATCATCGGCTTGCTGGCGTTCTGCAACAGGTTCAGAGCTTCAGCAATCTGATCCTCATCCACAGGCAGTTTGGGATAGCTGCTGTCACCGTCCAGCAGTGCAACTTCCGCTTCCAATGCCATAATGTCCATCGGCATTTCAATTTCAACCGGGCGAGGATAGCCAGTGGCCATTTGTTTGAACGCTTCCGCCACTTTAACCGGTGCTTCAGCCGGATGATCAATCGAAGAAGACCATTTCGTGATGTGACTGATCATACCGAGCTGATCGTTAATCTCGTGCAGGTCACCATAACCCTTGCCAATGGCCGTCGACGGAATTTGACCAGAAATACACAGGACTGGTGCATAGTTCGACCAGGCGGTACACAATGCGCCGGCGGCGTTTAACAAGCCCGGGCCTGGCACGACGGCACAGGTACCTACTTTACCGGTGGATTTTGCGTAGCCATAGGCCATGTAGGCAGTAGCCTGCTCGTGACGAGTGTGGATCAGGCGAATACCCTCGCCTTCTTTGTACATGGCATCAAACAGGAAATCCAATTGGCCGCCTGGTAATGCAAACACAGTGTCCACACCGTTTTTACGCAGCGATTTAATAATCGCTTCTCCGCCCGTCATCTTACTCATGATAAAACCTCTTGAAATCTGTGCACTATTGCTATTTTGTCTGCTGCTGTTGAGCGGCTTTTAACTTTTGACTCTTACGTCGGCGATACCGGATCAGAAAAACCGGGAACGCCAGGATATACAACCACACCATAGGAACCTTGAGCGCCTTGCCCAGGGCAGAAACCACATCGTCAGGGCTGACATACACCCTGCTCTGCATACTCTGGTCCGGATGGCTGTGAATAATCAGATGGTCTTTTTTGTACTCGAAATGACCAAATTCAAAATCAATATCCGCCAGTTTGCTTTTTACTTTCATATTCGCACCCTAGGACTTTTTCAAACGCCCTGTCTGCTGGGCGTAATCAATTCGTTTTTGCAGTTGCTCACTGACATCTTTAGGCTCCATTCCCGCCGGAGGCGTGAACTGACCGCGCTCATACAAATCGTCAAACACTTCCTTGCAGATACTGATTTTTTCAACCAGTGCCTTCGGCGGCTTGCCGGAAGGAAAACGATTCGGTGGGTAAATTGGGTTGGTGTACATTTCACGGAAGCCTTCGGTGCGCACATCGATCCAACAGTTGTGGTTGGTTTTCGTGCGGTATTGTCGAAGCGCCTCGATGTCTACGGTAACTGCCAATACCTGCTCATTCGGGTACGGCGCTTCACGCAACATCATGCCGGTGTAGTCAATGGCAAACGAATGCCCCGGGCAGAACGCTTTAGGATAAAAGTCGTAATTCACACTGCCCCAGTTTGCGCCCAACAAGTAGCACATATTGTCGTGGGCACGCGTCCGGCGGGTGAAGCGCCAGAAATCCCAAGGCTGAGAAACCCCTTCAAATTCCTGAATTGCACCCGGATGACAAATCACCTCGGCACCGTTGTAACCCAATGCACGAGACACTTCTGGTGTACAACCATCGTGACAAGTCATTGTGCCCAGCTTGCCAATTTCGGTATCAATCACAGGGAACAGGTCTTTGATGCCGCCGCCAAAGTGTTCGCTGTACTCATCAAAAATATCGTGCGGGCTGGTACCCAAACCCAAGGAAGCATTGATGTGCCATTTGTGGTACTTCAACACCACATCACCGCTCGGACCCACGATAAAGTTGGTATTAAACCAACGATCGGGAAACTCGGGCACAGATTCCACCACACCACCGCCGCAAATATACAAACCATACTCTTTGGCAATTTCACCCAGCTGGTCAATTTCAGGACCAGGAATTGTCACAGCCTTTTTCAGCTGATCTTCAATTTTGCTTTCGCCCTTACCTGGCGTTCCCACACCCTGTAAGAAATACTCCGGCAGGACCACCAGCTTTACCGGGACTTCCCAGTGGTAGCCTACGCCGAAATGAATCATGTTTTTTACACGATCCAGATTCAGTTGAATGCCTTCTCGGTCATTTACCACATTCACTTCAGGTTGAATAATCAATGCGGTATAAGGATCAATTCTTTTCTGCGCCACGTCTCTGCCCTTTCTTAAAAATCAAAATCGTCGTCTTCTTTCTTCAAACCGAGATCCGCCAGAATCTCGTTTGCTGCAATGGTGCCCATACCACAGATGCCGCCGCCTGGGTGACAGGAAGGCCCCGTCATATAAAACTTTTTGAACGGCCCTCGGTAATCGGAGTAATTCGGGAATGGGCGGAACGCCCCCATCTGCGCCAGGGTTCGTTCGCCTCCCGTAGTCACACCTCGGTGGAAACACAGATTGGCTCGCGCCAGACTCGGCCCGGTTTCAACGTATTCGGCCATGATGTTGTCGTCGGACATATTGGTGGTGTAATTACGCAACTGACCCAACAGTTTTTCACGACAATACTTTGCACCAAGATCTTCCCAGTTTTCACCGCTGGCCAAATCCACAGGCACAAAGGTATCCATAATCAAAGTGTGTTTGCCGTCTGGTGCACGGCTCGGGTCCATTTGGGTCCAGGCCGCTGTCCACAGGAACGGATCGGATGGCATTTTTCCAGCGGCAATTTCCTGATACTGCTTATCGATGTCTGCCACCGTGCCGAACATGCGCTGAAAGGCCGTCGCATTCATATCCGCGCCACCATGAAATTCCGGTGCTTCGTGCAAGGCATAATGCACTCGAGCAATGGTGATATCGCCGAAGCTGAAATTCTTAACCATATTGGTAAAGCCAGTCGGAAGCTGCTCTTCTTCAAAGCCTTTCAAATACGTTTGGAAAGGATCGAGCGCACTCACCACACCGCTGCGAGCAAAAATTTCACGCCCATCTTCCAAGCGCACACCACGACACTCATCACCCTCGAGAATAAATTTATCGAGGCTGGCGCCCGTTAATACCGTGCTGCCGTTGGCTTCGATGTAACGACGCATGGATTCAGACAACATGCCACTTCCGCCTTCGGGAATAGACTGGCCGAAGTAATGAATACTCGGAATCATGACGTAGAAACCGGCCGCGGTACCCAGTTGATCAGGCAAGGTTTGCGGAGCCATCGCCCAACCGAGAATAAACGCACGCACATGGTCGTTTTCAAAATTCTCGAGGGTGAACTGGCGCGAACTCAATTGATATTCACGCAATCGCTTCAAACCTTCAGGGTTATTTTCCAGGCCTTGGTACATATAGCTCGGTGGTGCCGGCGGGGAAAACATTCCCTTCACAACACCCTCTTGAATCTCACCAAACTCCTCGTAGATTTCGCGATAGCGTTGGGCGTCTTTGGGGGAGTAAGCGGCAATGGTGTCACAGGTTTTGTCGACATCCTTGTACACTACAATGCCATCACCTTCGTATTTATTAGGGTGGCCGGTAATCTGATCTTCGGACCAGATGTATTTCAAACCGTGCTTCTCAAACTCAGGTTTAAGCTCTTGGAAATCCGGATTCAAGTGAATCCATACATGGGACGAACCGAAGGGGTCGTGTTTAAAGCCAGGCAACGTCAACTCACGCGTCAGGGCACCGCCACCTACCCACTCATTGCGCTCCAAAACAATGACCTTCAGCCCGTTTTTCACAAGCTTCGCGGCACAGATCAGTCCGTTATGCCCGCCTCCCACAATGATTACATCGCTATCTGCCATAAAACCTCCCAAGCACGGCACACAGGCCATTAAATTCAAATACAGGCAGCCCAAGCCCAGGCCGACTCAATAAGAGCAATTTAATAATAATCCCATTAATTGTCAATAATCCCATGATTAAGAAAGCCGTGATTTTTGAAAAACAGCATCAAACACTGTAAATTCGGTGCTATAGGGCTTAAAAAGTACAAACTTGGCAAACGGGCACACAACTTGCCAGGGTATATAATCCCACCTTACGATTATTAAATAGATCCAATAAGTTAATTTAGATAGAATCAACAACTGCCAGCAGGCCCGTAGGACGCACTACTACCGGAACAGAATCAGCCAGGGATTTATAATGAGCAAAACAGAAGCACCTCGCAAAAACACCCGCGGCCAGGTCAATGCCGCCGTGGACACATTAGGGCGACGCATCGCCAACGGCACCTACCCCCAAGGCAGTACACTGGCCATTGAGCAAGAATTGGCTGCCAATCTCGGGGTAGGACGTAACGCCCTGCGCGAAGCCGTTAAAGTACTTTCCGGTAAAGGCCTGATCTCCACAGCCCCTCGAAGCGGCACAAAAGTTCGCCCACGCGATGAATGGAACATGCTCGATCCAGATGTGCTCGCCTGGCACGCCGATCCAGAGGCCGCTACCCGTGAGTTCATGCTCGACCTGATCGAGCTGCGTCGAATCATAGAACCCAAAGCCGCCGAGCTTGCCGCCAAGCGCGCAACCAAAGAAGACATCGCTACCATTCTTGCCGCCTATGAAGAAATGGCCGCCGCCGGTTCCGATCAACATAAAAAAATGGAAACCGATATCGCGTTCCACACAGCCATTCTTAAGGCTTCCCACAACACCGTGTTATCACACTTCAAACACGCCATTTCCACTTATCTGCGGGCGCACGTTCCCCAGGGTAAAATCCAGGACGAGAAAACCACGGAAGAAGATTTGGAACGGCATCATCAGATTGCCTGGTCGATCGCCTCCGGCAAAGCAAAAACCGCGCACAGCCTCACCGTAGAAATGCTGAACCAAAATCGCAGTCATTTTGAAGATGAGCCCACCGGTGAATCCTGAACCCATTCAACAGTAGCCCTGAACCAAAGTCAGTAAATGTTCTCTTTTGACCGAGGACAGTTCAGCGAGTACTTTTTCTGCCGCAGGGTCTGCCGGATACCGAAACTTCTTCAGACCCTCGGCCAATGCGCTTAATGCACTATCCGCAACCTTGGCCGCACTCGTCGCCGATGCACCCCCTGAAGAGGCTTCTCTCTGCAAGTTTGACGCAAAAGACGAAGGGATCAGCAAGCCCATCGACACAGGTTTGTCACGCCAATCCAAAGCATAAGACTCAATGATTCGCTCCAATGTGGATTTACTCCCGGCATAGCAGGCATCGCCCGGCAACCCCACATATGCCGACAAAGAACTGACTCCCAGAACCGATGTCAACACACCTTGTTCTACCAAGGGCGACAGTTTCGACAGACACAAATCCACGGAAAAAGCATTGACAGTCATGACGTGTCGCCAGGCTTGCAGTTCACGCGCGGGAGATTTTGCTGTTCCTCCGGGTGGATAACAGGCCGCATTAAATACAAGCGAGACCTTGGCAATATCAGACGTGTTCAGTGAACCGAAACGCACTTTGTGGATCGCCCCCCACAACGTCTCGGCACAATCGGGCAGAGCAAAGTCAACCACCGCCATGTGCAACTGCTCATGAGAGATAGTGGCGCTCAGTTTCTCAGCGCTTTGCTCGTTTCGAACCAGGGCCAGCACGGCGTAACCTTGCCCTAACGCCTGGCGCAACAAGGCTACCCCCAAAGAACCACTCGCACCACTGACAACCAGTAAATCCATCACATCCAGCCTCCATAAAAAAAGCGGGCGACCATTACAGCCACCCGCTAACAGGACACATGCCTACTTGACTTAGAGAGTATGCCGACTACTGAATCATGTACGTAAACTTCACACCAAACTCACGATAGTGAGGACGGACGCGAATACCTGCTGCACCAAAGTTGTCCGATGTACCAGTGTAATAGTCTTCGTCCAAAGCGTTTTTAACGAAGGCCGACACTCGAATATTTTCACTTTCCATGCCCGCACTGAAATTCACTACCTGATAGCTGTCAATCTGATAGGGGTACGTTGGCAAGGAGAATACGTCGCCATTCACAGTGCGACCCACCAAAGAACCAACCGCTTCGATATCACTCACCGTGTCATCGGTGTAGGCCCACTCAGCACGAACATAAGAATCCCAACTGCTGATCGAGAAACGGTATTCCAGAGCCGTATTCAAACTCCACTCAGGTGTTCTCGGCAGAGGCTGGCCCGATACATCAATGACGTTAGGCTGACCATTCGTTTCACCTTTCAGCACGGCATCTTTATAGTCATCAAATTTCGCATCGGTGTAACCCATGCCCGCCGACCAAATCAGCCCCTCAGTCAACAACGCGGTTAGCTCAAGTTCAACACCTTTTGCACTGGCCTCTTCCGCATTTTGAGTAGTGGAAATTGCCGAGCTGATGTCGGTTGGATCTTCCAGACGGTTGGTTTGCACCTGAAAATCCTTCCAGTCCAAGGCAAAAATAGCACCGGACAGATTTACACGACCATCCATTAAACTGCTCTTGAAACCCAACTCATAGCTGATCAGTTCTTCAGGTTCAAAACGAGCACCCGCCGTACGTGAACCACCAGAGACATCAGAACCACCGGCTTTGTAACCTTGGGCAATACTGCCGTACCAAGTCCAGTCCTCATCCGGCATATAACGCAGAACCACGCGCGGTGAAAAATCGTTAAAGCTCACATTATCGCGAATAGGATCCGGACCGCGATTAAAATCAATTTCAGAAACGGTGACTTTGTCTCGGGAATATCGACCGCCCAGGGTCAGGTCCAAAGTCTCATCGATATGCCACACCATTTCACCAAACAGCGCCGAGCTTTCATATTTGGCATACTGTTGGTTGTTGTTAATAAAACCGAGCGGGTTCGCAGCGTTCGGATCGGAATCCGGCATGATTTGAATCTGGTTTGCTCGACGCAATTCGTCTTCGACATAAAACACACCGACCGTCCAATCAATGGCACCTTCGCCATCGGAGCGCAAACGGAATTCCTGACTGATCGACTCACCGGTGTAATCATTCACACGACGCAGAGGGAGCGGACCGAAAGTTAGGGGAATGCCATCCAGATCAGCCACACGATCAAAGGAACTGTCCAACCAACCGGTGACCGAAGTAAATACCATGCCATCCAAATCCCAGTTCACCCGACCATTCACAATCGTAAATGATTTTTCATTCAGTTCACGGGAATCGCGATCGATTCGACGCTTATTGTCCGGATAAAAGCCCTGGCCGGAATCAATCGCATCGCTGGCACTGATACCAAAAATGGATTGCGTATCCAGATCCACAACACCGGTCGGAATGCTGATATCGCCGCCTTCATCCTCTGTAGTGTGAGTGATGCTTAAATCGAGTGTGACGTCGTCGTTTGGCAGGGCGCGAATCGATAAACGACCCGTGCCGTACTCATAAAACGGATCGTTCCCCAGAGGATTCACATTGGTGATTGGAGTATCGGATTCGTCATAGGCCATCACCGCACGAGCCATCAAACGATCACTGATTGGCAAGTTGATGATGGCTTCAGCGCCACGGGTGCCGAAGTTTCCGGCACTGACCGAACCTTCAAAATAAAAATTTTCATCGGGCTTCTTAGTGGTGATGTTCAATGCACCCCCCACAGCATTTCGACCGAAGTAGGTTCCCTGTGGGCCACGCAACACTTCAATTCGCTCAACATCCTGCAGCTGGGGGTTGATGGTACCTTGGGCTACGCTCCCCACAGACAACTCATCGATGTAATAACCAATCGAGTTAGCCGTCGAAACGCCATCCAAGGTCACATTGCTGACACCACGAATGCTGATATTGATACTGCGACTACCGCCTTCACCATCTTCAGAAAAACCAACATTGGGCGTCATCGACAAATAGTCGGCAGCCTCAGTGATATTCGATTTTTCCAGGGATTCGGCAGTAAACGCCGACACGCTGATTGGCACATCCTGTAAAGACTCAGATCGACGCTGGGCAGTAACCACTACCTCCTCCAACGCCAGAGACTGGGAGTCCCCATCATCCTGCGCAACTGTCACGCCAGAACCAGCCGCCAGAATTGCCGCCGTCAAACTATTTACTGTGTGCTTGCTAAACATCGTATCTATCGCCTCTTCTTTATTATGTATGCACATATGCAATAACGACAGGTGACCCTCTACTTTCACCTTATTGCTTTACGAGTAATATAATCCCATTAATAAGCATCGGTCAATACATTTAAACCCATTAATTTTACATTTTTTGATTAATTTACGAACAAAACACCTAAAAATAAGGACTTACAAAGAATCAATCTCATTTGAAATATTTAATCATCCCACTTTTAATGGGTTTTTTTACAAGCATCCATTGCCAGGCATGCCTGCCGACCCACCTCGTCCCAATCGCCCCGCTCCATTGAGGGCTTGTCAATCATCCAACTCCCGCCAACGCAAATTACATTGTCGAGGGCCAGATAGGCATCAAGGTTGGCCGGGGAAATACCGCCAGTTGGGCAAAAGTTCACTTGGGGCAACGGCCCTTGTAGAGCTTTAAGCAAAGACGTGCCGCCGCTGGCTTCAGCCGGAAACAATTTCATGTAGTTAAGGCCACGCTCCAAAACGGTCATTACCTCAGAGGCTGAACTGACCCCCGGCAGGAACGGCAGCCGAGTTGACAGTGCGGCAGACAACAGTGAGGGCGTACAACCCGGGCTCACCAGAAACTCAGCTCCCGCTCCAACCGCATTGGCAACATCCCGTACGCTGAGCACGGTACCTGCACCCACAACCACATTTTCAACATTCTCTTTAATCCGACTAATAGCCTCCAGTGCCTGAGGGGTACGCAGGGTAATTTCAAGGGTTTTAAAGCCCGCCTGCACCATGGCATTCGCCAGTGGTACAGCGTCATCAACGCGGTTTATCACGATGACAGGCACAATGGGAGAAAGGGATAGGATATCTTTGGTATTTGACACTGCTTACACGTCCGAACGAGTTAATCATGGGATTAATTTAAATTAATCCCATGATATTGTCCAGACTCACAGCCGAGCAAACGTCGCCAGCCTCCCTCCTGAAACCGAGAAAATGTCTCGGAGAAGAGCGCAGAATGCGCCGTCAGTGAGTGACGCTGGGTACTGAAGACAAAGAAATGTGGGCAAGGAGCCAAGCGGATTTTGAGGTATCGACCGAAGAACCTCACCATTGTATTCATCCAATGAATACGGGTTTATCTCGACGCAAAGGAGCAAGCCATAATGCGCGTGCTCCTCAGATTTCAGCGCGATTTATGACGGGCTGAGAGACCGAATTCCTTCCGGCCTTCACGATAGAAGCGCATCATCTTTTCCCACTGATCCTTATGAGTAGATTCCACACTATAGCGCTCTTGCGGGTCTGCGTTCATATCGAACAACAGCTTTAGATCATGATCCGGGAACCAACGATTAACCCCGCGATAACGACCCGACAGAACCGCTTTCCAATTCTGGGTTCGAACCGCCGCGATATCATCATCGGCAAAAAAATACAATTTTTCATGGGGTGAGTCATGGCTACCTTTCAGCATCGAGGTAATGTCGCGCCCATCGATTTTTCTGCCTTTAGGCAACTCCGAGCGGGTAATCGTCGCAATAGTTGGCAGTAAATCGATATTCATGGATATACCGTTGGAGACTTTGTTTTCCGGAATCTCGCCTGGCCAACGGGCGATAAATGGCACCCGATATCCTCCCTCCCAGGCCGTTCCTTTGGTCGACCGAAGCCCCGCCGTAACTCCCCCTTGATAAGGGCCGTTGTCACTTGTAAAAATCACCAAAGTATTTTGATCAAGCCCCATGGCTTTTAATGATTTCAGAATAGCTCCGGTACTCCAGTCTAATTCTTCAACCACATCTCCATACAGTGATGCTTCGGACTTTCCAACAAAGTCTTCCGATGCGTACAAGGGCACATGAGGAAAAGTATGGGCGATATAAATAAAGAAAGGCCGGTCTTTGTTGTCTCGGATGAAGTTGATGGCTTCCGATGTGTATCGTTGAGTCAGTGTTTGCTGAACCACAGGCTCTTCAATTTTTTGCCTGTTTCGATACAAGGCCAAAGGGTTTTGATTGTTGCTGTAGGGCAGGCCGTAGTAGTAATCAAAACCGTGTTGCGTTGGCCAAAACGTTTCTGTATGCCCGAGGTGCCACTTACCGATGATAGCGGTTTGATATCCCGACTCTTTCAACATCTCCGCTATCGTGATTTCCTCCAGTGGGAGACCATGGGTATCGTTCACAAACAATACCTGATGAGCCATACCCGATCGTATTGGATAACGCCCGGTAAGCAAACCTGCCCGGCTCGGTGTGCAGTTCGAAGCACTGGCATAAGCGTTGGTAAAGCGCACACCCTCATTCGCCATTTGATCTAGATTGGGCGTATCAATGACCTCATTGCCATAGGAACCCAAGTCTCCATAACCCAAGTCATCTGTAAGAATCACTATCACATTAGGCGGTCGCTTCACAGACTCTGCAGCCGTGATACCGGTCATGCCCAATAGGCTAAGGCACATCGCGAAGACGATGCCTAAATTACATTTCATCATCGTAAGCCCTTAATTGTGATGGCTGTTATCAAACTGCGTGCTGTCGGGTTGCTTGGAAAGCGACTCCAATGTATTCCGTCCTTGCTTCAACAGTTCCAACAAATGACGTTTCTCATTTGGGAAGTCTCGAGACAAATCGTATTGCTGACTGGGCACTACGTTCATGTCGTGCAGCAACGTAGAAAGGTTTTTCTTACCCTCGAATCGAATCGGCTGCGCATCACGCCAGGGCGGATAATCACTCAGCATCAATCTCCAACGTGGTGTTCGCAGTGCCGCTATACGTTCATTATTAAAAAAGTACAAGACATCATGGGGTGAGGGTTTCCCTTGGGATAAAACCGGAAAAATATCCTTACCATCGACCTCAGGAATGTCTTCTTCCGTTCCACCAGCTAACGTAACCAATGTGGGCATGATGTCGATATTCATTGTCATCGCCGGGGAAGAACTGCCGGCCTCAATAACCTCGGGCCAGCGCGCAATAAACGGCACTCGATATCCGCCTTCCCATGCGCTGCCCTTACCTCCCAACAAACCACCAGTGCTGCCCTCTGGAAACGGGCCATTGTCACTGGTAAAAATAATCAACGTGTCATCACCCAAACCTTGGGCATGCAATTCCTTCATGAGCTGCCCCACCGCCCAATCAAGTTCTTCCACCACGTCACCGTAGGCTCCAGCCTTGGATTTGCCGGCAAAGTTTTTGGAGGGAATCAAGGGTTTATGCGGCGCCGTGTAAGACAAAAACAGAAAAAACGGTGTGTCTCTATTGTCGCGAATAAACGTCAAAGATTTTTCGGTAAAATCCAGCGTCAACGTTTCAGCTGAAAACGCACCTTCTTTTTCACGGCCGTTGAGCATCTGCTGGTTTGGTTCATCATTTGAATACAGCAAACCGTAAAACTCATCAAAACCGTGATTTTCAGGGTGGTAAGCTTCTTTATCACCCAAATGCCATTTCCCAATCAGTGCCGTTTTGTAGCCTAGTTGCGATAACTTTTCCGGCAACGAAACCGATTGTGGTTTCAAACCACGCTCATCTCCAATGTTGATGGTTCTGTCTGCCAAGCCAGTACGAATAGGGTATTGGCCGGTCATGATTCCGGCTCGTGACGGGGTACAAACATTACCACTGGTATAGAACCCCGTTAGGGAAATGCCTTCATTCGCCAGTTCGTCAATATTTGGGGTACGAATTAAATCATTGCCAAATGCGCCCACATCCCCGTATCCGAGGTCGTCTGCCAGTATAAAAATGATGTTTTTAGGTTGAGCTTGGCGATCAGCCAGCGCACCAAAGGACACGCACAACAGCGATAAGCTCAGGAAAGCCATGAGCCGTCGCTGAGATCGCAAAAGGAAGCCCCCAGCATGCGATAACATTGAGGATGTGAGGATAATTGGGTGGGTATTTGACACGGCTTACACGTCCAAACAATTTAATCATGGGATTAATGTAAATTAATCCCATGATATTGTCCAGACAGAAGCACGTAATCACTGCCGGCGCAAAGCTTGAATAAAAAGGCCTATTCAACGCCCCTATCTACAGACCTTCGCGAAACTCTGTGGGTGTGCAGTCAAACCAACTCTTAAACGCTCGAGTAAAGTTACTGTGGTCGGCGAAGCCTAGCAAAAGCGCCACTTCAGTAATCGGACGATACTGTTGTTGTAGATATTGCTTGGCCAGTTCCATTCGCACGTCCCGCAATAAGGCCGTGAAATTACTGCCTTCTTTTTGCAACTGTCGTTGCAACTGGCGAGGGCTCAAACATAAGCGTTCGGCAATGAGTTGCTGACAGGGCTCCCCCTGAGGCAACAATTCTTTGATGGCATCCTGAGTTTTGAGAATGGCACTGCTTTGGACGATCCGTTGAATATAATCCTGGGCCAGATCGTCTTGTCTAGCCGCCAACTGGGGATCGGAATAGTCCAGAACTCGATCCGCGACAGCAAGAGGAAATTCCAATTCATGCTGTTCACCCCCGAAGTGCACTGGACACCCATAAAAGTCTTCAAAGGCATCGGGAGATTCCGGATCAGGCCTCTGCAAACACACACGGCTGGGCTTGACGTCATCCGGAAAGATGGAGCGGCATAACGTGAGCAGTCCCGCAAAGCCAAAATCAACCACTTCCAAACCAACATCCTCAATGGGAATTTTGGTTTTCATATGCAAACAGACAGACTGTTCATCGCGGACCATGTTCAATGTCACCACGTTCGTTAGAATTTCCCGAAACTGAACCAGGCGAGCAATGGCTTCAGAAATCGAAGCGCTGCATAACATCGCTAAACCAAGGGCGTGCCAATGAACAGGCTGGCAAAGATGCGCAGAAGTGATGCCCAGGTTTTTATCTCCCGTGTGAGCAAGCGCAACCTTCCAAGCACGGTCAATGATACTGACCTCAATACGTCCGTAAGGGTTACGCAACAGGTCGATATCGATATTGGCTTCGGCCAAGACCTCAGGGTAGGAAACATTTCGCTCTTTAAGAATGGCTTCCAGAGCGGTTATCCAGCTGCTTAATGAAGTATAACTTTCCATTATTTTTATAGCGTTATCATCAAAACGGATGACCATAGTATACGACATGGAGCAAACAGAATGCTCGAAATTAAGTTGTAAGATTCATCCCCAAAAAGAAATAAGCATCATACCGACTATTCCTAAAATTGATTATCCTTCCGCCTCGTTTCGTCTCTGAAAAGAAACAAAAAATATCAAATTCAGTGACATGGTTTCACGAGACCACTGTTTGTCGTCTTCGGCATAGTTCAATACGCCAACACACGCTTATGCTTTTGACGGTCAATGCCATAACCATAACGACATATCACTACCACTGAAATAATAAGAATAGGGGAACACCATGTCACAAGCACCGCATTCCACAACCAAGTCATGCCTTCTGGCCGTAGCCATCAGCAGCGTTTGCATGACTCCGATGGTTCAAGCTCAAACACTGGAAGAAGTCATTGTTACCGCACAGAAACGCGCAGAATCATTACAAGATGTGCCTATTTCTGTGTCCGCCATGAGCGGAGAAACTCTGTCTGATGCTGGCATTCAAAGCTTTACCGACATGAACCATTATGTGCCCAGTTTTTCCGTCACCAAAGACCCGATTGGAGACAAAATTAATATCCGCGGTATTCAATCAGGAAACCAGGCGGGCTTCGAACAATCGGTGGGCACCTTTGTCGACGGTATTTACCGTGGGCGCGGCACTCAGTCGCGCTATTCTTTTCTTGACGTGGAAGCGGTCGAAATACTACGAGGTCCTCAAGGTACATTATTTGGAAAAAATACCATTGCCGGAGCATTGAACATCCGCTCTGCTCGACCGACCGATGAGTTCAGCGGCCTGTTGAGTGCCAGCTACAATACCGAATTTGAAACCAGCGACTTACAAGGTTTTATTTCTGGGCCATTGAGCGACTCGGTGCGCGGCCGCGTCTTTCTCATGAATCGAGAAATGGACAAAGGTTGGGTTCAAAATCGTTTTTACAATGCCGACGTCCCCGTCAGCGATGAAAAAGCGGGACGCTTGAGTCTCGAAATAGACTTGGGTGATAACACCACATTGCACATCAAAACCGAAGCTGCCGATTTCACCACCATCGGTCAACCTTGGGACATTCTGGTCGCTGGCGGCTTATCCGCGTTTGGCATCAGCAGCAGTGCCGACTATCGAACCCGCATGGGAAATATTCCTCAAGCGCCCTTCACACATTTTGGTGCCAACGGAGAATTTGTCAATGACCCGAACGGCGTGATGGATTTTGGTTCAGCAGGGAGACTCGACGGTGACAGTACCGAAAGTGTGATCACACTGGAGCACGCAAGCGACCAAGGGACGCTTACGGCCATCGTGGGGCATTCCGCCTACGAGTTTCAGCGGTTTCTGGATGCAGACTTTGGCCCGACGTCTTCTGCGCGTTTTGATGACAGTGAGGATTTCGACCAAAAAAGTATTGAACTTCGTTTTGCTTCAGATACCGAGGGTGATTTCAATTACATTACCGGCATGTTTTACCAGGAACAGGACCTGACCGTTGATGGTTTGAGTCTGTTCAATTTCGGCACCTTGCAACCGTTGCTCAACGGTGGCTGCGTCAGCGCACTCGGTGCAGCCTACCCGGCACTGTATGTTTCCGGCGATGCACTGACGACCGCCAACAATGTCGCCGCGGCTGTAGGCTCAGCGGGCGGTGCCGGTGCAGCACTTGCCAATGCTTGTGGGCAAGCCGCGGCCTTCGAACCTCTGGTTAATGCAGGCATCAATGGTGGCAACCGTTACGCCCTTCTGGACCAAAGCACTGAAAGTTGGGCGGTTTTTTTCCAGAGTACTTATGATATTTCAGACAGCACCCGTGTGACCCTGGGGTTGCGGTATACCGAAGAAGAGAAGTCCGCTTCGCAAAGTGTTCACGCCGCCGATTTTGTCGAAGGGGGAACCAGCCCGACCAACAACCCGATACTCATCGCCACTGTTGAGACCGCAGGTGAGTTTTCAACACACCATTTTACGCCAGACGATCCGGGGATGAGTCGCGATGAAGAAAGCCTCACTTGGTCCGCCAACATTCAGTGGGATCTCAGTAACGACACTATGTTGTATGCCAGCGCCTCCACTGGCTTTAAAGCGGGCGGTTTTAATTCGTTTTACATGGCACTGGGACAAGCCGATAACTCCCGGGACGCGGCCTTTGAAGAAGAGGAAGTCATCAGCTTTGAAGTGGGCAGTAAAATGACCTTGCTTGACGGCGCGGCGGAATTGAACCTCGCCTTATTCCGTACTGAGTTTGATGATTTGCAGGCATCGATTTTTACCGGCGGCACAACCTTCGTCGTGCAAAATGCCGCCAAAGCCGTCACACAAGGCTTAGAGATTGATGGACGCTGGGCCATCAGTGATCGCCTCAATCTGCAGGCAGCCTTTGCCTATATCGATTTCGAGTTTGAACAATTTCCCAATCAGGCCTGTACCGCTGCACAATTCACCCAGGCTCGACAAGCCGCGTATGACGCTGCCTTAGAGGCAGGCAACAGTCTTGGCGCTGCGGCCGTGGCACTGACCTACACGAACGGCAGCTGTGCCGCTGCCGGGGTTAACGATCTGCAAGGCAAAAGCTCGGAAAATACGCCAGAGCTACAATTCAGTTTAGGGCTCAATCACACTCAAACACTGGGCTCGGATTTTGAATTGCTCAGCAATCTCAATATCAGTTGGACTGACGACGTATTCCGTCAGGCCGACCTCGACCCGATTTCATTGCAGGAAAGCTTCTGGAAGATTGATGCCAACGTCACCCTGGCCTCCGTGGATGGTCGTTGGGATGTCAGTTTGATCGGAAATAACCTCACGGACGAAGTGACCTTGAGTTATGTGAATGATACCCCGCTGTTTAATGGCACCCATCAGGCTGCGCTGGAACAACCTCGTTCATTTACCCTTCGTGGCCGCTGGCACTGGTAAAACTGACACAGGAACACCACAAAAAAGCCCAGCATAGGCTGGGCTTTTTTGTGGTTTGCATGAGCGAGCTATGACCTTATTACGCCTCTTCCGGCGTGAAGAAATCACAGGCCAATGCACTTCTCAAACGCGAGAGACGCGAAGCCAATTCATCATCATCGTACGCTTTTGCAGGCACCGCTCCCCAAATCGGGTTCGGCCAGGCGGCGTCATCTTTAAAGCGCGCCACATGATGAATGTGCAACTGAGGCACATGATTGCCCAAAGCCGCCATGTTCATCTTGTCGGGTGCAAATAAGGCCACCATAGCTTCGGATAAATAGCCCGATTCCTGGGCAAATTGCTGGCGATCAAGTTCGCTCAGGTGATGCATTTCGGTGTGATTGGCCCGTTTGGGTACCAACAGACACCAGGGGAAATTGGCATCTTTACTCAAGAGCACAAGCGACAGTGGAAAGTGCCCAACGACGACAGTCGACTCGGCCAATTGTGGGTCCAGCTTGAAGGGCTGGGTATCCATGGTTTCATCCATAGAATTATCCTCGATCAAATTTTAACCATTCCGCACCCAAAACAGGCCCAGAAATGGCTTTACCGGGCTAAGACGAACAAAACGGCGTAGACCACCAGAGGCTGGCGCCTTAAAATAGCGCGTTCATTTGCTGCCTGATCGAATTGCGGGCAGCGGGCCCGGAAGGCTTCTGCATTGTACTTCCAGCATAGCAAGACCGGGCTCAACCGCAAACCGCTTGATATGAGATACAGACCACTATGCGTGCCAGCCGATTTTTGATCGCTACTTTAAAAGAAACCCCTGCCGACGCCGAGGTCATCAGTCACCAGCTGATGCTGAGAGCCGGCATGATCCGCAAGCTGGCTTCTGGCCTGTATACCTGGTTGCCGATGGGCCTGCGTGTGCTGCGCAAGGTAGAAACCATTGTCCGCGAAGAAATGAACAAGTCCGGTGCCCAGGAAGTGATGATGCCAGTGGTCCAGCCGTCTGAGCTGTGGCAGGAATCCGGACGCTGGCAGGAATATGGGCCAGAGCTTGCCCGCCTGCAGGATCGTCACCAGCGTGACTTTTGTTTGGGCCCAACCCATGAAGAAGTCATCACCGATATGATTCGCAATGAAATCAGCTCATACAAGCAGTTGCCGGCCAATTTCTATCAGATTCAAACCAAATTCCGCGATGAAATTCGCCCGCGTTTTGGCGTTATGCGTTCACGCGAATTTGTGATGAAAGATGCCTATTCTTTCCACACCAATGCGGAGTCTCTGCAAGAAACCTACGATGTGATGCACGGCACCTATTGCAGCATCTTTAATCGTATCGGTTTGGATTACCGTCCGGTATTGGCCGACACCGGTTCCATTGGTGGCGCGCATTCCCATGAATTCCACGTACTGGCGCAAAGTGGCGAAGACGATATCGTGTTCAGTGATAGCAGCGACTACGCGGCCAATGTTGAAAAAGCTGAAGCCTTAGCGCCGTCCGGAGAACGTCCAGCCGCCAGTGCAGCCATGAAAAAAATTCATACTCCCGATCAGAAAACCATCGCTGCGGTGAGTGATTATCTGAACGCGGATCCGAAACAAAGCGTAAAAACGTTGATTGTTCTGGGTGAAGCCGAAGAAGGTGAAACCGCACCGCTGCTTGCTTTGGTTTTGCGTGGTGATCATGAGCTAAACGATATTAAGGCGGAAAAACTGGAAGGCGTCGCGAACCCATTAACGTTTGCGCCTGAAGAACGCATCAAAGCCGAGCTGGGTGTCGGCGTCGGCTCAATCGGCCCGGTTGGATTGAATATTTCAACCATTGTTGACCGCAGCGCGGCCCATCTGGCTGACTTTATTTGCGGTGCCAATGAAGACGATTACCACTACACCGGCGTAAACTGGGAGCGTGATACAAGCCTGTCCCGTGTTGAAGACATTCGCAATGTCGTGACGGGCGATCCAAGCCCTTGCGGTCAAGGTAAACTGGAAATCAAACGTGGTATCGAAGTCGGTCACATCTTCCAGCTGGGCACAAAATATTCCCAGGCAATGAACGCGTCGGTTCTGGATGAAAACGGAAAAGACGTTGTGATGAGCATGGGTTGCTACGGTATTGGTGTAACGCGGGTTGTGGCCTCGGCCATTGAGCAGAACCATGATGACAATGGCATCATTTGGCCAGACGCCATTGCACCGTTCCAGCTGGCCATCGTGCCGATCAATATGCATAAATCCGAGGCGGTTGCCACGGAATGTGAAGCGCTGTACAACACACTGAGTGCGGCGGGTGTTGACGTCATTTTGATGGACGAAGCCAAAGCCCGCCTGGGTGTAATGCTGGCCAATACTGATCTGATGGGGATTCCTCATCGTTTGGTTATTGGCGATAAAGGCCTCGCCAAGGACAGTATTGAATACAAAGGCCGCCGCGACGAACAAAGCCAGGATGTCGCCCGTGGTGAACTGGCCAGTTTCCTCAGCGAGAAACTGGGTGCCCGAATCGCCTAAGTGCCCCATAGCGCTTATCGCTCATCGGCACTGAGCCAACACGCCATGTTCAATCTTCAGCGCAAACAAGCAACACCACTCACCCTATCAGGACTGGTGTTGCTGCTGTGCTGCCTCCCCACACTCCTCTTTGCACAAGCTCTGGAAGTTGACCCGGAACTGCGCAAGCGTTTGAAATCCAGTATTGCTTTAGCAGACAGTTTTGAAGACCGATTCGATGCCGAGGTCTGGCTTGTTGCCAAATCCCAGGTCCTCAAGCGCTACGTCAAGGACCCCGAAAAGCGTTTGCGCATTCTAAAAGCCGTGCACCGCGAAGCCAGTCGCCAACAACTCCCACCGGAAATGGTATTGGCGGTGATTCAAATTGAAAGTCATTTTGATCGATTTGCGATTTCAAAAGTTGGCGCGCAAGGCATGATGCAAGTCATGCCGTTTTGGAAAAAAGAAATTGGCCGCCCACAAGACAACCTCACCAAAATGGATACCAATCTACGCTATGGCTGTACCATTTTGAGGCATTACCTGGACCGGGAAAAAGGACGTTGGCCAGAAGCACTGGCACGCTATAACGGCAGCTATGGCAGCTACCGCTACAGCCGAAAAGTGTTGAACGCCTGGGACCAATGGCGTTAAGTCAAACCGCTAACCATCAGCATTAATGCTGCTGATCAGCTCTTCCAGGACATCTTCCGCCTTATCGTTTTCAATTTGACAAGTCCCCGCAGCCAAATGGCCGCCACCACCATACTTCAACATCAATTCACCGACATTGGTTTTGGAACTGCGGTCCAGAATTGATTTACCCACCGCAAACACGGTGTTCTGTTTTTTCAGGCCCCACATGCGGTGAATGGAAATATTGATGTCGGGATACAAGGCGTAAATCATAAAGCGATTGCCCGCCCAGATCGGGTCTTGCTCTTGCAAATCCAAGACCACCAGATTGCCATGCACCGTACTGTTTTGTTTGATCTGATCCATAAACAGAAGATGATGCTCGCGATACATTTCCACCCGTTCTTTCACATCAGGCAGTTCCAGTATTTCGTCAATATTGTGATTCGCGCAGTAATCAATCAGCTGCATCATCAGTTCATAATTGGAAATTCTGAATTCCCGAAAGCGTCCCAAACCGGTGCGCGCATCCATAATGAAATTCAACAGTTCCCAGTTTTGAGGATTCACAATATCTTCACGCGCATACTGCGCGGAGTCCGCCTTGTCGACGGCGTCCATCATTTCTTCCCAATCAGTGGGAAATACCTCAAAGCCACCATAATGATCAAACACCACCCTGGCCGCCGAAGGCGCTTCTGGATCAATAATATAGTTGGGAGCCGTATCATTGCGTACAGCCTCAGAATGATGGTGATCGAAGGCCAGGTAGACACCAGGCACATAGGGAAGATTGGTGGTGATATCGTTGTCGTCAATATCAACTTTGCCATCCTGCATATCTTTAGGGTGGACAAACTTGATGTCCGACACAATGCCCAGATGCTTTAACAGAACCGCACAGACCAAACCATCAAAATCACTGCGGGTCACTAATCGATATTGCTTTGTTGTCATTCTCTCACCTTTTAGCAAACAACCGAACAAGGCTCAATTGGGGGCCTTTTCTTAACCATAGTCCAAGCTATAGCGGCCTGCTGTGGATTTGCTGAAGTGAGAAGAGAAAATCAGTGGATTAGGCGACCAATGGCCGCTAATCCCTTGATACTGATAGGAAATCTGTACAAAGCAGAGCTCAGGTGCCGAGCTTAGGTCCCCGCCTCTTCATAGGCCTTGCGTACCTCCTCGGCAATGATCTCGATCCCCCGAGCAACGACTTCGGGGCTTTGGCTGTAGGTGACCCGCAGACACTCATCTTTATGGTCCCAATCCTCATCGAGCCCGACGAAGAAATGATGGCCAGCCACCACCAATACGCCGCGCTGTTTCAGACGTTGATAGAGCTGCTCACTGCTGATGGGTAGGCCTTTGAACCAGAGCCAGAAAAACATCGCGCCTTCCGGCTTGTGCAGACGATAAGGCAAATCACCAAACGCCTGTTTCACCGATTCCCGTGCGGCCTCAGCTGCCCGCTGATAGTAAGGACGAATAATGTCGTTACTGATCCGTAAAATGCTGCCGTCGGAAAACAGCTGCTTACCAATGCTGGGGCCGAGCGTTCCAGACGCCAGGCTGACGATGGTATTGGTATTGGTAAACGCCTGAATGATTTCTTCGCTGGCCACCACAATACCGGTGCGCGCGCCCGGCAATCCCAGTTTGGAAAAACTGAAAACGACGATGGTATTGTCATTCCAATGGGGTTTCGCCTCACTGAAAATCATATTTGGAAACGGAATGCCATAGGCACCATCGATGATCAGAGGAATGCCCTTGTTGCGGGCCAACTGGTCCAGCTTGGCAATTTCACCATCGGTCAGAACATTACCGGTTGGATTAGTGGGACGGGATACACAAATCGCACCGATATCCTCTCCGAGGTTCAGCTCTTCAAAATCCACTCGATACTTGAACAGATTATCGTCCAATTCCTCGATTCTGGGTTTGGCGGCGACAAACAAATCGTCTTCGACACCCACATCGGCATAACCCAAATATTCGGGCGCCAGGGGCAACTGAATTTTCTTATAGCTGCCATCGCTCTGACGACCGGCAAACATATTGAACAGATTGAAAAACGCCGACTGGGAACCGTTACTGACGGCAATATTTTTAGCCGTCACCGGCCAAGCTAACTCGTCATTAAGCAACTTGGCGACCGCCTCCAGGAATTCCCACTCGCCCTGAGGCGATTGGTAAATACCAAACAACTTGTGACGCTCGCGCTCATCCGCCAGCACGGCTTGCAGTTTTTCTGCGAAAATATCTTCCAGTTCCGTTATTCGACTTGGATTGCCACCCCCCATAAAAATCATATCGGGTCGACGCGCCAGGGCTTCGCCCAGATCGTCCATCAGATTAACAATACCCGAATCACCTGCCATTTTTTGCCCGAGCCTGGACAGCCCATTACCGGTTTTTGGCGGCATGTTTGCATCCTTATCCATCACTTCACACCATCACAATCAACAGCCGACAGTTCGCCGGCCCAATACGGCCAGCCTACCCTGTTTATCGATCAAAATCGACCGCCACCAGAACCTCTGCCAGAGACAGATTCGGTATGCGTGCCCTGTCGATTTATTCGTCTTGTTATTGGAGCTGACAAGGTTTCGTCTGCAGACGATAATGCTGAGCTTGATCAGACAGCCCTATCATTCACCAATCAGGATAATAAACATGTTTCCCATGCTGCAATTATGGGCCCGACGCCCTATCCAACTGTTGCTGAGCTTTTGCATTTTATGGCTGGGGGCCAACAGCAGTCTGGCGGCATTCCCCTCCATCGCCAGTAAAACCAAAGGCATGCAAGCCATGCCGGGTTTTGTAGACCTCTACTGGGACGAGGAAAAAGGCGATCTGTATATGGCCATCGCCGAGCTGGATAAAGAATTCATCTATCAAGTTTCCCTCGCATCCGGGCTGGGCAGTAATCCGGTGGGTCTGGATCGCGGACAGCTTGGGCATACTTTTGTTCTGGAAGCTCGTAAAGTGGGCCCCAAGATTTATTTTTGGGAAAAGAACTATCGATTTCGTGCTGACAGCGACAATCCAGCTGAGCGTAAAGCCGTACAGGAAGCCTTTGCTCAATCTGTACAATGGGCCTTCCCCATTGTTGCTCGCAGCGGCGACAAATATTTGCTGAAAGCCAATGATTATTTTCTGCGGGACACGCATCAAGTCATCTCCCGACTGAAAAGGGCCAAGCAAGGTAAGTTCACACTGGACAAAAAACGCAGCAGCTTTCACCTGGAACGCACCAAGGCCTTCCCCAATAACACTGAAGTGGAAGTGAATCTGACTTACGCCAGCGAAAAGCCCGGCAAGTTGGTTCGTCATGTTGCCGCCAATGCCAGTTCCGTGAGCCTGCGTCAACACCATACATTTATTGCCGCACCTGAAGGCTATACTCCACGTTACGCCGACCCACGCATCGGCAGCCTGGGTCTGACCTACCAGGATTATGGCAGTGCAATTGAACAGGATTTGTTTGTCCGTCTTGCCGGGCGTCATCGCCTGGAGAAGAAATTCCCGGAACAAGCGCGTTCAGAGGTGAAAGAACCCATTGTGTATTACGTCGATGGTGGTACACCTGAGCCTATTCGCAGCGCATTGATCGAAGGGGCACTGTGGTGGAACGATGCATTTGAAGCCGCTGGGTTTATGAACGCCTTCCAGGTGAAAGTCCTACCTGAAAACGCCGATCCTCAAGATTCTCGTTATAACATGATCCACTGGACGCACCGCCGCACTCGCGGATATTCCTATGGCAGTTTTATTATGGACCCGCGCACCGGTGAGATTATCAAGGGCAATGTAAACTTGGGCAGTTTGCGCCTGCGTCAGGATTATCTGCACGCACGCAAAGCCCTTGAAGGATACCCAATGGATCAACACAGCATGTGTCAATTGGCGGATTCTCCCAGCTTTGACTATCTGGCCAAAGTGGCCAATGGCAGCGACAAAGCGGCGGTTGAGATGGCCCTGGCCCGTGTTCGCCAGCTCTCCGCTCACGAAGTGGGCCACACCATTGGCCTGCCTCATAATTTTATGGCGTCCAGCTATGGCCGTGAAAGCGTGATGGATTACCCGGCACCGATGATCGACATCAAAGACGGTAAGCTCGACGTCAGCAATGCTTATCTGCAACGCATCGGTGAGTACGATAAATTAAGTGTTCGCTGGTTGTACGGCGAGTTTGATCAGGACAAAGAGCAAACCGAACTGGCAGCCATAATTAAAGAAAGCATTGATCGTGGTCTGATTTACATTAACCACATCAACAATAAATTCACCCGTGCAGCGCATCCTAAAACCTCGGTGTGGGACAATGGCAGCAACCTGGTTGATCAACTTGAGCATGAATACAAGGTTCGCCGCATTGCTCTGGATAACTTCGGTGAGCACTTGCTGCGCCCCGATGAGCCCTACAGCAATCTGCGTTACATTCTGTTGCCGAGCTATATGCACCATCGCTTTCAGTTAAACGCTGCCGCACAGACACTCGGTGGTGCGGACTATCGTTACGCCAGCCGTGGTGACGGTCAGCAAACCATCAATATCGTTCCGGCCGAAGAGCAACTGCGCGCACTCGACCTCATACTGCACAGCCTGAGCCCTGAATTTTTGCGCTTACCAGCCGCTGCACTGGAATTGATCACTCCAGCAGAAGGTCGTTTCAATCAGGGTGAAACTCTGGCCGGTCGTGCCAACCTGATCTTCGATACCGACGCCGCTATTGAAGCTTCTGCCGCACTGAGTATTGAACAGATTCTGCGCCCGGAACGTTTGCAACGCCTGGAAAACTTCTCTGTACGCGGTGATTATCCAAGCGTCGAACAAGTGCTTGACCGTCTGCTCAAGGCAACCTGGGATGTCGCACCGGCCAAAGACCCACAGGATCGCCAGATTCAAAAAGTGGTTCAACAGGTACTTGCTCAGAAAATGGCAGACACCGCCGCCCACAAAAATACCAGCCACAGTGTTCGCGCCGAGTTAAATCACAAACTCAGCAGTCTGGCCAAACGATTGAAGAGCAAACGCAAGGCAAGTGCTCATGAATTGCAGGTCGCCAGGAATATCGACCACT
The DNA here is from genome assembly GCF_040372805.1 of Pseudoteredinibacter isoporae. GTDB lineage: Bacteria > Pseudomonadota > Gammaproteobacteria > Pseudomonadales > Cellvibrionaceae > Pseudoteredinibacter > Pseudoteredinibacter isoporae_A. The sequence continues at coordinate 46,954 of NZ_BAABWJ010000003.1, forward strand.
GGCTGAAAAAGCAGGAAAGCCAACTCAAGAGCATTGACTTGCCGGCAGGTGATCCGATCTAAACAAACCGGCAGGTGCCCGATCTAAACAAAAAAGCAGCGTTTAACGCTGCTTTTTTGGGCTTGGCCTTTAATGTTTACTGTTCAAATCGATAACCGACACCGTAGACCGAGTGAATTAACTCCTGCTCCGTAACCGCCGACAGTTTCCGGCGCAGGTTTTTGATATGACTGTCCACGGTTCTGTCGGTCACTACCCGACCATCGTTATACAACTTATCCATCAATTGATCACGGGAAAAAACTTGTCCCGCATGACGGTACAGATAATGAAACAATCGGAATTCGACCGGTGTCAGCTCCAACGTCTTACCCAACACCGATACCTGATAACTGCTGTCATCAATCAGAATATCACTGTCAATCGGTGCGTCCTCAGGTGAGGATTTGTAACGACGCATTACTGCTTTAACCCTCGCCACCACCTCTCTCGGGCTGTAGGGTTTGCAGATATAGTCATCCGCGCCAAGCTCGAGCCCCAACAATCGATCAATCTCTTCTACCTTGGCGGTGGTCATAATAATCGGCAGGCTGGAAAACTGACGCACTTCACGGCATATGCTCATGCCATCTTTTCCTGGCAACATTAAATCGAGCAACATCATGTTAGGCTGCTCAGCCTTGACCCAATCCACGACCTCAAGACCATTCGCCAAGGTATGACATTCATAGAGTTCTTGCTCCAGATAGTCATTTAATAATTGAGCCAGTTTAGGCTCGTCCTCAACAATAAGTATTTTTTCTTTCATCATGTCCATCTCAGCAATGTTTTGCTATGCCCTGGAGAGAAGTTCGATCAATGTTCATATACCGGTAAATATAGAGTAATTTGTAAGCCGCCCAATGCCGATGACGAGGCCTCTATTCGGCCACCATGGGCCTCGACAATGTTCTGGCACAAGGACAAGCCCAAACCTGATCCACCGTGTTCTCGGCTCCGGGATTGATCAACACGATACAGACGTTCAAAAATTTTCGGCATATCCTCTGGTGAAACTGAGGGTGAAGAATCCTGTAGAGTCACCCTCAATTCTTTCTCAAGGACTTCTGCACTCAAAAGCGCTTCACCTCCAGCATCGGTATAACGCAAACTGTTTTCCAGGAGATTGTGCATCAGCTGGGCGAAGCGCTTGCGATCGGCTCGAATATAGCTGTCCAGGCTGTCCAAACCATCAGCGCGCAAACGGAGTCCTGCTTTTTTAAAGCGCAGTTCAAAGGCGTCTGTAGACATCTCGAGTAACTCTCGGGCATTTTCCCGGGCAAATCGATAATCCAGAGCACCTGCATCAGACAACGCTAACTGGTACAGGTCGTCCACAAGGCGACTTAAGGCCAACACTTCGGCATGCAGGGATTGCACATTGTCGGCATTGAACTTTCGAACACCATCCAACACCGCTTCGATCTCGCCTCGTAGAACCGCCAAGGGCGTGCGTAACTCATGGGAAATATCCGCGATCCACTGCTGACGGGATTGCTCATTTTTTTCCAAAGTGAGCGCCAACTGATTGAAGTCCCGGCTCAAACTCGCAAGCTCGTCATTACCACGAACGTCCACCCGTCGACTGTAATCCCCCTCCCCTAAGGCTTTTGAACCTTCAGCCAGGGCGCGAATCGGGGAGATAAGGTGTCGAGCCAACAGCCAGGCCAACAGGGCGGAAACCAACAGGGCGAATACCACGACCCCCCAAATTTTCTGAAGTTGTTTACGGCGAAATTCATAGTCCGGACGGTTTCTTTGAAGTTTGGCTTTTCGAATAGCAAAACTGCCAATGGTCTGGCCATCCAGTTTCAGAGGAACCCGAATTTCATCGTTCTTCGCCCCATCGGTGACAGGCCATTTGGAAGACGACATTAACAAGTCACCGCGCTCATCATAGATACGCAAAAAACGCGCCTCTCGAAAGTGTCGTTCGAATATTTTACGGCGATGCTTTTCCTGATTTTTGTTCAGGCGTTCGGCGTCAATCCGCCCGGCTTTTTCCTGAAAGTGCTTTTGACGTTCAAGACTGAGGGTTTGGAAAATAATTCGGCGCATCATACGCGGATTGTCTTTCAAATCCTGCCAACTGCCTTGCACGCGATAGTGTTCAACCAGGGCGTTGCGAATGGGTTCAGTTCGCTCAACCGCAGCATTGTTGAGGTATTCACGAAAGCCACGATCGAAATTCAAAAACGTAAACCAAGCCACAGCCAGAATGACACTGGCCGTAGCGAGGGCAAAGGCGAGAAACAGTTTGCCTTGCAGTCTAATGTTCATACAACGTTTCAACTCAATAGGTTATCTCAGCCTTTGCCACTACACGCTTAGCGACTGAGCATTTTTCGCATTTTCTTTTTGGAGTGCTTGCGACTCTTAGAAAACTCTTCTTCGCTGATTTGACCATTCCCGTCCAGATCCATGCGCGCGAAACGCATACCGGCACGATCAGATCTGGCGTCCTGAAGTTCTTCCTGGGTCAACTGACCATCCTGATTAGCATCAGCCAGAGCAAAAATATTTTTGGCGATTTGCTCGCGTTCACTTGGACGACGATCAACAAATTCACTCAGACTGACAGTGCCGTTACCATCACCATCCAAGCGGGCAAACATTTTGGCCTGCATTTCGGCCTTCTTGGCTTCACCATAGGCGGTCAATTCAGCCTGACTCAACTGACCATTCTGATCGCTGTCCATATCCGCGAAACGTGCAGATTTCGCCGCCTGAATTTCAGAGCGCGTAATGATACCATCGCCATCCAGGTCCAGCTTTTCCCGATGCCCTTCGCCACCTGGAAAGGCGTATGCCTGGGAAGTTGCCGCCAAGGCGATCATCATCGTTACTATCTTCTTCATATCCAATTCCTCGATTCTCTGTAATGGTTAAGGCCACATCGTTGTGACTTGTTGCCCATATTAGGCATCGAGAATGCAGCAAATATGGAGGAATTGTGGAATATTGCCCAGCTAAGGTTAAGCATCATCGGACATGAGATTGATTTTCTGAATCAGCTCCGCCAGGTTGCCGGCCTGCATTTTTTTCATTACGCGTGACCGGTGAATTTCAACGGTTTTCACACTGATACCAAGAGTTTCCGCCAGGCCTTTATTACTGGCACCCCCAGCCACGAGATGCGCTACTTCCTGCTCCCGGCGACTGAGCGCCTGCCAGTGACGATTGGCTTCAAGCAAATCAGATTGTCGCTCAAAGCGACGGGGAATCTCTTCAACGGCCTTAGCGATGATCGCCAACAGACTTTCATCATCAAATGGCTTGCTGATGAAGTCGAAGGCCTGGTTTTTCATCGCGGCTACCGCCATTGGCACATCACCATGACCGGTAATCAAGATGACTGGGATTTGGTAGGCCTTGGCAATAAGTTGTCGTTGCAGTTCGAGCCCGCTCATGCCTGTCATGCGCACATCCAAGAGTAAGCACGCGGGTTCGCCCTGATAGGCGTTGAGGAACGCTTCAGCACTGTCATAGCCTCGACTGTCGTAGCCCGCGCTTTCCAGCAACCAGGACAGGGATTCTCGAAAATCAGCATCGTCATCAACGATCAGTATTGGATTCATTGTGCTTACCTACTCGCCGCCAAGCGGATTCTAAAACAACTGTAACTCTGACCATCGCTGTCGACATCTATGCCGCCGCCCAGACTTTCAACAATAGAGCGGGAAATCGACAGGCCCAAGCCCATACCAGAGGATTTGGAACTGTAATACGGTTCGAAAATATGCGTCATTTCTTCAGCGGAAATACCACCCCCCTGATCCACAATATCAACTTGCCAATCCTGGCTGTGGGTTTCGGCTTTGTTCAGCGCCTGAATCGAAATATTGATTTCTCGTTGAGCGTTGTTGTTTCCACTGCGATCGCCAGACTGAGCCATCGCTTCCAGAGCATTAATCAGCAGATTCACCCAAACCTGCTGCAATTGAACCTTGTCGGCCATCACCTGTGCTTTACCTTGGGGCTTGTCCCAACGAATGTTCACCGATTGTTGTTCGAGTTCCTGTTCAACAAAATTCACCGCTTCTCGAAGAGACTGCTCCAGATCGATTAACTCAGGACGGAGTGGGGTTTTCTTCACCATTGAGCGCAATTGCCGCACTATGGCTGCTGCACGCTCGGCCTGCTTTTCCATTGCGGATAATAACTGCGTGAGTTTGTCTGGGCTGATGGTTTCTGCCTGCTTCAGTTTCCGCAAACCGCCACGGGCGTAATTCAATAAGCTCGCCAAAGGTTGATTGATCTCATGGGCCAGGCCACTGGCCATTTCCCCCAAACTCATTAAGCGTTCGCTGTGCGCCAGCTGCTGTTGTTTATCTTGCAATGCCTGTTGAACCGCCTGCTCTTCTGTTCGATCGCGGATAATCAGAGAATAAAGCCCATAAACCGGTTCCGTATGCGTCGAGATCAACTGCTCAAGTTGCCAAAAGCCTTCTTTCCTGCCAGGAAAATCCAAGCGAATGGCGCCCTTCCAGCGCCCTTTCTGTCGGGCCACCTGCAACGCGATCGTACGAATCTTCTGAACACTTTCCGTCGACAAATAATCACGCAGTGAGAAACGTTCCTGTGGCTCGGCACCGCTTTCAGAACGCCCGAGCGCCTGACGCGCCGCACGATTTAAATCCAGCACTTGCAATTGTTCATCGCACAACAGCACCAGATCTGCACTGGCCTCCACAACCGCCGCCAACCTTTGCAGAGCCTGTTCAGCTTCAACTTCCTGTTGCACTTCACGGGTAACGGCAATGATTTCTTTAAGCTCCCCGCTCTGCTCATCCCGTATGGAACGATGAGTACTTTCCACCCAGCGGTATTCACCCTGGCGATTTCGGGAACGATAGCGAAAGGTTCGGGTTCCATGTTTTTTGATGGCGGGAATCAACTTGTGCTGCATCGCCCAAGCATCTTCAGGGTGGAATAACTCGTAAGCGGGTAGCCCCAACAGCTCATCAGCACGGTACCCCGTGAGCTGCTCTACCGCCGGATTCACGGCGCTGTAGGCCCAATCACCAGGACGGTGTAGGGTAATCATCACTCCAGACTGCTCGGCTAGAATTCGATAGCGTGCTTCATTGTATTCGAGCAGATTGGATGCCGGCTCCAGGCTATCCATTGATCAGTGCCCTTTATTGACTGCTTATGAATACGCAGTATAGGTGATTCCCCCTAGTCGAAAAAGCATTCTCACCCCTTCAAAGCGCCATTGTGAATGTTCCGCCATCACAAGAATAAATAAGCCCCGCCAGTTCGGCTTTGTTAGGCTCTGCCAATTCAAACCAACGACGACGTTCAGAGAGGAGAGTAATAATGCTGAATGATTTATTTGGGATGCAGGGCAAGGTCTGCGTGATTACCGGTGGCTCACGTGGCCTGGGTTACTACATTGCTCAGGGCTTTTTAGAGGCAGGAGCCGCACGCGTCTACATTACGGCTCGTAAAGCCGAAGCTTGTGAAGCCGCCGCTGCTGAGTTGAGTCAATACGGCGACTGTATTGCGCTCCCCGGTGATGCAGCCAGCAACGAAGGCATCCTCGCATTAACCCAGGCGTTGAATGAGCGCGAATCCCATATCGACGTGCTGGTGAATAACGCCGGAACAGGCTGGGCTGGTGAGTTTGGTCAGTTCCCGGAAAAAGGCTGGGACAAGGTCATGGACATTAATGCCAAAAGCCCCTTCTTCCTGACTCAGGCTCTGCTGCCCCTGTTGAAAGCCAATGCCAAAGCAGACGATTACGCCAGCGTCATTAATATCGGCTCCATTGCCGGTATCGTCGGAAACGGCCTCGATAACTTCACCTATGCGGTGAGTAAATCCGCAGTACACCAGCTGACTCGCGTATTAGGGAAGGAATTGGCCGAAAGCCACATCCGTGTCAACGCTATCGCTCCAGGCCGCTTCTATTCCAAACTGACTGAGTTCCTGAGCACCAACAAAGAGGCCTTTGAAGCGGAATGCGCCAGTATCCCGATGCATCGCTGGGGTGAAGCCAGTGATATTGCCGGCGTAGCGATCACGCTGGCCAGTAAGGCCGGCGGCTTTATCACTGGTCAGATTATTCCCGTCGATGGCGGCACCACCCTTATTGCCTGAACCCCACAAATTGTTCGTTTAGCCCTTTCAGGACGAAGAACAGGCCAGAATCACTCTCCTGGTCGCTAAATCAAGCCTATCGCTTGATTGACTCAGGCTTTTGAGGATAATAGGGGAATACCCCTATTATCCTGTAATTCATCGAGAAGATCACCATGTCACAAACCCCCTTGCTTAATGACCGCGATATTGAGTTCCTGCTGTACGAGTTCTTGAACAGTGAAGCCCTGCTGAAGCGCCCCCGCTATCAAGAACATTCTCGCGAGGTGTTTGATGCCACGATGGCGACCGCCAAAACCATCGCTGAAAAGTACTTTGCCAACCACAATGCCAAAGGCGATGCCAATGAACCGACCTTCGATGGGGAAAAGGTTCATTTGATTCCGGAGACTCAGGATGCCTGGAATGCCTTCGCTGAAGCTGGCTTTCTGGCCGCTCACTACGACTTTGAAGAGGGTGGCATGCAAATGCCGGAAATTATTCTGCGCGCAGCCATGTCCTATGTATCCGCCGCGAATATTGCCTCAACCGGTTACCCGTTTCTGACGCTGGGTTCTGCCAATCTGATTCGCAGCTTCGGCGATGAGGCTCAAAAGGCGAAATACCTGCCCCCGATGATGGACGGGCGCTTCTCCGGCACTATGGCCCTCACCGAACCCGGTCAGGGCTCAGCATTGGCGGACATTAAAACCACCGCCAAACCCCAAGAAGATGGCAGCTATCGTATCTTCGGTCAGAAGATGTTTATTTCGGCCGGCGACCACTCTCTAACCGACAACATCGTTCATATGGTGTTGGCCAAAATTGAAGGTGCACCCGCGGGAACCAAGGGTATTTCTCTCTTTATCTGTCCCAAGTTTCTTGTGAACGATGACGGCAGTGTAGGTGAGCGTAATGATGTTGCTCTGGCCGGCTTGCTGCATAAGATGGGCTACCGCAATACTACCTCAACAGTGTTGAGCTTTGGCGAGAAAGACGGCGCCATCGCTTATCTGGTTGGCGAGCCCCATAATGGTCTGTCGTATATGTTCCAGATGATGAACGAAGCCCGTATTGGCGTGGGCTTGGGTGCCGCCGTGCTCGGCTATCAAGGCTACAACTACTCACTGGATTACGCCCGCAATCGCCCGCAAGGTCGCTTGCCGTCCCAGAAAGATCCAACATCCAAGCAGGTCAACATTGTTGAACACGCCGATGTGCGTCGCATGCTGCTGGCCCAAAAAGCTTATGTTGAAGGCTCCATGGCCCTGTGTTTCTACGCCAGCCACCTGTTTGAAGACTCTCACACAGCGGCCACCGAAGAAGAACGCCAACAGGCCTTCACTCTACTGGATTTGATTACCCCAATGGTGAAGTCCTTCCCGTCCAAATACGGTTTGCGTGCGAACGAACACGCCATCCAAATTCTCGGGGGGTCGGGCTACATTCGTGAATACCCCGTCGAACAGTACTACCGCGACAACCGACTCAATCCAATCCATGAAGGCGCCGAGGGCATCCACGGGCTGGATCTGCTGGGCCGGAAAGTCCCACTGGGTGGCATGGCCGGTTACCAGGCTCTGAAAAATGAAATTCAGGCCACCTCAGAAAGCGCCCGAACGCACAAGGAAACGGCGGCTTGGGCTGACGCGCTGGATGCGGCCGTCGCGAGTTTGGATCAAACCACCATGAGCTTACTCGGCACTTTGGGCAAAGGCGAAATTGATCTCGGTATGGCGAATGCCACGGTGTATCTGGATATGTTTGGTCGCGTGCTGGTCAGCTGGATCTGGCTGAAACAGGCTGTTGTGGCCGTCAACGCCCTGGCGGGCGATTTACATCAAGATGAAGAAAACTTCTATCGAGGCAAACTGCAAGCGGCTCAGTATTTTATCCAATGGGAACTGCCCGAAATCGATGCTCAAGCGACACTGCTGCAAAGCCTTGATGACACCTGTTTGGCCATGCAGGATGCCTGGTTCTAATTGTGCCACAACGTTAGAAAAAGGCAGCGTTGTTGTGCGCTGCCTTTTACGTATGACCCAAAATTAAAAAGACAAAGGAAGCACCATGAGCTCTCCAGCACTGTATAGCCAGCACGATAACATCGCCCTCATCACATTGAATGCACCACCCGTCAATGGTTTGGGCCAAGCCCTGCGCAGCGCGATCAAAGCGGCCTTTGAGATCGCAAAGAGTAACGCCGAGATCGATGCCATTGTCATCGCCTCCTCAGGAAAATTATTTTGTGGCGGCGCTGATATTGCCGAATTTGCGGCGGGCGGATTTCACACCGAACCCATGCTGCCAGGTTTATTAACTGAATTGGAAAACAGCCCCAAGCCCATCATTGCCGCCGTGAACGGCATGGCGCTCGGCGGAGGTTTTGAATTGGCCCTGGCCTGCGACTACCGAATGGCTCTGCCCAGTGCAAAATGCGGGTTACCAGAAGTTAACATCGGCATTTTGCCTGGCGCGGGCGGCACCCAGCGCTTGCCGCGTTTGATCGGTGCGGAAATGGCGACACAAATGGTGACCAGTGGAACCGCAGTTGCGGCTCAGAAGTTACTGGAAGCCGGAGCAATTGACCGCATTTTTGACGGTGAACCAAGTGCTTTCGTGGATGCCGCGATCGACTATGCACGAGAACTGATCGCCCAGAACGCCCCCTGTAAAACCTGTGCCGACCTCAGCGTTGAACATCCAGGTGAAGCCTTCTTCACGGAATTCAGAAAATCCATCGCTCGAAAAACTCGTGGCTTTTTTGCGCCAGAAAAGAATATTCAGTGCATTGAAGCCGCATGTGAATTGCCGCTCGCCGAGGGCCTGGAAAAAGAAACCGAACTGTTTCAAGAATGCATGCAAACCCCGCATGCCAGAGCTCAACAGCATATCTTTTTTGCTGAGCGCGCCGCCACAAAAATTCCCGGCGTCGACCCCAAAACACCGCTGCGCCCGATCAAAACCGTAGGCATTATTGGCGCAGGGACAATGGGCGGCGGCATCGCTATGAACTTTGCCAATGTGGGCATTCCTGTAACTTTGCTTGAAGTGAAAGCCGATGCACTGGAACGCGGTCTTGCGGTGATTCGCAATAACTACGAGATCAGCGCCAAAAAAGGACGTTTAACTGACGCCCAAGTCGAAGAGCGCATGGGCCTGATTCAGGGTAGCCTGGATTACGCGGATCTCGCTGAGGTCGATATCGTGATCGAAGCGGTGTTCGAAAATATGGACATTAAAAAACAGGTTTTCGCCCAGTTAGACAAAACCTGTAAAGCGGGTGCGATTCTGGCGACCAATACTTCAACATTGGATGTGGATGAGATCGCTGCTGCTACTTCTCGCCCGAATGACGTCATCGGCCTGCACTTTTTCAGTCCGGCAAATGTTATGCGTTTGCTGGAAATTGTTCGAGGCGCCCAAACCGCCAACGATGTACTGATGACGACAATTAAAATGGCCCAGCGCATTCGCAAAATGCCGGTAGTCGCTGGGGTTTGCTGGGGCTTTATTGGCAACCGAGGACTGGAACCCTATGGCCGCGAAGCCTCACGCCTGGTTCTCGAAGGCGCCAGCCCGGAACAGATTGACCGCGTTCTTTACGATTGGGGTTTGGCTATGGGCTTGCCTTCAATGATCGATCTCGCGGGAATCGACGTGGGCTACCTGACCCGTCAGGGGAATCGCGATATGTTTTACGGCCGTGACCCGAGTTACACCGCCGTGTGCGACAAGCTTTATGATCAGGGCCATTACGGCCAGAAAACCGGCACGGGGTTCTATATCTATGAAGGTCGCGATAAACGCCGTAATCCTGAGGTAAGCCAACTTGCTCAAGCACTTGCCGCAGAACATGGCGTAGAGCAACGCGACATCAGCGATCAAGAAATCCTTGAGCGTTGCCTGTTTCCATTGATCAACGAAGGTGCCCAAATTCTGGATGAGGGCATCGCTTATCGAGCCAGTGATATCGATGTGATCTACTGCAACGGCTACGGCTTCCCCGTTTATCGCGGTGGTCCGATGCAGTATGCTGATGAAATTGGTCTGGATACCGTTGTACAAGCTCTTGAAACATACCAGAATGAACTTGGTGGCTATGGCCAAACTTGGTTCCAGGTTTCACCATTGCTGAAACGCCTGGCTTCAGAGGGCAAAAGCTTTAAGCAATACGATGCCGAACAAGCGTCGTAATTCACCGTAAATTCGGCCCTGGTGGCACTGTGTGCAACTCGGGCAAACGCTAGACTGGCGCCAAGCCTGAAAAACCAGTCTACACAACAAAATAAGCATTAGAATTTTTAACGAGGATCAACACCATGACTAAAGAAGCGGTAATTGTATCAACAGCCCGTACGCCGATTGGCAAAGCCTTTCGTGGCGCCCTGAATAACATCAAATCACCAACGCTGACTGGCCATGCCATTAAGCACGCGGTTGAGCGCGCCGGCATTGAAGGTGCTGAAATTGAAGACGTCATTATTGGTTCCGTACTGAATGCCGGTACCGCCTCAAACAACATTGCGCGTACCGCTTCTATCGCTGCGGGCGTTCCAGTGACCGCTGGCGCACAAGTGATCGACCGTCAGTGTTCTTCCGGTTTAATGGCGATCGCAACCGCCGCTAAGCAAATCATGGTAGACGGTTACAGCTGCATCGTTGCGGGTGGTCAGGACAACATTTCTGCCGTTCAAATGCCTTACCACAAGTGGGCGGCTGAAACCTTTGATGAAAACGTTATCAAGATGCAAGAACACGCGTATATGCCGATGCTGCAAACGGCCGAGTTTGTTGCGAAGAAATACGGTGTAAGCCGCGACGCCCAGGATCAGTATTCATTGGAGTCGCAGCAACGCACCGCGGCTGCTCAAGAAGCGGGCCTGTTCGATAATGAGATCGTTCCGATCACTGCAACCAAAGCCATCATGAATAAAGAAACCAAGGAAGTTTCTTACGAAGAAGTGACTCTGAGTAAAGACGAAGGCAACCGCCCTTCCACTACCTTGGAAAATCTGCAAAGCCTGAACCCTGTTATTGAAGGTGGTTGTATCACCGCCGGTAACGCCAGTCAGTTGTCTGACGGCGCTTCCGCCTGTGTGGTCATGGACGGCAAACTGGCCGAGCAGCGCAACATCGAACCTCTGGGTATCTACCGCGGTATGATGACCGTAGGCAATGAACCAGAAGAAATGGGCATTGGTCCAATCTACGCTATTCCCAAGCTGTTGAAACAACACGGCCTGACCGTAGACGATATTGACCTGTGGGAACTGAACGAAGCCTTTGCCGTTCAGTGTCTGTACTGTCGTGATCACTTGGGCATTGATCCGGCCAAATACAATGTGAATGGCGGTTCTATTTCCATCGGTCACCCTTATGGCATGACCGGTGCACGTACGACTGGCCACATCCTTCTCGAAGGTAAGCGTCGTGGTGCCAAGTGGGCGGTGGTGTCTATGTGCGTTGGCGGCGGCATGGGTGCTGCCGGTTTATTCGAGATCGTTTAAGCGTTTCACTTGGGCAGCCCCTATGGGCTGCCCCTGTTCCCCCAACCATTCTGATTGCTTTTCACGCAAGCGAACAACACCAAAACTTTTCACTCCCTCGTAACTTTTGTTAATGCCCGCCTGCGTGTGATTACCGATAATTCGATACAGTTTTCTGGAGACTACCATGAGCCTTGATCAATTTTCTCTTGCCGGGCGTACGGCCTTGATTACCGGTGCTTCCTCGGGCATTGGCCGCTGTCTGGCGACCGGGCTGGCGAAAGCCGGCGCGAACATTATCGTCGCAGCCCGCCGTGAAGAACGCTTACAGCAATTGGTAGACGACATCAGCAATGTGGGCGGCCAGGCCATAGCTGTGGCGATGGACGTAACCGATAAAGCCAGCATTGAACGCGCCTACAATTTGGGTGAAGAACGCTTTGGCACCGTTGATATTATTGTCAACAATGCCGGCGTGGCCGATGCCAAGAACTTTTTAAAAATCGAAGATGAGTCCCTGGATTTTATTATGGACACCAATTTTAAAGGTGTCTGGTATGTTGCCCAGGAAGGTGCACGACGCATGGTCGCCGCCAAGAAACCCGGCAGCATCATTAATATTGCCTCGGTCTTGGGGATCACGGCCAAATACGGGCAGAGTGCTTACTGTGCCTCCAAAGGTGCCGTGGTTCAGCTCAGTCGTTCAATGGCTCTCGATTTGATGAGCAACGATATCCGCGTTAATGCCATTGCCCCTGGCTGGTTTAAAACGGAAATCAATGCCAGTTATTTCGACAGCCCAGCCGGACAAGACTACGTCACGCGTATGCCCGCACGACGCTTGGGTAAGCTGGAAGAATTAGTCGGTCCGGTGATACTCTTGGCCAGCGATGCGGGTTCATTTATTACCGGTACCGTATTACCCGTCGATGGAGCCATCCATTGCGCAGGCATTTAAGTCTGGGAATAACGCAGTCACAATAACAATATCGGGAAGCAAACAGCACGATGACAATATCTACCCAAGAAGATCTACAAGCCCTCGAATCGGTCCCATTTGAAGAACGTATTGAGCACAGCAGTACCTATGATTTGCTGCGCGATAAAGCTACCCAATACGCGGATCGCATCGCATTGAGTTTTTTGCTGCAAGGCAGTGCCGATGAAGAGCCCATTCGTTACAGCTACAAAGATCTGTTTGGCAAGATCACTCAGACGGCCAACGCGCTCAATCAACTCGGGGTAGAATCAGACGATACCGTTTCCATGCTGCTACCAAACCTGCCACACACCCATTTCACTATCTGGGGCAGTGAAGCAGCAGGCATTTTCAACCCTATCAACCCCCTGTTGGAAGTGGAACATATCGCGGCGATTCTCAATGAAGCCAAAACCAAAGTATTGGTCACTCTGGCACCGTTCCCAGGAACGGAACTGTGGGATAAGGCGCTGGCCGTTAAAGCACAAGTTCCCAGTTTGACGCATATTCTCGCGGTGGACATGGCCCGCTTTTTGACTCCCGAACTGGCCGGCGCGATGACAGCGGAACGTCAGGATTATCTTGGGGAAGATGTTCTGGACTTCGACGACACCATTGCTCAACACAATGCTGACACACTCGACAGTGGCCGTAATATCTGCCGTAGTGACATCGCTTCATACTTTCACACAGGCGGCACAACCGGCACGCCCAAGCTGGCGCCTCACACCCACTTCAATGAGTTAACCACCGTTTGGCAAATGAGCGCCGGCCTGGACATTGGCCCGGGCGCTGTGTCTCTGACCGGACTGCCCCTGTTTCATGTTAACGCGGTGTTTGTTACCGGACTCGCGACCTGGAGTCAGGGGGCTGAAGCCGTCCTGGCCAGCCCGCAGGGATACCGTAATCCAACCGTGATAAAAGATTTCTGGCGAATTGTCGAGCGCTATAAAGTCAGCTACTTCAGCTGTGTGCCTACAATCCTCAGTGCATTGATTGACATACCGATGGACGACGCAGATGTTTCCAGTTTGGATTTCTGCCTCTGCGGTGCCGCCCCGCTTGCCACGGAACTGATTCGAAACTTTGAAAGCAAAACCGGCTTGTCGATTCTCGAAGGTTACGGTCAAACAGAGGGCACATGCGCCTCCACGGCCAACCCTCGCCATGGTGAACGCAAGGTGGGGGCCGTAGGCTTGCGCCTGCCTTATATGGAAATGCGTATCGTCGAAGTAGACGAAAACGGACACTGGCTTCGCGATTGTGAAACCAATGAATCCGGTTGTATCGCCATTAAAGGCCCTAATGTGTTTAACGGTTACAAACAAGCCGCGCAAAACGAAGGCCAATGGGTTGAAAAGGATTGGTTCAACACTGGCGATCTTGGACGCCTGGATGAACAAGGTTATCTGTGGTTAACCGGCCGAAGTAAAGACCTGATCATTCGCGGCGGCCACAATATTGACCCACAGATGATTGAAGAAGTATTTTACACACATCCCGATGTAGCTGAGGCCGTGGCAATCGGAAAACCCGATAAACGTGTCGGCGAAGTTCCCGTGGTGTATTTACAATTAAAACCGGAACAAGAGGCAGATCAAAACACGTTTCTGGATTTCGCCATGAGCAAAATTGCGGAACGTGCTGCAGTGCCTAAAGAAATCCACTTCGTGGATGAAATGCCCGTTACCGCAGTAGGCAAGATATTCAAGCCCGATCTGCGCAATGATATCGTTAAAAAAGTTGTAGACCATCATCTCGCCGAACATCTCAGTGCACTCGACGCCCGTTTTACGGTAGAAACATCCAAAAAACACGGACAGCTGGTGCGTTTTCACTGCAGCAATGTTGAAAGGCTGAGTGAACTGGTACGCGAGCACATTGGCGAATATACTTTTGCCACGACAGTCGAACAAGCCTAACAAAGGAAGACCACCATGACAGGTGAAGCCCAACTCTCAGTATTGTTGTCCAGTATGGAACCCAAGCTGCAAACGGGACGCTGGGTTTTCACCACCATTGCAACAGAAAAACTGCCATCGGTTTTAGACAAGATTCCCGCAAAAGAATTACAGTCACTCTATCAGGAAGCTGAGGGCTGTAGTTTGATTCTAAGCGAAGCACAAGCCGAATATTTAGACCTGGATGCCAGCGACGCTTTCGCGGCCATCAGCCTGAGCATCCACTCCAGCCTGGAAGCCGTTGGACTTACCGCCGCAATCAGCACCGCATTGGCCAAGGAAGGGATCAGCGCCAACGTTGTGGCCGCGTATTTTCACGACCATATCTATGTGCCTATCGATAAAGCAGAAGCTGCGATGGCCTGCTTGGCGGGTTTGGGGCAAGGCTAGCAGCATCCTCTCTTATCAGTTGGGCGCCAACACCGGCACAACTTGATCGCCGACTGCGATTTCACCGCTCTCAAGAATTTTTGCACACAGACCACCATAGCCCAGCATATTTGCTGGGCCTGAAGGCCCTAAAGGTTCGACCATTCGAGAACAAGGATGACATTGAGCAGTAGCTTCAAAAAGGGCCCCACCAATTCTAAAACGTTGATGCCGTAAGGCATTTAGGTTGATACCACTGATCAACAGGTTTCGACGAAGCAACTCCGGGGCTAACTCATCCAGCTGGCAGAGACTTTTGATACTGGCGATATGCTCTTCACTGATCAAGGTCACCTGACGCGCTGATCCCGGGGTCTTGGTGCTGCGATGGTCGCCATCCAAGCCAAGCTCAGCCAGCGCCATAACGTGATTAACGCTGATCATCGCTTCTTTTCGTGCGGGTCGCAGGCCAATCCAGCGCAGTTCCCCCGGAGAGACCGTCGATAGATAGCGGCCCAACAGACGCCCTTGAGTCTTCATCTCAGTGTTTGAATACTGGTGTTAATTGGCTGGCCGTATACACGCGGCTTTCTGGCTTGGTCCACTCGCCGTTTTTAAGATAAGAGGTCGACACCAGAATTTTTCCATCCTTTATTTCACTGGTGGATTTCACTTGAGTGATGCCGCTGGACAAACCCTCACCAGCACTTGCAACCTGCTCGATCACCGAGAATTTATTCTTACCCTCAAGCGTAATCGTTGCTTCGGTATAAAAGTCAGCCGTGGTGAAATAAAACGATTTATAACTGCTGCTCTTTTTATCCCAAAAGATAAAACTCTCGCCACCGTAATCCCCTTCGTTAACCGAATGGACAATTTTCAAAGCCTTACCATTTAGAACAACCTGCCAATCTGACACATCCAACACCGGAGGTTTGTCCTTACCCATCGTCATCGAGGCTTGCCAAGTGCCAATAAATCCGCGAAAAGGCTCGAGTTTTTCGTCTAATCCAGCTTCGGCACTGGATTGCATAACAATCCCCAGAGAACAAAGCAGCAATAGAAAAGGTTTAGTCAGCAGTCGAGTTATCATGGTGCTGTCTCCTGTAGTTATCCCGAAGGATATGTGAGGTTTCTGTAATGAGGCTTTGTCAGAGCCTGAGCTTATTGATAAGGTAGACTTTCAACAGTGCCAAGCACTCTATGAAACCACAAGGACGTAATAAGTGAAAGCGTTAGCGACTCTGTTGAGTTTGTTGTATCTACCAAGCGCCCAGGCCTTGGACCCTCTTTTGGAAGCGGCTGAAGATGATTTGATTGCCAGCACTGAATCCCTGTTTAAGACGCACAAAGGCTCCTTAATCAAGCTGAGTCATTATATGCTTGAACACGACAAGCTGGATAAGGTCTTTCTGGACCCTCAAGGAAATATCACATTTCAGTATGAATACGGTTCCGAAAAAGCAGGCACCCGACCAGAGGAAGCCCAGATTAAAAAGCTCCGTCACTGGCTGAATCAACCAGGGCTCATTGGAGTCGAAAAGCAGGATACCCAACTCAGAATTCCAATCGAAACATCCACCGTCAGTGGCAACACACTGTTTTCCAGTCTTATTTACCAAGCCAAGTCGCAAAACTTACACTGGGGTTGCCAGCTTACAAATGGTAGCAAGAACTTTCGCAGCTGCCTTCGTCATCTGGAAGGTAATTGGCACCTCTATTACAGCTGGTCTTATATTCCCAAACGTACCGTGTTAAAAGTGACAGAGTAAACGCTAAATACAAAAAAAGCCCCGAAGGGCTTTTTTTGTATGGTAATAAACCAGTGAAAGACCTAAGGCATTTCATCCAGTTCAGCACCTTCCTTTTCAACCTGCATCAGGTCTTCTTTGGATATGTTCATCAGCAGCAGTACATTCGCCGCGACATAGATAGATGAATAGGTACCGATCGCTACACCCACCAGTAAGGCGATGGAGAAACCGTGAATCAGCTCACCACCAAAGTAGAACAGAGCCAGCAATACCAACAAGGTTGTTAATGAGGTTACCAAGGTACGGCCCAAGGTTTGCGTCAGTGAGATATCGATCACCTCAACGGAATCAGCTTTGCGGATCTTGCGGAAGTTTTCGCGGATACGGTCTGACACGACGATGGTATCGTTCAGCGAGTAACCGATTACCGCCAGCACGGCGGCCAATACCGTCAGATCAAAATCAATCTTCAATACTGAGAACACACCCAAAACGATAATCACATCGTGGGCCAACGCTGCTACGGCGCCGACGGAAAATTTAAACTGGAAGCGCATCGCGACGTAGATCATGACCACCGCCAGAGCAAACAGCATACCGATGCCGCCATCATCACGCAGTTCTTCACCGACCTGCGGCCCTACGTATTCCACACGACGCAGCTCTACCTCAGAACCATCCGCGCGCAAAGTGCCAATGACCTTGTCGCCGAGTTCGGCATCGGAATCTTCCTGCATGCGAATCAACACATCCGTTTCTGCGCCGAAATGCACAACGATGGGGTCTGGAAAACCTGCGCCTTCTAACTGCTTGCGAATGGCATTCACGTCAGCGGGCTGAGTGTAGCCCACTTCAATTTGAGAACCGCCGGTAAAATCCAGGCCGAACTTCAATCCATTGGTCGCCAGGCTCGCAATCGAACCGATCAGCAATAGGACGGAAAAGATCGCTGCCAACTTGCGTTGGGACATAAAGCGAAACACTTTTAATTCTTTCTTAGCTTTACTCATGACCTGCTCCTAGATCCACAGCTTCTGGATTTTACGGCCACCAATGGCCAGGTTAACCAGGGCGCGAGTGCCCATAATGGCGGTAAACATCGACGTCAGAATACCGATGGATAAGGTCACCGCGAAACCCTGAACTGGACCGGAACCAATTGCATACAAAATCACCGCCACAATTAAGGTGGTAATGTTCGCATCCAGAATGGTGGTAAAGGCGCGATCATAGCCGGCGTTAATCGCCGTTTGCGGTGGCAAGCCGTTGGCTAATTCCTCTTTGATTCGCGAGAAGACCAATACGTTGGCATCGACCGCCATACCAACCGTCAACACAATACCAGCGATACCGGGCAAGGTCAGCGTGGCACCCAGAATCGACATGGCAGCAACTAACAGAACCAAGTTCAAAGTCAAAGCAATGTTCGCGAAAATACCGAAGGCACGGTAGTAGACCAACATAAAGATGATCACTAAGGCCAAACCGATTTGAACAGAAGTCACACCCAACTCAATATTTTCCGCACCCAACGATGGGCCAATGGTGCGTTCTTCCGCGAAGTACATAGGCGCAGCCAAAGCACCAGAACGCAACAGCAATGCGAGTTCTGATGCCTCTGCCGGACTATCCAGGCCGGTGATGCGGAACTGTACGCCCAATCCGGATTGAATGGTTGCCAGGCTGATGATTTTCTTTTCTACAAATGGAGTATGAATCGCTTTTCGTTCACCGCTCTCATCGGTTTCAAAATGCGTCTTGGTTTTATGCTCAATGAACAGAACACCCAGACGACGACCAACATTATTGCGGGTGTTACGGTGCATCTTCTGACCGCCTTTGCTGTCCAGGTTAATGTTCACCTGAGGCTGGCTGGTCTGGGTATCAAAGCTGGCTTGTGCACCCGATACATGGTCACCGGTAATAACAACTTTCTTCTCCAGGAAAGCGTTACCCCAAATTTGCTGATCGCGTTCACTGCGATAGCCGAAGGATTCCTTGGTGGCAACCGAAGCTTCCGGGCGGGCTTCCAAACGGAACTCCAGATTTGCCGTTTTACCAATAATACGTTTGGCTTCAGCTGTATCCTGTACACCCGGCAGTTCAACCACGATACGGGAACGGCCCTGGCGCTGAACGATAGGCTCAGACACACCCAGTTCGTTCACACGATTACGCAGAGTCGTTAAGTTCTGTGTAACGGCGTAGTCTTCGATTTCCTTGATGCCGGCTTCGGTCATCTGGATACGCAGCACCCAAGTGCCATCACCATCTTGATCAACAAAACGTTGCATATTCTGGAAGCTGTTGCGCACTTGAGCAGTCGCATCATTACGCGCTTCTTCAGTTCTGAAGCGCGCCACAATAATATTGTCACGGCCGAGCTTCACAGACTGATAACGAATTTTCTCTTTGCGCAACTGGCTTTTGATTTCAGCCACATTGGTTTCCATGCGCTTGGCGATGGCTTTAGGTGTATCCACTTCCAACAGGAAGTGCACACCGCCCGCCAGGTCCAGCCCCTTTTTCATGGGCTCAGCACCCCAGGCTCGTAACCACTCCGGGGTGGTCGGCGCCTGACTCAGGGCAACAACATAGTCGTAACCGAGGCTTTCTGTCAGTACCTGCTTGGCCGCCAGCTGGTCATCCGCGCTACGCAGACGAATCAGGGCATTTTTGCCATTGGCCTGCTCACCGAAATAATCAATGCCGTTTTTTTTCAGGGCTTTATTGGCCTGATTCAGCAACTGATCATTGATGTCCATTGCTGCCGATTGACCCGAGATTTGAATAGCCGGGTCGGGCGCATATAGGTTTGGGGCCGCGTAGATCAAGCCCAGGGTGGTGACCCCAAGAATTATTAGGTACTTCCAGAACGGATAGCGGTTCAACATAGTGTTTTCCGTGTACGACTGTGATGCCAATCCATTGATTGGCAAATATGGGCGAATGCCCGTTGCAAAAGGCCCGAATTATATCGCTTTGGCTTAGACCAAGCTATTGTGATTAAGGCTTGTGACAAGAAGTGGGGGCTCCCACACAAAATACAAGCGCGGTGATGCCTAAAGGGTAGAATTTAGGGTTCAGGCGGATACAAAAACAGGAAGAAACCGAGATTGCCGAGGCAGCGAGCATGGCGATGGCCCCACACCAAGAAGCCCACAGCGCCCGCAAGAATTCCAAGCCCATCATACATGTCCATATGCCGCACGCTGTGGGCAATCTCATTATCGGTGTTTCTCGGAAAAGGCCCATAACCAGAACTGGTTATATCACAATTCCTTCTAGGTTATATCAGACTAAAAGAGGTACTTCTTTACCCTGGCGCTGATAAAAATGGCTGACATACTCTTCCAGTCGCTGCTCAGCGATGGCCTCACGTAACTCAGCCATAATGCGTTGATAATGGCGGAGGTTATGAATGGTGTTCAGCTCAGCCCCCAAAATCTCACCGCATTTGTCCAAATGATGCAGGTAAGCACGGCTGAAATTCTCACAAGTGTAGCAATCACACTCGGCGTCCAAGGCACTGGTGTCATGACGATGGCGAGCATTTCGGATCTTCACTACGCCGTCGGTGGTGAATAAATGGCCATTTCGAGCATTTCGGGTCGGCATAACGCAATCGAACATATCAACACCGCGCCGCACGGCTTCAACAATGTCTTCGGGCTTCCCCACCCCCATCAGGTAACGAGGCTTATCCGCGGGCATTGTGTGAGCCAAGTGATCCAGAACGCGTACCATGTCCTCTTTTGGCTCACCAACCGACAAGCCACCAATGGCATAACCATCAAAATCGATATCTTCCAAGCCAGCAAGGGATTCCGAACGCAACCCTTCATACATCCCCCCCTGCACAATGCCGAACAATGCCGAAGGATTATCGCCATGGGCATCTTTACTGCGCTTGGCCCAACGAAGGGACAACTCCATGGAGTCACGGGCTTCCTGCTCTGTCGCTGGGTAGGGTGTGCATTCATCGAAGATCATCACAATGTCAGAACCCAGATCACGCTGCACCTGCATAGCGATTTCCGGGTTCAATTCGACTTTGGACCCATCGATCGGTGATTTGAACACCACGCCTTCTTCGGTGATCTTGCGCATATCGCCCAGGCTGAAAACCTGAAAACCACCTGAGTCCGTCAGAATCGGGCCTTGCCACTGAATGAAATCATGCAGATCACCGTGGGCTTTCACCACTTCGGTCCCAGGACGGAGCATCAAGTGAAACGTGTTCCCCAAAATGATCTGAGCACCAATCGCCTCGATATCGCGCGGCAACATGCCTTTCACGGTACCGTAGGTACCCACAGGCATAAATGCCGGGGTTTCCACCACACCTCTGGGAAACTTCAGGCGGCCACGGCGCGCTTTACCGTCGCAATTATCCAATTCAAAGCTCATCATACATTCGCGACTCACAGTGCACCTTTCCTAACTTGTTTGGTTTGATCAATCATGAAAATTATCGGCCGGGGACTTCCGCCACCGCAGCGGGGTTATGGCGGATAAACATGGCATCACCATAACTGAAGAAACGATACTGCTCTTTAACAGCCTCAGCATAGGCCGCCATTGTGTGGCCATAGCCCGCAAATGCAGAGACCAGCATCATCAACGTGGATTCGGGCAAATGGAAATTGGTCACCAAGGCATCCACGACCTTGTATTGGAAACCAGGAAAAATAAAGATATCGGTCTCACCTTGCAGCGGTTCAATCAGCTCAGTGCTGCTTGCCTGAGCCGCCGTCTCCAGACAACGAACCGAGGTCGTACCGACGGCAACCACTCGCCCACCTCGCGCTTTGGTACGCAGTACTTGCTCGCAGACATCCGAACTCACTTCCATCACTTCGCTGTGCATTTGATGTTCGTGAACATTGTCCACCTTAACCGGCTGGAATGTACCCGCGCCAACATGCAGGGTTACGAACGCCAGCTCTACCCCCTTGGCTTTCAGTGCATCCAACAAGTCATCGTCAAAATGCAAGCCCGCCGTCGGGGCCGCTACAGCACCGGCTTTTTCTTCGTCGCTATAAACGGTTTGATACCGCTCACGATCACTGTCAGCATCATCCCGGTCAATATAAGGTGGCAGCGGCATATGGCCGATGGCTTCCAACACGGGTAATACTTCCAGCTCCCCGAAATCCAGCTCAAATAATGCCCCTTGACGGCCAACCACCGTCACTTCACTGCCATCCTGCAACACAATAATGCCGCCGGCTTTAGGGCTTTTATTGGCACGGGTGTGGGCCAAGACTTGGTGCGGGGACAGAATACGCTCAATCAGGATCTCAACTTTCCCGCCGGTTGCCTTCTGGCCGAAAACGCGTGCGGGAATAACTCGAGTGTTATTAAACACCATCAGATCACCCGGATTTAGCTGCTCCAGCACATCTGGAAACTGGCGATGCTCAATGTTCCCGCTGGGACCATCCAAGCACAGCAATCGACTGCCACGGCGTTCGGCGGCCGGTTGCTTGGCAATAAGCTGTTCGGGTAAATCGTAGTAGAAATCTTGGCGACGCATGGGGTACCGCTGCAATGTCAAAAAAGCAGCGCAGATTATAACAAAAGCGCGCACTTGGCTACGAATAGCGGCCGATTAGGCCGCCTGGGCTTGCTCTTCTCGGCGGGCGGCTCGCCTGGCTTCCAGCTGAGCTTGCATCTGAGCACGCTCGCGCCGTCCGGTAATGATATGAATACTTAGAATCAGCGGAAAGCTCAAGCCCACCAGTGCGTGCGCATTGGCAAACAGTCCTCGAATTTCATCACTGGACAGGTAGTACAAAAGGTAGGCACTGATGATCTGGAACAGCAATACCGCCACCAGGGTAAGGCCAAATCCGCGCAAACGCTTGAGGCGCCAGGTTGCAGACACATGGTTCATCAACACAGCACCATAAGCCATCATCACCACAAATGCCGCCGCACCATGCACCATCAGAGCGGGAAACTGCCAAGGGTGTTTCTCCGGTCCGAATTCGCCTTCCACCGTAACAAATCGGCTCAGGATAAAGAAAGCGACTCCAGTCACCCAACTGACGGCCAACGCCGAATACATCAAGCGCCGGTACATCTGAGGAATTCTTACATCAATATAAGCCATCAACCACTACCTGTGCGCCGCAGCGCCTTTGCAAATCTGTTACAACTCGAGCAAACCATTCTGGCTGTCCAGCAAAAAGGCCCGCCCATTAAACTGGCGAACCACACTGGAATCCCCCGGGTTCAAAAACGCCAATTTCGTTAACGCGTCAGCCAACATACAGTGTTCAGCAAACACTGACACACTGTAGCCCCGCACCAGAGCTTCACCACTGCCTGGGTGAATCATGACGCTGTCTTGCTCAGAAAAATAGCAGGCACTGGTGGCCAATGCCGGTGCCAACATGGGCATGTCATAGTGCCTATTGAGTTCATCGGGGTAACGGACCCCGACACATTCTTCCTGCCAGTTGCTCAAGTACAAATCACCGCCGGCATTCACATTCACATTGATGTCGACATGCATTTTATTGGCGGCAATTCGGGCAATGGCTTGATCAACCGCATAACCCTTGGCAATACCACCTAAATCAATCAATACCGGCGCACGAAATGACAGACCTTCGTCGCTCAACGTGACATCCTGCCAATTGCCCGCCCCGGATAAAATCGCATCCCTATGAACATGGGGCAAAGAACCCTGCTGAACCAGGCGCGGTGCAACGGTAACATCGAACAAGCCATCACTGGCCGCACTCAAATTCAGAGCCAGCTCCATGACACGTCGTAAATCTTCTGAAATCGCAATCGGTTCTGCTGAGCCGGACTGAGCCCAACGATTAACATCCGACAATTCGCTGTCGGGGTTATGAAAACCCAATGTGTCGTGCACTCGAGTAATGGCCTCAAACGCATCAATACTCAAGTCCAACAATTGTTCATCATCGAGATCAGCTTCTATGGATACATCAACATACGTACCCAACAAAGGCTTACACCGATTGATTCGGTTTCTTCTCATGTTATCACTCGGCTACCACATCAGCCGTGCATTATAGGTGACGCAGAACCTGTTCCCAAGTATGACTCAGGCGGTTAATACCATCGGTAATATGGCGGCAAGAGAGAGTGGCACCTGAAATATTTTTAATTTGCTTATCCAGCTTTAGGTGCTCTTTATAATCGAGGCCATTAAATTGGGCCTTCCATTTCGGGTTCGCAACTTCGTAACCATAGGTTTCACGGTACGTCAGAATTTCAAAGCCCATCACTTTGCCTTCCGCATCGTAGGCAAAAGCCAGGTCAATGTTTTCATGTTTACCGATCACTTGATCAACAATAAACCAACCACCACTTTCGGTTTTCCACACTTGCAATTTGTCGTTGCGAACGCGGACTTTGGATGCCTTTTTAATCGCCTTAATCTGATCTTTACTCAACGTCACAGGCACTTGCTCCATGGGCTCACTGCCCCACAATAGCTTACGCGCCTGATCGATGGTCAGATAAGTTTTGGCATGGACTTGAACCGCAGGCAAATACGCACCCGCCGCCAGCAAAGACACCATTTTAGTAAATGAACGTCTATCCATATGGACCTCTTTCGAACGTTAGTTTGGCGCAGTCTTGAAAAATCCTGCGCCAAAACAGCAATGGGGTTACACAACCCCAAAAGGTAGCTCACTCGAGAGAGTGAACTCAATTAAGCAACTCAGGAAGCTCGCTTAAAATTCGTAACCGTAAATAAAGCCAATGTGCACGCGCTCGTGCTCATCCCAGTTACGGTTGTTGTTGCTGAAGGAGTGCCAGGAACCACCTCCCGCAACTTGCCATAGAGCACCTGCCGTTACCCACCAACGTTTCTGAGCATAGTGGATGGTTGGGCCCAAGTAGTTACCATTTTGGTGCTGAGTACCTACGCGGAAGTCACTGAGATCAAAACTGGAACGCTTCAATGTAGGATCAAATTCACCCTCTTCTTCCGGGTTCAGATAATCTGACTGATGACGGAATTCCAAGCCGACAAACCAATTGGGAGCCACACGGTAGGAAACACCTGCGGACACATCGATTGCGATTTCTTCTTCCAAAACGCCGGGCGATTTACGGCGTTCAAATTCAGCTTTGGTGTTCAGTGCAAACACCAAGGTGTCATCCAGGAAATCTTTCTGCAGATACGTCGTGAACGTAAACGAGTCCTGATCAATATCAGCACCATCCAGACGATACTTATCGCGACGTTCATAACCCACACCCAATGACAGGCCGAAGTCATCTTTGTATGGGCTCAAGATGTTGTATTTCAATCCGATTTCATAACCGCCGAACTGAGTGTCGTTAAAACCCGGGCCCGGATCTTCAACGCCTTCTTCGTCTTCAGTACAGGTGCCACCCTGGGTTTCAATCATGGGCCCCATGCAATCGGTTACACGATAGTCGTGATCAAAGATCATGGCTTCTACGCTGATGCTCAGCTTATCGGTGATGCCGTATTCAACTTCCGGGCGAATATCATGAAAATCATAATTGCCCGAGTTTTTACCTTTACGCCAGATATCGCTGACCTTGAATTCGTAACTGCCCTGCGGACGGGTATCAGTACCCTTGGTGTAGATCCACAGGTTTTCACCTGCCATGGCACTTGGGGCCACGATGGCAGCCGCTATGGCACCGGCCAAAATATTGGTCTTCATATATGTTCTCCAATCCTTATTTATTGAATTCTTGCGCCAGCCCTAAGCCTCTTATATGGGCCTTTTTCATTAATTTTTGTGTGGCTTTAGCATAAATCGGCGCAATATTACAGATAATGAGAATCTGTATCAATAGCATTTGCCATTAAGTTATAAATAACATGTACTTTTAGCCGCAAAGCGGTATAGTGCGCCGCAAAGCGGTTCCGAGCCGAGGCGAAATGCGCCCGGCCCTGTAGCCCAAGGCCGGTGAAAGCCATTACTATGGGGAATGAACCGGCCATCAGACCGAATCACCGAACCCTGCAAGAAAGTTATGCGCACACACCCCCTGCTGCTATCGCTCCTAAGCGCGGCAATTGCTCCCTATCCCGCCATTGCCCGAGAGGCCATCGAAGAAGTCTGGGTGACCGCGGTCCGCCAACAGGCGACTCTTGAAGACCTGCCTTATGCCAGCTACAGCGTAAACGAGGACTCACTAAAACAAGCTCGTAGCTTGCCAGAGTCTCTCGCCGGCCTGCCCGGCGTCAGTATCCAGAAAACCGCCAACGGCCACGGCTCTCCTTTTATTCGAGGCTTTACCGGCTACCGCACCCTCGCCCTCATTGACGGCGTTCGTTACAACAACTCGGTGTATCGCGATGGCCCCAGTGAATACTTTGGCTTGATTGACAGTCAGAGTTTGGCGGGCCTTGAACTCATCAATGGCCCGGCTTCGGTTCTGTACGGTAGCGATGCCATCGGCGGCACCTTAAATCTGCACAGCAAACCTCCCGAAGCCTTCGATGGCGACGGTTTCAGTCAGAGTTTTCGCCAGCAACTGCGCTGGAGCAGTGCTGAAAACAGCCTGCGCAGCCGCTCTGAAATCGAGTTGGGTGAAGGCGGGGGTTGGGGCCTACTCGCTGGTTTCAGTTATAAGGATTTTGGCAATATTGAAGCCGCTGATCTGGGTCGCCTGCCCACCAGCGGCTATCGCGAGCACAGCTACGACTTGCACTACAAAAAGCAGATCAATGAGCAATGGCAGCTTCAAGCGCTTTACCAGAATCTTCACCAAGACGATGTCTGGCGTACCCACTCAACGGTCTACGCCAAGCCCTTCGCCGGCACCCAAAGCGGCAGCGATCTGCATCGCAGCAAAGATCAACAACGTCGCCTGGCCTATATCAAACTGATTGGCGAAACCGAAAGCCACTGGCTGGAGCGCACCGAAATCACCTTGTCACAACAAGAATGGCTGGAGTTCGGACAGCGACAGAGAAGTGATGAGCAATGGATCATGGAACGCTTCGATTCACGCATGAGCGGGCTCGATATCCAACTGCACAGCCAACGAGGGAATCACACGTTCACCTACGGGTTGGATGTTTACCGAGATATTGTCGACAGCGGGCGGCAAGAATTCGACAACCAGAGCCAGCTAACTCAGGAACGTATTCAGGGACCCGTCGGTGATGACAGCCGCTTTAGCCAAGGCGGTGTATACGCTCAATGGCAGTCCCCCATCGCGGATGACTGGCAATGGCAAATGGGCAGCCGCTACACCTGGGTGCGCGCGTCCATCGGTCGCTTTGAAAACCCCGAGAGCGGTCTCGCTGCGAGCTATGCACAACAGTGGAACAATGTTTCCAGTAGCTTGAAAGTGCTGTGGCAACCCCAAGCCGCTTCCTGGCAGGGTTGGTTTGGTCTCAGCCAGGCCTTTCGCGCCCCGAATATTGCCGATCTCAGTCGCTTCGGAACCAGCCGTAGCAATGAAACCGAGGTAGCGGCCGTCAACTTAAATCCCGAACGATTTTTAACGGGCGAAGCCTCATTTCGTTGGTCAAACCTCGATGCAGATCGTGGCGCTCAGTGGCAGATCAATGCGTTCTACACTGATATCACAGACTACATCAGCAGCACACCAACCGGGCGTATCGTGAAGGGTCAAATTGAAGTGAGTAAAGCCAACAGCTCCAACGGCCATATGCACGGAATGGAGTTGAGCGGGCAATGGAGATTTAATCAGCACTGGCAACTGAGCGCCAATAGCAGCTGGGTGCACGGTGAGCAAAGCCTCCCGACAGTCAGTAGTGATCAGTATTTCAGCCGCACTATGCCATTCAGCGGATCACTTGCCCTCACCTGGAACCATCAGGGCCATACCGTTGAAGTAGCGCTACGCCACAGCCGCAAAGCCGATCACTTGAGCCCCGCCGATCGTGAAGACACACAGCGCATTCCTCCTGGAGGCACCCCAGCCTTTACCTTGCTCGACATCCGCAGTGAACACCCGCTTGGCCATCTGGGAAATTGGTATCTGGACCTCAACAACCTAACTGACGAAGCCTACCGCTGCCATGGCTCGGGGATTAATGAACCTGGGCGTGGAATCAGTTTGGGCGTGGATATTCGCTGGTAGGCCGCAAGCCCTAGCGTTGGTTGATGCGTCGCCTTTTACGAGCTCGAGCCATCAGGGTAATCACGAACAAGTACATGCCGGTTATCGACAAGGCCAGCAAAACCAGAGAGGCCGGCAAGAACAGACCAAGCTTGGCGCTATCGTGAAAAAAGCTGCCATCATGGATGGCCTCGATGACGTCTGAACGACGAAAATCCAGGTGCAGCACCTCGCCAGATTGCTGATCGAGCTGCATTTCATAACCATTGCGACTCTGAAGCTTGATCACACCCTTGCCCGGACGTACATCCAAACGCTTGATATCACTCCAGTCTTCCACCGCCAATAAAGGCTCAGCTTGGGCCCTGGCAAGCATATCCCCATAGGACAAGGTTGGCGCACCTGCCTGCCCCTTAATGGTTGGGGGCTGAATCCAATCACTCTCCTTTTTCAGCAATAACAGTACCCCGGAACCAATCATAATCAACACCGGCAAGACACACAGAATGGCTCCCCAGAAGTGAATTTTACGATTTAGGCGGTGCGACTTGGCGCTCATAGTCAGGATCTTCGTGGTATGGAACGGCTTGCCCTCTTAGAGGGCAGGCCATGTTAGCAGTTCAACAAGTGTCGGCAAGTACTTTAAAAAACCCCAATTAAAATAAACACTTGACCCCGCAAAAGTCACTGCTATAATCACGCCCTCTTTGCAGCGCACCCGCGTTCGCCCTCTGTGCCGGAGTGGTGAAATTGGTAGACACGTCGGATTCAAAATCCGATGCTAGCGATAGCGTGCCGGTTCAAGTCCGGCCTCCGGTACCATTCTATTTCCTTTGATTCTACTCTTGCCGCTTCGGCTCGATTTTGTATCGTTCAACTCAACACTTCCTATTGAAAACGCGTTGGCCTGAGTCGGTAAGAAACCGCGAGCACATCGATTCATCAGCCAGCCAGCCAGCCAGCCAGCCAGCCAGCCAGCCAGCCAGCCAGCCAGCCAGCCAGCCAAGCGTAAAACCCTATAACTGATACTGCCCAGCACTACCCCAGCCTTTTCCCATTCAATCGTTCCCCTATCCAGCTTGACCGAACCCAATGATGGTATGTCCAGAAACAAACGGCATAGGTGCCAGTACACGTAATCAAAAACTTGATTTCAGCCGCGATTGGCCAGAAGTACATCGGCAGCGCAATGACAATCAGAGGAATGGAATGAAAAATAAAAACCCAATAAGCACTGTCTGATACGTATCGCACAAACCTGTTAAAGCGATGGAAGCCGTGCGTAAACAAACCGATAAAGGCACAAATAAAACTGTATATGGAAATGGCCGTGAAAACCGACAGGGCCATATGCCAAATGAATTGGTCAGCCGCATTGGTTTTCAACGAAAAACAAGCAAAGGCAAACAATAAACACAGGACCGCCACCAACAGTGTCCACCACCGGTACTTCATTAACGGTTTCAACTGCCCCAGATTTTGATAAAGCACCCACCCCAAAACAAAACAAAGACCAAAGAAGAGAAAAACGTCCCACTGTGGAATAAAACTCAAGCTGGCCCCTATTCGCCCGGAGTCGTGCAGACTGCCTAACGCAGCCATGAGCATTACACAGGGAAAAATAACTGAGGCGGACATCAAGCTGAATCCTTGTTTCTTCACAAAGGCATTCATACGCTCAAGTACCGGTGGCTTAAAAAATAACTTGATGCAAAATAGAAACAACAGAAGGTAGTACAAAAACCAGAGGTTGTGAGTGTTGTCGAACAGGTTTCGTCCCGTCCCGTCTAATACACCCACATCGAAGCCCAGCTCACCGTCACGCATGAGGTTATAGGCCAGTATTCGCAGGGCTCCCATAATCAGTGACAGAACCGGCAAAAACAATAAAAATGGCAACAACAGTCGCTGCATTCTGTTTTGCCACATCGCGTCGAATCCACGCCTGTCTAACAACAGGGCGGTAAAAAATCCCGAGAGCGCAAAAAAGACTGGCATCCGAAAGGTGTTAATGGTGATCAGCAAGACATCCAAGCTGAAAGAACGCATAGGATCCCAATAGTAATCCCTTATATCCATCACGGTATAGAGTTGAGCGGTATGCAACACCACCCCCAAGCACATCATCAATGCTCTCAGAACATCCAATCCGTGATAACGCTCATGTTGATCGCTCATGCAGCCTCCTTAAAACGCTCATGATAGCGATCAAGATTCGTTCGACGCTTCCGAATTTTCAATATTCGTCATCACTTCACGCACAACGTTTATGCGTTTTTAAAATCAGACACCAATGTTTCTACCAATGACCGTCTATGGCACTATTCAGTGCATTGGATCAAGCAAGAAGATAACACGCTCCCGG
Organism: Pseudoteredinibacter isoporae; assembly: GCF_040372805.1. Classification (GTDB taxonomy): domain Bacteria; phylum Pseudomonadota; class Gammaproteobacteria; order Pseudomonadales; family Cellvibrionaceae; genus Pseudoteredinibacter; species Pseudoteredinibacter isoporae_A. Next base: position 77,064 of record NZ_BAABWJ010000003.1, read on the forward strand.
AGGTACCCAGCATGACCAACACCTGGATTGACGACGTTCTATCCTTTTGGTTTCACGAGCTCGAGCCACGCCAATGGTTTGTTAAGGATGATGCGCTGGATCATTTGATCAGCACACGGTTTTCCGGTCTTCATGCCGAACGATCAGGGAATAACGTCAGCGAATTGATTGGCGATGCCCGCACCGCATTGGCCGCGATCATTTTATTTGATCAGTTTTCCCGAAACATGTTTCGTGGAACGGCACAAAGCTTCGCCAGCGACGGCATTGCTCTGGAAATCGCCCGGCATATCGTCGACCAGCAATGGGACGAAAGCATGAATAAGAACGAGAGGTCCTTTGTGTATCTGCCGTTTGAACACAGCGAAAACATGGCTGATCAGGATCGAGCCGTAGAATTGATGTCCGCTCTTGGAGATGAGAACCAAACATATTACGCACACGCCCATCGAGATATCATTGCCCGCTTCGGTCGATTCCCTCATCGCAATGATATTCTCGGACGGACATCGACGGCTGAAGAGTTAACGTTTTTGTCCCAACCCAATAGCGGCTTCTAGAATGAGTAGTACTGTATCTGCCAAGAAAAACACCCAGCGGCAAGTTTGGGCCCGCTGGGCAAACGGAGAACTTCCAGGAAGCCTTGTTAAAAACGATAGACGTAACCAATACCAACACTGAAGGTGTTATCCCGATCAACAATGGGGCTGTCGGTCACTTCGGTCGAAAAGGCTTCATACTCGGCATTGACTATGATGGAGTGACGCTTCATGAATGGGTATATGGCGGTCACACCAGCACTGTAATTGACGCCGGCATCAGGGCGATAGAACGCTCTATCCGGGCGTACATATTGTTGCCTCACACCATAAAAATACTGATTCACCTCTTCGCTCACCCACTGAACACCGATACCAGGCTGGACCCTGACCGGCCCTAGAGATATCGGGAAGGCATAGGCCAGCTCGGCCGTGTAGCCATCGTGAGCGCCGCTGATATCTCCCCCAACCGAGAAACTCAACTCCCCCCAATCGGCCTCATGGGAGACACCGATCTCGCCCATCACAACGCTATCAAAATCCGGCATATCTGAAAGCAGGCGACTCTTGTCTCGATCACTGTCACCAATACCCTCCAGGGACAGCGAAGACGTTAGCGACCAGGCATTATCCTCATAGAGAACGTAGCCAAGTGAGGGGCCTTGAAAATAAAAATTGCCCCAACGGGCCTGAATAAAAGGGAAAGGCTGCACTTCATCTTTCCCTCCCACGTAAAGCGACTGATCGTTTGCGACCATGATTCCCAGTGCAAACTCACGGCCCTCATCGTCATAATCATCTTCTTGAGCTGATGCTCCAAGAATGATTCCCGACAAGCAGGCTGCGGTAAGAAGCTGAAAAAACCTCATGCTGGTATTCCTCTTGGTTTAAGATAGCAAGCATCTTAAAAACCACTGGGTATCCAACAGGTGTAGCTGAACGGCTCAACATCGCCTTTACACAGGTATCAATAAGTCAGCAGGCACACGCGGCCTTTGTCAGTAATCTCACAAGCGTAATTCCAACCCATCCGTTCAGCGATTTGCTCAACAAGATCCAGGCCCAAACCAAATCCGACCTGCTCCGAGTCTGAAACTTCATATGACGATTGATTCCCAGCTTCCCAATTCAAAATTGTAAGGGAGCCTGGACTCACATTGACCTCAACACCACCTTCTTGTGTGTGCTGAAAGGCGTTGCGAATGAGATTGGAGATCAAAATCGAACAAAAAACCAAAGGGACATCAACCGGGCAGCTTGGCCCAGAAAATTCGACGGATACCGACTTCCCTTTCAATAAATAACGATTATCGTCAATCGAGTTTTGGCACAGAATTTTGATGTCGATCGTTTCCGTTGGCGGAACAATAGAATCACTGCGATTTAACCACAGCAGGGTTTCTGTCAGCAGCCGCATGTCTCGTACAGAATATTTGATCCGTTCAATAGCGGACTTTTCATCGTCCGACAAACGATCCAGGCTGGAGAACTTGTCCAGCAATTCAAGATTGCCGCTGGCTACGGCAATTGGCGTGCGCAACTCATGGCTCGCATACTGAAGAAATCGATGTTCTTTCTCGACCGTCTCCGCAGTACGTTTAAAGGCCTCGTCCAACTTCTGGGCCACAACGTTCAATTCCTTAAATCGAAAATCGGGAGGACTTCCCTTCAAATCATCAATGGCCAGTTGATCGGCCCATTCGGCGAGAGCGTTCACGGGTTGACTGATTCTTCTGAACAGTAGCAAGGCCAGCATAGAGAAAAGAAAGATAACGAAGATGGCAATATAAAATGCCACATGCTGAACCGCGTCCCGATCTTTGTCTTCGGACTCGGATAACTGAAGCCCTGACACCAAGTAGAGCCACTGCCCTTCTGGCCGACGATAGATGTACAGAAAAACAATCTGGCAACCCTGGCCTTCACACAGATCCTTAAAGCTATCAATCGGGGTGATCTCATCATCGTCATAATCAATATCAACAAAGAAATCAAAATACTCATGTTCATAGCTTTCAGGCTCGAACATGTCTTTTACCGGTTCAGGAATGTCTTCGATGGCCGTGTAGATACGAAAAAAATCGTCCTCAGGAAGTGGGGTCTTCTCGTCCATCTCGTACTTCGACAAATAAGTGGTGATAATCCGCTCAGATTCTGCCTCCATTTTCAACAGCACACCGAGATTGAGAAAAACGGCTGAAATAACAGCAAACATCAACGCGAATATTGTCCCTGTGCCCACAATCCACCACAGCAACAACCCCTTTAAACTGCGGTTGGGCAGCGTAGAAAAACCTTTGTTAAACATCAAGCTCACGCATTACAAAACCGTGATTGGGGACGGTATGAATCAAAGGCTTATCAAAAGGCTTATCAATTTGCTGGCGAAGTCGGTACATGTGCACCTTTAACAAATCCGTATCAGGCACCTCATCTTGCCAAATCGCCCATTCCAGAGCCTTTCGTTTTACTATGTCCGGACAGCTGCGCATCAGTTCCACGAGTATGGTCCACCCTGTAGGCGTCACATCAATGAGTTGACCGGCTCGACGCACCGACTTACTTTGCAGATCCACTTCGAGATCCGCGAGAAACAGACGCTTTGCCTGAGCACTTCGTCTATGAGAAAGGGATTTTATGCGAGCGGCCAGTTCCTCCATTTCGAAGGGTTTCACCAGGTAATCGTCAGTACCCACCTCAAAGCCACTCAGCTTATCGGCTAGCGTGTCTCTTGCGGTTAGCATGAGAACCGGTGTATCGATACCTTTGTTGCGCAAGGCTTCACACACTTCAAAACCATTGAGCTTGGGGAGATTAATATCCAAAAGAATCGTTTGATAGTGATTGTTCAAGGCCAAATTCAAACCGGCTTCACCGTTTGGCGCAAAATCACAATCAATGTCTTCCAGCTTTAGATAAGTCGATATCGTAGTCGCTAAATTGATATTGTCTTCCACCAGTAAGGTTTGAATGGTCATTGCTGACTCCTGATTGTTGATTTTTCGAGTATGCGGCTGTCAGATCGTCACCCCATGAACTATTGGAACAGTCGTTCAACTGGGCTTTTTGATCTCAAAAAGCTCGATTGATTCCCAACAAGGTCGCTGATCAGAAAAATACGTGCGCCCCTGAAGAGTCACTGTCATACCTCAGTTTTCTGGGATAAAAGACGTAATCTAATAGGGTCAAGTTGGCAGCCAAGCTTCAGGCAGTATCCCTGAAGCTTGGTAACTGAGAGGTGTACCTAGAAAGGCAGGAATTAGGGTGTGGTGATTTCTGGGCTGGGTTTAGGGGCAATAAAGGCGACGGTCTGCAACACCCTGGCTTGCTCATCGTCGCTATGAACCGCAGAGATAGCCAATTGGTAGTTGCTTTTTTCCAGGCCCTCAGCCGCAATGCTGATCCGCAGCGGCACCGTAAAGACCTCACCAGCTTCCAGATAATGGCTACGGCGCCCCGTCAATTGAAAGGGCTCAGTGGAATCCAGACCCAAGCTAACCTCCATGGGCTCATTGGACATATTGTTGAGCTTCACAGTGTAAACATTTTCAATGTACCCATTTCGCTCACGGTACAAGTGCACACCCCGATCACGAATGACATCAATAGACAGGGCCTCGCGTCCACCCAGATTGCTGCCAAACAGTGTCGCCATCAGTATCAGGCACACGCTGTAGCCCAACATTCTGGGTTGCCTGATACGCTGCCAAAAGCCGCCCAATGCCTTGGCCGAGGCAAATCGAATAAGCCCTTTCGGGTAACCCATGCGTTCCATAACATTGTCACAGGCATCAATACACAAACCACAGTTGATACACTCGGCCTGCCAGCCATGTCGAATATCAATGTCGGCCGGGCAGACCTGTACACACCAATCGCAATCAATACAGGCTCCCAAGCCTTCCTGCTTGTAGTCGCTGCGCAGCTTGCGCGGGCCTCGTGGCTCACCGCGCTGTTCGTCGTAGGCAACGAGTAAGGTGCTTTGATCGTACATGACAGATTGAAAGCGAGAATACGGGCACATATGCTTGCAAACCTGCTCACGCATATACGACGCATTCAGGTACGTGAGCACAATAAACAGCAGCATCCACAACGTGCTTTCCACCGATATGCTCATGGAAGCAATGTCGCCTAACAACGGCAACATGCCGTAGAAGTAGGCAATAAAGGTAATACCCGTCGCCGCAGCTATAGCTCCCCAAAGAAGATGCTTGGTCACCTTAATTTTCAATTTACTAAGGGACCAAGGCGCCGCGTCCAGGCGAATTCGACGATTGCGATCCCCCTCCACTGCATTTTCAACCCACATGAACATGGTAGTCCAAATGGTTTGTGGACACGCAAAGCCACACCAGACCCGCCCCGCCCATACCGTGACCGCAAATAGAGCGAACGCCGCAATAATGAGCAGACTGGCCAGCAATATGCCATCCTGGGGCCAGAATACCCACCAGAAGATGTGGAATTTCTGCTCGTCCAGATCAAAAAATACGGCTTGTCGCCCATCAATTTGAAGCCAGGGGAACAGAAAAAACGCCAATAACAGCGGTGCTGAAATATAACGACGCAAACGCTGAAAGCGACCTTGAGTCTTACGCACATACACTCGATGCCCTTCATAGAGCTCCTTGTACTGCGGCTCAATAGCCGGCGGAGACACATCAATAGACGTCAGCGGGATTTTTTCTGGGGTATCAGTGGTGGTTGCAGGCATCAGGGCAATCTCGGTCATATTATAGGGAAGCAGTCTAGGGCGAAGCCCCCTATAGGTACAGATGCACAAAAATGTTTATAATCAGGTACAGAAATTTAAATAGTGCATCTGTACCGACCATTTTTTGGGAATCTGTACCGCCATGAGCAACTACCTGTATCACCAGCTCGAACAACGCCTGCGCCGGCAGATCGAATCTGGCCAACTGGCGCCCGGCGTTAAATTGCCCTCGATTCGCCAACTCGCCAGTGATGAGCAACTCTCAAAAGCCACCGTACTGAGCGCCTATGAAAGGCTGGAAGCCGATGGACTGATTCAGGCCCGCACCCGTTCTGGCTTTTATGTGTGTATTCCCAAGCAAGAGCTCAGCAGCCCCCCAATCAGCTCGCCACGCGTTATCGCGGAATCCTTGGATCAAGGTCAGATCCTGGTGGACATCATGCAACGCGGCGCCGCTTTCGATTTGTTTCCCGGTCACGACAGTGAACCCAGCAACCGCAAGCTTCAGCGCTGTCTCGGCCGAGCCCAACGCCAACAAAGCAGCGCCCAATATCTCTATTACGATGAGCCTTTGGGTATGCTGTCCCTGCGCAAACAAATCAAACAGCTCATGGCGCATGGCGGGGCCAAAGTCCATGAAGATGATATTGTGGTGTCCCATGGCTGCCAGCATGCCCTGCTGCTGGCCCTGTTGGCCTGCACACAACCTGGCGACGTGGTCGCCATTGAGTCCCCTGGGTTTTATGGCAGTTTGCAACTGATTGAAGCGCTGGGCTTAAAAGCTTTGGAATTACCCTGCTCAGCCGATGACGGACTCAGCCTCGACGCCCTGCGACTGGCCACACAACACTGGGATATTTCGGCTTTGATATGCTCGCCGTGTTTTGCCACTCCAACCGGTGCCAGCATGACCGAAGAAAACAAGAAGGGGTTATTGAACATTGCACGCGAATACAACTTCGCGCTCATTGAAGATGATATCTACGGAGAGTTGTATTTTGGACAGCAGCGACCTCGAAGTCTGTACTCATACGATCAGGACGGCATCGTAATTCAATGCTCTTCTTTTTCGAAAAATCTGTCTCGGGATTTACGCTTGGGCTGGATAGCCCCCGGCCGATTCCATCGTGAAGTACTTAAAGCCAAACTGGCCACAAGTTTGGCGGTTCCTCAGTTGAGCCAACAGGGTTTAAGTTTTTATATTGCCGAAGGAGGCTTTGAAAAACACCTGAGAAGAAAACGCGCGCAATACAAAGAACGCTATCAGGAAATGCGTCATTTGATACAACAGCACCTACCTGAGGAAACACGCTGCAGCCAGCCTCAAGGGGGGCTTGCCGCTTGGTTAGAGCTGCCGTCATCGATCGACACATTGGAATTGTATAAAAAAGCAATCGACCGAGGCATCATTTTGACACCGGGCCGGCTATTTACTGCACAGGAAAATTATCGTCAGTTTTTACGGATGAGCTTTGCCCACCCCTGGACAAACAACCGCATCAACGCGTTCAAAACCATTGCTGAGATGATTGCGACTCAACAATAAAAGATCGCCGGAGCATAACTCGTATGCTCCAGCTCACCGACAACACCATGGCATTAGCGTGTCGCCAGCTTCACTTTCTTCATCGCTGCATCAACTGCGTCTTTTGAACAACGCTTGCTTTGCGCAATGCGACTGACAGATCGACTGCTCATCGATTCACTCACTTCACAGACTTTATCTGCCGCAGTGCGCAAACGATGCTGCAGTGCTTTCTGATCTTCCATCTTATGCAGATTGAGATCAGAGTAGCTGACGATCTTTTCACTGACGGACTTGCCAACAATCGCTTGTGCACTGCTTGCGATGAACAATGCCATGACAGTGGCGCTTACGAGGGTGATTTTTTTGCTATTGCTATTCATGCTGATTTCCTTTTTAGGTTTGCTATGGACTGCTATATTGTTTTTGTGTCATAACCTTAGACGGAATATATTGGAAAAAGGATAGGGCAAACGTTCAACAGAGCACTTACAGCGATAAAAGGATTTAACTCACAGGAGCATCAATACAGCGCAAACTTACTTAAGTTGCTGTTCCGTAAAAAGAAAACGGAAAATTGGAAAGAAAAATAAAGGCAAAGGGAAAATGTTAACTCTTCAACAACTGATCCAGCGTCAGTAATAACTGCTCAGCAAAATCTTCATTGAGCGGCGCATGATGACTCATCATGCGATACCAAATAACACCAAAGAGAATATCCAGTAGAAATTCTATACGCTCAGGATGTAAAGCCTGAGCTTGAGGATGCCGCTCTAAAATGCTTAGCAACAACTCGCGGCGCGGTTGCGCGTATCTCCGCCAGACTTCCTGTGCAAAAATCTCATCCGCCTGTGCCTCTGCCATCATGGCGGTAAACAGTTGCCCGAGCTGGTTGGCCGTCGCGAAGGTTTCTCTTAAAAAACGCGAGAGCAAGGACTGGAAATCCCCGCCACCCAGCTCGAAAGCATTGCCCTGCACAATATCCACACTGGCATCAAGCAACAGCTCACGTTTATCTTTATACCAACGATAAATCGTACTGCGGCTTACCCCAGCGGATTTAGCAACCGCATCGATCGACACTCGCTCATACCCTTCTTTCGCCGCCGCAGCGACAAAGGCGTCCAATACCGCTCGCCGTACCTCTTCACTGCGAGGTCGGCCTCGTACTGCTTTTTCTACCGGCATGTCATTACTCTTTTAAGCGTCTAATCAAAGCCTTACGCGGTTTCCCTTCGACGAAACGGACCCGGCTTTTGCAAGTGTCATTGTAACTCAAGTCTCTCGGTTATTTACAGTACAAAGTGTATCGTATATATTTTCCCTCAATGAATGGGTGTTTCAACACCACCCATGACCAGCACGCACTGTCGCACAGCGGCATGCATTCACGCAGATAACCATAATGGAAGTGCCCACATGTCTGTTCACAACGATCAGGAATACAACGAGATGGCTAACCGTGGGCCACTCAGCGGCGTCCGGATTATTGACTGCACCACGGTCATCGCTGGCCCACTCTGCACTCAGATGTTGGCCGATCAAGGGGCCGAAGTGATCAAGATCGAACCGTTGGAGGGGGATCTGGTTCGTAATCTCGGCCCGATATTGGCGCCGGGGTTGTCGGCTACCTTTTTGAGCTTGGCTCGCAATAAACAGTCTTTGGCACTGGATCTGTCCCAAACCGAATCTCAGGCATTAATTGCCCGCCTCTGCCAAGACGCCGATGTCTTCATCTGCAACAGTCGTCCGGGCGTTATGGCCAGACACAATCTGGACTACAACACCCTAAAGCAGGGCAACCCCAAACTTGTCTATGCGGCAATTACCGGATTCGGTGACAGCGGCCCGATGGCCGAGCAGCGTGCTTACGATCCAATCATTCAGGCGCTTTCGGGAATGGCTTCACTACAGAACCCAAGTCAGCTGCTGGGGCAAACCATTTGCGATAAAACGACCGGTATCACCGCTTGCCAAGCAGTCACTGCGGCTCTATTCCAAGCCGAACGCTGTGGACAGGGACAGCTTGTAGAACTGTCCATGCTGGAGGCGGCAATCGGTTTTTTGGCCTGCGATGCCTTTTGGCCCATCGCCGCCCCAGGGCGCGAACTCAACTACCCGGACTTCAAACGCGTCTATATCCCCTGGCAAACCCAGGATGGCGAGATTGTGCTGGTGATTTTGGCCGACAAGGAATTCGTCGGATTTGTTGAAGAATTTCAGGTCCAGCATTTATTGGACGACCCCCGTTTTAGCAGCATGCAAGACCGATTCGCGCACTGGGATGAATTGGTCGATACGCTGAAACCCCTGTTCTTGAGCCAAAACAGCACAGAAGTTCTAAAGCGCCTCTGGCGTGCGGATGTGCCCGCCGCCCCCATCAACACCATTACCCAGCTGCCGGATGACAAACAGATACAAGCCAGCAATATGATTGATTACGCCGAACACAGCATTGCCGGAAAATATTCTCGGGTAGCCATGGCGGCCAACTTTTCTCTGCAAACTGAAGTGCCTTATCAAGAAGCACCAAGCCTGGGCCAACACAGTCACGACATTTTAAAGGCCGCCGGCTTGAGCGAAGACGAAATACAGTCACTGATCAAAAACGGCGTCTGCCGCTGATTACTTATTAAATAGAGAGAACCCTTATGACTTCATCAACCGTTGAATACCAAGTGAAGGATCGCATCGCGACCTTGACGTTGAATCGCCCCGAGCGCTTGAACGCGATCAATGACCGCCTGCCTTCCGATCTACGCAAAGCCGTCGAAAAAGCCGAACGAGACCCCGAGGTGCATGTGATTATTTTGCAGGGCGCCGGCAAAGGCTTTTGCGGTGGTTACGATCTGGTTCAATATGCCCAGGAAGATTCCGGCGAGATTCATGGCAGCCAGGAGATGCCCTGGGATCCGACCGAAGACTACGCCATGATGTCGCGCAATACTGAAGACTTCATGTCACTCTGGCGAGCACGCAAACCCACTATCTGCAAAATTCATGGTGCTGCTGCGGCCGGTGGCAGCGATATCGCTTTGTGTTGCGATATGATTATCATGGCGGACGATGCCCGCATCGGTTACCCACCCGCGCGAGTCTGGGGCGTGCCAACCACCATGATGTGGGTCTATCGCCTGGGTGTGGAAAAAGCCAAACGCATGCTGTTCACCGGTGATTTGGTCAGCGGAAAAGAAGCGGAAGAGATGGGTTTGATTTTAAAATCCGTGCCACTGGAGCAGCTCGACGATGAAGTCATGACATTGGCCAATCGCATCAAAGGCGTACCGCGCAATCAATTAATGATGTGCAAAATGACCGTCAATCAAGCCTATGAAAGCATGGGTTTAAAGCAAACCCAAATGTTCGCCACCATCTTTGATGGCGTTGCCCGCCACTCCCCCGAAGGTCTGTGGTTCCGGGAACGGGCTCAGGAAGTCGGCTTTAAACAAGTCGTCGCAGAGCGCGATGGCGGCGGCAATATTGCCGAGGGTGTCAGCAAGCACATGCCGCTGGACGATTTTGAATAGATTCCGTTAGGTCTGTCGGGCCTTAGCCAATTGCTCCCACCAGGGAGCCATATCGTCGAGATGAATTTCCCGAGTAATCGCTGCTGTATAGGGCGTATCAAAGCAACCCAGAGCAACCGCAAGCCACTCCGACCATTCGCCTTCGGTATATCCCCAGGTTAGATTCGAACCACACTCAGAGCAGAAGCAACGCTCCACAGCCCCAGAAGAGGCAAAACGCTTTACGGCGTTTTGTCCGCGGGTGTAGCGAAATTCTTCTTGCCGCACCCGCGCATAACTGGCAAATGCAGCGCCGTGTTGTTTTTGACACATAGAACAATAGCAGTGCGATGCGGTAACCGGCTCCGCCAATAGCTCAAAGCAAACCGCCTTGCACAGACAGCTGCCTCGGTAATAAATCCGCTCACTATCCATTGCTTCACCCGGCACCCTCATAACCGTCCCAACATCGTAGACGGTGACTACAAGCTTGGCTTAGTGTACGCCGCCGCTCGATCACCTTTTTGCTGATAACGTTCTCGCAGTAGGTCCTGACGGGAGCGGGTACTGCGCTCTTCGCCATTGATCCACAAACGGACCACATGAGTGCTCAGCTCAAACGGATCACCAGACCACAACACCATATCCTTGCTGCCGGCGGCCAAATAGCCTTGGCCCAAGTCGAATGCCCTTGCCGGGGCTTGCGTGACCGCACGCACCGCAACATCGTGAGGCAGACCGTGAGCCACGGCATTACCGACATGGAAGCGTAGTTGTTGAATATTGTGAGTGTCGCGTTCCGCCAGAATCACTTCCAAACCCGCTCTGTGCAGTTTGGCCGCGGTATCCAAGCGCTGATGCAAAGAATCAAAGCCTTCCGGCAGGTTGCGCATAGGCTCAACAATTACGGCCACTTTCGCTTCTTTCAGCCGATCCGCTACATCCAATGCACCCGCCGCACCGGCAAGCACCATGGAAAAGCCGAAGTCTTTTTTCAGTTTCAACAGCTGGAGAATATCGGCCGGACGATCAGCGCGTGCAAGCAAAGGAAACTCACCAGCGAGTAAACGTTTCAACACTTTGATGTCGTCTTTTACCGGCTTGGATTTACCTTCTTTCTCCGTGGGCTTCTTGGCCTTTTCCAATTTGCTGCGCAGATCTTGAAGATCTTTCGCACGAGAGCCTTTACTCTTGCCGCCCAGAGTAAAATACAGAGCCACATCTGTTTTAAGGCGACTATCGGCATCTGAACTGAGATCGACAGTGAAAGCGCGCCCTTTGAAAGCACCTTTTGAAGATCCGGTAACGACGGCTTGACTGATGCCACCTTTGCGAGCGAAGGGAATCAAAGAAGACTGAAAGTTAAATGCCAGACTTGGGTCAAAGGAAAAGTCGGCCTTATCCTCATGAAAATCTGAAGTCTTTTTAACCGCACTGACTTCAGTCAGACCCAGTTGATTATTGACCGCAATAAACCCCGGGGTCAGCACCTTACCCTGCCCATCGATGACGCGATCAGCACTCAAGACCGTATCGGAAATTTCACTCAGTACGCCGTCCTGGATTAAAACGCTGACCGAGGTTTGGGGTTCGACACCCTCACCGTAAAACTTCACATTATTAATGGCAACACTGTCCGCCAACACTGAAACTGAGGCAAACAAAGCACCAGCGGCTGCGATCTTGCGAAGACAATTATTCACTGATTTCATTGTTGATCCCCCGCTGGCTGCCCCAATAAAAAGTCGCTCTGAGCTTGATACACAGGATCTTCCCGGTCATACACTTTGGCGCCATCAATAAAAACCTGTTCGGCCTTTGCATAAACACTGAAGGGACTTTGATTCCAAATCACGACATCAGCATTTTTACCCATCTCCAGACTGCCGGTTTTATCGGCAAGTCCCAATGAACGCGCCGCATTTAAGGTAATCCAACGAATTGCATCGGCTTCATCCAGATCGTAACCCGCTTCTTTTGCACGGAAGAGAATTTTACCGGCTTCTTGATTCAAGCGCTGAATGGTACTGGCCGAATCGGAATGCACAATCGCACAACCCAGCTTATCGCCGCTGCGGCCGGCATCGACCATAGCCACATTTTCCTGAACCATATCGAAGGCTTCCATCTTGAACCCCCACCAATCCGGCCACATCGCTGCACAGTTTTGATTCTCCGCCAACAGGTCGGCAATCTTGTAGGCTTCCACTGCATGATGAAAGGTGCCGGCGTGATAATTAAACTCTTTTGCGACATCCATCATCATCGCCATTTCTTCGGCCTTGTAGCAATGATTGTGGATAAGAATGTCACCATTCAACACGCCCATCAACGTGTCTTTTTGAAGGTCGCGTTCTGGAGCCTGTTTAACACGGCCCGCATTGTAATCGTCCCAAGCATTTTTATACTCCCAGGCACTCGCCCAGGCTGCGCGATAACCGGCCACGTTACCCATACGAGTGTAGGGACTCACGCCTTTCTTTCCGTACACTCGCTTGGGGTTTTCACCACAGGCCATTTTTAAACCGTAGGGGGCATCGGGAAATTTCATTTCCTGCATGGTTGTCGCAGGAACGTTGCGCAATGTTACACCGCGTCCACCAATCAGGTTGGCTGAACCCGGCAACAATTGCATGGTGGTAATACCACCGGCTCGGGCACGATTAAAGCCCGGATCCTGTGGCCAGAGCCCGTGCTCCGCCCATACTTCAGCTGTTACCGGCGCGGTAATCTCATTGCCGTCCTGATGGGATTCCACCGAGGGTGTCGGATACACGCCAAGGTGGGAATGCACATCGATAATACCTGGGGTCACCCATTTGCCGGTGGCATCCAATTCTTCCACATTGGCGGGCAGCACCAAACCTTTCCCCACCGCATTAACTTTCCCATCCATGATCAGCACGTCAGCTTTATCAAGGCGTTCACCATTCCCGAGCAACACAGTCGCATTGCGAATCATACGATCAGGAGATACCGCCGGCGCGTAAGTGGATGGGAAAGGGTTTTTATTAATGGCAAGCGCTTGGCTGGGCCTGTCCCCGTCACAGGCCACCAAGCCCATTATGGAGATAGCCAAACACGCATGGCGAAATGATTTATGCATGGGTAGATCCTGCGTTGATTTATTCTGCTACTTAATTTACAACGAAAAAGCGCCGGTATAACTCAGAACAATCTTTTAACTTCATCGCAGAAAACCCTCAGCCCAACGCGCAAGAAACTCCTGCAAACGCAATTCGAGCGTGTTACAGTGCCCAAAAAAGAAATAATAAAACCATGAATCAATTGTTTCGAACGCCTACCGCCACCGCAGTCATTATCGCCAATATGGTGGGCACCGGTGTCTTTACCAGCTTGGGTTTTCAGCTTCTTGAAATTCAATCACCGTTTGCCATTTTATTATTGTGGTTAATTGGCGGCGTGATCGCACTCTGTGGCGCATTATGCTACGCCGAACTGGCTGCCAGCCTGCCACGCTCGGGCGGGGAATATCATTTTATTAGTCGAATCTTCCACCCTTCTGCCGGTTTTGTTTCCGGTTGGATATCGGCAACTGTCGGCTTTGCGGCGCCCTCGGCTCTGGTGGCTCTTACCTTTGGGAATTATCTGGCAGCGATTTGGCCGACCCTGAATCCGCAAATGCTCGCATTGGCATTGCTTGCCATTATTACGGTTGTGCACAGCTTGCGACGCAGCAGCTCCAGTCGTTTTCAAACACTGTTCACCCTACTCAAAGTTGGATTGATTATCGGATTCTGTGCCAGCGCCCTATACCTGGCCCCCAGTTTGGAACACATCAGTTTTGCACCTCAAACCAATGATGTTCAATTGATGGGCACGGCCGCATTTGCAGTGTCACTCATCTATGTGAACTACGCTTACACGGGCTGGAATGCCGTCACTTACCTCAGCAGTGAAATTGAGCACCCCCAGCGCAATATCCCGTTGTCGCTGCTGTTGGGAACCGGCACGGTGGTACTGCTGTATATCTTGTTGAACAGCAGTTTCCTGCTACTTGCGCCCATGTCGGAGTTGGCGGGGAAAGTGGAGATTGGCTACATTGCAGCCAAAGCTGCCTACGGAGAGAATGGCGCCAGCATTATGGCGTTTATTCTCGCGCTTCTGCTCATTTCTACGGTAAGCGCGATGCTGCTGGCCGGACCGCGAGTGCTACAGGTTATTGGGCAAGACTACCCACTGTTCCACCGCCTTGGCAAAACCAATCCACAAGACATTCCCAGTACTGCGATTATTGTGCAGGCGGTGGTTACGGCTTTATTTATTGTCAGCGCCAGCTTTGAAAGCATTCTGATTTTTGCCGGTTTCACTCTGAGCTTGAACAGTGTGTTAACGGTGTTTGGCCTGTTAATCCTGCGTCGACGTGAACCCGAATTAGAGCGCCCGTTTCGCATGCCATGGTTTCCTCTGCCCGCCATCATTTATCTGGCCTTGATGCTCTGGAGCTTAAGCTATATAGCGTTACACAAAACCCAACAAGTCTATTTCAGCGCAATACTGATCCTGCTGGGCTTTGTGTTTTACTATGTCACCTGCCTCATCCAAAAGCGCATGACAAAATCCTGATGCTACTGAGCCAGTGCCTGGCCTGGCTCCCCATGCGGCGGCTCACCAAATGGCGCTGAGGCTCGGCGGCGATCGATACGAAAGTTCAAATGCTCTCGCAATAACATCGATTCAAAGGCGGTAAACAGACGCTGCATCTGAGGCTGCTTATAAGGAAAAATATCCACTGGATCCATGGCGTGAACGTTCATCGACGCCCCCACTTCAAAGACCAGCAAATCACCGTCCAGGGTTTCACCGCAATCAATCCCAAGATAATCAAGGCCCGACACTCGATGGATCTGCTGCAGAGCATCGTGATGCCTTTTCGCAAAATCGAGATTAAAGGCGGCCATGGTTTTGGCTTCCTCCTGACGCTTGGTTTCATCATCCAGCATACCCGCGTTCAAATAATGCACCATCCAGTGATCCGAAATGGCCATATGCGCCAAATGCGCTTCACCATCAATCAACATAATCCGGTACTTTCGAAACTGTCCATCCTCACTGCGATAATCCACAAAGCGCGCCAGATAAAATAGATCACCGGTGGTTGTTTCCAAATACTGAACCAGCGCCTCTGGATTGTTCACACACGCCAAATCATTCCCCGCATGGGAATCCAAAGGGCGAACAATCAGCGGAAACTCTGCATCACTCAGCAATTGTGGCAATTCCGATGGATGAACGCACAAATACGACAACTGATCACGACTCACGATGGCATTAATCGGTACATCCAAGCCCGGCAAACCCTGTAGGCGCTGTGAAATCTGATCACGCCCAAGGTTCATCAACGCATTGGGCAGATTGAGAATCGGGCGGGGCCAATCCCCAACCATACTCTGAATAAGCTGCAATGTGTCTCGATTCCGCTCCAGCTCACTTAAAGCCACAATAGCCACATCGTGTTCCGGTAATTGAATGGGGCGTGGCAGTTCCGGACTCACATACAGCAAATCCAACTGAAAGCCCGCACCCTCGGCCAGAAATTCCAACGGTGTATTGCTCATCAAATTTCCCGGTGCGACCAAAGCCAGCACCTTCAAAGGACTGCTGTGAACACGGGGAATCAATTGATAATGTTGCTGCTGCATCAATGCCTCAGCCTGCACGGCCATTGCCGTCGCTTCATCCCCACGCAATTGCAATAAAATCGACAGGTCCAGTAAAGCATTTGCCTCGCCCTGCTCTGCTCTCTGTAACAATTCCTGAGCCTCCAGACTCATATCTTCTCCGGCAAATACTCGGCTCATTAAATACGCCAAACCTTTCAGCGCCATAGGTTCGGCACGATCGGAGACAGGGGTTTCATTTTCCATCGCACGGGTTCGTTGGGCATTGCTCATGTGTTCAGCCTGTTTGTTTGATCATTCAAAAAGTGAGCGAAGATCTGGAGACCCTCTTAGGTCCCCTATTGAGCAAACCCTGTGCCAGGCTGAGAAAGCCTTGCAAAACAGTATCTTAGAAGTGTGGAAAAGCGATAAAAGCGACAGATGCCGCCTGCGAAGGCAAGCGGCGAACGGTAAGCGGCAAGCTCTGGCCGCTTAAATCATGATTTGAGAAGGCTACCAGTGACTCGGCAACTCAATGGATTGCCAATCGTCTCCAGCACTGAAACTCAGGCTCAGAGCCTTGCCATCACCCAAACGGGCGCCCTTGGCATTTCGGGCTTCGATATTGACAGTATTGATCTGCTTGCTCCACAAGGCTCGCAAAGCGCTTTGCTTAATCCAAAGCGCTTGAGGCAGTGGCTGGGGAATATCCGTTTCCTGGTAAACCCAGATAAACTTCCCATCCAGTTCATACCCCAAGGTCTCAAGTTCAATTGGACTCCCATCACCCACTCGCATGGCAAACTCAGCGCTCAAATAATCCGCAAAACGTTGCTGGGTGTTCTTATCACGATAAATATCCGCAGATTTGCCAAACAAATGCTTGATGGCGTGTTCAGCATCATGAAGATAAAAACGGTGAGCCACTTCCAGTTTGCCACTGCGTTGGTTAATCAGAATATTGGTGATGCCGGCCTTTTGCTGGTGCGCGAGGGCCCCCAAACTCAATACCACCAGACAGACAGCCACGATTGATTTCAGTATTTGAGTTGGATTGATTAGGCGTTTCATAAATCTTGCTCACTCTAAAAACAAACAGGCCCCTGTACAGCAAACTGAAACAGGGGCCGGAAGTTTGGCAATCAATTTATCTGAGTTTACTCAGCGTCTTTTTTCTCGCCGTCCTTCTTAGCGTCTTTCTTGTCATCGTCTGTTTTCAGTTCGGTTTTGATATCATTCATGATATCGCGATACACCTTACCGGAACGTTTCTTGGTTTTGAAGGCTTCTACGCGAGACGGGATGATACGACGCGGATAGTGGTTGTTTTCATTGTCCACATCTGCGGTTTCCCAATGTGGGTCAACCACAACACGCTCAAGCACTTTATCTTTCTCAGTCACAATCAGCTTTTTAACCGCTTTTGGCGTGCGGCGCCAAATTTCAGCAGGAATGTATTGATCTTCGACGGTGCCGTCCGTGAAGTGCAATTGCAGCAGAATGGGCATAACCAATCCACCTTTGTTAGAGAAGTCCAGAACATAATAGTTCTTATCTTCTTTAACCGCGCGCTCCAGAGCTTTTCGCTCCCAATCTTTCAAGCCATCAACAAATTTCTTGTACTTATTGCGCTCTTTATTGGTTACGGTAAAGCGATCGTTTTCGTCGTAGAAGTCGCTTACGTCGCTGTTGATATCAACCCACAGTTTGCGACCTTCCGCCTTGTTACGCTCATTGAAGAACGAGGTAGGCTTGTCCTGCTCTTCTTTACGCAAGCGAGCAAAATCAATATCTGGATCGCGGGTGTCCAGACGCAGCTTGTATACGCGATCCAGAGAAATGTCGACATGGTCAGTAGAATAGAACCAACCGCGCCAGAACCAATCCAGATCAACGCCTGAAGCCTCTTCCATGGTACGGAAGAAATCCGCGGGCGTCGGACGCTTAAACATCCAACGCTGGGAATATTCCTTAAAGGCAAAGTCGAACAGCTCACGACCCAGAATCACCTCACGCAAAATATTCAACGCAGCGGCCGGCTTGGTGTAGGCATTGGGGCCCAACTTCAATACCGAATCCGACTGAGTCATGATCGGTACCTGAGTCGAAGACTTCATATAGCTGACGATATCGCGTGGCTCAACACCCCAGGGGATATTCGGGTCCCATTCACGACCGGCAACACCGTCCAGGAAACTGTTCAAACCTTCGTCCATCCAGGTCCACTGACGCTCGTCGCTGTTCACGATCATCGGGAAATAAATATGGCCAATCTCATGGATAACCACACCAATCAAAAAGCGCTTTTCCGCTTGTGAATAGGTACGGCTGCCATCATCACGCAACTCTGTGCGCGGGCCGTTAAAGGTGATCATCGGATATTCCATACCACCTACTGGGCCATTAACCGACTGAGCAACCGGGTATGGGTAATCAAATGAGAAACGCGAGTACACATCCATTGTATGCACGACAGATTCAGTGGAATACTTCTTCCAGAGATCACCACCTTCTTTAGGGTAGAAGGACATGGCCATGACCAAAGGCTGAACCTTACCGCCTTGCTGGTAACCTTTAGCGTCCCACATAAACTTACGGGAAGATGCCCAAGCAAAGTCGCGTACATTATCGGCTTTGAACTTCCAGGTTTTGGTCTTGTTGGTGCCGGCTTTTTCGTTTTCCAACGCTTCTTCTTCAGTCACGATGAAGACAGGACGCTTGGCGGTTTCGGCAGTTTTCAGACGCTGACGCTGTGTAGCGGTCAGTACCTGACCCGGATTCTGCAAAGTACCGGTAGACGACACAATGTGGTCAGCAGGAACCGTCAGTTCAACATCGTAATCGCCAAACTCCAGGGTGAACTCACCACGGCCCAGAAATTCCTTGTTAGTCCAGGCTTCGTAATCGGTGTACGCCACCATGCGAGGGAACCATTGCGCCAACAGGAAGATGTCATTGCCACCTTCGCGGGCATCATCCGGGAAATGCTCATAACCAGAACGCGCCCAAACGGCATTCTCTTCAACGATATTGAACGCAAAACCCAAATCAAACTGGAAACTCTGCCCAGGCTTCAAGGCTTTGGGCAAATCGATGCGCATATTGGTGCCCACGATCGTGTATTTCAAATCACGGCCGGACGCTTTCAGAGAAGTGATGTCGTAGCCCAGTTCATGATCGTCCATAAACTGATGACGACGCAGCTCGGCCAAACTCAACTTGGCAGGGGCACCACTGGCGGCGGCTTTGGTTGCAGGACCACGGCGACCAATACCTGCAAACGCCGTGGTCATTTCAGCCATGGAGTCGTTTTTAAATTTGTTTTGATCCAGCTGAACCCACAAGTATTTCAGGGTGTAAGGTGAATTGTTCTTGTAGTACACCTTCTGGCTGGCTTCGATGCGACGCTTGTCTTCAAGCAGCTTGACCTTGATTTTGTAGTCGACTTCTTGCTGCCAGTACTGCTGCCCGGGCTCACCTGCAGCATTACGGTAGATATTGGGTGTGGGCAGTACTTCATCCAGCTGGCGAAACTTGTCTTCAAAGTCTCCCTTTGTCTGGGAAATTGCCGCTACCGACAACTGGCTTCCAAGACCGGCAAATAACAAACAGGAAAGCAACGTTGCTTTTTTCATAAGCGATAGGCTCGAGTTTGGGTTAATCGAATGAGCTCCGTTTCAGAACAGAGCCACAGGTGGCCAAGACCACCGAAACCGGACATTCTAGGATTAATGCTGCAGGGATGGAAGGAAATTCAACAGCTATTATCAGGCAATGAGATAAGTTGCCCTACGCTTGGGACAAGCCACATTGGTGACTATTTTTTAGCCAGACCCAAAGAGATCAACCTGTATCGGCCGAGCGTGCTTCGGGCATAAGACAACTCTGAATCAACGACAGTAAACGATCAATGTCGACAGGTTTGGAGAGGTAATCATTGGCGCCAGCCTGCAAACATTTTTCCCGATCACCTTTCATGGCATTCGCAGTGAGCGCGATGACTGGCATAGTGTCCAACCCCTCCATACGGCGAATTCGCCGAATGGCCTCGTAACCATCCATTTGGGGCATCATAATATCCATCAGGACAAGCTCAATACTCTCTTCCTCCTCAAGCAGAGCCAGCGCTTCATGACCGCCCGGAGCCAGGTGGACCAACAAGCCTTTTTTACGCAATACCTTTGCCAAGGCGAAGGTATTGCGCATATCGTCATCCACCAACAAGACTGACCGGCCCTCAAGGCGTTTCTCCACATTCAACTCTTCCCCCTCAACCGAAGCGGAACCCATCTCGACAACACTCGCTGCACCTTCAAACCGCTGGTGCTCCTGTTTGATTTCATTGCTGCGGCAAACCAGGCTTGCAAAGGTCTGCACCTCATCCAGTAAACGTTGGGCCGAATCATCCGACTTGATAACGATTTGCTGGGTGAACCTTCCCAACTTATCCTGCTCATCGATAGTAAGATCCTGAGCCGTGTAAACGATGACCGGAGGTAGTTTGGGGGTATCATCACGCTCAAGCAGCATCAGCAAATCAAAGCCATTGGTGTCTGGCAGTCCTAAATCCAAAATCAGGCCATCGAATTGCTCACTCTCCAGTAATTCCACAGCGGCTTGGCCGGATGGCGCCTGAGTAAGACAGACTCCCTCCATTTTTAACAATCGCGTTAACGCCAGAAACGTCGCGTGATCATCTTCCACTACCAGCATCGACACGGTATTGCGCTCCGGGTTGACCAGCCTCTCAATCACATTTTTGATGCCGCCAGGAGAAGAAGGCTTCAGAGATTTACCCACGGCCCCCATAATCTGCATATCCGACAAGCCATCCAGGGCCGTAAAGATATGCACCGGTAAATCCTGAGTCGCCGCATTGGACTTCAACGCCGCAAGCACATCGCAACCATCCAGCCCTGGCAACATATAATCCAGAATGACTCCTTGAACCGGAAACGCTTCGGCCAATTGAATGCCGGTTTCCCCATCGTCCGCAATAATGGCCTGACAGTGCTGCTGATGACAGGCGTTGAGTAAGACCTTGGAAAAGGTATTGTCGTCTTCCACAATCAAAAGCAATGGCTTGGATGAATCAAGAACCTGGCGATCGTCTTTGCACTCGTCATAATGTGGGTCAATCGGAGGGGCTAAGGCAACCTGCTCACGGGTCAAAGCAGTGGGCCTGCTTTCCACCGGCGATACCCCCTCGCCAACCGGAATGTCCAAGCGGAAACAACTGCCTTTGTTAAGCTCGCTGTCGACGGAAATGTCGCCCCCCAACACCTCAGCCAACTTACGCGCGATAGACAAACCCAAACCCGTGCCACCATAGACCCGACTGATTGAGCCATCGACCTGTTGGAAAGCCTGGAAAATGTTGTGCAACTTGTCATCGGGAATGCCGATACCCGTATCACTCACCGAAAAGTTTATTCGAGCTTGGCCGCAGGCATCCGAAGACAAGTGTAAGCGCAATGTCACCGAACCTTGATCAGTAAACTTAATGGCGTTACCGATCAAATTAATCAAAATCTGATTCAACTTGGCGCCATCGCTATGAATATGCGATGGGACATCATCATCCCGAGAAATGCCGAACTCATAACCTTTTTCTCGAGCCATATGCTGGAAGCGGCTCTGGACTGAAAACAGCAAATCATCAATGCGGATGGTTTCCAGGTTCAGTTGCATTTTGCCAGACTCAACTTTTGAAATATCCAATATATCGTTGATCAAGCCCAACAAATGCTTGCCGCTTTCGTGGATAACCGTTGCGGATTCAACGTCATCCTCGTTCAGGTTACCCTCTTCGTTATCCATCAGCGAACGCGCCAATATCAACAAACTGTTCAGAGGAGTTCGCAGCTCGTGGGACATATTTGCCAGAAACTCTGATTTATACCGGCTGGCGGCTTCAAGCTCTCGTGCCTGACGTTCGGTTTCTTCCTTGGCAAAACGCAGCGCTTCCTGCTGTCGCCGCAACTCCGCGGTCTGTGCCTGACTCTGTTCTAACATTGTTTGAACTTGCAATCGTTGCTCAGCCGCAATCAATGCCAGACAAATACTTTCAGAGGAGTAATCCACCAGTTCCAGAGCACGGGCGTGGGCCTGGCCTAACCACGCCAGTTCAATTAATCCAATCAATTGGCCGTGATACAAAAGTGGAATAATCACCAAGGCGTTGGCGACACTTTCCTGCGTGCCGGAACGAACAACCATTTCAATATGTTCGTCTCCGACAGCGTTAACTGTGATGGCCTTACGGTCTTCCAGTGCCTGGCCAACCAAACCATGTTGCGCGGACAACCTGGTCTTCAACTCGGGCGCATCGCCCATTCCATAATGTCCGAGCAACTCTATATCGTTTCCAACATAGTAATAAATTGCCCCTGCCTGAGCATTCAACTGTTCCGCCAGCACACGAACCACGTTTTTTGACAGCAGCTGTTTGGACTGATCGGCTCCTAAAACTTCCGACAGTTTGGTCATGCTGTCTTTGTACCAAAGGTCAGCCTCCACAGAACTGATGGTTTCCCGCAAATGAGATACCATAATATTCAACGCTTTGCCCAGCTGAGTAAGCTCATGCCAGCGAGAATTGGGCACCTTGTGTTGCAAGTCGCCACGAGTAATTTGTTGCGCCGCTTTGGCCATTCTATTGATTGGCTGAATTATGCTTCTGGACAGGGCAAAGCCGGCCATACCCACAAAAGCAATAGCCACCGCTAACAACAACAGAATGTCGCGGCGATGGGAGTGCAGTTGACTGAAGGCCTCTTCCTCATCAATTTTCACGACCATGCCAATGCCTGCCGATTCTATCGGGTGCCACGCTGCCAGCACCCGTGACTGGCGGTAATCAAAAGAAGGCTCGACACCACTTTGTCCCGACAAGGACGCGCGCACCGGCCGAGCCCACCGGCCATTCAGATCAATACGTTTTTTAAAACTCGCCTCTTCAACATGCCGCAGAGGCGCCATCAGCAATGCCTGCCCCTGATGCAGTTTAGCGAAAACAATTTCGCCAGTTTCACCGATCCCCGTGTAATCTTGAGCGATATTCACCAGCTCTCGGTTGTCAAACTGCTTCACAATAATGGCGACTATCTCAGGGCCATCCATGATCCGTGCAGCAATATAAAATCCGAAGCTGCCCGGCTCATCAACATTCTCAACAAAAGGTGACATGACCGGATCGGTAGAACTCAAAGATCGATCAAACAGTTGCTGCAAGCCACCACCGAGATAACGCCCTTCATAAAGGCTCTGTCCAATAGCATCTCGATTCTGATCCTGATAAAGAATAACCCCGTTCAAATCAACCAGATAAAAACCGTGAAACCCATCTGCAGACTTAATCTCCCGAACAATATTACCCACGATGCGATTGTTCGCCGACAGAGGCAGATCCTGGCGGCTGGATCGTTGCGTCATTTCCCGGCGAAGATGTGAAATACTCGCCTGCAACACGCCCGATTGAGAGATCAACTTAATGCGCTGCCTTTGCTGCCGCTCATAGTCCTGCCAACGTGTCAATTTATGATCCGCAATTGCGGACAGGGAGTTACCCACCTCCTTATGAATGATCTCGGTATACACGGCATTGCTGATATAAACCAACGCCCCTAGAGGCAAGACGGCAATCAGGAACGAGGCGAGCATCAGTGTGATGTTCAATCGATTCATAATCACTCCACCATGGGAAAGAATGAAAGCTTCGAATACGCTCAGTTTTGATCAATCAGTTCAAAGGTTTCATGAGCATAGGAAGCCGTGATATACATCTTTAACTCATCACTGGTGATTGCCTGACTAAAATAAAACCCCTGGACATAGTCGCAACCGATATCCCGCAAAAACTCATACTGTTCTTTCGACTCAACGCCTGTAGCGATCACCTTCATATTAAAAATATGGGCAATGGCCATGACGGCACGAACAATTTTGTCCTGCCCCTGCTTACCCGGAAGCGCTTTAATCAGGGCTCGGTCGATCTTCAACTGAGAGGCCAGGTTGTTTTTCAAATAGTTCAATGCCGTCACATCCGCCCCGACATTATCTACCGACACACCTATGCCACAGTCTTTCAGATTTTCCAGCTGCTCTTTGACGGAATCAAAAGGGCGAGAGATGATTTTTTCTTTCACTTCGAGACCCAGAAATTCGTTCAACTCGTCAAGGGACACTGACTTCCCGATGGCGGCCAGCACGGGACTCAGAAAATCATTTACATTCCCACTGAAACCATTTTCACTGATCTGTGCTGTGGTAACGTTCACCATGACTTTGACTTTATGCTGGGTTTCCTTCCACCACTGCAAAGAGTCAGACAGAGCGTTTCCAATTACCCAATCCCCAATGCGATCAATCACACCACTGGATTCTGCAACCGGAACAAAAGTCGCCGGCTCGATCAAGCCCAACTCCGGATGCCGCCAACGCAACAACGCTTCTGCCGCGACCACGTCAAGGCTTTTTGTACAATGAATGGGTTGATAAAGCAGATACAACTCTTGGTGATCAATGGCCTGTTCAAGACAAGCCGCCATGGATTTGTATTCTTTCTCGCTCTCCGTTTGGCCTTCCACCACAAAGCGAAAGCAGTTTTTTCCCGCTTCCTTCGCGCGATACATGGCGCTGTCAGCGGCTTTAATAAGGCTGGTCGCGTCTTCGCCGTCCTCAGGGTACATGGCCACCCCCAAGCTCATGCTCAACTCTAGCTTGTGGTACAGCCACTGCATGGGCTTTGCACAAGCAGAAATAATGGACTGCAGCTTTGGAACGATGCAGTCCCGATCCTGAACATCGGTCATGAGAATAACGAATTCATCTCCCCCAAAACGGGCCACTGTGTCGGTTGGCCGCATCATATTTTTTAAACGGTGGGCAATTTCTTTTAAAACATAATCCCCGGCTTCGTGACCATAAATGTCATTGACGGGTTTAAAGCCGTCGAGGTCCAGAAACAGCACCGACAGTTTGCCACCGTAACGATCGACGCGTGACTTCCCTTGGACCAGATTATCCAGTAGCTGGCTGCGATTCGGCAGACCAGTCAACATATCGTGCTTAGCCAGATGGCGGATTTTCTGCTCCGCATCGCGACGATTTTTAACCTCTTGCTGCAAGCGCGAGTTAATTCGCCACATCTTGATAAAAACGTTGATCTTGGCGAGCAGAATCTCAGAATCAATGGGCTTGTGAATATAGTCCACACCGCCTGATTGATACCCTTTCAATTCATTCTGCTCATCGCGAGCGACAGCGGTCAGAAAGATGATCGGAATATGATGAGTGCGTTTTTCCTGCCGTAACAGGCTGGCGACCTCATAACCGTCCATCTCAGGCATTTGCACATCCAACAACACCAGGGCGATATTGGATTCGCCCAAGGCAATCTGCAAAGCTTCATTGCCACAGGACGCTTCCAGAACCTCAACATCATGTCGGTGTAACAGCTTTCGGATTGCGACGCGATTCAATTCTATATCATCGGTCAACAGAATTTTGGGAGTCTGTTCCATCAACACCTCTCCATACAATGTTCAGACAGATAGCTTTCGAATTGTTCGACAGGCATTGGTTTGCCAATGTAAAACCCTTGCATCAAGTCACAACCTGCCTGTTCAAGGAAGCGCGATTGCGCTTCGGTCTCAACACCTTCGGCAATCACCTTAAGATTCAGCCCGTGCGCCATCGCAATGATGGCGGTCACTAATGTGCTGTTTTCATTATCGTCCGGCAGACCGTTTACGAACGACTTGTCGATTTTGACGGAATCGACGGGGCACCGTTTCAGATAGCTCAACGATGAATAACCCGTTCCAAAGTCGTCAATCGACATACGAAAGCCCAGCTCATGAATGTCCTTCAACTGTTTCTCGGTGCCATCATGATCACTCAACAGCAAACGTTCCGTGATTTCCAATTCCAACTTGGCTCGAGCGTTCTTCTGACGGCCCTGATCTTCACGATGAATTCGTCTGACTTCCTCGAACAAACGCGTATCGTGAAATTGATTCACCGACACATTAATCGCAATACCGAGATCGTCACTGAATTCTTCGCGCCAGAGTCTGGATAGTTGTTCCGCTCGCCGAAGCACCCACAGGCCTATAGTGTTGATTTGGCCACTGGACTCAGCAATATCAACAAAATGCTCGGTATCCACCCAGCCCAAATCATCATCATGCCAACGCAGCAAGGCTTCCGCGGAAACGACGCGCCTGCTGCTGACATCGACTATCGGCTGAAACCACAGCTGCAACTGTTCATGCTCGATAGCCTTGTGCAGTTGTAATTCGATATGCAGGCGTTCCTGGGTACTCCGATTAATGTCTTCATCAAAAAAGTGATAGTTCCCAGGCCCCATTTCTTTAGCGCGATACATGGCTGATTCGGCATTCTGAATAGCCGCCTGGGGATCATCGTTCAGATCATCACCAAGACTGATGCCGATACACGCTGACATATGCACATCCTGGGCATTGATATTCAACGGCTCCTCGATGGCGGTGAGCAGCTTTTTCGCCATCGCAGCGGCCTCACTCGCATCACTGATACCTTGGGAAATAATCAAAAACTCATCACTACCGACACGCGCCACCGTATCCCCTGATCGCACCGTGTTTTGCAAGCGTGAACTGACCTGCACCAAAACACGATCCCCCGAGTCATGACCAAGGGTTTCGTTGATGCGCCGCAGACCATTGATGTCAATGAAAAATAATGGGCATATATGTTCATCACAACGTTCCTCGTTCTCCGCGAGGGAAAAGGCCTGACTGATCCGATCGAGGGCCAGTATGCGATTCGGAAGATCGGTGACTTCATCGAAGTTTGCTTGTTTTAACAGGCGACGTTCGTAGTCATGTCTCACTGTTGTGTCTTCTTCGATACACAGGAAATTGGTGATGTCTCCATCGGAGTCGTAAAGTGGAGACAGTGTGGTATATGACCAATAGAAGTTCCCATCTCGTTTTTGATTGTGAAGCTCACCACACCAGGATGTTCCACTCTCAATGGATTCGGCAATCGACTGCTCGACACTCTCAGGGTTGTAACCTGACTGATGGAAGCGCAAGCGTTCACCGATGACCTGGCGCATGGAATACCCGGTCATGCGGATAAAGGTAGGGTTTACAAATTCAATTCTGGCGGAGGCATCAGCAATGATCACAGATGCCGGGCTTTGCTTAACCGCTTCAGACAATTTCCGCAGGCTTTGCTCAGCCTTTGCCCGCACTCCCATTTCGACCTTCAATTGTCGGTAGTTTTCTTTCAACTGCCGATTCAGACTTTCCAGTTTTTGTTTTTGTTGGTGCAACTGGAGAAATACATTCACCTTGGAAGTGAGAATTTTTCGCTCCACTGGCTTTTCGATGTAGTCCACGGCACCCGAAACGTAGCCAAGAATTTCATACCGTTCATCTCGATAGGCCGCCGTAACAAAAATGATGGGCACGCAACGACTGCGTTCTTCGTAGCGCAGAAGCTCGGCGACCTCATAGCCATTCATATTGGGCATATTGATATCGAGGAGAATAAGCGCAACATTATCGTGCTTGAGCATCATCATCAGGGTTTCATCCCCCGAGGACGCTTCGATGATATCCGCATCAACGGTTTTCAATATCTGACGCATCGCAATACGATTCGCCAGCATATCATCCGTTACCAGAATTGCCGGACGTGGTAATGCTGCATTCACTAGACACCCTTTCCTAGTCCACTGCGCGGGAACTTTCATGATTCCTTTTTGTGCGCTAAACCAAAATTGTATTTGGTGCTTCACAGCTAACGCTGCCACAGCAATAAACGTCGACAGTTTTTTTGGCACCTTAAATTGAAGACTAGCCCAGCCATCGCTGATTGCAATTTCACCAGACGCTTAATCTGAATCAGCGTGAATGGTCGAATTTTTTAGTTGACCCGGCGGGCAATTTCCCACCAAAATGGAAGCTTTCAACGGGATAACATTCGCTCGGCTGTTCCTGAACGATGATCAACAATCTCCCCGTGACCCCTGAACTCATACGACAGTTACATGACAAGCATCGACCCCAGTTGGACCGTCTCCAGTCGCCAGGCATTGCTGTTTATGCAGCTGGCTGATAGTTTGGGAGTGCCTCGCGAGACTCTGATCGCCGATTGCGATCTGGATCCTATGTGGCTCGAAAACCCCGACATTCGAATCCCGGTCGCGGCTATTTATAAACTCGCCCGTCGTCTGGCCGAGCTGAGCAACAATGAAGACATTGGCCTGTTGGTAGGGCGTGTAAGTTATTTGAACCTCGTTTCCCTGATACTGTATCTGCCGCGAATCTGCGACAACCTGCGGCAGTGGCTAAACATGATGCCCAGTGTCATGGAAATGCAAGGTGATATCGGCGAGTCCATTGTGATTCGCGAAGGGGAAAGTATTCGAACTCAGTGGAACCCCTTATTAAATAATGAAGAGAGCGGGCGTTATTTTGCCGACATGATTCTGAGCTCATCCGTTTGCCTCTTGCAATCCGTTTGTATTCACCCGGTGACTATCGAAAAGGCTTATTTTTCTTACCCCGAACCCCAGAATATTGAGTTGCACCGCACTTTATTTGGCGAGAATCTATTCTTTGAACAGGCCTTCAGTGGCCTCTACTTCAATATCGAAGCGCTGGACTACCCTCTGGTGAAGCCACTGGATTCTGCAGCCCTCAATTTGCACGACAACATCTTGGCTTCAGTGGACAAAGACAGTGGTGATGGATTCCTGCGGCAAATGCGCCGCTCGATTGTTAAGGCCTTGCCCAGCGGCGCAATGAGCATTGACAGCGTTGCCGATGAACTCAGCATTTCACGCCGCACCCTGCAGCGTCGGCTCGCGGAGCGCAATACACACTTCCTTAATGAGGTGCAGGATCTGCGGTCTGCTATCGCAACACGTTTGCTGAAGGACCAGCAAATGGGGATCACCGAGATTGCCTTTCTGCTGGGCTATGCTGATTCCTCCTCGTTCTCTACGGCTTTTAAGAGCTGGCACGGCTGCTCTCCGAAGGATTACGCGCAACAGCTTGAGGAATCCGTCTAGCGGGTAACACACCTTCCAGTCAGCCCTAATGATCAACCTCATCTGCCCCACCCTCTGGATTGGCACCTATGCCAAATTGTGTGGCACCAATTCCAATGCAAGTCCCCAGCCCGACCTCTAAGATTCAAAGTCACTATGCCTGAAACGGGCCCGATTGCCCGATCGGGACACGACTTAGACCACCAACGGAGAAGACCATGTCTTTAGACTTCGACAGCGCCCGCCTGCACAACCCTTATATGACCGAAGACCATGAAGCCTGGCGCAGTCAGTTGCGTAAATTTCTGGATACCGAAGTTGCGCCCTATTTCGACGACTGGGACGAAGCTGGCAAGATTCCCGATGAAATGTGGAAGAAAGCGGCCGATGTAGGCCTGCTGCAACTGGGCTACCCGGAAGAATACGGCGGTATCAGCGAAGGTATTGATCTTTACCATGGTCAGATCGTCAATGAGGAATTAGGCCGCATTGGCTCTGCCGGCGGCATCGCCAGCACCCTACTGGTTCATGGTATTGGCCTGCCGCCCGTAGTGAATTTCTCTCAGGAGCACATTAAGCAGGACGTAGTACCCAAGGTTCTCAGCGGCGAGAAGCGCATTTCTCTCGGTATCACCGAACCCGGTGGCGGCTCAGATGTGGCTAACATCAAAACGACGGCTCGTCGTGAGGGTGATTACTACATTGTGAACGGCAGTAAGACCTTTATTTCAGGCGGCATGGGTGCCGATTGGATCAGCACCGCGGTACGCACCGGCGACGAAGGTGCCCTCGGGGTTTCAATGTTATTGATTCCAACCCACCTTGACGGCGTTAGCCGCACCCCCCTCGACCGCAAACAGGGTTGGTGGTGCTCCGATACCGCGACGATTTACTACGACAACGTTAAAGTGCCCGTTGATCACCTGATTGGCGAAGAAGGCCACGGATTCCTGGTCATCATGAATAACTTTAACAGCGAACGCATGGCGATGATCGTCAATATGGAAGCCTGCGCCCGATGCTGTCTGGATGAGGCCGTAAGCTGGGCCAAAGACCGTATGACCTTTGGCAAACCCTTGTCTAAGCATCAGGTCATTCGTCACAAAATCTCTGAGATGAAACAACGCATTAACGCGACCCAAACCTATATTCAGTATGTGACGCGGGAACTGTCGGAAGGTCGCGGCGATTTCGGCGATATTGCGCTCCTGAAAGTTCAGGCCAGTGAAACTATGGAATTCTGCGCCAGAGAAGCCAGCCAGATTTTAGGCGGCGCATCTTATCTACGTGGCTGTAAAACAGAACGTATTTATCGTGAAGTTCGGGTCAACGCCATAGGCGGTGGCTCAGAAGAAATCATGCGCGATCTCGCCTCCCGTCAATATCAACTGTAAGCGGCTCAATAGGAGAACACTATGCAAACCGATGCAAACACCCTGGCGGCCTTTCGTGCCGAAGTCTCCCAGTGGCTAACAGACAACATTCCCGCTGACCCAGGTTTTTTGCTCCCACAATCCTTTATGGAAGTTGGAAGTGAAGAACAATTGGAATTCCTGATTGCCTGGCAGAAAAAAGTATATGAAGCCGGTTACCTCGGTATGGCCTGGCCCGAAGCGTATGGCGGCGGAGGGAAACCACAGGTGTACCAGGACATCGTCGATGAAGAATTGATGAACCATAAAGCGCCGATCATTTTTAATGTGATCGGCCTCGGCTGGGCCGGCCCTTTGATTTTGGACGTGGGCACCGAAGAAGAAAAGCAGAAATACATCAAAGGCATTTTGACCGCCGACGACATTTGGTGTCAGGGCTTTTCCGAACCGGATCACGGTTCAGATCTTGGTAATGCCCAAACTCGTGCGGTGCGCGATGGCGACGACTACATTATTAATGGCAGCAAGATCTGGACAACGTTTGGCAACTACGCCAAATATATGATCCTCCTGGCGCGCACAAACCCGGACGCGCCGAGCAAATACGCTGGCCTGTCCTTTTTCCTCTCCCCCATGCACGCCGACGGCATCAGCACCAGCCCCATTCAGAAAATCACCGGTGAATATGGATTCTGCCAAACCTTCTTCGACGATGCGCGCATTCCAGCATCCTGCTTAATGGGCGAAGAAAACCAGGGTTGGAAAGTGGCAATGCGCACACTGGAATATGAGCGCAGCGTACATGGTGGCCAAGCCAGTACCTACAAGTTCTTACCGATTGCCATGGCCGATTTACTGAACACCTGCCGCACCATCGAACGAGACGGCCAAGCCCTGCTGGAAGACCCGGTCGTGCAAGATCAATTAGTGCAATTTTTGATTGAGGAAAAATCTCTGGCACTGATGAAAGTTCGTGGCGATATACCCCAACTGTGTACGGATTATCCTTTCTCGCTCGCCTTGAGCGGAAAGCTGGTGGCCACAGAGCTGTTCCGCCGTGCTCGACAATACGCCATCAGCCTGCAAGGCGGCAAAGGCGGTTTATACGTTGGCGACCAACAGGCGATTGAAGGCGGCGTATGGCAACGTGGTTATTTTAATAATTTTTCCGCCACTATTGGTGGTGGAACCAGCCAGGTACAAGCCAACATTATCGCCGAACACGCACTAGGCCTGCCCAAATAAAAGGAGCGTAAGATGACGTTTATTAATATCGAAGCCAATACTGACATGCGCTTCAGCGAAGACCAGCAGATGATTCAGGAAGCCGCACGGGGATTCTGCCAAGACAAATCGGATATCGAAACCGTTCGAAAATTGCTGCCCAGCGAAGCCGGATTTCAAGCCAACGTCTGGCAGGAAATGGTTGATCTGGGTTGGTTGGGCATATGCATTGAAGAGAATTATGGAGGCTCCGAACTGGGCCTGGACTGCCTGGTTCCCATTGCCGAAAGCATGGGGCGTCAGTTATTAGCGACGCCCTTTTTCTGCAGCACCCTAGCGGCGCAACTTATTCAACGTGCCGGCAATGAGTCACAGAAGGCCCGGTACTTACCCAGGATTGCCAATGGCACCGTAGCAACACTCGCCCTGTTGGACAACGAAGACTGGGGAGCAACCAGCAGTCAGTGCACATTGAACACCGAGCTTCCGAACAGCGACCTTCAAATTGATGGTCGCAAACAGTTGGTTGAAGCAGGCGCGCAAGCGGATATTTTTATTGTTCTTTGTCAGCAAGGTGAACAACAGCGTCTCGCCATCGTGGAACGCGAGCAGCTTGATGATGCCGCTATTCAGGCGCACACATTGATCGATGAAACCAAACGCGCGGCCGCCATTGAGTTCAACCATGTGCGCATTCGAGAAGACCAATTATTGGATGCTTCGGCAAGTGACGCACTGAATGATGTCAAACTGCTCGGCGCTCTGCTCACTGCCGCTGAATCTGTAGGTGCCACAGCGTCTTGTCTGAATTTAACCGTGGAATATCTCAATACCCGCAAACAATTCGGCAAACTGATTGGTTCATATCAATCTCTTAAACATCCGGCAGTCGACATTTTAAATATGATGGAAGGTGCTCGCTCCCAGGTGTATCACGCCGCGACCTTATTGGCCGACAACCTGGGGAAACTCACACGAGACGCTGAAATTGCGTGTCGCATGTCCAAAGTCACAGCGAATGATGCCCTGCTGTTTGCAGGCGATCGAGCCGTGCAATTTCACGGCGGCATGGGTTTTACGTATGAATGCGATGCTCAACTGTATATTCGCCGTGCTCAGTGGGGCCAACAACAATTCGGTGACTCGGCCCACCATCGCAAACGATTGGCCCCGCTCCTCTTAGCATAAAGAACCAAGCCGCCCAACGAAAAGGGCCAGTGTTAACTGGCCCTTTTACTAACTGTTCGTCGCCCAACCACCCGCGAAAGGCACCGCCTGCCCAACAATGTGTGTGTTTTGTTCCGACGCCAGAAAAGCCATAAGATTTGCCGTTTCCTGAGCCTCGGCACAACGCCTGGTTGCAAGCTGCTTCAACTCCTCCTGAAACCTTGGATTCTCACGTTTTTCCTTTGGGTAGTAATCTTCATTTTCAACATAGTTTTGCGCAATCGCATTAAACTGCACCCCCGCTCTTGCCAGTTCACTCCCTGCCGAACGAACAAACGCGTTCTGGGCACCACGTACGGCCGAATAGGCACTGGCCCCATAAATCGCCCGCAGAGGGGCGGCACTGGTAATCGCCACGATCTTACCGCGCCCCTTTTCTTTCATCGGGCCTGCGAATGCCCGAACCACTCTCATGAAGGGATGCAAAATCTCATCGCACAATCCAAACCATTCCTCATCGGCAATATTTTCCACTTTATTCGGGCGCGGGTTCGCCCCGAAGTTGGCAATTAAAATATCGGTATCCCCTGCTGTCGCGAGTAAGGCTTCGATTGCTTCCTGGCTGTTCAAAGCCTCCGACCAAGCCAGCACATCGGCACCTTCAGAGCGAAAATGCTTGACGGCAATCG
The DNA here is from genome assembly GCF_040372805.1 of Pseudoteredinibacter isoporae. Lineage (GTDB taxonomy): Bacteria > Pseudomonadota > Gammaproteobacteria > Pseudomonadales > Cellvibrionaceae > Pseudoteredinibacter > Pseudoteredinibacter isoporae_A. The sequence goes on from NZ_BAABWJ010000003.1 coordinate 110,476, forward strand.
GCCCCATATAACGTTCGCAATCTGTCACAACGACACGCTTGTTACTGAATTCGTTCTGTTTCATTATGATCTTGTCTTGTTGAACTTGTTAGTCGGCGCCCATATATAGGAATGTATGGAACAATTTAAGAGAAGCCAGACCATGACGGCGGACATCAACCGTCGCTCAGCCAGCCTGCCGCGAGCGCTGTTGTTCAGCGTTCTGTTTTGCGCGGCTCTTCTCGCCGGCTTTGGAATCTGCCAGTTGTTGGATATTAGCATGCCGAGGCTGGGCATATACCCCAGGAATACTGACAGTTTATTGGGCATTATTCTGGTGCCCTTGTTGCACGGTTCCTGGTCCCATGTAATCAATAATGTGTCAGCCTTGCTGTTGTTGATGGCAGGCCTGTATCTGGGTTATCCGCGCAGTCGTTGGTATGCCCTAGCGGTTATCTGGATCGGATCAGGAATACTGACCTGGATATTTGCCCGCGACAGCTATCATTTCGGCGCAAGCGGGCTCAGCCACGGACTGTTTTTCTATCTGCTGCTGATCGGGCTGCTTAGACGTGACAAACGGTCGACAGCCCTACTGATGATCGCCTTCTTTCTGTATGGCGGCATGTTAATGAGCATCTTTCCAGGCGAACCCGGCATTTCTTACGAGCTGCATTTGTTTGGTGCATTCATGGGAGTGTTGATGGCCGTCCTCATGCGCCATCGCGACCCACTGCCTGAACGCAAACGCTATTCCTGGGAAGAAGAGGATGAGAGTGATCTCGATGAAGATCCCTATTGGCTCACCGATCAGGGCGATAAAAAAGACCCTTAAAAGAGCCGTGCCAGCGTCGCGAACCGCAACGCATTAGAGGCCCAGTTCGCTGAGTAAGGCATCGCTGTCATTGGCATTAGCCGCACTGATCGCAGGCACTTCCGCCTGCTCCACCTGGCTCTGGTGGCCAGCAATAACCGCATCTGGGTCGTGGGCATCACGGGCAGTGTAATCGGCTGTCGCCACAAACTCCGTGTCATCCATGGAATATTCCAGATAAAAGGTATTGTTGTTATTGGTGTAAAAGGCCACACGTTTGGTAATGGGGGTCTGCAAGCCCGCGTCGATAGAGATAGTCAACTGACGCCCCGACGTCAGCACCTTCGGCTGGCTTTGATCCACACAACTTTGCAGGCGCATATTGACCTTATTGATAAAGTCGCCCACGATTTGATTCATCAATTCACCAACAATGTCGGATACCTCATCCGAGGTGTACTGCACTGCCAGGCTGGATTCATCCATACCCATGCTGAGCATATAATCCTGATAAATTTCCATTGCCGCATCAGCGCTGAAATTCAACACTACCAGGCCCGTAAAACCACCCTCAAATACCACAAAGCCGGAGATGTCCGGTTTCAGACTGGTATTTTGAATGGATTGAATCATCTGGGCATGACGAACGGGTTTATGGCAGGCCGTCGAAAGCACACTGGATACAGAGCCGCATAACTCCAACAAGATGTCTTCCGGGCCAACGACTACTGTGGCCATTTCCGGGTTACTGGCTTCTGTCATACTGCTCATACACGTTCCTTTGGGTGCTATCGGCTCTTATCGAATACTCTCTAACCTCGTTCTATCGGCTGCCAGAGCAAAGAGTTGACCCTGTATTGGATTAATTTTTCTCCTAAGCATAGTCGGCAAGCTTGGTTTTGCCAGCGCTTACAAACCCAGCAGCCATTGTTTTACAGCATTTACCGCTAGATCCTCGCCGAAACGTTTAGGACGAACCACGAAATAACGCTCCTCACAGGGAAGGGATTCCTCGCAAGCAAGCACCAACTTACCTTCCTGGATTTCTGCGGCTACAAAATAATCCGGCAGAATCGCCAAACCCAGCCCTTGGGCCGCGACCTGCTCAATCAAACTAAAACTCTGCAAACGCGAACCGGGCAAGGCATCAATCTCATGCTCAGCCAATCCGGCCTCTTTCAGCCAAGCGCCACTGGAAGAAGGCCTTGAAGTATGGTGCAACAGCGGGAAACGCAGAGCATCGCGGGGCTGTTTGATCTGCCCAAATTGCTGCAACAAAGACGGTGCGCACACTGCCACCAAGGTATCAGCCATCAAAAAATCCGCGTCCAGGTCCGGCCAATCCCCCAACCCATAGAGAATGGCAATATCGTAGCTGTCGGGTTCGTGATAAAGCGTCTCCATATCGGTCAACAGTTCAATGTCTAACTCTGGATGCCGTTGCTTGAAAGCTGTCAGGCGGGGCACCAGCCAGCGGCTGGCGATCGCCGGTTCAACACCCAAGCGCACCCGCCCCGAGACCTTACCTTGCAGTTTCTGGGAAGCATTATGCAATCGGCGCAACAATTCACGAACTTCCTCCCAATAGGCTCGGCCACGCTCGGTGAGAAACAAACGTTGTTTTTCCCGGCGAAACAATTGCACCTCCAGGCCCGCCTCAAGACTAGATATCTGGCGGCTTACGGCGCTTTGAGTCATATTCAAACGCTGGCTGGCGGCGGTGACACTCAGCAATTCTGCAACCGCGTCAAAACATTGTAATGCCTGTGTGCTGGGTAGGTACTTAGCCATAGACTTCATGAGTTTTTGGAATGAACTGTGAAGAATAAATCGTTATCCAAAGCCTGCCAAGGCTTCTATGCTTAGATTCTGCTCAGGTGTATACCCCACCTGGAACATAGTATTGGAGAAATCTCATGAATACAGCGGCTCAGACCGGCGGTGTACTGCTGGCCAGATTGATGGAAGCCTACGGCATAGACACTGCCTTTGGCATTCCAGGTACTCACACCATCGAGTTGTATCGAGGCCTGCCACAAACCAATATTCGCCACGTCACTCCTCGTCACGAGCAAGGTGCCGGCTTTATGGCCGATGGCTACGCTCGGGTCAGCGGACGCCCAGCCGCCTGCGTGACAGTGTCCGGACCGGGCGCGTTGAACATCGCAACCGCGATGGGCCAGGCTTTACAGGATTCCGTCCCCATGTTGGTTATTTCAGCAGACAACAATCGCCATGAAAAAGGGCTTGGTGAAGGCCGCCTTCACGAAACCGCTGATTTACAGCGCGCTATGGAACAGAGCAGCGTCTGGGCCCACACGGTGTCCCGTGTTGATGAATTGCCGATGATTCTCGCTCGCGCCTTTGCCATTTTTCACAGCCAACGACCTGGCCCAGTTCATCTCTCCATGCCACTGGATGTGATTACCGCCGACGCCAGTCACGTCGCGGTTGAAACCTGGCCATTGCCGAGCCGTCCCGGTGCCGATAACAACGCCATTCAAGCCGCTGCTGATCTGTTATCCCAAGCCAAGAATCCCGTACTGGCACTAGGCGGTGGTGCAGCGGATGCGGGAGCGCTGGCCGTGGCGCTGGCCGAAAAACTCGATGCCCCCACGACTGTGACGCACAACGCCAAAGGCATCTTACCTCCCGAGCATCCCTTGTTGATTAACAGCAGTCCAAGCTATCAGGCCGTACGCGATCTGTATCTGAACGCCGATGTCATTCTGGGCATCGGTACTGAATTCGGCGAAACTGATTACGACTTTTTCTTTGATGGCGGCTTTAAGCTCGGCGGCAAACTCATTCGCATTGATATCGACAGCACTCAACTGTGCCGCAATGCCCGCCCCGATATCGCCATTCAATCCGACAGTGCTGCGGCCATCACGGCTCTATTGCCCAAACTGGAGTTTACTGCTCGCTCCGGCGCCCAGCGCAGTCTGGCAATTCGTGAAAAACTCGCGCCAAGCGTCGACGCCGACTACCAACGGTTTTTAGACGCTTTGCTGGAAGCGCTACCAGAAGCGGCCATCCTCGGCGATTCCACGCAACCTACTTATTTTGCCGCAGCACAATTGCAAACGCGTAAAACTCGTCGTTTTGCTTCCGCCGCGACAGGTTATGGCACATTGGGCTATGCCCTGCCTGCCGCGTTCGGCGCCAAACTGGCAAAGCCTGAGTTGCCAATCATCAGTTTGATCGGCGATGGCGGTTTGCAATTCACCATCAACGAATTGTCCACAGCGGTCGAAGCACAACTGCCCGTCGCCATTGTGGTATGGAACAACCAACGTTATGAAATGATTGCCCAGAATTTTAACACTGCTGGCATGGAGCCCATTGCTTGCGACATCCACACCCCAGACTTTCTCGGTATTGCCAAAGCTTATGGTTGTCGCGCAGTCCGAGCTGAAAATATACAACAGCTTATCCAACAACTGCGTGAACATACCGAACACGCTTTGCCAACGGTAATTGAAGTTCGCGAAGCAGATTTTTTAACCCCGGTTTCCTAAACTGAATACACAAGAGATTAAGAGCGCATCGTCATGACATTCAATGCCCCTATCAGCCAACTGTCCCAGCGTCTAATCGAAGAATCTTCCGGCGTATGGGCTGTACACGATCAAGCCTGTGAACAGTTTGCAAATGGTGAAGACGTTTACTTGCTATCGGTTGGTGACCCTGACCTCGCCACCTTACCATCCACTATCCGCGCCACGATCGACAGCCTTGAAAAAGGTCGGACACATTACGCGCCAGGGATGGGAGAGAAAAACTTACGCCAGATCATTTCTGATATCGAAATTAAATCATCGGGCAAGCACTGCGACCCGAGCAATGTGGTTATCTTCCCTGGCGCCACCAATGCAATCTATACGGTTATGGCCTGCCTCCTGAATGCCGGCGAAGACGTGATTGTCGCGGAACCTATGTACGTTGGCTACGAAGGTATTTTCAAAGCCCTGAACGTCAATGTTGTTCCTGTCGAACTGGATGTCGAAAATCACTTCGAACTGGATGTCGAGCGCGTTAAAGCAGCCGTCACTGAAAAGACCCGAGTGGTATTTATTAATACTCCGGGTAATCCTGCGGGCAACATGATCAGCGAATTTCAGTTAAGAGAGCTGGCCGAATTCTGCCTGGAAAACAATCTCTGGCTGGTTTGTGACGAAGTCTATTCCATGATTACTTTCGACGAACCCCACACTTCCTTACGAAAGGCCGCCGCCAATCTGGACAATGTGGTGATCATTGATGGTTTATCTAAATCCCACGCCATGACCGGATGGCGCCTTGGCTGGACCGTGGCCAGCACAGCGTTTTCCCAGCGCCTGCTGGATTTCACATCTTCAACTATTTTTGGCTGCTGCCAGTTCGTTCAAGACGCCGCCGCCTTTGCCTTGACCAACGACGAAGAGTACATCCAGGGCGTTCGTGAGGAATACCGCCAACGCCGAAACTATGTTTGCGAACGTGTCGAGCGCATTCCTGGCATATCCTGTCAGGTCCCCAAAGCAGGCATGTTCGTTATGATTAAAGTTGATGAGCTGGCCGAAAATGGATTGCGTTTTGCAGAAGATCTTTTAAAGAAAGAAAAAGTCTCCGTACTTCCAGGGGTCGGCTTTGGCCAGAGCACCACCCACTATGTGCGCGTTTCACTCGCCCAACCAATCAATGTTCTGAAACCGGCTTTCGATCGTATCGAACGCTATGCCAAAGCTTTGCTTGGATAATCAACAGGCACCATTCAGTCCCCCCAATACAAAAGGTGATTGCCGACCGGCAATCACCTTTTTTCAAACAACACCCAATATCAGCGTAAATCAGGTAACAACTCAGCCATCAATTCCAAAGTCGACACACCCAGATTTCTGGAACGCTCAGGCGACCACCCCTCTTTAGCATCAGGAATATTGGCATTGTCTTTAAAGGGCATTTCGATGGTGAAAGACAAACAGTCAAAACGCTGCCCCACTTGATTACACGCAATTCGCAAATCAGCCTTACCCGGTTCATCTTTATCGTACCCGTATACCGATTGGAAATCGGGATTGATTTCCTGATAACGGCGACGGAAGCGCTCTTCAAGTTCCTGCAAACGCAGTGAATAACCCGGATTGCCCTCACAACCTGCCGTGAAAACATATGGCAGCTCTTCATCACCATGGATATCGAGAAACATATCAACGCCAATCTTGTCCATGGCATTGCGAACCATCAACACTTCAGGACTGCTTTCTTCACTCGGGTCCTGCCAAGCGCGGTTCAAATCGGTGCCCGCACCGTTGGTACGCAAGTTACCCGCCCAAGAACCATCCGGGTTCATATTGACCACAAAATAAATGTCAGCACCCGCCAATAAGGCCTCATCATTCCCGAAGGTAAATAATGTTTCGAGCAGGCCTTCCATAAACCACTCAGCCATGGTTTCACCAGGATGCTGACGGGCAATCAGCCACAGTTTACGCTTGTGAGTTGACGGTTCACCTGCAGAAAATTTGAATAATTCAACACTATGGCCATCGACCGTCGTACAGGAATCAATTTGCTCACAACGATGATGCTCGGCAATGGAAGCCAGCAATGCTTGATGACGGGCTTGATCATAGGGCGCAAAATAAGAATAAAAGACTTGCTCTTGCTCCGGACGGTGCTGCCACACCAATTGGCCTTCTTGATATTCTGCCGGAATCCGGAACCAGGACTCGCGATCATAGGACGCGACGACATGATACCCTTCCCAAGCATCGCTGTAGGACGCCTTTTCTGCATTCTCCAAACTGAAACCCAGCTGTTGGCCCACCTGAGCGGTTACCGAAAAGTAGAACCACTGAAAGTAATCGGCGGCAATATCACGGCGAATTTCCAGGCGAATGCACTCGGCTTGACTCGCGTCTTTAACAACAATATTGCCACCATCAAAATCACTGGCAATGGAAACGGCTGTACTCATAGTATTCTCACTTAGTTTAGAACGGCGCTAAGGTTTTATTCTGGCACTTATTATTGCGCCATTCTCATCTTCGGCTTATTTGCCTGTAAGAGCCGCACAGTTAAACAAATTCTGCCCCTAAAAAAAAGCCCGGCTAATTCTTAACCGGGCGGAAGGTGCTTCGGCTATGCAGCCGTTGCGGGAGATAGAAAAACGTTTACCGAGAACGACAGACTCTAATCCTCTGAAATCGACATCAGAGAGGCATTACCACCCGCCGCAGTTGTATCGGTAGTAATGGTTTTCTCAACCAACAAACGTTGCTCGAAAAAAGGATCGCAGGCTTGAATTTGAGGCAAAATCGCCCCGTCACGCGCCGCCAATCTACGTTGCAGGCCGGTGTTGAATGCCGGCACAATCACGCCCGCTAACGTCGAGCTGGATAAAACAGAAGGCACTTCTTCGTCATTTACAGCACAGATCAACCCTGCCGGAATCTCAGCCTGTTGCGCGAATGCCCGCAAATGTCCGAACAATTCTAGATCCGCTTCCTGCAAATGCACCAACAATCCGTTTCCGGCCAGCAGAGACGACATCAACGGCGCAAAAAACTGGCAGTAACTTTGCCCTTCTGCTTTCATTGCTAACAACACACCGCGAGCATCGTGCCCCAAAAGATTGCTCTCACCGGTAGGCCCCGGCAGGCATTTTATTCTGGAGAATTTTTCATCCATGCTCTGCAGACTGTCCTGACTGCTTTCCAACATAGATTCAAGATCAGGTAGGGACTCCAGATTGGCCATATTCGCCAACAGACGACGCAGCTGATTTAAACGTGCATCGAAACCAATAGCATTCCATTGGGCTTGAGCCTCAGCAACTACCGTCATAACACGTTCTGCACCGGCTTCCGACTGAGCCTCTGGAATACGCAGCTCAATGGGTGTGGAGATTTCCTTGGCGGTTACCAGAGCTTGCAGATAAGCCGGGCCGCCCGCCTTGGGTCCGGTACCGGACAAACCACGACCACCAAACGGTTGCACACCAACAACCGCACCAATAATGTTGCGATTGATATACACATTGCCAACTTTGGCCTGCATAGCCACTTTGTCACACACCGCTTCAATCCGGCTGTGGACACCTAAGGTCAAACCGAAGCCCGCTCGGTTAATTTGTGCGATCACGTCGTCTAACTCATTCGATTTGAAACGAATAACATGCACAACCGGGCCAAACACTTCCTCATGCAATACATCGAGGCTGCTGAGCTCATACAGGTGAGGCGCAAAGTAATTACCGTCAGGCAAATCGGAAGACAAGGGACAAGCAAAGTGCAAACGTGCTTGAGTATCCGGCATGTCGGCCAAACGGGCCTGATGCGCTTGCAGGCGAGACAATGCCGCATGATCAATCACAGGGCCAACATCGGTGCTGAGCCATTGAGGGTCACCAATGTGCAGTTCTGCCATGGCACCTTTGATCATCGTCATGACTTTATCAGCGATATCCTCCTGCAGATACAACACACGTAATGCCGAGCAACGCTGACCCGCAGACTGAAAACCGGAAGACATTACGTCGTCCACCACCTGTTCAGGCAACGCCGTCGAGTCAACGATAATGGCATTCTGCCCGCCGGTCTCGGCCACCAAAGGAATCGCGTTATCTTCGCGAGCAGCAAGGGTTTGATTAATCCACTGACCGGTTGCCGTCGAGCCTGTGAACATAACGGCACGGATACGCGCATCAGGCACCAGCTGCTCACCGACGGGCTTACCAGGGCCAATAATCAACTGCAATGCGTCAGCAGGCAGTCCTTTTTCTCGCCACAACTCGATACAACGCAGGGCAACCAAACTGGTTTGTTCTGCTGGTTTCGCCAGAACAGTGTTACCGGTTACCAAAGCGGCGGCGACTTGGCCAAGGAAAATCGCCAAAGGGAAATTCCAAGGACTGATGCACAACACAACGCCACGAGACTGAACCTTGTAATCCGCAAATAACTGCTCGGCCTGCCGAGCATAATAACGGCAAAAATCCACAGCCTCTCGAATTTCGGCCACGGCATCAGGGATCGATTTGCCCGCTTCTTTCACGCACAAAGCCAGAAACTCATCACGGTGTTGCTCCAGGGCATCGGCCATAGCGTTCAGCAATACCGCACGCTCGGTGACTGGACGCGCTTCCCATGCCGATTGGGCCGATTGCACCTGTTGCAGCTTGGCTTCCACGCTGTCTGCATCATCAAAACTCAAATGTGCAATGGTCTCTGAATGATTCGCAGGATTGACAACCGAGTGATCACCTGACTGGGCATTGGCTGATGCTAACCATTTAGACACCAGCGCTTCGAGAGCAGCCTTCGCCGGTTCAGTGTGGTTGCAGTCCGTCAAATCAAAGCCTACAGAATTTTTACGCGGCTCGATAAACTCCGCTGCAAAAATATCTTCAGGCAACGGAATAACAGAATTGCTTTTTACCTTCCAGGACTCCACAGTCGCAAACGGGTCCTCCAACAAGGACTCAACTGGAATGGACTCATCAACAATATTATTCACAAAGGAGCTGTTGGCGCCATTCTCCAAAAGACGGCGCACAAGATAGGCCAGCAAATCTGCGTGTTCACCTACCGGTGCATAAATACGACAGCTGATGCCTTCGTCCGCAACCATATTTTCATACAATGCCTCGCCCATACCGTGCAAACGTTGAAACTCAAAGCCTTTGCGCTCGCTGTCCATCTCCAGAATGCTGGCGACACTGTAGGCATTGTGAGTAGCAAATTGGGGATAGATACAATCTCTGGCGGCCAATAATTTTTGCGCACACACCTGATAACTCACATCAGTAGATGCCTTGCGTGTGAAAACCGGGTAACCGTCAAGCCCTTCTTCCTGGCTCCATTTAATTTCAGAATCCCAATACGCTCCCTTCACTAAGCGCACCATGATTCGGCGGCCACCTTTGCGGGCCAAGCCAATAATCCAGTCAATCACCAAATGTGCGCGTTTTTGATACGCCTGAATCGCTAAGCCAAAACCCTCCCAGCCAGCCAGATCCTCATCCAGGTAAACCGCTTCGATAATATCGAAGGAAAGATCCAGACGGTCCGCTTCTTCAGCGTCCACGGTAAAGCCAATATCGTAACGCTTAGCCGCCAGGGCTAACTTCTTCAGACGCGGTACCAATTCCGCCATCACTCGTTGGCGGTGAGAAAATTCATAGCGCGGGTGAATTGCCGAGAGTTTTACTGAGATACCTGGGCTTTCTTCCGGCCCGGCATTGGCTGCGGCCTTACCGATGGATTCAATCGCATCCATATAGCTCTGAAAATAACGTTGGGCGTCTGCATCGGTTCGCGCGCCTTCACCCAACATATCATAGGAATAACGATAGCCTTTGGCCTCTTCCTCTGCGGCACGCTTAAGCGCCTGTACAATGGTCGTCCCCAAAACAAATTGAGTTCCCATAATTTGCATTGCATAACGCACTGCTCGACGAATCACAGGCTCACCAACACGGCCCATGGTTTGTTTTAGGATTCCGAAATTACGGCGCTTGCTGTCATCACTGTAACTCACCATTTTACCGGTCAGCAACAAGCCCCAAGCGGAGGCATTCACAAACAATGAGTCTGAATTCCCCAGGTGAGAATCCCAATCCCCCGCGGATAACTTATCGCGAATCAATCGATCCATAGTGTCTTTATCCGGCACACGCAGTAGCGCTTCCGCAAGACACATCAGGACAATGCCCTCATCCGTTGACAGAGAAAACTCCTGCAATAGGGCATCAACGCCGCCTTTGCCTTCCTGTTCTTTACGGATGTGCAGAATAAGATCGCGAGCTTTTTGCCAGATCTTTGCCCGAGAGATGGCATCCACCTTGTCTTGAGCCAACAGGCTCTCAACCACTTGATTCTCGTCCAGGCGATAAGCATCGCGTATTTGTTGGCGCAAACTGCTCTGGGCGCTGTGATTCTCTGGATATAGCATGGAGACTCCAAATACCAAAATTCGAATGTTCGGCATTATAGAGATTCCACCTCAGAATTAGATTGCAAAAAAGGCAATTAAATAGCACAATATTTTGAACTGCATAAAGTATGCGGAATTATAGTCTTTATTAGAATTCGAGATTAACGCCTGAAACCACGATAATCCTTTAGGATTTATGTACTTAGCCCTATTGCCGAGCCTTGATCTATGAGCCGTAAATTAAAGAGCGACAAACCATTTAAGCCCGATCGTACTGACCTGGTTATTTTGAATACCCTTCAAAAAGAAGGCCGCATTTCCAATGTTGAGCTGGCCAATCGGGTACACCTAAGCCCCAGCCCATGCTTGGAGCGAGTAAGACGCCTGGAGGCCGAAGGCTATATTCGCAGCTACGGCGCCAAACTGGATGCCACCATGTTGGATCTGGCTATGGTGGCCTATGTTCAGGTCACCCTGGACCGCACCACGGGCGATGTCTTTGATAACTTTAAACAAGCCGTCGTCACTCTTCCTCAAGTGGCCGAATGCGATATGGTGGCCGGTGGCTTCGACTATTTAGTGAAGCTGCGCATGAAAGATATGGAATCGTATCGAGATGTTCTGGGCAAGTTAGTTGATTTGCCAGGCGTTGCGCAAACACACACTTATATTGTCATCGAAAGTGTGAAGGAAGATATCGGCTTGCCGATTGGCGGTAAAAGCTAAGCGCCCTTCCCCTTTATATTAGGATAGTTGTGCCCGTAAAGACTGACTGAGCGGGTGCGGCTGCCAATAATACTGCCGCCGAATATAATCACTCCCCCAACATTCAGTATAATTTTGCAGTTCGCACACAATGGTCTGCAAAGGCAATATGCCATGACGGTAATCCTCCATACGCTGCAGTAGGTGCCGTCGCTGCTCAGCGCTAAGCTGAGTCTTGATATACCCCATCATGTGCATTAAAGCATTTATTTCTCCCCCCTTGCTTGGCGACGCATTCAGCGCTTTCATAAACACTTGGTAATACGTTGCCTGTTGGGAAGAGAAATCATCCTTATTATATGTCGCCAGCAAACGCCCCAAATAATTATAGGCAGGCACACTGTGTGCCATTAACTGGTATTTGTAACGCCCATGAAAATCCAACAACGCTGAGAAAGACTTCGTCTCAAAAGCCTCGCGCAAACGACAATGGGCAAACACAGCCCCCAGAAATTGATCCAAAATCCGCGGCCGTTGTAAATCGATCTCCTGTGCTACGGGTAAAAGCGCCCGCCTTCTAATGAGTTCCTCTGCAAACACACCGTTAAGGGCATCTTGCTCCGTCGCAGAACTTAAGCCTTGCGCAGGTGCCGACCCAAGCGCGCAACTGGGTGAGCGCTGCATAAACACGTAACCGTCCAGAGACACCGCTTCAGAAAGAAATGGCTCGCTAGCCTGAATGAGTTTGGGTCGCAGGTCTGCAGAAGCATCCTGTTCATCGGATTGGCCTGGATTTATTTGCAAGCGAGTCACCGCCCCATCAGGATACAAACCGATGGTCGGGCGTGGTACACCGAAACCAGCGGCCACTTCGGGACAAAAACTCCGCCAACATATGCATGTGGCAAGCTGTTCAGTCAGTAAAACTGAACGCTTATGCCCACCGTCGTAGCGAACCGGATCGCCCAACAAACAAGCGCTAACCCCCACTTTTGGCACGGACGTCAATGCTTGCCCAGTTCCCCTGACTTTCACTGTAAGACGGGAAGATTTTTCCAAATCACATCCCCCTATTCCTAACTTGCAAGTGAGGCTTTGCAAACCGAGTATTGCGCGGGTCGTATATTGGCAAGAAAACGCCATTTAGGTACAAAATCCCGTGGCGCCTGGAAGGCAAATGCACAGCACAAATCTCTAAAATAACGCCATTATCCGACATTTCTACCAAATTCATTCAACTAACTAGAGTTTGATTGCTCAGCATAAAGCGGCCTTATAACATGGCATTTTTACAGGCTCCGCTATGTACGCGTACTCTATTTTATGCCTGTTCTCATTGAGTGCCACCGAATAGGCGCGAACGAATTAATACGCCAGGATAAGTAACTATGTCGAGCTCCAGCAAAAACGAATTTTATCATAGCCTGCAATCTCAAATTGAGCAGATTAAAGCAGACGGCTTGTACAAACAGGAACGTTTTATCAGCTCCCAGCAAAGTACCTCTATCGAAGTTGCCGGCCAACAGGTCATCAATCTATGCGCGAATAACTATCTTGGTTTAGCGAATCACCCGGCACTGATAAAAGCTGCCCAACAAGCCGCCGACGATTATGGTTTCGGTGTAGCTTCGGTCCGTTTTATCTGCGGTACCCAGACCATTCACAAACAGCTGGAAAACGAACTCAGTGAATTCCTGAAAATGGAAGACACCATTCTCTACCCTTCATGCTTTGATGCAAATGGAGGCTTGTTTGAATCGATATTGAGCCCGGAAGACGCGATCATCAGTGATGCCTTGAATCACGCCAGTATTATTGACGGTGTTCGCCTGTGTAAGGCCAAGCGTTACCGCTACGCCAACAATAATATGGCCGAGCTGGAAGCGCAGCTGCAAAAAGCCGATGCCGACGGTGCTCGTTTTAAATTGATTGCCACCGATGGCGTATTTTCTATGGATGGGATTATCGCGGATTTGGAATCCATCTGCGATCTGGCCGACAAATACAATGCTTTGGTAATGGTAGATGATTCCCATGCGGTAGGTTTTGTCGGCGATAACGGACGCGGCAGTCATGAATACTGCAACGTAATGGATCGCGTAGACATTATTACCGGCACGCTGGGTAAAGCGCTGGGTGGTGCATCCGGCGGTTTTACCGCTGCGAAAAAAGAAGTGGTGGAAATCCTTCGCCAGCGTTCGCGCCCCTATCTGTTTTCCAATTCCGTTGCACCGGGTGTTGTGGCGACATCACTCAAAGTTCTCGAACTGCTGCGTGAAGAACCTCAGTTACGCGAGCAACTCTGGAAGAATGCCGACTATTTCCGCGAGAAGATGAGTGCAGCGGGTTTCTCACTGGCCGGAGCCGACCACGCAATTATTCCTGTGATGATTGGCGATGCTCGAATGGCGAGCGACATGGCAGACCGGTTATTGGAAAAAGGGGTTTATGTCATCGGCTTCTCGTTTCCGGTAGTGCCTCGCGGCGAAGCACGTATTCGTACCCAGATGTCGGCTCTGCACAGCCAGGAGCAATTGGATCACGCGATCAATGCCTTTATTGAAGTCGGCAAGGAACTCAACATTATTTAATTCGCCTGCTCATCAGCACGGCCATACGGTTTACGAGACATTAAGACGATGAAAGCACTATCTAAACTACGCCCGGAACCCGGAATTTGGTTGACCGACGTGGATGCCCCCAAACCCGGCGTTAACGACTTATTGATCAAAACCCGCCTGACGGCAATCTGCGGTACCGATATCCATATTTACAACTGGGACAGCTGGTCGCAACAAACCATCCCTACTCCCATGGTTGTCGGGCACGAATTTGTCGGTGAAGTGGTCGCTGTAGGCGAAGGCGTAAAATCTTTCCAGGTAGGTGACCGAGTGTCCGGCGAAGGCCATATCACCTGCGGTCATTGCCGCAACTGCCGAGCCGGCCGACGCCACTATTGTGCAAACACTCAAGGTATAGGTGTAAATATTCCTGGCGCATTCGGCGAATATCTGACCCTACCGGAAGAAAATGCGTTCAAGATTCCGGAAGACATCAGCGATGAAATGGCATCAATTTTTGATCCCTTTGGTAATGCCGTTCACACAACATTGAGTTTCGACCTCACTGGAGAAGACGTATTAATTACCGGGGCCGGCCCGATCGGCATTATGGCCGCCGGGATTGCTCGCCACGTCGGTGCACGTCACGTCGTTGTGACCGATATTAACGATCATCGTCTTGCCATGGCAAAAACCATGGGCGCGAGCCGAGTTGTTAATGTCGCCAAAGACTCTCTGGAAGATACCATGGTCGACTTGGGAATGACTGAAGGCTTTGACGTCGGCTTGGAAATGTCTGGCGTACCTAGCGCCTTCCAGAGCATGCTCAAAAACATGATTCACGGTGGCAAGATCGCCATGCTCGGCATTCCACCCGATGATATGGCCATCGACTGGAATCAGGTCATTTTTAAAAGCCTGACCATCAAAGGAATTTACGGCCGTGAAATGTTTGATACCTGGCATAAAATGGCCTGTTTGCTGCAATCCGGCCTGGATTTAAGCCCTGTAATCACGCATCAATTTGATGTGGATGATTTCCAACAAGGCTTTGATACTATGCTGTCAGGCCAGAGCGGAAAAGTCATTTTGAAGTGGTAAGTGCCGCTTCAAACACTACAGGATAAACACACGCTGCTGGAAACCAAAATAAAAAACAAACCCAAACAAAAGCAGCCTTATCGATTTAGCCGAGGATTAGTGCCATATGGCCATCAGTGTTTTTGATTTGTTTAAGGTGGGCATAGGCCCTTCCAGCTCCCATACTGTGGGTCCAATGCGTGCGGCCAAACAGTTTTGCCTGGCTTTAAAGAAGGCCAATGCTTTCCAAAAAACCACTCGTGTACATTCCGATATGTACGGTTCTCTCGGCGCGACGGGAGTGGGTCACGGAACCGCAAAGGCGGTGATTCTTGGCCTCATGGGCGAAACTCCAGAAGACGTTGACGTAGATAACATCGCACGCATGGTCACCGAAGCACGGGATGAAAAGCGGCTGAATTTACTCGGTGAACGTATCATCGACTTTAATGAAAGCGAAGATTTAATTCTCCACAGACGGAAAACCCTGCCTTACCATCCTAACGGCATGGGCTTCCAAGCCTATGACCAATCCGGCGAGCTGTTGCTGGAAAAAACCTATTACTCCGTAGGTGGAGGCTTTATTGTCGGCGAGCAAACCGCACAAGTTGACGCCGTCACTGACGACCCGCGCCCGAAAGATTATAAATTTGATTCTGCTGCACAGTTACTGGCGATCTGTAAGGCACATCAGATCAGCATTTCCGATGTCATGTGGCGTAACGAAGCCACCTGGCGCCCCAAAACTGAAACCGCCAAAGGCCTAATGGACATCTGGGCTGTCATGCAGGAATGCGTCAACAACGGTTTGCGCCACGAAGGTTTATTGCCCGGAGGCCTGAAGGTAAAGCGACGAGCCCGAGAAATGCAACAACAGCTCCTAAGCCGACCGGAAGCTTCACTGGCCGACCCGCTCACCACACTGGATTGGGTAACACTGTACGCACTGGCCGTGAATGAAGAAAACGCCGCAGGTGGCCGCATGGTTACCGCCCCAACCAACGGAGCTGCGGGTATTATTCCCGCAGTCTTGCATTACTACATTCGCTTTGTTCCGGGAGCCAATGACGAAGGAGTACAGAATTTTCTACTGACCTCCGCCGCCATCGGCACTCTGTATAAGCGCAACGCCTCCATCTCTGGTGCCGACGTAGGCTGCCAAGGCGAAGTGGGTTCCGCTTGCTCCATGGCTGCCGGAGGCCTCGCGGAAGTTCTGGGTGGCAGTCCTGCGCAAGTCGAAAACGCCGCCGAAATCGCCATGGAACATAACCTCGGCCTGACCTGTGACCCTATCGGCGGCCTGGTACAAGTTCCTTGCATCGAACGCAATGCCATGGCCGCCATCAAAGCCATTCACGCCGCCCGCATGGCTCTTCGAGGCGACGGCTCTCATTTTGTCTCTCTCGACAAAGTAATCAAAACCATGCGTGATACAGGCCGCGATATGCAAGAGAAATACAAAGAAACATCCCGCGGTGGACTCGCGGTGAATGTATTGGAAGTGCCGGTGAATATTATTGAGTGTTAACGCAGTTTCAGGAAAGCAAAGAAGAGAATAAAAAACCGGCGCCAGATGACGCCGGTTTTTATTGTAATACGCTAAAAGCGACTGTACTCGCGATCTTTTGACTGATACATCTGAATAAGCCCACGCAGTTCGACATCCGCTCTCATCAAATCCAGAGTCTCAGCTGTCAACTCTCGCACAAATGGCTTCCTTTCCCCGAGCATCATTTGAGCTGCAAGATTAAACGCCAAGTTTTTTCGGGATAGCTTTGTGTCGAATTCTGTATTCGACATAATTCTGTTTGAGGTCATATACACAGCCTCGTAATCAGACGCCAACCATTGACGGTGAATATCCAGCCAATCTCTCGCCAGTGGGCGTAACCTATCAACATTACAGGCCGCTATACGCTCCAACAAAGGCTCCAACTTCTCTTTTGAAGAATATCTGAACAACCAAGATACAACATCAATCAGCTTATCAGTACTTTGATCCTGATAAGGCTCAATATCCTCACCACAAGATTGTAAAAATGCGGACAACCAGCTTGAGTAGCTATCAACCCCTGTCGACAGAAATCTGGCTCGTCCTTCAGAACTGAGCTTATATTCCAATTGTCCATAAAAAGCCTGAACACGATTAAACTCATCGGTATCAGAATCGTAGATTGACGGAGTGACCGTTTCAAATTGATAAGGCGCCTCAGCCAATACCTCACGAATTAATCGAGACTCTCTTAGCTTGATCAGGCTGACCGCACGCTCTCTCTTAAACCGTGCTTTACTGGCACCATAATCAAGCACTGGAAAGAAGTCTGAATTCGCAGGCACGGGATAGGAATCAAAGACCGCCTCAAGTGTTTTTCGACCGGAAATTTTACGAAACTGCAGATCGTTTTCTGTCACAACACCGATATTTTCCAGCTGCTTTTTAAAGTCTCCAAATTTAAACAGTCTAGAATAATCTGGCGAAAGTGATTCGGTGGATGCAACGAAAGCGAAATCTCCGGCTGACACTCGGTAGATATGAACATCCTGAAAGTTCTCGGAAAGGGCCTTATATACCGTTGCTAACAGTTCATCATTGAGTTCATACACATGCATCCATTGAACCAATACACCATCCTTAGCAAGATATTGCTTCATATCCCGGTAAAATTCTGTCGTAAATAATCCAGCAACACCACTCACCCAAGGATTGGGCGGCTCAGACACAATAACATCGTAGGTAGCTTGGGATGCAGCAAAAAAGGTCTTAGCGTCCTCAAAAATAACCTTGCTCCGAGGATCAGAAAAAACCAATTCCACCTTATCAGCAAACAATTTGGCGCCATGGTACACCTGCTCTTCGATTTCGACGGTATCCACACGCTGTACTTCCGGGTGTAGCAAAATGGTATGTGCAGTCAATCCGGACCCCATGCCGATATTGGCAATGGATTTGGCATCTGGCTTATAGATGTAAGGCAATGCCCCCAAGAGGACCATGGTAGGCTCATCTCCGGACACCTCATCCTTCCCCCCTCCTTCATCAGACATATAAATGCCCGCATCGGGTTTGCCATTATTAATCAATGCATAAACACTATTGACGCGTCTCACCGCTACCGTAGACGTTTTACCGTCCTCGTGAAACAAAATCTCAGAATCACTATGAACCGCATTCAAGCCATACCTGAACACACCAGAAGACATTTTTTGAGTGTCGAATGATTGGACTGATGCCACGAGTAACAAGGCAATGGAAGCGAACATAAGCCCATGATGGAGTTTGCGATTCAGAATGCTCTCACGCGCTACCCAAAACAGGTATCCTCCCAACGCAAGATCGACAGCAGCCCCCATCAACAAAACCGACTTCAAACCTAAAACCGGCATGATCACCTGCGAAGCCAGAAGGACACCGAAAATAGCCCCAACGGTATTCCATGCATACACTTTACCGATCGCCGAATCACCAACCTTTTTATCCAAAAGGATGTAGCTGATGATTGGCAGAGTCATACCTGCGCATATGGTCGCAGGTAACATGACAACCAAACACAATATCAGGCTCAACGACAGATACAGGGTATGCCCCTGGTCAGAGCTGTTAAGAGCCTTAACGCCGAAGCTCATCAGCTCAAAAATATTGTCATACAAAGGGATAGTCAAAGCAGCAAATATCCCCATCAGCACCTGAATAATGGCCAACGTGTGTACTGGTCGCTGCATTTTATCTATACGCTTGCGAATCCAAAAACCGCCAATTGCCAAGCCCAATATAAAAGCCGCCAACATGATTTCGAAGGAATGTGTTGAGCCACCAAGCACCATAGTCAACATACGAATCCAGGCTATCTCATAGAGAAACGATGCCAAACCCGTTAATGCTGCGACAAACAGCAAATATTTTTCAATGGGAACGTTTGTTTCCCTCGACTCTGGCGCAGGCGGAAAGTGGTCATACCTCACCATACGATAAACAATGATCGCCAGAATGATATTGATAATTCCCGCCGTTAAAATGGACCCAGGAAGGCCAACGGCAGGCAGAATGATAAAAGAGTTACACAGGATACCAATTGCAGCACCAAAGCTATTGGCAAAATACAGGCCCGCCAGTGTATTCCCCGGACTCTCGGGGAATTTTCGAATAATGCCCGCAGCAAGAAATGGGAATGTTGCCCCCAATAGAATGGATTGAGGCAAAATGAGCAACGAGCCTACAGTCCATTTACTGGTATGAATCAGGAACTCCGATCCCAGCGAGGGAATTACTGACTCGAATGCCCATTGTTGAACAACAACAAAAATAGAGTGAAAGGCAATTCCCGAGATCCCGACGAGCAGTTCGATAATGCCATAACACAGAATCAAATTACCGAGATGCTTACTCCATCTCGATGCAGCAAATGAACCAATTGCCATCCCCCCCATAAAGATGGCCAACACCAATACTTGGGCATAAGACGCATGACCCAGTAATAATTTCAAGTAATGGGACCAAATTGACTCATAAATAAGCCCGGAAAACCCGGACAACATGAAAATCGCAATGAAAATGGCCAATTGAGGGCTGCGAACACTCATAATTCTCAACTTATTTCTAATTGGGGAGATTGTGAAAATGTAATCGGCGCATATTAGGAGAAGTGAGCCATCGTTAAATAGACCCTACGCTCCTTCCCGGTGACCAACATACATAAAAGACGAATACCATAACATCGCCAGCAACATTCTCAATATTGCCACTGACAAAATTTGTCAAATTATCTCTATTTACAGTTACAAGCGACATTCCCAAGGCAAAAATTCATTGGGCACGGGGTTTGAAGCACCTGGTCTGCAGCTATGCTCCACCAGGCCGCCAGTTGTTGTCGTAAAATGCAACGCCACAGTAGAATTGTTGATACGCCCGCCAACGGCATTCTTCATTGTAGCCACATAAATACCTGAGCCACCGTCAGTAATACTGGCCGTAAACTCTCCACTCGTCACTTGCGGCCCAGCGTAGACGTTCAGCTCCGAAACGGTCGGAAAACTCCCATTATCAGCGAAATAGTTCTGAATTTCGGCCTTCATCGCGCGCAATAAGGTGACCGGCTCAGCGACCCGAGTTCTCGATGTATAATCTTGATAAGCAGGTAAAGCCAATGCCGCCAATATTCCAATAATGGCAATCACAATCATCAGCTCAACCAGTGTAAAACCTTTTTCTTTATAATTTGAAGTCATTTGAAAGCTACACCCATGGTTCTTGTGTAAGCCTTCAAAGCAAGTTTCATTCCAATTAACGACACATCCTGAACAACCCATGAACAGACCAAATACTTAGCCAGGCTTTAAATGAGCCTCTATCTGTTTGGCGATCCTCTTACTATCGCGCCTTATCCCTCTTAAGTATCTGCTAGTAAAATTGAACAGATTATCAAACCCAACAAGGTGCACTCCTGGATACGCGTCATGAAGTTGCTGAACGATGACTGGCATGGAACTATCCTCGAAGCTTAAGTTAAAGCTCTTCAAATAGCCCAAATTTGGCTTATAGCCTGTCGCCAGCCAAATCTGGTCGACAGCAAGAGGGGCATCCCTGCCCTCCAAATACACCATGCCTGCTTCAATTTTTTGAGGCTTGCCCAAAACTGGGATACTCCCCGAATGAATATATTCTCGTATTTTCCCCCCATCCATAATTGCATAGGAATTAGCCTTCACTTCAGGTTGAAAATACAGTTTTAAGCTCTCCCAGAAAAAGTACACCTGTTCTCGTAAACCACCCATAAATGAGTCATTTCTCTTTACCTCAACCTGCCCCCGAGCTGACAACGTAACAGAGATTCCGGCAGAGTACAGTTCTTCGGCCAGTTGGCCCGCCGTGACCCGTCTCCCTACAACCAAAACCTTGGCAACCCCTCGAGCAAGTAACTGTTTAACATTTTTGTATGAGCTTGCATGCACAATTTCGACAGAATCATCACTTTCAATTTCTGGGAAATAAGGATTACCAAAATATCCACTTGCGCAAACCACAGACTTAGCCTGTATCAACCCGCCCTCTGCTGTTTCAATAGAATAACCATCAGAACACGAGTGCACCTCACAAACCCTCTCCTGCAAGACGGGCCCTAAATCATTCTTCTTGTAGTAGGATTGCAAGTACCTTACGAAAGAGAGCCTAGAGTGTTTTTCAAAGGCATGTAGAGGATTTGGTATTGTACCAGGCAGTACATTAGTCCACCATGGACTAACAAGCCTAAGCGTATCGTTCATATTTTCCCACGAAGCCCCTATACCATGCTCATCTATGAGAACAAAATTCACGCCCATTCTCTTAAGGTAATACGCCACACTTAAGCCTGCAGGGCCAGCCCCAACAACAACACAATCAAAATATCTTTTACTCATTACACTTTACGGAATTCAAAAACCGTTTCTCTATAATCCCAGATAGGGCTTGGAATGACGTTATTTTGGAAAACTTCCCACTTGTGCAACCCATCGTATGGCAGCGAGACACCTAAACTTAATAAATATAAAGGAAGAAACCTGCCACTTCGCATATCTCGACATTCATCGCACTCAAAACCAGACTCTGAAAACAGCTCGAGGTAAAAATCCTTCGTTCTGATTACTTTATGTTCGTCCACTTCCTTTTGAATTCTCCGAGTTTGCTCAATCAGCAAGAAGCTCCCCCCCTCCTCCAAGCAGGCATATAACTGAGAGAGAACAGTTCTTAAATCTTGATCATTTTTTATATAGCTGAATACTACATAAACAACAATATCGCTAAAGATCTCTTCAGCCAAAGGAAGATTCAAACCATCAAATTGACAAAAATTAGCCGCCTCATGTGAAGACTGAGCCTTGGCTACTTTCAAGAGCCCCGAAGAAATGTCGATTCCCAAGGTGTTAATACCCTGCGAATTGAGCGTTGCAGAAATATTTCCAGAACCACAACCAAAATCCAGAACATATCTATCTCTAGAGTTTTTTCCAAAGAAACGTTCCAACTCTTTATCTCGGAGATATTTAATATAAGCGTTCTTTTTGCCAAATCGATCCTTTGGATCAAAAACGGATTGGCTTCCCCCCAATTCAGAAAGCAGATCCCAGTATTCACGTTGCCTACTCATACCCTAACCTCTTCAGCATATAAGAAATACAAGTCCGACTAACAAAATACAATAAATCACAAAGCGTAAAAAAAACTCGGGTAACCACCCCCAAAGAAAGTAATTCTGCGGCTTCAAGCCCCGCTAAAGTTCCCAACCAAAGAAATAATGCCTCCCTAGCAAAAAGCCCACTAGGTGCAATAATAACTAACGCTGCCAATATCGACGCAGACGAATACAAAGCTGACAAGGCAATTGCTTTCTGCCATGAATCAAATCCCAACAAAAAAATAAAAACCGAAAAATAAAGCAGCCATTCTATATTTAGGTATAACCATATTTTCTTTGCGCTCACACCCTTAAGGCTCACTATCTCTGCGGCCTTTATCGACCACTTTTTAAACACCGGACTATTTTCTAAAAATGAAGCCAACAAATTACATTGAACAAGGTAAAAAAAGGCAATAGAAATAAGTACAGGAAGTACAAAATAGGAAAAATCCCCACAAAAAAAGCCGAGAAAAACCAACAGCAAGACGGGCAAGGAGTTAGCATTCGTTAGCAGAAACTGAAGTACATTAGCTCTCCAAATGGCTATCGAAGATGCTCTTCCCGTAAGAAAAAATGACTGTGTAATTATCCCTAAAACTTTTCCGGGCAGGTATCTGACAACCTGGGCCAAAGAATAAGCCAGACAAAGTTGTGCTGGATGTGTATTTTTCTCAATTGAATTTCCTAAAAGTTCTACATTCACTTCTGCCTTAACTTGGCACATCACCAACGATAAACACAAAGCAATGGCTATACTCAAAACGGATAATTCAGAGATATACAAACGAAAAGCAACCAACCCTTCATCGAAGGCCGTTGACATATACCAAACTGACAAAAGTATGAGCAGAAAAAAAGCCAACAATCTCAACCAGGGCTTCTTTTTCACTTAATGTGCTCCAGCAGCATTTGGACAGAACTTTCTACGGAAAAATCATTCGCGCATTTTAGGAAGTTCTCTTCACGCACCGAAAACCCATTCAGGGCTTTTTTGATAGCTAAAGAAAAATCTGAAGCATCAACGTTTTTACAACAAAAGCCTACACCATAGACCTCCATCAATCTAGGAACATCCCCTACGGGCATGGATACAACTGGAAGTTTGAGCTGCATGCAATCAGAAAAAATTACGGGGACGCTTTCAATACGCGATGGAAGCAAAAACCAATCAGCCCGTGACAAAAAGTCAACAGCTTCAGCCTTATCAAGATACCCCATACAAGTCACTGGCCGCCCTCTTTTGATCAAAGCCCGCACCGTGCTTCGAACCTCCTTTTCAAGAGGCCCTCCACCCGCAATTCTAATTTCAGATATTTTTGCCCAATCCCCCTCATCCAAAAATTCAAGCGCCTCTAATAATAGGTCAACCCCTTTGTTTCTATGCCAACGACCGAGAAACACAAGCTTCAACTTTCCTTCTTCGTCCCTGGGCTTTTTGTCAACACTAACACCACCAAGATTCCTCGAACTTGGAAGAAATGTACACTCCCTTCCAGATAAAGCTTTGACATCATCAGCCAACTGAAACCCGTCCGCGTAAAGCCGCCCGGCACCCATCAACACCTTCCTCAATACGGTTCTAACTATGGGAATCTTTCCCAACGACCATATGTCGCTTCCTAAAGCCCAAATGTCGAAAGTGACGCCTGTCGACCTAGCCCAGTAACCACTCGGCAATGCCCACAAGCAAAAAATATGATCAACTTTGTATTTTTCGACCAACTCCTTAGTTAAGGCCTTCCCCCCCCGTAATATTTTAATAATCTGTAACGCATCTCGAGGCTTATAGAATTTAAGAAGCGAAAGCGCCTTACTCGACGCACTAAACCCATGAACAGTGAAATTACTCTTTATTTGTCGACTGCCCGACTTTGACCCGGGATGCAGTACATGAAGATCAACATGCATTGACAATTCCAGACAGTAGTCGTAAACAAATGCGCCCGCCGCTTCTTCCCCATTAAAGGTTTCAGGAAAAGATGTTGTAATTAGTAAAAGCTTTTTCATTTCCAAATTCTTTTCTTAAACTCAAAGCATTTCATCGCCAACTGAAACACATACAGGGAAATGCGACTGTGATATACATCAACAGTATATTGAGGCCTTGACACACCGCCCCATTTTTCTTTGTATTTTATTAGGCCCACTTGAGAGCTCGGTGATGACATAAAATCAAAGCTCTTCCCCCCTATTCTTTTTGCCCAGGAAATCGCTTCAAACATAAGCAAGTCTGGCCCTCTCCATTCCGAAAAGCCTTCAGCAAACCCACCATGGAGATAGAACGCCTGACCTCCATCCAAGGCGGAAATGTTCATCGCTATACATTGCTTGTCCGCATATGCGAGCGTACAACGAAGCATTGGATTCCTTCGAGAAAGTAAGCTTTTGAAGTAACTTTCTGAATATCTCAAAGCCCCGGAGTTTCTTTTCACTGCATTTTTGTATAAATCAAAAATTTCACCTGATTCATCCGGAGTAGCTTCTCGCACCTGGACACCTAGCCTAGCTGCTTTCTTCAAGTTTCTTTTGAGGTTCGATGGTAAAGATTCATAATTCCATGAATCAAGATCTGAAATCTTTGTCACTGTCGATTCTTGAACTCTGTAAGATATCGATCCATCTAAAAAGCTAAGAGTATTTAAATCAACTGGCGTACAAAATCGCATCACAGATGCGCCTTTTAGCACACTGAGGTGGTCTTTCAATAATACCGATATAGAATTTTTATCATATTCGTTAAGACCACTCGGAAAAACGGGAAAAAATACTGAAAAGCCTGGAATACCGAAGCGTAAAAAACCTTGTTGTTTCCGATAAAAATAACTCGCGCCCAGAGATCTAGCAATCAGCTCATACCAAGAACGATCAAAAAAATTTTTGTCACTCAAGCTTTCCACCACTAATCCAGCAGCTCCCTAAGAGACAAAACCACCCTCATTCGTTCACTCTCACTTAAAGATGCGGAAAAAGGTAAACTAATTGTTCTCTCGCCAAAATCATCCGCAATCGGGGTGTTATAAATACCTCTAAAACGAGATCGGTAATAAGGTTGCGACATTATGCTTTGATAGTGAACACCCGTTCCAATCCCACGCTCATGTAGTTGAAGCATAAGTTGATCACGCCCTATTCGCGCCCCATCCTCAATTAACACGGGAAACAGGTGGTAACTTATTCTACTGTCGTGCTCATGATGTCGAGGCAACTCGATAGGCAAATCAGTAAGTTCAGATTGATAGAACTCATAGCACTCTTTCCGTTTCTTCCAGGCATGTTCTATGCGGGCAAGCTGGTGAATACCTACTGCCGCCTGTAAGTCCATCATGTTATATTTAAAGCCGGGCTCAGCAACATAATAATGATTATACCCATCATCACTAAAACGCCCCCAAGCATCGGCGCTCATACCATGTAGAGAAAGTGTTTTTATGCGCTCAAGGGAGTCAGGGTTTCTCGAATAAATCATGCCTCCCTCCCCTGTGGTAATATTTTTAGTCGCATAGAAGCTAAAACAAGAATAATCCCCAACCAAGCCCAATGGAGTATCTTTATAATACCCCTCAATCGCGTGAGCACAGTCCTCAATCAATACTAAATCAAACTCATCGCACAAACGTTTGATCTCAGTCATTTCGCACGCAACCCCAGCGTAATGAACAACCACTATCGCCTTTGTCGAATCAGAAATTGACTCTCTAATTAGCGTGGGATCTATATTGTAATGGGGTAAGGAGACATCCACGAGTACAGGTGTAGCACCAGTGTTAACTATGCTATTCACTGTCGCGCAGAAAGTAAGGCCTGTCGTGATAACTTCATCACCAAAACCTACGCCAGCTGCCAACAAGGAAAGATGCAGAGCTGCAGTGCAGGAATTCAGAGCTGCAACACTTCCTTCCGGCATGCCTTTATACTTAGCAAAATCACTTTCAAAACGCTGGACTTTCGGCCCGGTTCCAAGCCAGCAACTCCTCAAAGAGTCAATAACCTCGGCGATCTCTGCCTCTTGAATATCAGGCTTACCAAAAACGATATAGTCACTCATGGACTCACCTTTTAATTGCCGTTATAAAAATTCCAGTAGCTCCCCTATTATCAGGAAGATCAAGAAATGAGCCCAAATAGCCGCACAGATTGGCCAGCAATATCACTGGCAATACCCATACTAGATTGAGCAATGCCAACTTATAAACTCCTGATTTTGCTAATAGCCATTCAGATATACCGACAGAGAAAAATAGCGCTCCAGATTCCACAGTATTGCCTCGAAACTTAAGCTCCTTAACCTCAAAGCCTGCAGACTGAATCAGCACTTCCAATCCGTATCTAGTCCAACGTTGAAAATCACGAGGTTCGTCATGTAGAGGGTACATAAATGGAACCCCCATTATGAGCTTCCCTCCTGACTTCAAGACTCTACGAATCGAATTCAACGCATCAGCAGGAGCATCAAGATGCTCTAATACATCTAACAGAACAACAGAATCTGCAACTTGATCTGCAAAGGGCAATGCATGTGCATCACCATATACCTGAGGCTTCGAGCCATACCAGTTAACAGCTGTTTCGTAATAGTCCAAGCTATAAAATGACTCTACGCGAGAATCGTCCAAGTCTTTGAGTAGATCAGCATTTCCAGAACCGACATCAAAAACAACGCCTTCGCAAGCACCTCTAACCAAGCTCCTCTGCTCAGCCACCTGCCGATAAACCAACCACTGCGGATGAAACGGAGTATTACGTACGATATCAGCCGCCTTCCTTAAGAACCCACCTTTGGCCATAGCTTATTTCTTATAATATAGAGTAGAAATTTGTTCAGAAATGAGACCCATCAAAAATATGACAACAGATGTCACCAATAGCAACACACCCATATTCGTAAACCGCCCTGTCGTAATGAAGGTGTATAGGTAATACGAGCCTCCTGCGAGAGAGAAAACCACGGACAGTAGGCTAAATAGTTTTAGGGGAGAATAGAGTGTCGCAATTTTAAATATAATCAGCAGAAACTTGATTCCATCTTTAAACAAATTAATGTGGCTTTTGCCTTCCCGCTTTAGCACATCAATCGATTTAAACCCAACACTATAACCAGACCTTAAAAAAGCCATGGTCGACGTCGTTGGATATGAAAACCCATTGGGTAACAGATAAAGGAATTCAAGAAATTTTTCACGATTCACGACTCTGAATCCAGACGTCAGGTCTCGAATTTTCCGTTCCGTCATCCAGCTTGCAAACTTATTGTATATGCCGTTTGCAACATGCCGGAACCAGCTCGCCTGACCAGAAGAATCGCGCGCGCCAACCACAAGATCATATCCTGATTTATACATATCCAAAAGCGAACTAATTTCACAAGGCTGATGCTGACCATCAGCATCCATAAACACAACAACCTCACAAGATGCAGCCCGAACACCCGTCTTAATGGCGGCTCCATTACCCATGCTGTAAGGGTGGCTAATACAGGTTACATTATTATCTTGACATACTTCGATCGTATCATCACTAGAACCATCATCGACAACAATGATTTCATTTACTGCATCTATCCTCTTAAGCTCAGGTAATATTCTAGACAAGCCCGCTTGTTCGTTTTTTGCCGGAATTACAACTGAAACTTTAATCATCAACTTCTCCAAGTCAGACACTGACAGGCCTGTTCAAATAACTTTCTACCTTGATTCACTTAAGCAGCTCAGACTTGAACAACTCTAAGTACTCACTTTGTGCTTCGACTTGGAGGCTATATTTAATATTGGATTTAATATCTTCCAACAAAGCAAGCGCCTCTTCATTTCTTCCCAGAGTGGCAAGCAGCTGCACTATTCTGACAGACATTTGATAATTGGGGTCGACCACGCTTTGCATATCCCTCAAAGCAGCTTCTAAATCGCCCAAATACAGCATAATCTCAGACCTGAGTGACAATATATTGCCTTTATTACTCGCATACTTTGGGTTTTCAATCAGCAAGTCCAACAATTCCACCAGCGTCAAAACTTGATAACCAGAACAACCTTCTTTGTCACTAGCTCGCTCGAATAAATCTGATATTGCGCCTATTGCTCCCATTGACACCTGTGGTTTTTTTGCGAGCAAAAACAACTCTCTGCTAAACGAATACTGAATAACATCTGGGTACAAGCAGGAGTACTCCAACTGCAACAGCTTAACTGTCAGATTGTCGGAAAAATCCTGATCAAGTCTCGACAACTCATGTTTAACGCTATTTATTTCGCCGTGGGTTTGGTAGAGATATATCATCATTTCTCGAGCACGAATGGAATCGGGACGCTCTATTGTATACAAATACGCTAATCTTATAGGCTCCCCCCACAGCCTTACAAGGTAGTTCCCTTGCGCCAATAGCAATGCGACATAGCAAAACCCCAAAACAACTACTAGCGACCTCTTTGCCTTACCAAACACCTCAAAACACAGTTTGTACAAACCAACACCAAATGCAAACCAGAGAGCAAAACTTGGTAAGTAGTTACGATGTTCAAAATACAGTTCTAGAGGAAGACTTGTCCCCTCTAAAAGATGACCACCAAAGTACCAGGCAATTACAAATACACCAATGCGGGCGCGCATTTTTATAAAGGTTGCAAATACTGCCAGAACCACCAACAAAGCTGCCACTGAAAATGCAGTGGCAGGCTCCAACAAATTCCTACTAACTGGATGATTTTCATGATACAGACCCAACTCGGAGACTCTGGGCAGCATGATTTGTCGAGCATACTCCCAAACAATCACAGCTTGGGACATAAGCCGTTCATAAACGGTAAAGTCTCTTACCGCGTAGAAGTCCTCAGGCTTAAACAACAAACTAAAGAGATAAAATAAAAACCCAAAAAATACAACAAAAAGCGGCCAGCGTACTATAAGAACAAAATTTCGATTGCAAACAGGGTTTGAGGCTTCCAACCAGTAATCTACAACCAGTAAATATACAATGAGCATGAATGCCGTCTCTTTAGAATAGAGCCCCAGCACTCCAGAGATTGGGACAAGCACACAAATCAATACTAGACCAACTGCGCTCCTCCCCCTCACTAACAAAAGCCTCCCCCAAATGAACAACAGTAGCGAAACCAGCACAAAGGTACTCGACAACAATGTCATCCGCTGGACTACATATAATACTGAAGACACCTGTATTGGGGCACCTCCCCAAAGGAGAGCAATCAGAAAAGCCAGAAAACAAGCTCGCTTGTCCTTCCATTGATAAGGGCCATGCTTCAACAACAAGAAAGATAGTGCGAATACACACAGGCAATTCAACGCATGGATAAAAATATTGGCAGCAATAAAATTTCGAGCGAGAGGCCAGCTATCCGCCTGCAGCGCAAAAGATAGCAAACTCAGAGGGCGCCCAAGTGGGCCAGCCTGCCCATTACCAATAGCATACAAAACACCATCGGATTTAACTTCTCTAAATATCGAAGGTAAATTACTAAAATCATCTAACCAGTAACCGCCGCTCAGTCCGGGCAAGTAAAAAGTAACCGATAGCACAGCAAGCAATAAAGCCAAAAACGCTTTCAGGTAAAATGTCTTAGCCGAGTTCATTAATTACCTCAGGGAAAAAGCAAGTCAAACAAAAATTTTAAGCATAAAAAAATCCGACCTAGGCCGGATTTTTATTAGAACTGCAAAGCAGTTTTGATTAGAAGTCGCGACAGTCAGCCGGCAAAAACTTATTAGGAATTGTGCCTTTACCACACTGGCTAGTCAGCAGGCCGCTAACAGTAGACCACTTCATTAATACAGTTTTACCATTGATGTTTGCGCCAATGCCAGTACGCATAGTAGCAGTCATAGTCAGCTCACCAGCACCACCACCAGAAATTGCAATTCCCTGTACATATTTACCGGAAGTTACTTTAGGACCAGCGTAATCTTCAAATGAAGCCATCGAAGTAGGCAGTAAACCAGTATCAGTAAAGAAGGCACTCATATCGATTTTCATGCCGCTCAACAGCGCCACTGGCTCAGCAGTTTTGGCGCGAGAGTTGTAATCTTGATACGCTGGCAAAGCTACAGCCGCCAAAATACCGATAATCGCAACTACAATCATCAGTTCGATCAAGGTAAAACCTTTTTGAACAGTCTTCATCATTTATTTCTCCGTAAAAAGTAGATCAGGTACCGACCATAAAGCATAGCCCGTGCCAACTTTCAAAATATAGACCACAAAGCAGGCATATCAAGGACCTCACCTTAGAACAAGCCAAAACAAAAGTGTGACACAGTTCACATGACGTGACACAAATTGTCAGGTTGTGGCAAACTGGGTACTTTATCTTTGCCTATGCAGCCTTTTTGCGTAAAGCGACGCTATACTACACCTAATTTCATTTCATAAATATGATGAAATTCTAGCTTTCACATAGGCTTATCATATAAAGTTGAATTATATTGTAAGTATTTGATCGAATATGTAATTTTCCCGATCAACCTTTAACCTATATTGGAATGGATCAATGTCGGCGGACGCCCCACAGTTAAGCGGCCTAGCCCAGCGCCTAGTTAGAGATAAACTGATTTCACTCGAAGAGGCCCAAGAAGCCGTTGCCGAAAGCAAGGTAGAGAAAGAACCTCTTGTTCAGTATTTAGTCAAACGCAACATTGTTGGGGCTTCTGCAGTGGCTTCTGCGGCAGCAGATGAGTTTGGCACCCCTCTTATTGACTTGGATGCCTTTGCCGTTGATGCGGCCCCCAAGGATGTCGTTGATAAGCAACTGATCGTGAAACACAGCGCCCTGCCGCTCTACCAACGAGGCAATCGCTTGTTTCTGGCAATGGCCGACCCTACCAACATTCGCGCCCTCGATGAAATCAAGTTCAATACCGGCATGGGCACCGAAGCCATTCTGGTTGAAGCCGACAAGCTTTATTTAGCCCTGGAGCGTTTTGTCGCCAGTGCGGAAGACAGCCTCGGTGACCTTGGGGATATGGACGATGACTTCGATGGCCTAGTCCTCGAAGAAGAAGGTGGCTCCGACCTGGATGGCTCTGATGATGAAGAGGTCGATGAGGCCCCTATCGTCCGCTTTATCAATAAGGTCCTACTGGACGCAATCAAAGGCGGAGCCTCGGATATTCATTTCGAGCCCTACGAAAAAGCGTACCGCATTCGCTTTCGCACCGATGGGGTATTGCACGAAGTCACGAAACCACCAACCGCACTTGCAACGCGCCTTGCTGCCCGTCTAAAAGTGATGTCGCAAATGGACATTTCGGAACGACGAGTTCCTCAAGATGGCCGTATTAAGATGCGGATATCCAAGACCAAGGCGATTGATTTTCGCGTGAACACACTCCCGACATTGTTTGGGGAAAAGATCGTATTACGAATTCTGGATCCGAGCAGTGCACAACTGGGTATTGACGCGCTGGGCTATGAGGACTTCCAGAAAGAGCTGTACCTCGAAGCCTTGCACCAACCCCAAGGGATGATTCTGGTAACCGGCCCAACAGGTTCAGGAAAGACGGTTTCCCTCTATACCGGTCTGAATATCCTCAACACCCCCGAACGCAATATTTCGACGGCGGAAGACCCTGTGGAAATTAACCTGGAAGGGATTAACCAGGTTCAGGTGAATAACCGAGTGGGGCTGACATTTGCGGAGGCTCTGCGCTCTTTTCTTCGTCAGGACCCCGATATTGTTATGGTGGGCGAGATTCGAGACTTGGAAACCGCAGAAATTGGCATTAAGGCGGCGCAAACCGGGCACTTGGTTTTGTCCACTCTGCACACCAATTCTGCACCCGAAACTTTGACCCGTTTGCTCAATATGGGCGTGCCGGCCTTTAACGTGGCCACCACCGTCAGCCTGATTATCGCCCAACGACTGGCCCGACGTTTATGTCCTGAGTGTAAGGAAACAACGGAAATTCCCGAGGATATCATGACCGATGAAGGCTTTGATTCCATTGGCATTCCAAAAGAAGAATTTGAACTCTATAAAGCTGTGGGCTGTTCGAAATGCTCTAACGGCTATAAAGGTCGAGTCGGTGTTTATGAAACCGTGAGAATTACCCCTAAAATCTCATCTCTTATCATGGAAGGGGGAAATTCTTTGCAAATTGCCAAGGTTGCCGCAGAAGAGGGCTTCAATAATTTGCGAATATCAGCACTAAGGAAAGTTGCCCAAGGCCTAACCAGTCTTGAAGAAGCTAACCGCGTTACCAAAGATTAAGCTTAGGAAGCATACACAATGGCGGATACCATCTTTTTATACAAAGGTACCGATAAGAAAGGCAAGGTCGTTCAAGGCGAGCTAAAAGGTGCGAGT
The DNA here is from genome assembly GCF_040372805.1 of Pseudoteredinibacter isoporae. Classification (GTDB taxonomy): domain Bacteria; phylum Pseudomonadota; class Gammaproteobacteria; order Pseudomonadales; family Cellvibrionaceae; genus Pseudoteredinibacter; species Pseudoteredinibacter isoporae_A. The sequence goes on from NZ_BAABWJ010000003.1 coordinate 143,000, forward strand.
ACCGCTTTGGTAAAGGCCCAGCTTTTACGCCAGGGTGTTAAAGTTAAGACGGTTCGCAAAAAGCCCAAACCGTTATTTGGCGCCGGCCGAGCCATCAAACCCCAAGATATTGCTGTATTTACTCGTCAGATGGCCACGATGATGAAAGCGGGCGTACCTTTGGTACAGAGTTTCGAGATTGTTGCAGAAGGTGTCGACAATCCTCGCCTCGCCGATCTCATCAATGAAATTAAAGACGGCGTTGCCTCTGGTAGTGGGTTTGCCACCTCCCTTCGCCAGCACCCAAAGTATTTCGATGATTTGTTTTGCAGCCTGGTAGAGTCCGGTGAACAGTCGGGCGCCCTGGAAACCATGCTCGATCGTATCGCCACCTACAAGGAAAAAACCGAGGCCCTGAAAGCCAAAATCAAAAAGGCAATGACCTACCCCATTGCGGTTTTGATAGTCGCGTTAGTGGTGACCGGTATCCTTCTAGTTAAAGTTGTACCCCAGTTTGCTGAGACTTTCTCGAGCTTTGGTGCTGATCTCCCTGCTTTCACGCTTTTCGTTTTAGGCCTGTCAGAGAAAGTCCAAGAGATTTGGTATCTTATTCTCGCCTGCATTATCGCGGCGGTATGGTTATTTGCACAAGCCAGAAAGCGATCACAAAAGTTTTCTGACGGCGTCGACAGAGTCATACTAAAGCTCCCGATTATAGGCAACATTGTTTACAGTTCTATTATTGCGCGTTTCTCGAGAACCTTAGCAACAACGTTCTCCGCAGGTGTCCCTCTGATTGATGCACTGACATCAGTTTCAGGTGCCGCTGGCAATGCCGTTTACCGCGACTCTATCCTGAACATCCGCGACGATGTGGCAACCGGTATGACCATGAACAGCTGTTTACGCAGCGCAGGCATATACCCCTCCATGCTGATTCAGATGACCGCGATTGGTGAGGAATCCGGTTCTCTGGATGAAATGCTCGACAAGGTTGCTATCTTCTTTGAAGAAGAAGTAGACAATATGGTCGACAACCTGACCACACTGCTCGAGCCTATGATCATGGCCATTCTAGGTATCCTCGTTGGAGGCCTGATGATTGCTATGTACCTCCCCATCTTCCAACTGGGTCAAATCGTATAAGGCCAGGCCATGCTGCAAGATGTATTTACACTGTACCCCGGCTCACTCGCCGGGGTTGTTGGTATTTTGGGTCTGCTTGTTGGAAGCTTCCTGAACGTCGTCATCTACCGACTCCCCAAAATGCTCGAACGGGAATGGAAACATAGTTGTTGTGAAATTCTCGAACAGGATGCGCCTGAAGATTCTGACACCTTCAACCTCATCATACCCGCATCCACCTGCCCGAGCTGCCAGCACAAGATTCGCGCCTGGGAAAATATTCCCGTCGTTAGCTACCTCTTTCTGCGCGGACGCTGCAGTCAATGCGAAAATCCGATCTCCATTCGCTACCCCATTATTGAAGCCGTTACTGCACTGCTGTCTGCCGTGCTGGCTGTGAAATTTGGCTTTAGCTGGCAACTCGCTGCGGCCCTTCTGCTCACCTGGTCGCTGATCACGCTTACCATGATCGATATCGATACACAGCTGCTGCCAGACAATATTACTCTTCCCTTGCTTTGGCTGGGGCTTATCGTAAATAGCCAAGGGCTGTTCACTGAGTTACCCAATGCCTTATGGGGTGCAATTTTTGGCTACCTCAGCTTGTGGTCTGTCTACTGGGCCTTCAAGCTGCTCACGGGCAAAGAGGGTATGGGTTATGGCGATTTTAAATTGCTAGGCGCTCTTGGAGCCTGGATGGGCTGGCAAGCACTCCCGTTGACCATACTCCTGTCATCTGTCGTCGGGGCTGTTATTGGTATCGCTGGCATTATGATCATGGGTAGAGATAAGAACGTTCCCATGCCCTTTGGTCCCTACTTATCCATCGCCGGCTGGATTTACTTTATGTGGGGCGATAGCATTGTGGCCTCCTATCTCAGCCTGATATAAATCGCTATGCCTGAACACACCATGGTCGTCGGACTCACCGGCGGAATCGGCAGCGGAAAAACCGCTGTCTCAGATCGCTTTGCCCTCAAGGGAATTACGGTTGTCGACGCCGATATTGCTTCAAGAACCATTGTAGAGCCGAGTAAACCCGCACTTTCTGAGATTGCTGCCCATTTTGGCACAGACGTTATCCTGGGTAACGGCGAGCTGAATCGCGCCCGACTTAGAGAGATTGTTTTTGCCGACCCGAACCAACGCGAAAAATTGGAAGCCATCACCCACCCCCGCATTCGTGATGAGATTATTAGCGGTATCAAAACCGCCCAAAGTTCCTATGTCATTTTGGCTTCGCCATTATTAATGGAGACAGATCAACACCAGATGTGCGACCGAATCCTGCTGGTGGACGTCCCCGAGGATATTCAGCTCAAACGAGCCAGTGCACGCGACGGCGTCAGTATTGAGCAAATCAAAGCCATCATGGCTGCACAAACCAGTCGCGACAAGCGCCGTGAAAGCGCAGATGATATTATTGTGAACGATAAAGATTTGGACTGGCTGGATCAGGAAGTCGGGCGTCTGCACCAGACTTATCTAGCCCTGTGTCAAGCCTGAGTCTGAAACACACTTTATTCAGGAAAACGCCATCATGAGCAATGATATCAGCCTTCAATGCCCAACCTGCAAAAAAGAAGTGAAGTGGAACGATGATTTTCCGCAACGCCCATTCTGTAGCGCTCGCTGCCAACTGATCGACCTGGGCGAGTGGGCCAATGAAAGCCACAAGATTGCAGGCTCTTCAGTCTATGAGGACATGTTGAGTGGCGACCTGGAAGCCGCATCCATGATCAACCCCGGGGACAGAACCGAACACTAATCCGGCGTTGAATACGTTTCTTTCTCCTGACCAACCTCTACAACAAGGTCTCTCCCGTCTGCAAACGCTCAATAATTGCGACGTTAGCGGCGGGAAATTCGTACTGTTCGAGCTCGGATAACGGCACCCAACGAAGCTCCTGCCCCTCGACACCGCGCGCCTCACCCTCAAACTCGGTAACCTGCCATATATCCAGAAACACCTGCTTGTCGCCGTAGTCATGCTTTACCTCCATCAGAGGAGAAGCTCTTGTTACTTCGATCGCCAATTCTTCTCTCAGCTCGCGAGACAAACCCAATAAGGCCTCCTCGCCAGCTTCCAGCTTGCCCCCCGGGAATTCCCATAGGCCGCCCTGATGCAAATGCTCAGGGCGCTTGGCCAGGAGTATTTCCTGATTTTGCCCCCAGATCACACCCACCATGACGTGTATCTGTTTTTTCATTGCTGGCTTACCCACATTTTCTTTGCCCTTGCACGCTATTCTCTCATCAAGAACAAAACACTATGAGCGATAATCCGCGTTAATGGTGACATAGTCATGAGATAAGTCAGTGGTCCAAACCGTTTCAGCACAGTCTCCACGGTTCAAGTCAATGCGGATGGTGATCGACTCCTGGTCCATTACCTTCTGGCCGGCTGCCTCAGTGTAATTCTCTGCACGACCGCCGTTCTCAACAATAAGAACATCATCCAGGTGAACTGTTACTTTCTTATCGTCCAGACCATCTACGCCCGCGTAGCCAATAGCCGCCACAATGCGTCCCCAGTTGGGATCACTGGCAAACAACGCCGTTTTCACCAGCGGGGATTGTGCGACGGAATACGCCACATCCAGACATTCCTGCTGCTCGGCACCACCAAGAACTTCAATGCTGATAAATTTCGTAGCGCCTTCACCGTCAGTAACGATGGATTTCGCCAGCTCAATCAATACCTTTTCTATTACCAGGTAAAGCGCTTGTGCCTGGGCACTGCCGGCATCATCTATATGAGGCAACTCTGCGGTACCTGTCGCCATAAGCATGCAGGCATCGTTTGTAGACGTGTCTCCATCAACCGTAATTCGATTGAAAGACGCATCCGCCGCGCGCGCCACCATGTCCTGCAAGACCGTGTCACAGACATCAGCATCCGTAGCGATGTAAGCCAACATGGTTGCCATGTTCGGCTTGATCATACCCGAGCCCTTGGCTATGCCAGTCACAGTGATGGTATGACCATCAATATCTAACTGCTCGCTCACACCCTTGGGTCGCGTATCCGTTGTCATAATCGCTCGGGCAGCGGACTTCCAGCCATCCTCCTCAAGCGCATCCATTGCCGCAGGAATACCTGTCAGAAGGTGTTCCATAGGGAGCAGCTCACCAATAACGCCAGTAGAGAAAGGCAGCACTTGCTGTGTTTGAGTGCCGGATATCTCGGCCACTTTGGCGCAGCTCGCTAAAGCATCGGACAAACCTTGCTCACCAGTGCATGCGTTCGCGTTGCCGGAATTCACCAACAGATAGCGAATATTACCGGGCAAATGAGATTTACAAACGGTAACGGGTGCCGCACAGAACGCATTCTGGGTAAATACACCCGCAACGCTGGAATTAGGCCCCAATTCCATTAAAAGAAGATCATCACGATCGGTGTAGCGAATATTGGCCGATACCGAGCCCAAACGAAGGCCCTTGACCGGGTGCATTTTAGGGAAAGGAAAACTGCCCACTGCCATTGGTGAAACCTGCTGTTATCTTTTTGTTAATTGCCGCACATTGTAACTGGAAGTCGCCGGACTTGCTTCACGCATAAGTGGCAAAAGAAAGAAAAAAGGCAGCATAGATCTCCCAATGCTGCCTTTCAATCGTACAAGAACTGTGGCCAAGAACCTGTCGACCACAGTGACGCCAGGATACCTAGCTTAATTTACCGTGGCACTGCTTAAACTTCTTACCTGAGCCACACGGACAAGGATCATTGCGGCCCACTTTCGCCCCCTGGCGAACATAAGGAGTCTCGGCCTCTTCAGGATCGAATTCTGTTTCCTCTTCCAATGCGGACGCGGAAGCATGCTCCAGTTCCATCGCCTGCTGCTTCAGGGCCTCGAGTCGCTGACGCTCCATTTCAGCAACTTGTTCTTCACTCATCGGCTCAACACGGAACAAGACTCGAATCACTTCATGCTTCAAGTTATTCAGCATTGTCTCGAACATTTCGAAGGACTCACGCTTGTATTCCTGCTTTGGATTTTTCTGGGCATAGGCGCGTAAGCCAATGCCCTGACGCAGATGATCCATGTTGGCCAAATGCTCTTTCCACAAGACGTCCAGAACTTGCAGCATTACTTGGCGCTCAATATCGCGCATGGCTTCGCCCACACGCTCGCACTTTTCACCATAAACCGTCTGCAGTTCTTCTGTAATACGATCGCGAAGCTGCTCTTCATCCATATGGTTGTCTTCATCCAACCAAGCTTGCAAGGGCAGCTCAACACCAAACTCATTGTGAATATGCTGCTCCAGACCGGGCACATCCCACTGCTCTTCCACACTCATGGGCGGAATAAAATCAGCCACAACATCATGGATAACATCCGCACGAATTGCCGTAACCGTTTCAGCGATATCTTCGGTTTCAAGCAGCTCATTGCGCTGGTTGTACACCACCTGACGCTGATCATTAGCCACATCATCAAATTCCAGCAATTGCTTACGGATATCGAAGTTGCGTCCTTCTACTTTACGCTGGGCTTTTTCAATGGCATTGGTCATCATCTTGTGTTCGATGGCCTCACCTTTTTCCATATCCATGGCCTGCATAAAACCACGCAAACGATCGGAAACGAAAATGCGCATCAGATTGTCTTCCAGAGACAAGTAGAAGCGTGAGAAACCCGGATCACCCTGACGACCCGCACGACCACGAAGCTGATTGTCGATACGACGGGATTCATGACGTTCGGTACACAGAATATGCAAACCACCAGCGTCCAATACGGCTTGATGACGTCCTTCCCAATCCGTTTTCACTTTATCGATGTCGGATTCGCTCGGGTTATCCAATTGAGCCAGCTCAGCTTCCCAATTACCACCCAACACAATGTCGGTACCACGGCCGGCCATATTGGTGGCAATCGTGACATGCCCCGGGCGCCCGGCCTGAGCCACAATCTCTGCTTCCTGCTGGTGAAATTTCGCGTTAAGAACTTTGTGTTCAATACCGGATTTCTTCAGGCGCTTGGACATTTCTTCCGAGGATTCAATTGAAGCAGTACCAACCAGTACCGGTGCATTGCGCTCCTGACAATCCTTAATATCTTCCACTATCGCGTCGAACTTTTCTTCCGTGGTCATATAAACCAGGTCGTTCAAGTCCTTACGCTGAATTTCTTTGTTTGTAGGGATAACCACTACATCCAGACCATAAATCTGGCGGAATTCGAAGGCTTCAGTATCCGCAGTACCGGTCATACCGGAAAGTTTCTGGTAAATACGGAAATAGTTCTGGAATGTGGTCGATGCCAGGGTCTGGCTTTCCTGCTGGATCGTAACTCCTTCTTTGGCCTCCAAAGCCTGGTGCAAACCTTCTGAGAGACGTCGCCCGTGCATAGTACGACCGGTGTGCTCATCAATCAGGACCACTTCATTGTGCTGAACAATATAGTCAACGTCTTTCTGAAACAGCATATGGGCTTTCATTGCCGAATGCACATGATGCAATAGGGCAAGATTGTTCGCGGCGTACAGGCTTTCATCTTCGGACAGCAGACGCTCTTTAATCAATAAGTCTTCGACCAATTGATGACCCGTTTCGGTCAGCTCAACCTGGCGGGACTTTTCATCCAAGGTGTAGTGCGTCTCGGTTTCCAGCTGAGGGATCAACTGGTTCATTCGGCGATACAATTCTGAACTGTCTTCCGCGGCACCTGAAATAATCAATGGCGTACGCGCTTCATCAATCAGAATCGAATCCACCTCATCCACTACGGCAAAGTTAAGAGGACGCTGGGCCTTATCTTCTCTACGCAAGGCCATATTGTCGCGCAGGTAGTCGAAACCAAACTCATTGTTGGTGCCATAGGTAATATCAGCGCGGTACGCATCATACTTATCTTGTGGGTCTTGCTGGGAATGAATCACACCCACCGTCAAACCCAAGGCTTCATAAAGAGGGCGCATCCAATTGGCGTCGCGGCTGGCCAAGTAATCGTTCACCGTAACAATGTGCACACCCAAGCCAGACAAGGCATTCAAATAAGCAGGCAAAGTCGCTACAAGGGTTTTACCCTCACCTGTGCGCATCTCCGCAATACGGCCCTCATGGAGGGTGATCCCACCAATCATCTGTACATCGAAGTGACGCATACCCATGACACGATGGCCGGCTTCGCGTACTAGAGCAAAGGCTTCAGGCAGGATCGCATTCAAGGTTTCACCCTCGGCCACACGCTCTTTAAAGCTCGCCGTTTTCTCCTTGATCTCAGCATCGCTGAGGGCCTGCATACTTTCCTCAAACGCATTGATCTTCTTAACCAATTTGCCCATGCGCTTCAATTCGCGGCTGTTTTTGGTGCCAAATACCGCTCTAACCAGCTTGCCTATCATGTTGTTTACCAATTCCTACGGATGTCCCCTTCATATGGGGGCAAAAAGTCTCAGTTTAAAGCCGCTCAGCGCGGCAAATTCAAAAAGGTGCCAAGTAAACCGCAAGCGGCCTGCGGGCGCAAGCTCGGGTTTATCTTGTTCGAGGGAAGGTGCTATCGGTGGGTTCGGTGAATATAGGAGGCCGGATCGACCGCTCGACCGTTCTTATATACTTCGAAATGCACGTGAGGGCCAGTGGAACGACCGCTGGTACCCATGGCGGCGATGACGTGGCCTTTTTTCACCACATCGCCAACCTTAACTTTGATATCGCTGTTGTGACCATAACGGGTTGAGAAACCTTCGCCATGGTTAATTTCAACCAACTGACCGTAACCAGAACGCTCACTGGCCCAAGTGATCACACCCGCTGCCACAGAAATAACCGGAGAGCCCATCTTGCCAGCAAAGTCGACGCCATTGTGCCAAGCTACTTTGCCATTGAACGGGTCAGTACGACGACCAAAGCGCGAGGACATCCAACCTTTGGTGACCGGGCGTCCAGCCAGAAAGATGTCTTTTTCAATTTTACGTTTGGCCATCAAGGCGTCGAGAATTTCCAGCTGCTGTTCACGATCTTCAATCTGATGACTGAGCTGATCGATAGCATCAATAAACTGGGGGGGTTGATAAGCTTCGCCAATCGCCGTTGACTCAGGGCCACCCACAGCAGGAGCGCGACTGAAATCGAATTCACCCTTATCCAGCTTGGCAATGCTGGTCAGGCGCTCGCCCAATGCATCCAGGCGCAGCAAGCGGGCCTGAAGCTCTGCCATACGCAAGGTCAGTGCTGCGACTTTTTCACGCGCATCACGACCAGCTTCTTCAATATCTTGTTTCTGCTTTACGAGTTCTTTTTGCCAGGCTCGGCGGGAATCGGCACTGAGGAATTCATTTTCTGGGCTCATCTGGCTGGCTTGCCATAGCCAGTAGCCACCCACGGTAGCGGGCATGCCCAACAAACACAAAGACAATAGCGCAACACTCCACGCACCAACGGTAAAGCTGCGCGTGCTGCCATGATTCTTGCTGACCAGAATAACTTTCATACATCTAAGCCGCTACGTCAAAAACACTATCTATCATCTTGTTTTACGGCCAAAAGCCGCTTTTTATTAGTGTTCAATTTCAAGATCTGAACGTAAAACAAAGCCCTTACCCGCTCTCATTGGCAGGCAAACGACCCTGAGATAAATAAAACTGGTGAAACCACCTCGGCGTGGAAGACAATACTCCACACGCAATGGGCAAAGCCCTATTCTTCTACTTATTGCTTGCGCACTGCTTCGTTCTATCAACCTTCTCTGTCGACTCCCATTACGGAACGACCACTAGAGAAAAGGTTTGGGCCTGCCATCCATTTGCTAGGTATTACAACAAGTTTAGGCTAAGAACCCCACTAATTCCTATTTGATAATAAAGAAATAGCGATTTATGTCAAAAATGCGGGGGCATCATTGCGAATTAGACACCCTCATACTGTGATTTTCAGCACAAAACAATTAAAACGACATGACCGGCTTCATATAGGAAATCGGCGCCGTGGTTTCATCTTCAAATGTCACTACTTCCCATGCATCATCTTGCTCCATCAACTGGCGCAAGGACTTGTTATTGAGGGCATGGCCGGATTTATGGGCTTTAAACTCACCAATCAGGCTGTTGCCTAACAGGTAGAGGTCGCCAATGGCGTCTAAAACCTTATGCTTTACAAATTCGTCTTCGTAGCGCAAGCCATCTTCATTCAGGATGCGATACTCATCAACCACAATGGCGTTATCCACACTGCCACCTTTGGCAAGGCCTTTGGAGCGCAGATATTCAATTTCATGCATAAAACCGAACGTACGCGCCCGGCTGACTTCTTTCACAAAAGATGTGCTGGAGAAATCCACCGAGGCGTCGAGCGTGTGGCCTTTAAAGACCGGGTGATCGAAATCGATACTAAAGGAGACCTTAAAGCCATCAAAGGGAAGGAAACTGGCCGTTTTGTCTCCCTCAGTCACAGTCACAGGTCTTTTAATGCGGATAAACTTTTTAGCGGCATTCTGCTCGGCAACACCAGCAGACTGTAAGAGAAACACGAATGGACCGGCACTGCCGTCCATAATAGGTACCTCGGCGGCGCTCACTTCGACAATGGCATTATCAATACCAAGGCCGGCCATGGCGGAGAGCAAATGCTCTACTGTCGAGACTCTTACACTGTCTTTAACCAGTGTGGTCGATAAGGTGGTATCCCCGACATTCTCAGCTTTCGCTTCTATTTCAACGACCGGGTCCAAATCAACCCGTCGAAATACAATCCCCGTATCAATGGGTGCCGGTAACAATGTCAGGAAGATTTTCTCCCCGGTATGCAAACCAACCCCGGTGGCACGAATTGCATTTTTTAGCGTCCGCTGTTTGATCATATAGGTCTACCGTCTCACACTGGCCCTAAAAGGGGCGCATACTAACAGAAAACCATACCTGGCGCCATTCCTCACCCAAATAGAGGGCGAAACTCTGGCGCAGCTACACAATATGGCTACCAAGTTCATCACTCAAAGCAAACCTGTTTAAAATTTAAACAGGACTTTGACACACGCTCAGTTGTTTCAGTCTGCCTGACGGCGCAAGAATGCTGGAATATCCAGATATTCCATATCCTTTTCTTCCGTCAGAGGATTCGCATCAGCCGACACGGGTTGAGCAGCCGCTCGTTGCCTCATGGCGGTTGGCTTATCCAGTTCTGCGTAATTAGGCTGACCATTAGGACGACGGGTATTATCCACCACAACTTTGGTCTCTGCCGGCTTGGCTGCCTGGGCTGCCGCACCTAATCCGGTAGCCACGACTGTAACGCGCAGCTCTTCTGACATCTCAGGATCGATAACAGTTCCCACGACAACCGTTGCATCGGCAGAAGCAAACTCTTCGACGGTATCACCCACTTCGGTAAACTCACCCAAGGACAAATCCATACCGGCGGTGATATTCACCAGAATACCGCGAGCGCCCTGCAGGTTCACATCTTCCAACAACGGAGAACGAATTGCGGCTTCAGCCGCTTCACGTGCACGGTTTTCACCCGTTGCGTGGCCAGTTCCCATCATTGCCATGCCCATTTCAGACATCACGGTGCGAACATCAGCGAAGTCCACGTTGATCATACCCGGACGGATAATCAAATCAGCAATACCTTGAACCGCACCCAACAGCACATCGTTCGCTGCTTTGAACGCGTCCAGCAATGAAGTCGTGCTACCCAAAACGGCCAACAACTTTTCATTTGGAATGGTAATCAAAGAATCAACACACTCCTGCAATTCTTTAATACCCTGGTCCGCTACAGTAATGCGCTTACGCCCCTCAAACGGGAAGGGCTTGGTCACAACTGCAACCGTAAGAATACCCAGCTCGCGAGCAACTTCGGCAACAACCGGTGCAGCGCCGGTTCCCGTACCACCGCCCATACCGGCAGTAATAAAGACCATATCTGCGCCACTGATCACATCAGCGATGCGCTCACGATCTTCAACGGCGGCCTGGCGACCAACTTCTGGATTGGCACCTGCACCCAAGCCTTTGGTCAAACCATTGCCCAGTTGCAGTACCGTACCCGTTTCGACATCTTTCAAAGCTTGCGCGTCAGTATTTGCACACACAAACTCTACACCATCAACATGATTGGCGATCATGTGCTTAACGGCATTACCACCGCCACCACCGACACCAACAACTTTAATTACCGCACTCTGCGGTACACTATCGACGAGTTCAAACATGATTTTCCCCTTTGTTTTTCCTCAGTAACACTTTTAAAACATGGTCTGGCTGACATTCAGCACTAAAATAAATTTTTAAATTTTTCCCATATCGACATGGGAGCATCCTTACTACTGTAGTTCGCAGCTTTTCCCTCCTGCTGTTGATTAACCCCATAATTCAATAAGCCTACGCCTGTTGAATAAATCGGATTATTCACAATATCGCTCAGGCCGGTCACGTTCTGCGGTGCACCTAAACGCACCGGCATGTGAAAAATCTCTTCGGCCAATTCGACAACACCTTCCATCTTCGAAGTGCCGCCCGTTAATACAATGCCCGCAGCGACCAGATCTTCATAACCACTGCGACGCAGTTCAGCCTGAACCAGAGTGAATAACTCGTCGTAGCGTGGTTCAACCACTTCCGCCAGGGCTTGTCGAGATAAGTCACGAGGATCACGATCCCCAACACTTGGCACTTTAATGGTTTCATCCGCTCCAGTAAGTTTTGCCAGAGCACAGGCGTATTTGATTTTGATTTCTTCCGCATGCGGTGTCGGTGTACGCAAAGCCATTGCAATGTCGTTAGTCACTTGGTCGCCCGCAATCGGAATCACACCGGTATGACGAATCGACCCTTCGGTGAAAATTGCGATATCCGTAGTGCCGCCACCGATGTCGACCAAGCAAACACCCAGCTCTTTTTCATCCTCAGTCAATACAGAGTAGGAAGACGCCAGCTGTTCCAAAATAATATCTTCAACTTCCAGACCACAGCGGCGAATACATTTCTCAATATTTTGGGCCGCGTTCTGGGCACACGTCACCAAATGCACTTTGGCTTCCAGGCGCACACCGGACATCCCCATTGGTTCTTTCACGCCTTCTTGCTCATCAATCAGGTATTCCTGAGGCAAGATATGCAGGATTTTCTGGTCCGCCGGGATAGCCACCGCCTGCGCGGCATCGATCACGCGATCAACATCCTGACTGAACACTTCACGATCTTTGATCGCTACAATTCCATGGGAATTCATGCTGCGAATATGGCTCCCAGCGATACCTGCGTATACAGAATGAATCTGACAACCGGCCATTAACTCGGCCTCTTCAACGGCACGCTGAATCGATTGCACAGTGGACTCGATATTGACAACCACACCTTTTTTCAAACCATTCGAGCGGTGAGAGCCAATGCCAACCACTTCCAACTGGCCATCGACACCAATCTCGCCAACAATGGCGACCACTTTTGAGGTGCCAATATCCAAGCCAACAATCATTTTGTTTTCGCTTGAACCTGCCATTTATTATCCCCTGTTGGTCTACAGACCACTTTCAAATCAATGTTGTGATGGCGCTACCGCCAGTTCATTTATCGGCTCACGCCAACTCACAGAAAATCCGTTCTCATAGCGTAAATCTACGGCTTCAATCTGCGCTGCTTTTTCTTTTAGCGTCTCTGGATAAACGGCCAGCATACGCTGTACTTTTTCCACCAGCTGATCGCGCCCTAACTCCAGCAACCAACCGTTGTCCAACGTTAACTGCCAAGACATCCGATCATTTGCCGACAATTCCGTCACGACCAAATCATAGGCCGACAACAGTTGGTTAAAGCGTTTAAAGCTGCTCATCACCAACGCTGAAGATTCCTCTGGGCCATGTAACTTTGGCAACTCTTTCAGCAGCTCACGAGCATCTTCTGCACGTACTACCTCACCATTTGCACTCAGAAAACCGTAATCATCCCAACGTGCAATCGGCACTTCTTCAAACACTTTCACCGTAAGCTGGTCTGGCCAATTTCGGCTCAATACTACTCGGGCCACCCAAGGCTCTGCTTCCAACTCACTCTTAATGCTGGCCAATTGCAGCTGTAAAAAGCTGCGATCAATCAGCGGTTTTACCTTGTGGCTTAAAGCTGCTTTTTTCAGGTAGCGAAACTCACCTTCAATCGCAACCTTCGCAACCGGCCGGTCAACCATTTCCAACAACGGTTGGCGACCATAACTCACCAGCGCAGCCAACAAAGCAATCAGCAAGACGACACTGCTGTAATAAGCCCAACGAACTTCACGCTTGGGCTTTACTTCAGCCCGGGGCTTTCTCACCGCACCTCTGCGCGCCTGACTCACTACGCCACCTATTCCGAATGCGCGAGCAAGCTGCTATATAAAATTTGCGCCACCAGATGCTCGAAATCCTTGCCTGCCGCCTTGGCGGCCATCGGCACCAGACTGTGGCTGGTCATGCCGGGAACGGTATTCACTTCCAATAAATAGAAGTTTCCGTCCTCGTCAGCCATTACATCCACGCGCCCCCAATCTTTGCAATCCAAACTGTCAAAAGCTTGTTTGGCCAGCAACTTCAATTCTTCTTCTTTATCCGCTGGTAAACCACATGGGCATAAATAGCGAGTTTCCTCAGAAATATACTTTGCATCGTAATCGTAAAACTGATTGTCAGTTTCCAATTTAATCGGTGGCAAAACTTCGTCGGAAAGCACCGTAACCGTGTATTCAGCACCGCGCATCAAACGTTCAGCAATCACACAGCGATCATATTTCGAGGCATTCTCATAGGCTTCCTGAAACTCGACCGCATTGTAGGCTGGCGCCATGCCGATGCTCGAACCTTCACTCGCCGGCTTCACCATGACAGCTCCCCCAAGCTCCGTAATGATGCGCTCCCAATCGCTGTTCGCTGTCAGCACGTGAAAATCAGGTGTACTCAAGCCCATGCCACGCCATAAGTATTTGCAGCGTAATTTATCCATCGCGTGCGCCGACGCGTTGACTCCACTGCCAGTAAAAGGAATACCCAAGTACCCCAGTAGAGCTTGTATGCGCCCGTCTTCACCAGCCCCACCATGCAAGGCAATAAATGCATGGTCTGGGCGCTCAGCTTCCAGCATCTCAACGGCGTTCGCACCGATATCCATCGCAAAAGCATCTACCGACACTTTCTGTAATGCGTCGAGAATTGCCTGACCACTCTGTAAGGACACCTCACGTTCGGCGGATTCACCGCCCAGCAAAACCGCCACACGCCCCAAATTGGATAAGGCCTTTTTCAACGCTTGCTTATCATTCAGTATTTCTGTGCTCATTTTGTTCATCAATCCCAACTCAATAAGCGTTATTTGCGCCCAAAGGCGGTTGTTGCCAACGTGGTCGCCAGAGCACCGACATTGCCAGCTCCCTGGGTAATCACAATGTCGCCAGGGCGAACCAGATTCGCCAAAACTTCCGGCACCTGTTCGACCTCTGCAGCAAACACCGGGTCAACGGCCCCGCGCGTGCGAATACTGCGACACAGGCTGCGACCATCCGCTCCAGGCACCGGTGTTTCACCTGCGCTATACACTTCAAGTAATACCAGCGCGTCCACACCGGACAGCACTTCAACAAAATCTTCATACAAATCGCGAGTACGAGAATAACGGTGCGGCTGATACACCATCAGCAAACGGCGCTCGGGCCAGCCTTCGCGCACAGCCTTAATCGTTGCCGCAACCTCCGTTGGGTGATGACCGTAATCATCCACCAACATGGCACTGCCACCGCCCACTTCAATATCGCCGTAGACCTGAAAGCGACGTCCAACTCCTTCAAACTGAGCCAAGCCCGTTTGAATGGCTTTATCGTCAACCCCCTCATCGCTCGCAACCGCGATCGCCGCCGTTGCGTTCAAAACATTGTGCAAACCCGGCATGGCCACGCTGACCGCGAGATCATCTTCCACACCTGGACGACGAACTTTAAAGTGGCTCAGCATGCCTTCTTGCTTGATATCGTATGCATAAAAATCATTATGTTCCGACAAACCATAAGACAATACCGGACGCGAAATTTCAGGCAAAATTTCATTGACTACCGGGTCGTCACCACAGACCACCGCTAAACCGTAAAAGGGTAGATTGTGAAGAAACTCAATAAAGGTGTGTTTCAATTTGGAGAAGTCACCCTCATACGTCTCCATATGATCCGCATCAATATTCGTGACGATGGCCACCATCGGCTGCAAGTGCAAAAACGACGCATCACTTTCATCCGCCTCTGCCACCAGATAACGGCTGGCACCCAATTTGGCATTACTACCAGCACTATTCAGCAGCCCCCCGATCACAAACGTCGGATCTTTGTCGCCAGCGGCCAGTACCGAGGCAATCAAACTTGTGGTGGTCGTTTTACCGTGTGTACCGGCTACGGCAATGCCATGGCGGTAACGCATCAGTTCACCCAACATTTCTGCTCGACGTACAATTGGAATTCGTTGGGCCCGAGCTGCGATAATTTCCGGGTTTTGTTCATCAATCGCCGTAGAATTCACCACCACATCAACACCGGCAATATTCTCTGCTTCATGCCCAATGAAAATTTCGGCACCCATCGCTTGCAGGCGAACCGTGTTTCCGGATTCGCGGATATCCGAACCGGAAATTTCATATTTCTGGTTCAGTAATACCTCTGCGATGCCGCTCATTCCCGCACCGCCAATTCCAATAAAATGAATGCGACGAATTCGGCGCATTTCAGGAATATCGATTACATAATCAGCCATGTCCGGCCTCCACACACACATCAGCAACGCGCTCTGTTGCATTGGGACTGGCCAATGCTCGGCCCTTAGTGGCCATGTCCAACAAAGTTTCGCGATCTGATAATAATTCGTTCAACAGCTCTGCCAGCTTTTTTTCGTCAAGTTCATTTTGCTGCACAATTTTTGCGGCACCAGCCTCAAGTAACCATTGCGCGTTTTTAGTCTGATGGTCATCGATGGCGTGCGGAAACGGAATAAACAGGGCTGCAATACCTACGGCCGCAATTTCCGACACCGTCAACGCTCCCGCTCGGCAAACAATAAAATCCGCCCAAGCGTAAGCGGAGGCCATATCATCAATAAATGCATCGACTCTCGCATCAATATTGGCGCTCTGGTAGGCCTCCCGGCAAAGCGACAAGTGGCGCTCACCACACTGATGCCATACTTGTGGGCGATGCGATTCGTCCATTGTTCTCAAGGCCAGCGGCATCATTTGATTGATTGCCAACGCCCCCATGCTGCCACCCAACACCAACAGTCGTGGAGGCTCATTTTTCGCCAGGCGATCTGCGATACGAGCGTCGTCCTGCCATAGCGCACTGACCTCCGAGCGAATAGGATTGCCGGTATGCTCTGCGTCGCTCAGCGCACCAGGGAAAGCAACCAGCTTTCGTTTTGCCGCCAAGCGAGACAGCAAACGATTGGTCGTACCTGCAACCGCATTTTGTTCGTGTATAACCAAAGGGACTCCGGCCAGTCGAGCCGCAATACCACCCGGGCCCGAAGCAAACCCCCCCATACCTAAAACGGCATTGGGTTGCAGACGTCGAATCACTTTGGCTGCCTGGGCAATGGCCTTGTTAATCAGGAATGGAGCTTTCAATAAGCTCGCAAGACCTTTTCCACGCACCCCTTCCACATCCATGAAATGCAATTCAAAACCGGCAGCAGGAACCAGCTTGGCTTCGATACCTTTACGGGTACCCAGCCACTGAATATCCGCACCACGACTCTGCAGCTCCTTAGCGACAGTCAGCGCAGGAATCACATGGCCACCGGTACCACCAGCCATAATCAAATAACAATGCCCAGCTAAGCTGGCAGTTTGTTCGCTCATGCGGCCAACTCCTCGCTTGCATTGTTCTTTTTACGCGGCATACGTTTGACCTTCGGCTTTACCAAGGCATCGCGACGCAATTCCCAGTCCAAACGCAAAATAAAACCAATCAGGGCAAAGTTCGCGATCAAACTGCTGCCGCCCCAACTTACAAAAGGCAGCGTCAGCCCTTTGGTAGGCAGAAAACCGGAGGCCACACCGACATTAATTAACACCTGGGTGGAAAACATGGCAGCAACACCAAAACAGGCCAAAGCAGCAAACTTGTCATCGGCGGCCATCGCTCGACGGGAGATTCGTAAAATTCTCGCAATGAAAGCGACAAACAAGCCCAGTATGAACAGCACACCGAATAAACCGAATTCTTCTGCCATAATGGCAAAGATAAAATCCGTATGGGCTTCCGGAAGATAAAACAGTTTTTGAATACTGTTGCCCAAACCCATGCCAAACCATTCGCCTCGGCCAAAAGCAATCAGTGACTGGGTTAACTGATAACCACCGCCGTATTGGTCGGCCCAAGGGTCCAGATAACTCACTAACCGTTGCAGACGGTACGGGCTCGCCATCGCCAAAGCCGCCAAAGAACCTGCCCCCAATACCACCAACAGCAGGAACTGATGCAAGCGGACGCCCGCCAAAAACAACATCGACATCGCCGTCACTGTAATGACCACCGTGCTGCCAAAATCCGGCTCAAGAATGAGCAAGACAGCAATTAACACAATGCTGGCAATGGAAATGGCGAAACCACGCCAGCCATTTAACAAATCGATCTGACGGCGACTCAGATAGCTGGCAAAGAAAACGATCACACAGAACTTCACGATCTCAGATGCCTGAACTGTGATAAAACCTAAATTGAACCAGCGCTGAGAACCATTCACTCGCTTACCCAGGCCCGGCACCAAAACCAAGGTTAATAACACCAAGGCCAATAATAAAAACAATGGACCATAACGGCGCCATAATTGGCTGGGCAACGCAGCAACAAAGCAAGCACCAATCATACCCAACACGATGTAAATGCTGTGGCGTTTGGCAAAATGCAGGCTGTCAGAAAACTGGCTGTCAGCAATACTGACAGAAGATGAAGCAACCAAAATAATTCCGCAGGAAACAATCGCCCACAATATGGTAAGTAATGGCCAATCAATAATGCTCAGGTTTGGACTCGCATAGGCACTGTTTGCCTTTTGCGCTTTTTTCGGGCGGCGTTTTTCAGGCAGTTTGACCGCAGCTAATTCAGCCATGGCTCACCTCCTTCACCGCGTTCTTAAAGGCATCACCGCGCGCTTCGAAATTTGCAAACATATCAAAGCTGGCACACGCTGGAGACAACAAAACCGCATCGCCAACTTGTGCCAAGTTAAAGGCCTGCTGAACCGCCTGCGACATGCTTTCGGCTTGCTCGATCTTGATATTCAGACCACTCATGGCCGCAGCAATGCGCTCGCCATCTTCACCGATACATACCAACGCTCGACAATGCTTATTGATGGCGGGGCGCAGTTCTTTAAATTCTGCTCCTTTACCTACGCCGCCTGCGATCAACACCAGCTTTTGCTGTTGCCCCAAGCCATCCAAAGCAGCCACGCTGGCACCCGTATTGGTGCCTTTGGAATCATTAATAAAATCGACGCCCGCCACGGAAGCGACAAATTCACAGCGATGAGCCAAGCCAGGAAAATCCTGCAAAGCCTCCAACATTGCCCGTTGTTCCAAACCTGCGGATTCACCTAATGCCAAAGCCGCCAATGCATTCTGCACATTGTGCTGCCCTGCCAGAGACAAACTCGCAACGGGCAACAATAGATCCAGTCCTTTCGCGAGGTATTCCACACCGTCACGCTGGCGAACGCCGTATTGCCCGAGGTCGGGCTCATTCAATCCGAAGCTCACCTGCTGAACACCTTCAGCCAACAGAGGCTGGGTCAGCGGATCATGGCGATTAAACACGACATGCTTCGCCCCACGATATACCTTTTGTTTAGTCTGGTGATAGGCCGCCATTCCCTCATAGCGGTCTTGATGATCAGCACTGATATTTAGAATACTGGCCACCTTGGCGCCCAACTGGGGCGTCGCTTCCAACTGAAAGCTCGACAGTTCAAGGATGTACAAAGACTTTTTAGGCTCATTGAGCAGAGACAGTACCGGCGTACCGATATTGCCGCCCACACCAAATTCAATGCCAGCCTTCTGGGCCATATGCCCCAACCAAGCCGTTACCGTGCTTTTTGCATTCGAACCGGTGATGGCCACAATGTCGCCTTCACACTGTTCAGCAAACACTGACATATCACCATGCACTTTTATTCCAGCAGCGATGGCATCCTGCAAAGCAGGGTCAGCCATCGGAAAGCCCGGACTCAGCAAAATCTCACTGGCGGCCATCAAACTGTCCTGATGCAAACCATCAAGATGCAAAGCGCGCAGGTATTGGCTTTGTGCAAATTCTTCTTCAAAGCGATTGAGCATTGGTGGCTGTTTGCGCGTATCCATCACCACAAAGGCGATGCCTTGCGACTCCAGGTAGCGGGCATAGGACAGCCCGGTGAGCCCAAGGCCCACAACCGCTATCATTTTATCGCTACCAATTAACATACGATTCTCTATACCCTGTTCGATACTTAACGGAGTTTCAATGTGGCTAAACCAAACATCACCAGCATCACCGTGATGATCCAAAAACGCACAATCACACGAGGCTCAGGCCAACCTTTCAATTCAAAGTGGTGATGCAGAGGCGCCATGCGAAAAATTCTACGGCCCGTAAGCTTGTACGAGCCCACTTGCAAAATGACCGATACCGTTTCCATCACGAAAACGCCGCCCATAATAAAAAACACAATTTCGTGACGAACAATCACGGCAATAATGCCCAGTGCGGCTCCCAGAGCCAGAGCACCAACATCTCCCATAAAGACTTGAGCTGGGTAAGTGTTGAACCACAGAAATCCCAAACCTGCCCCCCCTAATGCGGCACAGAAGATCACCAGCTCACCTGCACCTTCAATGTAAGGGATATGCAAATACTCAGCGAAGTTGGCGTTACCCGCCAGATAGGCAATCACACCCAGCGCGCCGCCCACCATTACCGTTGGCATGATAGCCAGGCCATCAAGACCATCGGTGAGATTTACTGCATTACTCGAACCCACCACAACGAAATAGCTCAACACAATGTAAAAAATACCCAGATCCAACACGGCATTTTTAAAGAAAGGGAAGATCAATTGAGTCTCAACCGGACTCACTGCGGTGCTATACAAGAAGTAGGCAGCGCCCAGGCCACCCACGGATTGCCAAAAATACTTCCAACGAGCAGGCAAACCACGAGAATTGTTTTCCACAACCTTGCGATAATCATCGACCCAGCCCACGGCTCCAAAGATGGCCGTTACCGCGAGAACAACCCACACATAGCGATTACTTAAGTCCGACCACAGCAGCGCTGAAATAAAAATGCTTGCCAGGATGAGTGTGCCCCCCATAGTTGGGGTGCCCGATTTACTCAAGTGAGATTCAGGGCCGTCATCGCGCACTGCCTGCCCAATCTGCAAACTGTTAAGGCGGCGAATCATCCAAGGGCCCAACCACAAAGACAATCCCAGAGCCGTCATCACTCCAAGAATCGCGCGCATTGTCAGGTATTGAACAACCGCAAAGCCGCTCACATATTGCTGTAAGTACTCGGCTAACCAAACTAACATGATGCCCCCGTCGATTGTTCGTTCGCAGAATCAGACAACAAGGCCTGAACCACGGTTTCCATAGCGGCACTGCGAGACCCTTTCACCAGTACCGTGCAGTGCTCAGCCAATTCTTTTTCTAATTTTTCCAGCAAGGCGGTCTTATCGGCAAAATGCTCACCCACTTTGCAGTGTTTGGCCGCTTGTTTTGACAAATCACCCACGCAATACAACGCCGAAATATTTTTATCTTCCGCATAACGACCTATTTGTTTATGCAGTTTTTTTTCTTCGGTACCCAATTCACCCATATCGCCCAACACCAAAATGGTTTTTCCTTTTTGGTCGGACAACATATCAATTGCCGCCTGAACTGAGCCTGGATTCGCGTTGTAACTGTCATCAATAATGACAGCTCCACTGGCGTGTTTATGGCGCTGCATTCGGCCACCGGCATTCTTTGCCGATGCCAAACCTTCCGTAATGATCTCTAAAGGAACCGAGCACGCATAAGCGCAACTGGCGGCGGCGAGAGCATTGGCCACATTGTGGCGACCGGGCATAGCCAAACGTACTTGAGCACTCGCTATCGGTGTACGCAATTCAAAGGCATAACAAGCATCGTCTTGCAGTTCAATGTCACAGGCAAAAATATCCGCTTGTGGTGATCCACAGCTGTAACGCACGATTTGCGATTCAGCCAAACCGCTGGCCCAGCGATCGGCGTATTCACAATCTTCATTGATCACAGCCTTCGCCGTTGCGGCCAAACCTTGATAGATTTCACCTTTAGCCATGGCCACACCCTCGAGGCTGCCAAAGCCTTCAAGGTGAGCGGCCATCACATTGTTCACCATCACCACGTCCGGCTTGGCAATGGAGCTTAAGTAAGCAATTTCTCCAGGACCACTCGCACCCATTTCAATCACCGCGTATTGGGTATCAACGTGCAGATTCATCAGGGTGAGAGGCACACCAATGTGGTTATTCAAATTACCTTTAGTGGCCAAAGTCGGCCCGAGCAAAGAAAAAATACTCGCCAGCATCTGCTTCACCGTGGTTTTCCCGCTGCTGCCGGTAATACCAACCAATGGTCCTTTAAAAGACTGTCGAAACATCTGGGCAATCGATGCCAGTGCCGCATAACAATCGGGTACTTGTAATTGGGGCAGGTCGATACCGTCTTGCAACTCTTCAACCACTGCTGCGACAGCGCCGCTGTCCTTGGCTTTTGCCAGGAATCTATGGCCATCGAAATTCTCTCCACGCAAGGCGACAAAAATGTCACCCTCCGAAATGGCTCGGCTATCAGTACTTAATCCAGATACGGTAATATTGGACGACACCTGCAATGCCAGGGCTGACGCCAGTTGCTGCAGACTCAGAGGAAACATCAGCTCATGCCCTCCTGCTGCGCACCGCCTTGCGAAAGCAATTTTTCCTGCAAGCACTTCTCGGCGATAACACGATCATCAAACCAAAGTTTTTGCCCTTTGATGATCTGATAGTCTTCGTGGCCTTTGCCGGCAATTAAAATACAATCACCCACTGCCGCCTCATTGATAGCTCGTTCGATTGCCTCCCGACGATCAACTTCCACCAACAACTCACAGTGGGCGGCATCAATGCCGACCAGAATATCGTCAATAATTTGCTTGGGGTTTTCATTGCGAGGGTTGTCGCTACTCACCAAGAGCTTATCTGAAAGTTTCGCAGCTATGGCGCCCATCTGGGGACGCTTGCCACGGTCACGATCACCGCCACAACCGAAGACACACACCAGTTTTCCATTGCAATGCTGGCGCACGCCTTGCAGCGCTTTTTCCAAGGCATCCGGAGTGTGGGCATAGTCCACGATCACCGTCAGGCCAGCCCCTTCAAATGTTTCCAAGCGGCCTTTCACGGTTTGCAGTTTCTCTATGGCTGCTGAAAGCTCTGTCCAGCTCACACCATCAGCAATCGCTGCTCCCATGACAGCCAATAGATTACTGACATTAAAACTTCCAAGCAGACCGGTAGTCAGCTGCACGGTACCCCACTGACTTTTAATGGTGAGCACCATTCCCCGAGCCTGGTAATCAACCTTCGCACAATAAAGATCGGCCAAAGAGTTTTTGCAGCTGTAGCTAATGACTTTTGCGCCCGAGGCTTTCAGCACATGCGCAAACAATTCGCCATACTCGTCATCAAGATTGAGTACCGCGGCGGTCAAGCCTTTGAAAGCGAACAGCTTGGCCTTGGCCTTGGCATACGCCGCCATATTGCCGTGATAATCCAAATGATCGCGACTGATATTAGTAAAAACGGCCACGTCGAAGTCGACTGCCGCGACTCGTCCTTGCACCAGACTATGGGAAGACACTTCCATGGCAACAGACTGCACACCGGTTTCGCGCAATTCAGCGAGAATGGCTTGAGCTCGCAGAGCATCCGGCGTAGTCATACCGGTATCTTGCAATGTGACATCGGCGCTGCGAGAGACTTCACCATACCCCATGGTACCCAGCATCGCTGCACGCTTACCCAGTAGAGCCTGCAACTGAGCATAAAGCTGGCTGCAACTTGTTTTCCCATTGGTACCTGTGAAGGCGACCAGAGAAAGCGCGGTGCTAGGCTCTGAATAAAAGTTTGCCGCGATACGACTCATCTTTTGCAGCAGATTGCTGATCGAGATTACCGGCCTTGAAGACTCAAAAGAAATATCACCATGCTGCTCATGACCGGCTTCCTGCAAAACTACGGAAGCACCATTTTCCAAAGCACTGCTAATGTAGCGACGACCATCAGTCTCCAGACCGGTCACAGCAATAAAGCAATCGCCTTGCCTCACTCGCCTGCTGTCTTGCTGCAGTCCAGCTACGTGCATACCGGCCAGCTCACCCAGCTCGACATTAAGGCCGGACAACAAATGCTGAAGGCTGCTGTAATTGGATGTGCTCATTGGGCACCTCCAATGGCAACAACTTGCTGATCGCTCGATACTTTCGGCGGCACACGCAAAAGACGCAACGCCGATTCCGCAACTTGAGAAAAAACCGGAGCTGCCACCTTACCGCCAGAATAAGCTTGGGTACCCGGCTCATTAATCATCACCACCGCGACAATTTTTGGATCATCCGCCGGTGCCATGCCTGCGAACAGGGACATATAACGATTTTCGGCGTAACCCGCTTTACCCAGCTTATGCACTGTGCCAGTTTTTCCAGCCACGGGATAATCCGCAATTTGCGCGAGAGTTCCAGTGCCACCCTTTTCAGGCACAGTCTTTAGCATTTTGCGTACTTTTCGAACCAGCTCTTTCGCAGCAACCTGCTTGCTTTCAACACCTTCTTGCTGATGCAGAATTGACAAAGGACGAAACAAGCCATCGCTGGCGATGACATTATACGCCTGAGCCAACTGCGCTGCCGTTAAGCTCATTCCATAACCAAAAGAAAAATTAGCATGCTCTGTGGCATGCCATTTACGACGATTCGGCAAGGAGCCTGTTCGCTCTCCTGGAAAGCCCGTACCCGTAACGGCCCCCAACCCAAAACGCTGATACATATCACGAATGGTTTCAGGCTCCATTTCCATGGCAACTTTTACAATGCCAACCTGGCTGGATTTGGTAACAATTTTCCCGAGATCAATTTCACCGTAATTCACCGGATCAACAAATGTTTTACCCGGAACACGCACGTAGCCCGGATTGGTATCAATGATCGTATCGCTTGAAAATTTGCCGGTTTCCAATGCAGCCAAAATTGTCAGCGGCTTCATAGTCGAACCCGGCTCGTATTGATCGGTCAACGCACGGTTACGCAATTGAGAGGCTTTCATTTTGCTGCGATTGTTAGGGTTGTAGGATGGCTGATTCACCATCGCCAACACTTCCGCAGAATCCACATCCAAAATAACCACCGAACCTGACTTCGCTTTATAGGCTTTCAAGGCGGTCTTCAGTTCGCGATGTGCCATATACTGCAAACGCAGATCAATACTTAAACGAATGTCTTTCCCTGACTGTGCCGCTCGAATCAAGCCTGCATCTTTAATCACTCGACCTTTCAGATCCTTAATGACACGTTTCTCGCCAGCCTCACCACGCAACCAGTGGTCATAGGCAAGCTCAAGCCCTTCCTGTCCTTTGCCGTCAATATCGATAAAACCGATCAAGTGCGAAGCGACTTCAGCCGCCGGATAAAAGCGTTGGTATTCAGTGGTCGAGTAAACACCTTCTACGCCCAAAGCAAGCGCAGCCTGCGCTTTATGAGGCGGCAAATGCCTCTTCAGGTACATAAACTCTTTGTTTTTAAAGCGCTCGATTTTTGCCGCCAACTCGGATTGTTTCAAACCGAGAGATTTCGCCAGAGCGCGCAATTGAGTTTTGTCGCTTTTTAGCAACTTAGGATTAGCCCAAATAGAACGGACCGGCGAACTCACCGCCAAGGGCTCACCGTGACGATCGGTGATCAAGCCACGATAGGCATTGATGGTTTCGTGGCGAATCGTTCGAGCATTTCCCTGCCCTTGCAAAAACTCATAGCCCCGCTCATTGCCGGGCACAACTTGTAAGAAAGCGAGATGCCAGAGCAAGGCCGCCAACAGCAAAGCGATCACCAAAACTGTGAAGTAAAAGCGCCAACGTTCCAACAAAGCATTCGCCAGGCCCTTACCTGCTTTAGGTGCCTGCGCGCGCGTTTTTGCTGTCGCCTTTTTGCTCACCACTGTCTTCCGCTTTGCCATTATTCGATTATTTAAGAATGACCAATTCATTTGCTGCAGGCGTTTTCATGCCCAACTGCTTTTTAGCGACCGATTCAACACGGCCATAACTCGCCAGAGTGCTCTGCTCCAGCAAGTACTGTCCCCAAGCAACCTGATAACCATTAGTCATACGCTTGGCGAGTTCCAATTGATTTAATTTGATGCGACTTTGGTGAGTGCTATTAACGACTGCAATAGCCGACAGCATGACCAACAACCACAACACCGTCATGATCAATAGCCAACGCCACTGAAACTCCCCCAATTTTGCCACCTCTAAACACCTTTGCTTTTAAAGCTTTTGTGCCACACGCATGACCGCACTGCGTGAACGAACATTTTCTGCCAGCTCATCCGCATCGGCCTTAACTGCTTTGCCAATGCTTCGCATGGTTTTATCTAATTGATCTTCAGTCACCGGCAAACCCGGTGGTAATTCCTGACCTTTTTCCTGGCGGCGAATAAAACGCTTCACCAGACGATCTTCTAAAGAGTGAAAGCTGATCACAACCAGCCGCCCACCGGGCTTCAGGATGCGGAGACTTTGTTCGAGCACAGACTCCAGATCACCCAACTCATTATTAATGTGAATGCGTATTCCCTGAAAAGCTCGGGTTGCCGGGTTCTTACCCTTTTCCCAAGCGGGATTCGCCTCAGCAACAATCCGCGCCAATTGCAGAGTCCTTGTAATGGTCTTGGCTTGTCGGGACTCTACAATGGCGCGCGCAATTCGCTTGGCGAACCGCTCCTCTCCGTACTCTTTGAGTACGCGGGCAATTTCTGTCTCCTCAGCAGAATTTACCCATTCAGCCGCTGTCATACCCGCATCACTGTTCATGCGCATATCCAACGGACCATCCTGCATGAAGCTAAACCCCCGTTCCGCTTCATCCAGTTGTGGCGACGACACCCCCAGATCTAACAATATGCCGTCAACCAAACCTGCCATGCCGCGCTCAGCGACAAATTCTTCCATCTGTGCAAACGAACCGTGCGCGATATCAAATCGCGATTCCCCGGCAAAACGCTCTCCGGCTACGGCAATCGCATCGGGATCTTTATCAATCGCCAGCAACTGCCCTTGATCGCCCAGCGCATCCAAAATACGCGCACTGTGGCCACCTCGACCAAAAGTGCCGTCTATATAAAAACCCTGCTCGTCACCCAGCAAACTGGTGACCGCCTCATCCAGCAAAACACTGTAGTGCGGTGAATTACTCATACCCAAACCACCTACAATGACAGGGACTGCATTTCAGGCGGCACATCATCGTCAACCGCCTCATCCAATAGAGCTGTCCAGCTCTCTTCACTCCAGAGCTCAAACTTTTTTCCCTGCCCCACCAGCATCAGTTCTTTTTCCAGGCTGGCGTATTTGCGCAGCGGCCCGGGAATCGAGATGCGGCCATTCGCCGGATCCATTTCCACCGAAGAGGCATAACCGATCAACAGGCGCTTGGCTCTGGCTGCTACTTTGTTGAAGCTGGGAAGATTTTCGATTTGCGGAAGAATTTGCTGCCATTGGGGCTCTGGATAAACCAATAAACAACGCTCTTCAGTGTTGGCGGTGATGACCAAGCGCCCTGCACAGGCCTCCAGCAACGCGTCACGAAGACTCGTTGGGATGGCCAGACGCCCTTTCGCGTCCATATTAATGGCATGACTACCTTGATACACCGATATCCACCGATTGCTTTTTTAGGACATTTGCTCCACCAAACTCCACCTGGAATCTGGAATACACACAAATCTCCACTTTTTTCCACATAGCTACACTATAAATCTGAACTAGGCAAAGTCAAGGCAAAAAGCGTTTAAAATCAGGGATATTGCTGCGATCTTCGAGAAACTTGTTAAGAAAAGACCATTCCAGCAGAGAAAAGGCAAGCAAAAATAAAGAAAAAACAGGCACATAAAAGCCAAACTTAAAGTAACACTTTAAGTTCTGTATTGAACTAACATGAAACAATTAGAGAGCCGAAAAAATATCAGCCAAAAGAATGAGCCAAAGGCGGCCTGTAAGCCGGGTTCTGTCTTGAACAGTCATTCATCTGGGATGCTCGTCACCGAACACCTCGAGCGACCTACCCGAATCCAGCGCGGGCCACGCCTATAGGATTCCTATTTGGTCTTGCTCCGAGTGGGGTTTACCATCGCCGCAGACTGTTGCCAGCTGCGCGGTGCGCTCTTACCGCACCTTTTCAACCTTACCGGCCGCAAAGCGGCTTAGGCGGTTTCCTTTCTGCTGCACTTTCCGTAGGCTCACGCCCCCCAGGTGTTACCTGGCACTCAGCCCTTTGGAGCCCGGACTTTCCTCCCTCCTTATAAAAGAAGAGCGACTGTCCAGCCACCTTTGACAGGGTGAACAATAGCGACTCAAACCCTCACTTGCAAGCCCCGGATCACTTAACACTTCCTAACTATTTTTCGCCCAATTAACCACATAACTTTACAGTCTTATATTGCAATTGACAGAAACGTTCGAAATCACTGTCATTCATAGACAAATTGGCCAGCTTGGTTGGCTATTCAGCCTAAATAGTATATGGTTCGCGGTGCCTTTAGCGTCGGAAATTACTGACATACAACAACAAAAACAAAAGCTTAGGCACAACACTGTAAAAACTACTATAAATAGTAGCTGTAACAGGCAGCTCATATAAGCCTGAACAGCAAATACCCGCTCATCACAGGAGATCGACTGATGAAATCTATTAGACAGCGCACACTTAGTGTTGCCATCGGCACCATAGCAGCCGCTGCAGCCATGCCCTCTCTCGCACAGCTCGCCCTTGAAGAAGTCGTTGTAACCGCTCAAAAGCGTGAGCAAAGCTTGATGGATGTACCCATTTCCGTAAACGCGGTAGCGGGTGAAAAAATGAACGAGGCTGGTATTAACAACCTTGAAGACATGACCGCCTACGTTCCCAACCTGACATTCAACCAAACGGGTATCGGTACTATTATCGGTATTCGCGGTATCAGCTCTGGTATTAACCAGGGTTTCGAGCAGTCTGTAGGCCAGTATGTAGATGGTATCTACTACGGCCGTGCACAGCTGACTCGTGCACCTATGTTTGACATGGAGCGCGTAGAAATTCTGCGTGGCCCACAAAGTATTTTGTTCGGTAAGAACTCCATTGCCGGTGCGGTCTCCATGACCACCGCCAAACCGACCGATGATTTCGAAGGGTCTGTTACCGCATTGTATGAGCCTGATCACGGTGAGCGTGACATTAAACTGGTGCTGTCTGGCCCATTAACCGATACCTTGAGCGGTCGCCTGGCCATTCTTGATCGTCAGATTGATGGTTACTACAACAACACCACATTGAACCGCGATGAGTCCGATGAAGATGTTGGCGTTGTGCGCGGCTCTTTGCGTTGGGACGCTTCCGACGATACCACCGTCAACCTGAAACTTGAGAAAAGCAAGTTCGACACAAAAGGTCGCTTCCTGGAACTGGTTAATGAAGTTGGCGCGGTACCTTATTCGGCTGCCGTTGCCCAAGTAAACGCCGCAGTGGGTAACGGTGCTTACGTTCTCGATGCCACTCAAGATTTTAATCGTCAGTCCAATGGTGATAACAGCGATAACGAAGCTGAAAACCTGACGCTAAACATTGAGCATCAGTTGGGTGACATCACCCTGACCTCAATCACCGGTTACAACGCTTACGAGTATAAAGAAAACTGTGACTGTGACTTTATCGGTGCCAGTATCTTTACGGCTCAATCCGGCGAAGACTTCGATCAGGTAAGCCAGGAAATTCGCTTCACCTCACCGGGCGGCGAAACCGTTGACTGGATTGCCGGCGGCTTCTGGCAATCAACCGATCTGAAATTCAATGACTCCATTACGGTTCCTGGTGACAGCTTGCTGCGCGCTTTGAACCCAGGCTTTGCCAACATCGCTACCCAACGTACGTTCACCCAAGAGTCTGATCTGTGGTCTGTATTCGCTCAGGCAACGTGGAACATCAACGAAGAATTCCGCCTGAATCTGGGTGCTCGTTACACCTCGGAAGATAAAGAAGCATCTCGTCGTCAATACCACGTAGATCCAACCGGTGCTGACGTAGGTTCCAGCAATGTCTTGCTAAACACCCTATTCTCTGCATTTGCCATCGAGCCTTACGACACCATCAGCGCAGATCGCGATGAAGGCGCATTCACACCACTGATCACCGCTCAGTGGGATATCAGCCCGGATGCCATGTTATATGCCACTTACACCACTGGCTTTAAAGGTGGCGGTTTTGACGTCCGCTCGAACGCGCATCCTGATCCAGCATACGGCGTAACCGTTGTTACAGCGGCTGGCCCAGTTCTGAACCCAGGCCGTACTGGTGTATTTGAATACGAAGAAGAGAAAGCCACCAGTTTCGAACTCGGTGGTAAGTTTACTCTGGCCGATGGCGCCGCTGAGTTGAACGTTGCTCTATTCCGCACTGAGTACGAAGACCTGCAAACTTCGCAGTTCGACGGTACTCTTGGCTTTAATGTTACCAACGCCGGTGAAGCTACCAGCCAAGGTTTGGAAATGGATGGCCGCTGGTTATTGGCTGAAGGCCTGACGTTGACAGGTTCTGCCGCCTACTTGGACTTCGAGTACGATAAATTCCCGAACGGTCAATGTGCTTTTGGCGTCACTCCAAACAGTGCCAGCAACCCAGGTTTGTGTGACTTCGCTGGCCAGCGTCGTGAGTTTACACCAGAGCTGCAAGGCACGCTGAGCGTAGATCACATTATGCCTGTGGGTCAGGATTTCGAACTGCACACCACTCTGGACTTGATCTACAGTGATGATTACTTTGCTTCACCAACTCTGGATCAGAACCTGATTCAAGAGGCCTACACCAAAGTTAATATGCGTGTAGCCTTCGGTGCGGCTGATGGTCAATGGGAAGTGGCTCTGATCGGCAAAAACCTGACGGACGAAGAAGTGGTGACCTTCGGTAACGTAGCACCACTGTCCACTACCTTGACTCAAGGTAATGGTGCCGCTTACTACGCCTTCTTCGATCGTCCTCGTTCTGTTGCAATTCAAGGCACACTGCGTTTCTAAGAATAGATTTCCAAGAACGTCAGTAACTGTTTTATACAGAACAAAAAGCCAGGGCCCTTTCGGGTCCTGGCTTTTTTTTGGGACGTTATTTTTTGCGCGACACGAACACGATGGGCTCGCCCTGCTATCTCTAACCTGGCTTGTTGTCCAAAGCCCATTGATACAAGGCTTTCTTACGCAAACCACTTATCTCCGCACCGATTTGAGCAGCCTGTTTCACAGGTAGCTGTGCCAGTAAACAGCGCATCATATGCTCAACCTTCGCATCAATTTGCTTTTCGCTTGCTTCAAACCCTTTGATCAAAACCACCATTTCACCTTTGCGCTGATTGGGGTCTGCCTCTACCCGCTGAAGCACCTCATGAGCGGTGCCCGCCAAAACTGTCTCAAAAGTTTTGGTAATTTCGCGTGCTAACACCAGTTCACGTTCAGCGCCAAACACGTCGACAATCGCTGTCAAACTGTCGACAATTCGGTGAGGGGCCTCGTAAAAAATCATCGTGCGTTCTTCTTCCATCAAATCCTGCAGATAATTCAATCGCTGTCCGGCTTTAGCGGGCAAAAAACCTTCAAAACAAAAACGATCAGAAGGCAGGCCAGCGACACTCAAAGCCGCTGCCATAGCACATGCACCGGGAATCGGTACAACGTCAATGTCTGCGTCACGGGCCAATTTGACCACGCGATAACCCGGATCGGAGATCAATGGTGTGCCGGCATCACTGATCAAAGCAATATCCTTACCCATCTTCAGCTGGGCAATCATTGCCTCGCTATGAGCTTGATCACTGTAGTCGTGGTAAGCCTTTAACGGCGTATTGATCGAAAAGTGCTGGCACAGACGAGCGCTGTGCCGAGTATCTTCCGCTGCGATCAGGTCAACCGTGTTCAGCACGTCAATCGCACGCTGACTCATATCACCTAAATTACCAATTGGAGTAGCCACCACGTAAAGGGCGCCAGCCCCCCCCGTTGTAGAATTTTTCATCGCCGGCACGGAACATTCACCTCTCATTCATGGCCAAAGAGCAGTATATTACTCCCTTCACCGGCAACTGGCATGCATCGGCTGAAGATAACTTGTTATGATTAGCCCCAGACCTGAATTAGAGAGCACAATGAGTACTTTTTTGAAAAACTCACCCCGCCAATATCCCCGCCTGGGCCGCTGTCGTATCGCCACAGTGCTTATCACTAGCGCCCTACTCAGCGCTTGTGGATCAAACCCCAGTCGGGATCAAAGCAGCTACCAGCAAGCCGCCGCACATATCGAACAGCCACAGCAAAGTGTGGCCGAACTGC
Source organism: Pseudoteredinibacter isoporae (assembly GCF_040372805.1). Classification (GTDB taxonomy): domain Bacteria; phylum Pseudomonadota; class Gammaproteobacteria; order Pseudomonadales; family Cellvibrionaceae; genus Pseudoteredinibacter; species Pseudoteredinibacter isoporae_A. The sequence goes on from NZ_BAABWJ010000003.1 coordinate 174,731, forward strand.
TGAAACTCGCTCGCACCAGCCAAGCCCGCGACGCCAGCCAATACCTGCTGCATGCCGCCCAACAACTCAGCCAACAGGAAGAGCTCAGCTGGGCGCAGAATCTGCTAAAAAATGTCGACCCGATGCTGCTGAACAATGAAGACTTTATTGAGTACAGTCTGCTGCTCGGGAAACTGTCAATGGAAGACGGCTCCTACTTTCTAGCCAAAGACACCTTTGCCAGTCCGCGACTGGCCACACTCAAACCTCAGATGCAGGCAGAGCAGCAGCGCCGCCTGGGTGAACTGAAGGCCACTCTGTTTACGCTGTTGGGTGACACCCAAGCCGGAGTGGAAGAACGCCTTCAACTCGAGCAATGGCTTGAGGGCGACCAGTTGGTCGGTAACGAACGTGCCCTATGGCAAACTCTGATGATGGAAAGTCCGGATAAGTTGCAAACTCTGGCTAACCATCCCCAGCCGTTGTTACAACAAGGCTGGTATGAGCTGGCCGCCATCGCAAAAAACCAAAGCGACAGTATTGAACAACAGCAGGCTAAAGTGCAGCAGTGGCAAATGGCTAACCCAGGACATCCTGCCGCAGCCAATCTCCCCGAAGACCTTCGCCTACTGGGCCGACTGATTGCGGACCAACCCAGAAAACTCAGCCTGATGCTGCCCAGCCGTGGAAAATTCGCCCGTGCAGGTAAAGCGATACGCGACGGTTTTATGGCAGCCTACTACCAGGCCGCAGAGAACGGCCAACAGGCGCCTCAACTCGAACTTATCGACAGCAGCCAGGGTGATATCGTTCAGCTCTACCAGCAAGCGGTTCAGGGCGGCAGCGACCTGGTTATTGGCCCACTTGATAAGCGCCAAGTCAAACGCTTAAACGACATCAGTGACTTAAACGTTCCTGTTTTGGCCATGAACTATATCCAGGCTCCTTCCAGCGAACAGCAAGAAGAATATCACCAGCAGCTCTTTCAGTTCGGTTTAGCCGTGGAAGACGAGGCACGTCAGTGTGCACAGCGAGCCTACCTCGAAGGCCATCGCCGAGCTCTGGTACTGGCCCCACAAAGCTCTTGGGGGAACCGGGGCACCAAAGCCTTCGTTGAGGAGTGGCAACGTTTGGGGGGTGAAATTGTTGGCGAACAACGCTTTACCGGTAAAGGCGATTACTCCCGCGTCATCAAAAACAGCTTGCAGCTGGATCTGAGTGAAAACCGCTACCGCAACCTGCAAAGAATTCTGGGCACGAATTTAGAGTTCGAACCACGCCGCCGCCAAGATGTAGACATGATCTTTATGCTGGCCAATAACAACCAGGCTAGACAGGTTAAACCCACCCTGGCCTTCCACTATGCCAGCAAGATTCCCGTCTACGCCACCAGCCACATCTATGGAGGTAGCACAGCCTCGAAGGCCAATCGCGATTTGAACGGCATCCGCTTCACTGCTTTGCCTTGGTTGATGCAGGAAGACGAGGGCTTACGGCAGGCTGTCGACAAGGCTGCCAAACCCAGTCCAGCTTATCAACAGCTGTACGCACTGGGCGCCGACAGTTTCGCGCTGTATCCACGCTTAAGTCAGCTGGCCCAGGTCCAGCAATTGCAACTGCAGGGCCGCACTGGACGATTGCAGATGCTCCACAACGGTCAACTGGCCAGACAACAGGACTGGGCGATTATGCGCAATGGTAAAGCCCAACCTTTGGAAAACATCAGCCAGCGTTGAATTGAATTTAAAATTCAACCCTTTGTATCTCTCACCTCGAGGCCTGCGACCGCTATAGTGGTCGCTCAATTCACGGGCTTCATTTGGCTCCCAAACATAGGACCCCCAAGGTGAGACGAACTCAAAACACACTGGAACAAGGTGCCGAGCAGGAACAAAAAGCGGCGGATCATTTGTGTGCACACGGCCTGCAATTGCAAGAACGTAACTATCTCTGTGCCCACGGTGAAATTGACTTGATCATGCACAGCGATGAGGAATGGGTGTTTGTCGAGGTTCGCAGTCGTCGGCCATCACAATTCAGCTCAGCGCTTGAGAGCATTGGCCCACAAAAACAGCAACGCCTGTTGCGCAGCGCTGAACATTTTCTGGCCAGCCGGGGCATTGCCGATGCACCCTGTCGTTTTGATGTCGTCGCCATTGCCCTTCTACCCGATGGCCGCTCTGATATAGAATGGCTGCCAAATGCCTTTGGGGCGTAAGCCCGTTTGATAAGAGCCGAGCATGGATCAACACGTAATCAATCTGTTTCACCGTAGCATTGAAGCCAAAATGCAAGTGGGTGAACAACTGGCCCCATTAATCGCCGAAGCCAGCGAAATGATGGTGCACGCCCTCGTTAACGACAATAAAATTTTACTCTGCGGCAATGGCAGCAGCTGCGCCATTACTCAGATATTTTCAGCCAGTCTGATCAATCGATTCGAGAATGAGCGCCCCAGTTTGCCTGCTATCGCTCTGGGAACGGACGCCACATCGCTATCGGCTATTGCAGACGTCGCCAGTTACAACGATGTCTACGCCAAACAGGTGCGTGCCCTGGGCCAACCCGGCGATATTCTGGTATTAATTTCCAGCAGCGGGAAACCTGGCAACCTGATCCAAGCGGTACAGGCCGCCCACGATCGGGATATGTCTGTTATTGCCCTTACCGGGCACGATGGCGGGGATATTTCTGCGCTTCTTGATGTCAACGATATTGAATTGCAGGCCCAACTGCATTCCAGGCCGAGAATTCACGAGGTCCACCTGCTTACGGTGTTTTGCCTCTGTGATTTAATTGACCAACAACTATTTGGAGTTTACAGCCCAGATGAATAAAGCATCCGGACTTTTAAAGGCAGCCCTCATGGCCGGCTGCGTATTAAGCATGAGCGCTTGTACCTCAATTATCAGCGCCACGACCGACAAACCTATTCAACCCGATCCCAGCAAGCGGACGTTCGGTACCTATATCGATGACGAACAGCTGGAAACCATTGCGGAAGTCAACCTCAATAAAGCCAGCCCCTTGCTGGACGCCTCGCATATCAACGTGAACGCTTTTAATGGTGTCGTACTGGTCACCGGTGAAGTTCCCAATCAGGACGCTCGCGAATTAGCGACATCGACGTTGCGCAAACTCCATAAAGTACGTCAGGTTTTCAACGAACTGAAAATTCAAGGTAACAGTTCGATACCGGCACGCACCAACGATGTCTGGATCAGTTCAAAGGTAAAAACCCAGCTACTGGCCCACAAAGATATCGACAGTGGCCGCGTTAAGGTCGTGACTGAAAACGGTGTTGTCTATCTCATGGGGACCGTTTCACGTACCCAGGCCAATAAAATCGCCAACGTGGTCAGCCGTATCGGCGGTGTTGAAAAAGTCGTTCGCACCTTCGAATATATCGACTGAGGCTAACCTAACCCACTCACAATACCCTTCCGGCTAGCAGATTCTGCTAGCCAACCCCGCCCTCAAGCCTTATTTTTGCCCGAATTTGCTCCGTATTGATTGTTAGAATGGCTATACTTTACGAATAAACTATAAGGAGCAAGCCGTGACGGCCAATGTTGAAAACTTCGACCGCTGGATTCGCAGCAGCTTTATCGATATCAATACCGAGCTGGAAAAGCTGTACCAACAGCAGGAAGACAAAGCGAATGTTGTCGGCCTTGGTGATGCCCTAAAGCAGCAATTGGAAAATGAAGGCCGAGCACTGATTGCTGAATTGCTCGCCGAAGGCAATACCGACGAAGGCTTCGATGCCGGTTTCGACTTATTAGGTAATGTGGGCTTCTACATGGCCGCCTGTCGACGCCATGAAATCACCGAACCCTCCCGCGAAGAGAGCTCCCCATTGAAGGAAGCCTCCGCTCTGGCCTTGCAACTGGGCGCCTCTCTCGGTGTTACACCACGTTTTGCTACGGCCCATCTCACCACTCATAACCGAGCCATCAATGGTGTGGCCAAAAGCTTTACATCCCTGGAAGACGAATTCATTTTTAACGAATACAACACTCGCGCCGTATTGGCTTATAAACGTGCGGCTGATGCCCTGTTCCGTACCGTTCCACTGGGGATGTCGAATGTTTCTGTGCCTGATTTACTGGACGCCGCCTACGACGCTCTGGAAGATGTCATTCGGCTCAACGATATACTGTTCGAAAAACTGGACGTTAACGCGTTTTTCTATCTGGTTCGCCCCTATTACAAGCCCTATCGCGTGGGTCGTGAAATATACCGCGGTGCCAATGCAGGCGATTTCGCCGGAATCAATATTATCGACTTAATGCTGGGACTGTGCCGAGCAGACGATTCCTATTACTCGCAATTGCTCGTCGATAAAATGCTTTATATGATGCCCGAAGACCAGCGTTGTTTGATGGACTGTATGCGTCGCCCCAGCCTGATGGACCAACTGTTGCAATGCCCTGAACGTGAGCAAGGCAGCGAATGGTTCCAAATGGTAGCCAAAAAGTTCTTGAAAGTATGCGATGCCCACGGGCGAACCGCTGCTCAGCACCACAACAACCTGGTTGAAAAATTCATTACCAAACCGTCACAGGGAATGGATGAGGTCTATGCGAATAAACTCACCGCCAGTGGACCACCACTACCCGTGTTGTTGCGCTCACTGGCAAAGTTGAGAGACTTGCGTCTGGCGGCGGAGCGTGATGATATTCCGAGTCGCTACCGCGATGTCGAGACCATTAGAAACAGCTTGAGGTAACTATGGGTCGAGAAGACTTTCTACTGCCCACACAACGTTATTTGCTGAGCCACTCGGTAGGCTTGGCATTGCGCAGCAGCCAACAACACTGGCAAGAAGCATTCTTTCAACATTGGCAGGAAAATCCTGAGCAGGCCTGGCCAAATTGGCTGGAGTCCATTGATGGATTCCGCACGGCCCTGGGTCAATTGCTCAACGGCGATGCCGAAGATTTTTGCCCCCAGAGTAATTTATCCAGCGGTTTTAGCAAAATTCTTCAAGCGGTTCCTCCACCGCCGACCCGCAATATCATTTTACTGAGCGAAGAAGATTTTCCCAGCATGAGTTTTGTGGCCCAGCAAGCCACGGCGTTTGGTTGGCAGCTGCGTTTTCTGCCGGACACCATGGACTTGCAGGATCTGGAGCAGTGGAAAAAACAACTGAGCGACGATGTTGGGCTGGTACTGCTCACTCACGTCTATTCAAATTCCAGCTTGCGCCTTCCAATAACCGAGTTACTGGCATGCTGTCGTCAAAACGATATTTTGTCCGTGGTCGATATTGCCCAATCCATCGGGGTAGTGCCTATCGACTTGCAAGACTGGCAGGCAGACTTTGTTTTAGGCTCCTGTGTAAAGTGGCTGTGTGGAGGCCCCGGCGCAGGCTTTATGTGGGTCAAACCTGAAAAGCTCAGCCTCTGCCAACCCAAAGACGTCGGCTGGTTTTCACATCAGAACCCTTTTGAGTTTGACGTGCATAACTTCCGCTATCATGACAGCGCTCTGCGCTTTTGGGGTGGAACGCCATCGGTGCAGCCCTATGCATTAGCAAAACACAGTGTGGAATACTTCCAACGCTTCGGGGTGGAAAATTGTTGGAAGCACAATCAAATGCTGACCGAACAATTGCGCAATGCCGCCGGAAACGCGTGCATCACACCACGGCAGCGCGGTGGAACGGTTGTATTAAAATTCCAAGAACAGGAACAATTCGTGAAGGCATTGAGCGAGGCGGGCATTCAATTTGATCAACGCCCGAGTGGCGTTCGGGTATCACCTCACATCTACAATGAGCAGAGTGATGTCGACGCACTGATCGCCTGCTATCCCGATCACTAGTCGACAGATAGCAACTTCTATCAAAACCTATAGGCTTTGATAGAAGTTAACGGTTTTAAATTCTTCGAACTCACCTAGATCAGGAAAAGTGACTGAACGCCTGACAGCAATCGCTTCATAACCCGGCTCATTGAAATTCCTCACCCTCGAATCAGCAATCAGGGTTTTCTTGAAGCATTGACGAAACTTTTCCAGCAAGGGTTTGTTTTCCCAATCGTAGAGCACATCGGCTGCCATCACCATGTCCACCGACTCAGAATTGGCCAGACTGAAGCAATCACGACAAATCACCAGACGATCATCGTCGGCAAAACCATTGAGGGCCGCATTGGCCTGCACGGACAATAAGGCACCTTCATCCAGATCACTGGCATATACGGTTTTAGCGCCTGCCATAAGCGCAGCGATTGCAACGATACCTGAGCCCGTTCCAAAATCGACAATCACTTTATCGCGCACCAGATCGGTCTGCTCCAGAATCATAGCGGCCATAGCCTGGCCACTGGCCCAGCAAAAGGACCAATAGGCAGGTTCTTCAAAAACGGCCGCAATGGTCTCTTCACTTAAGCGTGCATCCATAATGGCCGGATTTACCAGCCACAATGAGACAGTCGGAACATCAGGCAGTTGCGTTGCCAACAACTCAGCGTGAGGCAAGGTTTGCCGAAAATGTTGCAACAAATCTTTCGGCGCACTTATCGCACTGTGCATAACGTTTTCTCGCGAGCTTGTGTGTTTCAGGACTGGTTTTCCTCGTCGCTTTCCAGCGGTTCGAGCAAATCAATGCTGTCCGGTGCATCAACGGCTTCACCCGAACCCAACAGCACACCGATCCAATGCGTATCTTCATTGCTTTCCAATGCGATCTTGACCGTCATTGTTAAAGGAACGGAGAGCAACATACCCACAGGGCCCAACACCCACCCCCAAAATACCAAGGATAAAAACACAACCAGAGCAGAAAGGTTCAAACCTTTCCCCATCACTCTCGGCTCAATCCCATTCCCAACAACCGTATTGACCGCCAGGTAACCGGCTCCGGTCAACAATGCGCTCATTGGGCCAAGCTGAACCAGCGCCAGCAAAACCGCAGGAATTGCCGCCAAAATTGACCCCAGGCTGGGTACGAAATTCAAGAGAAAAGCCAACAGCGACCACATTACTGGATAGTCGACACCCAAAATCAGCAACCAGACAAACACCAGCACTGCAGTCAGCAAGCTGATCCACATTTTGATCGCCATATAGTGATTCACCGATTCGGTAAAACGAGCAATAGCACCAACGCCGAAATTTTTCTTGGCAGCTTTCAGCTTGTCAGAAAACCCAACTTCTTCTGCCATGATAAAAATAACGGTCAACAGAATTAAAAACGCTTCCGTCATCATGCTGCCAAAGGAAGCCAGTGTATTGCCGGCAATTCTCAGCGCCGCCCCCGGATCAATATTATCGGTCAGGATTGTCGTCTCAAGATCAATCCCATAGCCTTTCATACGAGCAACCAAGCCTTGGAACATGCTCGTAAGACGCTCTTGATACACCGGGATGTCCTGGCGAAACTCTGCCACCGAGCTGCCTACCACCGCACTGATCGCACCACCAATGGCAATGATCAGAATAATAATGGAAAGAATCGCCAAGCCGTTTGGTAGGCCACGCTTTTTCAGCCATAACAGCAGTGGCGAACAAACCACCGCAATAAAAAGGGACAGTAAAAACGGCACCAGTATCGATTCAGCCGCGCGCATACCCGCAACAACAACGACAAAAGCCGCTGCTACGAGAATAAAACGCGAAACACCGGAAAATTCACCCGGAGCTGGGTTTTGTATGTGCATTAATGGTTTTCCTTGTAAGGAGGATTACGCCTTATTTTCGCGCAGTTCCTGTAACATGTCTTCAATCATCTGAATGCCCGCCTCTGACAATAAATGTCCACTGCGGGTTTGCCCCAGATAAAACGATTCTTCCAGCTCAACACAGCGCAATCGAATTGCTTCCAGTTCCGGGTTGTGTCGTATCGGCACCGAAGTGAATACCGACCAATCATTCTCCGTCGCCTGGCCGGTTGCTACCAGCGTCAGGAAACGTTCAACCGACACGGCATCAAGTCGATAGTGAGGAGTTTTAACCAAACTCAACACCACAATAACCACCGCTAGGACAACACTGGTCAGAAGCACTAAGAGCAAAAATTCCACATTTCCCCCGCGTACTGGTATGGCCTCTATTAGACGCTTATACACCGAGCCATGGCCAACAATCGCTAGTTACTTAAGATCATTCTGAAAGCCAGCAACACCGTAATAGCAATCATGACGGGTTTAATCAACGCAGCTCCTTTGCTTATGACCAGATTTGATCCCAGACGAGCACCTATAAATTGAGCCACCGCCATGACAATCGCCAGCCCCCAGAGCATCTGGCCCGCAAAAATAAATACTATCATAGAGGTCATATTGACAGTGAGCACCAAGGGTTTGGTGTGCGCCGTTGCTTTGCGCAGGTTATAGCCTCTTAAACTGGCAAAGGCCACCGCAAAGAAGGATCCGATGCCCGGCCCAAACACCCCACCGTAAAAACTGATGCCATTAATGAAGAAGCCGTTAAACAGCGGTTTGTTCACTTTGGCCGGCCGGTCCTCATCACTGAGCGAAGGTGACAACAGCATATACGCTGCCAATAGCAGCAAGAGATAAGGGATCACGTTTGACAGCCGTTGGCTGGGAATGAGCTGTACCAAAACCGAGCCCAATATGGCGGCCACAAACGCACAGAGAAGGCCGCTGAGCAGCCCCTCCCGTTCAATTTGCCCTTTTCGAAAAAAGTTGATGGTGGAGGATAACGTTCCAAAAACGCTTTGAAATTTATTGGTCGCCAGGGCATTCAGTGGCGGCACTCCCAGCGACAACAACACAGGCAATACAATCATGCCACCACCACCGGCGATGGCGCTCAAAAAACCCGCAACAAAAGCGACCACAGCTAAACACAGGCTCACCCACAACGGAAAATCCAGCCCCCAATCCACATTAACCTCATTCTCAAACAGGTCCAGAAAAGCCGCCTTGCGTCTTAAATGCGGCGCTTATTTCATCTTTCGTTGCCTAATCATTTGCCAGGCTCTGCCGATAATAGAGACATCGCCTTCTAATTTCAGCCCCCCCAAAAGGATAGAGGGCTAGCTCTACCCCCAATTGGAAAAAAGGAAATAAGAACGCTCCAGGCACCGATACCTACGCCAAAAGGCCAATCGGCGCTTATCCACCGTGTTAAGAGGTTTTACTATGGAACTAAGTCAACTGATTAATAATGCAACCGACCTCCCTAAAATTCCGGAAGTCGTACAAAAATTGTTGGATAGCTTCAACAGCTCTGAGTCCGATGCGGACTCCATCGCTGAGCAATTAAGCCAGGATCAATCGCTCACTGCGAAAGTCTTGCGCATGGCAAACTCATCCCATTTTGGCGGCGCCCGCAAGATTGGCAGCGTAAACGATGCGGTGGTTTTTCTGGGTTTGAACAGCCTGCGAACCCTGGTTCTCGCCTCAGGCATCGCCTCATCATTTAAAGCACCCGAACACATCGACATCAAACAGTTCTGGCGTGACAGTTTCGCTATGGCGGGCGCCTGTCGCTGGGCGTGCCAATTCAGCCAACGCGAATTAGACAGAGAGCTGGCGTTTACCTGCGGCATGATGCACAACGTGGGCACGATTCTGATCAGTATTCTATGTCCCGATGAGGCCCTCGAAATTCATCAACTGGTGAATCAGGGCGCGAATCGTGAAGATCTGGAGCACAGTCGCCTGGGCTTCACCAGCGTCGAGGCCGGCGCCGAACTAGCCGAACGCTGGCGCTTTCCACCCGTCATGGGTGAGGCTCTGCGCCATCAGTACAAACCGGAGTCGGGCGACTCTGAATACGCCGCCATACTTCATATTGCCCATTACGTAGTCGCCATCCATGCCGCAGAAGACAAAGAAAGCATGATGGCGAACTTCCCGAGTTCCATTGCAGAAAGCATCGATATTGATTTGGTGGCTATGCTTGGTGATGTCGACAATGCCTGCGGTGAAGGTTTCGATGATTTGTTCGCATAAGTGATCGTCAGTCTTGCCCCCGTAAGGGGGCTTCTTTTTCAGCGAAACCGCGCCAGATAACTTACAAGTCGAACATTATGCCTCGAAAATTTTACCCGGGTTTAAAATTCCCTTCGGATCAAAACTTCGTTTAATCAGTTTCATCAACTCAATTTCGTCCTGACTGCGGCTGATATTCAAATACGGTCGTTTCTCCAAACCGATACCATGTTCAGCGGAAATCACCCCCTTACGTGAACGCAAGGGCTCATACACAATCTCATTGACCTGTTCACGTACCTGCTCAAACTCGCCCGCCGCACGGATAACAAAATGCAGATTCCCGTCCCCTAAATGCCCAAAAACAATGCAACACTGATCCTCCGGCCAAGCGGCTTTCACCCCGGCTTCCACTTCCGCCACGTAGGATTCCATTTCGGCTAAGGGCACACTGACATCAAACACAAAATAGGGGAACAGGCTCATTAGCGCTTCGACATCGTCGCGTATTGCCCACAGAGCCTCAGCCTCACGGCGTGATTTCGTCAGCACAGCATCTTCTATCAAACCCTGTTCAAACAAGGCTTCAAGAGCCGCCGCAAAACGCTGATTATCCGCCTCTTGATTGGCTCCAAGGGACTCGATCAGCACGTAGAAAGGATAGGAATCGCGAATCGGATAACGATGGCGCTTGCCTCCCTGACAAATCGCTTCGTAATAGCTTTGCCACATCACCTCAAAGGCACTCATCGCACCACCGAGATGTTGATCCGCCTGCCCCAGCAGTCGGACAAGACGATCAAAGCTACTGACGGCAACCAAGGCGGTATTCTCACTTAATGGCGCTGGCTGCAGGCGCATAACCGCTCGGGTGATAATTCCCAGAGTGCCTTCGGAACCCACAAATAAATGTTTGAGATCGTAACCGCTGTTGTTTTTGATCACCGAATTCATCGCACTGATAATACGGCCATCCGACAGCACAACTTCCAAGCCAAGTACCATATCGCGAGTCATGCCATAACGGATTACCCGATTGCCACCGGCGTTGGTGGCCAGATTTCCTCCGAGTGTTGCACTGCCTCGAGCGCCCAGATCGAGAGGAAAAAACAAAGCCTTCGCAGCAGCGGCGTCTTGCAGAGCTTGCAAAGGAACCCCCGCTTGAACCGTAGCGGTCCGGCCAAGCACATCAATACTTTCGATGCGGTTCATGCGCTCAAGCGACAGGAGTATATCCTCTCCCTCGCACACGGTTCCGCCGACCAAACCGCTGCCACCACCGCGTGTCACCACGGTCTGCCCTAACTCGTGACAAACCGTCATCGCCGCGGCGAGTTCCTCGGTGCTGCCGGGCCTGATAATGGCCTTGGGAATGAGATAGATGCAGGCAGGGTGGGCCCTGAGCGCCTCACCGACGATCAGGGACTGAGAATCCAGACATTGCTGTAGACGTTCAATAATGCCCATCAACGCGCTCCCGCTGCTGTATCAGAACGCCAAGCTTAACCCACTCATGGATTTTACAATATGACTTCGATTAAACGCGGCCCTTTGCTGGCAACAGCGGCTTTGAACTGTGCTTCAAACTCTTCTACGTTTGTGGCACGTGAAGCGGTGACACCCTGCCCTTCGGCAATTTTCACCCAGTCGAGGTTAGGGTTGGACAAATCGAGCATCGACTTGGCTCGTTCACCCGGATTCTCAACCCCCACACGCATCAGCTCCAAATTCAAAATGGCGTAGCTGGAGTTATTGAAGATTACTGTCACCACATCCAGCTGTTCGCGGGCCATGGTCCATAAGGATTGATTGGTATACATTGCCGCGCCATCGGCCTGGAGATTGATCACCTTGCGATCCGGGCAAGCTACAGCCGCACCGACTGCGACGGGCAATCCCTGTCCAATAGCACCTCCCGTCAACGTCAACCAATCATGGGGCGCTGCACCTTCATACATGGCGTAGGAAAAAATACCTGAGGTATTGGCCTCGTCTGACACAATGGCATTTTCAGGTAAATAATTGGCCACGACAGCGCCCACCGCCTCGGCGGTGAACACGTCCTCTTTACCCGGTATTGCAGGCAGCACAGGATCTTCAGGAAGCACCAGCTCAGGAGCATCCAAAAGATTGGCCAGTCGCTGCAAAGCATCCAACTGATCATCCTCGGCGCTTGCCAAACTCTGGATATTACACTCCGCAGGGGTCAGTACGCTGGGCTTGCCCGGATAAGCAAAGAACGACACCGGCGCCTTGGTACCCAGGACGACCATGTGTTTAAAGTCTTTAAGAACATCAGCTGCGAATTCGCCCAAATAGGGCAGGCGTTCGACCGTCATTCGCCCCCGGCCTCGTTGAATGCGTGCGGGAAAGACTTCACAAATGACTTTCGCACCACAGGCCTGCTCAATACGACGAGCAAGCACTAAACCCTCTTCGCGTAGCGCACGCCCTCCAAGGAACAAACAACAGTCCTGGCCATTTCTCAGGGCTTCGGCAGCAGACGCAAGGTCATCATCACTGACCTTGGGGCGACTGGCCGGTGCAAGAGGCGCAACGGCCCCTTGGGATTCAGTCCAGGCGTAGTTAGCAGGCACAATCAGGTTGGTGATACGTCCGGCGCGGGCTGCGGCGACCGCTTCTGCGCCATCCTTGGGCATCTCATCGGCACTCTGGCAAGTGCGTAGCCAATCGGTATGCAAACTGGCATGACCTTCGATATCTGAGGTCAAGGGCGCATCAAGTGGAATGTGATCCACAGCGTGCTCACCAATGATATTCACAATGGGCGAAAACGCACGCTTGGCATTGTGCAAATTAGCCATACCATTGGAGTACCCTGATCCCAGATGCAACAAGGTCGCCGCTGGCTTATCCGCCATACGACCGTAGCCATCAGCAGCGCCCGTCACGACACCTTCATACAAACCAAGAATGGGCCGCATACCCGGGATCTTGTCAATGGCCGCTACCAATTGCATCTCGGAGGTTCCCGGGTTGGCAAAACAGACCTCAACCCCGGCATCAATCATGGTTTTCAATAAAGCTTCGGCACCGTTCATCGACATGGTTGTCTCCTGATTATTATTACGTCATTGTTGAGAACTGTTTGTCTCAGGCCGTGAAATTTGAACGACCCACCTCACCTCTGAGTAGACAGTGGAGCATTCTAGTTTAGAATAAGCTGCCGTGTGACACTGTCAGTTAGGCGACAAGCCCTAAATCCCATAGCCCAGAGCGACCCAATGATCGATAGCCCGCCAAACGGAGAAAATCGCGACAGCACCCTGAACTGGATTGCCCAGTTGCCCGCCGCCGTTGAAGCTGAGGTCAGAGCCGCATTGAAGCCCAGACCGATTCAGGCCGGTGAAACCATCTACCGCTTCGGTGAAGAAGCCGACGCCATTTATCAAGTGACGTCCGGCAGCGTGCAAACCAGTAATGTCACGGCTGAAGGCAAAGAAATCCTGCTGCATATCATGCAACCCGGCGAGTGTTTTGGGGAAATCGGCATTATCGAGGGCTCTCTGCGGGCACAAAATGCCGAGGCTCGTGAAGACGGTGAACTGGCGGCCATGAATAAAAAAGAGTTCAACGAGCTCAGAAAACGCCACCCCGAAATCAATGAAGCCATCTTACAGATGCAGTGCACTCGCCTGCGAATGGTGTTCATGTTTATTGAAGACAGCGCCTTGCGACCTTTGCGCCAGCGCCTTGCCCGCCGCCTGGTTCTGATGGCGACGATGATGGGCGCACAAAAAGGTGAGCAGATTTTCATCAAGCTGACGCTCTCTCAGGAAGAGTTAGGCAAAATGCTTGGGGCCTCCCGCCAGTCCATCAATAAAGAACTCAGCTACTTGGAAAAAGAAGGCATTGTGGACAAAAGCCGCGATGGCATCTGCATTCTCGATCCAGCGGCATTGAACGCCATTACCTGATATGCTTGCGCCGCTGACCGGCACTTTACCTAAAAAATACCGATCAAAAAGCCGACAGCAACAGAGACTCAACGACTATACCCATTCGCAAAATAGCCATTAGCAAAGCCATCTTATGACCAGTAATGAATCCTTTATTGTCGATCATCAGAGCGACAGCTGCCGTTTTACCATTCCCAACACTCAAGCGGTACTCGAATACCAACTCGACTCCAAACAGGGCCGAGTCGATTTCAGCCGGACATTTGTCCCCCAGGACATGCGCGGCAGCGGTGCGGCCCAAGCACTTGTCAGCGCCGGCCTGCGCTGGGCTCGAGAAGAAGCCCTCACTATTGAAGCCAGCTGTTGGTATGTCGACAAATTCCTGAGGCGTAAACGTTCGTGATTCCTTCGCACAACCGCAAGGCTCCTAATATCCCATGGTAAACCGCGACCTGATTGTTATAGGTGCAGGCGCTGCCGGTCTTATGTGTGCCTGGCAAGCCGCCGCTCGGGGCCTTAAGGTGGCCCTTCTGGAGCGTGCCAAACGCCCAGGGCGAAAAATCCTGATGTCCGGAGGCGGGCGCTGTAACTTTACGAATCTCGAGGTCGAGGCCCGTCACTTTCTTTGCGAAAACCCTCACTACGTCAAGTCGGCACTGAAGCAATACAGCAATTGGGATTTTATTGGCAAAGTGATCGAACACGGTATTGCCTATCACGAACGTGATTTAGGCAAATTGTTTTGTGACGACAGTGCCAAAGACATTCTTGATATGTTACTGCGCGAATGCGAAGCCAGCGGCGTCGAACTGATTGGACAGTGTCAGGTACAAACCGTTGACAAAAACGGTCGAGACTTCCTACTGCACAGCAATAAAGGCGTATACCGTGCACCTCAGCTGGTGGTCGCCACCGGCGGCTTATCCATTCCGAGTATGGGCGGCGGAGAATTTGGTTATCAGATCGCCGAACAATTTGGTCTCCAGATCCTGCCTACCCGCGCTGGCCTGGTGCCTTTCACCTTCAGTGACGCGGCCGGCAAAATTTTTGAATCGCTGGCGGGTATTGCTATTGATGTTACCCTTTCGAATGACCGCGCCAGTTTCAGCGAGGCGGTATTATTTACCCACCGTGGGCTCAGCGGCCCGGCCAGTCTGCAACTCTCGAACTACTGGTACAGCGGTGAATCTATCTGTATGGATATACTCCCCAACCTCGACGCCAAAGCCTTTCTGCTGGAACAAAAACAACAGCACGCCAAAACCAAGCTTCGCAGTGTCCTCAGGGACCTCTTACCCAAAGCGCTCATCAAACATCTCGAATCACTGTGGTGGGAAAAGGAAGCGGAACTGGCCCTGGCAGAATTCAGCAATCAACGCCTTGAGGACATTGCGGCTCACCTCAACAACTGGGTCTTAAAACCGTCCGGCACGGAAGGATACCGTACCGCTGAAGTGACCCTTGGCGGAGTTGACTGTCGCCAACTGTCCTCAAAGACCATGGAAGCCGAAACCCAGAAGGGTCTGTTTTTCATTGGGGAAGTGGTAGATGTAACCGGGCATTTGGGCGGCTTTAACTTCCAGTGGGCCTGGAGCTCTGCCTACGCTTGCGCCCAAGCATTGATGCCCGCATCCGAATTCAAATCATAGACCGTCATCGTAATTGCGGACATGTTTTCGTGGCGATACTGGTCTATGCTGCCGTTCAAGTGAAGACAACTGTGAGCTATTGATATGAACTTAGTCATTATTTGCGGAAGCCAGCAAGCGGATTCCCAAAGCCTGAAAGTCGCCAATTTCCTGATGCAACGCCTGGAAGCACAGCAACTGTCTGCCCAATGTTCCATACTCGATCTGGGCGAGCACCCCCTGGCATTGTGGGACCCGAGCATTTGGCAAGGCAACCCTGAATGGAAAGCGACACTCTCACCGATCGCTGAACGCCTGAAAAATGCGGATGCCTTTGTGGTGATTTCTCCGGAATACCACGGCATGGTGCCCGCCGCGTTGAAAAACTTCTTCCTGATGTGGGGCAATGGAGAGCTGGCTCATAAACCTGCTTTGCTGGTTGGGGTATCGGCGTCTGCCGGTGGTGCGTACCCCATCGCTGAACTGCGCATGAGCAGTTATAAGAACAATCGAATCAGCTATATGCCCGAACACCTGATTGTCCGCAATGTGGCCAAAGTGCTGAACGACGAACCGAGCGGTGAGGACGATGAAAAACTGCGCAAGCGCATCGATTACAGCCTGACGTTACTTTCGGAATACAGTAAAGCGTATGGCGCCATTCGACAAAGCGGTGTTATCGATTTGAAGACGTGGCGCAACGGAATGTAATCTCCCGTCCACGACAAGCTCAGTCTTGCTGAGCTTGCCTTTTCTATACCCAATACCTATTAACTTATTCCAAGACAGCGCAAACGCCCCGCACTTAACTCAGGCCCAACCAAGCAATACGTTTCTTTACCCAGCTTGAACCTACTTAAGCTCGACATCCTTATACTAGAAACCGTTGTCGAATGGCTCACAACAGAGCCCAAACCAAATTTTTTGAGGACAGTCAGATGCTTGTTGCTTCTATTGTGTTTCCAGTAGTCTTTACCCTACTGGGTCTGATTGCGAAGGACGATTTAAGTAACTCCTTCAGCAATTAAGTTTCATACCCCCTGCACCTAGGTGCATTTACTCTGCGACGCTTAAGCCCCATTACTCCCGGGGCTTTTTTTATGCCTATTGAAAACACTTAACACTAAAACGACGCCTTCACTCAGCGTCGGACACTCTTAACGCATTAGTTTGCGGCCAGGTTTTCCAAAGTATTATTGTGGAGAACAGGCTTTGAGTCAGCAGAGCCACCCACCATAAAACACCGTTGAAATACTCGGCCAACCAAATCAAACACAACCAGCTGAACAGCAAGCGTAACAACTCCCAGCGTAAATCCTGCTTATCCAGCATGAGTCCAACCGTTACCAGGGGCAAACTCATTAACGCCCACAAAACATAGAGTTGTGTTTTTTCCAAATGCACGGCCTCCATCGCCAGATAAAGAGACGCTATCGCCGCCAAGCTGATGTGTAAAGCCGCATACAGTTTGATCCAAACAGGGGACGCAGGATTGTATTTTTCAAAGGTTTCCAGTGGGTACTTTTTAATGGGGCGAGACGCACTGACATCCTCAGGTCGCCATCCGGTTGGCATAAACCAGACACGCAATTTATCTTTCCAACTCGCCGTGTAAAACGCATCCTCCGCCATCTGCCACCACAATTGAAGGTTCGCTCGCCAGGGGTTGAAACTTAACAATGGCCGACGCACGCCGTAAATCGGTGGGGTGCTGTCTTTCTCAGCCTGAAAGGTGCCAAACCATTTATCCCAAACAATCAATACACCACCATGGTTCTTATCGATATATTCGGGGTTCTGGGCGTGATGAACCCGATGATGAGAAGGGGTCACCATCACGGCTTCAAACCATGAAGGTAAACGGTGTATATGACGTGTATGCACCCAGAACTGATAAATCAAATTCCAAGCTGCGCACACCACAATCATTTGCCAGGGAATGCCCAACAACAGCATCGGAATTGAAAACACCCACGTTAGGATATGGGTGCTGGGTTGGCGCAAAGCGGTACTCAGATTGTACTCCTCGCTCTGATGATGGACCGAGTGCCCCGCCCATAAAAAATTGATTTCGTGACTGAAGCGATGTTTCCAGTAGTAGAAAAAATCATTGAGCACGAATGCAACACACCAGGCCAGAACGGATTCCATAGACCAAAGTGGAAGCAAGAAACCATTCAGTCCCGACATCGCCCAAAGGCCCAGAGAAAAAATCACCAGACGAGTCGACTGACTCAGAACCCCAGTCGCCAAACTGCCGATTGTATCGTTCAGTCTGTAATAACCGGCCCCGGTACGTCGGTCATACCAAATTTCAAATAGCATTAGCAACACAAATGCAGGCGTTGCATAATTCAGGATGCCCACAGGCCTCAACTCCCAAAGTGGTTTATCATTATTTTTGACACACTATACTATGATTGGCCTGCGAAATAACCATCATGACCTAAGGAGCCAACGATGATTCAAGCACAAGAAACGATACCCGCAGTCGAGCTGCAGATAATGGGTGAAAGCGGCCCTGAGACCGTAAACACAGCCGAACTGTGCAAAGATAAAAAAGTGGTGCTGTTTGCCGTCCCTGGCGCCTTCACCCCCACTTGCAGCTCGGCACATTTGCCCGGCTTTGCGGCCTCGGCTGATGCACTGAAAGCCAAAGGGGTGGACGCAATTATTTGCACCTCTGTGAACGATGTATTTGTGATGCATGCCTGGGGATTGGCCAACGGCAGTGAAGACGTTGTCATGCTGGCGGATGGTAACGGTGAGTTTGCCGAAGCGCTCGGCCTGACGATGGATGCCAGTGGTTTTAAAATGGGCAGTTTGCGCTCAAAGCGCTACGCTATGATTATCGACAACGGTGTTGTGCAGCATCTCGCCATCGACGCGAAAGGCCTAGACGTGAGCAGTGCCGAAGCGGTATTGGCAGAACTGTAACGCTCGAGCCGAACTTACGCGTCGGATGACAACCATGCGCCGTTTACTGTTTACGGCGGCGCATATCTCCAATCACGGTTTGCAAGGCGCGATCAAATAACTGACCATCATTCAGAACGGACAGGCGGCCATCTTTGATCGCCCAAGCCAAATCATCCAAGCCCAGCTCCAGTACTTTTTTACCTTGACGGCTGACGAAAACATATCGTCCCACTGAAGGCAAAATCGCCGCCAGACGACAACGTTGACTGTTCCCGTCCTCAACCCATTGCAACCAGGCTCCCTGACTGAGTCGTCTCGCTTGGCGCATGGAAGGATCAGAAGGCGATAAGTTTTCTCGTGCAGGAAGTGCTTCTTCAAGCGCGGGTACTGACTCTTGCGAAGCATTGCTGTCAGCTGTCTCCGCCAGTTCTTCATCCGCCACCAGAATTTCGCTTTCCGCATTATCTGCACAGGCAAAATCCAGATCAGCACTGACATCCCTTCTGGGGCGCTGCTCACGAACATACACTTCAATGGCTTCAAACCAGGCGCGGCTTTGGAAGCTGTCCATACCGACATCGGCCAAATCGGATTCCATTTTCTGAACCAACAGCGCGAGCTCAGCCTCGCTGTTACTTTCAGTACAATTGCGCAGCAAGCTTGCCAATTGATCCGCCAAATCGAGCTTTTCACTCCAGGCGATACTGTCAGCGCCCTGCTTCAAATACACCATTTGAAGTACTCTTGCCCAAGCGTCCTTCAGCAAGGTCCGCCCAACCACGGGCAAACCTTCACACACGTTCTTCAGAACGTCATCAACGGCTGTTTTTGCTTGAGTAGCCAGCGCTTCTCCGCGGACCTGATCAACTGTTCTTTGGGCAACCAATTCCGCTCGGCGTTGTTCCCGATCCAAAAATTTGCGCAACTGCTGATGCAATTCTGTAAAGATTGAGACATCGTCAACAAACTCATCCTGCACGCGTTGCACAATCATTTCGAGCTGCTGTAACAGCGCGTCTTGCTTACGTCGCTCTGCATCTTCAGGCTCTTCCCAGCCCAGGGCGCATCGAGCCATCTCGTTCAGGAGTTGCCGGGCCGGGTGGCTGCCCGCCTGTAAAAATGCCGCATCGGCCAGGGCGACTTTCAGCAGAGGAATTTGCATGCGCGACAAGACTGCGCGCATCGCAGATGCCAGGTTCGGATCTTCCCATATGTATTCAAACAACATATGAACAAGGTTAATGATATTTCGATCCAACTGGGAAACATGTCCCTGACTCATCAACAACTGAGACAGCTTTTCACTGAGTGCTCTGGAATCCTCTTGGGTTTGCAATGCCATATTGGCCTGCTGCCCTTGAAAGCCCGCCAGAATCTGTCCCAGTTGCTGAGTGCTCAGACTGCTTTCTTCGATTTTGCTGTTAAGCGTGGGAATCAAAGCAGTATCGTCATCCATCAACTGATGCAATTCGCCGAGCGCCTGCCCTTGTACTTGCGTATCGTGGCGAACACGCGTGCGCCGGGTATTTAATTTGGCGCGACGCTCCCGGCTAATCTGACGTTGTAAATCCGGTAACACTCCCTGCTCAGCCATTCGCTGGTTTAATAACGCATAGGCGTTACCAAGCTGCTGCAAAACACTCCGCTCGAATATTTTCAACAGAAGTAATTTGATTTTAATGGTAATGGACAATGCATCGAGCTGATCGGCAAAACACTGGGTCAGTTTCTCAACATCGCAGGGCAAGCGACTCGCATTGTCTTCGCCTTTTTTGCCCAACAAATGAAAACAACGGCGCCATAGGTGATCCAGGTTCTGTTGGTGCTGCTGGCGATGGGCAGTGACCATAGACTTGATCGCCACTTCTTCTTCAAAGGCTTCTTCCGAAACCAATTGCACATCATCAGCACATAAATCTTCATTGTCGTATACGCTCAAGCGACCAGCTTGAGCCACCGAACTGCGCTGCAATTCAACAAAGGAATTACGGAGAGTTTCAAACAAGGATTGCGCCAGACTGGTCTTGGCCATACGCAAGGTGCGCATGGCTTCGAAGTAGCCATTCTGCTCCAGATTACTGCTGGCGATTTCCGCTCGCTCAAACAAGGCGTCATCGGATTGATTGAAGAACTGGCTCGCGCCCTGCTGAAGCACTTTTGACAACAGCAGATGAACGGCCTGAATTCCTCTCGGCAACTGACTTACCGGTTTATGAACCGGATCTTCAAGCGCCTGCTTATTACGCAGCTTCGGCGGAGCCGTGCTGGGTTTAGCCGCCTTGAGAGGAATGACATTGTCTTTGCTGTTAACCATAAATCACAGAACCTGGTAGGCAGTCCATGAGTGAATACAACTTCGCCCAGTCAATGCGACAGACGAATCAGCAGAAGCTTCCTGTGCCCCACCAACTAAGATAATAGTCTTAATTTATTCCCAATTGGGCATAAAAACGACGTACTGTTAGAATGAATGATAATAATTTGATGTAAAGCACGCTTTCGGCGCTATAAGATCACACTTTGCTGGCAGCTGCTTTACTGCTGGCAGCTCAATCAACAATATACCCTTTTGCTTTTGGGAAGCCTTTTACCCTCGGAGGACATCAGAATGGACGATAGCGCGAAAATGGGACGTGGCATGATGTACCTGGCCTGGTTGACCGTCCTGGCGCTGCTCAGCTTCGGCTTTAACCACTGGCTCGATAAACGGGATGAAGAACGCTACCAACCGTTCAGTGAAAGAGAAGGCGAAGTCGTTCGCGTGGATATTCAGGGGAACCGACAGGGCCATTATCTGAGTCAGGGCCGGGTCAACGGTCAGGAAGTCCGCTTTCTGCTGGATACCGGGGCCACACTGGTGGCCGTCCCCGAAGCTCTGGCTCGTAAATTAGGCATGAAAAAAGGACAAGCCGGATACGCTGAAACCGCCAACGGCCGCTCTCGCGTTTACATGAGTCGAATCGAGCGCTTGGAACTGGGCGAAATACGCCTGAGCAATGTGGCCGCCAGCATTTCGACCGGAATGGAAGGGAATGAAATTCTATTGGGAATGAGCGCCCTCGGGCAGCTGGAATTCAGTCAGCAAGGCCGAACCCTGAGTCTACGACAACATCGCGCCACTCCATAGACTCACCACGCGTATTCCAAGATACCTGCCTCTACCACAGCGCATTTTGGCGGCTTAGCTATGGTACAATCGCGGCCTTTGGACTGTTAAAGAGAAGCCTCCATGGAGCTATCCGCGCTCACCGACGAAATTCGCCGCAATGTCGCTGCGGCCCTGAAAGAAGACATCGGCGATGGTGATGTCACCGCCGCTCTGATCCCCGCGTCACAAAACGCCAATGCCCGAGTCATCACTCGCGAGGACTGCGTGGTCTGCGGTACCGCCTGGGTGAATGAAGTCTTCCGTCAACTTGACCCCGACGTTCAGATTGAATGGCATGTAAAAGATGGAGACCAAGTCAAGGCGGACAACCTTCTCTACACACTGAGCGGCTCCGCACGCAGTCTACTGACCGGAGAGCGAGCGGCTTTGAATTTTCTGCAGCTGCTCTCTGGCACGGCCACGGCTTGTCAGAGCTATGCTCGATTGGTCTCACACACCCCTGTTCAAATTCTGGATACCCGTAAAACCATCCCGGGTTTACGCCTGGCCCAAAAATACGCGGTCAGCCAGGGCGGCTGTCACAATCACCGAATCGGTTTATACGACGCCTACTTGATCAAGGAAAACCACATCGCTGCTTGTGGCGGAATTGCCCAGGCGATTCAACAGGCCCAAACCAATCAACCCGGGAAAGCGGTGGAAGTAGAAGTCGAGTCCATGGATGAATTTCAGCAGGCCCTTGATGCCGGAGCGGACATCGTCATGCTCGATAACTTTGACAATGACATGTTGCGTAAGGCAGTGGCGTTGAACCAACAGCATCATCACCCGGCAAAACTGGAAGCCTCGGGAAACGTGAATCAAACCACGCTCGTGCCCATTGCCGAGACCGGTGTCGATTATATTTCCATTGGTGCACTGACTAAGGACTGCAAAGCCGTTGATTTGTCCATGCGCCTGACCATGGCGAGCTGAGTTTCTCACCAATAAAAAACGGGCTGCAGATTGCAGCCCGTCGACATTTCATGCAAGACATCCCCAAGCACTACAGCGTAAAGCGACCCACCAATTCGTTCAGGCGGGAAACCGAACAGCTCAAGTCAGCTGCGGTTTGTTTGGTTTCGGTAGAGCCCTGTTGAACAGCCGAGCCCAAAATAGAAAACTCCTCAACCTGCCCCTGAATACGGCTGGCGTTTTGGCTGGCTCCGGTATTCAGTTCCGCAACCACACGGCTTGACTCGCTTAAATCCAGAATGGTTTCCTGAATCTGATTTAGCGTTGAAACCGTTTGTTGCGCCATGTGCGCAGATTGCTCGGCCTGTTTGGAATTATTCTCCATGGAATGAACGACACCACTAATGGCATTCACCAAGGCCGTGAGCATGCTATTAATTTCTTCTGTCGACTGTTGTGTGCGATTGGCGAGAGTTCGAACCTCGTCGGCAACCACCGCAAAGCCACGCCCGGATTCCCCTGCTCGCGCCGCTTCAATCGCCGCATTCAAAGCCAGTAGATTGGTTTGCTCGGCAATTTCTGCAATCGTGCCAACCACACTGGACACCTGATCCCCAGTGCTGCGCAACTCAGAGAGCTGCTGGGAAGATACTTCAATATCCTGTGCCAAACGCACGACACTGCCCGCGGTTTCGCGAACTTGCTCCGCGCCATTTTCAACCGCCTTTGAGCCATTTTGCGCGGCTTTATAACTTTCTTCCGAGCGATGAAGCCCCTCCTCTACAGAACCATGCAAATCTCTCATCCGATCATTGAGCTGCTCAATTTCCGTATTCAATTGAACAACCTGCTGATCGGTATTTCCCGAATGACTTTGCATGTCTTCAGATGCTGAGGCGACGCCTCGACTGACATTCTGCACATCGGCCAGAGCCGACTTCACACTGCTGAGTAAATTGTTAACGCTGGACGATGCGGTGCTGATCTCGTCGGAACCGGATATAGGCAACTGTGTCCGCAAATCCAATTCTTCCGCCACAAGCGTTAGCTTATTGGCAAGATCAGAGATTGGTTTTGAGATGGTCCTGCGGCTGAACCAGAATGCACCAATGGCGACACCGGTAATCGCCAGTAACATCAACAAGACCAAGTTAGTAATGGCGCTGATGTCATCTCGAATCATGCCCGCGCTGTCATTGGCCTCGCGTTCCAACGTGGTTTTAATGGTTCGCAAATCGGCATGAGTAGCGTCCCTTTCCGACTGCAGCTCAGCAAGTGTGTCACGGGCACCATCCCAATCAACACTCTCCGCAGACATGGTGTCCAACAGCTGCTGGGAAATATTGTCGAGCATCGCCACATGTTGAAGCATCGCTTTGCTGTCTTGACGCAATGCCGGTACTGTCAGTGCTTTTTCAATCGCGCGCGAGCTGTCATCCAACTGAGATTGAAATTGAGCGCTGTCGATACTGGTGCTGTAAAAGGCGTAAGCCGCGATCAGCAGTTTATCCACTTGCTGACCCAACTGCTCAATCGCTGACACAGCAGGCAAAGTATCATCCACAAAACGCTCGGTCCGCATACCAACACTGTTGGTATTCGAAAATAGAAAAATAGCAGCAACTGCACTCACCAACAGAACCGCCAGATAACCCAGCAAGGCTTTCATACTGATCGAATTCACAATAGACTCCTAATATAACGACAGCCTTCCTTTTGGCTACGGGTGTTTTACTCATTGCCCCAAACATCCCTCGCAGGCAGTATCGGCCCAACGGGGATTTTCTATAGTTACTTTACGATTTAAGGGTTAAATTCAATATGCCTAATACGATGCGTCATGCTCTGCTTTCCCTCGTTTGTATACTTGGTTTCACAGCGAATTCGACTGCGGCCGAATCAACCGTTGCCATCGTGATTCACGGCGGCGCCGGCAATATCAAAGCGGCCAATCTCAGCCCCGAACAAGAATCGAAATATCAGGCGAAATTGCAAGAAGCCCGAGACCGCGCCTACGAACTTCTGGCCAATGGAGGCAAAAGCATCGACGCCGTTGTTCTGGCCATCACCATCTTGGAAGACTCTCCTCTGTTTAATGCTGGCAAGGGAGCAGTTTACAACTTTGAAGGCGAGCACGACCTCGATGCGTCTATTATGGAAGGCAAACAACAGCAGGCGGGCGCCATTGCGGGCGTACAGACCATTAAGAACCCCATCAAACTGGCACGCGCGGTGATGGAAAAATCCGAACACGTTTTTCTATCTGGCCGAGGTGCCGAAGCATTCGCTCAACAGGAAAATCTGGAACAGGTCGACAATAGCTATTTCAATACCCAGCGCCGCTTTCAGTCTCTGCAAAAAGCCAAGCAGGCTCTGCTGAAAACCAGCTGGAATGACATGGATCGAAATACCGACATCGATTACAAGATGGGCACAGTGGGCGCGGTTGCACTTGACCAGCATGGCGATATCGTTGCCGGTACCTCCACGGGAGGGCGCACCGCTAAGCGCTTTGGTCGCATTGGCGACTCTCCCGTCATCGGTGCAGGCACTTGGGCCGATAACCAGAGCTGCGGTGTCTCGGCCACCGGTCACGGAGAGTTCTTCATTCGCTTCAATGTCGCCGCCGATATTTGCGCTCGCGTAAAATACCAAGGACTGTCGATCCAGGAAGCCGCAGACAAAGTGATCAAAGAAGAACTGGCTGGCATCAAAGGCAGTGGCGGCGTGATTGTTATGGATCGCCAGGGCAACGTTGCTTACTCTTACAACAGCAAAGGCATGTATCGCGCCTACAAGCGCAACGACAAAGATCAGCACGTAGGCATTTATTAGGCGTTTTGAGACAGATCATCAGCCAGAGAATCGATATTAAAGCCGAGTGGCATCCGTGACCTTTTATTCGGCGGTCTGGCAATAGACAAAAAAATAGCCCAGGCATTACGCACTGGGCTATGTTGTCAGGGTATTTGGCGAAACTTAGCCAGCCATACCCTGCACGATTGAGATCATCACACCCGCTGCCACAGCAGAACCGATAACACCGGCAACGTTCGGGCCCATCGCATGCATCAACAGGAAGTTCTGAGAGTTATATTCCAGCCCCACCTTGTTGGATACGCGTGCCGCCATTGGCACAGCAGATACACCGGCGGAGCCAATCAGAGGGTTGATCTTATTGGTGCTGAATTTGTTCATCAATTTCGCCATCAACACGCCCATGGCCGTACCGATGCCGAAGGCCACAACACCCAGCGCCATAATGCCGAGGGTCTTGGCGTCCAGGAAAACATCCGCCGCCAACTTGGAACCCACAGAGAGACCCAGGAAGATGGTGGTAATATTGATCAGAGCATTCTGAGCGGTGTCCGACAAGCGATCCACAACACCACACTCTTTCATCAAGTTACCGAAGCAGAACATGCCCAACAGCGGCGCCGCCGACGGCAGGAACAGTGCAACCGCAATCAATACAATGATTGGGAAGACGATTTTTTCGCGCTTGGATACATAACGCAATTGAGTCATCTTGATCTTGCGCTCTTCCTCGGTGGTCAAGGCCTTCATAATTGGCGGCTGAATCATCGGCACCAGAGCCATATAGGAATAAGCCGCTACCGCGATGGCTCCCAATAATTCTGGAGACAAAAGGGACGCAACGTAAATTGCGGTCGGGCCATCCGCGCCACCAATGATGCCAATGGCCGCAGCGTCAGCGATGGAGAAATCCATCCAACCCATAGCGCTCATGCCCACAGCACCCATCACCGTCGCAAAGATACCAAACTGAGCTGCTGCCCCCAGGAAGATGGTACGAGGGTTAGCCAGCAATGGACCAAAGTCCGTCATGGCGCCCACACCCATAAAGATCAACAGTGGCGCGATCGTAGAGCCGATAGCCACCGAGTAGAACTTATACAGCATGCCACTTTCGTAACCCGCATTCGCTGCGATTTGCTGCGCCGCGAGAACTTGCTGAGCCGAAGCGTCTGACATGGCGGCTTTCACATCCGCGTAGCTTTCATAACTGGCGACCTGGAGTACGTCAGCAATAGCGGCCACCATTTCAGGGCCACCTGAAATCAAGGCGTTTTGAACCGCTGAATACGCCAGACCGGCGCCGGGAATGTTTGCCAGAATGCCGCCAAAACCGATTGGGACCAGCAACAAAGGTTCGAAGTTTTTGCTAATGGCCAACCACAGCAACAGCAAGCCAATAGCGATCATGACGATCTGACCGGGGCCTTGAAATTGGGCCAGGCCAGAATCGTTCCAAAGTCCGATTAAGCTTTCCATTTAGAATACCTCCGGACTTAAGCGATGGTCAGCAGGCTATCGCCAACGGCAACAGAGTCGCCCTCTTTGATATTGATGCTGCCGATGGTGCCGGATTTGGGCGCACTCACTTCGGTTTCCATTTTCATGGCTTCCAAAATAATGATGGTGTCACCTTCGTTAACCTGCTGACCTGGGCTGACCAATACCTTAAAGATATTACCAGCCAAAGGGGCTGGCACAGGGTCACCGCCAGCGGGAACCGCACCACCTGCTGCGGGCGCGGCGACTGCCGCACCACCCACAGGTGCAATGCCGGTCAAGTCGCCACCGTTTGCAACGGTGACGGTGTAAGAAGCACCTTCTACGGTTACCGTGTACACCTCTTCACCAGCGTCATTGGTGACCAGCGCCCCCTCTTTACCCGTTGGCACAGGCTCAAAGGCGGAGGCATCACCGCGATTTTCCAGGAATTTCAGACCAATCTGCGGGAACAAAGCGTAGGTCAGAACATCGTCGATCTCACGATCTCCGCCTTCCAACTGGATGCCCTTCTCTTGAGAGAGTTCACGCAATTCAGTTGTCAGCTTGTCCAGCTCAGGTGCAAGCAAGTCCGCAGGGCGACAAGTAATCGCCTCCGCGCCATCCAGCACGCGTGCCTGCAATTCTTTGTTGTACTCAGCCGGTGCCGCGCCATATTCACCTTTCAGAACCCCCTGGGTTTCCTTCGAGATGGATTTGTAACGCTCACCCGTCAACACGTTAAGAACCGCCTGGGTTCCCACAATCTGAGACGTAGGGGTCACCAATGGGATAAAACCAAGGTCTTCGCGTACGCGTGGGATTTCATCCAACACATCGGCGAACTTATCTTCGGCACCCTGATCACGCAGCTGGTTTTCCATATTAGTCAGCATGCCGCCTGGGACCTGTGCCGTCAGGATACGACCATCGATGCCGCGCAGAGAACCTTCAAACTTGGCGTATTTCTTACGCACTTCGCGGAAGTAGTTGGCAATTTCTTCCAGCAGGGCCAAATCCAGACCTGTATCACGCTCTTGGCCTTTCAAGATCGCCACCACAGATTCTGTTGGGCTGTGGCCATAGGTCATGGACATGGAAGAAATCGCAGTGTCGATATTGTCGATGCCTGCTTCCACACATTTCAGTGCCGTTGCAGTCGAAAGGCCAGTTGTGGCATGACACTGCATATGAATCGGTATATCGCAGGCGGCTTTCAGTTTGCTGACCAACTCGTAACCCGCGTAAGGGGTTAACAGGCCTGCCATGTCTTTAATCGCGATGGAGTCAGCGCCCATGTCTTCGATCAACTTGCCTTGCTCTACCCACATATCAATAGTGTGAACCGGGCTCAAGGTATAGGCGATGGTGCCCTGGGCATGCTTGCCCTGTTTTTTAACCGCTTTCAATGCAGTCTCGATATTGCGCATATCGTTCATCGCATCGAACACCCGGAAAACGTCTACGCCATTAACGGCACAGCGCTCAACAAACTTGTCCACGACATCGTCCGCATAGTGACGATAACCAAGAATATTCTGGCCACGGAACAGCATCTGCATTGGGGTATTGGGCATCGCTTTTTTCAGTTCGCGAATACGCTCCCATGGGTCTTCACCCAAATAACGAATACAGGCGTCAAACGTGGCTCCACCCCAGGTTTCCAAAGACCAGAAGCCAACTTGGTCGAGCTTCTCAGCAATGGGCAGCATATCGTCGATACGCATACGGGTGGCAAATAGGGACTGGTGGGCATCACGCAAAACTACGTCGGTAATGCCAAGTGGTTTTTTGTTTTCGCTCATAATGGTGCCTTTAACTGGTGCTTAGTGCGGGCTAAGCGTCCTAATATCAAATGGGCTTTTATTTATTTCGATGCTGCTCGATAGCGGCCTGGATGATAGCGATCAGTTTCGGATCGTTCACCTGGGCAGGAGCCGGAGACGCCGGGGTAGGCGTGGCTTCGGGTTCAGCTTCGGGGAAGTATTTCTGAATCACCGTAGACATAATATTGACGGCAATAACGAGCAGGGTCAGGAACACAAAGACGGTCCCCATCCCGAAAAGCATCAGGTCAATACCCTGTTGCACTAGGCTTGCTGACATGGTGGTCTCCTCGAAATCATACAGTTATTTGTATGTTTCTCGTTTATACACTCGATCGGATCTCCAGGGGAAATATTGATCGAGTCATTCTTGTTAATAGCCCCTATCAAGACTCACTCCCGGGCTAAATGAGTAAGCTTGGAGAATGTATCTTGATCGGTCAAGGTAAGCAAATTTTCCCTCTTACTACAAAACTACAAACAGACTACAAAATACAAAACTGTTTTAAATCAAAAGGTTAAAAAACCCCACACGGCATGCAGACCCTAAAAAAGCGGCAAAAACTACAAGAATCACGAACCCGTGAAAGCGGGGATTTAGGGTTTCCCTTCGCTTTGCAGTAGAATGCCCGCTTTTTAGCGGAATATATGCGAATTTTCCTGGCCCCAATGGAGGGCGTCGTCGACTTTCAGATGCGCCAGTTGCTGACCAGCATTGGCGGACTCGACGGCTGTGTCACCGAATTTCTCCGCATAGGCGAGCAACGCCTGCCTCGGCGGGTATTCACCAAGCTCTGCCCCGAACTCCTGCAACAGAGTCGCACCCCGTCCGGCACGCCAGTGGCCTTTCAACTGCTGGGTGGCAACGCCGAAGCCATGGCCTTCAATGCCGCCAAGGCCGCAGGGCTCGGTGCTGACAGCATTGACTTGAATTTTGGCTGCCCGGCCAAAACCGTCAATCGCAACGATGGCGGCGCCAAGCTGCTGCAAGAGCCAAAGCGTATTCACAGGATTGTCAAAGCGGTTCGTGACGCAGTTCCGAGCGGGATCGATGTCACCGCAAAAATTCGCTTGGGTTTTCAAGATCGCAGCATGGGACTGGAAAACGCCCACGCCATTGCAGATGCAGGCGCCCAACAGCTGGTCGTCCACGCGCGCAGTAAAAACGATGCTTACCGCCCCCCCGCTTACTGGGACGAGCTTCGCCCCATTCGGGATCAGCTCAATATCCCCGTTATCGCCAATGGTGAAATATGGAGTCCAGACGATCTTCAGCGTTGTGCCGACCATAGTGGCTGTGAAGATTTCATGATCGGTCGGGGCCTCCTGGCCAGACCTGATCTCGCATTGGCCATCAGAAACCCGGACGCACACCAAGCCTGGTGCTGGGAAGACATCTTGCCGCTGCTGTTGGATTTTTTCCGCAAAGGCATCGAACAATACCCAGAAAAATATTGCGGAAATAGACTCAAGCAATGGTTCATGTACCTACAACGAAACTATCCCGAAGCCGAGTTATTTTTTAACCAGTTAAAGCGCTTGCGCAAACGCGATGAGATTGAAATGCTGTTTGCCCACCACGCCAAAGAACAGAAGATAGAGTTGGCCTCATGAGTTCGCTCGATCGACAACTGCAACACAGCGACCACAACGCGGCACCTTCAAGCGGCACGCGCCTGAGTCTATTGCTGCACGATATTGAATCGCCCAGTAACGTCGGAGCCTTGTTTCGATGCGCTGACGCCCTGGGCTGCGAACATATCTACCTGAGCGGCTCGACGCCCGCACCACCGAATCGAAAACTGCGCAAAGCCTCTCGATCGGCAGAGCGCTATGTTGGATATAGCGTACACAGGCATTTCGAAGATCTACTGGACAGCTTCCACGAAAACAAGGTGCTGGCATTGGCGCTTGAACTCAGCGAGAACAGCATTCCGCTGGAGGACTTTGTGTTGGAGCGGCGCTTTGAATCGATTTGTTTGATTCCTGGCTCTGAAAATCACGGGCTGAGCGAAGAGTTGTTAAACGCCTGCGAGCAGGCTGTGTACATCCCTATGCAAGGCAATAACTCATCCATGAACATTGCTACCGCCTGCGCAATCGCGGCTTATCGATTGCAACAGGCGTAACGTAACTCCTTTGAGAACGGCTCACACTCGGTCGATATTTCCATTAGGCATAGCAGCGCACGGTTTCATCGCCAGCCAGGAAGTTGGCCTTGTCTTCGCACAAACGAGCGTTAATCTCGCGAAATAAATCAGAAACCTGGGTATTGATACCGCGCATGAATACTTCGCGCTCAAACAGGAAAGGCGAGCGCCAACCACAATGTTTCACCGGATCACCAATCTCTTCAAAACGGAAACCGGACTGTTTGATCAACTGAGCGAGTCTGGGCTCCATCATTGCCGCGCCATATTCCGCTTCTGAATTGACGAACAAAGATACGCAGATGGAAAACAAGCCCAACAGAACGACGGGGGCCTTACAACTTTCAAGCAAGTCGGCGTTTTCCGGCAAGGCCGCGTCCCGCTTGACCTGCCCACGAAATTCCGGCAATACCGCCAACCGGGAGAACTCAATGATTTTACCGGGTAAAAACACATCGGGATCAAACATTTCCCGGTTGAGACTGTCTTTGAAGACCTCTTCGTAAGGCAAAGGTTTTTCAGGATTTTTTAAGTCGCCTCCAATAATTCGAGCACAGGCAACGGCCTGACCACTGGGTTTGTGTAACAACAGAGCATGTTCAGAATGAGGATCGTATTCGTCAACTTCCCTCTCGTAGTCGTCGGCGTCAAAATAATTAAGCTCACGACAGAACACGCGATGACGAATTCGGTAACAGCGCTCAAGATCAAAATCTCCATAAGCGCGTTTTACATCATAAAATTTTTCAAAATGGTCTAGTAAAGTCATACCACTCCCTCCCACCGGACTGTGAAAATAAACACCATTTACATCCCTAAGGCGACTTTATTATAAAGACTCAGTTAACAGCATTTCTGTGAACTCACATCAAAGTAATATTATTTTTTTTGTTTATGGTTTATCTTTTTTTCACCATTCACCAAGCAGAATTCATGATGAACAAAAACAAAGGTTATGTAAACCAAGACTATTTGAGCCAAGCCGCGCAAATGTTCGCCCCCATAAAGAAGGGAAGTTATGAAAAGTTACAGGCACAAACGGCACAATCATTGATTGACATCGGCTGCGGGCCAGGAATAGACACCACCAGCATTGCACAGCTCTACCCCGAACTAAACGAAATTATCGGAGTCGATTTCGATAAAGAAATGATCCAACAAGCCGATAACTTAGCTAAGCAAAAGGAATGCAGCGACAGGATTAGACACCAACACGCCAGCGCTTACGAGTTACCTTTTCCCGACAAACGCTTTGATGCCGTTCGAGCCGAACGACTCTTTATGCATTTGGAAAACCCCGAGCTTGCCTTACAGGAATTGATTCGGATCTCCAAACCTGGAGCCAAATTAGTCATTGTTGAAACGGATTGGGCAAGCATGTCCGTTAACAATGGTATGGACGAACTGGAACGCCGCCTCAGTCACTACTTTGCAAGCGAGTTCTTACACAATGGCTATTCAGCCAGACGCCTGCCCGGCCAACTCGCCGAACTGGGTGTAAAGGAAGTGAACATTGAAATTAACAGTTTACAGTCCAAAGACCATCGATTGTGGCAACTTTTATCTCAACATGCCGCGATGATGGATAAAGCTTTGGAGAATAGTTTTATTAACCCACAGGAATATCAGGACTGGAATCAACAACTGGACGAAAGCAATGCAAGCGACTCATTCTTTAGCACCATAAACATCATGACATTTTGTTGCACGATTTAATTATTCAGAACCAGGATGTCACCAAATACCTTGTTTGTTTGGTGACGAAAAAAAACGGCGCCACTTTTTTGTCGTTAAAGCCTACTGCCACGGGCTTAAAGCAGTGTTCTCAGATATAATTTACAAAGCAACAAAGTCTTAGTGAATCAAGCAGAGGTACGGCTTGGGCGTCAAAAAAATGGCGTGAGTTTAGGGACAAACAAAAAGGATGCAATGTAGGCCAATACCCACAATCGGAAAGTAAGTCTTTCCACGCTTTGCAGTTTGCTTCAAAGATTAACGGACGAACCTAAAAGACCTTAGGCGCCATTCGTTGAACTGATTTACATCGACAGCAATACACAGGCAGAAGCGGAAAGGGCTAAATGCGCTCGGGTTTTTTAAGTCTTAAATGGCAAGTAGCGATCAGCGTAAGCTTGATTCTTTTTTTAGGAATCGGCTTGATTACCATTTTTGGCCAAAGCAATCTTGAACAAACCTTTATTCAAGAGCGTGATCGTATTTTGAAGGATCGCCAGCGCTCAATTAATACCGCTCTGTTTTCTATTCAAAAGCAACTTCTGCACATTGCTGGCCACCTTCAAGGTCAGGCTGCACAACTTGATCCCGATTTAACCTTAAGAAAACGTCTGAGCGAAACGGTTCACTCAAACTGGGACCAATTGAATTTCGAATGGGAAGTTGACGCTGTATTACTGTACGGCAGTGACCAGGAAGCCTGGCTGCAGCTGGGTTTGCCCAGCATGCAATCTTTATTACCCAAGGAGTGGCTAAATGCCGTTTACCGCTCTGAGTCCCCACTGGATAAAATTCTTTGTCGGCATTCATGCTGGCAGGTTGTCGCCGTACCGGTGTTAATCGACACCAATCAAAACGGTGTCATGATCCTGGTAAAATCCTTAGTTGATGCGGTTATCGAATTTCAACAATCTACTGCAGCAGACGTGGGCATCCTGATACCTCCTGGTAATTCTGGCAATGCCTTGCAAAATCCACTTCGCCGCATTCCCAATTGGCAACGTGACATCGTTGCATTAACCGGCGGAGCTACGGCCCAGGAAGCCCTGCAAACCCTCAGCGAGGACGTTGCTCTGGAAAAACTGGTGAACCAACGAAAGGTTCTCCCCTTCAAACAACAGAATCTTGAATTGGCTATTGTCAGCCTGAGCGCGCAAAGCCCGGCCGAACAGGCTTCGGTTTTAATCATTGAAGATGTGAGTGGGCAGCTCAATGAGCTGAACTCAACCATCAAAACCTTGCTACTGTCTGCTCTGGTGATTTTAATCAGTGCAGAAATTGCTTTGTTGGGCATGCTCTGGAGTCCGATGAGCCAGCTTCGAAAAGTTGCCACCGTGCTTCCTGAACTGGCGAGAAACGACCGCAATCGACTCGATCTATTGCCACAATTGCCCAAGAAGTCGGGATTGTTGCGCAATGAAATCCACAATCTGCAAGACTCGAGTGTCGATCTGGCTGAAAAACTGGCTGAGATGGACGAGCAAATCAAGCTTCGTACCCGGGGCTTAAAAATTCGAAGCCGAGAGCTTCTGGCGGAAAAAAACTTCGCTACGACTCTGATTAACAATGTCCAGGCCATTATCCTCACCCAGGATAAAGATGGGAATATCCACCTGATTAACAACGAAGGTTGCATGTTACTCGGCACCCCCATGACCGCGGACAATCAGACCAAAGAGCAAATGAATTTCCTCTCCAGCTTTGGTTTCATTGAAGACGACATGGTCACTCAGGGGATTGCGAGCCTTCACCAGAATCATGGCAACAGCTTCCAGCACGAAGGCGAACTGGAGCTGCGTGGCCAAAATTATTACATGCAGTGGAAACACAGCCTGTTACCTGGCAAAGACGAAATGGTCTTGACGGTTGGTATTGATCTTAGCGGTCGAAAAGCCGCCGAAGACAACCTCGCTTGGCTGGCCGATCACGACCATCTGACCAAGCTCTTCAATCGCCGTCACTTCCAGCGCGAGTTTGAGCAGATATTAAAACGCAGTCACCGTAATAAGCGCTCTGGCGCCTTGTTCTTTTTTGATATTGATCAGTTCAAGGTTATTAATGACACCTCCGGCCACCCGGCGGGTGATCGATTGCTGTGCGAGGTCGCCAATCATCTGTCACTGGGCATTCGAAATATCGACGTCTTTGCCCGATTGGGCGGCGACGAGTTTGGTCTGCTGGTGGAAGAAATCAATGATGAAGGCATCATTATTCTCGCCCAAAAGCTCTGCGACATTGTCGGTAATATCGAGGTGAATCTGGAAGGCCTGAAACACAAGATTTCCATCAGCATCGGCATTGTGAGATTTCCAGCCCATGGCAAGGAAGTCGATGAGTTGATGGCCAATGTCGATTTGGCCATGTACAAAGCGAAGGCCAACAACAATGGCCGCAGTAACTGGCAAATGTATTCGGCCTCCAGCAGTAAGAAAGGCGAATTGGTTAAAACGGTGGATTGGCAAGCAAGAATCCGTACGGCACTCGATTTGCAACGTTTGACGCTGTACTACCAGCCAATCTACGACATCAAAAACAAAACCATTTCCCATTATGAAGCCCTGCTTCGTATGCTGGATGAACAAGGCAATATCATTCCACCGGGACAGTTCATCCCCATCGCCGAACAAACTGGCTTGATCATGGAGCTGGATCAATATGTGGTTCAACAGGCCATCCGTGATCTGTTGCGTTTCCAAAGCCAGGGGCAGGATATTCACATTGCCATTAACATTTCTGCCAATGCCCTGGCCAGTGGAGAGTTTATCCAGAGCCTGACTCAAATCACCTTAAATCGTCAGACCCTCCACGGAAAAATTATTTTTGAACTGACAGAGACAGCTGCCGTTGAAGATGTTCGAGCAACGGCCGATATCATCAACAGTTGTAAGCGGATGGGATATCACTTCTCTATTGATGACTTCGGTAAAGGTTACGCATCCTGGTTTTATTTACGGGAATTGCCTGTGGACTACGTGAAAATTGATGGCTCTTTTGTTCAGAACCTGTCTTCCAGCAAAGAGGATTACTTGTTTGTTCAAGCCATCAATAATGTTGCACAAGGGCTTGGCAAGAAAACCGTTGCTGAATTCGTCGAAGATGCAGAATCCCTGGCCCTGATTGAAGAACTGGGTATCGATTACGCCCAGGGCTACTATATCGGCAAACCGGCAGAGCAACTTCTTAAGGACGGTGACATCAGCCATCTTGATGGCAACGCTGACACCACAAGCAATGTTACGGCAATTCAAAAAAATAAGGATTATGCAAAAAATATTAACAAGGGTTAATCCTGATTATCCGGGCAGGTTTCAGCGACGACTCAGACTCGGCGCTATTCATCTGTTTCTGGCATTACTGTGCATAGTAAGCACAGCCGCCTACAGTGACCATGGTATCGCCGTAATCGCCAACCAACAGGTCGATGCAGCGAGCTTGTCTCCGACGCGGCTGAAATCCATTTTCGGTATGCGCACAACCACCTGGAAAAACGGACAGCCCATTCGTGTATTTGTGCTTAAAGATAATGACCCCTTGCATGTACGTTTTACCAAAGACGTCCTGCAAACTTACCCATACAACCTGCGCCGGATTTGGGAAAGACGAGTCTATTCAGGAACAGGCCTCGCACCCACCGTCGTGAACACAGAGGGAGAGATGCTCAAACTTATCGCCGAAACGGAAAATGCCATCGGCTACATTCAGCATCACAACATTGACCAAAACGTTAAGGTATTAGAAATTCGATGAAAGGATTGCAAACTGCAGCCATTGCGGCCATATCAGTACTGGCACAGATCGCAACTGCTCCAGCGAGGGCGGTGAATTTCGATACTGGGTTAGGAAAAATTCAAGTTCACGGTTTTGCCACACAAACCGTGCTCTACAGTGATGAAAATAATTTCTTCGGAGATTCCCAGGACGTCAGCTTTGATTTTCGTGAATTGGGCCTCAACGGCCTGTGGCAGATCAATCCCAAGCTGAAGTTTGCGGCCCAGATTCTGGCTCGCGATGCCGGAGCCACCGATGATGGCGACCTGCGAGTGGACTACGCCTTTCTGGATTACAACTTCTGGCAAGGCGACTCCAACAGCGCTGGTGTCCGCTTGGGTCGATTGATTAACCCCTACGGCATGTACAATGACACCCGCGATGTGGTTCACACCCGCCCGAGTATCCTGTTACCACAATCGATCTACTTCGATGTTAACCGGAACCTGGCTCTGAGCTCCGATGGCGCCAGCCTGTACTTCCAACAGGACCTTGGCAACAACGGTTTCAATTTTGAACTCCTGTCGGTCAAACCCCGTACGCGTGATCCCGATCTCGAACCGGCGATTTTCTTCCGTGACAACCCAGGGCAACTGGAAGGCGAAAAAAGCACTTGGTTCGCGCGAGCGATATACAGCTACGACCTCGATCGAGTACGTGCTGGCCTGGCTGCCGGTTCCATTGATGTGGAATACGAGCCTGGCATCAACGACCCTATCCAATCAGCCGGTTTTAACTTCAAACCTCTGCTGGTATTTGCTCAGTACAATTCTGAGAAGTGGAGCATCACTGGCGAATATGCCAATCGACGGCTGCAGGTACACGCTTCGGTTTTGCCCGCCGACATCAAAACCGTGGGACACAGTTACTTCCTGCAATACGACTATCGACTGGCGCCGGGCTGGGAAGCCTTCATTCGCTACGACGATCTGATTTGGAATAAGGATGATAAGGACGGCAAGCTGTTCTCGGCGATAACAGGCCTGCCTGCTCACTCACGCTATGCCAAAGATTGGGCTCTGGGCCTGCGCTGGGATGTGACGGATACGTTCATGCTCCGTGCAGAAGTCCATGACGTCAAGGGAACCGGTTGGCTGTCCAGCCTGGAGAATGCCAACCCACTGGCAACCAAGGAAAACTGGAAACTGTTTGCGCTGTCGGCATCCTATCGCTTCTAAGCCAACAGCCACATCAATTCAGAGTGAAACCGCTGAGGGGCAAGAAACGCTGGTGGGTTCGATCAAAACCAGCGCCCTTGGCAGTTCAGACCTTCCCGGTCCAATTTACCCCCCAGACGCCCCTGGGTGATCACACGGTGGTGGGTAATTAACAGCTTAAGCTTGCGTCCCATACGCTTCATCGACTAGAACCTCAAAAATCAACGGCCGAATATTGCTCAGCCGAATTAAAAGCCCGCGCATTATAATGTTTGGTGACTAAAAAACCAGCGCCAATTTGACATCTCATTCCTTTTATCGGCCAATAAGCCAACAAATTTAAGGGCTCTCCAGGGCATCACCCCAACAAGTGTTGATATACATCAGCACACACTGTTCTCGCGCTATCTACAATGAGCAACTCAATAGACCAGCTCAAGCTGGCATTACTTTGATCTCTGAGCAAGTGAATAACCATGACCGATATTAGCTGGGATGAGTCGCTGATTAAGCGCCATGATTTGGCAGGACCGCGCTACACCTCTTATCCAACCGCCCCTCAATTCAGCAATGACTTTGGCCCCGAAGCGTTGCAGGCAGCCATCGAGCGCAGCAATCAGGCCGCCCGCCCCTTGTCGCTGTATATGCACATCCCCTTCTGCGACACCATCTGCTACTACTGTGGCTGCAACAAAATCGTGACGGCCAACAAAAAGCGGGCACAACCTTACCTGGACAAGTTGCACCTGGAAATGAGCCGTATCGCTCAATGGGTGGAGGCAGGCCGCAAGGTCAAACAGTTGCACTGGGGTGGCGGTACACCCACCTATATAAGCCATGATCAGATGCGGGCCCTGATGTCACACAGTCAGTCCCTGTTTGAATTCAGTGAGGATGGTGAATATTCCATCGAACTTCACCCGGGAACGACCAATCAGGAGACCATCAGCCTGTTGAAGGACATCGGCTTTAATCGACTGAGTATGGGCGTGCAGGATTTCGATCCACAGGTGCAAACTGCGGTCAACCGCTTCAACAGCGTCGAAGAAGTCCAGGCCCTGGTCGATCAAGCCCGCCAGGATGACTTTGATTCCATCAGTATGGATTTGATCTACGGCCTGCCGTTTCAAAGCTGCCACACGCTGAAGGAAACCCTGGACAAAGTCATTCAGCTCAGTCCGGACCGCTTGTCTCTGTTTAACTACGCCCATTTGCCGCATCTGTTTAAAAGCCAACGACAAATGGATGCCAGCGCACTGCCTCCAGCGGAAGAGAAGCTCGCTATGCTGCATTTGGCGATCGATACCCTCACGCGTAGTGGCTACCAGTACATTGGCATGGATCATTTTGCCAAACCGGATGATGAACTGTGCAAAGCTCAGTTCAATGGCAGTCTGCAACGCAATTTCCAGGGTTATGCCACCTATGGAGGCTGCGACATGTTTGCCTTCGGAGTGTCGTCCATCAGCGCCATCGACAATATCTTTGTGCAGAACCACAAGGATATTCCAAACTACAACAAAGCCCTTGAACAAGGTCAGCTGCCCATCAGCAAAGGCTTGCAATTGAGTCAGGATGACTTACTTCGCCAACACGTCATCAATCGTCTGATTTGTCAGTTTGAGTTGGATTTCCATTCGATCGGCCGGGAATTCAACATCGACTTTTCACACTATTTCCAGAAGGAACTGGCAGCTCTAGAAGCACTCCTCAATGATGGCCTGCTGAGCCGATTGGACCACCATGGCTTGCAAGTCAGTCCTGCCGGCCGCCTCATCATTCGACGGGTTTGCATGGTATTTGACGCTTATTTGCCGACGACACAGGAACCGACTCTAATCGCCAGCAGCACCCAGCCCCGCTACTCGAAAATCATCTAACGTCGATTGCGTACTCGTAAACTCACGCCTGCTTAGGCGCTTTTGAACATAGACTCACCGGGCGGACTATTGAATAATGTCCGCCCGAACGTCTGCACGAGAATACGAATGACTACCTTCAGCCACCTGAATGATCAGGGCGAAGCCCATATGGTGGATGTTGGCAATAAAGCCGACAGCCAACGCGAAGCCCGTGCCTATGCCAGAGTCCGTTGTACACCGGCGATTCTACAGGCCCTGCAAGAACAAGCGGTTGCCAAAGGCGATGTCCTGGCCACCATGCGAATTGCGGGCATTCAAGCAGCTAAAAAATGCTCAGATATCATTCCACTCTGCCATCCCTTGATGCTAAGCAAAGTCGGTATTGATATTGAACTCGACGATCAGAACAACAGCGTCCACATCTACAGCCTCTGTAAGGTCGGAGGAAAAACCGGCGTTGAAATGGAAGCCCTGAGCGCCGCCTCCGTTGCCGCCCTGACGCTCTACGATATGTGCAAAGCGCTGGATAAAGGCATGGTCATTGAAGAAGTTAAACTGTTGGAAAAAGTCGGCGGAAAATCAGGACATTGGAAAAGCGATGACTCGGCTGCCAGCGAGGAACAATCATGATTACTCTATTGTATTTTGCTCGCTATCGAGAAGCTCTCGGCCAAGAAAAAGAACAACTGGAGCTCGACTCTCCGTGCAGTTTACAAGAATTACTGGACCGCTTGCGCGAGCGAGGAGAGCCCTGGGCAAGCACCTTAAATGACAACAAATTGCTGATGGCCATCAATCAAACCATTGCGCCTGCGGAGCAGCTTATTAATGACGGTGATGAAGTCGCGTTCT
Organism: Pseudoteredinibacter isoporae; assembly: GCF_040372805.1. Lineage (GTDB taxonomy): Bacteria > Pseudomonadota > Gammaproteobacteria > Pseudomonadales > Cellvibrionaceae > Pseudoteredinibacter > Pseudoteredinibacter isoporae_A. The sequence continues at coordinate 214,796 of NZ_BAABWJ010000003.1, forward strand.
TTCCTCCAGTGACCGGAGGCTAGTCATGGACAAATTGCAGCTCAGCATTCAAACCGACGACTTCAACATTGAAGATGAATATCAATACCTCAGACAAGGCAACAGTGACAGTGGCGCCGTGGTGACGTTTCTCGGGCAGGTAAGAGACTTCAATCAAGGCGAAGCGGTTAGCCAGCTCGAACTCGAGCACTATCCTGGCATGACTGAATCGGTGTTAAAAAAGCTACTCGAAGAGGCTGACAAACGCTGGGCAATCGATCGGGCAAAAATCATTCACCGTGTCGGCCCACTCAATGCCAGCGATAAAATTGTTTGGGTTGCCGTGGCCTCTGCCCATCGAGGTGACGCTTTCCACGCCTGCGAATTTCTGATCGACGCACTAAAAACCCAAGCCCCGTTTTGGAAGAAAGAACGCAGCGCAACTGGTGAACGCTGGCTGGACGCGCGCGACAGCGATCAAGACAAGGCGCAACAGTGGATGAAAAACGACTAGCCTCAACGATTCCGAACCCGGAGAAGGTCCTCTTCACCCGCAACAATGTTGCCATATAAGTTTTCATAATCTTCCCGTCGCTGCTGACCAAATAAAGGGTCATCAATGGCGGGCAGCTTTTCAGCAATCCAATCCCAATCACCGTTATCCAAATGTTGTTCCATCAAGGGATATACCCACTTGTTTTCCTTTTCAATATGATCGGCCTGATTGTGAATATACAACTCTGCCTGGGTGCGCAGATTCTTAATAGGAACAACACAACCCTGGGCAATACTGCGTAAAATTTGCTCCAGCGCCAACGTTTGCTTTTCCATGCGCCCGTGGTCGCAGATAATTTCTCGCAACAGCTCGCTTTCCGGAACTCTTTTCAACAGCAGCAGGGAGAACACCTGATCTTCGATTGGATGGTGCCAGTATTCCGGATAGGTTTTGATGTACTCGACAATATCGAGCAACAGATCGAGACGCTCAGGACTGATGCCTTCGACGCCGAGAGGATTCACAATGGTGCGCATACAATGCAACAGCCGTTGAATATGACGATGATCCGAGCACAATTGCCGATAGACGGGATGCATGGCTGTTCCTCCAAGCTATTCAAGTTTTTTCATCAGTTACCGATGCTATATACAATACGCTCTACTTATCGTCAGAAGCACTCGGGACCGAGGTGACAAGGCAATGTCTTGATTGCCACCTCAGAGCAACGTTATGACTGCCAGACTATTACTAAACGTGCCGACCGGCGTTGATGTGTATCAATGCTACGCCAGCCGAAGATCAAGGTTGCGTCAATGAATAAGAACACTGTGGATTCGCTCAAAGTCTATTGGTTTGCGCTCAAAGCCGCGCTGTATCAGCACTACACCGCTTCACAGCGTGAAGTCTTCAAGCAATTCCGCCTGGGCAGTGGTTTGTTTTTTGTGGGGATGGTGGCGATTTACGGCTGCTATCAGCTGCTGGATGCCTCATTATCTCGGGAAATCGGGATATTAATCAGCCTGGTGATTGTCCTGGGCGGCTTTGTGGTTGCCATGCTGGCTCAAATTCGTCTGCTGATCGGCCGGATTCTGCATTTTATCTATCACTGAACATTACCGATCTTTGGGTATTCTGCCGCCTACCCTCACTTAACATTTGTCCAAGGCGCGATTGATATACAGATCATAGCGACTGCTTTTACCCACGATTTGATGGTCGGGCTCACAATCCGCCAAAAATGGCGCAATCTTAGGGCGTTTAACCACAACCCTCGCCAGCGCCAATTCACGGGCCGGACCCAATAAGGCATCGGCATCCATATCACTGCCCACAATCTGATGGAAACTTTGCATTTCCTTCTTAACCTGGGCCGACTTTTTTCGCTCAGGAAACATGGGGTCTAAATACACCACATGAGGGCGGAACTCTTCACTGGCCACAGCGGCATCTGCATCGACGGCCTTAAGCAAATACTCTGTGGCATCACCACACCGTAAACGCATGCGGCTCACTACGTCGGCAAGCTCGTGATTCGATACCGCTTCTTGCTCAGCACGATGCAAACCGTCGCGCAACAAAGCTTGCACAATCTCCGAACGTTCAAGCATTGTGACATCACAACCCAAACTGGCCAGCACAAAGCTGTCCTGCCCCAGGCCTGCAGTCGCATCCAGCACGCGAGGGCGCAACGCCCCTTTAAGCCCCACTGCTTTTGCAATCATCTGGCCGGTACCACCACCATATATGCGACGATGGTTCGCTTTGCCGTGACAAAAATCCACCATCACACTGACGCCATTGCTCAAATCCAAAAGTTGCAAGCCCTCACTTTCCAACAACAAGGCAAAACGACGATCGCTATCTTCCTGAAAGCGTTGTTTATAAAACTGCATGCGAACTTTATTTTTTTCACCATAAAGCTCGCAATGCTGCAACAAAGGCACAGCAAATTCCTGCGAAATTTGTGTTGCTTTTTCTACGAGACTTGAATCAAACACCACCACTCCCTGAAGGTTTTTTGTTGCAGAGGGGCAGGGCTTATGCAAATTTTCCTGTGGCATAGTTCGTAATTTGTCCAATCGTCCAAAGCACAGCAATGGATTAAGCGATATTCATAAAACTGTCATTTTTGATGCTTAAGTTAGCGCATGTCATAAAAAGTAATGAGTCGAGAGGGATAAAAAATCGCTCTTTGAAGCGAATGCCTTCACTCATAGTCGCCATACACGTCCAGAAATAGATGACCACTATGAATTGTTTACGCTCACTGTTTTTCAGCTTTTGCTTTATTGTTTCGTGCAGTTTCAGCCCGAACCTACTGGCGAACGAAAATTGGAGTGCTACGGACAGTGGGCAACCCCTGTTCTCCATGAAAGGTTCGAATACCATCGGCGCTAGCCTGGGGCCAAATCTGGCAAAGCTCTACCTGGAGCACAATGGTGTAGAAAACGTGCGTATTCTACCGAGTCGCGTAGAAAATGAATATAAAATTAGTGGCGACCTCAATGGCCGTGAAGTCTTCATCGATATCGCCGCTCATGGTTCCAGCACAGGCTTTCGAGCCCTGCACAGCAGTAGCGCAGATATCGCCATGTCTTCTCGCCCGATTAAGGGCAAAGAGGTCAAAAAGCTTCTCGAACTGGGTGATATGCTCGACCTGAAAGCCGAGCATGTTATCGCCATCGATGGCATTGCAGTGGTGGTGAACCCAGATAACCCCATCAAAAAGCTGAGCGTACAACAAATCGCCAAGGTGTTTTCGGGTCAAATCAATGACTGGAGCCAACTCAGTGAGCAGTACAATGGCCCCATCAACATCTACGCACGTGATAACAACTCGGGCACTTGGGATACCTTTAAAAACCTCGTCTTGGGTAAAAAGCTTCCTTTGGCCGAATCCGCCAAACGATTTGAGTCGAACGATCTGTTATCCGATACAGTGACCAATGACCCGAAAGGCATCGGTTTTGTGGGCTTGGCCTCGGTTCGACAAGCCAAGCCTTTATCAGTGTCCGACGATAACACTACGGCTCTACAACCCCTGCATATGACGGTTGCGACAGAAGACTACCCTCTGGCTCGCCGCCTCCATCTGTATACTGCACCTTCCGGTAACCCGGATGCTGTCAGTGACTTTCTGACGTTTGTGCACGGACGTTCCGGTCAGGAAGTGGTCGAACAGGTGGGATTTATCTCTCAGAACCCGGTTGCCGTGAAAAGTCAGGAGCAACGTCAAGGACCATCCAAGTACCTGGAAATGACTCGTCAAGGCAAACGCCTGAGTCTGAATTTCCGCTTCAAACCCAGCAGTGCCTCACTGGACAATAAAGCGCGACAGGACATCGTACGCCTGAGTCAGTTTTTGCAACGTAAAGAGAACCGCAATATGCGTTTGCTATTGATTGGCTTTGGGGATGAAAAACAGAGCCAGAGTCGCTCTCATATTCTGTCCAAGCTACGCGCATCAGCAGTCAAATCAGCACTGCGTCGCGAAGGCATCAGCACCCTGCCCGTTGCAGGTTTTGGTGCCTACAAACCCGTCGCGACCAACAGCGGTTCGAAACGCGTCAAGAATCGTCGTGTCGAGGTGTGGTTAATTCCCGAGACCGATGACAACATTGAATTGAGCCTGGCCCAACGCTAACCGCACTGGGCCCAATCAAAAAACTAGTCAAACAACCCTTTAACTTCGAGAATTTTCTGCTTGGCCTGCTGCAAAATATCCAAGGAAGTTTCGGGTGAATAACTTTCCTTCAGCGGTAAATGTTTTACGGCCGGCACATCGGTCAAACGCGCCATCGGCAGAGGGATTCGATTGTTCAGGTAGCGGTGCAGCTTAGCCACCTGGATCAGGTCACACAAATCCGCGGCATCGTTCTGATCCCGTTGCCAGTTCTCCGCGTCCCGGGCGACATCAATATATTGATCAGCGATTTGCCACTTACGTAAAATTTCCGCACCAACATCGGCTTTAAATCGGCTCAATACACGATTGATGTCATCACCTTCTTTCAACAAATCACCCTGAGTCAGGAACAAGCCCAGCAGGCCCACAACACCAATATCGTGTAACAAACCTGCCAACAAGGCCTCTTCCGAAGAATAAGACGGCGCGACCAGCATATCGCGAATCACGATGGCGAGCGCGGCCACTTCCAGACTTTCTATCCAGCTCTCCCGAAGTTTGGCGCGCAGCAGCTTACTTTCGCTATTGAACAGATCCCGTAACGCAAAACCCATCACCAGCTGTCGTGTCGCAGCGAGACCAAGGCGGACAATCGCATCGCGAATGGTTTCACATCGACCTAACGAACCGTACAAGGAGCTGTTGGCAATACGCAGCAACTTGGCAGCAATGGCAGGATCAGTGTTCACCAAATCCGCGACTGAATCCGCACTGGCCAGGTCCGACTCCACCAACTCCCCGATGCGAATGGCGACCTGGGGAAGACTGGGCAATTTAAGCTCATCACTGTCGAGCGCCTGTTGAACACTTTCCAGCAGATCATGCTCATCGGCATCACTTTCGTCGAGTTCATCAACACCGTAATCCAGTACGCTGGCACCAAGATAATCGGGTTTGTCAGCACGCGCACGTGGGCTTTCGTAATCGAAGGATTTCACAATCAACACCTCGGCCAGCTCCATGGCCGATACCGTGTATTGTCGGGGTCTCAACTTGGACACCTGGCGATAGGCCATCGGGTCGTCTTTATCGAAAACTCGGGTCTTTTGATCGGCTGACACCAGACGCAGGCTGCCACTTAATAAAAAGTAATCCAGCTCATCTCGGTCTCCCACATGAAACAGGATTTCCCCCGAGCGAAGAATACGGCGCTGGCTGTGGTTACTCACAATCGCCAGCTGATCTTGGCTCATGGTGTTAAATGGCTCGAACAGCTGCAGCTCAGATATTTCAATTTCGTTGGACATATAACCGTTTATCAGATTCTAACTTCTCACTTACATAGCGGCCCCAAAAGCGATAGCTTAAGCCCGAAATGTGGCCTGCATTTAATATAGACCAGCAATTGATGGTATTCCCGAATTAGAGCCCCTATGATGGGGCTTGATTGATTAGACTGGAGTTTTCAATGGCACTTAAAGCAACATTTTTGCGCACCTCTTTTATTCTGGGCCTGTGCGCCGGATTGGCGGCTTGCGATGGCTATCGCTTGAGCATCAATGAACAAGCCATTGGACCGCAACCCGACATCTTTAAAGCCTACGATATTCCTGATAAGAACCTGCGCCAATGCGTGAGTAGAAAGCTTCAGGACGAAAGCGTTCAACACGCCGGCCAACTGGATTATCTCAATTGCAGCCATGAAAAAATCAGCGACCTAACGGGATTGGCCGTTTTTGTCAGCCTGGCTCAAATTGATCTGTCAGCAAACAGCATTAAGGATCCAAGCGAACTGGGGCAAATCAGCCAACTGAAGCTTGTCAAACTGAGTGACAATCCCGGTCTGGATTGTTCTCGAGTCAACGCCTTACGATTGCAAAAAGGAATGAAGATAGAAGCGAAGCAGTGCCCTGAGTAGGCAGCTTATTGAGGAGCAAACATGAGCCCGACAACATTGCGATGATGATGCATGACTCGCATATCGGTGGGCTCACTGTTAATACTACCCACCAGCTTTTTAAAACGCACCTGCACCACGGTACCCACCGGCGGTAGCGGTTGATTTTCAATTAATACAGAAGCCCCGCCATCGGAAATATCTCTTGCGAAGCCGATAATTGTACCGAAAGCTGGATGTGTAATTTCGACGCGAATGGAAGTCGGTTTTCGCTCAAAACGACGGCGATCATCCCCGGTCATAGCATCCCCTGATTTAACACCTTATTCTGTATTAGTCACTGCGCGCGCCAAGGCCGAACTGCTGCTGAAGCGCGTCCCTTGCCAGCATGTTCCTGAAGTATAAGATTTTCTGTCCAGTGAAACCAGATAAAAGACCGGTTTCACTCACTTGGCTCGCCCTTCAGTTATGCACAGTTTCTGTGGATAAACCTGTTCACTACTTTGGCGTGTTTGTCAGCCCCCTTTAAATATAGGGGGCGTAGGGAATCTGCGCAAACATTGAACAGACAAATGGAAAGGGCTTATTTTTTTATCCACTGGCCATTGGCCGCCTGGATATAGTTGCCTTTTGAGGTTTTTTCATAGGCTCGTTGTGCAAAACGTTTGGCGACCTGATCCAGGGTGGCGCCCGTTTTGCCGACCGTTTGGCGAAACTTGTCACGGCGTTTGTTGTTCACGCTTTTCACCAGAGCTTTCACTTCGGCCGAGGCTGGTTTTACCACATAACCCAGATAACCATCGTTGCGCTCACCGATGAGTCCTTTGGTTTTTGCGCTGGCCAGATCGATAGCGAAGGCCTGGGCAGTAAACGCGGTTATCAATAAAGCCGTCAGTAATCTTTTCATGGAATCCCCCTTAGAACAGTCCACTATCTTCTTCAAACATGCCATCAAGCTCTTTATCGACCTTGACTTTGATTTCGTGCTCAATCTTCACATTGAGATTAATTTCAATTGGCTTATCGGGAACCGCTACCTGTACTGTCGGTGTACATGCAGACAATCCCAATGCGACAACGAAAACAAACAGGATATTTTTCATTCATTGACCCCATAGAGATGGTGATAATTTCCTTGTAAATAATACATCACCCTCAGGTGACGCCTTTTATACACCGTTGTGTAGCTACCTTACTGATCAAGTTTCTCGCTGATCACGTCCGTAATAATACGACCCGCCTGCAAACTCTTCATCAGGTTTGGAACATTGTCACTGATGTTCAAATTCAAGTTTACCTGACGACCATTTTGGAAGTCCGGATTATGTCCCTTCAGCGCAACGGCCATTTGCAGATAACCGCTGTCATCATACTCTACATCCGCGGTGAGATGCTCGTATTGGTAATTACTTAAAGCTTCAGACACCATTTCCATCAAAGGGTTTCCACTGTCGGATAAACCCTCATAGCGTATATAGCCTGGCTCGGTTGCCGCCAATTTGCCTTGCTCAATATGAAGCTTATTGGCACGTATCGCCACGGGCAGTTCGCCGCTCAGATTAGCCGTCGCATCCAGCCCCGCATAATCCGCAGCGCGCAACAGACTTTCCAATCGAATGGCCTTGATGTTAAGCAACGAGACCTCGCTTTCCCACAACCCCTCTCGCTGGTTTAATTCCAACCTTGGCGATTCCACTCGCCCATCAAGTAAGTCCGCCTTAAAACCTTCAATCACGACACCTGAGTCGCTGTTCAATGTGAAGTTCATGGCAACATCTTCGACCGCTAAACCAATATCAAGACTGCCAAGGTCCATTTGGCCTTTGACCTGCAATCCCGCGGTGGAAGCAATCGACCAGTCATGACTGATGGATAATTCCACAAACCCAATGTCGTCATAGACCCCGCCAATATGAGTCAGCGCCTGCTTGCCCCTGGCCTCCCAGCTCAGCGCATCGCCCAACTGCCAGGACAACTCACCACCGCCCGTTAATTCTCCCGACAAGGCGTTAACCTCCAGTGGCCAGCGACCAAATCGTTTCTCCAGACTACTCACCGGGCTGAACGGGGCGAATTGCCATTGCCACAGCAAATCACCACCCGGCTTTACTGCGCCGCCATCGTGCCGCCCTGTAAACGTCAACAGTGGTTCAGCCAAATCCGTCAACACATCCCCAGAGAACGCCACGCGTCCTGCTTTTAATGCAACTTTGCCCTGCCCAAGAATACCCGCCAGCTGAAAACCCGATGCCTGGATCATGTGCGCATTGAGTCGCCACTCCAGATCTGCAGTCATCCGTTCGGATTTTTCCACGAGAATACGTTCAAGGTTAACCGTCAAGGTTTTGATGTCGGCATTTTCATCGGCGGCGACTTGATCGACCACAATATCCAGTGTCGGTACATTCAACTGAATGCGGGGTGAACTGTCAGAGAGAACGAGGCTGGCGGTCATCTCATCAATCGACAAGCCAAGTGCACTCAGCCGATTGTTGCCAAAACGAATAGCCTCCACATGTGCGTTTGATTGTCCGACCAAGGAGGCCGTTTTTTCAGACACATCCAGATTCAACTCACCGCGCCATTGCCAACTTCGTAACACCGCTTCCAGCTCGGGCAAGGTGATTATTTTTTCCAGGGCTCGTACATTCAGTGCTTGGGAATCAATCGAGAATTCAAACGCACAAGGGCCAGAATGACAGGCCGTTTTCCCTTCGAGCTGAACATGATGCTGCCCCCAATCTGGGGCATCCAAATCGAGGGTCAACGTGCCCATTTCAATCTGTGCCTGTTGATCACGCCATTCGAGTCGGGTGCGCTCGGGCATATTTAGGATCAATGGAAAGCGCAGACCGTCATAATTGATATCAACCCCTTGGTCCGCAAATGCATTCAGATTGGCCGTCGCCGAAATAAGATTCATGTTGGAGCCGATACTGAGCTGCCCTTCAGCATGGAGGTTGTCGCCGTCCAGTTTGATATCCAAAGGCATTGCCTGAATTTCCTGCACAATGGCCAGCAGCGCTTTATTTGACCATTCTGCTTGCCATTGGACATCCCAGGCCTGATTTGCCCCGGTACTGCTCCCGTTCAAGCGCATGGTGAGTGCCTCTCGCAATTGGGACTCAAGTTCAAAAGAAAGGCGGTCGTTCTGCGAGGCAACATTCAACTCAGTGGAAAATGCAATCGCGGTGTCGGAAAACTCGGGCAAGTCGGCGCGGCCTGACAGGCGGATACGATCACGCTCCTGATGTTGCCACTGTGCTCGTCCCTGAAAATGATTCTGCCCTTGCTGAAGCTTGAGGTGTTCGATGGTCAGCTCGAAGGCTTGAATCTCCCCCAATTTTTGCAATTCCTGATAGGGGTTGAATGGAGCAGTTGCTTCGCCTTGTGTTTCAGCCTCTCCAGATGCGGCCAAAGGAGCTTCATTCACTATGGATAAGTGCCCAATGTTTATGGTTTCCGGCCAAAGTGCCCAAGCTGGCAGCCGTATGGTCAGCTGCTCACTGCGAACCTGCTGGCTCTGCCAATCCATGGAAAACTGGGCGCTGGAAAACACCCAGCTTGTGTTCTCTCGGGAAAATGAAAAAGGGGCGTAACGCAATTTCGTGATATCGGTTTGCCAGTGTTGCAATACCGATGCAGTCCAATCACTGCGCTGGGTCACAGCATAGAGCGCGAAGAGCACTATGAGAACGATCACAAAACACAATAGACCGACGGTCTTTAACAGTTTTCTCAAGAGGCTGGATGGGCGTACAACTGAGCTCATTCGCATTCCTCCTCTAATCCCTGTTATCGAAAGGCTCGGGCCGAGTTGTACCTCATGCCGAGCTGCCCATCAAGCGTATCGAACCACGCTATTTGGATTGGGCTACCGCCGCGGCAGGTTCGGCCGGTGTTGCACGTTTAGTCATTGTTACCCAATCAAAGCCGGCATCTTGGGTAGCGTATTGAATGTCTTCCAATTGCTCACTGATGCTCTGAAACACGTCCTGCACTTTACTTACCGCATTGTTTTTTTCGCTGATGTGAGCGATGACCAACTGCTTCAATCGATCTAAATCCAATGATTGTACAAAACGCAACGCCTGCTGATTATTCAGATGTCCCCAGGGACCACCTACACGATCTTTCAGAGACATGGGATAAGGGCCCATCGCCAGCATCATGGAATCATGGTTCGCTTCCAGCAGTAAGGCGTCACAATGTTGATAGCACTTTTCGACATGCGCACTGACATTACCCAAATCGGTCAATACTCCCAAGCGCATGTCTTCAAAAGTAAAAATAAACTGCGCGGGCTCACGGGCATCATGAGGGACAGCAACCGGCTCGATATCTATATCGCCTACGCTAAAGGACTGATAGTTTTCAATCAAATGAAGCTTGGGGAGTTTGCCGAGATCTCTTGCCCGAAAAGTGCCCGGTGTCATATAGGTAGGCAAATCGTAGCGTCGCGCGAAGGCCGGAACCCCCTTCAAGTGATCACTGTGCTCGTGGGTCACAACAATCGCATCGAGGTCTTTGGGCATCAGCCCAAGCAAATCGAGGCGTCGTTCGGTTTCTTTGATGGTGAAACCGCAATCCATCAAAACACAGCTGTTGCCGGCTTGGATCACCGTGGCATTGCCACGGCTTCCACTGCCGAGAGATGCAAACCTCACATCAGCTCCAGCATTAAATCAGATTACGACGAATGTGTTTCAGGAGATCTCTAGCTTCATTGCGCGGCAGGCGGTGACCATACGCATCGCGAATATGCACCTGCAAATCGTTATCCTGACCCGCGATAATGAGCAGATAACCCGGCACGTCTTCCAGCTTGCGAGCTTCGTCGGAGAGTTCCAATTTCGGGAACAACGCGGCAACATCCGCCTCTTGCAATGGCAGATTGCTCAGAATTTCGTTCAGGGTGTAAGGCGATTTAGCGGCAATCTCTTCCGTCACCGGAATTTCCGTTTCGTCGTCATCGCTGCCAAAACTGAACAAGCGAGAGAAGAACCCTTCATCTTCGGCATCAGCCTTGGTTTGACCAAAGTTGATGTAGTACACACCAGTATTGGCGTTCTCGTCGTAACGCACCATTCCCTGTTGAGTCACCGCATGTCCTAGCGTCGCCCAGGCACGAGTCAAGCCCAATGCCATGCTCAACACAGGCTCGCGATCGATATCAACAATGGCGATTTTGGCGCCCCCACCGATGGTCTGTGCCAGCAGCGATGTCGCCCCCCCAGAATCCCCTTGAGCAGCGAGGTTGGCAGCCAGTTCATCAACCAGCCAGGCTTCACGCTCGGCATTGATAGAACGTTTGGGCCAATTCACTTGTCCATCGCCCTTCACTTCAGAAGGAACGCTCAAGTGCAGAATATGAATTTCAGTGCTGTCAGGTTGAACACCCTGCTCCATCTGAATTCGGTAACGGTCTTTCGTATCAGTCGATTCTTTAAACTGCAACCAACCTGTTTCGATCACCCCGTTAATGGCATCGGTGTACACCACGCGCAGGCCGTTGCTGCCCAGGAAGTGGCGTACCTTGGGCCAGATTTCACTTGGAGGTAAACCGGCCAGAATCCAGCGACGATCCGCCAGTTTCTGAATTTTGACATGCTCACCGAATGCACTGGCACCCAGAGGTAATGGGCGGGGCACGGCAAAATCAAGAGCCGTGATTTCTTCATCCTCTTCGGCGTTCACTTTCGCCACAGGCGGAATCACATACAGTTCCTGAGTCGACGCTTGATCCACCTGCTCAGGCATTTTCATGGCCGGGATTTCTACCGCTTCCTGATAGTCCTTCGCGCGATCACGAAACATTCCCTCATCCCCGGTGATGTAACTACAGCCATTGATAGCTACGATAGCCGCCGCCATTAACAGGGGCTTAAAGGGTCTTGTATACATGATTACCTGCTTATCTTTCATTAGGGGCCTATAACAAGGCGCTTATTGTTCTATTCGCTGTACTGTGTGAGCTGAAACGTTCAGCCAAGTGGCTCCATCATTCAAAGCCACCTTAAAAACCTACTTTAATGCGCTGAGCGCTTCACGCACCTGGGCATGATATTGTTCTGCCAAATGCGTCATGGGCAAACGCAAGCCATGTTGCATCAAGCCCATTTCGGCGACCGCCCACTTTACGGGTATCGGGTTGGACTCAACGAACATAGCCTGATGCAGAGGCATCAGTTCATTCTGTAACTGGCGAGCTTCCTCAACCTGGCCATTGATGGCCAATTGGCAAAGTTTGGACAGCAGATTCGGAGCAACGTTCGCTGTTACACTGATATCGCCATGACCACCCAAGAGCATCAATTCTACTGCGGTTTCGTCGTCACCAGAGTACACCGCAAAACCTTCAGGCTTTCCATCGATAATGGCTTTGGCGCGGGCCATATCACCCGTCGCTTCCTTAATGCCGACGATATTATCCACTTCAGCCAGACGCAACGCAGTATCGGCCAGCATGTCCACACCTGTGCGACCGGGCACATTGTACAGGATCTGGTCAATCTCTACGGCTTCGGCAATGTGACGATGATGCTGATACAAGCCTTCCTGGGTGGGTTTATTGTAATAAGGGGTTACAGACAAACAGGCATCCGCACCCAACTCTTTCGCCTGACTGGTCAACTCCACCGCTTCTGAGGTGCTGTTGGCGCCCGTGCCGGCAATCACTGGAATACGGCCCGCCACTTGGTCAATCACAGCTTTTACTACCGCCATATGTTCACTGACGGCCAACGTCGCTGATTCACCTGTTGTCCCCATCGCCACGATCGCGTTGGTACCCTGCTCAACATGCCATTCCACCAGTTTGGCGAGGCTGTCCCAATCCAAGTTGCCAGCGGCATCCATTGGGGTGACGAGGGCAACCAAACTACCTTGAATCATTCTTTACTCCGGCTACGAAATGGCAAAGCGGTAATGGTACTGGTGCCCCAGCCTTGGCACAAGACTTGCGACGCGTTGCGGGGGAATTTGTAAGTGTAATTTGTGCACAATGTGAGAGCCAGGAAGACAATCCTCGATGATCCCGGCGAGAAACGGCCTAACCGTCTGCGCGTTCAAGCAAAAAGACCAGCCAAATACCCCGAAACAAAAAAAGGAGCCCAAGGCTCCTCCCACAAATAGGCGGCCATATAGACCGCTCTATATTCGAGGCTTAGGGTGCCGGAATAGGGTACTCCCCATGGATTTTATCCAGCGCCTTCAAACTCTCCTTGTCCAACTCGACGTCCACACTCGCGATATTACTGCGCAGCTGTTCCATGGTGGTGGCACCGATGATATTGCTGTGCACAAAAGGTTGCTGATTGACGAAGGCCAATGCCATCTGAGCCGGGTCCAGGCCCAGCTCCTGCGCCAGAGCCACGTACGCTTCCGTAGCTTCAGTCGCGCGAGGGTTGGTGTAACGCGAGAAGCGCTCGTACAAAGTCAGGCGTGCACCATCCGGGCGCTTGCCCCCCAGATACTTGCCACTCAATACACCGAACGCCAGTGGTGAGTAGGCCAGTAAACCCACGTTTTCACGGATCGACATTTCCGCCAGCCCCACCTCAAAGCTGCGATTCAACAAATTATACGGGTTCTGAATGCTGACCACGCTGGGCAATTTGTATTCTCTTGCCAAACGCAAGTATTCCATCATTCCCCAAGGAGTCTCGTTGGACAGCCCGATATAACGCACCTTGCCCTGCTCAACCAATTTTGCGAGCGCTTCCAGAGTTTCATGGATCGCAATGTCATCATTACTTTCCCGATGGCGATAGCAAAGCTGCCCAAAAAAATTGGCAGGACGCTCAGGCCAATGCACCTGATACAGGTCGATCATTTCGGTTTGCAAGCGCTCAAGAGAACCCTCACAAGCCTGTTGAACATGCGCCGCACTTAGGCGCGGGCCACCACGAACATGCTCCATTCCAGGATTGTTGTCGCCGCGCCCCGTTACCTTGCTCGCGAGAACAATCTGGTCTCTCAGTCCCCGTTCCTTAATCCAGTTGCCCACCATGACCTCGGTGCTGCCCTGGGTGTCGGGTTTTGGTGGGACCGGATACATTTCAGCTGCGTCAAAAAAATTCACCCCCTGCTCAAAGGCGTAGTCCATTTGCTCAAACGCTTCATCCTGAGTGTTCTGTTCACCATAAGTCATGGTTCCGAGACAGATTAAGCTGACATTGATGTCGGTGTTTCCCAACTGACGATACTTCATTGATGTGTTCTCCGTAGCAGCTCTGTGCTGAATGTATTCACCGCGCCGTGAGCGGTTTCGCCTCGCCGATTAATCACCTATTAGGCGCCGACCAGCGACCAAATTTCCTGTTCAATTGAATCGCCCACCTGCTTGGTCGCACGACCATCGGTTTCCAATTTTAGAAGATGCGACCACAGCGCAATTTTGGCAACAGGCAGGACCTTCGGGTCGACGTCGTCGTAAACCAGCGGCAACAGTTGATCCAAATTACCTGAGCCGTGCTGTTCAAACGCGGCAAGCACTTTTGCTTCCCGAGCCAAGCGATGATCAATCAAACCTTGAATTACAGAATTAGGTTCCAGCATCACATGACCATGGGCCGGTGCGAGTTTCTCTGCGTGCAGGACTTTGAGCTTTTCCAAAGAATGCAGGTACTCAGCCATATCACCACTCGGAGGAATCACAACCACCGTTGTGCCCTGCATGATGTGATCCCCCGTAAACAGGGTTTTTTCTTCTTCGAGAAAAAAACAGTAATGATTGCCGACATGGCCCGGCGTATGAACCGCGCGCAAACGAAATTCATCGTTGGCAAACACATCACCATCGTTCAGTTCCTTGTCTGCTTTAAAACTGGTGTCTTGATGGCCATCATTTTCAATCGTGGCTCCCACCAGTTCCGCGCCGGTCGCTTCGGCCAGCAACATGGCAGCCGGAGAATGATCGGGGTGGGTATGGGTAACAATAATCCAACGCAGTTGAGCGCCTTCACAGGCTTCGAGCATGGCCGACACATGACTGCTGATGCTTGGCCCAGGGTCGATAACGGCAAGCTCCTGTCGACCAACGATGTAGGCGTTGGTACCAGGCCCGGTCATCACGCTCGGATTGGGTGCCGTTACACGGCGCAATAATGGGCTGATTTCGCTGACAGCGCCGGGCTCGATGTCGATCTCAAGCAGTTTTGATTCCAGTTGGGCCATTTTAATCACTCAGACTTATCTATTTGTCACCAAGCATAAAATATCCTGGCACACAGCAAAACGGCCGGGATGGCCGGCCGTTAAGTGGTTTATGTCATTCTCAGATGGGCTTATTTAAGCTCGACATCCACAATCGTATCGACATCCTCATCATAATCCACACCTTCCAAGCCAAACCCGAAGAGACGCAGGAAGTTTTCGTTGTAGCCTTTAAAGTCCGTCAGCTCGAACAAATTCTCTTCGGTAACCTGTGGCCACAGTGCTTCAATTTTCGCCTGGGTCTCGGGACGCAGCTCCTTGTCGTCAACACGGAAACGATTGCCGTCGTCTAAACGCGGAGACTCATTGTACAAACACTCAGTGAACAAACGATGCGCCTGCTCGATACAATCTTCATGGCTGCCCTCTTCTTTCATAACCTTCGCCATCAAGGAAATGTACAGAGGCATAATAGGAATCGCCGAGCTCGCCTGGGTAACAACCGCTTTCAACACCGCGACATTTGCCTGAACGGACAAACCATTGTGCTGATCAATAATCGCCTTGGCGGCGCGATCCAGATCTTCTTTCGCCTTACCGATAGTCGCATGGCCATAAATTGGCCAGGTCAACTTTTCGCCCAAGTAGGTGTAAGCAACGGTTTTTGCACCATCAGCCAACACATCCGCATCGGCCAGGGCTTGCATCCACATTTCCCAATCTTCACCGCCCATCACCTTCACCGTATTCGCGATTTCTTCTTCGTTCGCAGGTTCCAGGGTGATGTCGGAAATTTTCAAAGTATCAGTATTCAGATTCTTTGCCGTATAGCTCTGACCTACTGGCTTCAAGGTAGAGTTGTGGGTCACGCCAGTGGTGGGATCTGTACGTCGTGGCGACGCCAAGCTGTAGACCACCAAGTCAACTTTTCCAAGATCCGCCTTGATCATATCGATGGTTTGAGCCTTGCACTCATTGGAGAACGCATCACCATTAATGGTTTCACAATAAGCGCCGGCACTCTTGGCCGCTTGATGGAAAGCTGCTGTATTGTAATAACCTGCGGACGCCGTTTTGCGCTCAGTAGGAGGCTTCTCGAAGCACACCCCCAAGGTATCCGCACCCGACCCAAAGGTCGCGGCAATACGTGAGGCCAGACCATAGCCTGTCGAACAACCAATCACGAGAACCTTTTTCGCCGCACCATCAATAGGCCCTTGAGCCTTCATGTATTCGATTTGCTGATTCACATGGGCTGCACAGCCTTTCGGATGAGCATTGGTGCAAATAAAGCCGCGAACTTTTGGTTTGATAATCATTATTTCACCTTTACAGTACAGATTATGCACAATTGGATACATCTCGGGCCGTCAGGTGGATACATAAGAACCTGACACCATCTAAGCGTCCACTGAATTGCCGCCCATTATAGAGCCAGAGGGTGGATAAAGCAGCCATTTCGATAAATCGGTCATTCACGCCAGCGCAAATTTACCCGGCAACTGGCTATAATGCCCCTTTTGAGTCCCAAGGATATTCACCCGCCATGAGCAAATTACGCTTTGCGACCTCCAGCGACTGGACCGATGCCGTCATGCAGGACCTGGACAGTTTTTTGATTGACCATGCTGCAGCCGAGAAAAAGGCAGCCGGTATGGCCAACTCGATGCTAAGCCATTACCCCGATCGCGTTGAACTGGTTAATGCCATGATTGATTTAAGCATTGAGGAAATGGTGCATTTCAAACAGGTCGTGAAAATCATGCATGAGCGTGGTCTGACTTTGCAGGCTGACAGCAAAGACGCCTATGTTAACGAGTTTCGAAAATCCATTCGCAAGGGCAGCGATGCCTATTTCTTGGATCGACTGTTATTAGGCAGCGTAATTGAAGCTCGCGGCTGCGAACGATTTTCCATGGTCGCGGAAGCCTTACCCGAGGGGAGCCTCAAGAAGTTCTACCACAACATCGCGGCCAGCGAAGCCAAGCATGACAGTTTGTTTGAAGATTTGGCTTGTTTGTATTTCCCCCAGAACATCGTTGCCGACCGGCTGAGCGAACTACTGGACATCGAAGCCGACATCGTTGCTCGCTTACCCATCCGATCAGCCCTGCACTAAGCGCCATCAAACACGATGAAAAAAAGTGTGCGGCAATACCTTGAGCGATACGCCGAAACAGAAAGTAAATTGCTGGCGCTGTGGCCAACTGTTTTCCAACAGGCCATGCTAATTCCCGCCAAGGATGAAGCTCCAGAATTAATCAAACATTGTAAAAATTTCTGTGAACAACACACTGGCACTCTGCTACTGCTGATTATCAATCAGGCCGAAAGCTCTGAAGGCAGCCCCGCCAACCAAACCTTGTGGCAGCAAGGACTGAACAGCGGCTCGCTGGTTTGGGAACATGATCATCTGAAATTGATTCAATGGCGCAACAACAGCGCCTTATTATTGATTGATCGCTTCAGCCCGGGGCGGCAAATCCCTGAACATCAGGGCGTTGGCTTAGCCAGAAAGATCGCAGCGGATATTGCCGCTAAGCTGATGATCGATGGTTTTATCCGACGTCGTTGGATTTACAGCAGCGATGCCGATTGCCGATGGCCGACAAACTATTTCATCACACCCACGGCGCCCAACGACAAGCAGCTTTCCGGTCTAAAACCTGCACATGGAAAACGCATTGTCGCGGCTCATTTTTCGTTTCAACACAGCCCCTGCAATAACAACACACTGACTGAACAGACAAAGCACGACGTTCACGCGGCCACACGGCTCTACGAGCAAAGCCTGCACTATTACCGAGACGGGCTGAACTGGGCTGGCTCACCTTATGACTTCTACACTATCGGTTCCTGCCTGGCATTTGATGTGGAAGCCTACTGCGAGGTGCGAGGTTTTCCTTGCCGAGCCGCCGGAGAAGATTTTTACCTGCTGAACAAACTCGCCAAGCTTGGGTATATTTGTCAACTTGACTCTCAAGTCATCAGTATCGAATCTCGCCTGTCTCAGCGAGCACCATTTGGTACCGGCCCCGCCGTCAGCGGCATTTTGGCGCAGCAGGTCAGCCATGACGATTTTCCATCCTATCACCCCCAGTGTTTTGCCCACTTGAAAACTCTGCTGGATAGTGCTTTTGAAATCATCATCGAAGAACAAGGCGAGGCAATCATCCTGTCAGCGCTGAAAACCCTGGGAGCGAAAAAATTTAGGCGACACCTGGAACAACAACACGTCAAGACAGAGCAATTCGAGAGAGAATTTCACACTTGGTTTGATGGTTTCCGAACCTTGAAGTTTATTCACTATCTACGCGACGAATGCTTCCCTCTCATACCGATGTCAGAAGGCATTCAGCAACTGGACCTGTGGAAAGGATCGGTCATAGAAAGATAAACGTCATGTCACTGTCGTCTTGGCCAGCTATGCTATATTTACCACAAGCCACTGTACTCACAACACGGCAGACGGATGGCAAAACCGAAGATTTGAAAGCCCATTACCCTAAACAATAATAAAGGCGGTAGCATGAGCGTTTACGACAGATATCTCCTCCCGCACCTGCTGGATTTGGCCTGCAATACGAAACCCGTTCGTTATCAACGTCGAAAAATCGTCCCTAAGGCCCATGGCCGCGTACTGGAAATAGGTATGGGCTCAGGCTTGAACCTTCCTTACTACGACACCGACAATATTGAAATGGTATGGGGACTCGAGCCTTCGGAAGGCATGCGTGAGAAGGCGCAAAAGAATCTCGCGAAATCCCCGATCAATGTCGAATGGCTGGACCTTCCTGGCGAAGAAATCCCATTGGACGATAATAGTGCAGACTCGATCGTACTGACTTTTACACTGTGTACCATTCCGGGTTGGCAGCAGGCATTGGAACAAATGCGGCGCGTGTTAAAACCGGGGGGTGATCTACTGTTTGCCGAACATGGCCGCGCACCTGACCACAACATTCGAGCCCGGCAAGATCGTTATAACCCAACGTGGAAAAAGTTTGCAGGCGGCTGCAATATGAACCGCCCTATCGTCGAGATGATCAGTGACAGTGGCTTTCAAATTAAGCAATTAGACAGTGCTTACTTGCCGTCCACTCCCAAGGTTCTGGGCTTTAATTATTGGGGCCGCGCGGTCATTCGCTAGCGCACCGCCCCCGCTTCCCTGAAAAATGACGTACGATCAGTAAACCAGTTGAATCGAACCTCGGACCTGGGTGCTAATTGTTGATTCACCGGCTTCCATTGCAACCGGCGCCACGTCCGACATGGACATCGATTTCATTTCAGCACGCGCATAGGACACAGGAGGGTTGTAGTGTCCTTGCTGATCAACGGACATATTCACAATGCGATAACTCTTGGCTTCCATCGCTTTCTGAATCAATTTTGCTTTGTGCTTAAAGGCACTCAAAGCTTTTACTGTCAAGTCATCTTGCACACTGTCGCGGGTGTCATCTTTGGTCGTAAAGCGCATGGACTCCATCTTCAAACGCTCTTGTAACTTAGTCAGCACATCACCCAGGGCATCAAAATCTGCACTCTCAATAACAACACGCTGGCTCGATGTCCAGGAAGTGATGCGATTGTTTCGACTGTAATTCGGATAGGTATTGTAGCCCGTAGTTTTATATTTTACGGCCGAACTACGTTTCAATAAATCGATCGCCCAGGACATATCACGATTAACCTGGCCAGCCGCTCGTTCAGATTTATCGTCTTGATGAAAGCTGCTCAAGGTCACTTCCATCAGATCATTTGCCAACTCTGTTTTTGCACTGGCACTGATGTTGACCACATTGTAATTGAGTTCTTCGGCCGAAACCGCTGACACCAAACAAACACATAACAAGCTCAATAGAATTCTCATCGAACACTCCTTCCCAAAATGAATAAACGCCATAATCCTGTCAGACCACTTAATAGCGGCTGAATTCCCCAAACTCTTCAGAATCGTAAATCTGGACCCATAAAAAAACCAGGCCCAGGCCTGGTTTCAAAGTGCAAAAGAGAATTTGCCAAAATTGCTACAGTAACAAGCGTCGAATATCGCTCAGCGTAGCCACTAGATGAGTAAAGAAGCGACCGCAATCTGCACCATTGATAGCTCGATGATCATAACTCAGGGACAATGGCAGCATTTGTCTTGGTTGAAACTCTTTGCCATCCCACACTGGTTGAATCGACGCTTTGGACACTCCCATGATCGCGACTTGCGGGGCATTAACGATTGGCGTAAAACCTTTCCCACCCATGGCCCCCAAACTGGAAATAGTGAAGCACGCTCCCTGCATATCTCTCGGCATCAATTTGCCATCTCGCGCTTTGCCAATCAACTCATTCACTTCATCAGCAATTTGCCATAAACCTTTTTTGTCAGCATCCCGCAATACAGGAACCAGCAAGCCTCGAGGCGTATCGGCGGCGATACCAATATGCACATAGTCCTTGCGCACAAGGTTTTCGCCATCGCTATGCAGGGACACATTAAAGCTTGGCTCAGCACGCAGAGTGGCGGCAACCGCTTTAATCAAAAACGGCAACGGCGTCAGCTTGCTCCCGCGTTTTTCGGCTTCAGCCTTCATGCTCTTGCGGAAGACTTCCAACTCGGTGATATCCGCATCATCAAACTGTGTCACATGAGGAACATTCAACCAGTTGCGGCTCATGTTCTCAGCGGTGATCTTGGCAATCTTGCTGAGTGGCTCAATCGTGATCGGACCAAACTGGCTGTGATCCACATCTGGAATGGCTGGGATACCCGCACCGGAAGACAACTTACCGGATGTCACATCCTCAATGATTGTCTTGGCGTGGTTGCGCACGTCTTCCTTGCTTAAACGCCCACGAGGACCACTGGCTTTCACGTCCGTCAATTCTACGCCCAGCTGGCGTGCCAACTGGCGTACCGCAGGGCCGGCATAAAACGCTGTCTCCGGGCCATCTTCAATGGCCGCTATTTTTGCGGGCGGCGGAGCGAGTTTGGTTTCACTCGGCTCACTCGGTGCTGATGAAGTACTCGTCGCGGTATCTGCTGCCGGTTCAGGGCTGGCCGTGCTTGGTGCCGCTTCAGTTGCCAAGGTGGTCATACGGCCAATGCTTTGGCCTTTGTTCACCTTGCCGCCTTCGCTTACTGAAATCGAAACGATGGTACCAGCATGCTCAGCGGGCACTTCCATGGAAGCCTTGTCGGTTTCCAGGACAATTAACGAATCACCCTCGGCAACCTCGTCACCTGCCGCAACGCACACTTCAATAACGTCAACATCTTCAGCGCCACCAAGGTCGGGCACAATAATGTCAACTTCACTTTCCACGGCGGCTTCGGCGACGGGCGCAGGAGCCGGTTCCGCAGCGACGGCTTCCTCAACAACCGCCTCAGGTTCAGCCACACGTTCTTCCGCCGCACTCTGTGCAGCATCACCGGCGGCCACTTCAATATCCACCAGGGCATCGCCTTCATTGAGTTTGGCACCCTCGGCAATGTGAACAGCGGTAACCTTGCCGGCTTTGGTGCAAGGAACTTCCATCGTGGCTTTATCCGTTTCCAGAACCACAATGGATTGTTCCAGCTCCAGTTCATCACCAACCGCTACGCTGACTTCAATAACTTCAACGTCGCTGGCGCCACCCAGGTCAGGTACAGATAATGTTTCAATGCTCATATCCACACCTCCTTAAACCAAACACGGGTCGACTTTGTTCGGGTCGATACCATATTTCTTGATGGCTTTAGTGACCACAGCGACATCCACATCGCCGCGATCGGCTAAGGATTTCAGCGCTGCAACCGTGACAAAGTAGCGATCAACCTCAAAGAAGTGACGCAATTTCGCGCGCGTATCACTGCGACCGAAACCTTCGGTACCGAGCACCTTGTAATCACCTGGAATATAAGCACGTAACTGCTCGGCATAGGTCTTCAAATAATCTGTAGCGACGACCACAGGCCCCTGACGATCGGTCAGCTGCTGAGTGATGTAAGGCTGTTTGGCCTCTTCTTCTGGATGCAACATATTCCAACGCTCGGCCGCTTGGCCATCGCGCGTTAATTCATTGATGCTGGTCAAACTCCAGATGTCCGCCTCAACACCAAAATCGTCTTTCAACAATACGGCCGCTTCTCGCACTTCACCCAAAATGGAACCAGCGCCCATCAGTTGCACGCGAGGCTTCTGTTTTTTGCCTTTTGGCAACTTGCCTTCACTCAGCAGATACGCACCTTTGATAATGCCTTCTTCGGCACCCGCTGGCATATCGGGATGAGCGTAGTTTTCATTCATGGTGGTGATGTAATAGAAACAATTTTCCTTATCACCAAACATGCGCTTCAAACCGTCTTGAATGATCACTGCCAGTTCGTAAGAAAAGGCGGGGTCATAACTTTTACAGTTTGGAATGGTGTTCGCCAGCACATGGGAATGGCCATCCTGATGCTGCAAACCTTCACCATTCAATGTCGTGCGGCCCGCGGTGGCGCCAATCAAAAATCCTCGCGCCTGGGAATCACCCGCAGCCCAGGCCAGGTCACCAATACGTTGGAAACCAAACATGGAATAGAAAATATAAAACGGCACCATTGGGCAGTTGCTGTTGCTGTAGGCCGTTGCCGCTGCAATCCAGGCCGACATCGCGCCTGCTTCGTTGATGCCCTCTTCCAGAATCTGGCCTTTTTTGTCTTCCTTGTAGTACATGATCTGATCGTGATCATGAGGCGTGTATTTCTGGCCCGCAGAAGAATAAATACCCAACTGGCGGAACATGCCTTCCATACCAAAGGTGCGCGCCTCATCGGGAACGATAGGAACAACACGCTGGCCCATATTTTTGTCTTTCACCAATGAAGACAGAATTCGAACAAACGCCATGGTCGTTGAAATCTGGCGCTCGCCAGTGCCTTTCAACTGAGCCTTGAACGCGTCGAGGCTCGGCACATTCAGCTCTTCAAACGTCGGTCGACGGCGTGGCAATTGACCACCTAGCTCCTCGCGACGTTTACGCATGTACACCATTTCTGGAGAATCCGGCGCGGGACGGTAATAAGGAACGTGTTTCAATTCTTCATCGGAAATTGGAATACCAAAGCGATCGCGGAAACGCTTCAAACTGTCGATATCCAGCTTTTTAACCGAGTGCGTCTCGTTTGCCGCCTCACCGGAAGCACCCATACCGTAACCTTTTACGGTTTGGGCCAGAATCACCGTAGGTTGGCCTTTGTGCTCAACCGCTTGTTTATACGCCGCGTAGACCTTGAATGGATCATGACCCCCGCGGTTCAAATTCATAATGTCGTCGTCGGACAGGTCTTTAACCAACTCCAGCAACTCGGGATACTTGCCGAAGAAGTGTTCACGGGTATAAGCGCCACCGTTGGCCTTATAGTTTTGCAATTCACCGTCACAGACTTCATCCATACGCTTTTGCAACAAGCCATTGGTATCTTTTTCCAACAGCTGATCCCACAATCGGCCCCAAACCACTTTAATCACGTTCCAGCCGGCGCCGCGGAACACACCTTCGAGTTCCTGAATGATCTTGCCATTACCACGTACCGGGCCATCCAGACGCTGGAGGTTACAGTTGATCACAAAAATGAGGTTTTCCAGTTTCTCGCGACCGGCGAGGGAGATTGCACCCAGAGATTCCGGCTCATCGGTTTCACCGTCACCCAGGAACGCCCAAACCTTACGATTGCCACGCTTGGCCAAGTCACGCGCCGACAGATAACGCATGATGTGTGCCTGGTAAATCGCCTGAATCGGACCCAGGCCCATGGATACGGTCGGGAACTGCCAGTAGTCCGGCATCAACCAAGGGTGAGGATAGGAAGACAAACCCGCACCATCGACTTCGCGACGGAAGTTGTCCAGCTGATCTTCGTTAAAGCGACCTTCCAGATAAGAGCGGGCGTACATGCCCGGCGCAGAGTGACCCTGAAAATAAATCAAATCACCTTCTTCCTCACCGTCACCGCCGTGGAAAAAGTAATTAAAACCGACGTCGTATAGTGTTGCTGCAGATGCAAAAGAAGAGATGTGCCCACCCAGACCTTCGTCATTGTCGTTTGCACGCATCACCATCGCCATGGCGTTCCAGCGAATCAAAGAACGAATACGACGCTCCATGAACAAATCGCCAGGCATGCGCTTTTCTTTGGCAGGTGAGATGGTGTTGCGATAAGGGGTAACAATTGCGTGAGGCAATTTTACGTCGTGCTCACTGGCACGCTCGGCGAGCTGTCGTAACAGGAAAGCGGCGCGCTCTTTCCCGCCATGACGAATTACTGAGTGCAAAGCATCCAGCCACTCTTTGGTTTCGAGGGCATCGATATCTTCTTGCATCTATGTCTCCCTTGGCCTTTTGGGCAAATATATGTCGAGGTGAACAGAGTATAGGCAAAAAATCATTCGCTGCTTGACGAAATGTGCAGCGAATAGCCTAAAAAATGGCGCACAAAGCTGGTATTCTGTGCGCAACGTTAATTTAATGTAGCAATACTACAAAAATAAGGCGGAAATTTAAAGATTGGTCGCTGTTTTGGCCAAGAAAAAGCCGAAAAGCCCCAGGTTATGGCCAAGACGGCCAAGCCCCCCGTGTAAATAAACTACAAATCGGCAACACAGTCACTACAAGACTTCTGACGCCTCTTCCTGCTCTCGTAATTCTTCATTCGCCACTGGCCAGGCGTTCAAAACGGCCTTGATCAAGGTCGCCAGCGGGATCGCAAAAAACACCCCCCAGAACCCCCAAATGCCACCGAACACCAGCACGGCAAGAATAATGGCCACCGGGTGTAGATTAACCGCTTCGGAAAATAGCAGAGGCACCAACACATTGCCATCGAGCGCCTGAATAATGCCATAGGCAATCATCAGGTAGTAAAACTCACTGCTCCAGCCCCACTGAAGGAAACCAATCATGGCCACCGGCAGTGTGATAACAGCTGCGCCAATATATGGCACCAGCACAGAAAGCCCAACACCCAACGCAAGTAGCAGCGCGTAGTTCAGGCCTAAAAACTGGAAGCAGACAAAGCTCACGCCGCCCACGATCAGAATCTCAATCACCTTGCCCCGCACATAATTCGCCACTTGAATATTCATCTCATGCCAGATTCGGCTCATGACCGGGCGCTTACGCGGCAAGAACGACGACATCCAAGAACGGATTTCGCCAGCATCCTTCAAGAAGAAAAACACCAGAATAGGCACCAGAATCAAGTACACCAGCACCGCAATCAGCACGGGCGCCTTAGCCAGAGAGAACGACAGCACGCTCTGCCCGAAGCCTCCGAGCTTACTGCCCAGCGCCGCCACGATCTGCGCAACCTGCTCCTCACTGATGAACTGAGGGTATTTCTCCGGCAGCGCTAACATGATCTTCTGCCAATCCGCGAGCATGCCGGGCACTTCAGAAAACAGGGTCGCAGTCTGATGCCAGATTAACGGGAACAGGATAAAGATACCGGCCAACAGCAGGCCGACCAGCAACAAAAAGGCAATATTGACCGCGACAATATGGGGTAATCCCCAATTACACAGGCGCTGCACCACACCTTGCAACAAGAACGCAATGATCAAGCTGGCAATCATAGGGGCCAGAATCCCCCCCATGGTCACAACAACCAGCAAACCCAGGCCGAGAATAATCAGCAGCAACACTGCCTCTTCACTGGCAAGGTATCGTGCCATCCAGTTTTGAAAAATTCGAATCATAGCTTTCTCTAACAATCACTCAGTCTGTGCAGACTCAGGCGCCCTGAGTTTCAGGACTTTTGAATGACATAACAATAGTCACTGCCGTCCTTCTCGGCCAGCAATAATGTATGGCCCGCGATATCGGTAAAGGCTTTGATATCACGCATGGATCCGGGATCTGTCGCCAACAGTCCCAGCGACTCGCCACTGCCCAGGCCATTCAAGGCCAACTTCATTTTAAGCAATGGCAATGGACAATCCAGCCCCCTGGCATCGACCTCGGTGGCCAGTTGCGTAAATTGAGAATACGCCATTGAGAAACGC
Source organism: Pseudoteredinibacter isoporae (assembly GCF_040372805.1). Taxonomy (GTDB): domain Bacteria; phylum Pseudomonadota; class Gammaproteobacteria; order Pseudomonadales; family Cellvibrionaceae; genus Pseudoteredinibacter; species Pseudoteredinibacter isoporae_A. The sequence goes on from NZ_BAABWJ010000003.1 coordinate 240,976, forward strand.
TCCAGGACAAACGGTACGCTGTTATATCAAGCATTGCCTTGAAGTGACACTCTTTTTTCATTGATTAGGAAACGCGAACTTTTCTTAGCACTGCCACTCTAGGATATTTGGTATAGTCAAAAACCAACGCACAAGCCGATAGTGATTAGAGAGAATTATGGGGATTTCGAGCAAGCCCATCGCCTGCCTGGCATTGAGTATTAGCCTGGCACTGGCCGCCAACCCGATCAGCGCACAGAAAAAGGAAATTCAATTGCCCAGCCTGGGTGACGCCACCTCTGGCATTGTATCCCCCCAACAGGAATATAAGCTTGGTCAGGCCTGGGCTCGCTCCTTTCGCGCCCAGGTGCCAACCTCCGTCGATGCCCAACTTGCCGACTACACCGAAAAACTGATGGCCAGGCTGGCAGAGCACAGCGAACTGCACAGCAAGCAATTGGACATCATCATGGTAGAAAACCCGACACTTAACGCGTTTGCGGTGCCCGGTGGGGTCGTCGGAGTGCACATCGGATTATTTAATTACGCCCAAAGCGAAGGCCAGATATCCGCCGTACTCGCCCACGAATTGGCGCACTTAAGTCAACGACATTTCGCCAGGGGCGTCGAGCAACAACAGCGCAACACTCTGCCCATGCTGGCCGCACTGATGACCAGTTTGGTTATTGCTGCCACCACCAGCGGTGATGCCGGCCTCGCCGCGCTATCGGCCACCCAGGCCGCAGCCATTGATGCCAAACTCCGCTTCAGCCGGCAAAACGAACAGGAAGCCGATCGAATCGGGATTCAGACCATGGCCGCCGCAGGACTGGATCCCTACCAGGCACCCGAAATGTTTGAGCAGATGCTCAAGGCAACACAATTCAGCCGACGTCCACCCGAATTTTTGCTGACCCACCCGGTCACTGAAAAACGCATTGCCGACACCCGTAACCGGGCACGCCGCTACGTGGAAAGGCCACTCCCCCCTTCGCTCGATTTTCACCTGATGCGCTCTCGGGTTCGTCTCGCTCTTTCAGAGACACCCAGCCAGGCCGCCAAAGCGTTTGCCAGCGAACTGGAAGGTCACAGCCTGCTTCCAGAAGCCAGCCGTTACGGTTTACTGCTGTCCTACATCGAGATGAAAGACATCAAAAAAGCGGGAGAACAGCTGGATATTTTGCTGGAAGGTAATCCGAATCATGTCAGCTATATCATTGCCAAAGCCGATTTGGCGGCCGCCGCAGGTAATTATGATGGCGCGTTAATGGATCTTCGATTGGCCCTGAAAAAGAACCCGCACAATCACCCGATCAGCGTGCGCCTGGCAGAATTGTATATGGAGTCCGGGCAGTATCATCGCGGCGAGCAATTGCTGGTGAAACATTCCCGCCAGCGGCCACACGATACCTATGTCTGGTACCTGCTCGCAGAGATTCACGGTTTGACGGGCGATATTTTGAATTTGCATCAAGCACGTGCGGAGTACTTTATTTTAAACGGCATTTACGACAAAGCACTGCATCATTTAAAACTGGCGCAAAAAATGGCGCGCGGCAATTATCGCCTGAGCACCATTTTAGAAGAGAAAACGCGGCAGGTTTACAATATGATCGAAGATCAAAAAGGCTAAGCTGGCGCAAACTTAATAATGCGGCGGCCGCTCCTGGGAATGTCCAGTGGGGCTACCCTGCTCGACAGCGTATTGCATGTCGTCCACTTTCTTGGCTAAGTGTGTGAGCTGGATTTGCAGCGCGCTGATTTCTTTGTCCTGCTGGGCAATCACATCATTGAGCTGGTTGATGGTATCTTCGGCGTACGCCTGGCGACTTTCCAACTCGGCCAAGCGCTCCGCCTGTGCTTCCAAAATAAACTTATCTTCTGCTGTCATGGTATTCACTCAGTGCTGTTATAGACAGGCGTAAGCCGCATCAATTAATCGAATGGCTCTCGGATCAAGCAACAAGCTCTGCCCCATATCTCGCGTCGTGTAAGCAAAAGCAATATCGCGATTTGGGTCCGCAAATCCCACACAACCTCCCGCTCCGGGATGACCAAAACTGTTGTCAGGGGAGCCAAACCGCAGCTCATCACGCGCATCGGTCAACATAAATCCCAAACCAAAACCCAACGGGGTTTTCAGAACATTGTCGCACTCGCTGTAACTTTGCTGCGCTCGCAGCTGCAGGCAGAGATCTGCGCCCAACAGCTTATCCGGCTCTAGCAGAGCCTGATAAAACGTCGCCAGACTTCGGGCATTGGTACAAGCATTCCCTCCCGGAATCTGTGCCTGGCGCCAGGCCTGAGAATTACTGCCCACCATAATCGACATGGGATTGGTAAACGCTTTCTGTGTCACGCCACCGGGTTCGTCCTTGAAGATGGTCATGAGCTTGGCCGCATCTTTAGGTACATAACGGCTCTCCAGTGCACGTACATCAGCAAGGTTTTTTTGCTCTTCCTCACTCAAGCCGAAACCTGCGCTGATCCCAAGCGGTTGCACGATGGTTTCTTGCACCACATCATTAAATCGCTCAGCACCCGCCAAGCGTCGACACAACTCGCCACCCAACCAACCAAACAACATCGGAGAATACCCCTGCGCCTGACCCGGCGCCCACCAGGGGGATTCCTTCGCGATCTGCGCAGTGGCTTGCCCCCAATCGTATATCGCCTCATCGGACATGGTCGCCTGAAAGGCACTGTAACCCGACCGATGACACAGCACTTGACGCACGGTTACTTCAGGGTTTTGAAACTCCGGCCAAATGTCCCTCAAGGGCGTATCCACATTCAGACCGGTACGCTCCAACTGTTGCAATAAACTGACCGCAACCAATGCCTTACCAGCCGAGAAAACATTGACACGGGTATCGGCCTGCCAATCATGGAGATCTTTTTTATCACGCTTGCCCGCCCAAATATCGGCCTGCAATTCTCCACGGTAATACAAGGCCAAGGCCGCACCAGTATCCCCATGCGCCCGAAAACTTTCGGTAAAGGCTGTTACCAATGGGGCAAAACGGTGGCTGTATTCACCTGAAACCTGAACTTCTTTTGACACGGGAATCTCCGTTATTGAGCGGACTACTGAAATAAGCGAATTATTTCACAGCCACCGACAAGATGAAATTGCCAAGCCGGTCATCAACTGTTCATATTTCCATCACAGTGCAGTCATATTCAAACCGCATGCTGCCGCCTAATAAATAGCGATTCACATCACGCAAGGTGATCAGCATGCCCGTGAGCAATCACAGCCCCAGTATGAGCCCGGTCCAATGGCGCACACTTTGGATATCGGATGTCCACCTCGGAACCAAAGACTGCAAAGCCGAATTGTTAAACAATTTTCTAAAACATCACCAAGCTGAAGAGTTATATCTGGTCGGCGATATCCTCGATGGCTGGCGCATGCAAAACGGTGTCTACTGGCAACGCTCATTCACACGCTTGATTCGACGCATTTTAAAACTCTCCAAACAAGGCGTACCCATTCATTACATCACTGGCAATCACGATGAGTTTCTTCGCAAATACGCCAATAACGCCCTGGATAACATTCGCCTGATCAATCGCTGTGTGCATACCACCAAAGACGGTCGCCGACTGCTGGTGATCCACGGTGATCAGTTCGATGGCGTCGCACGTGCACAGCGCTGGTTAAAATACCTGGGCGATAAAGGCTATGACCTTTTGATGTTTCTCAACCGCAGCTATAACCGCTGGCGAGCCAAATACGGATTGGGCTACTGGTCTTTGGCCAGTTTTATCAAGTCGCGCATCAAGCGTGCAAAAACCTACATTGAAGAATACGAAAACGGAGTGGCCTACGCGGCGGCCAAGCAAGGATTTGATGGCGTTATCTGTGGCCACATTCACCATGCAGCCATCAAGCAAATCAACGGAATTGAATATTTCAATACTGGCGACTGGGTTGAGTCCTGTACCGCATTGGCTGAAGACCATCAGGGCCAGATACACTTACTGCACTGGCCCGAATTAAAAAGTTTGAACCATGACGAAGTGGAGCCGCTGGACCAAGCGAGCGCAGCTTGAGCCGGGTCTCGCTCACTCCAAACCTAGCTGGGAGGCAGCAGTTCATGGCCGCAGGCCTTGCAGTGCTTGGCATCCTGTTCGTGGCCAGATTTCCCGCAGGACTCACAAAAACGATGGTCGCGATGGGTTTGAATCTCACGCGACAACTCCGCCGTTAAAATGCCCGTTGGCACCGCAATGATCGAATAACCCGTCAACATCACAAAACCCGCAACCATCTGCCCGGCGGTTGTCTGGGGCGTGATGTCTCCATAACCCACCGTCGTAATGGTCACGATGCACCAATAAATGCTCTTGGGGATCGAGGTAAACCCATGGGCAGGACCTTCCACCACGTACATCAACGAACCAAAAATCATGGCCAACACCAGCACCGTGGCAAAAAACACAAAAATTTTCTGACGCGATGCCAACAGCGCTCGAATCAGAACATTGGCTTCAGACAGGTAGTTCGCCAACTTCAGCACTCGGAAAATTCGCAATACCCGCAGAATTCGAATCATTAATAGATAAGTTGCATCACCACTGACCAAAGACAGATACATCGGCAAGATCGACAACAAATCCACAATACCGTAGAAGCTGCGAGCATAGGCCCAACGACTGTTCGCGCAGTACATACGCGCCGCATATTCAAGAGTAAAGATGATGGTGAAGACCCACTCCAGCCACCAGAAAACACCCTTATAGGCTTCGCCAATCCAGCTCACCGAATCCAGCATGACCACCAACACACTCAGCAGAATGATATAGATCAGAACAATATCGAAGGTTTTCCCTGCAGGGCTGGCGGTTCCAAAGATAATACGGCGCAGCTTGAGCTTCAGGCTTTCCGGCTCTGGGCTTTGTGCGGGCTCTTGAATTGGCACAATAGGATTTCCTAAACTGACAAATCAGCACAGTGTACCCAATGCGCCGCCGGCTTTCACGGGGCAGGCCGGGACAAATTTGTCCTCAATACCAAGCCCCTAAAGCTAGGAATTGAACAGTGGAATTCATACAATACGCTTTTCACAGCAAGGACTACCCCGTGCCTCTTCACCTGCAACCCCTGCGTTGCCCACACTGCCACTATCCACCCAGCAAAGCCGAACAGGCCGCGGAACAATGGCGCAAACCCTTGCTTGCTCGAGAAAGTGTGCGCTGTCCCCGCTGCCACCAACTCAGCCGGCTGCCTGAGCAGGCCGAAAAACTGATTTCCATCGGCTTGCTGGCCAGCCTGATTGTGGCACCGTTACTGGTGTACTGGGACATCGAGAAGTGGGTGGCCGTGTTGGTATTCGCACTTGGCGCACTCGCCATTATGGGTGGCGCCGCCAAACAGCAATTGCAGGCGGTGACGGATATTAACGTCGCCGAACCGACCATGGGCGAGCCTACCGCGAGGGAGCCTCAAGCAGCGGATGGTGAAAAAGACATCCACACAACAGAAACCTCTGACAAACAACATTCCACACAAGAGCGAGAACCATGAGTAAACATTCACGCCTCGTCTACTCGACCGACCAAGGTCGCATCAACCCCGAAGAAGCATCGGCAAGCGCACCGGAAGGCGATGGTATTGTACGCATAATGCGTGAAACCAAAGGTCGAAAAGGCAAAGGCGTTACCCTTGTTAAAGGCTTGCAACTGGAGCCAGCCGAACTCAAAAAACTCGCCAAGAAACTGAAACAACTCTGCGGGACTGGTGGCAGCGTAAAAGACTTTGTGATTGAAATCCAAGGTGATCAGCGTGACCTCATTAAAGCTGAGCTTGAAAAACAGGGCCATACTGTAAAACTGGCTGGCGGATAACCCACTATGCCCTCCGTCTCAGCAATCAAACCAAAGCGGCCTTACATGCTGTCGCTCTTATTGGGTGCCAGTGTGCCCTTGTCTATGGCACCCTTTGACATATGGCCTATAGCACTGGTTGCCATGGCCTTGTGGTTTCGGCTTTTACTGACTGACGATCGTTCGCTGAGCAAACACAGCTTCGCGTTTGGAACCGGACTGTTTGCAGTGGGTGCGTCCTGGGTTTATACCAGCATTCACGATTTCGGCTTATCCTCAGCGCCGCTTGCGGGCGCACTCACCGGCCTTTTTGTGCTCGGGCTCGCGGCTCTGTTTTGCGTCCCCTTTACGATATTCAATTACCTGATCCCCAAGCAACGTATTCGCAGCACCGCGTTTGTATGCGGCCTTGCGGCCACTTATGTATTGGGCGAGTGGACCCGCAGCTGGCTGCTGACCGGGTTCCCCTGGCTATATTTAGGCTACAGCCAAATCAACACTCCGATGGCGGGTTGGGCACCCATCGGAGGGGTTCTGTTGCTCGACATGGCGTTGACCCTATCGGCTGCTGCCATTGCCTTGGCCTTGGTCCACATTAACACCAGACGCACAGCCATCTGCTTGGCCATCGCCAGCCTCCCCTGGATTGCAGGCTCAGGATTAAAGACCATTCAATGGGCTGAAAGCAAAGGTGACCCCATCCGTGTTGCCATGGTTCAAGCCAACATTCCCCAGGAACTCAAATGGGAGCGTCACTTTTTACAAACCACTATCGATCGCTATTTATCCCTGAGCGAAGAGCTTTGGGATAACAACGACTGGGTCATCTGGCCCGAAGCCGCCATTCCCCTGCCCTTCCATCGCGCTCAAACCGTTTACGATTTTGTCGACCAGCGCGCCAAGGACAGCGACACTTTTTTCATCAGCGGCAGCCTGGTGCGTGAAAACGGACGCTATCACAACTCCGCCATTGCACTCGGCCAGGGTGAAGGGGTTTATCACAAGCGCAAGTTGGTTCCCTTCGGTGAATATGTCCCACTGGAAGAATGGCTGCGTGGCACCATCAGTTTTTTCAATCTACCGACCTCCATTATCAAACCTGGCCCAGAAAATTACCGTCGTCTGACCAATAAGCGACAGCAGTCCATGCAACTCACTCCGCTGATCTGTTATGAAATTGTGTATCCGCAGCTGGCACGAGCCAAGGAAGACGAGCACCCGGTGCTGATCACACTGAGTAATGATGCCTGGTTTGGACGCTCTATCGGCCCACTGCAGCACATGCAAATTGCACAAATGAGAGCATTGGAAAATCAGCGGTATTTACTGCGCGCCACCAACACAGGCGTGACCGCCATCGTAGGACCAGATGGGAAAATGATTAAACAGGCCAAGCAGTTTACCGAAACCAGCCTGCAAGGCGAAATTTATAAAATGACAGGCAGCACACCATTTGCCCGGCTGGGCAATCTATGGGCTCTGCTGTGTTGCGCGATTGCGTTAGCCCCCTTGCTGCTAACGCGTTTTCGATCAAACCGCTTGTAGCATCTCACTACTGGGCAGCGCTTCCAATAGCGTTGCCATATGTTCGATTTCAAGCTGGCTGAGCATTTTCATTGAATAGCTCACCGGCTTCTCTCCAGACAGCTTTAAAGCGAAACGCCCCAAAATAGGGCCACTTGTTGGAGAAAAAACATAACGGAAAAAATCGCAATCCCCGGCTTCTAACTCAAACTTATCCAGCAATTGCTGAATGTACGTCAGGCTGTTTGCGGCAATTGCCTGCTGACCTTGTCGGTTGTGCTCGGCCATAAATACCATTTGACGGCCGTTATTATCGTACAGGCCCACCTGAATAGTCGCGGCCTGTTCCATTCGATCTAAGAGCTCAACATTCCCCAAGTTCGGAAGAATATCTGCTTTCACCTATTGTCCCCCTAGACAAATAAAGCGTTGTCACTCCACCCTCCATCGTGCTTCTCTATACACTGCTTGGGCACGATTTTGTTTAGCACGAACGACGATGTGAATGACTGGCCCGTTTTTAGAGTATTTGCCATGTCGTCCCCAGCGCCAAACCCACCGAATCGAATTAATTATTAAGTAGTTATGTTTAATAATTTGCACTTATTTAACAAACTATCGTCTAAACGAATGGCGGATATAACCGCATGTTACTGACTAACGCCAAACTTAACAAGAGCTGAACGGAACAAACTATGACCATCAGTCGACGCCTTATTCTGCTGAGCACGCTCCTCCTGCTCAGTGCGTGCAGCAGCCAATATGCCTACCGTTTAGCCGATTGGTGGCTGGAGAATCAAATCGAGGAATATCTGGACCTGAATCGAGAACAGCAGCAACAGCTCAGCGAGGCTATAGACAATTGGCATCTCTGGCATCAGCAAGAGGAATTACCCCAATATCGCAGCCTTCTCGACAGCCTTCAAGAGGCCCTGAACCAAGATAGCATCACCCCAACACAGATTGGCCATTTCGAAAACGATGCCCAAGCCGCCTGGAAACGGCTGTTGCACAAAGCCGGCCCGTTGCTGGCCGAGCTCACTTTAGCCCAAGATCAAGAGCAGCGGCAGTATCTATACAAGCAGATCGAATCGAACAATGATGAACTTCGGGAAAAGTTCAGCGACCGAAGCGAACAGGAACGCCGTGAACGCGGACGCAAAGGCATGGAAAAACAAGCCCGCGAGATGCTGGGAAAACTCAACGATGCCCAGAAACAGAAGATCCAACAATGGTCCGAAACCTTTGTGCTGGGTGCCGAGATTGAATTGACAGAACGCCTGCGCTGGCAAGAACGGTTTCGAGATATTCTCGAGGGAGAAAGAAGCGAGGACAGTCAGCAGCAATTAATGGCGCTGTTCGAAAATCCGCGCGACGAATGGACGGAAGAAAAGCAGCAACTCGAAGCGCAAAATCGTGTCCTAAGCCGCCAGCTACTCAGCGATCTTTTTCAATTGAGTGATGACAAACAAAAAAAGCGTTTGCGTAAAGAAGTCGCCAAATACCAAGACTTGCTGGAAAAAATGGCCAAGCAGAAGCTTTAGGCATTTTCTCGACTCAAAGCCGCCCAGATAAACTCAAAACACCCATCGGCATACTCCAACATACGATCAGCCTTGTCTTCATACAGGCAGGCGCTGATCACACGATTGATACCACCCGCCGTCATTTCCGACACCACTTCTTCCTGCAGCCCAGGTTTAATTATGTTCTGCTCGACGGCCAATTGATACACTTCCCGCCCGATTTGACGGTGCTTATAATGCGCCGGAGACGCACTCTGCAACCAGTACACAATAGGGATGTTTAAAAACACCATTCTAGCCACCGCGGGTCGCTGTTGGTAAAAGCCGAGAATAACATCAACCTGCGCGCGAATTTTGTCCTTCACACTCGATGCCTCAGCCACCTTTTTCGCGGTTAACTCAGCCAAAGCACGCAAATCCTGCTCAACACAGGCGGCCAACAACTGCTCTTTGTTACCAAAATATTTGTAAACGGTTTTGGGGCTCACTTTTGCCTGGGTGCAAATATCCCGAATACCGACTTCGTGGAACATGCCTTCGGAAAACAGATGAATCAACACATTGCGCAGTTTTTCCAAAGCCTCTGCGGAAATCAGACGCTTGTCAGCATTGTCATCTGCCGAAGTTGAAAATTCCCTTTGATCAACCATACCCTATCCTTCTCAGCTCCCCACTATTGGTGCTTGGGAGAAATACCGATGAACTTTTCGTTCACATACTCACGCAACTCATCAGCCTCGGCTTCAAAATCACCTTTACTGTAAAACTTTTTATCGATTACGATACGCTTCCCCGGCCCATCAAAACCAATGACCACCACAGGCACATTACTGCGATGGGCAATTCTCAAAAATCCAGTTTTCCATTTCGCGACTTTGGAACGGGTGCCTTCCGGTGTAATCGCCACCCAACACTTATCATGCTCGGCATAATAGCTAGCGACTTGCTCCACAATGCCACCCGCCGCTGAACGATCCGTAGGTATGCCCCCCAACCACTTCCAGGTGCTCGACATCGGCCAGAAAAAGGCTTCCTTTTTCATCAAATACGAAATCTTCACTCCGAGCCCCATGATCGCAGGCATCGCCACTATAAAATCCCAATTTGAGGTATGAGGCGCCAGAGCAACCATGATTTTTTTGTCGTTCGGCAACTCACCCTCCAGGGTCCAACCCAGCAACCGCAGCAAGCTGCGCCCCAACCAGCGGCTGAATCGATTTCCTAAACGCGGCATATTGTCAGGAACGTTAGTGCGAATTGGCCCCATGATGTCACCTACCTACTTTTTCTTACTCATCTACGTATACGTACAAATCTACTGACCCTGACTCATCACACGCTGCCAATAGGACACCACTCTACATTGACGCGCTCTATCAATGTTCTCGTGTCGCACGGAAAGCCACCTCAGGGTAACGCTCTTCACTCAAAGACAAGTTCACTCGGGTCGGGGCCAGATACGTTAGATGGCCACCACCATCCAAAGCCAGATTGTCCGAGCACTTGCGTTTGAATTCTTCGAACTTTTTGCTGTCTTCCGACTCGACCCAGCGAGCCGTATTCACATTGACCGATTCATAAATCGCATCCACTTTGTATTCATCTTTCAAACGATAAGCCACTACTTCAAACTGCAGAACCCCAACAGCACCCACGATAATATCGTTAGAATTCAGCGGAAAGAAAACCTGAGTGGAACCCTCTTCGGAAAGCTGCTGCAAGCCCTTTTGTAACTGCTTGGTTTTCAACGGATCTTTCAGACGAATGCGACGGAACATTTCCGGAGCAAAGTGCGGGATGCCAGTAAACTTAAGAACCTCACCTTCAGTAAAAGTATCACCAATCTGTATCGTACCGTGATTGTGTAAACCAATAATATCACCGGACATGGCTTCCTCAAGCAACTCACGCTCGCCGGCCTTGAAACTCACCGCATCGGCAATTTTGACATCTTTGCCCAAGCGCACATGGCGCATTTTCATACCCTTGCTGTAACGACCTGAGCAGATGCGCATAAAGGCGATACGGTCGCGGTGTTTGGGGTCCATATTGGCCTGAATTTTAAATACAAAACCGCTGAATTTTTCTTCGACAGGGTCTACTTCGCGAGTTTCGGTATTACGAGCCAGAGGCGCCGGAGCCCACTCAACAAAATCGTCCAACATCTCGCGCACACCAAAGTTGCCCAGCGCGGTCCCAAAAAATATTGGCGTGAGCTTACCGGCCAGGAATGCTTCCTGATCCCATTCGTGGCTGGCACCACGGACCAATTCGATTTCGTCAACATAGTCATCGTAATAGACGCCGAGTAACTCACGGGCCTCATCGGAATCCAGGCCCTCAATACGAATATCGTCGGTCAGAACGTAGTTTTTACCCTGCTCGAAAACATGAATGGTATCGGTGTAGAGATTGTAAACACCTTTGAATTCTTTCCCCATGCCAATCGGCCAATTGATAGGCGCCGCTTCAATTTTTAAAACGTCTTCAATTTCATCCAGCAGATCAATGGGATCACGAATATCGCGGTCCATTTTGTTCACGAAGCCCACGATAGGCGTATCGCGAAGGCGGCAAACATTCATCAGTTTGATGGTGCGATCTTCCACACCTTTTGCGCCATCGATAACCATCAGTGCAGAATCCACGGCCGTCAACGTTCGATAGGTATCTTCCGAGAAATCTTCGTGCCCCGGGGTATCCAGCAGGTTCACCATGCGGCCGCGATAAGGGAACTGCATCACTGAAGAGGTGACCGAGATTCCACGCTCCTGCTCCATGCCCATCCAATCGGATGTGGCGTGTCGGTCGGCTTTCTTACCTTTCACAGAACCCGCCACCTGGATCAGCTGACCCAGCAGCAAAAGCTTCTCCGTAATGGTGGTTTTACCCGCATCCGGGTGAGAAATGATGGCAAAGCTACGACGCTTTTGGATAGCATCGGTGATTTCGGTAGTCATTAAGTCGGCTCTCAGCTACTGTCGCTCGCACGTTGGCGTAAAAAACCGAGCATTATAACGGCTTGAGGCCAAAACCCCAGCCATTTGCTGCGATTTAGCAGGGATTGCGCCGTGCGGAGGCTCACTCGACGCTTTTCGCCAATATTCAGGGGAATTCAGGTCCGCTCAGCACTCGAAAAAAGCTGTCATTTCTCCCTTAAACCGGTGCTTGCCTGGATTCATCCAGGCAAGCACCGCCACAGCCAAACCGGCTGATCCTAATTCAGGCCCTGATAACGCTGAGCATGATAATCACTGTTCCCGAACAGCATCTCCAACATAGTCAGCCGCTTGAAGTAGTGCCCAACATCCAGCTCATCGGTCACGGCAATACCACCGTGAATCTGTACCGATTCCTGACCAACACGGCGCGACGCCCGACCAATGCGATACTTCGCCGCCGAGATGGCTTTGGCGGCCTCAGACGGATTCTGCTCACTCACTAAAACCGCTCGCAGCAGCATCGATTTGGCCTGCTGATGCTCGATAAACATATCAGCCATGCGGTGCTGCAACGCCTGAAATTTTGAAATGGGCACACCAAACTGCACTCGGGTTTTGGTGTATTCGACGGTTTTTTCCAAACTGACACCCATAGCACCTACAGCTTCGGCGCAAGCGGCAAGGCAAGCATTGTCCACCACAGCTTCAACAGCGGCTAGGGCCTGACCTTCTTCGCCCAAGAGGGTCGCAGCATCCAGCTCGACATTTTCGAATACCAGCTCTGCCGCGTTACTGCCATCTTGAAGCTTGTAAGTCTGGCGTGTCACACCTGCAGCCTTGGCATCCACCATAAACAGACTCAAGCCATCACGATCAGAGGACTCGCCTGAGGTTCTTGCCAACACCAACAACTTCTCGGCCGCAGCGCCGTTCATTACCACGGCCTTTTGCCCATTGAGCTGGTACGTTGTCGCGTTTTTTTCCGCGCGGGTGCTCACCTGATGCAAACAATATCGGCTGTTCGCTTCGGTAAATGCAAAGGCCCACTGACACTGTCCAGCCATTAACTCTCCGAGCAATTCCGTTTTTTGTTCACCCGCACCCAGGCGTGCAATCAACCCGCCCGCCAAAATCACATTCGCCACATAAGGCTCCATCAATAAACCTTTGCCAAACTCCTCCATCAGCACCATCACATCCGCAGCACCGCCGCCCATGCCGCCATCTTCTTCAGAAAAAGGCACCATCAACCAGCCCAGCTCTGCAAACAAATTCCAGAAGTCCTGATTAAAATTCGCCTCGCTGTTCACGGTGGTCATTCGGGTATCAAAGTCGTAATCGTTCTGCACGAATTTAGCGACACTGTCTTGCAGCATTTGCTGCTCTTGAGATAAAGAAAAATCCATGTCGCGCTCCTTATAAACCTAAAACCGCTTTGCAGATAATGTTTTTTTGAATTTCGTTACTGCCGCCATAGATCGAGGCTTTACGATTATTAAAATACTTGGGGGCTGAGTTTGCGGCCGTATCCGGGCCAATGTGATCACCTTCAAACTCCGGCAGAAATTGCTCTTTCACAAAGGGCAAACTGTAATAACCGGCCACATCCATATACAGTTCATCAATCGCCTGAGCCACTTCTGTGCCTTTGATCTTCAAAATAGACGATTCCGGACCAGGAGCCTTGCCCGTACTTACGGCCGCCAACGTTCGTAACTCGGTGAATTCCAGCGCCTGCAGTTCGATTTCCGCATCCAACAACTTAGCTTGAAAACGGGGATCTTCCGCAAGACAGCCCAAACCTGTTGATGCTTCCGAGGCTAACTTTTTCAGTTTTTCCAGACGCACTTTGGAGTGCGCGACACGAGCAATCCCGGTACGCTCATGGGTCAGCAACACTTTGGCATAGGTCCAACCCTTACCTTCTTCACCAATGCGGTTTTCAATCGGCACCCGTACATTGTCAAAGTGAATTTCATTCACTTCACGGTGGCCATCCAAGGTGATAATCGGAGAAACGGTAATGCCTGGATCATCCATATCGACCAGAACAAAGCTAATGGCTTCCTGGTTTTTGGTATTGGCGTCACCGGTACGGACCAGGCAGAAAATCCAATCGGCGTAATGCCCTAAAGTTGTCCAGGTTTTGGTGCCATTGATGACATAGTGATCACCATCGCGAACAGCGCTGGTTTTCAAAGAGGCCAAATCAGACCCGGCATTGGGCTCAGAGTACCCCTGACACCACCACACATTACTGTTCAAAATATCTGGCAGGAAGCGTTGCTTTTGCTCCTCATTCCCATAGGTGTAGATAACCGGCGCCACCATTTTCATGCCGAAAGGCACCACATCAGGCGCACCGGCTTTCGCGCATTCATTGGCCCAAATGTATTTTTGAGTCGGCGTCCAACCGGTACCGCCATATTCAACCGGCCAATTCACCGCAGCCCAACCTTGCTCGGCTAGAATTTTTTGCCAACGCACATGATCGTCTTTGCTGGTAGGTGTCCCGGCCAAGACCTTGCAACTGATTTCCTGAGGCAATTTCTCTTCCAGAAACTGACGCACTTCAGCTTCAAAGGCCTTTTCCTCAACGGAAAAATCGATATTCATTATTATTCCTCTTGCTGTGCACGGCGATATGACTTGCCGAATTATGATGATGTAATGTTTTCGATTAATGCTTAAAACGACTGAAAATCTTTGACCAAATTTTTAGCAATAACCATTTGCTGGATTTGGCTGGTGCCTTCATACAAACGAAACAAGCGCACATCGCGATAAAAGCGCTCGACCCCATAGTCAGCAATGTAACCACTGCCACCGAGAATCTGAACTGCGCGGTCCGCCACTCGCCCCACCATTTCCGTACAAAATAATTTACAACACGACGCTTCTGTTCCGTGTGGGCGCTCATCATCTCGTTTACGTGCGCAATCCATCACCATGGACTCACCTGCGTAGATTTCCATCTTACTGTCGGCCAGCATGGCTTGGATCAGCTGGTGCTCGGCAATCGCCTTGCCAAACTGCTTACGTTCAGTGGCATAACGAAGGGCATCATCCAGCAGGCGTTGAGCAATGCCTACACTCAGAGCCGCAATATGCAAACGTCCTCGATTAACCACCTTCATGGCGGTGTAAAAGCCTTTGCCCTCCTCGCCACCGATCAGATTGGCTTTCGGAACGGCCACTCCATCAAAGTTTACATCGCAAGTGAAGGAACCGGCGTGTCCCATTTTTTTGTCTTTTGTACCCAAACTGATGCCATCCGAGGTCGCTTCAACCACAAACGCAGAAATCCCGCGCGCACCCGGCTGCTCTGGGTCCGTGCGCGCCAAGACCGTAAACAAATCCGCTCGGGGTGCATTGGTGATAAAACGCTTGGTTCCATTGAGGATATAATGGTCGCCTTCGAGGCGAGCGCGAGTTTTCAGAGACGCCGAGTCAGACCCAGCATCAGGCTCGGTCAGACAGAAAGAAGCAATACACTCACCACTGGCGAGCTTGGGCAAAAAACGCTCGCGCTGCTCCTCAGTGCCATCAAACACCAGAGCCGCCGAGCCAATCCCATTATTGGTTCCGATCAGAGAACGAAAAGCTGGGGACGTGCCCCCGAGAGTCATGGCCGCCTGCACCTCTTCTTCCATCGTCATGCCCAAGCCCCCATAGGCTTCGGGGATAGTCAGGCCAAACAACCCCATCTCACGCATCTCCTGCACCACATCTTCAGGGATATCGTCCTCTTCGGCGACCCGATTCTCCAAAGGCCGTAGCCGCTCATTCACATAGCGCTGCAGCACGTCCAGCAGGGCCTGATGACTCTCGATATCTCTTATCACGGGGCATTCCTATTCACAGAGTGTTCCGCAATAGTAGCAGTATATTCCGCAGTGCGGAACACCCTACACTCAGGAGCATGATGCTAGATTGGCCTGAGTGCTAGAGGGTATACCCAGGGCTATGCCATGAGAATGGATGGTAAGTGAAGCGCCCATCCGAACGCGTGCAGGAAGCACATTGACCGCCCCTACTCGTAAACTGAATAGCAAAATCATATAAGGAAACGAAAGCCAACCACGTAAATAAGCGTAGGGAGAACATTTACGTCGATAGATGCAACGCAGAAATCACCCGTCAATTCAAACAAAAAGATTAGGGCAATAACTTAGGAAAAGCTGAGAAGTGACGAAAATAATTGACAGAAAACGGTGTAAATAAAAGAGCCGCTGAGCTTTATTCAGCGGCTTATGATCAAACAAGGCTATACACAGTAGCTAAGCAAACTCCAGCACGCCATCTTCCAACTTACCATGACGAATAGCAAAGTAGTCTCGGTAATAGTTATCCTGATTACGCCAGGGGTAAGCTTCACCTTGCTTGGGCATAATGCTTTCAGCGCGGGCAATGTAGCCGGACTTCAAGGAATCGATCATCGGACTTTGTTCGAAGCCATTTACATCCAGTTTTGGCATCACCCGCTGGCGGCCGGTTGTTTTCATGTGCTTCAACAAACGACACACGTAATCAGAGGTCAGGTCGGCTTTCAATGTCCAGGAGGCATTGGTGTAACCAAATATCGCGACCATATTTGGCAGGTTACCAAACATCATGCCTTTATAATTCACCAACTCGCCAGGCTGCAATTGTTGATCATCTTTATACAGCTCGATACCTCCGAGGAACTGCAGATCCAGACCAGTAGCTGGTACAACGATATCCGCTTCAATAGTGTCGCCGGATTTTAAGGTCACCCCAGTTTCCGTAAAGCTTTCAATATGATCGGTAACAATTGATGCGTCGCCTTCCTTCAGGCACTTAAATAAATCACTGTCAGGAACGAGGCACATCCTCTGATCCCAGGGCTTGTAGCTGGGATTAAAATGCACATCCACATCAACGGAATCACCCACCTCGTCTTTCACCATGTCACGCAGAAACTCACGTACTTTGTGCGGACTGCGCTTTGATTTTGTAAATATATACCAGCTCAGAAAAATATTTTTGGCACGCGCCAAATAATGTGCCCAACTGTCGGGCATATATTTGTGTAGCCATTTGGCAATCGGGTCGCGTGCAGGACGGGTAAATACATAAGTCGGTGAACGCTGCAACATTGTTACATGCGCCGCCTCATCCGCCATGGATGGCACCAGAGTAACGGCCGTCGCCCCACTACCAATAATCAGCACGCGTTTATCTTTATAATCGAGATCTTCGGGCCACTGCTGCGGGTGAATTTTCTGGCCAGAAAACGTTTCATACCCCGGAAATTCAGGTAGATAACCCTGTTCATAATTGTAGTAACCGGTGCACGTTACCAGGAAGCGAGCTTTGATAATCTGCTCATCCCCACCCTTGTGACGATAATGAACAAACCAGCACGCCGCTTTCGAATTCCACTGCAGTTTTTCTACACGATGTTCGTAGCGAATATGCTCATGAACACCGTACTCGGTGGCCGTTTCATCCAAGTACTCTCGAATGGATTCAGCCGACGCAATATCGGCGCCATTAGTCCAGGGCCGAAAGCTGTAACCGAAG
Source organism: Pseudoteredinibacter isoporae (assembly GCF_040372805.1). Taxonomy (GTDB): domain Bacteria; phylum Pseudomonadota; class Gammaproteobacteria; order Pseudomonadales; family Cellvibrionaceae; genus Pseudoteredinibacter; species Pseudoteredinibacter isoporae_A. The sequence continues at coordinate 258,326 of NZ_BAABWJ010000003.1, forward strand.
GTGTACATATCAGAATCCGAACGAATACCCGGGTAACGGAACAGATCCCAAGTGCCACCAAAGTTCTCGCGCCCTTCCAGAATGGCATAGCGTTGATCCGGGCATTTCTGTTTTAGATGACAAGCCATGCCGATACCGGAAATACCAGCGCCAATAATTAGCACATCGAGTTCTTCCACAATCGCCTCTCAATTATTGTTATCAGGTTTATTTACGACCGTCCATATTGGCTGTCGCACAAATGACGACTTAACTGTGCCATAGGCCCTGAGCCTTAGCGATGATCCACGCTGCCAGGCTTTTGATAATTCCGGCCAAAGTGGTACGATTTGCCAAACTTTACAGTCAATGTGGATTAAGCAATATGCCTTCCCGCTTCTCCAAGACCAACGCAATAGCCGCGGAGAAACATCAGGTATTGGCCCGAGGCGATCTGTTCGCCAGTCACAGAAATGCCTTTGGTGTGCATCTGGAAAGACAACAGCTGGACGAGCTTGGGCTGGACGGAACCGCTGAGATACTGGCCTGCGGCATCCCTCCCATTGCACTGGAAGATCCCGACTACCCCATAGAACAGGAACAAGAGCAGGCCGTTCTACTCCGCCTCATCGAGGCTAACCACCCTAAAAGTCATTTGTCCCTGGCGCTGGAAACCGGCGCCAACGCGTCCATAACCCTGTTCGGCCTACTGGGGTTAACCGCTATGCATGCCGACAGCATTCTCCATGCCGTACAGACTATTTTGAGCTTTCCTGAATTGACTTGGGGACAAAGCCAGATTGAGCTGGGACGAAGCAAACATCATGACTATTGCTATTTTGATCTGTCACTTGAACCCCGCCTTGGCCAGAGGGGGCGGCAATTACAAGAGTTTTGCCTGCTACGCGATCTCGTCTCTTCCTCGACGTTGATTCAGGATATCGCTGGCCCAGACTGTGCACCAGTCGCGGTACACCTACCGTTTCCAGAGGGCGACGAAGCCCGGGACTTACAGCAACACTTTCAGGGAACCGTGCATTTTGGGCAGGCGCGCGCGAGCCTGCAGCTCCCGCTCGGTTATTTTGATCGACTGCCTCTACGACAAAACCAAGCCATTTACCGAGCCTATCTCAAGCTGGTTCAACGGGTCTCTGCTGATCTACGCCGGCAGAGCCGCTATGGCGAACTGGTTAAGCGCCAATTGCAACTCCAGGCGGTTATTCCTGATCGCGATACCCTCGCACATGCACTCAATGTCAGCCCCAGAACTCTGGCAAGAAAACTCGAGGCTGAAGGTATAAGCTTCAAACAGCTGCGCAGGGAAGTACAACAAAGTCGAGCTGAGCAAGCCCTTAGCAAAGAGGCCCTGTCGATGGGCGAACTCGCCGAGCAACTTGGCTTTACCGATTCAGCCGCTTTCAGTCGAGCATTCAAAGGCTGGACCGGTGTTGCACCTACCGAGTGGAAGAAGCAAGCACTCACAAACAACTAGCTGTCCAGATCTTGCCCGAAGTAACAACAGACACACGATTAACAAATCTTATTGCCCTTATAGCCGCGATGTAATTGACAGCAGCGAGGGTCACAGTAGAATCTGCACACCCATTCGAATGACATTCGAATAAGATGACTCCCAGAAAACACGAGACTTTTGTTATGCCACCGGCTCCGAAACACAGCCCGCAGGAACAAGAGGACATGATCCTCTGCGCCGCCGCCAGCTGCATCTCACAAACTTCATTGCTGGATTTCACCATGTCGGCCATTGCCAAAGAGGCTGGTGTGTCTATAGGCACCCTATATAAGCATGTGCAAAGTAAGGAGGATGTGTTGGTAGCACTGGCCGTGCGCATGTTTCATCGCCTTCATGAGACCTTCGCCAAAGCACTGGAATTACCACTGACGACGCCAGAAAAAATCATCGCGGTGTCTCTGATCAATCCGAACAAGACCCAATGCTATATCTTCGACAGCCATCTCGATGCACTGGTGAACTGTGAAGCCATTTTACGTCGGGCCTCACCGCGATGGCTGGAAAACATGTCCCAAAGCGTTGACGCCATCAGCCAGCTGTTTGCTGGTCACTGGCAACGGGCAATGGACAATGGCGAACTCGACCTGAACGCGAGTGACGCTACGTTGGACGAAATCAACACAGCCTGCTGGTCATTGCACGTTGGCTACACCCAGGTAGTGTTACGCCATCACAGTCGCACCGCAAAGGAAATGACCGAGCCCTTGCCCTACCCCTTGCCGGCCGATGATTTACTGGTTCGCAATTTTAAGCGCTTGCTCAATAGCTTTCACTGGAGACAACCCCTCGACCAGCCCGGCATTGAACGCGCACTCGCCGCCGTTATAGCGGCCGATTTACGTTGATTTATTTTTACTTTGAACTGGATTAATACCATGACCTTACGCCGTTGGATAATTACCGTTTTTATGTGCCTACTGGTGCTCGTTGGCCTCGGCAGCATAAAGTTTTTTCAAATCAAGGAAGCCATTGCCATGGGCGAATCCTTTCCAGAGCCCTCTGCAACGGTTCAGGCTGTGCGCGCAGTTGCCGCTGAATTTCGTCAGCAATTGCACGTCAGTGGAGAACTGACCGCACCACAACAACTGGAGCTTCGCACTGAACTGGGTGGAAAGATTCAGACGCTAAACCTGCCCTCCGGAGGAAACGTTTCACAAGGCCAGGTATTACTGCAATTGGATGTCAGCGAAGAGCAAGCCCGTCTGCGTGCCGCCAAAGCCAGTGCGCGCTTAGCCAAACTCACGTTGGACCGCAATAAAAAGCTGCGCAAGCAAAATCGCGTCAGTGCAGAAGCGCTTGACCAGGCTGAAGCCGACTACCAAACTCGACTCGCTGAAATCGCGGCGCAAGAAGCCGTAATCAATAAGAAAACCCTTCGCGCGCCCTTCAGTGGCCGAGTGGGTCTGCATACCCTGGAAGAGGGACAGTACTTAAACCCGAACACGCTCATCACCCAATTGATTGGCCAGAACGACTATATCTGGGTCGATTTTTCAGTGCCTCAGGATTTTCCAAACCTTGATGCCAGCAGTGACATATCGGTAAAACTTGCGAACAAGGAAAGCATTCCTGCAACTTTGATTGCCAGCGATGCGGAAGTGGACAGCCGCTCACGCCAACTGCGTTATCGTGCGCGCATCGACATTCCTGAAGGCAACACTTTGAACAGCAATAGCATTGTGGAAGTTCATCTCAACGCCGGGCAAGCGAAGGCCGCTGTCTGGGTGCCCGATGTCAGCATCAGCCGCGACCAGTTTGCAAACTACGTGTACATTTTGCAGCCCGAACAGGGCTCCGACAATTATCGTGCCGAGCGCGTTCGCGTCAAACTTGGCCCTCGTCAGAACGACGGATTTATGTTGAGTGAAGGTTTGGAAGAAGGCGCACTTATCGCCAGCATTGGCACCTTTAAATTACGCCAGGGCCTGAAAGTGTATGTACAGGCAGCATCGGCTCAAAGCGCCAGCGTGCAAGGAGGCGCCCAATGAGTCAAACACATGAGCGCGCCAACTTTATGGACATCTTCGTAAAGAAGCCCGTCCTTGCGGTTGTCGTTTCATTAATTTTGTTGCTGGCTGGAATACGAGCCGCACAAGAAATATCGGTTCTTCAGTATCCCAAAATTGAAAGCGCATCACTGGTCGTCAGCACCATTTACACGGGCGCCGATGCCGAGACTGTTCAGGGTTTCATTACTGATCCCGTTGAACGCGCTGTCGCGACGGTACCAGGTATTGATTATGTGGATTCCAATACCGTTGCTGGTTCCAGTACCGTAACCGGTTGGCTGAAACTCAATGAAAATAGCACCGATGCACTGGCGGAGCTCAATGCCCGCTTAAGTCAAATTCGCTTTGAGCTCCCCGCTGGAGCAGAAGACCCGGCAGTTTCGGTTAGCCGAGCAGATCGAACATCGGCAGTGTTTTATTTACCTGTTTATGCCGAAGATTACTCCCGTGCGGAACTCAACGATTACTTGGTGCGCCGGGTAAACCCCATTTTGTCCTCCATTGACGGTGTTCAACGTATTGGATTGGAAGGCGGCCGCAACCCTGCCATGCGAGTTTGGCTGGACCCAAACCGTTTGGCCGCCTATGACATTGGCGCCAATGAGGTCCTCAACGCACTGCGCGACAACAACATCATTGCTACCATTGGGCAGAGTGAAAATGCTCGCCATCGTATCAATTTGCTCGCCGATACCACACTGAAAAACGTCACCGATTTTGAACAATTGGTGGTGCGCGACACGGGCGATGGATTGATTTACCTACAAGACGTCGCGGATGTTGAACTGGGTGAAGTTGAAGGTGAAGTAAACGGCCGCTTTACTCAGCGTTCCACAATCTTTATTTCAATCTGGCCGCTGCCTGGCGCGAATGAGATCGAAATCGGTGATGAAGTGTATCGCCAACTCGACAACATTCGCCCCACGCTACCCGATGGGGTAAGCATCGACATGGGTTACGACGGCACCCTGTATATGCGCGCGGCCCTGAAAGAAATTTTCACGACCTTACTGGAAACCGTTTTTCTGGTGGGCATTGTGGTTATTGCCTTGATGGGCTCTTTTCGCACGGCCCTGGTGCCACTGATTACCATCCCGATTTCCATTTTGGGGGCAGTTGCCGCCATGGCCATCATGGGGTTCACCTTGAACCTGTTGACGGTTCTTGCAGTGGTGCTTTCTGTTGGTTTGGTGGTTGACGATGCCATTGTGGTGGTCGAAAACGTGGCCCGCCATATGCGCAATGGCATGAGCCGAACGCAAGCTGCCCTGACCAGTTCACGGCAATTGCTGGCTCCGGTTACCGCAATGACCATCACTCTGGCGGCGGTTTATGCACCCATTGGTTTTCTATCGGGCCTGACCGGTGTGCTGTTTAAAGAATTCGCTTTCACATTGGCGATTGCGGTACTGATTTCAGGCTTGGTGGCGGTCACGCTCTCTCCCATTATGAGTGCCCGAGTGTGCCCAGAGGGCGGTAAAGAAAGTCCGTTAACGGTTTGGGTAAACCGTCAATTTGAAAAGGCTCAGCAATGGTATCGTAGCTTTTTGGATAAGGTGTTCAATTGGCGCGGTCAAATCGTATTTGCGGCAATCTTTATTGCGCTGTTGACGATTCCTTTTTACCTCTTCTCTCAAAAAGAGTTGGCTCCGGTAGAGGACGACAGCAGCATCACTATGATTGTCACCTCACCACCTGAATCCTCACTGGAATACACCACTGAAAATATGCATCAGGTGGTGGACACACTCCTGACGACTGAAACCGCCCATGGCATGTGGCAAGTACTGCGCGCCAGCGGTGGTGTTGGTGGTATTTTACTAGGCGAGGTGGACGCAAGAGAAAAAAGTACGCAGGAATTATTGCCAGAAGTGTTTGCCAAACTGGGTGGCATTTCGGAACTGAAAATTCTCCCGGTTCTGTCGGCCTCACTACCTACCGCCGGAAACTTCGATGTGGAGTTGGTCATACAAGGCCCGGCCAGTTACGAAACCATGCGTGGTTATGCCGAGCAGATGATGGGCAAGGCATACCAGAGTGGAAAGTTTATGTTTGTCGACACCGACCTGCATATCGATTTGCCCCAGGTACGCTTTAAACTGCATCGTGATCGCATTGCCGATTTGGGTATGAGCCTCGCTTCGGTGAGTGAACAACTGAGTGTTTTACTCTCATCCAACTACAGCAACCGCTTTGATGGCAATGGTAAAGCCTTCCGAGTGATTCCCATGCTGAAAGATTCCGATCGCGGTAACCCCGAGGCGTTCCTGAATCTGCAGTTGCGCACTCCCGCAGGCGACATGATTCCAGTTTCCAGCATTGCCAGCCTGGAAAAAACCACCGGCCCGCGTCTGCTCGGAAAATTCGATCAGCAGAAATCTTTCCGTATTTTTGGTGGTGTTTTACCTGGCACCACTCGCGAACAAGGCTTAAGTGCATTGGAAGGCATTGCACAGGAAGTACTGCCTGAGAACTTTAACTTGGACTACGCGGGTGAATCCCGCCAGTTGCGCAATGAAGGCAACACCTTAATGGGCGTACTGATCGTCGCTTTAATCGTGGTCTATCTAGTACTGACTATCCAATTCAATAACTTCCGCGATCCACTGGTGATTCTTTTGGGGTCGGTTCCCTTAGCGCTGGCTGGAGCCATGATGTTCCCATTCCTCGGCTTAACGACGGTCAACATTTATTCCCAGATTGGCCTGGTCACCCTCATTGGCCTCATCGCCAAGAACGGCATTCTTATTGTGGAGTTTGCGAAACAATTGCAAGAAGACGGCTGGACCAAGATTGAGGCTATCAAGGAAGCCGCAACCACTCGCCTGCGCCCGGTGTTAATGACGACGGCCGCAACCGTGTTGGGTCACTTCCCTCTGGTTCTGGTAACCGGTGCCGGCGCCGAAGCTCGTAACAGCATCGGTATCATTCTGGTGGCGGGCATGTTGATTGGTACCGTGTTCACACTGGTGGTGTTGCCGGTCATTTATCATTACCTCGGTAAAGACCTTAGCCAGGAAGTCGCAGCAGAAAAAGCCCAGGTCGACACTCAACCGGTAGCGGCGTCGAGCTGATCTGCAATCCATCAAACTAGTAATCTTATTGCGCTTCAGTATAGAAGCGCTGAAAAAGGCTCTCGAATGTATCGAGGGCCTTTTTTATTGACCGCAGATTCGGCACTTCGGATAGACGTTCGATCCTATGACACTTTAGAGGTAGGTCGAGTCAGAATAAAGCTTGCTGACCCCAAAAGAATCAGCGACAGCACAATGAGTAGCGTCGTACTGGTATCCCGCAAATAAATCATCACCCAACTGGCCGTGATAAACACGACAGCCAGGCATTTGCCTCCCAGAGGAATGGAACCTTCTCGATACCACAACCGTAAGCCCGGCCCCAAGCGAGGGTGGCGCAGCAGCCACCACTTAAAACGCCGAGACCCTTTACTGCCCGCCCAAAGCGCGAGCAACAGAAACGGTGTTGTTGGCAAAACCGGCAGAAAAATACCCAGCACACCCAAACCTACGCAACAATAGGCCAGGGCCATATACAGTAGCCGCATCCAGCAACCCAAGAAAAGACGACAAAATCCTATGCTAGGGCAATTTCATCGCAGAGAAAAGAGGGCCTTAGCCCGGGCATTGAGATTCTGCAATCTCGTCAACGTGACGGCGCAGCCAAAAATACCCGAGAAGCCCCACCACGATATTGGTCGCGGCCGTGGCCACAAACAAACCGGTCAAGCCCCAGAACTCCATTGCTACCCAAGCGAGGGGCAAATACAAACCCAAAACTCGCAAGCTGGAAATGACCAGACCAGGCATAGGCTTACCTATGCCGTTAAAAGCGGCGTTAATGTACATCACCATGCCATAGCAGCCATAGCTGATTGGCACGAGTAGCAAATAGTCCTTGGCGACAGCAATCACCTCTGGGGAATCACTGAACAGGCCGGCCAACCACTCACCACCAACGGCCAGTAAGACGGCAACGGCCAAGCCCATTCCGAGGCAAAAACGCATGGCAACACGCTGGGCTTCGCGAACGCGATCTATTGCCGAAGCTGACAGATTTTGCCCAAAGAAAGGCCCCATCACTGCGGATAAAGCATAAAAGCAAATCAACACAATAGGCTCGACACGAAGTGCCACCCCCAGCCCCGCAACCGCGGCCTCACCGTAACTGGCCACCATGGCCACCACGATGGCACTGGCCAGAGGGATAATCACATTGGTTCCCATAGCCGGGAGCGCCACATGGAATACCTCTCGCCAGGAAGCCACCAGCTTCTGCATGGCGACGAAGGGACTCGCCAAAACCTGCAAACGAACAATCAGAATGTGTGCAACCGCCAGCAATACTCCAACGCGGACAATAAAGCTGGCCCAAGCGGCACCCGCGAGTTCCAGGCGGGGAAAACCCCAAAGACCGAAAATCAACAAGGGATCCAGCAGACCATTGGCCAGGGCCGACACCCCCATCAACACACCTTGCAACTTACTCAACCCCATTGCCCGCAATCCCGCCATGGCGGCCATGGGCATAATGACCATCGGCACACCCAGGAACCAGATGTCCATATATTCGCGAATCAACGGAATCAGTTTCTCAGAGGCACCCAGGGCGTAAAAGATCGGCTCCATAAACCACCACCCCAGGAAGCCGAAGATGACAGACAACAGGAATGCAATTGTCAGCACGTCGGTCAATAATCGCTTTGCCGTTTCCTGGTCACCCGAGCCAATCGCCCTCGCGACACAGGAAGAAGTACCCGCCCCCAGGCCAATCGCCAGGCTCGTGTACACCATCACCACAGGAAAGGTAAAACTCATTGCGGCCAGGGCGTCTTCCCCCAACTGGCCTACAAAGAAGGTATCAACCGCATTAAAGGACATCATTGCCAGCAAACCAATCACCATAGGTGCGGCCATTTCCCGCAGTGTTTTCCCTACGGAGCCTTGGGTTAAGGTGGCTTGCATTGCTGAAGACATGGAGATACCTATTTAAATTCAAGCCGCGCATTATAGCACTGCAAGCCGGTCTGAATCCCTTCGCTTTGCAATTCCATACCTGATTTCTAACGGTTCATCTGATACATTGCCGATTCACACAGGGGGATGGGAATGGAAAAAGAGTTTTGGCTGCAACGCTGGCAGGAACAGCAAATCGGCTTTCACGAAGGGCGCTTCAATAGCAGCCTACTGAACCACTGGCCCCATCTTCAAGCTCCGCATTCGGGCAGTGTGTTTGTTCCTTTGTGCGGTAAAAGTCAGGATCTGGTTTTCTTTGCTGAGAATGGCATGACCGTTGTAGGTATCGAACTGAGCCACATCGCGGTCGACGCTTTTTTTCATGAGCAAGGGCTCACGCCTCAACGATCTCAATACGGTGAACTGCAATGCTACCGAGCAGGGCCATACACCTTGTTTTGTGGTGATCTCTTCGCGCTCGACACGGAACCGCTTAAAGACTGCCATTGGGTTTATGACCGTGCCGCCTTGATCGCCCTGCCTGAAACCATGCGCCGGGACTATTGTCAGCATCTCGCCAGAATCCTGCCTCGCCCCTGCCGGAACCTGACCATCACCCTGGAATACGATCAGAGTTTAAAAGCCGGCCCTCCTTTCAGTATTGACCCGAGCATGCTGGCCGAGTTGTGCAATGATCTTGCCGACCTCGTCCTCCTGGGTGAGCGCCCTGAAGAAGTCAAAGGCATCACGGCGGTCGAGTACAGCATGGTCCTGAATTATCGCTAACGGCTTCTGTCGTGTTTGTTTTACCCCTTACCAGCGGTCGATTACAATAAAATGAACATCATCGTGATCAACATCTCTACCCATTGGGAATCAGAGTTGCGGGTAAAATAGTGCTTTTCGGCGAAGCAGAGACCTGAATGAAACAGGCAGAATAAGTCGTTCGATGACTTCAATGAATACAGGGCGAGGGTACCTAATGGCTTTTCTAACTCGGGCAAGAGCGCTGAGCTATCTTGCCAGTCTTACGCTGTTGTTGCTCACGCAAGGCAGTTGGGCCGATCAGCATAACGCCGGATTTACGATTCCCGACTCGAAGGTTTTACGTCTGGAATCCAAACAGCTCAACCGTTCTTACGATATCTATATCAAACTCCCCCCCAGCTATTTCGATGAAGGCAATCAGCGTCGTAAGTATCCCGTTGTTTATTTGAACGACGGACTCTATGCCTTTCAATTGGCCGCAGGCGTCACCCACTCAGCCATGATCAACAACGCCATGGAACACCATATTCTGGTGGGCATTTCTTACTCCCCTATCGACCGACCATTTGACAGTCGTCGCCGTGATTACACACCCAAGACCGCAGTAAACGACAAAGGTGAAGCGGCGTCATACCTAAATTTCTTACGACGGGAATTGTTTCCGTTGGTCGAGGAGCGTTATCGCATCAACAGTTTGCGCCGGGCCTACGCCGGGTATTCCCTCGGCGGGCTGTTTGGTCTGTATACAATGCTGGAGCACAGTGACAGCTTCCGCTACTACCTGATATCGAGCCCATCCCTATGGTTTGACAATCGTTGGATACTGGAAACCGAAAAACAACTGGCAAAAGAAACCAAAGACATCAATGCTGAATTGTTTCTGGGAATCGGCGCCTTTGAACGGCCCGCTCGCGCAAACGAGAATTACCGCAAACCCACCCCCATCAATATGGTGAACGACTTTAATCAGCTCTATCGCCAACTGGAACAAAGAAATTACCCGTCGCTTCGTTTAACAAAACTCGAAGTCTCCGGGGCACACCACGAACTGGTTTTCCCCACCGTACTCACTCAGGGTTTATATTGGCTGTTTCCTGGCGAAAAGTATCAAAAATAATTCAAACGAAAGAAAAGAACGTTCAGGGGATAAAAACAAGCAGAAGGAAGGAAAAGAAAAATGGGGCGACACTACGAAGCCCCGAGTCAAAGGAAATAGAAAAATTACTTCTCTTTGCAGAATTCTACGTTCTTGTTCTTTTTACGAATTTTGCAGAAAACGGTTGTTTTATCAGTGTCTGAAGTGTGAACCTTCAGATAAACGCGCGCAAAACCACCTGTGGTACTAATCTGTTTAAAACGAACTTTGTCTGCGCCAACATTGAATTGGCTGGCAGCCGTTTCTTCGGCCAATTGAATGTACTCTTGTTTTTTACCAGCGCTGGCAACAGGAACAAGAGCCAACTGTGCTGCGGCAATAAACGCAGCGGCTTTCACTAAACGATTCATGATAATCTCCTCCAAAAATAAGCAAGGTCATGCTAATGCTTGAGGAGAAAAGCAACAATGACAGAAACAGCAAATATGGTTTGCATATTTGCACAGTTAATAATGGATAAGCTGCGTAAAGATACGATAAGTAGCCCCAAAATCACTAAACCGAAAAGGCCAGCGAGGCTAAACTGGGCGCAACACCAAAATAAGAAACCGGGCAATAAAAACTCACAATGCGCACTTTTTCTACAAGCTCAAACGTAAAAATACCAATAAAAAACGCTCGCTGCCCAGGAAACCAGCATGAAAAATATTGACTGGAATGATCTTAATTATTTTTTAACCACAGTGCAAAACGGCTCCATGGCTGCTGCAGCTAAGCAATTAAAAGTCAATCACACAACCGTATCCCGTCGAATCTCTGCGTTGGAACAACAGTTAGGTTCACCACTTTTTGAGCGCACGGCAACAGGGCTCAGCATTACGCCACTTGGGGAAAGCATGATTCCCTATGCGGAAAATATGCGCGACTCGGTAAACGCCATGGATCGTCTTGTCACTGCAGACAAACAAGAACTGGCGGGCACCATTAAAGTTACTGCAATCGATATGTTTGGCCGACGAGTTCTGGCCCCAGTGCTCAAGGAATTTCTGGATCTTTATCCGAATATTGATCTCGAATTGATCTTGCAAGATGAAAACGTTGATCTTTCCGCTCGTGAAGCGGACCTCGCCTTTCGTGCAACCGACAACCCCGCTCCCGACTTGGTTGGCAAACGCCTAGGACGTTTTGCCATGACCGTCTATTGCACACAGGAACTGTGGGAACAGTATCAGCAAGATCCAAGTTCAGTATACGCAATCGACTGGACCGAGAATGGTCCAAGCACACCTGACTGGATAGAAGACTACATGCCAAAACTTCGGGTACGGCACTACTGCTCAACGTTCAACGGCGTTTATGAACTTGCTCGTGCCGGTTGCGGTGTTGCGAGATTACCCTGTGGCCTGGGAGATTCCACCCCCGAATTGATGCGCGTGCCCGGTATTCCCCTGTATCAAGGTATGGGCTTGTGGGTACTGAGCCATATTGATTTGCGCAATACCGCACGAATCAAAGTGCTGAGGGATTTTGTCGTTGAACGTTTGGAAAAAGAACTGCCCTTGATGGAAGGGCAGTGTGAAAATTACTGGCAAAGCCAGGATTACCATCGCCAGCTCTGAGTACCATGTGGAGCCCTACAGGCTCCATCGCTCGCCCCAAGCGGCGCTGTAATCCTGCATTTCACCCACACTGTGGGCATCAGTTACGGCAGCCGTCAGCGACTGGCGCAGCTGCAACTCACCGGTCCAAACCGGCCAGTCAAGATCACCATCGTCTTCTACGGGGCCACCGCTGCGAATTTTTACCGACGCTTCTTCGATATCCATCGCAAGAATCGTCGTCGCCGCCAACTCATTCTCATTGGGTGGGCGAAGATGCGGCCAACGTCCGGGCGCAATCAACTCCATAAACACTTCCAGGCTCTGTTCAATGTCCTGCTCGTCGTCCAGAACATAACACGAGCCCATCACCATCGCACTGCGGTAATTGCTGCTGTGGTGAAATGCCGATTTTGCCAGCACCATTCCATCCAATAAGGTGGCAGTGATGCAAATTGACTGCTCCCCACAGAGCGCCTTGATCATGCGACTGCCATTACTGCCATGAATCAATAAGCGATTGCCCCATCGCCAAACCAGCATTGGAATGACATAGCTCTGGCCGTCCTGAACAAAGCCCACATGGGCCACCATCGCTTCATCGAAAATCTGATACAGCGCTTCACGATCAAATACCGCTCGCTTTGGCGAACGACGCAGACGGGTTTTCTCGCTTTGCTGGAGAGGGCTCAATTGCTCACTATTGCTCATAGGTACTCCTTTGTTCTGGTACAGCTTACGAATGCTCGGCCACAGGGATCGTCCTGTCGCCCCAACGAATCAACGGGGTGCAGCTTATCGAAACATTGGCCCCTTGCTTAGATCCAATTTTAATTATTAAATGGAACCAATTAACCCTAAAGAGCCCTAACTATGGCTATCGCGACAAGCTTGCAGGAAATACGGCAACTCACGCTGGATCGTCACCACACTCAGAATCTTAGCCAACAACTCTATATGGGCTTACGGAATATGATGTTAGGCGGGCAGTTGCCATCCGGTAGCCAATTACCTTCCAGTCGTAACCTTGCAGAACAGCTGAACCTCGGACGCAATACCGTCATCGCAGCGTATGAACAGTTGCAAGCCGAGGGGTATATCATCAGCAAACGGGGCTCGGGAAGCTTTGTGGCCAGCCCTCTTCCCGACCAACTGCACAGCCCCTTGGTAGACGCCAAACCCGAAATCGGCGTGCCCAAATCAGGCGCCACACCTAAAATTCATAAAAACATCAATGACAGTTTTTGTGTTGGCGTGCCAGACCTCGCAGCATTTCCCCATAAAACTTGGCAGCGAATACAACAGCAGCTGCAAAAACACAGTGCTGATTTTATGGCCTATGGTGACGAAGCCGGTTTTTGGCCTTTGCGCCGCGCCATTGCACAGTACCTACAGCAATCACGAGCCGTGAAATGCCATGGCGGACAGGTGTTGATTACCTCCGGCGCACAACAGGCCCTGGATCTGTGTATCCGTCTGTTGTTGGGACCAGATGACGTGATCGCCATGGAAAGCCCGGGTTACCGGGGGGTCATGCGGGCTCTTCAGCACAGTGGTAAAAAGCACCTGCCCTGCCGGGTGGATCAGGATGGCCTGGATCTGCAAACCCTGATCGACGCCGAGACCACCCCCAACTTGGTTTACACCACACCCGCCAATCAATACCCCATGGGCGTCGTGCTGTCCCTCGAGCGGAAAATGGCCCTGTTACATTGGGCACAAACCCACCAAAGCTGGATCATTGAAGACGATTACGACAGCGAATACCACTACCAGTACCGACCTCTCGCCAGCATGCAGGGCCTCGACCCGCATCAACGGGTTATCTATCTCGGGTCATTCAGCAAAACCCTGTATCCCGGACTGCGTTTGGGTTACCTGGTTTTGCCGGACTCACTGATCGAACGCTTTACCGCCGCTCGGATCGCCTGCTATGGGCAGCCGCCACTGATGACACAAGCTCAGGTCGCCAGCTTTATAGAAGAAGGCCACTTCTACCGACACTTACGCCGTATGCGCATTGCCTACAAAGACAAACTCACGGCACTGCAACAGGCGATGACGATGCTAGAGCCTTGGGGCAAAACACTGCAGAGAAACGCTGGTATGCACATTGTGTTTGTTTGCTATCAGAACATTGATGACCATCAGCTGGTCCAGCATCTGGAAGCGCAAGGCATTTTTTCCAGCCCCTTAAGCGAATACTGTCATGGTAACGAGTCCCTTAAAGGCTTGGTGTTAGGTTTTGCCAACACCGCTGCGGAAAAGATGCTCCGTAAAATCAGTGTGATTCGCACGGTCTTGGAAACACTCTATCCCACCGACTGACACGCCCAGAGCCTTAAACACCTGAAGCTGCGACATCATGCCACATTGCCCTGTCGGTTTGATCCGGATTAAATTCTATTCTGTAAGCAGTAGGCAAATGAGCTGCTCTGCCTTACTCTATCGACTCATAGCTTATAAGGTGGTTCCTGATATTACGTACAACACATGCCCCCAACAGCGTTGCACTCACCATCAGGAACCGCCCACTTTTGCTGCAGAGTGTTTAGCCCAAGTATGCCCCCATCATGACTCAAGACCGCTCATTTAGTTTAGCCGCCCCCACCAACAATCTACGTCGCCTCATGGTGATTCGCGGCTTGTTAATATGCGCACTTTGCATCGCCTTGATCAGCAGCTATTTCGCTCTGCACCTGGTTCTGCCCTACACCGTCTTAGGCTTGATTCTCACCGGCATCACTGCCATCAATTTGATGACCTGGTTGCGTTTGCAAAAGCCTTGGCCTGTGACCGAGCTGGAGTTTTTTTCACAGCTGTTGCTGGACGCGCTTTGTATTAGTCTCATGTTGTATTTTTCCGGCGGCGCTAATAATCCTTTTGTGTCATATTATCTTGTTCCCCTGTGCATCGCCGCCGCTACCCTGAGCTGGAATTACGCGGCACTGCTCACAGCAATCAGTGTGGCAGCCTATACGGTGCTGTTGGTTTACCATATTCCCATTGAAGAACTGTCTCCCATGAGCCACCACCATCAACTAACCATGGTACAAGATGGCACCCACACGGGGATGAACCATGGCGGTTCGCAATGGAACATGCACACGCTGGGCATGTGGATTAATTTTATGGCCAGCGCTTTACTGATCAGTTACTTTGTCGTCCAGATGGCACGAAACATTCGCGGCCAAGATCAAGCCCTCACCCGATTGCGTGAAGAAGAAATGCTCAATCAGCAATTGATGGCCGTTGCCACTCTCGCTGCGGGCACAGCGCATGAGCTGGGCACGCCATTGTCCACGATAAAAACATTGCTGAGTGAAATGCAGGATGACTACCCCGACAAGCCCGAACTGCAAGCGGATCTGGCACTGCTGCAATCGCAGCTGGTGCAGTGTGACCACACCTTAAAAAACCTGATCAATCGAGCCGAACAAAGCCAGGCGGCGAGCCAGGGAAAACAGGATTTGCATCGATACTGCGAAGACATTATTGAACAGTGGCTCATTATGCGTCCCGAAGTCGAAGCCACAATTCAACTGGCCGAAAACTGCCAGGAACGCCAGGTCAGTTTCGACGCCACCATTGGCCAATCCATGTTAAATCTGTTGAATAATGCCGCCGACGCCAACCCGCGCAATATCGACGTTAACATTCATTGGAATGAATCGGAGTTTATTCTCACCATTGACGATAATGGCCCGGGCATTCCATTGGACATTGCCGAACAACTTGGCAAACCGTTTGTCAGCACTAAAGGCAAAGGATTTGGCCTTGGGCTGTTTCTGAGTCATGCCAGCATCAGTCGACATGGTGGAGAAATCAAACTGTATAATCGCGACAACAAGGGCACCCACACTGAGCTTCGCCTACCCTTGCCCAAGGAGCATGCATGACAGAAGACGCCGAGAAATTACTCCTTGTCGATGACGATGAAATTTTTTTGCATGTTTTGCAAAGAGCATTCAAGAAAAGAGGCTTCGACGTTCACACGGCCAACACCATCACTGAGGCACTGGCCCTGTGCGAACACTGTATGTTTTCCCGCGCAGTCGTAGATTTAAAACTGGCTGAAGAATCCGGTCTGCATTTGATTGATAAACTAAAGCAGAAGCAAGCTGATTTGGCCATCGTAATGTTGACCGGCTACTCCAGCATCAGCACTGCGGTGGAGGCCATCAAACTGGGTGCACTTAACTACCTGTGCAAACCCGCTGACGCCGACGACATATTGCACGCTTTTGAACAAGCCCAGGGAAATGCCAATGTGGAAATCAGCAATCAACCGCCTTCGGTAAACCGACTTGAATGGGAGCACATTCAACGGGTTCTCAACGAGCACGATGGTAACATTTCCGCCACCGCCAGAGCGCTCGGCATGCACCGCAGAACGTTACAAAGAAAATTGCAAAAACGCCCAGTTAAACAGTAAATCCAAAACAGCTTGTTCAGGCGACGATGACAATCTGGGCACTGGAATTGTTCAGAGTGGTCCTATACATTCTCTAATGCAAGTTTATAATTATTCTTCACTTCAAAAAAGACGAATAAGATTATGCATGGAGCCTGCCGCTGCGGCCAAATCAGCTACCAAGTCAGAAACAAACCCTTGTATTCAGGCTACTGCCACTGTCATGCTTGCCAGAAAAGAAACAGCGCCCCCTGTGTCAGCGTGTTTTTAATTCAGAAAAAAGACATCGACTTTCACGGCAAAACCGACAGCTTCCGCAGCCTGGGTGGTTCAGGCAAAGAGATGACTGAGCACCGCTGCCATGACTGTGGAGATGCCATCTACTCAGACTTAAGTGTGTTGGACAACGTGATTGTTTGCTTGGCTGCGACCCTAAACAACCCGAACGATTTCGAGCCCGAAGGTCATCTATGGGTCAGTAGCCGCGACCCAAGGTTTGAAATCAAAGACAACCTGGAACAACAAGCCGGGCCTCCCAAGCAAATGATGCCCTATTTGGCAAAGTAATCCTGAGTTCAGGCTCGCCAGAGGGTCCACGCCCCCACCAGGATAAATCCACCTCCGGCAATCAGGTTCAACCATTTTTCATTGAGATACTGGGATGCATACTGTCCCAGTAAAACACCGATTCCCGCGCAAGCCACCAGCGCCAGAGAAGCGCCAACAAACACAGTCCATTTATTCACTTCTTTGTCGGCGGCAAAGAGCAATGTCGCCAATTGAGTTTTATCACCCAACTCGGCCAGAAATATTGTAATAAATACGGTGGCGAAAACTTTCACATCCACTATCGTCTTCCTTCCTGATGATTATCAAGGCGCTGTCCCAGCCATTGAGCTATAATGCGGCCGCCTTGACAGGCATAGCACCCAGCATAGCAACGCAATTAACAAAGGAGCCTTCCGTGGATCTCAATCAAGCCAGCCAAGAACAACTGCAACAGTGGCAAACGCAACTGCAGCAGGAATTTGAAAACTTTAAGACCCAAGGTTTGCAGCTGGACATTACCCGCGGCAAGCCTTCCAGTGAGCAATTGGATCTGTCCAATCAACTGGATGGCATTCTGGCTGGCCATTATAACAGCAGCAATGGCACCGATGTGCGCAACTATGGTGGCCTTGACGGTCTACCCGAAATGAAACAGCTGGGCGCCGATATCCTGTCAGTACCCCAGGAAAGGATTCTGGTCGGCGGCAACTCCAGCCTCACCCTGATGTTCCAGGCCATGATGCAAGCCTACTTTTTTGGTTATGCTGGCCCTGAAAGCGCCTGGCAACAACAAGACAACGTGAAGTTTCTGTGTCCAGTGCCGGGATACGATCGTCACTTCGCAATTTGCGAGCACTTCGGTATCGAAATGTTGACCGTATCCATGAACGAAGACGGACCGGATATGGATCAAGTGGAAACCCTGATTAAAGCCGATCCGAGCATTAAAGGCATGTGGTGCGTCCCCAAATACTCCAACCCAACCGGTACGGTGTACAGCGCGGCCACCATCGAACGCATTGCCAAGCTTGGCCAGATTGCCGGTGAAGGCTTTCGAGTGTTTTGGGACAATGCCTATGTTTTACACGATTTAAACGCGAACGCACCGGCTTTGGCCTCGATTGCCGACTACTGCCAGCAACACGGAACCGAGGATTCGGTTCTGCAGTTCGCCTCGACCTCCAAGGTAAGCTTCGCCGGTGCTGGCGTCGCGTTTATGGCCGCAAGCCCCAACAACCTGGCAGCCTTTAAACAAACCCTGTCCATTGCCAGCATTGGTCCGGACAAGGTCAACCAACTGCGTCACGCCAAACTCTTCCCCGACTTGGCCAGCCTCAAAGCTCACATGATGAAACACGCTGATCTGTTGCGCCCACGTTTTGAGGTGGTTCTGAACCGTCTTGAAGAGGCCTTTGGAGACAACGACCTCGGCCAGTGGCAATCGGCTGCCGGGGGCTACTTTGTTTCCTTTGATACTCGCCCAGGCCTGGCCAAACGAGTGGTCGATCTGGCTGCTGAAGCGGGAGTCAAACTCACCCCGGCCGGCGCCACCTACCCCTATGGTAGCGATCCGCAAAACAGCAATATTCGTATTGCGCCAAGCGTACCGACGGTAGACGACGTCGATCTGGCCATGCAGGTGTTCGTCTGCGCAGTAAAATTGGCCTCGGTTGAGCAGGCACTGGCCGCGTAAACAAAGCTCTTTACCTCACTCTTGGGCAAGCGCGATCAGTTGCTTGCCCCTCTCTTGCCGAAAGCCTCTGTCAACAGCCCCACAAGCCTCAAGCGTTTCAGGGAATGTCGTCACCAAGCGTCTTAACTAAGAACACAAAAGACACGACAGGAGTGGATGATGAAACAACTTGCCAAACTGGGCCGAAAAATAACCGGCGCCGCACTGCTAAGCCTGACAGTCAGTCAAATGAGTCTCGCCGCCGAACCCCAGTTGCTACCCGAATTCAAAGACCGTCTGGATATCTACCAAGAGGTTACCCTTAACAGCGATCTCAGCCATCTGAGCGAGAATCAAAAGAAAATGTTGGCTGTGCTGATCGACGCCTCAAAAATTATGGACGATCTCTTTTGGCAACAGGCGTTTTATCAGGATAAGGCGAGCTTTTTAGCCAGCATCAAAGACCCTAAAGCGCGCAATTTTGCCGATATTAACTACGGCCCATGGGATCGCCTGAAGGCCGATCAAGCATTTCTGAGCGGCTACAAAGCCAAAGCCCTGGGTGCTGAGTTTTATCCGCACAACATGAGCAAAGAAGCCTTTGAAAAAGCGCAATTCGCCGACAAGGATGGGCTCTATTCTTTGGTCAAAGAGGTCAATGGAAAACTACGCTCGGTGCCATACAGTGAAGCCTACGCCAAACCACTTGCTGAAGCGGCTAAATTGTTGAACCGTGCGGCGGAATTGGCCGAAGACAAGGATTTTGCCAACTACCTTCGCCTGCGTGCTAAAGCCATCACCAGCGACGATTATCAGCCTTCGGACATCGCCTGGATGGATATGAAAAATAACCCCATCGATGTGGTTATCGGCGCAATCGAAACCTATGAAGATCAGCTTTATGGTTATCGTGCGGCCTATGAAGCCTATGTATTGGTAAAAGATATGGGCTGGAGTAAACGCCTGGAGAAATTTGCCAGCACCTTACCCGCTCTGCAAAAAGGCTTGCCCGTTGCCGATAAATACAAGCAAGAGATCCCCGGCAGCAATGCTGACCTGAACGCCTACGATGTCATTTACTACGCCGGCCATTCGAATGCGGGTGGTAAAACCATCGCGATTAACCTGCCCAATGATGAAGAAGTTCAACTGTCTAAAGGCACCCGTCGCCTGCAATTAAAAAACGCCATGCGGGCCAAGTTCGATTACACCCTGAAGCCAATTGCCGAAGTATTGATTGTTCCCGAGCAACGCAAACACATCACCTTTAATGCGTTCTTCAGCAACACCATGTTTCATGAAGTTGCTCACGGCTTGGGGATTAAAAACACCATCAATGGTAAAGGCACTGTTCGCCAGGCCTTGAAGGAACACGCCTCCGCTTTGGAAGAAGGCAAGGCCGACATTCTCGGCCTGTACATGGTCAGCCAACTGCTCAAGGACGGCACCATTACGGAAGGCCAGCTGGAAGACTACTACACCACCTTCCTCGCGGGCATCTTCCGTTCGGTTCGCTTCGGAGCCAGTTCTGCACACGGAAAAGCCAACATGATTCGCTTCAATTATTTTGAAGAAAAAGGGGCGTTCTTCCGCAACGACAAAGGCCAGTACGGTGTGAACATGGACAATATGAGCAAGGCCATGGCGTCTTTGTCTGAACTCATTTTGCGATTACAAGGTGAAGGCGACTATCAAGGTGTTGGTAAACTGTTCGAAGAAAAAGGCAATATTGGAGACGGTCTAGCAGCTGATTTGGCTCGTTTACAACAGGCCAACATTCCGGTGGATATCACCTTTAAGCAAGGCAAGCAGGTCCTCGGACTGTAACGTCAAAAAGGTCAGGGAGGTTTCTCTCCCTGACCAAGTTTTTAAATCACCGCGGCTAACTCACAGCCCTGTTTTATCGCCCGCTTAGCATCGATTTCCTGGGCTAACTCCGCACCTCCAATCAGATGTAGATTCTTAACATTCGCCTTAAGCTCTCCATACAGGCGATTGTCGGACTCCTGCCCCGCGCAGATAATAATGGTATCCACGGCTAAAGATTGAAGATCGCCGTTGCACAAAATATGCAAACCGTCTTCATCGGCACGAAGGTATTCAACCCCTGCCAACATTTTGATGCCTCGTCGCTTTAGACTCAGGCGATGACTCCAACCAGTGGTGGGGGCCAGACTTTTTCCAAACCCCGTCGACTTCCTCTGCAACAAAAAGATCTCTCGACCGGAGGTTTCGATGGTGGGAATGATCCCAGCGACCCCACCGCGAGGATGGTTGTCAAAATCGATTCCCCATTCTTTGGCGAAAACCTTGATGTCCAGCGCCGCCGATGTTCCAGCATGGCTCACGAGTTCAGCCACATCAAAACCGATACCACCCGCACCGATGATTGCGACTTTCTCGCCGATGGCTTTTTTTCCTAAAATAGCATCATGATAGCTAAGAATTTTATCGCTCAGGACTGGATTGTCTATGCCCTCTATTTCCGGAACTCGGGCTTTAATTCCAGTTGCAACGACAATCTCATCCCAGTGGCCTTGATTGAGTAGCTCTATATCCACCTGGCAATTGAGTCGTAGCTCAACCTTGTGCACAGTCAGCATGGTTTGGTAATAGCGAATGGTTTCAGCGAATTCCTCTTTACCTGGAATACGTCTTGCGAGCTGGAAGTGCCCCCCTATTTCCGAACCGGCTTCAAACAGAGTGACGTTATGCCCACGCATGGCTGCCGTGGTGGCAAACGCTAACCCCGCAGGACCGGCACCAACCACCGCAATACGCTTCGCTACGCTCACGGGCGTATAGTTCAGCAAGGTTTCATGGCAAGCTCTTGGGTTCACCAGGCAGCTGACCGTTTTCCCTTGAAAGACATGATCCAGACACGCTTGATTGCAGGCGATGCAGGTATTAATTTCGTCTTCCCGTTGCTCATAAGCCTTCACAACAAATTCAGGATCAGCCAACATGGGGCGCCCCATGGAAACGATATCGGCGTGTTCATCCAACAAAACCTGTTCAGCAACATCGGGCATATTGATGCGATTGCTGGTGATGAGTGGCACCGATACTTCTTTTCGCAATTTGCCGGTAACTTGGGCAAAGGCAGCTCTGGGCACTCGCGTTGATATCGTCGGCACTTGGGCTTCGTGCCAGGTAAAGTGGGTACTTAAAATATTCACACCGGCAACTTCCAAAGCCCGGCCCAGTTCCACCACTTCGTTCCAACTTAAACCGTCTTCGATCATTTCCATCGCAGGGATTCGAAAAATAACAATAAACTCAGGACCCACCGCTGCTCGAATTTGGCGAATGATTTCCAGCGAAAACCTCATTCGATTCTCGAAACTGCCTCCCCACTGATCCTCTCGATGATTGGTTCGCTCCGACAAAAAGGTGTTTAACAGATAACCCGCCGAACCAATCACCTCAACACCGTCATAGCCCGCCTGTTTTGCCAGTTCGGTGGTATTCACGAAATCGCCGATCGTACGGTGAATATCCTCTTCGTCCATTTCTCGTGGTGTATAAGGGTTGATATACGACTTAACCGGAGACGGAGCCACTTGTTTTTCCGTCATGGCATAACGACCCGCATGGAGAATTTGCAAACAGATCTTACAATCCGCAGCTGCCGCCTTTACCGCATCAGTCACTTTTTTGTGCCCTGCGACCTGCTCGGGCAAACAAAAGGCTTCACCGGGATCGTTACTGACCGTGGATTCCGTGTTCGGAGGGGTACCGCCGGTGATGATCATCCCCACCCCTGCCCGTGCACGTTCGGCAAAATACACCGCCTGGCGTTCCATAAAGTCGTTCTTGGGCGCTTCTTCAGATAACAAACCGTGTTTTCGACCGTATCCAGTACTGCCAGCATGTTCCAAACCCGTGTGCATGGACCCCATTAATACGCGGTTCTTAATTTGAGTGAAGCCCAGATCCAGAGCTTGAAACAAACGGGGGTACTTGGGATGAGCGGACTTGGGATGAGGGTACTTGGGGGAAACAGACATACCGGCCTCTTGAAGATAATTATTTTGAGGCATATTAGGGCAGGCACTGAGGCACTGTCGTTAAACTAGTTTAATCTCCTTCGGCTAACCACTGACGCTTGTACTTCGACAGAGCCACTGCTGAAATGCCGAGGTAAGAAGCGATGTGATACTGGGGTATGCGTTCAAGATAATCTGGGAAATTCCTGACAAATTGCAAGAAACGCTGCTTAGCCGTCATGGTCAACAATTCGGCCTCCCGACGCTCGTTTCGAATCAGCATCATCTTAAAGCTGTAATTCATCAGGCGATCCCAGCCATTGCCCGCTTGAATAATGGAGTCCAATGCCTTCAATGGTAAGCGCACCACAACACAGGGTTCGATGGTCTCGATGGAAAAGCGACAGGGTTCGTCCAAAATCAAAGCACTTAAACTGCCCACAATATAACCGTCGCCATAAAACCCTTTGTTAAGCTCTTTCCCCTCGGGAGTGGTGTAAAACAGACGCACCAGCCCCCGGCAAATATAGTGATGTTCGTGGGCAATATCACCGGCTTGGAGCAGACGTGTTTTGGGCTCTACGGTGGCCAGCTGCAAACTTGGCAACAACCCCTGCCACTCCTCCTCGGTAAGATCGCCCTGGGGCTGCAATACCGAAAACATGCTCTGCAAATAATGTTGTTGGTTTTGTTTATCTAGCGCTTTCATCGAGGCCTTAGCTGCTATCACACTTTTCGCCCATTATAGTCCAGTCGAGCTAGAACGCCGTAATACGCTCGCTTGAAGCGGGAGAAATCTCGGTATATAGCTAAACAACAGGAGGGGGGAGCTCAAACGAAATAAGTGCTGTACGAGGGGGGGATAGCGGCTTGAGAGAGAACCCGAAGGACTCTGCCGTGTTTGGCCCGAGTCCTATCGGTGGGAGACGAGAGTCCGGAAGACTTAAAAGTCTTCCTCTTCATCCAGGTCGGCACCAAAGTCATCTTCAACTTTGCCGTCATTGATCAGGTATTCGCGGCGCTGCAGATAGGCATCACGAATAAAGCTGTACTTGTCACCGGAAATCGCACCTTCAGCGCCAAGCAGCGACGCGCGAGTGTCGATCAGGTCAGCGCCGTAAGCAGAGTTACGAGTAGGCACATGATCAACATGGGAAATAGGGTTTAAATAGCTGTCTGCAGGCAAGCCAACACCATCACGCACGGTGGTTGGTCCAAGCAAAGGCAGAACCACATAAGGGCCGGACTCAACACCCCAGGCTGCCAGGGTTTGACCGAAATCTTCACCGGTCCCTTTTTCCAGTCCCATGTGCTTGGCGACATCAAAGATACCCGCCAAACCAAAGGTGGAATTGATCAACAGGCGGCCGGTATCATTACTGGCCTGACCCAGTTTGAACTGCAGCAAGCCATTGACGATATTGCCAACTTCGCCGAGATTGCTGAATACATTGCTTACACCGGTTTCTACAACATCTGGAGTCACCGCCTTGTAGCCTTTAGCAATTGGCTTAAGCACCGCGCCATCCACAGCATCGTTGAAGGCAAATACGCCTCGGTTAAAACCTTCCCATGGATCTGCGGGGTTTTTCTTTTCCTGGGCCTCTTCAGCCACTGCACCGGCAGCCAGACCCATGCTGAGCACGGCTGCAACGGCTAGTTTGCGAATTGTCACGTCATTTCCCCTGATTTTTACCATTAAACTATTGTAGGTTGCTTAACGGCTTTGGACAATTGCAATGGCCAAGGATTCAGCTATAGCTCTAATAAGAATTGTTAATCATTAGGCAGGCCAGGCTGATCAACAAACGACCAACCTGGAAATATCGAATGGTCTTTAGAATCAGTTACAACGGTAGTCGAACTGCAGATCCAGGGCATTGTTAGGGCCCACGGCGTATTTTTCGCCTTTCACTTCGAAACCCTTCGGGCATTCCAATGCAATCAACTGGAGCAATTCAAAGCGGCGCTGAGACAGAGCATCAGGGCTCTTCAACCAATTCACCTTAACAGGGGCAACCTTCTCGACCTTTTCCTTAAACTCTTTCGAGGCAGTAGAACCTTTCTCACCACCATCAATAAGGTCATTCAACACCTTGTTGATGCCGCTGTTTTTGCCGCAAATATTGTAATCAGACATATCTTCATCATCGATATCAACGGCGTATACGCAATCTTCATCGTCCTGTTGAGCATAGGCCCAAGTCGGAAAGGCCAAAGTAAGGGCAAGTAGACTGCTGATCAAAAGAGACTTCATGTTGATACTCCAAGTGAAGAAAATGGAAAGGTAGGCATTGTAGCCCAGATACTAAAATGCCACTTGTTTCCAAGTGGCATTTTAAATGAAGTGCCCGATATCAAATACCGGGTTGATCGCAAGCGATCTTAGAACTTCATTTCGATGCCGACACCAGCATAATCGTTATCTTCAGCCAGATTGTCAGCTTCTTCATGAGTGTAGAAACCGTACAGTTTGGTTTTCTTGGACAGTTTGTAGTCCATGCCCAAGCTCCAAGTCTTACCGTCTTCTTTAACGATGTCGGACTGACCGTATTGAGCTTTCAGTGCAACCGTTTTAGACGCTTTCAGCTTGGCAGACACAACCCAGCCGTCGCCGTCACGCAGAGAAGACGTACCCGCGTCCTGATCTTCCCACAACAAACCCAACTGCAAAGAGCTAAGCTTGAACTGACCTACAGCACGAACAACGTCAGCGCCTTCTTTCTCAACGTCCTGATCGTAAGCTACGGCCAGGTAAACGCCAGCGTCTTTGTCGTTATAAGCGACAGAAGAAGAAACACCGTTGTCTACGTTGTCGTCTTCAGAAGCAACGTACGCAACTTTAGCCTGGACAGGGCCCCAAGACTTTGGCGTGGTGTACTGAACGGTGTTGCTGGTGCGGTTGTCACTCTTGGTGATGATGGATTTGATATCACCTTCCAGATCGTTGAACAGGTCAACTTTCTTCTGAGCTTTTTTCAGAGGAGTGTCGAACTTACCCGCGATAACCTGACCGAAGCCACCTTCCAAACCAACGTAGATATTACGCTGAGTGAAGGTCTGACCGCTCTTGTCGCCGTCATCGATTTGCGTTTCGTATTCAAACTTGTAGATAGCTTTCAGACCATTACCCAGGTCTTCTTTGCCTTTGAAGCCGATGCGAGAGGCATTGCTTACTAATTCAGTGATGCGATCGCCACCTTCGTCGGTGGACTGCAGAGAAACGTTGGCTTTACCGTAAACAGTTACATCAGCCAGGGCTGACATTGGCAGTGCAGCAGCAATAGCCAGAGGCAAAAGTGCTTTTTTCATGGAGTAGTCCCCTATATCGATTATTTCAGCTATCTGTTCAAACGCTAGTTAACGCGCTTTTAATATTGTTAAGCGCCATCTCAGTAATGGCACCCGGTACTTCAAAAACCACGTCCAGAGCCCACTTACTATCACTTAAGCCCGCTATCGGCGTTTATGACAGAAACATTACAGTTTTTTTAAAGCCAGGCTCTGGCTCAAAAAACGAATGCAGCTAATCTACCGGCGAAATATTTCAGTTATATGACCATGCAGGGGATTTACGGTAGGATTTCAAAGAAATTAAATCGTGAGGAAAATCAGACGCTTATAAAATACGATTGCTGTTTAGGCCAGGGCTTGTCTTAAAATAGAATTCGAGAGTTGGCGCGCATTTCGTTTTGAAGAAATAAAAGACACGCCACTCGGTTATCAAGCCGCAAGAATCGCCACTGGTCGGAGACAATAAAAAGGAGGAGCTTTCGCTTCGGCAAACCGGGTTGTTCAAGAATCAATCAAAGCCAATGTCCAGCCCGCCGCGAAAGTTTTCGATTTAATAAAGAATCAATTTTGACAACATATCCCGCACCAGACTCAAACCAAAATTGATAATCTGCTCAGGTTCGGGGTGCTGCATTTCCTCAGCCAATTGGGCCAGGACATCGTGAAGGGAACGCTGATCCTGCTCGGCAAGAAGTAACAACAATCTGACGGTCACAGCGTTCGACTGGATAAATTTAACCTCTTCATCCTGTCGATAAACCACCAGAAACGTATTTTGTTCCGGGACGTCCTGGGGCTGAAAATCAGGGCCAATCTGATGCACTGGATATTGATAGGATAATGGCCAGGCCAGCGGTGAAAGACGCAGGCTCTGTTCCAATAGGTGATTGTCGTCTAAAGCCTGCAATGCCGTGGTATCAGGTTCCTGCCCTTCGGAAACATCCAGCGCCAGCTCAGTCCATTCGTAATGCGCCAGCTCCAACATAAAGGCGGGATCATTCGGTCCCATCTCATAATCGTTTTGCAGGAACTGAAGGAATTCTTGACTGATGTGCAGAAAATAAGGTGAGTGGCTTTCATGCTGAATGACAAACGTACGCACCAGCGCCAACCATTGTTCATCACTGTACAGGTCACGTAAAACCGGGAACGCTCCGGAAATAAAGCCTTCGATGTTGTTGAAAATTAAATCCTGATAGATCTTCAGGCGACGCTGTTCAACATCAGCTGGACCAGCAATATTGGCAGGGTCTCGCAAATGAGACGCCATGGTATTCTGCAGCTGCTGAAAATTCGGTTTAGACATGTTGCGAACTTCCTGGCTGATCTTGCACAACCGCAGCAATGGGCTGTCGTTGAGCGTCATTTTGAATCGCTTTGATTTTATCCACTTCCAGCATCAATTCATTAACCGGGGGAATATTAAAATCACGCTCCAGAAGCGTCGGCAAAACACCAAAGTTGCGGTAGGCCCTCGCCAATAAAGTCCACACGGGGTCGATCACATCGGCACCATGAGTATCCACTTTGAGGTCATCTGCCTCGTCATAATGACCAGCAATATGAATGTACTTGGCGCGTTCTCCCGGAAGCTGATCCAAAAATACGCCGGGGTCATAGCCATGATTAATGCTGTTGACATAAATGTTATTCACATCGAGCAGAAGATCGCAATCCGCTTCGTCCAGCACCGCCCGAATAAATTCAATCTCACTCATCTCCTGGCCTGGTGCGCAGTAGTAAGAAGCATTTTCCATAGCGATGCGCTCACCCAGAATATCTTGCACCTGGCGAATACGTTCTGCGGTGTAGCGCACCGCCTCCTCCGTAAATGGAATGGGGAGCAAATCGTACAAATGCCCTTGTTCGCTGCAATAGGTCAAATGCTCAGAATAATAGGGCACATTATGTTCGTTCATAAATTGGCGAATGGATTTCACCAAATCAACGTCCACAGGATCCGGTGAACCGATAGACAAGGACAGGCCATGGCAAACGATTGGGAAACGTTCACTGTATTCTTTAAATTGTCGACCGTAACGGCCACCAACGCCGATCCAGTTTTCTGGCGCGACCTCCATAAACTGCACATCGTCTAAGCTGAGTGAACGAGCATCATCTAGCATACTGCGGCGCAGACCAACGCCAACACCTTGCACAGGAAACGTATCATTTACTGGCATTGTTTTTTCTCCTGGATTTCCGATTCGAAACTTCGCGTTTAATACGCATTCGTTTATCGCGGGCTAGATGAGTTAATAATTTTTTTGTCGTTTTTAGATACAAAAAACGCCGCGATTGCGGCGCTTTCTGTGCATTAAACACTCACAAACATTTGAGTGCTTACACTTGCTTAGGCAGCACCACCGCACTTGCCTTCGCCACACTTACCTTCTTTCGCAGCTTTTTTGTCGCCGCCGCACTTGCCTTCGCCGCACTTACCTTCTTTAGAAGCTTTTTTGTCGCCGCCGCATTTGCCTTCGCCGCACTTACCTTCTTTAGAAGCTTTCTTGTCGCCGCCGCATTTGCCTTCGCCGCACTTACCTTCACCGGCTTTCTTACCGCCACACTTGCCTTCGCCACACTTGCCTTCTTTAGAAGCTTTTTTGTCGCCGCCGCATTTGCCTTCGCCACATTTACCTTCTTTAGAAGCTTTCTTGTCGCCGCCGCACTTGCCTTCGCCGCACTTGCCTTCTTTCTCACCCTTCTTCTCGCCACACTTGCCTTCACCGCACTTGCCTTCCTGGTCAGCCGCAGCCAACTGGTAGCCACTGCTCAGTTCAGTTGCGGCAAATGGGTTCTCGCTTGCTGCCATAGTGGTCATGGAGGCAGATGCCAACATTGCCGCACCAACAGCCGCTGCGATAGGAGTCATTGTAGTTTTTTTAGACATATTTCATTTCCTCTGATTAAGCGTAGTACTTACTGTCTAGTACTGTTATGCGACAAGCCGCATGTGATTGAAATTACACACCATTACTGGATAAAACAGCTCTGAAAGAGTAGAACAAATCCAGCCTAAGTAAAAGCTTTTACAATGCCATTTGACTGTATAACGACTTGGCCTGCTTGGCGATTGCAAAAACTCGCGATGTGAGAATTATGACTCAGTAGACAGCGGGAAGTTGTCACAGTTCTATAACGTTGCCCTAACGAATAGGGGAAAAGCCCCTCACGAAGGCAGTTCATTAAAGAAAGCTATCATGATTCGGCTGTTTCAGGGGCCACCGGCGGGAAATGTCAGCGTGCTGACACTCAAAGCATTAGACACAAAAGGCGACAAACTAACGATTCGCACGCCTTGCTGAATCACGACACTCTACTGAATAATGTCAGCCCAGAGCTTATTCAGGCGCTTAGACGAAACGGGCATGCGAGTTTTCAAACTCTGGGCAAACAAAGAAATACGCAACTCTTCAAGTAACCAGCGATATTCCTGCCATTGTGAGTCTTGCTCATAGACGGCATGCCCAACTTTCTGCAATCGGTCCTGGTGCTGCTGCCACAATGGCTGTAACTCGGCAATTTGGACACGGTCACGTTGCACGTTCAAAGGGGCTTTCTCCAACCGCAAGCTCATGGCTTTTAAATAACGCAGATAATCCCCCATACGCTCTGCACCGTGAAGATACAGGCATCCCGGATAAAACAAACTGCCCAGCTGCTCGTTGATATCCGCCGTGACATAGGCCATCGCCAGTTGGGACTTATGTTGCTTCAAGGTCTTTTTGACAGCGACCAAAGACTTCAAAACCCCTTCCAGCACACCGGCCAAGTCGTTGGTTTTGTCTGTCAGCTTGGCTTCCGCCTCCTGTAACCAGAGGTTGAACGCCTCTTCTTGCCTGGGCAGTTCAGCGGGCAGGAGTTGCGCCAATGCGCAGAGCAACAAGTCATCAATAACGGCATCACGGGCCCCCATATTGGCGACACTCAGACCAATATCCTTGCCCTGCTTCAAGGTATTTTTGTGCAGGTATTTCACGGTGCTGGGCATATTCAGCAGGGCCAGACGCAGAATCCCCCGACGGCTCAGAACCTCGGCTTCGACAGGGTTGTCCTGCAATCGCAAGGCTGTTTCTTTGCCTTCATCCACCAACGCAGGATACGCCCGGATACTCACCCCAGCGCGTTTTAAATCACAGCTTTTGGCCAGTTCACCAAAATCCCACTGGCTAATGGATTCACGCTCGATGCTGCTACCGGCGTCGGCCAGGCGCTCTTGCACCTGATCCTTGTACCGTTCGCGTAACTCAAGCAGATCACGTCCCTGTTCAATCAGCTTGCCGCGCTCATCTTCCACCTTGATGTTCAGGCGGTAATAAGAATCGAGGGCCTCACTGTTCCAATCTTCTCTGGGGACCTCCACCGCCGTGTGGCGTTTCAGTTGCTCACCCAAAACCTCATACAAGGGACGATTCTGCGGTTCCATCCCCAATAACGCTTTATCGACAAAATTCGGAACCGGCACAAAGTGTTTACGCATTGCTTTGGGCAATGTTTTCACCAACGCAATGCATTTTTCGCGCAGCAATCCAGGGACCAACCATTCTAAGCGAGCCTCAGGGACCAGATGCAATGCCCCCACCGGCACGTGAACGCTGACGCCATCGTCCGGTGCTTTGGGGTCGAAATGATAGCTCAGTAAAAACCCCATGCCTTCCCAATTCAGCTCGTCCGGAAACTGTGCTTCGGTGATCCCTTCAGCACTGTGTCGCATGATGGTTTCTCGCACCAGAAACAAACACTCAGCCTGCTCTTTCTCAACGTCTTTACGCCAACGTTCAAATCCGGCGAGGTTTACCACGGCTTTGGGAATACGCTGTTGGTAGAAGTCGTTAATCACCTCGTCGTCTACCAGCAAATCCCGGCGACGACTTTTGGCTTCCAGATCGTGTAATTCGCTGATCAAACGTTGATTGTGTTGATAAAACCGGGCTTTATGCCCTGCTGCTTTCCGATTCTGGGGGTACTTCCCCTCGACAAGCGCTTCACGAATAAAGATATCGCGACTGAGTTCGGGGTCAATCTGGCTATAGTTGACACGCTGCTTTTCAACCAACACAAGACCATAGAGACTGACCTTCTCAAAGGCCATTACCTGGCCATTTCGTCCAACGTAATGTGGCTCAGAATGGCTGCGTTTTACCAAATGTTTGGCTGCCGCCAACACCCACTCCGGCTCAATTTTGGCAACGGTATGGGCAAATAATTGAGAGGTTTCAATCAACTCAGCAGCAAGCAACCATTTCGGGCGTTTTTTGTATTGCCCCGATCCAGGAAAAATACTGAAACGACGATTTCGAGCACCGAGGTAAACACGTTCTTCATCGTGAAAACCAACCCGCCCCAGCAAACCGCTGATCAATGCTCGGTGCACACTTTCATAGCTCGCGGCTTGCTCGCCATTACTCTTCAACTTCAGATCCTTCACCGCCAATCGCAATTGATGGTGAATATCCCGCCATTCTCGCAATCTCAAATAGGAAAGGAATTCCTTTTTACACTGCTTACGCCATTGGTTCTGCGACAACGCCTGGCGCTGCTCCTCGGCGTATTTCCAGAGATTAATGAGGCTGACGAAATCCGAATGTTCATCATGGAAGCGACGGTGCTTTTCATCGGATTGCTGTTTTTTCTCCGCCGGGCGCTCACGGGGATCTTGAATAGACAGAGCACTGACAATAATCAATACTTCTTCCAAACAATCCAATTTCCCAGCCGCCAAAACCATTCGGGCCAAACTGGGATCGACGTTAAGCTTGGCAATTTGACGTCCCATTGAATTCAAGTTGCCTTTTCCATCAATGGCCTGCAATTCCTGCAGAAGTTTAAAACCATCGTTGATCAAACGGGAATCGGGCTTGTCGACAAAGGGAAAGTGTCGAACGTCACCAATGCGCATTTGCAACATTTGCAGAATGACCGCAGCGAGATTGGTTCGCAGAATTTCGGCATCGGTAAATTCAGGACGCGACAGAAAATCTTCTTCACTGTACAAACGGATGCAGAGACCTTCACTGACACGACCGCAGCGCCCTTTGCGCTGGTTCGCACTGGCTTGCGACACCGCTTCTATCGGCAAACGCTGGACTTTGGTCTTGTAGCTGTAGCGGGAAATTCGCGCGGTTCCAGGGTCGATCACATACCGAATCCCGGGCACGGTAATCGACGTTTCTGCCACATTAGTGGCGAGCACAATTCGCCGGCCCTTATGGTTTTGAAAAACCTTATTCTGATCGGCCAGGCTCAAGCGCGCATAGAGAGGCAGTACATCAAAGTGAGGAATGTTCGCTTTTCGTATGGCCAGGGCGGCTTCCCGAATTTCCCGCTCACCACTCATGAAGACTAAAATGTCGCCACCGCGTTTTTCACCGCTGCGTTCCAGGATTTGAATCTCTTCAATGGCCTCAATTATCGCACTGTTTAAATCCTGGTCGTCGGCATCGCGCTCACCCATTGGGCGATATAGCACATCGACAGGAAAGGTGCGCCCCGAAACTTCTATAACCGGCGCATCATTAAAATGCTTACTGAATCTCTCAACATCAATCGTCGCCGAGGTGATGATCACTTTCAAATCCGGGCGTTTCGGCAAAATGGTTTTGATATAACCCAGCAAAAAATCAATGTTGAGGCTGCGCTCATGAGCCTCATCGATAATCAGCGTGTCGTATTTGTTTAAAAAGCGGTCATTCTGAATTTCGGCCAGCAGAATACCATCGGTCATCAGCTTGATGTAGGTTTCGGGCCCGGAGTGGTCATTAAAACGAACTTGATACCCCACCTTGTCACCCAGTGGGGTGTGAAGCTCTTCTGCGATACGATTCGCTACTGTTCGCGCAGCAATTCGGCGGGGTTGTGTGTGACCAATTAATCCTCCAATGCCGCGACCCAACTCAAGACAAATTTTCGGCAATTGGGTGGTTTTACCTGAACCGGTTTCACCGGCCACCACCACCACTTGATGCTCAGCAATGGCCTTGGCGATGTCGGCGCGTTTATCCGCAATGGGCAGGTTTTCAGGAAACTCGATCAACGGAACGGATGCTTGGCGTCGCTGACGCAATTCGCAGGATCCGATCAGCGCCTTCTGCAGTTTTTCCAAGCCCTGATCAATCGATTTTCCATCCCCCTGGCGCGATTGAAGATCGCGTATCTGTCGGCGCAGGCGATGCACATCTCGCCCCATGGCATTGGGTAACTGTTCAAATAGGGATTGCAGCTCAGAATTCTGGCTGGGGGACTGACTCATAGCGGAAACTGGCAAAACCGGAAGTATACTACAGCTGCGCCCGGCCGCGCAGCTCAATAGCATAACCGTCAAGTCGGCCCAAGTGACCCTTCAATCATAAAGTTTCCCGGGCTCACCGTTTTACCAACGATAGGCCGCACTCAGATACAAACCTCGGCCTTGGCCAACAAAGTAGCGATAGTTCCCAAAGGCAAAATCGGCGCGCTCGGCATAATCCCGATCCGTCAAATTGCTCATACGCGCCGCCAATCGCCAATGGTCTTGTTGCCAGGCAAGGCGCAAGTTAAGCAAAGAATGACCGCTGTATTTATGCAGGTTTTGTGGATCCAGATAATAGTCATCCAAATACTGCCACTCCAACTCAGCCAACCAGGGTTCACTTGGCTGCCAACGCAGGCGGGTATTTGCTTGTATATTCGGAGCGGTATCGATGTCATTGCCATCAATGTTCCCCAAACTCGGATCCGGATTATTGTCGTAAAGGTGCTCCGCCCAGGTTGCGGCCACCGCCAGCTGCCATTGTTCGTTGAATGTATAATTAGCGTCCAGCTCGATACCACGATGTTTGGTTTTGCCTTCATCAATGTAAAAGCCATCGCCATCGCGGAAAATAAAATCGTCCTTTTTCATTGCAAATGCAGCTAACTGAACACTGAACGATTCTGAGAAATAGCGCAGGCCAGCTTCGAGGCTTTGCAAAGATTCGGAATCCAAATCCGCCTGAACCTGCCCTTTTTGCAAACGGTATAACTCGGAGGTTTGCGGTGCGCGGAAACTGTTGGCCAGGCGCACATAGGCGCTGAGCTGTTCACTGAAACTGTGCTGTAAACCCAATTGATAGCTGACATTGTCGAAGCTGTCTTCGCGATCTGCCGGTCGGGCATGACGGCAGGTTCTAACATTGCCGAATAACGTACACGGAGTCCCATCGACCTGTAAGGTCCCATCTGTCGTCCGGTTATCATAGTCGTATTCCAGACGTTCATAGCGTAGACCCGCATCGACCAAGCTCGATTCACTCAACTGCCAACGCCACTGACTGAATAACGCCAGCATCGTGCTGTCGACTTGATAATCATAATGCAACCCCGCCGGAATAGTGGCTCTTAAAAAAGCACTGGGGCTATCAGTTTCATTTTCCTGAAACTCTCGCAGCTCCATATCAGCCACTTCCAACTCGCCCCCCATAGTCCACGCCAGGGTGTCACTGATTTTCTGCTGCCATTTACTTTGTACACCGAAGCTGCGTTGCTGGTTTTCCTCTAGCGCCTGCCCAGGTAAAAAGTGTTGAATAAAATCCATTTCGCTGTGGCGCGCATAAGGTGTGATGCTCAGCTTAGCGTCGCCTCCAAAATCCCGGCGCCATTCACTGCTCAAGCGCCAGGAACTGGCATCACGATAGGCTTCCGGGTTCGGGTTATGGCGTTTTAATGCAGAATCTTTAAAACTGTCTTTGCCCAGGATAAACCCAGCGGTCTCCTGATTGAGATTACTCGCCGAAAACAAGGTTTTTGATGACCACTGAACACCAGAGTAATCATGGCGCAATCCCAGCTTTTGCTGGTCATAGCCAGAATCATCTTTATACCCACCGTCATGGCTGCCACTCACACGCAATTCGGTTGCGTGCTGTTCAGAACGATGCCCAATACGCCACTGGGCCCGACTGAAATCATCTGGACCGGCTTCGAGCTTAAACTCTCCGCCCTGCCTCGGCTCGGGTGACAGCACATTGATTACACCGTGCAAGGCATTACCGCCGTAATAAACGCTACCTGGCCCCTTAATAACTTCGATGGCACCGGCTTGCTCAGTGTTCAACTCAAACAGCTGATTCACATTACAAAAGCCACTGGGCCGGCTCGCTATGCCATCTTCCGCAATAAAAAACTCACCGCAGCTTCCTGCGCCGGTTAGTACCGGAGAACGCAGTGACGTTAATTGTTCCTGTCCATTACCCCGGCTTATCCAGGCGCCAGGGACTCTCGCCAATGCTTCATTGAGGTGAACCGCATCAATAAGTTGCAATTGTTGCTGGTCCACCTGGCTGACCGTTAAAGGCAGTTCAGAAACCCGGCGAGGTGTCTTTTCAGCCGTCACAATAATCTGCTCAATGCTTTCATTATTGGCCTGGGCGTGAACAGCCACCGCAAGAGACAAACCCGAAAATGCGAAAACTCCCGTGGTTTTCAATGCGGTTAAAACATGGAGGGCTGAACAGCGTACTGAACGTTTGCAGGATATCGACATAGTATTAGGCTTAGGATAAATGTTTATTATGTTGGCAGGATTATTTGTATCCCCCTGCCAACATGCAAGAGACAAAAACAATCAGGCGTATTTAGTCAAATTTAAAGTTGAACATGAACCGCAGCACTGGCACGCAGTGCTTTCTCAACCGCCGTCTCGGTATCTTTATCACGGGCAAGCGCCACCCCCATACGGCGCTGCCCGGACACTTCAGGTTTACCAAACAAACGAAAATCCGTACCGGGTTCCGCCAAGGCTTGCTGCAGATTATGGAAACGACAGTTTTGCGACTCACCTTCGACCAGGAGAACTGCGGAGGCCGACGGCCCATAAAACTCGATCTCGGGAATCGGTAAGCCCAAAATAGCCCGGGCGTGCAGAGCAAACTCCGACAAATTTTGAGAGATCAAAGTCACCATGCCCGTATCATGAGGACGCGGGGACACTTCACTGAAATAGACCTCATCACCTTTAACAAATAACTCCACACCGAACAAACCCCAGCCTCCCAGAGCATCGGTCACAGCAGCTGCCACCTGTTTGGATTTGCTAAGCGCCACGTCTGACATAGATTGTGGCTGCCAGGACTCGCGATAATCGCCATCTTCCTGACGATGACCAATTGGCTGACAGAAACTGGTGCCGCCTCGATGGCGCACGGTCAGCAGCGTGATTTCATAATCGAAATCCACAAACCCTTCCACGATCACCCGACCGGCGCCAGCACGTCCGCCCTCTTGGGCATACTCCCAGGCATGGGTAATATCTGCTTCGGTTTTCACCAGGCTCTGTCCCTTGCCAGAAGAACTCATGATCGGTTTCACCACGCAAGGCAAGCCGACCTCTTCGACCGCGGCCTGGTAGGCTTCCAGAGTGTCAGCAAAGCGGAAACTCGATGTGGGAAGCCCCAAAGTCTCTGCCGCCAAGCAGCGAATGCCTTCACGATTCATCGTCAATTGAGCAGCTTTGGCTGTCGGCACAACCGTAAAACCTTCGCTTTCCAACTCAATGAGAGTCTCGGTAGCAATGGCTTCGATTTCGGGAACAATATAATCTGGCTTTTCCAACTCGATGACGCGGCGCAAAGCCACACTGTCCAACATTGAAAAGCAGTGGCTGCGATCGGCCACTTGCATGGCAGGCGCATTAGGATAGCGATCACAAGCAATCACTTCACAGCCCAAACGTTGCAATTCGATGGCGACTTCCTTGCCTAACTCGCCGCTGCCACACAATAACACCTTGGTGGCCGCACTGGAAAAAGGGGTTCCAAAAACCGTTGCTTGTTGATTCGTCGAACTCATACATGTACCCGGAGAAATAACAACTTATAAAAATGGGTTTAGCTTTTTGGCTCGCTCTTGCATAGCCTCATAAACGGCGCGTTTCTGCTCATTGTTGTAACGTCCCCAGCGGCTGATTTCGTCACCGCTGCGGTAACAGCCCACGCAGATATCATCGTCGTTCAATACACAGATAGAAACACACGGAGAAGGCAGTGGCGTTTCCGTTTCACTGATAATATTCACCATCAGTCAATCGGCTCCAGCTGTTCATTAAAACGCTCCAGATTATCGACATACACTTGCGCATTAAGCTTGAGGAACTCGGCGGTGGCATCATCAATCTGCTTAACCACTTTGGCCGGGGAACCCAAAACCATCGAGTTATCAGGGATAACCGTTCCTTCGGTTACCAGGGCATTGGCCCCGATAATGCAATTTTTACCGATAACCACGCGGTTCAGCACCACGGCACCAATACCAATCAAACTGTTGTCACCCACTTCACAGCCATGAAGCATAACGTTGTGTCCAACAATCACGCCATTCCCCAATGTCAATTTAACCCCAGGATCGGTGTGCAATACGGCACCATCCTGAACATTGCTGTTTTCCCCGATGGTAATCGTGTCGTTGTCACCACGCAGTACCGCGTTAAACCAAACACTGCTGTTGTTCTCTAAAATAACATCACCAATGACGTCGGCGCTGTGCGCAATAAAGTGCTTCTCGCCACGCAGCTGGGGGGCTTTATCACCTAATCGGTATTTCATTGTTTACTTATCCGCTGATTCACAGTCCATCACCTCGGTATTATGAGCCTTTCCAGATTTCAGCACCACAGATTGAGCGTATGTTGAACAAATAACCGCTATTCATAGACGAGATGGGCCAGCTTCTTTAAGCTGCGACGGTTTGCCACAGCCCCATAACAATAACGCTGTGATGTAATTGATCAAAACCGGGGGACAGGATGGGACAAAAAACGCTTCAAAGCTTTATGCGCCGCTGGCATCGACGGCTGGCTATAGTCATAGGCTTGCAGTTTCTGGCCTGGACATTGGGTGGTGCATACTTCGCCTGGTTCCATATCGACAATGTGCGTGGCCAATATGAACGCAACGTCTCCCCCGCCAAAGCCTCACTCCGCAGTGGTTCTTTGGCGGGCAAGTCACTGTTACCGATCGATGAACTGAGCAACAAAGTCCAACTCAAAGCAATTCATACGGTAGAGCTTATTCATTGGCGTGGCCAATGGGCGTATTGGTTCAAACAGGATCGTGACCAAAGCCGATTGATCAACGCCCAGACAGGGGCGCAACTGAGTCCTGTGAGCGAAGACACCGCTGTCGCCATTGCCCAAGACGATTTCGCCCATGCCAGCCCGGTACTGGCCGTAACTCGCCTGGAAGCACACAATAATGAGTACAAAGGCCCCCTGCCTGCCTACCAAGTTACCTTCGACCATCCGAAAAAGACCAACCTCTATGTGCACGAAAACAGCGGCCGGGTCACTGCGAGACGCAATTGGGTTTGGCGAGGTTTTGATTTTTTGTGGATGTTGCACATCCTGGATTTTAATGCGCGTGAAGACTTCAATAACTGGGCGCTGAGGATTCTGTCTATTCTGGGTTTGATTACCCTGTTCTCAGGCTATGGACTGTGGTTTTTAACCTCGATGCGCTGGCGAAATCTGCGCATGAAGATTTTGGGGCCATAGGGAACTGGACGGGCAGGGTGTCTATTCTTGGAAAGCGTTAGGGTGCAGCGTTATTGGAAACTCTGGCGGCTATCAGGCAAAAATTTTCACCGGCGCCTGACTCTCTTCTCCTAAACCCGCGTTCAAGGTTTGATTCAGGAAATTGGCCAGAATGCCCGCCGTGAAACCCCAGATTTCAAACCCTTCGTAATGCCAAACGGGGGCCCAAAAGCGGCCCATAGACCCTTCAAAAATATCCGTGCGACTGCGATTGTCATCGTCGAGAAAATAGCTCACTGGTACATTGAAAATCGCATCCAACTCATCGTAATTGGGTTCGAGCTGAAGATCTTTAGGAACCACTCCGACAAACGGAGTAACGTGGATGCCAAAGCGCGTCTCGGCCGACGGCAAACTGGCCAGTACTTCTACCCGCTCGGGAGGCAAACCGATTTCTTCGTGGCTTTCGCGCAATGCGGTTTCCATAAGACTTTTATCGGTTTCATCCCACTTACCACCGGGAAAGGCCACTTGGCCCGAGTGACTATTGAGATGCTCTGCACGCTTGGTCAACACGATTTCTGGCTCGCTGGGGTGGTCAGTGAGCGCCAACAAAACCGCCGCTTGTCGGTTAGTTGTCCCCGTTTCCTGGCTAATGGGGCTTTGTTGAAGGCCAGACCGCAGGCGCGTAAGCATAGTGTCCTCATGGATAAATCAGTGTCTTTGAGTATAAACCCATTTAACTGAATATGCTCTAAATCCGCGCCATTTCGGGCTTTGAGAGAAAAATCTGTGACATTACCGCAGGTCGGGACGAGGGATTTTTTCCTTACGCCTTAGTTCAAAATGACTGAAAATCAACTAAGAGAGGCATATTTTTATAAAAAGAAGATATAGGCGCCAGGCTACACAGCCCAAAATGGCCTTGTTACCATGCAGCCAGCGTCAAAAAAACAACAATATCAAAAACACCCAAGACCATTGGTTTGCAAACGCGATTTTTTGACGGAGTACGAGCGATCTGCAAACGCTTAGCACAGGAGTTAGCTTATGAGTAGTCAACCTAAAGCAACGAGCACGGAGCTCAGCTTCGACGAATTGAAAGATCTGGCTGTTAACGATCCTGCCGCGTTTGAGGCTTACCGCAGCCGTCAGATTGAAGCCACTATCAGCAATGCGCCGAGTCATATGCAGCGCCGCCTCCGAGGCATTCAGTTTCAGGTCGATGCACAGCGTGAACTGCACAGTAATCCAATGGGTTCCTGCGTGAAAGTGTACGAAATGATGCAAAAGTCCTTGGGTGAATTAAGCCAGGTCTTAAATGAGCAAACCGGCAAAGTGGATGTCAGCCCTGCACCGGCGGTTGAGAACGCCAAAGTCCTGAGCTTCACGCGCTAATTTCTGTTTTCCTCCGGTGATCGGGATTCCTCGATCACCGAACTCCATACGCCGCCCACCCAATAATCGCCCTTTTCAACCCTAAACTTGGTGCAACTCTTCGGTATAATCTCTCCATTCGAGTTATTGAGAGTCCCTTATGAACTATTGCAGCCACTGCGGCGAAAAAGTCACCTTGATCGTCCCACCCGGCGATGATCGCGAACGCTTTGTGTGCAACAGTTGTGAAACGATTCATTACAGCAACCCCAGAATTATTGCGGGCTGCCTCCCCATCCACGAAGACAAAGTCTTGCTGTGCCGCAGAGCCATTGAACCGCGCTACGACAAATGGACACTGCCAGCGGGTTTTATGGAAAACGGTGAAACCACCGAGGAAGGCGCCCTGCGTGAGGCCTGGGAAGAAGCCCGCGCGAATATCGCAGTCGATGGCCTGTACACCCTGTTTAGCCTGCCCCAGATCAATCAGGTCCACTTGTTTTATCGTGGCCACTTGAATTCACTGGATTTCGAACCTGGCCCCGAGTCACTGGAAGTGCGCCTGTTCCGTGAAGACGAAATCCCCTGGGATGATCTTGCCTTTATGGTGGTAGGCAAAACACTGAAGCACTATTTCGCGGATAGACAAAACGGAACCTTTCCAATGCGCAGCGAAGATCTGGTGCACCCTAAAGGCCGGGATTGGAAACCACCACGTCCCGCTCGTTATACCCTGGGCAACACCGGGCCAGTTGACAGCTGACTATATGTCGAGCAGGGAGATCACATCGTAGGCCGGCTCCTCATAAGGGTGAGCCGCCTTTAGTGCGGCAATAGCATTGGCTATACGCCCCGCTTCACACAACAGCTCAACCTTGTATTCCGCCACCTGACTGAGTTCATCAGCCAGGCCAATAAATGGGCGAGCCTCTTTGCTGGGGCGAAATTGCCCTTGCCCTCGGGTTTGCCAGCAACAATGCTCATAATCCCCCTGCCGTCCCGCACCGCTTGCAAACACCGCCGCTTTCACCGTATCGAGATGAGTTTCGGGCACATAAAAACTGAGTTTATAGTTCTCGCTCATAAAGATTCCATCAATTGTGCTGAACATCTGCCGGGCCATAGCTCACCCGCATCGGCTGTTATATCATAGGCGGCCTTTTGATCGAGCCCTAAACCCCTTATGTTGTTATTTGTCGACGAACTGACCAATGTAGATTTCAGTTTTCTTCACCCTGATCGCGGCCTGTTAGGCGAAACCTGGTTGGCCAGCACCGAGCTGGACGGCGCCCTGGATGAACAAGGCATGGTTTGCGACTTTGGCATCGTCAAGAAAACCCTGCGTAACTGGTTGGACGAGACTCTGGACCATTGCCTATTGGTGCCCCGTCACAGTCCAAACCTGACCTTGCTGGAAGAAGGCGATTACATCAGTTTGCGCTGGCGCTTTGGCGATCAGGAAATGAGCTGCCGTTCACCCGCCGAGGCCATTACCCTGATTGATGCCGAATACATTGATGCCGCCAGTGTGGCCCAATGGAGCATTGATCAATTGCGCGCCCTGCTGCCCGACACCATTGAGCGCCTGAGCCTGGACTTCAGCACGGAATCGCTTGGGGACGATGCCTTCTACCATTACAGTCACGGTCTGAAAAAGCATGCGGGCAATTGTCAGCGTATCGCCCATGGCCACCGTTCCCGTATTCAGATTTGGCGCGACGGAGAGCGCGATAAGGCCTTGGAACAACAGTGGGCCAAACGCTGGGGTGATATTTACCTGGGCAGTGATTTTGATTTGACAGAAAGCCATCAAGGGCAACTCAGCTTTGCCTACCAGAGCGCACAGGGGAGATTTGACATCAGCTTACCGGCGAGCGGCTGCGAGTTGCTGCCCACCGACACCACCGTCGAATGGATCGCCTGCTACATTGCCGGACAACTCAAAGAAATCCACCCGAATTCCCAGTTTAAGGTTCGTGCCTTTGAGGGCATCGGCAAGGGTGCCGTCTATCAAGTATAAGTCGCTGGGGCTCGCACCCAGGTTGACGGGCCTCAGCAATGACTGAGCCCACACAATAAAAACAAAGAGTTCCAAATTATGAGCGAATTGAGCGATTCTCGAGAAGAGACCATTATCAGCAGCGACGACAGTCGCACCCCAAGCTTGCTTGACGCCTTGATCCCCGCCGTAGTTCTGATGGGTTTGCTATCGGCCTCGGTGTATTTTTACGGCGACAGCTCTTCCAGTGGCGCCAACCAAATGGCGTTGGTTCTAACCGCCGCCGTCGCCGCCATCATTGGTATAAAAAACGGCTTTAGTTGGGATGAAATCGAGGAAGGGATTAAATCCGGTATTGTCATCGCCCTGAAAGCGATCATGATTTTATTTTCTGTGGGCAGTTTGATCGGCGCCTGGATCATGTCGGGCACCGTGCCATCGATGATCTATTACGCCGTGCAACTGCTCGATCCCTCCTGGTTCTATCCTGCGGCCTGTCTAATCTGCGCCATCGTTGCATTGTGTATCGGGAGCTCCTGGACAGTAGCAGGCACGATTGGTATCGGCTTTATCGGAGCCGCCACCGTTTTGGACCTGTCTCTGGCGGCGACCGCTGGCGCGGTGATTTCGGGGGCGTACTTCGGCGATAAAATGTCGCCCTTGTCAGATACCACCAATCTGGCCTCTGCGGCCGCCAACACCGACTTGTTCACCCATATTCGACATATGCTGTGGACCACGACGCCGAGCTTTATCATTGCCCTGATTCTGTTTACCTGGGTGGGCATTCAGCACAGCAGCAGCGGCGAACTCAATACCCTGAACAACACCCTGCACGCGCTGCAAGGTCAATTTGATATTGGTGTTTACCTGCTGCTGCCATTGGTGGTGGTGTTTGTCATGGCGTACAAACAGTTCCCGGTGCTGCCCAGCATTTGGGCGGGCATTATGCTCGGCCTGGTCTTCGCGGTTATCTTTCAACCCAATAGCGTTATCGGTATGGGTGCATCGGAAGATCTGGGCAGCGCCCTGCAAATGATCAAAGGCAGCTGGACAGTCTTGTTTGATGGCTATAAGTCCAGCACGGGGGACAGCAATATTGATGACCTGTTGTCCCGCGGTGGCATGAGCTCCATGCTCAATACCGTTTGGCTGATCATATGCGCCATGATCTTCTCCGCAATTATGGAGAAAACCGGCATCCTGGCGCGCTTGGTCGGCGGCCTAATCAATCTCGCGTCCAGCACAGGCAGCCTGATTTTCACCACGGTGTGTACAGGTATTGGGGTTAACCTGGTGTCTTCGGATCAATATATCGCGGTGGTGATTCCAGGGCGCATGTATCAACTGGAGTTTGAAAAGCGCGGACTGGCCCCGCAAAATCTGTCACGCGCTATCGAAGACAGCGCAACCATCACCTCTCCTCTGGTACCTTGGAATACCTGCGGTGTCTTTATGGCCGGAACATTGGGTGTCGCGACATTTGCCTATCTGCCGTTCTGCTTCTTCAACCTGATCACGCCACTGATGACCACCCTGTATGGTTTCACCAATTTCAAGATCACCCCGCTGGAAGACGCTCAACCCCAAGCCTGAAGCGCCTGATCTCGCCTTTTAAAAAAGCCGCTGTTTTTCAGCGGCTTTTCTGTTTTAGAGGTGGCCGCATTTCAGTGTTAACAACCCGAGTAACTTCTCGGTTTTATCCGTTTCACTTGTTGACCCACATCAATACCTCAGCGCCTGACAGACCGATAATAAAAACAAACAAAGCCTGTTCTTTTTTACCCACTAGCTGAGGAAATATCATGAATATTGAGAAGCACGACCTGGTCCACGAGCTGCCCGAATTTCGCGAACAGATTCATACCCTGAAGATGAACGATCGCCACTTCGCCAAACTGTTCAAGGAGTACCACGAGTTGGATCATAACGTTCGCAATCTTGAGCAAAATGATTCGCCCACAAGCGATGAACATATGGAAGAACTGAAGAAGCAACGTCTGCATTTGAAAGATGAAATGTTCGCCATGCTGCAAAAAGCCTGATTTCCCCTAGGGGCTTTCTGCTCCTGCAGTGAAGCTCCACCGGCCGGGATTACCCGGCCACCTCTTTTGACCTGCCTGGCGATCCCCAGCCTCCAGAAACTCTGGAAACTGCCTAAAGTTCTGGTAGAATCCCCTTTCTAGAAACCCCGCCCATTTGCCTTTGGCGCTTCTAGACCGGCAGCAGCCGACCATATGTTTAATTTGAATTCGCTAGCAAAGCACAGGACAACGCCATGAGTCTTGCCGATAAAGTATTGGCCGTAAATAACGACCTTCCTATCCGTACCGATGCCCCTGTACACAGCGGTAAAGTTCGCTCTGTATACTGGTTAACCGAAGCCGACAGCCGTCGCCTGATTGAAGAAAAAGGCTACGATGTCGCACCGGATTCTCCTCTGGCCATTATGGTCATCAGCGATCGCATCTCTGCATTTGAATGCGTATGGCATGGTGAAGGCGGCATGAACGGTGTACCTGGAAAGGGCGCGGCGTTGAATGCCATTTCCAATCACTGGTTTAAACTGTTTAAAGAACAAGGTCTGGCCGACAGCCATATCCTTGATATTCCTCACCCTTTCGTGTGGATTGTACAAAAAGCCAAGCCCGTCATGATTGAAGCCATTTGCCGTCAATATATTACAGGCTCCATGTGGCGCAGCTACGCCAAAGGCGAACGTGAATTCTGCGGCATTCAGATCGCCGACGATTTGCAGAAAGACAGCAAATTACCCGAATTGCT
This sequence comes from Pseudoteredinibacter isoporae, assembly GCF_040372805.1. Lineage (GTDB taxonomy): Bacteria > Pseudomonadota > Gammaproteobacteria > Pseudomonadales > Cellvibrionaceae > Pseudoteredinibacter > Pseudoteredinibacter isoporae_A. The sequence continues at coordinate 302,842 of NZ_BAABWJ010000003.1, forward strand.
GATCACACCGTCAACCAAAGGTATTCTTAAAGGCATTCCAGGTGTCCCTGAGCAGGATGATGTGAACATCACTCGCCAGAACATCGATGACAATGTTGAAGCGTTTAACTTCAAGAGCAAAGATGACATCGATCTGTACGAAAAACTGTTGCGCGAAGGCTTTGATGTGATCAGTGCTGAACTGGAAAAGCTGGATCAAATCTTTGTCGACACCAAGTTTGAATTTGGCTATGTCACGGACAAAGAAGGCCAAGAAAAACTGATTTATATGGATGAAGTTGGCACACCAGATTCCTCTCGCATTTGGGACGGTCCTTCCTATCGCGACGGTAAAGTGGTCGAAAACTCAAAAGAAGAGTTTCGCCAGCTGTTGCTGAACCACTTCCCTAACCCAGACATTCTGCTGAACAAGGATCGCATGGACGAGCGCAACGCTTTGGCCCGCGACAACGCTCTGCCAGAAGCTATCTTGATGCAGGTATCAGAAACCTACTGTGGTATCGCTGAAAAAATTACGGGTGAAAAAATCGAACTGTCTGCCAACCCTAAGGCCGAGATTATCGACATCCTACGCGATAACTATGGTCTGATCGACGCGTAATCGCCGATCGACCCCATGCTGGCGCTGTGAATCATAGCGCCAGTATTCTTTTTATCTCTTGTTTTCAGCTCGATTTTTTTCAAGCTCTCAAGCCGCAACAATCTTCGAATTCCTCGAATCTTGCCCGTTAACTCCCCAATTTATTCAATGGCGCTTGGGTGCAAATAAGCATCCACAGGCTCACTTGCAGTGATAAAACCACTGTAGACCGATTCCCAGCCCATTACGGCGCTCAATAAAGCAAAAACAAACGCGGTAAGTGCAATCCACAACGCGGTATTGGATGCTGCCTGCCAACGCATTTCCCGCAAAGGGTGGCGACTCAACGCCGCCAACATATTGGCCGCTAACATGGCGCCCAAGCCCGCTAAACAAGCACCTGAAAATAAGGCGGTCAAGCCGGTGATCTGAATAAATCGGCCGTTCTCCACTCCGCTGAAAGTGGGCACAATCAGTTCGGCGGCCAGCATGGCAAACGCCCCATAGCCCACCAACCCAAGGGAAACGACGAATAAAACCAAACGCACTAACAACATAATTCAGTCACATATTTAAACCTATTCTATTACTGAGGGCGAAAAGAGGCTTTTCAAGGCTTGCTAATAACGAACAAAAACTTGATGTACGACAACTGTCGTACTAAGATTGGTGAAATACGACAATTATCGTAGTGAAACTCAAAGCACCGATACCATGAATGATGAAATTAAAGTGACCGAATTGGAGCTGCGCATTTTGCAATGCATTTGGCAGCTGGATAACTTATCCACAGTGAATAGTATTATTGAAAACTGGCCAGAACCTGACGCCCCGGGCTACACCACGGTCCTGAAAACCCTGCAAAAAATGGAAGGCAAATCCCTAGTGGACCACCAGAAGCAAGGCAAGCAACATGCCTACTTCTCACTCGTGGACAAAGATGAGATTACGGCCGGCAGACTCGGCACTATCATCAAGCGCTTGTTTTCAGGGAACAAACTTTCGTTTGCCGAGTATTTTCTGCAGGAAAATGAATTCAGTCAAAGCGAACTGAATGAGCTCAAAGCTCTGATTGAAGAGAAAGAAGACGATAGCAAAAGCGGCCGCCAGCACAGGTCAGGGACCAACAATGCCACTTGATATCACTGAGCGGCTGTTTCAGATCTATACCTTACTCAGTTTCGGACAACTCTTTTTTCTTCCGTTACTGATCTCGGTCTTGCTGATCGATCCAGCCCGCCTGCCCTTAAATTGGAATTTGAGTATTCATAAAGCCCTTCTGATTGGCATGTTGCTCGCCCCTTTAGTTCTGCTGGAATGGAACACTCTCCACACGACTCAAAGCCTCGCAACCCACACTGATGCTGAGCAAGCGGCGACAGAGCTTAAGCTCTCCACCACACAGGAATCAGAGCAGGGCCCTGGTTTCCGGGCTCATCAGGATTTCCATTTACAGCTGGGCGATATTTTCTATTTCTTAAGCGGGGCGTTGCTATTCGCCAGCAGTTTGGGCTTGATACTATTTGCCACTCGCCTGCTCATCAATCATGGCTATCTCTACCACCTTTCCCGAAACGCCGGCTCATCGGTCATACAGAATCGTTTTCACATTATTCGATCAAACTCGGTTCATTCCGCTTTTTCCATTGGGTTTATTAGGAAAAAAATCTTTCTTCCAAACAAGCTGTTAACGGGCAGTGAAGAAGAAACGCTGATCATTGAACATGAAAAAAACCATTTTAACTGCCGGCATCACTACTGGACTTTAGCCGAACAATGTCTGCGGCATATCTTCTGGTTCAACCCTCTCATACACGGCTTCTACCGCCGCGGAGAATTACTCAGAGAACTGCAATGCGATCAACTGACCGCACGCCAAAGCAGTCCGCTTCACTATAGCAAGCTGCTACTCAGCAGCGCTGAGCGAGCACAAAGGGAAGCAAAGCGCAGCCTGGGCACTCAACATTGGCTGCACAAAAAAACACTTAAGCGGAGACTTCAAATGTTACTCAAAGTGCAATCGTTTAATAGACGCCTTATTTTCATTCCCGGCAGTGTCCTACTGCTCACCCTAGTATTGCTGGCAACCGCCCAATGGAAAAATCAAGATCATTACCTCACAGAACTGGCCTTGAATCACATCAAACAGGAATATCAGATCAGTCTGGAGAAGCACCCTGCGGTCAAGTATGCCGACGTTCCACAAGTGGTAACTCAAGCCTTGTTAAAACACGAAGATCAGGACTTTTTTAATCACGGAGGCATCAGTTTGAAAGCGAGCAGCCGCGCCATGGTGAACAACGTCTCAGCTTGGATAAACGGTGAAGGGCGATGGGTATCGGGCGGTTCTACCATTACTCAACAGCTCGCAAAGTCCTTTCTGAAGGAAAAGCGCTCTCTGTCCAGGAAGATGAGAGAAGCAAAGCTGGCTCGTATTATTGAAGCGAACTACCGCAAGGAAGACATTTTAGAGATGTATCTCAACCGGGTGTATTTCGGAAATAATGCCTGGGGGTTGGCCACTGCCTCTCACACCTATTTCTCTAAGCCCTATCAAGAGTTGAATCTCTCGGAAGCAGCTATGTTAATACCGTTTTTGGAAGCGCCAACAAAATACAATATGATTCATAATCCTCAGCTGGCGAGCTCTCGCCAATTAAATCTATTGCGCAAGCTGACACAGTAAACCGCATTCGCCAAGCCAAATACCACGTCTACTCAACAGGCCATTGGTATTTCGGCTTGCGCTGATCAATCACCAATGTTTCAGAAATCTTATCTTGAATGGCCTGGCGATTCGGGTCCCAAAAAATTTGAACAAAACCCATCAAGCCTGTGGCTATTCCAGCACCGTAACCACCATATCGTCCAAAGCTTTCCCACAAACCCATTGGATCGCCGTTCAGTTTGATCACTTTCAGACCCAATACATATTTACCGACGGTTTGGCCGGTAAAACGGGCGTTCATAACGCTGAAATAAAATGCAGCCCAGCCAAAACCCAAGCCAAGATCAGCCAGCAACGCATGGATAAAACCCATAATGGAATTTCCCTCATATACGGCAGCGTTGTCACCTGAGCTTTGGACTTCATCAATTCCGGCCGTATTAACGTCAATACCCTGATCAACATTCCCATGGGGAACTGTAGCCTCTCCGCTTGGCGCTTCAGAGGTTTTGCTGGTTGATTCCACGCCGGATTTTTCATCTAAGAAAGACTGATATGGAATAGGCAGATTATTACGAAGCGTTTCAGCCTGCCCAGCGTTGACGCCCGTTTCTTCTATAACAACATCCATAAGTTGTTCTGAAACGGCGGCAGGCGCATCCATCTCGACGAGCTGCAAAGCAAACTGATCGAGAAACGGTTGCCAGCAGTCAATCAAGGAAGGGCAGTTTTCGGCATTCATGGTTTCACGCTTTTCCCTGATGCGCTGGCTCTGCTGTATGACAACGCCTGTATAAGCCGCACTTTCCACCAGCGAAAGATCACCTACATCAGCATCTCCGAGTTCGACATTCCAAGTTCGATCAGAAATACGCTTCTGTAGATCGGCTTCAGCAAAATACAACAGCGCCATACCGAACAAAATCAGGCTCGCCAGCATGCGCAGAAAAACCCTCAACACCGGGCGTTCACCCGCCAGTGTAAAACGCCGACTGATCTGCCAAAACAGCACAGCCATTAGGCCCGCCAACAGCATACTGCTGAGCTCCGCAAGCAAGAGCACCACGATTAAATCAATAAGAATCGCCAACAAACGCTTTACCGGCGAAGCCAATGCGGTACCGTATAACTCCGGTGACACACTGAAGGCATAGGGGGTAATGAATTTTTTGGGGTCTTTCGAACGTTGTGTTTCTGCGGCAAGATCTTGAATCATTCACCCCTACCTGATGCGAATAAAACTAAAATAGTGTTTTGATTTGAATGAATACGAATTAGCGGTTTCGGCGGGAATAGGCACCTATTGCCGCACAGCATAAGCCGCTGACAGCCCCCAGTAAACCCAGGGTTGTTCCCGCCACGGTCGGGCTTATACCACCAGCGCTCATGTCGAGGAAAACGGCAAGCACGGCACAGACAAACCCCAGTAAAATACCGGCATAACCCCAGGTAGCACCTTTCACGTTTCCAGAAACGGGGGTATCTGCAGGCTCTTTAACTCTCAACTGCTCAAGTTCTATCTCAAAGGCGGCAGCAATCGCTTTTTGGGTTTCCAACGAAGCTCGACCATCGCGCTCCACACGCTGAACCGTGCGATAGCTCACCCCCGCAATGCTGGACAGTTGTTCCTGCGACCAGGCTTTTTGTTGGCGCAGGGTTTTTATCAGCTGATGATTAATCATATCTTCCATCGTTGGATCCCTTCTTCTTTTGAAAAACAAAAGCTTCCCAGGATTGTGGTTATTTGAACACGTCAAAGCGGCGACACCGCACGACAAAGGGGCGACAGTGGCTGCTGTCGTGCCCGCCAGGAGCCCATACGGCCTAGAGCAACCCCAATTCCCGCTGTTTTTTCTTCGACAAGGCAGTAGAAATCATTTTGTAGGATTCACTGATGTAATAACGCAGCTCTTCATCTTCGCTGTCGTCGGCATCGAACTGCTGAATCCACTTCATACCGCGAGAAGCTAAATAGGGTGCTGGGCGATATCCTGCTTTGTTTTCCAAAAAAAGGTAGTTGTTGTCGGATGTTTTAAAGGTAAAGCCGGTTTGCTTTTCTTTTGTCCAACCGCCGATGGCAAACACTTTCCCCCCCACTTTCCAGACATCGGCTCCGCCCCATTGGACCACATGCTCTGTAGCCTTGAACGACGCACAATATTGATTAAATTCCTCATGGGTCATTGTTGGCGACCTCCCTTATTTATCGTTTGCCAACGGTTGTATGTATCTCGGCCTCATCGCTGAGAGGTTCCCAGCGGGCTTTGGAGTCGGTATACAAATGTTGGCGCAGAGTCATCTGCTCGGCACCTTCGCTGATCAAGCCTACCGGAATATACAAACTGTTGGAATCGTTTGGCCCAGGCAAATTGGAACCACAAATATCGCAAAACGACGTTTGCCAGTCGTGGCCGGGCTTGTGCCAGGTGTTAATGTGCGCTTCACCGCTGAGCCATTGAAAACGATCACGCGGTACGATCGCAACCGCAATGCCACCACTTGCCGTACCGCGCCGACACATTGAACAGTGACACATATAAACATCTTGTGTGGAATCCTCCACCTCAAAACGGACAGATTCACAATTGCAGTGCCCTTTTATCATTGTCTACACCACTCCCCTTCTGTAATTGCCTTCGCAATAGGTCAAGACAGCGTATTTTAATCCTGCACAGACAAAAACGGCCACGCTAAGGTGGCCGTTTTCGATGAATCAGAATTTTAAGATTCTGATTGTTTCTTTTCCCACAGATCCGCGTTTTTGATCTCCAAGGCTTTCGGATCAAAGTCGTACTCTTCAACACCCGCCTTGCGCTGGGCTTCATAGTCACGTAGGGCTTTGATCGCCGGCTTGGCAATAAAGAAGATGATGATGATACCCACAATGTTTAACCAGGCCATCAAGCCTACACCGATATCACCCAACCCCCAGGCCAGGGTCGCGGCTTTGACACTGCCGTAAAATACCGCAAACATCATGATAACTTTCAAAATAAAGAAAGCACCGGGAATTTTGATGGTGCGTAAAACATAAGACACATTGGTTTCGGCAATATAGTAGTACGCCAAAATGGTCGTGAACGCGAAGAAGAACAGGGCCACAGCCACAAACGGCTCACCGACACCAGGGAACACAGACTCGATGGCATGCTGGGTAAATGCAGGGCTATTGGCATCCACCGTCGCGGCCAAATTTTGAACCAGGAAACCACCCTCACCGTGGACGTTATAGGCACCGCTAATCAAAATCATAAAGGCTGTGGCTGAACAGACAAACAACGTGTCGATATACACCGAGAAGGCCTGCACCAAACCCTGCTGAGCAGGATGCTGAACTTCGGCGGCGGCCGCTGCGTGTGGCCCTGTACCCTGGCCGGCCTCATTAGAGTACACGCCGCGCTTAACACCCCAGCCGATAGCTGCACCGACACCCGCCATTGGGCTGAAGGCATCACCAAGAATCATTGAGATGACGGCAGGCACTTGATCAATGTTCAGAACCAACACAACGCAAGCCACGATGATGTAGGACAGCGCCATAAACGGCACAACAAATTCTGCGAATTTCGCGATACGCTTCAAACCACCAAAGATGATAAAGCCCAGAATCATGACGACTACTGCACCCGTAATGATTTTAGCAGAGCTGATGGTACCCAGCGCCGTATCAATCATGTCGCCGCTACCAAAGGCCAGATCCACCGCATTACCAATCGCGTTCGACTGAACCGTTGGCAACAAAACACCACAGGCCAGAATTGTCGCAACGGCAAAGAGAATACCGTACCACTTTTGCCCCGTGGCTTTTTCTATATAAAAAGCCGGACCACCTCGGTACTGACCTTCGTGCTCTTCTTTATAAATCTGAGCCAGGGTGGATTCAACATACGCCGTTGAAGCGCCCAGGAAGGCCACCACCCACATCCAGAATACAGCTCCCGGACCACCAAAACCGATAGCCGCCGCGACACCGGCGATATTGCCGGTACCCACTCGACCAGACAGAGAAACGGCCAACGCCTGGAACGAGGAAACACCTCGATCGGAAGCGCCCCCAGAAAACAATAAACGGATCATTTCCTTGAACAAACGCAGTTGAACAAAGCGCGTCATGATGCTGAAAAACAACCCTGCCGCCAGGCAGGTGTAAATCAGGGCGGGGCTCCAGACCACGCCATTAATGGCATCAACAATGGTCTGCAGGGAAGTGCCGGAATCAGCCGTGACGGCTGCAGCGACTTCAGCCGCCTGCTCGGCGACAGTTTCTGGGGTCTCTGACATGAGAAAACCTTTCTTATGATTTATAGGGAATTGCGGGTGGTCAGGGTAACGGCTCTAACCACAAATATCACTATAAAGAACGATTGGGCTCGGAAAAACCCGAAAAAAGAGGGGCTGGGGCCCCGTAATCAAAGGAGATAGAGGATATGAAATTGAAAAAATGATCAGCACCCCATGACCGGGCGCTGATCGGGTCTTGCTCTCGCTTAGAAGCGGTATTCCAGGTCAATGCCGTAGGTTCTTGGTTCACTCAAAGACACCGTTGGCGTCTGCAGGCTCGATGCCGCCAAACCGCCGGGAATGTTGGTATAGCGGTTATCCAGAAGGTTTTGCCCCCACAGAGCAATTCCGTAACGATCATCCTGACTGCGCCAGGCTATTCTGGCGTTCAGGATTTTCTGGTCATCACCAAAGTTCTCGATGATCTCATATTCCGGCAAATAACCGGGATCATCGGCATCAAACTGCTGCTCTTTGAAGACGTAGTCGACATGCAAATTCATTTGACCTGCGGCGATGTCCCAAGCCCAATCGAACGTGAGGGTATACTCATCCAGGGTGTCCGCGGTTTCCTGATCACCACCACGAGTATTGCCGTTGGCGTCGATATACTCAGCATATTGGCTGCTGGTTTCACGTTGAGTCGTTACCAGCCCCAACTGAATGTTGTCGGTCGGCAACCACTGCATCACCAACTCCCAACCATCAATGTCTTCATCACCCGAAATAATGATCGGAGCGGAGAAGCCCGGAATGTTGGGGTCCGCGGAAAACACCGAACGCTGACGATTATCAAAGCTCATGTCGAAGAAATTCAAACGGGTGCGCAGTCGATCATTCAACCAGTCCGCTTTCACACCTAACTCAATATTGCTCACCTCTTCCGGCGCCAATGGCGTCGTCGCGGAATTGACCACAAAGCTGTCAAAGCCACCTGAGGTGTACCCTGTTGAGTAGGAAGCGAACACCATCGCTTTATCAGTCAAACGGTATTGCGCGATCGCACGCCCAGTGGTCTTGCTCCAACTGTCTTTCGCTTGCACCAGGCGATCGGTGACCAAACCAACCCCCTGCTGGCTCAAGGGGCTCAGGAAGTTGGTCGACGGTGGAATCAACGCTGCAACCGACAGGCCCGCAGCAGCTAAAGCCGCCCGCTCTTGATTCAGTGTCGTTGCCAGCGGTGCGGTGCCATTAAACCAACTGAAGTCTTTTTCATCTTTACTGTAGCGCAGACCAAAAATCATATTGAAGTTGTCAGTCACACTAATATCGATATCACTGTAGATGCCCCAGTTCACAAATTCACCGGTGTTGCGAACTTCCTCAGTGAACAGCTGGCCTGAGTAACTCGGCGCGACGAAACCCGCAGCCAGTACCGGATTAAACGACTGAATCTGGGACGCAAATGGGCTGGCGTATAAAAACCCAAGTACCCCATTATAGGATGCGGAAGACTGATCTAATGGTGTTCCGAGCGCACCGCCGGCAATCTGGTCCAACGCCCCCGTCAACATTGCCCAACCTTGAGGGTCCCAAATACTATCGATGCTGAAACCGGCACCGGCAGCCGCCAGTAAGCCATTGGACACCTGAGTGGCCAGATTGGCCGCGGTATCGGCGGTGGTATTAATTTGGGTCACTTGGCTCTTATCTTCGCTGGAATACGTGAAACCACCCACATACTTAAAGCGGTCATTGGCGAAGTTCACCTGCAGTTCGGTATAGAGCAGCTCACTGGTTTCGATATTATCGGTATCCAGATAACGATTGATGAGATTGGTGCCGTCCTCATCCTGACGATTGGTGGTATCCAGGTCACGGTAATTGGTCCACCAGGCCAAGGACCACTCGTCGTTGATGTCGTGCTCCAGGCGATACCCCACGGAATACATATCGCGGGTTTCCTGGCCATTGATCACATCATTGGCAATTACACCGCTGGTGGGCTGACGGTTGTGAGAGAAATCACTGTAGCCAATTGACGGCGCCGGGCCATTATCGGAATCATCAAAATCCGCATTCAATTGCAAACGGGTATCTTCGTTGACTTCCCAGAGCAGGGCTACTCGACCGGTCAGCATGTCTTTGGCATCAACATCCGCCCCACCGGTCTGAACATTATCGATATAGCCATCGCGCTTGTTCAGCATCAAATTCGCTCGCAGCGCGACCTTGTCGGACAGCGGCTGGTTAATCATCGCTTCCCAACGCTGAAAATCGTAGTTACCGGCTTTCAGCTTGATAAAGCCTTCCTGCTCATCCAGTTGAGGGCGATTGGGGACGATATTCACCGCACCCGCGGCCGCATTTCGACCAGCCAGCGTCCCTTGAGGGCCTTTTAAGACCTCGATTCGGGCCATATCGGAAAAGGAAATTGTAGTGGCCGAACGCGGCAGATAAACGCCGTCGTAAAACGTGGCCACAGAGGCATCGCCACCCGAACTGATATTCGAGCTGGCCACACCACGGATGGTTAAGGTGCTTTGAGTTAAAGCACCACCAGCTTCGAATCCGGGGATATAGTCAGCGATATCTTCAAGCAGAAGTGCGCCGGTGTTTTCGATGTCCTTGGAAGAATAGTTGTCGATGGCGATTGGGACATCCATCACATTCTGCTCGCGCTTCTGGGCAGTAACGACAATTTCTTCCAGGGCAAACTTAGGCTCACTGCTCTGCGCGGTGGCGTTGGAAATTAATATCTGACTGATAGCCAGACTGAGAATAGCTGGCTTGTATGGTGAGTATTGCGACATAACGCTCTCCGTCTGATGACATTTATTATTGTTATCACTTGCTGTTATAGCTTTGAGAGCGCAATCTGCCAGATTCTTAAATCACATGCTTAGCGTTTTCAAAAATCGTCATTGATTGTTGGAAAATTCCTTCTCTAAAAGCCCTCATCGGCTCTAGCGCGCCATCCAATATTGAGCCTTTTCGAAATTCGGAAGCCGCCGTCGCAAAATTTCTGAATAATAGTGAGATCTGGCGCCATACGAGGCAAGCCGGTAGACTAGCCTGAAAGGTCGAACCGACGACCTGCACAGCCTGGCCACGAGACGTGTCCAGCTCGAACAAAAATAAACACCGACATGCAAAGATCGGTGTGAGGACACCGTTTTAGCCGTGAATAATCTGATTGATATTTTTATCAGCTTTTCCCTTTCCCAGTTACTACTGTGTACCGTGTTACTCCTTCGCCGCCCCCAGGCGCACTCCATCAGTGAAAAGCTCTTTGTTGCCCTGCTGTTGGCCGATGCCGCTTATCTCATTATTCCCTGGGTCAGTGCGGAATGGGCCAAAGCCATTTTGTACCCAGCGCAAACCATGGTGCCCGGATTATTCTGGTTGTTCAGCTACAGCCTTTTTGATGATCATTTCCGTCTGCGTCCCTGGCAGGCTATCCCTTTCCTTATTACGGTGCTGTTGCCTACTCTGGGCTCGGCCTTAGGCGCTGAGAAATCAGGCCTGGAGGGATGGTTCTGGTTTAACATCCCCCAATTAAGCGAGTTTGTGCTCCTGACTTGGGCCCTGCGAATCATTCTGCTCCATTGGCGAGATGATCTATTGGAAAACCGGCGTAATCTGAGGATTTGGTTCTCAGCTTTTATTGGCTTTTATATTTTTGCGCTCATTGCCGCGCAACAACTGCTCTTTCCCAGCGCCGAATGGTTGGATATTTGGCAGTACGCCCCCGCTGGCTTGATGTTATTCCTGTGCAACTGTGTGTTACTGGAATTTAAGCCGGATATTTTTTTACAACCGACCCGCCCAGTTAGCGAAGACCATCAACAAGAGGTCCGCCCCGAAGGCAACGAGGAACCCATTGCTGCCGTCAAGGAGCAAGAAGAGATTCCCGATGAGGTGCTGGAAACCATTTCCGACCTGATGGAAAATGAAAAAATCTACCGGGAAATGGGACTGACCATCGGTCAACTGGCCGAAAAAGTCGACATTCAGGAATATCGCCTGCGTCGGATTATTAACGCGGGCCTGGGACATAGAAATTTTAATGACTTCCTCAATCGCTACCGTGTCAGGGAAGCCTGCGAACGACTTTCCGACCCGGCCGAGCAGGAAACCGCCGTTCTGAACATCGCTCTGGATGCCGGATTCCGCTCGTTAAGCTCTTTCAATAAAGCCTTTAAAGACAGTCAAAACCTGACACCTACCGCTTTTCGCAAAAGCCAGCTGGAAAAGTCGCAATAAGAGCAAGCTGACATTTGCCGTGAGACGTTATCCATAAAAGCTTTCGCTGCCGAATTTTAAAATCACTGAGATTTAGTCGTTTAATGGCGGCATCCTCAAGCTGTAACAACAATAACAGCAGTGAGTGATCAGCCATGATAAAGCGTCTTTTCCTGAGCGGCCTTGTCGCCAGCCTGATGAGTGGGCCAGTATATGCCCAAGACTCAACTCAAAACGCCAAATCAATCGAACAGGGCAAACAGCTTTTCCAGACTTGCGCCAGCTGCCACGGCACTGAAGCACAAGGGCAGAAAGCCCTGGGCGCGCCCCCTCTGGCCGGCCAATTGCCTTCCTATCTGGAACGCGCCATGGCGGAATTTGCCAATGGGCAACGCGGCCAGGAAGACCAACATGCCCAGCAGATGTCTGCCATGTCCGGGCTGTTGCAGAACAGCGATCAACGTAAGGCCATTATTGATTATCTCGGCAGCCTGAGCACCCGAGATATCCAGGTGCCCAACCGCAGCAGCGATGCCGCCTACCGACTCTACCAAGCGAATTGCGGTGGTTGCCACGGGGTCAAGGCCGAGGGTAATAAAGCGCTTAACTCTCCGCGCCTCGCCGGTATGGACGCCAGCTACCTGCAGCGCCAATTGGAGCACTTTAAAAGTGGCAAACGCGGAGCCAGCAGCCGCTACGGCAAGCAAATGCAGATGATGGCCAACACGCTGAAAAGTGCCGACGACATTGCTTTGGTAAGCAAATTCATTTCAACACTGTAGAGTTTTGAAGCTACGATGATTAGCAGTCTTATTTTAGCCGCAGGAATCACCCTGAGCGCCGAGTGCCCAAGAGGCTTTGAACTCGTCAGCGGCAACCGCTGCGAGCTGCGAACGGTGTATCAATTTTACGATTCCCTGCAAAACCGAGGCGTCGGGGGCACACAAACCAGCCTACCCAAGCACGTTGACGGCTATAGTCCCCAACAAATTGACTTGGGGCGTTATCTGTTTTTTGACCCCATTCTGTCCGCCAATCAGGTCCAGTCTTGCGCCAGCTGTCATCAACCCGATAAGGGGTTCAGTGATGGCCACGGACGTTCGGTCGGTTTCGATGGCGAGTTACTGCCCCGCTCCGCTCCCACCTTGTGGAACAGCGCATTTCTCGATCGCTTCTTTTGGGACGGTCGCGCTAAAACCTTGGAAGAGCAAGCCAAAGGGCCGCTTTACGCGGCTGGAGAAATGAACAACAAACCGGAAGTTTTGCTGCAAAGACTGAACGCCAACAGTGATTACCGACGCTTATTTACCGAAGCGTTTCCTGGCAGTGACAACATTAGCGAAGATCATATTTTAACCGTCCTGGCTGCGTTTCAAGCTTCATTGATTTCTTTGAATAGCCGTTACGACCGCTACGCCCACGGTGATCACAGTGCGTTGAATGAAGAAGAAATTGCGGGCATGAATGTGTTCCGTTCTTTCGTCGCCCGTTGCAGCGAATGCCATACGCCCCCCTTGTTCACCAACAACCAAATTGCGGTAATCGGCACACCGGAACCGGAGGGAATGGAACTGGATATCGGTGCCGAAAAAACATTTGGCACGTCAGTTCTCAAGGGTGGATTCAAAGTACCGACGTTGAGAAACATTGAATTTACCGGGCCATATATGCACTCAGGTGTGTTTCCAACACTGCGAGAAGCAACTGAATTTTACAATAAAGGCCGCGGGCACGCGGTTCCCAACGGTGTGGAAATGCAAATCCACTGGCATATCTGGGAACCCGACCTGAAGGAAGAAGAACTCGACTTGATTGTCAGTTTTATGAAAACCCTCAGCGATGAAACCTTTAAACCCGAAACGCCCAAGCAAGTGCCCTCCGGCCTTGCTGTGCTTGCCGATGTTAAAGACACAAGCAGTACATCTAATCAAACCATCCCAAAGACAGCCATGAGACGATAACAATGAACAAAAGCCTTTTACTTGCGGCCATCACCCTAGCGGTAGGCTTTGGACTCGGCCAATATCTGGCCAAGGACAACGCTCCAGTTATTAAAGCCAACAAACCCGACAAAAGTTTCGCCGGTGGATACGAAGCCAAACAAGACGATGCGCTGAAGAGCAATGCCGATATCGTCTTGCCAGGAAGCGGGGACACAATCACCGTTAATCCAGGCGAAAAGATTCAGGATGCCGTTATTGCCGCTAAACCCGGCGACACCATCATGGTGATGCCCGGCAAATACGAAGAAACCATTTATATTGATAAAGACAGCATTCGCCTGATCGGTGTGATTCAAGAAGGCCAACGTGCCGAACTGAACGGCCGAGGAGAGTTGAATGATGCCATCTTGTACTCTGGGAATAACATTACCGTTGAAAACTTCCTGATCACAAAATACAAAGGCAACGGCATTATGGGCCAGGCTGGGAATAATTTTGAGATTCGTGGCAACGTCATCGTTGATACCGGTGTGTATGGAATTTTCCCGCAACTGGGTAAGAACGGCATTGTGTCCCACAATATCATTTCAGGTATCGAAGACGCCGCCATCTATGTCGGTATGAGTGACAATGTTCACGTCGCACACAATGAAGTCTTCGATTCTGTTGCGGGCATTGAAATTGAAAACAGTCGCCACTGTATTGTTGAAAACAACTATGTGCACAATAATACCGGCGGCATTCTGGCTTTCATCACACCGGGTCTACCGATTAAAACCACTTTCGATGTGATCATCCGCAATAACTTTGTCGTGGGTAACAACCACAAAAACTTTGGTGCACCGGGCTCCACTGTTGCTGGTATTCCACCAGGCACGGGTATTTTGGTTATGGCCGCCGATGAGGTGGTAATTGAAAACAATATCATCAGCGACCACAAAACCGCAGGCATCATGATCACTGATCATTACAATGCCCCGAACACCACCATCGATGAAGGCTCAGATCCCTACCCTGATCAGGTGGCTATTCTGGACAACCTCATGCTCCGCAACGGTTATGACACCATCGATGAAGTCAAAGCCCTGATGTTGACTGAGTTGAAAACAGGTAACCCAGATATTGTGCGCGCCGGTAAAAGTAATGACAGCTGTATTTATAACCGTCATCGTTACATTACCGTAGGTGTGAACGACTTTAAAGATTGTGAATTTAACAATACGAAAGACGTCGTAACCTACACACTGGATGAGCCGGTTCCACCGAGAGAGATCACTGCAGAAAACAAGGGCAAAATCGCCTACCTCGGTATTTGCACGGGCTGCCACAGCTACACAGGCCGTATCGTTGGCCCACCCGTTCAATTGATTCAAGCGCTGTACATGGATAACCCTCAAGGCTTAGCTGATTACATTGCAGCGCCAGTGAAGAAGCGTGATGATTACCCGGAAATGCCTCCACAGAATTATCTGGATGAAGACACGCGTCTGGCCGTCGCCGAATACATGCTCAGCCGTACTAACTGATCACTCTGAGAGTAGAAACAAAAAAAGGGCCGAGTTCTCACTCGGCCCTTTTTTCTTGTCTGGCGACAATACCAATTAATCGGGCAGTGTGACATTGAGCTCCAGAATAGAGCACTCATCATTATTGTCCAGATTCACTTTCACCTGCTCATCATCGATTTCTACGTATTTACGAATGACGGCAAGAATCTCCTGCTGCATTTTTTCGATGTATTCAGGTTGCTCGCGTTTGTTGCGTTCGTGAGCAACAATAATTTGCAAGCGTTCCTTCGCAACGGATGCCGAGCTGGTTTTCTTCTGAGACCTGAAATAACTAAAAATACTCATCTTAGGCTCCCATTAAACGCTTGAAGAATCCTTTCTTCTCAACATCCAGGAAACGGTGCTCTATTTCCTCACCAAACAAGCGACCAACAGCATCTGTGTACGCTTGCCCGGAGTTGGAATCGGCGTCCAGAATCACAGGGCTACCCTGGTTAGAGGCTTTCAATACCGCTTCGCTTTCAGGGATCACACCGAGAAGATCGATAGCCAAGATCTCTTTTACATCTTCGACGCTGAGCATTTCACCTTCGACGACTCGCTCAGGGTTGTAACGGGTGACCAGCAACTTCTCTTCGACCACTTCGCCTTTTTCCGCTTTACGGGATTTGCTCTGCAAAATACCCAGAATGCGGTCTGAATCGCGTACGGAAGACACTTCAGGGTTGGTAACAACAATCGCCATATCGGCAAAGTACAACGCCATTTGGGCACCGCGTTCGATACCAGCAGGGGAGTCACAAACAATAAAGTCGAAATCTTCACTGAGTTCATCAAGAACTTTTTCAACGCCTTCTTGAGTTAGAGCATCTTTGTCGCGAGTCTGTGAGGCCGGCAGGATATACAGATTGTCAACGCGTTTATCTTTAATCAAGGTTTGCTTCAAGTTAGCTTCACCATTGATGACGTTAACAAAATCGTAAACCACACGACGCTCACAGCCCATAATCAAATCAAGATTACGCAGGCCTACATCAAAATCGATAATAACGGTTTTGTGGCCGCGTTGTGCAAGGCCCGTTCCGATGGAAGCACTGGTGGTGGTTTTGCCCACACCGCCTTTTCCTGAAGTTACTACGATAATTTTTGCCACTCGTTCACCTACTTGTCATTGATCTGAGCGATGGTCAATCGCTCGTCTTTTAATTGAATATGAGCTGCCTGCTTCCAGGCTTTATCTTTCAACTCATCACTTAAAATAAAAATGCCTGCGACGGACACCAGCTCGGCTTCCAGTTGCTGACAAAAAATACGGGCATTGCTGTCCCCTTTCACTCCGGCCAACGCTCGACCACGCAGAGGGGCATAAATATGAATATTGCCATCCGCCAGCACTTCGGCCCCTTCACTGACCTGCGCCAACACGATTAGATCACAGCCTTCGGCGTAGATTTGCTGACCACCACGTACAGGACGCTCGATAATTTTGGCCTTGCGGTGAACCAGTTTTTCCTGGATTTCCACTCGGGTTTCAATCACCGTTTTTACCTGCACCTCACGGGACTCAGAAACATCTGTCTCGCTTTCTGCCGGCGTATCGAGAGGCATTTCCACTTGTTCGCCATCTCCCGAGGGCGTTACATCAGCGACGGGCGTATTATCTTCTTCATGCGCCTGAACAGACCCTGAGCGCGCAGCCCCTGGCAAGGCCGGTAAACCCGTTGTTCTTACCGAATCCAACAGGGTCTCGCCGACCGAACGAAATGCCATCGGGTGCAAACCCGCCTCAAAGCAATCGGCAATAAGAGGTTTGAAATCCACCGGGGTATTTTCCGAGGTGAATTTTTCAAGACTGATCACCACCGCTGAATCCGCAAATAATTGTGGAGCCTGCGATACTTTGTCCTGCAATTGGGATAAAAATTCCGTGGAGGGATACTGCTTCACCTCCAACACAATGGAGGTGATATTGCTTCCTTTCAGTTGGAAGCATACTTCAGATGAACTCATTATTGCCAAAGGGCCTTATATAAAAACTCGCCAAAGTGCCTAGTTTACCGCCTTTGTGAGGAAAAGGTAGGGATAAATAGTGGGCAAGCTGACCGCCACCCAAAACGCTTAATTTTCAACCAAATCAAGATGGGTTTTATTTTCCGCCCGCAACATCAATAAAGCTTCCAGTGACAAATGACGCTTCCTCCGACAATAGCCAAGCAATGGCATGTGCGACCTCTTCCGGCTGCCCTCCACGCTGCAAGGGGATCTGATTTGCCAGACGATCAACCCGATCAGGCTCGCCACCATCGGCGTGCATCTGGGTATAAATCAACCCTGGGCGCACGCCGTTAACTCGAATATTCTTGGCAGCCAGCTCTTTGGCTAGACCTACGGTCATCGTATCCAACGCACCTTTCGAGGCCGCGTAGTCAATATATTCAAAAGGTGAACCCGTTACCGCCGCCAGGGAGGACACGTTCACAATTGCAGAGCCTGATTCCATACGAGTAATCGCTTCCTGCAAACAGTAAAAGCTGCCCAGCACATTGGTATCCAAAATACGTCTGAAGCGTTCAGCTTCAATATCGTCAAAACGGCATTGCGCAAACAGAATCCCCGCATTGTTCACCAGATGCGTGAGCTGGCCATAGGCCTGATCGATGGTTTCAAACATACGCCGCACCTGAGACTGATCGGCGATATCAGCCTGAACGGTGTGCGCCTCTCCACCCTGCGAGAGAATGTTTTCCTTCAGCGTTTCAGCACTTGCACTGTCTTGGCGATAGTTAATCAACACCTTATAGCCCAAGCTGGCTAAATGCTTTGCGGTCGCTGCACCGATGCCTCGGCCGGCACCCGTGATTAAAACCCATTTTTTCATCGTCACTGCATCCTCAGTCGCAGATATTTTCCAGGCATAAAAAAACCCGCTTGCGCGGGCTTTTTGGGTTAGGCTTCCGGGTTGCCGTAGCTCATCAAACGCTCATAGCGTTTTTCCAGAAGCTCTTCGATGGGTACCTCAGCAAGGCGATCCACCTGTTCCACCAGATGCGTTTTTAAGCTCGCCGCCATCGTATCGATATCGCGGTGGGCGCCACCCAATGGCTCAGGAATGGTCGTATCCACAATGCCCAGGTTTTCCAGATTGTCGGAGGTCACCCCCATGGCTTCAGCCGCCAAGGGCGCTTTCTCAACGGTCTTCCAGATAATGTTGGCACAACCTTCCGGAGAAATCACAAAGTAGGTGGAGTACTGCAACATGTTGAGCTGATCGCCCACTCCGATTGCCAACGCTCCACCGGAAGACCCTTCACCAATCACGGTGCAGATAATCGGCGTACGCAGGCGAGACATCACGGCCAAATTCTGAGCGATGGCTTCCGAAATTCCACGCTCTTCAGAATCGATACCCGGATAAGCCCCGGGGGTGTCGATCAAGGTCAGTACCGGCATTTTGAAACGTTCGGCCATTTCCATCAAACGCAGGGCTTTGCGATACCCCTCCGGACGAGGCATACCAAAGTTACGGCTTACCTTTTCTGTGACACTGCGGCCTTTTTCTTCACCAATTACCATAACTGGCTTGCCTTCCAGACGGGCAACACCACCAATGATGGCTTTGTCATCACCGAAGTGACGATCACCGTGCAGCTCATCCCAGTCATCAAAGATACGAGCAATGTAATCTGAACTGTAAGGACGCTGCGGATGACGGGCGACCTTAACAATGTCCCAAGGACTCAAATTGGAATACAGACTCTCGGTCAGCTTGTTGCTCTTTTCACGGAGCTTGCTGATTTCTTCAGTAATATTGAGATCATTATCCGCACTGACCAACTGAAGCTCTTCAATCTTGGCTTCCAGGTCGGCAATGGGCTGCTCAAAATCCAGGTAATTTGGGTTCATAGGTGCTTGGGCGCCTTTGTTCTTTAATGGGGATCCGAACGGAGAGGTGTACAAAAAACCAGCAAATATTCAGCGCCTGTACAGCTAGCTTAAGCGCGCAAATGCCGGTGACTCCGCTACCATTTAAATAGGCGTAACGATACGCGAAAGCGCACTCCGAGTCGACTATAAATCAGCCTTGGGGGACGGACAAACTCGCCACTTAAGGCGACAATTTGCCCGGTCTGATCCTGCTCTCGCCCGACCTATCCTCAATAAACCAGGCTGACTCGTTCACTCCCCAGACTCGCCTTCAGCTCATCAATCAATTCGTCATTGGGTGCAACCCGCCAACGTGGCCCCAGAACCAGTTCGGCTTGTGCATCCTGACGGCTGTATTCCACCAGAAGCGGGCAACCTTGCTCATTCAGGTGGGGATTGAATACGCCAGCAAGTTGGGCCATAAAATCCTTTGGCAGGCTGATATTGTCGATTTGCAGTTTCAAACCACGGGCTCGTTGTTGACGCGCCTGGGTCAAGCTCGATACCGCATCTGTGCTCATCTTCAAGCCACCGGAGTAATCATCGTGACTGACCTTCCCGGTGAGAATAAGCAAATTGTCTTTGGCCAGCAGGTCTTTGAATTTCTCAAAAGCTTCCGGGAAGATGGCCACATCGATTCGCCCGGTGCGGTCATCCAGCGACACAATGGCCATAGAGGCCCCTTTCTTGGTTTTCATTACGCGCATATCTACCACCAAGCCACCCACTTGCTGGGATTCTTTGTCGGCACGTAATTCGCTGATGCGTGAGCTTACCAAGTGTTTCATCTCAGCGTGGTATTCATCGATCGGGTGACCGGTGAGATACAACCCCAGAGTCGAACGCTCACCTTCAAGACGCTCTTTCAAACTCCAACGGCGGGTGCGCTCAACAAATTCTTCATAGACATCACCCGCTGATGCCTGCGGCACGACTTCACCAAATAAATCCACCATACCGGCATTTGCATTCGCCGTGGCTTGTTCGGCGGCCTTTACAGCTTCAGGAATCGCATCCATCAAAATAGCACGAGACAAATCCAAATCATTTTGCGGGCCAATGCTGTCCAAAGCACCACAACTGACCAGCGCCTCTAAAGCCCGCTTGTTCACCTTGCGGGAGTCCACTCGAGCACAGAAGTCGAACAAATCCGTAAAGGGACCTTCCTCGCGAGCTTTTAAAATCGCTTCCACCGGGCCTTCACCTAAACCTTTAATGGCCCCCAGGCCGTAAACCACAGCATCTTCATCGTTAACCGAAAACTGAAACTCACCCAGATTGACATCGGGAGGCAGAAGCTTCAGTTTCATCTCCCGACACTCTTCGATAAAGGTCACTACCTTTTCAGTTTTATCCATATCCGACGACATAGTCGCCGCCATAAACTGGGCAGGATAATGAGCCTTCAGCCAGGCCGTTTGATAGGACACCACCGCGTAAGCGGCTGAGTGGGATTTGTTAAATCCGTAACCGGCGAACTTTTCCACCAAGTCGAAAATTTTCATCGCCAAGGTGCCATCGATACCTTGGCTGATCGCACCGGCTTCAAAGGTTGAACGCTGCTTCGCCATTTCTTCGGGTTTTTTCTTACCCATCGCTCGACGCAGCATGTCTGCGCCACCGAGGGTATAACCCGCCAACTCCTGGGCGATCTGCATAACCTGTTCCTGGTATACGATAACTCCGTAAGTCGGTTTCAGGATTGGTTCCAGCTTCTCATGCTGATATTTGGCATCCGGATAAGCCACTTCGGCACGCCCGTGTTTACGGTTTACAAAGTCGTCTACCATGCCCGAATCCAGAGGTCCCGGACGGAACAGCGCCACCAATGCGATCATGTCTTCAATATTATCGGGCTGAAGACGCTTGATCAGATCCTTCATGCCTCGGGATTCCAGCTGAAACACCGCCGTGGTTTCGGCTTTTTTCAGCAGTTTAAAGGTGTCATCGTCATCCAGCGGAATGGCCGCGATATCAAGCTCCGGCTCGCCTTTGGCCAGCAGTCGCTTGTCGATCATTTTTTTCGCCCAGTCGATGATGGTCAAGGTACGCAGACCCAGGAAGTCGAACTTCACCAAGCCCGCAGATTCCACATCGTTTTTATCGTACTGGGTCACCAGACCGGCACCGCTTTCATCACAATACAGCGGAGCGAAATCGGTCAGCTTGGTCGGTGCGATAACCACACCCCCGGCATGTTTACCCACGTTTCGGGCCACACCTTCGAGTTGCTTCGCCATATCCCAGATTTCCTGGCCGTCAGCATCGTCAGCCAGAAATTCACGCAGAGCTTCCTCACCATCGTAGGCTTTGGCAAGTGTCATGCCCGGGTCGGCGGGAATCAATTTCGATAATTTATCGGCTAAACCATATGACTTGCCTTGCGCGCGAGCCACATCGCGCACCACCGCCTTCGCCGCCATGGTACCGAAGGTGATAATCTGGCTAACCGCGTCACGACCGTAGGTGTCGGCCACATAGCTGATCACCTGGTCGCGATTATCCATACAGAAATCAACGTCGAAGTCGGGCATGGAAACCCGCTCCGGGTTCAGGAATCGCTCGAAGAGCAAATCGTATTCCAGAGGATCAAGATCGGTAATTTTCTGGGCATACGCCACCAAAGATCCCGCACCGGAACCCCGCCCCGGGCCGACCGGGATATCGTGATCTTTGGCCCACTGAATAAAGTCCATCACGATCAGGAAGTAACCTGGGAACCCCATCTGCATGATGATATCGAGTTCAAACTGCAGGCGGTCGGTATATTCTTTTAAACGCGCTTGGTAATCCGCCGCGTGGGTATCCGGCAGAATAATGTCCAGGCGCTCAAACAAGCCTTCATAGGAAATTTTCTGGAAGAACACATTGGTTTGCAGCATCGCCGCGTAATCGTCTTCTTGCTCCCGGCCTTCCCATTTTTCCAACATGGCTTTGGCAGCCCACTGCTGCAACGTGTCATAGGGGATGCGCTCTTTAAAGAAGGGATCGGATTCAAAATCGTCGGGAATCGGATAATCCGGCAAGTAATAGGTGCCCAACTCGATATCCACACTGCAGCGCTTGGCAATCTCGACAGAGTTTCGCAACGCTTCCGGAATATCGCTGAACAGTTCTTCCATCTCGGCGGGGCTACGCAGATACTGCTGATCGGAATATTTCCGCTCGCGACGCTTGTCATCAAGCGCCATCCCTTCACCAATACAGACGCGGGCTTCGTGTACCTCAAATTCATCGGCACCTAAAAAGCGGACATCATTGGTTGCCACCACCGGGCATTGGGCCGCGGTCGCCAGATCAATAGCCGAGTGTAAATAATCTTCTTCGTTTTCCCTTCCTGTGCGTTGCAATTCGAGGTAAAAACGATCGGGAAACTCCTGCATCCAGCGTTGCAAAGAAGCTTCTGCCAGGGCTCGACGTCCAGCAAGCAGAGACAAGCCGATATCACCGACACGACCACCGGACAGCGCGATAATGTCATCGCTTTTTTCTCGCAACCAATCGCGCTTCAAGTAGGGGTGCGCATGCACCTGCCCCTCTTGGTAAGCTCGCGAGATCAATTCAGTAATATTGCGATACCCTTTTGGCCCCATCGCCAACAAGGTCAGCAAGGTCGGCTTGCCTTCACTGTCCTCCGGCGCCACCCAAAAGTCCGCTCCGGCAATGGGTTTTACACCCGCCCCATGACAAGCGTTGTAAAATTTGATTAAACCGTAGAAGTTACAGTGATCCGTCACAGCGACGGCGGGCATCCCCATTTCGGCGACTTTCGCCACCAGAGGTTTGATGCGAACAATACTGTCGACCAGTGAGTATTCGGTATGTAATCTTAAGTGGATAAATGAGCTTGTCATCGAAAGGCTTAGTGTCGGAAAAAACAATATTGTAGGGTGCCGAGGTAGGCTCGTCTAGCGAACATTTCACCCAGGTAAAACACCGAGACAATAATTCAGGCTCTACACAAACTGCCTAAAAATCAGCGGCTTAGTCTATGCCACCCGGCCCCTGTCGTTCACTTCTTGACCAGCACCTCTGTTGGGCGTAGGGTTCAATTTCACCCATGCCAGAATTCGCCCATGACCCAGCTTTCCAATAGAGATGTAGATTCTATAATCCAGCTCTGTGATATTGCTTCCGACAGCCGCAAGGAACCCCAGCTGCCAGACCGTTTCTTTCAACGTATCACCCAACTGTTTGAATCTCGAAGTGCGGTCTACTATTGCATGGGAGACGACGTCGCCGGACAAGGTGTCTGGGATGGACTAGGGTACGAGCTTAACCCCCAGTGCGTGACAGCGTATGAGCAGAACTATCGCCAATATGATCCCTGCTACCTTGCTCTCACACAAAAAGCCCGGCAAGGCGAAGCCCTCATCGTATCAACCGACGAAGTCATCAGCTCCCGCCACCATTACATTAACAGTGAGTATTACAACGATTTTTTGAAACCCCAGGGCATTGATCGCAGCTTAATTTTTGGCATTCAGGATTCGGAAGGCACACTCGGTCTGGTAGGTTTCCATCGTCAAGGTGGTAGCCAACCCTATCAACCAAAACACTACCTAATGGCCCGCCTGCTTTCTACTCAACTGGCACAAGTCATGAGGCGCCAACGGCTTGAAGAGGATCTGGCATCTCAGCAGCAACAAAGCCACTTTTTAATGCGCCAAGCCTCCGTTGACGCCTGCCTGACCATTGACCAAGACGGCCTGATTCATGCCATCTTTGGTACGCCGGCAAACCTCTCGGATTGGCAGGCAGGTAATTCAATTGTGGGGGATTCCGTTAAAGAATGGCTTCACCCGGACGCCTGCCACCATATCGAAACCGTCCTGTCTCCCACAACACAGTCGATGCAAGCCCCCAAACCGCAAGCCGTCTTCGACAACCTATCGCAAAACCATGGATTGCGAATTCGGCCATTCAAAAATCAACGAGGCGAACAGCGCTTCCACTTGCTGTTTCTGAAGAAAACCGCCAGCCTGCTTTCCCAGGCGAGACTAGAAGAATTTTCTCTCACCCCTCGGGAACAAGACGTGGTTCAAAAAATCAGTCAGGGTTACACCACCGCTCAATGCGCCAAAGCCCTCGACATCAGCCCCAAAACCGTCGAAAGGCATTTGGGGCATATTTATCAGAAAACTATGGTCAGTAATCGTGCTGAGCTGATCAAACAACTGTCCCACTAGCACCTTCTCCCTATGGGGGGTTTCCCCCATGCCAATCGGCGTACCCAAGCGTTATTCTGGCAAAAAAGAATAATCATTGAGGATAAGCCATGAAACACATGAAAACCCCCATCGCCGCCTTCATCCTGCTGCACCATGCCACTGTGGCTATCGCCGAAAGCACTTTGGAAGAAGTGGTCGTCACGGCCACCAAACGAGCCGAGTCCACTCAGTCGATTGCATTGAGCGTATCCGCCATATCCGGAGACGATTTGAAAGCGCGCGGCGCCACTGAGTTTTTTGACTACGCCAATACCATTCCCAATCTGTCATTCGGTGCCGCCACCGATGGTGTCTTGTCCAATCGCTCAATTTCTTTACGTGGTATTCAGGGCAGAAACACCACCGGCTTTTACATTGACGACACGCCCATCAGTGAAACCATTGACCCTCGCATTCTGGAATTGGAGCGAATTGAAGTGTTACGCGGCCCAAGCGGCACACTCTACGGTGGCCGCTCACTGGGCGGCACGATTCGCCAAATTACCAAAGCACCGGAGTTTGATAACCTCAGCGGCAACCTGAAAGCGTCTTTGTCCAGTACCGACGAATCCGATGATTTAAACCATCAACTTTACGGCTCAATTAATCTGCCTTTCAGTGAACAAGCTGCCGGGATTTTTTCGATCCTGTATGAACAGGAAGCTGGAGTATTTGATCGTCATGTGGGTGAAATCAGCAATCACTTGAACAGCCCGGCAACCTTAAACGGCCCGGCCGGGACGACACTGAATGATGTCGACAGCAAAGATACCCTGGCGCTGCAAGCGTCACTGCTGTTTGAGCCCAGCGATGCTCTGTCTATTGCACCGAGAATTATGTACCAAAAAACCGAACTCGACGGCTTCCCTCTCGCTGACATCCAACCGGGAAATTTTCAACAGAATCGGGATTTCAATTCTGAGGAAGGAGGTGAAGATGAATGGAAGTTGGTGAATTTGAATGTCAATTATCAAACCGCAGCGGGCACCTTCACCTCAGCCAGTTCTTATTTTGAAAGAGACACCTTTGAATTCGAAGACAGCGCGTCATTCATTAACTTCCTGCAGGCTTTGCCATCATCGGCAGGCGGTTTTGGTTTATTCGATGTCATTGGTGTACGTCCTGTACCCTCGCCTATCTTTCAAACCTTGAGTTTTGAGAGCACGACCCAGGAACTGCGTTTCAGCTCGGAACTCGATGGTGCCATCAATTTTGTTATCGGCGCTTTTTATCAGAACACGGAAGAACTTGAAGCCTTTCAGCCGAGAAACTTTGCAACCGGCCTTGGGAATAACTTCGCACTCCTTCAGGAAACACTCGGTATTCCCGGTCCTCTGGAAGCCATATGGCCGTTTGGGGATTTGGTGTTTACCTCGTCAAGGCCTTCCGAAGTAACCGAAAAAGGTGTATTCGGAGAAATGAATTACGATGTTAACGACAAGCTGTCTGTCATTCTCGGTGCCCGTTGGTACGATACCGAAGTAAATTTCAGCGAGACACAAGCCGGGCTGGCCGCTGGCGTGCCGCTCGCCAACGATCAAAACCTCAATACCGTTGAGGCCACGGTGGGCTCACAAAACGAGGATGGATTCATATTCAAAGCGGCCATCGAATACCAGGCTACTGATGATCTGTTCTATTATGCGTCGGTAGCCGAAGGCTTCCGGATTGGCGGTGCAAACGGCAGCATTCCAAACTCACTCGGCTGCCCCGAAGATCTTCAGGAGTTAGGACTTGCAGGCACAGACACATCAAGTTTCAACTCAGATGATCTAACCAGTTACGAAGCAGGCATGAAGGCCGATCTCAACGATTTCAATCGCCTGAATGCCACTTTGTTTTATATCGATTTCCAAGGCATACAACAGAGCGTTCAACTCGCCTGCGGTTTTCAATTCATCGGTAATTTTGGTGCGGCCAGAAGCATGGGTGCTGAACTTGAATACACCGTACAGGCCAGCGATGAATTGCAGTTCATTTTAAATGCCGGATACACCGATGCTGAGTTCACCGAAACATTGGCCGGCATCAATCAGAAAGGCGATCCTCTGCAATTTGTTCCGGACATTACTGCCGCCTTGAGTGCCGATTATTATCAGGCCGACGCATTTGATGGCTGGGATTTTTTCCTCCGTGCCGATGTGAGCTACGTTGGGGAAAGCACCAGCCGGGTGAATTCAGCCACGCGGGTTCGTGATGCTTACGAACAGATCAATCTTCGCGTTGGTATTCGTGATGAACGTTACCGCCTGACGTTGTTTGCCAACAATCTGAGCAATGAAATCGCAAACCTAGCAGACAATCGCTCGCTCGCAGCGGAAACACCCGGGCGCCCGCGATTTGTTGTCAGCCGCCCACGAACACTGGGCCTGGAATTCGCGTTGGAGTTTTAAACATGACGGAACAGCATTCGCGAATTCAGCTGAGAGATGGCAATACACTGTATACCCATAGGTTCGGCCCCATTGACGATTCCAAACCGACAATCGTCCTGGTACCCGGTTGGGCGTATAGCTGCGAAGTATTTCAACCGCTGCAGGCCATGCTGGGAGAAAACTACGACACGGTGAGTTTTGATCCAAGAGGTCACGGCCGCTCCAGTAATGATAGAACCGGCCACACTTACGCCCAACATGGGCGTGATCTGGCCGAACTCATTGAGCAATTGGGTTTACAACGCATCGTGTTACTGGGCTGGTCACTCGGGTGTTATGACTGTCTCTGTTATCTGCACCAATCTGAAATCCACCCCGCCGGCAGTCAGGTTGAGGCCCTCATATTGGCCGACGAATCGCCCACTATCATCAAAGAAAAAAGCAGTGACTGGGGAGAAGGCGATACGGAAGAGGTCGAGGGACTGATTGAATTAGTGAACAGCAACGCCTATCTCGACTTTTTTTCGGACTATATGAAAGAAGGCTATGTAGACTCTCAACCGAGTGAGTCTTTGTTAACGCTGTATCGAAAATTGGCAGCCCAGTTGCTGCCAGAAGACGCATCGCAGTTGCTGAATGATGCCACTCGATACGATTTTCGAGAGGCGCTTGAACAACTGGATTCACACATTGCTCTGCAGTTTATCGTCCGAGAGCATTGGGCGAAGGAGGCGCAACAGTGGGTTTCGGAACACTGCCCGAACTCGGACTTTCAGGTATTGGGTGGGCATCTGGCACTGCTGGAAATGCCCGAGCAGTTTCACAGCATCACTTCGGTTTTTCTGTCCCAGCTCTCCTCAAGGTGAACCGAAGCCTGTGATTGGCGCGGCCACTATCAGCCGCGCATTTTTAACGTGCCAGGGATTTACGCATTTGCCTTGGCAAAATCCAGCATGCGTTGCAGTGGTTTCATGGCGGCAGGAATCAACGCTTCATCCACAAAGATTTCATTTTCTGGCTTGTCAAAGACGGAGGCCAGTGATTCCAACTCATTCATTGCCATCCATGGACAATTCGCGCAACTGCGACAGGTCGCACCTGAGCCTGCTGTTGGAGCAATATAAAACGCCTTTTCAGGACTCAGTTGCTGCATCTTGTAAAAGATGCCTTGATCCGTGGCGACGATAAACTGCTTGTTTGGCAGCGTTTGCGAAGCATTGATCAGCTGCGACGTCGAACCGGCAACATCAGCCAGCTCCACAACCGCTTTCGGGGATTCAGGGTGCACCAGTACCGCCGCTTCAGGATACAGAGCTTTCAGATCTTGAATACCTTTAGCCTTGAACTCTTCGTGCACAATACAAGCACTGTCCCACAGAATGATGTCGGCACCGGTTTGATCCGCAACATAGGTACCTAAATGCTTATCCGGTGCCCAGATGATTTTCTCACCCTCAGCATCCAGATGATCAACAACATCCAAGGCTATCGACGAGGTAACAACCCAATCGGCACGCGCTTTCACGGCTGCTGAAGTATTGGCGTACACAACCACCGTGCGATCAGGGTGCTGATCACAGAATTCGGAAAACTCATCAATCGGACACCCCAGATCCAGCGAACAGGTTGCTTCTAGATTCGGCATTAAGACGCGCTTGTGGGGCGTGAGGATTTTTGCCGTCTCACCCATAAACTTAACGCCAGCCACAATCAGAGTGTCAGCATCATGGTCGCGACCAAAACGGGCCATCTCCAGAGAATCCGATACACAGCCGCCAGTTTCCTCCGCCAGGGCCTGCACTATTGGGTCGGTATAATAGTGGGCCACCAGAACCGCATTGTGCTCCTTTAGCTTGGCTTTGATTTTGTCTTTATAGGCCGCTTGCTGCTCGGGAGTGAACTTTGGGGTCTGGCTGAGGTTGGCGATATGGTCTTTTACTAAGTCATAGACATCTTTTGAATGTCTATCGCTCACAATGGTCATGCATTTATCCAACTGGCTAATCGGAGGGCGATTCTACCATAAATCACCTAAAGCCCAGCAAAACTGTCTGACTTCGAAGTGGAAGAATCCCAAAGCCATATGTACCAAAGCCCAGGAAAATAGCGTGCGCTTACAAACTTAAAGCTTTAAGCGCCAGTTTTCGCGTCTAACCAGGACAAAATGTCGCGATAAACCTGCTCAGAATTGGTTTCATTGAGCATTTCATGGCGCCCACCACGATAGAGGGTATAGTCCGGTTCAAGTCCATGCTGTTCGTAGGCTAGGCGCATCGTCCGCAAGTTACTCGTGTCTTCATGAACCGGATCGGCACTGCCCGATAAGATCAGCATCGCCATATCTCTGGGAATAGCACTCACCGCCTCCGCTTTCTGCCCTTCCAGCAGACCATTGAAGAAGTCCGCCATGCTGCCATTGCTCAACACAAAACCACAAGCCGGATCGTCCATATAGGCCTGCACCTGCTCAGCGTCTCGGCTGAGCCATTCATAACCAGTTTCGCCATCCTTCTTAAAGGCTTTGTTATTGCCATCGAAAACCAGGGCTTTCAGCAAGCCACTGTAGCCAGCCTCGGTGCGACGCCAGCTTTCAAAACGTGAAACGGTCCGTCCGAGCTTGGCCAAAAACGGGCTGACAAAACCCGGCGAGCCGGACAGAATGACCCCATCGTAGGGCGTCTCGATATCGGTAATCAGCTGCTGAGAAAGCACGGCTCCCATACTGTGACCAAACAGAAACAGAGGCAGGCTCGGATTTTGCTCTCGTGCGAGCTCAGCCACTTCGGCCATATCGTCAAGACAGCCTTCCCACCCCTTTCGCCCCATATGGCCATAGCTGCTCGGAATGGAACTCTTCCCGTGGCCGCGGTGATCAGCGCCGTACACACTATAACCATGCGCGTTGAGAAAACGGGCAAAGGTATCGTAGCGAGCAATATGCTCACCCATACCATGGGCCAGCTGAACCAACGCTTTGGGCGCATCGATACGCCAGCTGCAACGGTAAAGCTTGTCGCCGGGGATTTCCTTTTGCCATTCTTCGAAATGAGTAGCTTGGCTCACAGATCTGCCTTTTATTGTGATTACGGACGAATTTAAGAGGCTTACTATAAAGGGCTGTTGCAAACGGGGGAAGTGGGGAATTCTCGATATCGGCTTTCGATGATGGTGAGTCGGAATGACATCGCTTTGAACCAAGACCCGAAGTTTTGGCTGGAGAGAATCACTGGGCAACCCAAGCCAACGGAAACGGTGCTCTGCGCAAAAGATCTATAGGGAATTGACCGCGTTCCCAAATCAACGCTTTGAAACAGCACCCACCATATACGAAAAAAGCCACCCAATTGGGTGGCTTTTTTCGTATATGGTGGGTCGTACTGGATTCGAACCAGTGACCAATTGGTTAAAAGCCAACTGCTCTACCAACTGAGCTAACGACCCGTAAACTCGTGGTATATATGTTCTGTTTGATTCAAAGCCGCTCAGTTAAAACTTCAAATCTGAATATGGTGGGTCGTACTGGATTCGAACCAGTGACCAATTGGTTAAAAGCCAACTGCTCTACCAACTGAGCTAACGACCCAAAAGAGGCGCATATCTTAATGATTTAATGGCAAAAGACAAGGCCTTTTTTTGAGAAATACGAGATTTTTTTCACCACAAAACAACTGCTTATACAAAATCTCGCCTCTAGGCCTGATAGAGCGTCGCGTCATCAACGCCGGCGTCGGTAAAGCCCTGCCGACGAAGCCGGCAACTGTCACATACTCCGCAAGCGTGACCCTGCTCATCGGCCTGGTAACAGGACACTGTAGAACGATAATCCACGCCCAGGGTAGTACCCTGTTGAATGATTTCAGCCTTGGTCAGTTCCAACAGTGGCGTTTGGATGCGTACCTGCTGCCCTTCGACGGCTGCTTTGGTTGCCAGGTTAGCCATGGTTTCAAAAGCCTGAATATATTCCCCACGGCAATCCGGGTAGCCTGAATAGTCAACCGCGTTCACGCCAATGAAAATATCCTGGGCACCCAGCACCTCGGCCCAGCCTAACGCAATAGATAGAAACACGGTGTTGCGGGCCGGCACATAGGTCACCGGAATCCCCTCGCTTTCATCCTCGGGCACATCAATGGAAGTATCGGTTAACGCCGAGCCTCCAATCGTCCCCAAGTCCAGACTGACCACCTTGTGTTCTTCCGCACCCATCAATTGAGAAGTACGCTCAGCCGCCTGCAACTCAGCGCGGTGTCGCTGGCCATAATCAAAACTCAGGGTATAGCACGCATACCCTTGGCTTTTGGCGATTGCCAAAACCGTTGTGGAATCCAAACCACCGGATACGAGAATCACGGCTTTTTTCGTCGTCATAACAAACCTTAGTTCTTTCAATCAATTGGCTTAACGTCCAGCCAATGTCGGTGCCACAGACTCCAGCGCGGCATCATGCAAAACATTGCTGGCGTTGTGTAACTGGCTAATTGCCTGCAACTCATCCCAATGCCGAACCATTGCGCGCTTTGCCGCTGCTTTCACCTGCTCAACGGGCAATTCGCTTAAGCGAGACAAAAACAGGGAGCCTCGCACACTATCTACATGCTCAGCTCGCACACCTTCAACACTGTCAATGTTCAATTGCTGCAAGGCGTATTTATAAGCCGGCGCTGTCGTTACCAACATATGAAGCCGCTTACGCTCCAACATACCAACGCCTTGGGCAATGGAGTTAATACTTAGCCATTGCTCATCTTTCACAGGCAACGCTTTTTTGCCGTAAAAACCCAGGCGCAAACGACCAATTTTAATTTCGGGCCGGGTTTCCAAGTCTTTCAGCTCCAGATCATCGCGCATAACCACGATCACATCGACCGGAGGCAAAGGCAGGATTCGGTGTGCAGCGGCTGACGCCCCTGGCGAATCGAACAGCACACTGAGATCGGCCTTACCCATCTCAATATCGCGCACAACACGTGCGTACGGCATTACTTTCAGCTGGTAGGCTTTACCCCACTCCCGCCCAATATCCTGCAACAGGTTCACGTACAAACCTTCCGGCACCCCTTTATTCAAGGACCCCCAAGGGGCGATATTGGTCACCACCATCTGCAGCAGTTCATGGCCTTCAGGTGCATCTTTAGGGTCCAAAGACCAAGCCCTCGCGGCCACGAGCAGGAAACAACTGATAACGATGATTCGAGAAAGATTAATCTTCATACTACCTTCAACCTGAAGCGGGTGTGTCGACGCGCTCACACATCCATGTTCAATACGGCGAGACAGCCCGGTAAACATGTCGTCTGGTCATCCGGCATAGGGGCGGGCTTAAAACCCTGGCTGATCCCCCCACAAAATCTTATGCAATTGCATTTGAAAACGTACAGGTAATCGATCGGCCACGATCCAATCGGCCAAATCCCGATGCGGTAACTCTTCATGGCTCGCCGAAAACAGCACTTCGGCGACCTTCTGGGTTAAATTATACTCTTCTAATTTAAATCTGGCCCACTCATAATCTGCACGGCTACAAATCACAAACTTGATTTGGTCATGTTGATTGAGTAAATCGATGTTTTCATAGCGATTGCGGTGAGCCTCTCCGGAATCCGGGGTTTTGAGGTCCATCACTCTCGAAACGCGAGCATCTACACTATCTATCGGCATCGCTCCACTGGTCTCCAGTGAAACGGCAAAACCTTCATCACATAAATCACTCAACAGCGGCAGGCAATTGGGTTGAGACAGCGGCTCTCCCCCCGTAACGCATACATGCTCTGCGTCGTAGGACTTCACCTTTTCAACAATCTCTTTGAGGCTCATCTTTTCGCCGCCAAAGAAGGCGTACTCAGAATCGCAGTATTTACAACGCAGGGGGCAGCCGGTCAGGCGCACAAACACGGTGCGTAAACCCGCACTGATCGCCTCTCCCTGCAGGGAGTGGAAGATTTCGGTGATTCTTAACTGCTTGGATTCCATACTTTAAGTGTGCAAATTTTGGCCAGATAAACAAAGGGCGCCGATTCTACAGAAATCGACGCCCCTATTCCAGAGCCGCTTGGCCAATATAAAGATCAGGTCTTAGCGAAAGTTTTTATCGAGGTAAGACTTCGCCAGCCCGCCTACAGAACCGGGGTCTTTAGCCGCCTGTTGCAGATTAGGCATAGCGTTGGCATTGTCACCCAGCAAGTGATAAGCCTTACCCAATTTAAACACGGCATCGATGTACTTATCGTGATCAGGAAACTGATCTTTTACGATCAGGAAACGTTGCTTGGCCTGTTCGTAATCACGCTTGATCAGATAAATCTGTCCCAGCCAATATTGTGAATTTGGCAGGAACTTGCTATTGGGGTAATTACTGATGTGTTGCAACAGGAGTTTTTCGCCCTGATCATAATCCTGCTTGTGCAAAACCAGATCAATCGCTGTGCGGTAATCCTGCAAATCTCCTGCGGAAACAGCTTGAGCCGTGGACGATACCGTATTGGCTACCGTGGCCGCTGGATTAACCGCTGCACCGGGTGAGGCACTGGGTGCCGTTTTCGATAGAGTTGCCAGACGACGGTCGAGATCAAGGTAATCGTCCATGCGTTGCTGCTTCAGGCGTTTGATTTCGAAAGCCTGCTCTTCCACTAAACCTCTGAGCTGCAATACTTCTTCTTGCAGTTGCTGAAGTTGATAGAACTGCTGAGCTTGGCTGTTCGCGGACGCTGGAGCGGCCTGGGAAATCGCTGGGCTGCGATTATCAACAATCGGCTGGGTATCAACCACTTGGGCCTGGGCAAAAGCCCACTGAGAAGCCGATAAAGAAACCGCTGCAAAAGCAGCGGTATAAAATGGAGCTTTCATTGAAACAACTTACTTCAATTCAACACGACGGTTCTGGCTACGAGCGTAGTCGCTAGTGCCATCTTGAGCAGGACGCTCTTCACCGTAGCTGACGGTTTCCAGCTGGCTGGAGCTTACACCTTGCAGCAACAGGAAGTCGCGTACGGCATTGGCACGACGCTCACCCAGAGCCATGTTGTATTCGCGAGTACCCGTGTCATCCGCGTGGCCTTCCAAACGAACGTTGTCGCCAGAGGCTTTCAAACGAGCAGCGTGACCCGTCAAAGCGGTGCGAGACTCGGGACGCAGCAGGCTCTGATCGAAGTCGAAGTAAAATACGGTGTCTAGCTCAGCGTAAGCATCGCTGTTGTCGCCACTGCTTACGCCGCTATTGTCAGCAGTACCTGTGGCTACGCCAGAATCGGCACCATTGGCAGAGCCGTTTGCATTGGCGTCAGCGTCCTCGCTGGTGCCTGTGCTGCTACAGCCAGCCATAGCGGCCAGAATAAAGGCCAAGCCCAAGCTATTTTTAATTGTTTTAAGTGTCATAGTTAACTCCCAATAATCTTTATACGCTCGCTGCGCAAAAATCAGTCAATTTAGGTACCGCAAAATGCTACAAAATATTGTCTTGCAATCGGGCTCAAGCCGCTAAAAGTTGGCAGGCTACCTCAATTGTCAGATATCAGACAATTGGATATTAAACCCTACCACTATTACGATTCGATTATAGCTCCCAAATCTTCCTATGAATACCGGCTTAGCGGGCTTAGGTCAAGGTCTGGGCCATAAAGCGACTATAAAGAGTCCATATTAATTAAAATAAGGTGACCAAGCCGGCTCTCGTACATCACCACGCTGCGAAGGCAGTCTGAATTTCACGCCGGCATCCAGAGAAACAGCCGCCAAAATTCCTTTGCCACGATGGCGGGTGGCGTACATCAACATCGCCCCATTTGGGGCAATAGTAGGGGACTCATCCAATCGGGTTTCCGTCAGGATTCTCAAATCACCGGTTTCCAGATCCTGGGCGGCGATATGGAACACACCATTCTGACGATTCACTACCACCAGAGTTTTGCCGTCGGGAGACAAGCGCGCGCGGGCATTGTAATCCCCCAGGAAGGTCAAACGCTCAACGCGACCGGACGCCAGGGTCTTTTGATAAATCTGGGGCTTGCCACCACGATTGGAGGTAAAGATCACGCCCTTGCCATCGGCGGTCCAACTAGGTTCCGTATCGATTGCGAAATGGTTGGTCACACGCGTCAGGCGGCGGCTGGCAATTTCCAGAATATAAATCTCAGGGTTGCCATCTTTAGACAGAGTAATGGCCAGTTTCTTGCCATCTGGCGACCAAGCGGGCGCACCGTTCAAACCCTTGAAATTGGTTAGCTGTTCGCGCTTAGAGGTGGCCAACTCCTGACGGAAAATCGCTGGGCGTCCAGTTTCAAAAGACACATAAGCCACTTGTTTACCATCGGGCGACCAGGCCGGAGACAACAAAGGATCGTCAGATTCCAGCAATAAACTCGGGCGAGCACCGTCGACATCGGCACGATTTAAACGATAGATCAGTTTGCCCTGACTGTTGCGATTCGCTTCCACATAAATCATCTTGGTGGAGAAAGCACCACGAATACCGGTGACTGCTTGGTAAACCTCATCGCTGGCAAAGTGTGCCATATCGCGCAGCCCTTTAGAGGTCACGACCACATTTTTGTTCAACATGCGGCGTTGCCCAAGCACATCGAACAATTGAAAGTCGAGGCGATAGCCATTGGTTCCCATCGCAGACAAGCTCGGCTTGATCGAACCAATCAACAGAAATTCCGTACCCAGGCGCGCCCAGTCCCGAAACAAGACTTCCGACTCATCCTGCGGAAAAGACAGCATATCTTCTTCAGGAATCGGCTCGAATTGACCACTGCGCAGTAAATCGGCCGCAACTATTCCCGCCACATTTTCCGGCAAGGGGCCACTGCCCGACCAGGAAAACGGCACGATGGCGATCTTTGCGGGGTTATCTACCCCCTGGGTAATTTCAATGGTTAACTCGGCTTTAACTAATGCGCTCAAACTCAGCAACAACAGTACAGCCAGTGATTTAATGTGTTGATGGATGGTCATCACAATCTCAAGTCCTTAGGGTTAAACACCAACCTCAGCTGGCGAAAATTTCGTTCGAACACTGCAGGTGGCAATTGTTTCAATTCCGGAAACTGCTCCGCCTTTTTTACGGCTTGTTCTGCGGAGCGGTCAAAAGCCGCATTTCCGCTGGATTTCACGACGGTGACATTAATCACCCGCCCCGTTGGCACCAGCTGAATACGTAATTCAACCTGCATACCTTTACGAGCTGACGCGGGGCGCGACCAGTTATTTTCAATACGCTGAGCAATTAAACCAATAAAGCTTTGCGCAACCATTTGATCTTCTTCGGCCTGCTGCTCGGCCAATAAGGCTTCGCGCTCGGCTTGCATTTCCTGATCAATTTGACGTTGCAGATCTTGCTCACGCTCGAGACGCTCAGCTTTCTCTCTGGCCGCTTTGTCTCGAGCAGCCTTCTCTTTGGCCGCTTTTTCCCGTGCCGCTTTATCCTTGGCGGCCTTTTCTCGGGCAGCTTTGGCCTTGCGTTCTTTTTCCGCTTTCTCGCGTGCGAGCCTTTTCGCTTTCTCCTGCTCTCTGCGCTTGCGGCGCTCAGCCTCTTTCCGCTTTTTGGTCAGATCGATAACTTTTTGCTTGGGTTTCGCGGCGGGCTTGGGTTTAGTTTTGGGTTTAATTTCAACCAATTTAGCCTGAACGTATTTCGGTGTGACTCGGCGTTTTTGAGGTTCTTCACTACTCTCCCAGCCCCAAAGTATGGCCACCAACAAAAGAGCATGCAAAACCACGCTCACCAGAATTCCAATGCCGCCAAAACCTGCCTGGCGATTGTCCAAGCCCTTTTGATTAGCGCGCATTGCTCTCCCTTGGGGCTTCTGTCACTAATCCAACGGAAGGTGCACCTGCGGCTTGCAGTTGAGTCATCAAGCCCACAACCAATCCGTAATCGACACTGTGGTCTCCCCACACCAAGACCGGCGTATTCGGTTTCTGGCGCAGAACCTTGGCGACGGTCTCGGTGATCTCGGTCATCGGTTTAGCCACCTTATCGTCCTTACCAAGGTTCAGATAATACAAACCGGCTTTATCCACCGATACAATAAGAGGCTCATCCTGCTTTTCATCCAGTGGCGCCGAAGGTGCTTGTGGTAAATCCACTTTCACGCCTTGCATCAACAAAGGCGCCGTCACCATAAATACCACCAACAAGACCAACATCACATCGATGTATGGCACCACGTTGATTTCCGCCATAGGTTTCTTTTTTACCCTGCGTTTCCAACTCATGGGCAATACCTACTTGGCGTGTACTTGGCGGTGCAGGATGGAAGAAAACTCTTCCGCAAAAGTTTCATAGCTATTGCTCAAGGTTTCAGCACGAGCGGAATAGCGGTTATAGGCCAGAACCGCTGGGATGGCTGCAAATAAACCCATGGCAGTGGCGACCAACGCTTCGGAGATGCCCGGCGCAACCGTTGCCAAGGTCGCCTGGTGGACATTTGCCAACCCACGAAAGGAGTTCATAATGCCCCACACGGTACCAAACAAACCCACGTAAGGACTTACCGAGGCAACACTGGCCAGAAATGGCAGGCTCTGTTCAAGCTTTTCCTCTTCTCGTGCCAATGCCACACGCATGGCACGCTGGGTACCTTCCATCACAGCATCCGGATCAGCGCTGACTTGTTGACGTAAGCGTGTGAATTCCTTGAACCCAGCACGGAAAATACTTTCGACTCCGTCCACTTTACCACTTGCAGAACGGCTGTTGCTTTGACGGAATAATTGATTGAGGTCGACACCCGACCAAAACTCACGCTCAAACTGAACCAGAGCTTTTTTGGCCTTGCTTTGATAAAGACCACGTTGAACAATCATGGCCCAGGACACTACAGAGGCTAAAAACAATAGCGCCATGACTAGCTGAACCAATAAACTGGCATTGGCGATCAGGCCCCAAATAGATAAGGGTTCGGCATTATGCATCTTGTTTCAGTTTCCTTATTTCTTATTAAAACGTGCGATAGTTTGAGCACAAGAGATTGCAATCATAAGACTCGCAATCACTCATCGATTTTCAACGCTTCACTGATGGCCTTTGGCATGGCTTTGGGCTTCATTGTCAGCCCATCGACACAGGCGACTTTTATATCACCTTCACAGAGTAATTCTTCATCCCCCACGCGTCGAACCTCCTGGCGAAAGACCAGATAACTGCGGCGACACTGGACCACTGTCGCGCTTACCCGAAGCTCGTCGTCCAGACGCGCTGGCTTGCGATAGTTGACCGCCGCCGAGTGTACCACCATTAACTGGCCATCACCCCCGACAGCGGCTTTGTCAAAACCCAGCGAACGCATCATTTCAGTCCGCGCACGCTCCATAAATTTCAGATAATTGACGTAATAGACAATGCCGCCAGCGTCGGTGTCTTCGATATAGACGCGTACAGCCAGGGAAAATTCCCCATTTTGAGCTTCTTTCAAAATGCCTCCACATCGTCCGGCAAGGGCTTAAGCAAAAGGCCGCAGTGTAGCCCAACCTGAGGGTTCTGAGTAGGGGATAACCGTGTAAATAAGGCGTAGTGGAAGATTGAACGGGCAGCCGGCAAGCGCTGCCCGACGTCTTTGTGAAGAGGGTTTAACGCTCTGGAGGCGCGATAGAAAAGTGCTTATAGGCGAGATCGGTCACCATCCGACCACGAGGAGTGCGCACCATATAACCCTGCTGAATCAAATAAGGCTCGAGAACATCCTCAATCGTATCGCGCTCTTCACTGATGGCCGCAGCCAGATTGTCCACCCCCACCGGCCCACCGGTGAATTTTTCAATCATGGTGAGCAGCAATCGTCGATCCATATGATCGAAGCCATGGTGATCAACATTCAGCATGTTCAAGGCCTGATCAGCCATATCCTTACTGACTCGCCCGTCACCACGCACCTCGGCATAATCCCGCACCCGACGCAGCAGGCGGTTGGCGATACGCGGAGTGCCGCGACTGCGGCGAGCAACTTCATGGGCACCTTCCGCCGCCATGTCGATCCCCATCAAGCGCGCGGAACGCGCCACAATACTGCTGAGATCTTCCACACTGTAAAACTCGAGGCGCTGCACAATACCAAAACGATCACGTAAGGGAGAAGTAAGCAAGCCCGCTCGTGTGGTTGCACCCACCAAGGTAAAAGGCGGCAAATCCAGTTTAATGGACCGCGCCGCCGGCCCCTCACCGATCATGATGTCCAACTGATAGTCTTCCATGGCTGGATACAACACCTCTTCCACCATAGGACTCAGGCGGTGAATTTCATCAATAAAGAGAACATCACCAGGCTCCAGATTGGTCATCAGGGCTGCCAGATCACCTGCTTTTTCCAGCACGGGTCCAGAAGTAGTTTTCAAATCCACCTGCATTTCATTGGCAATGATATTGGCGAGAGTCGTTTTACCCAGCCCAGGCGGACCAAAGACCAATGTATGATCCAGAGCTTCGCCGCGTTTTTTCGCAGCACCGATAAAGATTTCCATCTGCTCTCGAACCACCGGCTGTCCGACATAATCCCCCAGGGATTTCGGACGCACGGCTCGGTCCACCACTTCTTCCTGCACTTTGGCCTGAGGAGCGATGATACGTTCAGCCTGTAAGTCATCTTTTTCAATCATAGCTACAACCTGTTAGGCCGCCGGTAGGTTCAAGGTTCGCTTCAGGGCCAGACGAATCAAGTCCTCAGCGCCGGCAATTTCTTCAGCAAATTGTTTGCTGGTCGCCAACACCATTTTACTGGCATCAGCGGGTTTGTAACCCAAGGCAACGAGCGCGCTTTCTGCTTCTTCCTGGGCAGCATTGGAAACCTTCGCCGCACTGGCGGCTTCCAGTTCGGCCAGCGGCATACTGGGCAATTCCCAATCTTTCAACTTGTCTCGCAATTCGATAATCAAACGCTCAGCGGTTTTCTTGCCCACGCCCGGCACTTTCACCAGAGCGCTGACATTATCGGTCATCACGCAATTCACCAGATCACTGGCTTCCATACCGGAAAGAATGGCCAATGCCATCTTGGGGCCAACACCATTAATTTTAATCAGAATTCGAAACAACTCTCGGTCTTTTTTCTCCGCAAAGCCAAACAGCTGCTGCGCAGTTTCACTGACCGACAAATGAGTATGCAGCACTGCTGCATCACCCACGGCGCCCAGTCGATAGATGCTGGTCATGGGAACCTGGACCTCATACGCGACACCCTGCACATCAAGCAGAACGATAGGCAACTGCTTTTCCAGAATTCGCCCACTCAAGCGACCAATCATAATCTTTCCTTACTGTGTGTCTTTTTCAGTTCTTTCTTAAAAATCGTTTTAGGTAACGTCTTTTCATATTCGCTCTGGGCTTATGTGCATGAGCACACTACACAACGCGACCTCGTCGATACTGCCGCACATTGCCCAACTGGGAAAAATGTCGGCGGGAATTAATGTGGCACAACGCCACCGCCAGCGCATCGGCGGCATCTTCCTGGGGAACATCCGATAGTTTTAGCAGGGTCTTGGTCATATGCTGCATTTGCTGTTTATCAGCCGCACCGCTGCCTACCACAGACTGCTTGACCTTTTTGGCCTCATATTCCGCAATAGGGATATCCCGAAAAGTGCCGGCAACAATCGCGGCTCCACGAGCTTGGCCAAGCTTCAGCGCCGACCCGGCACTCTTGGACATAAAGACCTGTTCAACCGCAATCTCATGGGGGCGATACTCATCAATGACCTCCAGCATGGAGTCAAAAATGATTTTTAAGCGCTCAGGCAAAGGGCGGTCAGATGGCAGGCGAATCACACCAGAAGCCACATAAGCATTACGGGAACGATGCACATCAATGACGCCAAAGCCTGTTTTTAGTGAGCCGGGATCGATCCCCAGCACCCGTAGTGTGTCGGTCATAGCCAGCCCATATATCGAGCAAATCAAACAACTGTTAATTTATCCAGTAGTTTGGCCGATGCCAGCGCCAGGGTCAAGGGCCTGGGCTGTCGCCTAAGCCAGAGACGCCATCACTTCCGCTGAGAACTCGGCATTTGAATAGACATTCTGCACATCATCCAGCTCTTCCAACATGTCGATCAAAGCCAAGGTCTTTTCGGCCGCGTCTTTATCAAGGGGCACAGTCGTAGAGGGAACCATAGCAACTTCAGCGTGCTCGGGCTCAAAACCGGCGGCCAGTAAGCTGTCTTTGACCTGGAGATAATCTTCGAAAGCCGTGAGCACCTCGTAGGAACCATCTTCGTGGGTATACACATCATCCGCTCCCGCGTCCAAGGCGGCATCGATCAAATCCTCTTCATCCACGCCCGACGGAAAATGAATTTGCCCAGTGCGGGAAAACAGATAAGCCACAGAACCGTCGGTACCCAATGTGCCGCCGCGCTTGGTAAAGGCATGACGTACCTCTGCCACTGTACGATTTTTGTTATCGGTCATGCATTCAACGAGGATGGCCACCCCCGACACACCATAACCTTCATAGGTCAGTTCTTCGTAGTTGTCGCCTTCCGCATTGCCTGCTCCGCGCGCGATGGCCTTATCAATGGTGTCGCGTTTCATATTCGCGCCCAAAGCTTTATCCATTGCTGCTCGCAATCGGGGATTGTCTTCAGGATTTGGCCCGCCCTTGGCCGCTACCACCAACTCTCGAATGAGCTTGGTAAATACTTTGCCCCGCTTGGCATCCTGAGCCGCTTTGCGATGACGAATATTCGCCCATTTACTGTGGCCGGCCATAAACACTCCGATGTCGATAGAAAAAGAAAGATCACAAGGTTTCGCCAGACAGACTATACCATAGCGCCCAAAGGGCAGAATTTGAGCCAGGTAGTGAAACGATTATAAAGAGACGAAGAATCCAGCACGCAAAAAGGCAGGCATCGACAGGGAGTGTCAATGTAGTATCAGAAAACAGCCGCTGGGGTGAAAAAGCGTTAGCGATGCAAAGTGCTGACGAAAGAAGCTATAACAAGGAAGAAGGAAACAGCCCATGGCAAAAGCCATGGGCGCAATATCGAATTACTCTTCAGCAGGCTTTTCTTTCTGCTTCAAACGAATATTCAATTCGTTAAGCTGCAGGGTATTGACGGCACCCGGCGCGTCGGTCATCACACAGGCCGCAGTCTGAGTTTTCGGGAAAGCAATCACGTCACGGATTGAACTGGCACCAGTCATCAACATGATCAAACGATCCAGACCGAAGGCCAAACCGCCATGCGGTGGCGCACCGTATTTCAAGGCATCCAGCAAGAAGCCAAACTTCTCTTGCTGTTCAGCTTCATCAATGCCCAGAATTTCAAACACAGTCTGCTGCATGTCTTGACGGTGGATACGAACCGAACCACCACCCAACTCAGTACCGTTCAATACCATGTCGTAGGCTTGAGACAAGGCTGTACCCGGGTTGGCTTTCAGCTCTTCGGGGCTGCAAGATGGCGCGGTAAACGGATGGTGCAAGGCTGTCCAGCCGCCCTCAATCTCTTCAAACATTGGGAAATCAACAACCCAAAGCGGCGCCCACTCGCTGGTGTACAGATCCAGATCTTCACCCAGCTTACAACGTAGGGCACCCAGCGCTTCGCTGACTACCTTGGCTTTGTCTGCACCGAAGAATACGATGTCGCCATTCTTCGCACCGGTACGCTCCATAACCGCCATGGTTACGTCGTCACCCAAGAATTTGATGATTGGAGACTGCAGGCCTTCAATGCCCTTTTCAATCTCATTCACTTTAATCCAGGCCAGACCTTTCGCGCCATAGATGCTGACAAACTTGGTGTATTCGTCGATCTGTTTACGGGATAACTGGGCACCGCCGTCCACTTTCAACGCGGTAACACGGCAGCTAGGATCATTGGCTGGGCCAGCAAAGACTTTAAACTCGATGTCTTTCAGCAGGTCTTTAATCTCAACCAACTGCTGAGGCAAACGCAGGTCTGGCTTATCGGAGCCGTACTTTTCCATGGCCTCAGAAAATGGCATGCGCGGGAAGTCGCCCAGATCAACCCCTTGAATGTCCTTGAACAATTTGCGAATCATGCCTTCGGTGACCGACATGATTTCCTCTTCGCTCATGAAAGAGGTTTCCAAATCGATCTGGGTAAATTCCGGCTGGCGATCTGCACGCAGATCTTCATCGCGGAAGCACTTGGCGATCTGATAATAACGGTCAAAACCGGACACCATCAGCAACTGCTTGAACAACTGAGGTGATTGCGGCAGTGCAAAGAACTTACCGTCATGAGTACGTGATGGCACCAGATAATCGCGTGCGCCTTCAGGCGTTGCACGAGTCAGAATTGGGGTTTCAATATCCAGAAAGCCGTTGTCGTCCAGGTAGTTACGAATCGCATTGGTCACCTTGGAACGCAAACGCAGATTGTTCTGCATCTCGTCGCGACGCAAATCCAGATAGCGGTACTTCAAACGAACGTCTTCACCCACATTGGTGTACTCGTCCATTTGGAAAGGAACCGGCGCAGACTCATTGAGAATTTCCAGCTCGGTACCGTAGATTTCAATCTCACCGGTCGCCATATTGCTGTTTACGGTCTCTGCACTGCGAGCACGAACCTTCCCTTTCACCTGCAGAACAAACTCACTGCGAACACGCTCAGCACGGCTGAAATCGTCCTGCCCATCCGGGTCGAATACAACCTGTACGATACCCTCACGGTCGCGCAGGTCGATAAAGATAACGCCACCGTGATCACGGCGGGTATCGACCCAACCACACAAGGTTACTTCTTGGTCAATGTGTGAGGCGTTTAAAGTGCCTCCGTAGATAGAACGCATGTTGCTTTCCTGTTAATTCGGCTTTTGGCCTATGTTAAATTGCTGTGAACTTGGCGGTTTAGCTGCCGCTGTTAGAACCGGAGGACTGGGCGCTATCGCCAGCTAGGTTCTTTTTATTGCCTGATTTAAAGTCGGTCTCATACCAACCACTGCCTTTAAGGCGGAATCCTGCCGCTGAAATCAGTTTTTGCAGCTCGGGTTTCTTACAGGCCGGACAGTCTTGTAGTGGTGCATCGCTGATTTTCTGCAACGCTTCCATCTGGTGACCACAGTCCTGGCACTGGTACTCATAAATCGGCATAAATCGTTTTCATCGGCACCCGGGCCGACTTCCTCTCAACTTGCTATCTCGCGGTGTTTTCGCTGGCCGGGCTCGGCTTTGGCCTGCCCCGCTCAAAAAGCCGGCAATTATACCCCAGCCAAGCCCCGTGACAAACACCCAAATTCACCGATTTGGAGGAAATATTCACCCTCGGTTCAGGCGTTCAGCACGGCATTTTAGGGGAATTCAAAGAATCACAAATAAATAGGGTTTTAAGCACATTTATGGTTGCTAGGGTCGTTTAAATACTATATACATAGGCTCAGCCGTTTAGGCGGTGCTTGAAAGACTGTATATATAGGTTTTTTTGCTCACTGAGATATCTCTTAGAAGAGCAGAAGGCATTATTGATAAACACGATACCCAAATATTATAAAGGAACGGATTATGGCTGCTCGTAAACCTGCTAAGAAAGCTCCAGCGAAAAAAGCTGCGGCTCCGGAGCGTAAAATTAAAGCGGTGAAGGAACGCTA
Organism: Pseudoteredinibacter isoporae; assembly: GCF_040372805.1. Classification (GTDB taxonomy): domain Bacteria; phylum Pseudomonadota; class Gammaproteobacteria; order Pseudomonadales; family Cellvibrionaceae; genus Pseudoteredinibacter; species Pseudoteredinibacter isoporae_A. Next base: position 347,070 of record NZ_BAABWJ010000003.1, read on the forward strand.
CAATAAAACTCAAATCCTGAATCAGATCGCCGACAACACCGAACTGAGCAAAAAACAGGTATCTGCTGTACTGGAAGAGCTGTCAGCGGTCATCGAAGGCCACATCAAGAAACGCGCCTGTGGCGAATTTGTTCTGCCAGGCCTGATGAAAATCACCACAGTGAAGAAGCCTGCGAAAAAAGCACGTAAGGGTATCAACCCATTCACGGGCGAAGAGACCATGTTTAAAGCCAAGCCCGCTTCAATTCAGGTGAAAATTCGCCCATTGAAGAAGCTGAAAGAGATGGCCGAATAAGCCATTCATTAAAAACCCGGCCAAGGCCGGGTTTTTAATACTTGATGTCTTAGCCCCCTGTATGATTTAACGACCGTACCTGAGCTGCACATCTTCAAAGTCCTGGCGCGCTTGATAAACCTTTTCATGTAAATCACGTATCTTTTGCTTCTCGCGGTAGAGATCTCGCTTCAGATCCTCGATCTGATTGTAGAGCTGGCGACGTCGATCCGCTTCGGTCTTGTCATCCAGCATCACTTTCTCTCGATTGCGAATATCGCGCTCAATCCTGTCAATGTTGTTTTCCACCGAATTCAGCTCAGATTCCGCTCTTTGAAGCTTGCTCTCAGCCCGATAAACAATGCGACCTTCTTCATAAGGCCCGACAAAGGCATCTTCCAACTCAGCAGGACATACCCCTTTATAGACATAGCCACGGCGCCCCGCCTCATAACCCGAATTAGGTTTACAGAAGTCCTGCAAACCGATGTTGCGGCCATACTTGTAGCGCTCCAGATCAATCCGCACCCCGTGCTTACCGCAGCTTTCCCGGTATCCAGAAACCGTTTCCAAGCCTTTGCCCACGACGCCATCTTCAAAGCCCAAAGCTTCCCAATCGGCGGTTTGACACTCTTCTTTGGAGAGACCAGAGCAAGATGCCAGCAACAATACACTGCAAATCAACAGAATTCGCGCCATAGAAAAATTCCTTAAATAGGTGATAGGCAATAGCTTAGACGAAGATGAAACCGATAGCTCACGTCAAGCTACAGGGCCAATAACTTCTCAACGGTGTTTTTTAGCACAGCCCCCTGGCTACTGCCATCACCATCAATGGTAATGTCCGCATAACGACGATACAGCTCGGTGCGCTCAGCAAACACATCCTCAAAGCTCTGGTCTTCACGTCGAGCGATACCACGACTTTCATAGTTATGGATGCGGCGGCGCAGTTCGTCCAGACTGGCCTCCAGATAGACAATAGGACCCAGCGTAGCCAGATGCTTCATCGCCGCGTCGCTGTAGACCGCACTGCCACCCGTGGCAATCACATGGTTGTGGTAGTGGGCGTTCTGGATGACATCGGCTTCGATGTCTCGGAGATGCAAATACCCTCCTGCGTCCATAATGTCCTGCAGGGTGGCATTTTCGCGGGATTGGATAAGAATATCGGTATCAATAAAGTCCTTCGCTAACTCTTTTGCCAACATAACACCAATGGTGCTTTTGCCAGCGCCTGGCATACCGATTAAAACAACGCTCTTACCGTCCAGCATAATGGCCTCTTTAATACCTTGGCGGATCACAACCGCGATAAAAAAGAGGCATTATGCCAGAGCGTTAATAAAAAGATAAAAAGGAAACGTGAATTTAAACCTTACCTAGCGGTACTCGTGGTATTTCACCCCAGGCAGTACACACAGCATTTCATACAAGAGATTGGCGGCCACAACTGAGGTGTTGTGTGTGGTATCAAAAGGCGGTGACACTTCAACCAAATCGCCCCCCACTACATTCAGACCCTTACAGCCGCGTACGATTTCCAATCCCTGATGCACCGTCAGACCACCCACTTCAGCAGTACCGGTCCCTGGCGCGTAAGCCGGGTCCAGACCATCGATATCAAAGCTGATATACACCGGGCCATCGCCCAGCTGTTCTCTCACCTCAGCCATCAGAGGGTCCAAGCTCTTATGCCAGCACTCTTCAGCCTGCACTACACGGAATCCCTGATCACGAGACCACTGGTACTCATCCGGGGAATAACCGGTGCCGCGCAAGCCGATTTGAACCACACGCTCACCGTCCAATAAGCCTTCTTCCATTGCACGGCGGAACGGTGTGCCATGGGCAATACGCTCGCCAAACATATGATCATTAATATCCGCGTGCGCATCGACGTGCACCAGACCAACCGGACCGTGCTTCTTCTTCAGTGCACGCAGGATAGGCAAGGCAATTGTGTGATCCCCACCCATGGTGAGTGGCATGATGTTTTTGGCCATCACTTCGTCGTAAAAGCTTTCAATAATGTCGATGCTTTTGAGCAGATTAAAAGTATTAATGGGCACATCGCCGCTGTCTGCAATGGTCAGACTGTCGAAAGGCGCCGCACCCGTCGACACATTAAACGGACGCAACATGCGGGATTCATCGCGAATTTCGCGCGGTCCCAGGCGAGCACCCGGGCGGTTTGAAGTACCAATATCCAAAGGCACCCCTAAAAAAGCCACATCCAGATGCGCATCCAGATCCACGGCCGGCAAACGCATAAATGTAGCCGGACCACCAAAGCGCGGCATATCGTTGCCACCCAGTGGCTCATACAAAACCTTATCAGTCATATCTCACCTGTTTGTTATCACTGTCGACCTATCAATGATCGATGTTATTTGCCGTCGCGGCAGGCAGCTCAATAAGTGCTGAACACCCCTAGTTTAAACAAGACACCAGTTCGATAAACCCCTACAATTCAACTTATAGGTTGAAATTACCGAACTATCTATATTTCTAGAATCGACTCAAGGCACCTATGAATGCTGACATCAAACTGCTGAAAATTTTCGTTACCGTAGTGGATAACGGCGGCTTTTCAGCAGCAGAACGCGAACTGAATCTAGCCCGGTCCACCATCAGCAACCACATGGCTGAGCTGGAGCATCGATTGCAAACGGTCTTATGTCGTCGGGGACGAGCCGGGTTTTCGCTGACTTCGGCCGGGGAATCCGTTTACCGGGAAGCCTTGAACTTGCTCGCCAGCGCCGAGGCTTTTGACCGGCACATCGACAGCCTCAGACACGCAGACATGAGCGGCGAACTGCGACTGGCCGTCACCGACGGCACACTCTACGACGACAATTTGAAGCTCAACCTCAGCCTGGCCCAATTTCAGAACAAAGCCAATAATGTTTTCTTGACACTGAGCAGCGCCAGCCAGCCTGATATTGAGCACCAGCTAGCCAAAAAAGAGATCGACCTGGGGATTATCGCCCATCATCGCAGCCTGCCGGACTTTCAGTATCATCATCTGTATCAGGAGCAACACTTTCTCTATTGCGCAGAACCTCACCCTTTGTTTGACAAAAGTGATCGACATATCAGTGAAGAACAGCTGGCCGAACAAGCCTTTGTGCATGCCGGCTACCAGCTTAATTCCGACATTCAAAAGCTGACCCAGAACTTCAACGGTCGCGCCAGTGCCGGTCATATGGAAGCTCGGGCTCAGCTGATTTTATCCGGGGCTTATATTGCTTTTTTACCCGAACATTTTGCCGCCCCCTTGGTTGCAACAGGAAAACTTCGTACACTCAAATCCCGCAGCAAATTTTATCGCAGTGATATCAGTGCCGTTCACCGCAAAGACGCTTTAAGTGATCGTTTGCTTGCTTTGTTTTTGGCCTTATTGAAAGAGCAGTACCATGCCCCTGCAACGAAAAATAAATGATGTCGACGTTCGCTTGTTGCGAATATTCAAGGCCGTCGCTGAATGTGGTGGTTTCAGCGCCGCCGAAACCGAGCTGAATATTGCGCGCTCGACCATCAGCACCCATATGGCGGATCTGGAAGCTCGTTTAGGCCTGGTGTTATGTCGGCGAGGCCGAAGCGGTTTTGCATTAACAGACGACGGCAAACAGGTGTACCAGGCCTGCTTGCAACTGCTTTCAGCTCTGGAAGGTTTCCGAAGCCAAATCAGTGCCTTGCACAATCAATTGAGCGGCGAGCTTAAAATTCTCTGCAGTGATGCCATTTTGGGTGACAAAGAAAACTTTCTTCTTACCGAAATTCTTCGCCGTTTCGCTGAACAAGCACCTGATGTAGAGATTTCGATTGCGACGGAAGTTCTACCGGAAATCGAACGTGCCTTGTTGGCTGGCCGGGCCGACATTGGTTTTATTCCCTGCCATCGCGAACTGGGGTCAGTAAGCTATTTACCGCTCTATCAAGAACAGTATCAATTGTATTGTGGAAAAAACCATCCGCTGTTTACGGAAGCGAATGAGCCTATAAATGACAGCGTCATACAACATCAGCGCTTTGTACACCCGGGCATTCAAACCAATCCTCAAGCGAGCCAAGTCATTAATAAACTGCAACGTCGCGCAACGGCTTACCACTATGAGGCGCGCCTGGCGCTCCTGCAAACCGGCCTCTACATCGGTTATTTCCCCGAACATTATGCGAGTGAGCTCGTGGCACAGGGAGAATTGAAACGCTTGAATGCACCACAGTTTGGCTATCAAGCCAATATCGCCGCCTGCTTCAAACACAACAGCGGCAATAAGGCGCTCTCGGTGTTCTGCCAGCATTTGCGCGAAGCTTACGCACTGGACACCCTAGATTCATAAAACCATCTCGCCTCACAGGGTCGAACGCAAAAAAGGCCGAGCATAATTATGCTCGGCCTTTTCAGTGGTATCTTCTTGTGAGGGGCAAAGCTTATTTGTCGATGCCACCCATGCACATGTATTTCAGCTCTAAGTAATCGTCCATGCCGTACTTGGAACCTTCACGACCAGAACCGGATTCTTTCACACCACCGAACGGCGCCATTTCATTGGAAATAATGCCTTCGTTAATTCCTACGATGCCATATTCCAAACCCTCACCAACGCGCCACACACGCCCAACATCACGGGTGTAGAAATACGCCGCCAACCCGAACTCGGTATCGTTGGCCATAGCCAGCGCTTCTTCTTCCGTACTGAACTTGAAGATCGGGGCAACGGGACCAAAGATCTCTTCGCTGAAAACGCGCATACCCTGATTGACCTGAGTCAGGATGGTCGGCTCATAATAGCACTCACCCAAATCGGAACGCTTGCCGCCCGCGGCCAATGTTGCACCTTTGTCAACAGCATCCTGCACCATGGCATCAACATCATTAACGGCTTTCGCATTGACCAACGGCCCCATAGTGACGCCATCACCAAAACCATCACCCACATTGAATTCAGCAACTGCGGCAGCCAGTTTTTCAACAAAGGCATCATAAACACCTTCTTGCACCAACATGCGGTTTGAACAAACGCAAGTTTGGCCGGCGTTGCGATACTTGGACGCAATCGCACCCGCAACAGCGGCATCAAGATCGGCATCATCAAACACAATAAAGGGCGCATTCCCTCCCAACTCCATGGAGGTCTTTTTAACGGTTCCCGCACATTGCTCCATCAGCACCTTACCCACCGGAGTCGATCCGGTGAAGGTCACTTTTTTCACAATCGGGTTAGAAGTCATCTCACCACCAATTGCGCGAGAACTTGAACCCACCACCATGTTCATGACACCTGCTGGGACACCCGCTTCTTCAGCCAGAACACACAAAGCCAGAGCCGACAGTGGCGTTTCCGTCGCTGGCTTACCCACAACCGTACAACCGGCAGCAATGGCAGGGGCAACTTTCCGAGTAATCATGGCGTTCGGGAAGTTCCAAGGTGTAATGGATGCCACCACACCGACCGGCTGCTTGATGACCACAATGCGCTTGTCGTTTGAAGGTGCCGGAATCACATCACCGTCAACGCGCTTAGCTTCTTCAGCAAACCATTCCATATAAGAAGCGCCATAGGCGATTTCGCCCTTGGACTCCGCCAGTGGTTTGCCTTGCTCGGCGGTTAGAATTTTTGCCAGGTCTTCCTGGTTGGCCATAATCAGGTCATACCAAGTGCGCAGCACCTTGGCTCGTTCCTTACAGCTGGTCTTCTGCCAAGACTTCATGGCTTCCTCAGCGCACTCGATAGCACGGCGAGTTTCAACCTCACTTAAACTGGCCACAGTGGCAACAACATCGCAGGTAGAGGGATTGCGGACTTCAACAGTCGCGCCATTATCGGCATCGACCCACTGACCATTGATATAAGATTGGGTACGCAGTAAATCGGGACGCTTGAGATCAAGCATAGGTGTCTCCTTAAAGTTGCTGAGTGTCGGCAAAGCCGTACTACTATAATAGGCAATTTCAGCATAACGGGAGACTTAAACCGTCAATCCCGCAGAGATTTTGCTAAATTGTGAAAATAGGCCTAGTTTGCACCAAAGGCAATGTTCATAAAAGTCTAATTTATTAGACTTAAGGTTAGAAAAACCCAACCCAATTATTCCGTATCGACTTACTTCAGCACAGCAATACATTGAAACTATCACGCCGATTCATTTAATTAATTTAAACTAAGAGCGAAGGCACGATATAGTAAAACCATACTCAATGAGTCAAACACATTGAATAACACAAGCGAACTCGTTAAGGGAAGGATTATGAGCCAGAACAGAACCATCAATATCGGTATCAATGATCAAGATCGTGAATCCATTGCAGAAGGACTCAGTCATTTATTGGCGGATAGCTACACTCTCTATCTGCAAACCCATAACTTTCACTGGAATGTCACCGGCCCTCAGTTTCGCGAACTGCACCTGATGTTCGAAGAGCATTACACTGAACTTGCAACGGCAGTTGACGAGATTGCTGAGCGTATTCGCACATTGGGCTACCCGGCTCCTGGTACATACAAAGCGTTTGCCGAATTGAGCTCAATTAAAGAAGTGGATGGCGTGCCTACACCAACGGAAATGCTCGAACTGTTGACCGACGCCCATGAGCAAGTTGTGCGAACCTGCCGGGAGGTATTAGGGACAGCACAGGACGCCGACGATGAATCCAGCGCATCTCTGATTTCTGATCGCATGGTGATTCACGAGAAAACTGCCTGGATGCTGCGAAGCATGTTGTAAATCAGAAAAGCCTGCCATTCAGCAGGCTTTCTATTTTCGCTGTGTAAACATACTTGGGAGGCACACCCAAACTAATTGCTTCCTACAATGCCTTCATCCTGCAAGCGAGTAATATCTTCGGCACTCACCCCCAAGCTTTGCAGCACTTCCTGATTGTGAGCGCCCAGGGTCGGCCCCGCCCACTCGGTGCGTCCTGGAGTACGCTCCAGTTTTGGCAACATAGCCGGAATATCGAGTGGCTTACCATCTATTTCTACCCGCTCAAACATCCCACGCGCCTGATAATGAGGATCTTCTAACATGTCCTCAACATTATAGATCGGGCCCGCTGGCACCCGTTGCTCGGCCATCACGGCGAGCACATCGGCAATAGGCCTCGCCGAACACCAGCCAGAAAGAATCTGATCAATTTCTTCTTCATGCTCGACTCGCCCGGCATTATTTGCCAGACGCGGATCTTCGGCGAGATCGGGGTGTCCTATTCCGCTCATCAGCCGTTTGAAAATTGAATCGCCATTGCCACCAATGACCACAAATTTTCCGTCACCGCAGCGATAAGTATTCGTCGGCACAATACCGGTCACCGTTGTCCCAGACGCTTCCCGCACGGCGCCCGCGCCGGAATACTCCGGCACGACCGCTTCCAGTAAATTGAACATGGCTTCGTACAGGGCTACGTCGATTGTTTGCCCTTTTCCAGACTGCTGCCGTTCCAAGAGCGCTAAAGCGATTCCTAATGCAGCATGAATGCCCGCAATCGTGTCACCAATGCTCAAATTCGGACGTACCGGGGCTTCCCCTGGAAAACCATTTACATGGCGAAAACCAGAATATGCTTCGCACACCGAGGCAAAGCCGGGTTTATTCGCGTTGGGGCCATCCTGGCCATAGCCGGAAATTCGCGCGTAAACCAAGCCAGGATTGACCGGTTTGATGTCCTCCGGGCCCAGCCCCCAATCTTCCATCACACCAGGGCGAAAATTTTCCACCAGGACATCAGCATCGTTTAACAACGCTTTTAAAATCGATCGGCCTTCATTCTGTTTTAAATCGATGCAGACACTTTTTTTATTGCGCGCCAAGCTATACCACCAGAACGATGTACCGTTATTAAGCTCTCGCCAGCCACGAATGGGGTCACCACCAGGAGGCTCCACCTTAATGACTTCTGCTCCGAAGTAAGCCAATAGCGAACCAGCAAACGGGCCAGCCAAGAGTTGGCCCACTTCAATAACGCGCAAACCTGCTAAAGGTTTTGCCATATCAAACTCCGTTCAAAACTAACGTTTTAGCCGTACCGACTCGTGCCCCAGCATTGCCAGCATGGGATTTCTCTGGTGCACCCAGTCTTTCAGTAGCAAGGCAAATACAAGTCCCGCCACAAAACCGGATATGTGCGCGGGATAATCCATACCATCGTCCAAGAAAAATAAACCGAACACATTCAACCCTACCCACAAGGCAAAAAACCACATCACGGAAAGCTTTTTCTGATAGAGAATAAACATAAAACTCAAGCTGGCATGACGAAACCAGATCATGTACATGGCAAACAAGCCGGCAATCGCACCACTGGCACCAATCGATGGAATATCAGATCCGTAGCGCCACAACATCGTCCCTAGCGAGGCAAGGAGGCCACAGGTCAAATAAAGTAACAGATAAGAAAAGTGCCCAAGGGCGTCTTCAAGGTTGTCGCCGATGATGGCCAGGAAATACATATTGGCACCCAGGTGCCACACGGAACCGTGCAAAAACACGCAACTGAGTAATGTCCATACTTGATTCCCGTCAGCCACAATCGTTGGGGTCATCGCAAAATGATTCAACACCCAATTATAACTGGCATCATTAAAAAAGTAGGCGAGAAAAATTAGTATATTCAAAGCAAGCAAGCTGTAGTTCACCCAGGGAATGCACTTCACTTTAGCATTGAACTCAACGGGCATTTGGAGCAACAGCTGAAAAAAATAGGTTTTCCAACTCAGACCTTTGTTCAGTTCCTGTAGATGAGAGGCCAGCTCCGGGCTCTTCTCTACTGGGGGCAATTCACCACGATCCAGCCAACTGCCTTCGCAATGCACACAGATATCAATTTCCAGATGAAAATGTTCCAGAAGGTGGTGGCGCTGCATATTGAGTTTGCAGCTTGGACATTCAATATCGGACTCCCCCAGACTTTGCCCGAAACTTTCTCGAAAACAGCTGAGGTCTACTTCGGGGTTCTTCGCTCGAATGACAGCGTTCACTTCGTCTTTATCAAACCACAGCCCGCCACAAGCTCGGCACAAATCCAGTTCCTGCCGCTCGTAGCGGTGTTGAATCAAAGCCTCTTCGTCACAACGTGGGCATTGTTTATCAACCATGGGGCCTCTCTAAATCAAGGTGGCTAGTCCAGAGCCAACACAATTTTTCCGATTAAGTCATGGGATTCCATCAACTTATGGGCCTCAGCCACTTCTTGAATGGAAAATTCTGCCGCCATTACCGGCTTGAACTTACCTTCGGCAATCAACGGCCAGATGTGCTTCTGCAAATTTTGTGCAATGGCAGACTTTTCGATATCGCTTTGCGGCCGGAGTGTAGACCCTGTCAGAGTGAGCCTTTTGATCATGACTGCACGAAAATCCACTTCGGTCTTGGCACCACGTAAAAATGCAATGCTCACCAGTCGCCCATCTTTTGCGGCCATGTTGAGGTTTTTCTGAATATAATCGCCACCCACCATATCAAGAATAACATCAACGCCTTGGCCACCACTGGCTTCAAAAGAAGCCAATTCAAAATCATCCTCTTGATAATTCCACACTTGATCAGCCCCGAGATCTAAACAGGCCTTCTGTTTCGCTGCGCTGCCAACGGTCGCATAAACCTCTGCCCCCATGGCTTTGGCCATTTGAATAGCCGTCGTGCCAATACCGCTGGCTCCGCCATGCACCAAAAATGTCTCTCCAGCCTGCAGGCGACCACGGTCGAACACATTCGTCCAAACAGTAAAACAAGTTTCCGGCAGTGCCGCCGCTTCCGCCATGCTCAAGCCTTCTGGAATCGGGAGGCATTGTCCCGCTGGCACGGCAACTTGTTGCGCATAGGCGCCGCCATTACACAGGGCACAAACTTTATCGCCTGGCGACCAGGCTTCGACTCCTTCACCTAGCGCGATAATTTCACCGGACACTTCCAGTCCCATGGTGGGACTGGCACCGGGAGGTGGCGGATATAATCCCATGCGCTGGAAAATATCGGGGCGATTGACGCCGGCATAAGCAACTTGAATCAGTACCTCGCCGGGCTTAGGTGACACCTCGCCGACTTCCTGCCAAACCATGTTCTCAGCTGCGCCAGCTTCTGTTAAGCCGATACCCCATACACTCATAGTATTGTTCTCCCGAACACGTGTCCCGTCAGGCCGATACAAGCCTCAATTGGCCAAATCGCACCACGCGATTTTAACGGTGGCCCTGTATAAGACGAGGTTTATAATGAATTGCATCCTAACGTATAACAGCCTGAAGGAAAATCACGATGCTTAGCGATATCCTGCACATTACGGCCGACCTCTTTATTGAGTACGCCGCCCTGCTTCTATTGCTTTTACTGCTCACATTGATCGGGGCCATTATCTATATGTACATCGTAGATATACGTCAGACGCGGCATGCAATCCGTCGCAACTACCCCGTAATCGGACGATTCCGTTATTGGTTTGAGCACCTAGGGGAATTCTTCAGACAGTATTTTTTCGCAATGGACCGCGAGGAGCTGCCCTTTAATCGCGCACAGCGCAGTTGGGTGTATCAAGCCGCCAAGAACATCGACACCACCACAGCCTTTGGCTCGACACGCCCATTGAACCAGACCGGAGATATTATTTTCCTCAATGCCCTGTTCCCCAAACTCAAACATGAATTTACACCTGCCGAACCGGTGCGATTTGGCGAAGGTTTCGCCCGGCAATCTTACGCGGCCAACAGCGTGTTTAATATTTCGGCGATGAGTTTTGGCTCTCTGTCATCTGTCGCTGTACGAGCGTTGTCGCACGGCGCTCAGCAAGCAGGAATTTGGATGAACACCGGTGAAGGTGGGCTGTCACCCTACCATTTATCCGGGGGCTGCGACATTGTCTTTCAAATCGGTACCGCCAAGTATGGTGTGCGAGACGATGCGGGAAATTTGAGCGATGACAAGCTTCGGGAGATCGCCTCTCATAAAGAGGTCAAAATGATTGAATTGAAGCTGGCACAAGGGGCTAAGCCCGGTAAAGGTGGCATTCTTCCCGCGGAAAAAGTGACCGCTGAAATCGCGGCCATCCGAGGCATTCCTGAAGGCAAGGCATCCCTCAGTCCCAATGGCCACACGGATATCAACAGCTTGGAACAACTGCTGGACAACATTCATCACATCCGAGAAGTAAGCGGCCTCCCGGTAGGTTTTAAAACGGTGATTGGGCAGAGCCATTGGCTGCGAGAGCTGTGTGAACTGATTCAAACAAAGGGATTGGAATACGCTCCAGACTTTATCACCATCGACAGCGGTGACGGAGGCACAGGTGCCGCCCCACAATCCCTGATCGATTTCATGGGGCTGCCAATCAAACGTAGCCTGCCAATGGTCGTCAATACTCTGGTGGAATACGGCCTGCGCGATCGAATTCGTGTGATTACCTCGGGCAAGCTGATCAACCCTGCCAATGTGGCCTGGGCATTATGCGTGGGTGCTGATGTGGTGGTCTCAGCCCGAGGCTTCATGTTTTCTCTCGGCTGTATTCAGGCTTTGCAATGCAACAAAAATACCTGTCCAACCGGTATTACGACCCATGATCCCGATTTGCAGGAAGGTCTAGATCCCCACAACAAAGCCAACCGTGTCGCTCACTTTGCCAAAAACATGCTGAAAGAACTGGATGTGATTGCTCATTCCTGTGGCGTTGAAAATGTGCGCCATCTCAATCGCAGCCACGCACAAATTATCAATGAGCACGGACTGCCTGAACCAATGGAACTGGTTTTTCCAGAGGCGACCAAAGGCAACACAGGTTCATCGTAAGCGATGTTCAGCGCCGGCCCTATGGCGCCAGGCGCTGAATTGCCCAATCACTGTCAGGCTGCAATTGATACTCAAACCGATCGTGCAGACGATTGGCGCCTCCCTGCCAAAACTCAACACGCACAGGCTTGATTCGAAAGCCACCCCAAAAATCTGGCAGCGGAATTTTACCGGCTGAAAATTTCTGCTTCATTGACGCAAACTGCTGCATCAATAGCTCACGTGATGACACGGGTCGGCTTTGTTCCGAGGCCCAGGCTGCCAACTGACTCTCTTCGGGTCTGGAAAGGAAATACTGCAGAGATTCTTTTTGACTGACTTTTTCAGCAACACCGGCAATTTTCACCTGGCGCTCCAAAGCGTGCCAGGGAAAGTGCAAACTGACTTTGTCATTGGCGGCAATGTCTTGAGCTTTGCGCGAGCCATAGTTGGTGTAGAACACAAAACCGTCTTTATCCACCGCTTTCAGCAATACGATACGCTGGCTGGGTTGCCCTGTTGCATCCACGGTCGCAACCGTCATGGCGGTCGGGTCTTGAATGCCGGCATCCACGGCTTGTTTTAACCAATGTTCAAATTGCGCAATCGGACAATCCTTTAACTGCTCACGGTGCAAGCCGCCCTGCAAATACTCTCGCCTGAGCTGATCAATGGATAATTCTGACACTGTGCTAATCTCCGCAATTCTCATAGAATCTAATCGTGAAATTCAGGTATGCGCGCCACCACTAGGCTATCAGGCTGACGCAAACCGGTTCTAGTATAAACCAGAGAGATATTGGATTGCGCGCCCAAACCTGCAGAGCAGCACAAAAGATCAAGCCATGATACAACCGAACTATGCACAATTGATTTTATGTGGCGGAGAAGGCCGACGCATGGCATCGGCGTATGCTCAAAAAGCCCTGGCCGAGTTTCATGGTCACCCCTTACTGAGCCATGCATTGAGCAAGCAGCAAGCTTCAACGGAAGCCGTTCTTGTAAGCTGCGGCCCCAAACCCGCGCACCACACCGAGATCACCCTACGCCACGAGGCTATGCAGGCCTTACTGAATGACAGTAAGGTACCGACGGAAACCCTGTACGACGCCAGCGACCTCCATCTCGGGCCATTGGCCGGGATTTTCAGTGGTTTGGATTACTGTATTCAGCAACGTCCCTATTGCGAGCATCTGCTGGTGTCTCCGGTAGACACCCCCAGGCAAGCCCCGGACTTGGGACAACAACTGCTGGCTGCCAGTCGGCAAGCACCCAAACACATTATTGTCAGTGAATGCGAAGGCCGCCTGCACCCCCTTCACAGCCTCTGGCCCGTGGCCGCCTACCAAAGCCTTGAAGACTATTTGAGCAGGGGCGAGCGGCGAGTAATGGGCTTCATTGAACGCTTTGGCTATGAGAGCCTTAATGTCCCAGACCCCGATTCATTTCAAAATATCAATAGCCCAGAAGATCTGTCTTCCTGAGGATTAACACTTTTTGACTATTTCGACACTGGCAGCGTCGCCTACTTGGGTTAAGATCTCAGCATGGCACTCGTAGATTCTTTCGGCAGACATATTGACTACTTACGGCTTTCCCTGACAGATCGCTGTGATTTTCGCTGTGTCTATTGCATGGCCGAAGATATGCAGTTTTTACCTCGCGCTCAGGTGTTGAGCCTGGAAGAGTGTGAAATTCTGGTTAAAGCCTTCGTAAAACTGGGGATTAAAAAAGTACGCCTGACCGGAGGTGAACCTCTGGTCCGTAATGGTGCCGTCGAGCTTATGGCCCGATTAAAGGCCATACCCGGTCTGGAAGAACTCTTATTGACCACCAATGGATCAAGATTGGAGGCGTTGGCTCCCGACTTAAAGAAAGCGGGGCTCGATCGCATCAATGTCAGCCTGGATACATTGAACCCAGGCCGTTTCAAAGAACTCAGTCGAACCGGCAAACTCGAACACGTTCTTGCGGGTTTGCGCGCGGCGAGAGCGGCCGGTTTTGAACGCATCAAACTCAACAGTGTGATTTTGAAAAATCGTAACGCTGACGAAGTGGAAGACCTCGTGCAATTCGCCCTTCACGAAGGCTTTGATCTTTCCTTCATTGAAGCGATGCCTCTGGGGCACATAGACGATCACCAACGAAGCGAAGAATTCATCAGCTCAGCCGACATTCAAACGCGCCTGGAAAAACGCTGGCCATTGGAATCGAGCCAATACAAAACCGGTGGGCCATCCCGTTACTGGAAAATCGGTGACAACCAGATCGGTTTTATCTCACCACACAGCAATAATTTTTGCGCAAGCTGCAATCGTTTAAGAGTGACTGCCGAAGGGCGACTGCTCCTATGCCTGGGCAATGAACACTCGTTGGATCTCAAGGCCATCATGCGACGCTACCCGGGTGATCACGCTCGCTTGCAACACGGGATTGAGGCAGCAATGGCCAATAAACCTGAACGCCATCACTTCGATATTAATGAAACACAAATCGTCCGCTTTATGAATACCACAGGCGGATAAAGAACGTCACAGGACTTATACAGACAGCATCATGAGCAAACCAACACCCAGCAGCGACGCAATCCCCCTACGCATTGCTGTACTCACTGTTTCCGATACACGCGACCACAGTAACGATACCTCTGGAGATCTATTGGTAGAGTTGCTGCAAGATGCAGGGCATCACTTGCAACAACGCGATCTGGTGAAGGACGACATTTACCAGATTCGGGCCGTCTGCTCTCAGTGGATCGCTGATTCCGAAGTGCAAGTTGTTTTAATTACTGGCGGCACCGGATTTTCCGGTCGTGACAGCACTCCCGAGGCCGTGCGTCCTTTACTCGATAAAGAAGTCATCGGCTTCGGGGAGATGTTCCGTTATATCTCTCTGGAACAGGTAGGCAGCTCAACGATCCAATCTCGCGCCATGGGAGGCCTGGTGAATAAAACGTTGATCTTTTGTTTGCCTGGTTCAAACAACGCCTGTCGAACGGCTTGGGATGGTATTTTGCTGGAACAGCTCGACAGCCGGCAAAAACCCTGCAATTTTGTTGGACTGCTCAGCTAAAGCGACTCAAAGTACCCCCATCAATCAAAGAGGGCTGCACCATGAATTTGAATCAAGTCACTGTCGCTGCCCATGATTTACCTAAATCAGTGGCGTTCTATCAGACACTTGGTTTAACGCTGATCGTCGATACTCCGCATTACGCTCGCTTTGAATGTCCCGATGGTGAATCAACATTTTCGCTGCACAAAGTCGATCAAAAGCCACCCATCAATGACACCATCATTTACTTTGAATGCCAGCAACTTGATCATGAATACCGACGCTTGCTGAGTGCAGGCATTGAATTTATTCAAGAACCCACAGACCAACGTTGGCTCTGGCGCGAGGCTCGGCTTTACGACCCAAGTGATAATCAAATTTGTTTGTTCTGGGGTGGAGAGAATCGCAAAAATCCGCCGTGGCGGGTAAACTGATCCGCGTTACGGGAAACGCTTCCCGATTGAATTGAAAACAACGAGACACCCATGGACAAGCAAACTCAAACCGAACTTGAAGCGGCGACATTCCGCCGTCTGCTCAAACATTTAGATGAACGCAAAGACGTACAAAACATAGACCTTATGATCCTTGCGGGATTTTGCCGTAATTGCCTGGGCAAATGGTATAAAGCGGCCGCCGATGAGCGGGACATCGAATTGGATGCCGAACAAGCGCGAGACATTGTCTACGGTATGCCCTATGCTGAGTGGAAGGCCAATCATCAGCAAGACGCAACGCCCGAACAACTGGCGGCTTTTGCTAAACTGCAAAACAAGTAGACCCCTCCGGCAATAAGGAAAGTGCATGCCACGCGTTAGAGTCACCGACATTTTTATTTACCCGGTTAAATCCCTGCGTGGCATTGCCTTGAGTCAATCCAGCCTGACGTATACGGGCCTATTGCACGACCGACGCTGGATGATTGTTCGTGCAGACAATGGACAATTTGTTACTCAGAGACAACTGCCCACGATGTGCCTGATCCGAACGGGCATCGACGAACATTACCTCAGTTTGAAAAGTCCGTCGTTAATGCCGGAAAAACCGGAGATCCTCATTCCCTTCGAGCTGCCTCTGGAAAACGAAATGAAAGCCCAGGTCTGGCGTGACGAATGCCGAGTTCTGGATGCCGGGGATGAAGCGGGTGACTGGCTTACCGACGCACTAAAAAGCCCGAAGCCTCTGCGCTTGGTTGCCATGGCACCAGACTTCAAACGCCTGCAGAGCCAGACCGACCGTTTTGGTGAGCAGGCCGCTATCTTTGCCGATGCCGCCCCCTACCTCATCGCAAACCGCGACTCACTTGAGGTTCTGAACCAGCGACTCGCCGCTGAGGACAAAGCCATCGCCCGCATCGAGCAGTTCCGCCCGAATATTGTTGTGGCAGGTCTCGAGCCCTTTAGTGAGCACGACTATAAACGCCTGCACAGTTCCGGCGGCGAATACACCCTGCAGCTGCACGATCGCTGCGAGCGTTGTACCATGATTGGCATCAATCCCGATACCGCCGAAAAATACGCCGAGCATGAGCCCTATCGTACCTTGGCACTCTTCAATGCTATGCCCGATAAACCCCAGGCCGCCGCCTTTGGTGAAAATGCCAGCCTGCTGCGTGGGGACGGCCAGAATATTGGCGTCGGGGACTGGCTATCTATTGACCGGGAACTGGAAGAATAAGCAACCCTAATAGGGTATATACGCCCCCACCTTTCTATCGTAATCTGCCTGCCACTGTGAACAGATCTGCCATTTCGGGGCTTAGCCCTTGGCACTGCACAGCGCTGCTGTGTTGTAGACGAGGAGAACATAATGAGCAAGTTACACGACAAGTTTTACATCAATGGCCAATGGCAAAATGCCCAAGGTGAGGGTCGTCACGATGTGATCCACCCCGCGACGGAAGAAGTGGTCGCGACGGTTGCCCTGGGTAATCAGGATGATGTCGATGCAGCGGTCAGCGCTGCCCGCGCCGCCTTTGATAGCTGGAGTACCAGCAGCGCCGAATTCCGCGCCGACTTGATCCGCAAAGCCGCTGCCCGCTTGCGCGAGCGCCGTGAAGAGTTGGTCAATGCCGTTTCCCAATCGATGGGTTGCCCTCCGCACATCACCCCATGGTTGCAAATTGACGGCCCTATCGGTGCCTTTGAAGGTTACGCCGATCGCTGTGCAGATATGGAAAAAGCGAAAGAGGTGAACAATTCCCTGGTGGTTAAAGAAGCGGCCGGCGTCTGCGGTTTCATTAATCCCTGGAACTACCCGCTGAATCAATTGATGGGCAAGATTGCTCCAGCATTGGCCGCCGGCTGCACCATGGTGGTTAAGCCTTCCGAGCAAACCCCGTTGCAAGACATTATCGTGGCGGAAGTACTCGACGAAGTCGGTTTCCCTGACGGCGTGTTCAACCTGGTCATCGGACTGGGTCACGAAGTAGGCGCAGCACTGTCCAGTCACCCGGAAGTGGACGTGGTTTCCTTCACCGGCTCCACCCGCGCAGGCATTCTCGTCGCCGAAGCGGCCGCTCCAACCGTAAAACGCGTTACGCAGGAACTGGGAGGCAAATCCGCTTTTATCATTACTGACGATGCCGATTTGGACGCGGCTGTTCGCTGTGGTGTCGACGATGTGATGATCAACACCGGCCAGACCTGTATCGCTCTCACGCGTATGCTGGTGCCTGCCAGCCGCTATGAAGAAGCTACCCAGATCGCCAAGAACTACACAGAAACCCTTAAGGTCGGTTACGACGATGACGCGGTGTACGTTGGTCCAATGTCTTCGGCACGTCAGCGTGATACCGTTCAGCGTTATATCGAAATTGGCATGGAAGAGGCCACTCTGTTGACGGGTGGACTGGGTGCTCCAGAAGGCCTGGAGAAGGGTTTTTATGTCAAACCGACCATTTTCTCCGACGTTAATAACGATATGCGTATCGCCCGTGAAGAGATCTTTGGCCCGGTACTGGTCATGATTCCATATCAGGACCTGGATGAGGCAGTGGCCATCGCCAACGACACGCCGTACGGCCTCTCCAGCGGCGTATACGCCAAAACCAAGGAAGACGGCATTGCGATTGCCCGTCGTTTACGGGCGGGTCAGTGCTACGTTAACGGCGGTGACTACAACTACGACGCGCCATTCGGCGGCTACAAGCAGTCCGGCAATGGCCGTGAGTGGGGTGATGAGGGCTTGCACGAGTTTATCGAGATCAAAGCCATCCAACTGTAATTCGACTCGTTCCTCTGGCCCGCAGACTCCAGTCTGCGGGCTCTCTTTCTCTTCCTATCTCGCTTTCTGTTCGCCCACGGGCTCATACTTTTGGCTCCTTTACTGATCTCGGTGAGGGCAAGCGCGCTCCAGCAATGTTAAAATCCTCCTGACTCTCGTGCTTTTCAAAACCGGCCGACCTTAGGAATCTGACTATGCACCATACGCTTGTAATCTACGCTGGCGGTACCATTGGCATGGCCCCAGGGCCTGACGGCTTATCCCCAAATGATGAGCTTGAAAGCAATTTGCGCCACGCATTGGCCTCACATGAACAAATGGCCGATTTCGACTTTCTGAGTCTGCAACCCCTGATCGACAGCTCAGATGCGACCCCCAGTGATTGGCAGCGCTTGGCAAACACGATTAATCAGTACAGCGATTATCGCTCTTACATCATTCTCCATGGCACCGATACGATGGCGTTTTCCGCAGCAGCGCTGTCCTACATGTTTGCGGGCAGCGACAAGGCCATTATTTTTACCGGCTCACAAGTACCGCTGTTATTGCCCGACAATGATGCCGTGGACAATTTCATCGGTGCCCTGCGGAGTCGTGACGCCGGCTTCTCAGGAGTCGGGCTCTATTTCGGTGGTGAGCTGCTCCCTGCCAACCGCTGCCACAAGACCAGCAGTCGAGATTTTCGTGCTTTTATCAATGACAACGGCAAGGGGCAGGCCCCGGACGAACCGTTTCAATATGAAGGCACAATCTCCGCCGAGCAACACGACAGCGTTACGATCATTTATTTCTATCCCGGCATCAGTGCACAGAACATACAGCACAACCTGGCGTCCGAGAATCTGAAATTAGTTTTGTTGCTGAGCTTTGGGGCGGGTAATATACCTGCCGCTGATTCGGCCCTGGTAAGCGAGCTTGAGCGCGCTAAGGAAAGAGGCATTTGCCTGTTTAATATCAGCCAATGTCGTCACGGCGGCGTACAACAGGATTGCTATGCCACCGGCAGTGTACTTAGCCGTTGCGGTGTCCGACACGCTGGAGATATTAATTTGGAGGCCGCCTTTGCCAAAGCACATATTCTCTTGGCCCAAGGCTTGAAAGGTGATGCTTTGGGTGACGCTATGTGCAAAAACCTGGCCGGAGAGATAAGCAGCGAGTAAACAAGCTGCCAGAAAATCGAAACATCAAGTAAGAAAAATACAATAGGAATCACCATGGCAACACCTTTTTACCCACCACAAAGAACCCTGATGGGCCCAGGCCCTTCAGATGTTAGCCCACGTGTCCTGGCCGCACTGGGCCGCCCAACCATCGGACATCTGGACCCTGAATTCGTGACCCTGATGGACGAAATCAAAGGCTTGTTGCAAATGGCCTTTCAAACCGACAATCAGTTAACCATCCCGATCTCAGCCCCCGGGTCAGCTGGAATGGAAGCCTGCTTCGTTAACTTGCTAGCCCCTGGAGATAAAGCCATCGTCTGTCAGAACGGCGTGTTCGGCGCTCGAATGAAAGAGAATGTCGAGCGCTGTGGTGCGACGTCTATCATGGTTGAAGATGATTGGGGCACTCCAGTCAGCATCGACAAGGTTAAAGCCGCTTTTGCCGAACACCCGGACACCAAGGTTCTGGCTTTTGTTCACGCAGAAACCTCTACCGGTGTTGAGAGTGATGCCGCAGCGCTGTGTAAAATTGCTGCCGACAATGACGCCTTGAGCATTATGGATGCGGTAACTTCATTAGGCGGCATCGAACTGAAAGTCGATGAGTGGGGCGCGGACGCCGTCTATTCCGGCTCGCAGAAATGCTTGTCCTGTGTGCCGGGTATTTCACCAGTAACCTTCAGCCCGAAGGCGGTCGACGCCATTAACAACCGTCAACATAAGGTACAAAGCTGGTTCCTGGATATGCAACTGGTAATGGGTTACTGGGGTGGTGACAGCAAACGTGCTTACCATCACACCGCCCCCGTGAATGCGATGTACGCACTGCATGAATCGTTGCTCATGCTCGAAGAAGAAGGTCTGGACTTGGCCTTCGAACGCCATATGTTCCATCACGAAGCCTTGGTGAAAGGCTTGGAAGCCATGGGCTTGAATATGCTCGTTGATCACAGCTGTCGTTTGCCACAACTGAACTTGGTTCAGATTCCAGAAGGCATCGAAGACGCTGCTGTACGTTCTGCACTGCTATCACAATACGATCTGGAAATTGGTGCCGGCCTGGGCGCATTTGCGGGCAAAGCCTGGCGTATCGGTTTGATGGGCCAAGCCTGTTATCAGGAGAATGTGTTGCTGTGCTTAAGCGCACTGGACAATGTCCTGGCGGCTCAAGGTGCTACGCATGAACGCGGTTCTGCTGTCGCCGCCGCCATGGCGCATTACGATACCGTGCAACAATAGGTCTCGGTCGTCAGAAACACGCAAAAAGCCCCGAACAATTTGCCGGGGTTTTTTGCGTGTAATTAATCACTGTTTTACTGCGATGACGGTTAACGCCCCACAACAAAACTCGCCGTTGTTGTCGCACTGCCACCGATATTTAACGTCGCAATATTTTTAGCGCCGACAACTTGGTAACTTTCTGCTTGGTGGCAAGCCTGTTTATAAGCATCTAACATCATCCGCACGCCGGTTGCACCAACGGGATGTCCGAGGCCGATTAGACCGCCGCTCGGATTAATCGGCAAACGTCCTCCCAAGGTAATATCACCCGCTTCAATCGCCTTCCAGGATTCTCCTGGGGCCGTAATGCCGAAATGGTCAATGGCCATATATTCCGTCATGGCAAAGCAATCGTGAGTCTCAATGGCGTCGATGTGATCCAATTCGACGTTCGCTCGCTTGAAGGCCTGTTGAATTGCCTGGTTGACGTGAGGAAACACCAAGGGCTGTTCAGCGCTGGCGGAAATCTTATCGGCGTAAGCGATACCTGCAGTAGTGTGTCCCCAACCTTTGATTCGGGGGATAGAATCCAGGTCCAGGCCATGACGTTTTGCGTAGTCTTCTGCAAACGGTTTGGATGCTAAAAATACAACCGCAGCGCCATCCGTAATTTGCCCGCAATCATTACGACGAACACGGCCACTGATAATTGGATTTAACTCATCATCTTCACTGAACGCACCGTCAGCAAATTCCCAGGCACGCGATTGAGAATTGGGATTTAACTTGGCATTGTCGTAATTGATTCGCGCGATTTCCCCAAGATGAGCATAGTCAATGCCGTAGCGCTTTTCATACTCCAGGGTCAACTCACTGAACATATGCGGCCACATAAACGTGACGCCCTCACCTTCGTGGCCCGTCCATGCGGCGGAACCGAGATATTCTGCGCCCTTATCGCCCGGCACATTACGCATATACTCCACGCCCAGCACACAGGCGCTCTCGTAACGGCCGGATTCAATATCGGCCATTGCCGCGAGAATGGCCATACTGCCAGATGCGCAGGCCGCCTCATGCCGGGAAATCGGCAGGCCGCGAAATTCGGGAATTTTTTGCGCCAGAACGCCACCCAACATCCCCTGCCCACAAAACAGCTCGCCGACGAAGTTTCCGACATGTGCACACTGAATCTCTTGCGCGTCCAGCTGACTGACACCCAGGCCATTGCGAACGACCTCTTCCATCATGTCGCCAATTTCCAAGCCCTGTCGGGACCAGTTACGGGCAAAGTCACTCTGCGCTCCACCTAAAATAAACACGTCATTTGGCATATGGCATCTCCGGATCGCTTCACCCTGCTGGGCTGATAAAGGCTTTTATCGACTAACTTTTATTATGAGACTTAAGAGTATCGAAAAGCAGCCGTTCAGGCAAGCGCCGCCGGGCAACAAAATGAGGCATCCGCCGTATTAGGACACGACCAGAGTCAAGGCATAGAGCAAGGCGTCTTCGCGACCGTTTTTGTGGCAAGGATAATAATTCGGGCGACTGCCCAGTTGATGGAAACCTAACTTCTCGTAGAGCGCAATAGCCGCGGTATTTGACGCGCGAACTTCCAGAAAGATCTCTCGAATTTTTGGATCCAGGCGATCAATCAAATGCTGTAACAGCCGGGCTCCCATACCTCTTCCCTGCTGCTCGGGTGCGACGGAAATATTCAACAACTCAGCCTGATCGGCAATTTGAGAGGCCACATAATACGCCACCAAATGACCATCAAGCTCCAATGCCGCAAGGAGATGACGTTCACAACTCAGGCGCTGAGCGAACTGATTCACCGGCCAAGGGTGGCTGTGTGCCTTCTGCTCAATCTGAATTAGAGAGGCCAAATCACTTTCTAGAACCGGACGAATTGACTCAGGCATGTGTTTGAAGAATTTATTCCGCGGGGGACATCAACGTTTGACGCATGGCACGCCAAGCCCTGGCTTTAAGCTGCGGTCGCTCTAGCATTTCGGCCAAACTCGGCATGGTAATCAACTGCTTGGCGGGCACCACGGTGGCCCCCGAAAGCTGCTCCGCCTGGATGACATGGCCAAAACCGCTATCCTCTTGCGGAACCATACCGCCAGGTAGCAAATGAAAGGCATCGTCACCCATTAGCCACCAGTGACTAACCGGGGAATCCAGCAACGTTTCCAGAAACGCTCCGAGCATTTCCCGAGCCGCTTCAGCCCCGATATCGGCCTGGGGCATATCAAACATCGGCCACTGCAGCACCTGTGCTTTCGACAGGTTCCCAAGCTTTAATCCATAAGCTTGCAGCATACTCAGCAAAAGCTTTTCAGTGGGCAGCGCTTTCTCACTATGGCGACTGTCGACCACCAATAAATCATCAAAACGCCAAACACTCAAACTGAAATTCAGCGCTTCAGTTGGGTGTACCTGGTCATTTTCTTCTGAGGAGACTTTACTTGCTTGTGTAGAACGGGGCTTTTTCGCTGTTTTGTCCGGTTCAAAGTCAGCCAACAACTCCGCTGCGCCAACCGCAGTATTTGCACGAGCTGCCGGAGCACTTCCCATTGATCCAGGGCCAACGGATTCACCGACCGCTGTCGACGCCTCAGATACATGCTGAAGAGTCGCTGCCTTGGACTGTAACTCCGCAGGCTGCGAAGTGATAGCCACAGGTTCCGGGGCAGCACTGAGCTCAACCGGCCACTCACACTCTTGAGGAGTCGGCGCATTAGGCAACAGACAGCGAGGCATATAGCTGTCGATTCCCATAGCGGAAAGATATTGGTGGCGAGTGGTTTCGAACATAATAGAACAGCTTGTTTTCGTGGCCTCCATTCTAACCTGATACGGGAACCGACGAAAACCTGCAAAACCCCGGCGAACAATCATACCGGGGCTCAAGGCATTGCTTGCGATAATAACTCAGAGGCCATTAACTCAAAGGCGATAACAGCACGGATAATCGTAGGCGCTTTTGCGCCTACGATTTATACGCCATGCTGGGGATGGGAGCGAACACCTGATTCCAGCATATTCAATGCCTGTAAGTAGGCTTTTGCCGATGCTGCCACCACGTCAGTGTCAGCGCCCACACCATTAACGAGTTGACCATTACGTTCGAGACGAACCGTCACATCACCCACGGCTTCTGTACCTTGAGTGATAGCGTTCACCGAATACAGCAACAAATCTGCTCCGCTTTGGAACTGTTTTTCGATGGCCTTAAACACGGCATCGACCGGGCCACTGCCCTCTGAATCGGTTTCAATAATTTGTTCACCAACGCGAATCGCCAACTTGGCATGGGGGGCCTGCCCGGTTTTGCAGCTGATCTCCATCGCCTCGAAACCATAGGTTTCCTCAACCTCTTGAGCTTCACCCACTAAGGCCTGTAAATCCTCATCGAAAATTTCGTGTTTTTTATCCGCCAGTTGTTTAAAGGCCTGGAATATCTGGTTGAATTCACCATGCTCTTCAAACTGAATACCCAGTTCCTCATAACGTGCTTTCACTGCGGCACGGCCTGAATGCTTACCCAATACCAGCTTATTGGTATTCCAGCCAACATCTTCGGCTTTCATAATTTCATAGGTCTCGCGATGCTTCAGCACACCATCCTGATGAATACCCGATTCATGGGCAAAGGCATTTGCACCCACAATGGCTTTGTTCGGCTGTACCGGAAAGCCCGTAATACTGGACACAAGGCGAGATGTCGGCACGATATGCACAGGATCAATATCGGTATGAACCGGCATGACATCGTGTCGTGTTTGCACCGCCATCACCAATTCTTCCAATGAGGCATTACCAGCGCGTTCACCCAATCCATTGATAGTACATTCAACTTGGCGTACACCGTTCATCACCGCAGACAGGGAATTAGCAACGGCCAAGCCCAAATCGTTGTGGCAGTGGGTTGAGAAAATCGCTTTATCCGAATTGGGGACATTTTCAATCAAGCGCTTAAACATTAAACCGTATTCCGCTGGTTCACCGTAACCTACCGTATCAGGAATATTGATGGTGCGCGCTCCCGCATCGATCACCGCTTCGATAATGCGGCTGGCAAACTCAAACTCGGTCCGTGAACCATCCTCCAATGAGAACTCCACATCATCGGTGAATTGGCGAGCGCGCTTTACGGCATCAATTGCCTGGGCCAGCACATCATCAGGCTCCATCTGCAATTTATACTTCATGTGGATGGGAGAGGTAGCAATAAACGTATGGATTCGCCCAGCATTCGCATTCTTAAGCGCTTCGCCGGCACGTAAAATATCGGGTCCCATTGCACGAGCCAAGCTGCAGACAGTGGAATCTTTTACCGTTTCTGCAACGGCTTTTACGGCTTCAAAATCACCCGGGCTGGCAATTGCAAAGCCTGCCTCAATCACATCAACACGCATCTTTTCCAGCATTTTCGCGATGCGAATCTTTTCGTCTTTTGTCATGGATGCGCCTGGGCTCTGCTCCCCATCGCGCAAGGTCGTATCAAAAATAACCAACTTGTCCTTAGACATGGCAAATCACTCCAAAGAAATCCTGGCTTTAAGCCAAATAAAATAATAGATCAAAAACGTTTTAAAAATCGGGGGGAGAGAATATTAGCCGCGCAGCGGCAGTCGCTGCAGCAATAGGTGCAGAGATGATAGCTTCAAAGAGCATTGACGAACGGTAAGATAATAAGTGCTATTCATGGCCAATATAGAATTTGTAGGCTGCCCATTGCAGCTGCCGCTTATAGTACAAGCAGCCCACACACACATCAATAGCCATCCTAAATATCAGACTTATTTAGGATGATTTTGCAAAAAGTTACACCAAAAACGCATATCGCGAGATTTACATCATAAAATATGTCTTTTTCTAGGAAAATGATTCCAGCAATAAATCAAGATTATTCGACAGGCTTTCGAGATCAATGCGGTCCGCCTTATCGCTTTCCCGGGCGAGCTTCATCCAATCGACAGCTCGACCACGCATAGACACCGCTTTGTCGGTCAGTTCGATATGCCGCTCACGCTCATCCTCATCACCTCGGCGTCGTTGCACCAAGCCACGGCTTTCCATCCGTTTCAGCAGCGGCGTTAAGGTGCCAGAGTCCAGTTGTAAACGCCGCCCCAACTGCCCCACCGTACCAAAGTGCTGTTCGTTATCACGCCATTCCCACATCAACATCAACACCAGATATTGAGGGTAGGTGATATCCAAGGCTTTGAGCAGAGGCTGATACGCCCTGATTACCAGGCGAGACGCGGTGTATAAACGAAAGCAAAGCTGCTGGTCGAGATAAAGCAGCTCTGCATCTTGGCTTGAATCAGACATAAGGAGTTATTCGCGATTTATCCAAACTCGTTACAAAAGGGCCTCAATCGCACTGCGCATGGATTCAGGCTTATCTTTCGGGGCAAAGCGTTTGACTGTTTTACCGTCTTTTGAAACGAGGAATTTAGTAAAATTCCATTTTATCTTTTCAGTCCCGAGAATGCCCGGAGCGGCTTGTTTTAAATCCTTAAACAAGGGGTGCGCTTGCTCTCCATTGACATCCAGCTTGGTCACAAGAGGGAAGGTCACACCAAAGTTCAGCTCACAAAACTCATTGATCTGTTGGTCAGAGCCTGGCTCCTGGCCGGCAAACTGGTTACATGGGCAACCGATAATAACCAGCCCCTGGTCTTTATATTCCTGATGCAAAGCTTCCAGGCCTTTGTACTGGGGCGTGAACCCACATTTGCTGGCCGTGTTTACGATCAGCAGAACCTTCCCTTCGTAGTCAGACAATTTGAGAGCTTCTCCACCCGCAACTTCTAAGCTGTGTTGATACACATCAGACATTCCTTATACCTCCAAACCTATTAATTATATTGCTTAAAACTATATTGTGCACAATATTAAATCACATAAAAATGCCCGGCACCAGCATGCCGGGCATTGCTCTTCACGTTCAGGTCCGCAACGCTCAGACCTGAATATCAGACATCGAACAAAGTATTTAGAGTGTCGCTTAAGCCTCTTGATACCGCGAGATCGAGCTCGCCCAAGCTTTGCACTTCCCGCGAGTTCAGGGGTTCCTGCGGCGCGCTTTCCGCCGAAATTTTCAGGGTTTCAGGCAGAATGTCTAACTCACTACCGGAAATAAGGTCCTGAAGTTCCAGAGTGCTTTCCCCCTCAGAAGAATCGGGATCATACGCAAACCACACGTCATCGATACGACCGACTTGCCCATCAACACCTACGTAACTCGAACTGAGGCCAATAATATTGCCATTGTCCACAAGCCCATTGCTGCTCGCGTCGAGATTAATACTGAGTATTCCAGCCTCATCCAGAGCCAACAGCTCTCCCTCTTGAACCTGACCATCGCTATTGAGATCCTGCCAAAGTTCAAGCTCTGAATAGAGCTCATCATTCGAATCAAAAACACCATCGGTATTTGAATCGAGGTCACGTAACGCATCAAAGCCATCCCGAGCCAGTGACCCATCCGTTTTGCGCGTCGCCGCACCAAATAATTCCGAACCATCATTGATAATTCGATCATCATTACGATCATAAACCAATAAGGCATCGTCACCGGCCACCCAGGCTGTCGCCTCCAGAGCCCCATCTGCATCGATATCAAAACGAACACCTTCGGCCAAGGACAAAGTCTCCGTGCCGTCGCCATCCAAATCCAATACAAGCGGGGTAATAAGCCTACTCGCATCAGCCCCCGCCACGGCAATACTGTCGATAGATAAATCCCTGTCCAAGCCACTGTTCACCGCAGTATTACTGACACGCACGGTATAATCGCCCGCGTTCTGAGCAACAATCGAAAAACTCACATCGCTCGTCGTACCGCCATTAAATTGCACGGTTTGGCGCTCTACAACATTGCCATCCGAATCCAACACGTCAATTTCAGCAACCGTGTTATTGCCCGCCTGCTCATTGAGTGAAAGCGAGGCGCTAAAATCATAGTTTTGCCCCGCGACCGCCGTGAAGCCTGTTGTTCCTGAAGTCTCACGACCACCCGCAAGTGTTTGAGCATCGCCATTCTCAACGGTATCACCCACCCACTGGCCATTGAGCACATTCTCGGAGGTTTCGTAAGTCGGATCAGCCACACTGATCGTAAAATCACTTTGTTGAGAACTCCCATCACTGGACAGGGCCACCACGGTGATAAGTTGATTGCCCATATCCGTAGTCTCAATGCTGCGATTGAGTGTCACTACACCGGTCTCGCGATCAATCGCGAATAAACCATTCGCATCATTCGACAGTTCATAACCAACCGACTGATTCGAGTCAGCTTCATTCGCATGGGCCGTTATTCCCACAGAAGCCCCTATCTCGGCGTTGCTGTAAATCTCATTATCATCGCCGTCATTATCGTCAAGAGCTTGCAGCGGCGTATTCGTATTAACATGAATAACGAAAGTTTCCGTCGCGCTACGTCCTCTCGAAGTTTGCAGAATAACGTCGATCTCATAGCGACCAATATCACCGCTGCTGATTTCCCTCGCCAACTCAATGTCCCCAGTCGACGCATTAATCTGAAACAAATCATTAGGATTGGATGCCAAATTGAATTGTGAAAATTCTCCAGAAAGCAGGTTCTGTCCTGCCGCCGTAACACCCACCGAAGCACCCGCTCCCTCAGCATCGGTGACCGTGTTGTCTGCGTTGTTACTGTCGATCAGCTCCAGTTGTCCTGAATTACCACTGAAGCCTACGTTCACCGCACCACTCGAAGCCGCAACATCAATCGTGAAGGTTTCCGTCGCCTCACGTCCAGCGGAGGTCTCAACCTTAACAACGACATCATGACTACCGACATCGGCACTGCTTGCATCTCGAGCTAAGGTAATTTGGCCGTCCGGCGCAATCTCAAAAAGACCATTGGGGTTCGATGTCAGAGTATACGCAATGGGTATTTCTCCCGCGTCCAGATTGTTAGCCGTGGCAGAAACACCGGTATCAGCTCCTGCGGTATCAGAATCCGTCACCGCATTATCCGCAGTGTCTCTGTCACGTACCTCAAGCACTCCAATAATATCGATATCGGTTGTGCCTGTGACGTCAATAGTGAAGGTATTCGTCGCTGTTTCACCCTGTAACGTAAGCGCCGTAATGCTGATTTCATAGCTCCCAATATCAGCATCTGTCGCATCCCGAGCCAACGTAACTTGGCCGGTAGGGTTGTGGATTTGGAACAAACCATTGGCATTGCCCCCAGTCAACGAGTACTGCACAACAATATCACCTGTGCCCAGATTTTCGGGTGCTGCGGTAACGCCAACTTCATCACCCAAAACACCTTCACTGCTCACAGAATTGTCATTGTCATCGCGATCTCTCACACCAAAATCACCACCAATGCCAATGTCAATTTCACCCTTCAAAATGAAATCAAGCACGGGACTCGGTGCGCTCTCCCCGTTTCCGGCCGGATCGACTTGCGTAGCGGTAATGCTGTAAGGAATCTCAACATTGGCTTCAAAATCCAGTGGAATTTCCAAAGACCAGTTGCCACTGTCGTCCGCGATGGTAGTACCGATTCTTATTCGGTCTCCATTCGGCTCGGTGTTATAAATATGAACTGTCGCGCCGGGTTCAGCCGTTCCGCTGAATACCGGTGCAGCGTCATCAATGGTGCTTCCCTGGGCAATAAAACCGGTTACAACCCCGGCATCATCGAACCCTTGCAAGGTAAGTGGAGCGTCAGGAACACTGGTATCAATTTCCAAGGTAAACTCATCGACGGATTCATTACCCGCAGCATCTCTCGCCGTCGCTGTGAAGGTTGCCGTACCATCGGGCAAGGCATCGGTAACCTGAATTTGCCATTGACCATTACTGTCCGCAATGACAGGACCATATGTACTGCCATTCACAAGCAATGTCACTTGGGCGCCTTCTTTAGCGGTCCCCACAATCAACGGCATATTGTCATTCGTTAGCCCCCCGTCACGAATATCTTCTGTGCTTCCTTGAGATTGATCTGAGTTGGGCACATCATCCACAGCTTTGTCGATGCTCAGGTTCAGCGGAGCGGTGTCGACTGTAAAACTTAGAGGGTCGCTCGGTGCACTCGGGCCATTACCCGCTTCATCTGTAACCGCGATTTGGACCGTGTGCAACCCATCAGACAAATTAGGTGTGTATTCCCAATTCCCTTGGTCGTCGGTTGGAACGGTTTCCGTACGCTCATTCGCCGTGCCGCTATCCAGAATAATGGTAACTTCACCATTCGGTTCAGAAACCTGTCCAAAAAATCGAGGGGTCGCATCGTCGGTTGTATCGCCTTCCTGGATTTCACCGATAGCAGGTCCCACATCATCTTCCGCCATCAAGACACCATCGACACCTATATCTGGAGTGCCAGGTGATTGAGTGTCCACCGTTATGGTGAAACTATCGCTTTGTGGCGACTCATTGCCAGCCTCATCAACCTCGCTGACCGTGAAGATATGCTCGCCATCCGGTAGCGCTCCAGCGGGAGTGAAACTCCATAACCCATTGGTATCGATAGGCACTTCATCGGCAAAGTTTCCATCCACATAGACCCGAATCACATCGCCAGGCGTGCCCGTACCATTGAGTGTTGGTTGAGCATCGTCAGTATGATCGCCGTCCGACAGATTTCCCTGAATGCTCCCCACATCATCTTCTACGCTGGATATTACCGGCATACTCGCAGGACTTGCGTCAACCTCCAAGGTAAAGCTGTCCGTAACTTCATTCCCTGATGCATCTGTTGCGATAGCAATGAATGTTGCGGTGCCATCTGGCAATTCGTCGGCTACAGGAATTTGCCATTGACCATTCTCGTCGGCAATGACAGGGCCATAACTATTCCCATTAACTTCCAGAATAACTTCCGATCCCGCTTTAGCCAGACCAACAATTGTTGGGGTTCGATCATTTGTCAGGCCACCATCGCTAATATTTTTGGTCGTGCCCACTGGCTCTCCCGCATCGGGAACATCATCCACGGCATGTTCAATACTCACAGTCACAGAGCTGGTGTCGACCGTAAAATCGATCGGACTCGTTTCGGATGAGGTGTTGCCAGCGGGGTCCACCACCTCGGCTGAGACTCGGTAATTGCCATTCGTTAAGGCCGGTTCCGGTGTCGCTTCCCAGGTCGCCGGGTCACCCGCATTGGCGCCCGCCGTTAGGGGAATGTTCTCAATCGTCTGCACAACATTGTCGTTCTCATCGCGAACGATCAGCGTCACTGTCGAGCCATCCTCCGCTTCACTGGCGGCCACTTCGCCACTGAAGGTGGGCGCAGCGTCGTCGATGGTGTCGCCGTTATTGATCGGACCGGTCACCCGACCCACATCGTCGGTG